>NZ_JAILYM010000039.1 GCF_020179425.1 Novosphingobium percolationis | reverse complement strand
TGCCGCCGCGAACCTAAGCCTCTGCAAGCTCAACCAAACCCAAAAATGTAGTGGTAACACTCGCGCCGGTGCGTGCATGTCATTGAACAAAAATGCCTTTTCCAAAAGCACTGTTCAAGTTGGGTCATAATCCATTAACAAGTCAACCGACCCACGCGGCTGGGGCGGTTGCCAAGAAGGAATGCACGCTGGTTTCGACATTCAACAGGCCCGATGGTTCGGGTCATGCAGGGCCGATTTCGATGAGCGG
>NZ_JAILYM010000038.1 GCF_020179425.1 Novosphingobium percolationis | reverse complement strand
CTGCCGCCGCGAACCTAAGCCTCTGCAAGCTCAACCAAACCCAAAAATGTAGTGGTAACACTCGCGCCGGTGCGTGCATGTCATTGAACAAAAATGCCTTTTCCAAAAGCACTGTTCAAGTTGGGTCAAGGGAAGGGCTTCCCATGCGAAGGGGCGCGCACTGAGCAACCATCCCCTCCCCTGTTTGCCCAAATAGGTAGCGGTTTTCCGTTGTCCTCGGTCACGATAGGTACGTTTTTAGGGCGGTACAG
>NZ_JAILYM010000037.1 GCF_020179425.1 Novosphingobium percolationis | reverse complement strand
CCGGTTGATCGCGGAAGCGAACGATTTCGGGAAGGCGATCCCATAGCGCCTTTGTCGGCAATCCTCTCTCCATGGCCATATCCTTAGTTATCTAACTATAATTGCGTATTACCGTACTCCAGTCAAGCCCAAGTTGAACAGTGCCGGCGGAACACGCAGGGAACGCGAGCTGGTAAGTATTTGATTTTGCTAGGCGTGGGTTTGGGGGCAAAACCGGATGTGCTAACAACATTTTGCCTGTAACTGGCCGTTT
>NZ_JAILYM010000036.1 GCF_020179425.1 Novosphingobium percolationis | reverse complement strand
AAACGGCCAGTTACAGGCAAAATGTTGTTAGCACATCCGGTTTTGCCCCCAAACCCACGCCTAGCAAAATCAAATACTTACCAGCTCGCGTTCCCTGCGTGTTCCGCCGGCACTGTTCAACTTGGGTATGACTTGACGGTCCCGCGGTTTCTCATCCGGGTCGAGGGCGAGATTCCGGCGTTCGTTCGGCGGCCTTGATGGTCGTGACTGCCATATATTCAACCGACGTAAGGGCACGAGGGCCACCCTAGTT
>NZ_JAILYM010000035.1 GCF_020179425.1 Novosphingobium percolationis | reverse complement strand
ACAATACCAGCGCACCGCCCACAGGATCACATCACCCTGGAAATGGCGCCACTTGAAATCCGTCATCGTTCCGTCCGTCCAATCTCCGCCAAGCATGCTCAAGCTTCACGATTTTTGCAACAGAGCCACAGGGGCTATTCGCATGGCATGGCGCTCAACCATGCTGACGTGATCAATGCCGATCTACTTCCTTCATCCGAGGGTGGGCAGGGGCCGGCCTCTACTGTCGGCTATTTCGAGCAACAAACTGCTCC
>NZ_JAILYM010000034.1 GCF_020179425.1 Novosphingobium percolationis | reverse complement strand
CCCGTGCTGCATCATGTTGTTGATTATCGACACAGTCGTGTTTTCTGTGACGTTGGTCATGTCGCTCAGATATTTCTGGGTGACGCCGTCGCGGATCCACAGCACACGAAGGTAATACCAGAAGCCCGTCTTTAGATCGTGCTTCGCCAGCATCGCATTGAGCAGGCGATCGAACCGCCGATGGCAGCGCCGGACCTGATAACCAAGGCTCCATTCCGGATTGAGCTGGGCGGGCCTGTTGGACAAATGCACTCT
>NZ_JAILYM010000033.1 GCF_020179425.1 Novosphingobium percolationis | reverse complement strand
CCCGTGCTGCATCATGTTGTTGATTATCGACACAGTCGTGTTTTCTGTGACGTTGGTCATGTCGCTCAGATATTTCTGGGTGACGCCGTCGCGGATCCACAGCACACGAAGGTAATACCAGAAGCCCATCTTTAGATCGTGCTTCGCCAGCATCGCATTGAGCAGGCGATCGAACCGCCGATGGCAGCGCCGGACCTGATAACCAAGGCTCCATTCCGGATTGAGCTGGGCGGGCCTGTTGGACAAATGCACTCT
>NZ_JAILYM010000032.1 GCF_020179425.1 Novosphingobium percolationis | reverse complement strand
CACCAGCCGGTTGGCGAATTTCGCCTCGGCATAGGTTGCGCCGCCCGCCACGCGGAAATTGCGCGCCGGGGTCACCGACCATTCCAGTTCGACACCCTGGCTGATCAGGCCCGGCCCGACATCCCCCGCCGCGCAGGTCCGCGCCGCGCTCAGCGCACTGTCGCAGCCATTGATATTCTGGACGACGAAGCTGGTGCCGTTGAAGGTGTTGAGCTGGAAATTCTTGAACTCCTGCCGGAAGCCGGCCAGGTTCACGCTCCATTTGGGCGCGCTATATTTGAGGC
>NZ_JAILYM010000031.1 GCF_020179425.1 Novosphingobium percolationis | reverse complement strand
CTTGCGCTGTCGATGGTGATCCTTTGCCCCATCGCCCAATTGGGATGGCTTGAGGCCTGGGCGACGCTTGCATCGCGTAGCCGTTCGATCGGCCAATCCCGGAATGCCCCCCCCGATGCAGTCAGGGTCACATACTGAACCGTTTTCGGGGACTCCCCGACAAGCAATTGAAAAACAGCCGAATGTTCGGAATCAACCGGGAGAATCCTGGCCCCGGTCCGCGCTGCCAGCCCGGTAACCAGACGGCCCGCCGCGACCAGCGTCTCCTTGTTGGCCAGCGCCAGC
>NZ_JAILYM010000030.1 GCF_020179425.1 Novosphingobium percolationis | reverse complement strand
TGATTAGTTTTTCCATACCGGTGCCCTTAAAGCTCGATCAGCGCATCGCCAACGGCGACGCTATCGCCCTCGCTGACATTGACTTTGGACACCGTTCCGGAGCTGCTGGCACGCACCTCGGTCTCCATCTTCATGGCTTCGAGAATGATCACCACATCGCCCTCGGCCACCTGATCGCCAGGGCGTACGTTGACCTTGAAGATATTGCCTGCCAGCGGCGCATCGATACTTTCACCGCTTCCTCCAGCGCTTTCTGCCGCTCCAGCACTAGCGCCTCCACTGGCGGCA
>NZ_JAILYM010000002.1 GCF_020179425.1 Novosphingobium percolationis | reverse complement strand
GATGGGTTCCGGGCGTCGCTGCGCGACGCGAGGGACAGGCCGACCACCGCCAGCTTTTTGGGTTAGCGCGGCGGTCGGCCTGCCCCTCATCGCGAGCAAAGGATACAGTCTGGCCAGGCGGACCTAACCGCTGCTTGGTCCCCTCAAAGATCGACAGCGCTGCGGACTTGGCCCCGGAGTTGAGCGTCCCGCCGGTCTCGCTGTCGACGATCCGCGTGGCTTCCAATGCCTCGGAAAGGTTGGCGTGGATGATCGCCCAGGCGTCGGCGTAGGCGTCGTAGACCGCGACCTGATCGGGTGTGAGGGCGTGCTCGAGGATTTCATATTCGACGCCGGCAAAGGAGAGGGCGCGCGCGGCGTAGAGCCCGAGAGCCTTGAGGTCTCTTGCCACCAGTTCCATGGCCGCGATCCCGCCTACGCGAATGTCGGCGACGAAGGCTTCACGATTGGCGAAAGCCGTTTCCGGCCCCCACAGGCCAAGCCGGGTCGCATAGGCCAGGTTGTTGACGTCCGACGCCCCGGTGGCTGACGCGTAGAGCACCCGTGCGCGCGGCAGGAGGTTCTGCAACCGCACGCCGGTCACACCCTGCTCCGATCCCTTGCTACGCCAGCGCGCGCCCTCGCCGCCCGCGGCATTGGCCATGGCGTGCGCTTCGTCGAAGATGAGGACGCCCGAAAAGTCGGCCCCTGCCCAGCCGAGGATCTGGTCGAGCCGCGTCGCGTCGTTGCGGCCCGATCGCAGCGTGGGGTACGTGACGAACAGAATGCCTTCGCCCATCGACACAGGCGTTCCGAGTTTCCAGCTGCCGAGCGGCTGAATGTCGATGGGCAAGCCACCGAGCGCTGCCCAGTCGCGGCGCGCGTCTTCAAGGAGAGCTTCGTTCTTCGACACCCAGATGTGCCTGCGCTCTCCCCTCACCCAGCGGTCGAGAATGACGCTCGCGACCTGGCGGCCCTTGCCCGCCCCGGTCCCATCGCCAAGGAAGTAGCCCATCCTGTAGGACGCGCCATTGGCATCGGGAACGAGCGTGCAGCCTCTGTCTTCCCGAATGAACTTCCCAGGCAGGTCACGCGCGTGCGCGCTCGCGGCATAGATCAAGGTTTCGAGCTGCGCGCGCGACAGAACGCCCTTGCTGACCAGTCCATCGGGCAGTTCCGGGATCTGGTCCGGGACGGGCGCGGCGATCGAGCCCATTGCCACAGATTCCACGAGTGGCGTCGGATGCTCTGCCGCGCCCTCGATGCGGATACGGCTCGGCCGATAGGGCAGATAGTGCCCGACCTGCTCGGCGAGCGGAGCGGGCTCGATCAGTGCGTCGAACGCGCAGGCAACCGCGCCCATGGCCTTGATCGCAGCGGGTGGAGGCATGACCACGGACTTACTTCGTCCCGACGGCAACAGCGGAAGCCGTCGGGCAGGCAGCACCGGTGCGGTCGCAGTCCCATGGCTGTGGCGAGGCCCGATGCCTGCCACCAGTTCGGCCAGTCGCTCGAGGTCACAGGTCCTCGCGATCAACGGCTTTCCCGTGCGATCGGCCTTGTCGATCACGACAAACCGCGTCGTGATCGATGTGCCCTGGCGGACGAAGGCGCGATCCAAGGCCAGATTGGCCCGCAAGGTTGCCGGGCCGTGCAATGTCGGCAGGAAACGGTGGCAGTCGAACCATTCGGGCAGGATTGCGACCAGTCGGCCTCCGTGACCGAGGCGCTTCCAGGCCGAACGGACGTGCCGGGCGGCGGTCTGTCCGTCGTGGCCGCGTTCGAGCCCGTGAGAATAGGGCGGGTTCATCAGCACGACCGAAGGTACGATCGAGCGTTCGAGCAGGTCGTCAATCAGTTCACCATCATGATCAGTGATTCTTGCCTGCGGAAACAGAGCCCCGAGGCACTCGCGCCGCAGCGCCGAAATCTCGTTGAGCACCAGCCGGACGTCCGCCTTGGCCGCCCAGACCGCCAGCATGCCCGTGCCGGCAGAAGGTTCCAGCACGCATTCGCCGGCGGCAATGCCGGCGGCACGCGCCGCGAGCCATGCAAGACGCGGCGGCGTGGCGAATTGCTGGAGTTCGATCTGCTCCTCGCTCCTGACAGTCTGGCTTGGCACCAGACCGCTCGCGATCTCGACAAGACCGCTGACCACCATCGGGTCTGCGTTCGGGCTGAGCCGATCGTTTCCCTGGAGCCAGAGCACCTGGCCAAGCTCGACAACCGCGTGCGCCTCGCGCACGGACCAGCGACCTTTGGCATCGCTGCCGCCAAAGGCATCGCGCATGATGGCATTGAGAACGCCGCGATCGACGCGCTGAACCGCCGTCAGCCGCGCGGCAACCGCACGCGCAGCGGCCAGCACCGGCGGTTCGGCAGAACAATCGAAAGCAAGGGCGAGACTGGAACCGGACATGGGACCTCCTGACGAAGCCCGCATGCTGTCAGGGCTTCACGGGCCCCGGCCGCCTTCTCTCCTCTCAATGGTCGGCCTCATGATGACGGTCGCTTTGCGCGCAGGACGTCATTCCAGTCGGAGCCAGCCAACTCCGGCCGTCGAATGTGCAATCTGACCGGACGGCCTGCATAAAGGCGCCGTGCGCGCGCTTCGGCAATCTCCCCGCCAGCATCCGCATCGACATAGAGGAAAAGGTCCGTCACGCTTTCGGGGATCGTCACGGTCCCGAAGCGCGCGTTCCCAAGCGCAGCCCAGCACGGCATCGAAAAGAGCTGCGCGGCCGACAGCGCGGTTTCCACGCCTTCGGCAAGGCCCAACTTGCCCTCAAATGGCCATCCCAGCCGCACGGCGCCCGTCCCGAGGTTGCCGAGCGCACGCTTTGCACCTTCAACAGCTGCCTTGCCGCTGCCTTCGGGCGCGAGGAATGTGCGGTGAATGGCGATGACACCGAGATCGGTCCTGACCGCAGCGAGCATGGCGGGCAGGAAGCGGACCGCGCCGCGGGGCCCCAGTGGGGTGCGCGGGTGGAAGCGCAGTTCTGGCGAGCAAGTTTCGATGCCGCGCCCTGCCAGGTAGGCGGCAGCCGGGCTCCCTGCGATGCCATGCGCTTGCTTCCACTGCCGGACAGCGTTGCGATCTGGCGCAGCCTTGCGTGGCTCCGTCGCGGGACTCGGCCACGGTTCCACCTCCGAGCCGAACAGATCGGCCATCTTCACACCCTGACGGGCGAGCGCCTCTATCACCGCGACGGTGGCGCAACCCGCAAAGCAGTGCAGCAGAACGGCCTGTCGACCTACGGAGATACTGAGAGACGGTGTGTGATCCGCATGGGCAGGACATCGGCACATGCCGTGCGCCCCCGTCCACTTGCCGCCGAGTGCCTCCACCAGCCGGCGTGCGCGGACTTCAATATCGTTGGACGTCAAATCTGCTGGCATTGGTGTGCTCCACAAGCTCTGCGCCTGCTCGACAGCAGCCTCCGCTCTGCCCGGCACAAACTGCTTTCACGCTAAACATGTTCCTTATATGTTCTACGCCAAGTCAGGCAGTTTCGGAACGGAACATGGCGAGAAATCACCCCCAGCCCTTCGACCTTCCCATCACTTTGATCGCAATTACCGTAGCGTCAGCAACGCCGACCACGTCGGCTGGCCAGACCCCGATTGTCAGTCGGGCGCAGGCTGATACTGCCGTCTCCATTGACCAATTGACGGGCTTCACGCTGGTAACGCACAAGCCTTGGATCGCGGAAGCCGAGCCATTCGTGCGTGCGCTTGGAGCGGATCGACGGTTTGTCGTCGAAAGTCCTCAGCGAACTGATTCGTCGCTTCAAGAGACTGCGGATTTTCGCCGCGCATCATACCTCAGGTCGATCACGGCCGCCGAAGCCCGTTATGCATTGCCTAATGGGCTGCTCGATGCGCTGGTCTGGACCGAATCCCGGTATAATGCGTTTGCCGTGAGCAGTAGGGGCGCCATCGGTTTAGGTCAGCTAATGCCCGGAACAGCACGGGATATGGGAGTGCGCAATCGACTCGACCCGCTCGCGAACATTGATGGGGCAGCCCATTACCTGCGCCTGTTGATTGACAAGTTCAGACTGATCCACTTAGCGCTCGCCGCGTACAACGCAGGACCAACTGCAGTCGAGCGCTCGGGCGGTATCCCCCTCAACGGCCAGACACCGAGGTATGTGCAGGATGTTCTCCGCCGTTGGAAATTGTGAACTGAGGATCAAGTGAACAGCGCTCGCATTCGTGTCGTCGGAATATTGAGCTGGAGCCAGCGAGGGGCAATGCTGACTACCCTGCAAAGCGAGGTATGGATCATCGAAACCGACGAGGATCTCGACACGTTTCTTGGTAAGACGATCCTAGTTGAGGGGACAATCTCCGGACTTGATCGCCTTAGTGCATACTGGATTGGCGAACTAAAAGGTTAATCCCAACACGACAGGGACATAGATTCCCGCCACACGTAAAAGCGGCCAAAACTATTCAAACAACTGCCTGAAAATATGGGCCGTGCGGCTCTCGCCAACCGTGAATTCTTCTTCCTTGAGTGAATTTCCACTGGCTGGAGAAGCAGCAGCAGCCCTTCTCAATCGATTGGCATATCCCGCACAGCGGCGAGTTTTTCAAAGCGATCCCCGAATTGCGTCAGATCCGGAAGGGGAATGCGCGGTTGCGTATCAAGTGCCAGGAAGCGCCCGGCGAGCTGGTCGAGGCAGGCTTGCCGCTCTTCCTGGGGAAGGTAGGGCGCGTGGTAGGCTCCGAAGGGCTCAATAACTTCAAAGCCGACATAGCCCAGACTTCCCTGGAAAAACGATCGGAGAAATCCGTCAACCAGGGGACCATGCAGCCCTTCCGGGCCGAACATGTATTCCCGGCCCCCAAGGCTGAACGCAGCCGTCGCCTGTTTGCCGACCAAACCGGCGCGCCCGTAAATCGCCTTGCCGCCGTAAAACAGTCCCGAAACGAAGACGCGATCGATCCAGCCTTTCAGAATGGCTGGAACGTTGAACCAGAACAACGGGAACGTGAACACGACCAGATCGGCTGACCTCACCTTCTCGATTTCCTCAAGGACGTCGGAGGACAGCGTTCCCATTTCATAGTTGTGGCGCTGCTCGAGCGCGTAAGTGAGATGGCTCTCATCGCGACGCGTCCCGAAATCCTGCGGTGAGAGCACCGGGTTCCAGTTCATCTGGTAAAGATCCGAATGCAGGAGCTCATATCCCGCTTCGGCGAGACTGACAGCGATGCGGTCGCGCATCGCTGTCACGAATGAGTCCGGCTCTGAATGAGCATGAACGAGAAGTGCTCGCCTCTGCATCTGGGGACCTCCTTGAGCAATCAGGAACTAAGATGTGAAAGGTTCATGGATTATGGCGGGGCAGTTGTTCGCGCAGCAGCGGCTTCAGGATTCCAGCATGGCGTGAAACGCGCGCAAGTCATGCAGCAGCGTGCGAGGTTGTTCTAATGCCGGAAAGTGGCCTCCCTCGGCAAACTCGGTCCAGCGACGGACGTTGTAGATGCCCTCCAGCCACTCGCGCGGTGCGCGATACGGTTCCTTGTCGAACACGGCGATTGCGGTTGGCACCTCGACTTTGCCGCCTCCGAAAGGAGGAAAGCCTTCCGCCGCCATCTCGAGGTAGATCCGTGCTGCACTGCCGGCGCTGTTTGGCAGCCAGTAAAACATGAGGTTGGTGATCAGAGTGTCGATGTCGAATGCCGCGAGCAAACCGCCGCTGGAGTCTGACCAGGCCGAGAACTTTTCGAGGATCCATCCGGCAAGGCCCATCGGTGAATCGGCGTTGCCGATGGCAAGCGAATCCGGCCTTGTCGCCTGGAGCGTCAGGTAACCGGTACCGGCAAGCCGGAACGTTTCCCAATAGTCGGGTGGCACCGCCCCTTCAGGCGGAAAGGCATAAGGCATGTTTACATGCAATGAGCGCACGCAATCCGGGTGGTTGAGTGCGATCCGGCGCCCGATGATGGTGCCCCAATCGCCCCCCTGAATGTCGAATTCATCGTAGCCCAGGACATCGGTCATCAGCGATGCGAAAGCCGCTGCGATGCGTTGCGGTCCCCAGCCCGGTTCTTCAGGCTTTCCCCCGAAGCCAAAGCCCGGGATGGCAGGAATGACCAGATCGTATTGCGGGGCGTCCGGCGTCTCTGTTTCGCTCTGGCCGGTCAGTGCATCGACCAATCCGAGAAACTCGACTTGCGAGCCCGGCCAGCCGTGCAGCAGCAGCAACGGGCGCCCGTGCCCGCCACGCGACTTGATATGGAAAAAATGGAGATCGAGGTCATCGACGCGGGCTTGAAATTGCGGGAACGAATTGATCCAGCTTTCCTGCTTGCGCCAGTCATATTGGGCAAGCCAGTATTGCTGGACTCGCTCCAGGGTTTCCGCATCCAGCCCCGTTGCCCAGTTGCTCCCTGCAAGAAGCGCCGGCCAGCGCGTTCGCGCCAGTCTTTCCGACAGGTCAGCAAGATCGGACTCTGGAACCTCTATCCGGAAGGGCCGAATATTCGCCGAGTTCATACGCTTCGCTCCCTTGCATTTGCGATAGTTCGTCAATCGATGACGGGCAGTTCGGATCAGGCCAGTTGCTCGGCTGACAGGGCATAAAGATGCGAACAGTCCGCCAGAGCGGCGGCCATCATGCCGGACGCCTCAGGCACAATCTGATCGAGATAGAAGGCAGAGGTTGCCTTCTTTTCGAGTGCACGAGACTCATCAGCATGCAGTGCTGCCGAGCGTTCGACCAGCCATCCTGCAACCGCCGTCGCGACCATGCACAGAAACGGCCCGCTCGCCGCAAGGCGGTCATCGACGCTTCGTGTCAGCAGTTGCGCCTGAGGATTTCCGCAGCAGAAAGTCTGCTGATGAGTTCGCATACAAGCCATCTGCAGATTGGCGAAATCGCCTGGCGTGTTGGCTTTACCGATCAAAGCCACTTCGCCCGGATTTTTCGCGAGGCACACGGCTGCTCCCCGTCTGATTTCAGGCGCAATTTGGTCCAGCAAGTATGATTTGGCGCCATACTGCCCCCCCTCGGCTCAACCGATGACAGCCCCATTCGTCGAGCTAAGTTGACGCGAGCCGGCACATCCCGTTCAGTCTTTGCAGGATGTGATCTTCCGCATCGACAACCATGCGTCCGATCAGATCGGAACATGATGGAATATCGTGAATCAACCCCTGCACCTGTCCCAGATAGATAATGCCTACATCCACATTTCCGCTTTCAAGAGCTTCGCGAACCCTCGCTCCGAGCACCAGATGCCGCACGTCTTCGAACCGCGCATCGGGTGCCTTCGAGAGCTCGATCACCTCTTCTGAAACCGAGTTCCGCGCGACACGGCCGGTATTGCGAAACTGACGAAAAATCAGGCGCGTATCCCGCTCATCGTTGGTGAGAATGAACTGCTTGATTGCCCCGTGTATCGGGGCTTCGCGCGTGGCGCAAAAACGTGTTCCCATGGTGACGCCATCGGCACCAAGCGCGAGTGCGGCCACAAGCCCTCGCCCATCGCCGATTCCGCCACTGGCAAGAATCGGAATGGTTACCTGATCAGCTGTTGCCGGTATCAGGATCAATCCAGGTGTGTCGTCTTCACCAGGGTGCCCGGCACACTCGAACCCGTCGATCGAGATTACATCGACCCCTATCCGCTCAGCAGATAGGGCATGCCGAACAGATGTGCACTTGTGCAGGACGACCAGTCCGTTCCCCTTGAAATCCTCTACGTGCTCGCGGGGGGATGAGCCTGCTGTTTCGACCACCCGTACGCCGCTCTCGATAATCGCCCTGCGATAATCCGCATACGGCGGCGGACTTACACTCGGCAGGAATGTCAGATTCACGCCGAATGGCTTTTCGGTCAAGGACCGGCAGCGGTCGATCTCGCGACGCAGATCATCGGGAGATGGTTGCGTCAATGCCGTGAGCATTCCGAGCCCGCCGGCATTCGAAACAGCGGCAGCAAGTTCAGCCCGACCAACCCACATCATTCCGCCCTGAACGATCGGATGTTCAATGCCGAGTAGATCTGTGATGCGAGTGCGCAGTGCCATACTACCTCCGATGGCTGCAAGATGCACTGAGGGAACGGTCGACAACAGTCACACGAGTTTGCCGACCAGTTCGGGCACGATGGTGAACAGATCGCCGACGAGGCCGAGGTCCGCGACCTGGAAGATCGGGGCGTCTTCGTCCTTGTTGATCGCGATGATGGTCTTGGAATCCTTCATGCCCGCAAGGTGCTGGATCGCGCCTGAGATGCCGACCGCGATGTAGACTTCCGGCGCCACGATCTTGCCGGTCTGGCCGACCTGGTAGTCGTTGGGCACATAGCCCGCATCCACCGCCGCACGGCTCGCGCCGATCGCCGCACCCAGCTTGTCAGCCAGCGGAGTGATCGTGGCCGCGAATGTTTCGGCATCCTTCAGCGCGCGACCGCCCGAAACGATGATCTTGGCTGCGGTCAGTTCGGGACGTTCGCTCTTGGCGATTTCCGAGCCGACGAACGTGCTGGTGCCGGCATCCGCCGCACCGCCCACGGCCTCGACCGAAGCCGAACCGCCCGTGACGTTCGCCTTGGCAAAGGCGGTGCCGCGCACGGTGATGACCAGCTTGGCATCGGCGCTTTCCACCGTGGCGATGGCGTTGCCGGCATAGATCGGACGGGTGAAGGTCTTGGGACCTTCGACCGAGAGGATGTCCGACACCTGCATCACGTCGAGCAGCGCGGCGACGCGCGGCGCAACGTTCTTGCCCGTGGTGGTGGCCGGCGCGAGGAACGCGTCGTAATCCGCCATCAGCGAAGCAACCAGCGGCGCGACGTTTTCGGCGAGCGCATTGGCGAGCGACGCGTCGTCCGCCTTCAGCACGCGCGCCACGCCTTCGATCTGCGCGGCGGCGGCGGCGGCGGCGTCGCAGGCCGAGCCGGCGACAAGCGCGGTCACTTCACCCAGCTGCGCGGCGGCGGTGACCACGGCCAGCGTCGCGTCCTTGACGGTCGCGTTGTCGTGTTCGACCCAAACGAGAACCTTGGTCATCAGGCTACTCCTAGTTCCTTGAGCTTGGCCACCAGCGCGTCCACGTCGGCCACCTTGATACCGGCGACACGGACCGGCGGTTCGCCAACCTTGAGCGTCTTGAGGCGCGGCGCAGTGTCCACGCCGTAGTCGGCGGGGGTCTTGACGCTGAGCGGCTTGCTCTTGGCCTTCATGATGTTGGGCAGCGAGGCATAGCGCGGCTCGTTCAGGCGCAGGTCGGTGGTCACCACCGCCGGCAGCGCCAGCTTCACCGTTTCAAGGCCGCCATCGACCTCGCGCTTCACCACCACCGCATCGCCTTCGACGGCAACTTCGTTGGCGAAGGTGCCCTGCGGACGGCCCAGCAGCGCGGCGACCATCTGGCCCACCTGATTGCTGTCGTCGTCGATCGCCTGCTTGCCGGTGATGATCAGCCCGGGCTGTTCCTCATCGGCAATGCCCTTGACGATCTTGGCCACGGCCAGCGGCTCGACCTCGTCATCGGTCTGGACGAGGATCGCGCGGTCCGCGCCCATCGCCAGCGCCGTGCGCAGCGTTTCCTGCGCCTTTTGCGGACCCACCGACACCGCCACGATCTCGGTCACCACGCCCTTTTCCTTGCACCGAATGGCTTCCTCAACCGCGATCTCGTCGAACGGGTTCATGCTCATCTTCACGTTGGCGAGATCAACACCCGTGCCATCCGCCTTCACACGCGGCTTCACGTTATAGTCGATCACGCGCTTCACGCAGACCAGGGCTTTCATTGCGGACAACCTCAGCAATAGCAGGCAAAAAAATCCGGCCGCCCCTGCCTGAGCAAAGACGGCCGGATAACCATGCTTCAGATTTGTGGTGCAATTGCCGACGGGACAATCGCACCCGGTCGATCAGAAGCGGTAGGCGACCGATGCACCGTAGATCGACGGCTTGCCGCGATAACGGATGTTCGTGTCGAGATACGACGATACGCCAGTGGTGTAGACCTTGTTGGTCACGTTGCGGCCATAGACCTGCAGGCGCCAGTGGCCATCAGCCGTTTCCATGCCAGCGCGGAGATCGAGCGTGGCGTAGGAGGGGATGACGAAGTCCGAGCCCGGCAGGGCGTCCGTGCTGAACGTGGCGTTCTGCTTGCCCTGATAGACCAGCGTGCCACCGACAAAGGCATGCAGGCTGTCGCTGACGGGGAACTGGTACTGAACGTCGGCATTCGCGCTGAACTTGGGCGAATAGGGCAGTTCCGAGCCCTTGAAGTTGCCGGTATAGCCCTGCGCGTTGTAGACCGCGATGCCGTCAGGCGTCGTGGAATAATCCGAGGTTACCTTGGTCTTCAGGTAAGTGGCGCTGCCCGACAGGGTCAGGCCGTCCATCGGACGCACCACCAGTTCGCCCTCGATGCCCCAGATGTAGGACTTCGGCACGTTCAGCATCTTTTCCAGCGTACCGAAGACCGGGTCGGAAATCCGGCCGCGGACCTGCTTGTTGGTGTAGTCGTAGTAGAACGCCGCACCATTGAGCTGGACCTTGCGATCAAGCAACGGTGCCTTGAAGCCAGCTTCGTAGGCCACGACCTTTTCCTGCACGGCCGGCGTGTACTGCGAAATGCGCGAGGCGCCGATCGCCGAGAACGTGCCAGCCTTGTAGCCCTGGCTGACCACGGCATAGAGCAACGTGCCCTGATCGAACTTGTAGTTCACGCCCGCGCGGAACGACACGTTGTGCTCCTTGAGGGCGGGCGGATTGACCGGGGTCACGGTCGAATGGCCGGTGGCCGGGTCGATCGGGAAGCAATCGCCGGCAGCAAGCGGACCGGCGCCGAGCAGCAGCGAATAATAGTGCGCCGTGCCCTGGTTGGTATCGCTGGCCGGGTCGTTATAGCAATAGCTCGCGTTCTGCTTGCTGTCGGTATAACGCACGCCACCCTGGACGGTCAGGTTATCCGTGACCTTGTATTCGGCGTTTCCAAAGAACGCATATGACCGCATCCGCGAGGTGAACTCGTTCAGCGTGGTGCGGATGTGGAAATATTCCCCGAATTCAACCGCAGAACCAGAATAGTCATCGAGGTAGAAGTAGTTGTTCTGCGCGGTGGTCAGCTTGTCATAGCTGCCGCCGATGATCCAGTGCAGTGCTTCAGTGTTGCCGGCCAGACGCACTTCCTGGTTGAACGAGGTGACATGACCAAACAGCGACACGTTGGCGACCGAGGCGGTCGTGCCGTCAAGGCTCTGGTTGTAGTCGAGCTTGGAACGCGCAGCCGCCGTGATCGACGTCAGCGTGATCGTGGGCGTCACGTCCACGTCTATGCGACCGGCGAACTGATAGTAGCTGTTCTGCGAAGGCCGCAGGAACCCCGAGGTCCATTCGGCCGAGCGTGCATCGTTGCGGATCGGCGTGCCGAGGATGGCCTGCGCACCGGCCGCCAGCGAAGCGAGCTGCGCCGGAGTAAGCGAGGCGTACGCCGAGTGGGCCAGCTGATCGGGCGTCATGTTAGGAATGTTCAGACGCGCGACCATCCCCGGCTGGAAGAGGAAGCCGTAGTAGGGGTTGAAGCCCGCCGAGCCCGGCGTCGTCAGATCCGCATAACGGCCGGGGTTGACCACGCCGTAGGGGTTGCCCAGCACAGCGCCGCCAGCCCAGGCGTTCGCCGAACCCGCAGCCGCTCCGGCGCTTGGGTAGTAGTTCAGGTACGAACCGGTGTATTGCGGTGCCAGTGGATCCGAATGATCGCGCGAACCGGTGGCCATCAGTTCGATCTTCACGCCATCGGTCGGCTCGATATCCACCGTCAGGCGGCCCATGATCTTGCGTTCATCGCCGTTGGTATCGTCCGGACGCGAGATGCTGCGCTGCCAGGCACCGCCCGAAACGCCCTTCACGGCAAGGCGGGCCGAAACCTTGTCACCCAGCGGCCCGCTGACGAAGCCGCTCAGTTCCGCGCGGTTGAAGCGCTCGAAGGAGGCGTTCATGCCGGCGTGGAAGTCCTTGGTCGGCTTGCCCATGATGTAGTTGACGGCACCGCCGGTCGAACTCTGACCGAACAACGTACCTTGCGGGCCCTTCAGCACTTCGACGCGTTCCACGTCGAGATCGAGCGCGTCGGACATGACCGGCACGTTGCGCGGAATCTGGTCGCTGTAGACGGACACCGAAGGCGCCGCGCCGAAGGTGGCGTCGTAGAGGCCGATGCCGCGCAGGGTGTAGACCGGGGTCGAATAGATCGACTGGGTAAAGGTGAAGCCCGGGACCAGTTTCGAAAGGTCCGCCGGCCCGGCGATACCGCGGTTGCCAAGATCGGCAGCGGTGGCCGCCTGAATGGTCAGGCCGACGCTGTTGGCGGACTGTTCGCGCTTATTCGCGGTGACGATGATTTCCGGAGCACCCGCGCTGTCTGCGCTCGCCTGCGGCTGAGCCTGCGCCTGGGCCAGAGCCGGGCTGGTGGTGGCAATTGCCAGAGCAAGGACTGCTCCACTGGCAAGGAATTGCTTGGTCTGTCGCATCACTAACCTCCCTTATGGTTTCGGGACGGGCGGTTCACCCGCCTGCCCCGCATGCTGAACCGGGCACACTCCTCTGCCCGGCGCCGGTCTCACCCGGCGATCATTCCCCCATCGACGACGTGCTCCGCGCCCGACACGAACGATGCCTCGTCCGACGCGAGAAAAACGACAACGTTGGAAACCTCTTCCGGCTGTGCCATGCGGCCCAGCGGGATTGCATCGGCAGCGCCTCCGCCGCTCTCATCGGTCGCAGCGACCATCATGGGCGTGAGAATGTAGCCGGGGTGTACCGAATTGACCCGAATGCGGTCTTTCCCGTGCCAAACCGCCATCAGCTTGCTCATGCCGCGCACGGCCCATTTGCTGGCGCAATAGGCGGCATTCGCCGAAGCAGCCGTGCCGAGCATTCCGGCGATGGACGAAATGTTGACGATCGAACCGCCGCCTGCCGCAATCATCGACGGCACCACAGCCTGCATCCCAAGATAGACACCCAGCTGGTTGACCGCGCAGACCTGCAAGAACTCCGCTTCGGTGAAATCAAGCAGCCCCTTCACCGGCCCGATAATACCGGCATTGTTGACCAGAACAGTGATCCGGCCAAAGCGCGCCTCAGCTTCGGAAACAACGTTCCGCCAGTCCGCCGCATCAGCGACGTCATGTTCGACGAATATGGCCGCATCACCGAGTTCGCGGGCGATTTCGGCACCTCGCGTGACATTGAGGTCCGTCAGGACCACACGAGCACCTTCGCGCACGAACGCCCGGGCATGGGCTTCACCCATGCCTTGTGCAGCGCCTGTGATCACCGCCACCTTGCCAGCCAGGCGTCCCATGGTCAGGCCACCGCCTCGGCGGCGTCCTGACCGATGTGCGGCGCAACTTCCTTGACCAGCAGCTCCATCGACCGTTCCCAAGGGGCCGGATTGTCGATGTAGTCATGGCTGTAGACCAGCAGCGTGCCAAAAGGACCGCCCAGATCATCGCACCACGCCTGCAGTTTCTGCCGTACGGTCTCCACCGAACCGACGATCCACACATGTTCTGCCAGGTATTCCGCGTCCACCGTCTCGGGATCGACCGAAGGATCGTGCAACAGGCCCTTCAGCACGCCAAAGCGTTTGTAGGTCGGCTTGATATAGCTTTCCCACGCGTGCCCGATGCCGCCCTCGATCGCCAGCTTGCGCGCTTCAGCATCCGTATCTGCCACGATCACGTCGCGAACAACGCGGTGTGCCGAACGGTCGCTCGCGCGCCCGGCTTTCTCCATTTCCTCGCGATAGGTCTGGAAGTGGCTGCGCAGGAATTCGTTGCCGGCATAGACCGAGGCGGGAATGTAACCGTGACGGCCGGCAAACGTGATCGAAGGCGAAGGCGCAGAGAGCCCGGTCATGGCCATCTGCATCTCGCCACCCCAGGGACGGATGTCACGCAAGGGGTGCGCCGGATCGCTCGCCGGGCAGCCTGCGTTCCAGAACTGCCCTTCCATCTGGAAGGGCTCGTTCTTCCACACGCGCTCCATGATATCGATGGCTTCGAGCATCATCGCATGGTTCTTGCTCATGTCGGTAATGCCGCGCAGGGCAGCATCGGTAGGATAGGCCCCGGTGGCCACGCCCAGCATGTAGCGGCCTTCAAGCACCTGACTGAGCCACGCGGTCTGCACCGCCAGCGTGGCCGGATGATGATAGGGCAACAGGTGCGCAAGCGGGCCGAACTTGATCTGCTGGGTCTGGAACGCGGCCGCTGCGATCACCAGTTCCGGACTGGGAATGCTTTCCCAGTCCAGCGTGCCGTGCTCACCGACCCAGTATTCGCTGAAACCGATGCGATCTGCGTGAATCGCCTGACGCACGGCCCACTGGAATACCTGCTTCGCGGTCCGCTCGGGGCGCAGGAACGGCGTCTGGAACATACCGATTTTCATGGGATCGACCTTTCTTCGTTCGGCCTTTGCCAGCCCCCGACGCGGGGTGCCGGACGGGAGATCAGCCGAAATCCTTCCATTCGACGAGCGCGCCGTCGGCAAAGCGCATGAAGCTGCAGAACTTGAGGCGGAACGCCTCGCCTGCATTGCCGAAGCCTGGCAGGTCCACGGCCGGCGTGCCAACATACCAGGCCTGCCGGATCACTGTATCACCCACCACGCAGACCATTTCGGCATCTTCAAAATGCCGATCAGGCACATAACTCGCCGCAAAACCGCGCAAGACGTCCAACAAGGCATCGCGCGAATTGAGGACGAAGTTGCGGTTGTAATGCGAAAAATCGACGTCCGGCGCGATCAGCGCGCCCATCGCGTCGAAGTCCTTGGCATTGTACGCGGCAATCAACCGGCCCGACAGTTCGGCAAGATCAGACATCGCCTTCTCCACACAGGGAGGCAGGGCCGCAGCAGCCCAATGGCCGCAAACACCCTCACCTCACATCATCGGGCCGCCGGACTCGCGACCTTCTCGATTGATGAGCGAAACCTAGATTCCCGACGAAATGCAGTCAATTTTTTTCGACGTTTTATCGGATTTTTTTGGGATAGTCCTAATTTATCCCTGTATTTCCTATGTTTTTGCATATTAAACCGACCCTTGGTCGGCAGCTATTTCCCTGATAGGGACAGGAAAAGCATTCTGAGAAGGCAACGATCATGGCAACGCAAATGCGTGGAACGCCCCCGCGCGAACAGACCCCGTCCACCGCGACAACGGACGGGCGCGGCAGCGACCAATGGGAAGCACTTCTCGAACTCGCCACCAGTCGCCCGAAGCGCGCACCCGATCGCAAGCAGGACCGCAGCAAGCGTACCGAACAGCAGATCCTCAACGCAGCCCTTCGCGTATTTGCGCGCGACGGGATTTCGCGCTCACGCATCGCGGATATCGCCGCAGAAGCAGGCATTTCGACATCCACGCTCTACGAATATTACAAGAGCAAGGAGGATCTCGCCTACGACCTCCCCACCTCGCACCTGGTCTCCTTCTTCCAGGAATATCGCCTGGCTGCCGCAGGCAAAACATCCGCGCGCGAGAAGTTGAGCCTCTATTTGTCGATGTCGGCCGATTTTGCGCGTGAACATGCCGACTGGGGCCGCCTGTTCTATCTGGAAATATGGCCCAGCGTGCTGGTCAGCGAGACGGAACTGCGCCACAGCGTGAACGACTTCGCGCGGATCGCGCTGTTCCTGATCGATGAAGGCGTGCGCCAAGGCGAATTCCCCGAAGGCCGCAACACCTATGAAACGGCGTCCATCCTGCTTGGCGCGGTCAACCAGGTCATCATTACGTGGCTGCTCTATCGCCGGCCGCGTAACCTTACCAAAGCAAGCGCGGAAATCACCGAACGGGTGCTGACGATGATCGCAAACGAACGAACGATTTCATGACCGCAGCGATCAGCGCTCCTCGTAGCGCGCGGACCGCTTTTCCAGAAAGGCAGCAACACCCTCCTCGCCGTCGGGCTTCCCGGCGAGTGTGGCGGACAGAGCCTGCGCCGCAAGATAGGCATCCATCCAGGACAAGCCTTCGGTTGCAATGCAGGCCCGCTTGCGCGCCACGATGGCCGGCAGGCTCTTGGCTGCAATCCGGCCCGCCAAGGCCATTGCCACGGACCGCACCTTGCACGAATCGACGACGTAATTGAAGAAGCCGGTCGACGCGAGTTCGCTGGCGGTAAAGCGCGCGCCGGTAAAGAGCATCTCGCGCACCTTGGCCTCGGGCATCCTGGCAAGGGCAAAGACGCCGCCTCCGCCGGCGACAAGGCCATAGTCGATTTCCGGACAAGCAAAGGTTGCCGCCGATGATGCGACACGCATGTCGCAAAGGCCCGCCAGAATCATGCCCACGCCAACCACGGGGCCGTTGATTGCCGCGATTGTCGGACGCCCGATGGCAGCAAATCCGCTCAGCGCCGCGTTGACGAATTCATAGCGCGCCTTGCGCCGAGCGGAATCCATGCCGCGAAAATCGTGGAGGTCGGCACCACCGCACCACGCACGCGCGCCGGGCAGGGCCGTCAGGACGACAGCCTTGACCTGCCCATCACTTTCCAGGCGTCCGGCTAGGCGAACCATGTCCTCGTAAACAGCGATGGAAACCGCGTTGACCGGCGGGCGGTCGAACGTGACCAGTGCCACACCCTCCGTATCGACCTCGACGACAAAGCTGCCAAATTGCTCCATGTAACCCTCCCGCCTCCGGGCCGCGTCGGCCCAGGTCTTGAAATTTTGTTGGACGCAACACTCCGATGCGCCGGAAACGCTTCCCTTATGAAGCGACAAACGGCATATACCCGAAATATCGTCGCATTTTAAGTGGGAGATTTGGGATGGGAAGGCTTAACGGCAAGGTTGCAATCATCACCGGCGCGGCCCAAGGCATGGGAGCCGAACACGCGCGCCGCTTCATCAAGGAGGGCGCCCGCGTTCTCATTACCGACATCGACGCGGCAGGCGGTAATGCGCTTGCCGGCGATCTGGGTGCGAATGCGGCGTTCTTTCAGTTGGACGTGACCTCCGATGCCGGCTGGGCGGCAGCGGTTGCCGAGGCGGAACGCCGCTTCGGCCCCGTCAGTGCGCTGGTCAACAACGCTGGAATCATCGGATCAGTGGCGAAGTGCGCGGATCTTTCCGAAGGCGAGTTCAACCGCATCTGTGCCATCAACCAGAATTCCGTGTTCCTTGGCACGAAGCACGTTATCCCTTCGATGCAGCGTGCAGGTGGCGGCTCGATCGTCAACATTTCCTCGATTTCGGGCATTGTCGCGATCTACGGCACGCCCAACGTGGCCTACGCCGCCAGCAAGTTCGCGGTCCGCGGGATCACAAAGCAGGTGGCCATCGAATACGGCAAGGACAGCATCCGCGCGAACTCTGTCCATCCCGGCTACATCAAGACCAAGATGATGACCGATGCGCTGGACGAAGAAGGCATCAAGGTCGCCTCGGCTTCGGTGCCGATCGGCCGGGTGGGCGAAGTGGAAGACGTGTCCAACCTCGTCGTCTTTCTAGCGTCGGACGAAGCCGGCTTCATCACCGGTTCGGAGTACATCATCGACGGCGGCCTGACCGCCCTGTGATGCGCAATTGGCGTCGCAGTCCCAGGCTCCGCCGCCACTCCTGCCCTTTGGGGCACAATTCGCTTGCCAGACGCGTTCGACGCGCTAATTATATCCGACGTTTTTTCGGATTTGTGAGTCAGCCATGAGCGATCAGACCCTTGCGGCCCCTCCTACGCCTGACGCAGCGCATCGCGCCGCGTTTCTTGAACAGATGCGGCGGGTGCCCGGTGCAGTGGCGGTCATCGCGGCGCGCGATGGTGACGAACGCGGCGGGCTTGTGGCCACCGCATGGTCGTCGCTCTGCGCCGATCCGCCGATGCTGCTCGCCTGCGTCAACCAGTCGGCCAGCGCGCATGACCTTATCGTGAAGGCTGGCCATTTCGGCCTCAGCCTGCTCTCGATCGATGATCCCGATATCGTCGGGCACTTCTCGGGCAAGAGCGGCCTTTCGGGCGGCGATCGCTTTGTCGAAGGCCTGTGGAGCGATGGTCCGCTGGGCCAGCCGCTGGCGCGCAACGCCGTGGTAGCCTTCGAATGCGAGATCGCGGAAACGCACCGGCATGGCACGCACACCATCCTGATCGGCCGGGTGGGCGACATGCGCCATCGCGAGGATGGCAATGCCATGCTCTATCTGGATGGCAAGTTTACCGAGACGCGCCCGGCCTGAACGCGCCGTAGCCGAATTGATGCGGATGGCATGCCCGACGCAGCGCCATCTGCGGGAGAGGAACAAGGGGCATGATTAACAAGATCGTCGACACGATGAGCGAAGCCGTCGCCGGACTGCATGACGGCGCATCGATCATGATCAGCGGCTTCGGCGACGCCGGCGCGCCTGCCGAACTGATTGAAGCCGTGATCGCGCATGGCGCCACGGACCTCACCATCATCAGCAACAATGCCGGATCGGGCGAGACGGGCATCGCCGCGCTGATCAAGGCCAACCGCGTGCGCAAGGTGATCTGCTCGTTTCCGCGCCAGGCGGCGTCGCACCACTTCGACACCCGCTATCGCGCCGGCGAGATCGAGCTTGAGCTGGTGCCGCAGGGCAACCTTGCGGCGCGGATCGAGGCAGCGGGCGCCGGCCTTGGTGCCATCTTCACCCCCACCGGCTATGGCACGCTGCTGGCCGAAGGCAAGGAAACGCGCGAGATCGACGGGCGCAACTACGTTCTCGAATACCCGATCCACGCCGATTTCGCGCTGGTGAAGGCGCGCGCGGCGGACCGCTGGGGCAACCTAGTCTACCGCAAGGTGGCGCGCAATTTCGGCCCGATCATGGCCATGGCGGCCAGAACCACCATCGTGCAGGTGGCCGAAGTCGTCGACCTCGGCGCGCTCGATCCCGAAGTCATCGTTACTCCGGGCATCTTCGTGAACCGCGTGGTGCGCACCAGCGCCGCCGCGAACGCCTGAAATCAGGAGAGAGCACATGCAGCGCATGGACCGCACCGCACTCGCCGCCCGCGTGGCGCGTGACATTCCCGAAGGCGCCTATGTCAACCTAGGCATCGGTGCGCCGACGATGGTCGCCAACTTCCTGCCCAGGGACAAGGACGTGTTCCTGCAGAGCGAAAACGGCCTGCTGGGCATGGGCCCGGCCCCGGCCGAGGCCGACATCGACTGGGAACTGATCAACGCTGGCAAGCAGCCGGTCACCATCCTCGCCGGTGGTGCCTATTTCCACCACGGTGATTCGTTCGCCATGATGCGCGGCGGGCACATCGACATCTGCGTGCTTGGCGCGTTCCAGGTCTCGGTCCACGGTGACCTTGCCAACTGGCACACCGGGGCGCCCGATGCTATCCCTGCCGTGGGCGGTGCGATGGACCTTGCCATCGGCGCGCGGCAGGTCTTCGTGATGATGGACCTTCTGACCAAGACCGGCGACAGCAAGCTGGTCAATCGCTGCACTTATCCGCTCACCGGCCTCGCCTGCGTCTCACGCGTCTATACCGACGTAGGCGTGTTCAGCGTCGGCCC
The DNA here is from genome assembly GCF_020179425.1 of Novosphingobium percolationis. Lineage (GTDB taxonomy): Bacteria > Pseudomonadota > Alphaproteobacteria > Sphingomonadales > Sphingomonadaceae > Novosphingobium > Novosphingobium percolationis. The sequence goes on along the minus strand of NZ_JAILYM010000002.1, from coordinate 825,849 downwards.
CGAAGGCGCGCGGGTCATCGAGATGGTCGACGGCCTGACGCTCGACGAATTGCGCAAGATGACCGGTGTAGAGCTGGAAATGGCCTGACCATGGTGGAAAACTTCGTCCTCGGCGCCTTCACGCTGGACCTGTCGGACACCGGCGTTCTCGTCGTCACGTTCTCGCGCCCACCGGTCAACGCTGTCTCGCTGACGGTTTACGAGGATATCGGCCAGCTCGCGGACTTCGTCGAGGATGACCAGCGGATCAAGGCTATCGTGATAACCGCGCCGCCCGGCGCGCGCGCATGGTGTGGCGGGGCGGACCTGCACGAATTCAAGGGCATGACCGCCGAACGGCGCAAGGAACGCTATTGCTTCATCAACGAACAGCTCCCGCGCTTCCACGCCATCGACAGGCCCATGATTGCGGCTATCGACGGTGCCACGGTCGGCGTGGGCGTGATGCTGGCGGGCATGTGCGATCTGCGCGTGGCGAGCGAAAACGCGCGCTTTGCCTGCCCGGAAGTGGATTACGGCCTGGTCGGCGGCAGCGCCGGGCTGTTCGCCACGCTGCGCATGCCCGAGGCAAAGGTGCGCGAGATGCTCTATACCGGCCGCGCGTTCACCGCGCGTGAGCTGGAGCCAACCGGATTCTTCAACTACGTCGTGCCATCGGCCGCCGTGCTGCCGCTGGCGCTCGATCTTGCCGGCCAGATTGCACGCAAGAACACGCCGGTGCTGCGCGCGCGCAAGCGGGCCTCGCTGGAATGGGAAGGGTCCGAATGGATGGACGCCTATCTAGAGGCACAGGAGTTGTCGTCGGCGTTGGTGGAAGACCCAGCGAGCGAGGCGGCGGTTCTCGCCGCACTCGAAGCGGGCCGCAAACGCGCACGCAAATGAACGCGGCAACTGCAGAGTGGCGCAAGGGCTGGCCTAGCGTGGCGCTGACCGCGCTGGGGTTGACCTGCGCGCCGGCAACGCTGCCGGTCTACACCCTTGGCGTGCTGGTCGCTCCGCTTCAGGGGCAGTTCGGCTGGAGCCGAGCCGCCATCCAGGCCGCAATACTGTTCAGCACGGGGTTGGGCCTTGCCGGTGGCCCGCTGGCCGGGTGGATGGTGCGAAGCTGGGGTTTGCGCGCCACCGTGCTGTCCGGCCTTGCTGGCATGGCGCTTTCGCTGCTGGCCTGCGCCGGCATGACCGGCTGGATTTGGCAGCTCTATGCGGCCTACGCCATGATGTCGCTGCTGGGTGCCGGAGCAAATGCCGTCAGCTGGAGCACCTACGTGTCCTCCAGTTTCGACCGAAGCCGCGGCCTTGCACTGGGCGTCGCGCTTTCGGGCACCGGGCTTTCGGCAGTACTGATGCCGCGCATCGCCTCGTTCGGGCTTGGCCATGGCCCGTGGGGCGATGGCAGCTGGCGCGTGGCGTATCTGGCGCTCGCCACCTTCGTGGTCGTGGCAGCCCTGCCGCTGTGTGCGCTGTTCGTGCCCAAGGGGGCAAACGGATACACCAGTCGCGCCCTGCCCGCCGCCTCGGTCGGCATGGACGTGGCCGATGTGGTCCGCACCGCGCGCTTCTGGCTAGTCGGGTTGTCCTCCGCCAGCATCTACATGGCGGTGGGCGGACTCATCCCCAACCTCGTACCCGCCCTCACCGACAAGGGCCTTAGCGCAGCCCAGGCCGTTCAGATCATGGGTGTGATGGGGTTCGCCGTCATCGGTGGGCGGATCGCCGTGGGCGTTCTGGTCGATCGCCTCTGGGCGCCGCTAGTCGCGCTGCTGGTGCTGGTGCCAGCCGCAATCGGCTGTCTGGTGCTGAACACCGCGCAGCCTGCATCGGTTTACGCCATCTGCGCGGCAGCCATCGGGCTTGTTACGGGCATGGAGTTCGACATGCTGGCTTTCCTGATCGGCCGCTATTTCGGGTTGCGCGATTATGCCCGCATCTATGGCCGGCTCTACATGTTTCTGGCAGTGGCTGCCGGCGGATCGCCGATGCTGTTCGGCGCGCTGTTCGACCGTACCGGCAGCTACGCCATCCCTGCTGTGCTTTCAGCGGCCCTGTTCGTGGCGGGCGCTGCGATGTTGCTTGTTCTTGGCAAGTACCCGGACCTGCCGGCAACCGACAAGCCCGGGGCCTGATCGCTCAGCCGTTCGTCCATTCCGCATTGCGCTTTTCCATGAAGGCGGCAATGCCTTCGCGCTTGTCGGCGGTGCCGAACAGCGCGGAAAATGCCTGACGCTCCGCCGCCAGATGCGCTGTGTGCGGCAGGTCGAACGCGGCATTGACCAGCGCCTTGGCCTGGCGCACGGCCACCGGCGCGCGGCCGGCAATCGCCACGGCAATCGCATCGGCACGGGCCAGCGCCTCACCCTCGCCCACCACTTCAAGCACAAGGCCCAGCTGCTGCGCGGTCGTCGCATCGATGGGCTGGCCGAGCAGCACCATGTGCATCGCCGCCATGCGCCCGACGATGCGCGACAAGGTGGCCGTGCCGCCTGCGCCCGGAATGATGCCAAGGTTGGTTTCCGGCTGGCCAAACTTGGCCCCTGCCCCGGCAATCGCGATATCGCAGCACATCAGCAGCTCGTTGCCCGCGCCAAGGCACCAGCCTTCGATTGCCGCCACGATCGGCTTGGGGAATGCCCGGATCTGCGCCCAAATCGCGGGACGAACGTCGGCCAGAGCGCCAACGACGTCCTTTTGGGCCAGCTCGTTAATATCCGCCCCCGCCGCAAAGACTTTGGGCAATCCGCTGATCACGACACAGCGTATCGCAGTATCATCGCGTGCACTGTCGAGAATGTCGGCGATCAGCGCCAGGACCGGTGTTGCCAGCGCGTTGCGCTTGTCGGGGTTGTTCAGGGTCAGCCTCAGAACGCCGTCATCCTGACGATTGACGAGAATGAGGGTTTGCGGATCGGTCATGCCTTGGTCATCCAGTATTCTGAAGGATTGTACATCGGCTGGCCGGTTTCGGCAGCCATGGCGGCAAGCACCTGAACCAGTAGCCCTGCCCCCATCTGCCGGCCCCAGGCAATCGGCCCGAACGGATAGTTCGCGCCAAAGCGTAGCGCATTGTCGATGCCCGCTTCGTCGCTCACGCCTTCCAGCACGGCATCGCCCGCCGCATTGGCAATCTGCGCCAGCGTGCGCAGCACGATCAGGCCGGGGCGGTCAGCCACGCAGTAAGGCGCCAGCCCCCAGCTGTGGAGCACCGAAGCGGCGACCGCGGCCGCCGCTTCGTCAGACGCGGCAAACGCGGCAGCCGAGGCGGATGCTGCATCGAACCAGTCAAGCAGCGCCACCGGACGACCGGCTTCGGCGCTTTCGGCCCGCGCGGTGCGCCCGCGCGAGAAGCGCACCAGCACGCCGCCTATGTCCAATTTATCCGCGCGTGGAAGCGCCCCTTCCGGCTTGGCCGGAACGCTGGCAAGCTCCGCGGCCTCCACCGGCACGGGCGTCGGCACCGCGGCGCCATCGGCATAGTCATAAATGCCGCGGCCAGTCTTGCGCCCCAGCCAGTTGGCATCGACCAGCGCGGACTGCACCAGTTGCGGGGTAAAGCGGGTCTGGCCGAAATAGGATTCGTACACCGAGCGGGCGACCGCGAAGTTCACGTCCTGTCCGATCAGGTCGGTCAGCTCCAGCGGCCCCATGCGAAAACCCGCGCCGGCGCGGAACAACTGGTCGATCACCGCCGCTTGCGCGCCCTGCTGCTGCAGGCAGCGGAACGCCTCAGCATAGAACGGGCGGGCCACACGGTTGACGATGAAGCCGGGCACATCGGCCACGGGCACCGCCACCTTGCCCCATGCGCGGGCGAGATCGGCAATCGCCTCCGCCACGGCGGGAGCGGTCGCCGGGCCGGAGACGACCTCGACCAGTTTCATCGCCGTTGCGGGATTGAAGAAGTGCATGCCCACGAACCGGCCGGGTTCAAGCAGCGAACGCGCCAGCCGGGCAATCGGCAACGACGAGGTGTTGCTGGCAATGATGGCGTCAGGGCGAAGCTGCTCCTCCAGCTGGCCGAACAGCGCCTGCTTGACCGTCAGATCCTCGATGATCGCCTCGATCACCAGGTCACAGCCCGCCAGCGCCGAAACGTCGTCGGTCCACGAAAGGCGCGCCAGGATCGCGGTGGCCTCGTCCTCGCTCAGCTTGCCGCGCTTGGCCAGCTGGCCCAGCCCCTTGGCAATCTGCTCGCGGCTGCGCTCGCGCGAAGGCGCGAACACGTCATAGACGACCACGGTGTGCCCGGCCTGCGCTGCAACTTGCGCGATGCCGCTGCCCATGGCCCCTGCACCGCAAACGCCAACTTGCTTGATGTCGGACACTCTACTCTCCGCAACTGAATGAATCGCCTTACGCCGCGCAACCGGCCGAACAGCCTCCGACCTGGGCCTTCGTCGCACGCCCCTTGATTTCTCGGAGGGGTTCTTCGCCTTCCATGGGCTTGAGGCCAAGGCGGGCGAACATCGCGCTGTCGGCATCGTCGCCGGCGTTGGCGGCGGTCAGCAGCTTGTCGCCAGTGAAGATCGAGTTCGCGCCCGCCATGAAGCACAGCGCCTGCGTCGCGTCGGACATCGCCTCGCGCCCGGCCGACAGCCGCACCATGCTCAGCGGCATGGTGATGCGCGCCACCGCCACGGTGCGGACGAACTCGATGTCGTCGATCTTCGCCAGCGGCGTATCGGCCAGCATGTCGCCCAGCACGGTGCCCTTGATCGGCACCAGCGCGTTCACCGGCACGCTTTCGGGATGCTGTTCCAGCGTGGCCAGCGCGTGGACGAAGCCCACCCGGTCGGCGCGGGTTTCGCCCATGCCCACGATCCCGCCCGAACAGACGTTGATCCCGGCATTGCGCACGTTGTCGAGCGTCTGGAGCCGGTCGGCAAAGGTGCGCGTGGTGATGACTTCCTCATAGCGTTCGGGCGAGGTGTCGATGTTGTGGTTGTAGTAATCCAGCCCTGCCTCGGCCAGCTGCGCCGCCTGCGACGGGCTGAGCATCCCCAGCGTCATGCAGGTTTCCATGCCCATTTCGCGCACGCCCTTGATCATGGCGATAACCGCCGGCATGTCGCGCTCCTTGGGGTTGCGCCATGCCGCGCCCATGCAGAACCGCTTCGATCCGTTGTCCTTGGCCTGTGCGGCTGACTGAAGCACGTTCTGCACTTCCACCAGCTTAGTCGCCTCGACCCCGCTGTCAGCCTTGACCGACTGCGAACAGTAGCCGCAATCCTCGGGGCAGCCGCCGGTCTTGATCGACAGCAGCGTGCACAGCTGCACCTCGCCCGCACGGTGGTGCGCCCGGTGCACTTCCGCCGCGCGGAACACCAGCTCGGTGAACGGAAGGTCGAACAGCGCGGCGATCTCCTCGCGCGTCCAGTCCGTGCGGGCGGGCGCGTCCATCGTCAGGCCGCCAGTTCGATCAGCGGGGTAGCAAACTCGGCCAGATCGTCGATCCGGGCGACCTGCGCCGCCACCTTGCCGGCCTTGGCCGCGGGCACATCCAGTGTTTCGTCCAGCACGGCGAGGCGGGCGACCACCTCGCCTTCGGCAACGGCCTGTCCAACCGGGGCAAGCCAGACCACGGTCCCGACATGCGGAGCCTTGACCGTCAGCGTCTCGAATTGAGCCGAACCCACGGCAACCAAGGCGGGGGCTGGACCGGGCAAGGCCGCTTCAACCACCAGCAAGGGGTTCACAGTGCCGGGCTGGCGGGCGAGAAAATAGTCCCCCTCCTCACCGGTCACGCAGACCTCGTTCCAGCCGCCCGCCAGCATCGCGTCAAGCAGCGCACGGGCATTGTCGATGGCGCGGCGCGCGTTGTCGTCGATCTCGATCATGCCGCAGCCCCCTTCCGTTCGGCGAGCAGGACTTGTTCCAGCCAGCGGGTGTGAATGCGGTTCGTCCGGAAATCGGGGTGCGCAATGATTTCGCGGTGCAGACCAATGGTGGTGGCGATCCCTTCCACGCGAAAATCGGCGAGAGCGGCATCGAGTTTGTCGATGGCGGCTTCGCGCGTGGGCGCGTGTACGATCAGCTTGCCGATCATGCTGTCGTAATACGGCGGGATCATCGCGCCTTCGGACATGTGGCTATCGAGCCGGATGCCTTCGCCCTGCGGGGGCGACCAGTGCGTGATGCGGCCGGGTGAAGGCAGGAAATCGCGCGCGGTGTCTTCGGCGTTGATGCGGCATTCGATCGCGTGGCCGGAGAGCTTGACCTGGTCCTGCGTGACCGAAAGCGGCGCGCCGCCGGCAATGCGCAACTGTTCCTGCACCAGATCGAAGCCCGCGATCATCTCGCTGACCGGGTGTTCCACCTGGATGCGGGCGTTGACTTCGATGAAGTAGAATTCTTGCCGCTTCACGTCGAAGAGGAATTCGCACGTGCCCGCGTTGCGATAGTTGACCGAGGCGGCCAGCGCGCAGGCGCTTTCGTGCAGTTGCTTGCGCAAGTGATCGGGCATGGCGGCGCAAGGCGCTTCCTCGATCAGCTTCTGGTAGCGGCGCTGCACCGAGCAATCGCGTTCGCCAAAGTGGACCACGCCGCCCTTGCCGTCGCCCATCAACTGGACTTCGACGTGGCGCGCTTCAGGAACGAAGCGTTCCATGAACAATGTGCCATCGCCGAAAGCCGCGACCGCTTCGGCCGAGGCGCGGTGGAAGCCGGCTTCGGCCTCGTCGCCATTGTTGGCGATGACCATGCCGCGACCGCCGCCGCCGGCAGCCGCCTTGAGCAACACGGGATAGCCAATGCGATCGCCTTCGCGGCGGGCGTCGGCCGCCGTGGCGACGCCGTCGCACCCCGGCACCAGCGGCACACCGGCGGCACGGGCCATGCCGCGCGCCTGGATCTTGTCGCCCAGAGAATCGATCACGTCGGGTTCCGGGCCAACGAAAGCGATACCGTTCTGCGCGCACAGCGTAGGCAGGATGGCGCGTTCGGACAGGAAACCATAGCCCGGGTGCAAGCCATCGCAACCACTCTCACGGGCCGCGTGGACGACGAGACGCGGGTCCAGATAGCTCTTGGCGGCCTGCGCCGGTCCCAGAACCACGGTGCGATCGGCAAGCCGCGCTGCGGCGCTGTCACGATCCGCATCCGACACGGCCAGCACCGTTTCCATGTTCAGTGCCTGCGCGGCGCGGATGATACGCAGGGCGATTTCGCCGCGATTGGCGATGAAGAGACGCTGGATCGCCATCAGTCCGCCACCATCGCAAACAACGGCTGGCCTGCTTCAACCATCGCGCCGTCCTCAGCAAGGATCGCAACGATCTTGCCAGCCTGGCCGGCCTTCACCGCGGTGAACAGCTTCATCACCTCGATCAGGCAGATTTCATCGTCCGCAGCAACGCGCCCGCCGATTTCGACGTAAGGCGCCGCACCGGGCTTGGGCGCGCGATAGAAGGTGCCGAGATTGGGCGCTGCAACCACCACCGCGCCATCGGGCACGCTGGTGGACACCGGAGCTGCGGCAGCGGGCGCAGCCGCCGCGACGGGCGCAGCCGGGGCAGCGACCACCGGCGCAGCAACCGCTACGGGTGCTGCCTGCTGGCCGCCCAGTAGCGAGGGCGCCGCCGCATCGTTGGACAACAGCAGCTCGAACTCGCCCGACCGCAGATGCAGCGTGGCAATGCCCGACCGCGTGAACTCCTCCATCAGAACGCGCACGTGATCGACGGGATGGTCGATGGTTGGCTTCTGGGTCATGGTTCGAGCCGATCCTCTCACATGGCCCGGCGCGACACGCCGACCGGGCCTGCCCCGCGAGGGGGCGTTATCAACGACGAAGGCTGATGTTCAGGCCTTCGGACTTCATTTCGACGACAGGCATTGTGGCGACCTGCATCAGCTTGCGCACGTCTTCCAGTTCGGGCGACGAAAGCAGCGGGAAATCCCGGCGTACCGGCCCTGCGGCGCGCATCTTGTCGATGTCGGGCTGCGGTACGAACGCGCGGTAGAGCAGCTCATCCTCGTCCTCGGTGGCATAGCGCTTCTTCAGCTCGTCGAGGTCCGGGGCTTCCGGCGGATTGGCGAGGACTTCCCTGGCGCGCGGCGCGGCCATGATCTTGTCCAGCACGTCCGCATCGACCGGGGCCACCGTCTGGCCATAGAAGCCGCCAGCATACTGGATGACTTCGTCGGGCACGGTGCCATAGCGCTTGCCGGTGACGACATTGAGCACGGCCTGGATGCCGACCAGCTGACTGAATGGCGTGGCCATCCCCGGATAGCCCAGATCGCGGCGCACGGCGGCGACTTCATCGAGAACCTCGGGCAGCTTGTCCATCATCTTGTGCATCGCAAGCTGGGCCTTGAAGGTGCCCATCATGCCACCGGGAATCTGGTGCTGGATCGAGAACTCATCGTATTCAGCGTACTGGTCGTGGAGATTGCCCGACGCCTTGGCAACGGCACGGAAGTGATCCGCGACGGGCTGGAACAGAGATTCATCGAGACTGTGGGTGTGGCCACGCAGCTGGATGTTTCTGGCCATGATCTCGGTCGAGGGGACCGAGGGGCCGTTGGCCATGGGGCGGCTGGCGGTGTGGATGACCGAGACGCCGCAGTCGATGGCATCGAGATAGGCCTTTGCCGAAAGCCCGAGCAGGTTGTTCGAATGGAACTCGATCGGTTTGCCGCCCGCCGCCTTCACCAGCGCGGGGACCAGCTGTTCGATGCGATCCTTTTCCAGAACGCCGGCGGTATCATAGAGCAGGATGGAATCGACGTGCGGGCTGTCGGCCAGCTTCTTGGCGTTGGCGACGAAGAATTCGTCGGTATGGACAGGCGACAGTGCGAACATGATCGCGCCAGCAACCTTGGCGCCATTGGCTTCCTTGGCCACCTTGGCAAGGCGCAGCATGTTGTCCATGCCGAACAGCACGTCGTAGATCCAGAACGAGCGGATGCCGTGCGCGCACAGGCGCTGCACCCACAAGTCCATCAGGGCGGGCGGTGTTATGCCGAAGGTGACGTTGGCATTGGCGCGAAGCCCGGCGCGCAAGGGGGTGTTGGGCATCGAGGCGACCAGAAGGTCGAGCCCTTCCCAGTAGTTTTCCTGGCAATAGCGGGTGAGCACGTCGAGCATGCCGCCGCCGGTCAGGTCGATGGTGGAAAAACCGGTCTTGTCAAGCAGAGGAGACACCGGAAGGGCCATGCCGGCACGCATCCTGAGGCCCCACAGACTCTGCTGGCCATCGCGCATGGTTTCGTCGAGAAAATCGATGTGGGCCATCCCCACGCACTCCCTTTTTTATCGCCCGCGCCGCAGCCCGGACGGAATATCAATCGGCTTCGACGAGGAACAGCACCTGGCCACCTTCGACCAGGACGCCGTCTTCCACGCAGACCCTGCGGATGGTGCCGGCCTTCCCGGCCTTTACCGACGTGAACAGCTTCATCACTTCAAGCAGGCAGATCTCGGTCTCGGCATGCACGCGCTGGCCCACTTCGACAAAGGGCGCCGACCCTGGCTTTGGCGCGCGGTAGAACGTGCCGAGATTGGGGGCGCAAACCTGATGCCAGCTGGCATCTGTTGCGACCGGAGCGGCAACCGGCGAAGGTGCGTCCGCCGGGGCCGGTGCTGCCGTCGATGCCGGCGCCACAGGGATCGCAGGCGCGGCCGCGACCGCCGGGGCAGCGCCGAGGCGAGGCGCGGCACTGTCATTCGACAGCAGTACGCCGAAGTCAGAGCCCTCGACCCGCAGTTCTTTGAAACCGCCGCTGGCAAACAGCTCTGCCAGTTTTGCGATGTCGCCGGAGATGCGATTGGCCATGGCTCAGGCCGCCGCCTGTTGCGCTGCTTCGCCATCGGCAAGCGTGCGCAAGGTTTCGGTCAGCACGCGTTCGTTGTGCCAGACCGACGAGCCGAAGCTGTGTTCGATCACCTTTGTGCGGCGCAGGAAGCGGTGAATGCCCAGTTCCCAGGTGAACCCCATACCGCCGTGAACCTGGATGGTTTCGTTACAGACATGACGGGCAACCTCGCCCGCGTAGGCTTTCGCCATCGAGACGGCACGCGCACGATCGGGCGCGTTTTCGGACAAGGTCCAGACGCCGTAGTAGGTGGCGGACCGTGCCGCCTCGACCGCCACGGCCATGTCGGCGCAGCGATGCTTGATCGCCTGGAACGAACCGATGGCCTGGCCGAACTGTTCGCGGGTGCGGGCATATTCGACCGCGGTATCGAGCATGCGACCGGCAATGCCGGTAAGCAGGCACGCCATCATCCCGGCGCCGGCATCGAACAGGCGGGCAACTGTACGGGCCGGTGCCGCAGGACCGACCAGCGCATCATCGCCCAGCGCGACGCCAGCAAAGGTGACTGCAGCGTGAGCGCAGGTCGGGTCGATATCTTCATGCGCGCGGACCGAGACGCCGGCCGCGTCGGCAGGCACCAGATAGACGGCCGGACCCGAGTCCGATTGCGCGACCACGGCGAACAGGTCGGCCTGCGCGCCTTCGGCCACGAGCAGTTTGACCCCATTCAGTACCCCGCCCGCGACCTTGGCCTTCACGCTTTCGGGCGCATCATCGTCGTCCTTCTCGATCATCGCCAGGGCCACGCGCAGTTCGCCGGCCGCGAGGCGCGGCAGGTACTGTTCCTGCTGCGCCGGCGTGCCATGGCGCGCGAGCAGATCGGTGACCACGAGCGCATCGACGGCCGCGAGCGGCGCGAGGCTGGCGCCCATCGCTTCTACCGACAGGGCCAGATCGACCGGGCCGAGCCCGGCCCCGCCGCGTTCCTCGGGCACCATCATCGCGAAAAGGCCCAATTCGGCCAGCGCGTCCCAAGCCGGGCCAGCCGCATCGGCAGAGAGATCGGGCGCGACCAGCGCGGCGTGGTCTGCCAGCAGGCGGGCAACGGTATCGCCCAGGCTGGTCTGTTCCTCGTCGAAGGCAAAGTTCATGGGTCAGATTTCCTTGCGTTCGCCCGGCATCAGCGCGGCAGGCCGAGCACACGCTCGCCAATGATATTGCGCTGAATTTCCGAGGAGCCGGAATAGATCGTAAAAGCCTTGGATTGCAGCCAGCTAAGCTGGAAGCGACCGAGCGAGGCGGCGGCCGGATCGTTGCCCGAAAGCGGCGCGATGGGGCCAAGCGCGTCCATCGCCACTTCGTACATCGTCTGCGCCGCATGGCTCCAGTAGAGCTTGGTCATCGAAGCGTCCGAGCCGCGGTCCGCGCCATCGAGGAGACGGCTGAACGAACGCAGCGCGTTGAGCCGGACGATTTCGATCTCGGAGATCGCACGGGCAAGGCGCTGGCGAACCGCTGGGTTGTCGATGGCAGAGCGGTTACCCTGCATCGTCTGCGTCAGCGTGATCAGCAGTTGATCGAGTTCCTGCTTGAAGCGGATCTGGCGGCCGAGCGCGTCTTCGGGGCCACGTTCGTACGCGAGCGTGGTCATGGCGATCTTCCAGCCGCCATTCAGATCGCCCACGATGTTCTCGGCCGGAACCTCGACATTGTCGAAGAACGTCTCGTTGAATTCGGACTCGCCTGAAATCTGGCGCAGCGGGCGGATGGTGATGCCTGGGCTGCTCATGTCGATCAGCAGGAACGACAGACCCTTGTGCTTGGGTACGTCGGGATCGGTCCGCACCAGCGCGAAGCACCACTGCGCGTATTGCGCATAGCTTGTCCAGATCTTCTGGCCGTTGACGATGAACTTGCCGTCCTTCAACTCGGCCCGCGTACGGACAGAGGCAAGGTCGGACCCGGCGTTGGGTTCGGAAAAGCCCTGACACCACACCTCGTCAGACGAGATGATCTTGGGCAGGAAGCGCTTCTTCTGTTCTTCCGTGCCGTGGGCAAGGATCGTCGTACCGGCCAGGTTGTGGCCGATGATGTTGATCCCTTCGGGCGCGCGGGCGCGGGCCATTTCCTCGGCAAAGATGCCGCGTTCGATCAGAGTGGCACCACGGCCGCCGTATTCCTTGGGCCAGTTGATCCCGCTCCAGCCGCCGGCGTGGAGCTTACGCTCCCAGTCGAGGCGGAACATCGCGCGTTCGTGCTCGTCTTCCGGTTCGAACACAGTCTCACCCCAGCCCTGCGGCAGTGCGGCGGCGAGCCAGGTCCGCAATTCCATGCGGAATTCGTTTTCCGAAGGGCTGTAGTTGAAGTCCATCGACCCGCTCCGTCAGTCCTGCGCGGCAGCGGCGCGTTCGGCCGCACCCGCGAAATCAGGCGCACGCTTTTCGCGGAAAGCGGTCACGCCTTCGACGTATTCGGGCGTGAGGTAAGCGACCGTCTGGGCGTAGCCCTCGAATTCCAGCATCTGCTCAAGAGAAGCGGATTGCGACATGTTGAGCAGGCGCTTGGTCATCGCCATCGCGGTGGGCGAGCCCGAAGCGATCTGGGTGGCCAATGCGCGGGCCTCGGCCATCAGGTCGTCATGCGGCACCACCTTGTTGGCGATGCCGATGGCCAGCGCCTCGACCGCATCGACTTTGCGCGCGGTGAAGCACAGTTCCTTGGCCTTGTTGATGCCGACGGCGCGGGCCAGGAAAAACAGGCCTCCGAGATCGGGCACGAGACCGACCTTGGCGAAAGCCTGGAGGAAAGTCGCCTTTTCGCTGGCGATGATGAAATCGCACGACAGCGCGATGTTGGCGCCGGCACCGGCGGCGGCGCCGTTGACGGCGGCGATCACGGGCTTTTCCAGCTTGTACAGCGGATCGAGCACATCGCGCAGGATCCAGCGGTGGCGGGCGCGGCGCTGGATCGGCGTCAGCTTGGGGTTGCTGGCCTTGAGGTCAGCGCCGGCGCAGAAGCCACGGCCGGCACCGGTGAGGATCACTACCGACACGGCGGTGTCCGCCGCGATCTTCGGGATGAGATCCTGCAACTCGCCGTAAAGGCGGTCGGTCGTCGCGTTCATCGCGTCGGGACGGTTCAGGGTGACCGTCGCGATACGGTCGCTCACCTCGTAGATGATATCTTCGTAGCTCATGGCTGGCCTCTCAAATCTCGTTTTCGACCGGCGGTACGTGCGCCAGGTCGCCATCGGTGCTGTCCGGAATGGCAAACCACTGTTCGGGCATGTGCACCGGGATACGGAAATCGTGCGCGGGCACGACGATATCGGTGTTGTCGAGCACGCGGCGCATGGCCGCCTGCCAGGTGCGCTCGCTTTCGCTGCGGATGTTGCCAGTGAGGAAGGCATCCGACAGCGAGCGCAGCGGGTGGGCCGCAGCGCGCGGATCGGCCGGGAACCAGTAGCGATAATGGTCGCCGAGGTCCGAGACGAGGGCAACGCGGCCCTTTTCGGTGGTGACGACTACGACCTGCATGCCTTCGGTGTGGCTGGGCACGCTGAGCAGGCGGATCCCGGGGAGGAAATCGGTGTCGCCATCGACCAGGCGAAGCTGCGCCGGACGCTTGCGCCCCATCAGGTTGTTGATCGTCGACTTCCAGTAGAAGATCCGCTGCGACGGCACCGGATCGACCGCCGCCATCAGCTCGGCACGCTGCACCACGACGCACGAGTCCGGGAACAGGTCGAGGTTGTCGGCATGATCGAAATGCAGGTGGGTGCAGATGACGTAGTCGATGTCCTGCGGCGTGAGCCCCTCGGTCGCGAGGACGGCGGTGAGGCTGGCATGGCCGCCCCCTACCCCCGAGACCCGCAAGCGGGCAAGGACGGTGGGAATATCGGCCATGCCGCTATCGACGAGAATCCGGACAGACTTGCCCGCCACCTCGCCCCGCACGAGCCAGACATGCACGGGATCGCGCATGAGTGACCCGCCGTGCTGCAGGTAAAGCTCCCCGATACGGAGCGTGGTGACGGTCCAGTTGGTCACGCTTCGATCACCTCGAACCGCTCGATGTCGGACACCGCGCCCTTGCGCTCGCCCTTGGTCCAGATCGCGCGGACGCGGGTGCCCGGCTTGATCGTCTGCTTGGCGCTTTCAAGATCGTCGATCTCGATGATGTGGATCATCTTGGTCGATGCGCCGTCGAGCACGATTTCCGCATAAGCATACGGCACCGGGCGGGTCTGGCCATAGACCTCCATGTTGATCAACGAGCAGGCGCGGATCGTGCCGGTGTCGGCGCAGGCTTTCCACGTACCGGTCCGCTTGTGCGTGATGTCGTCGATCTCGCGCGGGGGCAGCAGGGCATCATCGGCGTTCGAGCCGCGCACACCCATGACAACGCCGTTTTCCTTCAGCTCGTCGAACATGCGGCCGTAGTACGGACCATAGGCGTGGTCGTAATCGAGTGCCATCGAGTAGTTGATCACGCCAAGCGGTTCAGCCGGGCCGACCAGCGGCTTCACTTCGCCAACGGGAGCGTCGGGCGACAGCACGAAACCTTCGATCGCAGTGATCGAGGTTCCGGCATCTTCACTGGCCCACTGCGCCGCGACGCGCTGACCGACCTTGCAATCGGCGAGATCGGCAAGGATGCGATGCGCAAACGCGTTTTCACAGCCATCGAGACGGACAAGGCCGATCACGACACCGTCGACGCGGGTGAACGCGGTCAGCTCGCCGTTTTCCGGCACCTGCACGAGTTCTTCGGGCTCATCGCCGTTTACCGGCGAGAAGTCCTGCGCCGGGGCGATCACCTTGCCGCCGGCAAAACGCGAGCCGACAATGCGGCGATTGGGCATTTCGGCCAAGAACGTGCCCGCCGACCGACCGGGGGTGAGCGTGTAAGGCATCGCGATCGTGCTCTTGAAGGTCGGCAGATCGATCGGAGCAGTTTCAGGTGCGTAGAACATCGGCTCTCCCTCCTCAGGCGCTCAGCACGGCGCAGCCGCGCAGGTTGGCCCAGCCGCCGCCCGATTGGACAAGCGCGGTCTTGGCACCCTGGATCTGATGGGTTTCGTTGCGGCCCATGACCTGGGTCGCGGCTTCGATCAGGCGGATCACGCCGACAGCCCCGATCGGGTTTGCGCCCATGCAGCCACCCGAGGGATTGACTGGGATGTCGCCATCCACCTGTGTCGCGCCCGAGGCGATCAGCTCCGCCGCCTGTCCCGGAGGGCACAGCCCGAGGCTTTCGTAGTAGTTGAGTTCGAAGCAGGAATAGGGCTCCTGCACCTCGACAACGTCGAACTGGCGGCGCGGGTTGGTGATGCCGGCCGCGCGATAGACGTGCTTTGAGGCAATCGCCAGCGGCTCGGACAGCATAAGCGAGCGTTCCGGGGCGTTATCCGCCTCGCAGCAATAGGCCATGCCGCGGATCCATGCCGGGCGGGTGTTGGAGTGATGCGCCACCTTGTCCGACGCGAGCACGATGGCCGCTGCGCCGTCCGAAATCGGCGGCACGTCGAGCATCTTGATCGGCCAGCACAGCGGCTTGGAATTCAGCACGTCCTCAACCGTGACGGGCTTCTTCTGGTGCGCATAGGGGTTCTTGATGGCGTTGTTGCGGTTCTTGGCCGCAACCATCGCCGCAGCTTCCTCGGTATGGCCGAGCACGTCCATGCGCGCGCGCCAGTAGGCAGCCGAGAAGCCCATGATACCCACGGCGAATTCACGGCCCCAGAAGGGATCGTAGAGCGTGGAGATCGAATACTGCAGTTGACCTTCGGACAGCTTGTCATAGGCGACGACCAGAGTGCGGTCGGAATAGCCGCCCGCCACCTGGTAATACCCGGCGAGCGCCCCGGCAAAGCCTGCACCGCCGCCACTGGTGAGACGCACGACCGACTTGCCCTGCGCGCCGATGGCATCCACAACCCACTTTTCCGGCTGGTTCACCGCAGCGAAAAGCACCGGGCCGGTGGCGATCACCACCGTGTCGATATCCTCCATCGAGAGCTTGGCGTCGGCCAGTGCACGATCAACGGCTTCGCGAACGAGGCCGGCCTGGCTGACGTCAGTACGACGGCGCGCGTGATGCGTCTGTCCGACGCCAACGATTCCTACTTCACGACCCATGATCAAACCTCGAGAGTGAAGACGCAGTTGGTCTGCATTGCGACACCGCCGGTGCCATGGACGATTGCCTTGGCCGGCGCCTTTGCGCCGCCAGCAACCGGGGTGGAGAGCTGCTTGGCCGCCTCGGCCAGACGCACAAGGCCGGTGGCCATGATCGGATCGGCAGGAAGCGCGCCGCCCGAACGGTTCACCTTGGCGTCCTGCGCCGCATCGAGGCCCTTGCCCGCCGGAGCAAGACCGAGCCCTTCGAGCGCCAGCAGTTCGCCGACGACCGAGCTGCCGCTGGTTTCCACCACGTCAGCCGCAGCAGCCGAGGCCCAGCCCGCCTTGCCCAGCGCCATCTTCGTTGCATTGGACACAGAATCCAGCCGGTTTGCAGTGCGTTCGGCAAAGCTGTGCGTTTCCATGCTGGTACCCATGCCGGTAATCAGCACCGGCGGACGACCGGCGCGGCGCGCGACGTCGGCATTGCCGATCAGAACGGCCACGGCGCCATCGACGGGACGTGCAATCATCAGATCGGTCAGCGGCGCGGCCGCTTCTTCACTGGCCAGAACGGTGCGCGCATCAGGCGCATCCCCCATGGCAACTTTGCCGCCTGCAGCAGCAGCAGCCCAGCGACGGGCAACGACTTCAGCCAGAGCCTCGTCCTTGATGCCGTGCGCGGCCAGGTAACGCTGTGCCTGGATGCCGAGCGCAGCCTTCTGGCCAAAGCCGACAGGGCGCTGGTAGAACGGCTCGACCATCGACGACCAGTAAAGGTCGACGGACGATTCCGAAGGCTTGGAATAGGCCACGATCAGACCAATCGAAGCACCGGCGCGGATCTTGTTCACGCCATACAGCGCACCCCACAGGCCATCCTCTTCAACCCGCGCCTCTTCCTTGTGATGCGCACCCAGCGCACCAAGAAAGCCGCAGTTGGAAATCGAACGACCATCGAGCACGTCACTGCCGGAATCGATCACGAAATCAACGTCGTCGATCGTGAGACCAGTGCCCTTGAACACGTTGGTCACGACCGAAGAAATTAGGTCGATATGCTGCGCATCACGCCACGCCGGACGCAATTCGGTTTGCGCGGAGGCAAGCACCGCCACCTGACTGAGACCCATCAGAATCCTCACCTGTCTTTCGCCGGAGAAGTCGCCTGCAGCAACGTCGCCAACCACTACCCCTTTTTATGCCTCTTGGATTCGCAATGTCAAAAGAAAAATCGACGATTTATCGGATTCAAAAATCGATGTGACGGAACATTCTTACGAGAAACCCGGCATCAAGCGGTATCTGGAGGGTTGCATTTTCTGTTTCCCCGAAACATTATCGGATCAGAATGACGTTGGGAGCGGATTGATGGGACTCGATGTGACGGGGCGATATCGCTATCCGCCGCCAAACCCTGAATGGCTGGCACTGACAGGCGAGCCCGTGCTCGACAGAAACCTCGCGATAGTGGATTCGCATCATCACTTGTGGGAGCAGGACGGGCACCCTTACCTGCTCGAACAGATCGCTGAGGATCTCGACAGCGGCCACAACGTGAAGGCAACGGTGTTCGTACAGGCGCACTATGGCTATCGCTCCACCGGCCCCGCCCATCTTGCTCCCGTCGGCGAGACCGAGAAGGTCACCGCGATAGCGCGACAGGCCGCGGCATTGGGGCTTCCCCGGATTGCTGCCGCGATCGTCGCTCATGCGGACCTCACCCTGGGCGACCGCGTCGAGGAGGTGCTGCTTGCCCATGAGGCTGCGGCTGATGGCGCGTTGCGCGGTATTCGGCACAGCGTTTCGCGTGATCCGAATTTTCCCGATGGTGTCGTGCTGCGCCCCGCACCTCCCGCCCTTCTCGCGGACAAGAACTATCGCGCCGGATTACGCGCCATGCAGCGGATGGGGCTCAGTTACGATGCGATGCTCTACAACTGCCAGATCACGGAGCTAACGGAGATGGCCGACGCCATGCCCGGCCTGCCGATCGTGCTCGACCATATCGGCTGCATTCTTGGCGTAGGCCTTTATGAAGGCCGCGAAGCTGAACTGCTGGCGCAGTGGCGCAAGGACATTGCCGAACTGGCGCGGCGCGACAACGTGTCCGTGAAGATCGGCGGATTCGGCATGATCGTATGCGGTGCCCGTTGGCACGAGGCAGCTCGCCCGCCCGCTTCGGACGTCCTAGCCGAAGCCTGGCGGCCTTATGTCGAAACCTGCATCGAGCTGTTTGGCGCGCGGCGCTGCATGTTCGAGAGCAATTTCCCGGTCGACAAGGCCATGTATACGTACCGCGCGCTTTGGAACGCCTTCAAGCGGCTGACCTCATCGGCGTCGCCGGATGAACGTGGCGAGCTGTTTTCTGGAACGGCTGCTCGTTTTTACCGGATCTCCGATCTCACCAATCAAAAGCATGCAACGGTGTCACATGACGAGAGAGACTGAATATAACCGGGCGAAGCACTTGCTGTCACAAGCCCGGAGCGGCGGCAATCGCATCGCCATCGAATATGGCAAGCGACGCATCAGCTTTGCCGAGCTGGCGGACATGGTCCGCGCGACAGCAGGCGGATTGCGGGCACTGGGTGTGGGCCATGGTTCACGCGTTGGCGTGATGATGCCGGCCGAGCCGCAGTTCATCGTGGTCCAGCAGGCATTGCACTTGGTGGGCGCAACGATCTCGCCGCTCAATATCTACTATCGCCCGGGAGAATTGGCCCACGCCATCGAAAGCTGCTCGCTGGAATATGTGGTGCTGCATGCCGACCTGAGCGACCGGCTGCCGCAATCTGTCCGAAATTCGGCAAACTCTCTGCGCAGCGCTATCCTGTGCGGCACGACAGAGGATAGCGCAGGGTTCTCGTCACTCGATGCTGCGGTCGCTGGAGCGGAACCGGTTCTGGATGCACAGCCGGTTGCTGCCACTGACATTGCCATGCTGCTGAACACCAGCGCCACAACGGGCAAATCGAAGGGCGTGATGCTGACGGCAGCCAACCTTGCCGCCAACTATGATGCGACACCGGGTTGGCTCGGCTTGACGTCTGAAGACGTCATCCTGTGCGCCTTGCCGCTATATAACACGTTCGGCCTAAATCAGTGCATCAATGCCATGCTGGTCAGCGGTGCAAGGCTAATCCTGCTGCCACGCTTCGACGCGGGAAAGTGCATCGACGCCATCCAGCGTTCCGGCTGCACATTCATGCCCGCTGTGCCAACGATGCTCCAGAAGATCGTCGATTTTCCCGGTCTGCGGCAAGGCGGGCTGCACACCCTGCGGCTGATCATGACCGGCGGTGCACCGGTTCCGGCACCGCTGTTGCAAAGGGTCCTGACCGCGACCAGCGCCGATGCCCGAATTTTGACGGGCTATGGCCTGACGGAAGGCGCCGCGCTGGTGACCCTGCATGAGGTGACTTGCGATGGACGGGGGGAACTCACCCACGGACGAACCATCGGACGCGTTCTCCCGGGCATCGATCTTGCCGTAATGGACGATGCGGGCGCGACCTTGCCCGCCGGGGCTACCGGCGAGTTGGTCGTACGGGGACCGAATGTCATGGCCGGGTACTTCAACGCCCCGCAAGATACGGCCCAGGCACTCCAGGACGGATGGCTCCGTACCGGCGATATCGGGTATATTGACGAGGATGGCTACGCGTACATCGTCGACCGAAAGAAGGACGTCATCATCCGGGGTGGGCAGAACATTTATCCTGCCGACATCGAAGAAGCGATTTACGCGATTGACGGCGTGGCGGAAGTCGCCGTGGTGGCACAGGCCGATGAAGTACTTGGCGAAGTGCCTGTCGCCTTCGTCGCGCTGCAGCCGGGAGCATCGGTCAGCCCAAGTGCCATCAATGCAAGCTGCGAAATCTTGCTGGCCAGCTACAAGCGCCCCTGTGCAATCCATCTTCT
The DNA here is from genome assembly GCF_020179425.1 of Novosphingobium percolationis. Taxonomy (GTDB): domain Bacteria; phylum Pseudomonadota; class Alphaproteobacteria; order Sphingomonadales; family Sphingomonadaceae; genus Novosphingobium; species Novosphingobium percolationis. The sequence goes on along the minus strand of NZ_JAILYM010000002.1, from coordinate 806,047 downwards.
CGACGAATTGCCCAAGGGGCCCACGGGCAAGATCCTGCGACGGGCGTTGCGCGCCCGCCTCGCCACGCCGGCCGTCGCATGAGCGGATCGCCATCCAGCCACACTGTTTTTATCGATGGCCGCCGCCTCAACGTCACGACGTGGGGGGAAGAAAGCGCGCCGGCGGTCATCCTGATCCACGGCATGCGCGATCACAGCCGTAGCTGGGATCGCGTTGCCCACGCGCTGGCAGCGGAATACCGCGTGATCGTTCCTGACCTGCGCGGACACGGCGACAGCGATTGGGCTGATTCCGATGGCTATGCCTTGTCCGCCTATGTTGCCGATATTGCTGACATCGCCGAGGCACTCGCGCTGAAGCGCTATGCGATTATCGGTCATTCGCTTGGCGGCGCCATCGGGCTGAGGGTTGCATCGGCCTACCCGGATCAGGTCAAGGTCTTCATCGGGATCGAGTGCATCGAGTTGCCAATTCAGCGCGACGAAGCCGCTCAGCCGACGCCTTACCCTGTGCGTTTGCGGCAATGGATCGAACGCCGGCAGGCTGCCGCAGGACGTGATATGCGCCACTATGCCACGGTCGACGACGCCAGCGCCCGCATGCAGCGCGAACAACCCACGCTTTCGCCGGAAATCATCGGCGAGCTTGCCCGTCATGCCGTGGCGTTCGACCTCGGCAAAGGCTGGCGTTGGAAGTTCGATCCCCGCGTGAAACGCCGAGCCCCTGAAGATCAGCACGGAACCGATCTCGATCAGCTTCTCGACGCCGTGGCCTGCCCTGTCCTGCTTGCCTATGGCGATGCAAGCTGGGTGCCCCTCCCCGGTCCGGCGCGACTCGCGCATCTGAAGAACCACGCGATCAGCCATTTCGCCGGCGGCAGCCACTGGCTCCACCACGAATTCCACGAGCGTTTCGTGAGCGAAGCGCTCGCCTTTCTCCATGAAAACCGCAGGACATTTCAGAATGCGTGAAGCTGTTATTGTTTCCACCGCCCGCACCGGCGTCGCCCGCGCCTTCAAGGGCGCGTTCAACAACACCGATGCCCCCCGCATGACCGCACACGTGATGAACGCCGCAATCGAACGCGCCGGGATCGACCCCGCGCGGATCGAGGATGCCGCTATCGGCGTTGGCACCCAATGGGGCACGCAAGGGTCCAACCTTGCGCGCACCGCGATCTTCGCGGCGGGCCTGCCGCTCTCGATCCCCGGCACCACGCTGGATCGCAAGTGCGGATCGGGGCTCACCACGCTGGCCTACATCGCCCGCGCGATCATCGCAGGCGACATCGAAGCAGGTCTTGCTGGCGGTGCGGAATCGATCACCCACACCCGTAATGCCCATACGCCGACATACCGCGCGCAGCCGGCCGAAGTGCTGGCAGGCGCTCCCCACGCCTACATGGCCATGATCGAGACAGCAGAGATCGTCGCCGAACGCTATGGCATCTCGCGTGAGGCGCAGGACGAATTCTCAGTCGAAAGCCACGTGCGCGCCGCCGCCGCGACCCGCGAGGGCCGCCTGACAGACGAAATCGCGCCCATCACCGTCGAAAAGAACATCATCGAAAAGGACGGCACGGTCTCGGGCTCGGAAACCGTTACACTCACCAGCGACGAGGGAATCCGTGCCGACACCACGTTGGAAGGCCTCGCAAAACTGAAGCCGGTGTGGAAGGACGGGCAGATCGTCAAGGAAGGCAAGTTCGTGACCGCTGGCAACGCCAGCCAACTGTCCGATGGGGCCTCTGCCCAGGTGCTGATGGACCGCGCCACCGCCGAGCGCGAGGGACTGCCGATCCTCGGCCTCTTCCGGGGCTTCCAGTCGGTCGGCTGCGCGCCCGAGGAAATGGGCATTGGCCCGGTCTTTGCCATTCCCAAGCTGCTGGAACGCGCGGGTCTTTCGGTCGACGACATCGGACTGTGGGAAATCAACGAAGCCTTTGCCAGCCAGGCGCTGTATTGCCGCGACAAGCTGGGCATCGATCCGGCGAGGCTCAACGTGAATGGCGGCGGCATCGCCATCGGCCACCCCTTCGGCATGACAGGCAGCCGCCTTACCGGACACGCTCTGATCGAAGCGCGTCGGCGCGGAGCACGCTATGCGGTGGTTTCCATGTGCGTCGCCGGCGGCATGGGGTCGGCCGGGCTATTCGAAATCCCGGTCTGAGGGCGAGCGTCATGGCTGAGATGCGATTCGACGATGACGTCGTTGTCATCACCGGCGCGGGGCGCGGGCTGGGGCGCGAATATGCGCTCGCCTTCGCCGCGCGAGGTGCCGCGGTGGTGGTCAACGATATCGGGACGGCAGCCGATGGCAGCGGCACCGTAACGCCTGTCGCGAAACGCGTTGTGGCCGAAATCAAGGCAGCCGGCGGACGAGCCGTAGCCGACACCCATTCGATCACAGAACCGGGTGGCGCAGAAGCAGTTATCGCAGCCGGCATCGCCGCGTTTGGCAAGGTCACGGTGCTGATCAATAACGCGGGAATCATCAGCTTTGCGCCACTGAGCAGCCTGACCGACGAAGCGTGGCGCACCATGCAGTCGGTCACGCTGGACGGCGCGTTTTTCATGTGCCGCGCTGTGTGGCCGCACATGGCGGCGCAAGGGTACGGACGCATCGTCAATACGACCTCTAACGCAGGCTTTGGAGGCAACGAGACGCTGGCGCATTATGGCGCAGCCAAGCTGGGCGTGGCGGGTTTGACCAAGTGCCTGGCGCAGGAAGCGGGGGAGACCGGCATCACAGTCAACGCTGTCGCGCCCATGGCGGTCACGCGCATGAACCGCGATGCCTTTTTCGGTGGCAAGGAAGCCGAAGGCGAAGACTGGCGCGAGGACATTCGCGCGGGCCGGGTTCCTATGGGGCCGCCGGAAGCGGTAGCACCGACGGTACTGTGGCTGGCGCACCGTTCCACCGCGATCAACGGCGAAATCTTCAGCAGTTCATCGGGCAAGGTGGCCCGCGTTGGCTTCGTTGTGGGCGAAGGCTGGTTCGATCCGCACCATGCACCCGAAGACCTGCGCGATCACGCCGAAAGGATCAGGTCGTTGGGCAACTATCTCGACATCAACTGGACCGGCGACGAACTCGAGTTGATCCCAAAACTGTTTGGCGCTGCCTAACGAGGACGCGGCAGGACGGAGATGGCATGCGTCATCATATCGAGCATGTCATCGAAGAACTGCCGCGGCGTCATGCCCGAGTGCCCCGGACCGGACGCATACTGCGTCATCCCCTGCAGGAACATCGCTCCCACGCATTCCAGACGAAACGCCGCAAGCTGCGGCCCCATTGCAGACAACCGTTTTTCAAGCAGCAGCATCGCCTCGCGCAGAATCTGCGTTGCCGGACTGTCGCGGTCGACCGGGTGGTCGACGCCGCGCGGGCGGTGTGTCGCCAGATAGGCCGCATGGCAGCGCATGTAGGAAATGACGCCGTGGTCTTCGTACATGCGAAAATTCGGTTCGAACAGAATGCGCAGCAAGTAGCGCACATTGTCCAGCTGCCCCGTCTTGCGCCCCTCATCCAGCAACGCCTTGCGCTGGGGCTGAAGCTGATCCTCGCGGTATTCGAACACGGCGTAAAGCAAGCCGAGCTGGTCGCCGAAATGGTACTGCACCGAGCCCGCAAACTTCTGGTCTGCAGCCTCGCATATCATGCGCATGGTCACGCCATCGATGCCGCGTTCACCGAACAGCGTTTCCGCCTCAAGGATGAGGCGTTCGCGCGTACCACTCGCCAAGGGCTTGGTTTTTCTGGATCGGACGATCGTGGATGCCATGTCCTCCGAGTAGGACGACCGCCAGAGATGTCAATTCCTATCACACCCGTGCTATTTTTTGCCGAATCTTTTTCGAAAAATGGTAGATTATTGACCAGGATCAAGCTACAAATCGCACACGTGTAATAATTCACGGCCACCACAGAAACGCAAAAATGGAGTGAGATGCCATGGAAGTCGGTATGTTTCAGACCCCGTTCCTCCCGCCCGAGCGCACCCCGTCGGAAGTGTTCGACTGGGCCGTCGCACAAGCGGTCACCGCCGATCAGGTGGGCTTCAGCGAATACTGGATTGGTGAGCACATCACCCTGAACTGGGAAGCTATCCCCAATCCTGAGCTGGTTATCGCCGCCGCAGCGCGCCAGACCGAACGCATCAAGCTCGGTCCGCTGGCACACCTTCTGCCCTACTACCACCCGGCCACGCTGGCCGCACAGGCCGCCTGGCTCAGCCACATCCTCAAGGGCCGTTACCAGATGGGCGTGGCACCGGGCGCCTATCCGGGCGACGCGCGTCTTCGCGGACTCAAGGATCTTTCCAAGAACCACCGGATGATGACGGAATCGGTCAAGATCATGGAAATGGTGTGGAAGGGTGAAGCCTTCGATTATGAAGGTGAATTCTGGAACGCCGGCCTTCCGGAAGGCGATGCCGCCCACCCTGTGCGAGATCAGAAGCCGTGGGGCGGCTCGATGCCGATGGCCATGACCGGCCTCAGCCCCAATTCGCCGTCGATCCGCTATGCCGGCGCGCATGGCTATTCGCCCTGCTCGGTGTTTTCGAGCAACTCGGCCCTTATCGACCACTTTGACATCTACGCCAAGTCCGCTGCCGACGCCGGCCGCCCCGGCAATCGCGCGATGCACCGCGTGGTGCGTGACGTGTTCATTGCCGATACCGACGCCGAAGCCCGCAAGCTGGCGCTGGAAGGAGGCATGGGCCGCGCTTGGAAGGAATACCTGCTGCCAACCTATCATGCCTTTGGCATTGCCGAAGCCATGACCGAAGGCACCGGTCTTTCGGTTTCGGACGTGACGCCCGAATTCCTCGCCGATCACTTCTGGATAGTCGGCTCGCCTGAAACGGTACAGGAGAAGTTCGAAAAGTGGTTCGACGGCCTTGGCGGCGGGTTCGGTACCCTGTTGCTCTACAGCTACGACTACATCGACAATCCCACGCCCTGGAACGAATCGATGCGTCGTCTGGCGCAGGAAATCGCGCCGAAGCTGCCGTCGGGCGCCGTTGCGAAGTCGGAGGTCTGACATGTCCGAAGCCGCAACGCTCGCCCGGCCACCAGCCGGGGTGCCGCAGGACCGGATCGTGGATTTCGATATCTACAATCCGTTCCATGGTCAGCACGACCTGCACGTCGCATGGACCCAGCTTCGGGATTCCACGCCGCACGAGGTCGTCTGGACGCCTTATAACGAGGGCCACTGGATTGCGCTGTCGCCCGATCTCATCAACCAAGTCTATTCAGACGCCACGCGGTTTTCCAGCCGAGTCGTGCTGGTGCCCAAGAGCACCGCGGGCGAGGCCTACGGCGACTTCATTCCCCTCTCGCTCGATCCGCCAGAACACCGCCCTTTCCGCAAGGTGCTGAACGACAAACTCTACGGGTCGGCTATCCACCCGCTTGAGCCGAAGGTGCGCAAGCTGACGGTCGACCTGATTGAAAGTTTCGTCGCCAACGGCCGCTGCGACTTCGTGCATGAATTCGCCGAAGAACTGCCGCTGCGCGTGTTCATGCAGTTGGTCGATCTTCCGGTAGAGCACCTGCCCAAGTTGAAGCATCTGGCCGACCAGTTCACGCGTCCAGATGGCAGCATCACCCCAGCGCAAGCGACCGAAGCTTTCAAGGCCTACGTCCATCCGATCATCGAGGAGCGGAAGGCCAAGGGTGGTAACGACCTGCTGACCCACATCGCCACCAGCGAAGTGAACGGCCGCCCGATGACAGAAAGCGAAGCCGCGCGCCTGGCCATACAGGTGCTGGTCGGTGGACTGGACACGGTCGTGAACTTCATGAGCTTCACGATGCGGCTGCTGGCACAGGCACCCGAGGTCCAGGCCCGCCTTGCCGCCAACCATGATCTGCACCATGCGGCGATCAACGAATGCCTGCGGCGCCTGCCGCTGGTTTCTTCCGCCCGCGAAGTGGTGGCCGACGTTGAAGTCGACGGCGTCACGCTGGCACGGGGCGACATGATCGTCGCGCCGACCGAGCTGTATGCGCTCAACCCCGAAATGAACGCCGATCCGCTCAAGTACGATCTCGATCGCAAGGTACGCAATCACATGGCATTCGGCAGCGGCAATCACACCTGCCCCGGCCAGTTCCTTGCACGCATGGAAATGAAGGTGCTGCTGGAGGAATGGTTCGCGCGCATCCCGCGCTTCGAACTGGAACCCGGCCAGACACTACGGCATCGCGGCGGCATCGTCGGAGGGTGCGAGCCGTTCGTCCTGCGCTGGGACGTTGGCTAACCGGTTGGCGGAGGCTCGCTAGTGGGCCTCCGTCATCGCCCCCTCCAATTCCACAACAGGGCCGTCAGCGTGCCGCGCCGACGGAACGTGAAAGTTATTACTCCATGATTTCGCTCACCATTGTCGACCGACAGGACGTCGCCACCACCATCTCGGCCGAAGCGGGCCTTTCATTGATGGAGGCAATCCGCGATCGCGGCTTCGACCAGTTACTGGCCCTTTGTGGGGGCTGCTGTTCCTGCGCGACATGCCACGTGTACGTGGAAGACGCGGGCGTGGCCAAGGCCTTCTCGGAAGACGAAAATGACCTGCTGGATTCATCAGGACATCGCACAGACCAATCGCGCCTTTCCTGCCAAGTCATCCTGGCGGACGAGCATGATGGTCTGATCGTCCGCATCGCTCCGGAAGAATGACGATGTCGGCGACCCCTTCCACGCTCCTCGCCTCGCTGGATGCAGTCGCCGAAACCGACATCGACATCACACCGATATTCTTCGAACGCTTCTTCGCGGCCCATCCCGAGCATCGCGACAGCTTCAATCGTCCACAGGCAACACAAGGTGCCATGGTCAACGAGATGATCGAATATCTCGCGGCACTGGAAGTGAACGATCCATGGGCGCTGGAAGCAATAGACGCAATGGTCGCGAAACATCACAGCTACGGCGATATTTCGGAGTCTGTATTTGACGACGCGCTAGACATCCTCGTCGAGACACTGGAGGAGGTTGCCGGCGAGCGCTGGACCGCCCAGAATTCCGCACGTTGGCGCGCCCAGGCCAGCCGCATGAAAGGCAGGATTCGGGCAGAATAGAGTCCGAGGGAGTGTCCGTCTGATGCGAAACGGTCTCCGTTGGTTAAATGCCCCCCTTTCCCCGCGCAACAGCTCACTCCATTACGTTCTACCATTCGACAAAGGCTTCAGAGTGGCGAAGCTTGGCGCGCGGCATCGCAAGCCACCCGACCGTGACTCTACAAAGAGCGAGGCTACCATCCCACGCGGATGGTAGCCTCACGCGTCTATTCGGCCGTTTTCCCAGTAGTCGCTTAGCGGGCTTGGAGGGTTGTCTCGTCGGTAGCCAACAATGGGACCACAGCCTTAGCGGCCAGCGCATCAAGCCCGTCGGCAATATAGCGGGCGTAATGCCGCTCAATCATTACGACACTCGTATCATGGATTGCTGCGACCAACCGCAATGGCAGGTTTGCCCGAATTCCTCGGACGATGGAGGAATGGCGCAAAGCGTATGGGACAACGTCCGGTAAGCCGGTGCGTTTTCGTATTTCGCCCCACGGCCGCACAATCTCGCTCGGTGTCTGCCATGCACCACGGGCGGCCTTCCTCCATCGGATACTGCCTGATTGTTGCTCATACCGCCAACGCTCGAAGAGAATTGCAGCCTTGGGCCGCCCCGACAAAATAGGCATGAGCGTGTCGAGCACATCCTTTCCGACCGGCACCGGTGTGTGCCCGGATTTCACGCCCCTCCCCTTTCTGCTTGGCGGAACCATCAAGCGACCAGCTCCAGTCTGGACATCGACAACACGTAATCTCGCTACCTGAGAGAATCTCGCTCCCGTCGCCGCCATGACGACTATCAAGCGAAAAAGGTCGCCCTCCCAGCCTTGCTCTGCGTCAAGCTGTCGCGCGGCCTGAACAAGACTGCTGACCTGACTGTCCGAGAGAATTTGATTTTCGCGCGCGAGTGGGACCGCGTCATCTTCATCGGCCAGTTCCGCCCGTAACCCCAGCTTGATGATGCCTGGCAAACCTGCGGGCACGCGGGCACGATGTTGCTCGCACGCAGCATTCAGTGCGGCCTTCAGGTCACTCGTGAGCCGCTGCTTGGCCGTGGCCTTGAGGCTGTTTGGTAAACTGATCCGCCAATCTCTAAGGTTGGCCTCAGTGAGTTCGTGCAAGGCAACACGTGCCAATGGAGAGGCGACAACCGCCTCACCTTTGCGCAATTTTTCGCGGCCAATGACGTACTTTTCCAATCGCCGAGCCGAGTCAGAGCGAGTCTCTCGACCTACCCTGCGACTATCCCTCGCATTTCTGACCGCAATGTACGCCTCAACAGCCAGACGTACAGTCAGGGCTGGGCCATCAGCCAGCGCCCTGACGGCAATACGCGCGGTTCCGACGGTCTCAAGGGCCTGCTTGACCGCTGCACGATAATCGAGCGTGCCAACCTCAATGGCATCATCTGCCGGCCCGAGGACGGCCTGACGATATCTCTTGTCCACTCGCCAGCGCGCAATCCACATTCCACCTCGTTTGGCTTTGCGGTATCCCAGATGGACTTCGACATCGATGCTCCGCCAGTACATGCCTGCGGCCAATCGCTTCCTGGCTTCTCGGGTGGTCAAGGGTTGGTCGACGAGTGTTTTGGACATGATCTCACCGCAAAACTTGTCTATTATACGTCGAATAAACACGTACGCACGGACATGGACTGATGCGGAAAATTTCGCACCAACCATCAGAAAAATAAGGATTTATGTGGATTTTCTCAAGGGCTGAAAAGTGAATATTCCAGGCACTCTCACGGCTGAAACACGGGTTCGATTCCCGTAGGGGTCACCATTATAAATCAGTGACTTATGCCGACTTCACTCGCTGCAATCAGCCTGTTTCGGTAATATCTCGGCAATAAGCGGCGCTGAACGTCACCGAACCACGTTGGCCGTGCGGCTTGCCCAGCGGTCTTGCGTGCGGTCCACCGCCAGCGGATTCGCCCAAGTCCGGCATAGGGCGAATGCTTCAATCGGATCGCCGTTCAACCACCGCGCGCGGTCCTCGCCTGCAAGCACAACCGGCATTCGGTCGTGAACATCTGCCATGCTGGGGCAGCCTTCGACCATAACCATCGAATAGGCATCGCCCCATTCAGCGGTGGGCCTCCATAGCCCTGCCACAGCAAACAATTCCTCTCCGGGCAGCGAATACCATGTGCGGGTCATGCGGCCCTTTTCGCCCTCGGCCTCGGCCCACGCACTTACAGGAATAAGGCAGCGCCTGCGCTCGAAACTGTCCCGCCAAAACGAGGTGCGCAACTTGTCCTCGCGCGCGTTGTTCACCGGCTTGGGTTTGAGGGGTTGGCCTTGCTTGCCCTTTAGCGCCAGCGGGAAGCCCCACGTCATGCGGCGAACCTGCCCGCCAGCAACCACAAAGCCCGGATAGCCGGGGTAAACCTCGGTCCCCACGTTCGCCCCTTCGACCGGAACCGCGCCAAACAAATGGCCCACTTCCTGCGCAGAGGCTTTCATGCGGTAGAGGTTGCACATGGGGCGAAGCGTCCGCCTATGGCCATGGAGAGTCAACAGTGAGCATTCTGCCCCTTGCAGTTTTGTTCCCTTAATGTTCCAATTGATTGTGACACGAATCGAAGAGCGGCAGATTGCCGAAGCCCTGCTGACAGCGCCCGGTTGGGCACGGGTCGGCATTTCAGACCCAACCCCATGGATGCGCGAGGATGCAGCGTTAGAATTGGCCCGCGCTATCCTGAACCACGCAGAGCCGTTTTCCGCTCCAGGTGAAGCGGCTGCAACGATCCTGTGACGTGCGATGGTCAACCGATGGCATCATGGTGCCAACGTGCATACTGGAAGCGGCCACGTTTCAACGCTCGCTCATGCCGGTATGCCGATGCGGACATTCGGCCCGATTCGAAGCGCATGGCTTATGGTGGCACTTCCACCGCAGGGGTTGGGACGATCAGTTGTCCGCCGCTCGGGCGCATTTCTGGTGCCGCGTATGCGGATCGCAGCACAAGCGGAAGGTCAGACCCGATCGGCTGGAATTGGTGCCATGGAAACAGGGTGACTTTGAATTGCCGTGGCCGGATGAACGGGAATGGAAGCGTGCCGTCTCACGCCTTCGGTAGACCGCCACCTACCTCCACTCCCGCGCCAAACCCAGCCGCACCAAATAATCGCCTGCATCCTTGCCGTTCACCGTCACGCGGGCAAGCATCCGGCCATACTTGTCGGTCCCCAAGCGTTGCACCTTCACCGACCCGCCCCGCAGGAAGCCTTGCAGGGCAATGCGCGCTCGATTGCCAGCGCGGTAGTCACACCAAGCATAGGCTCGCCGGTAGTCTTGGCATTTGGGACTATCCGGCAGTTCGGGTGCGTCGATATTGGCAATGCGAATGCGCTCGGCCCCGCACCGGATCGTGTCGCCGTCATGAACGGCAGGCGAGGCGCACAGCGCGGCGGAAGCGAGAAAGGTAAGCATGGGCATCGTTGCTACCTGCCATCGTGCGTGCACCCACGCGACGGAAAATCCGTGTTAGCGTTCGATCGAAGGGGAAGCGTCGGTTTCCCGATCGGCACGTGAGAGATTTGCACCGCCCCCCCTAGCAGGCCTGCAATGCCAATTCGGGCCTTCGCGCGCGCCCGCGCGTGCGGCTCCCGAAAAGCCCTATGCCTCGCCGTCGTCTAGCAAGCGCCCTAGAGAGCGGATAAGCGCCAGCGTCTCCAGTGTGCCAGCCGATCGCGCGCCATGCTTCCAGGCGTTGCGGTTGCCCTCGGGCGCACCGCTACCCTTTCCGCCGTGCATCCTGCACCGGCTCTTGCCCTTGATCGCGGGCGAGCGGCACGGCTGGCCCGATCGGGTTCGGGCATGGCAGCGCGGGGCAAGGTGCGCCCTGTGCATGGGGTTGTTCGCTTGATTGTCCATTTCCTGTGCCCCCCTGTGCGTCGTGCTGGTGATGGTGGAATTGATCGGCAATCACCGCCTGCCCGCCGTCATTGACGTGCACATGCCGCACCGTCTGTTCGCGCGGCTGGTGCAGCTTCGCCAGCGCCTCGATCGTCGCGCGGGAATTGGCCTGCGCCTTGAGGGCAATGCGCGCGTAAATCTCCGTTGCGTGCAGGTGTTCGCCCATGTTGAGCGCCATGCGCCGGGCCAGTTCCGTGAACATCGAATCGAGCGTTACCGCCTGCGCCGCAAGCAGTCGGCTCGCAAAGTCCAGATCGCCCGCCGCGCCCTTGTCGGCAATGCCCTCTACCGCCTTGGCGTAGTCCACCACGTCGGGCGCGTTGGCGAGACTCCCCATTTGCGCCTGCATCACCTGCGCATGGGTGACACCGTGGCGAGCGCCCGGCCCGAGAATGTTGCGCGCAATGGCCTCGCCATCGCTTTCGCCTTCCTTGCGGGTCAGGTTGATCGGCTTGCCGTTCGCCGCATTCGCCTTGGTCTTTCGTGCCGTCATGCTTCACCTCGATTTGGAGAAATGCGCCCGGCCCGCACCCCCAAAACCTGCAAAAGGGTCTTTCGTAGGTTTTGAAGGTAGGTGCCGGGCAGATTTCAGGCGTTCAGCGCCTTCGGATTGACGTGATAGCGAAGGGATGGACGCCCCCCGGTTTCCACCTTTTCGCCCCGCAACCAGGAAGCATCGGCCAAGGCGTCCAGCCCGGCTTTCACCCGTTCCTTGTCGGTCAGGCCGGACCAGCCCTTTTGCTGAATTTCGCGGGCGGTGAACGGCTGGGGCAAATCACCCTTTCGAATGCGCCGCCAGATTGCGCGTGCCGCATCGGCGTTGTCGATCGCCAGCGAAGAATAGGTGCGCACCGCATGGCTTTCGAGATAGCGCGCCCAGGCGATCGCCTGCCCGATCGCCTTTGCCGACACAGGGCCGAAGTCATTGTTGGCAAGGTGGCACACCAGCGCCAGGCGCGGAACAAGCCCGCGATACTTGGCAAAGTGAGCCATCTGCGCAGGCGGCAGTTCGTCGCCGCGCAAGCGTTGCTCCAGGCCCATGCGCCATTCCGAAAACACGTCCTGTGCATCGTCGGCAAAGCGCAGGTACGGTACGCCATCGGGTCCGCTCGCTTCCTCCCACACCGCCCCGATTTCGCGCACGTCCATGCTGGCAAGGTCCGAATAGCACTCGAATGCAGCCGCCCGCGCTTCGCTGTCCGGGTAGCGGTCCACTTCCCGAAACTCGCCGCCGAAGTCCGGCCAGGCGAGCAACTGCAACCGCTGCACCATGCCGTCATCGAAGCTGCGCAGGCTTTCGCGGATATAGCCCGCAATCCGGCTCGGCTGGGTCGTGCCGCAGACCGACAGGTTTACCGCCTTGATGCGCACCGTGCCACGCATGATGCGATCGAACGTGTACGCGTCCTGCCCGCCCCAGCCCGTCAGGTAGAAGCCGCGCGCCGATGCCTTGTCCGGGTTGTCCAGATCGGCGAACAGCGAAAGCAATTCATCCCGATGCACCAGGATGCCATCGGGGTTGTCGGCGCAAATCTCGCCCAGCTTTTCCGCCGTGCCATCGCTGGTAAGGTAACGCTTCATCGCCGGGGCGGCAGGCTCCGCAATTGCGCGCAGCATGGTGAGTGCCGCATCCCGTCCCGCAGCCTTGCCCCTGTCCTTGTCCTTGAGCGCCGCCTTGGCCGCGCCCGCTGCATTGTCCTTTTCCAGCTTGAACAGGGTCTCAGCCGCCTTGAAGTCTGCAAGCGCCGCTTCGTTGGCCTTCGCCGCCTTGGCTTCCAGCCGCCGGATCGGTGCCAGCGCCTCCGCAGCCGCAGGGCTTTTCAGGCTGCCAGGCGGGGCAATGACACAGCCCCACAGGTTGCCCACTTCCAGCCAATCGGTTCGCCGTTGCGGGCGGATGCCCACCTTGCGCCCGATCAGCGCGCCTGCCGCCACCATCGCGGGAATGGCAACCAGATCGGCGGGGCAGTTCATCCGTTCGGCAATGTCCATCACCCAGGCTTGCAGTTGCCCCGGCAACAGGTTCGGTTCGAACGCCAGCACAGGCGGCAGTTCATCGCGCAGCGGCAGCGGATCGAGCCACGGGTTAAAGGGTTCGGCCTGTTCCACCCGCTCGCGCAGGTTAGCATTGGTCGCCATCAGCACGCCCCCGCAGTTCGTCGTTGAAGTCCTTGAAGCCGTCCAGCGGATGGATCACGCGCACACTCAAACCCCGTTCGGCAAAGGCACGCGCCGCTTGCCCGCCGCTTGCGCGCCCGGCTTCGTCGTTGTCCGCGCCGATCACGATCGAATGCACCTCGGGGGGAAACTGCATGGCGGGCAGGAACGAGGCGCCCGCCGATACCCACACCGCCCCGCCCAGCATCGCGGCGAGCGACAAGCCCGTTTCCGGCCCCTCGCACACCGCCAGCACGCCAGAGCCGTCCGGCTGGCCCAGGCGGATCGCGCCGCCCTTCACATGGCCCAGCGAACGCTTGGGCTTGGCAACGTCCGCCTTGCCCATGCCGTCGTGCGCCAGCCAGATACGCTGAATGCCGGTCACATCGCCGCCCGCATCCTGCACCGCGCAGACAAGGCAGGGCAGCGCGCCCAGATCGTCGCAGGGAAGCCGCAGGAAGCGCAAACCGGGCGGATAGGGGGGAAGGATGCCCCGCCATCGCAAATAGGACTCAGCGAGCGTCCCAGCCGCCGGAACAGCCCTTTGCCAGATCGCCCGCGCCGCGCCTGACGTGTCGCCTTTTACGGCTACCGAAAATTCCGGCGTCGGCAGGTCCAGCGCAGGAACCTCGCCCGCGCCCAGCATTCGCGCCGCGTCGATCAGGTCCACCCCATAGGCGCGCTGCACGAAGTCCAGCACGTCGCCCGATGCGCCACAACCGAAGCAATGGAACCGGGTGCCATCATGGTAGATCGTGAAGCTGGGGGAACGATCGGCATGGAAGGGGCAGCACGCCACCCATTCCCGCCCGGCTGGCCGCAAGCGCACCAGCTTGCCTGCAATGTCCGGCAGGGGGTTGGCCTGCCGGATGGTGTCGATGTCGATCATCGCGCGCCCCCGTCGAAAGCGAGCGCCGCCAGCATCGCGGCCCATTCGGGGCGGACGTAGTGCGCCAGGATCAGGAATTGCGCCGGATACGGCAACGGGTGAGAGGAAGGCACGGCGGCTTCGGAACGGGGTTCCTCTGGGTCGCCGTGCGCATTGGGGATAAGCTCCGTCATTGTGTCATGCCCTAAAGGCGAGCGCGATCGGTCGGCCCCGCAGACGCAGGGCACGTGCCGTCACATTCGATGTTTACGGATGACCTGAAACGGGGTTAGGACGTTCGAGCGATGAAGCGCCAACTAAGTCGCTCGAAGCCCCGGCCCCTCAGGTCGGGGTTTCGTTTATGCCTCGCCCGCAATCAGGGCTTTCAGGCTGGCGGCGGGGATCAGCGTGCGCTTGCCCACCTTCGTCGCCTTCAAACGGCCTTCGCCGATCAGCGCATAAAGGCGGGTGCGACCGATGGCCGAAACGCGCACGGCGTCGGCGATCGAATAGGCGAGCGGTTCAGGGTGGTTCAGCGAAGTGTTCATGTGGAATCCCTCATTCGTTTGAACAAGGGAAACATTAGGAACCATAATCGTGCGCGCAAGAGTTTCGCGCGCGTTGTCCACCGATGCTGTGCATAATTCGCAGAGCACCTACATTGCGTAGTGGCCGAAAGAATTTTCCATTTGCAGTCTTGCGAATGCAGTTATCCACAGCACGGAAAATCGGTTCAACGCAACGACTCGTGCTTTTCTGCGGGTCGAGGCCTTGGGAAGGGTTGACGGTGAAATTATCCCGAAAAATTATTGCCCGGTTTGCGCCCTTCAGCTGCAAGACAAGCATTCGGGTTTCCGGGCCGGTGATGATCAACTGGCCGAACACCGCTCCCGGTTAATTTCGAACAGCTTCTCCAAGATTTCGTCATCGGTCAGCAGTCCCGCGCGGAAATCATAGCCCCAGCCATAGGCATCGGCCACGGCTTCATCCAAGGCTTTGTGCGCATGGTCCAGCCAGGCGGGGCGCGCGTTGTAGAGGTTGGTCAGAGTGCGCTTGGCCAGTTCCTTCGCCGCCGCTTCGTTCACCGGCAGGATGCGATCGGGATAGCCGGGCACAACCTCGGGTTCGCGGCGCACAAGGTCTGCCAACATCTCAATGCAAATCAATGAGATGGGCCTCACAGGGCCAGAAAATCCCGAGCTTCCGCGCCATTTTGCTGATTGCGACCGAACCTCGGAGACTGCCAGGGCGGTCAAAATCGGTCTCAGACCGGCTTTCGTCTCTTTTCACCCGAACCTCACCGGAAAAGGTTCGGGTTCAGAAAACGTCGGATTTCGGCGGTTTTTCTGACCAACTTCGACCGTACCTTTTGGCACCATTCTCGGCAGGCGCCTTGGCGGAGAATCCGAGGTGGGCGTGGTGGGGCGCAATTACTCGTGCCTCTTTCGTCGCCGGTGGCGCGGCAGACCCGGCAAATCCTCGTATAGCCTCGCCCTGAGAATGGTCGTGCTCACCGGGGCAACCGGCGGCGCAGGTGGTTTAGGAGTGCGCCGGAAAGTCAGAAACGCGCACATGGTTGCCAGCACCGTTGCGATGGTGCTGGCAATGGAGAGGAGAATGAGCAAGTCCAATGGGGCCTCCCGTTTCGGTGTTACACCCACGGGAGGTAGATTCACGGCTCGTAGACTGCACGGACTTTGAAGAGAACCAGAGTGAACCGCCAATAGACGAATTGGCCGGCCCTCGACACCTTAGCCCACCATGATCCGCCAACGGTTGGATCGCTTGTAGCGTTCTAATTCGCCGCGTTTCGCCATGCCTTCAAGCCAGCTTTCCAGCGTGTATGTACCACTCGAGAAACCGGACGCACGGATGAACTTGTCCAAGAATTCGGCTTGAGCAAGTTCGCCGGATCCTGAATGACTTTGTACGTATTCGAGGAATTCCTCGTATTGACCAGCAGCTCCTAGAGCCTTTTCAACGTCTTCACGGATTTGGCTCTCAACAGCGAGGTCTTCCTCCAGAAAAACTTCACTGAAGCTGGAGAGTGCTTCTCTGTCACCTGTTTCTGCTAGGGATCGAGCTATCTGACTGACGAGATGCCAATTAAAGTCGCCGGACCAGCGATAGTCATCGAGGAAAACAACATTATCCTCGTTGTCCAGTTGTTCATCGGTCGCGGTCTCGGTCCATTGGTCGTGGTCTGATACAACCTCAATACCAGCCTTGCTTGCCTCGTTCCGCAGCCAATCCAAGGCTTCTTTCCGTAGACCTGCTGCCTCGGTGACAATCGAAACCGCCTTAGCTAACGTTGCGGAACCCTCAATATCGTTGACCGTATTGGCTCTTTTGCCGAGACGCCTGAGCGATTTAACGGGCTTAATCTGCTCAAATTTTTCAGCGATACCCCAAATTCCTTGGTCTTCGCTATCGTCTTCGAAGTAATCCTCAGGATCATCGGACTGGTCTCGTTCGACTGCCTCTCCAGAACGGATTTGTTGTGCTGCTTGTTCGAAGATTTCTGCGATCTGGCCCTCAGCAAGCCCTGCTAGGAGTAATACTCGCGCAGCGGAACTGACAACCTCTTCGGCAATCGCCTTCTGGTTAATGCCGCCAACGTTAATCGTGTATGTGACCACCGAGCCCTCCGAAAATCCAGTTCACTCCGGCCCATATACAGGCCCATCGCCCAATAGAAGGCGCAATCGAGGTTTCGGCATAAAAGCGAGAAGCGGTACTCACAGTCTCAGATTATGAGGGCGCGTGTTTGGTATCGTTAAAGATCTTATCTTTCTGGTGTTCCCACGGCAGTTTGGCCGCCATTGCCAGATCCCTAATCGCAACCGCCGGCGGCACGCTAGCGATCAGCAATCTGTCCGGCACGGCTGGTGCCAGATAGGCTAGTCGCAGCAGGCGCCCGACGTAGCGGTCCGATATGCCCTCGGCGTCGGTAATGTCCTGGATGGTCGCTGCCGCCCCGGATTCCAGCTTCCGCCGCCAACCCCACGCCTTGGCGATCGCCTTCAGCACATGCGCATCTACCCCGCCGATGTCCGGCACGATGTCCGTCGGCGGCACGATCTTCGGCCGCCCGTTGCGCTTGCGGATGGTGAGCGGGATGAACACCCGCATGGTGGTGGGCACGCTCATAGGTGTCCTCGGCACCCGTACCGGCATTGCGGCCGCGAAACCCGATGCGGGTGTAAATGCGGCGACGCGCATTGGGGCCATCAGCGATGACCGCCTCGCTGTTGAGGTAAAGGGCGGAACTGCTGCGGCTCGCCGCGAAGGCCGCGCCAGCATTGGCCGAGGACATCGCCACCGCTTCGCCAACCAGCACGAAAGCTAAAGCCCGCGAAGGGAAAAAGGCGATCGTCGGCTATTTCAGCGAAGACATGAGCGGCCAGGCTCTTTCCCACCGCCGGGTTCAACCAGTTCTCGCGCAATTCGTTCAGCCGTGCCGCAGCGGCGGCAATGGCGATGGCGCGCGGATCGGCGGCATAGTCGGCGGCGGGAATGTCGGGGGTCAGGCCAGCCGGGAACGGGAACGTGCGGAACGTCGTCGACGAAGTGTAACGTGGGCGGTCTTCTAGAGACGTGCCCATGCGCAGCGATCAAACTTCGTGAAAATGCGAGTGCGCCCGGGTGGCTTCCAGCATTCGCGTGAACATGTCGTTGGGCAGTAACTTCACATCCTCGGCGAACATGCAGAACACAAGCCGATTGACGAAGTGGGCCACGGTGTGCGGTTCATGGCCCCGATCGCGCAGCCGCTGCGCCAGCGCTGCAAGTTCCTTTGCCGCTTCCTCGGTCAGCATCTGGCGCGTCTTGGTCGGGCGCAGCGCCTCGGGATCGGTGAAGCACTGCCGCAACAGGTCGCGCTTGGCAGCGTCGGCCAGGTCGTCCAGCGCGATTTCGTGCACCGCCTGAACCGTGTTCGTCCAATTGGTGTGGATGCGGATGCGGTCCATATCCGACACGATCAGCAGCGGCGGACTTTCCAGCGCGATGGAATAGCGCAGCAATTGGTCAAAGGCCTTGTCCAGATTGGCAGCCTTGCCCTTGTATTCCCAGGCGAAGCACCCCTTGCGCCACACATCGGCCCAGCCTTCGCCCCCGCTGGTCTTGGTCGCCCTTTTCGAACGTGAACCACTCGCCCTTGGGATCGGCGGAAATCGGATCGTCCACACCCAGCAACCGGCACAGGTCGTTGAAGTGCGATTGCGATGCGCTGCGCTCTTTCAATTCGGCGTTGCGATACTTGGCGATGAAGTCGTGCGGGTTCATGCCGAATAATTAGACGGGAAGTTCAGCGCAGGCCAACCCCGTCCGCCAAAGCGGTTCCGGTTCTCCGCCTTGTCCGCCTGCGCGGTCCAAACAGTTCCGATCTACGCGGCGGCACTGGATCGCAAATCGGTCACGTTGTCGGGCGAAGTATCCACGATGCCCAGCCCCGCCGTATGCTGCCGCACCGTGTCAGCGACATAGGAAGGCGAAAGGTGCGCGTAGTGCTTGCGGGTTATCCGCTCGTCCTTGTGGCCCAACGCCTGCGCGATCACTGCCATTGGGACGCCTGCGAGTGCCAGCCGCGCGCCAAAAGTGCGGCGCAAGTCATGGAAGGCAGCGGGCGGGGTCACGTTACCGGCTTCACACGCCAAGGTCATGCGGCGGATTTGGGTCGAATCCGTCCAGCGCGCGCCGCCAGGCGCAGGAAACACAGGGGCATCGCCCGCCTTGCCGATCGTGTGCGCTTTGAACAGCGCCAGCCCTTCCCCTTCAAGGTAGCAGTCGCGCGGCTGGCCACCTTTGGTTTCGACAAGCCGGACGGTCCCGGCCCTAAGGTCGAAATCGACAACGGACACGTTGCGCAACTCGCCCCACCGCGCGCCGGTAAGCAGCGCCGCTTGCACGATCGGACGAAACTCGGGCGAACAGGCATTGACCAGCCGCCGCGCTTCGTCGTCCGACAGGTAGCGCAGCTTCGCACCATCCACGTTCTTGAAGGGCTTGACCGTGCGCCACGCATGATCGCTGGCAATGCGCCCATTGGCGAAGGCGAGATTAAGCGCGGCTTTCAAAACCGTCAGGTCGCGGTTCGCGGTTGATTTGCGCCGCCGCATCGCCTCGGGCGTATCGAGCGGGCGAACCTTCTGTTCCTCTCCCTTGCGGGTCCGCAGCCGTGCCGGGGTGTTCGCACGATCGTTCAGGAATCCTCGCACCTGCGCCGCTGTCAGCCGGGCCAAGCGAACGTTGCCCAGCGCCGGGCGCACAAACTGTTCGACGCGCCGTTTGGTGTTCGCCAGGTCTTTCTTGGTGAAGGCCTTTAGGTATTCGTCCAAGGCATCCCCCACGGTGAAGCTGGCCGTGACGGCAACACCACCTTCAACCGCCCGCAACCACTCGCGCGCCTTGTCCTGCGCTTGGCGATAATCGAGGATGCGCACGCCGTCCGCGTCCGAAGTGTCGTCCGCCTCTCCCAGCGTTGTCTTGGTATAGGCAGCCGCCTGCCCAGCCGGACGATGCCGGGCGACCCACTTGGCGGTTTGCCTCCCCCGGTAATAGCCCAGGTGGAAGCCCTCGCTCAGCAGCATCCAATAAGGTTCTGTTCGCTGTCCCAGCCGGGCGCGGGCAGCGCGGGTTTCGAGTCGGTAGTCGCGGACGGTTCTGGCCATGAAGCACCTTCGGGAATATTTCGGTAATATGCGTTACCGAAGGCAGGTGAACAAGGGTGAACGCAAATCTAAAAATCGGCGGTTTTCTGGGGTTCACTGACGTTCAGCAACGCCCTATTTTCCGCCCTCTCACGGCTGAAACACGGGTTCGATTCCCGTAGGGGTCACCAATAGCCTCGATAATTCAAGCCTGCGTTGATCCACCCATCGCGGCACGGTTTGAGCAATATCAGCATCGCGCACGAAAAGGGCCACCGTTGCCGATGGCCCCCTCTCCGAAATCGCGATTCCGGATCCGGCGTCAGAAATTGCCCGTCAGCGAGACCGACAGCACGTGGTCGTGGTTGTCCGGACCATTGCGCACGAAGCCGTGCTGCAACAGGTAGCCAGCCTCGATTCCGATCTTCTTTGACAGCGGGGCGGCGAAACCGACGAAGTTGCGCATGCGCTCTTCACCGCCCACGCGCTGAAAGGCGTTGGTATTGAGATCGATGAAGCTTTCGTGGCTGGCCACCAGGTTCACCTTGCCCGCGACGGGCACAGTGGCCTTCACATAAGGCCGCAGCCGCCAGGCGGGACCGCCCTGCCCGTCGCGCCAGCGCTCTTCCAGTCGCACGCGGCCCGACAGCTTGATCTTGCCGATCTGCGCGAAGTTGTCGACGTTGACCTGCTGGCGAAAGCGATGCTCCATGCGCGTGAAGTCGCCGTGATCGTATTGCGGGTTATGGGTATAGCCGATCCACAGCGTGACCTGCTTGCTGGGCTTGTAGCCCACCATCACATTGTCCTCGATCTCGTAGAGACCGCCGCGGTTGTCGCTGAAGCGAAGAACGGTCTCGTTGCTGGCCCGAAAGCCGCCGCCAAGATCGACGTTGACGGTTGCAGCGCCCCACCCTTGCGCATCGTCGCGCGCTTGTGCGGGGGTGGAAAGGCAGGCCGCGGCGGCGGCGGCGGCGATGATCAAAGCGAAAGACTGGCGCACGTGACGGCTCCCCGTTGGATGCGAGGCCGATTATGACGCTTAAAAGACGTTTTTGTTACAGTTTGTGACTTTCTTGATGGTTTTTTGACATTCGTTAGACAACCCAAGGGAACTCGTGTTGTTTTCCCAAGGGATTTCCCGGTCCCCCGCATCGCCCGCCTTGCCCCCATGGGTTGCCCTCGCCTAAGGGCGCGGCCAATCCGGACGTCCGGCTGCAAATCGCTGTCACGCTTCGGTAACATGGATGGTATCAAGCACAGGCATGAAAGGCTCAACGCTTCCCTGGTCGAGCATCGCCGTCGCCATCGGCACGGCGGTCGCGATGATCGTGGCCGGCGCCAATGCCTGGCTGGCGGTCGCGGTGCTGATCGTGTGGCTGGCAACGATCTGGCTCGCCCGCCCCGAACCGACCGTGACGACACGCGGACCGGACGAAGGCTCGGTCAGCCGACAGGCGATGGTCCAGTTGGTCGAACCGTTCAGCGTCCCCGTGCTGATGCTCGACAACCAGCGCATCGCCGCTGCCAACGCCGCCGCGCGCGAGGCGCTGGGCCCGCACATCGTCGGGCAGGACGCGCGCGTGGCGCTGCGCCATCCCGCCGCGGTCAAGCTGCTCGACCAGCCCGGCGGCAGCGCCATGGTGCGCGGCCTTACCGGCCCGCGCTCGATCTGGCAGGTAAACCGCGTCGCCATCGACCAGCGCTTTTCGCTGATCGAGCTGGTCAATCGCACGGCAGAGGCCGACATCAGCCGCGCCCACACCGATTTCGTCGCCAATGCCAGTCACGAACTGCGCACGCCGCTTGCCTCGATCATCGGTTACGTCGAAACGCTGTCCGATCCCGATGCGAAGATCGACAAGGCCACCACCGCGCGCTTCCACGCCACGGTGCTGCGTGAATCCAAGCGGTTGCAAAGCCTTGTCGAAGACCTGATGAGCCTGTCGCGGATCGAGGCCGAAAAGCACGAGCCGCCCAAGGAGCGCATCGATCTCGGCCAGCTCGCCGAAAGCATCGTCGGCGAAGTGGGCGCGACCGTGGGCGAAGATCGCGTCACCGTCAGCGCGGTGCCCGCCCCCGTTATCGGCGATCGCCAGCAACTCGACCAGGTGATCCGCAATCTCATCGACAATGCCATGAAGTACGGCGCGGCTGACAAGCCGGTCCACGTTTCGCTGGCCATCGAAGGGCGCGAGGCGGTGCTCGAAGTGACGGACCGGGGCGAAGGCATCCACCCCGATCACCTGCCCTACCTCACCCGGCGCTTCTATCGCACCGATCCCGGCCGCAGCCGCCAGGCCGGCGGAACCGGGCTGGGGCTCGCCATCGTCAAGCACATCGTGGAACGCCACCGAGGCAAACTCGACATCACCAGCACGCTCGGCGTAGGGACGACCGTGACCATTCGCATCGCCCTGGCGGGAGCCGCTTCGTGACAGCCTCTCCCCTTCAAAATGTTTTTGTCATAAAACCGTCACGAGATCGTCGCATTGGCCGCGCAGCCCCAGCGGAAGGAAGGATCTTCCCCATGATCACCAAGCATAACGTCGCTCTCGCCACCGTCGCCCTTACCGCTCTCTCGCTCGCCGGTTGCGGCTCGCAGGGTGGCGGCAGCCGCGATCAGGTCCGCGCCGTCGGTTCCTCGACGGTCTATCCCTTCGCCAAGGCGGTCGCCGAACAGCTCGCCAAGTCGGATGCCTCGATCAAGTCGCCGATCATCGAATCGACCGGCACGGGTGCGGGCATGAAGCTGTTCTGCGCCGGCGTCGGCCCGCAGCACCCCGATATCGAGGACGCTTCGCGCCGGATGAAGAAGTCCGAGTTCGAGGACTGCCAGAAGAACGGCGTCAAGGAGATCGTCGAGATCCAGGTCGGCCTCGATGGCGTCGCCTTCGCCGAGGGCAAGAACGGCCCCGGCATGGCCCTGACCCCGGAAGACGTCTACAAGGCGCTGGCCAAGAACCCCTATGGCAAGCCCAACACCGCCAAGACGTGGAAGGACGTCAACCCGGCGCTCGCTGCCGAGCCGATCCTCGTCTACGGCCCGCCGTCGACCTCGGGCACGCGCGATGCGCTCAAGGAGCTGATCCTGACCAAGGGTTGCGACGCGAATCCGGACATGAAGGCGCTCAAGGAAAGCGACAAGGACAAGCATGACGCCGTGTGCGGCGAAGTGCGCGAAGACGGCGCCTATGTCGATGCGGGCGAGAACGACAACCTGATCGTCCAGAAGATCGAGGCCAACCCCAAGGCCATCGGCATCTTCGGCTTCTCGTATCTCGAAGAGAACAGCGACAAGCTCAAGGGCCTGACCATGTCGGGCATCGTGCCGACCTACCAGTCGATCTCGGATTTCAGCTATCCCGGCGCACGTCCGCTCTACATCTATGTCAAGAAGGCACACCTCAAGGCGATTCCGGGCCTGCAGGCCTATGTCACGGAATGGTCAAAGGCGTGGGGCAAGGGCGGAACGCTCGCCAAGCTCGGCATGGTCGTCGCGCCGGACGACGTGCTCGCCAAGAGCGCCAAGGCCGTCGCCGACCTGCCCGTGCTCGATGGCAGCGAACTGAAGTAAGGATACCCGAAGAGTCATGTCGCCAGCCGTCCTGCTTCTGCTCGCCTTCGGGCTGGGTCTCGTCGGCTGGCTGGCGGCACGCTCCCGGGCATGGGCCTTCCGTCGCGCCGCGCCGGGAGGCCGCATCCATTCGCTGCCCAATTTCCATGCCTGGTACGTGGCACTTTGGATCGCGGTGCCGGCGCTGCTCTTCGCGTTCGCCTGGAACGCCATCAGCCCCGGCCTGATAACGCAATCCGTGTTGGCCGATCCGGCCGCCTCGGTCCTTCCCGCCTTCGGGTTCGAACGCGATTCGATGCTGTCGGAGGCCCGCGCGGTCGCCACCGGCAGCGCAGCGGCCGTGTTCAACACCGAAGCGCAAGGCCTCGTCGAGCCCTTCCGCGCGGCGATCCTGCGCTACGAAGCGATCGGCCTGATCGTCACCGTGCTGATCGCGTTTGCTGGCGGCGCGTTCTCGTTCCTGCGGCTCACGCCCGATTTCACCGCGCGCACCCGCGTTGAACGCGCGGTGATGAACCTGCTGCTGTTCGCCTCGCTGGTGGCGATCCTGACCACGCTCGGCATCGTCGCCAGCCTCGTGTTCGAAACCGCGCGATTCTTCTCGATGGTTTCGCCCATCGATTTCCTGTTCGGCACCCACTGGGCGCCCGATCCGATGAGCAGCGGCGCGGTCGATGGCAAGCAGTTCGGCGCGATCCCGCTGTTCTGGGGCACGATCTACATCGGCGCGATCATTGCCATGATCGTGGCCATCCCGCTCGGCCTGATGAGCGCGATCTACCTCACGCAATATGCCTCGAACGGCGTGCGCCAGGTGATGAAGCCGCTGCTCGAGATCCTCGCGGGCGTGCCCACCGTCGTCTACGGTTACTTCGCCGCGCTGACCGTTGCACCCGCCGTGCGCGATGCGGCGCAGGCCATCGGCATCGCCAGCGCCTCGACCGAAAGCGCGGTGGCCGCAGGGCTCGTCATGGGCGTGATGATCATTCCGTTCGTCTCCTCGATGGCCGACGATTCGATCGCCGCCGTGCCGCAGGCGATGCGCGACGGCAGCCTCGCCATGGGCGCGACCAAGGCGGAGACGATCCGCAAGGTGCTGGTCCCGGCGGCGCTGCCCGGCATCGTCGCGGGCGTGATGCTGGCGATCAGCCGCGCCATCGGCGAAACCATGATCGTGGTGATGGCAGCGGGTGCGTCTGCCAACCTCACTGCCAATCCGTTCCAGTCGATGACCACGGTCACCTTCCAGATCGTCGCCATGCTGACCGGCGAAGGCAGCTTCGACCATCCCGCGACGCTGTCGGCGTTCGCGCTGGGCATGGTGCTGTTCCTCGTCACCCTGACCCTCAACTTCATCGCATTGCGCGTCGTCAAGCGCTACCGCGAAGCCTACGAGTGACCGGCAGATGAGCGACAGCTTCGAACAGATCCAGGCCGCGCGGCGGGCGCGGATGCAGGCTGGCCTTGCCCGCCGCTACGCCGCCGACCGCCGCTTCCGCCTGCTCGGCCTTTCCGCCATCGTCTTTTCGGCGCTGGTGCTGGCCTTCCTGCTCGTCTCGATGACCTCGAACGGCATTGCCGGCTTCCAGCGCGCCGAACTGCGCCTGACCGTGCCGCTCAAGGGCACCGTGCTGATCGATCCCTCGCGTCTTGCGCAAGCCGATCCGCTGGGCGGACTGGAAAGCGCCGGACTGCCCATGGCGGTCGATGGCGCGGCCGACCAGGCCTTCGGCGCAGGCGGCGCGGGTCTGCTCGGCAACAGCGCGTGGCGCGATCTTGGCCAGGCCATCATCGACAAGCCCGCCATGCTCGATCAGCCGGAAGCGACCGTCTCTCTGCCCGCCAGCGACGATCTCGCCTCGGCCATGCGCGGCGGCGGCGAACCGGCGCTCCAGGCCACGGCGAAGCGTCTGATGAACGAAGGCAAGCTCGTGCGTGCTTTCGACTGGGGCTTCCTCGTTCGTTCGGATGCCACCAGCCCGCAGGCGGTCGGCATCTGGGGCGCGCTCAAGGGCTCGATGATGACGATGCTCGTCACGCTCCTGCTCGCCTTCCCGGTCGGCGTCCTCTCGGCGCTCTACCTCGAAGAATATGCGCCGCGTAACCGCTGGACCGACCTGATCGAAATCTCGATCAACAACCTCGCGGCGGTGCCCTCGATCATCTTCGGCCTTCTCGGCCTTGCCGTGTTCCTCGGCCTGTTTCCCAACTGGCGTTCGGCCCCGCTGATCGGCGGCATGACGCTGGCACTGATGACCATGCCGGTCATCGTGATTTCGGGCCGCAACGCGATCAAGGCGGTGCCGCCCTCGATCCGCGACGCCGCGCTCGCCATGGGCGCCAGCCCGATCCAGGTGGTGTTCCACCACGTGCTTCCGCTCGCCCTGCCCGGCATCCTCACCGGCACGATCATCGGCATGGCCCGCGCGCTGGGCGAGACCGCGCCGTTGCTGATGATCGGCATGCGCGCCTTCGTCGCCAGCGCTCCGTCAAGCTTCGTCGCCCCGTCGAGCGTGCTGCCCGTCCAGATCTTCCTGTGGTCCGACGAAATCGACCGCGGCTTCATCGAGCGCACCAGCGCCGCGATCGTCGTCCTGCTCGTCTTCCTGCTCCTGATGAACGGCCTTGCGATCTACTTGCGCAACCGCTTCGAGAAACGGTGGTAACATGAACGCCCCTGCTCCTGCCGCAGCCCCCGCCGCGGTCTTTCCCGACCCCGTCGCCGAAGCGAAGATCAGCGCGAAGAACGTCTCGGTATTCTATGGCACCAAGCGCGCCATCGATGACGTGTCGATCGACATTCCGCGCAGCTACGTCACCGCGTTCATCGGTCCGTCGGGCTGTGGCAAGTCGACCTTCCTGCGCTCGCTGAACCGCATGAACGACACCATTCCGGGCGCCCGCGTCGAAGGCGAGATCCTGCTCGATGGCGAGGACATCTACCGCTCGAAGATGGATGTGGTGCAGCTGCGCGCCCGCGTGGGCATGGTCTTCCAGAAGCCGAACCCCTTCCCCAAGTCGATCTACGACAACATCGCCTATGGCCCGCGCATCCACGGCGTCACCGGCTCCAAGAGCGAGTTGGACGGCATCGTCGAAACCTCGCTCCAGCGCGCCGGGCTCTGGGACGAAGTCAAGGATCGCCTGTCGGACAGCGGCACCGCGCTTTCCGGCGGCCAGCAGCAGCGGCTGTGCATCGCCCGCGCCATCGCGGTCGATCCCGAAGTGATCCTGATGGACGAGCCGTGCTCCGCGCTCGATCCCATCGCCACCGCGCGCATCGAGGAACTGATCGACGAATTGCGCGGGCGCTATGCCATCGTCATCGTCACCCACTCGATGCAGCAGGCCGCCCGCGTCTCGCAGCGCACAGCATTTTTCCATATTGGCAAGATCGTCGAGTACGGCACCACGTCCGACATCTTTACCAATCCGCGTGAAGAGCGCACGAAGGATTATATCACCGGGCGTTACGGCTGAAGGAACGGAACATGGTGGCCGAACATACCGTCAAGGCATTCGACGAAGACATCACCCGCCTGCGCGGCCTGGTCGCGGAAATGGGCGGCCTGGCCGAACTTTCCATCGCCGAGGCAATGGACGCGCTGGTCAGCGGCAACGAAGAACTGGCCGCCAGCGTCGTCGCGCGCGACAAGCGCATCGACCAGTTGGAAGCCGAAGTCGATCGCCTTGCCGTGCGCGTCCTTGCGCTGCGCGCGCCCATGGCCGACGACCTGCGCGAAGTGATCGCCGCCCTCAAGATCGCGGGCGTGATCGAGCGCATCGGCGACTATGCCAAGAACATCGCCAAGCGCGTCGGCCACATCGAGGGGCGCAAGCGCTTCGAGCCGCTCACGCTGCTGCCCGTGATGAACGAGATGGCGGGGGACATGGTCCACGACGTGCTGACCGCGTTTGCCGCGCGCGATGCCGTCGCTGCGGCCGAGATCGTCCAGCGCGATGCCAAGGTCGATGCCTTCTACGACAGCGTATTCCGCAACTTCGTGTCGTACATGGTCGAAAACCCCGCGACGATCAGCTCGGTGGCGCAGCTCATGTTCGTCGCGCGCAACATCGAGCGTATCGGCGACCAGGCCACGAACATCGCCGAAATGGTTCACTACGCCGCCACGGGCACCTACCTGCCCGAGCGTGAGGACGTGATTCCACCGGCCTGATCGCGATCAGGGAGTTCGTCACACGCCGGTAACACTACGCGTGTCATGCACACACGACTGTCACGGAGGAATGTGTGTCGGCTCCCAAGCTGCTTCTCGTCGAGGATGATACGGCCCTCGCCGAACTGGTCGAATATCGCTTCCGCGGCGAAGGCTACGATGTCCGCACCACCGACGATGGCGACGAAGCGCTGCTGCTTGCGGCCGAGGACACGCCCGATCTGGTCCTGCTCGACTGGATGATCGGCGGTACCAGCGGCATCGAAGTTTGCCGCCGCCTGCGTCGCAACAAGTCCACCGCGCACGTCCCCATCATCATGCTGACCGCCCGCCACGACGAGGACGATCGCGTGCGTGGCCTCGAAACCGGCGCCGACGATTACGTGACCAAGCCCTTCTCCCCGCGCGAGCTGATCGCCCGCGTCGGCGCTGTGCTGCGCCGCGTTCGCCCGGCGCTGGCTGGCGAGACGATCACCGTGGGCGACCTCACGCTCGATCCCACCGCGCACCGCGTCACCCGCCGCGGCGAATCGCTCAAGATCGGGCCGACCGAGTTCCGCCTGCTCAAGCATTTCATGGAACACCCCGGCCGCGTGTTCTCGCGCGGGCAACTGCTCGATGCGGTGTGGGGCAGCGGCAGCGACATCGAACTGCGCACTGTCGACGTCCACATCCGCCGCTTGCGCCAGGCCATCGCCCTGCCCTCGGCACCCGATCCGGTGCGCACGGTGCGCTCGGCCGGATACGCGCTCGAAGGCGTCTGACAACGTTCCTCCCCGCCCGGGGAGGCAATCAGATCCCCATCAGCCGCGACACGTCGAGATCGTCTGTCGTGATCCAGCGGTTGACGTAATTGACGTAATAAAGGCCGAACAGCACGATCGCCAGCACCGTGGCGCGCTTGGCCACGCGGCCCGGCCGCCAGTTGGCCGGCGCCGAATGGACCTGCCCCGGCACTTTCTCCACGCCCAGCTCGTCCGGGGTGCGCACCCCGAACGGCATCACCAGAAACGCCGAGAACACCCAGAACAGCGAAAAGATCGCGACGATCGACGTCCACTTCATCTGGCTGAATTCCTTCAGGATTCGCGCAGCAGAACCTGGACCACCGGCTTCTTGCCGCTCCAGCGCTGCGCCGCCCGCCTTACCGCCAGACGCACCGCTTCGGCAACCGCCACGCGGTCCCGCTTGCGATCGCCCTTGAGGGTACGCACCGCCTCGGCCGCATCGCTTTCAGCCTCGATCACGAAGTCGCCCAGATCCTCGTCCAGCGGCAGCCCGACCGGCGCGACCTGCACCGAAGAAACCAGCTTGCCCTCGCGCGAAACCGCCAGCGAAACCGCCACGATCCCGCCCTGCCCCAGCTTGCGCCGCACGCCCATCGCCTCGCCATCGGCGGGCGCGATGATGTCGCCATCCAGCACCAGTCGGCCTGCGCGCACCGCGCTCAGCTTGTGCGGCCCGTTGGGCGCCAGACGCACCAGATCGCCGTTCTTCTGCACGATCGCCCTGGGAATGCCCTCGTCGCGGCCCAGGCGCGCCTGCTCGGTCATGTGGCGCATTTCGCCATGCACCGGCACCAGCATCTGCGGGCGGATCCAATCATAGAGCGCGACCAGCTCGGGCCGCCCCGGATGCCCGGACACGTGGATCATCGACTGGCGGTCGGTGACAAGCTGGATGCCCTTTTCCACCAGCTGGTTCTGGATGCGTCCGATCGCCAGTTCGTTGCCGGGGATCTGGCGGCTGGAGAACAGCACGACATCGCCCTTTTCCAGCTTGATCGGATGCTGCTCGCCCGCGATCCGCGCCAGCGCCGCGCGCGCCTCGCCCTGCCCGCCGGTGGCAAGGATCATCACCTCGCCGCGCGGCAGGTCCATTGCCCGGTCCATGCTGATCGTCTCGGGGAAATCCTGCAGATAGCCGCAGGCCTTCGACACCGAGATGATCCGGTCGAGCGAGCGCCCCGCCACGCAAAGCTGACGCCCGGTCGCCTCGGCCACCTCGCCCAGCGTCTGCAGGCGCGCCACGTTCGACGCGAAGGTTGTCACCACCACGCGCCGACCGCTGAACTGCGAAACCGATTCGAGCAGCCCCGCGCGCACCGCGCCTTCCGAACCCGACGGGTTCGGATTGAACACGTTGGTCGAATCGCAGACGAGCGCCAGCACGCCCTCGTCGCCGATTGCGGTCAGTTCGTCCTCGGTCGCGGGCGTGCCGACGCGCGGCTCGTCGTCCAGCTTCCAGTCGCCGGTGTGG
This sequence comes from Novosphingobium percolationis, assembly GCF_020179425.1. Lineage (GTDB taxonomy): Bacteria > Pseudomonadota > Alphaproteobacteria > Sphingomonadales > Sphingomonadaceae > Novosphingobium > Novosphingobium percolationis. Next base: position 776,353 of record NZ_JAILYM010000002.1, on the reverse strand, counting down.
AACACCCGGCCATAAGGCGTGTCGATCACCAGCGCGTTGCCCTCGGCGATCGAGTGCGCCAGAGGCACATAGCGGATGTCGAACGGCCCCAGGCTAAACGCCGCCTCGTTGGGCACCACGTTCAGCTCGACCACCTTGTCGATCCCCGCCTCGACCAGCTTTTCGTTGACGAGGCGCGCGGTGAACGGCGTCGCATAAAGCGGCACGCCCAGTTCCTGCGCGAAATAGGGCACCGCGCCGATGTGGTCCTCGTGCGCGTGGGTCAGCACGATGCCGATCAGGTCCTTCGCCCGCTCCTCGATGAATTCGAGGTCGGCGAACACGAGGTCCACCCCCGGATAATGCGGATCGGCGAAGGTCATCCCGAGGTCGACCATCAGCCATTTGCCATCGCAACCGTAGAGGTTGACGTTCATCCCGATTTCGCCCGAACCTCCGAGCGCGAGGAAAAGCAGTTCCTTACCGGGCTTCACGGCATCTCCCTCAAAATCATGATCTTACGCCAGCGACGCCGCACGTTCGCCGAGCAGCGCAATGCCGTCCAGCGTCAGGTCCGCGTCGACGTGGTCGAAAATATCGGTGTGGTCGCCGAACAGCACGGCAAGGCCGCCGGTCGCCACCACTTGCGCCGGGCGACCGATCTCGCTTCGCATCCGCGCGATCAGGCCTTCCATCATCGCGACATACCCCCAGAACACGCCGATGTGCATCTGGTCTTCGGTATTGCGGCCGATCACGGTGCGGCTGCCCGGCGCCTCGATGGCGATGCGTGGCAGCTTGGCCGCGGCATTGACCAGCGCATCGAGCGACAGGTTGATCCCCGGCGCAATGATCCCGCCCTTGTAGGTGCCCATGAAATCGATGTGGTCGAACGTCGTCGCGGTGCCGAAATCGACCACGATCAGGTCGCCCGCATATTTGGCGTGCGCGGCAATGGCATTGACCGCGCGGTCCGCGCCCAGCGAGCGCGGCTCGTCAACGTCGGCGACAAAGCCATAGCTCGCCAGCCCCTCGCCCGCGACCAGCGCGTCGATGCCGAAGTACTTCTGCGCCAGCACCTTCAGGTTGTGCAGGGCGCGCGGCACCACCGTCGAAATGACGATCTGCTCGACCTGCTTGCGATCATAGCCTTCCAGCTGGAGCAGTTGCAGCAGCCACACCGCATATTCGTCGCCCGTGCGGCGCGGGTCGGTGGCGACGCGCCAGCGGCCCTTGATCTCGCGCCCGTCGAACAGCGCGAAGACCACGTTGGTGTTGCCCACGTCGACTGCCAGCAGCATCAGTTTCGTCCTTCTCCCGCCCGGTTCAAGGCACGTCAGCCCACCAGGTCGATGTCGCCCGCGTGGATGGCACGGGTCGCGCCATCCGCCAAGCGCAGAAGCGCAACACCGTTGTCGTCGATGCCGCCGAACGCGCCCATCAACAGGCCATGCTCGCTGTCGTTGACGCTGATCAGGCTTCCCACGCGATGCGCCCGCGCGCACCATTCCTGCCGCAAAGCCGCCCATTCGCCCTGATGCCAGCGGGTCAGCGCCCACAGCCATTCCTGCTCCAGCGCTTGCGCAAAGGCATCGCGCGTCACCGGATGGCCCAGCCCCGCCAGCGAAGCCGTCGGCCGATCGGGCAGATCGGGCGCCTGCGCCAGATTGACGCCGATACCGACCACCACGCCATCATCCTGCCGTTCCAGCAGGATGCCGGCCAGCTTGGCCTTGCCCACCAGCAGGTCGTTCGGCCACTTAAGTTGCAGATCGGCCAGCCCCGGCGCCAGCGCCAGAACCGCCTTGTGCGCGGCAAGCCCTGCGACCAGCGCCAGCGTCTGCGGCAGGGGATCGCCACTGCGCAAGTGCGCCACGGTCGATCCCATGAAATTGCCGAAGCCATCGGACCAACTGCGCCCCGCGCGCCCGCGCCCAGCGCTCTGCCGGTCGGCGACGAGCCAGGCCCCCTCGGGGTTGCCCTCGCCCGCGCCAAGCCGCGCCAGCAGCGCGGCATTGGTCGAACCGATCTCCGCGATCGTCTCGATCATGCCGCGTTGCCGTGGTTTGCCATCAGACGTGGAACAGCGCCGCCGCCGCGTTACCCGCGAGCGTGTGAAGCCAGTTGGTCAGCAGGTAGCCGAGCGGCGAGATGAACACCGAGGCGATCACCAGCAGCACGCCGTGGGCGAGGTCCGACTTGCCACGGACCTTGTCCACGGCTTCGTCGAAGTACATCACCTTGACGACCTTGAGGTAGTAGAACGCGCCGATCACCGAGGCGGCGATACCGATCGCGGCGAGCGCCACGAGGTTCGCCTGCACGGCGGCCTGGAACACCACGAACTTGCCCCAGAAGCCGAACAGCGGCGGAATGCCCGCGAGGCTGAACATCACCGCAGCCAGCGCAGCGGCAAGGCCGGGACGGGTCTTCGACAAACCCGAAAGGTCCGCGATCGATTCCACCGGATCGCCGTTCTCGTCACGCAGCATCAGCACCGCGACAAAGCCCGCCACCGACATCGCGACGTAGATCGCGATATAGACCAGCATCGCGGCCGCGCCGGGCTGGTTGGCGCAGGCGAGGCCAATCAGGATGAAGCCGACGTTGTTGATCGACGAATAGGCCATCAGGCGCTTGATGTTGTCCTGACCGATCGCGCCCAGCGCGCCGATCACGATCGACAGGATTGCGGCGAAGATCACGATCTGCTGCCACGCTGCCGGAGCCGCGCCGAACGCCATCAGGCTGATGCGCATCAGCAAGCCCAGCGCCGAAACCTTCGACGCCGTGGCGAAGAAGGTCGTCACCGGGGTCGGCGCGCCTTCGTAAACGTCGGGCGTCCACATGTGGAACGGCGCGGCGCTGATCTTGAAGGCCATGCCCGCCAGCACGAACACCATGCCGAACACCGCGCCGGTCGACAGCGTGCCCGCCGAAAGGGCGTGGCGGATGCCTTCGAAGCTGGTGGTGCCGGTGAAGCCGTACGTCAGGCTGACACCATAGAGCAGGATGCCAGAGGCGAGCGAACCCAGCACGAAGTACTTGAGGCCCGATTCCGCCGAACGCTCGTCGCTGCGCAGGATCGCGGCGAGAACATAGGAGGCAAGGCTGTTGAGTTCGAGGCCGATGTAGAGCGTCAGCAGGTCCGTCGCTGAAACCATCATCCCCATGCCCAGCGCCGCGAACAGCACCAGCAGCGGGAATTCGGCACGCATCGCCTTGAAGCGGTCGAAGAACGCAGGCGCGACGATAAGTGTGACCGCCGCCGAAGCGTAGATCAGCAGCTTGCCGAAAGCCGAGAAGGCGTCGGCACGATACTGGCCACCGAAGGCCACCGTATCGGCCCCCATGGCAGCACCGTACAGCGCGGGCGCGGCGATCAGCGCGGCAACGGTCAACACCGCAACGCTGGCGATCGAGATCGCGCGCGCAGCCTTATCACCAGCCCAGGCGGCCCACAGCAGCAGGATCAGGCCCGAAATGCTGAGGACTTCCTCGCCTGCGACGAGTTGGAGAGAGCGGACGAGTTCCATCAGTGCGCCTCCCCGTGCGCGGCTTCATGTTCGGCAGCGGGCTTGGCAGCCCCCTTCTTGACCTGTGCATCGCCCTTGGGCGCAGCGACGGCGACACGCGCTTCGAGCAACGCGATGTCCTTGCGCATCGGCGCGAGGAACGATTCCGGATAAACGCCCATCCACAGCGTCACGAGGCCGAGCGGCACCATCATCGCCCATTCGCGCGCGTCGAGATCGGGCATGGCGGCGGCATCGGCGTTCTTCTGCTCGCCGAACACGACGCGGCGATAGAGGTAGAGCATGTAGGCCGCGCCCAGGATGATGCCCGTGGTGCAGACCAGCGCCACCCAGCTCGATTCCTGGTAAACGCCCATCAGCGACAGGAACTCGCCAACGAAGCCGCTGGTCCCCGGCAGGCCGATCGAGGCCATCGTGAACAGCAGGAAGAACAGCGCGAAGTAGGGCATGTTGATCGCAAGGCCGCCGTAACGGTCGATCTCGCGGGTGTGCAGGCGATCGTAGATCACGCCCACGCCCAGGAACAGCGCGCCCGCGACCAGACCATGGCTCAGCATGATCAGCATCGAGCCTTCGAGGCCTTGCGTGTTGAAGGCGAACAGGCCGATCGTCACGATCGCCATGTGCGCGACCGAGGAATAGGCGATCAGCTTCTTCATGTCGTGCTGCACCAGCGCGATCAGCGAGGTGATCACCACCGCCGCCATCGACAGGCCCCACACCAGCGGCGCGAACTGCGCGGAAGCTTCGGGGAACATCGGCAGCGAGAAACGGATGAAGCCGTAGCCGCCCATCTTCAGCAGCACGCCCGCCAGGATCACCGAACCTGCGGTCGGGGCCTGAACGTGCGCGTCGGGGAGCCATGTGTGGACCGGCCACATCGGCATCTTGACGGCGAAGCTGGCGAAGAACGCCAGGAACAGCCAGGTCTGCGCGTGGGGCGGGAAGTTGTACTGCATCAGCGTCGGGATGTCGGTCGTGCCGGCCGCGTTCACCATCCAGAACATCGCGATCAGCATCAGAACCGAGCCGAGCAGCGTGTAGAGGAAGAACTTGTAGCTGGCGTAGATCCGGTCCGCGCCGCCCCAGATGCCGATGATCAGGTACATCGGGATCAGGCCGGCTTCGAACATGATGTAGAACAGGAACAGGTCCTGCGCCGCGAAGACGCCGATCATCAGCGTCTCCATCAGCAGGAACGCTGCGTAATATTCCCCGGCGCGCTTCTCGATCGAGTTCCAGCTCGCGCCGATGCAGATCGGCATGAGGAACACGGTCAGTGCGATCAGCAACAGCGCGATGCCGTCGATGCCCAGAGCCCACTGGAACCCGGCGAACAGGTTCGCCCGCTCCGTGAACTGCCACTGCGCGCCACCGGTGTCGAAATTGGCCCAGAGCAGCGCGCCCAGAACCAGATCGACAAGCGTCGTCACCAGCGCGATCATCCGCGCCTGTTCACGCCCCGCCTTGAGGCACGCCACCGCGCCGACCAGCGGCACCAGCAGCATGAGGTTCAGAATAGGAAAGCCGCTCATCGTGCAATCACCCAGCTGATCGCGCCGACAAGGCCGACGAGCATGACCAGCGCATAGCTGTAGAGATATCCGGACTGGAGCTTGACCGCGGCCTTGCTCCCCTTGGCGACGACCCAAGCCGCGCCGTTCGGTCCGAAGCGGTCGATGATCCCCTGATCACCCACCTTCCAGAACACCCGGCCCAGCGCCATGGCGGGACGGACGAAGATGAAGTGATAGAGCTCGTCGAAGTACCACTTGTTGAGCAGGAAGCGGTACAGGAAGCCGAACTGGTCGACGAACGCCGCAGGGAACCGGGTGTTCTTGATGTAGCCGTACCAGGCGATCAGCAGGCCCGTGGCCATGACCGCGAACGGCGCCCACTTCACCCAGTCCGGCACGCCGTGCATCGCGTGGATCAGGTGTTCGTTGAACACCAGCGCACCCTTCCAGAACTCGCCCGTGCCTTCGGAAACGAACGCACCGTGGAACACGAAGCCCGCAGCCACCGCGCCGAGCGACAGGATGCCGAGCGGCACGAGCATGTTCGCCGGGCTTTCGTGCGGGTGATAGCCCGCCGTGCCGTCCGAATGCGCATCGTGGTGGCCATGGTCGTCGTGACCGTGTGCATGGTCGTGGCCATGATCGTCATGACCGTGCCCATGCGCATCGTGAACCGCGTGCTGGATGTGCTCGCTCTGCTCCCACCGCGGCTTGCCGAAGAAGGTCAGGAACACGAGGCGCCAGCTGTAGAAGCTGGTCAGCAGCGCCGCGAAGATGCCCATGAAGAAGGCGAAGTGCGACAGTTCGGTGCCCTTGGCATAGGCTGCTTCGAGGATCGCGTCCTTCGAATAGAAGCCCGCAAAGCCCGCCACGTCGACGATGCCGACGCCGGTGATCGCCAGCGTGCCCGCCATCATCGCCCAGTAGGTCAGCGGGATGTGCTTCCGCAGGCCACCGTAATAGCGCATGTCCTGTTCGTGGTGCATCGCGTGGATGACCGAGCCCGCACCCAGGAACAGCAGCGCCTTGAAGAAGGCGTGCGTGAACAGGTGGAACATCGCCGCGCCATAAGCGCCGACGCCAGCCGCGAAGAACATGTAGCCCAGCTGCGAACAGGTCGAATAGGCGATCACGCGCTTGATGTCGGTCTGCGTGGTGCCGACCGTGGCCGCAAAGAAGCAGGTCGCCGCGCCGATGAAGGTCACGAACGCCAGCGCCGTCGGGCTGGTTTCGAACAGCGGCGAAAGGCGGCACACCATGAACACGCCCGCGGTGACCATCGTCGCCGCGTGGATCAGCGCCGACACCGGGGTCGGACCTTCCATCGCGTCGGGCAGCCAGGTGTGCAGGCCCAGCTGCGCCGACTTGCCCATCGCGCCGATGAACAGCAGGATGCACAGCACGGTGGCGGTGTCGAAGCGGTGGCCCAGGAAGCCGATGGTCGAACCGTTCAGCACTTGCGGCGCCGTGTGCAGGATCGTCGGGATCGACACGGTGCCGAACACCAGGAACACGCCGAAGATGCCCATCATGAAGCCAAGGTCACCCACGCGGTTGACCACGAAGGCCTTCATCGCGGCGGCGTTGGCCGAGGGCTTGCGGAACCAGAAGCCAATCAGGAGGTAGGACGCGAGGCCCACCCCTTCCCAGCCGAAGAACATCTGGACGAGGTTATCGGCGGTCACCAGCATCAGCATGGCGAAAGTGAACAGCGACAGGTACGCGAAGAAACGCGGCTGGTCCGGCTCCTCGCTCATGTAGCCCCACGAATAGAGGTGCACGAGCGCGGAGACGCTGGTGATGACCACCAGCATGACCGCCGTCAGCGTATCGACGCGCAGCGCCCAGGCGAAATCGAGATCGCCCGACTTCACCCACTGGAGCACCGGAACCACGGTCGCTTCGGCGCTGCCGTTCAGGAACGACAGGAAGATCGTCCACGACAGCGCGCACGAAATGAACAGCGCGCCGGTCGTCACGACCTTCGAAGGAACGAAGCCCAGCTTCTTGTTGCCGAGACCGGCGATGATCGCTGCCGCAAGCGGCAGGAAGACGATGAACAGGATGGACGACATGGTTTAGCCCTTCATCCGGTTGACGTCGTCAACGGCAATGGTGCCACGGCCGCGGAAGTAGATGACGAGGATCGCAAGGCCGATCGCCGCTTCGCCCGCCGCCACGGTCAGCACGAACATCGCGAAGATCTGGCCGACGAGGTCATGGAGCGCGGCACTGAAGGCGACCAGGTTCAGGTTCACCGACAGCAGGATCAGCTCGATCGCCATCAGGATGATGATGACGTTCTTGCGGTTGAGGAAGATGCCGAGCACGCCGAGCACGAAAAGGATCGCGCTGACGACGACATAGTGTTCGATGCCGATCATTAGAGCGAGACCCCCTTGCCCACTTCCGGCTGCACGTTGATCGTGGCGTCCTCGGGACGGCGCGCGACCTGCTTCGAGATGTTCTGGCCGCGCACGCCGCTGCGCTGGCGATGGGTCAGCACGATCGCGCCGATCATGGCCACCAGCAGGATCACGCCCGCCGCTTCGAACAGGAACAGATAGCGGCTGTAGAGCAGCGCGCCGATCGCGGCGGTGTTCGAAAGCCCGGCCGCCGCCGCGCCCGAACCGTCCGCCACGCCCAGCGGCAAGGCCCCGGCGCGATAGGCGCCCACGCCCAGCACCAGTTCAGCCAGCAGCACCACCGCCAGCACGAAGCCCAGCGGGAAGTTGTTGACGAAGCCTGCGCGCAGTTCGGCGAAGTCGATGTCGAGCATCATGACCACGAACAGGAACAGCACCGCGACCGCGCCGACGTAGACGATGATCAGCAGCATCGCGATGAATTCAGCGCCGACGAGGACCATCAAGCCCGCCGCGTTGAAGAACGCAAGGATCAGCCACAGCACCGAATGCACGGGGTTGCGGGCGAGGATGGTGATGGCGCCCGAGGCGATCATCAGCGTCGCGAAGAGGTAGAAGGCAAATGCCTGGATCATTTTCGCGGCCCCTTACCGATACGCCGCATCGGCTTCAAGATTGGCAGCGATCGCGCGCTCCCACTTGTCCCCGTTCGCCAGCAGCTTGGCCTTGTCGTAGAGCAGTTCCTCGCGGCTTTCGGTCGCGAATTCGAAGTTTGGCCCCTCGACGATGGCATCCACCGGGCAGGCTTCCTGGCAGAAGCCGCAGTAGATGCACTTGGTCATGTCGATGTCGTAGCGCGTGGTGCGGCGGCTGCCGTCCTCACGCGGTTCGGCCTCGATCGTGATCGCCTGCGCCGGGCAGACCGCCTCGCACAGCTTGCACGCGATGCAGCGTTCTTCGCCGTTGGGATAACGGCGCAAGGCGTGCTCACCACGGAAGCGCGGGGACAGCGGGTTCTTTTCGAACGGGTAGTTGATCGTCGCCTTGGGCTTGAAGAAATACTTCAAGGTCAGCCAGTGCGCCTTCACGAACTCCCACAGGGTGAAGCTCTTGATGAGCTGTGCGGCGGTCATGCGAAGTGTCCGGTAGCCATGAGGTAGCCGCTGATCACGAATACGAACAGCAGCGAGACGGGCAGGAACACCTTCCAGCCCAGGCGCATCAGCTGGTCATAGCGATAGCGCGGAACCGTCGCCTTCACCCAGCTGAACACGAAGAAGAAGAACAGGATCTTGAGCAGCAGCCACACGAAGCCCGGCACCAAGTACAGCACCGGAATGTCGAGCGGCGGCAGCCAGCCCCCCCAGAACAGCGTGGCGTTGAGCGCGCACATCAGCAGCACGTTGGCGTATTCGCCCAGCCAGTAGAGCGCGAAGCTCATCGAAGAATATTCGGTCTGGTAGCCGGCGACGAGTTCGGATTCCGCCTCGGTCAGGTCGAACGGCGCGCGCGCGGTTTCGGCCATGCCCGAAATCAGGAACATCACCCACATCGGGAACAGCAGCGGGTTCGCGACGAAACCGTTGATGATCCAGACGTGATCCTTCTGCGCGTGGACGATGGCGTTCAGGTTGAACGATCCGGCCCACAGCACCACGCAGATCAGGATGAAGCCGATCGAGACTTCATACGAGATCATCTGCGCCGAAGCGCGCATGGCCGAGAAGAACGGGTACTTCGAGTTGGACGACCAGCCCGCGATCACCACGCCGTAAACGCCCAGCGACGAGATCGCGAGCACGTAGAGCAGGCCCACGTTGACATCGGCCAGCACCGCGCCCGAATTGAACGGGATCACCGCCCACGCCATCAGCGCCACCGTGAAGGTGATGATCGGCGCGATCAGGAACAGGCCCTTGTTCGCGGCGCTCGGAATGATGGTTTCCTGAAGGAAGACCTTCAACCCGTCCGCGAACGACTGCAGCAGCCCGAGCGGGCCGACCACGTTCGGACCACGGCGCAGCGCCATGGCCGCCCAGATCTTGCGGTCGGCATAGATGATCATCGCCACGCCGAGCATCAGCGGCAGCGCGATCAGCAGGATGCCGCAAATGGTGGAAATGCCCCAGGCCCATTCGTAGGACAGGCCAAGGCTTTGGAAGAACGCGGTCATTCTGCGGCCTCCGCTTGGGCTTCACCGTGGATCAGTTCCGCCGAGCAGCGCTGCAGCGTCGGGCTGGCGCGACCGATGGCGTTGGTGAGGTAGCGATCCTTGATCGGATACCCGGCGATCGCGCCTTCCGGCTTCACGCCCGCAGGCGCGGCCGGAAGCGCGCCGTAATCGGCAAGGCCTTCGGTGCCCAGCGCCGGAACGGCGGCAACCATCGCGGCGCGCAGCTGTTCGAAGCTGTCGAAGCCCACCGTCACGCCCAGCGCATCGGCCATCGCACGCAGGATGGTCCAGTCCTCGCGGGCCTCGCCCGGCGCGAACACGGCCTTTTCGCCATACTGCACGCGGCCTTCGGTGTTGACGTAAGTGCCGTCCTTTTCGCTGAAGGCGGCTGCCGGCAGGATCACGTCGGCAGCGTGCGCCGCCTTGTCACCGTGGTGGCCGATGTGGACGATCATGCTGTCTGCGAACTTGGTGAAGTCCACTTCGTCCGCACCGAGCGAGATCACCATCTTCGGCTTGGCCGCGATCAGGTCGGCAATGCCGCCCTTCTGCGCATAGCCGAGCATCAGCCCGCCCATGCGGCTCGCCGCCATGTGGACGACATTGAAGCCATTCCAGCCTTCGCGAACGATGTTGAAGCGTTCCGACAGCGCCAGCGCGGCTTCGCGGCCACCCTTGGCAAGCCCGGCCCCGCCCACGATCACCGCAGGCTTGGCGGCGCCTTCGAACGCGGCCACGACATCGGCGGGCAGATCGCCCAGCACGGCCAGATCGTCGCCGAGGAAGGTCGCCGGATAGGTCGGATCCCAGTGCGGGCCGACGATGAAGACCTTCGCGCCCTTCTTCACCGCCTTGCGCAGGCGGGTGTTGAGCAGCGGCGCCTCGTCGCGGACCATCGACCCGATGATCAGCACCGCGTCGGCCTCCTCGATCCCGGCAAGGGTCGAGTTGAAATTGACGGCGGCAAGGTTCGAGCAATCGTAGGCAAGCCCGGTCTGGCGGCCTTCGAGCAGGCTGGAACCCAGCGCGCCCGCGAGCGCCTTGGCGGCGAACATCGTCTCGCAATCGACCAGGTCGCCCGCAATCACCGCAACCGACGAGCCCGGATTGATCTTCGCCACGGCGTCAAACGCCTCGGCCCAGCTCGCGGCGACCAGCTTGCCGTCACGACGCAGCCACGGCTTGTCGAGGCGGCGGCGGGTCAGGCCATCCACCAGGAAGCGGCCACGGTCCGACAGCCATTCCTCGTTCACGTCATCGTTCACGCGCGGCAGGATGCGCAGCACTTCGCGGCCACGGCTGTCGAGCCGCACGTTCGAACCGATCGCGTCCGAAACGTCGATGGCGAGCGTCTTCTTCAGCTCCCACGGACGCGCTTCGAAGGCGTACGGCCCGCTGGTGAGCGCGCCGACCGGGCAGAGGTCGATCACGTTGGCCGACAGCTCGTGGGTCGCGGCCTTTTCCAGATAGGTCGTGATCTGCATGTTCTCGCCGCGATAAAGCGCGCCGATTTCATCGACACCCGCGACTTCCTCGCTGAAGCGCACGCAGCGGGTGCACTGGATGCACCGCGTCATCGTGGTCTTGATCAGCGGGCCCATGTACTTTTCGGTCACGGCGCGCTTGTGCTCGTGGAAGCGCGAGGTGCCGCGGCCATAGGCCACGGACTGGTCCTGAAGGTCACATTCGCCGCCCTGATCGCAGATCGGGCAGTCGAGCGGGTGGTTGATGAGAAGGAACTCCATCACCCCTTCGCGCGCCTTCTTGACCATCTCGGAATCCGTACGGATTTCCTGGCCTTCCGCCGCCGGAAGCGCGCACGAAGCCTGCGGCTTGGGCGGTCCGGGCTTCACTTCGACAAGGCACATCCGGCAGTTGCCGGCGATGCTCAGCCGCTCGTGATAGCAGAACCGCGGGATTTCCTTGCCGGCCAGCTCGCACGCCTGGAGGACGGTTGCGCCCACCGGGACTTCGAGTTCGACGCCGTCTACTTTGACCTTGGGCATTATTCAGCAGCCTCCCGGACGTCGCCCGCGCGTGTCGCGATGCGGCGTTCGATTTCGGGGCGGAAGTGGCGGATCAGGCCCTGGATCGGCCATGCGGCCGCGTCACCCAGTGCGCAGATGGTGTGGCCTTCGACCTGCTTGGTCACCTGCTGCAGCATGTCGATTTCCGACACGTCGGCATCGCCGGTGCGCAGGCGCTCCATCACGCGCCACATCCAGCCGGTGCCTTCGCGGCACGGGGTGCACTGGCCGCAGCTCTCGTGCTTGTAGAAGTACGACAGGCGGCTGATCGCGCGGACGATGTCGGTCGACTTGTCCATGACAATGACCGCAGCGGTGCCGAGGCCCGAACCGACCGCCTTCAGGCCGTCGAAGTCCATCGGCGCGTCCCAGATTTCCGCAGCCGGAACCAGCGGCACCGACGAACCGCCGGGGATCACCGCCAGCAGGTTGTCGCGCCCGCCGCGAATGCCACCGCAGTGCTTCTCGATCAGTTCGCTGAACGGGATCGACATCTCTTCTTCAACGACGCACGGCCGGTTCACGTGGCCGCTGATCTGGAAGAGCTTGGTGCCCTTGTTGTTCTCCCGCCCGAAGCTGGAGAACCACGCCGCGCCACGGCGCAGGATCGTCGGCGCAACCGCGATCGATTCGACGTTGTTGACCGTGGTCGGGCAGCCATAGAGGCCCGCGCCTGCCGGGAACGGCGGCTTCAGGCGGGGCTGGCCCTTCTTGCCTTCGAGGCTTTCGATCATCGCGGTTTCTTCGCCGCAGATGTAGGCGCCCGCGCCGCGATGGACGAAGACGTCGAAGTCATAGCCCGAACCGCAGGCGTTCTTGCCCAGCAGGCCCGCCGCATAGGCTTCGTCGCGCGCCGCGAACAGCGTCTCGGCCTCGCGGATGTATTCGCCGCGGATGTAGATGTAGGCCGCCCGCGCGCGCATGGCGAAGCCCGCTACCAGCGCGCCTTCGAGCAGCTTGTGCGGATCGTGGCGGATGATCTCGCGGTCCTTGCACGAACCCGGCTCGGATTCGTCGGCGTTGATCACGAGGAAGCTGGGACGGCCGTCCTTCGATTCCTTGGGCATGAACGACCACTTCATGCCGGTGGGGAAGCCCGCACCGCCACGGCCGCGAAGGCCTGAATCCTTCACTTCCTGAATGATCGCGTCCTGCCCGCGTTCGAGCAGCGCCTTGGTGTTGTCCCAATCCCCGCGCGCCTGCGCGGCCGGCAGGTTCCACGGCTGGTAGCCGTAGAGATTGGTGAAGATGCGGTCCTTGTCGTGAAGGGCCATCTTACCACTCCCCTCGATAGTCGTGGTTCTCGCCCACCATCGCGGTCAGCGTGGTCAGCACGCCCACCGGCTCCACCGTATGGCGGCCCGGCTCCTGCGTGCCCGCCTTGGGGCGGCGACCGGCGGCGAGTTCATCAAGGACGAACGTCACGCGCTCTGCGGTCAGATCCTCGTAGTTGTCGTCATTGATCTGCACCATCGGGGCCGAGGCGCAGTTGCCCATGCATTCGACCTCGGTCAGCGTGAACAGGCCATCCGCCGTGGTGTGGCCCTTCTTCATGCCCTTGGCCTTGCAGGCGGCCATGATCTCGTCCGACCCGCGCAGCATGCACGGCGTAGTGCCGCAGACCTGCACGTGGAAGCGGCCCACCGGCGCGATGTTGTACATCGTGTAGAACGTCGCGACTTCGAGCACGCGGATCACCGGCATCGAAAGCTGCGCGGCGATGAATTCCATAACCGGCAGCGGCAGCCAGCCTTGGGTCTGGGTTTCCGCGCCGACCTGACGCTGCGCCAGATCGAGCAGCGGCATCACCGCCGAGCGCTGGCGCCCTTCGGGATAGCGGGCAATGATGTCGCTCGCCTTGGCCGCGTTCTCGGGCGTCCAGGCGAAGTTGCCCCAGCGCGCGCGCAGTTCGGGGCTATCGGGTTCGGGATGACGGTCAGCCATAAATCCTCAGCGCTCCCCTGCCCGCTTGAACCAGAAGCTCTGGCCGAACAGGAAAAGCTCGAAACCGCCGATGGCGGCAATCATCATCGGCATCCAGTCGGGGGTATCGGCCCCGTTGGCGAGAGCCAGAAACCACACTGCGGCGAGCAGCAGCCCGGTCACGCAGGCAAGGATCGAAAGCTGGCGGGTGGGGTCCTGCTTCACCGGATGAACTCCACACGGGCGCACTTGTCGCCCTCGAAGGAATAGACGGCGATCACGTCGAACGGCTCTACCAGCGCCGACCCGTCGGTCGCCGGCCCGCGCGTAACGTGTTCGCGCATCAGCACGTAATTGCCGATGGCCTGCGCTTCCTTGATCTCGGCGTGGTTCTGCGGCCAGCGCGCGAACGCGGCGGCAAGACCCGAACGCGTGCCTTCCTTGCCTTCGCGCACCACGTCGCCGCGATAGTTCGCCTCGCAGGCGTCGTCGGTCATGTAGCTGACGTAGGTATCCACGTCCTGCGCATTGTAGGCGGCGATCATCGCCTTGGCGGTTTCAAGATTGCTCAACGGTCGCACTCCCCGAACACCACGTCGATCGCGCCGAGAATGGCGGTAGCATCCGGCAGCATGTGGCCCTTGCTCATGAAGTCCATCGCCTGAAGGTGCGAGAACGCGGTCGGGCGGATCTTGCAGCGGTACGGCTTGTTGCTGCCGTCGCTGACCAGATAGACGCCGAACTCGCCCTTGGGGCTTTCGGTCGCGACATAGACTTCGCCCGCCGGAACGTGGAAGCCCTCGGTGTAGAGCTTGAAGTGATGGATCAGCGATTCCATCGACTGCTTCATCTCGGCGCGCTTGGGCGGGCCGACCTTGCGGTCGGTCGTCATGATCGGGCCCTGCGGCATCTGCGCCAGGCACTGTTTCATGATCCGGGCCGACTGACGCACTTCTTCCACGCGCACCATGAAGCGGTCGTAGCAGTCCGAATTGGTGCCGACGGGAATGTCGAACTCCATCCGGTCATAGACGTCGTAGGGCTGGCTCTTGCGCAAGTCCCACGGGATGCCCGCCGCGCGGATCATCGGGCCGGAGAAGCCCCACGCCAGCGCGTCTTCCTTGCTCACCAGCGCGATGTCGACATTGCGCTGCTTGAAGATGCGGTTGTCGACGACGAGGCTCATCGCGTCCTCGAACAGCGGGAACAGGCGCGTGTCGATCCACTCGCCGATATCGACCAGCAGCTTTTCCGGCACGTCCTGGTGCACGCCGCCGGGGCGGAACCACGCCGAGTGCATGCGCGCGCCCGAAGCGCGTTCGAAGAAGTTGAGGCAGTCCTCGCGGATTTCGAACAGCCACAGGTTCGGCGTCATCGCGCCGACGTCCATGACGTGCGACCCCATGTTGAGCATGTGGTTGCAGATGCGGGTCAGCTCGGCGAACAGCACGCGCAGGTACTGGGCGCGCAGCGGAACTTCGAGGTTCAGCAGCTTCTCGATCGCAAGGACGTAGCTGTGCTCCATCCCCAGCGGCGAGCAGTAATCCAGCCGGTCGAAGTACGGCAGCGCCTGCAGGTAGGTCTTGTGCTCGATCAGCTTTTCGGTGCCGCGATGCAGCAGGCCGACGTGCGGATCGATGCGCTCGATGATCTCGCCATCAAGCTCCATCACCATGCGCAGCACGCCGTGCGCCGCCGGGTGCTGGGGCCCGAAGTTGATCGTGTAGTTGGTGATGACCTCGTCGCCGGTGGTCGGCGACTGTTCGAGTGCGAAGCTCATGCCTTGCCTCCATCGGCCTTATCGGCACCGGGGCGGCTCTCGGTCGGGGCCGGAGCTTCCGGAGCCTTGCCGCCGTCCTTTGGCGCCGCCGCTTCGGCGACGGGCTTCGCCGCCTCGGCATTCGCCTTTTCGCCCGCGCCGGTCTGGGCGGGCGTATCAGTGGTCTTGGGCGTATCGACCTTCGGCGCGCCGCCCGTGACGGGCGCGGCTGCGACCGGCGCAGGCGCGGGCGACGGCGGAACCGCCTTCTCATCGCCCGGCAGCACGTAATC
Organism: Novosphingobium percolationis; assembly: GCF_020179425.1. Lineage (GTDB taxonomy): Bacteria > Pseudomonadota > Alphaproteobacteria > Sphingomonadales > Sphingomonadaceae > Novosphingobium > Novosphingobium percolationis. Next base: position 760,780 of record NZ_JAILYM010000002.1, on the reverse strand, counting down.
CGCGCCTTCCCACGGGCTCATGAAGTCGAACTGGCGCAAGTCCTGCGCAAGCTCGACCGGCTCGTAGACCACGCGCTTGTCTTCCTCGGAATAGCGCAGCTCGACATAGCCGGTCAGCGGGAAGTCCTTGCGGAACGGGTGCCCTTCGAAGCCGTAGTCGGTCAGGATGCGGCGCAGGTCGGTGTTGCCGGCAAACAGAACGCCATACATGTCGTAGACTTCCCGCTCGTACCAGCCGGCGTTCGGCCACAGCGTGGTCACGGTCGGCACCGGAGTCGCCTCGTCGGTGGTCGTCTTGATGATCAGGCGCAGGTTGCGCGTCACCGACAGCAGGCAATAGACCACGTCGAAGCGGTCCGCGCGCGTCGGATAGTCGGCGCCCGCGATGTCCATCAGCTGCTGGAACTGGTGCTCGTCGCGAAGCGTGCGCAGCGCATCGGCGATGCCCTCGCGCGCGACGTTGATCACGATCTCGCCGTGTTCCTCGCGCGCGGCGACGACCTTGTCACCCAGCGCGGAGACCACTTCATCGAGCACGCCTTCGAACGAGGCATAGCGCGGGGCGGAGTGAAGAACTGCCATGGCCGTGCCTCCCTCAGCGTTCCAGCGTGCCGGCGCGGCGGATCTTCCGCTGCAACTGCATCACGCCATAGAGCAGCGCCTCGGCGGTCGGCGGGCAACCGGGGACATAGATGTCCACGGGCACGATGCGATCGCAGCCGCGCACCACCGAGTAGCTGTAGTGGTAATAGCCGCCGCCGTTGGCGCAGCTACCCATAGAGATCACGTACTTAGGGTCCGACATCTGGTCGTAGACCTTGCGCAGCGCCGGGGCCATCTTGTTGCACAGCGTGCCGGCCACGATCATCACGTCCGACTGGCGCGGAGAGGCGCGCGGTGCGACGCCGAAGCGCTCCATGTCATAGCGCGGCATGTTCACGTGGATCATTTCGACCGCGCAGCAGGCAAGGCCGAAGGTCATCCACCACAGCGAGCCGGTGCGGGCCCACTGGAAAAGTTCCTCGGTCGAGGTGACGAGGAAGCCCTTGTCGTTGACCTCGGCATTGAGGCTGTCGAAAAACGCCTGGTCCGGCGCCGTGACGGCACCCGGGTTGGCGGTGACGAGCGAAGAAGAAGTGGCCATGTTGCTCATTCCCAGTCCAGCGCGCCCTTCTTCCAGGCGTAGATGTAGCCGATCACCAGTTCGCCCAGGAACACCATCATCGTCAGCCACCCGGCCCAGCCGGTCTGCTTCAGGCTGACGGCCCAGGGGAACAGGAACGCGGCTTCGAGATCGAAGATGATGAACAGGATCGCGACGAGGTAGAAGCGCACGTCGAACTGGCTGCGCGGGTCTTCGAACGCGGGGAAGCCGCACTCGTATTCCGACAGCTTTTCGGCGTTCGGATTGTGCGCCCCGGTCAGCCGGGCAACGCCCATCGGCAGGAACACGAAAGCCGCCGAAAGGGCGAGCGCGATCCCGAGGAAAATCAGGATCGGAAGGTATTGTGCCAGAAGGGCGGTTTGATCGACCAAGGGCCTGACTCGCGTTGCAGGTGTTCAGGGCAATTGTTTGGACCGCGCCCTAGTCCCGCCGTGAGGCACGCGCAAGTGGGGTGCGCCGCAATATGCGCTCAAACCCGCAGCCTTTTAACCAATGCTCCACACGAAAAAGGCCGCTGCCCGCCGGGGCAACGGCCTTTCGCGAACCCATCGGATATCGTGCTACTTCATCTGCATCTTCAAGGTGCGCTGCGTCGCCGCGCCATAGGGCGGCTTCAGGCCCGCCAGCTTGGCAAGATCGATCTTCGGCTGACGATACACCGAGCGCCCGTGGCTGAACGTGCGGAAGCCCTCCACCCCGTGGTAGCTGCCCATGCCCGAAGGCCCCACCCCGCCGAACGGCAGGTCGTCGGCCGAAACGTGGAAGATCACGTCGTTGACGGTCACCCCGCCCGAGATCGTGCGCGTCAGCACCTGTTCGCGCTCGCCCTCGTCCTCGCCGAAGTAGTAGAGCCCCAGCGGGCGGTCGTGGTCGTTGATGTAATCGATCGCCTCGCCGATCCCGCGATAGGTCTTCACCGGCAGCACCGGGCCGAAGATCTCCTCCTGCATGACCCGCATCTGGTCGTTCACGCCGCGCAGGATCGTCAGCGGCATCTTGTTGCCATTGGTGCTGGCAAAGTCCTCGTTCGCCGGGTTGACGACCACGGCCTCTGCCCCCTTGTCCAGCGCATCGTCGATCAGCCCCTGCAACCGCTGGCGGTGCCGCGCATTGATCACCGAAGTATAATCGTCGTTGGCGAGCAGCGACGGATACATTGCCGAGACGCCATCGCGCACCGCGTCGATCGCGCGTGCCTCCAGTTCCTCGGGCACCAGCATGTAGTCGGGCGCAAGGCAGATCTGGCCGGCATTCATCATCTTGCCCAGCGCGATGCGTTCGGCCGCCCGCTTCAGGTCGGCGCTGCGCGAAACGATCGTCGGGCTCTTGCCGCCCAGTTCCAGCGTCACCGGCACCAGATTGTCCGCCGCCGCGTGCAGCACGTGCTTGCCGATATTCGTCGCACCTGTGAACAGCAGGTGGTCGAACGGCAGCGAGCAGAACGCCTGCGCCACGTCCGCCCCGCCCAGCACCACGGAAACTTCCTCGTCCGAGAAGTACTTGGGGAACAGTTCTGCCATCAATTCCGAAGTCTGCTCGGTGAACTCCGAGGGCTTGATCATCGCGCGGTTGCCCGCCGCAAAGCTCTGGATCAGCGGCCCCATCGTCAGCTGCACCGGGAAGTTCCACGGCGCGACGATGCCGATCACGCCCTTCGGCTCATACCGCACCTCGGCCTTGGCCCCCAGCAGGTTCAGAGGAAAGTTGACGTGCCGCTTTTCGGGTTTCGCCCACTTCTTGAGGTTCTTCTGGCAGTACCGCAGCAGGCTGACCGACGGCATGATATCGGTCATCATCGACTGTTCGTGGCTGCGATGGCCGAAGTCCTCGCTCATCGCGCGGGCAAAGGCCTCGCCGTGATCCTTCATCATGGCAAAGCAGCGCTCCAGCCGGTCGTTCCGCACGCTCAACGGCTCTGGCCGCGCGGCGGTGAAGGCCTTGCGCTGGCGCTCCAGCAGATCGAGCATCGGCTGCTTGCCCGTCACGTCCATGTCCTAGCTCCCCTCTATCTCGTTGTCAGACGCCCCCCGCCCACAGGAACAAGGGCCAGGCCGCGATGGCGAGGCAGGTTCCGAGCGGCAGGACGCTATCACCAGATAGTTTACGCCCAGCCAGAAAAAGCGCAAGCGCCGCCGCGAGGCCGACGAGGCTACCGCCCAGCACCGTGTGCACCACGCCCAGCGGCCCCAGCCACAGCCCGATCGCGCCCAGCAGCGGCGGGTCGCCCCCGCCCATGCCCTCGCGCCCGCGCGTGCGACGATAGAGCGTCGCCACCAGCCACAGCAGCGCAAAGCCCAGCCCGCCCCCCGCCAGCGCATTCAGCAAGGGCGCTCCATCCTGCAAGGCAAACGCCCGCGCCCCCGCCACCGCCAGCCCGCTCGCCGCCAGAGCGCCCGTCAGCACGCGCGGCAGCCACAAGTGCCGCGCATCGAGCAGCGCCAGCAGCAGCAGTTGCCAACCGAAGACCATCGCCGCCAGCACCGTGCCCGGCGGCGCAAGCAGCACCGAGGCCATGGCAATTCCCGCCGCCCCCAGTTCCGCCGCCATCTGCCACCAGCCGATGGGCGATCCGCAGGTGCGACACTTGCCCCGCTGCACCAGCCACGACAGCACCGGCACCAGTTCGATGACGGTCAGCGCCGTGCCGCAGGAATCGCAGGCCGACCGCCCCGTCACCACCGAGCGTCCGGCAGGCAGGCGCTCCAGCGTCGCGCCGAGAAAACTACCGACGATCGCGCCCAGCACGCCAGCCCCCGCCAGCAGCACGCCTGCGCCCTGCCCGCCTGTCTGCTCCAGCCCTGCGATCACTGCTCCCGCCCCTGCTTTGCCCCCGCCTGACGACGGACACCTGTCATTTGCAATTGTTGCGCCGCACCATTAGATCGGCGAACAATCGGCCTCCCGGCCGTATGTCCTAGCACAGCAAGGAACCCGCGCCATGGCCCAGTTCTCCGCCGCCGACCCGGTCGTCATCCTCTCCTATGCGCGCACGCCGATGGGCGGGATGCAGGGCGTTCTCGCCGATGTGTCGGCCACCGATCTCGGCGCCACCGCAGTCAAGGCGGCGGTCGAGCGCGCCGGCGTCGCCACCGATGATATCGAGCGCATCTACATGGGCTGCGTGTTGCCTGCCGGGCTCGGCCAGGCCCCCGCGCGCCAGGCCGCGATCAAGGCGGGCCTGCCCACGTCGGTCGAAGCCACCACCGTCAACAAGGTCTGCGGCTCGGGCATGATGACCGTGATGATGGCGGCCGAAGCCATCGCCAGCGGCAGTGCCGACGTAATCGTCGCGGGCGGCATGGAATCGATGACCAACGCGCCGTACCTGCTCAAGAAGCACCGCTCGGGCGCGCGCATCGGCCACGACACCGCTTATGACCACATGTTCCTCGACGGGCTCGAAGACGCCTACCAGGGCGGCGCGATGGGCACCTTCGCGCAGGCGACGGCGGACGAATACCAGCTCACCCGCGAAGTGCAGGACGAATACGCGATCGAATCGCTCGCCCGCGCGCAGGCGGCCATCGCCAACGGCGGCTTTGCCAGCGAAGTCGTGCCCGTCACGGTCAAGACCCGCAGCGGCGAAGTCGTCGTCGATACCGACGAACAGCCCGGCAAGGGCCGCCCGGACAAGATCCCCACCCTCAAGCCCGCCTTCGGCAAGGACGGCACCATCACCGCCGCCTCGTCCTCGTCGATCTCCGACGGCGCCGCCGCGCTCGTCCTGACGCGCGCCAGCCTCGCTGCGGAAAAGGGCCTCGCCCCCGTCGCCCGGGTCGTCGCCATCGACGCCCACGCGCAGGAACCGGCCAAGTTCACCACCGCCCCGGTCGATGCGATCCAGAAGGTGCTGGCCAAGGCAGGCTGGACCGTCGCCGACGTCGACCTGTTCGAAGTCAACGAAGCCTTCGCGTGCGTTGCCATGTTCGCGATGCATGATCTTGGAATCGGACGCGAAAAGATCAACGTCCACGGCGGCGCCACCGCGCTCGGCCACCCGCTCGGCGCCTCGGGCGCGCGCATCATCACCACGCTGATCGGCGCACTGAAGCACAAGGGCCTCACCAAGGGCGTGGCCAGCCTGTGCATCGGCGGCGGCGAAGCCACCGCCATCGCCATCGAACTGGTCTGACGGTCTAACCTCTCCCCTCCCGCTCGCGGGAGGGGTCGGGGGGTGGGCGCGCGACAGCGCCGCTTAAGCTTGCCTCAGGGCGCGCCCGCGCCCCACACCTTTTCCGCCTCGATGAAGCCCTTGCGCCCGTCGATGTCGGCCTTGCACCAGCCGTCCTCGCAATCGTCGATCTTCGCGACAACCCCCGGCGCGGCGCGCCACAACAGCTTGCCCGATCCGTCCTTGCTCTCGCGAATCGCGGCCTCTCCGCCCTTCACCATCCCGGTGTGGGTGCGCGTCAGGAACTGCGCCAGCATCCAGCCGCGCGCGCCATCGGGATCTTCGACCAGGCGCCAGCCGCCCATCACGCGCAGCACCCGCATCGGCAGGCCCTGCCGCACATAGACCCAGCTGATACGGTATTCGCGCCCCGGCCCCACGCGCAGATTCGCGGGCTGTTTGCGCAGCGACACCCAGTAGGGCACGCCGTCATCGTCTTCGGCATGGGCGGGCGCGCTCGCTGCCGTGAAGGACAGCGACAACCCCAGCACAAGCGGCAGCAGGGCCCTGAGCTTAGGCACGGTTGTGAAGTCTCCTTGCAAACCCGTCCGATACACCGCTTGTCCGATATGACAATGGCCTGCAACCGCAACCGTCACCGCTTGACCGCCGCTCGCCAAGCAGCCTAGCGATGGACCCACGATGAGCCAGCACGCCACTTCCGCCGACTACCGCCCTGCCCGCCGCGTCGAGGGCAAGCCCCGCGTCTTCGTCACGCGCCGCCTGCTGCCCGAAACCGAGGCGCGCATGGCAGAGCTGTTCGATGTCCGCCTCAACGGGGCGGACCTGCCGCTGACGCGCGCGCAACTGGCCGAGGCCCTGCAATGGGCGCACGCGCTGGTGCCGACCGTCACCGACGCGATCGACGCGGACCTGATCGCCGCCGCCGGGCCGCAATTCGGCCTCATCGCCAATTTCGGCGCAGGCACCGAGCATATCGACCTTGCCGCAGCCCGCGCGCGGAAAATCCCCGTCACCAACACGCCGGGCGTGTTCACCGACGATACCGCCGACATGACCATGGCGCTGATCATCTCGGTCACGCGCCGCCTCAACCACGGCGGGCGCGTGCTGCGGGCGGGCAACTGGGAGGGCTGGGCTCCCTCCACGCTCCTCGGCCACCGCATCGGCGGCAAGGTGCTGGGCATCGTCGGCATGGGCCGGATCGGCCAGGCCGTTGCCCACCGCGCGCGCGCTTTCGGCCTCTCGGTCGTTTACCACAACCGCCATCGCCTGCCCGAATCGCTCGAAACGATCTTCGGCGTCACGTGGGAGCCCGATCTCGATGCGCTGGTCGCGCAGTCGGACGTGCTCAGCCTGCACTGCCCCGCCAGCCCAGAAACCCGCCATATCATCGACGCCCGCCGCATCGCGCTGATGAAGCCCCACGCCACCATCATCAACACCGCGCGCGGCCAGCTGATCGAGGAGGAGGCGCTGATCGCCGCGCTCGTCGAAGGCCGCATCGGCGGCGCCGGGCTCGATGTGTTCGAACACGAGCCCTCGGTCGATCCCCGCCTGCTGTCGCACCACAACGTGGCGATCCTGCCGCACATGGGCAGCGCCACTTTCGAAGGCCGCCTCGCCTCGGGCGACAAGGTCATCGCCAACGTGCGCTTCTGGGCGGATGGCCACCGCCCGCCCGACCAAGTGCTCGAAGGCTGGGCCTGATCGGCGTGCCGGGCGGCAGCGCACAACAATCGTTCGCCTGATGCTTGCGACACGGCATTTCGTTGCCTAGAGCGCGCCTTTGGGGGATCATCGCCCGTGCCGCACGCACGGGCGACCCAAGGGAGAGTTGTCTCATCATGCGCAAGGTTCTGGCGGCCGCCATCGCTGCCGCTTCGCTCGCCGTGCCCGTCCTGGCCCATGCGCAGGATGCAGGCCTTACCAGCAACGTCGATGTGGCAGACAGCGGCGATACCGCGTGGATCCTCGTCTCCTCGGCCTTCGTGCTGATGATGACCGCCCCCGGGCTGACGCTGTTCTACGGCGGTCTGGTACGCACCAAGGGCTTCCTCGCCGTCATGGTGCAGACCGGCGCGATTGCGGCGGTGGCGTCGCTGATCTGGATCGTCTGCGGCTACACGCTCGCCTTCGGCGATGTGACCAATGGCTGGCTGGGCAGCGGCAACGCGTGGATGCTGATGCACCTCGGCAACGTGCGCGCGAACACCGACATTCCCGAAAGCGCCTTCGCGCTGTTCCAGATGGCCTTCGCCCTGATCACCCCGGCGCTGATGGTCGGCGCATGGGTCGATCGCGCGCGCTTCGGCTGGGTGATCGGCTTTACCGCGCTGTGGAGCCTGATCGTCTATGCGCCTGCCGCCCACTGGATCTGGGGCGGCGGCTGGCTCTCGACCCGGCTCGGCACGCTCGATTTCGCGGGCGGTATCGTCGTCCACACCACGGCGGGCGTCTCCGCCCTCGTCGTCGCGCTGCTACTGGGCAAGCGCGCGGGCTTTCCCAAGACGCTGATGCTGCCGCACAGCCCCGCCCTCACCATGGCGGGTGCCGCCCTGCTGTGGGTCGGCTGGTTCGGCTTCAACGGCGGCTCGGCGCTCGCCGCCAACGATGATGCCGCCGCCGCGATCATCAACACCCACCTCGCCGCCTGCACCGCCGCGCTGGCGTGGATCCTCGTCGAACGCTTCGCCGTGGGCAAGCCGACCTCGATCGGCTTTGCCACCGGCGCGGTCGCGGGCCTTGCCACCGTCACGCCCGCGGCTGGCTTCATCGCGCCGGGCGCGGCGATCCTGTTCGGCCTTGCCGCCGTGGCGATCTGCTACCCGATGATCCTGCTGGTGAAGTTCAAGCTGCACGTCGATGATTCGCTCGACGTCTTCGCCGTGCACGGCATGGGCGGAATCACCGGCTCTATCCTGCTCGCCGCGTTCCTCTCGCCCGCGCTCGGCGGCACCGGCTATGCCGAGGGCATGACCATGACCCGCCAGTTCGTCGCCCAGTTCGCGGGCGTCGGCATTGTCGCGGCGTGGAGCGCGGTCGCCACCGTGATTGCCTCGCTGATGGTCTCGATGGTGATCCCGATGCGCGTGACCGAAGACGAAGAGCGCGAAGGCCTCGACATCACCAGCCACGGCGAACGCGCCTGGGAATTCGATTGAGGCCTGCTCCGGCAGGCTCCGGTTGACGCCAACAAGGATCATGCGCATGATCCCTGCGCATAACCGGAGCCTGCCGATGCAGCATCGTCACGATTTTCCCGACGCCAGCCGCAAGCCGACCAACGTATCGCTCGCCACTGCCCTGGTGAACGAGGCGAAGGCGCTAGGTCTCAACATCTCGCGCGCTTGCGAGGCCGGTCTCGCCGCCCAGATCGCAGCCGAGCGGGAGCGGCTGTGGAAGGTCGAAAACGCGACCGCCATCGCCGACTGGAACGCCTGGACCGACGAAGCGCCCCTTCCTCTGGCACATCACCGCCAGTTCTGACCGCAAGTGGCGCGCTTCGACGTTTTTCGCTCGCGCAGCAACGGGCCGCTCCTGCTCGATTGCCAGGCCGATCTACTCGGCGATCTGGCCACCCGCTTCGTCGTGCCGCTCCTGCCCGAAGCCGATGTGCCAAGGCCGATGGCGCGCCTCAATCCCATATTCGCAATCGACGGTCAGCGCTTCGTCATGGCCACCCACCTCGCCGCCGCCGTCCCATCGCGCGAACTCGGCGAACGCGTCGTCGCGCTCATCGATCGGCAGGATGAAATAGCGGCGGCGCTCGACATGCTGCTCGTCGGCTTCTGACGCCCTACCCTTCCTCGCGCCGCATCTGCATCAGCTTGCGCCGCGCGCGGATCGCAGCGGCATCCGAAGGCAGGATCACCGGCCGCAAGGCCCAGAAGTCCTCGCCCGCCATCGCCTGCTGCTGCGCGCGGATCATCGGTTCGTCTTCTTCGAGGAACACCTTGCGCGCCATCGCCGCCGCTTCCTCGCCGTGCCCGCGCGTGTAGAAATAGTGCGTCTCGGTGGCGCTTTTCGGCGTCAGGATGTGCGGGTTGGCCATCGGCGGCACCACCATGTCGGCGCGCCCCGTTCCCTCGCGCGCCAGCCCGATGAACAGCGCGAGCGAGGCGGGCGCGTGCCAGCGGATGTGCAGCCACTGGTCCACCCGCGCGCCCTCGCCCACCATGGGCACCGACCAGTCGGGCGCGCGGCTGCCATCCATGTCCCACTTGTTCCAGATCGCCCCGGTCTCGTCCGTCTCGACCGTCTGCCGCCCGCATTCGAACAGCGATCCGTTCACGCCGAAGGTCTCTACGTGCAGGAACTCGGCATGGCTCAGGTCGAGCAGGTTGTCCGCGATCAGCTCGTAGCCCACGTCCATCAGCAGCCAGTCCCGGCAATCGCGCTCGTCGTCGATGAAACCGAAGTCGGGAATCGTCGCAGGGTCTGCGCGGTCGGCATCGCCCGGCCAGAACCACAGCCCGCCGTGGCGCTCCACCAGCGGCAGCGTCGCCACCCGCGCCTCGGGCGGCACCTCCCGTCCGAAGGGATTGAACACGCAAGCCCCGTCCATCCCGAACGTCAGCCCGTGGTATCCGCAGGCAACTCCATCTCCCACGCGCCGCCCCCGGCTCAACGGCACGAAGCGGTGCGGGCAGCGATCGGCCATCATTGCCCAGCGTCCATCGCCGCCTTGCAGGATCAACCAGGGTTCATCCAGCAGCGTGCGGGCCAGAAAGCCCCCTTGCGGCACCTCATCGGCCCATGCTGCCATGTACCATGCGTTGCGGACAAAAGCTGGCATCGCGTATTCTCCTCCAGACAGGGGAGCGGGCGACGCGGTTGATGGTTGTTGAACGCTGCATGCCCGCACCCACACGCGGGACAGTCCCGCCCAAAAGTCGTGGGGCCTGCAGCTGACGCGAAAATCGCGTCATCCCAGACCGGCGCGCCAACGAAGCGTCAGCGCCGGTCACCAGGCTTTGCCCGCCGAAGCAGGCATTGCCGGTCTAAAATAGAATGACCATTCTTGTCAACCGGCGCGGGCCGCAGCCCGCCCGATCGCTCAATCGCCGGTCAGGATGCGATCCACCAGTTCCTTCACCGTCGGCGTGAAGCCGTTGGAATAGAACGGGTCCTGCTTGAAACGATAGGCCGCGTGGCCCGCGAACATCAGGTTTTCGTCGATCGGACCGCCATGCGCGATGTCCTGCAAGGTCTTCTGGATGCAGAAGCTGCGCGGATCGGCCAGCCGCCCGGTGGTGTAGTCGTCGTGATCCTTCCACGACGAGAACCCGCAGTGCGACAGGCAGCCCATGCAGTCGGCCTGGTCCTTGCGGATCTCCTCGCGCTCGGCGGGCGTGACGAACACGATCGTGTCGTCAGGCGTGCGCAGCGCGTCGGTGAAACCCGCGCCATGCCAGGCGCGCGCGCGGCCGAGGTCGGCGGGCGTCACCCAGAAGTTCTTGCCCTTCACGCCGACATCGAGCTGCACCGTGTGCTCGCCCGCGGCGACCTTGGAATAGGGAATCTGGCGTTCCGAGCGGGCCTCAAGGCTGCGCAGGAACGGATTGCGCACCGCCGAGGAATAGAACCCCGTGGGCGAGAAGCGGTGGAGCAGCACGTCGCCCGGCTCCAGCGTGCGCAGGTGGTCCTTCCACCCCTGCGGGATCGGGCTTTCCTGCGTCAGCAGCGGCCGCGTGCCGAACTGGAAGGCGATCGCGCCCAGTTCGGGGTTGTCGATCCAGTCGTTCCATTCGCGCAGGAACCACACGCCGCCCGCCATCACGATCGGCACGTCGTCGGCAACGCCCTCGGCGCGCATCACGTCGCGCAAGGCCTTGACGCGCGGATAGGGATCTTCAGGCTTCTTGGGGTCTTCGGCGTTCGACAGGCCGTTGTGCCCGCCCGCCAACCACGGATCTTCATAGACCACCGCGCCCAGCAGCTGCGGCACCTTGCTGTAGGCGCGCTTCCACAGCGCGCGGAAGGCCCGGCCCGACGACACGATCGGCAGGTAATGGACATTGAAGCGCTGCGCGATTTCCGACAGCTTGTAGGGCATCCCCGCGCCGCAGGTGACGCCGGTAACGAGGCCGCGGGTCTGTTCCAGCACGCCTTCGAGCACGGGCTGGGCACCGCCCATTTCCCACAGCACGTTGATGTTGATGGCACCCTTGCCGCCGGCAATGTCGTGCGCGCGCTTCACCTGCTCCACCGCGCCGTCGATGGCGTAGCGGATCAGCTGTTCGTGGCGCTCCTTGCGGGTAAGCTGCTCATATATTTGGGGAATGATCTTGCCTTCGGCGTCATAGCTGTCGGCATTCACCGCGCTGACCGTGCCGATGCCGCCCGCTGCCGCCCATGCGCCGGAGCTCATGTGGTTCGTCGCAGCGACGCCCTTGCCACCTTCCACCAGCGGCCAGACTTCGCGGCCGCCGTAGTTGATCGGCTTCAAACCCTTGAAAACAGACATAGCACTCTTTCAACCCCGCACCGCCGCGCCGGGTCCGGCGGAACAGGTGCATCAAGCTTCGCTGCGGCGAGGCTCCCCGACCTCTGCCGCTTAGAAGCAATTGCGCGCAAACGAAAGAGCGTGGCGCGCACTTTGCCGAAAAGCTGCCACAATTGCGGCAGCCCTGATCGAACTGTCAGTCGTCGTCCGAAACGTCGACCTTTTCGCCCGTGACCTTCTGCGAAAGCGCGGCGGCCATGAACGGATCGAGCGCGCCGTCGAGCACGTCGGTCGGGTTGGTCGAGACCACGCCCGTGCGCAGATCCTTCACCTGCTGGTACGGCTGCAGCACGTACGAGCGGATCTGGTGGCCCCAGCCGATCTCGGTCTTGGCGGCATATTCGCCGCTCGCCGCGGCTTCACGCTTGGCCAGTTCGGCTTCGTAGAGCCGCGCCTTCAGCATCCCCATCGCGGTCGCGCGGTTCTTGTGCTGCGAACGATCGATCTGGCTGGCCACGATGATGCCCGAAGGCACGTGGGTGATGCGCACCGCCGAATCGGTGGTGTTCACGTGCTGCCCGCCTGCACCCGATGCGCGATAGGTGTCGATCTTCAGGTCGGCGGGATTGATCTCGATATCGATGTTGTCGTCGATTTCAGGATAGACCCAGACCGAGCTGAACGAGGTGTGCCGCCGCGCCGAGCTGTCATAGGGGCTGATGCGCACCAGCCGGTGCACGCCGCTTTCGGTCTTGGCATAGCCATAGGCGTTCTCGCCCTTGATCAGCAGCGTGGCCGACTTGATCCCGGCCGCTTCGCCCGCGTGATAGTCCAGCAGCTCGACCTTGTAGCCGTGGCGCTCGGCCCAGCGCGTGTACATGCGCTGCAGCATTTCGGCCCAGTCCTGGCTTTCGGTGCCGCCCGCGCCCGCGTGGACTTCGAGGAAGGCGTTGTTGGCATCGGCCTCGCCCGCCAGCAGCGCCTGGATCTTGTCGTTGTCGGCCCGCGCGGCCAGCGCGGCAAGGCTCGCCATGCCATCGGCGATGGTGGCTTCATCGCCTTCCATCTCGCCCAGCTCGATGAACTCGATCGCGTCGGCCATTTCCTGCCCGATCTCGTTGACCGTGCCGATCGAGGCCTCAAGGCGGCGCCGCTCGCGCATCACTTCCTCGGCCTTCTTGGGATCGTCCCACAGCTTGGGATCTTCCACGCGCGCGTTCAGCTCGTCGAGCCGCCGCACCGCGCGATCCCAGTCGAGGAACTTGCGCACCAGCGCCAGCGCGGCGTTGATGCGGTCGATATGGGCCTGCCCTTCGGCACGCATGACTTTGCACTCCGGTCGAATTCGAAACCACGCCCCCTAACGCAGTGGCGCTTCAAGTAAAGGGCGGATGGGGGGCAGCCTTGCTTCGCCACACCCTCCCGTCATGGCGTGGAGACGGCCTTGCCCGTTTTTTGTCGGAATGCCGCCGTTCCGGACACGACGACAAATGCGACCTTCGCCCATGCCTGCACCAACGTCCACTTCTGGATAGGGAGCGGACAACCCATCGAACAAGTAACCCGTCGCCCCGTGCTTGACACGGGGCTTGGCTAACCTCCTTCCGGGTTCCACCCCCCCCCATCCGTGCCCGATGCCAAACGGTAGGCCGGGAGAAAAGCCCAGCCCCGTGTCAAGCACGGGGCGACGAAGGAGAGGGGAGAGATCATGTCATCCCGTTTTCACGAAGCGCGAATGGGAAGCATCAAGGGCCCCTCGCCCTCAGCGCCGCGCCTTCAGCTTCTCCACCGCCGCCAGCGTCAGCTTCACGTGGTCGCGATAGTTCATGTCCGAATGGACCAGCACCACCTTGCCGTCGCGCCCGATCACATAGCTGGTGCGCGTGGTCAGCCCGGTAGAAACGCCGTTCTGCTTCAGGTCCACGTCATAGGCCGCGATCACCGGCGGCGTCGCGGCGGCCACGGCAAACTTGTCGCGGCAGGCCTCGGTTGAAAAGCGCAGCAGCGACGGCAGGTCGTCGTTCGACATGCCCACCACTTGCGCGCCCGCCTTGTGGAATGCGCCGCTTGCTTCGGCAAAGGCGTGCGCTTCCAGCGTGCAGCCTTGCGTGAACGCCTTGGGATAGAAGTAGAGCACCACCGGCCCCTTCTTCAGCGCATGCTTGAGGTTGAAGGCGAAGGGCTTGCCCTTCAGCGCGCCTTGCGCGGTGAAGTCGGGGGCCAAGGCCCCTTGCGCCAGTTGAGCATGGGCCGAGGGAGAGGCCATAAGGACGAACGCTGTCGCGGAGGCAAGGATCGTGCGGGTCATGGGGCAGGAGACTATCACAGCCCCACCCCCGCTCAACCCCCGCGCAGAGCCGGTGCCCGCCAACTGCCCTTTGGGGGGGGCGGCGATCAGTAGATGCCGCCCTGTTCCTCCACGAAGTCGCCTTCCACGCTGCCGCCCTCGTCGCTCGGCGGCGGCAGGCCGCGTGCCGCGCGGGCGCGCTTCAGGGCCTCGATAACCGCTTCCTTGGCGGTCATTTCCTCGGCGCGCACGGTGCGCTTGGGCTCGGTATCGGGCTTGAAGGCTTCCCAGATCACGCTCGCCTTGCGCTCGTCGTCCTGCGGCACGCCGGCGAACACGCGCTTGCCCGATACGCGGTCGACCTTGACCATGCGGATACCGGCGGGAACCGTGAACGGCGTGTCCGACCAGCGGCCACGCGTTTCCAGCACGAACTGCTTGAAGATCGGCGCGGCGATCCGCCCGCCCTGCGCATAGCCGCCAAGGCTGCGCGGCGCGTCATAGCCCATGTAGATCCCGGCAATGATGTCGGGCGAACCGCCGCAGAACCACACATTGGTCGGGCCGCTGGTGGTGCCGGTCTTGCCGAACAGCGGCAGTTTCAGGTCGGCCAGCACTTCGGCGGTGCCGCGCACCACCACGCCTTCCAGCATGTGGACCACCTGGTACGCGGTGCGCGGGTCCATCACCTGCTTGCCCAGCGGCTTGAAGCGCGGCATCGGCTTGCCATCCCAGCGCGGCATGTTGCACCCCGCACAATCGCGGTTGTCGGCCTTCCACACCACCTTGCCGTTGCGGTCCTGCACGTAGTCGACCAGCGTCTGTTCGTGCTGACGGCCATGGTTGGCGAGCGCGGCATAGGCGTTGACCATGCGCGCCACCGTGGTGTCGCCCGCGCCCAGCGCCATGGAGAGGAACGGCTGGTAATCGCCGATCCCCACGTTCTTGATCGTGCGGACCACCTTGTCCATGCCGGTGTCGTTGGCGATGCGCACCGTCATCAGGTTGCGCGACTGTTCCAGCCCCCAGCGCATGGTATGCGTGCCGCCTGCCCCGCGCATGTCGAAGTTGCGGAAGCACTTCTGCCCCAGCGCCGCGCCCTGATAGACGCAGAACGTGCCATCCAGCACCGGCGAGGCCGGCGTCATCCCGTTGTCGAGCGCCGTCGCATAGACGAAGGGCTTGATCGTGGAGCCCGGCTGACGGTTGGCCTGCGTCGCGCGGTTGAACGAACCCAATCGGGAATCGAAACCGCCCTGCATCGCCAGCACGCGCCCGCTTTGCGGGTCTTCCACCACCATGCCGCCCGAAACTTCCGGAACCACGCGCACCGTCCAGCCGCCACCCGAAGGCGCGACCGCGATCACGTGGCCCGGCTTCATCGCGTCGGACACGCCCCACAGCGGCCCGGTCGAACCATCGGCGAACCCGATCGTGCCGTTCCCGCCGCCGCCCTTCAGCACCACGCCGATGCGCCAGTCCTGGTAGTTGATCGAGATATTGCTGGCGACGAGTTCGCCCTGCCAGTTGTCGTCGACATTGATCGTCGCGATCGGCCCGCTCCACGCGCGCCCCGCCGAATAGCGCAGCAGCCCGGTGCGCAGCGACGATTGCGCCGCCTTCTGCAACTGCGTGTCGAGCGAAGTGCGCACCCACAGTCCGCCCGCATAGACGCTGTTCGGCCCGTTGTCGGCGTTCTCGCCGAACTTGTCGATCAGCTGGCGCCGCACTTCTTCAAGGAAGTACCCGGCATCCGCCGTATAGTTCTCGGCGCGGCGCTGGACGAGGCCCAGCGGCTGCGCCTTGGCCTCGTCGGCCTGCGCACGCGTCGCCCAGCCGTTCTTGACCATCTGGTCGAGCACCCAGTTGCGCCGCGTGAGCGCCTGCGTCTCGTACTTCTTGCGGCCATAGCGCTCGGGCGCCTTGGGCAGGATCGCCAGGAACGCCGCCTCGTGCAGCTTCAGGTCGCCCACGTCCTTGTCGAAATAGGCGCGCGCCGCCGCCTGCACGCCGAAGCTCTGGCGCCCCAGCGGGATCTCGTTGAGATAAAGCTCAAGGATCTGCTGCTTGCTCAGCACGCCCTCGATCTTGCGCGCCAGCAGGATTTCCTTGAGCTTGCGGCTGACCGAATATTCGTCGCCGACAAGGATGTTCTTGGCCACCTGCTGCGTGATGGTGGACCCACCCTTGGCGCGCTGGCCGGACCCGTACTTCGTCGCATAATCGACCACCGCGCCCGCAAAGCCGAGGTAGTCGATCCCGCCGTGGGTCCAGAAGGTCTTGTCCTCGGCCGAGAGGAACGCGTTGATCAGCGGCTCGGGAAAATCGACGAAGCGCAGCTGCACGCGGCGTTCACGCGCATAACTCGACACGATCTCGCCATCGTTGCCGCGCACCATCGTCGGCAGCGGCGGCTGGTAGGTCAGCAGCTTGTCGGCGGACGGCAGCGTGCGGATCACCGTCACCCACACGATCGCATAGAGCACCAGGAACGCCAGCAACGCATAGCCCGCGCGCCGCACCCACTTGTTCGTCGACCACGCCTGCCGCGCCCTGCCGACAAGATCGGACTCCAGCAGCCCTGCGGCGCCGCGACGGATACGGAAGCGCTGCGCGCCGGGCTCGTTCTGGGGCAAATCATCAGCCATCGTCGCGCCCTCTAGCACGCCGCTTCCCTGCTAGGCCAGTGGCCCATTCGCGAGGGGTCAGGGCGCGCCCGCCTCCTGCCGGGCGAGCGCAATCCCCACCGCCCGCGCCAGCACCTCGGCAAAGCGCGCGCGCCACGCGGGGTCGGCCATCAGCGCCGCATCGCCCGCATTGCTGATATACCCCGCCTCGACCAGCGCCGAAGGCAGGTCGAGCGACTTCAGCACCACGAACGCCGCCTCGCGCTGCGGCTCGGCATGGAAGGCGATGCGCCCCTGCCCTTCGCGCACCACCAGCCCCGCAAAGGCCGCGCTGCGCGCGCGCATCTCGCTCTGCGACAGGTCGACGAGGATCGACGACACCGCATCCGACGCCCCACCCGCGCCCGCATCGCCCAGCCCGTCGGCCCGGTTCTCGCGCCGCGCCACCGCATCGGCCACGGCATCGCTGCCCCGGTCCGACAGCGTATAGACCGTCGCCCCGCTCGCCTGCGCATTGTCGGCCGCATCGGCATGGACCGAAACGAACAGGTCCGCCCCCAGCCTGCGCGCCAGGTCCGCGCGCTCGTCCAGCACCAGAAAGCGGTCACTGTCCCGCGTCAGCGCCACGCGCACGCGCCCTTCGCGCAGCAGCGCATCGCGCACCGCGCGCGCCAGCAGCAGCGTCACATCCTTTTCCCGCGCGCCATCCGCACCCGCCGCGCCGGGATCGTGCCCGCCATGCCCGGCATCGATCACCACCAGCGGGCGGCTGGCATCCTGCGGCCCCTCGATCGGCGGCAGCCCGAGCCGCGCGCCCTGCACGGGCAGCGGCACGCGCACGACATAGGCCTGCGCGCGCGCCACCTGCCGCGCCTGCCACAGCGCCATGCCGAAGGCCGCGAACGCCACCAGCGGCAGGGCCAGCCCCACCGCCAAAGCCGCCTGCTTCAAGATCGCCCGCCCGTTCATCCGCCCCGCGCTATGCAACGCGCGCGTGTCCCCGGTCCAGCCCGTTATGCCGGCCTGTTCTGGATGCCGACAACCCGCTCCAATCCCGTCATTCTTCCGCAACGCAATTTAATTGCCGCTTGGCAATTGCGGTGCTAGCACCCCAAGTATCGCAAGCTGGCTGGCCAAAGGCCCGCCCCGCCGGAACCTCCCGATACGCAAGAACCAAGCGCGCGGGACCGGCAGGGAACGGACAAGGTGGCACTGCCCGCCGCATGTCTTGCGACGAAGATTGCGGGAGAAGACAAGCGCATCCGCGCCCGCTCCCGCGCCAGAGGTTGATGCCGTGATGATGAGCCGAGTCCATGTCCAGCGCGAGGTTCCCTTTGGGGACCATGCCGCTCGGGCACAGGTCGGCACGCGCGCTTTCCTGCCGATCGTCATCGCCGCAGACACGAACCTGCCGCCGTCGGGCGGCTTGCGCATGGACGATCCGTCCGCGCCTGCCCCCCGCAACACCGCATTCGCGAAGCCCTGCCGCCGACCGCCGGTCGGCGCGCGCGCCTTTCGCGCCACAACAATGATCCGCGCCCAGTTCCCGGGATACGTCCCGCGGCCGCGCGGCTGGAGACTCCATAATGACCACGCGTATGCTGATCGATGCGCGCCACCAGGAAGAAACCCGGGTGGCGGTGCTCAAGGGCAACCGTATTGAAGAATTCGACTTTGAATCTGCCGATCACAAGCAGATCAAGGGCAACATCTACCTCGCCAAGGTCACCCGCGTAGAGCCGTCGCTGCAGGCGGCCTTTGTGGACTTCGGCGGCAATCGGCACGGGTTCCTCGCGTTCAGCGAAATCCACCCCGATTACTACCAGATCCCCAAGGAAGACCGCGAGGCGCTGCTCGCCGAAGAAGCCGCCCACGCCGAGGAAGAGGCCGCGCTGCGCGCTGCCGACGATGCCGAATACGACGACTACGAAGGCGAAGACGGCTACGAATCCGGCGATGAAGGCGACTTCTCGGGCGGCGTGACCGAAGTCGACACCTCCGAAAAGGATCATGTCGCCACGATCGAGGGCGGCGTCGTCGAAAACGGCTTCGACGAAGAAGGCGAGCACGACAACGAAGACGGCGCCGAAGCGTCGGACGAAAACGGCGATGAAGGCGGCCAGCGCCGTCCGCGTCGTGGCCGTCGCCAGGGCCGCGCGCAGGGCAAGGAAGCCGACGAACTGCGCGCCAAGCGCATGGCGCTGCGCCGTCGCTACAAGATCCAGGACGTGATCCAGCGCCGCCAGGTGCTGCTGGTGCAGGTCGTCAAGGAAGAGCGCGGCAACAAGGGCGCCGCCCTCACCACCTATCTCAGCCTCGCTGGCCGCTACTGCGTGCTCATGCCCAATTCGAGCCATGGCGGCGGCATCAGCCGCAAGATCAACTCGGCGGCCGACCGCAAGCGCCTCAAGACGATCATTTCCGAGCTGGAACTGCCCCGCTCGATGAGCTGCATCGTCCGCACCGCAGGGCTCCAGCGCACCAAGCCCGAGATCAAGCGCGACTTCGACTACCTCGCCCGCCTGTGGGACGAGATCCGCGAGCGCACGCTGCATTCCAGCGCGCCCGCGCTGATCCATTCGGACAGCGATCTGGTCAAGCGCGCGATCCGCGACATCTACAATCGCGAGATCGAGGAAGTCGTCGTCGAAGGCGAATACGGCTATCGCGCGGCCAAGGACTTCATGAAGCTGCTGATGCCCAGCCACGCCAAGCGGGTGAAGCAGTATGCCGATCCGGTGCCGCTGTTCCAGCGCTATGGCGCCGAGGACCAGCTGACCGCGATGTATGATCCGGTCGTGCAGCTCAAGTCGGGCGGCTATCTCGTCATCAACCCGACCGAGGCGCTGGTGTCGATCGACATCAACTCGGGCCGTTCCACCAAGGAACACGGCATCGAACAGACCGCGGTTGCCACCAACCTCGAAGCCGCGCGCGAAATCGCCCGCCAGCTGCGCCTGCGCGACATGGCCGGCCTCGTGGTCATCGACTTCATCGACATGGAATACGGATCGAACATCCGTAAGGTCGAAAAGGCGATGAAGGACGCGCTCAAGAACGACCGCGCGCGCATCCAGGTCGGCCGCATCTCGGGCTTCGGCCTGATGGAGATGAGCCGCCAGCGCCTGCGCACCGGCGTGCTCGAAGCCACCACCCGCGCCTGCCCGCACTGCGATGGTTCGGGCCTCGTCCGCACCGCCTCGTCGGCCGGCCTGTCCGCGCTTCGCATGATCGAGGACGAAGCCGCCAAGGGCAAGGGCAACGTCGTCACGCTCTATGCCAGCCAGGAAGCGGCGATCTACGTCCTCAACGCCAAGCGCACCGATCTGGCCGAGATCGAGGACCGCTATGGCGTCGCCGTCGAAGTGATTCCCGAAGGCGAGAACGAAGGCGCAAAGATGCGCGTCGCCTCGCGCGGGCCGCGCCCCGAATTCGTGCCCAAGTTCGCCCCGATCGTCGAACTGGTCGAAGACGATGAGGACGACGTCGAGGACGAGTTCGACGCCGAGGACGAAGCCGTCGAAGAGCGCGGCGAAGGCGGTCGTGAAGCTGGGCGCAATGCCGGCCGCGAAGCGCGCGATGGCGACGACGACGGCCGCGACGGCTCGCGCCGCAAGCGCCGCAAGCGCCGTCGGGGTCGTGGCCGCGATCGTCGTGACGACGAAGGTGCCGAAGGCGGCGCCAACGACGGCGAAGGCTCGGATGAAGCCGATACCGATGCCGAAGCCGAAGGCGAAGCCGTTACGGTCGACACTGCGGAAGGCGGTAACGACGACACCGGGAACGCCGAAGGCGGTGAAGACGGCAACGAGGAACGCGGCGGTCGCCGTCGTCGTCGTCGCAGCCGTCGCCGTCGCGGTGGCCGCGAAGGCGATCTGAACGGTGAAGGCGAAGCGGGCGAACAGGCCGAAGGCGAAGCCGCGGACGCAGGGGCGGAAGCTCCGGTTGCCGAAGTCGCCGTTGCCGATGCTCCGGCGCAGGACGCCCCGGCCGACGAAGCTGCGACTCCGGAAGCCCCGGCCGCCGAAGCTCCGGCAAAGCCCAAGCGCACCCGTCGCAAGAAGGCTGACACCGTCGCCGAAGCCGCGCCCGAAGCCGAAGCTCCGGTTGCCGAAGCGGCACCCGCTGCCGAAGCCCCGGCCGAGGAAGCCCCCGCAAAGCCCAAGCGCACCCGCCGCAAGAAGGCCGACGTCGTGGCGGAAACCGAAGCCGCGCCCGTGGCCGAAGCGCCCGTGGCCGAAGAGGCACCCGCCGCTGAAGCGCCCGCCAAGCCCAAGCGCACGCGTCGCAAGAAGGCCGACACCGTCGCCGCCGAAGCGCCCGTGATCGCCGAAGCGGCACCGGAAGCGGACGCTGCGCCGGTCGCCGAACCTGCGGCAGAGCCTGCAGCGGACGCGACGGCAGAGGCCGAAGGCGGCGAAGGTGCAAGCCCGCGTCGCGGCTGGTGGCAGCGCACGTTCGGCGAATGATCGCCGCAAGCCTGCTGTGAAACGCAAGAACCCCGCCGGTCGCACCGGCGGGGTTTTTCGTTCCAGCTAGGGCAGCGCAAAACCCCCTCCCGCAAGCGTTAGGGGCGCGAGACTTATGAAGCCGAAGTCGGAATTGGTCGCAGCGGGGTGGGCTGCAGCACCGACAACAGCAACAGCAACACCACGCTAACCGACACGCCCCTTCATCCCCGACACACCCGGCAACAAGAACGCCGCCCGAAGGGCGTCCTGCTCGCAACGAGCGCCATCCTCTACCCCGGCCGCACCGCCGCGCCCCATTCCATCCACCCGGCAAAGCGCGGCGTCTTCGCCATGTAGCCCTGCCCTTGCGGCGAGACCGCGAATCCGGCGCGCGCCACGCTCGATGTCACGGGCCGCGTCAGGTGGCATCCACCCATCATGCGCGTCCACAGCGGCTCGATCCGTCCCTGCCACTTTGCCACGCCATCATCGGGTGCCGCGCCGTGCTCCAGGAACAGCAGCGTGCCGCCCGGTTTCAGCACCCGCGCCAGTTCGGCCAGCACGCGCTCGGGCTGGTGCACTGAACACAGCGTGTAAGTGCACACTGCCGTATCGAAGCGCGCATCCTCGAACGGGATCGCTTCGCCCAGCCCCTCCCGCAGGTCGGCCTGCCAACCCTTGCGCGCCGCCTCGCCGCGCGCCTGCTCCAGCCCCATCGGCGAGGGATCGAGGCCCGCAAAGCTCGTCACGGACTGCGTGTCGTAGAACCGCTGGTTCAGGCCTCCCCCGCACCCCAGTTCGAACACGGCGCCGCGGGCCTGTGGCACAACTTTCGCGCGCAGGTCCATGATCCCTGGCGCCGCGCAGGCGCAGCGGATCAACCGCGGCACCACGTTCCTGTCCCACCAACCCCCAGCCATGCTCCGCTCCCCTCTTGTGTCCGGGCTACGACAATGCGCGTAGGGCGCCGGCAAGCAACCCTTCATGATGAAAGTCGATTCACCTAACTATTGTTATATTATTTTCACACCTTGGACACATGGCAGTCGCCACACGCGTGACCTTCGCAACCTTTGGGCCGCCACCATGACCAAGATCAAAGCCTTGCTGACCGACACCACCGCCGCCACCGCGATCGAATACGCGCTCATCGCCGCGCTCATCGCCGTCGCCGCCATCACCGCGATGGACACCCTCGGCACGGCGCTGTCCGCCACCTTCACCCGCGTCTCGTCGGGCATGAGCATCTCTGGCGGCGCCGACACCACGGCCGGCAACACCACGCTCTGACCGCTTGCTCCTGCCTTCGTGACCACTTGCCCCGCGCCGAGCATTCGCTAAGGACGACTCGATCAGCGCATCAGGGAACACGTTCATGGCGACCTTCACGCTTCCGAAGAATTCCAAGATCACCGGCAAGTCGCGTCACCACGCCGCGGCCACCAATGGTCGCATCCGGAAGTTCAAGGTCTACCGTTACGACCCCGACAGCGGCGAGAACCCGCGCTACGACACGTTCGAGATCGATCTCGACCAGTGCGGCCCGATGGTGCTCGACGCGCTCATCAAGATGAAGGGCGAACAGGACCCCACGCTCACCTTCCGCCGGTCGTGCCGCGAAGGCATCTGCGGCTCGTGCGCGATGAACATGAACGGCCGCAACGGCCTTGCCTGCACCACCGCGATCGAAGACCTTTCGGGCGACGTGCGCATCACGCCGCTGCCGCACATGGAAGTGATCAAGGACCTCGTCCCCGATTTCACCCACTTCTACGCGCAGTACGCCTCGATCCGCCCCTGGCTGCAGACCGTGTCGCCCACGCCTTCGGGCAAGGAGCGCCTGCAGTCGCCCGAACAGCGGGAAAAGCTCGACGGCCTGTACGAGTGCATCCTGTGCGCCTGCTGCAGCACCTCGTGCCCCAGCTACTGGTGGAACAGCGACAAGTTCCTCGGCCCGGCGATCCTGCTCCAGGCCTATCGCTGGCTGGCCGACAGCCGCGACGAGATGACCGGCGAGCGCCTCGATGAGTTGGAAGATCCCTTCCGCCTCTATCGCTGCCACACGATCATGAACTGCGCCAACGTCTGCCCCAAGGGCCTGTCGCCGGCGCGCGCGATCGCCGAGATCAAGAAGATGCAGGCCGAACGCGCGATCTGATCGACGCGTGATGTCGGAAAGCGTGATGGCCGAAATGATGTCAGGTTTCCGGGTCGAGCCCAGCCCCGAACATCCGGGCTGGCTCACTTGGGACCTGACCGACCAGACCCGCTTCAACGCCATGGCGATCGGCAAGCTGGTCGCTCGGCTCGAAGATGGCCCCGACGGCAAGAGCCGCGCGCGCCTACGGATGTTTCCCGAGCGCAAGCATTCCAACCTGCTCGATGCCGTTCACGGCGGCGCGACGCTGGCGCTGATCGACGTTGCGCTCTTCACCGGGATGCGCCTGATCCTCGACGGCAATGCCGCAGGGTCCGTGACGCTTGACCTTTCGACCCAGTTCATCGGCGCAGGGCGCCTCGGTGAACCGCTCGATGCGGTCGTCGAAGTGCTGCGCGAAACCAGGCGCCTCGTCTTCCTGCGCGGGCTGGTCGAACAGGGCGACGACACGATCGCTGCGTTCAACGGCACGATCCGCAAGCCCTCCCGCTGATGCCCAGCGTTGCCGCACGCTATGCCGAGTTGGTCGCAGCCGGTGAGTTGCGCCCCGATCCCGAACAAGCCGCCGCCGCCCAGCGGCTCGACCAGTTGCAGCAGGAACTGGAGCGCCCGGCGCCTGCCAGCGGGCTGATCGGCAGGCTGTTCGGCAAGAAGCAGGCCCCGCCCCCGCGCGGCATCTACATGTGGGGCGATGTCGGGCGCGGCAAGTCCATGCTGATGGACCTGTTCCACGACAACCTGAACGTCGGGCCCAAGCGCCGCGCGCACTTCCACGAGTTCATGCTCGACGTCCACGCGCGCCTGCGCGAGGAGCGCAAGAAGGAAAGCGGCGACCCGATCCTGCCCGTGGCCGCCGGGATCGCCGCCGAAACGCGCGTGCTGTGCTTCGACGAGATGGTCGTCAACAACAGCGCCGACGCCATGATCATGAGCCGGTTGTTCACCGCGCTGATCGTCGAACATGGCATGGTGATCGTGACCACATCGAACCGCGCGCCGAATCAGCTCTACAAGGACGGGCTGAACCGCGAGCACTTCCTGCCCTTCATCGCGCTGGTCGAACAGCGGCTCGACGTGCTGACGCTGAATGGCCCGGTCGACTACCGCATGGAGCGCATGCGCGGCCTTGGCACCTGGCACGTGCCGATCGGACCTGAATCGACCGAGGCGGTGCGTGAGGCGTTCTTCCGGCTGACCGACTACCCGCCGGAGGACAGCGCGCACGTGCCCAGCGCCGAACTCGACGTGGGCGTGGGCCGCACGATGCACGTGCCCAAGAGCCTGAAGGGCGTGGCCGTGTTCAGCTTCAAGCGCCTGTGCGCCGAAGCGCGCGGCGCGATCGACTACCTCGCGATCGCGCGCCATTACCACACGGTGATCGTGGTCGCGATTCCGCGCTTGGGCGCCGAAGTGCGCAACGAGACGATGCGATTCATCACGCTGATCGACGCGCTATACGAGCACAAGGTAAAGCTGATCGCCACCGCAGCGGCCGACCCCGTTAACCTTTACGATTCGCGTGGGCGTGGAGACGACGAAGGCCGATTCGCCTTCGACCGCACGGTCAGCCGCCTGATGGAGATGCAGAGCCAGGACTACCTGGCGCTGGGCCACGGCGAAGATTGACGCTGCAGACACCAAAAAAGCGGCTCAAACCACTGAAATTTCAGCGCTCAAATGAAAAAGCCCGGAGCTAGGCTCCGGGCTTTTCTATTCTGTGATGTGACGTTTCGGCTGCGCTTACTTAGCGCTGCCATCGCCACGGAAAAGCCACCAAAGCATCAAAGCCTCCATCCACGTTGGGTGAGGCCCGATTACCATTACCGGATATGGTTAACAATCCCTAAACGACTCCCCGTGCAGGATCGCGCGTGCGGCGGTAATCCTCGATGAATATGGTAAACGGCTGTGGCTTGCCGAGGTAGTAGCCTTGTGCATGATCGCAGCCGAGGTCGCGCAGCACGGCAAAGGTAGCCGCATCCTCGATCCCTTCAGCCACCACCGATTGATTCAACGCGTGGGCAAGCCCGATTGTGCTGGTAACAATGGCACGGTCCCGGTCGCTGGTCAGCAACCTGCCGATGAAGCGCCGGTCGAGCTTCAATTCGTCGCTGGGCAGTTCCGACAGGTAGGCAAGGCTTGCCTCCCCGGTGCCAAAGTCATCGATCGACAGGCGGAAGCCCATTGCGCGCAACTGGGTGAGGTTGTGACACGCGGCGGGCCGGTTGCGCACGCTCGATGTCTCCGTCACCTCGACGGTCAGCAAGGTCGGATCGATCCCGCGACGACGCACGATCTCGGCGAAATTGGTCACGAGGTCAGCCTTGTCGACCATCTGCGCCGACAAGTTGATGCTCATCTGGAAGCGCGGGCCCAGCGCATTGAGTTCCAGCGCAGCGGCGATGGCCTGCTCGAGCACCCAGTAGGTCAGCGTGTCGATACGCCCTGCCCGCTCGGCCTGGAGGATGAAGGCATCGGGCGCGATCGGCCCGCGCGTCGGGTGATTCCAGCGAATCAGCGCTTCGGCACCGCTGATCCGGTTTTCGCCAAAATCCCACTGCGGCTGATAGGCCATCCAGATCTCGCCGTTGCGCAGGCCTTCCTCGATCCGGGCATGCAGCGAAAGCTCCCACGGGGCTTCGGCAAGGCGTTGCGATTCGAACAGTTCGATGGAGCGCCCGTTGCCCAGCGCCTCGTTCGCGCTGGCGAGTGCCGAATTGACGCGGGTCGAGGCATCGCCCCCTTCATTGCGGTCGAGCCCGAAATGAATGTTGGTATCGAAGGTATGCGGCCCGATTTGCAGCGGGGCGGAAAACAGCGCGCGCAGCCCTTCAAGGTGCCCCAGTTGCATTTCAAGCGGACGGGCCTCCTCAGTCCAGGCGAAATGCCCGCCCTCACCGTGGAATATTTCGTTCGATCCCGACCCGACTGAAAGGCGACGCGCGATCTGCCGTGAAAACTCGCCGTGCAGGTCGCGCGGCAGCGTCGCGAGCATCTCTTCGAACCGCGCAACCACCACGACCACCACGTCGCGCCCCACGCCAAGCGGCTGTGACGAAAGGGCGACAAGGTTCGGCAGACCAGACAGGGACGTGTGCTGGATCCGCCTTGTGCGCAATTGCCACAAGCGGATCGCACCGAATATTCCTAACACGAGCAACGGCACGTCGGGGTACGTCACGACCCCGTAACTACGAGCCATGAAGGGCAATAGCAGCATCATTGCCAACACTGCGCTATACGCGAGAAGCCGGGCACGGCGCGCGCGAAGCCGCGCGATCAGCCTCATTCCGACAATCACAAGTGCAAGGAGCGGAATGAATGTGATATTCAACGATATCGGGCGGCGGAGAGCCTCTGCTCCGGCGATGTCGAAAGCCACGGGTTCGACCATTTCATGGCCGAAATACCCCATGAAAGGCGCCTGCCCCGAGGTCGAAAGAATGACGGATTTTCCGGTCAGCGCGCCAGGTTCAAGCCTGTGGGCAAATATGTCAGCCGAACTAACACGGCGGATCGAAGTCGGATCAAGCGTGAAGTCAGGGTAATAGACCGACTGCCACCCGCTTGACCGATCACTCAGGGCAGTGCTGACGGTGGAAAATCGCGCGCCGTCGATATTCACCGAGTAAGGTGCAGATTCGACCCGATAAAGAAAGTTGCTGTTCCAGGCCGAGACGAGAATCCGACTATCTCCGACGATCGCTTTGGGCGGAAAGCTGAACATGGCCCGGTCAAAACGATCCGGCTTCGCAGCCCGCACGATGAACGACACATCGCGACCGAACGAATGGACGGCATCACGCAAATCGCGATCACCAGACACATCTGTCCCCGCAGGAATTCGCGCATCGAAAAAGACTCGCTTAGGCATCTCGCGTCGCACGAGATTCAGCAGCCTTGCTTCATGCTCAGTCCCGAGTTGGGCGATGTCGTCGAGTGAAATCACCACAACAGGCTGATTTACCGGACGGTTCGCCAGCTTGAATACGTTGTTCCAGTACATGTGCCCGACAACGTCGCTCAGCCCCGCCGCCCAGAGGGCGAGGCTGGCGAGCATGGCTATGCCGAGTGTGGAACGCAGGAACTGGCGCATGGACCGTCGCGAATTGTGGCTTCTGCGACGGGGCTAGTCCGAAATGGTTGATATCCCCTTACCCCGGTTACCGCCCGTCAACCATGATCCGGCAAGGCCTACAACAACTTGGCGAGACTCCGGTCGAGCATGACCAGTTGCCACAGCAGGCGGCTGTGGTCGGCCACGCCCGCGATGTGGCTCTCCGCGATGGTCCGCAATGCCGCAGCATCGAACCAGCCGGTCCGCGCCAGCACCGCGCCGTCCGCCACGGCGCGCGCCTCTGCCGCCAGCGGACCGCGCAGCCATTGCGCGATCGGCGTGACGAAGCCCATCTTCGGGCGAAACAGCACATCGTCAGGCAGGCTGCGCCGCATTGCCTGTTTCATCAGGTACTTGCCGGTGGCCCCGCGCACCCGCATCCGTTCGGGCAGGCGCGCACCGAATTCGATCAGGCGATGATCGAGCAGCGGCTCGCGCGCTTCGAGGCTGACCGCCATGCTGGTGCGGTCGACCTTGGTCAGGATATCTCCCGGCAGGTAGAATTTCAGGTCAGCATATTGCGCGCGGTCGAGCCCGCTGCGCGCGGGCGCGTTGCGCATCAGGGCGATGAAGGGCTGTTCGGCCCGGTAATCCCCGCGCAGGCGCAGGAAATCGGACGAATAGAGCGCCGCGCGCTGTTCCTCGCTCGTGACGGCCAGCGCGCGGGCATAGCCTTCCTCGCCGCTGCGGGCGAGGCTGAGCAGGGTCGCCTTCGCCCGTAAGGGGCGCGGCGCGAAGTCCATGCGCGGGTAGAGCGCGCCCAGCCCGCCGAACAGCGGCTGGCGCAAAGCGGCGGGCAGCAGGCCGCGCACCTGCTCCTCGCGATGGTGGAACACCTGGCGGCGATATCCGGCAAAGGCCTCGTCCGCACCGTCGCCCGACAGCGCGACGGTGACGTGCTGGCGCGCCAGTTCGCAGACGCGGAACGTGGGTAGTGCCGAAGCATCGGCGAAGGGCTCGTCGAACATGCCCGCCAGCCGGTCGACGAGCGCATAATCGTCCGCGCCGACGGTGCGCGCGTGGTGTTCTGTGTGGAAGCGGCGGGCGACCTTCTCGGCGTAGCTGGTCTCGTCGAGGGCGGCCACGTCGAAGCCGATCGAACAGGTCTTGACCGGGGCCGTGCTCGCCTCGGCCATCAGTGCCACCACGGTCGAACTGTCCACACCGCCCGAAAGGAACGCGCACAGCGGCACGTCGGCCTCCATGCGCGAGGTCACGCCTTCGCGCAGGCGGTGGAGCAGGTGGACGCCAAGGTCGGCCTCGCTGCCCCGCTCGCGTTCGGCGAACGACACGTCCCACCATTGCACCGACGCTGGCGGCGCGGCATCGTGGCGCAGCAGGCGGTAGTGCCCGGCGGGCAGTTTCTCCACGCCCTTGAGGATCGCGGCGTGATCGGGGACGTAGCCCCACGTCAGGTAGTCCTCGACCGCCAGCGGGTCGATCTCGCGCCTGAGGCCCGGATGCGCCAGCAGCGCTTTCAGTTCGGAGCCGAAGATCACAGCTCCATCGCTGAGCGTTGCCGTGAACAGCGGCTTCACCCCCAGCCGGTCGCGCGCGAGCAGCAGCGTGCGCGCGCGCAGATCATAGAGCGCGAAGGCGAACATGCCATTGAGGCGCGGCAGGCAATCCACGCCCCAGCGTTGCCAGGCGGCGAGGATCACCTCGCTGTCGCCATCGGTGCGGAACCGCGCGCCCTGTGCTGCCAGTTCGCGGCGGAGTTCGCGGAAGTTGTAGATCTCGCCGTTGAACACCAGCATCGCGGCGCCGTCGCTCGACGCCATCGGCTGGGGCGATCCGGCAAGGTCGATGATCGCCAGGCGGCGATGCCCGAGGCCGACGCCCGGTGCGGTCCACACCCCTTCGCCATCGGGCCCGCGATGCGCCAGCGCATCGCACATGGCGGTCACGCGCGCGGGGTCGACCGGCTTCAGCCCCTCGGTGTGAAAGATCCCGGCAATGCCGCACATCGCCTTAGCGCTCCTGCCCGATGCGATCCATCCATGCTGGCACATCGCCCAGGGCCTGCTCGAACGCGCGGACCGATGCACCGGTCACGTCGTCCTCGCTCGACAGGATCAGCACCGAGGTCGGCTCGGCCTGCAACAGCAGGCGGTCGCGCATGGCGGCGAGCTTCAGCCGGGCATTGCTGCCGGTCACGAGGTCGCCGACACGATAGCGCGTCACGGCGAGCCGGTGGACCGGGCCAGGGGCCTGGATCAGGTCGGCGCGCGCATCGGCGAAGGCAGGGCCAGCCCCTTCCCACGCCCAGGCGCTGCCGAGCGGCTGCGCGCCCTGGCCGAAGCCCCCAGCCTCGCGCCCTTCCACTTGCGCGGAATAGAGCGCGTAGGAAACGTCGACGACATGGCCCTGCGCATCGGCATAGCGGCCGAACAGGCGCTGGTCTGCCCCCCCGTGAAGCGGACGCCAGGGCACTTGCGGGGTCAGGTCGATGCGATGCCAGCCCGGCACGTCGGGCAGGACGATGCGCGGCGGAAGGCTCGCCTCGACGCGCCCGGCCGCCGCGTCCCACGCGAGCATCAGCGCGAGGATCGCGGCCATCCCGAACAATGCCGCCGGCATCGGCAGGCGCCAGAGCGCGAAGCGTTCGAGCAGGGGCGAGCGCATCAACGCCTGTGCGTCGATGAACCGATCGTCCACCGCGCGATCGAAGAAGCGCCAGCCCGCCGCCATGGTCACCGCCATGACGATGGCGAAGAACACCCAACCGTAGAACACGTGATCGAACCCGGCGGCGAACTTCATGCCGAAGATCCCGGCGAGCCAGATCGTCCCCCACGCGCGCACGCCATTGGCCAGCACGGGCACGGCCAGCGACAGCAGCAGGAACGCTGTGCGACGCTTCCACGAGCGGAAGCAGACGTTGGCGACGAGCGCGCCATACGCGACCATGGCGATCAGGAACTTGACGCCCGAACAGGCCTCGGCAACCTCGAAATACCCGGCAGGCGTGGTGATGAACACGCCGTCAAGTGCCGCCGGGCCGCCCGCCACCGACAGCAGCGTCATGGCCAGGCGCGCTGTGACGAGTTGCAGCGTCGGGATCAGCTCGTCGCCGAAGGGCACGAGGAACAGCATGTAGGCGATCGGGAACAGCAGCCCCGCCGCCACGCGTGAGCCGAGCAGCGCGGGCACCGCTGCCTGCATCATCACCACCAGGCCCAGTTGGCGCGCGAGCGAGAAGCCGGAGAAATCCCCCAGCATCCACAGCAGCGCACCGCCGGTGAAGGGCAGCAGCGCCGACCAGCAGCCACAAGGGGTCAGCTTGCGCAGCTCGGGCCAACGCTGCGCGACCAGCCAGGCGAGGATCGCGGGCACCAGCAGGACGTGGTTGTAAGTGGACGAGTTCCACCACTGCCCCGCCATGTCGGCCAGATCGCGGAAGAACACCGTCGCCAGCGCCCCCCAGGCAAGCAGCAGCGCCAGCAGCGGGCGGCGCCACGGTGCGGGCAGGCGCGAAGCGTCCCAGGCAGCAGGTGTCGTCGCGGTCATGCGGGCAGCCCCAGCATGCGCGGCAACGGCGCCAGCACACGATCCCAGGCGTGATTTTCCAGCACGAAACCGCGCGCCGCATCGCCCATCGCGCGGCGCACCGGCGCATGGCCGAGCAGATCGAGCGCGCGCGTGCCGAAGGCCTGCGCCCCGTCGGCAATGACGAAATGCTCGCCGTCGCGCGCGGCGATCCCGGTCGCGGCACCGCGGCTGAGCAGCACCGGGCGCGCCATGGCCATGGCTTCCAGCACCTTGTTCTGCACCCCGCGCGCGATCGTCAGCGGTGCGACCACGAGGTCGGCGCCGGCAAGCCAGGGGCGCACGTCGGGCACTTCGCCGGTCACGCGCACGTCTTCCTTCGCCAGCGCCCGCACGGCAACGGTCGGCGCCCGGCCGACGATGGAGAACACGGCGTGCGGATGGGCCGCACGGATGCGCGGCATGACGTCGCGCGCGAACAGGGTCACAGCCTCGACGTTCGGCGGATAGTCCATCTGCCCGGTGAACACGATGTGCGGGCCAGCACCCGCCAGCTCTGCCACAGGGACGACGCCCGAAGGATCGAAGGCGACGGCATCGATCCCATTGCCCAGGGCCTGCAACGCCACGTCATCACGCGATCCAAGGCGCGAGGCGAAAAGGTCGCACTCCTCGACACTGACGAATAGCGAGAGATCGGCGCGGCGGGCGACCCGCTCCTCCAGGGCGCGCAACAGACGTGCCTCGCGCGCGTAGAGCCAGCGGCGCGACTGCCCGGCGGTCTGCGCATAGGCTTCGTACTTGGCCGAATCGACATCGACGAAGTCCATCACCACGCGCCCGGCAAAGTTCCTGGGCACATAGGGCGCCATCTGCCCGGAAAACACGAAGATCGCGGAAATCGGGCGTTCGCGCAGCGTCCGCGCGACATAGTCGCGCAGGGAGGGCGCGGCGAACGCGGCGACGCTGACGGGCTGGCGGCGAGCCAGCGCGGCAAGGCCTGCGCGCCCCAGCGGCGGGCGAGCGGCGCAGTGGTGGCTGACGCACAGCGCCTCGATCGCGGGCAATGCGGCCTGATCACGCTCGTCTTCCAGCAGGCAGCCGAAGTGAACCGGGGCGGCCTCCGCGATCCGGCGCAGCAGGTGCGAGGAACGGATGCGGTCGCCGCGATCGGGCGGAAACGGCACGCGATGGGCGAGGAACAGGACTTCGCTCATGCCGGCACCATCACGCAAGCCCCCGCGCGATCCATGGGCCGATCCGGTTGGCGAAACCCAGCGGCAGCTTTCGCCACAGCGCGATCCGCGCCTGATAGCGCGGGCTCAGCGGATTGACGTCGCGCGGGGCCGCGCCATCGGCAGTCCAGTGCGCATAGGCGAGCGGCTGGGGCGAAAACCCCCAGTTGCGCTTGAAGTGGTAGGCGCCGCTATCGACCTTCGAGCGCCCGAAGTCGAAACGATCGCAGCCGCGTCGGCGCGCGTGGTTCATCAGCGCATGGTACATCACGTCGTTTGCCCGTAGCGCCCGCGCGGCATGAACGCCACCGCCCCAATACGGCAGGACGGCGCCCTGATGATAAAGGCTCAGCACACTCGCCACCGGCGCGCCTTCGTGCAGCACCGTCAGTATGTCCGCATCCGCGCCGAAGCCATTGAGCACCGCATCGAACAGCGCGCGCGGGAACACCGGGGTGCCGAGGTTGCGAACCGATTCGGCATAGACGCGATAGTGCATCGACCGATCCTGCGCGTCGGTGCCGACGCGCACCTCCATGCCATGCGCCAGCCCCTTGCGCACTTCGGCGCGCTGCTTGCGCGGCACGGCCAGCAGTTGCGCCTCGTCGTCAGTGGCGAGCGGCGCGACGAACCCGGCGTGGCTGTCGGTCTTGACGTGCCAGCCTTCGCCCACCGGCAGCGGCCCGCCGCGTAGTTCCAGCGTGGGGCAATGGCGCCGCACCGCTAGTTCGCAGGCGGCATCATAGAGCGATTGCGCCGCCGCCTCGGCACCGATCATGCCACCGCCGACGGCAAAGCCGGTGGAGACCAGCGCACGCCCGAACAGCGGCGAATGCACGACATGGAGCGGTAGCGCGGCGATGGCCTGCCCCGCCTGTTCGGCCAGCAGGGTCACGGCCTCGTGCCCGGTCGCGCGTTCCACCGCCGCCTGCCATTCCGGGCGGTGGAAGGCGCTGGCATCCGGCCCGGCTGCGAGCGCCATCAGGACGCCTGCGTCGCCGGGGCCAGCCGCGCGCACGGTGATTCGCCCGGCCATGCCCCTAGCCCAACCGCGCCGCTTCGCGCGCCACGACCTCGTCCATGCGTCCCCACGCGAAATCGCCCAGCAATCGGCGCAGCTTGCCCGCCATGACCGACAGATTGGTGTAGTGCCGCAGGCGCGAACGCAGCGGCGCGTCCTTCCGTCGCGGCTGGGCGGAATCGATCTCCCACGGGTGGAAGTAGAACGCCGCCGGGCGCCCCTCACGGTGGTTGACCTGCCGGATCGCCCAGCGCGACACGCCGTAGGGCAGCAGGCGGAAGAACCCGCCGCCGCCCGCCGCCATGCGCCGCCCGGCCAGTTCCGCCGTCGTCACCGGCACTTCCACCAGCCCGGCACCGGACACCGGGCGGAAGGCAAAGCGCGGCGCCTCGCGCCAGCCGTAGTGATCGTGCGCGATCGGGGCGACGCTGGAGGAATAGGCATAGCCGTGTTCGGCCAGCACTTCGTGCGCCCAGGGCGTGCGCGCGTCGATCGAGAAGCTGGGCGCGCGATAGCCGGTGACGGCGCAGCCGGTCGCATCCTCAAGCACGCCGCGCGTGCGCGCGATGTCGAGCGCGAAGGCTTCACGCCCCAGCGTGAACACGCGGGCATGGTCCCAGCCGTGGCTGGCGATCTCGTGCCCCTGTTGCGCTATCCGCCGCATCATCGCCGGATGGCGCTGCGCCACCCAGCCGAGCGTGAAGAAGGTGGCCTTGATGCCCGTATCGGCGAACAGGCCGAGGATCGCGTCGCAATTGCGTTCGACCCGGCGTTCCAGCCCGTCCCACTGCGCGCGGGCGATGGTCTTCTCGAACGCGCCGACCTGGAACCAGTCCTCGACATCGACCGACATGCCGTTGATCACGTGGGTCTCTCCGAACACGGGGACTGGAAACCGGGTCACGCGGGGATCAGGCAGCAGCGCGCTGCTGTCCTTCGCCTTCGATCCATTCGATCAGCATGGCCAGCACGTGCCGCAGCGCCTGCTCCTGTTCGCCGCTGCGCCCTTCGAGCGCCAGCAGGCGTTCGGCCAGCAACGTGATGCGCTCGGCCAGCGCCGCCATCAGCGCGCGATCCTCTTCGGCATCGTCCTCGGCTGGGGCCGCGGGCACGGCGGCGCGCTGGTCCGAGAGTTCGATGACGGCCTGCTGCAATTCGGCGATCTGCTCGTCGCGCCGGGCCAGTTCGCGCTCGAACGTGGCGAGGTCGATCGTCGGTTCGACAGGGGCCGCCACCGCCATCGGGCGGAACACGGGCGCGGGCCGGGGCGCCGCTTGCACGCCCGGTTGCGCGGGCGCGGGGTTCGGAATGGGCGCGGGCCGCGCCTGCGCGGTGCCGAAGCCGCCGTCGCTGTCGAGATCGGCCAGCACGTCCTGCAACATCGCGGCATCCAGGCGCGTGCGCTGCTCGACCGCGCCCATCAGCAGCAGGCGATTGACGATCTGGTTGATCCGGCGCGGAATCCCGCCGCTCGCGGTGGCGAGGTCGGCATAGACCTGCGGATCGAACGCCGGATTGCCGCGCCATCCGACGCAGGCGAGGCGGTGTTCGACGTAAGGCCCGATTTCCCCCGGCTCCATCGCATCGAGATGGTGCGAGGCGATCACGCGCTGGCGCAACTGCTCCAGTTCGGGCGCGCCTTGCAGGACCCCGCGAAACTCGGGCTGGCCCAGCATCAGGATCTGCAGCAGCGGATGCGCGCCCAGTTGGAAGTTCGATAGCATCCGCAGCTCTTCAAGCGCGGCGACCGACAGGTTCTGCGATTCATCGACCACCAGCAGGCAGCGCCGCCCGGCGCGCGCCTCTTCGTGGAGCAGGGCTTCGAGGCTGGCGAGCGCCGTCGCCTTGTCGTGGCCCGCCACCTCCAGCCCGAAGGCGCGCGCGGCCATGTGCACCAGTTCCCCGCCGTCGAGGCGGCTGGTGACGATCTGCGCCGCGGTCAGCCGCTGGCGGTCGATCGTGGCCATCAGGTGCGCGGCCAGCGTCGACTTGCCCGAGCCGACCTCACCGGTGATGACGATGAAGCCCTCTCCCTGCGCCAGGCCATAGCCGAGATAGGACAGCGCCTTGCGATGCGTCACGCTCTCGAAATAGAATTGCGGATCGGGGGTTAGCTGGAACGGCCTACCGGTCAGCTGGTAGAAGTCGTCGTACATCGCGCCGCTCCGTCAGAAATTGTAGCGCAGGCCCAACTGGCCCGTGAGGATAAGCTGATCCTCAACCACTTTATAGTTAACACTATCCAAACCCAGCGCCGCGGTCGCCACCAGTCGGTCGGTCAGGCGGCGAAAATAGGAGGCCGAAACGCCCATCGCGTTGGAATCGCCCAGTGGATTGATGCGATTGCGGAACCAAGCCTCGTAGACATTGATCCCGAAGTTCGAGCGCGCATCGATCGGCCCGCCGACGCCTGCGTTGACATAGACGTTCTCGGACACCGTGCCGTTGACCAGGCCCAGCACCGTATCGCGCCCGGCGATATAGCGCCGGTTGGCATAGCCAGCGCCCAGCGTGAAGCGCAGCCGGTGCAGCGTCAGCGCATAAGTCGCGTTGATCCCGCGCCCCCGGAACGCCGACGAGGCGAGCGAGCCGAACGGCCCGTTGAGGCAGGCCCCGCCGCTGCCGCCGAAGCCGCAGCCGGTGACGCCGCCGCCGAACGGGTCCTGCCCGCCGTCGAAATCGGTCGGCAGGCTTTGCAGCTGGCTGCCAAGACTCGACCCGAAGCCGGAGATTCCGTCATAGACAGAGACCTGCAGCGAATGGCGCGCATTGGGGTTGTAGGTGAACGACCCGTAGTAAGTCGTGCTGTCATAGCGCTTGCCGATGAAGGCCGACAGCGAGGTGCGACGGCTCGGCCGCCAGATCACGCCCATGTCCCACGTCAGGCCGTTGCTGTCATAGGCCAGCTGGCGCGGCTGCGAACGGTCGACCTTGTAGTGGCCGTTGCTGTCGATCACGGGGTTGCCGCTGGCATCGCGCAGCGCATCGCGTGACGAAACCTGCGCGTGTTCCCAGCCCACGTCGCCCACCACCGCAAGGCTCAGCGTCACCGGCACCGTCACCTGCGCGCCCGCCCGCAAGGACCGGATGCGCTGGTCGAGGTTCGAGATGTCTTCCTGCGTATAACCGCCGTTGACGGTCACGCCCACCGGCAGTCCCTCACCCGGACGCACGCCTGCCGACACTTGCGCGTTCTGCGTCACCGAATGGTCGAAGATGTCGATGCGCGGGCCGCCCGGCGTCAGTTGCAGGGCGTCCTTGTCGTTCACTTCGGTATAGCCCGCCATGTAGCTGGCGTTGAGCTTCACGTCGCCGACACGCGTGGTGAAGGTCGGCCCGCCATAGACGGCATAGACCTGGCTGACCGAATCGGTGAAGCGCCCGCCATCGACCAGGCCGTTGCCTGCGCTATCGACGCGCGTGCGCGATGCCATGCCGCCCACCTCGACGCGCAAGGTGCGGTCTATCAGGTCACGCTGCACCCGCGCCAGGCCGGAAATGCTGTCGCCGTCGCGAAAGCCGCCCTTCTCGACAAAGCGCCGTTCATAGCGCAGCGAAACCGACCCTTGCGTGCGACGCCCGGCAAACTGGGCGTCCACGCCCGCTGCCAGCGCGGTGTAGGTGACGGTATCGTCGCCGGGGCGCAGTTGCTTGATCAGGTTCTGCCGAACCTCGATATAGGGCTGGATCTTCGTCCGCACGAGCCGCACGCCGCCGCCGTGGCGCGCGGGCTTGTCCGCCTCGCCGCCGGTCGGCGCTTCGGGGTCGTCCTTGGCCTGCGCCAGCGCGGGCGTGAGCGGCAAGGCGGTCAACGCCACCGCGAGGCCAAGGCCGAGATGTCGCGCCAGTGCCATCCCCTTCAGTCCTTGTAGCCATAATAGGTGCCGAAGCGGCGACCCGTGGGCGAAAAGCGCGTGCCATTGAGCAGCAGCTTGATGTCCTCGCACCCGGCAAGAATGTTCACCGCATCGCGCAACGCGGCCTCGCCCGTGCGGTCGGCGCGCACCACCATCAGCGCCTGCCCCACGTGCATCGCCAGTTCCGATGCCGGCGAGGCGGCGAGCGCTGGCGGGCTGTCGAAGATGACGATCCGACTGGGCGCCTGCGCGGTCAGCCGGTCGAGCACGCGACGCGTTCGCGCCGAGGCCAGAAACTCGGTATCGTGCCCGCTCGGATTGCCTGCGGGCAGCACGAACAACCCCGGCACGTCGGTCGCCAGGATGCAGTCCTCGACCGCGATGGCGGGATCGACCAGCGCATCCATCAGCCCCGCCCCGCCCGGCAGGCCCAGCGTGGACAGCACGCTCGGCTTGGCGAAGTCGGCATCGACCAGCAGCACCTCGTTGTCCTTCTCCGCCGCAATCGACAGCGCGAGATTCACGGCGGTGAAGGTCTTGCCTTCGCCCGGATGCGCCGAGCAGATCAGGATGCGCTCGCCATGCGGCGCGCCCCGGCCCTTGCGCGATTCCGCCGCCGTCAGCAGCAGCTGCCGCTTGACGATGCGGAACTCCT
Organism: Novosphingobium percolationis; assembly: GCF_020179425.1. Lineage (GTDB taxonomy): Bacteria > Pseudomonadota > Alphaproteobacteria > Sphingomonadales > Sphingomonadaceae > Novosphingobium > Novosphingobium percolationis. The sequence goes on along the minus strand of NZ_JAILYM010000002.1, from coordinate 723,138 downwards.
CCAGCAACGACGTGACCGGGCCATCAGGCTCGATCAGGCACAGCTCGCGCAGCCGCCCGCGGTCGATCGCATGGATCGGACGACGGAACACCTGCTGCGCCGGAATGCCATCGATCGGCGGGTCGAACGGCGCCGGTTCCGCAACCGGCGGTGCAAAAGGCGCGAACGGCGCAGGCGCGGGTTCGGCCACGCGATCGGTCTCGACCGGCGCGTCCTCAACCGCAGGCTCCGCTGCTGGGTAGACCGGAGGCGCGACGACCGGAGGCGTCACCACCGGCGGCGCGGGCGGAACCGGAAACCCGTCCAGCCCGAAGCGCCCCGCGGCCCGCTCGATCAGCGAGCGCCGCTGCGCCGTTGCGCCTTTCGGCATATCGTCGCCTCCCTCGCTCACGCGACCATCCCGCGCTTCATGTATTCCAGCGCCAGCAGCACCATCAGCACAGCGAACAGCCCCACCGTCGCCCCGCCGAACCACTTGAGCTGCTTCCAGCCCTCGGCCCGCTGCTCGCGCGTGACGGTCAGCGAGATCGAGCCCAGCACCGGCAGCCCCGTGGCGCGCTCCAGCTGGCCCGTGGTCGAATAGCTCGACCGCAACTGCCCCATCGCAAAGGCCGCGCCGCAACCGGCTACAAGGCCCACCACCAGCACCAGCGTCAGCAACATCGGCCGGTCGGGGGCCGAAGGGCTGCGCGGGGTCGTCGGGGGATCGATCACCTCGAACTTCACCGCGTTGCGCTCGCTTTCCACCTGCCCGCGCAGGCGCAGCTGTTCGCGATCGCGCAGAAGCTTGTCGTATTGTTCCTTGAGCACGTCGTAGTCGCGGTTGATGCGCGATGCCTCTGCCGCGACCGCCGGTTCGCTGTACTGCTGCGTGGAAAGCTGCGCGAGATCCTGCTGGAGCGAAGCCTTGCGCGATTGCAGCGCCACGATGCTCGCCTGCCGGTCGGCCTTGATCGATTGCAACGAGACATAGGCCGGGTTGGGCGTGCCCACCGGACCGCCCTCGCCCGCCGCCTGCCGCGAAAGGCCCGCGATCTGCGCCTTCAGCGCCTGCACGTCGGGATGGCTGTCGGTGAGGCCCCGCGCGCGCATCCCGGCAAGTTCGGACTGCGCCTGCGACAGCGCACCCCGCGCCCCGCCGGCTGCGCCCGGCACCATCAGCGTGGGCGGCGTGCCCGAAAGCTGGCCGTTGACCGCCGCCAGCGCGCTCTGCGCCGCCAGCAAGTCCGAATCGACCCCGCGCAGTTCGCTGCGCGCGCCTTCCATCCGTGCCGTGATCCCGCCACTGCCCGGCATCAGCGCAGCGTTCTTGGCCTCGAAGGCCTGGCGGCGCTGCTCGGCGGCTTCGAGATCCTTCTGCCGGTCCTGCAACTGCTGGTCCATGAAGGCGATGGTATCGGTCATCTCGCCGCGCCCGCCGGCCAGGTTTTCCTCGCGGAAGATGTCGATCATCTTCTGCACCACGTCCTGCGCCAGCTTGGCGTTCTCGACGTCGGAATAGCCCCGGCTGCCCCACGTCGCCGAAATCTCGAACAGGTTGTCCTGCTGGCTGACGACCTTGACCGCCTTGCCCAAGCTGGCAACCGCGCCTTCCATTTCCTTGTCGCTGGTCACCTTGTCGCCCAGCCGCGTTGCCCGCACGACCTTTTCCAGATTGACCGCGCTGGTCAGCGTCTGGCGCACGCGCTCGATGTCGCGCTTGCGGTCGCCGCCGATGCCGATCTGGTCGGACAGCACATCGTCGATCTGCACGAAGATGCGCGCCTTCGACTGGTAGGAATTGGGCACCATCGCCACCGACAGCCAGCCGAGCAGGCACACCACCCACGCGATCCCCAGCGCCAGCCAGCGCCGGTTCCAGATCCCGTAGAGTGCGATGCGCACTTCCTCGTAGATGTTGGTCATGGCCCCCTTTGCCCCCGATCGCGTTTAGAAATTGCTTTCGGGGATGATGATGACGTCACCCGGCATCAGCATGACGTTGGCCTTGCTCTCGCCCTTCTTGAGCAGGTCGCCGATACGCAGGTTGTATTCCTTCTGCTTGCCGGTCTGCTTGTCGAAGCGCACCAGCCGCGCGCGGTTGCCCGCTGCGTATTCGGACAGGCCGCCCACCGCGATCATCGCATCGAGTAGCGTCATGTTGGCGCGATAGGGGATCGACGAAGGCTTTTCGGTCGCCCCCACGATGCGCACCTGCTGGCTGAAGGTGCCGGCGAACTTGTTGACGATGACCGAGACGATCGGCTCCTGGATGTACTGCGAAAGCTGCAGCTTGATATCCTCGGCCAGCATCGACGGGGTCTTGCCCACGGCCGGCATGTCGTTGATCAACGGCGTGGTGATGCGCCCGTCGGGCCGCACCTGCACGCTCGCGCCCAGTTCCGGGTTGCGCCAGACGAAGATCGTCAATTCGTCGAGCGGACCGATCACGTATTCCTCGCCCGGCCCTTCCTGCAACGCCACGAAGGCAGCAGGTGGCAGCTGCTGCGCAGGCCTCGCCTCGGCGCAACCTGACAGCGCCAAGCCGCCAAGCGCTGTGGCAGAGAACAGGAAACGCAGGCGCAAGACGGTAGACATGCAAGGTCCTTCGGAGCTTCGGCGCGAACGCAGCCCACCCCGTCCACGGCCGGACATGGGGCAAGGGATTGCGACCACGCTCCCCCGGGCAATACGGCCCACTGGTGAACAGAGCGTTAGCCTTGTTCGCAATCTGCGAAGTGGCAAGCGGATTCCCCCTCGGGTCCCGAATTGGGACGCCTTGGGTGCAATGCGTTAAACCGTTGCGCTAAATGAGAATTTCTGCCGCCGGACCTTGTCCCAGAAAATGAACCGGACTGGCGCTGGCGCCATAGGCGCCTGCGCAGAACACCGCGACCAGATCGCCTTCGCCGGCGCGCGGAAATCCGCCTTTGTCGGCCAGGCGATCGAGCGGGGTACACAGGCAACCGACCACGCTCGCCTCCTCCTCCACCGGCGCATCGAAGCGGCTGGCGATGGCGCTCGGATAGTTGCGGCGGACCACGGTGCCGAAATTGCCGCTGGCTGCCAGCTGGTGGTGCAGCCCGCCATCGGTGACGAGGAAGATTTCGCCGTGGCTCTCCTTGCGGTCAACGATCCGTGTCAGGTAAACGCCTGCTTCGCCAACAAGATAGCGCCCCAATTCAATGCAGAATCGAGTTTCGCGCAACACCTCGGGCAGATGCGCGAACCGCTCGCCCAGCGCCGCACCCACGGCAGCGACATCGACCGGCTTGTCGCCCGGAAAGTAGGGAATGCCGAAACCCCCGCCGAGATTGCATTTGGGCAGGGCGACGCCGGCCTCCTGCGCCAGCCGCGCCGCCAGTTCGAGCGTCTGCGCCTGCGTCTCGATGATCGCGGCGGCATCCAGCGCCTGCGATCCGGCAAAGATGTGGAAACCGCGCCATTGCGCCCCGGCATCGACCAGCCGCCGCGCCAGCGCGGGCACCTTGTCGGCGTCGATGCCGAACTGCTTGGCCCCGCCGCCCATCTTCATGCCCGATCCCTTGAGATCGAAATCGGGGTTCACGCGAATGGCAAGGCGCGGTGTCACGCCGAGGCGCTCCGCAATGGCAAGCGCCCGATCGGCTTCGCGTGCCGACTCAAGATTGAGCGTCACACCCTTGATAATCGCGAGCTCCAACTCGGCATCGCGCTTGCCTGGCCCGGCAAAGCTGACACGCGCGAGGTCGATCCCCGCCGCTTCGGCCAGCGCCAGTTCCCCGCCCGACGCCACGTCGAACCCGTCGACCAGCCCCGCCATGTGCGCCAGCAAAGGTCCGAACGGGTTGGCCTTGACCGCGTAGTGAATGTCCAGCCGCGTCGGCATCGCGGCGCGCAGTTCCGCAAGGCGCGCGTCGAGCCGCTCGCGCGCATAGACGAATAGCGGCGTGGTGCCTGCCTGCGCCACGATGTCGCTCGCCTTGCGCCCGGCAATGGCCAGTTCGCCGTCGATCGCGGCAAAGCCTGCGGGAATGGGGCCGAGCGGTTTCATACGCGAAGTTCCTGTGCAAGTTCGGCGGCCAGCGCAACGCGATCGAGCTTGCCGTTGGGGCTGACCGGCATCGCCTGCCGCCAGTGGACATGGCGCGGCACCATGAAGTTGGGTAGCGCGCGCGTCAGCGCCGCGATCAGCGCCGCCGTGTCCGCCTCTCCCGTCGCCCGCGCTACGAGGTGGATCGCCTGCCCCAGTTGCGGATCGGGCACGCCCAGCGCCACGGCTTCAGCCACCAGCCCGGTCGCCACGGCTGCTTCCTCGACTTCCTGCGGGCTGACGCGGTTGCCGCTGGTCTTGATCATCGCATCGCGCCGCCCGACGAAGTGCAGCAGGCCTTGCGCATCGCGGCGCACCCGGTCGCCCGACCACACGGCCATGCCGCCCAGCTTCGAAAACGGCGGCGCGGGCTTGAACCGCTCGGCGGTACGCTCGGCATCCTGCCAGTACCCTTGCGCCACCAGCGGTCCGGCGTGGACCAGTTCGCCCTCCTCGTCCGGCGCGGCCTCTCGGCCATCGTCGTTGACGACGATGATCTCGGCGAAGGGGATCGCCTTGCCGATCGAAGTCGGATGTTCATCCACCAGCGCCGGATCGAGATAGGTCGACCGGAACGCCTCGGTCAGGCCGTACATCGCATAGAGATCGGCCTGCGGGAACGTGGCACGCAAGGCCCGCACCAGCGATGGCGTCAATGCGCCACCGCTGTTGGTCAACCGCCGCAGCTTGCCCGCGACTTCAGACGGCCACGGAAGTTCGACCAGTTGCAGCCACAGCGGCGGCACGGCGGCGATGGTGGTGACGGCGTGCCGGTCGACCGCCTTCACCACGTCGCGCGGCATCAGGTAGTCGAGCGGGATTACCGTGCCGCCCGTAAACCACGCCGACAGCAGCTGGTTCTGCCCATAGTCGAAGGCGAAGGGCAGCACCGCCAGCACGCGGTCGTCTGGCGCCAATCGCAGGTAATGCGCCACGCTCACCGCGCCGAGCCAGAGGTTGGCATTCGACAGCATCACCCCCTTGGGCCGTCCGGTGCTGCCGCTGGTATAGAGGATCGCCGCGAGATCCTGATCCTCGCAATTTGATGGAGAAAGAGGATTCAAATCATTGATTTCGAAAATAACCTCGCCTTCATCGAAGATCACGGCGACAGCCCGGTCGTCCGGTTCCAGCGTATCGAGCCGCGCCTTGTTGGCAACCAGCAGCTTCGCGCCGCTGTCCGCAAGGATGTGGGCCACTTGCGCGCGCTTGAGCAACGGGTTGATCGGCACGTGGACCAGCCCGGCGCGCACTGCGGCGAGCGGCATCAGGCACGTCAGTTCGCCCTTGCTCGCCCAGGTTGCAATGCGTTCACCCTTCCCCGATACCTTGCGCTTGAGCCAGGCCGCGAGCTGGCCGACGCGGCGGTCGAGGTCGGAATAGGTCAGCGTGGCGTGCCGCAGCACCAGCGCGGGCGCATCGGCCAGCCCGCGCAGCGGCAGGTGATCGAGCGGACAGACGGTGGCGTCGAGGGGTGCGGACACGCGAAATCCCTTGGGTTTGAAGGCAGGCAGGCACTTGGGAATCCGGGTCTATCACGCTGATTTGGTGCAAGCGCAAGCCGATCCCGTGCTTGCACGCCTGTTGGCGCGCTCGGATGCCAGCGCGCCGTTCGACCGGCTCGACTGGTTCACGCTGCTGGCCGACGAATGCTTTCCGGCCGACCGCTGCTTCCTCGCCGTGGCGCGCGATGAAGACCGGATCGCCGTGCTGCCCTTGCGCCAGACCGCGTGGGGGCTGGAACAACTGGGCAACTGGTACAACTTCTTCGTGCGCCCGCTGGGATCGCTCGACGCGGATCTGCTCGGTGCGATCATCGCCAGCCTGACGCAGCCGGTGCGGCTGGCGCCAATGCCCGAAGCCGAAGCCATCGCGCTCGCCCGCGCGTTTCGCGGTCAGGGCTGGTGGGGCGCAATAGATGAAAACGATATCAATCACTTCATGGACATTCCTGAAAATGGATATGAGGATTGGTGGGCGTCCCGCCCCGGCGCCCTGCGCGAAACGGTGCGGCGCAAGGGGCGCGGCGGCGCGGTTGTGCTGACCATCGCCACGGCCTTTTCCGACGTCGACTGGGCAGACTATGAAACGGTTTACGCCCGCAGCTGGAAGCCCGGCGAAGGCAGCCCCGCATTCCTGCGCCGCTTCGCGCAGGCCGAAGGCGCGGCGGGCGCGCTGCGGCTGGGATTGGCGCGCGCCGATGGGGTGGCCGTGGCCGCGCAGTTCTGGACCATCGAAGGTAAAACCGCGTGGATTCATAAACTTGCCCATGACGAGCGGGCGAAAGCGCTATCGGCGGGAACCTTGCTCAGCCACGCTCTGTTCCGCCATGTCATGACCGTGGACGGCGTCGCGCGGATCGATTTCGGAACGGGTGACGACCGCTACAAACGCGACTGGATGACGGCCAGCCGCCCCCGCTATCGCCTTGAATATCATCGACCTTCTCATCACAGAAGCTGGCCACGCCTCGCCCGGATGGGGCTGGCCAGGATGGTGCGACGCCCTCTTGTGTCGCCCGCCCCCGCTGGCTAGAGGCGGAAAAAACACGATAAATCCAGGGAGCTTTGAGGGTGAACGCCTTGGCCAATGACGAAACCGACGAACGGCTGCGCGCGATCCTGCGTGACGTGCTGGGCCTTAGCGCCGAAACCGTGGCCGCATTTGATGGCGATACGCCCCTGTTCGGCGCGCTGCCCGAGCTTGATTCGATGGCGGTGGCGGGCCTGCTGACCGAGATCGAGGATCGCTTCGATATCGTCATCGATGACGACGATATCGACGGAGAAGTTCTTGAAACCTATGGAAATCTTCTGTCGTTCACGGTCGCAAGGGTGAGATGAGCAGAACGGCACCTAAACGTACCTGAACGACACCTAAAGACACCTAACGACACCTTCACCATATTGAGCTATGGCCTGACGATACCATCACGCGCCATGAGGCTCCCCTGCTCGCGACCTGGACCTGTCCCGGCCCCGAAGGCCCGACCGAGGAGCACGCGCTTGCCTTCGATCGCGGCCGCGCGCGACGGCTGCTGATCGTGCCTCCACTGTTCGAGGAGCAGAATCGAACCCGCCGCCTGCTGGCGCAGACGATGCGGCTGCTCGATGGGGCCGGCCTCGACAGTTTCCTGCCCGACCTGCCCGGCTGCAACGAAAGCACGCAGGACCTTGCTACGCAAAGCCTGCATTCCTGGCGCCTCGCCATGGCCGATGCCGAAGCGCAGTTTGGCGCTACCGAGGTGCTGGCAGTGCGCGGTGGGGCGCTGGTGTTTCCCGCCCATCTGCCCGGTTGGGTGCTGGAACCCCAGCGCGGCCTGTCGCAGCTGCGCCAGTTGCTGCGCGCGCGGGTGCTGGCCGCGCGCGAGGCAGGCGAACCGGCGCTGAGCGTCGAGGGATTGCTGGAGCAAGGGCGCGCATCGGGGCTGACGCTGGCGGGCTATCACCTCAACCCGGCGATGATCGCGGGGCTCGAGGGGGCGTTCCCGGCGAACGAGGGCCAGCGCATGATCCACCTGTCGGAACTGGGCGGCGGGGCTGCGCTGTGGTCGCGGGTGGAGCCGGGCGAGGACGCGACGCAGGCGGCAGCGCTGGCGCGGATCATCGCGCCATGATGCGGCGACACCTGAGCTTTACGTGCGAAGGCGCGCTGCTGGCGGGCACGCTCGACACATCAGCGGCGGCGGGGCCGACCGGCGTGCTGTTCGTTTCAGGCGGCAACGAGATCCGCAGCGGCGCGTTCGGCGGCATGGCGCAGCTTTCCGCCCGGCTGGCGCGCGAGGAAGGCGTGCCCTGCTTGCGCTTCGACCGGCGCGGCGTGGGCCAGAGCGAGGGCGACAACGAGGGCTTCCGGTCGAGCGCGGCCGACATCGCCGCCGCCATCGCCGCGTTCCGGCACGATGCGCCGCACCTGAAGCGCGTGATCGGCTTCGGAGTGTGCGACGCGGCCAGCGCGCTGGCGCTGCACGGGGCCGCGCTGGGGCTGGACGGGCTGGTGCTGGTCAATCCCTGGACCCGCGACGAGGCCGATGGACGGGCGCCCGCCGTACCGCCCAAGGCGCTGTGGCGTCGCTATGCCGCACGGCTGGCGAGCGGACGCGAATGGAAGCGGCTGCTGACCGGCGGGGTCGACCTGCGGGGCGTGGCGCGCGATGTGCAGGGCGCGGCGCTGACGCCCGGCCAGACGCGGCTGGCGCGCGAGATGCAGATGTCGCTCGGCAAGTTCGCGGGGCCGGTCACCATCCTGCTGGCCGAGGGCGACCGCACGGCGCAGCTGTTCGAGGCAGCGTGGAAGCGCAAGGATGCGCGCGTACGCCGCCATGCCAGCGCAGGCCACGCCTTCGATGGCGACGAGGCGCGCGACTGGCTCGTGGCGCGGCTGGTGGAGGCGGTCGGCTAGCTTTCTAAGATGCCGTGGGGGCGGTGCAACGCCGTGGGGTCCCCGCCTTCGCGGGGCCCCCCAGTGCAACCTTACGCTACCGCTTCGGCCTTCGCGGCGGCGAAGTCGAGGTCGGCGAGGAAGCGTTCGGCGTCCAGCGCGGCCATGCAGCCCGTACCGGCTGCCGTAACGGCCTGACGATAGGTGTGATCCATCACGTCGCCGCAGGCAAAGACGCCGGGGATGGCGGTCTTGGGCGTGCCGGGCTGGACCACGATGTAGCCGGATTCGTCGAGTTCCAGCTTGCCTTTGAACAGGTCGGTCGCAGGCGCGTGGCCGATCGCGACGAAAGCGCCATCGGTCGGCACCTGCGACTTTGCGCCGGTCACGGTATCGACCAGGTCGACCGTGCCGAGCGCGCGGCCATCGGCGCTGGCCGAGAAGCCTTCGACCGCCTGGTTCCACAGCACCTTGATGCTGGGATGCGCGAACAGGCGTTCCTGCAGGATCTTTTCGGCGCGCAAGCTGTCGCGGCGGTGGATCAGGGTGACGTCGTTCGAATGGTTGGTGAGGTAGAGCGCCTCTTCGACCGCGGTATTGCCGCCACCAATGACCACGACCTTCTTGCCGCGATAGAAGAAACCGTCACAGGTGGCGCAGGCCGAAACGCCCTTGCCCGACAGCTCCTGCTCGCCCGGCACGCCAAGCCACTTGGCCTGCGCGCCGGTGGCGATGACGAGGACGTCGCCTTCGTAGATATCGCCGCTGTCGCCCGTGGCGCGGAAAGGCGAGCCATCGAGCGTGACGTCGAGGATGGTGTCCCACATCATGCGCGTGCCGACGTGTTCGGCCTGGGCCTGCATTTCCTGCATCAGCCAGGGGCCCTGGATCACGTCGCGAAAGCCGGGGTAGTTCTCGACATCGGTGGTGATGGTCAGCTGGCCGCCGGGCTGAAGCCCCTGCACGACGATCGGCTGCATCCCGGCGCGCGCGCCATAGATCGCGGCGGAAAGCCCGGCCGGGCCGGAGCCGATGATGAGCATGCGGGTCTTGTGGGTCGTCGCCATGAGGTCCTCCAGTCGCGGGTCGAGATAGAATCCCTGCCCGGTGATTACGAGTCCGCAGGCGCAGTTTTTCCCTTGTTTGATCCAAAGCAATGTTTGTGTCTGAACGTTTCTGTATTGCTAATGCAAGTTGCTCGCATTAGCTGGCGCACATCAGGCAGGCCGGGCCTGGCGGGAATCGACCAAGGGGGAATCGAATGCGGAACGTTATGATCGCGGCGCTGGCCGCCTGCGCCGTAGGCACGCTGACGCCGGGCGTGGCACAGGCAGCACCGGGGCTTGGCGACGAAGTGTACGACGCCACCACGACCAAGGGCGAACTGGAACTGGAAGCGCGACTGGGCGAACTGGCCGGTGGCCCGGACGGCGGCGAGAACGCGGCCAAGCTGGAAGTGACCTATTCGCCGACCGACCGCCTGCGGGTGGCGACGCTGCTCGAACTGGAGCGCGACAAGGGCGGCCCACGCAAGGCCGAAGCCGCCGCAGTCGAGGCGATCTATACCGTCGGGCGCTTCGCGGGGATCGATGTGGCCGTCTATGGCGAATACGAGGTAGGCCTGCAGCGCGACACATCCGACGCGGTGGAAGGCAAGCTGATCCTGCAGCGCAAGGCCGGGCCGATCGACGCGCGGCTGAACCTGATCTTCGAAAAGCATCTGGCGGCAGGCGAGAAGGTCGAAGTCGGCTATGCCGCCTCGGCGGACTACGCGGTGCTGGGTGATGAACTGCGGTTGGGCGTGGAAGCCTATGGCGAACTTGGCACCTTCCACCATTTCGCACCGCGCGCCGAACATTTCGTCGGGCCGATCGTCAAGACCGAGATCGAAGGCCTGGGCCCGGACATCGAGATCGAAGCCGGCTACCTGTTCGCCATCGACAAGGCGCGCGCGGACACCAAGGGGCAGGTCAAGCTGCAGCTCGAAGTCGAGTTCTGAGGGGCGCTGGCAATTCGCCTGGCCCTTGATCCGTCACCCCGGGCTTGTCCCGGGAGCCGCTTTCCTCTCGACGGCACAGGCCGCGGGACCCCGGATCAAGTCCAGGGTGACGGATTTATGGGAGGCACGTAAGCTTGGCAGTCCTCTCTCTCACGTGGGAGAGGGCTTCGTTTCGTTACATGACAAGGTTGGCTTCCATGGCGCTGACCGTTTCGGGACCGGCGTGGAGCAACTGTTCGGCATAGGCTTCGACCGAGCCGTATTCCTTGCGGATCGAGGCGAAGGCGGTTTCGAGGAATTCGGGGCGCACGCCCATGAGGACGCGGACGGCGCCGTCTTCCATCTTCGCGCCGAAGCCCGAGCGGACGGCGGTAGCCCCGGCGGCGATGCGCGCCTCGGCATTGCCCGCCGTGTTGGTCAAAAGGTAATCGGCCATCACATCGTCGTGGTGCACGCCGAGCAGGGTGTGGACCAGCGCGGCGGCAACGCCGGTGCGGTCCTTGCCCGCCAGGCAGTGCAGCAGCGTGGGATGGTCCTTGTCGGCCAGCGCGCGCAGATAGAGGCGGTAGGTTCCGGCCAGCACCGGGCGGAACGGCAGGCGCTCGTAGAGCGCGGTCATGGCCTTGATCGCGTCGGCCTCGCTGACCACGCCGCCTGCCATTTCCTCGTGCACGGCAACGCCCTTGAGGCTGGCGGTCTCGCCCGGTTCGTACAGCACCTTGCCGTCGAAATCGGGGTGGCGCAGGCAGGGGTAGATCGCGCGCTCGCTGTCGCCGCGCAAGTCGATAACCGTGCCGATGGCAAGATCGTGGACCGCGTGCAGGTCGGCTTCGGTAGCGCCCGCATGCTGGCCCGAGCGCCACAGCACGCCCCGCTTGAGCACGCCGTTGCGGCCCTGATAGCCACCGTAATCGCGGAAATTGTGGATTCCTTCGAGGGGGAGCACCCTGTCCTGCATCTTCGCCGATTCCCCGTGCCGGTTTCTGTTCGCAACTGATTGTTCGCCATTGGCTCGACAAGGCGGGCCCACGCAAGCACAAAGCGATCAACCATGACCAGAAAGAGAATGGAGAGGACTTGTGACGGAACCGGGTAGAACCCTGCATCTTGTCGATCCCGAAACCCTGCCGCTGTTCGATGTGCTGGGCCGGGGCGCCCCGTTCACGCGCGAAACGCTGCCCGCGATCCGCGAGGCGAGCGCGGCGCAATATGCCGCGATCGGACAGCCGGTGATCGAGCCGGTGATCGAACGCGTCGCCAGTTCGGGCGGAAAGATCGACGTGTTGTGGTACGATCCCGCGCCCGGCGCGAAAGATCGCCCCGCCCTGCTCCACATCCACGGCGGCGGCATGATCCTCGGCTCTGCGCGCGCGATGATGGCCGGGCCGGCGGGCATGGCAGCGGCGCTGGGCATTCCGGTCGCCTCGGTCGACTATCGGCTTGCGCCCGAAACGCCGTTTCCGGGGCCGCAGGAAGATTGCCTCGCGGGCCTTCGCTGGCTGGCGGACAACGCCGACCGGCTGGGCGTGGATGCCACGCGCATCGGCGTGATCGGCGAAAGCGCGGGCGGTGGCCTTGCGGCGGCGACCGCGCAGATGGCGCGCGATACCGGCGGGCCAGCGCTGGCGGCGCAGATCCTCGTCTATCCGATGATCGACCACCGCACCGGGGGCGACGCCTGCCCTTATGGCAACCGCACCACGGGCGAATTCATCTGGACGCGCGCCTACAACCAGTTCGGCTGGGAAGCGCTGCGCGGGGATTATGCCGTGGACGATGCGCGCAAGGGCTGGTTCTCCCCCAGCCTCGCCGACGATCTGGCCGGCCTGCCGCCGACCTGGATCGGCACGGGCAGCCTCGACCTGTTCTTCGACGAAAACCTCGACTACGCGCGGCGGCTGGTCGATGCGGGCGTACCGGTGGAACTGCACAGCTACCCCGGCGGCATCCATGCGTTCAACATCGTGGCCGACGCTGGCATCGCCAAGGCGTTCTCGCGCGATATGCTGGGTGCCATCGCGCGGATGCTGAAGATATCTGAGCGGCCCTAACCGTAGCGCTGCTGCTCGCCCTGCTGGGCGTTTTCGAGCGCACGCGATACGACAACGGCGGCGGGCGTGGGCTTTGGCACGAGCACCCCGCCCAGCCGCCGCACAGCCTCGTCCATGCGATCGAGATCGCCGGTATGGAGGACATAGGGCACGCCCATCGCGGCGAGCGCACGGGCGACCGGCTCGCAGGTCTGGCCCTGCCCCAGCGACACGTCGAGAATGGCGGCGCAGATCGCCTGTTCGGCGAGGATCTGCAACGCCTCTTCGGCTTCGAGCGCCGTCAGCGGCACGCAGCCTGCGTCCTCTACGGCGAATTCGAGATCGAGCAGGATCAGCGGCTCGTCATCGAGGACCAGCACCCGGCGCGGCATCTCGTTCATCCGACCTCCTCGCGCAAGGGCAGGCGCAATGTCGCGTGGAGGCCCTGTGGATGCCATTCGCGCTCGATGGCGCCCCGCGCCATGCCGAGCATGCGATCGACAATGCTGCCCGCCGTGGGGCTGAGGCCGACGCCGGCGACATCGACGTGCGGTCCGCCTTCCTCCACCCAGTCGATCACGATCGTCGGCTGGTTGGCCGCGCCATTGCGGTTCCAGCGCACGGTGACGTGCCCATCCGGCTCGCTCAACGCACCATGCTTGAGCGCGTTGGCAGCGAGTTCGTGGAGCGAGAGGCCCAGCACCGACACCGCCGAAAAATCGCTGCGCAGCCCGTTGCCTTCGAAGCGGATGCGGCGACCTTCGGGATCGTAGGGGCCGAGCACCGAACGGATCGCCTGCCCAACCTCGATCGAGCCCGAGGAGGCTTCGTCGAGCGTGGTTTCATAAGCGCGGCCCAAGGCCTGGATACGGTCGTTGATCTCGCGGGCTTCCGTCTCGATGCCGCGCGCGCGGCCGGTGAAATTGACGATGCCGCCGATCACGGCGAACATGTTCTTCATGCGATGCGACAGTTCGCGCGCCAGCTCGCGCGCGTGGCGTTCATCGGCGCGGGCGGCGCGCACGTCGGAAACGTCCCACTGGCTGCCGAAAAAATATAGCAGGCGACCATCAGCATCGTAGATCGGGCCGAGGTGGAGCGCGTTCCAGAACGCGGTGCCGTCCTTGCGGTAGTTGAGGATCTCGACCACCACCACGTCTTCCTGCGCGATCGCGGCGCGAATGCGCTTGAGTGCTTCTGGGTCGGTGCCCGGCCCTTGCAGGAAACGGCAATTGCGACCGACGATCTCGGCCTCGTCGTAGCCGGTCAGATCACGAAAGGCGCGGTTGGCGAAAACGATCGGCTGGTCCGCAGCGTGTGGATCGCACAGGCAGATCGCCATGCGGGTCTGCGCCATGGCCTGTTCGAACAGGACGCCCGATGCTCCGGCGAAGGACAACGCCGGACGGCTGGCGCGGAATCGGTCGGGGCTGTCGTCATACGCCCGATGCGCCTGATCTTCCCGATGGTTCGACAAATGAAAGTTCCCGGTCTCGTCTCTGCTTGCGCGCTGCAATCCCCTTGCGCGTCAATGCGTTGAACCTGACCGGGGTTCCCTGCCGTCCATCAAAATTCCGTCATACGGTGCAAAATGCCCTTTCGGGCAGGTGGCTATTTGCGCTCGACCGGGATCACCGCGACCGTCAGGCGCGAGATGCAGACAAGGCGGTCGGCCTCGTCGCGGATGCGGATCGACCAGACTTGCGTGGTGCGGCCGATCGCTTCGGGCGTGGCGCTGGCATAGACCCAGCCATCGCGCACCGGGCGGATATGGTTGGCGTTGATCTCCATGCCGACGCAGGCGAACTGCGCCGGATCGACGCAGAACGCCGCCGCCATCGAGCCTGCGGTTTCGGCAAGAACCACCGACGCACCGCCATGCAGCCGACCAAACGGCTGGTGGACCTTTTCCGTCACCGGCATGCGCAGCGTGAGCGAATTGTCGTCGATCGCCACGAACTCGATGCCCAGAAAGCCGGGCATGGCGACCTTGAAGCTGTTGCGCAGGTAGTTCTCGTCGGGCGCCTTGTCACCGAACCAGATCATGCAAAACCTTCCTTGAGGAAACGGGTGGCGCATCCGGCGAGCAGGGCAGTGCCGAGCGGCAGCACGCTTTCATCGACCATCATGCGCGTGGAATGGATGCCGCAGCACTGCCGCCAGTCGTCGCCTTCGTGGGATACGCCGAGGAAGAACATCGCCCCCGGCGCCTTTTCCAGCACGTAGGAGAAGTCTTCCGCCCCCATGATCGGATGCGACAGGCGATGGAATTTGCCGGGGCCGGCCAGGGCCTCGACCACCGCCTCGCCCAGCGCCACCGCGCGTTCGTCGCAGACCGTGACCGGGAAGCCCTGCTCGATGCGGACGGCGGCGGTCATGTCGTGCGCGGCGGCGATCAGCGTCGCCAGCCGCTCGATCTCATGGTGCAGGCGCGTGCGGTTTCCGGGCGAAAGCGTGCGCATCGTGCCTTTCAGGCTGGCGCGATCGGCGATGACGTTGTGCGCGGTCCCTGCCTCGATCCGCGCGACGGTGACGACCACCGGATCGGACACCGGAAACTTGCGCGTGACCATGGCCTGCAACGCGGTGACGATCTCGCAAGCGACAGGCACGGGATCGCGCGTCTGGTGCGGCATCGAGGCGTGGCCGCCACGCCCTTCGACCACGATGTCGAACTGGTCCGCGGACGCCATCAGCGCGCCTGCGCGCCCCGCGACCAGGCCGTGCGGACTATCGGGCATGATGTGCAGCGCGAAGGCGGCATCGGGCAGCGGATCGATCAGCCCATCGTCGAGCATGAAGCGCGCGCCGTGGTAGCCTTCCTCGCCGGGCTGGAACATGAACTGGATTGTGCCCGAAAGCTGGTCGCGCATCCCGCACAGCAGCTCCGCCGCGCCTGCCAGCATCGCGGTGTGGGTATCGTGGCCGCAGGCGTGCATCGCGCCGGGGATGGTCGAAGCGAACGGCAGGCCGGTTTCCTCGGGCATCGGCAGCGCGTCCATGTCACCGCGCAGCAGGACCGTGCGGCCTTCGCCTGCCGCGCCTTTCAGCGTGGCAACGAGGCCAGTGGTGGACGGCCCTTCGCGCCAGTCGAGCGGCAAGTGGGCAAGCGCGGCGCGCACTTTATCGCGCGTCTTGGGCGTGTGCAGCCCGAGTTCCGGTTCGGCGTGGATCGCGCGGCGCAGGGCCACGATGCGGTCGGACAGGGCGCGGGCGCCTTCGAGCAGGTCGGCTGACATCGCTGCGGATTCCTTGATCTGGAAGCACTTCCATAAGGTCGGGCCCACCTCCCTGTCGAGAGCGCGCGCTTTACCCTTGCGTAAAGCACACCCACCCTTTAATCGTTCGCTTAAACAAGACCGGGACTCATTGCCGGCCCCATCGGGGGGTCTCGCCGGACTGTTGAGGAGAGAACCATGGCCGAAGCCTATATCATCGACGCCGTGCGCACCCCGCGCGGCATCGGCAAGCCGGGCAAGGGCGCGCTGTCGCACCTGCACCCCCAGCATCTCGCCGCGACCTGCCTCAAGGCGATCAAGGACCGCAACAACCTCGACACCTCGACCGTCGACGACATCATCTGGTCGACGTCGTCGCAGGTCGGCAAGCAGGGCGGTGACCTTGGCCGCATGTCGGCGCTGGCTGCGGGCTATGACATCACCGCATCGGGCACCACGCTCGATCGCTTCTGCGGCGGCGGCATCACCTCGGTGAACCTTGCCGCGGCAGCAGTCATGTCGGGCATGGAAGACTGCGTGATCGCGGGCGGCACCGAGATGATGAGCTTCACCGCCAGCCACGGCGCGGAACAGGCCAACGCCGGGATCAAGCCGCTGGGCATGGGTTCGGGCAACGCCGCGCTCGACGCGATCCACCCGCAGTCGCACCAAGGCGTGTGCGGCGACGCCATCGCCGCGCTGGAAGGCATCACCCGCGAGGAACTCGACGCGCTGGCGCTGGTCAGCCAGGAACGCGCCGACCGCGCGATCCGCGAAGGCCGCTTCGACAAGTCGCTGGTCACCGTCTACAACGAAGACGGCTCGGTCGCGCTCGACCATGAAGAGTTCCCGCGTCCCGAAACCACCGCCGAGGGCCTCGCCTCGCTGAAGGCCAGCTTCGACGCCATCGCCGACTTCGACATTGGCGGCACCACCTTCCGCAAGCAGATCCTGCGCCGCTACCCCGACCTGGAATTCAAGGGCGTGCACCATGCCGGCAACAGCTCGGGCGTGGTCGATGGCGCGGCTGCACTGCTGATCACCTCGCCCGCCTATGCCGAAAAGCATGGCCTGAAGCCGCGCGGCCGCGTCGTGGCCTATGCCAACCAGGGCGATGATCCCACGCTGATGCTCAACGCCCCGGTCCCTGCGGCGAAGAAGGTGCTGGAGAAGGCTGGCCTCAAGGTCGAGGACATCGACCACTGGGAAATCAACGAAGCCTTCGCCGTGGTGGCGGAAAAGTTCATCCGCGACCTTCACCTCGACCGCACCAAGGTCAACCCGAACGGCGGCGCGATGGCGCTGGGCCACCCGATCGGCGCGACCGGCTCGATGCTGATCGGCACCACGCTCGACGAACTGGAGCGCACGGGTGGCCGCTACGGCCTGATCACGATGTGCGCCGCGGGCGGCATGGCCCCTGCGATCATCATCGAACGCATCTGATCGTGCAATAAAGACAAGGCCCGGACGGCAGGCGCATCGCGCGTCGGCCGATCCGGGCCTTGTTGCAGTTGCAAAGGAAACGATTAGCGGGCAGTCTCAAGGCATATATGCCTTACCTGCCGCGAAAACTATTGCAGCCGATACGCGGCCGACTTGCCGGATACGCGGCGGGCGTCGGCCTGTTTCTGGTCAGTTTTTCGGTGCGGCTCGCGGCGGATAACTGGTTGCCGCCGGGTTTCCCGTTCCTCACCTTCTTTCCGGGCGTCATCCTTGCGACGCTTCTTGCCGGACGCGGCCCGGGCATTGTCTGCGCGCTGTTGAGCGGCCTTGCCGCGCTCTACTACTTCGTGCCCCCCTTCCACAGCTTCGACCTGAGCGGCGGACGCGTGACCGCCATGCTGTTCTACCTGTTCGTGGTGGCGATCGACATCGTGCTGATCGACGGGCTGGTTCATCGCCAGCGCCAACTCGAAGCGAGCGAGGCGCGACTGACGCAACTGACGCAGATGCAGACGCTGCTGTTCAAGGAGCTGCAGCACCGCGTCGCCAACAACCTTGCCACCGTTGCTTCGATGTTGCGCCTGCAACGCCGCCAGATCGCCGCGAACCCACCAAGCGCGCTCGACGCCATCGACCGCGCCAACGAACGCATCGAACTGATGGGCGAAGTCCATCGCCAGCTCTACGACCCGAACGCGCTCGACCTGCCGCTGGCGCAGCAGATCCGCCGCGCGGTGGACCACGCGCGCGGCGTGTGGACGGCGGGCGACGTTCAGGTCCAGGTCGACGTGGCCGACGCGCGGCTCGAAATCGGGCGACTGATGACGCTGGTGCTCCTGATCAGCGAACTCCTCGGCAACAGCTTCAAGCACGCCTTCGACGGCCACCCCGCCCCCGCCGTGCGCGTGGTGATCGAACGCATCGGCGACAACCGGCTGCGCCTGACCGTCGCAGACAACGGACGCGGCCTGCCCGCCCCCGCTGAACAGGCCCCGGTGCGCCGGGGCCTTGGCACCGCAATCATCCAGGGCTTCGTGGCGCAACTGGGCGGTACGATGCGCGTGGAAAACGTGGGCGGGGTGACGAGCCTGGTCGAGTTTGCGGAAGGGTAGCGGGCTGCCGCCGCCCATCACCCACCGGTCCGCGGATTGAGCTCCTACTCTGTCGACGCGATGGAGTCTGCGTTGGCGACGATGGCCAGCACTTGCGTCCACGCCACGACGTTCTGTTCGAGCGCGGCGGGGTCGACCTTGTCGAGCGTGTCGTCGGGCGTGTGGTGCAGGTCGAAGTAGTGCGTGCCGTCCTGGCCGAGATCGACCACCGCCAGCTTCTGCTTTGCGATCACCGGCTCGACATCGGTGCCGCCGTTCGCGCTGCCCCGGCCCGCGACCACGCCCATCACCCCGAGCGCGGCGACAATGCGGTCGGCCAGCGCCTTGTCGGCGGGCGCGAATTTCGTCTGCACGCGCCACACACGGTCGGCACCGAAATCGCTTTCCATGGCGAGCGCGTGGGGCTCGGCATGCGCCTTGGCATAGGCCTCGCCGCCGAAGCCGCCGATTTCCTCCGAACCTGCCCACAACACGCGGATGGTGCGCAAGGTCTGCCCCTGTACTTGCGTGCGCAGCGCCGCGGCAGTGACGATGGCGCAGCCCGAGGCATCGTCGATGGCGCCGGTGCCCAGGTCCCAGCTATCGAGATGGCAGCCCACCAGCACCGGGGGCAGCGCAGGATCGCGGCCCGGCAGATCGGCCACGACATTGCCCGAAGGCAGGCCGTCCACGGTCTTGCCGGTCAGCGTCAGCGCAAGGCGCAGCGGCTTGCCCATGCCCGCCAGCCGCGCGATCAGGTCGGCATCGGGGTTGGATACCGCACCTGCGGGGATCGGCTTCACGCCTTCGGGCCAGCTGGTGACGCCGGTGTGCGGGTTGCGGTGGCTGTCGGTGCCGACCGAGCGGATCACCACGGCTAGCGCGCCCTTGCGCGCGGCAACGCCCGGTCCCTCGCGCCGGACCTGGCCATAGGGGCCATAGCCCGAGCCATCCTGCGCGGCGCGCATGGCGTGGTCGATGAAGGCGATCCGGCCGGTGAGCGAACCATCGGGCGCGGCCTTCAGCGCGGCGAGCGTGGGGAAATAGACGACCTCGCCCTCGATGCCCTTGTCGGGGGTTGCGCCGCTATAGCCGAGCGCGGTCACTGCCAGCGCCTGCGGCACGGGCGCGATGATCCGCGCCTTGTCGATTCCGCGCACGTAGCCACGGATCGGGAACGGCTCGATCCTGACGTTCCGGAAGCCCAGCGCCTTGAGCTTTTCCGCGCCCCAGTCGCGCGCGCGCGACTCAGCCTCGCTGCCGGCGAGGCGCTGGCCAACCTCGGTAGTAAGGCCCGCGACGATGTCCCACGCGACGGAATCGGCTGCCTTGGCGGGGACGGAAAGCGCACACGGCGCGGCGGCAAGCACGGCGATGGCCGGACGGACAAGGTTTCGCATGAAACCGGGGTATAAGTAGAACCCGTCGTTTTGCAAATTCCTCCTCCGTGGCCGAGCCTGCGTTTGCCAGACCGCGCGCAAACCGTCACACTGCCCGGGCAAACGGGGAGAGTGCCCATGAAGAACCGCCAGGCCTTCGCCGGGTATGAGGCGTTCGAATTCACCGACGGGCCGTGGACACGCCGCGTATGGCGCAAGGGGCATGGGCCCGCAGTGATCGTGATGCACGAAATGCCCAACCTCCACCCGCAAGTGCTGCGCTTTGCCGATCGCGTGGCGGCGCAGGGCATGACCGTCTATTGCCCCAGCCTGTTCGGCGAGGACGGGCGCATTCCGGGGCGGCTCTACACCATGGGGCAGATGATCGCCGGGATCTGCATCCGGCGCGAATTCAACGTCTGGGCCAACGGCCGGTCCAGCCCGATCGTTGAATGGCTGCGCGCGCTGGCGCGCAAGGCGCACGCCGATTGCGGTGGCCGGGGCGTGGGCGCGGTGGGGATGTGCTTCACCGGCGGGTTTGCGCTCGCCATGATGACCGAGCCTTCGGTGGTGGCCCCGGTGCTGTCGCAGCCCTCGCTGCCGCTGGGGAAGAAGGGCGCCGGCATGATCGACGCCAGCGCGCAGGAGATCGCCTGCGCCAAACGGCGGCTGAAGGAGGAAGACCTGACGATCATGGCCTTGCGCTTCCCCAGCGACGGCTTTGTCCCCGACGAGCGCTTCGCCATGCTGAAGGAGACCTTCGGCGAACGCTGCGTGACGGTGGAACTGCCCGATGCCGACGCCAACACGAACGCCCCGATCCCGCCGCACTCGGTGCTGACCTGGCATCTGATCGACGAACCGGACAGCGCGACGAAGCAGGTCGAGCAGGATGTCATCGCCTTCTTCAAGCACCGCACCGCCGCCTGACGGGCCGGAGAGCAAGACAGGCGCGCCATTTGTTCAATCGTGCAAATTGGGATAAGTAGTTTCCACATAGCGTGGAGTCCCGGCCATGGCCCTTTACATGCCCGACACGTCCGATACGGGCGGCGTCTATTCGTACACCAGCGCGGAACTGGTCAACGTGCCGATCCTGTCAGGCACCGAGACGAACTTCTTTTCAGGTCCGGCGGCGGATTCCGAAGGACTGCCCGTGCTTGGTCTGTTGATCGCGGAAGTTCCCAAAAGCTATGTCGGCATGCAACTGTCTGCCCTGCCCGACGTGGTCGATTATGGCGGCTTCCTGATCACCGACGAGGTGTTCATCGGGTCGATCGAGATCTTCGGCCACTACACCGTCACGCACAACGGCGTCCTTTTCGACGAGGGCATGAACGTTCTGGCAAGCGCGCAGAGCCAGCCGGACGAGGTGCTGCCCCAACTCTATCCGGACAAGTCGATCATCAGCAACTTTGCCAAGATCATCGTGCCCGGCCTGCCCGCCGACGTGACCGACCTCAGCGGCTATGTCACGCATTACGACAAGCTCTACGTCGTCGTGGATGGCGGCAAGGGCCTGTTCCTGCACAATGCGGGCGTCAACGACCCCGACGAGGGCCGCTTCCTGCTGGCGGTGGGACAAGTGGGTGGGCAACGCGACGACGCGTGGGGCGACTGGATCAATGCCGTCGGCCCGACGTTCCCGCAGGACCCCTACACCGCCCTGCCCGACAATTTCGTGCAGGATGTCCCCACATACGAAGCGGCGAGCGCCGCCGCGCCGGACGGCAAGGGAACCGAGGTCAAGGCATCGCTGGGCGGGCTGACCTTTGGCGAGGACGGCACGGCCAGCATCGACGATGGCCAGGGCGGTTCGTCTACGTGGACCGAGATCACCAATGCGATCAAGGACCGGATCGACGCCGGCCTGACGGCCACGCAGGCCGTGCGCGAGGCCGGCGCGAAGATCGTGGGCGAACTGGTCGATCAGGTGGTGGAAAAGATCGTCGACGACCACATCAAGACGCCGCTGATCGAGACGGTGTTCGGATCGTCGGAGACGGTCGAGGATGTGCAGGCGAAAGGCGAGATCGTGAAGGACTTTCACGAACGCTCGTTCTCGCTGCTGCAGGAGGGCATGGATTCGGTCGGATCGGGCGCCCCGGTCGACGTCAACGAGTACGACCGCAAGTTCAAGGACAACGTCAAGCAGTTCTTCTCGGACGTCTTCTCGAACCTGACCGGCATATCGCAGGACAAGGCCGACGCGCTGTTCAACCTCGGCTCGCAGATCAGCGCGCACGAGGAGCACAGCATCATCGGACTGTCGGCGGCCTATAACGACCATGCGCTGTCGGTCGTCACCACGTTCGAGGACGGCCATGCCGACACCTACGTGGGCGACCGCTTCGCCAATCGCGTTCGCCTCGGCGATGGCAACGACGGAGCGATGGGGGGCAAGGGCGACGACGTACTGTGGGGCGAGGAAGGTGTCGACCTGCTGCTGGGCGGCGATGGCAACGACCGGCTCTATGGTGGCACAGGCGGGGACGTGCTGGGCGGCGGCGCGGGCGCGGACAAACTCTATGGCGAAGCGGGCGCCGACAACATCTCCGGCGGCGGCGGGGCCGATGTGCTGACCGGCGGGCGCGGCAAGGACATTCTTGCAGGCGGGACCGGCGCAGATCGCTTCGTGTTCGAGGCGATCGCCGACTTTGGCGGCAAGACCCGCTCCACCGCCGACACCATCAGCGATTTCTCCCGCGCGCAGGCCGACCGCATCGACCTTGCCCTGATCGACGCCAGAGCAGGCAGCGGCACCGCCAACGATGCTTTCGCCTGGCTCGGCAAAGGCGCTTTTACCGGGCACGCGGGCGAGTTGCGATATAGCCTCGGTTCGAGCTGGACGCTGATCCAGGGCGACGTGAACGGCGACGGACTTGCCGACTTCGCGCTGTCGCTGACCGGGCGGGTCGCGCTGACGGCGGCGGACTTCGTGCTGTAGCGGTCCGGCGGGACGGGCAACGCCAGCCGCTTGCCCCGCCGAAGCGCGGCCTGTAGAGGGCTGCCTAAAGCATTCCAGCATCCCCCGAAGGACCAAACATGGCCGCGCAATACGCCTACGTCATGAAGAGCATGACGAAGACCTTCCCCGGCGCACCCAAGCCGGTGCTGAAGGACATCAGCCTCCAGTTCTACCAGGGTGCCAAGATCGGCATCGTCGGCCCCAACGGCGCGGGCAAGTCGACCCTGATCAAGATCATGGCCGGCGTCGACAAGGACTACACTGGCGAAGCCTGGCCGGGCGAGAACATCACCGTCGGCTATCTCGAGCAGGAACCCCAGCTCGATCCGACCAAGACCGTGCTCGAAAACGTCAAGGACGGCGCGCGCGAAGTGGCCGACATGGTCGAACGCTTCAACGCGATCGGCATGGAAATGGCAGAGGAAGACGCCGACTTCGACGCACTGGGCGCCGAAATGGCCGAACTGCAGGACAAGATCGACGCTGTCGATGGCTGGACGCTCGACAACCAGCTCGAAATCGCGATGGAAGCGCTGCGCTGCCCGCCGGGCGACTGGAGCGTGGAAAGCCTGTCGGGCGGTGAAAAGCGCCGCATCGCGCTCACCCGCCTGCTGATCCAGAAGCCTTCGATCCTGCTGCTGGACGAACCGACCAACCACCTCGACGCCGAAAGCGTACAGTGGCTGGAAAACCACCTCAAGGAATACGCGGGCGCGGTGCTGATGATCACCCACGACCGCTACTTCCTCGACAACGTGGTCGGCTGGATCCTCGAACTCGATCGCGGCTCGTACTATCCCTACGAAGGCAACTACTCGACCTATCTGGAAAAGAAGGCCAAGCGTCTCGAGCAGGAGAGCCGCGAAGAAAGCGGCAAGCAGAAGGCCCTGCAGCGCGAACTCGAGTGGATCCGCCAGACCCCGGCCGCACGCCAGACCAAGAGCAAGGCCCGCGTGCGCAAGTTCGAGGAACTGCAGAACGCGCAGGACAACCGCCCCGTCACCAAGGCCCAGATCGTCATCCAGGTGCCCGAGCGCCTCGGCGGCAAGGTGATCGAGGTGAAGAACATCTCGAAGGCCTATGGCGACAAGCTGCTGTTCGAAGACCTGTCGTTCACGCTGCCGCCGGGCGGCATCGTCGGCGTGATCGGGCCGAACGGCGCGGGCAAGTCGACGCTGTTCAAGATCATCACCGGCAAGGAAGTGCCCGACAGCGGCACGATCGAGATCGGCTCGACCGTGCACCTGGGCTACGTCGACCAGAGCCGCGACCATCTCGATCCCAAGAAGAACGTGTGGGAGGAAATCTCCGACGGGCTCGACTACATGGTGGTCAACAAGCAGGACATGAGCACGCGGGCCTATGTCGGCGCGTTCAACTTCAAGGGCGCGGACCAGCAGAAGAACGTCGGCAAGCTTTCGGGCGGTGAACGCAACCGCGTGCACATGGCCAAGATGCTGAAGCAGGGCGGCAACGTGCTGCTGCTGGACGAACCGACCAACGACCTCGACGTCGAAACGCTCTCGGCGCTGGAAGATGCGATCGAGAACTTCGCCGGCTGCGCCGTGGTCATTTCGCACGACCGCTTCTTCCTCGATCGTCTCGCCACGCACATCCTGGCGTTCGAAGGCAACAGCCACGTCGAATGGTTCGAAGGCAACTTCGCCGCCTATGAAGAGGACAAGCGCCGCCGTCTGGGCGATGCCGCCGACCGTCCGACCGCGCTGGCGTACAAGAAGCTGACGCGCTGACCTGCGCGCAACGTGGTAGGAAAACCCCGCCGGAGTCGCGCTCCGGCGGGGTTTTTCATGTCCGCGCAGCGATATTCGTTCATCAAAAACAATTTTCAGATTAACAAATGACACCTCGCCGGTTCAGGGCCCGGACATCGCGCCATGCGTAGAGAGGTCTCATACAACGCCGCGAATGGATCGCGGCGCCGCGTATCCGGAGAGATGGCCATGCGTGCCAAGTCCTTCCTCAAGACCGGCATCGGCACCACGCTCGCCCTTGCCATGCTGGCGACCGCGCTGCCTGCGAACGCGCAGGAACGCGACCGCGAACGCGGCGGTGATCGTCGCGAAATGCAGATGCCCCGCCCCGCCGAACGCCCGGTCGAGCGCGCGCCCGAACGCGTCGCCCCGCCGCAGCGTGATATCAACCGCACGTTCGGCGGCAACAACACCTGGTCGAACGGAAACCAGGGCAATCGCCCGCAGCCCGCTTGGCGCGCGCAGGCGCCCTCGATGCCCGACCGTGGCCAGCAGGCGCAAGGCGGCCTGCCCCAGCGCGGCTGGGACGGCCAGCGCTGGAACGGCGACGGCGCCCGCCCGGGCGTCCCGCAGGTCCAGCAACGCCCCGCGTGGAGCGCACAGCAGCGCGACAACGATCGGCGTGACAACAACCGCTGGGAAGGCAATAATACCTGGCATCGCGATGCCGACCGCCGAGACGGGGATCGCCGCTGGGATAACGACCGCCGCGACGGAGACCGCCGCGATGGGGACCATCGCTGGGACAACGATCGGCGCGACAACGATCGCTGGCGCAACAATGACAGCTGGCGGCGCGACGCGGATCGGCGCTGGGACAATCACCAGCGTTGGGACGGCCAGCGCCGCTGGAACAACGACTGGCGGCGCGACAACCGCTACAACTGGTATGCCTGGCGCAACCAGAACCGCAACGTGTTCCGCGGCGGCTACTACTACGCGCCATACCGCGGCTACAATTACAGTCGTTTGAGCATCGGCTTCACGCTGGGATCACCGTTCTATTCGCAGCGGTACTGGATCAGCGATCCCTGGGCCTATCGCCTGCCCCCGGCCTATGGTCCCTATCGCTGGGTGCGCTATTACGACGACGTGCTGCTGGTCGATACCTACAGCGGCGAAGTGGTCGACGTGATCTACGACTTCTTCTGGTAAGCAGACCAGAAAGGTTAACGCAGCAGGCCCCGCCGACAATGTCGGTGGGGCCGATTGCTCTTTCGGGCAATCGTTGCCACGATCAGCGCAGCGGCCCGATCGACATCAGCACGCGCTCCATCAGGGCGTGCCCTTCCGGCGTCAGCCGCACATAGCGGCGACGCGCATCGCCGCGATCGTTGGCGCGATAGACGAGGCCATCACGTTCCAGCCGGGCAATCCAGCGCAGGATCGTGGTCGATGGCACGCCCGCTTCGATGCACACGCTCGAAACCTGCAGTTCCGTGCCGCGATGGCGCGCGATGTAGAGGTCGAGCAGGATATCCCAGCCCGGCTCGCCGAACAGACCCTTGACCCCGTTGGCGGCGTCACGCCGGCGGCGCAGGTCGTAAAGCGCCCGAGCGACACGGTAAGGCTCGGCGTCGATGTCTACTCTGGCTTCCAAAAAGAACGACCTCCTCGAAGCGCTTGCCGCGCTGCCATCCGGCACAAAGCCATTCCGCGAATGTCGTTCCGCCTTAACCGACGACCATTTTTCTTTCGCGACCCAGCCACTAAGTATTCACCAATGGTTTGCCGGACCGGAGCGGCCCAGTGCCCCGTTTGGTTAACCAGGATTTCATGTCTTATTATTTTTTCAAAGTTTCAATCGTCCAGCACCGTATCGGACCAAAAGCAGGCGGGTTTGCAGCCCGAAAATTGCGCCGGATCGACGCTATTGTCCCGCAGGAAGACGCAAGGACGGCGCCTTGGGGCCTTGACACCGGTTGTCGCCGCAGGCGCAGTCTTGCCCAGGCCAGCGCCATCGGCCATGACGGGCACGCACCATGTCCTCGCCCAGCCGCACCGCCCCGCGCGATCCCGACACTCCCTTGCTCAAGCGCCTCGGCGAAAGCGTCCGCGCGCGGCTCGACGCCGATCCGGCAGCGCACCGCCTGCCGGTCGAGGGGCTCGAGATCTATGGCCTTTCAGCCTTCTTCACGCCCGCCGAATGCACGCGACTGATGGGCATCGTCGATAGCGTCGCCCAGCCTTCGGCTACCTACACGCCCGACGAAACGGCGGGACGCACCAGCTATTCGGGCGATGTCGATCCCGATGATCCGTTCATCCTCATGCTGCAGCGTCGGATCGACGACCTGCTGGGGCTTGAGCCGGGCTATGGTGAGACGATCCAGGGCCAGCGCTATGCCGTGGGGCAGGAATTTCGCGCTCACTTCGATCATTTTGCACCCAGCCAGACGTTCTGGGAAACCGAGCAGAAGCGCGGCGGGCAGCGCAGCTGGACCGCGATGGCCTATCTCAACGCGGTCGAGGAAGGCGGCACGACCGACTTTCCGCGCGTGTCGCTGTCGATCCCGCCGCAGCCGGGCGCGTTGATCGTGTGGAACAACATGGGGCCCGATGGCACGCCCAACCCGCTCAGCCTCCACGCCGGAACGCCGGTGATCCGGGGCGTGAAATACGTGCTGACCAAGTGGTATCGGGCGCGCCCGTGGTGGTGAGGCCGGTCCGCCTGCTGTGCGCGAGCGTGCTTCTGGCGCTGTCTGCCTGCGCGGTGCGGCAAGCGCCGCCTGCGCTGCTGCCCGCGCCGGCGCCCGCCTCGGCCCCGGCCCCTCTAACGCCCCCCGTCCGGGTCGGCGATGCCGAAGCGCTCGATCGCCTGTTCATCGAGGACGCGCGCAGCGAACAGGCGCTCGATCCCCTCGCCGCGCTCGAACGCGGCGAGCGGCTGTCGGCCGAACGTTTCGCGCTGCTGTTCACGCCGGACCTCACACGTAGCCTGCGCGCCGCCAACGCCGATGCGCTCGAACGCCTTTCGCACATCGACCGCGCCGCGCTGGATGATGCGCACCGCATTTCCTACGACGTGTTCCGCGCCGACAAGCTCGACGAGCAGGCGCAGCTTTCGCCAGCGATCGAGGCGCTGACCGCACCGCGCCCGTTCAACCACTTCGGCGGCTTCCACGTGGAGTTTCCGGGCCTCGTTTCGGCCGACAGCGCGATGCCACTGGAAACGCTGGCCGATTACGAGGCGCGCCTCGCGCTCGATCGCGCGCTGCCGCACGTGTTCGACACCGCCATCGCGCGCTTCCGGGAAGGCATGGCGAGCGGCGTGACCGAGCCGAAGCTGACGGTGCGCAACATGGTCGCGCAGATCGACGGCATCCTCGCCCAGCCGCCCGCGCACTCCCCCTTCCTCTCGCCCGTGCGCGCCTTCCCCCACGCCATCCGCGCCGAGGACCGCGTTCGCCTGACGCGCGCCTTCGCCGATACCACCGCGCACGACATCTATCCGGCCTATCGCCGCCTGCGCGATTTTCTTGCCAACGAGTACCTGCCCGCCGCGCGCGAGGACGTGGGCCTGTCCGCCATGCCGGGCGGCGAGCGGCTCTATCGCCTGCTGGTGCGCCAGCACACCACGCTCGATCTCGATCCCGCCGCCGTCCATCGCCTCGGCGTGGCCGAAGTGGCGCGCATCCAGCAGGAAATGCTGCAGGTGAAGACCGAACTGGGCTTCGCCGGTCCCTTGCGCGGCTTCTTCGATGCGATCCGCGTCGATCCCCGCTTTCACCCGAAGACCGCCGAGGAACTGGCGCGCGGGTTCGAAGCGGTGGGGCGCAAGGTGGATGCGCTGGCGCCGCGCTATTTCCTGCACCTGCCGCGCACGCCGCTGCTGGTGCAAGCCTATCCCGCCTATCGCGCGCAGTACGAGGCGGGCGGCAGCTACAGCCAGGGCGCGGCGGACGGCAGCCGCCCCGGGGTGTTCTACTTCAACACTTACGATCTCAAGAGCCGGTTCCTGTCGGGCGTGACCACGCTCTACCTGCACGAAGGCGCGCCGGGGCATCACTTCCAGATCAGTCTCGCACAGGAAAACGCCGCGCTTCCCGATTTCCAGCGCTTCGGCGGCAACACCGCCTATGTCGAAGGCTGGGCGCTCTATGCCGAAACGCTCGGCTACGAGATGGGCTTCTACAAGGACCCGATGCAGCACTGGGGCACGCTCGACGACGAAATGCTGCGCGCGATGCGGTTGGTGGTCGACACCGGCCTGCACACGCAAGGCTGGAGCCGCGAGCAGGCGATCGCCTACATGCTCGGCAATTCGGGCATGGGCCGCAGCGACGCGACGGCGGAAGTCGAACGCTACATCGCCAATCCGGGGCAGGCCCTAGCCTACAAGATCGGCGCGCTGACCATCCAGCGGCTGCGTCACAAGGCCGAAGCCGCACTGGGGCCGCGCTTCGACATCCGCCGCTTCCACGACCAGGTGCTGATGAGCGGCGCGCTGCCGCTGCCGGTGCTGGAAGCCAAGATCGACCGCTGGATTGCGCGCGAGCAGGATCAGCCCGCCGTTTCGCCCTGAATCGGTAAGCCAGCGACTTCGTTGACCACCGCCTCGGTGTTGATGGCAACGTCGCCCACCTGCCCCTGCAGCTGCCCCATCTTGTTGAACAGCTTGTCGATCTTGCGATGCAGCCGCAGGATTTCGAGCTGGGTGCGCAAATTGACCTCATAATCGTGGTGCGCGGTCAGCCGGTCCTTCTGCGACTGGCGGTTCTGGCTCATCATGATGACGGGGGCCTGCAGCGCGGCCAGCGTGGAGAGCATCAGGTTGAGGAAGACATAGGGGTATTCATCCCATTCGGGCACTAGCCCCGCCGCCCACCGGCTGTTGACCAGCATCCAGGCCAGCAGCACCACAGCGAACACGATGATGAACCCCCACGATCCGCCCACCGCCGCCACCCGGTCGGCAAGGCGCTGGCCGAACGTCATGTTCACTGCGGCGAGTTCGTCTGCGTCGCAATCCTCGATCTCGCCTGACGCGACGCGTTCCAGCACGCGCTGCTCTTCTGGCCCGAGCTCCTCGAACTTTCGCCCGAGCAGGTCTTCGGCAAGGCTTTCGGCGGTGGGTGAATTGATCGGCATCGCCGCCAGAACGGACGGCGCAGGCGATTGTTTCCTAACGTTTCCGAACGGGCGCCGGAGCCGGAGCACCAGCCAGCCCCAACGTCTCGGCGGCGATCTGCTGAAGCCTGACCGCGACCTGCGGGTTCATGCCCAGATCCTCCGCCGCGCGCTCCCGCGCGCCCAGCGTGCGCGGATCGACGCCGGTGATGGCGCCGAACTCCACCAGCGCTTCGAGGTAATAGCCCTCGGTGCTGGCGTGGTAGTGGTCCCAGGTCCACAGGTCGATCTTGTCGAAGGTGATCCCGTCATAGGGGTTGGGATCGGCGACCCCCGCCTCGATCGCGCGCAGCCACGCCGCGCCCACCGGCAGGGCCGCGCCGAAGCGGGCATTGCCCTCGGCGGCCAGCCGATTGGCCTGCGCCACGGTTTCGGCCAGCGCCGCGACCGGCTTGCCGGACCACGGGCTGCCGGGCCGGTAGGCGAGATCGGCGCGCGGCCAGGTCGAGACCAGCCGCACCGAGACGCGCGGATTGGCGCGCAGCATCATGTCGGCCAGCGCGCGCGCGGCAACGACGTGTTTGGTGGGATCGCCCGGATTGGCGGCATCGAGCGTCGAGAAGCCTTGCAGCACCACCACGTCCCACGCGCGGTCGATGCGCTGTCCCCGCCGTTCGAGGTGGAAGGCAAGGTCCTGCCCGCCCGCGGTCTCGAGACTGACCTGCCAATCAAGCCCGGCCTGATCGGCAAAGGTCTTGAACAGCGCGGGCACCCCGCCCACGCCCTCGCCGTTGAGGTCCATCACCCGTTCGGGATGATAGCGCCGCACCGGAGAGCCGTGGCCGTAGGTGAACGAATTGCCGACAAACAGGATGGTCCTGGCGACCGCCTCGCCCGCGCCGGTCAGCGCGAGCGTGGCGGCAAGGACCAGGCCGGCGACCTTGCGCTTCACGCCAGGTCGATCCCTTCGAGCGCCTCCGCGATCAGCGCGCGGGTATTGGCAATGCCATAGAGCGCGATGAAGCTGCCCATGCGCGGGCCGGCCGAGGAGCCGAGCAGCGTCTCGTAGAGCGCCTTGAACCAGTCGCGCAGGGCTTCGAAGCCGTAGTGCGGGTCCTTGCCGATCTCGTAGACGATGTTCTGCAGCAGTTCGGCCGTCGCATCGTCGCTGGTCGCGGCCAGTTCCTCGTCGAGCGCGGCGAGCGCGCGCGCCTCGTTCTCCTCGGGCTTGCGGCGCTGGAGCGTCGGCGCGACGAAATCGCGGTTGTAGGCAAGCGCGTTGGTGACGAGGCCATCGAGCGCAGGATGCGCCGCCGGGTCCGCGTTCTCGACGTAGTTGGCAAGGTACGACCACACCTGGTCGCGCGTGGCCTTGGCGCCAAGCACGCCGACAAGGTTGAGCAGCAGGCCGTAGGTGACCGGCAGTGCCTCCCCTTCGCCGCTTGCCGCCCCATTGGTGCGCAGCAGGTGCCACACCGGGTTGCCGAGCTGCTGTTCGATCGGCTGGGTGGGGATCTTCTCCCGGAACTGCCAGTATTCGTCGACCGCGCGCGGGATGATACCGACGTGCAGTGACTTGGCGCTCTTCGGCTCGCGGAACAGGTAGAAGCCGAGGCTTTCCTCGCTGCCGTAATCGAGCCACTGCTCGATGGTCAGGCCGTTGCCCTTGGACTTGCTGATCTTCTCGCCCTTTTCGTCGAGGAACAGCTCGTAGATCAGCCCTTCGGGACGGCGCCCGCCGAGCACTTGCGCGATCTTGCCCGACTGCGTGACGCTGTCGGTCAGATCCTTGCCGCACATCTCGTAATCGACGCCCAGCGCGACCCAGCGCATCGCCCAGTCGACCTTCCACTGCAGCTTGGACCGGCCACCAAGGATCGACTGTTCGACCACTTCACCGTTCGCATCGGTGAAACGGACGAGACCCGCCTCGGCGTCCAGCACCTCGATCGGCACCTGCAGCACTTCGCCCGTGGTGGGCGAGACCGGCAGGACCGGCGAATAGGTCTTGCGGCGTTCCTCGCGCAGCGTCGGCAGCATGATCGCCTGGATCGCGTCGAACTGGCGCAGCACGTTCTTCAGCGCCTCGTCAAAGGCACCGGAATTGTAGCGGTCCGAGGCGGAGACGAATTCGTAATCGAAGCCGAAACGGTCGAGGAAGGCGCGCAGCATCGCATTGTTGTGGTGCGCAAAGCTCTCGTGCGTGCCGAAGGGATCGGGGATGCGGCTCAATGGCTTGCCGAGATTGGCCGACAGCACGTCCTTGTTGGGCACGTTGTCGGGCACCTTGCGCAGACCGTCCATGTCGTCCGAGAACGCGACCAGCCGCGTGGGATGGCCGCCGGTCAGCACTTCATAAGCGCGGCGGACGAGCGTGGTGCGCAGCACTTCCTGGAACGTGCCGATGTGCGGCAGACCCGAGGGGCCATAGCCGGTTTCGAACAGCACGGGCACGAGCGCGCCCGACGCGTCTTTCTTGCCACCCGGAAAGCGCTTGATGAGCTTGCGGGCTTCCTCGAACGGCCATGCCTTCGAGGTCTGGGCGGCGGTGATAAGAGCATCGGTCATAGTGCTTGGCCCTTTCGCGTTTTGCGGGCGCGAAGGCAAGCGCCGAAACCGGCGCGGGAGGTTGACAGACGTGAGCGGGCCCTCAACAAAACGCCGATCCCTCCTCACGTCTTGCCTTTATCAACTGAAACGATAGACAAATAGGCGATCCCGCCGAACCACAGGCCCGCCGAACCAGAGGACTGCCAAGCAATGACCGATCTTTCCAAGGCCCGCCCCGAAACGCTGGCGCTGCACGCGGGATGGCGCGCCGATCCGACCACCGGCTCGGTCGCGGTACCGATCCACCAGACCACCAGCTACCAGTTCCAGTCGACCGAACACGCCGCCAACCTGTTTTCGCTGTCGGAACTGGGCAACATCTATACCCGCCTGATGAACCCGACCACCGACGTGCTCGAACAGCGCCTGGCCGCGCTGGAAGGCGGGGCGGCGGCGGTGGCGACGGCCTCGGGACAGGCGGCATCGACCTTCGCGGTGCTGAACCTGGCGCGCGCGGGCGACAACATCGTCAGCTCGACCAACCTCTACGGCGGCACCTGGAATCTGTTTGCCAACACGCTGAAGGACCTGGGGATCGAAGTCCGCTTCGTCGATCCGGCCGATCCCGAAGGCTTCCGCCGCGCCACCGACGACCGCACCCGCGCCTATTATGCCGAGGCGCTGCCCAACCCGAAGCTGGAAGTGTTCCCCATCGCCGAAGTGGCCGCGATCGGCCGTGAGTTCGGCATCCCGCTGATCGTCGACAACACCGCAGCGCCGCTGCTGATCCGCCCGTTCGACCACGGCGCGGCGATCGTGGTCTATTCGACCACCAAGTACATCGGCGGCCATGGCACCTCGATCGGCGGCGCGATCATCGATGGCGGCAACTTCGAATGGGACGCGATCCCCGAACGCCAGCCGCTGCTCAACACGCCCGACCCCAGCTATCATGGCGCGGTCTGGGCGCGCGACATCAAGCCGCTCGGCCCGATCGCCTATGCCATCCGCGCGCGCGTGATCCTGCTGCGCGACATCGGCGCGGCGCTGTCTCCGTTCAACGCCTTCCAGCTGATCCAGGGGCTGGAGACGCTGCCTTTGCGCATCGAGCGCCACAGCGAGAACGCCACGCAGGTCGCGGAATACCTCGCCCGGCACCCCAAGGTGACCAAGGTCATCCACCCCTCGCAGGCGCAGGGCCGTGCGAAGGAACTGGCCGCGCAATACCTGACGCGCGACGATACCCGGTTGCTCGCGGGCGGGCTCGTCGGCTTCGAACTGGCGGGTGGCGCGGAAGCGGGCAAGCGCTTCATCAATGCGCTGCAGCTGTTCTACCACGTGGCCAATATCGGCGATGCGCGCAGCCTCGCCATCCACCCCGCCTCGACCACGCATTCGCAGCTTTCGCCCGAAGAGCAGGCCGCAACCGGGGTCAGCCCCGGCTACGTGCGCCTGTCGATCGGGATCGAGCACATCGACGACATCCTCGCCGATCTTTCGAACGCGCTCGACGCGGCCTGATGGCCCTCAAGGTGCAGGTAACCCTTCGCTGATAGACCTCCCTCCGCCGGTCCGCGCCGGCGGGGGGAACCAGCGATGACCGACGACGAACTGCGCGATATAGTGCGCCGCGAACTATTGCCCGGCGAAAGCCTGCTCTGGCACGCGCGGCCCGATCCGCGCCGGCTCCACGCGCCGTTCTTCCTATGGCTGTTCGCGGTGCCATGGACGGCCTTCGCGCTGTTCTGGGAAGCCATGGCGCTGATGCCGCTGCTGGGCGGTGGCCACACGCCAGATGCCGTGCGCTACACCTTCGGCATCGCCTTTCCGATCTTCGGCCTGCCTTTCATCGGCATCGGCCTGGTCATGATGAGCGCACCGTTCTGGGCGCGCTACGCCGCCGCGCGCTCGATCTATGGCCTGACCGACCGGCGCGTGCTGCGCGTGACCGCCACGCGCAAGCGCAAGGTGCCGAGCGTGCTGCTCGACCAGATGGGACCGATCGACGTGATCGCGCGCGCCGATGGCTGGGGCACGCTGCGCATCGAGACGGGCAGCCACCTCGATGCCGACGGCGACCGCGTGACCACCCGCTTCGAGATCGACTGCGTGCCCGACGTGGCCCGGCTGGAAGCGCTGCTGCTCGACGCGCGCCGCCGCCGCTAGCGCAAGCGCCAGTGGCGCACGGCCTCTCGCCGCCCAAGATGCCGGCCACCCAACGGAGAGGACGAACGATGGATTATGGACTGGAAGGCACGGTCGCACTGGTAACCGGCGCGCGCGGCAACATCGGCGTGGCGACGTGCGCGGCGCTGAAGCGCGAAGGCGTGACGGTGATCGCCAGCGACGTTGGCGTCGATGAAGCCGCGCCCTCGCCCGATGGTAGCGAATGGCTGTCACTCGACGTGACCAGCACCGAAGACTGGGCGCGCGTGATCGCCACGATCGAGGCGCGCCACGGACGGCTCGACATTCTGGTGAACAACGCAGGAGTCGCGCCGACCGATCGCATCGACCAGATGCCGGTGGAAGCGTTCCGCCGCGCCTTCGACATCAACGTGACCGGCATCTTCCTTGGCACCCAGGCCGCCTGCGCGCTGATGGCGAAAAGCGGGGCATTGCGCGAAGGCGGCGCGTCGATCATCAACATCGCGTCGGGCGCGGCGGACAAGCCTGCGCCCTTCAGCGCGGCCTATTGCGCGACCAAGGCGGCGGTGCGCATGTTCACCCGCGCCACGGCGGTCGAATTTTCGGCGCTGGGCTACCCCGTCCGGGTCAATTCGGTCCACCCCGGCGCGGTCGAATCCGACATGTTGGGTTCGATCGTCGCGCGCTATTCGCAGATTTCGAACAGTTCGACCGACGATCTCTATGCAGCGATGCTGAAGGGCCACCCGATGGGCCGTCTGGTCAAGCCCTCCGAAGTTGCCGATGGGGTGGTGTTTCTCGCCAGCCGCGCCGCGCGCTACAGCCACGGCGCGGTGCTGCACGTCGATGGTGGCCACGCCTGCACCTGAGACCGCGTCGGGAAAGCGCGAGGTGGCGGTAAAGCCACCTCGCGCCCGATGCCGCTCCCCCTGGCCGGACGGGGTATCGATCCGGCCACAGGGTGCGGTTCGGCTAACAAATTCCGAAAAACGTGCAACCCGGATGAAATAAAACCACGGCTTCACGAAATTGCAAAGCGAAAATGCAGCCGGGTCGCGCCCTACTTTCTGAATCAAGTCCGACAATTGGCGAATGCATCAAGACGAAAAGGCGGCCCCGCTTGCGCAAGGCCGCCTTCCCGTGGAGTCGCTCCCGAAAACGGGGGTTACTTCAGGAGCGAGAGCACGTTCTGCTGGGCCTGGTTGGCCTGCGCGATCATCGCGGTCGAGGCCTGGCTCAGGATCTGCGCCTTGGCCATCGACGTCGTTTCCGCAGAATAGTCGGTGTCGAGGATGCGGCTGCGCGCGTCCGACAGGTTGGTGACATTGTCGGTCAGGTTGCTGATCACCGATTCCAGCCGGTTCTGGCCCGCACCGAACGAGGCGCGCGCGGCGCTCACTTCATCGAGCGCGGTGGTCACGTCGGTCATCGTCGTGGCGGCGGCGGTGTCGGTGGTCACATCGAAAGTGACCGCCGCGATGCCCTTGCTGGTGATGTCGACCGTGTCGGTGGTCTCGCTGCCCACCTGGATGGTGAAGGTGGCGTCGGCCGTGCCGAACACCGCGTTGCCGTTGAACTTGGTGTTGGTCAGCACGTTGTTGACCTGCGTGGTCAGTTCCTGGACTTCGGCGTCCATATAGCCGCGGTCGGTCGGCTGGTAGGTCGCCGACTTCGCCTGCACCGCCAGTTCGCGGATGCGCTGCAGCATCGCGGTCACTTCGTTCAGCGCGCCGTCGGCGGTCTGGGCCAGCGAAATGCCATCGTTGGCATTGCGGATGCCCTGGCTCATGCCCTTGATCTGCGAGGTCATGGTGGTGGTGATCGCAAGGCCCGCGGCATCGTCCTTCGCGCCGTTGATGCGCTTGCCGGTCGAAAGACGCTCCATCGCGATGCCGGCCATGTGCCCGGCGGCGTTCGATGCATTGGCCGCACGCAGGGCGGCGATATTGGTGTTGATGACGGCCATTGTTCCCATGCTCCACTTATGGGCCGGAGCGGATGAGGCTCCGTTTCAGTTTCCGAACCCAAGAACGGAAGTCGTCCGCGACGTTTAAGGGGCACGTGCGCACCGCCCATGACTTGAACCACGTTCCGTTTTCGTTCACTGATCGGCGATGGACCCGCTCGCGCTACCCGCGATTCACGCCAGCCATGGCGGCTGCTGGCTGCGCCAGGGCGACATGCTGGGCGCTGCCACGCGCGGCGTGGGCAAGGGCGAGGCGATCATGGCCGCGTCCGACACGCCGCTGCTTCTGCTCAATGCGCCGCTGGTTGCCAGCCGCCTCGGCTATCCCGACCTGTCGGGGCTCGACCTGCTCGAACTGTTCGCCTTCATCCACCCCGCGCGCTTCGTCGTGCCCACGCCCAAGGGCCTTGCCCATGCGCTCGGGCTGGAGGAGCCTGCGGGCGATGCCGCCGTGCCCGAACTGCTGCAACGTGCCGCCGCCGCGCTGCTCGCCCGCTGCGAGGCGGACGACTGGGCCGAGCGCGAAGGCGCGTGGACCGCGCTGCAATCGCTGGTGCGGCTGCGCTGGCCCTGGGCGACGCTGCTCTCCCCTCGCATCCGCAAGCCAGAGCGCGCCGAGCGCTGGCTGTTCACGCGCCTGCCCGAATGGGAGGAAGCGCCCGAACGCCCGCAACCCGCGCAAGTCACCCTTGGCGCGGCCGAGATCGGCCTGCGCCTCGCCGAACTGACCGGCGAGGGGGCAGAGGAACGCCCCGCGCAACTCGCCTTCGCCGAAGCGGCCGGCGCGGCCTTCGCTCCGCGCCGGGGCCAGCGCGAGCCGCACGTGGTGCTGGCGCAGGCGGGCACCGGCACGGGCAAGACGCTGGGCTATCTCGCGCCTGCATCGCTGTGGTCGGCGCGCAGCGGCGGCACGGTCTGGGTCTCCACTTATACCAAGGCGCTGCAACGCCAGCTGCGGCGCGAAAGCCGCCGCGCCTATGTCGAACAGCCCGGCCAGCAGCCACCCGTGGTGGTGCGCAAGGGGCGGGAAAACTACCTCTGCCTGCTCAATCTGGAAGATGCGCTGCAAGGCGGCTTCCAGGGCCGCGCGGCGATCCTCGCGCAACTGGTCGCGCGCTGGGCCGCCTATTCGCAGGACGGCGACATGATCGGCGGCGACCTGCCGGGCTGGCTGGGCACGCTGTTCCGCAAGCGC
Source organism: Novosphingobium percolationis (assembly GCF_020179425.1). GTDB lineage: Bacteria > Pseudomonadota > Alphaproteobacteria > Sphingomonadales > Sphingomonadaceae > Novosphingobium > Novosphingobium percolationis. The sequence continues at coordinate 685,875 of NZ_JAILYM010000002.1, read as the reverse complement.
GGCATCGCGGCACTGACCGACCAGCGCGGCGAATGCGTCTATGCCGGCTGCCCGCATTACCGGAAGTGCTTCATCGAACGCTCAGCCCGCGCCTCGGCCGGCGCCCAGCTGGTGATCGCCAATCACGCGCTGGTCATGGTCAACGCTGCCCGCGCGCGCGACCTGCCCAACCGCCCGACGCGCGTGGTGTTCGACGAAGGCCATCACGTGTTCGAAGCGGCGGACTCCACCTTCTCCGCCGCGCTCACCGGAGCCGAGACGATCGAGCTGCGCCGCTGGGTGATCGGCCCCGAAGGCAAGTCGCGCGGGCGCAGGCGCGGCCTTTCGGCGCGGCTCGCCGATGTTGCCAGCTATGACGAGCAGGGCGCGCTTGCGATCTCCGAAGCGCGCGAAGCCGCCGAGGCGCTGCCCGGCGACGGCTGGCTGGGCCGCGTGGTCGAAGGCGCGCCTTCGGGCCCGCTCGAAGACCTCCTCGCCGCCGTGCGCGCGCTCGTCTACGCCCGCGACGAAAGCGGCGGCGCCGAAGCCGGCTACGGCCTTGAAACCGAAGTGGCGCAGCTCGACGGCGCGTTCGTCGAAGTGGCGGGTCGCGCGCAGGAGGCGCTGGAAATGCTGCGCCAGCCGCTCGTCCGGCTGGGGCTGCGGCTGGAGGCGCTGATCGAGGACGGGCCCGACTGGCTCGATGGCCCCGGGCGCGCCCGGATCGAAGGCGCGCGCGGGGCGATCGGCTGGCGCTGCGACCTGCTGGCAGGCTGGATCGCGCTGCTCGCCCGGCTGGGTGGCCCGGCAGACCGCGATTTCGTCGACTGGCTGGCGGTCGACCGTTCCGACGGGCGCGAATGGGACATCGGCCTGCACCGGCACCACCTTGATCCGATGAAGCCGTTCGCCGAAACCGTGCTGGCACCCGCCCACGGCGTGGTCATGACCAGCGCCACGCTATGCGATCGCAGCGGCGCCAGCGGCGATGACTGGGACAGCGCCGTGCAGAAAAGCGGCGCGCAGCATCTCGACATCGGGCCGAAGCTGTTTTCCGCCGAAAGCCCGTTCGACTATGCCGCACAAGCCGAAGTGCTGATCGTCACCGACGTGCCCAAGGGCGACATCGCCGCGCTGGCCGGCGCCTATGGCCGGCTGATCGAGGCGGCGGGCGGCGGCGCGCTCGGCCTGTTCACTGCGATCCGGCGCTTGCGCGCGGTCTATGGCCGCATCGCCGACCGGCTCGCACGCGCAGGGCTCGCGCTCTATGCCCAGCACGTAGATCCGATCGACACCGGCACGCTGGTCGATATCTTCCGCGATGATCCGCGCGCCTCGCTGCTCGGCACCGACGCCTTGCGCGACGGGGTGGACGTGCCGGGCGATTCGCTGCGCCTTGTCGTGATGGAGCAGGTGCCCTGGCCAAAGCCTTCGATCCTGCACCGCGCGCGCAGGCTGGCGGGCGGTGGCCAGCCGCACGACGACCGCATCATCCGCGCGCGGCTGGCGCAGGCCTTCGGACGGCTGATCCGCTCGGGCACCGACAAGGGGCACTTCGTGGTGCTGTCCTCGGCCTTCCCCTCGCGGCTGCTGACCGCGTTTCCGCCGGGCACGCCGGTAAAGCGCGTGACGCTGGATGCGGCTTTACAATTGGTCGCCACCGGTGTTTCAGGGGAAAGCCCGGCCGCGAGCCCGGCGCCACTCGACGGAAGGTCCGCGTGAAGACCCTGGCCCTGTTCCGCCACGCCAAGTCCGACTGGAGCGACGCGCGCGCGCGCGATTTCGACCGGCCGCTGAACTTGCGCGGCCAGCGTGGCGCGCTGGCGATGGGCCGGCACATCCGCTCCACCGGCCGCCGCTTCGACCGCATGATCGCCTCGCCCGCCGTGCGCGTGGCCGAAACGATCGAAACGTCGAGCAAGGCCTGGGGCCGCAGCTTTCCGGTCGAATGGGACCGCCGCATCTATCTCGCCAGCAGCGCCGTGCTGATGGACCTTCTGCGCGAAATCGCGGGTGATCCGGCCAGCGTGCTGATGGTCGGCCACAATCCCGGCCTCGAAGACCTGATCTTCGATCTCGTGCCAGATGACGGCGCCAGCCCCTTGCGCGCGATCGTCGAACAGAAGTTCCCCACCGCCACTTATGCCGTGATGGAACTCGCCATCGACACGTGGGCCGACCTCCAAGAAGGGTGCGCGCGGCTGGTCGAACTCAAGCGCCCGCGCGATCTCGATCCGGCGCTCGGGCCTGAACTGCCCGATTGAGGCTGTTTGTCCGCACCTGAACTGAGCAGCGCGCAGGCCTGCCCGCCCTTAGTCGGCGAGTGCTGCCGCCAGTCGTTCGCGGATGGTGTGCAGGTGCCCCGCCAGGATGCGCAAAGCTTCCACCACTTCGTCCTCGGGGCCACCATGTGCCAGCGTGGGCACGGGCGCGTCCGGCGCATGCAATTCGGCTTGTGGCTCGGCAGGCGCAGCCGCGACCCCGCCCTTGCTCTGCAGCGCCTGACGCGCGCCCTTGATGGTATAGCCTTCGCCGTGCAGCAGGCGATTGATCGTGGCGACCAGCGCCACGTCCTCAGGCCGGTAGTATCGCCGCCCGCCCGCGCGCGTCAGCGGGCGCAGCATCGGGAACTGCTCTTCCCAATAGCGCAGCACGTGCTGCTTCAGGCCCAGGGCCTTGGCTACCTCGCCGATGGTGCGCAGCGCTTCAGGCGCCTTGCCGTCATCGAAGACGGGGGCATCCTGAAGGTCTGAAATCGACGAGGCTGGCATCTACATCCTGTTCATTGCTCGGCGCAGATGCGGTCCTTGAGCATCTGGCTGGCGCGGAAGGTGAGCACGCGGCGCGGCGTGATCGGCACTTCGACCCCGGTCTTGGGATTGCGACCCACGCGCTCCGCCTTGTCGCGCAGCAGAAACGTGCCGAATCCCGAAATCTTGACGTTCTCGCCCTCGGACAGCGCCTCGCACATGTTGCGCAGGATCGCCTCCACCATGTCGAGCGAATCCGCCCGCGAGAGCCCCACCCGACGATTGATGCTTTCCGCAAGATCGGCGCGGGTCAATGTACCAATGGAACGCATTCCTCCAGATCCCCCCAGATTGAAGAATGGCGAGCATAACGCGAATTCTCGACAGCGCAATCCAATGCCCTGCGAATAAACGGAAATGCGCTTCGATGAAAAATCCGTGCGACGAACCGCCGCAAAAGGGACGGACGGGCCGTCAGACCCGCGCCAGGCAGGCGCCCCACGTGAAGCCGCCACCCATCGCTTCGAACATCACCAGGTCGCCCTTCTTGATACGCCCGTCCTTCACGGCGGTATCGAAAGCGAGCGGAACCGACGCCGCGCTGGTGTTGGCATGGCGATCTACCGTGACGATCACCTTGTCGGCGGGCAGGTCGAGCTTGCGCGCGGTGGCATCGAGGATGCGGTAGTTGGCCTGATGCGGCACAACCCAGTCGATGTCGGCGCTGGTGCGGCCGGCCGCTTCCAGCACTTCGGACAACACGCTGGCGAGGTTGGTGACGGCATGGCGGAACACTTCGCGCCCGCGCATCCGCACCTTGCCGACGGTGCCCGTGCTCGATACGCCGCCATCGACGTAGAGCATCTCGTTGTGTGCGCCATCGGCGTGGAGGCGCGTGGCGATCAGGCCCGGCGCCATCGGGTCGGTGTCGTCCACGTCCTGCGCTTCGAGCACGATCGCGCCCGCGCCATCGCCGAACAGCACGCAGGTGGTGCGGTCTTCCCAGTCGAGGATGCGGCTGAAGGTCTCGGCGCCGATCACCAGCGCGCGCCTGGCCATGCCCGTGCGCAGCATCGAATCGGCCGTCGCCATGGCATAAAGGAAGCCAGAACACACCGCCGCGATATCGAACGCGATGCCGCCATTGCAGCCCAGCTTGTCCTGCACAATCGTGGCCGTGGCGGGAAAGGTCTGGTCCGGCGTCGCGGTCGCCAGCACGATCAGGTCGATCGACTTCGCATCGACGCCCGCGGCGTCGAGCGCGGCGCGCGCGGCTTCGGTCGCCAGCGTCGAGGTCGTCTCGCCCTCGCCCGCGATGTAGCGCTGGCGGATGCCTGTGCGCTCGACGATCCATTCGTCGGTGGTGTCGACCATCGTCGCCATCTCGGCGTTGCGGACGACACGCTTCGGCAGTGCGGACCCGCTCCCCAGAATCACCGACCGCACGCTCATGCTCCTTCAGCCTGTTCGCTCTTGGCGCCCTGTTCGTTCTTGGCCGCCCCGGCTCCGTTCTTGCCGTTGCGCCCCGACGTGCGGATCGTCTCGGCGCCCACACGCGCCAGATCGAGCGCGATGCGCTCGGTCAGATTTTCCTCGAGCAGCCGCGCCGCCACCGCCACCGCATGCGCCACGCCCAGCGCCGAAGCGCCGCCATGGCTCTTCACCACCAGCCCGTTGAGGCCGAGGAAGACCGCGCCGTTGTGGTTGTTGGGATCGAGATGGTGCTTGAGCAGCTCGGTCGCCGGCTTCGAGATCAGGAAGCCGAACTTCGAGCGCAGCGACGACGAGAAGCTGCGGCGCAGCAGGTCGGCCACGAAGCGCGCCGCGCCTTCCATCGCCTTCAGCGCGATGTTGCCGGAAAAGCCGTCGGTGACGACCACGTCGACATCACCGCGCGAAAGCTTGTCCGCCTCGATGAAACCGTCGAACGAGAACGCCAGCGCTTCTGCCGCCGCCTTCAGCTCGGCCGCGGCATCGCGCAGGTTGTCGGTGCCCTTGGTCTCTTCGCTGCCGATGTTGAGCAAGCGCACGCTCGGCGCGTCCAGCCCGTTGACGATGCGCGCATAGGCAGCACCCATGATCGCGAACTGGATCAGGTTGCGCGCATCGCACTCGGCGTTGGCGCCAAGGTCGAGCATGACGAGGTCGTGCTCGCCCAAGGTCGGCAGCAGCGCCGCAAGCGCGGGCCGGTCGATGCCGGGCATGGTGCGCAGCGCCAGCTTGGCCATGGCCATCAGCGCGCCGGTATTGCCGGCGCTGACCGCGACGCCGGCCTGGCCGCGCTTCACGGCGTCGATGGCAAGGCCCATCGACGTGGTCTTGGCACGGCGCAGCGCCTGCGTCGGCTTCTCGTCGCCCGACACGACATCGGGCGCGTGGAGAATCTCCGACGCGGCACGCAGGTTGGGATGGCTTTCGAGCGCGGCCTTGATCCGCGCCTCATCGCCGACGAGGAGGAACTGGAAACGATCGTGGCGGCGACGGGCGAGCGCCGCGCCTTCGATCATCACGCGCACGCCCTCATCGCCGCCCATCGCATCAACGGCGATACGCGGCAGGCTCATCTTCTGGCGACCCCCCCGGAACCTGTCAGCTCAGAGGCCGACGGCGAGGACTTCGCGACCGTTGTAGTGACCGCAGGCCGTGCACAGGTTGTGCGGGCGCTTGAGTTCACCGCAGTTCGAGCATTCGTGGAATGCGTCAACCTTCAGCGCATCATGGCTGCGACGCATACCGCGACGGCTGGGGCTGGTCTTTCGCTTGGGGACGGCCATTTCGGCACCTGTTCCTGAATTAAAGTCGTTGTGTCACGGGCGCGATAGGGAAATCGGTTCCGTCACACAACCCCTGCACGATAGAGTCGGCAAGAAGACGAGATCGGGGATTCGCCAATCGCGGGCGAAGGCGCGGCCTATACGGATTTTCGGATGCTTTGCAAGCAGGCCCGCGCTAGCATGATCGTGGGATCACAGAATCCGGGGGAGTATAAAAGAGGATGTTCCTGCCCATTACCCTGGCCTCGGCAGCAGCCGCGGCCTTCATCAACGTGTGGCTTTCGGTGCGCATCGGCATGATCCGCACCGCCAAGAAGATCTCCATCGGCGACGGTGGCGACGAAGACCTGATCCGCCGGATGCGCGCGCAGGCGAATTTCATCGAGAATACCCCGATCGTGCTGGTGCTGATCGCCGCGATCGAGTTCGCGCGCACCGGCAATCCCTGGCTGATGGGGGTGGCCGCGGCCTATGCCCTCGGCCGCGTGGCGCATGGCGTTGGCATGGACGGCGGGCCACTGGGCTTCGGTCGCACCGTGGGCACGCTGATCACGATGCTGACCCAACTCGGTCTCGCCACCTGGGCGGTGACGATCGCGCTGGATATGTGAGGGACAGGCGGGGCGCCATCGGCACGCGCGCCCCGCCCGGCCTTCAGCTCAGCATGTAGTCGCTGACGAAGGCATTCATCTTGCGCTCGCGCCCGAAGGTGCTGGTGGGCCCGTGGCCCGGCACGAAGGTCACCTCGTTGCCCAGCGGCCAGAGCTTCTGCGTGATCGAATCGATCAGCTGCTGGTGATTGCCCAGCGGGAAGTCGGTGCGCCCGATGGAGCCCTGGAACAGCACGTCGCCCACGATCGCGAAGTTCGACGGGCCATGGTGGAACACGACATGGCCCGGCGTGTGGCCGGGGCAGTGGATCACGTCGAGCACCAGATCGCCCACCGTCACCGTGTCGCCATCGTGCAGCCACCGCGTGGGTTCGAACACTTCGCCGTCGATGCCGTACTTGGCCCCGTCCTCGCCCAGCTTGGCAATCCAGTAGCGGTCGGCTTCCTCCGGCCCCTCGATCGGCACGCCCAGTTCGCGCGCGAAGATGCCGACGCTTCCACAGTGGTCGATGTGGCCGTGGGTCACGAGCAGCTTCTCGATCGTCACGCCGGTCTTCTCGACCGCCTGCCGCAACCGCGCCAGATCGCCGCCTGCATCGATGAAGGCCCCGCGCATGGTCTTGGTGCACCACACCAGCGTGCAGTTCTGCTGCAGGGGCGTGACGGGGATGATCGCCACCTTCATCGGCGGCTCGTTCTGGATCGCTTCGGTCATGGCGCGGAAGATGGCGGCTAAGCCCTACTCACGCAAGCCTAGAGCCGCCCGCCCTTCCACACCACGCGGCCGACGATCTCGACCTCGCTCACCGCACGCTCCATGCGCGGATAGGCGGGGTTGTCGCTGATCACGCGGATCGTGCCCGCAGGCCCTGTCTCCAGCCGCTTGACCAGCAGCACGTCGTCCAGCCGAATCACATGGACGCCCGCGCGCATCGGGCGCGGGCTGCGGTCGACGAGGATCTCGTCGCCATCGCGCAACGTCGGCTCCATCGAATCGCCCTCGACCTCGATCACCGAAAGGTTGGCCGGCTCGAGCCCCTGCCCCTTGAGCCAGCGGTTGCTGAAGCGCAGGCGCCCCGAAGGAATTTCCTCGCCCGCCATCGCACCCGGCCCCGCCGATGCGCCAAGCGGCAGGCGCGGGATGTCAGCCCATTCGGCCAGGACCGCCGCCGCCGGGCGTAGTGGCTGCCGCGGCGCGACGCCGGGAAGGTCGACCACCACCACGCCTTCACGCGATGGCGCGCCCAGCTCCGTCTCGTCCACACCGAAGAACTCGGCCAGCGTACGACGGTCGTTCTCCTCCAGCTTGCGCGGGCTGCCCTTGCGCACGAACTGCTGGAGGTAGGTGGTGTTGCGCCCGATCAGCGCAGACAGCGCGGCAAGGCTCACGCCACGCGCCGTCGCCAGCCCCATCAGCCGCCCCCGCGCATCGTCGATGCCGGTTTCCCCCGCCAGATCAGCGCCTTGGCCAGACCTTGCCATTTCCTTACTCCACTTTCGAAGGACTTTTCCTAGATTAGTTGGATTTCACCGTCAACATAGGATTTATCCAATATCGAGTCGCGGAGGAAAGGAACGCTTCCATGCTCATCCAGAAGATCGAGAAGTTCATTGCAGTGACGGGAATGCCCGTGACCAAGTTCGGCCGCCTCGCCGCGCACGATCCACGCCTGATCGGCGATTTGCGCAACGGCCGCGATCCGCGTCCCGCGATGATCTCGCGGGTGGAACATTTCATGAACGAATACTGGGGGACTGTCCATGCTGCTTGATCTGAACGCGTTTCTGAACGCCGAACCGAAGGCCCCGCGCGTGCGGCCGACCACGGGCGAACGCCTCGTCGCCGCGCTGCGAAAGCTCGCCGGGGAGCGCGCCGAGATCGTCAGTCACAGCGAAACGGCCTGGGCCAGCGTCACCTTCACCGGCTCGCGTCACACGGTGCTGCTGCGCTTCAATGGGTGGGAGGCCTGCGACGATGGCGAGAACTTCGTCGCCGACCTGCCCGACCACGAATTCACCCTGCCCTGCGTGCTCGTGGCCGATGCCACGGTGACGCGCAACGAACAGGTGCTGCTGCCCGAACCGGCGATGGACGTCGAAGTCGAGCTGCTGCTGCTCGACAACCGCGACTGAGCGCTCTGGCACCACGGCGCGATCGCACACGCCGTGACGCCAAAGGGCAACCTGTCGCCGGAAGACGTCCCGGGAGCGCGAGGGTGATACCCCTCGCATTTCCCTTCTTCCTCAATCCATCCGCGATTTCGCCATCAACTGCGGCGCGGTCTTCGCACCCACCCACAGCTTCATGTCGACGCTGTTCGACACCTTGAACGGCTCACCCCGGCTGTTGAGGAACAGCTCCTCCATTTCGGTACGGTTGAAGGGCCGCGAGCCCAACCGCCCGAAGATCGCGATCTGTCCGCCGGTTTCATCGACGCCGCGATCGCGATCAAGCCCCTTGGACATGGCCAGCGCCGGGCTCGGCGTACGCGCCCAGGCGATCAGTTCGGGCTTCGGTTCGGGCGCGAAGCCATAGAAGTTGGGCTGGCTGGCCGGGCTGGTCAGCTGCACCACCTTCATCCCGTTGCGCCCATCGGCGACGTAGGCGAACAGCGAGGCATTGGTGGATGCGACGATCACGTCCTCGGCATCGTTGAGCTGACCATCCGCGGTATAGGCCTGATAGATGGCGGGCCGCGTCGGCGCGGTCACATCGACGATCACCAGCCCCTGCCCCTTGGCCGCGACATAGGCATAGGTGCGCGCGACATAGACCCGGCGCGCATCGGCGAGCGCGACGGTCGCCTGCGGCACGGGCCTCGGCTGCGCGAGGTTGGTCACGTCCATCAGTTCGAGGCCGTTGGCCGTCGTCACCCACAGGTAGCGGAACTGCATCGCGCTGGCGCGCGGATCGCGCAAGGGCACGACCGAGGTGACCATCGGGTTCAGGCAGGTAGCCTTGTCCGACACTTCACAGGGCTTGTCCGACGACCACGCCACCGGCAGGTGGACGGTCACCAATGCCTTGTCGGTGACGATATAGGCATAGTCGCCCGCCAACGTGATGTGCCGCGCGCCGGTCAGCACCCCGCCCGGATTGAACGTCAGCGCGCGGGTGAAGAAGTTGTTGCGGAACTCGCCATCGGCCAGCGTATCGACGTTGACCGCGATCAGCCCTTCGACCGCGTCGGTGACGAAGGCATAGTGATAGACCGGGCTGAACGGCTGTTCCTGGTTGATCCCGCGCAGCTCGACCGTGTTGCGCGTCGGCGCAATCGACTGGTTGGTCGGCAGCGCCATGCAGGTGGCGTTGCTGGTCTTGACGTGGGTGTCATGCCCCAGCGGCGAGAACGGCGCGGTGGTGATCCGCTCGGAGAAGCCCTTGTTGGCGACCGAGGCGATGTCATAGGCGCGGAAGCCGCCCGTGCCTTCGGCCACGAACATGTATTCGCCGCGCATCTGCAGGCACCGCACCGCGTCTGCCGTGCCCTTGGTCACGTTGGTGAACTGCTCGCGGCCCGTCGTCTCGCCCGAGAGCTTGCCGTCCATGATCGCGCCGCGCGTCCAGTCCTTCAGCTCGCGCCCGTTCTTCTCGACGTGCTGGCGGTAGAAGTCCGGATAGGCATAGCGGTGCAGGTAGGAGCCGATCACCGCCTGCGGTTCATCCCATTCGGTCACGCGCACCGCCTCGAACCCGCCGGACAGGCCGGTCCAGGCGTTCATCCCGACGAAGTTGACGGTGTTGGTGCCGAGCAGCAGCAGCTGCGCCATGATCGCGTTGTTATCGTCCTGATCCGACAGGTGGCAGTCGGTGCACTGCTTGGTTTCCTGCTTGCGGACGGTGTGCGGGAAATGCGGCGCAAAGGCCTGCGACGAGTAGCCGATCGCCGAAATCGGCGGCTGCTGCACGTAGATGCGTTCGCGGTTGATGTTGGTCGACGACAGGATCAGCGCCGAGCTGGAGCGGATCGGCGCGGTGATGGCCTTGCCCGAAACCGGGTTACCCGCCGCATCGAACTGCACCGGATCGCTGCCCGACGACTTGTTGCGCTGGTGCTTGCCCAACTGGAACATGTCGTCGCGCGCGACCTGCGGGTTATAGGTCGCATAGTTGCGGGTGTAGTCTTCCTCGTACTTGTGGACCGCGCTCTTCCAGTTGGCCTCGATCGGCAGGTGGCAGCCCGCGCAGCTCGTCGACCAGCTGAGGTGGCAGGTGAAGCACGCCATGTCGTCGTCGCGGTGCGCGCGCGCTTCCTTGGGGATGCCAAGACCGAAGCGGTACATCCCGTCCTCGGCGGCGGACTTCGCCATCAGCTTGGCGCGCGCGGCCTTGGGGTTGAACACCGGCTTGCCGTTCGGTTCGACCACGCCCTGATACTGCGGATCGACCGATTCGTTCACGAGGCTGACGCGCCAGGTCAGTTTGGGATCGATGATCGAGCGTTGCAGCAGCACGCGCCGGCCGTTCTCGACGGTCCATTCGAAGCGGCGCTGGCCATCGGCATTGCGCAGCAGCGACAGGTTGGTGCCGCCCTTGGGCGCGGCAAGGTTCGAGGTCAGCAGCGTGGGCAAGGCATCGGGCGTGCCGTGGCAATCCTTGCAGCCGATTTCCACCGCGTTGGCGACTTCGCCATAGATCAACCCGTTGCCGTGGCTGTCCTGCGCGAAGTGACAATCGGCGCACTGCATCCCGACCTGCGCGTGGATGTCCATCATGTGCACCGACTTGCCGGGATTGTCATAGCCCGGATCGACGAACTTGCCTTCCCCGGCCTTGCGCCACTTTTCCGGATCGTCGGGGCTGACGATGTGCGCCTTGTCGGTGCCATAGCTCGTCATGTCGCCCTGATCGTCCAGCAGATTGCCGCGCCGGTCGCGCTTCAGGATGGCGCGGAAGTTCCAGCCGTGGCCGTGGTAATCGGCAAACTGCGTGTCCTTGTTGCCCGCGTTGAGGTCATAGACGTTGCGCAGGAATTCGACATCGCGCCACAGGCCGCGCGCCGACGCGCCCTCGGGATTGCGATCGAGCACTTCGCGCGCCTCGACCATGGTGGGATGGAACTGCGTCTTGAATGCCTTCTGCCACTGCGCGTCGGTCAGGCCTTCTGGACGGGGCGAGGCGTTCTCGCGGCCCGGCCACATCCTCGGCGCGTCGGATTCATAGTCCCACATGATGTAGCCGAGGTAGGTGTTCAGGAAGATGTTCGGCTGGTGCATGTGGCAGTTCATGCACTGCGCCGTCGGGATCGCGCGGGTGAAGGCGTGGACCAGCGGGTGCCCGCGCTCGCGCTCCTGCATCGGCACGTAGCCCCCGGCGGCAGGGCCGTGCATCCCCTCCCCGCCCTTGGCATGGCCCTTGGCATCCAGCCCCGCCGCCGCGTGTGCCTCGGCTTGGCCCATGCGGTGATCGTCGGCCGAGCCGTGCGGGGCCACGCCCTGCGCGGGGGCAAAGGTCAGCTGTTCGGCAGACGCGATGGCGCGCGCGCAATCGCCCGCCATATCAGCGCTTTCCTCGGGGTCCGAAGCATCGCCGCCGAGGTACTTGCCCTTGCCGCCGAGCACCGTGGAGCGCACCCGCTCCTCGTGATGCTCCTTGGCGACATCATACGTGCCATAGGCGCCGGTGCGGTGTTCGCCTTCGCGCAAGCCGTTGATCGTCGGATCGACGGTGATCGTCTGCCCGTCGCGCCCGCACTTGCCATATAGCGAGGAATGGCGCGGCTCGCGGTCGTTGGCGTAGATCACGTGGCACGCCGCGCAGCCCGACGAGCGGTAGTCGCCCGGCTGGTCGTTGGTGCCCATCTGGAACAGGAACGGGTCGTTCAGGCGCGTCTTGTGGATGTTCAGCACCGGGATCGCCACGCGCAGGCCCGTAGCCGCGCCGCGATTGGATTGCTTGAGATCCGGCCGCCCCGGCTCCTCCAGCTTCTGGATCGAGCCAGTGGAATTGGGCAGGCCGATTTCGGGGAACTGCGGATTGATCGTGCGCCCGCCGTCCTCGAACACGCGGAACACGTCGCCCGGAGGGATCGAGTTCCAGCGCGGCAGCGGATAGAGGATCGGCAGCGCGCCGCGCGCCTTTTCGGCGGGCGTGACGGTGCCCCACATCGGCTTGCCGTCGGCGCCGATCTGCGTCGAGGCCGACTTGAGCAGCGCGGGCTCGCCCTTGCGGGTGAAGCTTTCGCCGAACATGTAGTTCTTGAACGGCACGATGCCGTTATTATACGCCGCCCCGCCCCACAGCATCGCGCCCGTGCTCATCAGCGAACGTTCCGACGCCTCGATCATCTGCATGTGGCAGGCCCCGCAGGCATCGCGCGCGACGCGATAGTCCGACGGATTGACGAAGCGGATGAACTCCGGGCTTTCCTTGGCCAGCAGCGCATAGGACCGCTTCGGATTGGCCGAGCTGGGCCAGCCCCACGCGCCGGGAAAGCGCGGCAGCACGTGCGCGTCCTTCAGCGCCGCCAGATAGTCGATCGAACCCCGGCTCCAGCGGCGATCGGCGATCACCTTGGTATTGCCGCCATGGCAATCCGCGCACGACAGCACCACGGCGGGGCTGGCGTGCATCGTCCGGTGGTCGCTCTGCGTGTGGCACGAAACGCAGCCCGCATTGGCGCGGTCGACGTTGGCCCACTGCTCTTGCACTGTGTCGCCCGGCTGAACGCGCGGCGCAGGCGGCGCGCGGGTATGCGTGACCTTCTGCGGAATTTCCTCGCCCGAGGCCCACAGCGCGGTGGGCACCAGCAGCGCCGCCAGAACCAGCGCCAGCCACATGGCAAGACGGCGGCGGAGCGAAGGGGCGGAAAGATCGAGAGTCATCGCGCGCACCATCAGAACGCCAGAGTCGCGTTGGCGAGAACGGAATAGAACTGCTGCCCGTGGCCGCGCTGGTCGAACAGGTCGCGGAAGCCCGATCCTGCCGCCAGCATCGCGCCCGAAAGGCGGAACACCACGTTCTGCGCCGCCTTGGGCCGCCAGATCGTGGACACCGAAAGATCCCAGCCGATGCTCTTGGGGATCGAGCCTTCATTCCGAAGAACCTGCATGATCTTGGTGTTCTGGAACCAGAGATGGTTGGCGTTCGTCGAAACGCGCAAGTTGGGCGTCAGGTCGAAATCACCGCCGATCCCGGCCAGCACGGTGCCGGGATTGGTGAAGTTCGACTGGCCCTCGTCCTTTGACGAGCGCAGCGAATTGAGAATGCCGTTGCGCCCGTTGACCGAGATCACCCGGCCCCCGCCCGCAAACGGGATCGACTGGCGAATCCAGTACGAGGTATCGGCGCCTGCAAACTGCGGGTTCTCCGAAATCGCGTCGAACCCGCCCTCGACCTTGTCATAGGGGTCGCTGTCGCCGCTGGCCCAAAGCCCTGAAAGGCGAAAGCGCATCCAGTCCTTGTCATAGCTCGCCTCGGCGGCAGCCATGAACGCGCGGATCGCGGTCGGCTTGTCGGTCAGGAAGTTGTTCCGGTCCTGCCCCAGCGCGCCATAGACCTGCCCCGTCAGGTTGATCCGCCCGAAATGCCCGTCGACCGCATAGCCGAGGTAGGTCACATCATATTCGCGCGGACGCAGCGTGCCCATCAGCGCGGGCCGCACCGGAAAACCGTTGTCGTCGATGTAGATCCGGTCCTCGCGGTTGCGGTTGTACGTGACCGAGACCTGGCTGGTCAGGCCCACCACCGGGAAATCCTGGCGATAGAGATTGCCGGTCAGGATCCAGTCGCGCCGCAGCGGCTTGGTGAAGTCGTTGAGCCCGGTGTTGGTGTCCTTCTCGATCCGCCAAAACGCGGCGAGGTTGAACTGCCAGCGGTTGTTGTCGCGGTTGCCGAACAGGCGCAGGCCCAACTGGTTGTCCTGAAACAGGAAACCCCGGAAATCCGACTGGAACGGCTGGATCCCGGCGCGCAGGCTCACGAAGTCGAACCGCTTCGTGTCGAACCGCCCGATGTGGTAATCGACGAAGGCTTCCTGCACGCCGATGAAGCCATCGGTGCGGGTCGTGCCCTTCGACGGTTCGACATAGAGCACGCGCCGCGCAGGAACCTGCACGCGGTTGATGTTGCCCGCCAGCACCAGGCGGTATTCCACGACCGGCGGCTTGAACGCGGTCAGCCCCTTGAGCAGCGATGCGCCGACGATGAAGGTCTGCGACAGGACCAGGCTGTTCGAGCGCCCGAAGGTGTCGTTCTCGCCCGGATTGGCGGTCGTCTGGTTGCCCACCGGAATCGGGAAGCTGCGCGGCTCGATCACGGTGTCGGACACGCCGTTGAGGATCAGGAACCAGTCGTCGCCCTTGAGGAAGCCCGGTCGCTTGCCCCGCGCGAGCGGCTGGTCGCCCTTCAGCAGGTTGTGGTGAAAGGGATCGGCCTTGGAATGGCAGGCCGCCGCAAGGTTGGGATAGAGCGTGAAAATGGCGCGGTCGGTCACGCCGGTCTTCGCGTCTTTCGTGGGGCACAGCGACGAAACGATGCGCCAGCGATCGGGCACCGCGACATCGAGGCTCAGCGAATCGAGCGGCCCTTCGCCATCGTACTTTTCATAGAACGCTTCGGGTTCGGGCGCGTTGACCGCGCCGGGGTTGTCCTGCTCGACCTTGTCGGGAAGCTGCTTCTCGAACCCGGGCCGGCGCCGCCCATCAAGCAGCACGTCCTCCGCCGTCCCGGTGCCCGGCGCCGCGCCCGTGCCTTCGGGCGCGGTCGTCGGCTGCGCCTGCGACACCGGCTCGGCCAGGGCCAGCGCCGGGGCGACGAGGAGCGAGGCCGCGATCACAGGCCCTCGCAGACGTTCTGCTTGTCGGTATCAAGGAACGGCGCGAACGGGCAGTTGACGTAGCGCAGCCGCACGCCCTCGCCCACGTTCACGACGATCGTGTCGGCGCGCATGTCCTTGGGCGCATTGCCGATTCCGCCCACCTTCTGCCCGCCATCGTTCGCCCCGAGGAAGGCGATCATGTCGTCCTGATCGATACCGTCGCCCGAAACGCCGATTGCGCCGACCAGTTGCGTGCCGCGATAGATCGGCACCGAACCGGGGAATATCTGGATGCCGTTGGCAAGCCGCTTCTTGCCGCCCGGCGCATCGGGCACGTTGCTGCACTGGTGCTTGACGTCGGTGCCGCTCGCCCCGGTGACAAAGCCCACGTGCGCGAACAGATCGTTGGCGATCAACAAACTCTGCAGCCCCGTGGCAAACGGACTCCACTGGTCGATCGGCAGCGAGAGCGGGCCATTGGGCCGACCCACTTCGCCATCGGGGAAATAGGGCCGCGACAGGTTCCCGCCCGAACGGTCGGCAAAGGCCTTGGTCCCGGTCAGCGCGTTCGGATCCCCCAGGAACGTGCGCGCCGCCGCCACATGACCGGCCACCCCGTCATCGCCATCGCCCAGCAACTGGCTCGCCGCCACCTTGTTCGAAAAGAACGCCGCCGTCCGCGCCTTCTGCAGCGAAACGTCGGTTCCGAAGATCGGCGCATCGGGGGCGCGCACCACGCCCAGCGGCGTGCCGTAAGTATCAACCACCGAGATCGTCACTTCGGCGCGGCTGTCGAGCGGACGGCGGATCTGCGCGCGCGCACGGCTCATCACGGTGAACGCCGCTTCCATCACGCTGCGCACTTCGGCCGCGCTCAGCGCCTGCCCCACGTCTGCGCCATCGCTGCCCGCCCGGATCGGAAAGCGGTTCCTGCCCGCACCATCGGTCAGCACGAAGGCATCGGGGTTGGAGAACTCCGCGCTCGTGGCGTAGCGGAAGCCGCTGCCTTCGCTGCCATAAGCCGTGCCCGCGATGATCGCCCCCGCGAAATAGCCGGTCACCGGCAGCAGCGTACCGCCCGTCCCGTCGATCGCGGCATAGTCGCTCTTGAGCGGGTGCAGATTGCCGACGACCGCATCGGTAAAGCGCAGCGTTGTGCCATCGACCGGAATCTTGTCCGCGCGGATCGCGGCAGGCGGTTCGAAGCCCTGGATGCCCGCCAGCGCGGCATATTCCTCGGCATCGTTGTCGACATCGGTGACGTCCGGATCAAAGCCGTAGTCCTCGTCCGCCATCACGCCGACAGCGCCGACGACCACCCCGTTCTTGTAGAGCGGCAGCCCGCCGGGATCGGCCGACAGCCCCAACGGCGAACGCTTCGGCCCGATGAACGCGCCGCTTCCGCCAGCGCTGGCGAAGCGGGTGTTGAGATCTGAACAGGGCAACTGGCTGAACTGCACGCCGAACAGCGGCCCGCTTTCCAGCCCCGGCGTGTTCGGCGCGGGCGGGAAATGCTGCTGCACGATCATGCTCGCCGTGCGCGTGGAAAAGGCGTTTCCGCTGGAAGAGAGATAGGCCGCCGTCACAGCCTTGGCGATGGCGCCCGCCGCAGAGGGCAGAAGCTTGCCCGGAAGCACGTTGTCGCCGCCGATCGGCGTGCCCGCCCCGCTGCGCGTGTTGACCGTCATGGTCATGGGCGCGCCGTTCATGTGATAGACAGCCAGCACGTTGCCCACGCGATCGACCACCGCGATCACCGCAGGCTTGCTGCGGGCCTGCGCCTCGCCCACGGCTTGCGCCACCACTTTCTGCACGTCGGACACGCTCAGCGATTCCGACGCCAGTTCGGGATAGAGCCGCCCGGTTCCCGGCGTGGACGTGGGCTGCGGCGCGACCGACCCCGACGAATCCCCGCCGCCGCACCCGGCCAGCGCCAGCGAGAGCGCGGAAACCAGCCCGACCGGCGCTTTCCTGAAAGCTGCGAGTCCCATCAGCGCAGGCTCCGGATCGAACGGATCGCGCCGCCCAGCGCTTGGCGGAAGGCGATCGGGCGATAGCCGTTGGGCTCCTTCACCGCCGCATAGGCCTGGTTGATCTGCACGCGCAGGCCCGTGGCCGCTGCGCCTGAGACCTGCCCTGCATTGACCATGCCGTTCAGCAGCGTGTCGATCGCCATGACCGACTGCACCGAACCTTCATAGTCGGTGAAGCGGTCGGAAATCGCATCGCTGGCAATGGCGTCCATGATCGCGAACGTGCGCTCGCGCCCGAACTCCGCGCCCGACATCCGCGCCGAAAGCGCCTGTGCGCTCTGGCGCAGCGCCTGCGCCGCGGCGACCGTTTCTGCGCGGTTGGCGGCCATGGCGCGGTGGAACGCCTTGGCCCGGGCATCGAACGGCCCTGCCAGATCGGGCGCGATCACCTTGGCCGCGGCCAGCAACATGATCATGTTCTCGTCGTTGAACGGCGGCATCCCCTGCGGGATCGGTCGACCGGGATTGGGCACCGCCGTCACGTGCGCGTCCTCGCCGTCGATGATGCGGCGGTGGCACGAATGGCAGTCGTAGAAGGTGAATTCGGGGAAGATCCCGGCGCTGGCCTTGCCCGGCTGGCTGAACAGTTCAAGGCTGCGCTGCACCGCCTCGGCCTGGCCCACCGCCCACATCCGCACGGAATTGGTGCGGCCCCCCTTGCGCTGGACATAGTCGGCATCCTCGTCGTGGTGCGCCTGCAGCGTCGAGAACAGGTCCAGCTCGAACGAGATGCGCGGATGCCCCGCCGCCATGATCCGGTGCGCGATGAACTGCCCGCGCCCGTCGCCTGAAAGGTGGCAATCGAGGCAGACCTGCGCGCGCACGGCGGGAACGACCAGGTCGGTCATGCCCTGCGCCACGTTGCGGCGATGACTCGCCCCCACGGCATAGTGCGTGGAGAGCCAGCCGCCCGCGGCCCCGTGGCAGGCCTCGCAATCGACGCCATCGGACAGCCGGACGGCGCCCGGCGAGGCATGGCAACCCGCGCATTCGCGCTGCACGCCCGCGCCATCGAGGCCCAGCCTGCGCGCGATTTCCTGCCCGCGCGGGCCTTCGACCACGCGCCAGGCACGGCTATGCGCTCCGCCGGGCGAGCTTTCCTCCTGCCAGCGCGCGAGTTCGTCCTGACGCACCGGGGTGCCGCTGGGCACCGATCGGCCATGGCAGGTAGAGCCCGCGCACGAGGCCACGCCCTGATGCGCGCGATCGCTTGACGCAGCGCTTTCCGCCTTGAGCGGCGCAGGCGCGAGCAACGCGGCGCTGAGCGCGGCGCTCGCCATCGCGAGACACAGCAGCACGGCCGCCCACCCGGCGCGCGGCGCGGTCCGGCAGGCAGCCAAAAGCTGCCGCAACGACGTGGATGTGCCCTGCATTGCCCCTCGTTCCTGCCGCACGTCACGGCACGCCGGGGCCTTTACCCCTTGCGCCCCGCCTTCGCGGAAGTTCTCGCAATGCGACCCCTTTTGGCGAGCCTATGCTTGTCACCGTTTCGGTTCAAGCCCGGAAATGTCGCGCCAAGGCTGCGGTTAAGGCAGTTTCCACAGCGACTTGGTCCCATTCTGGACGGACCTTGGGCAAAGTTCCCCCCCGCCCTCACACGCGCCGGATCACCATGTTGCGAATCTCGGTCATGTCCTCGATCGCGAAGCGGATGCCTTCGCGTCCGAGGCCCGAATCCTTGACCCCGCCATAGGGCATGTTGTCAACGCGGTACGACGACACGTCATTCACCACGATGCCGCCCACCTCCAGATCGTCCCACGCGTCGAGCACCTTGTGGATGTCGCGTGTGAACAGCCCGGCCTGAAGCCCGAACTTCGAATCGTTCACTTCGGCCAGTGCCTGCTCCCAGATCGAGAATTTCGACAGCGTCACCACCGGCCCGAACGCTTCCTCGACATAGAGGTCGCTCCTGCGATCGACGTTTTCGAGCAAGGCCGCTTCCAGCATCGCGCCCTCGCAGCCGCCGCCCGCCAGCAGCCTTGCGCCGCCCGCCACCGCCGCGTCGATCCAGCCTTTCAGCCGCCGCGCCTCCTTTTCGGAAATCATCGGCCCGATGAAAGTGTCGCGCGCCTTGGGATCGCCCGAAACCAGCGTCTTCACCTTCGCCGCCAGCATGTCGCGGAAGGTGTCGTAGATGTCCTCGTGGATGATCACGCGCTGCACGTGGATGCAGCTCTGGCCCGACTGGTAGTACCCGCCGAACACGATCCGCGCGAGCGCGTGGTCGAGATCGGCATCCTTGTCGACCACGACCGCCGCATTGCCGCCGAGTTCCAGCACGACCTTCTTCTTGCCCGCCTTGGCCTTCAGTTCCCAGCCGACACCGGGCGACCCGGTGAACGATAGCAGCTTCAATCGTTCGTCGGTGGTGAACAGGTCCGCCCCGTCGCGGCTGGCGGGCAGGATCGAGAACGCGCCTTCGGGCAGCACGTCGCATTCGGCCAGCACTTCGCCCATGATGATCGCGCCCAGCGGCGTCAGGCTGGCGGGCTTCATCACGAAGGGGCAGCCGACGGCGATCGCGGGCGCGATCTTGTGCGCGGCAAGGTTCAGCGGGAAGTTGAACGGCGAGATGAAGCTGCACGGCCCGATCGGCACGCGCTTCCACATCCCCATGTAGCCCTTGGCGCGCGGGGAAATGTCGAGCGGCTGGACCTCGCCATAGTTGCGCGTCGCTTCTTCGGCGGCGATGCGGAAGGTGTCGATCAGGCGGCCCACCTCGCCTTCGGAATCCGCGATCGGCTTGCCCGCCTCGACGCACAGGGCATAGGCCAGCTCGTCCTTGCGCTCGCTGAAACGACGCACGCAATGATCGAGCACCTCGCGTTTTTCGTAGGACGCCAGCTTGGCCATGGCAGGGGCCGCGCGCACGGCGCCCGCGATGGCCTCGTCGATCACGTCGGGCGTCGCCAACGCGGTGCGGAACGCGATTTCGCCGGTGAACTTGTCGGTCACCGCAAGGTCGGCGTTGGGCTGCACCGCCTTGTTGTTGAGATAGAGCGGGTAGACGTCTTTCAGCTGAACCATGGTCGTGCAACTCCCCCCTCCCGCAGGCGGGAGGGGTCGGGGGTGGGCTGGAACGGCGCGATGCCCGCGCCCGGGCGCGGGCTTACAACGCCTTCGACAAATCCTTGATGTCCTTGTTCAGGATCTGGTCGTTCTCCGAATAGTCCACCGGGCAATCGATGAGGTGGACGCCCGGCGTATCACGGCAATGCGCGAGCAGTTCCTTGAGATGGCCTGCGCTCTCGACGCGATAACCCTTCGCGCCATAAGCCTCGGCATACTTGACGAAATCCGGGTTGCCATAAGTCAGCCCGAAGTCGACGAAGCCCATGTTTGCCTGCTTCCAGCGGATCATGCCATAGCTGCTGTCGTTGAGGATCAGCACGGTCAGGTTCAGCCCCAGCCGCACCGCCGTCTCCATCTCCTGGCTGTTCATCATGAACCCGCCATCGCCGCAGATCGCCATGACCTTGCGATCAGGGTACAGCATCGCGCTCATCATCGCCGAGGGCAGCCCCGCCCCCATCGTGGCGAGCGCGTTGTCGAGCAGCACCGTGTTCGGCTGGTAGGCGGTATAGCCGCGCGCGAACCAGATCTTGTAGACCCCGTTGTCGAGGCAGATGATGGCGTCCTCGGGCAAGGCGTCGCGTACCTGGCTCACCAGATGCGGCGGAAAGATCGGGAAGCGTGCATCGGCGGCCAGCGGCGCGGTGTGCGCCACTTCCGCCGCGCGATAGGCCAGCATGTGGTCGAAGGCCCAGTCCGGGTTCGGCGTGATCGCTTCCTTCATCTGCCAGATCGCGTTGGCGATATCGCCGATCACCTCGATGCTGGGGAAGTAGACGGGATCGACCTCGGCCGTCTTGGTGGACACGTGGATCACCGGCGTGCCGCCTTCGCGCATGAAGAACGGCGGCTTCTCGATCACGTCGTGGCCGACGTTGATGATCAGGTCCGCATCCTCCACCGCGCGATGGACGAAATCGCCCGCCGACAGCGCCGCGCAGCCGAGGAACTTCGGGTGCCGTTCATCGATCACCCCCTTGCCGAGCTGCGTGGTGAGGAACGGAATCCCGGTCTTTTCCACGAATTCGCGCAGCATCTTGCCGGTCATCTTGCGGTTCGCGCCCGCCCCGATCACCAGCACCGGCGCCTTGGCGTTCTCCAGCGCGTGGACCGCCTGGTGGATCGACTTCACGTCCGCCGTCGGGCGGCGCACCTGGCTGCGCTTCAGCGGGTGTGAGGTGGTGTGTTCGTCGGCGATGTCCTCGGGCAGCTCGATATGCGTCGCGCCCGGCTTTTCCTCCTCGGCCAGACGGTACGCCTCGCGCACGCGGCTGGGGATGTTGTCCGACGACTGCATCTGGTGCGTGTACTTGGTGATCGGCCCCATCATCGAGCAGACGTCGAGGATCTGGAAGCGCCCCTGCTTCGACTTCTTGATCGGCTTCTGCCCGGTGATCATCAGCATCGGCATCCCGCCCAGCGTGGCATAGGCCGCCGCGGTGACGAAGTTGGTCGCCCCCGGCCCCAGCGTCGCGATGCACACGCCGGTCTTGCCGGTATGGCGACCATACGTCGCCGCCATGAAGCCCGCGCCCTGTTCGTGGCGCGTCAGGATCAGCTTGATCTTGGTGGAGCGTGACAGCGAATCGAGGAAGTCGAGGTTCTCCTCGCCCGGCACGCCGAAGATGTATTCGCAGCCCTCTTCTTCAAGGCACTGCACGAAAAGATCGGACGCCTTGGTCCCTTCGCCGGTTCCAGCCATTTATCCACGCTCCGCAACCAGAAGCGCGCGGGGCCACCGGCGCTTCTTCTCCCCTGTCGTTACGGCCCGTGGGGCGGTCCCGGTCGTTGGAGGCCCATGCCAAGCCTGCCCCTCGGCACAAGGCGTACCAAAGCCGGAGCGCGGCGTCACCCCATTGGTTCAACCATGGCATCACATGGAAAACAGACACGCCGGAAGCCCGGCCCGCCATAAACTATCGTTATCATTAATTGAACCAATCTATCTGTCCAAATCCACACCTATGGACTAATAACCCAAAGCCCATCGTAATTTTCGATGCACGGCGTTCGATAGTTTCTCAGAAGAAAGAGCTTCAAGGTTGGAAACTGCGCTGCGGCCCGTACCATCGCGCCATGGAGCGCTGAGCGAGGTTGCAGCGCAGCGCCTCGGCCTTGCGCTCGTGCTGATGCTCGGCGCGCTGCCCTATCTGGGCGGCCTGGGGCTCTATCTCGACGACTGGACTTTCGCGGGGCAGGAAGCGGCAACCTCCGCCAATGATTTCGCGTCGTTCTACTCGGGGCTCGCCAGCACGGCCAACGTCGCCGTGCGGCCGCTGCAGATCGTGCTCTACTGGTTCTACAGCCTGGCCACGCCGCACGATGGCGTGTTGTTTGCTCACGTCTTCAACCATCTGCTGCTGCTGGGCGCGGCGTTTGCCTTCCACCACGGCCTGCGCGGCATCCCGGCGACGACGCCGATCGCGTTCCCCTTCGCGCTCATGATCGTGTCCACCCCGTGGTTCTCGACCGCGCGGATGTGGCTGGCCAATCACATGGCCACGCTATCGCTGCTGGGTTTCGCGCTGGCGCTGTGCGCGACGGTACGTGCGTGGCGGCATCGCGACCAGCCGCAGCGACGCGTTGCGGACATGGTGCTGCTGGCGTTGGCCTGCTCGGTTTCGCTGTTCTCGTATGAACTGGCAGGCCCCGTGCTTCCGGGCCTCGCGCTGTTCGTCTGGCGTGCAGGCGGATCGTCCTGGCACGACATGCGCCGCGACCGCAGCTTCCTCGCCACGCAGGCAACGCTTGGCCTGGCGCTGGCCACCGCCATCCTGTTCAAGATCGCCGTCGGCCACGAACTGGTCGCGCCGCTGGCCGCAGGCGCGCTGATCCACCATGGCGCGTTGATGGCGGTGACGGCCAGTGTGAACCTGCTGTGGGACATGGGCGTGGCTTTGCCCTGGACGGCGTTGCGCGCTGCGCTGGGGCCGTTCGGCGGCCCTACGGTGGTGCTGGCGGGCTTTTCCACGGCGGTTGCGCTGCTCCTGATCGGCCCCGCCCGCATCGCCGCCACCCCGCCGTCGCGCATGCAGGAAACCGCTCTCCGCGCCGCGATCGGCCCCGGCTTCCTGCTCGCGAGCGGATTGCTGGCCTTCGCGCTGGGCTATGCCGCCTTCCTGCCGCGCATGGTCTATGGGCCGGAACCCTTCGGCCTCGACAATCGCAGCAACATCGGCGCAGCCCCCGGCGCGGTGCTGATCCTGCTGTCGGGCATGGTCTGGCTCGACCGCCGCCGCAATGGGCTGCTCGGCGTGCTCACGGCGCTGTTCTGCACCTGCGGGGTGATCGTCGTCGCCAGCATCGGAACCAGCTTCGTGCGGGCCGCCGAGAAGGCCGACGACATCTTTGCCGACATTGTTGCGGCCATGCCCGCGCCGCGCCCCGGCACGGCGCTGCTGCTCGAAGGGGAATGCCCTTATCTCGGCCCGGCGCCGCTCTATCCATCGGCCTATGGCCTGTCGGACCGGCTGCGGCTGCAATACCGGATGCCGAGTCTGCTGGCCGATGCGGTAACGCCGGGCACGCAAGTGACCGCGCAAGGGGTGACCGTGCGCGAATTCGGGGCGGACACGCTCTATCCCTATGGGCAGCTGCTGATCTACGATCGCCCGGCCAACCGGCTGATCCCCCTCGCGTCGCGTCAAGCCGCAACCGCATGGTTCGCCGACCATCCGGTGAAAAACTCGACGCCCTGCGCCTATCGCGAAGGTGGCGGCACCAGCCTGTTTCAATAACTCCCGGCGTCAGTAGCCCAGCGTCAGGTCTACCTGCGGCGCCAGCGGCTCACCCCGGCGATAGCGTTCGAGGTTTTCAAGGAAGCGCGCGGCAGAACGCTGGAACATCTTGTCCTGCGCGCGGCCCGACAGGTGCATGGTGACGTGCGCATTGGGCAGCGACCACAGCGGATGGTCGGCGGGGAGCGGTTCGGGCGTGGTCACGTCGAGGAAAGCGCCGCCGATCCGCCGCGCCTCCAGCGCCGCGACCAGTGCGCCCTGATCCACCACAGACCCGCGCGCCACGTTCACCAGCACTGCCCCGGTCTTCATCGCGGCGATCTCTTCCGCGCCGATCATGCCCTCGGTCTCGGGCGTGGCGGGCACGGCCAGGATCACCCAGTCGAATTCCCCCAGCCGCGCGCGCCAGGCATCGGGCGCCAGCGCATCGGCTCCACCCGAGCGGCGCACCTTCACCACCTCGACATCCATCGCCGAAAGGATGCGCTCCACCCGCTGCCCGATCGCACCATAGCCCAGCAGCAGCGCGCGGCTGCCCGCCAGTTCCACCTTGCCCGGCGAATCCATCAGCCATTCGTGCCGGTCCTGCGCGCGCACCACCTCGCGATAGCCCTTGGCCACGGTCAGCATCCCCATCACCACGTATTCGGCGATGGTCACCGCGTTGATCCCCACGCCATTGGTATAGACGACGCCGCGCTGCGCCATCACGTCGAGCGGCATCCCGTCGACGCCCGCATAGATCGAATTGAGCCAGCGCAGCCGCGTCGCCCGCCGCACCGCCTCGGCCATCGGCGCCTTGTCGTTGAGATCGAACCAGCCGATCTCCGCCTCGGGCGCGAGGTCCATCAGTTCGTCGGTATGCCGGAACGTGCGCAGGTCCACCCACTCGGGCAGGCGCCCCGCCACCAGCGGCGCGATCATCGCATTGGCGACGAGGATGGTCTTGCTGGGGTTGCCTTGCGCGCTCATCGTATTCTCTCCATGCCCTTTTTCGGCAGCATGGCGTCTCGCAAGCCGCGCGGCAAGGTCAGCCCAGCTTCCACTCCCAGCCGAGCGGATCGCCGTCCATCACCTCGACGCCCTTCGCGGCGAGGTCATCGCGCAGCGCGTCGGAGCGAGCAAAGTCCTTCTCGGCGCGGGCGGCCTTGCGGTCGGCCAGCACGGCCTCGATCTCTGCCTCGGCGAGGTCCACGCCCTTGGGGCGAAGGCGCAGCGCGGCGCGGTCGATCACCAGCAGATCCAGCCCCAGCACCGCGTCCACCGCCGCGATTGCGGCCAGCTTTTCGGCCGGATCGACCTTCTTCACCGCGACGATCTCGTCCAGCACGGTCAGTGCGACCGAGGTGTTGAGGTCCTCGCTGATCGCGGCATCGAACTTGTCGAGCAGGGGCGCAAACTTCGCGCCCGCTGCGGGCAGCACGCCATCACCCGCGCGCTCCTTCAACTGCGCCACGGCCATCACGATCCGCTTCAACCGGGTCAGCGCTGCCGCCAGCCCGTCCCACGAAAACTCCAGCTCGCTGCGATAGTGCGCCTGCAGGCACAGCATCCGGTAGGCGAGCGGGTGGTAGCCCTTGTCGATCAGCAGTTGCAGCCGCAGGAACTCTCCGCTCGACTTGCTCATCTTGCCGCTGCGTTCGACGAGGAAGTTGTTGTGCATCCACACTTTCGCGCCGCTGTTGGTCGGCACGTTCAGCCCGTTGGTGCAGCAGAACGCCTGGTTCTGCGCGATCTCGTTCGGGTGGTGGATCTCGCGGTGGTCGATGCCGCCGGTGTGGATGTCGAAGGGGAAGCCCAGCACTTGCCCGCTCATCACCGAGCATTCCAGATGCCAGCCCGGCGCGCCCCGGCCCCACGGCGAATCCCATTCCATCTGCCGCGTCTCGCCCGCCGGGGTCTTGCGCCAGATCGCGAAGTCGGCGGCATTGCGCTTGCCTTCGACGGCTTCGATGCGCCCCTCGCCCTCGTCGGTCTGCGCGCGCGCCAGCCGACCGTAATCCGCCACGGTCGAAACGTCGAAATAGAGCCCGCTCTCCAGCTCATAGCAGTGCACAGGCGCGATCTTCTGCGCAAATTCGATCATCGCTGGCACATAGTCCGTCGCGATCGTCCACTGCGCGGGCTGGCGGATGTTCAGCGCGCGCACGTCGGCCCAATAGGCCTGCTTGTAATGCTCGGCGATGTCCCAGATCGACTGCTTCTGGGCGGCCGCCATGCGCTCCATCTTGTCCTCGCCCGCATCGGCGTCGTCGGTCAGGTGGCCGACGTCGGTGATGTTGATGACGTGGGTCAGCTTGTAGCCCTTGAAGCTCAGCGTCCGCCCCAGCACGTCGGCAAAGACATAGGCGCGCATGTTGCCGATGTGCGGGTAGTTATAGACCGTCGGCCCGCACGAATAGACGCGCGCTTCGCCCTCGTGCACCGGCACGAAGGGTTCCAGGGCGCGGGTCAGGCTGTTGAACAGCGTCAGCGGGCGAGCAGTGTTTTCCATGGTCGCGGCCTTGCCCTGCCCCGGCCCAACTGGTCAAGCGGCCTGGTCAAGCTGTCAGGCGCACCTGCCCCTGCCGTCCGTTTCCAAGTGGGCTGCATCGGGCTATGGGCAGGGAATCATTCCCGCCCAAGCAGGACCATTTCCCCATGAAGTTCTTCGTCGACACCGCCGAAATCGCCGAAATCGCCGATCTTGCCGCCACCGGCCTGCTCGATGGCGTCACCACCAACCCGTCGCTGATCGCCAAGTCGGGCCGCGACTTCATCGAGGTGACCAAGGAAATCTGCAAGCTGACGCACGGCCCGGTCTCGGCCGAAGTCGTCGCGCTCGATCACGAAACGATGATGCGCGAGGCTGAAATCCTGCGCAAGATCGCCGACAACGTCTGCATCAAGGTGCCGCTGACGGTCGATGGCCTCAAGACCTGCAAGAAGCTCACCGCCGACGGCACCATGGTCAACGTCACGCTGTGCTTCTCGGCCAACCAGGCGCTGCTCGCGGCCAAGGCGGGCGCGACCTTCGTCTCGCCCTTCGTCGGTCGCCACGACGACAACGGCTTCGACGGCATGGACCTGATCCGCGACATCCGCCTGATCTACGACAACTACGCGTTCGAGACGCAGATCCTCGTCGCCTCGATCCGCCACGGCGTCCACGTGCTGGAAAGCGCCAAGATCGGCGCCGACGTGATCACCGCGCCGCCTGCCGTGATCAAGGGCCTGTTCAAGCATGTCCTGACCGAAAAGGGCATCGAAGGCTTCCTTGCGGACTGGGCCAAGACCGGGCAGAGCATCGGCTGACCTTTTCAACCGACTGACTAAATAACAGAAAGCAGCGGCCCCTTGCGCGACGAATCTCCTCTCGACCAGTTCCGCACCGTCCTTGCCGGGACGGCGCGCGCCCTTGCCGACGAATCCGAGATCGAGGTCGCGTGGACCGCCGATGCCGCCAGCCAGTCCGGCGGCAACCTGCGCGTGCCGATGCCGGGCCGCTCGCTTCCGGCCGCGCAAGTGGCCGAAGCGCGCGGCGCGGCCGATTCGATGGCGCTGCGCCTGCGCCTGCACAATGAAGCCGTGCACCGCGCGGGCGCGCCCGCCGAACCCGTCGCCCGCGCCGCCTACGACGCGATCGAGCAGGTCCGCTACGAAGCGCTCGGCTCCGAAGGCTATGCGGGCATCCGCGGCAACATCGGCGCGGCGACCGACCAGCGCATCGCATCCGACCCCATCGCGCGCGCGGGCAAGCCCGAAGACGTGCCGCTGCCCACCGCGCTCGCGCTGCTGCTGCGTGAAAAGCTGACCGGCCAGCCCGTGCCCGAAGCGGCGCAACTCGGCACCGCGATGCTGCGCAGCTTCATCGAATCGCGCACCAGCGACGATTTCGATGCGCTCAGCCGTTCGCTCGATGATCAGAAGAGCTTCCAGAAGCTCGCGCTCGACATGCTCGGCCACCTCGAGCTGACCCGCTCCGACACCCCCGACCAGCCCGACACCGAAGAGGACGAAGGCGAGGACGAGGATCAGGAAGGCGAGGAGGAGCCCGACGCCGGCGAGGACAGCCAGGAGCAGCAGCCCAGCGAAGTCGCGGGCGACACCTCCGAAGGCGACGAGGACAGCGAGACCGAGCAGCAGATCGAGGATTCGGAAGACAGCGCCGACGCTGACATGGCCGACGATGGCGAGGAAGGGATGCTCCCCACCCGCCCCAACCGCCAGTGGACCGACATTCCCGATACCTTCGACTACAAGGCCTACACCGAGCAGTTCGACGAGGTCATCGCCGCCACCGACTTGTGCGACGAGGAAGAACTGACCCGCCTGCGCGCCTATCTCGACGCGCAGTTGAAGGGCCTGCAGAGCGTCGTCTCCAAGCTCGCCAACCGGCTCCAGCGCCGGTTGATGGCGCAGCAGAACCGTTCGTGGGACTTCGACCAGGAAGAAGGGCTGCTCGATGCCGCGCGCCTTGCCCGCGTGGTGATCTCGCCCGGCCAGTCGCTGTCCTACAAGGTCGAACGCGACGTCGAGTTCAAGGATACCGTCGTCACCCTGCTGATCGACAATTCCGGCTCGATGCGCGGTCGCCCGATCTCGATCGCCGCGATCAGCGCCGACATCATGGCCCGCACGCTCGAACGCTGCGGCGTCAAGACCGAGATCCTGGGCTTCACCACCCGCGCGTGGAAAGGCGGGCAGAGCCGCGAACAGTGGCTGGCCGGCGGCAAGCCCGCGCAGCCCGGCCGTCTCAACGACCTGCGCCACATCGTCTACAAGAAGGCCGACGAGCCCTGGCGCCGGGCGCGCAAGAACCTTGGCCTGATGATGCGCGAAGGCCTGCTGAAAGAGAACATCGACGGCGAGGCGCTGCTGTGGGCGCACAACCGCCTGCTGGCACGGCAGGAAGACCGCCGCATCCTGATGGTCATTTCCGACGGTGCGCCGGTCGACGATTCGACGTTGAGCGTGAACAGCGCAGGCTATCTCGAACTGCACTTGCGCCGCGTGATCGACTGGATCGAGAAGCAGAGCCCGGTCCAGCTCGTCGCCATCGGCATCGGCCACGACGTGACGCGCTACTACCGCCGCGCCGTGACGATCATGGACGTGGAACAACTGGGCGGCACCATGGTCGAACAGCTTGCAGGCCTGTTCGAGGACGAATGAGCTTGACCGGCGGCGGTTAACCGACCAATTAAATCGGGAACAACCTTTCGGGGGAGAGTCCCAAGTCATGACCACCGCCACGCTCGAAGGGCGCGCCGCCACCGCCGCGTCCGCCACCGTTTCCGATGCCGTCCTGTCGCGCCGCTCGATCCGCGCGTTCAAGGATACGCCTGTTCCGCTCGAAACGCTGCGCCGCGTGATGGACAAGGCGCGCTGGGCGCCGTCGGGCTGCAACTTCCAGCCGTGGGAAGCCACGATCCTGACCGGCGAGCCGCTCAAGGCGCTGCAGGCCAAGATCCTGCAGAGCCCGCCGCAGGACCCGATCGAATACAGCTTCTCCGATCCCGAAGTGATCCCCGAATGCAAGGCGCGCCTGCAGGCGGTCGGCGCGGCGATGTACACTGCGATGGAAATCGGCCGTAGCGACAAGGACGCCCGGATGGAGTTCATGCAGAAGAACGCCACCTCGTTCGGCGCGCCTGCCCTGCTGGTGTGCTACATGGACCGCCGCAACAGCGCGCCGCAGTGGTCGGATACCGGCATGTGGCTGCAGACGATCATGCTGCTGCTGCGCGAAGAAGGGCTCGATTCCTGCCCGCAGGAATTCATGGCGCTCTATGCCCGGCTCATCAAGGATCACATCGGCGTGTCCGATGAAAGCCACATCCTGTTCTGCGGCATCGCCATCGGCTACCGCGAAGAGGACGAGGCGGTGAACAACTTCCCGCGCGAGCGCGAGCCGATCGACGGCAACGTCCGCTTCCTCGGCTTCTGAAGGCACGCGGCCCCACCATGACCATGGACGTTTCCGAAGCGGTCGCCAGCCGCCGCTCGATCCGCAATTTCCTGCCCGATCCGGTCGACCAGGCCGTGCTCCAGCGCGTGCTGGAAAAGGCGCAGCGCGCGCCGTCGGGCGGAAATACCCAGCCGTGGAACGCGGTCGTGCTGGCGGGCGAACCGCTCGCCCGCCTGCTCGCCGCCACGGCTGCGGTGATCCCCGAAGGATCCAAGGCCCACGCGCCCGAATACGCGATCTACCCGCCAGAACTCGACGGCGCCTATGCCGAACGGCGCTTCGGCGTGGGTGAGGCGATGTACGCCGCGCTCGGCATCCCGCGAGAGGACAAGAAGGGCCGTCTCAGCCGCTTCATGGCCAATTTCCGCGCCTTCGATGCGCCGGTGCTGATGCTGGTCCACACCCCCCGCTACATGGGCCCGCCGCAGTGGTCGGATATCGGCATGTGGCTGCAGACGGTGATGCTGCTGCTGCGCGAGGAAGGCCTCGATTCCTGCGCGCAGGAGGCATGGGCGCTCTATCAGAAGCAGATCCGCGCGTGCGTCGATATCCCCGAGGACCACGTGTTCTTCTGCGGGCTGTCGATCGGCAAGCGTGACGCCGCCGACCCGATCAACCAGTTCCCGGTCCCTCGCGCCCCCTTGTCGGAGGCGGTGCGCTTCGAAGGCTTCTGAACGCGGCAACCCGCGCGCATCCCCTCGGCAACATTTCACCGCGTCAACCTTCGTTTAGGTTCGTCTTAGGCACTATCGCCGCTTGCACGAAGCACGCGGCGGGCCTTAAGCCGTCGGGACGCCAGAACGGCTCCCATGCGGACCGGATGAGTCAGGGGAAGCGATGCCCGACAGCCAGGACCAGACCCGCGTCACGCTTGCCCAACGGCTGGGCGCCGGCCTGCGCCAGTTGGGCGCGCAGCGGATCGCGGTCATGGTGCTGTTGCTGGCCGTCGCGATCGCCGCCGCGCTCGGCAGCTGGCGCCTGCCGCTGCTGCGCGATGCCGAAGCCGCGCTCTACGATCTGCGCGCGGCCACGCTGGCCCCTGCCGTCGATACCGACAAGCGCGTGACGCTGGTTGTCTACACGCCCGACACCAACCGCAAGACGGGCAAGATCTCGCCGGTCGACCGCACCGTCATGGCGCAGGCGCTCGCCAATATCGGCAAGCTCGGCGCCAAGGCGGTCGGCGTCGACGTGCTGCTCGACAGCCCGCAGCCCGACGACCCGGTGCTCCGCGCCGCGCTCAAGGACATGCCGATCCCGGTGTTCCTCGCCTTCACCACCAACAAGGCGAGCCCCGAACAGATCACCTGGGAACAGGAACAGGACCTGCGCGCCACGATCGCCGCCGTGCGCGGGCCGACCGTCCAGCCCGCCTCGATCCTGCTCGCCAACGATGTCGACAACGTCGCGCGCCGCTGGCCCGCTCGCAAGCCGGGAATGCCCGCTCTGTTGAGCGTGGCAATGACGCAGCATACTGCCGATGCCGACCCGCGCTTTGCCAGCTACACCGGCCCGATCCGCTTCCGCCGCCCGGCGTCGAGCGACCGTCCCGTCTTCGATGAAGTGCCGATCGACTTCCTCGCCGATCCCGAAACCGCGCCCTTCGCCGAATCGCAGATCCGGGGCCGCTACGTGCTGGTCGGCGCGCACTTCTCCGACTTCGACCTGTTCGATACGCCGTTCACGCGCACCAACACCCGCATCATGGGCGAAACGCAGACGATCGGCGTCGCCATCCACGCCGCGATGCTGTCGCAACTGCTCGACCACGCGCTGCCGCGCGGCATTCCGGGCGTCGCGCTCGCAGGCTTTGCCCTGATCGCGGTAGGCCTCGGCGCGCTCAGCGCATTGTCGCGCGCGCGCACCTGGCTGCTGGTGATCGGCGTGCTGGTCCAGTTCGTGCTGCTGTTCGGCCTGCCCTTCGTGCTGGAACGCGCCCGGTTCGATACGATCCACCTGCCCGCCATCGGCTGGCTTGTCGGCTGGCTGCTCGGCTATCTCGCGGTCAGCTCGGCCCTGCGCGCGCTCAACGCCGCGCAGCGCGAATTTGCGCAAGGCGCGCTCGGCAAGTACCTGCCGCGCTCGATCGCAGCCGAGATCATGCGCAATCCCGAACGGCTGCAGCTTCACGGCGAAAAGCGCGCGATCTTCTGCCTGTTCTCCGATCTCGAAGGCTTCACCAAGCTGACCCACGCGGTCGAACCGGAAATGATCGCGCGCCTGCTCAACGACTATCTCGACCGCCTGTCCGCCGTGGTGCTGCAATATGGCGGCACGCTCGACAAGTTCGTGGGCGATGCCGTGGTGGCATTCTGGGGTGCGCCGCTGTCCAAGCCCGATGACGGCGAGCGCGCCATTGCCGCCGCCGTCGCTATGTACGAAGCAGGCGAAGCCTTCCGCCGCGCCGTGCCCGAAGGCGTGCCCCCCATCGGCCGCACCCGCGTCGGCGTCCATTTCGGCGAGGCGATCGTCGGCAACTTCGGCGGCGAAGGCCGCATCCAGTACACCGCGCTGGGCGATGCCATGAACACCGCTGCCCGCCTCGAAAGCGCGAACAAGCCGCTCGACACCACCGTCCTCATCAGCCGCGAGGCGCTCGACCACCTGGGCGATGCCGCCAGCCGCCCGCGCGTGCGCCCGATGGGCACCGTCACCCTGCGCGGCCGGGCGACGCCGGTCGAAGTGTTCGAACCGCTGCCCGCAGGCGATGCCCGCGACGCCGCGCTCGCCGAAGAACTGGTCACCGCGCACCGCGCGGGAAATCACGCCGCCGTGCGTGATGTCACAACGCGAATCGCCAAACTGGCTACCACTGATCCGGCGCTGGCGAATCTTGCCGCCCGCCTGATGAATGCGCACGAAGGAGAAAGTCATGTCCTGGGTTGATCCCGCCAAGCTCCGCAAGCCCCTGGCTCTGGCCGCAGGCGCGCTCGCGCTCGTCGCCGGCAGCGCGGCCATGGCGCAGGCCGTGGTCGTCCGCTCGACCGGCCCATCTGCCGCGCAATATCCGATGGGCCGCAAGCTGCCCGCCAACGGCACGCTTTCGCTCAAAGCGGGCGACCACGTGACCGTGATCGACAAGTCGGGCACGCGCGTCGTCAACGGCCCCGGCTCGTTCCCGGTCAACGCCGCCGTCAGCCGCGACCAGGCCAGCGCGCTCGCGATGGCGCAGATGGCCACGACGCCGGGCGGCGCACGCGTGCGCACCGGGGCGGTGCGCAGCGCGCCCACCGATGCGGCCACGCCCAACAGCGGTCCCGACAGCATCTGGTATCTCGACGTGACCAAGGGCGGCACGTTCTGCGCCGCCGATCCCAAGCAGATCGTGCTGTGGCGCCCCGATGCCGCCGAAACCGGCATGGGCAGGCTCACCGGCCCCGATGGCGCGATGGCCGACGTCACCTGGAGCGCGGGCAACCCGCTCAAGCTCTGGCCGGCCGAAGGGCTGATGCCGATGGACGGACAGAACTACACCTTCCGCAGCCCCGTGGGCCGCACGGTGATGATCCGCATCCGCATGCTGGCCAGCCTGCCCAGCGACACGCTCGGCGTCGCGACGGTGCTCGCCGACAACGGCTGCACCGCCCAGCTCGACGCGCTGGCCAACTCCACCCCGGGCGGCTGAGCCCGGGGCCTGACTGCGACTTAACTGCCGCCGAACGCGCGCTCCAGCAGGGGGTCGTTCGTTCCGCGCGGGTTGCGGCGGATCTCGGCTTCCTCGCGCCCGATCGAGCGCCAGATCGCGTCGTCGGCCTGCCGCGCCAGATCGTTGGCGATGCCGTTCACGTCCACCCCCGTCGCCAGTTGCAGCGCCTGGCCCACCAGCGGGTCCGACGTCGCGTGCAGCAGGTCGCCGAACTGCGGGAACATCACGTCGATCAGGCGCCCCGCCATCTCGCCGCGCAAATAGTTGGTCGCCTCGTCGGGGCGGCCCCGGATCAGCGCCAGCGCATCGCGCACGCCCATGCCGCGGATCGCCTCGGTCACCGCGGGCGCCGCGCGATAGGCGGCGCGCTCGGCCATGTCGTTGAAGGCGCGCGCCAGCCGGTCCTTGAACAGCGGCCCGGTCAACATCTGCTGCAACATGCCGCCGCGATTGCCCAATTGCTGCGGCAGCACCAGCCGCGCCATCTGGTCGTCCCAGAACCCGCCCGGCGCCAGCAGCCGGTCGAACGCGCGGTTGGCCGATAGCTGCAGCAGCCGCCGCACCACTTCCACCAGCGAGAACCCGCCATAACCGGCGCAGCCAGCCAGCCCCAGCGCGCCCATCCCCACCATCGCGCCCGATCCGATCATCAGCCTGCGACGGGTCAGCACTTGCGAGTGGGTGGCCATGGTACGTCTCCTCTTTTTGCCCCGGCGGGCTTTCGTCCACGGGTGATGCCCGCCATATGCAGTCCCCACGATGAACCGCGTCCGCTGCCTCGTCTTCAACGCCGCCCTCGGGCCGCTCGATTATCGCGTGCCCGATGGCATGGCGGTGGAGCCGGGCAGCGTCGTTGTCGCACCGCTGGGGCCGCGCCAGATCGTGGGCGTGGTATGGGAGGCCGAACGCCTCCCCGCCAGCGAAGTTCCGGACGCCAAGCTGCGCCCGCTGCTGCAGGTGCTCCCGGTCCCGCCGCTGCCCGCGCCCTTGCGCCGCCTGATCGAATGGTGCGCCGATTACTACGTCACCAGCATCGCCTCGGTCGCGCGCATGGCGTTGTCGAGCAATGCCGCGCTGCGCGGGGGCGGCACCGTCACCGAATACCGCCTCACCGGCCACGAACCGGCACGCCTCACCCCGCAGCGCGCGCAGGCGCTCGACCTGCTGAACGACCAGCAGGGCACGATCCGAGAACTCGCTGAAATCGCTGGTGTTTCCGAGGCCGTCCTGCGCGGCATGGTCAATGCCGACATGCTCGAAGCGGTGCTGGTCGATAGCGATCGGCCCTACCCCGCACCCGATCCGCGCCACGCCGTGCCCGACCTTGCGCCCGAACAGGCCGAAGCGGCAGGCAAGATGGTGGCAGCGGTCCGGGCACACGAATTCCGGCCCTTCCTGCTCGACGGCGTCACCGGCTCTGGCAAGACGGAAACCTATAGCGAGGCCATCGCCGCCGCGATCGCGGCCGGGCGGCAGGTGCTCGTCCTCCTCCCCGAAATCGCGCTGACCGAAACGTTTCTCAAACGGTACGAGGCGCGCTTCGGCGTACCGCCCGTCACCTGGCACTCCTCGCTCAAATCCTCCGAACGCCGCCGCGCCTGGCGGCAAGTGGCGTTCGGGCAGGCCAAAGTCGTGGTCGGCGCGCGGTCCGCGCTGTTCCTGCCCTTTGCCAAGCTCGGCCTGATCGTCGTCGATGAAGCGCACGAAATCAGCTTCAAGCAGGATGATGGCGTGCGCTACAACGCCCGCGACGTCGCGGTCATGCGCGCCCATTTCGAGCAGGTTCCGGTCGTCCTCGCCAGCGCTACCCCCGCGCTCGAAAGCCTGCACATGGCCGATGCCGGGCGCTACGAACGGCTGGTCCTGCCCAGCCGCTTCGGCGGCGCGACGATGCCCGACATCCGCATCGTGGACTTGCGCGAACAGCAGCCCGAACGCGGCCACTGGCTCGCCCCCGTGCTGGTCGAAGCGCTGAAGGATCGGCTGCTCAAGGGCGAGCAGAGCCTGCTGTTCCTCAATCGGCGCGGCTATGCCCCGCTCACGCTGTGCCGCACTTGTGGCCATCGCTTCCAGTGCCCCAACTGTTCGGCCTGGCTGGTCGAGCACCGCCTCTCGCGCCGCCTCGCCTGCCACCATTGCGGGCACGAGATCCCCCGGCCCGATGCCTGCCCCGAATGCGGCGAAAAGGACTGCATGGTCGCCTGCGGCCCCGGCGTGGAGCGCATCGCCGATGAAGTGGCCCAGATCCTGCCCGACGCGCGCGTCGCGCTCGTCACCTCCGACACGCTGACCAGCCCGGCCAAGGCCGCCGAATTCGTCGCGCAGGCCGAAGCGAAAGCCATCGACGTGATCGTCGGCACCCAGCTCGTCACCAAGGGCTTCCACTTTCCCGACCTCACCCTCGTGGGCGTGATCGACGCCGACATGGGCCTTGAAGGCGGCGACTTGCGCGCGGCCGAGCGCACCTACCAGCAGGTCGCGCAGGTAGCGGGCCGCGCGGGCCGAGGCGACAAGCCCGGCGAAGTCATGATCCAGACCCGCCACCCTGACGCCCCGGTGATCGAGGCGCTGGCCAGCGGCGACCGCGATGCCTTCTACGCCGCCGAGACCGAAGCCCGGCGCGATGCCAATGCCCCGCCCTTCGGCCGCTGGGCCGCGATCATCGTGTCGAGCGAGGACGAAGCCGAGGCACGCGACGCCGCGCGCGCCATCGGCGGCACCGCGCCACGCCTGCCCGACGTGCTGATCCTCGGCCCCGCGCCTGCGCCGCTGTCCCTGCTGCGCGGGCGCTACCGCTACCGCCTGCTGATCAACGCGCGCCGCTCCACAGAACTGCAGCGCGTGATCCGGCAATGGCTCGAACCCCTGCGTTTTGCCCCCGGAGTCAGGGTTGCGGTCGACGTCGATCCCTATAGCTTCGTGTGAATGCCCCTCCCCAAGCCCCACAGGCGCCTCCTTTTCGTCGATAGCCAGTCCGAGGTCGCCTACGACGAAACCTCGCCCGGCAACCCCGCGCACGCCATCGGCGGCAGCGAAGCAACGCTGGTGCGCGTGGCCATCGGCCTAGCCGCCGATTTCACGATCGACGTGGTCCAGCACGCGCGCGCCACGCCCCACGCGGGCGGCGGCGTGAACTGGCAGCCGTGGGACCAGCTCGACCGCCTCGCCGCGCAAGCCGATGCCATCGTCATCCAGCGCCACGATGCGCTCGCCCCGCGCCTGCGCCGCCGCAATGCCCGCGCGCGCATCGTGTTGTGGCTGCACGACTGGGTCGATCTCGACAGCGGCCCGCGCGGGGCCTTGCGCGCCGAGATGCGCGCGCTGATCTATCGCATGGTTGGCGTCACCCGCGTCTGCGTCTCGCCCGCGCACGCCGCCAATATCGCAGAGGCGCTGCAACGCGACCGGCTGTTCCCCGCCCTGTTCCGCCCCGACATCCGCGTCATCTACAACCCGGTCGTCGTCCTCCGCCCCGCCCCGGCCCCACCGGTGGACCGCGACCGGCTGCTGTTCGCTTCTGCCCCGTGGAAGGGCATCGAACAGGTGCTGGCGGCCTTCGCCGCCGTGCGCGCCGCGATCCCCTCGATGCAACTGTTCATCGCCTCGCCCGCCTACGACGTGGCCGACAATGCCGCCGCGCCCGAAGGCGTGACCTTTCTCGGACCGCTGCCGCAAGACCGGCTCCATGCCGAGTTGGCGGGCGCGCTGTGCCTGTTCGGCCCACAGGCCAAAGTGCCCGAAACCTTCGGCCTCGTCTTCGCCGAAGCCCATGCGCTGGGCACGCCCGCCCTCGCGCACGATTTCGGCGCGGCGGTCGACCTGCTTTCGCCCGAAGAACGGCTCGACGCGCGCGACCTGCCCGCCGTGGTTGCCCGCATCAAGGCCTGGCGCGATGGGGCAAGGCCGCAGGTCGCCGCCAATCCCGCCTTCGCACTCGACACGATCCTGACCCAATGGC
The DNA here is from genome assembly GCF_020179425.1 of Novosphingobium percolationis. GTDB lineage: Bacteria > Pseudomonadota > Alphaproteobacteria > Sphingomonadales > Sphingomonadaceae > Novosphingobium > Novosphingobium percolationis. The sequence goes on along the minus strand of NZ_JAILYM010000002.1, from coordinate 648,603 downwards.
GCGCGCTGCTGGCATGAGCGCCGACCGATCCGGCCCGGTCCTCGTCCTCATCCTCGGCGACCAGCTCTCCCCCGCCCTCTCCAGCCTCGCCGACCGTCACCCCGACGATACCGTGGTGCTCATGGCCGAAGTGATGGACGAGGCGACCTACGTCCGCCACCACAAGGCCAAGATCGCGCTCGTGCTGTCGGCCATGCGTCACTTCGCTGCCGAACTGCGAGAGGCAGGTTGGAACGTGGATTACGTCGAACTCGACGATCCCGCCAACACCGGCGCCCTCACCGGCGAACTGGCGCGCGCGGTCGCTCGCCACGGTGCGCGCGGGGTGCAGGTCACCGAACCCGGCGAATGGCGGTTGCGGCAGGCGATGGAGCAATGGCGCACCGATCTGCCCGTGCGCCTGCGCGTGCTGCCCGACACGCGCTTCATATGCCCGCTGCCCGATTTCTATGCCTGGGCGGCAGGGCGCAAGGAACTGCGCATGGAGTGGTTCTACCGCGACATGCGCCGCAAGACCGGCCTGCTGATGGAGGGCGACAAGCCGGTCGGCGGGCGCTGGAACTTCGACGCCGAAAACCGCGCCGGACCGGAACCGGGCGCCACCTTCCCCGTGCCGCCCCACTTTGCACAAGATTCAACAAGCTCTGCGGTGATCGCGCTTGTCCAACAGAGATTTTCCAATCATTTCGGTACTTTGGATAACTTCTGCTGGCCGGTGACGCGGGCTGCCGCACAAGCTTTGTGCATGCACTTCATCAACAAGCGCCTGCCGCACTTCGGTCGCTGGCAGGACGCGATGGTGACAGGGCAGGACTTCGTGTTCCACTCCCTGCTCGCGCCCGCGATCAACCTCGGCCTGCTCGACCCGCTCGACATCTGCCGCGCGGCAGAGGCCGAATACCACGCGGGCCGCGCCCCGATCGAGGCGGTCGAAGGCTTCATCCGCCAGATCATCGGCTGGCGCGAATATATCCGCGGGATGTACTGGCTCGACATGCCGGGCATGGCCACGGCCAACCACCTCGACGCGCATCGCCCGCTGCCCGACTTCTGGTGGACCGGCGAAACGAAGATGCGCTGCCTGTCCGAAGCCGTGCGCACCACGCGCGACAACGCCTATGCCCACCACATCCAGCGGCTGATGGTGCTCGGCAACTTCGCGCTGCTGGCAGGCCTCAAGCCCGCTGAGGTCGCCGACTGGTTCCTTGCGGTCTATGCCGATGCCTATGAATGGGGCGAACTGCCCAACGTCGCCGGCATGGCGCTCCACGCCGACGGCGGCCGCCTCGCGTCGAAACCCTATGCCGCGAGCGGTGCCTACATCGACAGGATGAGCGATTACTGCGGATCTTGCGCCTACAAGGTCAAGCTCAAGACCGGCCCGCAGGCCTGCCCGTTCAACGCGCTCTACTGGCACTTCCTCGCCCGCAACGAAGGCAAGCTCGGCCGCAACCCGCGCCTCGCCCAACCCTACGCCAACTGGCGCCGCATGAGCGAGGAGAAGCGCACCGAAACCCTCGCCAGCGCCGACGCTTTCCTCGCCACGTTGGAGCCCGCCGAACCGGGCTGGGCGCGCCAGGCGTGAGGCCTCGCGCAGAAGTGCTTTGAAGGTTTCCACCCGACTCTGTAACGGGCACCGGATTGGTCACTTCATCCGCCTTGCGCTCGGCTTCCACGCCCGCCAGTGCGGATGAAGACAGGCTGTCCGGGTTTTTGAATCACGATGAATTATCGCCATTCCTTCCATGCCGGCAACAGCGCCGATGTCGTCAAGCACAGCCTGCTGATCGCCCTCGTGCGCGCGTTGCAGATCAAGGAAGGCGCGCTGACCCTGATCGACACCCATGCCGGCTGCGGGCTCTACGACCTTCACGGCGACGCGGCACAGCGTACCGGCGAGGCCGCACAGGGCGTGCTGCGGGCTTTTGCCGACGCAAACCCCTTGCTGGACGACTACCGCGCTGCGGTCCGGGCGGTAAATGTCGGGGCCGAGCCGCTGCTCTACCCCGGCTCTCCGCAGATCCTGGCGCAGTTGCTGCGCCAGCAGGATTTGCTGATCCTCAATGAAAAGCATCACGAAGACGTCCATGCCCTGCGCAGCGCGATGCGTGGCACATCCGCCGCCGTGCACGAGCGCGACGCCTACGAGCTGTGGCTGGCGATGGTGCCACCGCGAACCCCGCGCGGCGTAGTGGTGGTCGACCCGCCTTACGAGCAGACCGACGAACGCGAACGGATCACCGCCACGCTCGCCGCTGCTCACCGCAAATGGGCGCATGGCGTGACGGTGATCTGGTATCCGCTAAAGGACCGCGCCACGCACGGGCGGTGGAAGGACCAGCTGCGCAAGCGCGGCATCCCGAAATTCCTGGGGGTGGAGCATTGGTTGTACGATGCCGATCAGCCCGGCCTCTACAACGGCGCGGGCCTCTTCATCGTCAACCCGCCCTACGCCTTCACGCAAGCTCTGCCGCCTCTGCTCGAAGCACTGCGCGCCGCCCTCGCGCCCGAGGGGCACAGGGGCGAGATCACGACCGAGTGGTTGACCGGCTAGAACAACCCCGCATCGCCCGATTCGCTCGCCATCCGCCTCAGCTCTCCAGCAAGGCCGCCGCTTGCATCAGGCGGTTGCCATGGTCCACTTCCTCCGCGCCGTTCTGGCGCAGCAGCGCCGCCGCTTCGGCATGGTCCAGGCTCGCCGCCCAGCCCTCGTACAGCGCCTGCCCGCCGAACTCGCCCTGCGCCAGCTTGCGCAACGCCTCGGGCGTCACTTCGGAAAAGGGCAAGGCCCCGGCAGCGAGGTAGGGGTTTTCCTCGGCAGACGGCGGTGCGAAATCGCCCCCGCCCAGCAACGTGACCACTTGCGCCGCGCGGCGCGCATGGACCATTTCCTCACGCCCGTTGTGGTGGAGCAGGTCGATGACGCCCGCATGGTCCGTGCCTTGCGCGGTCACGCGATACAGCGTCTCGCTCGCCGCTTCGACCAGCGACATGATCTTGAAATCGTCCACGCCCGGCGCGGTCACCTTGCCGATGTGCGCAAAGGCTTCGCCCAGAGTCTGCGGCCAGCCGGGTTCGAGTGCGAATGCCATGATCTTCTCCCCTTTTGTCGTTGAAGCGCAGCCTGCCCTAAACCGCCCGCGCCGTTAAGGCTTTTCGCGGTCCAGCAGCTCCTGCTTGATCGCCAGCCCATAGGCATAGCCGCCAAGGCTCCCGTCCGAGCGCACCACCCGGTGGCACGGGATCAGCACGGCCACGGCGTTCGCCCCGTTCGCGCTGCCCGCCGCGCGCACCGCCCCGGGCTTGCCCACCGCCGCCGCGATCTGGGCGTAGCTGCGCGTCTCGCCCGGCGGAATGCGCTGAAGCTCGCGCCACACTGCCTCCTGAAAGGCGGTGCCACGCACGTCGAGCGGGATGTGGCTCCCGCTTCCCGGCGTCTCCACGGCGGCCACGACTTGCGCCAGCAGCGCGGCAAAGTCCTCGCCGCCCTCGACCAGCTCGGCCTTGGGAAAGCGCCGCGCCAAGGCCTCCGGCCCTTCCGCGAACGAGAGGCGGCACACGCCCTTGTCGGTCGCTGCTACCAGCATCTGCCCCAGCGAGGTCGCCACCACCGCCCACCGGATCGTCACGCCCTGCCCGCCATTGACCCACGCCGAAGCCGCCATGCCCAATCTCCCCTCGCTCGCGGCATAGAACCGCGACGGTCCCGAAAAGCCCGCCTCATAGATCGCATCGGTCACGCGGCCCGTGTCGCTCAGCGCCTCGGTCATGCGCTCGGCGCGCAGCGCGCGGGCATAGGCGGCGGGCGACAGGCCGGTGTGCCTTGCAAACACCCGTTGAAAGTGCGTCGGCGAATAGCCCGCGCGCGCCGCCAGATTGCCCAGCGCGAGCGGCTGCTCTGCCCCCCGGATCGCCGCGATCGCCGCCAGCACCGCGCGTTCATCCCGCGCCACATCGTCGGGGCAGCAGCGCAGGCAGGGCCGCAAGCCCGCCCCCCGCGCCGCCGCACCGTCGGAAAAGAAGCGCACGTTCTCGCGCCGGGGATGCCGCGCCGCGCAACTGGGGCGGCAATAGATGCCCGTGGACAGCACCCCGGTCACGAAACCCCCGTCGAACGCCCGGTCGCGCAGCCGCACGGCGGTCCAGCATTCCTCCTCGTCCAGCGCCTCGATCATCGCTTGAGTCATGACAGGTCTCCTTCCTGCCGAAAAGACTATCCGCCCGACGCGCGCGCCGCGTCCCGCCGCTTGCGGTCAAAGCGAAACGCGGCAAGAAGTCCGCGCATGTCGAAAACGGTCGCCCGCCTCGTCGCCGCCCTCTGGCTGCTGCTCATCGCCCGCCCGGCTCTCGCAGATCCGGCGGACATCGCCGCTGCCAGCCGCAGCGTGGTGCGCGTGGTCATGCTCCAGACGGACGGCACGCGTGCCAGCATCGTCGGCCACGGCACCGGCTTTGCCGTCGCGCCCAACCTCGTCGTCACCAATGCGCACGTCGTCGAACAGCTGCGTCAGGACGATTCGCTGATCGTCGGCGTCGTCCCGCCAGAGGGCCGCGCAGGGGTGCAGGCCAGCCTCGTCGCCTATTCCCCGCGCAACGATCTCGCGCTGCTGCGCATCGATGGAAAGGGCATGCTGCCTGCCGCCACGCTCTATCCGGGCGCGGTGCAGGACAGCGCCGAAGTCTTCGCCGTGGGCTATCCCGGCAACGTCGACATGGCGCAGGGCCTGTCGATGGCCGATCTCGTCACCCCGCAAGCGGCGGTCAAGACGCGCGGCTATGTCTCGGCCGGGCGCTCGTCGAAGCAGTTCGACACGCTGCTCCACACCGCGCCGCTGGGTGCGGGCAATTCGGGCGGGCCGCTGCTCGATTCGTGCGGCCGCGTCGTCGGCGTGAACAGCTTCGGCACGGTCAGCGACAACGGCACCGATTCGGCCTTCTACTTCGCGATCTCGATGCGCGAGCTGGCGAGCTTCCTGCGGCAAGCCGGGGTCGAGCCCCACACCAGCGGATTGCCCTGCACCTCGATCGCCGATCTCGACCGTGCGGACGCCAGCCGCGCGATGGACCAGCAGGCCCGCGACGCCGCGCAAGCGCAGGCCCGCCTCGAATCGCGCCAGCGCGCGCAGGACAAGGCGCGCCGCGATGCCGAACTCGCCATCCTGTCCGAACGCGACAACGGCCTCGCGCTCGCCGCGCTGCTGCTCGTCGGCGCGCTCGCCATGGGCGGCTGGGCCTTCCTTCAGGCGCAACGCGACGAAGGCCGTGCCGCCAAGGCATTCGGCGTCGTGGCCGCCCTGCTCGTGCTCGCGGCCATTGTCGCGTGGGTCCTGCGCCCTTCGCTTACCAGCATCGACGAACGCGCCTCGGATATGCTGGCAGAGCCGGAAGCCAGCGCCTCGGCCAGCGCCGCGCCCGAATCCGCCGATGGATCGGGCAAGATGACCTGCGTGATCGACACCGCCCGCAGCCGCGTCACCGTATCGGACATCACCGACGTTCCGCTCGACTGGAGCGCCGACGGCTGCGTCAATGGGCGCACACAATACGGTCTTGCCGAAGACGGCTGGACCCGTGTGCTGGTGCCATCGGGCGAGGACACGATCTCGGTCACGCACTACGATCCGGCCAGCCGCGCCTATACCGTCGAACGCTTCCTGATGGGCCTGGACGCCATGACGCAGGCGCGTGCGGCGCGCGCGAAGCTGTCTGCGCCGGCCTGTGGCGCGGGCGAAGACGCCGCCCGCCAGTTCGGCACGGCACAGCAGACGGTGAAGGCGCTGCTGCCCCCCGAACCCAACGAACGGATGCGCTACAACTGCCAGCCGACGCCCTGAACGGAGCCGTCCGCCTGCATACGTCTGCACAGCGCATTCCGGCCTTGGCCATCTGCTCTCTTGTCAGATGGGGTCGACGTTGCTAGGCGCGCCCCGTCTGCGGGCCGTCGCGTGTTTTGCGCGGCATTGAGTGCCTGCCCGGCTCATCGGTACTAAGGGGACACAGGCGCGTGGAGATTTCCGGCGGCATTACGGCCAGCTTGGCGGGGCGTTACGCTTCGGCGCTCTATGAACTGGCGAACGAACAGGGCTTCGTCGCCGCTGTGGAGGCGGACCTCGAAAAGCTCGCCGCCGCGATCCGCGAATCGGAGGATCTGGCCGCGCTGATCCGCAATCCGCAGGTCAGCCGCGACGATGCTGCGCGCGCCGTCGATGCGGTGGCGGGGCTGCTCGGTCTTTCGCCGCTGACGAAGAACTTTCTTGGCGTGATCGCGCAGAACCGCCGCCTTTCGGCGCTGCCGGGCATCGTGCGCGCCTTCGTCACGATCGCCGCCGCCATGCGCGGCGAAGTGACCGCCGAAGTGACCACCGCGCATCCGCTCGATGATTCGCAGCTGGCCGCGCTCACGGAAAAGCTCGCCGCGCGCGAAGGCGCCACGGTCAAGGTCAAGGCTTCGGTCGATCCCGAGATCCTCGGCGGGCTGGTCGTCAAGATCGGCAGCCAGATGATCGACAGCTCGATCCGCACCCGTCTCAATTCTCTCGCCCAGGCGATGAAGGCCTAACGGCCCGCATAAAGTTTCAGGAAGGACTGAACATGGAAATCCGCGCCGCTGAAATCTCCAAGGTCATCAAGGACCAGATCGCCAGCTTCGGCGCCGAGGCACAGGTCTCGGAAGTCGGTTCGGTGCTGTCGGTCGGTGACGGCATCGCCCGCATCCACGGTCTCGACAAGGTCCAGGCCGGCGAGATGGTCGAATTCTCGAACGGCGTTAAGGGCATGGCCCTCAACCTCGAAGCCGACAACGTCGGCGTCGTGATCTTCGGCTCGGACTCGGAAATCCGCGAAGGTGACGTCGTCAAGCGCACCGGCACCATCGTCGACGTGCCCGTCGGCAAGGGCCTGCTCGGCCGCGTCGTCGACGCCCTCGGCAACCCGATCGACGGCAAGGGCCCGATCGAGAACGCCACGCGCCAGCGCGTCGAAGTCAAGGCGCCGGGCATCATCCCGCGCAAGTCGGTGCACGAACCCGTGCAGACCGGCCTCAAGGCGATCGACGCCCTCGTCCCCGTCGGCCGTGGCCAGCGCGAGCTGATCATCGGTGACCGCCAGACCGGCAAGACCGCCGTCGCGATCGACACCTTCATCAACCAGAAGGCCGTCAACGCGGGCGACGACGAAGGCAAGAAGCTCTACTGCATCTACGTCGCCGTCGGCCAGAAGCGCTCGACCGTCGCGCAGATCGTTCGCCAGCTCGAAGAAAACGGCGCGATGGAATACTCCATCGTCATCGCCGCGACCGCTTCGGAGCCGGCGCCGCTGCAGTACCTCGCGCCCTACACCGGCGCGACGATGGGCGAATTCTTCCGCGACAACGGCATGCACGCCGTGATCGTGTACGACGACCTTTCCAAGCAGGCCGTCGCCTATCGCCAGATGTCGCTGCTGCTGCGCCGCCCGCCGGGCCGCGAAGCCTACCCCGGCGACGTGTTCTATCTCCACAGCCGCCTGCTCGAGCGCGCCGCGAAGATGAACGACGAAAACGGTGGCGGCTCGCTCACCGCGCTGCCGATCATCGAAACGCAGGCGGGCGACGTGTCGGCCTACATTCCGACCAACGTGATCTCGATCACCGACGGCCAGATCTTCCTTGAAACCGGCCTGTTCTACCAGGGCGTGCGTCCGGCCATCAACGTCGGTCTGTCGGTGTCGCGCGTCGGCTCGTCGGCCCAGACCAAGGCGATGAAGAAGGTCGCCGGCTCGATCAAGCTCGAGCTCGCGCAGTACCGTGAAATGGCGGCCTTCGCCCAGTTCGGTTCGGACCTCGACGCCTCGACGCAGAAGCTGCTCAACCGCGGTGCGCGCCTGACCGAGCTGCTCAAGCAGCCGCAGTTCTCGCCGCTGGGCTTCGAAGAGCAGACCATCGTGATCTTCGCAGGCACGCAGGGCTACCTCGACAGCGTTCCGGTCAACCGCGTGACCGAATACGAAGCCGAGCTGCTGCACCACCTGCGCAACGACAAGCCCGAGCTGCTCGCCGAAATCCGCGACGCCAAGGACCTGACCGACGCCGCCAAGGCCAAGGTCATCGAAACGCTCGTCGCGTTCGGCAAGCAGTTCGCCTGATAGTTACGAGGATCTCCGCCATTCCGGCGTTCGTACCGGAATGGCGGGCCATAAGGAGCCGTCATGGCCTCGCTTAAGGAACTCAAGGGCCGCATCAACTCGGTCAAGTCGACCCAGAAGATCACCAAGGCCAAGCAGATGGTCGCCGCGGCCAAGCTGCGCAAGGCGCAGGCTGCCGCCGAGGCCGCCCGCCCCTATGCCAGCCGTCTCGCCGAAGTGATGGGCAGCCTCGCCGCCAAGGTGGCCGGGCAGGACAACGGGCCGCTGCTGATGCGCGGCACCGGGTCAGATCGTCGTCACCTCCTCGTCGTGGTCAACACCGACAAGGGCCTGTGCGGCGGTCTCAACTCGAACATCGTCAAGGAAGCCAAGCTCCAGGCGCGCGCCCTGGCCGCGCAGGGCAAGGACGTGACCTTCTACCTCGTGGGCAAGAAGGGCCGCGCGCCGATCAAGCGTGACTTCCCGAACGGCATCGCCAAGAACTTCGACACCAGCACCGTGCGCACGCCCGGCTTCGATGAAGCCAGCGCCATCGCGCACGATCTGATTGCCATGTTCGAAGCGGGCGCGTTCGACGTCGCGCACCTGGTAGCGCCGAAGTTCCGCACCGCGCTGTCGCAGGATCCGGTCACCAGCCAGCTGATCCCGGTCCCCGCGCCCGTCGCCACCACCGATGGCGGCGCAGTGGTCGAATACGAGCCGAGCGAGGAGGAAATCCTCGAAGAACTGCTGCCGCGCTACGTCACGACGCAGTTGTTCGGCGCGTTGCTCGAACGCGAAGCGTCGGAACAGGGCGCATCGATGACCGCCATGGACAACGCGACGCGCAACGCCGGCGACCTCATCAACAAGCTGACGATCCAGTACAACCGCAGCCGCCAGGCTGCGATCACGACCGAACTGATCGAGATCATCGCGGGCGCCGAGGCGCTCTGATCGACAAGGACAAAGGCCGGGGCTCGCTCCGGCCTTTTCCTTTCAAGGGAACGCGAGCCCCGTGAGCGAACCGCTTTCCGCCCAAGAAACCGGCAACCGCGAAGGCGGGCCCTCGTTCTCGCTCGGCAATCGCCTGTTCCGCGTGGCCTGGGGCCTCGCCTGGCTGCTGCTGTGCCGCTGGACCCCGCCGCCGCTCCACGCTTGGCGCGCCTTCGTGTTGCGCGCGTTCGGCGCCCGGCTGGGGCCCAAGTGCCGCATTTATGGCTCGGTCACGGTGTGGCACCCCGGCAACCTCGAATGCGGGCGCAATGTCACTGTCGGGCCGGGTGCGCTGCTCTACAACCAGGGCCGCATCGTGATCGGCGACGACGTGACGATCTCGCAGCGCGCGCACATCTGCGCCAGCACGCACCGGGTGAACGACTTCCACTTCCAGCTCGTGCTGCGCCCCGTCACCATCGAGCGCCTGAGCTGGATCGCCGCCGAAGCCTTCGTCGGCCCCGGCGTGACCGTGGCCGAAGGTTCCGTCCTCGCCGCGCGTGGTTGCCTGTTCGCCTCGACCGAAGCCTATGGCATCTATCGCGGCAATCCCGCCACTTTCCTCAAGACCCGCGTGCTTTCGAACGTGCCGCAGGAATGACCGGGCATCCCACCTTTTCCGAACTTTGCGCGCGCCGTTCGCGCATTGGTATGCACGGATATGCTCCGCTCCCGTTCACAACCGGCAATCGGTGGTGGACGATTCCGCACGACTGTGCTTAGGGGGCGTCCGACTCACCCGCCGCTTTGGACCGACGCCTCGGCCGCCCTTTTGTGGACCGAGGGAAGAAAGATAAGGAACTGACGCATGGCAACCGCCCCCGTCATCAGCACCACCGGCAAGATCAGCCAGGTCATCGGTGCTGTCGTCGACGTGACCTTTGACGGCGAGCTTCCGCCGATTCTGACTGCGCTCGAAACCGACAACAACGGCAACCGCCTTGTTCTCGAAGTCGCGCAGCACCTTGGCGAAAACACCGTCCGCACCATCGCGATGGACTCGACCGACGGCCTTACCCGTGGCCAGCCGGTCGCCAGCACCGGCGCGCAGATCTCGGTGCCGGTCGGCCCCAAGACGCTCGGCCGCATCATGAACGTCATCGGCGAGCCGATCGACGAACGTGGCCCGGTCGGCGCGGAACAGACCGCCCCGATCCACGCCAAGGCGCCGGAATTCATCGACCAGTCGACCGAAGCGGCGATCCTCGTCACCGGCATCAAGGTCATCGACCTGCTCGCGCCCTATGCGCGCGGCGGCAAGATCGGCCTGTTCGGCGGTGCGGGCGTGGGCAAGACCGTGCTCATCCAGGAACTGATCAATAACATCGCCAAGGGCCACGGCGGCGTGTCGGTCTTTGCGGGCGTCGGTGAACGCACCCGCGAAGGCAACGATCTCTACCACGAATTCCTCGACGCCGGCGTTATCGCCAAGGACGCCGACGGCAACCCGACGCCTGACGGCTCGAAGGTCGCGCTCGTGTTCGGCCAGATGAACGAGCCGCCGGGCGCCCGCGCCCGCGTCGCGCTCTCGGGCCTGACCATGGCCGAATACTTCCGCGATCAGGAAGGCCAGGACGTCCTGTTCTTCGTCGACAACATCTTCCGCTTCACGCAGGCGGGTTCGGAAGTGTCGGCGCTGCTCGGCCGTATTCCGTCGGCGGTGGGCTACCAGCCGACCCTGGCGACCGACATGGGCCAGTTGCAGGAACGCATCACCTCGACCACCAAGGGTTCGATCACCTCGGTTCAGGCGATCTACGTTCCCGCGGACGACCTTACCGACCCGGCGCCGGCCGCCTCGTTCGCGCACCTTGACGCGACGACCACGCTGAACCGCGCGATCTCGGAACTCGGCATCTACCCGGCGGTCGACCCGCTCGACTCGACCTCGCGCGTGCTGTCGCCCGCCGTCGTCGGCGAAGAGCACTACCAGACCGCCCGCCGCGTCCAGGAAACCCTGCAGAAGTACAAGTCGCTGCAGGACATCATCGCCATTCTCGGCATGGACGAACTGTCGGAAGAAGATAAGCTGACCGTGGCGCGCGCGCGCAAGATCCAGCGCTTCCTTTCGCAGCCGTTCCACGTCGCCGAAGTGTTCACCGGCATCCCGGGCAAGTTCGTCCAGGTCGAAGACACCGTCCGCTCGTTCAAGGCGGTTGTCGACGGCGAATACGACCACCTGCCCGAAGCCGCGTTCTACATGGTCGGCGGCATCGACGAAGCGGTCGAGAAGGCCAAGAAGCTGGCCGCCGAGGCCTGATAACTCCAGCCCCCGTCGACGCTACACAGAGTATCGGGCGACGGGGGAACAGGAAGGCACTGAGCGATGTCGCTGCACTTCGAACTCGTCACCCCGGCCCGTCAGGTCCGTTCGGAAGAAGTCCACATGGTCGTCGTGCCCGGCACCGACGGCGAATTCGGCGTGCTGGAAGGCCACGCGCCGTTCATGTCGACGATCAAGGACGGCACGATCCGCGTCTACCGCTCGGCGGGCGCGCAGCCGGAAGAAATCAAGGTCCAGGGCGGTTTCGCCGAAGTGGGCGACAAGGGCCTGACCGTCCTTGCCGAACACGTCGAAGGCTGATCCCCGCACCGACGGACCAGAAACAAGGCCGGCCCCATGGGTCGGCCTTTTTCGTGGGAGCGCCCGCATGACCCCATCGATCCGCCCATCGATCCGGGATGCCACGCCCGCTGACGTTCCCGCCCTGCTCGACCTCGTGCGCGAAACCGGCACGCTCGACCTGCACACGCCCTACACCTACTGGACGCTCACACACGCAGGCCTTGTCCTCGTGGCCGAACGCGATGGTCGCCTCGTCGGCCTGCTCACCGCGCTGCGCGCATGCGAGCCCGATCGCCTGTTCCTGTGGCAAGTCGGGCTCCTCGCCGCGCTGCGCGGCACCGGCCTCGCCCAGCGCCTGCTCGATGCCTTCCTGGCGCACGCCCGGGCGCTCCGCACGCGCTCCATCGACCTGACCATCGCGCCCGGCAATGCCGCCTCGCGCGCGATGATGGAGCGCTTCTGCGCGCGCCACGGCCTGTCGATGGTGGCAACGGGCGAGACCTTCGGCCCGGCGAGCGAGGAAACGCTGTTCGCGATCGGGCTTTAGGAAGAAAGGGGCAGGTCCGAGGGGCATGGCCCCTCGGGCTCCCATCACGTCTTCCGACGCGAGGTTTGTGCCAACGGCGATGACGCGCCCCACCTCACCGCTGGCGCCTTGGGTTCGTCGGGAGACGGGCACGGGGTGCAGGGGTGGTAAACCCCTGCAAAGACTTCCCCCCAAGGAAAAGGGGCCGCAAAGCAGCCCCTTTCCCCAATCCATCCGGCCTCGATGCGCTCAGCGCCTGCCCAGCGTATAGACGTCCCCCGCCACGCGCGTGACCGTCCCACCCGCATTTACGCCCGTGCCCCACAGCAGCAGCCCCGCCATGTGCGGCGTCGCCATCGACGTGCCAGAAATCGTGTTGGTGCCGCCGTTCAGCCAGAGCGACAGGATGTTCACGCCCGGCTCGATATAGTCGACCGGCGGTTGGCCATAGTTCGAGAAGCTGGCCCAGACGTTGCCCTGCGCCATGGCCGCGACGATGAAGGTATTGGCGCAGGTGACGCGCGCGGGCGAATAGTTGGTGGCCGAAGCGCCGTCGTTGCCTGCCGCGATGGCGAACAGCACGCCGGTCGCCGCCGCCTGGCACACCGCCGTGTCGAGATCGGCCGAGGCCGGGCCGCCAAGGCTCATGTTGGCGACATCGCCCGGCTTGCCCTTGGTGGCGACCGCGTTGACGCCTGCGATCACGTCCGAATAGGCGCCGCTGCCGCGCCGGTCGAGCACGCGGATCGCCACCACCGGCGCGCCCGCCGCCACGCCGACCACACCCTTGCCGTTGCCGCCGATCGCCGCGATCGTGCCCGCAACGTGCGTGCCGTGGCCGTTGAGATCCTGCGGTGAGGTTTCGCGGCTCACGTAGTTCTGGCTCAGCACGGTATCGACGTTGAGGTCCGGGTGCGTCAGGTCGATGCCGGTATCGACGATGAAGGCCCGGCCCGTGCCGCCATAGGTCTGCCCGCCGCCCACGGCGGTGATGCCCCAGGGCACGGTTTCGGTCGAGCCGCCACCACCGCCGCCACCGGGCCGGGCGCTCGCCTCGATCGGGCGGACCAGCTCGGCCACCTGATCCTGCGCGCAGTGGTCGATGTTGGGGTTCTTTTCGACCAGCACTTGCGCCGCCTGTTCAGGGAGCGTGATCGAGAAGCCGCCCAGCACCGCGTCATAGACATGGCCGGGCCTGCCGCCGACCGAGCCTGCCGCCTTCGCCGCCGCGCCGCGCACCGCCGTCGGCGCGACCTGGCCCTTGCCGAACACGCAGATCCAGCTGTCGGGAATGCCCTTGCCCGCCGCGGCCGCGATCAGCCGTCCCGTGCCCGTCGTCGCCTTCGCGCTCGGCGCAGCCGTGCCGCCGCTCCCCGCCGCCAGCGTCACGAGGTTCGAAAGCCCAGCTCCGGCCGATGCCCCGCCGCCAGCTGCGAACACCACGCCGCCTGCCGCCAATGCGGCGACCGACGCCGCCAATACCACGTTCCGCATAAACGCCCCCGTTCACATGAAATCCATGTTGCAGGCTAACCCAGTCGGCAAGAAATACGAACCGGAATTAATACCATCTCCGGACGCCCCCCGTGCGGTGTCGAACAAGCCCCCATCGTCATGCAAGCGTCACAAAATCGCGACAGATAGGCGGCGCATCAACCGTGGGGACCCATGCGCCAGATCGACATCCTGTTGACCGATACCTTGCCGGGCGGGCACGAACCGTTCGTGCACGGTGATCTGCGCGTGCAGTTCCATCCGTGGACCTGGTCGGCGCCGCTACCGCTGCTCGATGGCCGCCCCTGGGCTTTCGTCGACTGGGTCCTGCCCGAAATGTCGGGGCTCGAATTGTGCCGCCGCCTGCGCTGCGACCCGGCGACCGAGCAGGCCCACGTCACGATGATCCTGGAAGAGGACGAGGCCGAGGCCAAGCGCCGCGCCTTGCGCGCGGGCGCCGACGACTACATCGTCGGCCCGGTCGATCGCGGCGCGCTGCTCGACCGCGTGCTGTCGGTGCAACTGCCGGAACATGAGGCCCCCGGCCGCACGCTCAAGCTCGGCGACCTCAGCCTTGACCTCTCGGCATTGCAGGCCCGCTGGAAGGACCAGCCGATCGGCCTGATGCCCAACGAACTGCGCCTGCTGCGCTACCTGATGGAACAGCCCGGCAAGGTGTTCAGCCGCGCCCAGCTGATCGCCGCGCTGGGCAAGAACGACCAGCCGATCGACGAACGCACCGTGGATGCCTGGGTCAGTCGCCTGCGCCGCGCGCTGCGCGAAGTGGGCGCGGGCTACCCGCTGCGAACCGTGCGGTCCTTGGGCTACGTGCTCGACAAGCCTTGAGCGGCGATTGAACCCAAGGCTTTGCAGGGGTTTACCACCCCTGCACCCCGTGGCCGTCTTCCGACGCTCCCTTGCGCAAACCTCGCGCCAGGAGACGTTGCGGCAGCCCGAGGGGCCATGCCCCTCGGACGTGCCCTTTTCCTTGCCTCAGAACTTCGCGCCCGCGCGCAGGCCGAAGGTGCGCGGCGTGATCGGCACGAAGTACGGGCGCTGCGTGCACGAACCGCACTGGACGAAGCGCGAAAGCTGACCACGTTCATCGAACAGGTTCTGCACGAACAGTTCCAGCGAATAGGTCGGCCAGTCCGCGCCCAGCGACAGGTTCACCGTGGCGAAGTCAGGCAGTTCGCCCTGCGCCTTGGCAAAGTCCACCCGGATGTCCGAGCTGGCCTTCGACTGGTAGGCAAGGTTGAACTGGCCATAGACCTTCGCGGTATCGACCGGCACGGTATAGCGCACCGTCGTCGTCGCCTTGAAGCGCGGTGTGATCGGCAGGCGCGTGCCCGCCGGCGCGTCGATCGACGAACTGGCGCACGTGAAGGTCGGGTCGATCGCGTGGCACAGGTTCTGGCGCGTCTTGGCGTCGGTATAGGCCGCCGCCAGGTTCACACTCAGGCGTTCGATGTTGAAGCCGGCGTCGATGTCGAACCCGCGAATGCGCGCGTTCGGGCCGTTGGTGATGATGGTGAAGCTGTTCGGCCCCAGGTAGCTGAACTGGAAGTGCTTCCAGTCCTGCTGATAGAGCGCCGCGTTCAGCCGCAGCACGCCGCCCAGCGTGGTCTTCAGGCCCAGTTCGTAGTTGATCAGGTAGTCGGGCTGGTAGGCACCAAAGTCGCCGCGCCGGTTCTGGCCACCGGGGCGGAAGCCCTTCGAAACGGTGGCGTACATCATCAGCGTGTTGGTCGGCTTGTACGTGGCGTTGAAGCGCCAGGTCACGCCATCGCCCTTGGCGTGGATCGGCTTCACCTTGCCGTTCTCGAACACGCCAAGGTTGGTGCACGGGCTGCCCGCGACCACGCCCGGCAGGAACGTGTGCGAGCTGCTGAAAGTGTCGGTCGCCTTGTCGTAGAAGCGGTCGCCCGCATCGGTGAAGCACGACTTCACGCCCGAACTGCCACCCACGGCATTCGCCGGGCTGGTCATGTAGAGGCCGTCCGGCCCCGGATTACGCCCGAAGCCGAAGAAGCCGATCAGCGAGTTGTCGTACTTGAACAGGCGCGCACCGCCGGTCAGCGAAACCTTCGACGTCACGTCCCAGGTCAGTTCGCCGAACGCGGCGTAATCCTTGTCGATACGCTCCTGCTGCGTCAGCCACAGCGTGCCGGGATGGCCGTTGACCGAAAGGTCGGGCGCAAGGTTGGCGACCTGGTAGTCCTGGTGGATGAAGTTCGACTGGCGCTGGTAGAACGCGCCCGCCACCAAGCGCAGCGGCTGGTCCGAAGGCGAGGCGATGCGCAGTTCCTGGCTCAGCTTCTTGAAGTGATCGGTGCCGATCACCTTCTGGCGCGGGTCGATCGTGTTCCCGGCCGCGTCCTGGAAGTACAGGTAATTGGCGATGCCGCCGTACGAAGCGTAGATCTGGTCGTAAGCCTCGGCGTAGTCGGTGTAGTCGCTCGAGGAGAACGTCTTGCGCTCCATGTACGAGCCGGCATAGGTCAGATCCCAGTTGCCGAGCTTGCCCTCGATCGTCAGCCCCGCGCTCCAGAACTTGTCGTCGCGGTATTCGGGGAAGAAGTGCTGCACGGCCAGATCGCCGACGCTGGCGTCGGTACCATAGGAACCGTGGCTCTTGGTATCCTGGTACATCACGGTCGGCGTGAGCGTCCAGCTGTCGTCCAGATCGACCTTCAGCGCGGCGCGGCCACCGTAGATCTCGGTGTCATTGTAGTCCTTCTTCACGAAGGCCGCGTTGTCGACCTTGATGCCGTCCTTCACGCAGCCGTTGATGCTGCCTTCACCGTCGCGCGTGGGCGTGCCGCAGAACTGGCGAGTGCCCGGTACGTTGTCGATGTAGCCTGCATCGCGCTGGTAGTAGCCGACCACGCGCAGCGCCGCGTTCTGCGACAGCGGGGCGTTGATCATGCCTTCGATCTTGCCGCCCTGGCCGCCCTTGTGGACGGTGTTCACTTCGGCATCGACGCGGCCATAGAAGCCGCTGGTGTCGGGCTTGTTGGTGATGATGCGCAGCGTACCCGCTTCGGACGATGCGCCATAAAGCGTGCCTTGCGGCCCCGACAGGCTCTCGATACGCGCCACGTCGTAGATGTGGACGTCGAGGTTGCCACCGACCGTTGTTACCGGCTGTTCGTCGAGATAGACGCCGACCGACGGCAGCGAGCCCGAGTGGTTGCCGTCACCGCCCGAGGCAACGCCGCGCATGTAGATGACGTTGGTGCCCGGCGTACCGCCCGATTGCGCGACCACCGAGGGCAGCTGCTGGGTGTAGCTGTTGAAGTTGCTGACGTTCAGCTGTTCGAGCTTGGCCTCGCCCAGCGCCTGGATCGAGATCGGCACCTTCTGCAGGTTCTCGCTGCGCTTCTGCGCGGTCACGATGATCACGTCCGGGCCATCGGCGGTGGCCGAGGCCGAGGCCTGTGGCGCTTCCTGCGCCAGCACCGGCGCTGCAGCCAGCGCGCTCGACGCCATCAGGAAAACTTGCGCGAGGCGCGTCTTGCGGGACCTGCTCATGGAAATTGCCCACCCTGTTATGAATATGTCCAATAAGCAGCGTGCGCCGCGCAAGGGTACGCGGTCAAGACAGCAAGAGGTTGAAACTATCTTTCAGCAAGAGGCGTTGCCCGATTACAACGCTGTGACAGGCACGCCCGGATAGGCCTCCAGCACGTCCCCCAAGGCCGCCTTCAACTCGCCCAGCCACGGCTCGAACGGCTTCCATGCCTCGGCCCCGTCGCGGTTGATCGGGCGGCGCACCTGTTCGGAGCTCGCCGTGCGCACCGCGCGCTCGGTCTTGTGGAAGGCAAGGCACGCTTCCTCGAACGGCAGTCCGCAGGCATCGAGCAGCTTGCGCACTTGCGGCTCGAAGTCGTCGAGCAGCGCCTCGTGGATCACCCGATGGACCGCGCCCGGCTGCACCGCATCGACATGCGCCATCAGCCGCACATAATCGCGATAATAGCGCCCCATGTCGTCGAGCGAATACGTGAAGCCCTGCCCGCGCGCGAAGTGCTGCTTGAAGTTGGAAAACCCGCAGGCCAGCGGGTGCCGCCGCGCATCGATGATCGTGGCATGGGGCAGGATCAGCCGGATCAGCGGCACGTGCAGCCAGTTGTTGGGCATCTTGTCCACGAACAGCGGCCGCCCGGTGTGCCGCTGGATGCGCGTGCGCGACAGGTACTCCTCGCCCAGCGCACGCAACCGCTCGCCCGAAAGCGACGCCAGCCCCGCCGGATAGTCCTCGATCCCGCGCGCCAGCAGGGCGATATCGCCCAGTTCGCTCGTTCCTTCGACCTGGCTGTGGCTGGCAAGGATCTGCTCGACCAGCGTCGAGCCCGCACGCGGCATCCCCAGCACGAAGATCGGATCGCGGCCATCGCACCCCTGCCCCGCACCCCTTGCGAACAAGGCAGGCGTTGCCGCCGCGATCATGCGATCGACCTGCGCGGTGGTCTCGTCCGCCTTGTAAGGCATCCGCCGCTTGCGCAGGGCATTGCCCGCAGCATAGTACGCGAAGGACCGCTCCGTCTCGCCCCGGTCCTCCAGCGCCTTGCCCAGCGCGAAGTCGAGGTGCCAGCGATCCTCGGGCGAAATGTCTTCCTGCGCCAGCGCCGCCTCCATCGCGGCGATGTCCGCGTCGGAGAACCGCACGGTCTTGAGGTTCGCGAGGCTCCACCACACTTCGCCCAGCGTCGGCGTCAACTCGAGCGCACGGCGATAGGCGGCAATGCCATCGGCCTGCCGCCCCACGGTCTTGAGCATGTGGCCATAGCTCATCCATACCTTGGGCTGGTTCGGCAGTTCCTTGAGCACTTGCGCATAAAGCGCCAGCGCCTCGTCGAACTCGCCGATGCGGCCATAGGCGGCGGCCTGCAGGTTCGACACGCCGATGTTGTCGGGGTCTTCGGCGGAAACCCGCGCCAATTCCTCCAGCGCTTCCCCTGCGCGGTTGGTGCGATAGAGCACCAGCGCGAGGTTGGCGCGCGCGGGCGTGAACTGCGGTGCCAACTCGATCGCGCGGCGCAACAGGTTCTCGGCATCCTGATAGCGCCCGATGCGCCCGGCCAGCTCGGCGAACAGGCGGATCGCGCGCACATCGAAAGGATCGTCCTTCAACAGCGCACGCAACAGCGGCTCTGCCACCGGCAGGTCGTTCTCGTTCATCGCGACTGCCGCGCGAACAAGGCGTGGGTCGTAGGTGCGCGGATCGAATTGGGGAAGGCTGGCCATCAAGGGCGCAACAAACACGGTGACGCCGCGCAATCAAGCGTTACTCTGCCACGGCGACGCGGCAACGACCCGCCGCCGGGAGAAACGCCACGATGACCACCACGCGCCGGCTCGGCTTCCTGATGACGCTCGCGCTGGTCGTCGGCAACCTCATCGGTTCGGGGATCTACCTGCTGCCCGCCACGCTCGCGCCGCTGGGCGCGAACCAGCTGATCGGGTGGCTCGTCACAATCGGCGGTGCGCTGTGCCTCGCGCTCGTCTTCGCGCGGCTGGGTAGCAAGCTGCCGCTGGCGGGCGGGCCCTATGCCTATGCGCAGGCGGCGTTCGGGCCGCTCGCCGGGTTCGCCACGGCATGGTCCTACTGGACGATGATCTGGGCGGGCAACGGCGCGATTGCGGTTGCGGTGGTCAGCAACATCAGCCTGATCGCGCCCGGGATCGGCAGCACGCCCGGCGTTCCGGCGCTGCTCGCCATCGCCTGCGTCTGGCTGCTGACGGCGGTCAACATCTATGGCGTGCGCACCGCGGGCGAAGTCTCGCTGGTGACGAGCGCGCTCAAGCTGATCCCGCTCGTCGCGCTCATCGGCCTTGCCCTGTGGCTCTGGCTTTCGGGCGCGCCCACCGTTGCGCAGCCGCCCGTGCCAATCAGCGGCGGCGCCATCGCCAGCGCAGCAGGCCTCACCTTCTGGGGCTTCCTCGGGCTCGAATCCGCGACCGTCCCCGCCGACAAGGTGGAAGACGCAGCCCACGCCATTCCGCGCGCCACGATGATCGGCACGGTGCTGACCGGCGTGGTCTATATGGGCATCTCGATGGCCTTCTTCGCCTACATGCCGACCGGACAGGCCGCCGCCTCCCCCGCGCCGGTCGCGGCGTTCCTCGGCAGCCATTTCGGCGGGCAGGTCGCAGGCGTGGTTGCCGTCTTCGCCGCCATCAGCGCCTTCGGCACGCTCAACGGCTTCATCCTGCTGCAAGGCGAAGTGCCGTGGGCCATGGCGCGCGGCGGGGTGTTCCCGAAATGGTTCGGCAAGGAGACCAGCCGCGGCACGCCGATGCGCGCGCACCTCGTCTCGTCGGTCCTGCTCACCGGCGTCGCCCTGCTCAACTATTCCAAGGGGCTGGGCGACCTGTTCCAGTTCATCGCCTCGGTCAGCCTCGCAGCGGGGATGCTCTCCTACCTCATGGCGATGCTGGCCGCGATCAAGCTCCTGCCCGGCGAGCGCGGGTTGCTGCCCGTGGCGCTGGTGGCGAGCGGCTTCATAGTCTGGGCCTCGTGGGGCCTCGGCGCACAGGCCCTCACCTATGGCGCGCTGTTCGTGGTGGCAGGCGTGCCGGTCTACTGGCTGGTCCGCAGGGGCCAGCGGGCATGACCGGGCTCGCCGATCACGCCGCGCGCGATCGCCGCGCCAGCCGCTTGCCCCAGCGTATCGCTGGCTGTTCGATCCAAAGGAACGTCGCGGCCGAAACCGCGGTCACCGCCACCGCCATCAGCGGCAGCGCCACCATCGGCATGGCCCTGGCCGACAGATAGCGGAACGCGACATAGAGGAAGATGCCGTGCAGCACGTAAATGCTGTACGAAATCTCGCCCAGCACGCGCGCGCCGGGCCTGTCGAGCAGGCCGAACAGCGTGTTGCCGCAAGCCACGCACGCAAACAGCAGCCCATAGGCAAGGCCCGGCCACATCCCGTAAGGGTCCTCGGCCAGCACCATCGTCGTCCCCACCGCGATCAGCGCGACGAGCGCAGCCAGCGGCGTCGCCAGCCGCCGCCGCATCGGCTCGATCTGCCGGACGTTCCAGCTCAGGATGCCCAGGAAGAACAGTTCGACAAAACGCAGCACGCCAAAGAAGTCGATCAGCAGCGCGCACGTCAGGAAGATCGTCAGCGACAGCTTGGCACCATGGGTTCGGAACAGCGGCGCCGCCGCCATGCACAAGGGCAGGATGCCGACGTAGAATGCCCATTCCCAGAAGATCGACCACAACACGCCCGCGTTGATATAGCGGCTCGACTCCACGCCCAGCAGCGGCATTTGCAGTCCCGCGATCCAGCTAAGCACCTGCAAGGGGTAGTGCCGATCTGGCAGCAGCCCGGTTTCGGCAACGATGATCGCCGTCGCCACAAGAGCGCTGACCACGATCATCGGCACGATCCGGCACAGCCGCGAAATCGCGAAAGCCCGCCAGGGCATGGCGTGCCACCCGCCCAGCAGGCGCGGCGTGAACACCGCGCCAGTCACCATGAAGAACAGCGCCACCGGGCCAAGCCCCAGGTGCGTGACCACATTCACGGGTATCCTTGGCCACGGAGTGGCGGGTGTCGCCGCCATCCAGATTGCCAGGTGGTGCGATATCACCGACAACGCGCAGAACCCGCGCAAGCCGTCGCATTCACCGATGCGCGGCCCTTCGGGCAGGGGAAATCCGCGGTGCGCCAGCGCGCACCCCAGAAAGTACGATGCTGTCAGCGCCACCACGGTCGCCAGCAAAAGCTGCCATGTCGCCAAACTTTGCCCCCCGGTCGTTCGACGCGACCGCTATCGTCCTCCGCTGGCGCCCGGTCAATTACGCTCACCGCCGCCGGTGCAGCACTTTCCACAGCATCGAACGG
Source organism: Novosphingobium percolationis (assembly GCF_020179425.1). Lineage (GTDB taxonomy): Bacteria > Pseudomonadota > Alphaproteobacteria > Sphingomonadales > Sphingomonadaceae > Novosphingobium > Novosphingobium percolationis. Next base: position 627,059 of record NZ_JAILYM010000002.1, on the reverse strand, counting down.
TCGCTCAGGATCTCGGCGGCGGCGTTGTGGCCCGGTGCGCCGGTCACGCCGCCACCCGGGTGCGTGCCGCTGCCACACATGTAGAGCCCCTTGATCGGCGAACGGTAATCGCCATGCCCCAGCACCGGGCGCGCCGCCCACAGCTGGTCCAGCCCCATCGTGCCATGGAAGATATCCCCGCCGATCAGCCCGAACTTGCGTTCCAGATCGAGCGGCGAATGGATCTGCCGCGCGATCACCGCATTCTTGAAGTTGGGCGCATGGTCGGTGACGGTGTCGATGATCAGGTCGGCCACCGTTTCGCGGTGGGTGTCCCAATCGACGTTCGGATCGAACTGCTGGCAGAACAGGCTCGCCACGTGGCAACCCTCGGGCGCGAGGCTGTCGTCCACCGTGCTGGGGATCTTGATCTCGACGATCGGCTTCTTCGACCAGCCCTGCTGCTGCGCATCGATGAAGGCCTGGTCCATGTAGTCCAGGCCCGGCGCGATGATGATGCCCGCGGTGTGATGTTCGGCCTGCGCCTTGCCCGGCAGCACGGTGAAGTCGGGCAGTTCCGACAGCGCCACGTTCATGCGGAACGTGCCGGAGCCGGTCTTGTAGCTCTTCATCCGGCGGTTGAAGTCCTCGTCCAGATCGCTCGAGTCCACCATCTGGCGATAGAGCAGCGCCGGGCCGACGTTGGCCGCGATGATCGGCGCGTAAAGCTCCTCCCCGCTCTCCAGCTTCACGCCCGCCGCCTTGCCGTTGTTGACCAGCACCTTCGCTACCGGCGCTTCGAGGCTGATCTCGACGCCCTCTTCCTCGCAGGCCTTGGCCATCGCCTGCGTGATCGCGCCCATGCCGCCGACCGAATGGCCCCAGGCCCCCAGCTTGCCGTTCACTTCGCCGAACACGTGGTGCAGCAGCACATAGGCGCTACCCGGCGTCGATACGCCCGCAAAGTTGCCCACCACCGCGTCGAAAGCGAAGGCCGACTTGACGTGGTCGTCCTCGAACCAGCCGTCGAGGAAGTCGCGCGCCGACTTGGTGAAGATGTCGAGCAAGTCGCGCTGCGTCGCAAGGTCCAGCTTGGCCAGCGGCCAGCCCTGCATCGCCGCGTTCTTCAGCGCGGCCAGCCCACCGCCGACGTTGGGCGGGGTCTGCAAGGCGATGTCGCGCAGCACGTTGGCGACCTTCTCCAGCGCCGCGTCGTACTTGGGATAAGCTTCGGCATCCTTCTGCGAAAAGCGCGCGAATTCCGCTTCGGTGCGCCCCGGCCCGCCGCCCAGCTTCAGGTATGTATCCTCGAACGGAAAGAAGTTGCTGATCGTCCGCTCGATCACGCGATAACCGCGTTCGTGCAGCTTCATGTCGGCGATCACCTTGGGCCGCAGCAGGCTGACGGTGTAGCTGGCGGTCGAATTGCGAAAGCCGGGGTGGAACTCCTCGGTCACCGCCGCGCCGCCGACGATATGCCGCCGCTCCAGCACGCGCACCTTCATGCCCGCGCGGGCGAGATAGAACGCGCAGGTCAGGCCATTGTGGCCGCCGCCGATCACGATGGCGTCGTAGCGATTGGTCATGTGATGCTCCCCGAAATCTCGAGTGAGGCCCGGCCCACCCCTGCCCCCTCCCGCTGGCGGGAGGGGAATTGAAACGTCCCCCTGCGTCGTCTCCACTTCCCGCCAGCGGAAGGGGTCGGGGGTGGGCAGCGCCGAAACACTGCCCGTTCGAAATCTACCGCTTGCTCCACCCCGCAGGCGGCGCCTTGTGCAGCCGCGCTTCGGGAATGATCGCGCGGATCTTGCGCGCGAAGCTGCGCAGGCACACTTCGCTGCGCCCGATCGGCCCGGCGCCATAGCTGTCGCTCGCCATGCCCTGCTGCACCCGCTCGATCAGCCAGGTATCTTCCTTGTTGACCGTACGGTTGATGCGCCAGTTGGCATAGCGCGCCAGCTTCATCTCGCGCCGCTCATCGGGCAACGCATGGACCATCTCGCGCAACACGCAACTGGTCGGCCCCGTCGGCAGCCACTGCATGAAGTCGATCTGGTCGGCATAGATATCAAAGGCCATGTTCGGCCACAGCTTGTAATAGAGCCAGCGCCGCTGCGATGTCGGGGACAGATGCGGCACCTCCGGCAGATGCGCCTGGTAGAACCGCTCCCAGAAGTTGGCCGAAGGCTTGTCCACCAGATCGCCCTTCATCCGGTCGGCCCAGCCATGCGCCGAAATCTCGTAGGACCGGGCGAATATCCGAGTCAGCCCGTCGTGCGCCACCGGAATGTGCAGGTTGTCCGAATAGTTGTCGCCCACGTTCTTCCAGTTCACCGCGCGCTCGCGCAGGCGGACGTCGGAAATCCGCCGCATGTCCTCGAAGCGATAGGGCGCGACCTCTTCCTCGAACGGAGCCATCATCTCGGCCACCGAGGGGAAGCCCTTGTCCACCAGCCGCACGAACACGAAGCCGCGCCAGATCTCCAGATCGACGGCGTGAAGCGGATTGTCCTCCAGCTTCAGCGCGGGATAGTCGCCCTTCATCGGCACGCCGGTCAGGCGGCCATCGGTCTCGAACGCCCAGGCGTGATAGGGGCACACCAGCTTCTTCGCGCAGCCCGCAGGCCCTTCGACCAGCCGCATCGCGCGGTGGCGGCAGACATTGGCGAAAGCGCGCACCCGCGCATCCTCGCCCCGGATGACGACGACGCTTTCGCCCAGATAGTCGAGCGTGCGATAGTCCCCGGCCCCCGGAATGTCGCTTTCATGGCACACGATCTGCCACGAAGGACGGATGATCGCCTCGATCTCCTTCGCATAATATTCCGGATCGGTGTAGAGCCAGCCCGGCAGGCTCCAGTCGGCGTCGGGATCGACGGAACCTGCGGAAATCTCTGCCAGCGCGGAAGACAGATCACCCATGGACGCGCACCCTCTTGCGTGACTCGCAGTCGAACTTATTGTACGATCGTATAACAGAAACGGACCGAACGCCAGCATGAAAGCGCCCGCCTACCGCCGCTCCGAACCTGATGCCCGTCGCCGCAGCCTGATCGAAGCCTGCATGCGCGTGCTGGGCCGCCAGGGTGCCTCGGGTGCCAGCGTCCGCGCCATCGCCGCTGAAGCCGGCGTGTCGCCCGGGCTCGTCAACCACTACTTCGACGGCGTCGATGCGCTGGTCGCCGAATGCTACGCCGAAACCGACCGCATGGTGACGGAACACCTCGCCACGGCAGTCGAAGCGGCGGGCGACGATCCGCGCGCGCGGCTGGCCGCCTTTGTCACCGGCAGCTTCGCCTCGCCCATCGCAAGTCCCGATCTGCTGGCAACGTGGATCGCGTTCTGGTCGCTCGTCGCCGCCCGGCCAGAGATCGCCGCGCGGCACGAAACGCACTACGCCTCGTTCCGCGCGCGACTTGAGGCCCTGCTCGCCGCTTGCGGCGTGCCTGCCGCCACCTTGCGCGCCACCGCCATCGGCGTGACCGCGCTGGTCGACGGGCTGTGGCTCGAACTGTGCCTCTCGCCCGACCAGTTCGATCCGGCGGAAGCCGACGCCATCGCGCGCCGCTTCCTCGATGCCGTCATTGCGCCAGGCGGGTAAGCAGTTCGTTGAAATAGACGAGGCCCGGCCGCACGTTGGTCAGCCGCACCCGCTCGTTCAGCCCATGCGAGAAGTCTTCGCTGTCCTTGGTCATCAGCGGGCTGGCGCCATAGGCAGCAACGCCGACGCTGCGATACCACATCGAATCCGACGCACCCGACGCCTGCACCGGGATCACCGGCACGCCGGGGTACGCCGCATGGATCGCAGCTTCCGCCGCCTTCACGAAGTCGGCGCGCATCGGCGATGCGGGCGATGCGATCGAGCCTTCGGTCACATCGGTGAACTTGACCTCCGGCTCATTCGCCACCTTGGCCAGTTCGGCCATGATGTCGGCGGGCTTGTGACCGGGGAAGATCCGGCAGTTGATGTTCGCGGTCGCGCGCTGCGGCAGCGCATTGAGCGCGTGCCCGCCGTTCACCATCGTGGGCACGCAGGTCGTGCCCACCTTGCCCACCGTCGCCGGATTGGCGCGCAGCACCGCCAGCGCCTTTTCATCGCCCGGATTGGCGGCAAAGGCGCGCATCGCCGCCGCCGTCGCCGCATCGGGCTCAAACGCCGCCGCGCGCTCGAACCACGCCTTGGTCAGCGGGTTCTGCTCGGCGGCAAAGTGGTACGCGCCGATCCGTTCGAGCGCCTGGCTGAGCTGGACAATGGCGTTCTCGGGGCGCGGCGCGCTGCTATGCCCGCCCGCATTGGTCACTTCCAGCTTGTAGTCGGCATAGGTCTTTTCGGCCCCGTCCCACGTCCAGTAGACCGGCTTGGCACTGGCCTCGTCCAGCTTGCCGCCGCCGCCATCGACATTGATCACCAGTTCGGCGGCCTTCAACCGCTGCGCGATCGCCTGCGAGGTCTCCATGGTGGTTTCCTCGTCGCCCGAAAACGCGATGACCACGGTGCGCTTCGGCTTGAAGCCGCCCTTGCGCAAGTCGATCAGGCTCGACACCGCCATCGCGGCGTTGAACTTCATGTCGGTCGCGCCGCGCCCATAGAGCACGCCATCCTCGACGACGGGCACGAACGGATCACGCACCCAGTCGGCGCGCTTGGCCTCCACCACGTCCATGTGGCCCGACACCACCAGCGGCGGCAGCTTGGCATTGCTGCCCTTCCACGTCGCGATCAGATAGGCGGTGTCCTTGTAGGGCACGATCTCGATATCGCCCGGCGCCCAGCCGCCCGCGACCAGCGCATCACGGATCGCACCTGCGACCTTTCCGGTCTCGTTGCCTTCACCCACCACCGAACGCATCGCGATGATCTGCTTCGACAGCGCCAGCACCTGCGTTTCGGCGGCGGGCGTGGGCGCGGGCGCGGCCTGCGCCGCCAGCGGCGTCAGGGCGGTCAGAGCGAGCGAGGCGCTGAGGACGGATGCGAGCAGTTTCATGGACTTGACGACTCCTTTGCACCGAACTTGCCGAGCCGCCGCCGCCTGCGCAATCCCTTTCCTGTGCGATCGTGCAACAAGCCCACGCCGTCCCGGCCCTGTCCAAAAGGGCAGGCTCATGTTGCAGGTGCGTATTGCAACCGGCGCAATTGACACCCCAGAAGGTAGCGACTGCATACGAATGCAAGGCCGGGAATCTGGCGCTTTTCCAACTCCGCGCTCGCCTGATCCGCCCGAAGACGCCTCGCCATGCATCGCGGCAAGTTGCATTAAACGCAATTGAACCGGCGCGTTTCGCACTTGCCGGAATCGCCCCCCAGCCGCACATAGGACGGGCCTTTCAGGCATCCTCTCCCAAACTTTCCAGGGCCGCCCTTCGGGGTGGCCCATTTTTTTGCGCGTAAGAGACGCCGCCGATCCGTGTTCTGGACCTGTCGCTTCCGCGAAGGCGGGCGGCCAGCGAAACAGCGTGCAAGCTGTCGTTGTTCGGCACGACAGCCCATCCCCCTCCTGCAAGTGGGAGGGGTCGGGGGTGCGCAGCGCCCTATCGCAACGCTCTCCGGACTCTAGCCGTGCGGCAGCACCACCGTGCGCCCCACCACGGATCGGTCCCGCATCGCGCCATAGGCCTCGCGGAACCGATCCAGCGGCACCGCCTCGTGCACGGTCGGCGTGATCACGCCATCCTCGGCCATCTGCATGACCGCGGCGATGTTCTCGCGGCCAAGGTCGGGAAACTTGCGCCCGAACTCGCCCGCGCGCACGCCCACCACCGAGAAGCCCTTGATCAGCGGGATGTTGGCACGGATTTCGGGAATGCGCCCGCTGGCAAAGCCCACCACTAGCAACCGACCGCCAAACGCGATGCAGCGCGTCGATTCATCGAACACGTCGCCGCCCACCGGATCATAGACGATCTGCACGCCCTTGCCCCCGGTGATCTCCAACACCTTCTCACGGAACCCCGTGGGGCCAAGAATCGTGCGCTCGGGCGAGAACAGCGCGTCGACGCGCGCCAGCTTGTCCTCGCTCGACGCCACCGCGATCACCCGCAGCCCCAGCGCACGCGCCATGTCGACCGCGGCAAGCCCCACGCCGCCCGCCGCGCCGTGGATCAGCACCCAGTCGCCCTTCTGCGCCTGCCCGCAGCGCACCAGCGAGACGTACGCTGTCAGGTAGGCCGCGCGCAGCCCCGCCGCTTGCGCGAACGACAGCCGCGCGGGCTTCCGCGACACCGCCGCTTCGCCATAGAGGCCGTACTGCGCCAGCGCGCCGGTCAGTCCGCCGACGATCACTTCGTCGCCCACGGCGAAGGACGCACCGTCCCCCACCGCCGCGACGGTCCCGGCGCCTTCCATGCCCGGCACGAACGGCACCGGCGGCTTGGCCTGGTACAGCCCTTCGGTCATCAACAGGTCGGGAAAGCCGAGCGCCGCCGCCTCGATCCGCACCAGCACTTCGCCAGGACCGGGGGTTGGGACGGGCTTCTCGACGATCGAAAGCCCGGCAAGGTCAGGGGCCAGCGCCCCCACTTCAACAGCGCGCATCATGGTCATGGCAATTTCTCCCCCGCCCCCATGGGGGAGAAACTGCCAGCGCATCAAGCCTTATTCAACCGCATGACTAAGTGCTCACGCCGCCGAAGCGCGCTGGTGCAGGCGCGTGATCGCGTCGAGCGAGGACAGCAGCGCGCCTTCCTGCCAGCAGCCGTAGTACGAGCAATGCTCGCCCGCGAGCACGATGCGCCCCTCCATCGAGACGAGGTTCTGGTAGTGCGCCGCCCGGCTTTCCTCGGTCCAGGTCGCGCAGCAGCCCAGGATCCACGGCATCCGGTTCCACGCCACGGTCGCGCCCGACAGGAACTCGGCCTTGTATTCCTTGGGGTGGAACACCGAGCCTTGCTCCAGCGCGGTCTGGATGCGCTTTTCGGGCGTCATCCCCGCCAGCATGTAGGCGCCCGGCCCGAACGGATAGGCGCCCAGCAGCACCGCCGGACCATCGGTGAAACAGCCCGCGCTGGGATACGAAACCAGCGAGATCGCCTGATCGGTGAACGAGATACCGCCATAGATCGCGTGGTCGGTCTCCCAGAAGCGGCGCTTCATCTCGAGCCCGATCTTCACCGAGTTACCATAGGGCAGCGCGCGGATCGCAGCCTTCTTTTCCGCCGAGACCTGGAAGTCGATCTGGTTCAGCACCGGCGCGGGGATGGTGCAGACCATCCAGTCGGCGTGGGTTTCGCCGGTCGCCCCGGTCTTGGTGTCGGTCCACGCAGCGGTAACGCCACGATCGTCCTGCGCGATCTTGGTGACGCGGGTGTTGTAGCGGATCAGCTTGCCGACCTTGGCCGCAAAGCCTTTGCCGATGTGGTCCATGCCGCCCTTGGGCTGGAACATCGTGGTCTGCATCACGTGCTCGGCATAGAAGCCCAGCGTCTGCCACACGCCGCTGTTCAGCGTCTCGGTCAGGCTCGAGGGATCGTTGGGGATCGGCGCGCCGTTGATGCCGCCGCCCGGCGGACGTTCCCAGCCGCGCTGTTCGCCGACATGGTCGCTCTTGGTGTACCTCATGTCCTTGTCGAGCACGCCCCAGCCGCGCATCGCTTCCATCAGCTTGGCCTTGTCCTCGGCCGTCACCGCCGTATCCAGCGCGCCCGCATCAAGCGACTTGGCCAGCAGTTCGGAAACGTGGCCCTTCCAGTCGACCATCAGCTCGCGATAGGGCTGCGGCGCACCGCCGAAGGCCTTCTTGCTGTGGATCAGCGCGTTGTGGTTGATCTGGAGGAACGGCTCCAGTTGGACGCCCAGTTCCTTGCAGTAATGCAGCACCGTGCGGTGGTGATAGGGAATGCGCCACGGCCCCGGATTGAGGTAGTTGCCCGGCGCGAAGGTGACGTTCTGCTTCGATCCGATCTCGGCGATCGTATCGCCCCCGCGCACGGTATAGTTGCGCCCGCCCGCACGGCCCTGGAATTCAAGGATCTGGACCTTGTAACCCGCCTTGGTCAGTTCATAGGCGGCCAGCATCCCGGCCAGCCCCGCCCCCAGCACCAGCACGGTCGCCCCCGGCTTCGCGCCCGAAAGCTGCGGCGGGCCGGTGAACTGGCTGTCCTTGGCGTGCCCCATCACCGTCATCGCCTGATAGAGCGCGGCGGCCCCACCCGCCTTGCCGATCATGGTCAGCAGCTGGCGGCGGGTCGGCGGGGTGAATTGGTCGATCATGGAAATCCCCTCGTGGACGGGTCGGGAAACGGGTCGTGTTGTTGAATCCGGCGCGCCTCAGTGGCCGCAGGTGTTGCATTCGGGCACGGGCGGATTGGCCGCGACGATGCGGTCGATGTCGGCCACGCTGACCGGGTCGTGATAGTCGTTGAAATGGCCGCGCACGTAAGTGATCACGGCGGCGATCTGCTCCTTGGTCAGCACGCCGTTGAACCACGGCATCCCGCCACGTCCCTTCATCACGACGATGATCGGGTAGTCCTTGTCGGCAAGGTTCGCGTTACCCGCCAGCGCCGGGATCATCGCGCCGGGTTCACCGCCGCCCTTGGCGTCGGCCATGTGGCAGGCCTGGCAGATCTGTTCGTAGACCTCCTGCCCTTCGGTCGAGACTTCCACCGTCGCCCCGCCGGGGCCGGGGCGATCCTGCGCAAAGCCCGGCGTGGCGAGGCTCGCCGCAGTGGCCAGCGTCACACCCGCGAGCGCCAGCACGGCGCCCCTGATCTTCCCTGTCATTGTTCACCCTTTTCGTGGAAGCCGAACGTCATTGCGGTCAACGTCAATGCGGATGTCATGCGCGCCATCCCTCGCGAGCATCGCCAAGGCCTTGCGCCAATGGCGTCAGGAACGGTTCGAACTTGCGCCACTGGTCGATCCCGCTGCGGTAGATCGGCTGGCGCACCTGCTCGGAACTTACCGTGCGCACCGCGCGGTCGTTCTCGAAGAAGCGCAAGCAGGCCGCATCGAATGGCAGGCCCAACGCATCGAGAAGAGCACGCACCTGCCCCTCGGTATCGTCCACCAGGTCCTCGTAGATCACCGTGTACACCCCGCCCGGGGACGCGCCAAGGAAATGGCGGACGACGGCGAGGTAGGCGCGATAGTAGGCAGCAAGATCGCCAAGATCGTATGAGAACTCCTGACCCTCGGCGAAAAGCTGCTTAAAGCCCGAAAAGCACGCCGCCATCGGGTTGCGCCGCACGTCGATGATCCGCGCATTCGGCAGGATCAGCCGGATCAGCCCGATGTGGCGGAAATTGTTGGGCATCTTGTCGATGAAGCGCGCCCGGCCCAGCCGCCGATGGATCCGCGCGCGCGCCAGGTATTCCTCGCCCCACCCGCGCAATTCCTCGGCGCTGACGCGCGCGATGCGCTCGGTACCACCCTCGCGCTCGATCCGCCCGACGAGGTTGCCGATATAGGGCAGTTCCATCGTGCCTTCGATCGCGGGGTGGCTGGCAAGGATCTGCTCGACCAGCGTGGAGCCCGAGCGCGGCAGGCCGACCACGAAGATCGGCGCATCGTCGTCCGCCCCCTGCCCGGCGCGCGGCGCCAGGAACTCCGGCGTGTAGAGCGCCGCCACCGCCTCGGCCTCGGCCGCATAGTCGCGCCCCGCGCCACCGAACTTCACCCGCGCCAGCGCCGCGCCGCGCGCATAGTGGGCAAAGGCCTGCGCCGCATCGCCCGCATCCTCCAGCCGCCGTCCCAGCGCATATTCGATGCGCATCCGGTCGTCGTCGGACAGCGGGCCCGCCAGCAGGGCGCGCATGCCGGCCTCGTCGGCCTCGGTCATTGCGCCGACCTTCAGGTTGGCGAGGCCCCACCACGCCTCCCCCGCCTGCGGAGCCAGCACCGTGGCGCGGCGATAGGCCGCGATTGCCCTGTCGCGCAGGCCCGCCGTGCGCGCGGCATGGCCGTGGTTGACCGCGACGCTGGCATTGGCGGGATAGGCGGCGGCGAGGGCCGCATTGATCGCCTCGGCAGCGCGGTCATCGCCCAGCAGGCCAAGGCACGCCGCCTGAAGGTTCAGGTAAGCCGGATTGGTAGGATCGATCGCCAGCAGCGGGGCCAGTTCGGCCAGCGCCTGTTCGGCGATCCGCCCGGCGAACAGCGCGTGGGCAAGATCGAAGCGGATGCGCGTGGACCCCGGTTCCAGCGTCAGCGCGTGGCGCAGCAGCGTCTCGGCGGCATGGACGGTGCGCTGCGCGACATGGCAGGCCGCCATCAGTCGCGCGCCTTCCGCGTGGTTGGGATGTGCCAGGCAGAAGCGCCGGAGGATCGGGTCGGCCTCGGCATGGCGGCCCAGCGCGACGAGTTCCGCCGCCCGGCCCAATTCGGGATGATCGGCGCCGATCCGCGCCAGCGCCGCTTGCGCCCGGGTTTCACGCACCACATCGCCCACAGCGAAGGCGCGGTCGGCCATGGCGGCCCATGCCTCGGCATGGCCGGGATCAAGCGCGACGGCAGCGTCCAGTTGCTGCATGCCCTCGGCCTCGCGCCCCACCGCGCACAGCACCAGCCCCAGCTCATAGCGCGTGCGCGCCGCCTTGGGAAAGGCGCGGGCCAGATCGATCAGCAGCGGCAGCGCCTCTGCGGCGCGGTCCAGCCGCCGCAAGGCCGAAGCGAGGATCAGCTTCGGGCGCGGATCGGCGGGGTTTTGTTGATACAGTCGGCGCGCGGTCCGCTCGGCGGCCAACGGGCGGTCCGCCAGTTCCTTCGCAGCCTGATCGAGGGGGTTGCTCATCGCATCAAGCATTTGATTTCGCTTATTATTATTTTGCGGACCTGGATGTGCGGGAGGATGCCGGGGCACACCCTGCCCCGGCCCTCGCCATGCCCGTTCGCCGGCCCGGTCAGGGTGTGGCGAACGTGCATGACTTTCATCAACAAGCTCCTCAGAAGGTGAAGGTCGCGCGGGCGTAATAATACCCGCCATTGATGCCCCACGGTGTGAAGGTGATCGGCGGATTGTAGACGTTGCTGCCGTTGGCCGGGCGCCCGCCGACATTGGGCACGGTCGGCGCCTTCTTGTTGAACAGGTTGTTCGCGCCCAGGTCGAAGCGGATCTTCGGCGTGATCTTGTACCCGAGGTTCAGGTCGGTGATCACCGACGTGCCGATGCGCAGCACGGTGTAACCGCTGCCGTCATCGGGAACGCCATAGCCGCTGCCCGAATAGTTCGTGCGCTGGTGCGTCACGCCATAGAGCGTTTCGCGCAGGTTGATCGAGAAGTCGCCGATCGTGAACAGCGCATTGGCGATCACCTTGACGCGTGGCGTGGCAGTGGTCAGCCCGTCGATCGAGTTCGGATCGAGCAGGTTGGTCTGCTGGTAGTCCACATTGGTGACTTGCGCCGGCAGCGGGTTGATCTTGAGCAGCTTGGTCTGGTTGTAGTTGAAACCCAGCGTCCAGTTGGCCTTGGCATCGTCGCCGAAATCGCTGGTGTAGTCGATCGTCGCTTCCACGCCGCGCGTGCGGGTATCCGCGCCGTTGGTGAAGATGTTGATGCCGGCATAGCTGGTGGCATCGGCCAGGCTCACGCCCCGCGCGATGAGCGCATCGATCACCGCCTGCGACACGATGTCGGTGCCGAACGAGCCGAAGATCGCGGCCGAGGGCACGATGCGGTTCTTGAGCTTGATCTGGTAGGCATCGAGCGTGATCTGCAGGCCCGGCAGCGGGTGCGCGACGAAACCGGCCGAGAAGCTGGTGGCCTTTTCCGGCTGGAGCGGCTTGAAGCCCAGCAGCGTCGCGGCGGACGAGTTCGGCGGCAGCTGGCCGAAGGTCGAACCCGGCCCGACGTTGACCGAGGAATAGTACGATTCCGCCAGCGTCGGGGCGCGGAAACCGTTAGAGACGGTGCCACGGATGCCGAACGCCGGGCTGAAGTCGTAGCGGCCCGTGAACTTGCCGTTCCACACCTTGCCGAAGTCGGAATAATGTTCGTAGCGCCCGGCGAGGTCGAGATGCAGGCCTTCGACCGGATCGAGCGCCAGGTCGACATAGGCGCCCCAGGCCGTGCGGCTGTACGAACCGGCATCGGTGGGCGCAAAGCCCGGATAGGACTGCGCGCCGCCGCCGAAGTACGAGCCGAACTCGCCCGACTGGATGGCATAGGTGTCCTTGCGCCACTGGCCACCGAAGGCGAGCGTCAGCGGCTTGGCCATGCCCACTTCGAAGTCCTTGGTCACGCCGCCTTCGACCGCCCATTCGCTGTTGACCAGCGTGCCGTCGTAGAAGTTGCGCTGCAGGCCGATCGGATCGGCGTTCTGCGACTGCTCCTGTGCGTAGAGCGTCGGATTGGCGGAATGGATCGTGTTGAGCGCGACGGCATCACGGCCATAGGTCAGCGAGAGATCCCACATCCATTCCGAGACATTGCCCTTCAACCCGGCGGTCAGCGAGAAGTCTTCCTCGTCGAGATGTTCCTGCGGATTGAAGCCTGCGGGCAGCGGATAGACCTTCTCGCCCTCGCTGGTCGTGCCCGAAACGCGGGTCGCGCGACGATAGTTCTCGTAGGCATAGGCCTTGCGCTTGCCGTAGCTGCCGAAGGCATAGCCCGACACGGCGTCGGAGAAGTCGTAGCCTGCGTTGAAGGTGAAGTTGTAGAGGCTGTACTTGGCATCGCCGAGGATGGTGTTGACGCGCGGATAGAACGGGTTGGCCTCGACGCCCGCGGCGTCGATCGGGTTGATGTCGGTGCGCGTCGTGCAATCGATCGTCAGGTAGCGCCGGTCGCAGCCGCCGCGCTGGGTATAGTTGTGGAACTTGTATTCGCCGGTGACATTGACGAAGCCGCTGTCCCCCAGCGCGAAGCCCATGTTGAGCGCGGTCGAAGCAGTCTCGCCGTCGCCTTCATAGGTCTGCCCACCGGTGACCGAGAAGCTGCCGCCCGAAGACTGGTCCTTGAGGATGATGTTGACCACGCCCGCGATCGCGTCCGAGCCATATTGCGCCGCGGCGCCATCCTGCAGGATTTCGATGCGGCCGATGGCGTTGGTGGGAATGAAGCTGAGGTCGGTGGTGGCCGCGCCCGAATAGGGCGAGCCGCCCAGCACCGCGAGGTTGGCGGTGAAGTGGCGGCGCTTGCCGTTGATCAGCACCAGCGTGTCGTTGGGCGAAAGGCCGCGCAGCGCGGCGGTCAGCGTCAGGTTGGCGGTATCGCCGCCAAAGGCCTGGAAGTTGAGCGAGGGCAGGCTCTGCGCCAGCACTTGTGTCAGGTCCTGCTGGCCGACCGCCTGCATGGCCTGCGTGCCGACGACCTGCACCGGCGCGGCGCTATCCGCCGCGCGCATGCCCGTGACGCGGGTGCCGGTGACGATGATGTCCGACGGTGCGTCGTCGGCGGCGGGCGTTTCCTGCGCCATGACCGCAGCGGGCAGCGCGGTAGAGGCAAGCAACGAGGCAAGTGCAATACGGGACAAAGGCGACATCGTGTGGACCCCCCATTTTTTCGGGCATGTGATCGATCTGATCGTGTCGCTTTTCCGCACCCTCCGTTGGCCGGGGTCTGTGTTGTGCGCCTACGGGAATGATCCCCGGCGTTGCCCCTGGTCCCCTGCGCAAGGTTTCGGAATTGTTGCGCAGCGTGTCCCGACACAGGAGGGCAGGACGGGGCGATTGCCCATACGCCGATTGTCGTATCACGCTGGCAAGGCGGCAGCTTAGGGTGCAGATCGTCTTTCGGGGCATGTCGCCCCTGCCAGCCAAGGACCAGCCATGCGCCTTTTCACCGGCACCCGGATTTCCGCCCTCGCACTTGCCGCCACCGCGATGCTCGCACCCTTCGGCGCCGCGCAGGCGCAAGTCACCAAGATCCAGTCCAACCCGCAGGCGCTGATCCTCGATGCGGCTGATGTTAAGGCCGGCACCGACGTGATCTTCCTGTCCGGCCAGCTCGCCTCGCCGATCGACCCGGTCAAGACCTTTGCCGACGTGAAGTCGGTCGACGACCTGGGGGACACGAAGACCCAGACGATCAGCGTGCTTACCAAGATCAAGGGCATTCTGGCGGCCCAAGGCTACACCATGGCCGACCTCGTCAAGCTGACGCTGTTCGTCGCCGCCGATCCCAAGCTCGGCCACATGGACTTCGCCGGCGCCAACGAAGGCTTCAAGCAGTTCTTCAAGACGGCCGAGAACCCGACCACGGTGGCGCGCTCCACCTTCCAGGTGGCGGCGCTGGCCGGGCCCTACTTCCTGATCGAAATCGAAGGCATCGCCGCCAAGAAGAAGTGAATGCGGCGCGCCCTGGGCCTGCTCAGGGCGCGATCACCTTGATCGCCACCGCCGCGCCCGCGGCGCGGGTTTCCACGCCCAGCTTCTCGTAGATGCGCTCCAAATGCTTCTGCACGGTGCGAGGGGAAATCGACAGCACCTCGCTGATATCGGCGTTCGACTTGCCATAGCTGATCCACAGCAGCACTTCGGCTTCGCGCTCGGTCAGGCCCAGCTTGCTCTGCAACCGCGCCGCATCGACGTGCGGGTTCAGCTCATTGAGCCGGATCAGCACTTCGTTTTCGCGGTAATGGGCAATCAGCACGAGTTCCAGCGCGCCGTCGCCCTGCTCGATCCGCAGGCTCGCGCCTTCGGCGTCGCGCCGCGCGAGCAGGCGTTCGACCGTCTGGCGCAGCACCGCAGGCAGTTCGCTATGGTCGCGGCTCCAGCCCGGCGCGATGCGGTTGATCGCCTGTTCGGCCAGCGGCGTGCACCACAGCAGGAACCCGCTGGTGTCGATCGCCATCATCAGCCGCCCGGTGGCATCAAGGCTCGCCGTGCTCGCCTGCACCGCGCGCGCATGGCCAAGATGCACGCGCACCCGCGCCAGCAGTTCGTGCACGTTGACAGGCTTTCGCACGTAATCGACGCCGCCCACCTCGAAGCCTTCGATCACGTGCTCGCTCTCGGTCAGCCCGGTCATGAAAATCACCGGGACGTGGCACGTCAGCGGGTTGGCCTTGATCCGTGCCGTCGTCTCGAAGCCGTCGATGCCCGCCATCACCGCATCCATCAGCACCAGATCGGGCACGACATGGTGCAGCAGGTCAAGCGCCGCGCCGCCCGATGTCGCGACCAGCACCTGGATGCCGCCGTCTTCGAGCGTATCGGTCAGCAGGCGCAGCGAGGCCGGCTCGTCATCGACGACGAGAACCGTATCGCGGCGGGTGGGGATGTCTTCCATGGTCAAAGCCCTTCCAGCTTCCGGGCGAGCCCCGCGAGGTCGAACCGATCTAGGCAATCGTAGAGGTGCGCGACCAGCGCCCTGGCATCGGGCGCGACCACGCCGAGCGCGTGGATTTCAGCCTCGATCCCGCGCACATGGCCGATCCGCACGAGTTCGCGCAGCCTGGCGACGTGGGACCTGGCCGCATCGGGCAGCGAGGCCTGCGCCTGCGGCACCGCAACGGCGACAGCGCCTTCGCGCACCCATTCGAGGCCCAGCTGCCGGCCGATCGCATCGACCAGTTGCCCGATCTCGACCGGCTTCAACAGGAACAGGTCGTGCGCCGCTTCGCCGTGCTCGTGCTCCGGGCCGTGCCGTTCGTGCGCATTGGCCGACAGCATGACGATGCGCAGGTCGCGGCCCCGGATCGCGCGCAGGTGCGCCGCCGTGTCCCAGCCGCTGCGCCCGGGCATCTGCACGTCGAGCAGCACGAGGTCGAAGCCTTGCGCATCGCACAGTGCAATCGCCGTCTCGCCATCGGGGGCGACCGCCACTTCGAAGCCGACGTCCTCCAGCGCCTGCCGCACGAAGGCGAGCTGGCGCACATCGTCGTCCACCGCGAGGATCGAGCGAGGGGGTCCCGCATGGCCGATAATCCGGCCCGGCGGCGGCGCGTCCTCGCCCGCCACGGCGACCTTGGGCAGCATCAGCCGCACGCGGAAGCACGCGCCGCCGCCGGGCGCTGCATCGACCTCGATATCGCCACCCAGGATATGGACGATGGCGCGAGTGATCGGCAGGCCCAGCCCGAAGCCGCCGCTACGGCCCTGCTCGTCGGCGCCGCGCTCGAACGGCGCGAAGATACGCTCGCGCTCGGCTTCTGGAACGCCCGGCCCGGTATCCTCGACCGCGAAGGTCGCGATCTCGCCCGACCAGCGCACGCGCAGCGTCACCGCGCCTTCGGGCGTGAACTTGATTGCGTTGCTGACAAGGTTGATCAGCACCTGCCGCAAGCGCTTCTGGTCGGTCCGCACGAACTGCGGCAACCGCCCCTCCGCCTCGAAGCGGAAGGCAAGGCCCCTCGCGGCGGCAGACGGTTCGAACATCCGCACGATCTGGTCGAGGAACGCGGGCAGGCGCACCACGTCGCTGGCAACGCGGGTCACGCCGTTTTCGACCAGCGAGATGTCGAGCAGCCCTTCGACAAGGTCGGTCAGGTGCTCGGCACTGCGGCGGATCACCTTGGCCGCCTCGCGCGGGTCCACGCCCGACTGCCGCTCAATCAGCTGGGCATAACCGTAGATCGCATTGAGCGGCGAGCGGATCTCGTGGCTGACATTGGCGAGGTAGCGGCTCTTGGCGGCGCTGGCGGCTTCGGCGGCGTGCTTGTCGCGCACCAGCTGGGCGATTTCGTCGGCGGTCAGCGGCGACGGCGCGGCGGCCGGGCCAAATCCGAAGGCTCGGGCCAGCGCGCGCAGCGCCTTCATCGGGCCGCCGCGCCGGATGGCCCGCACCAGAATCGGTTCGGATTTCGAGAGGACTGGCGCCTGGGCGCCGGACCCCTCACCAACGCAAATTCCATCGCTGTTTTTTCGACCCCGGACGCCGTTGGTTGATCGACGTCGCTTGTTGATTGTGCACTGCAATACGAAGCGGTTCAACCCCTGCTTTGGTCGGGGCGCGCGACGTCCCGCGCCGCCGACGGGGATTCAGATCAGCTGGTCGCGTTGCAGACGCTGCATCAGCCGCTCCGCCACGGAATGGCGGATTGCCTTGCCATCGCGCAGCTTTACCCAGGTGTTGAGGCCGATGCCAAAGTGGTTCTGGATCACTTCGGGCTTCTGACAAACGATCACCGAGCGCATCTTGGCGACGATGGAAGGTTCCAGATGAGTGAGTTTCTGCTCGCGCATGGTGCCTACTTCTGATGGTGCGACGCAGCCAGATTTATGCCGCAGCGCGGCACGGCCCATACGTCATTTATCGCATGGCGGCAGCGCGACGCGCGGCGCATGGTCGACCGTTGCGCGAATGCGATGCTGACAGCGACGGCGCGACCCCTTACGGAGCGGCGCAAAGACAAGAACCGCCATGAGGATTCCGATGCGCCATCTCGCCACTGTCGCCGTGTTTGCGGCAGGCCTTGCCCAGCCTGCCTTGGCAGAAGACACCCCCGATGCGGCCGCGCAGATCGTCGTCACCGGGCGCGGCCTCGAAGACAGTGCCGCTGCCCCTGCCTACGACGTGCAGACGATCGAACGCGAAAGGCTGCTCGCCTCGGCTTCGGGCCGGATCGAGGACGTGCTGTCCTCGGTCGCCGGATTCCAGCAGTTCCGCCGCTCGGACAGCCGCTCATCGAACCCGTCGGCGCAGGGCGTGACCATGCGCGCGCTGGGCGGCAATGCCACCAGCCGCTCGCTGGTACTGCTCGACGGCGTGCCAATGGCCGACCCGTTCTTCGGCTACATCCCGCTCTCCGCCATTGCGCCCGAACGCCTGGCCGGGGTGCGCGTGATGCGTGGTGGCGGATCGGGCGCGTTCGGCGCGGGCGCTGTGGCCGGTACGATCGACATGACCAGCGCCGGGCCAGACCAGCTCGGCCTGTTCAATGGCAGCGCGATGGTCGACGATCGCGGCGAGACCGAGCTTTCGGGCACGCTCGCGCCCAAGCTCGGCGCTGGTTTCGCGGTCGTCTCGGGCCGGTGGGATCGCGGCCAGGGCTTCTGGACCACGCCCGACAACAGCCAGCGCAGCGCCGCCTCGGTCCGCGCGCGCTACGATAGCTGGTCCACCAACTTGCGC
The DNA here is from genome assembly GCF_020179425.1 of Novosphingobium percolationis. Classification (GTDB taxonomy): domain Bacteria; phylum Pseudomonadota; class Alphaproteobacteria; order Sphingomonadales; family Sphingomonadaceae; genus Novosphingobium; species Novosphingobium percolationis. The sequence continues at coordinate 609,129 of NZ_JAILYM010000002.1, read as the reverse complement.
GCGGTCGCGCCGCTGGCACCCGACATCGAGTTGCAGGCGCGCGTCGCCGCCTTCGAGGACAACCGCACGCTGCGCTTCAAGGGCGCGGATACCGGCATGAGCGGGCAGGACGCCAGCCTGCGCCTCGTCGGGCGCGGAGCCTGGCAGTTCGATGCGCTCGCCTACCTGCAATCGCGCGATTTCAACAACCGCGTGATCAGCGCGACCACGTTCCTGCCCACGCTCGACCAGCGCAAGACGCCCTCGACCGGCGCGGGCGCGAAGATCGAAGTGCGCCCGCCTGTGGGCGGCGGCCATGTGCTGCGGCTCGGCGCGGACTGGCGCAGCGCCGAAGGCCACACGATCGAGGACACCTATCGCCTTGGCACGCTTTCGGGACACCGCCGCGCAGGCGGGACCAACGCCGATATCGGGCTCTATGCCGAGGACGACTGGACGGTAGGCCCGCTGGTGCTGACCGCAGGCGCGCGCGCGGATCGCTGGTCGGTGCGCAGCGGCGTGTACGAGGTCACCAACCTTGCCGGCGTGCCCCAGCCAGCCTCGGCAGTCTATCCCGACCGTTCCGGCTGGGAGGGCAGCTTCCGCGGCGGCGCGGTGTTCCACGCGGCAAAGGCCATCGACCTGCGCGGCTCGATCTATACCGGCCTGCGCCAGCCGACGCTCAACGAACTGTACCGCCAGTTCACCGTCTTCCCGGTGACGACGCTCGCCAATGCCGACTTGCGCAACGAAAAGCTGTTCGGCTTCGAAGGCGGCATCGACCTGCGCCCCCTGCCCAGCCTGACGTTGGGCTTGACCGCCTTCGACAACGAAGTGCGCCATGCCATCGCCAACGTGACGATCGACGCCAGCACGCGCCAGCGCCGCAACGTAGACGCGGTCCATGCGCGCGGGATCGAGGCGAACGCGGGCTATGTGGCAGGCGCCTTCGCGTTCGCCGGATCGGTCAGCTACACCAATGCGGAAGTACGCGAGCCCGGCCAGCGGCTCGATGGCAAGCGCCCCTCGCAGACTGCGCGCTGGGCCGCGAGCGCCACGGCCAGCTGGCAGCCCGCCCCGCGCACCCGGCTGGCGCTGACGCTGCGCCACGTCGGCACGCAGTACGAGGACGACCTCGAAACCGATGCCCTGCCGCCCGCCACCACGCTCGACGCTTTCGCGCAACTGCCGCTGGCGGGGCCGGTCAGCCTCGTGCTACGCGGTGAAAACCTGACCGACGAAACGGTGATCACGCGCAATTCCGGCGGCACGCAGGATTTGGGTGCGCCGAGGACCGTCTGGGCGGGCATTCGTGTGGAGATGCGCTGATGACGATTACCGATCCGGTTCGCTACAACTCGCTCGCGCGCGCGCTGCACTGGGCGATTGCAGCGTTGATCCTGTTCAACCTGTTGACCGGCCTGTTCGGCGAAGGGTTTGAAAAGATCTGGGCCTCGATGCCCGCGCACAAGGCCACCGGCCTGATGATCCTGGTGTTGTCGCTGGTGCGCATCGGCTGGCGGCTGAGCTGGAAGACGCCCGCCTATCCGTCCGGTTTCAGCCCGCTGATGCGCAAGTTCGCCGCCGCCACTCACGGGCTGCTGTACATCCTGATGCTGGTACTGCCGATCACCGGCTGGATCTTCTCGTCGGCGGGCAAGTGGCCGCTCTCGATCTATGGCCTGTTCGACTGGCCCAAGCTCGCCGTGACGAAGGACATGGCGGTTGTCGGCTTGAGCCACGAGATGCACGAAGTGCTCGGTTTCGCCTTTGCCGGGCTGGTGGTTCTGCACATCGGCGCGGCGTTCTATCATCATGTCGCGCTCAAGGATGCTACACTGCGGCGAATGCTGTAACCGCAATCGTTCGCCGAAGACGTATTTCTGACCGGGCAATATTGCCCCTACCGATCTGAAACAGAAAGAAAATCCCGCCCCGGCACGAACCGGCGGCGGGATTTTTTTTGCATCGCAACATGGATCGCCGCTTGTGAAAGGTCGGCGCAGTGTCTTACCCATGGTCGCGGGAGAACCGGGAGCATAGCCGCCCGGACGGAAATATCGGGCGGCACGCGCCCTGAGAGGCCGGGACAACTGGTCCGCTTGTGCGGTGGCAACGCCTTTGCGCATGGCTGGACCCCACCAGGTGGAGCGCATTGCCATGAGCCTCGATATCCCCTTGAGCACCGGCTCCAAAGCCGCCGAGATCGACGCCCACATCATCGACGTGCTGCGTCATCGCGTGGGCAAGGACGAGCGCGCGGCCAAGCCCCACGACTGGTTCACCGCCGCCGTGCTGACGCTGCGCGATGCGGTGATCGACCGCTGGATGGAATCCACGCGCAAGACCTACGACGCCAGCGGCAAGCGCGTTTACTACCTCAGCCTCGAATTCCTGATCGGCCGCCTGCTGCGCGATGCCCTGTCGAACATGGGCCTGACGCGCGAGATGGAAAAGGCGCTGGCCAGCCACGGCTTCGACCTTGCCGCGCTCGAAGACCTCGAACCCGACGCCGCGCTCGGCAACGGCGGGCTTGGCCGACTGGCGGCGTGCTTCATGGAAAGCCTCGCCAGCCTCGACATCCCGGCCTACGGCTATGGCATCCGCTACAAGAACGGGATGTTCCGCCAGCGCATCGACGATGGCTGGCAGGTGGAATTGCCCGAAACCTGGCTCAGCCACGGCAACCCGTGGGAGTTTGATCGCCGCGAAAGCGCCTATCGCATCGGCTTTGGCGGCGAAGTGATCGACCGCGGCGATGGCGTGGAATGGAAGCCTGCCGAACAAGTCGAGGCGAGCGCCTTCGACACGCCCGTCGTCGGCTGGCGCGGCAAGCGCGTCAACACGCTGCGCTTGTGGACCGCGCGCGCGCTCGATCCGATCCGGCTTGATGCTTTCAACGCAGGCGACCACGTCGGCGCGCTGGTCGAAGACGCCCGCGCCGATGCGCTGGTGCGCGTGCTCTATCCTGCAGATTCCACGCCATCTGGGCAGGAACTGCGGCTGCGGCAGGAGTATTTCTTCACCTCCGCCTCGATCCAGGACATCGTCCGCCGTCACGCACAGTACCACGGCGACGTCCGCACCCTGCCCGACAAGGCCGCGATCCAGCTGAACGACACGCACCCCGCCGTGGCCGTGGCCGAAATCATGCGCATCCTCGTCGACGTGCATGGGCTCGAGTTCAACGAGGCATGGGAGGTGACGAGGAAGACCGTCGGCTACACCAACCACACCCTGCTGCCCGAAGCACTGGAAACCTGGCCGCTGCCGCTGTTCGAACGGCTGCTGCCTCGACACATGCAGATCATCTACGCGATCAACAGCCGCGTGCTGCGCGAAGCGCGCAAGGCAGGGCTCGACGATGGCCAGGTTGCCGCGATCAGCCTGATCGACGAACATGGCGAACGCCGCGTGCGCATGGCCAACCTCGCCTTCTGCGGCGCGCATTCGGTCAATGGCGTGGCCGCGCTGCACACCGACCTGATGAAGTCGACGGTCTTTTCAGACCTGCACGCGCTCTACCCCGATCGCATCAACAACAAGACCAACGGCGTTACCCCGCGCCGCTGGTTGCAGCAGTGCAATCCGGGTCTTGTCGGCGTGCTCAAGGACGCGATCGGCGACGGTTTCCTCGACGATGCGGAAAAGCTGGCCGACCTCAACGCGCTGGCGGGCGACGCGGCGCTGGGCGAACGCATCGCCGAAGTGAAGCGCGCCAACAAGGTGGCGCTCGCCGCGCACATCAAGCAGATCACCGGCGTCCGGCTCGATCCCGATGCGCTGTTCGACGTGCAGATCAAGCGCATCCACGAATACAAGCGCCAGCTTCTGAACCTGATCGAGACGGTCGCGCTCTACGACCAGATCCGCAGCCACCCCGAACGCGACTGGGTGCCGCGGGTGAAGATCTTCGGCGGCAAGGCGGCACCGAGCTACCACAACGCCAAGCTGATCATCAAACTGGCCAACGACATCGCGCGGCGCGTCAATTCCGACCCTTCGGTCGGTGGGCTGCTCAAGGTCGTGTTCGTACCCAACTACAACGTCAGCCTGGCCGAACGCATCATCCCGGCGGCCGACCTGTCCGAACAGATCAGCACGGCGGGCATGGAAGCCAGCGGCACCGGTAACATGAAGTTCGCGCTCAACGGCGCGCTCACCATCGGCACGCTGGATGGCGCGAACGTCGAGATCCGCGACCATGTCGGCGCGGACGACATCGTGATCTTCGGCCTGACCGCCGACGAAGTGCAGGAACAACGCGCGGGCGGCTACAACCCACGCGCGGTGATCGAAGGCAGCCGCGAATTGCGCCAGGCGATCAACGCCATCGCCAGCGGCGTGTTCAGCCCCGACGATCCCACCCGCTATGCCGATCTGATGGGCGGGCTCTACGACAGCGACTGGTTCATGGTCGCCGCCGATTTCGACGCCTACCACGCCGCGCAGCGCAGCGTGGACAAGCGGTGGGAAGACCCGAAGGGCTGGCGCACCAGCGCCATCCGCAACATCGCCAACGTCGGCTGGTTCTCGTCCGACCGCACCATCGGCGAATACGCCCGCGACATCTGGGGAGTCTGACAAGGCCATGCAACCGAGCGCGCGTGCCATCGATGCCCTGCTGGAAGGCACGCACGCCGACCCGTTCGCGCTGCTGGGTGTCCACCCCGGCCCGCAAGGCGCCTTCGCCCGCGCGATCCTGCCGGGGGCGGAGGCGGCAGAGGCCTTCGCGCTCGACGGCACGACGCTGGGCACGCTGACGCGGGTCGATCCGCGCGGGTTGTTCGAAGGCACCGTCGCGGGCACCCCGCAGCCAGTGAAGTATCGGTGCAGCCATGGCCCGCACGTGTGGTGGTTCACCGATCCCTACTCGTTCGGGCCGGTGCTTGGGCCGACCGACGATTTCCTGATCGGCGAAGGCACGCACTTCCGCCTGTTCGACAAGATGGGCGCGCACCCGATCGAGCATGAAGGCGCGCAGGGCGTTCATTTCGCGGTGTGGGCGCCCAACGCCAGCCTCGTCGCCGTGGTGGGCGATTTCAACGACTGGGACCACCGCCGCCATCCGATGCGCAAGCGCGCCGATACCGGCGTGTGGGAGATCTTCCTGCCCGACATCGGCACGGGCCGCGCCTACAAGTACCGCATCGTCGGGCCGGATGGCACGGTTCAGCCGCTCAAGGCCGATCCTTACGCCTTCGCCGCCGAACTGCGCCCCGCCACCGCCTCGATCGTGGCGCGCCCCGGCAAACCCGACTGGGACGACGAGGCGCACCGCGCGCACTGGGCCGGGGCCGACGCGCGGCGCGAACCGATCTCGATCTACGAAGTCCACCCCGGATCGTGGCGCAAGCCGGGCAGCGCCGAGTTCTGCAGCTGGGACGAACTGGCCGACCAGCTCATCCCCTACTGCATCGACATGGGCTTCACCCATATCGAGTTCATGCCGGTATCCGAACATCCCTACGATCCTTCGTGGGGCTACCAGACCACCGGCCTTTACGCCCCCAGCGCCCGCTTCGGGGAACCGGCGGGCTTCGCGCGCTTCGTCGATGGCGCGCATCAGGCGGGGCTTTCCGTGCTGGTCGACTGGGTGCCCGCGCACTTCCCGACCGATGCCTTCGGCCTGTCGCGCTTCGATGGCACCTACCTGTATGAACACGAAGACCCGCGGCTCGGCTTCCATCCCGACTGGAACACCGCGATCTACAATTTCGGGCGGCGCGAGGTCGAAGCCTTCCTGATCAACAACGCGCTGTTCTGGGCCGAGCAGTACCACGTCGACGGGCTGCGCGTGGATGCGGTCGCCTCGATGCTCTACCGCGACTATTCGCGCAAAAGCGACGAATGGATCCCCAATGACGAGGGCGGGCGCGAAAACTGGGAGGCGGTGCGCTTCCTGCAGGGCATGAACCGCGCGATATACGGCCAGCACCGGGGCGTGATGACCGTGGCCGAAGAATCCACCTCGTGGCCTGGCGTCACCATGCCGGCACACGAAAAGGGTCTCGGTTTCGGGTTCAAGTGGAACATGGGCTTCATGCACGACACGCTGAAGTACATGGCCCGCGATCCGGTCCACCGCCGCTACCACCACGACGAGATCACCTTCGGGCTGGTCTATGCCTTCGCCGAGAATTTCGTCCTGCCGCTGAGCCATGACGAGGTCGTCCACGGCAAGGGCAGCCTGCTGAACAAGATGGCGGGCGACGACTGGCAGAAGTTCGCCAGCTTGCGCGCCTACTACGGGCTGATGTGGGGCTATCCCGGCAAGAAGCTGCTGTTCATGGGGCAGGAGTTCGCGCAAGCCCGCGAATGGAGCGAGGCGCGCTCGCTCGACTGGGACCTGCTGGCCCACGAACCCCACGCCGGAATGCAACGCTGGGTGCGCGACCTGAACGGCACCTATCGTGACACGAAAGCGCTCCACGCGCGCGATTGCGAGGCCGAGGGCTTCGAATGGCTGGTGGTCGACGATGCGCTGGCAAGCGTGTTCGCATGGGTGCGCAAGGCCCCCGGCGCCAATCCCGTGGCAGTGGTCTGCAACATGACGCCGGCCACGCACGATCACTATCGCCTGCCCCTGCCGCACGATGGCGTGTGGCGCGAAGTGCTCAATTCCGATGCCGCGCACTACGGCGGATCGGGCCGGGGCAACATGGGACAGATCGAGGCACAGGACGGGGCGGCGCTGATCGTCCTGCCGGGGCTTTCCACGCTGATGTTCGAATTTCTCGGGAGCGGAGAAGAAGGATGAGGGACAGGTCTTACGGTCAACCACTGGCGCGCGATGCCATGGCCTATGTGCTGGCAGGCGGGCGCGGCAGCCGCTTGAATGAACTGACCGACAACCGCGCCAAGCCCGCGGTCTATTTCGGCGGGGTCAGCCGGATCATCGACTTCGCGCTGTCCAACGCGATCAATTCAGGTATCCGCCGCATCGGCGTGGCCACGCAGTACAAGGCGCACTCGCTGATCCGGCACATGAACCGCGCGTGGAACTTCATGCGCCCGGAACGCAACGAAAGCTTCGACATCCTGCCCGCCTCGCAGCGGGTGTCGGAAAACCAGTGGTACGAAGGCACAGCCGATGCCGTGTTCCAGAACATCGACATCATCCAGGCCCATGCGCCCAAGTACATGGTCATCCTGGCGGGCGATCACATCTACAAGATGGACTACGAGCTGATGTTGCAACAGCACGTCAACTCGGGCGCGGACGTGACCGTGGGCTGTCTTGTCGTGCCGAAGAAAGAAGCCACCGGTTTTGGCGTGATGGCGGTCGATGCCAACAGCACGATCACCGCCTTCGTCGAAAAGCCCGCCGATCCACCGACGATTCCGGGCGATGATGCGCATTCGCTGGCGTCAATGGGCATCTACGTGTTCGAGACGAAGTTCCTGTTCGAGCAGCTGCGCCGCGATGCCGACGATCCCGCCTCGTCGCGCGATTTCGGCGGCGACATCATCCCCTACATCGTCAGGCACGGCAAGGCGGTGGCCCACCGCTTCACCGAAAGCTGCGTGCGCGCGGCCGAGGAGATCGAGGAATACTGGCGCGACGTGGGCACATTGGATGCCTACTTCGACGCCAATCTCGATCTCACCGACACGGTCCCCAAGCTCAACATGTACGACCGCGACTGGCCGATCTGGACCGATCAGGTCGTCGCAGCCCCTGCCAAGTTCGTACACGACCAGGAAGGGCGGCGCGGCATGGCGATCTCCTCGCTGATCTCGCAGGACTGCATCGTCTCGGGCGCGCTCGCCCGCCGCTCGCTGCTGTTCACCGGCGTGAAGATGGGCTCGTTCTCGTCCGTCGAGGAAGGGGTGATCCTGCCCTACTGCAACATCGGGCGCGGCGCGCGATTGAGCCGGGTGATCCTCGATTCGGGCGTGCGCATTCCCGAAGGCCTGGTCGTGGGCGAAGACCCCGAACTCGATGCCCGTCGCTTCCGCCGCACTGAAAACGGTGTGTGCCTGATCACCAAGCGGATGATCGAGGCGCTGGCGTGATGCCTGCTGCCTGCCCACCCCTAACCCCTCCCGCCTGCGGGAGGGGAACAAGCTGGCGTAACCTTCTCCCCTCCCGCAGGCGGGAGGGGCCGGGGGTGGGCTCGCTGCAGGCGAAAGGCGTGCGCCGATGACCAACCTGCGCGTCCTCTCCATCGCCTCCGAGGCGGTGCCGCTGATCAAGACCGGCGGCCTGGCCGACGTGGCGGGCGCCCTGCCCGCCGCCGTCGCGCCGCATGGCGTAGCCATGACCACGATCCTGCCCGGCTATCCCAAGGTGCTGGCCGCGCTGGGGAAGGCGAAGTCCGTGCATGCTTGGCCGTCGCTGCTGGGCGAACCCGCAAGGTTGCTTGGCGGAAAGCTGGGCGAACACCCGCTGCTGGTGCTTGATGCCCCTGCCTATTTCCAGCGCGACGGCGGGCCTTATGCCGATGGTGCGGCGCGCGACTGGGGTGATAACTGGCGGCGCTTCGGCGCCTTTGCACGCGCGGCGGCGGACGTGGCGGCAGGCGCGGTGAAGGGCCACGCCTTCGACCTTGCCCATGCCCACGACTGGCAGGCGGCGATGACGCCCGCCTACCTGCGCTATGCCGGTTCCGCCCTGCCCTCGGTGATGACCATCCACAACATGGCGTTTCAGGGCCACTATGGCGCGGACGTGTTCCCGGCACTGGGCCTGCCGCGCGAAGCCTTCGCCATTGATGGCGTGGAATACCATGGCGGCGTCGGCTTCCTGAAAGCAGGGCTGGAAGCCGCCAGCGCGATCACCACGGTCAGCCCGACTTATGCGCGCGAAATCCGCACGGCGGAATTCGGCATGGGCCTTGAAGGGCTGATCCGCAGCCGGGGCGAGCGAGTCCACGGCATCGTCAACGGCATCGACACGCGCGAATGGAACCCGGAAAGCGACCCCGCGCTCGCCCAACGCTTCGGCTTGCGCACCCTGCACAAGCGCGTGGCCAACAAGCACGCGCTCGAGGCCGAGTTCGGGCTCGACAGCCATGACGGGCCGCTGTTCGTCGTCATCACCCGCCTGACCTGGCAGAAGGGCATGGACGTATTGCTGGAGGTGATCGACCACCTGGTCGGTCTCGGCGGCAGGTTGGCGCTGCTCGGATCGGGCGATGCCGCGATGGAAGCAGGCTTCCATGCTGCCGCAGCGCGCCATCCGGGCAAGGTCGCAGTGCGCATCGGCTATGACGAGGCGCTGTCGCACCGGATGCAGGCGGGTGGCGACGCCATCCTCGTGCCCAGCCGGTTCGAGCCTTGCGGCCTGACCCAGCTCTATGGCCTTGCCTACGGCTGTGTGCCGGTGGTGAGCCGCACCGGCGGTCTTGCCGATACGGTGGTCGATGCCAACCTTGCCGCGCTGGCGGCAGGCGCGGCAACCGGGGTGCAGTGCAACGCCGTGACCTATGGCGCGCTGGCCGATGCGATCGACCGCACCATCGCGCTGCACCGCCAGCCGGACACATGGCGCGCGATCCAGCGCGCAGGGATGAAAAGCGACTTTTCGTGGGGCCGCAGCGGCAAGGCCTATGCCGACCTCTACGCTTCGCTGGTGGAGGCCGCATGATCACGACCGTTCCGACGACGCCCTATGCGGGCCAAAAGCCCGGCACGTCCGGCCTGCGCAAGAAGGTCAAGGTCTTCGCGCAAGCAGGCTATGCCGAAAACTTCATCCAGTCGGTGTTCGACGTGGTGCAGCCCCGGCCCGGCGCGACGCTGGTGATCGGCGGCGACGGCCGGTACTACAACCGCACCGTCATCCAGCAGGCCCTGCGCATCGCCGCCGCCAATGGCTATGGCCAGGTGCTCGTCGGCCGGGGCGGCATCCTATCCACGCCCGCGGCCAGCCACGTGATCCGCCGGTATGGCGCGAGTGGCGGGCTGATCCTGTCGGCCAGCCACAACCCCGGCGGGCCGGACGAGGACTTCGGCATCAAGTACAACACCGCCAACGGCGGCCCCGCGCCCGAAGGCGTGACCGATGCCATCTACGCCCGCACGCAAGCGATCGACCGCTGGCTGACGGTCGAGGCGGAAGACATCGACCTCGACACCTGCGGTTCGGTCGCCGTGGGCGGCATGACCGTGTCGGTGATCGACCCGGTGGCCGACTATGCCGACCTGATGGAAACGCTGTTCGATTTTCCCGCGATCCGGCAGGCGGTGGCGCGCGGCTTCACGATGGCGTTCGATGCCATGCACGCCGTCACCGGGCCATACGCGGTCGAGATCCTTGAAAACCGTCTCGGCTTCGCGCCCGGCACAGTGCGCAACGGCGTTCCGCTGGAAGACTTCGGCGGGCACCATCCCGATCCCAACATGGTCCACGCGCACGCGTTGTTCGACCTGATGTTTTCCAATGATGCGCCCGATTTCGGCGCGGCGTCGGATGGCGATGGCGATCGCAACCTGATCGTCGGGCGCAATCGCTTCGTCACCCCGTCGGACAGTCTCGCCATGCTGGCCGCCAACGCACACCTTGCGCCGGGCTACCGCCACGGCCTCAAAGGGATTGCTCGCTCGATGCCGACCAGCGCGGCGGCGGACCGGGTGGCGGCGGCGCTGGGCATTCCCTGCTTCGAAACGCCCACGGGGTGGAAGTTCTTCGGCAACCTGCTCGATGCCGGGATGGCCACGATCTGCGGCGAGGAAAGCGCCGGAACCGGCAGCGACCACGTGCGCGAGAAGGACGGGCTGTGGGCGGTGCTGCTCTGGCTCAACATTCTCGCCGCGCGCCAGCAGAGCGTCGATGCCATCGCGCGCGAACACTGGCAGCAGTACGGGCGCAACTATTACGCGCGCCACGATTACGAGGCGCTGCCGACCGAGGTGGCCGAGGTGCTGATCGCGGAACTGACCGCCGCACTGCCGGGGCTTGCAGGCAAGGCGTTCGGCGCGCTGGTCGTGGAACGGGCCGACAGCTTTTCCTATCTCGACCCGGTGGATGGTTCGACCAGCGCCAACCAGGGCCTTCGCGTGCTGTTCGAAGGGGGATCGCGCATCGTGTTCCGCCTTTCGGGCACGGGCACCGAAGGCGCGACGCTGCGCGTCTATCTCGAACGCTACGAACCGGCCGAAGGGCTGCTCGATCGGGACACGCCCGATGCGCTGGCCGACCTGATCGCCGCAGCAGATGCCGTGGCGGGGATCGTGCGCCACACCGGCCGGACCGCGCCCGACGTGGTGACGTGACCGCCCGCGTCGACGGCAGCCGCACCCGCTTCTCGGTCCGCGCGCCGTTGGCGGACGCGCTCTGGCTCTGCCTGTTCGATGGTGACGGCGAACGCCGCGTGGGCATGGCGCGGCAGGGCGACGGCTGGGCGGTCGATCTGCCCGGCGATCTTGCAGGCGCGCGCTACGGCTTTCGCGCCGAGGGGGAATGGGCGCCGGAGCGCGGCGCATGGTTCGATCCCGCCAAGCTGCTGGTCGATCCGCACGCGGTCGAACTCGACGGCCCCTTCCGCTTCGATGCGCGCCTATCGCAATTCGGCGTCGATACCGCGCCGCTTGTGCCCAAGGCGGTTGTGCCGGGCGCGCTGCCCGTGGTGCCCGCTGCCCCGCCATTGTTCCGGCGCGGCGGGGTGATCTACGAAGTGAACGTGCGCGGCTTTACCATGCTGCACCCCGATGTGCCGCAAGCGCAACGCGGCACGGTGGCGGCGCTGGCGCATCCGGCGGTGCTGGCACACCTCAAGACGCTGCACGTCACCGCCGTCGAACTGATGCCGATCGTGGCATGGATCGACGAGCGCCACCTACCGCCGCTGGGGCTGGCCAATGCATGGGGCTACAACCCGGTGGTGCCGATGGCGCTCGACCCGCGCCTGTGCCCTGGTGGGGTGGAGGAGCTGCGCGAGACAGTGGCCGCGCTCCATGCCGAGGGCATCGGCGTGCTGCTCGATCTGGTGTTCAACCATTCGGGCGAGAGCGACATGCTGGGGCCCGTGCTGTCGTTGCGGGGGCTCGACAACGCAGCCTATGCCCATGCGCCCGATGGCAGCCTGATCAACGACACCGGCTGCGGCAACACGCTCGATTTCGGTAATCCGGCCGTGCGCGCGCTGGCGCTCGATACGCTGCGGCACTTCGTGGCCCATTGCGGCGTGGACGGCTTCCGCTTCGACCTCGCCACGGTGATGGCGCGATCACCCGGCTTCGACGCGCAAGCGCCGATCTTCGCCGAGATCGCCGCCGATCCGCTGCTGGCCGACCGGGTGCTGATTGCCGAGCCGTGGGACATCGGCCCCGGCGGCTACCAGCTGGGGCAGTTCCCGGAAAACTGGCTCGAATGGAACGACCGCTTTCGCGACGACGTGCGGCGGTTCTGGCGCGGGGACGCAGGCGTCGGGCTGCTGGCGACGCGGCTGGCGGGATCGGCCGACCTGTTCGGCAAAGGCCCTTCGCGCTCGGTCAATTTCCTCGCCGCGCACGACGGATTCACGCTGGCCGACACGGTTTCGTTCAATAGCCGCCACAACTGGGCCAATGGCGAGGACAACCGCGACGGCCACGGCGAAAACTTCAGCTGGAACAACGGCGTGGAAGGGCCGAGCGACGATCCGGCGATCGTGGCGCGCCGGGTTTCGTTGATGAAAGTCATGCTGACGACATTGTACGTGTCAACGGGCACGGTGCTGCTGACGGCGGGCGACGAATTCGGGCGCAGCCAGGGCGGCAACAACAACGCCTATGCGCAGGACAACCCGACGACGTGGATCGACTGGGCGCGGCGCGACCTTGGGCTGGAGGAGCATGTCGCCGCGCTGGGCGCGTGGCGCGCGGCGAACCTGGCGCGGTTCGTCCAGTTTCCGGACGATGGGCGCTGGCTGACCTGCGACGGAAGACCAATGGATTCAGAGACTTGGGAGAATCCAACAACCACCGGCCTCAGGTGGGAGCACGGGGAACCGGCGCGACCCTTCGGCTTTGCCGTGGATCGCGTCGGCCCGTACGCCGAGCCAGTGGGAGACGCGCCCTGGAGGGATGGACGCGGCTCAGGCTCCGAGGCGTCTTAGCGCGGGATCGATGAACCGGCGCTGACCGGCGCCGTAATGCGCCGCCCCGTCATCGAGCGACAGCGGACGCGGCAACAGGCGGTTGAGCAGCAGGCGCCCGAAGGTCCAGTCGCCCAGCCCCGAGCGCGCGTTGATGTGGCCGGTGGCCCCGGCGTCGGCAAAGCTCGCCCCCCACGTTTTGGCCAGCGTACGCGCGGTACCGAAGGGCATGTAGGGATCGTCGCGGCTGGCCACGAGCACGCTGCGGAAGGGCAGTTCGCCCTGCACCACGGGCGCGAACCGCGTGAGCCGGCGGTCGATGGGCGCGTCTTCCACATCGGGCGGGGCGACGAGCAGCGCGCCGATCACCTTGCCGAGTACGTCGCCGCCCGACAGGCGTTCGTATTCCGCCCACCAAGCAACGGCGTGGCAGCCGAGCGAGTGCGCGACGAGCACCACGGGGCGGTCGGCGCGGTCGACCGCCAGGTTGATCTTGTTGACCCAGGTATTGCGGTGCGGATCATCCCACAGGCCGAGGTCGACACGGCGGCACAGCGGCAGCGTCTCTTCCCAGCGGGTCTGCCAGTGGCCCTGCCCGCTGTTGCCAAGGCCGGGAACGATAAGGAGCAGGGGATCGCCCTGCGCCGCGTTGGTCTGTTCGAAAGCCATCGGTACTCTCCTGAAAGAGGGGTGGCCGGTCGACTCGGAATACGTCCCGACAATGCAGGCAGAGATAACTCTACTTTTTAGATAGACAACAGATTGGCGACGAGGCGTGATGGATTGTCGCCCGGCTGCGACAGGAGAGGTTCGTCAAATAATGATTGCAAAAGTTCCCGCCGTGCGACAGGTCGCGCGCACCCGGTCGCAGGGCCATCGCACCCCCTTGCGCGACGGTCGGCCGCGCCGATGACCTTGAAGTTCGGGTCGCCGCGCGCCACCTGTCGCGCGTGGCGGATACCCTCGCCGGCCCCGACTTGCGGATATCCGAACCTTTGAGCCCAGCCGCCGCCTCGCACACCGCCGATCCCACCGCCCCGGAGCGGCGCAAGGGCCGCCTGCTCGCCTCGATCCACGATGTCTCGCCGCGCTCGCACGCGCAGGTCGATCGGCTGGCCCACCTGCTCGAACGCCACACCGGCACGGGCAGGTTCGCGATGCTGGTAATCCCCGACCACTGGCGCGAAGCCCCGATCGAAGGCAACGCGGCGTTCGGCACGCAGCTTCGTGCCTGGGCGGATGCCGGGATCGAGATGTTCCTGCACGGCTGGTGCCACCGCGACGAAACGCCCGCAACGCAAGGCTTTGCCGGGTTCAAGGGCAAGCACATGACCGCCGGTGAAGGCGAATTCCTGAACCTGCCGCACGACGAGGCGCTGGCGCGCATGGCCCGCGGCAAGGCGCTGCTGGAAGACGTGCTGGGCCGCCCGGTGGCGGGCTTCATCGCCCCCGCATGGCTGTATGGCGAAGGCGCGCACGCCGCCTTGCGCGAACTGGGCATGCCCCTGGCCGAAGACCACATGAAGGTGTGGCGCCCCGCCAGCGGCGAAGTGCTGTCGCGCGGCCCGGTCGTCACCTGGGCCAGCCGCAGCAAGGGCCGCATCGCCAGCTCGCTGGCCTTTGCCCGCCTTGCCCGCACGGCATTGCCACTGGCGCTGCCGACGCTGCGGCTGGCGGTCCACCCCGGCGACACGACGGTGCCCGCCCTGATGGACAGCATCGACCAGACGCTGGCGCGGTTCGTGCGCAGCCATCGCCCCGCGCGCTATGCCGATCTGGCCCGCTCCGCCCGAGGGCCGGGCTGAGGCGTGGCAGGGGACCGGACGACAGACATGGCGCGCGACGAAACCGCACTTGACGCAGCCGGGGACGCGGCACGGCACGCAGCAGGACCGGGTGTTCTGACGTTCCTGCACAGCTTCGAGCCGGGCGGCGTCGAGCGCGTGGCGCTGCGCCTGCACGATGCCTGGGTGCGACAGGGCATCGACGCACGGCTGGTGATGGGCCGCGATCAGGGCGCGATGCGCGGCGAATGGCCGGGGCTGCACTACGAAGTGCTGGACCGCAAGGGCGTGACCGGCCCGATCGAGACGCTCTACATGATCGCGCGCCTGCCCGGCGTGGTGCGGCGCCAGCGGCCCGGCGTGGTGTTCTGCGCGGGCAATTCCTACACCGTGGTCGCCGTGGTGCTGAAGCTGCTGTTGGGCCGACGCTGCCCGCCGGTGCTGGCCAAGATCAGCAACGACCTGATGCGCGCGGACCTGCCGGCGGTGGCGGCGCCGTTCTATCGGCTGTGGCTGCGCATCCAGGGGCGTTTCCTCGACCGGCTGGTGGCGATCGCGCCCGCCATGGCCGAGGAGATCCACACCATGATGAAGGTCGGCGACGACAAGGTGACGGTTATCGACAACCCGGCGCTGTCGACCGCCGAACTCGATCATCTGGCAGCCGCGCCCCGCCTCGCGCACGACGGCCCCGGCCGGCGTTTCCTGGCGATCGGGCGGCTGGCCACGCAGAAGAACTTCACCGGGCTGGTCGACGCCTTTGCGCGGATCGCACGCGCGGGCGACCGGCTGACGATTTGCGGCGAAGGCAGCCAGCGCGCCGCAATCGAAGCGCGCGCGCAACGGCTGGGCGTGGCCGATCGCGTGCATCTTCCCGGCCATACCTTTCCGGTCGACGCCGAACTGCTCGCCGCCGACGCCCTGGTGTTGTCATCCGATTACGAGGGCCTGCCGACGGTGGTGCTGCAGGCCTATGCCGCAGGGATTCCCGTGGTGGCGACCGATTGCAGCGTTTCCATGCCCGATCTGCTGGGCCATGGGCGCTTCGGCGTGCTGGTGCCCCCGCGCGATCCGCATGCGCTGGCACAGGCCATGGACCGCGTGCTCGATCTGCCGTTCGACGTCGACGCGGCCCGTGACGAGGCGCGTCGGTTCACCGTGGATTTAGCTGCGCGCCGCTATCGCCGGGCGATGGAGGACCTCGCCCCTACCCCCGAAGCCGTCGTTTCCGGCGCGCTGCGACCCGAGATCCGCTAGAGGTCCGATTCGATGCCCGATTCCACGCCCAATCTCGCCTTGGCCCCATCGCCCCTGCCCGCGCCTGCCGAGCCCGCGCAAAGCGCGCTGCGCAAATGGGGCGCCTATCTCGGCCCGGCGATCTCGGCTGCGATCCTGATCGCGGTGCTGATCGAGCTGCGCAAGCTCAACTGGGCGCTGGTCGGCACGATCCTGCCCACCAACCCGCTGATCTGGGCGGTGTTCCTGCTCAGCTACTTCCTCAGCCCGCTGGGCGACTTCGCAATCTTCCGCCGCCTGTGGGGCATTCCCTGGACGGGCATCCTGCCGCTGATCAAGAAGCTGGTCGGCAACGAGCTGCTGCTGGGCTACATCGGCGAAGTCTATTTCTACGACTGGGCGCGCCGCCATGTGAAGATGGAGGGTTCGCCCTTCGGCGCGGTGAAGGACGTGGCGATCCTTTCGGCGCTGGCCGGCAACATCATGACCGTGGTCATGCTGGTGCTGACCTGGCCGATCATCGGTTCGCTGGGCCTTGGCGTCAGCGGCGAGATCATGGCCGCCTCGCTCGGGCTGATCCTCGTGACCTCGGCGCTGATCATGTTCTTCCGCAACGGGCTGTTCAGCCTGCCGCCACGTGACCTGTGGTTTGTGTTCGGCATCCACAGCGGACGCCTGGTGATCAAGACCGGCCTGACCGCGCTGACCTGGGCGATGATCCTGCCCGAAGCGCCGCTCAGTTCCTGGCTACTGCTCTCGACCGTGCGCCTGCTGCTGTCGCGCCTGCCGTTCCTGCCGAACAAGGACATCGCCTTTGCAGGGGTGACGGCGCTGCTGGTGGGAGCGCAGGTGAAGACCGGGGTGATGATCGCGATGCTGTCGATGCTGACGATCTCGCTGCACGTCGTGCTGTTCATCCTGCTGCTGCTGTTCGATCTGGCCACAAGGGAACGCAACGCTTGAAACGAACCGTCCTTCTCCTCGCCGCCGCTGCGCTGGTTCTGGGCAATGGCCCGCTGCGCTCGACCCCGGACCTTGGCAAGGCCGAGGCGCAGTGTCGCCCCAACGAAAGCGGCCCGGCATTCATGGTCGATATCGCCGGGCTGAAGGACCACACCGGCAAGCTGAAGCTGGAAGTCTATCCGGCCAACGACGAGGACTTCCTGGCCGACGACAACCTGTTGATCATGGCCGGCAAGACCTTCCGCCGCGTGGAAGTGCCCGTGCCCGCCGCGCCCGTGCCGCGCCTGTGCGTGCGCCTGCCCGGCCCCGGTCTCTACGCGGTGAGCGTGCTCCACGACCGCGACGGCAACCGCAAGTTCAACTGGACGCGCGACGGCATCGGCTTTTCGGGCAATCCCCGGCTCGGCTGGTCCAAGCCCAAGGCACGCAGCGCCGCCACGCAGGCCGGTTCCGGCCTCACCCCGTTGCGGATCGTCATGAATTACCGTAACGGCCTTGCATCGGTGGGACCGATCAAGGGGAGCTGACGCTCTGATGAAGCTCGTCGATGTCTGCGCCTTCTATGCGCCGAAGGGCGGCGGCGTCCGTACTTATGTCGACCGCAAGTTGAAGGCGGGCGCGGCGATGGGCCACGACGTGGTGGTCATCGCGCCGGGCGATCGCGACCACGTGGAGCATCGCGGGCCCAACGCGCGGATCGTCTGGCTGAAATCGACGCTGTTCCCGCTCGATTTCAACTACCGCTATTTCTCCGACATTCCGGGGCTCTATGCCGCGCTCGATCGCGAGCAGCCCGATTTCGTCGAGGCGTCCTCGCCCTGGCGCAGCGCCTCGGTGATTGCCGAGTGGCCGGGCGATACCCCGCGCGCGCTGATCATGCACGCCGATCCGCTGTCGGCCTATGCCTATCGCTGGCTCGATCCGATCGCCACGCGCACCACGATCGACAGCCTGTTCGACCGCTACTGGCAGCACTTGCGCCGGCTGGACGAGCGCTACGACATGATCGTCAGCGCCAGCCAGGGCCTGAGCGACCGGCTGAGCGCGGGCGGGCTGACGCGGGTGGTGACCAACCCGATGGGGGTCGATCCGGGCGTGTTCTCGCCCACCTTGCGCGACGAAGCCTTGCGCGCGGGGATGCTGGCGATGTGCGACCTGCCGCCCGATGCCACGCTGCTGCTGGGCGTGGGCCGCTTCGCGCCCGAAAAGCGCTGGCCGATGCTGGTCGAAGCCGTCACGGCGGCGGGCACGCGCACGCCCGTCGGCATGGTGCTGGCAGGGCAAGGGCGCGACCGCAAGGCGATCGAGCGCAAGATCGGCGAGAACCCGCATATCCGCATTCTGGCCCCGATCACCGCACGCGGCGAACTGGCGCGCGTGATGGCGAGCGCCGACGCGCTGATCCACGGCTGCGAGGCCGAGACGTTCTGCATGGTCGCGGCCGAAGCCCGCGCCAGCGGGTTGCCGCTGATCGCGCCCGACGAAGGCGGCGCGGCGGACCAGGCGCGCGCCTCGGGCGGGTTCATCTACGAAAGCGCCGATGCCGGTGCTGCCGCCGATGCCGTGGTGGACTATGCCACGCAGCGCCTGGCAGGGCTGGCCGGCCCGCGCGCCGATCTGCCGCCGCCGCGCACGATGGACGATCACTTCGCCGAGCTGTTCGCCAGCTACGAGCGGCTGATCGCCAAGCACAAGGCACTGCGCGCCGCCTGATCTCCACCGGCTTCCGCACCTGCGCCCGCTGATCGGGGGGGCGATGTCGCGCGTCTTGCCGGCATGAAAAGAGGCGGCAGGATCGCTCCTGCCGCCTTCAGTTCAGGGTGGAACCATGCCGGGGCAGGCCGGTGAGCCTGCCCCGAACCCAGTCTCAGAAGTTCACGGTCGCGTCGAACCCGAAGGTGCGCGGCGCGTTGAAGTTGGCGTAGTCGCCCAGCGTGTTCGCATTGGCCGACGAGCGACGGTAGATGTGCGTCTCGTCGAGCAGGTTGCGCGCCCAGGCCGACAGCGTCAGCTTCTGACCGTTGTCGTTCATCGGGATGTCGGCCAGCGCGATGCGGCCGTTGACGATGAAGCTCGAGTCCGTCTTGGTGGTCTCGTTCTGGAACGAGTACATCGAGCTGGCGTAGTTGGCGTCGATGTGGAAGCGCAGGTTGGTGCCTGCACCACCGATGGGCACGTTGTAGTCGGCATAGGCCGCCGCCGCATGGTCAGGCGTGAACACCACGAACACCTGCGTGTACACCGGAGCGCCGGGCTTGCTGAGGAACGGGTTCAGCGTCGCCGGAATGTTGGTGTAGGTGTAGGCATACGAGGCACCCAGCGTCAGGTTCTGGGTCGGCTTGACGGTCAGCTCCGCTTCCACGCCGCGGATCTTCGACTTGCCAGGGGCGTTGCCGGTTTCCTCGGTGTGGAGGTTGTAGGTCGGGCTCGTCGGATCGGTATCGACGTTGTCGAAATCGATCTGGGTGCCGGTACGATCCATCATGTAGCCCGCCAGGTTCAGGCGGACGCGATGGTCGAGCAGGTCCATCTTCGCGCCGATTTCGTAGGACTTCACCGCTTCGGGGTTGAACGGAGCGAAAGTCTGCGAACGCGAGTTGGCACCGCCGGCGCGGTAGCCGGTCGAATACTTGGCGAAGACGTTGACGTTCGAGGCGACGTCATAGGCCAACGTCACCATCGGGTCGAAACGGTTCTTGTCGAAGGTGAAGGGGAAGTTGGTCGGCTTGTTCTGCACCGTGGTCAGCGTACCGCGACGCTTGTCCTTGGTGTAACGGCCACCCACGGTGATGTGGAGCGGATCGACCGGGGTCCAGGTGGCCTGTGCGAACGCGGCGTAGCTGTGCGCCACGGCGTTGCTGTCACGCTGGCGCGACCAGTTGGCCTCGTTCCAGGTGAGCGCGTCGTTGATGGTGTAGCCGGTGCCGTCCGCGTTCCACTTGTTGGTCGAAGGCGTGGCTGCGAATTCGCGGACGCTTTCGGTGAAGTAGTAGAGGCCGACCACGTAATCGACGTTGTCGAGGCTGCCGACAGCCTGCAGTTCCTGGCTGAACTGGCGCTGGTGCAGGTCCGACAGCGAATAGCGGCTGAAGTTGGCGTTGGGCGAGAAGATCGTGCGGTGTGCGCCGCCCGAGTTGTCCCACTGGTTGGTGTCGACGCCGCGCCACGCGGTGATCGAGCGCAGTTCCAGACCCGGCGCGACCTTGTACTTGATCAGCGAGGTGAAGCCGTGGGTATCGTCCACGCTCGGCTGCTGCGGCACGCCGATGTCGGCGGTAGTCATGCGCTTGCCGCCGCTGACGGTGACGAGCGGCGAAAGCGGCGCGATGAAGCCGGCAGGCACCTTGCCGCCGTTGCCGGTGATCTGTGCGATCGTGGCGATCGGCAGGCCGTTCGGGTTGTAGTTGACCAGCTGGCTGTAGAACGGCGTGTTCTCGTCACGCGCGCGGTCATACGACATTTCGACCGAGAGGCCGTCGACCGGCTCCCACAGCCCGGTGATGCGGCCACCCTTGCGGTCGTACTGGTTCCAGCCGGCCTGACCCGAAAGCGGGTTCTTCACGGTCGGGTCCTGGTGCTGCACGATGCCGTCGAGCTTGAAGGCAATGCCCGCGATCTTGGGCAGGTTGAGGTGCAGTTCACCGTTGTAGCTGCCGAAGTTGCCAGCGCCGGCCGAAACGCGACCACCGAATTCGCCGGTGGGCTTGCGGGTCACGATCGAGACCGCGCCGCCTTCGGTGTTGCGGCCGAACAGCGTGCCCTGGGGCCCGCGCAGCACTTCGATGCGCTCGACGTCGAGCAGGGCGGCGTTCAGGCCCTGCGAGCGGCCGAGGTAGACGCCATCGATGTAGACGCCGACGCCCGTGTCACGCGCAGTCTGGTTGGCGTCGAAGGGCACGATGCCGCGGATACCGACGGTCAGTGCCGACTGGCGGGCTTCGAAGGTGGCGACACGGAGCGAGGGGACCACGCCATCGGCGAGGTCGATCAGGCTCTGGACGTGGCGGTCCTTCATCGCTTCGGGCGCGAGCACCGAAATCGAGATCGGGGTCTTCTGGAGATTGGTCTCACGCTTGGTCGCGGTGACGACGATCTCGGTCAGGCCCGAGCTGTAGCCGGTGCCGCCCGACTGCTCGGCAGCGGCCTGCTCGTCAGCGGGCGCGACAGAGATCGAAGTCTGGGCAATGGCGGGGCTGGCGGCGAGCGCAAACGCGCCCGCTCCGGCCAGCAGACCGGCGCGAATCTGGTAATTGAAAGTCATGGTTCCCTCACTTGCGAAGACGTTGTTGTCCCCCCGGGCGAGGTCGCACTAGGCCTGTCGAAAGACAGTTCTGTGACAGGTTTGCTGAACGGTTTGTAATTTTTAGCGGGTTTCTGACGTCAAATTGACGGGCTCGACTTAAACAATCGGTTTTCCGTTTGTTTCGCGGTGTATGCCGCGGTCGCCGCCATCAGAAATGACATTTTTATTTCACCTTTTTGACTTCCGATTGACGATATCCAGCGCAGGCTGCTGCGAATCGGGCAGGTCGGCATTCATCAGACGCGCCAGAGTCGGGGCGATGGCGCGCATGTCGATCTGGCCGAGGCTCTGCCCGGCGGGCAGCCCCTCCCCCGTCAGCAGGAAGGTCGAGCGCATTTCGGGAAGGTCCGGAAAATGGCCGTGCATCCCTTTCACGCGCGCCGGACGCACCAGCGGCGCCGATGCCCCGGCAAAGGGCGAGGCGACCGCGCCCGACTGGAGATCGACATAGAACGCAGCCTGCGGGTTGCCCCCTTGCGCGGCGATCGCGGCGGCATCGAGCACGCGGGCGATACGCACGGCGGGATCGGCTGCGAGCTTGTCGAGGACGGCGCGGACCCTGTCGCGCAGCACGGCATCGTCGGGCCGGGCGAGAACGAAGGCCGACGAGCCACCCGAGGGCCATGGCATGGCGTCCCAGCCCGCGACCTTGCCATCGCCATCCAGCGTGATCAGGCCGGCATCGATGAAGGCGCGGAAGAAATTGACCTCGGTATCGGTCGCGGCAAAGCCGTGGTCGCTGACGACCGCCACGGCGGCATCGGGATGCGCCGCGCGTTCTGCCGCCGTGAGCGTGCCGACCAGCGCATCGAGCCGTTCCAGCGTGGCGTTGGCTTGCGCCGAACCCGGCCCGGTGGCGTGCTCCTGGTGATCGAGCCCTGCCAGATAGACGGTGATGAAGCCCGGCTTGTGCCGCGCGATCAGGCTGGCGGCGAAGCGGGCGCGATTTTCGTCGCCTTCGACCGATTCGTCGATCCCGGCGGCGTAGGGGTCGGCGCAATCGTGCTCGAGTTCGTCGACGAGGCCGTCGGTCGCCAGCGCCTTGAGCAGCTTGGCATCGTCGGCATGGCCGGTGCGCCAGATCTGCGGCAGGTTCCACGTCAGCGACTTCGCCGCCACGCTGACCGGCCAGTGGACGTTGGCGGTGGAAAGCCCTGCGTCGTGCGCGGCGTCCCACAGCGTGCGCGCCTTCTGGTCCTGCGCGTACCAGTACCAGCCGCCCTGGTTGATCTGCCTGGGATCGAACGTGGTGTTGCCGACGATGCCGTGCCGCGCGGGCGCGACTCCGGTGATCAGCGTGGTGTGGCTGGGATAGGTGAGCGTGGGCAGCACGCCGACAACGCCGGTGGCCGAGACGCCTTCTGCCACCATGCGGCGCAAGTTGGGCACCTTCAGCCCGCGCTTGTCCGCTTCCAGCACGTCGCCGGGGCGCAGGCCGTCGATGGAAATGAGCAGAACCGGGCGCGCCTGCAGCGCCCCCGGTCCGGCGAGGATCGCGGCGCTGCAAAGCAGCGCCGCGCCCTTGAGGAGACGAATGTTCATCGCTCCCTTGTGCTTCATCAGAAGCCGGCCTTCAACGTCACGAACACCTGACGCGGCGCGCCCGCGAGCAGGGTCATGTTGTCGCCCGAGAAGCCGAAGCCGCCCGAACCGATCGTGGCGATGTACCCCTTGTCGAACAGGTTGGTCGCGTTGACCTGGAGTTCGACCGGCTGGCGCATCCCCATGTCGAAGCGATAGCCCAGCGCCGCATCGACGATGGCACGACCCGGCACCGACTGGTCGTTGGTGTAGGTGAAGTAGCGCTTGGACATGTAGTTGACGCCGATGCGGCCAAACAGGGCCTTGTCGTCATAGCTGACTTCGCCGCGCAGCAGGTGACGCGGGGCATCGACCACAGTCTTGCCGTTGGTGGCATAGGTCTTGCCCGTGCCCGTGGTCACGTCGTTGCGGTACGTGGTGTCGTTGTAGCTGTACGAGGCGAACAGGGTGATCGCGTCGGTCGCCTTGTAGTCGACGGCCGCTTCGACGCCGAGTGCGCGCACGTTGCCCACGTTCTGCACGGCGCTGGGCGAGCCGACGATGTTGACCGAGGTCGGGATCGACAGCAGGCGGTTGCGGAAGTTCACCCAGTAGCCGGCCAGCACCGCGTTGAGGCGGCTGTTGTTGCTGCGCAGGCCCACTTCGTAAGTGTCCGACTGTTCGGGCTTGAGCTTGCCCTTGATCGCATCGAACCCGGCCTGCGTGGTCTGGAACGGACCGCTGAAGGTCGAGCCGACGAAAGCGCGCGTGACCTGCGTGAAGCCGGCGAAGGCTTCGACATCGCCCACGATCTTGCCGCTGATGCCCGCGTGCGGCTGGAACCAGTCACGCGTGCGCAGCTTGCCCGAAGCGCGGCTGGTGAGGTTGACCACCGGATCGGCGGTCACGTCGACGTTGAAGCCCTTCCAGCCCAAGTTCACCTTGGCAACGCCGAGGTCGATGGTGTCCTCGACGTAGTACTGGTAGGTCTTGGTGTTGAAGTCCATTTCCCATTCGGTGAAGAACGGGTTGTGCTGGAACTTCAGGTGGTCGCGACCGGCTTCGGTGCGGCTCTTGTAGCCATAGTAGCGGCGCGCGACGGTGAAGTCGTTGTTTTCGTACCAGCCGCCCACGGTGATCTGGTTCATGCCGAGATCGGCGGCGATGCTACCGAACAGGCCCGAACGGCGCAGCGTGTATTCCGACGTGCGCAGCGCCATGTTCACCCCGCTGGGCGAGGCGACATAAGGCGTGCCCCAGGTGCCCTGGCCATCGTTGCGATGGTGGTAGGCCTTGAGCTTGAGCGTGAACGCCCCACCGAACGGCGCAGTCACGCCGATTGCGCCGAGCGTGTCACGGCGCAGACCAGACGCATCGTAGTAGGCATCATCGGCGCTGGCGACCGGCGACGGATAGGTGGTGCCGGCGGCCGGGTTGAACGGGGTGGTGTTGAGCGCGGTGAGCGTGTCGCCACGGTTGGCGCCGACTTCGGCGATCTGCACGGCCAGCGCATACTTGTTGGGGCCGAGGTTGTCCCAGTTGAGGCCCAGCCGCTTGATCATGTCGAGGCTGAGGTCCTGGTAGTCCTGCTCGGCGCGGTCCGAATGGCTGAAGAAGCCGTCGAAATCGACATCGCCCACCGGCACGATCGCCTTGGCGTTGACGGCCCACTGGCGCTGCTCGCCATCCCCCTTCCACTTGTCGGTGGTGCCATAGACGAACGAACCCATGATGCGCGCGGCATCGGCCTTGCCGATCGCGGCACGCACGAAGCCGCGATAGCTGTTGTCCGAACCCGCGGTCGCACTGACATCGAGCGCCTGGTTGGCGCTGCCGAGCATCACGGCCGGGTCCATCGAGGTGAACTGGAGCGTGCCGCCGAGGTTGTTGGTCGACTGCGTGTCGATCGAACCCGAACCCTGGCTGACGGTGGTGCCGCCGATGTTTTCGGGGATGATCGCACGGCTGATGTGCAGGCCGTTGTGGTTGCCATAGGTCATGTCGCCCAGCGGAATGCCGTCGAGCGTGAAGCCGAGCTGGTTCTGGTTGAAGCCGCGGATGGTGATGCGCGTCGACCATTCGTAGTTGCCGAAGGCGTCGGCGGACTGGAAGTTGACGCTGGGCAGCTTTTCGATCGCCTTCAGCGGGCTGGAACCCGAGGCGAGAATGGTGATGTCGGCGTTCGAGATTTCCTGGACCTGGCGGGTCTGGCCAGCGCCGAAGACGACGATTTCAGGCGATGCGGCAGCATCGGCCGCGGGCGCTGCCTGATCTTGTGCAAGTGCGGGCGCGCTGGCGAAAATCGCCGCAGTGGCGAGCAGGTAGGGTACGTAACGCATTGAGCTTCCCTCATTGTGATTGTTTTGCAGCGCAGCAGCTAATCCTGCTGCATTGCAGAATCGCGCCAGATTGGTGACGGTTTGGAGTCAGCGATCGGCGAGCGCCGAAGTGCGGCATGAAGGACACGCTTTTCGGATTCATCGAACGTTCCGGACGTCTTTATCCGGATTTTGGGTGAGATAGGATGCGCCTAGGAAGGGCCTCGCCGGGACGGACAGCCGCACCGGAACCCTTCTTCCAGTCCGCTTTCCAAGGATCCCGCCCCATGACCACGACCACTGCCACTGCCACTGCCGTAGAAACCTCCGCCACGCCCGCCGCCCAGCCGCTGCTCGCCTTTGGCGGGCGCGTGCTGATTGCCGCGATCTTCGTGCTGAGCGGACTGTCCAAGGTGGCCGCGCCTGCCGCCAGCATTGCCTATATCCAGAGCGCGGGCCTGCCGCTGCCGCAGCTGGCGCTGGCCGCGGCCGTTCTGGTCGAACTCGGCGGCGGCCTCGCACTGATCGCGGGCTATCGCGTGCGCCTCGTCGCGCTGGCGCTGGCAGGCTTTTCCATCGTCACCGCGCTCGCCTTCCACAACCAGCTGGGCGACCAGAACCAGTTGATCCACTTCTTCAAGAACGTCGCGATGGCCGGCGGTCTGTTGCAGGTCGCGGCCTTCGGCGGCGGGCGGATTGCCTTCCAGCGCAGCTGACCGCACAAGATGACCCGAGCGGGGAGCGGCCAGGTGCCCTCCCCGGCCCCATTCCCTTCCCGCCAGGAGAATCCAGATGACCGCCCGCACCGCCGATCCCCGCGTGTTGCCGCTGATCACCGACCGCTGGTCGCCCCGCTCGTTCGACGCCAGCGCCATTCCCGAAGCCGACCTGCACGTGATCCTCGAAGCGGCAGGCCTTGCCCCTTCGGCCTACAACCAGCAGCCGTGGCGCTTTCTCTATGCGCGGCGCGAGGATGCGCACTGGGAGCACTTCGTCTCGCTGCTGGTGCCGGGCAATTCGGTCTGGGCCAAGGACGCGGGCGCGCTGCTGTTCGTGCTGTCGGAAAGCACCTTCCCCCGCCCCGACGGCGCGAAGCCCAACCGCAGCGCGAGCTTCGATGCAGGCGCGGCCTGGGCACTGCTGGCCTTGCAGGCGACGCACATGGGCTATCACGCGCACGCCATGGTCGGCATCGACTTCCCGCGCGTGCGCGAGGAGCTGGCGATCCCCGAGGACGTGCGCGTCGAAGCGGCGGTGGTCATCGGGCGCAAGGATGCCCCCGAAAAGCTGCCCGACGGCTATCGCGAGCGCGAGGCCCCCTCGGCGCGCAAGCCGGTGCGCGAGATCGCGGTGGCGGGCCGGTTCACCGACCTGCCGGCCTGATTATCGGGTTGAGCGCGCCTTACGCCGGGCAAGGCTTGCGCAGGTCATCGGCATCGCCCATCGCGCGGTCGCGATTGTAGACGTCGGGGTGGAAGGCGATCGCGCCGTCCGCCCCGGCCTCGGCCGTGAAGTAGGCGATGAAGATCGGCAGGCTGCGCGCCAGCTTGAGGTCGGTGGTGCGACCCGCGGCGACGATGCGGTCGATATCGGCGCGGCTGGCCTGATCGCCTAGCAGAGTGGCGGCAAGGCCCAGCGGATCTTCCACGCGCACGCAGCCGTGGCTGAACGTGCGCACCGGCTGGTCGAACAGCGATTTCGACGGCGTATCATGCAGATAGACGTTGAAGCTGTTGGGCATGATCAGCTTGACCACCCCCAGCGAATTGCCGGGGCCGGGCCGCTGGCGATAGCGCCCGCCGCCCCACACATAGCCCCGCTTGCGCGCGAGCGCGGGATGGCGGCGCACCATCGCGCCGACGCTTTCGGCGACGATGTTGGCCGGGATGTCCCACCAGGGGTTGAGCGTGACACCGCGCACCGTGGCCGAGAAGACCGGTGTGGGCGACTTCACCTTGCCCACGATCACGCGGTGGCTGTCGACCACCTTGCCATCGCGCCACAGGTCGACCCGGAAGGCGGCGGCATTGACCAGCAGGTATTCGCGCCCCGGATCGCGCGGCAGCCAGCGCCAGCGCTCGATGTTGCGCGCCAGCGTCGCCTTGCGCGCCGGATCGGCCTCTGCTGCATGGGCCGCGAGGAGCGCTGCAAAGCCGGGCTGGCGGGGCTGCAGGCCGGAAAGCCACGCCTCGAGCGCGCCCGCACCCAGCGCGCTGGCCAGTTCTCCGGCAAAGTCGATGCGCGCGTCGGTATCGGCGATGTGCCAGGCGGCATGGGCCGACGCCGGGCTCCAGCCGAGCGCGGTCTGGCGCGCGAGACACAGCGCCAGATCGGTCGCGGCATGATCGATCGCGGCGGAATCGCCAAGGCGTTCTGCCGCGACGAGCGGGGCGAGATCGGGCGCGGGCAGCGCCTGCTGCGGGGCGGTTTCGGCCGCGTGATGGAGCGCCGCGAGCGATTCGGACGACCAGTGCGGCGTGGCTGCGGCAAGAGGTTGCGCACGCGCGATGGGGCAATTCGTTCCCACAAAAGCAACGGCCAATGCCGCACAAAGCACGTTTCGCCGCATGATGTCCCCGCAAGGCTTTGAAATCGGGAATAGGCTAACCTAGATCGTGTTCAAACAACAAACGTTGCATTTCAAGAGCAATTCGGGGTCTCGCATCATGACGCTCGGCAGGCGCCAGTTCCTTGGCGCCATGGCGGCATCCGCCACCACAATGCTGTTTCCGCGATCGGCAGCCAACGCCATCGCGCCGCAGAATCCTGCGGCCAGTGGACTCGCGCTTCCGCCGACGGCGCCCTGGGGTCTCGCCGCGCCCGGTGCCGTGCCCAGCGTGCAGACCATCCCGGATGCCCCGGCCCTGCTGCCGCAGGCGCTGGCGGCGCTGCAAATGCACCATGCCCGCATCGCCGAACGCGACGTGGTCGGCGTGGTCGATTTTTCGCAACCCTCGCGGGAGCCGCGCTTCCACCTGGTCGACATCGCCGGTGGCCGCGTGCTGTCGACGCACCTCGTCTCGCACGGCAAGGGCTCCGATCCCGGTAACAGCGGCTGGGTGCAGCGCCTGTCCAACCGCCTGGGGTCGGAAGCATCGTGCAGCGGCGCGTTCGTCACCGGGCCGACCTATGTCGGCAAGCACGGCCGCTCGCGCCGCCTGTTCGGCCTTGATCCCGAAAACGACCAGGCCGACGTGCGCGGCATCGTGATCCACGCGGCGAGCTACGTCGACAACGACATGGCCGCGAGCCAGGGCCGCATCGGGCGTAGCCAGGGCTGCTTCGCCGTCTCGCAACGCGAGATCGGCCACGTGCTCGAAGCGCTCGGACCGGGGCGGCTGCTGTTCGCGGCGCGGTGAAGCGCGCCCAACTTGTAAGACACTGACGAGCAATTGTAATAATATGTCGTAGGGCGGCAATCCTTCCCACAAGGGTGGAGGATTGCCGCCCTTGCTGTGTTAACGGGCGTTCACGACTCGTCGCGCGCTGCCTTTTGGTTCAGGGCGGATACGCGGCGGGAACCCGTTCCGTCGGGGGAGCTTTCGGGGCCAGCGCCTGCTTTGTGCGCTGCACCAAGCTTCCACCGACGACCACCGCTTCGAGAGTACCTGCCTTGCGCCAGCCTGCCCCTCGCCTGCTTCCCGGCCGCCTGCTTGCCCTCACGTCTCCTGCCGCCCTCGCCCTGATGCTTGCCGCGTGCGGCGCCAAGGCCGACGACAAGCAGATGCCGCCCGCCGAAGTGGGGGTGATGGTCGCCAGGGCCGAGAACGTGCCGCTGGTGACCGAGCTTTCGGGCCGTACCGAAGCCTCGCTGATCGCCGAAGTGCGGCCGCAGGTGTCGGGCATCGTCACCGAGCGCCTGTTCAGCGAGGGCGGTCTGGTGCGCGCAGGCCAGCCGCTCTACCAGATCGACAGCCGCCTTTATGCCGCCAGCGCCAGCCAGGCGCGCGCCGCGCTGGCGACGGCGGAGGCAACCGTGGAGGCCAACCGGCTCAAGGCCGAGCGCTATCGCCTGCTCTCGGGCCAAGGCGGGGTGAGCAAGCAGGATGCCGCCGATGCGCTGGCTGCCTATAACCAGAGCCGCGCGCAAGTGGCGGCCAGCCGCGCGGCGCTGCAATCGAGCCAGGTGAACCTCGGCTTCACGCGCGTCACCGCGCCGATCACGGGGCGGATCGGGCGGTCGAGCGTGACCAAGGGCGCGCTGGTGACGGCGAGCCAGGCCGACCCGCTGGCCAAAGTCCAGCAGCTCGATCCGATGTATGTGAACATCCAGCAGTCGGGCAATGATTTCATGGCCTTGCGCCGCTCGCTTGCCAAGGGTTCGCTGGCGGCGGTGGGGTCGATCCCGGTGCGGATCGTGCTGGCGGACGGCAGCGAATATCCGGTCGAGGGCAAGCTGAACTTCACCGATGTCGATGTCGCCAGCGATACCGGGACGGTGACGCTGCGCGCCAGCGTGCCCAACCCGCAAGGCGCGCTGCTGCCCGGCCTGTTCGTGCGTGCGCGGCTGGCGCAGGCCAGCGTGCCCAATGGCATCCTCGTGCCCCAGCAGGCCGTCAGCCGCACCCCGCGCGGCGGTGCCTCGGTGCTGCTGGTCAATGCCAAGGGCGAAGTCGAGGCGCGCGACGTGACCGCCGACACCGCCATCGGCGACAAGTGGCTGGTCACGCAAGGGCTGAAGCCCGGCGACAAGGTGATCGTCGACGGGCTGATGAAGGCCAAGCCGGGCGCGAAGGTCAAGGCCGTGGCCGCGCAGCCCGTCCCGACCGCCCCAGCGGCGCAGTAAGGGTCCAGCGATGCTGTCGCGTTTCTTCGCCCACCGCCCGATCTTCGCCTGGGTGATTGCCATCGTCATCATGGCGGCGGGCGCGCTCGCCATCACGCGCATGGGCGTGGAGCAATATCCCGACATCGCACCGCCGACGATCTCGATCAACGCGACTTATCCGGGCGCGGATGCGCAGACGATCGAGAACAGCGTGACGCAGGTGCTGGAGCAGCAGCTCAAGGGCATCGACGGGCTGCTCTACTTCACGTCGAGCAGCAACCAGGGCTCGGCCTCGATCACTGCGACCTTCGAAAAGGGCGCCAATCCCGACACCGCGCAAGTGCAGGTGCAGAACGCCACCAGCCGCGCGCTGAGCCGGTTGCCGCAAGCGGTCCAGCAGCAGGGCCTCAACGTCAACAAGGCGCAGAGCGACATCCTGCTGGTGGTCGGCCTGTACGATTCGACCGGCAAGAGCACCAATGCCGACGTCGCCGATTACATCACGACGCATTTCCAGGACCCGCTCTCGCGCGTCGAAGGGGTGGGCAGCGCCGACGTGTTCGGTGCGCCCTATGCCATGCGGGTGTGGCTCGATCCGGCCAGGCTCGCTGCGGTCAGCCTGATGCCGTCGGACGTGACCGCCGCCTTGCAGGCGCAGAATACGCAGGTTTCGGCGGGCGAAGTGGGCGCGCAGCCCTCGCCCCAGGGCCAGCGCCTGAACGCCACGGTGACCGCGCGCTCGCGCCTGCAGACGGTTCCCGAATTCGAGAACGTGATCGTCAAGACCGACGCGAACGGCAATGTCGTGCGGCTGAAAGACGTGGCGCGGGTCGAACTGGGACAGGAAAGCTACGCCAACTTCAACAGGTTCGACGGGCACCCTTCGGTTGGCCTTGCGATCAGCCTCGCGTCGGGGGCGAACGCCATGAAGACCGCGCAACTGGTCAAGGACAAGGTCGTCGAACTGTCGAAGGACCTGCCCGCCGGTTATGCGGTTTCCTATCCGCGTGACAGCAGCCTGTTCGTGAAGATCTCGATCGAGGAAGTGGTCTGGACGCTGTTCGAGGCGATCGGGCTGGTCGTGCTGGTGATGTACGTGTTCCTGCTGAACTGGCGCGCCACGCTGATCCCCGCGATCGCGGTGCCGGTGGTGCTGCTGGGCACGTTCGGCGTGCTGGCGCTGGCGGGCTATACTATCAACACGCTGACCATGTTCGGGCTGGTGCTGGCGATCGGCCTGCTGGTCGACGACGCGATCGTGGTGGTCGAGAACGTCGAGCGCGTGATGCACGAGGAGCACCTCTCGCCGCTCGACGCGACGGTGAAGTCAATGGACGAGATTACCTCGGCACTGATCGGCATCTCGCTGGTGCTGACGGCGGTGTTCGTGCCGATGGCGTTCTTCGGCGGATCGACCGGCGCGATCTACCGTCAGTTCTCGGTGACGATCGTCTCGGCCATGGCGCTGTCCGTGCTGGTGGCGCTGACGCTGACCCCCGCGCTCTGCGCCACGCTGCTGGCGCGCGAGGAAAAGCCCAAGGGCCGCTTCTTCGATGCGTTCAACGGTCGCTATGATCGCTTGCAGAGCGGCTATCAGGGGCGGCTGCAACGCTTCGTCGGGCGTCCGCGTCCGTGGATGCTGGCCTTCGTGGGGCTGACCGGGGCGATGGCGCTGCTCTATGCGCGGCTGCCGACGAGCTTCCTGCCCGACGAGGACCAGGGCAACCTGATGCTGTCGATCACCCTGCCCGCTGGCGCCACGCTGGAGCAGACCCGCGAAGTGGCGTCGCGCGTTGCCGACTATATCCGCGACAGCGAGAAGGAGGACGTGGTCCACGTCTTCACCTCGGCCGGGCGCGGCAACCAGGGTTCGGGCCAGAACATCGCGATGGGCTTCGTGATGCTGAAGGAATGGAGCGAGCGGTCGGGCGCAGACCACAGCGCCAGCGCGATCGCGCAGCGCATCGGCAAGCACTTCGCGGGCGACCGCGAGGCGCAGATCCTCGCGCTGTCGCCACCTGCGATCCGGGGCCTCGGCAACTCGAGCGGGTTCGAGATGTGGTTGCAGGATGCGGGCGGCAAGGGCGTCGATGCGCTGACGCAGGCGCGCAAGACGCTGGTCGAGGCGGCCAATGCCGATCCCAGGCTGGCGCAAGTGCGCTTCAACGGGCTGGAGGACACGCCGCAGCTCAAGGTCGACCTGAACGACGGTGCGGCGACCGCCTATCGCATTTCCCCCGCCAACGTGAATTCAACGCTCTCGACCGCCTGGGGCGGGACATACGTCAACGATTTCGTCGACCGAGGCCGCGTCAAGCGCGTCTATGTGCAGGGCGATGCGCCGTTCCGGTCGAACCCGGCGGACCTTGGCCAGTGGTACGTGCGCAGCGACGATGGCACGATGGCCCCCTTCTCCGCCTTTGCCACGGCAAAGTGGGGCAGCGGTCCGCCGATCCTGCGGCGCTTCAACGGCGTGGCGGCGCAGCAGTTGCAGGGCACGGGCGCGCCGGGCACCAGTTCGGGCGAAGCCATGAACCTGATGGAAGCCAAGGCGAGCCAGCTGGGCGAAGGCTATGCCGTGGCGTGGGGCGGCCTGTCCTATCAGGAACGCGCGGCCAGTTCCCAGTCGGGCCTGCTCTATGCCGCGTCGATCTTCTTTATCTTCCTGTGCCTTGCCGCGCTTTACGAAAGCTGGTCGGTGCCGGTGTCGGTGCTGCTGGTGATCCCGCTGGGCGTGATCGGCGCGGTGCTGGCGGTGACCCTGCGCGGGATCGATAACGACATCTATTTCCAGGTGGCGCTGCTGACCACGATCGGGCTTTCGGCCAAGAACGCGATCCTGATCGTCGAGTTCGCCGAAGCTGCGCTGGAACGCGGGCTGTCGCCGCTCGAGGCGGCGATGGAGGCCGCCTCGCTGCGGTTCCGCCCGATCGTGATGACCAGCGTGGCCTTCATCGCGGGCGTGGTGCCGCTGGTGGTGGCGAGCGGTGCGGGCGCCAACGGGCGGCGCGCGATCGGCACGGCGGTGATGGGCGGGATGCTGTCGGCCACGGCGCTGGCGATCTTCTTCGTGCCGCTGTTCTTCATTCTGGTGAAGCGGCTGTTTTCGCGCAAGGCCAAGCCAGCGCCCGAAGTCGGTTCGGAGGTTGTGGCATGACGCGCGTTCGTTCGATCCCGGCGGCGGCGTCGCTGCTGGCGCTGTCGGCCTGCAACCTTGCGCCGAAATACGTGCAGCCCGCAGCGCCGGTGCCACCCGCCCTGCCGCAAGGCGCCGCCTATCCCGCGCTCGCGCCCGGCGATGGCGCAGTGGACGCGATGGGCTGGCAGGCGTTCTTCACGGATAGCCGGCTGAAGGCGGTGATCGCGCAGGCGCTGGCGGGGAACCGCGACTTGCGCGCCACCGTCGCCAATGTCGAACGCGCCCGCGCGCTCTATCGCGTGCAGCGCGCCGGGCAGTTCCCGACCATCGGCGCCAGCGCCGGGGCGAGCGTGACGCACAATTCGACAGCCTCTGCCAGCACGGGGAGCAACTTCGGCAGCGGCACGACCGAAAGCTACAGCGCCTCGGCCAGCGTTTCGGCGTTCGAGCTGGACCTGTTCGGCAAGCGGCGCAACCTGACGCGCGCCGCGTTCGAAAGCTATCTGGCGAGCGACGAAGGCCGCAAGTCGGCGCAGATCGCGCTCGTGGCCGAAGTTGCCAACGCCTGGCTGACCCATGCCGCGACCGCCGATGCGCTGGCCGTGGCGCGCGAGACGCTGGCGAGCCAGGAGCAATCGCTGCGCGTCAACAGCCGGCGCGAGGCCAATGGCGTGGGCACCGGGCTCGACGTGGCGCAGGCGCAGACGCAGGTCGACAGCGCCCGCGCGGCGGTGGCGGACTACGAAACCGATCTGGCGCAGGCGAAGAACGCGCTGGACCTGCTGGCGGGCGCGCCGGTCACGGCGGAGAACCTGCCGATGACGCTGGGCGCGGGCGATCAGGTGCTGACGAACCTGCCGGTGGGGCTGGAATCGGCGGTGCTGCTGCGGCGGCCCGACGTGGTGCAGGCCGAGCATCTGCTGAAGGCCGCCAATGCCGACATCGGCGTGGCGCGCGCGGCGTTCTTCCCCTCGATCTCGCTGACCGGGCTGCTGGGCCTTGCCAGCCAGAGCCTGTCGTCGCTGTTTTCGGGCGATGCCTTCCGCTGGAGCGCCAGCGGCACGGCCAGCCAGACGCTGTTCGACTTCGGCGGCAATGCGGCGAACCTTGCCGCCAGCAAGGCCGCGCGCGATGCGGCCCTGGCGAGCTATGAAGGCGCGATCCAGTCGGCCTTCCGCGAAGTGGCCGATGCGCTCGCCCGGCGCGGCACGATCGATGCCAAGGTGGCGGCGCAGACATCGCTGGCGGACAACGCCGCGAAAGCCGCGCGCATTTCGCAATCGCGCTTTGCCAATGGCGTGGCAAGCTACCTTGAGC
This sequence comes from Novosphingobium percolationis, assembly GCF_020179425.1. Classification (GTDB taxonomy): domain Bacteria; phylum Pseudomonadota; class Alphaproteobacteria; order Sphingomonadales; family Sphingomonadaceae; genus Novosphingobium; species Novosphingobium percolationis. The sequence goes on along the minus strand of NZ_JAILYM010000002.1, from coordinate 574,782 downwards.
CGCTCGATGCCCAGCGCACCGCCTATGCGGCGCGGCAGGCGCTGGTTGCAGCGCGCCTGGCGCGCGCAAGCAACATGGTCGAGCTGTACCGCAGCCTGGGCGGCGGGCTTACGCCTTGATGGCGGGGCCTTCCGCCTGACCACGCATCGTGGCGAGCGTGGCAGGCGTGTGCGGCAAAGCACCGATGGCGAAGGCGCGGCGATCAAGCTCGCCGATCGTGCGGTCGGGCGCGGTGCGAGCAAGGCGGCGCAGGTATTCGACGCGCAAGGGCAGCAGCACGACCGCAAGCGCGGCAACCGCGACGGCCCACCGCCAGTGCTGGAACGTGCCCGTCTGCGCCGCCGACATGAATTCGGCGGTGGTCAACCAGATCGCCACCGCGCCGAGCAGTTCCGATGCACGCTGTTCGGGAAAAGCCAGCAGCAACAGCGCGGCGAGGCCGAAGCCGCCCATGCCGACGGTCTCCACCGTCAGGACATTTTCGGCGTAGCCCACCATCAATGCCACGAAGAGCACCACGGCGGCGACACGCGCCGCGCGGACAAGGGAGCCGGGGGTGAGTCGTGCAAGGAGGCTGTTCATGAGGAGGGAGGATCGTCCCCAACCCTTCACCGCGCGCTTGATAGGCATGGTTAACACACGGCTAAAACCGGCCTGAAAGCGGCGGAATCACGGTAAGGGCAACCCTAATGCCCCCCTCCGTGAAAGCGGCAGCGCATTTTACATTGCCCACAATATTATTTGACGTAATGTATATGCAGGCAGCGCATCGCTGTCCGACAGGAGAATCGCAGACCATGAGCACGCTCTATTCCACCCGCGCCACCGCCGTCGGCGGGCGCGCCGGCCGTGTCAGCACCGACGACGGCCTGCTCGACGTCACGCTTGCCCTCCCCACCGCGCTCGGCGGCAAGGGCGGCGCCACCAACCCCGAACAGCTGTTCGCCGCCGGCTATGCCGCCTGTTTCGAAAACGCGGTGATCCACGTTGCCCGCGGCATGGGCGCCAAGGTGGCCGACGACGCCATCATCGTGGACGCCACCGTGGGCATCGGCCCCAATGCCAGCGGCGGCTTCGTGCTGACCGTGGCGCTCGATGTCGCGATCACCGGCCTCGCGCAGGAACAGGCCGAACAGGTCGTCGCCGCCGCCCATGCGACGTGCCCCTATTCGAACGCGGTAAAAGGCAATATTGACGTCGCCATCAACGTGACGACAGCCTGACGAGATGGGACATATGGAAAGCATGGCAAACCCGGCGGACGAAGTCCTGCGTCTCGACCGGCAGCTGTGCTTTCCGCTCTATGCCGCGTCGAACATCCTGACGCGGGCCTATCGCCCGCTGCTCGATCAGTTGGGGCTGACCTATCCGCAATATCTGGTGCTGCTGGTGCTATGGGAGCGTGCGCCACGCGCGGTGGGCGAGATCGGGCAGCAGCTGTTTCTCGACACCGGCACGCTGACGCCGCTGCTCAAGCGGATGGAAGCGGCGGGGCTGGTTTCGCGCCAGCGCGATCCCGAGGACGAGCGGCGCGTGATCGTGTCACTGACCGCCAAGGGATCGGACCTGCGCGAGGCCGCGCGCGCGATCCCGGCGAAGATGGCAGGCCGGATGGGAACGGACCCCGAGCTATCGCTGTGCGAGGCGCAGACGCTGCACGAAACGGTGTGGAAGCTGATCCGCTCGCTCAATCTGGCGGTGTGAACCAGCGCGTCGTCTTTGCTGCGGAACCGACGAGCGATTGCGCCCGAATTGGCCGAAAACCGGGCCCTTTCGATTGCGCGTTAATAACAATTTATGTAACGTAGACGTCGAAAGTGAAGCCTCAGGCGCGCCGATGGTGCCATGTCGTGGAACCATTGTGTGGTAGAGGTGATTGGAACGAAAGGCGTTTCCTGACGGAGACGGTCGCACATGCGGTTCCGGGCGCAGATCCGGGCCGGAACAAGGGCACAGGATGACCAGGAACCGCAGTCCACGCAACGGCGTGGCCACGACCAAATTCCAGATCGATCCGGAAGGTGTTTCGGCGACGCGCGGATTGATCATCGGCCTTGCGCTGAGCCAGGTGTTCTGGATCGGGCTGGCGCTGATCGTCTTTCGCTGAAGCAGGCGGCCTGAGCGTCCTTCCGGCGCTGCGCCTCAGCCGAACAGACCGGCCCCCCACAGGATCGCCGCCCATAGCACCGCCGAGCTGGCAATCGGAAAGCTCACCCGGAACCAGCCGGGATAGTGATCGGCATCGCGCTGGCCACGTTCGAAAATCGCCAGTTCCGACTGGAGCCGGTGGACCGGGGAATAGACCGGCGTATCGCCCACACCTGCCAGTCGCGCAACGCGCGCCGCTTCGGTTTCGGGCGCGAAACCGGCGTAATCGGGAGCGCGGAACTTGGGCTGCGGCATGACGGGACCTCCAACCGGGAGGATACCGCAGACGCCTTAAGCGGACCGGCCAGAAGCCTAGGCCTTTACCCTAAGGGATATTGCGAGTGCCCGCGCGCGCGCCGTCAGGCGCGCGATGCGCTTTCGAGCGGCTCGCCATCGTAAGGATACCCCGCTTCAGGCGGGATCGTCAGCCACTTGACCCCATCGCGCAGTTCGATGCGGGGCGTGATGGTGGTGACCGGCGTTGCCAGCGCATGGGCGCGGCACCGCTCGAAATCGGCGTGGGCGGCCAGCCGTTCGAGATTGCGCCGCGTCGGGAAGATCACCTTGATCGCGCCTTCGTCGGCCAGCCGCAGCGCTTCGCTGGCGCTGGCCCAGAACAGGTGGCGATTTTCAGTGGCGTCGACCGCGATGTCGACCGCGCCGGTGCCGAGGTCGGCGAGATAGAAGCGGGTGTCGAACACGCGGATGTGGCGGTGGCGAGGCCACCAGCGGGCCCAGGGAACCAGGCTGTCGAGATCAAGGCTCCACCCGAAATGGGCGAGCGCATCGGCGAGGCGGCCCGTGGAAATGGCGACGCGGCGCGCCTCGGCCGCGGTTTGCGCCGTGACATCGCCCGCGATACCGATGGCAAGGCCGGTTTCCTCCAGCGCCTCGCGCACGGCGGCGACGCGAGCGGCAGCGTCTTCGGGGTCGAGGTGGCTGCCAAAGCGCTGCGCCAGGTCGTGATCGTCGGGATCTACCTTGCCGCCGGGGAACACGGTAGCACCGCCTGCGAACTTCATCTCGCTGGATCGTTCCACCATCAGTATCTGCGCAGGGCCCCCGGCGGGATCGCGGCGGAACACCACGACCGTGGCAGCAGGGGTGGCAATCGGCGGGGCTTCGTTGTCCCCCAGGTCATCCGTCTCGTCCATGCATGCACCATGCGCGCGAGGGGCAGCCTTGCCAAGAGCCTGCGCGACAGGGCGCGCGCGGTTTTCGATCGTTCTGTCGGTAGTTTTTACAGTTGCCAAAGCAAGGCAAGACACATTAACCATCGTTTGGCGCTGCCTTGTGGGATTCCGTCGATTTGGCACGGAGCCTGCAAAGGTAGTGTCGTCCCGAAGATGTCTTTCTTCAAATGGGGCGGAGCCGGTCCTCAGTCTCCCGGTTCCGCCCCTCCCGGGACCTCCCCATCAAGTCCTGCACCCGGCCCTGCCCCAGATCGACGGCGCACGCGTGCCGATGCGCCACGCAAAAACGCGGCCCCGCAGTGGCGGAGCCGCGTCCTGATCTTGCGCGTGCGACGCCGGAGCGTCAGGCGGCGGTCGGAATGCCCGAATCGTGCAGCAGCTGGTGCAGTTCGCCCGCTTCGTACATCTCCATCATGATGTCCGACCCGCCGACGAATTCGCCCTTCACGTAGAGCTGCGGGATCGTCGGCCAATCGGAATAGGCCTTGATCCCCTGGCGGATCTCCTGGTCCTGCAGCACGTCCACGCCGGCATATTCGACGCCGAGGTGGTCGAGAATCTGCACGGCGCGGCTGGAGAAGCCGCACTGCGGGAACAGCGGCGTTCCCTTCATGAACAGGACAACGTCGTTGCCGTTGACGATTTCGGCGATGCGGTCTTCGGTGGCCATGGCTGTCTGGGATGTCCTTCTGTTGGCCTTCAGGTGGGAACGCCGGTGGTCAGTTGCAAGGCATGAAGCACGCCGCCCATGCGCCCGCCCAAGGCCGCATAGACGGCCTTGTGCTGGGCGACGCGGGTCAGCCCCTTGAAGGCAGCGCTGACCACATGCGCGGCATAATGATCGCCGTCGCCGGCAAGGTCGGTGATGGTCACGTCCGCATCGGGCAGCGCAGCCTTGATCATCGCCTCGATATCGGCGGCGGCCATCGGCATCAGGCTTCGCCCATCAGCTGGCGGCGGGCGTCCACGGCCTTGGCCTCCATCGCGGTGCGGATTTCGGATTCGTCGATCTCGACCCCGGCCGAGACGAGATCACCCAGCAGCTTGCGGATCACGTCCTCGTCGCCGGCTTCCTCGAAATCGGCCTGGACCACGCCCTTGGCATAGGCCTCGGTCTCGGCGGCATCGAGCCCCATGCGCTCGGCCGCCCAGACGCCCAGAAGGCGGTTGCGGCGGGCGTGGATGCGGAACAGCATTTCCTCGTCGCGGGCGAACTTGGCTTCCTCTGCGCGCTCGCGGTCGTCGAACATCGTCATGATATGGGTCCTCTGGCGATCTTGATCCAAGCGGATAGTCGGCGCGCGCGCGCGCGGCAAGCGCCGAGCGCCTGCGATTTGCGCCAGCGCAAATCCGCGCGCAAAAAAACGGGCGACCTCCGCCATGGAAGGCCGCCCGTACCGTTCGAAAGGATGTCGGTAAAGTTTACACCCTGCCCTCAGAGGCCGCGAAGGCCGCTGTAGTCGAGGTCCACCACCCGGCCCCAGGCGACGCGGCACTTGAACGAGCCGCTGTCGTAGCCGCGCAGCCCAGAGTTCCAGCCGCGATAATCGCCGCCCCAGCCCCGGCCATACCAGCCATCGCCGTTGCGCCATGCGCGGCCCGTGCTGTTGACCGCAATGCGGCCGCGCACTTCGTAGCCTTCGCGCGTCGGGCGCACGTCGCGGATGTCGGTCACGTCGGCGCGGCCGTAGGAATAGCGCGCCGCATTGCTTTCGGCGCTGCGCACGCACTGTTCCACCGCGGTACGCGGATTGCCCCGGTTGTAGTAGCCATAGCCACCACCGCGATAATAGTTGGCGCCGCCGCCATAGCCGTCATAGCCCGCGCGATCGTAGTAGCCGCGATCGTTGTCGTGGCTGGCCGAAGCCGCGATCGCGGCGATGCCGCCCAGCACCAGCGCCCCGGCGATCACCTCGCCCGCGCCGATGCCATCGTGATCGCGGGCCATGGCCGGCGTCGAAGCGGCGAGCGTGGTTGCCGCGAGCGCGGTGGTGGCGATGAGTCCCTTCAATACCGATGTATGGCCGATCGAAACCATGACCCTTGTCCTTCTCTTGCACACGGCGGCTCGGACGCCGCCTCATGCCAGGGGGTTTGCCATGTCACGGGTGATGCGGTGCTGAACCTGTCCGACAGCCATTGTTCATGAAATTGGCATCTTATATGAACATAACCGACGTCTGGCCTGCCTTGCGGGTGCAGGAGAAGCGCACCGCGTCAAAGCCGCGCAGCGCGGGCGTCCAGCCCCTGAAATCGCCCCGCCAACCGCGCCCATAGACGCGGTCGCCCGGCCGCCAGGCATGGCCCAGCCGGTTCACTGCGACCCGGCCTGTCACTTCGATGTGCCGTCGCGCGGCCATGACCGAATCGATGTCGATCACATCCGCCGCCGCGCCCGGCACCGTCCGCTCGACCTCGCCAACACAGGCGGCGAGCGCTGCGCGCACCCGGCCATCGTCGCGCAACGGATGCGCCGTGGCGTCGACCGCGCGGGCGGGCACGCGCACGATCGCGCCCGCAATTGCCGTGCCGCGCGGGACAATCGGCAACGCCTGGCTTTCCGCCCTATCAGGGACGGCGGCAACGGCAGCCAGCAGGAGAAGGACAATCCTGTTCACGCGACCTTTTGCTCTGGCAAACTCTGGCCTGAGGGGCAGGACGCCCCATCCGCCGCGCCGATGCGCTTCGTTATGGTTGACGTTTGATTTCGCGTGATTGTTCCCGTGCAAAAAGCCGGAAAATCGTCCGATCCGGTGGCTGGTTCAGCGCGGGATGGATTGGCCCGGCAGCGCCAGCCCGGTCCAGAAGGCCAGGAAAGACAGGACATCGGCTCCGCTGGCGATGGTCTTTTCCAGCGGCCTGCCCGCGCCATGGCCGCTGCGGCTCTCCACGCGCAGGAGATGCGGCCTGTCGCCGATCTGCGCGGCCTGCAGCGCGGCGATGTACTTGAAGCTGTGCGCGGGCACGACGCGATCGTCGCTCTCGCCCGTGGTGACGAGGACGGCGGGATAATCCACGCCGCTGCGCACGTTGTGATAGGGCGAATAGGCGCGCAGCGTGCGCCAGTCCGCCTCGCGGTCCGGCCTGCCATAGTCGCCGGTCCAGAACCGCCCCGCAGTGAAGCGGTCGAAGCGCAGCATGTCCATGACGCCGACGTCGGGATTAGCGGCGGCGAACAGGTCGGGCCGCTGGTTGACCACCGCGCCCACCAGCAGGCCTCCGTTGGAGCCGCCCTGCACGGCAAGCCCCCCCTTTGGCGTGATGCCTTCTCGGATCAGGTATTCGCCCGCCGCGATGAAATCGTCGAAGCTGTTCTGCTTGCGGGTCAGCCGCCCGGCATCGTGCCACGCGCGCCCGAACTCGCCCCCGCCGCGAATGTTGGCGAGCGCGAAGGCCCCGCCCGCCTCCAGCCACGCCATGCGCACCGGCGAATAGCCCGGCGTCATCGCGATATCGAAGCCGCCATAGCCATAGAGCAGCGTCGGCACGGCCTTTCCCGCCAGCGCCTTCTTGCGCACCAGGTACATCGGGATCCTGGTGCCGTCCTTCGAGGAATAGAAACGCTGTTCGACGAGGTAATCCTCGGGATCGAAGGCGGCGCGCGGCTGCGCGAACGGCGTGGCCACGCCGGTGCGCAAGTCCATGCGATAGATCGTCGGTGGCCGGTTGAAGCTGGCGAACTGGTAGAACGTCTCGTCCTGCCCCGGTCGGCCGGCAAAGCCCGAGGCCGAGCCGATGTCGTTCAGGGTGATCGCGCGGCTGGGCCGTCCCTTCAGGTCGGTGAGCAGGGCCACGCTTGCCCCACCGTTGAGGTAGGACAGGATGAAGCGGTCGCCCACGACGTTCGCGCCTGCGAGTTGCTGATCGCGTTCGGGCACCACCACCTTCCACGCGGGACTACCCGAAAGGTCCAGCTCGACAAGCCGATAATGCGGCGCGCCATCGTTGCTGACGAACCACAGGCGATCGCCGATGCCGTCGATGAACTTCCAGTCGTGGTCGAAGCCCTCGGCCACCGCCGCGCTGGCCCATTGGCCAGGCTTGCCGCTGCGCAAGTCCAGCAAGTGGATCGCGCGGACGGGTTGGGTGCCGATCTCCGAAGTGATGACCGCCCAGCGCCCGTCGACGGTGACGGCGGCCTTGTGCCCCTGTTCGGGGTGGTCGGGCGTGGCGTAGACCAGCCTGTCGGCATCCTGCGGCGTGCCCAGCCGGTGATACCACACCGCCTTGCCGAACACGGGGGCATTGGCCTCCGCCCCGGCGGCGGGTGCCGGAAAGCGCGAATAGAGGAAGCCTTCCTCGCCCACCCAGGCGATGGTCGTGTCGTTGGCCCAGGCGAGCGTATCGTCGAGCAGGCGGCCCGAGCGCACATCGGCCACGCGGATCGTGCGCCAGTCGCTGCCCGCAACCTGCACGGTATAGGCGAGCGAGCGCCCCTGTGGCGAAGGCACCCAGGCATCGAGCGCGACGGTGCCATCGACCGACCAGCCGTTGGGATCGAGCAGCGGCCGGTCAGGCCCATCGAGCCCGGCGCGCACATGGAGCACGCTCTGGTTGGCAAGGCCCGGATTGCGCAGGAAGAAATAGAAGCGCCCGGCGCGGCGCGGCAGGCTGATGCGTTCGTAGTCGAACAGGCTGCGGATGCGCCCCGCCAGCGCATCGCGCCCCGGCAGTTGCGCAAGGTAGGCCGCGCTCGTGGCGTTCTGCCCGGCAACCCAGCGCGCGACTTCGGGCGTCGTGCGCAGATCGTCTTCCAGCCAGCGATAGGGATCGGCCACGTCCTGTCCGAAGGCACGCTCAACCAGTGGCAGGCGGCGCGTGGGGGGATAGGCGGGCGTCGAGGGATAGGCGGGCGGGGGCAAGCGCGGCTGGACAAAAGCCTGCGTTCCCGGCGTGGTGGCGGGACGCAGCGGCGGGGCGACCAAAGCAGGGCCCTTGGTGGCGACCTGCGCCGAGGCATCGGTCTCATCCGCGGAGGGCCGGCCCGATTGCGCGAACGATGCAACGGGCGCGAGCAGCAGCGCGAGCGCCATGCCCGAATGCCCCCACCGGGGCCGGCTCGTCCGCCTGGTTGTCCTCTCCGACCGTTCCATGTTTATGCCCCTGCCTTAGCACTGCGGCGGCAGGTCCGGCGAGAGGGTAAAACGGCGCTTTGCCCGGTGCGTTCAGGGCCTTGGCGAAAGCCCCGTCCAATGCGCGAGGAAGGCATAGACGTCCGCTGCTTCGGCAATGATCTTGTCGACCGGCTTGCCCGAACCGTGGCCTGCGCGCGTTTCGATGCGGATCAGGTGCGGCTTGTCGCCGATGCGCGCCGCCTGCAGCGCGGCGGCATACTTGAAGCTGTGACCGGGCACGACGCGATCGTCGGTATCGGCGGTGGTGACGAGGATCGCCGGGTAGTCCGAGCCTTCACGGATGTTGTGGTAGGGCGAATAGGCGCGCAGCACCTTCCAGTCGGCTTCCCGGTCGGGATGGCCATAGTCGTCCACCCAGTACCGCCCGGCGGTGAAGCGGTCGAAGCGCAGCATGTCCATGACGCCCACGGCGGGGTGCGCGGCGGCGAACAGCTCAGGGCGCTGGTTGACCACCGCCCCCACCAGCAGGCCACCATTCGAGCCGCCTTCCACCGCAAGGCCACCCTTTGGCGCAATACCGTTGGCGATCAGCCATTCGGCAGCGGCGATGCAATCGTCGAACACGTTCTGCTTGGCCGCGCGCCGCCCGGCGTCGTGCCAGGCATCGCCATATTCGCCACCACCGCGCAAGTTGGCGATGGCATAGGCCCCGCCGCTTTCGAGCCAGGCCATGCGCGCCGACGAGAAGGCGGGCGGCAGCGAGACGTTGAAGCCGCCATAGCCATAGAGGATCGTCGGCACCGGGCCGGTCGCGTCCTTGCGGCGCACGACGAACATCGGTATCTTCGTGCCGTCCTTCGAAGGGTAGAACACCTGCTCCACCTTGAAGTCATGGGGGGCGAAGCGCAGCGCGACCTTTTCCCAGACCTTCGCCTTGCCGCTGTCCTCATCGAAGGCGAAAACGGTCGAGGGCATGGTGAAGCTGGTGAAGCCAAAATGGCCACCCGCCTTGCCCGGCTTGCCCGAGAGCCCGGCTAGCGAACCGACGCCGGGCAGCGCCAGCGTGCCGGCGGGCGTGCCGTCGAGCGTGAACAGCCGCACGTCGGACTTTACGTCGCGCAGGTAGGCCAGCACGAGCCGGTCGCCGACGATGGCCGCGCCTTCGAGATTGGCGTCGGTTTCGGGAACCACGGTGGTAAAGACCGGCACAGCCCCGGACAGATCGACGCGCACGACCTTCTTGAGCGGCGCCTCCTTGCTGGTGACGAACCACAGCGTATCGCCGATGCCGTCGATCAGGTCCCACTGCGCTGTCATGCCGGGGATCAGCGGGCGCACCTGCCAGTCGCCCTTGCCGATGGGTGCAAGGCCGATGGCCGTCAGCGGATCGGTGCCTTCGTGGCTGGTGACGACCAGCCAGCGCCCGTCGCCGGTGACACTGGCGGCATGGCCCCAACTGGGCTTGTCGGGCGTGGCATGGACCAGCCGGTCCTCGGCCTGCGGCGTGCCGAGCCGGTGATAGAACACCTGCTGGTCATAGTTGCGCGCCTGGAACGCCTCGCCCGGCTGCGGTTCGGCGAAGCGCGAATAGAGCACGCCTTCGCTGCCGACCCACGCGATGGCGCTGAACTTCACCCATTTCAGCTCGTCGGCCAGCGCCTGCCCATCGGCGGCGGCGACGAACTTCATCGTCCGCCAGTCGGAACCACCGTCCTGCACCGTGTAGGCCAGCAGGTTGCCGTCGGGCGATGGCTCCCACGCATCGAGCGCGGTGGCCCCGTCGCTGGCCCAGGCGTTGGGATCGAGCAGCACGCGTCCCTTGGGCGAGGCGGCATCGCGCACCAGCAGTTGCGCCTGGTTGAGCATGCCCGAATTGTACGCATAGAACAGCCGCCCGCCCTCTTCGCGCGGCACGCCGAAGCGGGCGTAGTTGAACAGGCCCTTCAACCGCCGCTCGAACGCCGCCCGCTCGGGCAGCGCCTTGAGATAGGCGTCGGTGAACGCGCTCTGGGCGACGACCCATTCTTCCACCTTGGAATCGGTGCGCACGTCCGCTTCCAGCCAGCGCCAGGGATCGACCACCTGTTCGCCAAAATGCGTTTCCACGACCGGCGCCTGTACGCTGGGGGGGTAGGGCGGCAGCGGCGTGGTGGCGGGCATCGGGGTACTCCGGGGCAGGACGGGACGGGCGGCGAGCGGCATCGTGGCAGCCAGCAGAAGCGCGAGCGGAAGTTGGCGGATCATCTCGATGTGCAACGTTGTGGGCGAACTTGCGCGATCCCTAGCGCGATGCGCGCGCGGCCCACAAGAAAAAGGGCGGAAGCCTCTCGGCCCCGCCCTTCCCCTTGTTTCGTCTCGGCGAACCGATGAGCCGATCAGGCTGCTTCGAGTTCGTCCTCGTCCGCGGTCTGGACCGGACCCGAGTCCTGACCCTTGGCCGCGGTGTCGCGGTCGACCAGCTCGATCACGGCGATCGGGGCGGCGTCCGACGCGCGGTAGCCGGCCTTGATGATGCGGGTGTAGCCACCGTTGCGATCGGCATAGCGGGCGGCCAGCACGTCGAACAGCTTCACCAGCTGCGCATCGTCGAGCAGACGGGCATGGGCCAGACGGCGGTTCGAAAGGCCGCCCTTCTTCGCCAGCGTGATCAGCTTTTCGAGGTAGGGGCGAAGTTCCTTCGCCTTGGGCAGGGTGGTGGTGATCTGTTCGTGCTTGATCAGGGCGGCGGCCAGATTGCGCAGCAGCGCGATACGGTGCTGCGAGGTACGGCCGAGCTTACGCTGTCCGAGCTTATGACGCATGTTCTTGTCTCCGTTCGTAGGGGGCCCGTATCAGGTAGCCCGATCCAGGCGGCAGTCGGGGTCGCCGCCAAATCACCCGAAAGCGGGGCGCCCCGAAGGACGCCCCGGAATTCCTTAGCCCAGCAGCTCTTGTTCGAGCTTCTTGGCCATCTCTTCGATGTTTTCCGGCGGCCAGCCGGGGATGTCCATGCCGAGGCGCAGGCCCATCGACGAAAGGACTTCCTTGATCTCGTTGAGCGACTTGCGGCCGAAGTTCGGCGTGCGCAGCATCTCGGCTTCGGTCTTCTGGACCAGATCGCCGATGTAGATGATGTTGTCGTTCTTGAGGCAGTTGGCCGAACGTACCGACAGTTCCAGCTCGTCCACCTTCTTGAGAAGGTAGCGGTTGAGCTGGTTGGCGTCGCTCTCTTCCGGCGCGTGCGTGGCAACGCCCCCGGCAACCGAAGGCACGTGGCCGGTCGGCAGCTGGTCGTCGAAGTGCACGAACAGCGAAAGCTGGTCCTGGAGGATGCGCGCGGCATAGGCCACGGCGTCTTCCGGGGTGACGGTGCCATCGGTTTCGACCGAGAGGTTCAGGCGGTCATAATCGAGTTCCTGCCCGATGCGGGCGTTCTCGACCTTGTACGAGACCTGACGGACCGGCGAGTAGAGCGAATCGACCGGGATCAGGCCGATCGGCGCATCGACCGGACGGTTCGACACGGCGGGGACGTAGCCCTTGCCGGTATCGACGGTCAGTTCCATGTTGAACGTCGCACCTTCGTCGAGGTGGCAGATCACGAGGTCCTTGTTCATGACCTCGATGTCGCCGGTGACGGCGATGTCGCCTGCCTTCACTTCCGCCGGGCCGGTGGCCGAGAGCTGGAGACGCTTCGGGCCTTCGCCCTGCATCTTCAACGCGATCTGCTTCACGTTGAGGACGATGTCGGTCACGTCTTCGCGCACGCCGGCAAGCGAGGAGAATTCATGAAGCACGTTCTCGATCTTGATCGAGGTAACGGCCGCGCCCTGCAGCGAGGACAGCAGCACGCGGCGCAGCGCGTTGCCGAGGGTGAGACCGAAGCCACGCTCGAGCGGCTCGGCGACGAAGGTCGCGCGGCCCTTCGGGTCGTTGCCAGACTTGATCTCGAGGGAGTTGGGCTTCTTCAGTTCCTGCCAGTTCTTGATGTTGACAGTCATGGAATTCCCCTGGGGTTTGTTCGGGAGCCGGAAGTCGGCCTGAGGGCAGGCCGCGCCCGGTCAAAGGTATTGGGCGGCCGGCGCGGTGGTACCGCCGCGCCGGCCGCCAAAAGGCAGGTCAGACGCGACGGCGCTTCGACGGGCGAACGCCGTTGTGCGGGATCGGTGTCACGTCGCGGATCGCGGTGATCGTGAAGCCGACCGCCTGAAGCGCGCGCAGCGCGCTTTCGCGGCCCGAGCCGGGGCCCTTGACTTCGACTTCGAGGGTGCGGACGCCGTGCTCGGCGGCCTTCTTGCCGGCGTCGTCCGCGGCCACCTGGGCGGCGTACGGCGTCGACTTGCGGCTGCCCTTGAAGCCCATCATGCCGGCAGACGACCACGAAATGGCGTTGCCCTGGGCATCGGTGATGGTGATCATGGTGTTGTTGAAGCTGGCGTTGACGTGCGCGACACCGCTGGTGATGTTCTTGCGCTCGCGGCGCTTAATGCGCTGAGGTTCGCGTGCCATGTGCTGAATTCCTGTCGAGAAACTGAAGGGAAGGCGCTGCCCCGGAAGGCGGCCTTACTTCTTCTTGCCGGCGATCGGCTTGGCCTTGCCCTTGCGGGTGCGGGCGTTCGTGTGCGTGCGCTGGCCGCGGACCGGAAGGCCCTTGCGGTGACGCAGGCCGCGATAGCAGGCCAGGTCCATCAGGCGCTTGATGTTCATCGCCGTTTCGCGACGAAGATCGCCTTCCACGGTGTGATCGGCATCGATCGTTTCACGAATCTGCAACACTTCGGCGTCCGAGAGATCCTGCACGCGACGGGTATGGTCGATACCCAGCTTGTCGGCGATCTGCTTGGCCTTGTGCGCGCCAATACCATGGATGTAGGTCAGCGCGATGATCACGCGCTTGTTGGTGGGGATGTTGACCCCGGCAATACGAGCCACTTGTTTCTCCGTTGCTCCACAGGGCGCCGACTCGAGTCGAGGCCCCATCTCATCGCTTCACCCTCACCCCGAAATGGCAAAAACCCGCGCAGAACAAAGCTTTTGCCTTGGCTGCCGGGGTCCCTCTCGGTTTGGAGTGAAAGGCGCGCTTAGGATGTTTGCGCGGCCGCGTCAACCATCATGGCGCGCGAAACGGCCTGAATGCCGGCGCTTCTTGGGAAGCGCGGGACCGTTCACAGCACCTCTTATACGCGATTGCACGCGCCGCGTCAAAGCCGCACGGCGCGCCGACAGGCGTGCGGTAGCAGGCGGAGCAGAGTCCCTACGCCGCCTGCGATCCCCCATCAGATCACCACGAAGTCGGAGGCGCTGAGCACGGGCTTGCCCATCAGCATCGCGATCTGCACCTGCGCCGCACCGCCCACGCCATCGGCGTCGTAGAACAGCTGGCCGTTTGCGGCGTTGTAGATGAAGTGCTGCGTGGCGGTGGTGGCCACCTTGCCGATCGCGAACTCGTTGGCCGCGATCGGGCCGCCCAGCGCGTCGGCGAGGCCGAACACCGCGTGATCGATCGCGATCTTGTCGACCCCGTGGTCGAAGTCGCGGATCTGGTCGCGGTTGGCCGAGGTTTCCAGCACATCGAACACGAAAGTATCCACACCGCCGCCGCCGGTGAGGATGTCGGCGCCGAGCCCGCCCGCAATCCAGTCCGCGCCATTGCCCGCGTTGATCGTGTCCGCCCCGGCAAGGCCGAGGAGGTGATTGGCCGCGCCATTGCCGTTGATCTGGTTGTCGCTGGCGTTGCCGGTGCCATCGAGCGCGGCCGACCCGGTCAGGTTCAGGCGTTCGATGTCCGTGCCCAGCACGAAGCTGGCGCTGGCGTTGACGGTGTCGGTGCCCTCGCCCGGCCGCTCGATGACCACGTCGGCGCTGTTGTCGACGGTATAGGTGTCGTTGCCGAGGCCGCCGATCAGCATGTCGGCGCCCGCGCCGCCGTTGAGCGTGTCGTTGCCGTCCAGCCCGATCAGGATGTTGGACTGGGCATTGCCGGTGAGCGTATCGGCAAAGGCCGAGCCGGTGACGTTCTCGATGCTGGTCAGGGTATCCAGCCCGCCGCCGAGCGTGTTCTGCGCGGTTGCAAGGTTGAGGTTCACGCGCACGCCCGCAAGCGCGTCGGAATAGGTGACGGTATCGTTGTCGGCGCCGCCGTCGATCTTGTCGTCGCCCACGCCGCCATTGAGCAGGTCGTCGCCAGCAAGGCCGATCAGGGTGTCGTTGCCACCAAGCCCGTTGAGCACGTCGGCAAATTCGGTGCCGGTGATGGTGTCGCTGCCGGTCGTGCCATTGGTGGTCACGCCGGCGCCGCCATAGGCGGGCAGATCGACGATCGTGTCACTGGTCCCCGTCTTGAAGTGGATGTGCTCGAAGTTGACGAGAGTGAATTCGGGGACGAAACCACCGGCATCGGTGCGGTCGATATCGACCACGACATAGCCGCCCGTGCCGTTCTTCACGATCGAGAACCCGGCGGCGTCCATGAACATGGTGATGGTATCGTTGCCGAGACCGCCGTCGAGGATCATCTTCTTGGGATCGCCCGAAAGGAGCGTGCCGGTGCCATCGCCGAACACGCCAAAATCGTTGTCGCTGTCGTTGAAGCGGATGGAGACCTTGGACATCCCGTCGAACGAAATGGAGTCAGACGTTTCGCGCAACCCGCTCACGCCGCCGCGGATGACGCCGGATGCATCGGTGGTGATGTAGCCTGACGCGCCCGTGGCGCCCAGTGTGCCAGCAAAGTCGGCGATGAATGTGTCGTTGCCGAAGCCGGTGATTTCGCCATCGGTGATGCCCGAGCCGACAATGTAGGTGTCCGTGCCATCGTGGCTGCCGGTGAGTTGGAGCCGCTCGACGCCGTCGATGCGCGAATTTGCGATGACCCCGGCGGCGGCATCGATGGCATAAGTCTGGCCCGTCGCGTCGTTTTCGCTGTGGCCGTACCAGGTGTCGAAGCCCGAGCCGAGATCGATCGCGGCGGTGCCGCCTTGCGTGCCGACCTGATCATCGCCGTCGCCGGTGCTGAAAACGTTGCGCGCCGCAGCGGACACCGTAATCACGTCGGCGCCGCCGCGCGTGGTGACCGTGTTGTTGCCGCCGTCCAGATCGAGCCTGAAGGTGGTGAAATGGGCGAAGGTGCCAAGGTTCGAGGTGATCGAACCATTGGCGGCAAGGGCCAGCGAAACGGTGGTGATGGCCGTGCCGTCGCTGGGCCGCGCGTCGATCTGCAACTCGTTGATGCCAAGACCACCGTCGAGCCTGAGCGAGGCATTGGCCAGCGGCGCGCTGCGCAGGTTGACCGCCGCGATATTGTCCTCATCGCCCAGCACGATATCGAGCCTTTCGATCTCGCTGAGGTTGTTGGCGTCGTCGTAGAGGCGGCCGTAGAAGCCGGTCGCGTCATAGTTGACCGTCAGCATGGCCCCGCCCTCGCCAAAGGTGCGGGTAGTGCCGCCGAAGCGCCCGGTCAGCGTATCGACGCCCGCGCCGCCATAGACCGAGAAGCGCGAATTGGTGAGGGTGAAGCTGTCGTCGCCGCTGCCGCCGGTGATCGCGCCTTCGGTGACGTTGGTCAGGGTGGTGGCGCTGGCAACGCTGGAGAGCGAGGCGCGGGCGGTATCGCCGTCGGCGGTGAAAGTCTGGTTGGCGGTAACGCTGTCGTAGTGGCCGATCCAGGTGTTGGTGCCAGCGCCGCCGTCGATCTGGTCGCCGCCGCCGTTCGAGGTGACCTTGTCGTCGCCCGCCCCCAGCGTCACCGTGTTGACGCCGCCGGCCAGGGTGATGTCATAGGCTTCGAAGCCGGTGTAGTGACCGAAGATCGACGACACGTTGCCCAGCGCATCGAGCCCGAGCATGATTGCGCCGACGCCGGTGAAATCGAGCACGAGCCGATCGTTGCCCAAACCACCCTCGATGGTCACGCCATCGCTGGCCATGGCCGAGGCGACATCGACACTGGCGGTATCGTCACCGTCCGACAACGTGGCGAGGACCGTGCTGATCCCGCTGTAGACGAGTTCGGCGGACCAGCCCCCGCCATACGGGAACACGTCGGTCTGACCGGCACCATCCTTGAAAGAGAAGGACGCGTTGGCGAGCTCGCCGGAATAATCGACCACCAGCGTATCGTGGCCGCCGCCGCCAACGACCGTGTCGAAGCCGAGCATGGGGATGAAGGTGTCATTGTCGACCGTGCCGGTCAGGATTTCGTTGTCGTTGGTGCCGGTGTACGTCGCCATGTCCCATTCTCCCCCGTTTCGGCGGGAATGAATAAGCCAGCGAAGTTAGGACCGATACTTAACCAACGTGAATTAAGACAATTCCGAGACACATCGGACCATCTAAGTATTTATACCTATACGATATAAATATTTCCCGAAATCATCCAAAATGGTTCCGGCAGATGCAAGGCGCCCGCCGGGGAGCCGGCCAACCGAGACCGCCTCCCCGGCGCAGCCCTTACACCACGCCGAAGGCCAGCATTGCATCGGCCACCTTCTTGAAGCCCGCGATGTTGGCGCCCTTGACGTAGTCGACGTAGCCGCCGCCCTGGTCGCCATAGGTCAGGCACGACTGGTGGATGCCCAGCATGATGTCCTTGAGCATCTGCTGGAGTTCGGCCTCCTTCCACGCGCGGCGTTCGGAGTTCTGGCTCATTTCAAGGCCCGACACGGCGACGCCGCCCGCGTTGCTGGCCTTGCCCGGCGCGTAGAGCAGCTTGGCCGCCTTGAACACGTGGACGCCATCGAGATCGGTCGGCATGTTGGCGCCCTCCGACACCGCCTTGCACCCGTTGGCGACGAGCGTGCGCGCGTCTTCGCCCAGCAGTTCGTTCTGCGTGGCGCAGGGCAGTGCAATGTCGCAGGGCACGCCCCACGGTGTCTTGCCTGCGTGGAAAGTCGCGCCGGGGAAGGCTTCGACGTATTCCTCGATGCGGCCGCGACGGTGGGTCTTGTGGGTCTTCACCCAGTCGATCTTGTCCTGCGTGATGCCATCCGGATCGTGGATGAAGCCGCCAGAATCCGACAGCGTCAGCACCTTGCCGCCCAGTTGCACGATCTTTTCGGCAGCATGGGTGGCGACATTGCCCGAACCGGAAATCACCGCCGTCTTGCCGTTAAGGTCCTCGCCCTTGGTCGCCAGCATGTTGGCGAGGAAATAGACCGCGCCATAGCCCGTGGCCTCGGTGCGGATCAGGGAACCGCCCCATTCCAGCCCCTTGCCCGTCAGCACGCCGGTGAACTCGTTGGTGATGCGCTTGTACTGGCCGAACATGAAGCCGATCTCGCGCCCGCCCACGCCGATGTCGCCCGCCGGCACGTCGACGTCGGCGCCGATGTGCCGGTACAGCTCGGTCATGAAGCTCTGGCAGAAGCGCATGATCTCGCGCACGCTCTTGCCCTTGGGGTTGAAGTTCGAGCCGCCCTTGCCCCCGCCCATGGGCAACCCGGTGAGCGCGTTCTTGAAGGTCTGCTCGAAGGCGAGGAACTTGAGCACGCTTTCGTTGACGCTGGGGTGAAAGCGGATGCCGCCCTTGTAGGGGCCGATGGCGTTGTTGTTCTGTACGCGATAGCCGCGCTGGACGCGGATGTTGCCCGCATCGTCTTCCCAGCAGACGCGGAACGATACGACACGGTCGGGCTCGGCGATGCGGCGCAGGATCTGCTGCGCGTGGTATTCTTCCTTGTCCTCGATGAACTCGAAGATGTCCTCGGCAACCTCCTGCACCGCCTGGACGAACTCGGTCTGGTGCGGATTGCGCTTCTTCACCCCTTCCATGAAGGTCGGAAGATCGACGTGATCGCTCACGGCCATGGCATTCTCCCCTGCGGCACGCCGTTCTTGCGGCGCACCTTGCTGCGTGGTGATGCGGCCCGTGTCATCAGGCGTCTGCGCTCAGGGAAATGGAGGCCCCCTGCCCCCGAGTCGCGCCGTTTTGATGGCGCAAGACTATACCCTTTTGCGCGCAGCGATAGCGGCGGCGAGCCCTATTGGTTCAAAGTGGGAGCAAGCTCCGCGCCCGGAGCGCCGGGGACAGGCTGCCCCGAACCCGACGGTTCGGCGCCCAAAAGCGCGTCGAAGGCGGCGTTGGCATCGTCGCGCTCCTTTTGCGCGGCGGTGGCGGCAGGCGATGGCGCGGGCTTAGCCACGGGGGCAGGCTTTGGCGCAGGCTTTTGTCCCGGTCTGGCCACAGGCCTGACGGTCGCAACTGGCCTGGGCGAAGGCGCTGGTTTGACCTCCACCGGCCTTTCGGTGGTGGCCGGTGACACGGCGCTGGTCCCCGGGCCGGGCGGCAGGCTCCAGCGCGTCGGCGGCACCTCCGCACGCGGTGCTGGCGCGGCGACGGCAGGTTCGGCAGTTTCGGCAGCGCCGGTTTCAGGTGGTGGCCCAGCGCGCGGCGTATCCGCCGCGGGCGCGCTCGCCACCGGCCCAAGCTTCGTTGCCAGCGACACCAGCTGCGCGGACAGCATCGCGTCGACGGCCGGCGCGATTTCGTCCACCGGATAGCGCATGAAGCCGCCGACGACATATTCGAACAGCACGCGGCTTCCGCCATCCATCGGCTTGATCGTGATGGTGAGCGTGCCCTGCAGCGCCTCGCTCTGCAACGGCCCGAGCGCGCCGGTCAGGCGCAAAGCCTTGCCGGGATTGGCATAGACCACGCGCAAGTGCTGCACGCCGCCTGCCCGCTCGCCCTTCGCGGCGGCCTTGGGCAGCGGCAACTTCTCGCAGAAGCAGCCGCCGGGGACAGGATCGAGCGAAAGATTGGCGGCATCACCCGAAAAGGTGTGCTGCGCGCTCCACCAGCTGGCGGGGACCACCAGCATCTTCCATGCCTCGGCGGGAGTGGCGGTGACGCGGGCTGCGGCGCGAACGACAAAGCCGTTGTCCGCCTTGGCGATGACGTCGGCCCAGGCAGGCTGTACCACCAGCCCGGCGAATGCGGCCGCAGCCACGAAAACGAAACGCATCGCAAATCCCCTGTCAGCCCGGCACATCCCTGCGCCGGGCCGGCAGACTAGCCGATAATCGCCTCGATGGCAGCCGTCACGTCATCAAGCGCGGCCATGCCGTCGACACGCGCGACGATGCCGCGCGCGTCATAGATCGGCAGGATCGGGGCGGTCTTGGCGCGATACTCGGCCATGCGGGTGCGCACCGTTTCCTCGTTGTCGTCGGGGCGGCGCTTGAACTCGTGCCCGCCGCACTTGTCGCAGGTGCCTTCGACGGCGGGCTTCTCGAACGTGTCGTGATAGCCCTTGCCGCAAGTGGCACAGGTATAGCGCCCGGTGATGCGTGTGACGAGCGCGTCCTCGTTCACGTCCAGCTCGATCACGTGGTCGAGCTTGCGGCCCCGGCTGGCGAGGATCGCGTCGAGCGCTTCCGCCTGGGGCGCAGTCCGGGGGTAGCCATCGAAGATCGCACCCTGGTCGGCGGGCATGGCATCGAGTTCATCGCCGATCAGCGCCGAGACGATCTCGTCGGAAACGAGCTGACCCGCATCCATCACCGCCTTGGCCTGCAGCCCGACGGGCGTGCCCGCCTTGACCGCGGCGCGCAGCATGTCGCCGGTCGAAAGCTGCTTCATGCCGTGGCGCTCGACAAGCCGCTGCGCCTGGGTGCCCTTGCCCGCTCCCGGCGGTCCCAACAGGATGATGTTCACTTGCCTTGCGTCCCCCTTATGGCGCTGCGCTTAGCGCAGGCGTCCCTTCAGTTTGGCCTTCTTGATCAGGTCGCCATACTGGTGGGCCAGCAGGTGCGACTGAATCTGCGTGATGGTGTCGACGGTGACGTTGACGACGATGAGCAGGCTGGTGCCGCCGAAGAACAGCGTGCCCATCCCGGTTTCCGCCATGATCCATTCGGGGACCACGCAGACCACGGTGATATAGGCCGCGCCCAGCACGGTGATGCGCGTCAGCACATAGTCGAGGTAGTTGGCGGTGTTCTTGCCCGGACGGATGCCGGGGATGAAGCCGCCGTTCTTCTTCAGGTTGTCCGCCGTCTCTTCCGGATTGAACACGACAGCGGTGTAGAAGAAGCTGAAGAAGATGATGCCCAGCGCATAGAGCACCATGTACAGGGGCTTGCCGTGGCCAAGGTACTGGTTGAGCGAAACGATGATCTGGCCGGTGGTCGTCTCGGGCGAGACGGCGTTGCCGGCGAATTGCGTGATCGTCAGCGGCAGCAGCAGCAGCGAGCTGGCGAAAATCGGCGGGATCACGCCTGCGGTGTTGAGCTTGAGCGGCAGGTGGCTGCGGTCTGCGGCCATCATCCCGCGCTGCGTCGCGCGCTTGGGATACTGGATCAGCAGGCGGCGCGTGGCGCGCTCGAAGAAGCAGATGAAGATCACCACGCCCACGATCAGCACGAGCACGCCAGCGATGGCGAAGGGATTGAGCGCGCCGGTGCGGCCCTGTTCGAACAGGTTGCCGAAGAACTTGGGCATCTGGGCGACGATGCCGGCCATGATGATCAGCGAAACGCCGTTGCCGATGCCACGGCTGGTGATCTGCTCACCCAGCCACAGCAGGAACATGGTGCCGCCGATCAGCGAGATCACCGCGCCGACCTTGAACAGCAGGCCGGGGTTGACCACCGCCTGAAGACCGCTCGATGCGCCATAGGCTTCGAGGCCCGAAGCGAGCACCCAGCCCTGGATCGCGGTCAGCAGCACCGCGCCATAGCGGGTGTACTGGTTGAGCTTCTTGCGCCCGCTTTCGCCTTCCTTCTTCATCGACGCGAGCGCCGGATGGAGCGAGGCGGCAAGCTGCACCACGATCGATGCCGTGATGTAGGGCATCACGCCCAGCGCGATGAGGCTCATGCGCTGGAGCGAACCGCCCGAGAACGCATTGAAGATATCGAGGATGCCGCCCCGCGTCTGGTCGTAGAGCGTTTCCATGATCAGCGGGTTGACGCCCGGCAGCGGCACGAAGCTCAAAAACCGGAACACGATCAGCGCGCCGATCGTGAACCAGATGCGGTTCTTGAGCTCGGTGGCCTTCGAGAAGTTCGCCAGATTCAGGTTGCTGGCGATGTTATCGGCGCGTGATGCCATTGGTCTGGTTCTATGCCTTGCTGATGGACCGGCTGCGGGGAGCCCCCGCAACGCCTCGGCTAGCGCATATAGGGAGAGTTCGCGATTGTCGAACCCCTGACTCGCCGATCCTGCGGGCCGCGTCCGATTTTTGACGCGCCAAAAGTGTGCAGACGGCGGCCGCGCGGGCCACCGCCTGCAAGATCAGCAGCTCACTTGGCCTTGTTGGCTTCGCGGCGCGCGGTCTTCTTTTCGTGTTCGCTGGGCTGCGCTTCGGGCAGGGTAACGGTGCCACCCAGCGCTTCGACGGCAGCAACGGCACCCTTCGAGGCGCCGGTCACGCTGAAGCTGACCTTGGTGGTCAGTTCGCCCTTGGCGAGCAGGCGCACGCCGTCCTTGCCACCACGCGCCAGGCCAGCGGCCTTGAGCGCGGCGTGATCGACCACGCCATCGGTGGCCAGCTTGCCCGAATCGATCGCCTTCTGGATCATGCCGAGGTTCACTTCGGCGTAGTCCTTGGCGAAGATGTTGTTGAAGCCGCGCTTCGGGATGCGCATGTGCAGCGGCATCTGGCCGCCTTCGAAGCCGTTGACGCTGACGCCCGAACGCGCCTTGGCACCCTTCTGGCCGCGGCCGGCAGTCTTGCCCTTGCCCGAGCCGATGCCGCGTCCGACGCGCATCCGGCCCTTGCGGGCGCCATCATTGTCACGGAGTTCGTTAAGCTTGGTCATAATAGAGCACTCGCTTTCGCTTTGAGTCGCGCTGAAAGGAAGCGCGGCCCTTAAGCGAAAGCACGGGGCTTGTCACCCCTTCCCCGCGCTCAGGCAGCCACCGCTGCGCGCGGCGCGGCGCCCGGTTTTGGCAGCAGCCTGTCGAACAGCGCGCTCAACGGCTTTTCGACAAGGCGATGCACCCCGATGCCGACGCACACAACAACCGCGCACGCCACAATCGAACCGACGATGGCAGCAGCCGGACTTTCGCCGAGCAGGCGCGTCACCGGAAACTTCTCGAACGCCCGGACGATGAACACGTGCGTCAGGTAGAGCGAATAGCTCGCGTTGCCGAGTTCGTGCAGGAAGGCATTCCGCCAGGCATGGCCGTGCGCCTCGAGTGCGATCGCGGCGGCAACGATAAAGAAGGACGGCAGCCCCCACGCGACGACGCGCAACCAGTGATCCGGCCGGTTGAGCGGAAACGGCCCGGCGAGCAAGGCCACGAAGCCGAGCCCCAGCGCAAGCCAGGCAAGGCGGGCATCGCGGCGGAAACGTTGCCAGAAGCACCCGATGATCATGCCACCGCAAAATTCGAGGCTCATCGGGTCGGTCAGGAACGACCACCAGATTCCGCTCTGCGGTCCGCTACCCAGCACCGTGCCCAGCACGGCGGCGACGGTGATGAACAGCAGCGGAAACAGTACGCGCCAGGCGGTGCCGATCGACAGTCCGATCGCGAAAAGCACGTAGAACAGCATTTCGAAATTGAGCGTCCACCCGACATAGACGATCGGCGACTTTTCCTGCGGCAGGAAGAACAACGAGGCGGCAAGGTGCGGCAGGTCGGCAGAGACCTGGGCGAATAAGCGCGGCAGCACGAGCGCGGCAACGAACACCGCAAACGTCAGCAGCCAGTACAGCGGCACGATGCGCACCACGCGGCTGCGCATGAACCGGACGGGGCCGGTCGCGCGCCCTTCGGTCGTATAGACCATGATGAAGCCGGAAATGACGAAGAAGATGTCGACACCCGACGCGCCGTGTTCGAGCACCGACAGTCGCCAGTCCTTAAGCACCGGCATCGCGTAGCCGAGGTGGCTCAGCGCCACCATCAGCGCGGCCAGGCCCCGCAGCACCTGCACGTTGTAGAGCTTGTTCATGTCGCGTGCTTTCCCGGTAGCCGGTGGTCGGCGCGGATCAGCAACCGCACTGCCCAGGCACCGCGAACCTAGCACCCGCGCCCCGCGCGTCAATCGCAGCGCAACATGGACGTCGCTGCAACGCAAAAAGCCCCGGCATCGCTGCCGGGGCTTTCCGTTTCTGTTCCGCGAAGGAAACCGCTGGTCAGTCGACCACGGCCACCATGTGCGGCAGCTTGGCGATCGCGCCGCGGACTTCGGCGGTGTCTTCCACCTCGACCACGCGGTTCATCTTGCCAAGGCCCAGGCCGATCAGAATCTTCTTCTGGCTTTCCGGGCGACGGATCGGCGAACCGATCTGCTTGATCTTGATAGTCGCCATGATCGCTTACTCCACGATGGCCGCGGCTTCGGCTTCCGCCTCAACCGCAGTAGCGCCGCCGCGACCCAGGAGGTCGGCAACCTTCTTGCCACGACGCTGGGCAACCGACTTCGGCGAAGTCTGGTCGGTCAGCGCGTCGAAGGTGGCGCGGATCATGTTATAGGGGTTGCTGGTGCCGACCGACTTGGTCACCACGTCCGCAACGCCCAGGCTTTCGAAGACAGCGCGCATCGGGCCACCGGCGATGATGCCGGTACCAGCCGGAGCCGTCCGCAGGTTGACCTTGCCGGCACCGAAACGGCCCTTGCCGTCGTGGTGCAGGGTGCGGCCTTCCTTGAGCGGAATGCGAACCATCTTCTTCTTGGCCGAAGCGGTCGCCTTGGTGATGGCTTCCGGCACTTCGCGAGCCTTGCCGTGGCCGAAGCCCACGCGGCCCTTGCCGTCGCCGACCACGACGAGCGCGGCGAAGCCGAAGCGCTTGCCGCCCTTCACGGTCTTGGAAACGCGGTTGATGTGGACGAGCTTTTCGATCAGCTCCTCACCACCTTCGTCCTCATTGCCACGGCCACGACGGTCGTCGCGACGGCCACCACGGCCACCACGATCGCCACCGCGATCGTTGCCGCCACGGCCCCGTCCGCGATCGCCACGGCCGCCACGACCTTCACGCTGCGGCTCGCCGCCGGTCGCTTCGACCGGAGCGGCGGCGCCTTCCAGGTTGGTTTCGTCAGCCATCGTCAGAACTCCAGCCCGCCTTCGCGGGCAGCGTCAGCCAGCGCCTTGACGCGGCCATGGAACAGGAAGCCGCCGCGATCGAACACGACGGTGGTGATGCCGGCAGCCTTCGCCTTTTCGGCGATGTCCTTGCCGACCTGGACGGCCGCGTCGACATTGGCGCCGATCGACTTCTCGCCCTTCACCAGCGACGACGAAGCGGCAATGGTCTTGCCGGCAGCATCGTCGATGATCTGCGCGTAGATGTGACGGCCCGAACGGTGAACCGACAGGCGGGGACGACCGCCCGAACGCGCCTTGAGCGCGGTACGGACGCGGCGACGACGGCGATCGAAGAGAGACAGCTTGGCCATTACTTCTTCTTCCCTTCCTTGCGGAAGATGAACTCGCCGCGGTACTTGATACCCTTGCCCTTGTAGGGTTCGGGCTTGCGCCAGCGACGGATCTCGGCCGCAACCTGGCCGACCTTCTGCTTGTCGATACCCGAGATCTGGACGGTGGTGTTGTCCGGAGTCTTGATCTCGATGCCTGCCGGCACGGCGTAGTCCACGTCGTGGCTGTAGCCGAGCTGCAGCTTCAGGTTGGTGCCCTGCGCCGTCGCACGGTAGCCGACGCCGGTGATCTCGAGCACCTTCGTGTACCCTTCGGTCACACCGGTGACGAGGTTCGACACGAGCGTGCGCTGCATGCCCCAGAAGGCGCGAGCCTGCTTGGTGTCGTTGGCCGGCTTCACGAGGATCGTGTCACCGTCGACGGTGTAGCTGATCTCGTCACGCAGCGTGAGCGTCAGGGTGCCCTTGGGGCCCTTCACGGTCAGCACGCCGTTCGCGATATCGGCGGTGACCCCGCTCGGGATCGCCACCGGCTTCTTGCCGATGCGGCTCATCAGAACACCTCCGCGAGCACTTCGCCACCGACGTTGGCAGCGCGCGCTTCGGCATCCGAAAGCACGCCGCGCGGCGTCGAGACGATGGTGATGCCGAGGCCGTTGCGGATCACCGGGAGTTCCTTGGAACCCGAATAGACGCGGCGGCCGGGCTTGGAGACGCGGGCCACATGCTTGATCGCGGGCTGGCCTTCAAAGTACTTCAGCTCGATGCGCAGCTGCGGGTGGTCACCGGTGGTGTCCTCCGAGAAGCCGCGGATGTAACCTTCGCGCTGAAGGACTTCGAGCACGTGCGCACGCAGCTTCGACGCGGGCGAGATGACAGAGTCCTTCTTCGCGCGCTGGCCGTTGCGGATGCGGGTGAGCATATCACCCAGGGGGTCGGTCAATGCCATTGGATGATCCTTACCAGCTCGACTTGGTCACGCCGGGGATGAGCCCCTTGTTGGCGAGATCGCGCAGCTCGATGCGGCACAAGCCGAACTTGCGGTAGTAGCCGCGCGGACGGCCGGTGGTGTTGCAGCGGTTGCGCACCCGGGTCGGGTTGGCGTTGCGCGGCAGCTCGGCCAGCTTGAGACGGGCGATCAGGCGCTCGGTTTCATCGAGCGATTCATCGTCGGCCTGGGCCTTGAGCGCCGCGAACTTCGCAGCGTACTTCTGAACAAGCTGCTTGCGCTTCTCGTTCTTGTTGATCGAACTCAGTTTCGCCATGGACTTAAGCTCTTCCTTGGAACTGACTTACGCGGCCTGCTGCTGGTCAGCAGCATCCAGCGGGAACGGGAAACCGAACAGACGGAGCAGTTCGCGCGCTTCCTCGTCGGTCTTCGCGGTGGTGGTCACGATGATGTCCATGCCACGCACCTTCTCGATCTGGTCGTAGCTGATCTCTGGGAAGATGATCTGCTCCTTCAGACCCATCGCGTAGTTGCCGCGACCATCGAACGACTTCGGGTTCAACCCACGGAAGTCGCGGATGCGGGGCATGGCGATGGTGATGAGACGGTCGAGGAATTCGTACATGCGTTCGCGGCGCAGGGTGACCTTGCAACCGATCGGCATGCCTTCACGCAGCTTGAACTGCGCGATCGACTTCTTCGCCTTGGTGATCACGGGCTTCTGACCGGCGATGAGTTCCATCTCCGCAGCGGCCGTGGTGACCTTCTTCTTGTCCTGGCTGGCCTCACCGACGCCCATGTTGAGCGTGATCTTCTCGATCTTCGGGATTTCCATGACGTTCTTGTAGCCGAACTTCGCCTGCATCGCCGCGGCGATCTCGGCGTCGAACTTCGTCTTCAGACGCGGCGTGTACTTGTCAGCCATCGATGGCCTCCCCGGACTTGACGGCCACACGGACCTTCTTGCCGTCGCGTTCCTCGAAGCGGACGCGGGTGGCCTTGCCATCCTTGTCAGCAACCGAAACCTTCGAGATGTGCAGAGGAGCCTCCGAACGGTCGATGCCGCCCTGGGGGTTCGTCTGGCTCGGCTTGCGGTGGCGCGTGGCAATGTTCACGCCGGCGACAACGACCTTGTCTTCCTTGGGCAGAACCTGGAGCACCGTGCCAGTGCGGCCCTTGTCCTTGCCCGAACGGACGACGACACTGTCACCCTTCTTGATCTTCGCGGCGGCCATTACAGCACCTCCGGAGCGAGCGAGATGATCTTCATGAAGCCCTTGCCGCGAAGTTCGCGGACCACGGGGCCGAAGATACGCGTGCCGATCGGCTCTTCGTTCTTGCCAACGAGCACGGCAGCATTGCTGTCGAAACGGATGACGCTGCCATCGGCGCGACGCACGTCCTTGCGGGTACGCACGATCACGGCGCGATGAACGTCGCCCTTCTTGACGCGAGCCCGCGGCTGCGCTTCCTTCACCGACACCACGATGATGTCGCCGACGCCGGCAAAACGACGCTTAGACCCGCCCAGCACCTTGATGCACTGGACGCGCTTTGCGCCGCTGTTGTCCGCGACGTCGAGATTGGATTGCATCTGGATCATTGATCCGGTTCCTTCTCACTGGCTTGCCGGAACCAGTCCGGCAGTTCCAAAATCGCAATTCGGACGGGCCCTATCGACGAGAGCGGACAATATGTCCACCCCCGCCGCGAAGGCCCGCTTCGACTCAGACGTCCGCTTCGACGGCGGCGGTCTTGCCTGCCTGGACGCGGTCGATGACCTTCCACGTCTTCAGCTTGGAGATCGGCGCCGTTTCCTCGATGCGGACGGTCTCGCCGGTCTTGAAGGCATTCGCCTCGTCGTGGGCGTGGTACTTCTTCGAGCGACGGATGATCTTCCCGTAGAGCGGGTGCTTCACCTTGCGCTCGACCTTCACGACCACGGTCTTGTCGGTCTTGTCGGAAACGATCGTCCCGACCAGGATACGCTTGGGCATATGAGCTTCCTTACGCCTTGGCCGACTGAGAACGCTCAGTCTGCAGCGTCTTGATGCGCGCGATGTCGCGACGGACTTCCTTGATGCGCGCGGGGCGCTCAAGTTGGTTCGTCGCGCCCTGGAAACGCAGGTTGAACTGTTCGCGCTTCAGCTCGGCGAGATCAGCAGAGAGCTGGTCGTCGCTCTTGACGCGAAGGTCTTCGAACTTGGCCATCATGTTCTCTCCTTACTCGCCGCCAAGGTGCGAAGTATCACCCAGGCGGGCGACGACCTTCGTCTTGATCGGCAGCTTCATCGCGGCGCGGCTGAAGGCTTCAGCAGCGAGCGGACCCGGAACGCCGTCCAGTTCGAACAGGATGCGGCCCGGCTTCACGCGGGCAGCCCAGTATTCGATCGAACCCTTGCCCTTGCCCTGGCGGACTTCGGCGGGCTTCTTCGACACTGGCACGTCCGGGAACACGCGGATCCACAGGCGGCCCTGACGGCGGATGTGGCGGGTGATCGCGCGGCGGGCCGCTTCGATCTGGCGGGCGGTGACGCGCTCCGGTTCCATGGCCTTGAGGCCGTAGGACCCGA
Organism: Novosphingobium percolationis; assembly: GCF_020179425.1. Taxonomy (GTDB): domain Bacteria; phylum Pseudomonadota; class Alphaproteobacteria; order Sphingomonadales; family Sphingomonadaceae; genus Novosphingobium; species Novosphingobium percolationis. Next base: position 546,531 of record NZ_JAILYM010000002.1, on the reverse strand, counting down.
AGTTCAGATCCGTGCCACCCTTGGCAACACCATGGATGCGGCCCTTGAAAGCCTTGCGGAACTTGGTCTTCTTCGGTTGCAGCATGGCTTAGTTCCTGCGGTCTTCGCGGGCCGGACGGACGCCGGAAGTCTGAGCTTCCATCATCAGACGGTCCTGCGCCATCGGGTCGTGACCGAGGATCTCGCCCTTGAAGATCCAGGTCTTGATGCCGATCACGCCATAGGCGGTGTGGGCTTCGGCTTCGGCGTAGTCGATGTTCGCGCGCAGGGTGTGCAGCGGAACGCGACCTTCACGGTACCATTCGACGCGTGCGATTTCCGCACCGCCAAGACGACCGCCGCAGGTGATCTTGATGCCTTCGGCGCCAAGACGCAGTGCCGACTGCACCGCGCGCTTCATCGCACGGCGGAAGGCCACGCGACGAACGAGCTGGTCGGCGATGCCCTGGGCGACGAGCTTCGAATCGATTTCCGGCTTGCGGATCTCGACGATGTTCAGCTTGACGTCGCTCGAGGTCATCGTCGCGAGCTTCGAACGAAGCTTCTCGATGTCAGCGCCCTTCTTGCCGATGATGACGCCCGGACGGGCGGCATAAATCGACACGCGGCACACCTTGGCCGGACGCTCGATGACCACCTTCGAGATTGCCGCCTGCGGCAGGTTCTCGACGATGAACTTGCGGATCTGGAGGTCTTCCTTGAGCAGCTGCTCATAGGAACGGCCTTCAGCGTACCAGCGGCTGTCCCAGGTACGGTTGATCTGCAGGCGCAGACCGATGGGGTTGGACTTGTGACCCATGGATCAGGCCTCCTCAACTTCGCGGACGACGATCCGGAGGCGCGAGAACGGCTTCAGGATGCGGGTCGACTTGCCGCGACCACGGGTGTGGAAGCGCTTCATCGTGATCGACTTGCCGACCGAGGCTTCCGCCACGACGAGCGCATCGACGTCCAGGTTGTGGTTGTTTTCCGCGTTGGCGATCGCCGAGGCGAGAACCTTGCGCGCGTCAACCGCCATCGCCTTCTTCGAGAAGGCGAGGATGTTCATCGCGTCTTCGGCCTTGTGGCCACGGATCAGCGCCGCCACCAGGTTCAGCTTCTGAGCCGAACCACGGATCTGCGTGCCGACCGACAGCGCTTCCTTGTCGCCAACGCGACGGGGTGCCTTAGGCTTGCTCATCAGCGCTTGCCCTTCTTGTCAGCGGCGTGGCCGGGGAAGTTGCGCGTCGGAGCGAACTCGCCAAGCTTGTGGCCGACCATCTCTTCCGAGACGGACACGGGAATGAACTTCTGCCCGTTGTAGACGTTGAACGTCAGGCCAACGAACTGCGGGATGATGGTCGAACGACGCGACCAGGTCTTGATCGGGCCAGCGCGGCCGCCCGCATCCTGAGCGACTTCCGCTTTCTTCAGGAGGTGCAGGTCGACGAAGGGGCCCTTCCAGACGGAACGTGCCATGGGGTGTTACCTCTTCTTCTTCGCGTGACGCGAACGGATGATCATCTTGTCCGTCTGCTTGTTGTTACGGGTGCGGGCGCCCTTGGTCGGCTTGCCCCACGGCGTCACGGGGTGACGGCCGCCCGAGGTGCGGCCTTCACCACCACCGTGCGGGTGATCGACCGGGTTCTTGGCGACGCCGCGGGTCAGCGGACGACGGCCAAGCCAGCGGTTGCGACCGGCCTTGGCAAGGTTCTGGTTGGCATTGTCGGGGTTCGACACGGCGCCAACAGTGCCCATGCAGTCGCCACGCAGGTAGCGCTGTTCGCCCGAGTTCAGGCGGACGATGACCATGCCGCGGTCACGACCGACGAGCTGGACATAGGTGCCTGCCGAACGGGCGATCTGCCCGCCTTTGCCCGGCTTCATCTCCACGTTGTGGATGATGGTGCCGACCGGCATCTGCGACAGCAGCATCGCGTTGCCCGGCTTCACGTCGGTCTTTTCGCCGGCGACGACGACGTCACCAACCGAAAGACGCTGCGGCGCCAGGATGTAGGTCTGCTCGCCGTCCTCGTACTTGACGAGGGCGATGAACGCCGTGCGGTTCGGATCGTATTCGAGCCGCTCCACGGTGGCCGGCATGTCCCACTTGCGACGCTTGAAGTCGATGAAGCGGTACTTCTGCTTGTGGCCGCCCGCGATGCCGCGGCTGGTCACGTGACCCTTGTTGTTGCGGCCGCCCGTCTTGGACTTGCCTTCGGTCAGCGCCTTGACCGGCTTGCCCTTCCACAGCGACGACTTGTCGACGAGGATCAGGCCGCGCCGGGCGGGGCTGGTCGGATTGTAGCTCTTGAGTGCCATGGTTCTACCCGCCTCAGATACCGCTGGTGACGTCGATCGACTGGCCTGCAGCCAGTGTCACGACGGCCTTCTTCACGTCGGAGCGCTTGTACGGCTTGCCCTTCCAACGCTTGGTCTTGCCCTTCTGGGTCAGCGTGTTCACGCCGGTGACCTTCACGTTGAACAGAGCTTCCACCGCAGCCTTGATCTCCGGCTTGGTCGCCTTGTCGGCGACCTTGAAGACCACGGCATTGTGCTCGGACAGCAGCGTCGCCTTCTCGGTGATGTGGGGAGCCACGATCACGTCGTAGTGGCGCGTGTCGATCGCGTCCTTAGCCATTGAAACGCGCCTCCAGCTTTTCGACCGCAGCGCGCGTCAGCACCAGCGTGTCGTGCTTCAGGATGTCGTACACGTTGGCGCCGATCGCCGGCAGAACGTTGACACCGATGATGTTGCGAGCGGCCTTGGCGAAGTTGTCGTTGACGGCTTCGCCGTCGATCACGAGCACCTTCTTGCCGAAGCCCGACTTGGCGAGCGTGGCGGCCAGCGCCTTGGTCTTGCCATCGACGTCGAGCGAATCGACGACGATCAGACCGGCCTTGGCCTTGCTCGACAGAGCCATCTTGAGGCCGAGCGCGCGAACCTTCTTGTTCAGCGAGATGTTGAACTCGCGAACGCGCGGACCGTGCGCCTTGCCGCCGCCGATGAAGATCGGCGCCTTGCGGTCGCCGTGACGGGCGGTGCCGCCACCCTTCTGACGGCCGAACTTCTTGCCGGTGCGGGCAACGTCCGAACGCTCGCGTGCCTTGCGGGCAGTGCCGCGGCGGTTTTCGAGCTGCCAGGTGACGACGCGGTGGAGGATGTCGGCGCGCGGCTCGAGACCGAACACGTCATCCGACAGTTCGACTTCGCCGTTGCCGGTGGTGCCGTCGAGGTTGAGAACCTGAACCTTCACGACTTAGCCCTCCTGACCTTCGGTCGCTTCGACAGCCGCGACGTCCGCGGGGGTGTCGGCAGCAGCCGAGTCATTGCTGTTGGCGGCCTGCTTCAGGCCGGCGGGATAGGGCGCTTCCGCATGGCGGTTGACCTTGACGGCGTCGCGCACGAGCAGCCAGCCGTTCTTCGAGCCGGGCACCGAGCCCTTGACGAAGATCAGGCCACGCTCGTCGTCGGTGCGGACGACTTCGAGGTTCTGCTGGGTGCGCTGGCGGTCACCCATGTGGCCGGCCATCTTCTTGTTCTTGAAGACGCGGCCCGGATCCTGGCGGTTGCCGGTCGAACCGTGGGCACGGTGCGAGATCGACACGCCGTGCGTGGCACGCATACCGCCGAAGCCCCAGCGCTTCATCGCGCCCTGGAAGCCCTTGCCCTGCGTGTGGCCGGTGATGTCGACATACTGGCCCGACACGAAGTGCGAGGCAGCGATGGTCGAGCCGACTTCAAGCAGCGCGTCATCGGCGACGCGGAACTCGGCGACTTCCATCTTGAGAGCGACTTCCGCCTTGGCGAAATGCTCACGCTGCGGCTTCGCAACGTTCTTCTGCTTGGCTTCGCCAGCACCCAGCTGGAGAGCGACGTAACCGTCACGCTCCTGGGTGCGAACCGAAACCACCTGGCAATTTTCAAGCGACAGGACGGTGACCGGCACGTGCCGACCATCTTCCTGGAAAAGACGGGTCATGCCCACCTTCTTCGCGATCACGCCGGTGCGCATGATCCATACTCCGTTACAGAGGCCTGCCGGGCCCATCCCGACAGGCGTGTTCAGCCCGTATGTGAAACGCGCCCCGACCGGGCTGAATGCTCCCGCTAGAAGCGGAAGCGATCGGGGGACGCTTTCCCGGCCTTTCGCGGCCCTAAGGCCAGACCGGAGGTATCCCTTTGTCGCGGCGGAGATTTCCGCCAAGCCTGCCGTCACCATGATGATTTGGGCAGGAAAGGATTTTTGGATCCGAAGATCCGAAACTCGTGCCGTCAGATCGAGGCGAATTACGCCAGCTTGATCTCGACGTTGACGCCGGCCGCAAGGTCCAGCTTCATCAGCGCATCGACAGTGGCCGCATTGGGCTGCACGATGTCGAGCAGGCGCTTGTAGGTGCGAACCTCGAACTGCTCACGCGACTTCTTGTCGATGTGCGGGCCGCGGTTGACGCAGAACTTCTCGATGCGCGTCGGCAGGGGAATGGGGCCGCGAATAAGGGCGCCGGTGCGACGGGCGGTGTCCGCAATTTCACCAGTGGCCTGGTCAAGAACGCGATGATCGAAGGCCTTGAGGCGAATGCGGATGTTCTGGGCTTCCATGTCCGTTACCGATGCGAAAGAGCGAAAACAAAAAGATCCAGCCGCCCCACCCTCTCACCCTGCCCCAGCTGATGAAGCCACGGGGAAAGCGGGCCGACTGAACCGAAAAACCGGACGGCGGGGGAGCGAATCCCCCGCCGTTGCGCGGCCTATATTACTTCGTGATCTTGCTGACAACCCCCGAACCGACGGTGCGGCCACCTTCACGGATGGCGAAGCGCAGGCCTTCGTCCATCGCGATCGGAGCGATCAGCTTGACCGACAGGGTCAGGTTGTCACCAGGCATGACCATCTCGGTGCCTTCGGGAAGGATCACTTCGCCGGTCACGTCGGTGGTGCGGAAGTAGAACTGCGGGCGGTAGTTGGCGAAGAACGGCGTGTGACGGCCACCTTCGTCCTTCGACAGCACGTAGACCTCGGCCGAGAACTCGGTGTGCGGGGTCACGGTGCCCGGCTTGGCGAGAACCTGGCCACGCTCGACTTCTTCACGCTTGATGCCGCGGATCAGCGCGCCGACGTTGTCGCCGGCTTCACCCTGGTCGAGCAGCTTGCGGAACATTTCCACGCCGGTCACGGTGGTCTTGGCGGTGTCCTTGAGGCCGACGATCTCGACTTCTTCACCAACCTTGATGATGCCGGTTTCGATACGGCCGGTCACCACGGTGCCACGACCCGAGATCGAGAACACGTCTTCGACGGGCATCAGGAACGGCTTGTCGGTCGGACGCGGCGGCTGCGGGATGTATTCGTCGACGGCAGCCATGAGCGCGTTGATCGAATCACGACCGATAGCATCGTCACGCCCTTCGAGAGCGGCCAGAGCCGAACCCTTGACGATCGGAATATCGTCGCCCGGGAAGTCGTACGACGACAGCAGTTCGCGCACTTCCAGCTCGACCAGCTCGAGGATTTCCTCGTCATCGACCTGGTCGACCTTGTTCATGTACACGACCAGCGCCGGCACGCCAACCTGGCGGGCGAGCAGGATGTGCTCGCGGGTCTGCGGCATCGGGCCGTCAGCGGCGTTCACGACCAGGATCGCGCCGTCCATCTGGGCGGCACCGGTGATCATGTTCTTCACGTAGTCGGCGTGACCCGGGCAGTCGACGTGCGCGTAGTGACGGTTGGCGGTCTCGTACTCGACGTGAGCGGTCGAGATGGTGATGCCGCGCTCGCGCTCTTCCGGCGCCTTGTCGATGTTCGCGTAGTCCGTGAACGTCGCGCCGCCGGTTTCGGCGAGCACCTTGGTGATCGCGGCGGTCAGCGTGGTCTTGCCGTGGTCGACGTGACCGATGGTGCCGATGTTGCAGTGCGGCTTGTTCCGCTCAAACTTAGCCTTAGCCATTGTTCAAACCTTCTGTTCGCTAATTGATGAATCGCTGTCGGAGGCGGCACCAGCCGGACTCGCCAGAAAATCAGGCGCCGCCCCTAGCCTGTTCCATCGGATCAGGCAAGCATTCAGGAAAACCCGTTGTTCGGACCGTCAGACGGGCCGATCAGGCGAGCTTGGACTTCAGTTCGGTCGCGACGTTGGCCGGGACCTCGTCGTAGTGCGAGAACTGCATCGTGTACTGCGCACGGCCCTGGGTGAAGGACCGCAGCTGGTTCACGTAGCCGAACATGTTCGCAAGCGGCACCATGGCCTCGACCACCTGGGCGTTGCCCCGGCTGTCGGTGCCCTGGATCTGGCCACGGCGGCTGTTGATGTCGCCGATGACGTCGCCCATGAACTCTTCCGGCGTCACGACCTCGACCTTCATGATCGGTTCGAGGACCTTGATGCCCGACTTCTGGGCCGCTTCGCGCATGGCGCCGCGGGCACAGATTTCGAAAGCCAGCGCCGACGAGTCGACGTCGTGGTAGGCGCCGTCGTAGAGCAGGACTTCGAAGTCGATGATCGGGAAGCCGATCAGCGAGCCGGTTTCGGCGGTTTCGCGGAAGCCCTTCTCGATCGCGGGGATGTATTCCTTCGGAATGTTACCGCCCTTGATCTCGTCCTTGAAGACGAAGCCCGAACCGCGCTCGCCCGGCGTGACCTTGACCTTCACGCGGCCGAACTGGCCGGTGCCGCCCGACTGCTTCTTGTGGGTGTGGTCGAGGTCGATCGGCTTTGCGAGATATTCGCGATAGGCCACCTGCGGAGCGCCGACGTTGGCTTCGACCTTGAACTCGCGACGCATGCGGTCGACGAGGATTTCGAGGTGAAGTTCGCCCATGCCCTTGATGATGGTCTGGCCCGATTCGTGATCGGTCGAAACGCGGAACGAAGGATCCTCGGCCGAGAGACGGTTGAGCGCGATGCCCATCTTCTCCTGGTCAGCCTTGGTCTTGGGCTCCACCGACAGCTCGATCACGGGTTCCGGGAACTCCATGCGTTCGAGGATGATCGGCTGCTTTTCCGAGCACAGCGTATCGCCGGTGGTCGTTTCCTTGAGCCCGGCCAGCGCCACGATGTCGCCCGCATAGGCGGTGTCGATGTCTTCGCGGTTGTTCGAATGCATCAGCAGCATTCGGCCAACCTTTTCCTTCTTGTTCTTCACCGAGTTCAGGTAGCTGCCCTTGGTCAGCGTGCCCGAATAAATGCGGGTGAAGGTCAGCGAGCCGACGAAGGGATCGTTCATGATCTTGAACGCGAGCGCCGAGAACGGAGCCTCGTCCGAGGTCGCGCGGGTGTCCGGTTCGTCGGTGTCGGGGTTCACGCCCTGCACGTCGGCAATGTCGAGCGGCGAAGGCAGGTAGTCCACCACCGCGTCGAGCAGCGCCTGGACGCCCTTGTTCTTGAACGCCGAACCGCACAGCACGGGCACGAACGACTGGTTCAGCGTGCCCTTGCGGATCAGCGCCTTCAGCGTCGCGACGTCGGGCTCGTTGCCTTCGAGGTAGGCTTCCATCGCCTCGTCGTCCTGTTCGACGGCGAGTTCGACGAGCTGCGAGCGGTAGAGCTCGGCTTCGTCGGCGAGGTCGGCCGGGATTTCCTCATAGAAGAACTCGGCGCCGAGCGATTCGTCCTTCCAGATGATCGCGCGCTGCTCGACGAGGTCGACGAGGCCCTTGAAATCGGCTTCGGCGCCGATCGGCAGGTACAGCACCGCAGGCTTCGCGCCGAGACGGTCGATGATCGTCTGCACGCAATACTTGAAGTTCGCGCCGGTGCGGTCGAGCTTGTTGATGAAGCACATCCGCGGCACGCCGTACTTGTCGGCCTGGCGCCACACGGTTTCCGACTGCGGCTCGACGCCGGCAACGCCGTCAAACGCGGCCACGGCACCGTCGAGCACGCGCAGCGAGCGTTCGACTTCAATCGTGAAGTCGACGTGGCCGGGGGTGTCGATGATGTTCAGGCGGTGATCGTTCCAGAAGCAGGTCGTCGCGGCCGACGTGATCGTGATGCCGCGTTCCTGCTCCTGCTCCATCCAGTCCATGGTCGCCGCGCCGTCGTGGACTTCGCCGATCTTGTAGGACTTGCCGGTGTAGTAAAGGATGCGCTCGGTCGTCGTCGTCTTGCCGGCGTCGATGTGCGCCATGATGCCGAAGTTACGGTAGCGCTCGAGCGGATGGCTGCGGGCCATGGGGGTTTCCTTGGGTACTAGGGGGGCCTGATGGTTCAGGCCCGCCCCATATGGTTACGTTCGTGACCGTTTAAAGACGACCAGAAACGGAAGAACGGCTTACCAGCGGTAGTGGCTGAACGCGCGGTTGGCGTCGGCCATGCGGTGGGTGTCTTCACGCTTCTTGACCGCGTTGCCACGGTTGTTGGCGGCGTCGAGCAGTTCGCCCGACAGGCGCGCCGACATCGTGGTCTCGCTGCGGTTGCGCGCGGCGGTGATCAGCCAGCGGATCGCCAGCGCCTGGGCGCGTTCGACGCGGACTTCGACCGGCACCTGGTAGGTGGCACCACCGACGCGGCGGCTGCGCACTTCGATCTGCGGCTTCACGTTGTTCAGCGCATCGTGGAACAGCTGCAGCGGGTCCGCCTTGGCGCGGGCCTGCATGGTGTCGAGAGCACCGTAGACGATCGATTCAGCGACCGACTTCTTGCCGTCGAGCATGAGGTTGTTCATGAACTTCGACAGGACCTGATCACCGAACTTCGGATCGGGCAGGATTTCCCGCTTTTCGGGACGACGACGACGAGACATCGCAATTTCCTTATTCTTCGGCCAGTTCTCTGGCCCCTGGGGGCGCCATTCCGGCGCGCCCCGGTTGATCCGGTGGAGCCGGGCTTACTTCGGGCGCTTGGCGCCGTACTTCGAGCGGCTCTGCTTGCGGTCCTTGACGCCCTGGGTATCGAGCACGCCACGCAGGACGTGGTAGCGAACACCGGGAAGATCTCGGACGCGGCCACCACGGATGAGCACGACCGAGTGCTCCTGAAGGTTGTGGCCTTCACCGGGGATGTACGAAATGACTTCGCGGCTGTTGGTCAGGCGGATCTTGGCGACCTTGCGAAGCGCCGAGTTCGGCTTCTTCGGGGTGGTCGTGTAGACGCGGGTGCAAACGCCGCGCTTCTGCGGGTTCTGCTCCATCGCAGGGACCTTGCTCTTGGCCTTCTGCGGTTCGCGACCCTTGCGGATCAGCTGGTTGATCGTGGGCATGAAGTACTCTTCACCTTGGACTGTGGCGCCAATGCACAAGGTGAAGGGAGAAAAGATCGTCAACGGCCCGGGCCGGTAGCCGGGACCAAGGCACCCGCAGGACGGGCGCATCGACGAGCTTGAAACGCTCCACCCGTGCCGAGGCCCCGGGTTACTTTGACGGGTTACACAAGGCGAAAGGCCCAGCACGCACCGGCAATGTTCAGCTCTTCCCGCAACCGAATCCGGATGCGGAACGGATGGGTCCCTAAAGGAAGTGGCGGTTGCGGTCAAGGCGCGGTCAGGCCACGGGCGTGGCGGGGAGCGGCGCACGCGTGACCGACCCGGCTTGGCACTGGACAGGCAGGGGGCTGTGTTGGGATAGACGCCCCGCAATCCAACGGTGGAGCATGGGCACGACATGAAGCTGGCGCGACGGGACATGGTGCGCGGAGCGCTGGCGCTGGGCAGCGCGGCGCTGACCGGCGCGATGGCCGGCCGCGTGCGCGCGCAGGACATCATTGTCTCCGCGCCGTCGGCCCCACCCGCCCCGCCCTCCGGCGACGCGTTGCAGATGGCCCGGTTCCTGCGCGTCATCCCCAAGGCCGAGTACCACGTCCACGTCGAAGGCACGCTCGAACCCGCGCTCGCGTTCAAGCTGGCGCAGCGCAACGCGGTTCCCCTGCCCTTCGCCGACGTGGCCGCGCTGGCGGCTAGCCGTATCGATCTCGACCAGCCGCGCTTCCTTGCCGCCTACCGCGAAGGCGTGAAGGTCCTGCTGACCGAGCAGGACTTCCACGACCTTGCGCTCGCTTATATTGCCCGGGCGGCATCGCAGAACGTGCTCCATGTCGAAATGGTGTTCGAGCCTGCGCTCCACGTGTCGCGCGGGCTGGCGGTGGAGACGGCGCTGCTGGGCATCAGCCGTGCGCGCGGCACGGCGGCGCGGCTCTATGGCATATCGTCCGGCCTCATCCTGGGGCTCGGGCGCGAGCTGGAGCCCGACGCGGCGGCGCGACTTCTCGAAAGCGCCCTGCCCTGGCGCGAGCATCTGGTCGGCGTGGGCCTCGAAGGCGATGTGCGCGGCCATGCCCCGGCGCGGTTCGCCGCACTCGTCGCCCGTGCCCGCGAAGGCGGACTGAAGGTGGCAGCGCAGTGCGAAGGCGCGCAGTTGCGGCAGGCGGTGGTAGACCTGAAGATCGACCGCATCGACCATGGCGGCGCGATCCTTGCCATGCCCGACGTGATGGCACTGGCCCGCCAGCGCGGGCTGGCCCTGACCGTCTGCCCCGGCTTTCCCGGCGAGCCGGAAGGCGGCGAAGCGGTCCGCCAGCTGCTCGACGCAGGGCTGGACGTGACACTCACCTCGCATGCCCCGGCCTATGGCGGGGCCTATCTGACCGACGTGCTCGCACGCGTCCAAAACGCGGCAGGCCTGACCCAGCGCGAATTGCTGACGCTGGCCCGCAACGCCATCGGCGCGGCGTGGATCGCCGACGAATACAAGGCGCGGCTGCTCGCCCGGCTCGACATATTCGCCCGCGCCTGGGGCTGATCCCCGCAGATTTCCCAAGTGAATCAAGGCCCTGAAAGCCCCCTGTTGCAAGAGAATCACAGGGGTGTGGCAAACCGATGCTGCACCTTCGGCCAGCATTGCGGCGCGGCGCCATGTTGCAGCATTAAGACGGGCATGGCGCCCACGCGGCGTCGACCAAGACACGACAACCAGAACACAACCCGCACAGACTTGCAGGGAGAGGATACAATGGCCCGTAACGCCACCAAGGCGCGCAGCATTCTGCTCGCGTCGAGCGCAGCGCTTTTCTCCGTCGCCACTCCGGCCCATGCCCAGAGCGCGGACGCCACGGCATCGGACGGCAACGAGATCATCGTCACCGCCACCAAGCGCGCCCAGAGCATCCAGGAAGTCCCGTTCTCGGTCAACGCGCAGACCTCTGCGCAGATCGAGAAGATGGGCGCCAATTCGATCGAGGACATCTCGCGCGCCGTCGCAGGCCTCACCGTGCAGAACCTCGGGCCGGGCCAGAGCCAGGTCTCGGTGCGCGGCGTCTCGGCCGGGCAGATCGTCCGCGACCAGCCGGGCGTGAAGGAACAGGTCGGCATCTACCTCGATGAATCGGTGACGTCGCTGTCGCTGTTCACGCCCGACTTCGACCTGTTCGACCTCAACCGCGTCGAAACGCTGCGCGGGCCGCAGGGCACGCTGTTCGGCTCGGGTTCGGTCGGCGGCACCGTGCGCTACATCACCAACCAGCCCAAGCTCGGCCGCACCGAAGGCCAGGTCGCGGGCGACGTCAACGTGTTCAAGGGCGGCGACGTCGGCTATTCGCTCAAGGGCGCGGTGAACGTGCCGCTGGGCGAAAAGGCCGCGCTGCGCGTGGTCGGCTATGGCGAGCACTTCGCCGGGTTCATCAAGGCGATCGGCCCGGCGGCGGGCAACCACGTCAACGACGGCGAACGCTTCGGCGGTCGCGCGGCGCTGCTGCTGGAACCGGTCGAAGGCGTGAAGATCACGCCGCGCATCGTCTACCAGGACATCAAGGTCAACGGCTTCAACCGCGAGGACGTCTACAACCTCTACCAGAGCCCGCTGGCGGGCGGCGCGCCGATCGACGAGCGCACGCAGTACCTGAAGCTGCGCGAGCAGTTCCACGACAAGACCACGCTGGCCGACCTCACCATCAGCGCTCCGGTGGCCGACGGCATCGAGGCGACCTCGGTGACCAGCTACATCCACCGCAACATCCTAGTCAGCCGCGACGCCTCGGCTCTGACCGGGTCGGTGGGCGTGTCGCTGAGCCTGCCCGCGGGCGCGATCGACCTGCCGTCGAACCTGCGCGACACCACCAGGCTCAACACGTGGACGCAGGAACTTCGCCTCGCCTCGTCGGGGTCGGGTCCGTTCCAATGGGTGCTGGGCGGCTTCTACAGCGACATCAAGCGCACGTACGAACAGCGCCTGCCGACCCCCGGCTACGACGCCTATGTCGACGAGGCGCTGGGCGAAGGCGTTTCGGCCTCGGTCGCCAACGGCTTCCCCTCGGATTCGCCGTACAACGCCGACATTCCGTACAAGATCAAACAGTTCGCACTGTTTGGCGAGGCCAGCTACAAGGTCGGCGATATCAAGCTGACTGGCGGCGGGCGCTATTACGACTTCAAGGAAGAGCGCAACTTCATCTCGGGCGGCTTGTTCGCCAACGGCGACCGCAACATCGGCGACAAGACCAAGTCGACCGGGTTCAACCCGCGCTTCATCGTCAGCTACGAACCCAGCCGCGACCTGTCGTTCAACGTGCAGGCCTCGAAGGGCTTCCGCCTCGGCGGCGTGAACGATCCGCTGAATATCCCGCTGTGCTCGGGCGGCGCGACCGGGACGGACGCCAAGACCTTCGGCGGGCATCCCAAGTACGAAGACGAAAGCCTGTGGAACTACGAGGCCGGAGTGAAGGCCTCGACCCGTGGCATCACCTTCAACGCGGCGGTGTTCTACAACGACATCAAGAACCTGCAGGTCACTGCCGATGCCGGATCGTGCTCGTCGCGCGTGGTGTTCAACGTGCCCAAGGCGCATTCGACCGGCGTCGAAGTCGAACTGAGCGCGCGCCCGGCGCCCGGCTTCGACCTTTCAATCAACGGCAGCGTGATCGACTCGAAGTTCGACAGCAGCGTCACCGATGCCTCGGGCAACGTCATCGCCGGGATCCGCGACGGCAACCGCCTCCCCACGGTGCCGAAGTTCCAGATGTCGGCCACGGCGAGCTATGCCTATGCCATCACCGACGACATGGACTGGACCTTCAACGCCACGTTCAGCCACGTCGGCAACCGCTTCACCCAGCCTTCCGACCAGGAGCCGGGTGCGGGCACGTTCGGCAATTCGCTCTACTTCAACCCCGGCACCGGGGCTTCGGGTTCGGGCTCGTACACCTTCGGTTCGTACCAGCTGCCGAGCTACAACCTCGTCAACCTGTCGACGGGCGTGGAATGGAAGAACGGCCTGTCGGTGCTGGTCTACGTCAACAACCTGTTCGACGAGACCCCGCTGCTCTCGCTCGACCGCGAACGCGGTGGCCGCGCGCGCATCGGCTACAACATCGGCACCCCGCGCAAGATCGGCATGACGGTGCGCAAGAGCTTCTGACGCTCCTGCCCATTGCCGAAAGCAACGACGGCGCCGCTCCCACCGGGGCGGCGCCGTTCGCGTTTCAGCGCGCGCGTTCGTCGAAGGCGGGCGTGTAGCCATGTGGCGGGAAGCGCTTGCCGCGGGCGAGCGGGAAGTACTTGTGATGCCACTGGCCGGTCACTTCGTAGATCGCGGTTCCCTTCGACCCATCGCGGGTTTCCACGACCATCTCGCACAGTCCGCCGCCGACCGGCGCGTGGTCCGCGTCGGGATCGTAGGGCTGGCTCGGGTCCGAATAGCGCTGCGCCCAGCACCCCGTCGCGTCGATCTCGATCCGCCGCCCGCCTTCCAGTGTGAACGCCACGGTTCCGGCAAGCCCCATGACGTGATCGCCGATGCGTTCATAGCTGGTCGGCTTGCCCGCCGCGTCGAGCCAGGTCAGGTCGTGTTCGAACCGCACCACCGGGATCGGGTCGCTGCCGTCGGTGGGCGCATAGCAGCCATCGGTCGCGACGATAGCGCCATTGGGATATTCCCAGTGCCACACCGCGAGCATCGCTTCAGGCAGCTGGATCGCCAGCCAGATCCAGCACGGGCAGCGATCGTGGGTGCGGATACCCCAGGAATGGTCGCGCTGCCCCACCCAGTCGGTCACTTCATAGGTCTTGCCCTCGTGCCGATACCAGCCGTCGAAGCGGCCCGACTGGAACATGTGCGACTGGTCCCAGACCAGATCATGTCCGGCCTTCATCGTCCCCCGACGCAGGCAATAGGGCTGCGTGCGCGCGGTGAAGGTCAGGTCCATCGCGACCGGCGCCTCGGCACATTCCTCGACCCGCAGGCGGATGCGCTTCAGGGGTTCCTCGACATCGATGGTCACGGGGCCGACCCTGAAATCGTCCTGGTCGCCGTCGACCGCGCGTTCGTGCAGCGCGAAAGTCGGCGCATCGCCCACCCGGCCCAGTTGCAGCGAATCCATCACGCCGCGCGCCGGATAGTGCGCAAGCGTCAGGATCACCACGTCGCCGGGCCGATCCTTCGGGTGCATGTGGTGGAACAGGCTTTCGCGCCAGTCACGGTGATAGGCGACCGTGTTCGGGAACGGCTCGGGAATCTGGTGGATGAAGCGTTCGTCGAGCTTGGTGAAGCGGGGCATGGCGGCGTCCTCTCGCGTGCGGCGTCCCTTGGGCGGGATCGTTTAAGTCAGTCAACTTATCCGTACGGATAATCGATGCAAGGCGAAGCTGGTCACCGCCTTTCCTACAGATACACCTTCGCGATATGAAACAGATCGCGAACATGGAGGCAGGCAATGGGCGTGATCGTGGCAAAGCGGGCAAGCCGGGGGCGGACGAGCGTGACGGCCCATGCTGTACCACCGCCCGCCAGTGGCGACCCGCTGCTCGATTTCATACCCGTGCCGCGCGTGGCACCGCGCCGCAATTCGCTGACCGAACCGCGCCAGCGCGCGTTCATCGCCGCGCTTGCCGCGTGCGGCGTGGTGACCGAGGCCGCGCGCAGCATCGGCGCCAGCCTCGAAGCGCTCTACCGCCTGCGCGCCGCGCCCGGCGCGGACGGCTTTCGCGCCGCATGGGAAGCCGCGCTCGACCGGGGCCTCGCCCGGCTGGAGGACCTGACCGTCGCGCGCGCGCTCGAAGGCGAGGAGCGCGTGGTCGTGGCCAATGGCGAAGTCGTCCACCGCTATCGCCACTACAACAACGCGCTGACCATGTTCGTGCTGCGCAACCGGCGCGGGCATCGCTATGGCGCGATGCGCGAGGAAGACCTCAAGCCGGGGCACCCCGTCTATGACCGCTTGCGCGCGGCATGGATCGCAGAGGAAAACGACCCCGAGAAGATCGCGCAGATTCGCGCCTCGATCAACGCCAAGCTGACGAAAACAAGGGAGGCGGTGCTGGCACGGCGGGCAAGCGAGGCGATGGAGAGCGGAACCTCGGCGCTGGCCGCGGTGGAATCGGCAGTGCGCGCGCGGCTGGCCCGCAGCGACGGGCGGCTGCTGGTGGTGGGCGTGACCGGCGCGCAAGGGTCGGGAAAGACGACGCTCGCGGCGGGCCTGGTGGCGCGCCTGCGCGACGACGGCGTGCGGGCGGCGGCGCTGTCGCTCGACGACCTGTACCGGACGAAGGCCGAACGCACGGCGCTGGCGCGCGATGTCCATCCGCTGCTGGCCACGCGCGGCGTGCCCGGAACGCACGACGTCGCGCTGGGGCTCGACACGATCGCCGCGCTCGAGCGGGGCGAGCCTGCCCCGCTGCCGCGCTTCGACAAGGGCGCCGACGACCGCGCGCCAATCGCGGCATGGGACCGCGCGTCCGCCGCCACGCAAGTGCTCGTGCTCGAAGGCTGGTGCCTGGGTGCAAGGCCACAGGATGCGGAGGCGCTGGAACAGCCGGTCAATGCGCTGGAGGCCGACGAGGATGCCGACGGGCGCTGGCGTGCCCATGTCAACGCCGCGCTGGGCGGCGAATATCGCGCGCTGTTCGACCGGATCGATGTCCAGGTGCTGCTCGAAGCGCCCGACTTCGGCGTGGTCCCGGTGTGGCGCGCGCAGCAGGAGGAGCCGTTGCGCCGCGCAGGCCGGGGCATGGACGACGCCGCCCTCGCCCGCTTCATCGCCCACTACGAAAGGCTGACCCGGCACATCCTGCGCGAAATGCCGCCCCGCGCGGACCTGCTGCTCCGCCTCGACCCGGACCGCCGGATCCGCAGCCTGCGACAGAAGGCCACCGACACGCGCTGACCGGCGGAACGGCGGCGCGCGCCGGTCCGTTGTCTCTCCATGCACCGGCCAGACGATGCCGGCGCGCAGGAGAGTGATGATGACCAGCAACAACGGCAACAAGCCCGGCGGGCAGATGGGCGGCGAGCGGCGACAGGATGCAAACCGTCAGGACGGACGCCAGCAGCAGCAGCTGCAGCAGCAGAGCGACGTGCAGCAGGGCCAGATGGACCAGCAGCAGGATCGCGAGAACCAGCTCGGCGGTCAGCCGCCCAGGCGCCAGCAGCACGACCAGACGCGCCAGCAGGATAGCTGAAGCGCCACGTTGATCCGTAGGAAGGGGCGGCGACAAACGCGTCGCCGCCCCACGCGGCATGAAATGCGACGGGCGGTTGGTCGCAGGTTTGTGGCGGGCGTTGCGGAACCACGGCAGAGTGCGCGCGTTGGCGGGGCGTTCCCCGCGCGTGTCGCACTCATGGAGAAATCAACAATGATCCGTCCGCTTCGTTCAACTCGTCCTGCCCTTCTCGCGCTGGGCGCGCTCGGCCTGCTCGCCGCCGCTCCGGCCGAAGCGCGCTGTGGCAAGCGGCTGAGCAAGACCGAAGGCGCCGTGCTCGGCGCGGTCGGCGGCGCGGTGCTGGGCAAGGTCATCGCGGGCGGCACCACCGGCACCGTGCTGGGCGCGGCGGCGGGCGGCATCGCCGGCCACGAAATCGCCAAGAAGGGCCAGCGCAAGTGCCGCTACTATCGCCGCTGATCGAGGGTCAAACCCGCCAGCGCACTATCGCGCCACGGTGAGGCCCACGTCGTCGCGCGTCGCATCATCCTCGGGATGGGGCGCGCGCGCCTTCGTCAGCGCCTTGTCGAGCGTCATGATCAAGCCCGAAAGCCAGGCGTCCATCGCCGCCAGCCCCATGTCGGTCAGCCGCACGAACGTGCGCCGGCCGTCGCGCCCGTCGTCCTCGCGCTCGACGTGGCCCTTGGCCTCCAGGATGCGCAGCCAGCGCAGCGCCGTTGTCGGCGGGACGTGCGCGCCGATGCAGGCGCTGGTGGTCGGCACGCGGCGATCCTCGCGCGCGGCGACATACAGGTCCAGAAGGATGTCCCAGGTCGGCTCGCCGAACAGGTCGCCGGTGAAGTGACGTTCGCGGCGGCGGCGCGCGACATAGAGTTCGTGCGCCAGCGCCACGGCGGCGCGGCCCGCGGCGTCGCGCGGCGCGCGCGATGTGGAAGGCGACGCCGCTGGCGGCGCCGGGATCATCGGGCTGGCGGCAGTGGCGGCGGTCGAGGACGCGAATCCCCGGCGCCCGGCGGCCATCATCGAACGGACGGTCATGGTGTGTTTCCTTGCAGCAGGCGCGGCTCCGGCAAGGGAGCACGCGTCCCGCGAAACGGCGTCGGCCGGTCGCCGCGCGAAGGCGCGAGACTCAGGCGGGACGCCAGGCGTGGTAAGCGCCGATCCGGCGCTGCCGCGCGACGTGCTTTCCCGTTCCCAGCGCCAGCACGCAAAGCTGGAACACGAAGGGCGTCTGGGTCATCGCCCAGTAGGCCCATCGCACCATGTCCAGCTCCCAGGCCTTGGCGGCGTGGCCAAGCACCACGATCACCTGCGAGGAACTCACCCAGAGCGGCCATCCGCGATTGGCGTGCAGCGCAACCCACAGCAGCGTGATGAAGGCCCAGCCATCGATCACGAGGTGTCCGGGATTGACCGCAAACCAGTCGGGCGTGCCGAGCCAGGCGTGGTTGGCGACATCGAACGCGAACGTGGCGAGCAGCACCGCGGCGACCAGCCGTTCGGGCTCTCCTCCACGCCGCACCGCGAACAGCACGGCGAGAACCAGCGCAATGCGTGGGATCCAGAGGGACATCATCTGCGCATCACGACAGCGTCATCGCCGGTCGCGGGGGGCGAGCGCACTGCCCGCCACGTGCCGCAAGGCCATGGCGGTCGTGCCCTCGCGCCCCGCCGACCCGCATCAGGCGGCCCGGACCGCGATGCCGGCATCCTCGTCGGCTTCGCGCGCGGCGGGCGGACAGGCATCGTTGCCGCCATTGGTTTCGACCGCGATCGTGCTCAGGCGCCCGTGGACGCGCGCCAGTTCGCCGCCGGCGTCGACCAGGCCCTGCTGGCTCTTCACCAGCCGCATCAGCGCGTCCTGGCCCAGGAACGGCGCAACGCCGGTCTCGCGCCGCGCGCCGACCATGGTCTGGAGCAGCCGGGCCTGCGTGACCAGCGCTGCGTCGAGCGCGGCCTCGGCTTCGTGCAGGTCGCGGGTGATGCGCAGCTGCGCCACGTCGGTGGTCATGCCCATGGCGGTGTTTTCGAACTTCATCGCTTTTCCCCTTCCATCCGGGGCTGGCCCCGGACCCGTTGCACAAGGGAGATATTGCGGCGGCTCAGTGCCCGATGATCTGCGACAGCTGCGAAAAGATCGCGAGGCCGCCGAGGATGATCAGGATCAGGAACACGGTGATCGCGGCGATCGCGCCGAGGCGCACCAGAGTCCCGTTCGGTCCGTCGAACATCTCCGGAAGGACGTGGTGATAGTCTCCGTTGACCATGACCGCCGCGCCCGTCGCTACCGTCCCCGTCTCGTGCGGGGGCTGGTGCAAACGATTGATGGCGGTCTGCCCCGGCACCTCGTCTTCCCGTTCGGCAAAGTGCATGGCCGAACGGTCATCGGCGACGTAGGACGAGTCATATATGGGTTTTTCCCATATATCGTCGGTTAGCACCGGTTCCGGCGAAGGCACGGCTTCCCGCCGTTCTTCAAGCAGGCGACGGTACTGCTGCGCCACTTCGCCGCGCGTCGCCACGTTCAGCTTGGCGCGCGCCAGCATGATCCGCTGGTCGACGGTATGCGGCGAAATGCCGAGCGCCCGCGATATTTCCTTGGATGTCTTGTGCTGGATCAGGAGATCGAGCACCTCGCGCTGCTTGGGCGTGAGTGCGTCCAGCGCGTCTCGCAACGCGTCCGACGCATCGTCATCGGCCTGCAGCGGAAAAGTCATGATCATGCCGTCTGTCGCCGTCCTGCGGCGGCGCGCCCCGATGGAGCCACGCCGGTCCCCCGTTGCCCAAAAGCCTTCATTGCGGCGACCCGTTCGCCCTTCTGCCGGAACCGGCCGAATTGACCGATTCCGGGACAGATGCACTTTTTTCGCACCTTTCTTATTGAAAATGATCTAATACGACGCTCGCTGCAAGTCGCCGTTCGTCGTTTGGAATCAAAATTCTGAGAACGGGCCTGCGCGGAAACGCGGGCCATCGGATCGGCAGCAGCACGCGGCGACTGGCGGGGGGCCGGCGCGCCGTCGTCGTGAGTTGGTCCGGCCGGATCTCGCTGGCCGCGGCAGACACGTGTGGGGGTGAATGTCAGTCAGCGATCGCCAGCGCATGTTCCTGCGCCGCACGGGCAAGATCCTCGCCACCACGCGCGCCGTGCTGGCGATGGTGTTCCTGCTCGCGGTGGCGATCGAGCCGACGCAGCCGGTGCGCGCAGGCAATATCGGGCTCTATATCCTGTCGGGCTACATGGTCTTTGCCGCGGGCCTGGTATCGCTCGCCTGGCGTAGCTGGTGGTACGATTTCCGCATCGCGCGCATCGTCCATGCCGTCGATATCCTCGCGTTCATCGCCGGGGTCTACTTCACCGAATCCGCGAACACCGAATTTGCCAGTCCGTTCATGGCCTTTGCCGCGTTTCTTCTGGTCACGGCGAACTTGCGCTGGGGCTGGGGCGGCATTGCGGTGACCGCGCTGGCGCTGCTCGGCGCCAACACGCTGGCGGGCGGCGCGCTGTTCGCGCTGAACCTCGATATCGACATCTACCGCTTCGGCCGCCGCCAGGTCTACATGCTGCTGCTGTCGATCGTGATGGTCTGGCTGAGCGGCGACCAGCGCATCGCCCGGCGGGTCGACCTGCCCGACCCCGGTGGCGTTCCGGGCGAACGCTGGCTGCGGGTGCTGGCAGAGGCGGCCGCAGAAGTGCGCCGCAGCCTGGGCGCGCGCGGTGCCGCGATCGCCCTGCTGCGCCACGAGGAACCGCTGGTCGAAGTGGTGCGCGATGATGCGGGCGTATCGACCCACGCCATGGCGCCGCCCGGTGCGCTGTCCGAGGACTTCGCGCGCAGCTGGCCGCCGACGCTGTTCGACACCATGCGCGGGCGCACCATCACCAGCCTGCCGGACGAAGGGCTGGTGGCCGCCACCGGCGCGGCGACCGTGCCGATCGCGGGCTATTGCGGCGTGACCGAGGGGCTTGTCGCCTCCTTCTCGACCGCGGCCGGCGATGGCGAACTGCTGGTGTGGGGCATCGACGACATGTGCGTCGACGACCTGCCCTTGCTCGACGCCTTCGCGCGCGAGATCGGCCTTGCGCTCGATCGTGAGGAAATGGCCTCGCTGGCGCAGGAAGCGGCCGCCTCGGGCATTCGCAATGCGCTCGCGCGCGACCTGCACGACAGCGTGGCCCAGTTTCTGGCCGGCACGCTCTTCCGCATCGAGGCGCTGCGCCGCTGGATTCGCGAAGGCAACGATCCCGAAGGCGAGATCAACGCGATCAAGGACGCCCTGCGCCGCGAACAGGTGCAGTTGCGCAGCCTGATCGACCGCCTGCGCCGCGGCGAGGACGGCGACCGCCGTACCGACCTTGCCGAAGAACTCGAAGCGCTGCTGATCGAACTGGGCCTGCACTGGCACATCGAAACGCGGCTGGATGCCTCGGTGCGGCCCCTGCCCGTGTCGATCGAACTGGCCTACGAGCTGCGGCAGATGGTACGTGAAGGTGTTGCCAACGCCGCGCGGCACGGGCAATGCAGACGCGTCGTCGTATCGATTGCCGGAGAGGGCGAAACCTTGCGGCTGCGCATCGGCGACGATGGTGGCGGATTTCCCGCCAATCGCCGCCCCCGCTCGATCAGCGAGCGGGTCGAGGCGCTTGGCGGCAGGCTCTCCATCGCTGACAACGCTCCGGGCGCGCTGCTCGATATTTCCCTGCCTGCAAGGATGGCCGCATGATCCCCGTACTCGTAGCCGACGACCATGGCTTCATCCGCGCAGGCGTCGAGGCGGTGCTGCGCGGCACGCCGTTCCAGATCGTGGCCGCCACCGCCAGCGGCGAGGAAACCGTCGCTGCGGTCGAGACGCACGATCCCGCGATCGTCCTGCTCGATATCAACATGCCCGGCATGAACGGGGTGGAGGCGCTGGAAGTACTGCGCGGGCGGGGCGACAAGCGCCCGGTCGTGCTGCTCACCGCCGAGATCAACGACCGCCAGCTGCTGTCGGTGATGCGCGCGGGCGTCGATGGCATCGTGTCGAAGGACGGTGCCGAGGAAGAACTGATCGACGTGCTCGAAAAGGTCCACGCCGGGCAGAAAGCCATCGCGCCTGTCTTCCTGCAACGCGCGCTCGACCTGTCGCTCAGCCCCCAGGCCGGGCCGCTCGACCGGCTGAACCCGCGCGAACGCAAGATCGCGCGGCTGGTCGCGCGCGGCATGCGCAACCGCGACATCGGCGCGGAACTGAACATCGGCGAAGGCACGGTGAAGGTCTACCTTCATGCTATGTATCAGAAGCTGGGCATCGAGAACCGCACCGAACTTGCGCTGCTGGCCGTCAGCGATCCCGGCGAGTAAGCGGCGGGGCCGCTCGGCCAAGGCCTGCCCTCAGGGGTGTCACGTAACAGGCGCCTAACGCTTTTCTTGCGCGCCCCGGCCTAGCACGATGGCCACCATGGCCATGACCAACGCCGAGCGGCAGCGCCGCTATCGCCAAAGGCTGAAAGCCCGTGCATCAGGCGCCGCGCTGCCCGAACAGGCGCGCGACGCGGTCGAGCGCGCCATCGCCGCGCTCTGGGCCTTTCACGAACGCCCTTCGCCGCAGGGGCTGAACTGGGCCGAGATCGACGGCTGTTCGACCATCGACCAGTATCGCTCGGAACTGGAGCGCAATCCCGGCAACTTCCTGCAGGCCTGTCGCGCCTTCCTCCCCGATTTCGGCGGCCTTACCCCCGAAGAGGCGCACGCGGTGGCAACCGTGATCGCGCTGGCCGATGCACTCCGGCTGGCTCCGCCGCGCGCGATGAACCTGTCGAACGCCGCCTGAAACCGACCGTCGCACACCCAGCCCCAGCCCCGCACCCACAAGGCAAACCGCCCATGGCCGACCACCCGTGGCAAACCATTGCAGCGTAATCTGCGGTTAACTTGTCGATAACAGGATTTCTTGTGGAATGTGTTACCTTGATTTGTTCATATATCCCATGGCGTTGCACCGGGCTGTCGCCTAAGATGGTCCGGAATGGACCAAATGATCGACGCGCAACGTCGCGCTCGACACGCTGCGGGGGAACGCGAGCGCATGACCAGAGCCACCGCGGTCCGCAAGGCGCTGACCCGGCACAGGGGATTCGCGGAACAGCTGTTCTGGGTCGCGGTACTGCTCGCCGCGCCCACGGCGCTGCGCGCGACGGTCGATCGCGGCGCGCTGGGACTACCGTTCCTGACCTATTGGCCCAGCATCCTGATCGGCTCGCTCATCCTCGACACGCGCTATGCCGTGGTGCTGGCCTGGGTCGCGGCCATGCTGTCGCAACGGCTGTTCGGCGGCGGTGCGTGGTTCTCCGAGGTCAACCCCACGCGCGTGATCTTCTTCGCGCTCTTCGCGTTTTCGGCGGGCCTGATCCTGACCGCAGGCGCGGCACTGCGCAGCGCCGTGCGCGAACTCGATGCGCTGAACCTGCAGGCCGAAGGCTTCAACCGCGAATTGCGCCATCGCGTGCGCAACATGCTGGCGATCATCCAGGCGCTCGCCTCGCGTGGGCCGAAGGCGGAAAATCCGCTCGACTTCTATCGCGAATTCTCGGGACGGCTGGAAGGCCTCGCCCACGCCAGCGACCTGCTGCGCATCGGCACCGAGACCGAAGGACGCCTGCCCGAAATCGCGCAGCGCACGCTGGAGCCCTTCGGCATGGAGGAGCGCATCCGGCTTTCCGGCGACCAGTGCGTGCTGCCGGGCGCCAGTTGCATCCCGCTGATCATGGCGCTGCACGAACTGGCCACCAACGCGATCAAGCACGGCGCGCTGTCCAACGCAGGCGGGCGGGTCGAACTCAGCTGGTTCATGGCGATAGACGGCTGCAACCTGTACCTGCTGTGGAAGGAATTCGGCGGCCCTGTGGTAAAGCCGCCCACGCGCGAAGGGATCGGCACGCGGCTGTTGATGCCGCAGCCCGGGCTCGAGGCGGTCGAAGTGAACTTCGATCGCCGCGGCCTGTGGTGCGAAATCATGATCGCAGGTGCAGCCCGCGTGGAAGAAAACGAACCCGCGCAACGTTTTCCCCGCAAGGTACGTTAACCCACCGCGACAGCATGGTCATGCTGTCGCAACAAGCCTGCGCGATGCGCGCGGGCTTGACGCTTGCGGCTGCGCCGCGATTGCTTTAGCCCGAACATCGGGGGGAACCGAAAGACGTGGACCGGCAGTTTCTTAACCTTTTCGTTCGCCGTTACCGCGGGGGACTTGTCCTCGTCGCCGTGGCCAGCATCCTGCTCAACGTGCTCGTCTTTGCGGGCTCGGCTTATATGATGCTCGTCTATGACTCGGTTCTTCCGAGCCGGTCGATCCCCACGCTGATCGGCCTGTTCCTGATGCTGGTGCTGGTCTACGCCTTCCAGTCCGTGTTCGAGGCGATCCGCAGCGAGGCGCTGCTCGGCGTCGCCAACGGCGTCCACGACGATCTGTTCGAAGCCGTCCACTACGCCACCGTCACGCGCCCCTTGCGCAACGGCGCGGAAAAGGGCGACGGGCTGCAATTCACCCGCGATCTCGATTCCATCCACACCTTCCTTGCCGGCCAGGGGCCGATCGCGCTGATCGACCTGCCCTGGGTGATCATGTTCCTGATCGTGCTCGCCTCGCTGCACTGGTGGCTGGGGTTGACCGCGCTGTTCGGCGTGCTGGTGATGGCCAGCCTCGCGCTGGTTTCGAACCGCCGCACGCAGTCCGGCTCGCGTGAGCTGGCGAACATCACCGGCCGCCGCTCCGCCGCCGCGCTGGCAGAGATCCGCTTTGCCGAATCCGCGCTCGCCATGGGCATGCAGGAACGGCTGGTGGCCCGCACCTCGGGCTGGGAAACCAGCTTCATCGAGGCGCAGTCCTACCTTTCGCGCACCGTCGCGCGCCTCGGCGGCGCCAGCCGCATGTTCCGCATGCTGCTGCAATCGCTGATCCTCTCGGTCGGTGCGCTGCTGGTGATCGACGGCAAGGCCAGCGGCGGCGTGATCCTCGCCTCCTCGGTGCTGTCGGGCCGCGCGCTCGCGCCGGTCGACCAGGCGATCGCCAACTGGCGCGGCCTCGTCGCCGCGCGCGCGGGCTGGAGCCGGGTGGTCCAGGCCGTCTCGGCCTATCGCAAGCCGCCTGCGCGCGAAGTCCAGCTCTCGCGTCCTTCGGGCGAGCTGCTGCTGCGCGATTTGTGGGTGGCCCCGCCAGGCACGCAGCGCTTCACCGTGTCGGGCGTCTCGCTGCAACTCACCCCCGGCCAGGCGCTGGCGATCATCGGGCCGAGCGCCGCGGGCAAGACCTCGCTGGTGCGCGCGATCCTTGGCATCTGGCGCCCCAACCGCGGCGAGATCCGGCTGGACGGCGCCACGCTCGACCAGTGGGACGCGGCCACGCTCGGCAGCTACTTCGGCTATGTGCCCCAGACCGTCGACCTGATGGACGGCACCATCGGCCAGAACATCGCCCGCTTCGATGAGAACGCCACCTCCGAAGCCGTGGTCGCCGCGGCCAAGGCGGCGGGCGTCCACGAACTCGTGCTCTCGCTGCCCGATGGCTATGAAACGCAGGTTTCGGCCGGCGGCGTGGAATTGTCCGCAGGGCAGCGCCAGCGCATGGGACTTGCCCGCGCGCTCTATGGCGATCCGTTCCTGCTGGTGCTGGATGAAGCCAATTCGAACCTCGATGCGGCGGGCGATGCCGCGCTCGCCCACGCGGTGATCGGCGTGCGCCAGCGCGGCGGCATCGTCATCATGATCACCCACCGCCCCGCCACGCTTGGCCCTGCCACCCACGTCGCGCTGATGCAGGGTGGCCGCATTGCCGACTATGGCGAACGCGACGCCGTGCTCGCGCGGCTGCAACAGGGCGGCGATCCCTCGCGGATCCAGCCCGGCACCAATGGCGCCGCAGCGCCGGGCGCCGCTACCGCCAAGGGAGCCACCGCATGAACGCCCAGCTTCCCACCGATCCCGCGCGCCAGTTGCTGCCCGTGCTGTGGGAGGATGGCGCCGAAAAGGCCGAGCAGCCCAAGCTGCTGCGCCGCCTGCTCTACACCGTCGCCGGGCTGTTCGTCGTGCTGTTCCTGTTCGCCGCGCTCGTGCCCATCGGCGGCGCGGTGATCGGCGGCGGCCAGGTCGGCGTCGAAGGGCGGGTCAAGCGCATTGCGCATCCCACCGGCGGCGTGATCGAGCAGATCCTCGTCCATAACGGCGAACACGTGAAGGAGGGCCAGCTGCTGCTGCGCCTTGATGACACCGTCACCGGCACCGACGCCTCGCTGTCGAACCTGACGGTCGAACAATTGCTCGCCCAGCGCGCCCGGCTCGAAGCCGAGCGTCTTGGCGAAGGCGGCATCCGCTTTCCCGCGCAGCTGACCCAGGCCAACACCGACAGCGCGCGCAAGGCCATGGCCGACGAGGAAAAGCTGTTCCGCCTGCGCCAGACCGAGGAAGGCCAGATCCGCGCCCAGCTCGCCGCGCGCGTGCAGCAGTACAACCAGGAAATCCACGGCCTCGAATCGCAGATCGCCGCGCTCAAGCAGCAGCGCGTGCTGATCGAGCCCGAACGCCAGGGCGTGAAGGATCTGTGGGACAAGCAGCTGGTCACGATCAACCGGCTCAACCAGCTCGAACGCACCGCCGTGGATCTCGACGGCAACGTCGGCGCGCTGCAATCGCAGATCGCGCAGGCCCGCGCCAAGATCACCGAGGCGCAGGAACAGTCGATCCAACTCGCCCAGACCCGCCGCGTCCAGGCCGGCACCGATCTGGCGCAGGTCAACACCGCGCTCAACCAGCAGCAGGTCCGCTCGGTCGCCGCTGCCGACCAGAGGCAGCGCACCGAAATCCGCGCGCCCTATTCGGGTACGGTCGAAAAGATCGCCTTCGCCGCGATCGGCGACGTGATCCGCCCCGCCGAACCGATCATGGAGATCGTGCCGGACAAGGACGTCTTCGTGGTCGAGGCGATGATCAGCCCGGCCGACATCGACCAGGTGATCCAGGGCCAGCACGCCCGCGTGCGCTTCACCGCCTTCAACCACGCCAGCACGCCGGAAATCCCCGGCAAGGTCGTCTACGTCGCCACCGACCGCAGCGAAAACCCCGAAGCCAAGGCCTCGTACTACATGGTCCGCATCGCGGTGGAGCAGGACAAGGTGCGCAAGGAAGCGCTCGACCTCAAGAGCGGGATGCCCGCCGAGGTCTATATCGAGACCGGCGAGCGCTCGATGCTCTCGTACCTGACCAAGCCGCTGCGTGACCAGTTCATGCGCGCCTTCCGCGACAATTGAGGGGCAGGCACGTGAAGGGGAACAGCGGGATGCGCAAGCAGATGGCCTTGCTGGCGGGCGCGGCACTGTTCGCCACGCCGCTTGCCGCGCAGGATAGCGGCACCATGGGCCCGCCCGACGATGAAACCGGCACCGGCGGGCCGATGCTCTATTCCCCCGAATTGCCCGGCGGCACCCCTGCCGACGTCGCCGAAGCGGCGCGCGCGGGCACGCCGGTCGCGGCGCTGCCGCAGGCGCTGCGGCTGGCCTACTGGACCAGCCCCAGCCTTCTGGCCCAGCGCGCCGCCGTGCGCAGCGTCGATTACCGCGTGCCCCAGGCGCGCGCCGCGTTCGGGCCTCGGCTCGATTTCCAGGTCGATTACGGCATCACCCGTTCGGGCACGCGCACGCCCGGCAACGGCTGGTCCGATGGCACCTACAAAAGCGCCACCGCCACCGCGATCCTCACCCAGCCGCTGTTCACCTTCGGCCGCAACGCCGCCGCCGAACGCTTTGCCATGGCGCAAGTCGGCTACCAGCGGCAGGTCATGCGCTCAACCGAGCAGCAGGCCATGCTCGATGCCATCGCGTCCTATGTCGGGCTGCTGCGCGACCGCACGAGCGTGACCATCGCGCGCGACAACCTCGATACGCTCGAACGCGAACTGTCGGACAACCGCGCGCGCCTGCTGCGCCGCGAAGTGACCTCCACCGACGTGCAGCAGGTGGAAACCCGCGTCGAACTCGGCCGCGCGCAAGTCTACACCGCGCAGCGCGATGCCGCCGCCAGCGAAGCCACCTTCCTGCGCATGGTCGGCGCGCCCGCAGGTGCGCTCGCTGCCCCCAACCCGCTGCGCCTGCCGGTCGAATCGCTCGAACAGGCCTATGCCTATGCCGAAGGCCACAACCCGGTGCTGATCGCCGCGCAGGAGCGCGAAAAGGTCAGCCGCGCCAGCCTCGCCTCGGCCAAGGCCGACCTGATGCCGCGCGTCGACCTGAAAGGCCAGGCCGACTACACCAATTCGTGGAGCCCGCCGAGCTTCTTCAATTCGACCGGACGGCAGGACCAGCGCAGCGTGTCCGGGCAGGTCGTGCTGTCCGGCCCGATCTACGAAAGCGGCCTGCGCCAGGCGCGCGTGGGCGAAGCCATCGCCGCCAACGATGCCGATTGGCGCCTGATCGACGCCAGCTTGCGCGAAAACCGCGCCACCCTCGCCTCGGCCTGGGACGACTGGAAGGCGCAGACCGCCGCGATCGAACGCTTTGCCGGGGCGGTCGAATCCGCGCGCAAGGCCTATGACGGGGCGCTGCTGCAGGAACGCGCAGGCCTGCGCACCACGCTCGACGTGCTCGACCTCGCGCGCGAACTGCTGCTGGCGCGCAGCAACTACAACAGCGCCATCGCCGGGGCCTATGTCGCGCAGGCGCGCGTGCTCGCCGCGATGGGCGCGCTCGAGCAGAACTGGCTGCTGCCCGACGAGGCGCGCTACGATCCCGCCACGCACTTCGACAATGTGCACCACAAGGGCGACGTGCCGCTGCTCACCCCCGCCGTGCGCGCGCTCGATGCGCTGCCGCTGGGCAACAACGCCACCCGGCCCGCGCGCGATCCTTCGGCGGGGCGCACCGCCGCGCCGGTCGCGCTCGATCCGGTGCGGGAACTGCCGGTTCCCTGATTTTTCAAGACGCTGAAGGGCAAGTCCGAGGGTTATCACCCTCGGGCTCCCGGGACGTCTTCCGGCGCAGGCCTTGCGCGCGGCGGCGGGCTTGCGGGTTTCCTTGATGAAGGCCTGATGCCGCCAACGCCTTACCGACAAGCGGCACCCATTCCCGCAAGCGCGAGGTGCCGCGGGTGGGCTTGGGAACAGCACCTCGAAAGGACGAAAGGGTTTATCGGGCGGACGGCCTCAGGCAAACCCGCGTTTACAAGCGATTGAAATCGCAAAGAAAAAGGGGCCACCGAAGCAACCCCTCCCCCTTGTTGCGCAATGGAATGTCAAAGCACGAAGTCGGAACCATCGCTGGCCAGCGCGACCGTGCCCGTCAGCTTGACCCAGAACTCGGCCGTGGTCTTGTCACCATCGGTGTCGGCATAGACGTAGGTGTCAGCGCCTTCCATACCGAACCACAGGCCATGCGCGGTCGCCGTCTGGTTGCCCCAGGCGAACGCCTGGTTGCCAGCGGCGACACCATCGGCATCGATCGTCGAAACGTCGATCTTGTCGGTACCCACCGTGAAGTCGGTGATCGTGTCGCCACGATCGGCCAGCGTCAGGTAGTAGAAGGTGTCGGCGCCTGCATTGCCCGACAGGGTATCCGCACCCACGCCGCCATAGATCCTGTCATCGTTGGCGTTGCCGGTGATCGTGTCCGAACCGCTGCCGCCGTACAGCACGTCGTTGCCCTGGCCGCCGATGATGGTGTCGTTGCCGCTGCCACCATAAAGGGTGTCATTGTCGTTGCGGCCGTCGATGGTGTCATTGCCCGGCCCACCGTAGATGAGGTCCTGAACGGTGTTGCTGCCGGTCATGCTCGGGCTGGTGATGTTGTCGTTGTTGTTGTTATCCGCCCCGGCGTTGTCGGTCGTGACAACCGCGGCGCGCGTCGCCGGTACCACGGTGTCGTTCGCCCCGTCGATGTGGATCGAAATGACCTGCGCCGTACCGTCCTCGCTGCGGACAGTGAAGCTGTCATTCAGCGATTGGCCATCGTTCAGCGCGGCCACGTCCGCGTTGTTGTTGTCGAGCGAATAGGTCCACGCGCCACCGGCGGTCATCGTGAACGTGCCGTAGCCACTCGCCGAAGCCGTGGCCGTAGCCACCGCCTGGAAGGTGTTGGCGGCATTGTCCACGTCGCTGGCCGTCAGGCTGCCCGTCGCGGTCGGCGTGCCGCCGCTGTTGGCGCTACCCGCTTCGACCACCGTTCCCGAAGTCTGGCCGCCGATCGTCGCCGGGTCGTTGACCGCGTTGACCGTCAGGTTGACCGAAACGGTGCTGCTCTCGCCCGCAGCGCCATCGCTCACCGTCACCTGGAAGCTGTCGCTGCCGTTGTAGTTGGCGTCGGGCGTGTAGGTGTAGCCGCCATTGGCCCCAAGCGTGAGAGTCCCGTGCGCCGGGCCGGTCTGGAGCGCATAGCCGAGCGCCCCGCCCGACGTGGTGCTCCCGCCGACGTCGCCGGTGATGTCGGTATCCTCGTTGCCGCTGGCGCTGCTGTCCGCCACCGCAAGGTCCGCCACCGACGCCACCGCAAGGTCGATCGTGACCGTCTTTTCCTCGCCAGCCGCAGCATCGGTCACCGTGACGGTGAAGCTGTCCGCGCCGTGATAGTTGGCATCCGGCGTATAGGTATAGGTGCCATCCCCATGGACCACGACCGAGCCATTGGCCGGACCCGTCGCCACGACATAATCGAGCGACCCGCCCGACGTGGTGCCCGCACCGACGTCGCCGGTGATGTCGGTATCCTCGTTGCCGCTGGCGCTGCTGTCGGCCACCGAAAGGTCCGCCACTGCGCCCACGCTGAGCGAGAGCGAGGCCGGGACCGAGGCGTCGTGGTTGTCGACCACCTTGTAGGTCACTTCGGCCGGGCCGTTGTAGTTGGCATCGAAGTTGACGGTGTAGGTGCCATCGCCATTGTCGTGAACCGTGGCGTGCGAGACCTGGACGTCCTCGACATGCAGCGCACCGTCGCTGTCGCGATCGGAGAAGCCCTGCAGCAGATCAGCTGCGGTGATGGTGTAGCTGGTATCTTCCGTCCCGTTGCCAAGCTCAGCCGTGGCCGATCCGGTGGGGCCATCGTTGTCGCCGGTGACGGTGACGGTGACGGTCTGGGTGATCGTGCCGCCGTTGCCATCGCTGACGGTCACGGTGAAGGTGTCGGTCTTCTGCTCGCCTTCGGCGAGATCCTGCACCGCGGCGCTGTCGTTGGCCAGCGTGTAGGTCCAGACGCCCGTTTCGGCATCGATCGCGATCGCGCCATAGTGGCCCTGCGTTTCGGCGATCGAATACGTCAGGTGGTCGCCGTGGTCGACGTCGCTGGCGACGACCTGGCCGGTGGCGGTCTGCTGGCCGTCTTCCTCGACCCGGCCGGTCTGGTCCGCGCTGACCAGCTTCGGCCCGTCGTTCTCGCCTTCGATGGTGATCGAGACCTTGGCTTCGCTCAGCGCGCCATTGGCCATCTGCACGACATAGTAGAAGCTCGCCGTCGCGCTCTCGCTGACGCCCAGCGTCTGCAATTGTGCGCGCAGGTGCTGCAGGTCGACATGCAGCGTGCCGTCGGCATTGGCCGAAACGCGGCCCATCGCCGTCGCGCCGTTGATCGAGATCGGGAACTCGACATAGCCGGTGCCCGTGGTGTTGGCCACCACGTTGGACGCGAGCTGCGACGCCGCGCTGGTGCCGCTGAGCGCCGTTGCCGACAGCGAGTAGATCTTGGCCGAGCCCGGATCGTTCGCCAGCACGTTGAGGTTGCCGTTCAGCGCCGCGTCCTCGTTCAGCCAGTTATAGGCCGAATTCGCGCCGCTGAAACTGTCGTCGCCTGCGCCGCCGGTCAACATGGCGACCTTCACGGTCGTCTTGGCTGGCGAAGTGATCTTCGTGGTAGATGCCATGGTCCTGTCCCCTCCTCGTTCGACGCGACACGGGAAGAGGATGCGAATAGCGATCGCCGGGACATGCCCGGAGGTTCGAATGGATCCTGTCCCGCGACCGACTATCGTTATTTACGATTAACCTCGTAAACCTTCGGACTACCTGTGTTGCGGGAAATTAGTCGGCAATATAGCTCTTGGTTGGGTTAACTATATCCTTCGTTACTACCCGATGGCCGAAAACTGCCAAGAGGTTGCAAATGCGAGGATTCCGATGCTGCAAAAAACAGCGCGAAGCTGGCGCAAAAAGCGCCTGCATGCACAACCGTCCCCAAATGGGATGGTACGAAGGATAATCTTAACCCTTATAAAGCATTACCGCGCGAATCGGGGCAATTTCAGAAAAGCCCTGTGCGGCCGGATGCTGCGCAGCATGGCCCGTTCTTCCCTCGCTCAGGCAAGGCCTTCCAGCCATTGCCCGATCATCGCCCTGCCAGCCGCCACGGCCTGCTGCCCATGCGCATCGTGCGCGGCGCGCAGCCGGTCGGGACACAGGCCGGCCGCGGCGATGTCTTCAGGCCCCTGTTCGATCCAAGCGTCGAATCGCGGGTCCTCGCCCATCTCGGCATGGAACTGCAGTGCCAGCAGGTTGCGCCCGCGCGAAAAGGCCTGGTGCGGATAGAGCGCGCTCGACGCGAGCAGGTCGACGCCTTCGGGCAAGGTAAAGGTATCGCCATGCCAGTGCAGCACGGGCACGTCCTCGACATGGCGCAGCGGCCCTTCGCAATCGTGCACGGTGACGGGGTGGAAACCCACTTCCTTGGCGTGGCCGGGATGGACCTGCGCCCCCAGTGCGGCGGCGACCATCTGCGCGCCGAAGCACACCCCCAGGGTCGGCCGGTCGGCTTCGAGCCGCAGCGCCAGGCGGCGCAGTTGGCAGCGGATCCACGGGTGCGCCTCATGTTCGTAGACGCCCATCGGCCCGCCCATCATGATCAGCAGGTCGGGCTCGCGCAAGTCAAGCGTGGCGAACGCGGGATCGCTCACGTCGATGCGGTCGACATGGTATCCGGCCTGCTCGATCGGCTGGCGATACCCGGCCACCCCTTCGTGGGGAACGTGGCGGATGATCAGAGCGGTCTTCATCGGGCTTCTCGTCTTCGCTTCGCTGGAACGGTGGCGGGAGAGGACGACGTCAGGGATCGAGCCTGCGCCAGAAATCCTCGGCGGACAATGCGCGCTTTGACGCAGCCGGATCGCCCTGCAGCCGCCATGACGGGTGCGGCGCACGCGGCGCGGCCAGGCGCGCGCGGGGAATGCGGGGAAGCGGGTGCGGGCGGGCAAGCGAGGGGGTCATGTCGTATCTCCGTTCATCGGAACACGAACCTGGCGTCGCCGCCCCGCATTCGTGCGCTTTAGCCGTTGGTGACGCGGAGCAAGCTGGCATCCATCAAAAGCCGCGGCCGGACGGGGCAATCGCATAGCAGAGGGAGAGGACGGCCCCGCCCGGCGACTCAATCTCTAGTACATCAGTTGAGTTATGTCGCTTCAGAAAAACTGAAGGGGTGTGAAGCGGGGCTTGGGGGCCGGCAAGGCACACGAAAAGGCCCGCCGCACCTTGGTGCAGCGGGCCTCCTTTCCTCCCCAGGAAAGTCTCGTGAAGGCGTATCGCCCGGCCTTAACGGCCCATGGCGCTGCCGAGGCGATGGTAGAGGTTCGAGAACTTCACCGATTCCGGCTGATCCTCGATCGCCTTGAGGTAGTAGAGTACGGCTTCGCGGATCAGCTTGAAGTCCTCGGTCGAGAGGACAGCGCGGGCGCGTTGCGGTTCAGACATGGGGTCGTCCTCCTTTTGGTCTTCGTGGCGTGATTGCCGCGAGGGGTATTCCGGTAAGGTCCTCTCCGCCCGCCCACGGTTGCAGCGTGATAAGGGCGGGCGGAGGGGTTTCGTCAGCCGCCGTCAGGCAGCGAACTGGTTCCCGCTGCTGCCCTTAGGCAGCAAACTGGTTCATCGTGTTGGCGGCGCCACCGGCCTTGAGCGCGGCTTCACCGGCGAAGTATTCCTTGTGGTCGTCGCCGATGTCCGAACCGGACATGTTCTGGTGCTTCACGCAGGCGATGCCCTGGCGGATTTCCTGGCGCTGCACGCCCTTGACGTAGCCGAGCATGCCCTGCTCGCCGAAATATTCCTTGGCGAGATTGTCGGTGCTCAGCGCCGCGGTGTGGTAGGTCGGCAGCGTGATCAGGTGGTGGAAGATGCCCGCCTGCGCCGCAGCATCGCGCTGGAAGGTGCGGATGCGCTCGTCAGCCTCGATCGCCAGCTCGCTCTCGTCATAGTCCACGCTCATCAGCTTGGCGCGATCATAGGCCGACACGTCCTTGCCCGCTTCGACATAGGCGTCATAGACCTGCTGGCGGAAGTTCAGCGTCCAGTTGAACGACGGGCTGTTGTTATAGACCAGCTTGGCGTTCGGGATCACTTCGCGGATGCGGCTGACCATGCCACCGATCTGGCCGATGTGCGGCTTTTCGGTTTCGATCCACAGCAGGTCCGCACCGTTCTGCAAGCTCGTGATGCAGTCCAGCACGCAGCGGTCCTCGCCGGTTCCGGGGCGGAACTGGAACAGGTTGCTGGGCAGGCGCTTGGGGCGCATCAGCTTGCCGTCGCGGGCAATCAGCACGTCGCCGTGGCCGAGATTCGCGGCATCGACTTCCTCGCAATCGAGGAACGAGTTGTACTGGTCGGCAATGTCGCCGGCTTCGCGGGTGTAGGCGATCTGCTTGGTCAGGCCAGCGCCCAGCGAGTCGGTGCGGGCCACGATCACGCCGTCATCGACGCCGAGTTCCATGAACGCGTAACGAACCGCGCGGATCTTCGCGAGGAAATCCTCGTGCGGCACGGTGACCTTGCCGTCCTGGTGGCCGCACTGCTTTTCGTCCGAGACCTGGTTCTCGATCTGGATGCAGCAGGCGCCCGCTTCGATGAACTTCTTGGCGAGCAGGTAGGTCGCCTCGGCGTTGCCGAAGCCTGCGTCGATGTCGGCGACGATCGGCACGACGTGCGTTTCGAACTCGTCGATCTTGTGCAGCAGGCGGTGGGTGTTGACCGCATCGCCAGCCGCCTTGGCCGCGTCGAGTTCACGGAACAGCATGCCCAGCTCGCGGGCATCGGCCTGCTTCAGGAACGTGTAGAGTTCCTCGATCAGCGCAGGCACGCTGGTCTTCTCGTGCATCGACTGGTCGGGCAGCGGACCGAATTCGCTGCGCAGCGCGGCGACCATCCAGCCCGACAGGTACAGGTAGCGGCCCTTGGTGGTGCCGAAGTGCTTCTTGATCGAGATCAGCTTCTGCTGCCCGATGAAGCCGTGCCAGCAGCCCAGCGACTGCGTGTACTTCGACGGGTCCGCGTCATAGGCGGCCATGTCGGCACGCATGATCTTGGCGGTGTAGCGCGCGATGTCGAGCCCCGTGTGGAAACGGTTCTGCAGGCGCATGCGCGCGACGCTCTCGGCCTCGATGCCGTCCCAGGTCTTCTGGAAGGGCGCGATCGCCTGGCGGGCCTCGTTGATCTTGCTGTGGTAGGTCATGGCAGCGTTTCCTTGGGCGCATGGGTTCGTTTGCTGAGACCCGGATAACGCCGCCCGAGGGGATTCGGACAGCCCCTGCGAAGTCCTGTTGTCAAACTTTACAGGAAATGCTTGTATAGCTGTGCAGGCGTGACAAGCGCTGGTTTGTTGAAGGCAGGAGCGTTCGCTGGTGCGTGCAGGTGTTTCATCAACAAAACCCCTCTACCTCGGCCCGCGCATCAAGCGCCTGCGCCGCGAACTGGGGCTGACGCAGGCCGCCATGGCCGAGGAGCTGGACATCTCCGCCAGCTACATCGCGCTGCTCGAACGCAACCAGCGCCCGCTCACCGCCGACCTGCTGCTGCGCCTCGCCCGCGCCTACAAGCTCGACATGGCCGACCTCGCCGCCGAAGAACGCGACGACTACGCCCGCCGCCTCGCCGACGTGCTGCGCGATCCGATCTTTGCCGAAATCGACCTGCCGCCGCTCGAAGTGGCCGACGTCGCCACCAGCTTCCCCGGCATTACCGAGGCAATGCTGCGCCTCCACGGCGCCTACGTGCGCGAACAGCAGGCGCTCGCCGGTTTGCGCGCCGATGGCGGCACGACGCGCGGCGTCGATCCCGTGGCCGAGGCGCGGCGCTTCGTGGCCGACCGGCGCAACTATTTCCCGACGATCGATTCGCGCGCCGAGGAACTGGCGGGCGAGATCGACAAGGCGGGCTCGATGCGCGAATGGCTGCGCCAGCAGGGCCTGCGTGTCCGCCTGCTGCCCTCAGACGTGATGATGGGCTCGATCCGCCGCTACGACCGCCACAACGAACAACTCCTGCTCGACGATACGCTCGGCCCTACGCAGCGCGCCTGGCAGATGGCCATGCACGCCAGCTACACCGCGCTGCGGTCCGAGATATCGGCCCTGCTG
The DNA here is from genome assembly GCF_020179425.1 of Novosphingobium percolationis. GTDB lineage: Bacteria > Pseudomonadota > Alphaproteobacteria > Sphingomonadales > Sphingomonadaceae > Novosphingobium > Novosphingobium percolationis. The sequence continues at coordinate 510,850 of NZ_JAILYM010000002.1, read as the reverse complement.
CGCGGCGAGAGCTTCGCCAGCCCGACCGCCGCCACGCTCGTCCGCCGCGCGCTGGCGGCATACGGCGCGGCGGCGCTGGTCATGCCCTACGACAAGTTCGCCCGCGCGGTCGATGCGCGCGCCTACGACATCGAAGCGCTGGCCGGCCAGTTCGGCACGAGCTTCGAACAAGTCGCGCACCGACTGACGACGCTGGGCCGTCCTGGCCAGGAGCGCGTACCGTTCTTCTTCATCCGCGTCGACGAGGCCGGCAACGTCTCCAAGCGGCTCGACGGCGCGGGCTTTCCATTCGCCGCGCACGGTGGCGGCTGCCCGCTGTGGAGCCTGCATTCGGTGTTCCGCCGCCCCGACGACGTGGTCACGCAATGGCTGGAACTGCCCGACGGCCAACGCTTCTTCTCGATCGCGCGCACCGTCAGCGCGGGCGGCGGCGCGCACGGGCGTCCGCGCACGATCCGCGCCATCGCGCTCGCCTGCGCGGCCGAACACGCGGGCAAGCTCGTCTATGCCAAGGGCCAGGACCCCGCACCCACGCCGATCGGCGTCACCTGCCGCCTGTGCAACCGCGCGCAATGCGCCGCCCGCGCCGAACCGCCGCTGGGGCGCGAAATCCTGCCCGACGACTACCGCCGAACCGCCGAACCGTTCACCTTCGCGGAGAGCTAGGCGACCGTATCCTGATAGCGCCGCACCGCCACCGTTCCCAGCACGGCGAGCATCAGCGCCAGCACTCCCATCTCGCCCGCCGCATCGGCCAGCGTCCAACCCTTCAGCATGATGCCGCGCACCAGCCGCACGAAATGCGTGGTCGGCAGCACCTCGGCCCCGATCTGCGCCCATTGCGGCATCCCGCGATAGGGAAAGGCGAAGCCCGACAGCAGGATCGACGGCAGCATGTAGAAGAAGCTCATCTGCATCGCCTGAAGCTGGCTTTTCGCCACGGTCGAGAGCGTGAATCCGAGCGCAAGACTCGTCACCATGAACAGCAGCGTGGCAAACAACGTCAGGGCGATCGAACCCATGAACGGCACGCGGAACACAAAGTGCGCGGCCATCAGGATCACCGCCATCTGCACCACGCCGATGATCAGGTAGGGCACGATCTTGCCCACCATCACCTCGACCGGGCGCAGCGGCGTGGCCAGCAGGTTCTCCATCGTTCCCTGCTCCACTTCGCGCGTGACCGACAGCGCGGTGAGCATCACCATGGTCATCGACAGCACCACCGCCAGCAGCCCCGGCACGGTGTTGTGGCTGGTGATCCCCTCGGGGTTGTAGCTGCGGTGCACCACCACCTCGACCGGCGAGGGCCCCTGCTGGCGAATGGCAAGCGGCCCGATCAGGTCATGCACCATCGCGCCGGCCACCGCCTGCTCCACCGCCGCCAGCGCATTGCCGGTAGCCGCAGGATCCGTCGCATCGGCGGTCAGCAGCAATTGCGGCCGCCGCCCCCGCACCAGATCGCGCCCGAAATCGACCGGCACGGTGACCACGAACTGCACCTCGCCCCGCGCCAGCAGCTGCTCGCCCTCCCCCGGCGCGGACACGACCCGCGTGACCTTGAAATAGCCGGTGTTGCGCAACGCTGCATCGACCGAGCGCGCGAAGGGCGAAGCATCGTTGAGTTCGACCGTCAGCGGCAGCCCACGCGGATCGTTGTTGATCGCAAAGCCGAAGATCATCAACTGCACCAGCGGCATCGCCAGCATCATGCCCACGGTGCCGGGATCGCGCGTCATCTGGCGGATCTCCTTGAAGATCATCGCCAGGATGCGCTGGAGGGATTGGGGCTGGATCATCACCGCACCGCCACCGATCGGTCCTCGGCCCCGCGCATCAGGTGGATGAACACGTCCTCCAGGCTCGGCTTCGTCTCGCGCCACGCGATGCGGTCGGCCCAAGGCGCAACCGCGTCGCGCAAGGCCTGCGCGTCCGGCCCGCAGACATGGATCGCCGCCCCGAACGGCGCGGCCATCGCCACGCCGGGCCGCTGCTCGATCTCCGCCGCCAGCCGGTCCGCGCCCCTTCCGTCTTCAAGGCGACCTTCGCCCTGCAAGGCATGGAGATGCGAAGCGGCCACCACCTCCTCGATCGTCCCGCGCGCCAGCATCCGGCCATAGGCGATGTAGGCGATCTCGTGGCAGCGCTCGGCCTCGTCCATGTAGTGGGTCGAGACCAGCACCGTCATGCCCCGCGCGGCAAGGTCGTGGATCTGCTCCCAGAACTCGCGCCGGGCCTGCGGATCGACGCCGGCAGTGGGTTCGTCGAGCAGCAGGATCTCCGGTTCGTGCAGCACGCAGGCCGCCAGCGCCAGCCGCTGCTTCCACCCGCCCGACAGACTGCCCGCAAGCTGGCCACTGCGGCTGGAAAGCCCCAGCCGCTCCAGCGCCTCGTCCACGCGCTCGCCCCGCCGGTCGAGCCCATGGACGCGCGCGAAGAACTCCAGATTTTCCGCGATGGTCAGGTCGGAAAACAGCCCGAACTTCTGCGTCATGTAGCCAACCCGCGCCTTGATCGCGCTGCGCTGCCGCCGCATGTCGAAGCCGAGTACAGTGCCCTCGCCCGCATCGGGAATCAGCAACCCGCAGATCATGCGCAAGGTCGTTGTCTTGCCCGATCCGTTCGGCCCCAAGAACCCGCAGATCCGCCCGCGCGCCACCGACAGGTCCACCGCATCGACCACCGTGCGCCCACCGAACCGCTTGGTCAGCCCGCGCACGTCGATGACGGGAGCCTCATCCATGGTACGATGACCGGGAAGATGGTTCGCGCAAAGACGCAAAGAGGCCAAGTGGTTGCGCGTGCGGCGAAGCCGCTTTTTTCTTCGGCGGCAAGATCAGGCAATATCTGCCTGCGGCGCAAACGCCTTTGCGTCTTTGCGTCTTTGCGCGAAACCTACCTCTTGTCCGGGCACCCGCGCCTCCGCCCGCCTCGCTCACCGCGCCACGCCTGCAACAGGCTCAACCGCCACCGGCAGCCCCGGCGGCAGCGGCTTGTCCACCGGCAAGGCGGCTTCGACCAGGAACACCAGCTTCGATCGCGCGTGTTCGCTGTAGATCACCGGCGGGGTGAACTCGGCGCGTGGTGCGATGTAGCGGATCGTCGCGCTCCGCGCTCCCCCGCACCCGTCGCAGGTGAAATGGACGACCTGACCCGCGCGCAACCGGGCCACCGCGTTCTGTGGCACGAAGAAGCGCAGCTTGCGCCGATCGGCGGGCAGCAGCGCGAGAACCGGCTGGTTGGCGGGCACCCATTCGCCGGGATTGAAGAAAGTCTGCTCGATCGTTCCGGCAGCGCCCGCGACGGGCGCGATCTCCGATTGCCGCCGCTGCTGCGCCTGAAGGGCCGCCGCCGCGCCAGCAACGCCGGCCGCAGCCGCCTGCTGCTGCTGCGCGCGGCCGGCGGAAAGCTCGCCGCTGCGCTCCTCGGCCAGAGCCTGCGCCACGCTTGCTGCCGCAACATCGCGCGCGGCCCGCGCCGCATCGAGCTGGGTGCGGCTGGCAAAGCCCTTGGCGGCAAGGGCCGAAAAGCGGGCATAGTCGGCCTGCGCACGCGCGAGTTGCGCCCGCGCCGACGCTTGCGCCGCGCGCGCCACGTCGAGTTCGGGCGCGCGCTGGCGGGCTCCGGCAAGGTCGGCGCGCTGCGCCTGCGCGCCTGCCAGCTCGGCGCGCGCCTGCGCTTCTGCGGCATCGACGGTCTGCGGATCGAGCGCGAACAGCAACTGCCCCGCCTTCACCGCATCGCCGCGCTGCGCGGGCAACCGCGCCAGCGTGCCCGATACCGGTGCAGCAACATAGAGCGCCTCGCCCTCGACATAGCCCAGCCAGCGGTCTGGCTCCTCGCCGGGCGCGAACGCAAGTGCCAGCGCGCCCGCCAGTGCCAGCGCGCCCACCACCAGCACGGGGCGCGGCGGGGCCTTCATGTCGGCGCCCCCGACCGGACGGCAAGGCCATCGATCACCATGTCGGCATGAAGCGCGGCCATGGCATCGACATCGATCGGCGGTGCCCCGGCGGGTTCAAACACGGTCTTCCACAGGGCGGTCATGATCACGCCGCCCGCCACGCTGCGCGCCGCCAGCGCGGGATCAGCGCAAGCAAACTCGCCGCGCGCAAGGCCGTGGCGGATGATGCGTTCGACCACGGCCAACACGCGGCTCACGCCCTCGTCGTGATATACGCGCACGAGGTCGGGAAACTGCCTCCCCTCACCCACGATCAGGCGCGGCAGGAAAGACAGATCGGGCCGGGTCAGGCGGACGAAGGCGGCGCGCAGGAACCCGCGCAAGGCATAGGGGGCAGGCACGTTGCCGAGGTTATCGGGCAGCCCCACCGGCAGCACTTCGCCCACCAATGCGTGGACGAGGCCCCGGAACACCGCCTCCTTGCTGTCGAACATCAGATAAAGCGCGGAGCGGCTGATCCCCACCCTGGCGGCCACGTCCTCCAGTCGCGTGCCTGCGAACCCACGCTCGGCAAAGGCTTCACGCGCGGCATCGAGGATGCGGGAACGACGATCGGGCGGGGTGACTCGAGGCATGGCACCATCATAACTGACGCACCCGTCAGCATGAAGCGCCGATTTGCGATGCACGGGCTTTCACGTGCGCGCGCCTTCACATTCGGCCGGGTCGGCAGAATGGCGAAAATTCAGACCGGATCGGACTATATCTTCTAAAACATACAAGTATATTTTCGTCAATTCTTCTAAGAGTTTTGATAACCGCTATCTAATCTTTGAAATATCGAAATTTTTTACTGATATAAAAATCATATTAACGGCACCTAGCCGTATTTCTGCAACCTGCCGCCCTCCTGCCGGGCAAGGGAGAACTCCATGACGACGCGCTTTGGCGAAAACATCGTGACCGATTGGCATTCGATCGTGCTGGCGGACGGCGACAATCTCATCGTGCCGGTCGGCTATCAGGTGACGTCGATTACCGCCAACGCCGTCTATGGCACGGGCACCGACCACCGCATCGTCGTGGGCGGCTCGCTATCGGGCGGCGACAGCGCCATTGCCGTGGACAACGCCGCCACCCGCCTCACCGTCACGGCGACCGGCCAATTGACCGGCGATCTGAACGGTACGCGCCTGTTCGGCAGCTTCGTGCGCGTGGAGAACCGGGGCGAGATCATCGGCTTGAGCGGCAGCGCGGTGTTCCTGGGCGCTGGCTTGGTCCAAGGCGTTGAAAAGCTGGCTGGCCCGCCGCTCAACCCTGCCGTTCTGCCCGACGAAACCGCGCCCGCCTTCCTCGTGCGCAATTACGGTGCGATCACCGGCACGATCGGGATCGAGGCGCGCAGCGGCGTGACCACGATCCTCAACGAAGGCCTCATCTCCACTACCGACACTTACGCCATCGCCACCGACCTCCAGGCGGACAAGATCGACAACGCGGGACGCATTCGCGGCGACATCGACCTGCAGGCCGGTGCGGACACGCTGGACAACGAAGGGTCGATCCGCGGCGACGTCTACCTCGGCGGCGACGATGACACGCTCAGCAATCTCGGCACGATCGCGGGCACCGTGTATGGCGGTACCGGGGCAGACACCATCGCGCATGAAACCGGCAGGATCACCGCCATCGACCTGGGCGATGGGGCCAACGTCCTGACCACCGCCGCGCGCATAACCGGCGCGGTCACGGGCGGGGCCGACAACGACACCGTCACCAACGATGGCGGTCGCATCGGCCGCCTCGCGCTGGGGCATGGCAATGACACCTTCATCAACGACGGTCGGGTCGATGGCACGCTCGATCTGGGCGATGGCATCAACACCCTGACCAACACCGGCCGAATCCTGGGCGCGATCACAGGCGGCGCGAATGCCGATTTCGTGTTCAACAACGGGGGCACGATCAAGTCGATCGCCCTGGGCGCGGGCGACAACCAGATCACCAATCGCGGCACGATCACCGTCGGCGTCATCACCGGCGACGGCAACGATTCCTTCAACAACGCAGGCGCGACCGGCACCGTCGCCATCGGGGTGGTGCTGGCAGGAGGGAACGACTTCTTCGCAGCGGGTGCGGTGGGTGAAGCGGTCGACGGCGGCACGGGAGTCGACACGCTCGATTTCACCGGCAGCGATGGTGTCATGCTCGCGCTTGACGGAAGTTTCGGTTCTGCCGGCGCGGCGCTGGGCGACAGCTACACCAACTTCGAAAACGTGATAGGGTCGGCCGGCGCTGCGAACACGCTCGCCGGCAACGAGCTGGCCAACCGCCTCGTTGGCGGAAGACTGGACGATACGCTCTCTGGCCGGGCGGGCGACGATACGCTGGTCGGCAACGACGGCCGGGACACGCTGGGCGGCGATGCCGGGAACGACGTCCTCAACGGAGGCGAAGGCAACGACGACCTGTTCGGCGATATCGGTAGCGATACGCTCAATGGGGATGCCGGGGACGACCGGCTGCAGGGCAGCTTTGACAACGACACCCTCAATGGCGGTGCGGGCAACGACCTGATGCTTGGCGGCAGCGGCAACGACATCCTGAACGGCGGGACAGGCAACGACACGTTCGGCGCGGCGGGCGACCCGCTCAACGCCGAAGAGGGCGACGACACGCTCAACGGCGGCGATGGCAACGACATCATGAACGCAGGTAGCGGCAACGATACCCTGAACGGCGATGCCGGGAACGATACGCTGCGCGGCGATGACGGCAACGACACGATCAACGGCGGGGCGGGCAGTGATGCGCTCAATGGCGAAGCCGGCAATGACGTGATCAACGGCCAAGACGGCGACGACAGCGTGAGCGGCGGCGTCGGCAACGACACGATCAACGGTGATGCGGGCGCAGACCGGCTTTCGGGCGTGGATGGCGATGACATCATCGATGGCGGGCTCGGCGACGATACCGTCGATGGCGGTCTGGGCGTCGATACCCTGCGCGGCGGCGATGGCAACGACAGCCTTACAGGCGGCGATGGCGCGGACAAACTGAACGGCAATGCGGGCAACGACACGCTAAACGGCGATGCCGGGAACGACACGCTCAACGGCGATGACGGCAACGACACGATTACCGGAGGCGACGGCGAAGACGCCATCAACGGCGATGCCGGCGGCGACACCCTTAGCGGCAGCGGCGGCAACGATACGATCAATGGCAATGCCGGGGTCGACCAGATCCTCGGCGGCGCTGGCAACGACGTCATCAACGGCGGCGATGACAACGACATCATGCGTGGGGATGGAGGTGACGACACTTACACAGGGGGCACCGGCGCAGACAGCTTCCGGTTCATGGTGCTCGATTTCAAGGATCGCATCACCGATTTCAGCCGGGCGCAAGGCGACAAGATCGACCTGTCGCTCGTCGACGCAAAATCCGGCGCTACCGGGAACCAGGCCTTCACCTTCATTGGCGCGCAGGCCTTCCACAACCTGGCCGGTGAATTGCGCGCCGTCACGTCGGGCGGGGTCACGACCATCAGCGGCGATGTCGATGGCGATGGCAGCGCCGACCTCGTGATCACGCTCGACAACGGCGCCAGCATCTTGGCTGGTGACCTCGTGCTGTGACGATCGTGCGCAGCGCCCTGCGCGGCGGCTGCCTTCTGGGCAGCATCGGTTTTGTCGCAGGGTTCGTCGGCCCGATCGTGCTGACACCGGAGGCCAATCAGGGGCCATTGCTCGGCATCCTCGTCACCGGACCGGGTGGGTTCCTTGTCGGGCTCGCCGCAGGAGCGCTCGCGGACCTGCGACGAGGCTGAGGCGCCCCCGAACTTGCCCTTCGCGGCGCTTGGGGGCATAGGGCGGCCCGAGTCCCGCATTCCAGTTTTCGAAAGGCCGCCCGCCCATGAAAGTCCGCGTCCACGTCAGCCTCAAGAACGGGGTTCTCGATCCGCAGGGCCGCGCCATCCACCACGCGCTTGAAGGCCTGGGCTTTGCAGGCGTAAACGACGTGCGCGCTGGCCGCCTGATCGAGCTGGACCTGGCCGACGACGTCAGCGACGAAGCGCTCGACGACATGTGCCGCAAGCTGCTGGCCAACATGGTCATCGAAAACTACCGCATCGAGAAGGTCGCCGCCTGATGTCGTTCACCGCCGCCGTCATCACCTTTCCCGGCTCGAACTGCGACCGCGACATGGCGGTGGCGATCGAGGAGATCAGCGGCGGCACGGTCCACCGCGTATGGCACGGCGATGCCGGTCTGCCCGAAGGGCTGGACCTGATCGCGCTGCCCGGCGGCTTCTCCTATGGCGACTACCTGCGCTCGGGCGCGATGGCCGCGCGCTCGCCGGTGATGCAGGCGGTGGTCGAACAGGCTGGCCGCGGCGTGCCCGTGCTCGGCGTGTGCAACGGTTTCCAGGTGCTGACCGAAGCGGGCCTGCTGCCCGGCGCGCTGATGCGCAATGCGGGGATCCGCTTCGTCTGCCGCGACGTGAAGCTGAAGGTCGAGAACGCGAACTCGCTGTTTACCTCGGCCTACCTGCCCGGCCAGACCATCACCATTCCCGTGGCGCACCATGACGGCAACTACTTCGCCGATGCCGAAACGCTCGATCGGCTGGAAGGCGAAGGCCGCGTCGCGTTCCGCTATCTGGAGCAGGTCAACGGTTCGCAGCGTGACATCGCCGGCGTGTTGAACGAACGCGGCAACGTGCTGGGCATGATGCCGCACCCCGAACGCATGATCGAAGCCGCGCAGGGCGGCAGCGACGGGCGCAAGCTGTTCGAAAGCGTGCTGCACGGGTTGAACGCGCTGGCGTGATGACAGGGGCCTGACAAAGCCAGCGCGTCCGGCGCCAGCCCTTACTTCCAGGGCTGGACCATGATCTTCACGTCTTCACCCGGACGCCCCAGCCGTTCGAACGCGGCCGGTGTATCGTCCAGCGATACCGCGCCGGTCAGGAACGGCGTGCCGTCGATTGCGCCCTCGCCCAGTGCCTGCAGCACTTCGGCAAACTCGTCCGGCGTGTAGGCGAACACGAAGCTGAAGCGCAGTTGCTTGTTGATCGCGATGACCGGCAGGATGCGGTCGTCTTCCTGACATGCGCCCACAACCACGACGTGCGCGGTAGGCGGGGCCTGTTCGATCAGCGATTGCAGCATGCCGGGCACGCCAACGCATTCGAAGACCACCGCATCGCGCATCGCCCGGCCCGACAGCGCTGCCGCCCCCATCGAGGCGAGCGTTTGCGGCACATCGAAGTCCTCCCAGCGCCCGTGCGGCGAGGCCTGCGCCGGATCGAGCACCACGTCCGCACCCAGCTTTTCGGCGAGCGCGCGGCGCGCAGGCGAAAAGTCAGCCGCGATCACCGGGCCGACGCCGCGCCGCTTCAGCGCCACGATCACGGCGAGGCCGATCGGCCCGCAGCCTACGACCAGCGCCACCGAGTTGTCGGTCAGGTGCGCGGCGTTGACCGCGTGAAGGCCCACCGCCAGCGGCTCGGTCAGCGCGGCGGTTTCGGGCGAAAGGCCGTTGGGCACTTCGAGGCAGAGCGCCTCGGTCAGCACCATGCGTTCGGCATAGGCACCGCGAAAGCGCGTGGAGAAGCCGATCAGTTCGCCCCCCTGCGGCCCGAAGGCGAAAGGCGTGGACACGACGCGCGTGCCGGGCTTGAACCGGCCTGCGGTTCCGGGGCCGCTTTCCAGCACTTCGGCGCAAAATTCGTGGCCCATGACCAGATCCTGCGCCGGATCGATGGTGTCGGCCGCGCCCGAACGGCGGCCCATCTCGACGGTGTGTTCAAGGCTGTGGACCGCGTGAAGGTCCGAGCCACAGATGCCGCAGGACAACACTCGGGTGAGGATCTGCCCCTCGCCCGCGGCGGCCTCGGGCACATCGTCCACCAGCAGGCGCGGGCCGCGCCGCACCACGGCCCGCATCGTTGCCCCTGCGCTCATTCGGCGGGAACCATCTGGCCTGCGAGTTCATGCGGCGGCCGTTCGCCGACCCACGCGTCCTGCTTTTCGGCAATCGCGCCGATGGTCTTGTTCCAGTAGGTTTCGGTCTTGCCGAGGAAGCGGATGTCGAACTTGTCGGCGGTGCGGAATTCCAGAACTTCCACCCCGTTCGGCCCCGGCTTGTAGGTATAGGGCACGTTGCTGCCCACGAAGAAGCCGTCGCCCGCGCCCAGTTCCTCGACGCCCAGCTTCAGCGTGCCCGCGATGATGTAGTAGAGGCAATCGGCGTTGTGGGTGTGCAGCGGCAGGGGAAAGCCGCTCTTGAACCAGGCGTAGGTCAGGCTCATCCCCGGCATCGAGAACAGTTCCTTGACGACCTGCCCGCTGTCCTTCGACGAGGCTTCGCCCGCCTTGACCAGTGCCGCCTCGATCACGGGGGTGATGCCGGCGTATTCCATGTGCGTCAGTTCGTTGAAGTCCTTGGCGGACGCCGCGCGATAGATCTTGAACGGCGCGACATCGGCCATCGCCTTTTCGGTTTCGTCGGTCATGGCACTCTCCTCTGTGTTTTTCACGCCGCGCCCATCAGCGGGCGCAGATCAGGCTGTCCGGTATGCGCGGTCAGGCCGCCATCGACGGGGATCGACGCGCCGGTCAGGTAGCTGGCGTCGTCGCTGGCGAGGAACGCCGCCACCGCCGCGATCTCGTCCGCACGGGCGAAGCGGTTCATCGGCACGCGTCGTTCCCATTCGGCGCGCAGGCCCTGAATGGCATCGACGCCGGTCACCAGGATCGGGGTTTCGACCGGGCCGGGGCAGATCGCGTTGGCGCGGATATTGTCCCTGGCATGGTCGATGGCCAGGCAGCGGGTATAGTTGATCACGCCGGCCTTGGCGGCGTTATAGGCGGTGAAGGCATAGTCCGCCGCCATGCCCGAGGCGCTGGCAGTGTTGACGATCGCGCCGCCACCGCGCTTCTTCATGTAGGGGATCACCGCCTTCGAGCCATAGAACACGGCATCGAGGTTGACCGCGATCACGCGCTTCCACGTTTCGACATCGAGGTCGGGGGTTTCACCGAAGCAGCCGATGCCCGCGTTGTTGAACAGCACGTCGATCCCGCCGAACGCCTGTTCAGTGGCGGCGGCAAGCGCGGCCATCGCGTCGAAATCGGACACGTCGACCTGGCGGTACGCCGCGCGCTCATCGAGTTCGGCGGCGAGCGCCGCGCCCTTGTCCGCATCGAGGTCGACGATCATCACGCTAGCGCCCTCGCCATGCAGGCGGCGCACGAATGCCGCCCCGATGCCCGAGGCCCCGCCGGTGGCGATCGCAACCTTGCCCGTAAACCGCATGTCCTACTCCCGCTGCGGCCTGGTGGCCGTCGTGTGCTGCGCCAAAACTGGCACCCCGCGGGGAGTCGGTCAACTCAAACTAATCAAGCGTGACCAATTTGTCGCGTAGCGCCTCGCAATAACGGCGATGGCTGGCCTTCATCTCCTCGATCGCGGCGTCGATCATCGGGCGCGGCTGCAGCAGGCGGTGCTCGATGACGAGGCCGCGCACGCTCGACACCAGCCACCAGCCGCGCGCCACGAAGGCTTCGGGATCGGGCAACCCCGCCTCTCGCGCCATGTCGACGAACTGTATGCGGATGTCCGCCTCGACCTCCTCGATGATCGGGCGGATGCCTTCGGCCAGTTCGCGGTCCCAACCTGCGGCCATGATGATCTCGTTGAGCGCGAGGCCTTCGGGGCTGGAATGCGCCGCCCACACCACTTCTGCATGGCTCGCCAGCCGTTCGAAGGCGTCGGGCCGCAGCGCCGAGTCCGCACGCGCAAGGTCGATCACCACCTGCAAGGTGCGCTCGGCGGTCGCCACTGCCAACGCCAACCGGTTAGGGAACTGGTGCAGCACCGAGCCGCGACTGATCCCGGATTCGGCCATCACCCGCTCGATCGTCATGGCGGCGAAGCCCGACGAGACGATCACGCGCACGGTCGCGTCGAGGATCTTCTCGCGCGTGTCCGCGCCGCGCCGTGTCAACTTGCGCGGGCGGGCGGCAGGGGCATCGGCAGGATCGGCAAGCTGTGTGGCCATGCGGTTCCTTCTCACCAATGCCCCGGCGCGGTCAACTGCAAGGCCTGTCAGTAGATCGTATAACCACCGTCGATCACGATCGAATCCCCAGTGTGGAAGCGCGAATGGTCGCTGGCGAGGTAGACCGCGATGGCCGAGAAATCATCGCCATCGGCCCAGCGCCCGACCGGCGCGCGAGCAATGACGTTGGCATTGAACTTGTCGTTGTCCTGCAAGCCGCCGGTCAGGTCCGACCGCACCCAGCCGGGCAGAATCGCATTGACCCGGATGCCCTTGCGGCCCAGTTCGACCGCCATCGCCCGCGTCATCGTCAGCACCGCGCCCTTGGTCGCGGCGTAGTGTTCGTTGCGCGCCGCGCCGTGGATCGCGCTGGTCGAGGAGATCGAGACGATCGAGCCGCCCCGGTCCTCGGGGCTGGCCGCGCCGCGCGCCAGCATGTGCCGCGCTGCCTCACGCATGGTCCAGAACGCACCGTGGATGTTGATGCCCTCGATCCGCTGCCAGTCCTCGATGCTGATATCGAACATGCTGGCCCGGCCGATCGAGATGCCCGCATTGGCCACCGCCGTATCGATCCGGCCGAACTCGTCGACGATCTTCTGCACGCCTGCGATCACGGCGGCTTCGTCGGCAACGTCCACCTGCTCGCAGCGCACTTCGCCGCCGAAGGCGCGCAGTTCCTCGACCGCACGCGCGTTCTTTTCGGGCTTGTTGCCCCAGATGACAACGCTGGCGCCGTGCATGGCGAGGCCCTTGGCCATGCCTAGGCCGATGCCCCCATTGCCGCCGGTCACCAGCGCCACCTTGCCGGTCAGATCGAACAAGCCCTTCATGTTACCTCTCCATCTTCCTTTTGCGCGCACGATACCCGTCCCGCCCCGCCCGACAAGTCATGATTGACCAGACTGCCGACAAAGCGCTTGGCGCGCCTTGCTCTCACCTTATAGGCTGGGACGCGATGACTTCTCCCGCCGCGCGCCTTTCGCCCGTCTATACCGGCCTGCCGCTGACCGTGTTCGAATGGATGTCGGGCCTCGCCCGCGAATCCGGCGCGATCAATCTCGGTCAGGGATTTCCCGATGCTCCGCCGCCCGCGCAACTCACGCAGGCCGTGGTCCGCGCGCTGCACGAACGCTCGCAGCATTATCCACCGATGGCCGGACTGCCCGAACTGCGCGATGCGGTCGCCGCATTCTATGCCCGCGAACAAGGGCTGGCGCTGTCGCGCGACGCCGTGATCGTCACCTCGGGCGCGACCGAGGCCGTCGCCGCGTCGATCCTCGCCGTGGTCAGCCCCGGCGACGAGGTGCTGCTGTTCGCGCCCGCATACGATGCCTATGCGCCGATGGTGCGCCGCGCAGGCGGGGTGCCGGTGTTCGTGCCGCTCGCCCCGCCGCTCTGGGCCTATGACGAGGCGCAGATCCGCGCCGCTATCACGCCCCGCACCCGCGCCCTGATCCTCAACGATCCGCTCAACCCGGCGGGCACCGTGGCGAGCGCCGCCGACCTTGCCATGCTGGCCCGCCTCTGCATCGAGCACGACCTCATCGCGATCTGCGACGAGGTTTGGGAAATGGTGCGCTTCGATGGCGTGCCCCACCGCTCGCTGCTGGCCGAACCCGGCATGGCGGAACGCACCGTGAAGATCGGATCGGCGGGCAAGATCTTCGGCGCGACCGGGTGGAAGGTCGGCTGGATGGTCGCCGCGCCAGACATGGCGGCGGTGCTGGCCAAGGCGCACCAGTTCCTGACCTTCACCACGCCGCCAATGCTGCAATGGGCGGTGGCCGAGGGTCTGGCCGACGCCGCCCTGCCCCCTGCGATCCTCGCCGAATGGGCAACCTCGCGCCGCGCTCTGATCGACGGGCTGGCCGCAGCGGGCTTTGCCGTTGCCGCCAACGCCGCGACATGGTTCGCCTGCATCGACCTTGCCGCCTCGGGCATAGCGCTCGACGATCGCACGTTCAGCGAACGGCTGGTGCGCGAGGCTGGCGTCGCCTCGATCCCCATCTCGGCGCTGTGGGAAGGCGATGGCGGCCCAACCACGATCGTGCGCCTGTGCCACTGCAAGCCGATAGCGATGATCGACGATGCGGTGGCCCGACTGGAACGGTTTCGGGACGGAGTTTGACCCAGCTTCTCCGCAACCTTCCTGCGCGAAGCCACTTACGCCCGCCGCGCAGGAGGGATTCGACTTTTGTTCAAGGATTTGCCATAGGCTCGCGCGCACTCATCCGATGCAGGACATGATGGCTAAACGCGGTCGCACGGTTACGCTGGGAGCACGCAAGGCGCGGCGACGTATCGTCGAGAGCGGCGATTGGGCGCGCACGCGGCTGTCACGCTGCCTGCAGATGGCCTATCCGCTCCAGCCGGTGCCGCAGGCGTTCGACGATCTCGCCTATGCGATCGAGAACGAAGAGATCTCGCGCCTGCTGCGCGAGATCGAAGACCTCGAAAACGAGCGGCTCGATCACATCAGCCGAGTGCTGTCGCGCCACCACGTCAACGACAATTGAGCGCCGCTGCGCTTGACCTTGCGCACCGCATCCCCGATCGCGCTTAACCGATCGGTTGAATGAGAAGGAGGCGCGCGTGAAACTGGCAGGTATCAGGGTGCTCGATCTGTCGAGCTTCATTCCCGGCCCCTACCTCACCCTCGCCATGGCCGACCACGGCGCCGAAGTGATCAAGGTGGAAGCGCCCGGCGGCGACCACACCCGCCACATCGGCCTGTCCGACGGGCCCGACACCGTCTATTTCCGCGCCTTCAACCGGGGCAAGAAAAGCGTTGTGCTGAACCTCAAGGACGAAGCCGACCGGGCCGCGTTCCTGCACCTGGTCGACAGCGCCGACGTCGTCGTGGAATCGAGCCGCCCCGGCGTCGCCGCGCGGCTGGGCATCGACTACGCCACGCTCTCTGCCCGCAACCCGCGCATCGTCTACTGCGCGATCAGCGCCTTCGGGCAGGACGGACCGCTGGCGAAACGCCCTGCGCACGATCTGGCGCTCGAAGCGATGACCGGCGTGCTGGGCGCGACGCTGGGCGCCGATGGCAAGCCCGCAATGCCGGGCATTCCCGTGTCCGACTACCTTTCAGCGCTGCAAGGCCTGTCGGGCGTGCTGATGGCGCTGCTGGCGCGCGAGAGCACGGGCCGCGGCGATTTCATCGACATCTCCATGCAGGAGACGCTGCTTTCGGCCACCTCGAACGTCATGGGGCCGACGCTGGCCGAAGGGCGGCAACCCGACGTGGCGCACGAACGCACCACGGGCGGCGGCGCGTTCTATCGCTGGTACGAATGCGGCGACAGGCGGATGCTGGCGATCGCCGGGCAGGAGAAGAAGTTCATCGAGGCACTGCTCGGCCATCTCGGGCGGCTCGACCTTGCGCCCCTGTGCAAGGAACCGGGACCGCACCAGCAGCCGGTGGTCGATCTGCTGCGCGCAACTTTCGCGCGTATGTCGCTCGACGAAGCGGGCGCGCTGCTCGACCGGCTCGACGTGTGCTGGGGTCCGGTCAAGACCTACCCCGAAGCGCTCGATGACGAACAGGTCGCCGCGCGCGGATTCATCCCCACCGATGCGCTGGGCCGTCGCCACATCGGCACACCGATCCGCTTCATGCACGAACCCGCCCGCCTTTCGCTGCACGCCCCCGCGCTGGGCGAGGACCAGGCGCTTTGTCACACGCCCGCCACACCCGCGTGAAAGGGGCGCATCCCATCCGTTCCGAAGGAATTGCAGCTTGATCCGCCCCCTGCCCGCCTCGCTGTTCGCCGCCGCGCTGGCCCTCGCCTTTCCCGCCGCCGCGATGGCGACCCCGGCCATGCCGCTGCCCGGACAGAGCAACGGCGCCGAGGATACGGTGCGCGGCGAAGGCGGCTGGCGCCCGGGCAATCTGGTGGCACCTGCGGGCAAGAGCGACCGCATCTATGGCCCGGCGGACGCCGACCTGACGCTGATCGTGTGGATCGATCCCGAATGCCCCTACTGCAAGGTCTTTGGCAACACCGGCGAGCGGCTGGTCGATGCCGCCGAGGGCAGGCTCAACCTCGTGGTGCGGCTGCTGCCCCTGCCGTTCCACGGCGAACCCGCGATGGCGGCCTCCGCGATGGCGCTGTGCGTTGCCGACCAGAGCGGCGCGGAAGGCTTCTACCGCTTCCTCGACGCCTACCTCGCCATGACCGCCACCAATGGGCGCGGCATTCCGGCGCGCGCGGGAGGTGGGGCGGACCCCGTGCTCAGCCTCGCGGTGGCATCGGGTGCCAGCGACACCGCGCTGTTGCGCAACTGCCGCCGTTCGGGCGAGACGCTGCGCCGGGTGATGGCCGAAGGCGCTGCGGGCGAGGCGGCGGGCGTTGGCGGCACGCCGTCGATCGCGATCCGCAACAATCGCAGCGGCGACAGCCTGATGGCCGACGGCGCGATCCCCGAAGAGGACATCAAGGCGGCGGTCAACTGGCTCGCCGCGCGCACGCCGAAAGCCGCCCCCGCAGGCACCTGAGCCACCATTTTCCCGTTTGCGATTGACGTCACGGAGGCATATCCTCCGAATAGACAACAATACTGAGGGGAAAGCCGATGGCCATTGTCAGCACCAGTTCGGGCGCGGGCGAAGAATGGAGCAACATGATCGACTCCGATACGGTCGATCGTTTTCTCTTCGGCCAGACGCAGGCGCCGCTGTTGAGCGGTGACGGCACCGAAGTGACCTTCACATTCGGTGACGAGCAGCTCGTGTTCACGGCGGTCGACACCTTCACGCTTGGTCCGCCGACCGGAACCATCGGCGCGTTCGAAACCTCCGACACCGTCGTCAGCGGTGTGTCTGTCCCGCTCGCCAACTTCTTTGCGCTGATCGGCGACGGCGACGTGGACGCGCTCAACGCCGCCGTATGGGCGGGCTCGGACACCATCAACGGCGGCGCCAGCAACGATACGATCCGCGGCTTTGGCGGCAGCGACACGCTGTTCGGCAACGACGGCAACGATTCGCTGATCGGCGATGCAGGATCCGACAAGCTCTATGGCGGCAACGGCGATGACCGCCTGTCCGGCGGGACGGGCGCCGACAAGCTCTATGGCCAAGGCGGCAACGACCAGCTGCTCGGCGGCAGTGGCAACGACCAGCTGACCGGGGGCGCGGGGTATGACCGGCTCGTGGGCGGCAGCGGCGCCGATGTGTTCATCTGGAAGAGCGCCGCAGAGTTCGGCGTACTCAACCCCAACCAGTTGTTCGCGGCCGACTTCGTGCGAGACTTCAACCGGGTCGACGGCGACAAGCTCGACGTGTCCGGGGTCGACGCCAATTCGGGCCTTGCGGGCAACCAGGCCTTCGCGTTCATCGGCAGCGATGCATTCGGCACCAACGCGGCGGGCCAGGTGCGCGTGGCGACGACCAGCTTCCCCGGCATTTTCCATGTCGAATTCAATACCGACGCGGATTCGGCGGCGGAATACGCGTTCGTCGTGATCGGGCTGACGGGCGCGCCGACAGCGGCCGACTTCGTGCTCTAGCGACAAGGTGAAGATGGTCCGCGGTTCATGATCTGGATCACGAAGCGTGGTCCGGAATGAAGTAGGGTGTCGGCACAGATACAAGGGAAAGGACCGCCATGACCATCGTCACCAACCGATCACCCGTGGGTGAATCGTGGACCAATGTCTTCCGCGAGGAGACGATCGAGCACTTCCTGTTCGACCAGAGCGCCCTGCCGGTGATCTCGCCCGATACGCACACGCTGACGTTCGCCATGGGCGGCAGCATGGAAACGCTTGTGCTCCACGCCTCCGACAGCTTTTCGCTGGGGCCGATCACTGGCACCATCACCGGCTTCGATACGCTCGAAACCACCGCCAGCGGGTTCTCGCTGTCGCTGGCGAGCTTCCTGACCGCGATGCGCAACGGCGATAGCGACGCGCTCAACGCGGCGCTGTGGTCGGGTGCGGACGCGATCACGGGCGGCGACAGCAACGACACGATCCGCGGCTTCGGCGGCTCGGACACGCTGCGCGGCGGGCTGGGCCGCGACACGCTGGTCGGGGATGCGGGGGCCGACCGGCTCTATGGTGGCGACAGTTCGGACGTGCTGCTGGGCGGCACCGGCAACGACCGCCTGTACGGCGATCTGGGCGCGGACCGGCTGGTGGGCGGTGCTGGCGACGACATGCTGGTCGGCGGCAATGGCCCGGACGCGATGACCGGCGGGCTGGGCGCCGACCGCTTCGTGTGGAGCAGCTATGACGAACTCAAGCGCTTCGTCACCAACGTCTTCGAACTCGATATGGTGCGCGACTTCAACCACGGCGAAGGCGACCGGATCGACCTGTCCCGGCTCGACGCCAATCGCGGGCTCGTAGGCGATCAGGCCTTCACCTTCATCGGCACCGACGCGTTCAGCGCAGGCACGCCGGGGCAGATCCGCGTGGTCTCGGCCGGGATCTCCAACGTGTTCCGCGTCGAGATCAACAGCGACAACGATGCCGACCCCGACTACTCGATCGGCGTGCTGTCGCTGAGCGGCACCTTGCAGGCGGGCGACTTCGTCCTCTAACCCGTCGGTGCCGGCGGCGGGCGCAGGCGGACGAGCGGGCGATCGCCCGCCCCGCCCGCGTCCGGCGTCAGCACGATCGTTTCGTCGGCGAACTCCGCACGGAGCCGGTTCTGGCGTGTCCAGCCCAGGCGGCGCGGCGGCGTGCCCAGAGTGATCAGGCTGCCAAGGCGGCTCAGCCCGAGGTGGCCGGGAACCGTCAGGCCGACCGCATCGCGCGGGGTCAATTCGGCATAGGCCTCGCTCGCCCAGCCCTGGCGGCGCGGTTCGAGCGCGCCGCGGATCAGCTCCGCCGTCGCACCTTCGTCCGCCGTCGCAAGGCGCACGTCGAGCCCGCGCCCATCGTCCAGCCGCGCCGCAAAGCGCATCGGTCCCCGAGGCGCGAGGTGGATCGCAGGGGCGAAATGGGTCCACTGGGTGACGGGCCGGGCTTCGAGCGGTTGCCCTTCCCCCGCCTCACCGTCGTCTGCCGCCAGATCCTCGACGATGTCGGCGATCAGCACGAAGCGCCCCGGTCGGTACAGCAGCGTGCGCACATGCGCCGCGCCGAGCCGGGGATGGACCGCGCGCGCCGACACCAGCGTGCCGAGCGGCGTCTCCTCGACATGGCGCAGCAGGTCGCCGCCCATGGGATGGGCCATGAGGTCGCCCAGCATCGAGGGCAGCGGATCGCGGCGGTCGATCTCGATCGTGCTGTGCGCGCGCGCCGAAACGGCATAGTCGCGCGCCTCGTTGGTGAGATAGGCGTACTTGCCGGTATCGGTGACGATCGGCACGCGATCGTGCCAGTGCCACGACAGGTCGTCGTTGTGCTTGTGAAACGGCGCCTGCGCACTGCCCATGAACAGGAAGTAGCTCGACGGCGCAGGATCGTTCGCGCCCGTATCGTCGCGGCGGACGAGATAGCCGGCGGCCCGGAACAGCCCGGTCTCCTTGGGCGCGGTGGTCTGGACCTTGCGCTCGGGATAGCCGTTGCTGTCACCGACCGGCGCCGCGCGGTTTTCCGGCGTGCGGAACCAGCGATAGGCCTTGCGCGCATCGGCGAGCAGCGCGGCAATGCCGTGGCCATCGAACCAGCCCGTCGCGGCCAGCAGTTCGAGCTTGCCAATAGCAAACGACTGGTAGGCGGGAGAGTTCTCGCGATGGACCCCGCCTTCGCCGAACTGCATCGCGAACAGGCGCGGCAGATGGAAATCGACGAAGGCCGCGATGCGCGCACGCCAGGGATCGGGCGGCAGGACCTGCTCCAGCGCGCCGACGCCCACGAGATCGTCGAACACGTGGTTGGACAGGCGCACCGGATTGATATCGATGATGCGCGTCGCGTGCGCCACCGCCGAAACGGCAAGGCGCCGACGCTGGAACAGCGATGCGATGCCCGGTCGCGCGCGCGCAGCGGCCAGCACATAAGCCAGCCGCGCCGCACGCTGGCCCACGATCATGTCGCCCCAGCCATAACGGCTGGAACGTCCCCGCGCGACGTGGAAATCGTACCAGTCGAGGTGCAGCGCCACCGGCCAGCGCATAAAGCGCGGATCACCCGTATGTTCGAAGCCCAGCAGGTGCCCGTCGGCCATGCGCACCATGTTGAGCTGGGCCCGCCAGTTGCGATCGCCGTGCGGGTCCTGGTCCCAATCGAGCGGCAGGGCCATCTCGAGCGGCGGCACCCCGTCGCGCGCGACGAAGGGAACCGGCGCCGGGTCGGTCGCGGGGAGGCTGCGATGCAGGATCGGCAATTGCGCGGTGTGGATCGGCAATGGCGCCGATGCATCGCGTCGCCGGGCAAAAAGGGTGCGCAAGCCGGGGAAAGCCCCGGCCTTGCCGACGCGCGCGCCGGACAGACTATCGCGCAGCCCACCGCGAACGGCAGGGCCGGTGGTGATTCTCGACACGGGCTTGGTCCCCCCGTGGGGACTGCCCCCGCGCGGATGCGCGCATGTCCCCCGTGCAAACCTACCAGCACGGTGCCGGGGTTCAAGTGACGGAACGCAGGTGCCCGCAGCGCCGTGCCTTGCCCCCTTCGCCGCGAAGGGGGCATTCGATCAGCGCGTCAGCAGCGGTTGCAGGTAGTGGCCGGTGAAGCTGCGCGGGTTCTGCGCCACCTGTTCGGGCGTGCCTTCGGCCACGAGTTCGCCGCCGCGCACGCCGCCTTCAGGCCCCATGTCGAGCAGCCAGTCGGCGGTCTTGATGACATCGAGGTTGTGTTCGATGACGACCACAGAATTGCCTTGGTCGACGAGGCGGTGCAGCACTTCCAGCAGCTTGCGCACGTCTTCGAAGTGAAGGCCGGTGGTCGGCTCGTCGAGGATGTAGAGCGTCTGGCCGGTTGAGCGGCGGGCGAGTTCCTTGGCCAGCTTCACCCGCTGCGCCTCGCCGCCGGACAGCGTGGTGGCCTGCTGGCCGACCTTGACGTAGCCGAGGCCCACTTCGTTGAGCATGTGCATCCGGTCGCGGATCGGGGGCACGGCCTTGAAGAACTCCTCGGCGTCCTCGATCGTCATGTCGAGCACATCGGCGATGGAGTGGCCCTTGAACTTCACTTCCAGCGTTTCGCGGTTGTAGCGCTTGCCGCCACACTCCTCGCAGGTGACATAGACGTCGGGCAGGAAATGCATCTCGATCTTGATCAGGCCATCGCCCTGGCACTTTTCGCAGCGACCGCCCTTGACGTTGAAACTGAAGCGCCCGGCCTTGTAACCACGCGCGGCGCTTTCGGGCAGGCCGGCAAACCAGTCACGGATCAAGGTGAAGGCGCCGGTGTAGGTGGCCGGGTTGGAGCGCGGGGTGCGGCCGATGGGCGACTGGTCGATCTCGATCACCTTGTCGCAGTGTTCAAGGCCCGTGATGCGATCGTGCGGCCCGGCGATCACGCGCGCGCCATTGAGCGCGCGCGCGGCCCCGGCGTGCAACGTGTCGATGGTGAAGCTCGACTTGCCCGAGCCGGAAACGCCGGTGACGCACGTGAAGGTGCCGAGCGGGATACTGGCCGTCACGTCCTTGAGGTTGTTGGCGCGCGCGCCTTCGACCGTCAGTTTCAGCCCGTTGCCCTTGCGACGCTGCTTGGGGACTTCAATGCGACGCGCGCCGGTAAGGTACTGCCCGGTCAGGCTGTCGGGGCTGGCGAGGATGTCGGCCAGCGTGCCCTGCGCGACGATCTCGCCGCCGTGGACGCCTGCGCCGGGGCCAAGATCGACCACGTAGTCGGCGGTCCGTATGGCGTCCTCATCATGCTCCACCACGATCACCGTGTTGCCAAGATCGCGCAGGCGCTTGAGCGTTTCGAGCAGGCGGTCGTTGTCGCGCTGGTGCAGGCCGATGCTGGGTTCGTCGAGCACGTAGAGCACGCCCGAAAGCCCGGAGCCTATTTGGCTGGCCAGCCGGATACGCTGCGATTCACCGCCCGAAAGCGTACCTGAAGTGCGGTCGAGGTTCAGGTAATCGAGACCGACATTGTTCAGGAATCCAAGGCGTTCGTTGATTTCCTTGAGAATGGCTTTCGCGATCTGGCTCTGCTGCGCGGTAAGCTGCTGATCAAGCGCGAGGAACCAGTCCACCGCCGCCGCGACCGACAGGCGGGTGACGCTGGAGATGTCGTGCCCTGCAACCTTGACGCTGAGCGCCTCGGGCTTGAGGCGCTTGCCTTCACAGGTTTCGCACGGCTGCGCGGTCTGGAACTTGGACAGTTCCTCGCGCATCCACGCAGACTCGGTCTGCAGCATGCGGCGATTGAGGTTGCCGATCACGCCCTCGAACGCCTTTTGCACGGTGTACGACTTCTTGCCGTCCACGAAGGTCAACGGCACGGCCTTGCCCGCGGTGCCGTAGAGGATGACGATCTTCACTTCAGGCGGCAGCTGATCCCACGGCGTGGTCAGGTCGAAGCCGAAGTGATCGGCAAGGCTGGAGAGCACCTGCATGTAATAGGGCGACGGCGGGTTGCTCTTTGCCCACGGCACGATCGCGCCCTGCTTGAGCGAGAGGTGTTCGTTGGGCACGACCAGCTGGGGATCGAACAGCAGCTTTTCACCGAGGCCGTCGCAGGCCGGGCACGCGCCCTGCGGGGCGTTGAACGAGAACAGGCGCGGTTCGAGCGCGTCGATGGTGAAGCCGCTGACCGGGCAGGCGAACTTTTCGGAAAAGACGATGCGGTTGGCGGGCAGGCCGGTCTTCTTCATGCCGGCCTTTTGGGCCCCCTTCCTGCCCTTGGTCTCGACCTCGACCTCGGCCTCTCGCCCCGGCACGACGCCATCGGCGAGGTCGACATAGGCGAGACCCTCGGCGAGCTTCAGTGCCTGTTCGAAGCTGTCGGCGAGGCGGGTCTGGATGCCGTCCTTCACCGCGATGCGGTCGACGACGACCTCGATGTCGTGCTTGAGCTTCTTGTCGAGCGCGGGGGCGTCCTCGATCGCCATCAGTTCGCCGTTGATGCGCACGCGGGTATAGCCCGCCTTCTGCCATTCGGCGAGTTCGCGGCGGTATTCGCCCTTGCGACCGCGCACGGCAGGCGCGAGCAGGTAGGCGCGCGTGCCTTCGGGCAGGGCCATGACGCGATCGACCATCTGGCTGACGGTCTGCGCACTGATCGGCTCGCCCGTGGCCGGGCTGTAGGGCGTGCCGACGCGCGCCCACAGCAGGCGCATGTAGTCGTAGATCTCGGTCACGGTGGCGACCGTGGAGCGCGGGTTGCGGCTGGTGGTCTTCTGTTCGATCGAGATCGCGGGGCTGAGGCCGTCGATGTGTTCGACATCGGGCTTCTGCATCATTTCAAGGAACTGGCGGGCGTAGGCCGACAGGCTTTCGACGTAGCGGCGCTGGCCTTCGGCATAGATCGTGTCGAACGCGAGGCTGGACTTGCCCGAGCCGGACAGGCCGGTGATGACGATCAGGCTGTCGCGGGGGAGATCGACGTCGATCCCCTTGAGGTTGTGCTCGCGCGCGCCGCGCACCGAAATGGTCGTGAGGGACATGAAGTGCCGTGTTCCATATTTGTTCGATTGAGGCAACGGGGTTTTGCCGGACACGCGAAGGCGAAGTCGCGATGTGGGGAGCAACCTGCACAGGGGCAAGGTGACGCGAAGGGAAGCGGCACAGCGGGGTTTCGTGCAATGCGCGCGGGTTTAGTTGATGAAGTGCATGCGCAGAGGGCAGATTGAACGGCCTCGCTTGCGCTCCGCCCCGTGCGCTTGGTCACAGCGCGTTTACCGGCCTTCGTCTAGCATTGGCGGGCATGGCGAGGCGGGGTAGTCTGGCGCATCGCAGGCGGGAGGGACGACGATGGATCTGGTGAGCGCGACACGGGCTGAGATCAACGCCGGGCTGCGCGCGCCGGGGGCGTCGCTGGGCGCGAACCAGTTGACCTTTTCGGTGGCAGTCGCGGATTCGAGCTGGGCCGGGTATGACGCCGGAAGCGAGCCGTTCACCGGCTATTCGGCGTTCGATGCCACGCAGGCGGCCAACTTCATCAAGGCGATCGCCGCGTGGGACGAGGTGATCAAGGCCAACTTCACCCAAGTGGTCGACGACGGCCAGACCAGCGGCGAAGTACGCGTGGCCTTTACCGATATCACCGATCCCGGCACGGCGGGCTACGCCTATCAGGGTGGCCCGCAGGCACCCGGCAGCGAAGTCGGCGACATCTGGATCGACAACGAATCGACCGGCGCGAGCATGGCGCCGGGCACTTACGACTTCGAGGTACTGATCCACGAGATCGGGCACACGCTGGGGCTGAAGCACCCGTTCGAGGGGACGCCGCTGCCAACGGGCTACGACGACGCGCAGTTCACCGTGATGAGCTATACCCACAACGCCACGCTGGTGACGGTGACGCTCGAGGGCAACAGCGTTTCGTCGAACTTCGAGACAGTGTCGGCCGTGACGCCGATGGTGCTCGACATCGCGGCGGCGCAGGCGATCTATGGTGTGGACACGACCACGCGCGCGAGCGCCACGACTTACACCTTCACCCAAGGGCAGGCGCAGGTCCAGACGATCTGGGATGCAGGCGGCAAGGACACCATCGACGTGTCCAACTTTACCCGCGCGTGCAACATCGACTTGCGCGCCGGAGCCTACAGCGACATCGGCGTGTGGACGCTCGACGATCAGGTCAGGTCGTTCAAGCCGGTGCGCCAGCCGGGCGAAAGCGACTTTTCATTCCAGAACCGGATGAGCACATACCAGTTCTTCGTCGATTTCGTGAACACCGACGTGAGGGATTCGATCCAGCAGAACGGGATCACTCCGTTCGAGTTTCGCAGCAATCTGGCGATCGCGCTTGGCGTGACGATCGAGAACGCGACCGGCGGCGCGGCGGCGGACACCATCAGCGGCAATGCCGTGGCCAACGTGCTGACCGGCGGCGCGGGCGCGGACGCGCTGTCGGGCCTTGGCGGCAACGACACACTGAGCGGCGGCACGGGCGGCGACAAGCTGAGCGGCGGCGCAGGCAATGACACCTTGCGCGGAGGCACGGGGCGCGACGTGCTGACCGGCGGCAGCGGCGTGGACAGCTTCGTGTTCGCCAGTGGCGAGAGCAGCCGGACGCATGCCAGCTCCGACCGGATCACCGACTTTTCGCACGCGCAGGGCGACCGCATCGACCTGTCGCGGATCGACGCCAGCAGCATGACGACGGGCAACCAGGCCTTCGCCTTCATCGGCAACGCCGCCTTCGACAAGGTGGCCGGGCAGCTGCATGTCATTACCGATGGCGGCAACACGTATGTCGAGGGCGA
The DNA here is from genome assembly GCF_020179425.1 of Novosphingobium percolationis. Taxonomy (GTDB): domain Bacteria; phylum Pseudomonadota; class Alphaproteobacteria; order Sphingomonadales; family Sphingomonadaceae; genus Novosphingobium; species Novosphingobium percolationis. Next base: position 485,585 of record NZ_JAILYM010000002.1, on the reverse strand, counting down.
CACCAACGGCGACGGGCTGGCCGACTTCGCCATCCGGCTGGACGGCGCGGTATCGCTGATGGCGGGCGACTTCGTGCTCTAGCCGTCCACCGCCGCTATTGTGCATGTGCTCTTGCCTTTGCGGAATAGGTGCAGCAAATCAGGCCGATAAGCCCTTCGCACCGACGCGGGGCGGCGACGTGTGCAGCATGTCGCAGCGGGATCGCGCTCCAGCCACCTTGCCGAACCGGGGACCAGACCGACCATGGCCATCTTCACCGTCCGCACCAACAACGTGCCCATCGATTTCGACGACCTCGATCTCAACTGGTACTGGCGCAACAGCACCGATTCCGACCTCACCAACGGTGACAACTTCGTCTACGAGGGCGTCACCTATCAGGACACGGCCTATATCACCGCCGCGCAGGGGGGCGATAATGGCGAAATCTATGTGGGTGGCTACGGGCTGACGTCCAATGGTTCCGGGCTGACCGGGGGCACCATCACCGGCCTGCTCGAATATGGCAATGGCGACTTGCTCTACACCATTCAGGGCGTGAGCATTGCTGCAACGTCACTGCAGGCCGCGCTGCAATCGTCAAGCGGCGTGGATGATCGCGCGCTGCTGGAACGGGCCTTTGCAGGCAACGACGAGATCTACACATCCGACGCGGCCGACCGCGTCTATGGCTTTGCAGGCAACGACTATATCGTCACCAATGGCGGCGATGACTACCTGAGCGGCGGCGCGGGCAACGACGAGTTGCTGGGTGGCAACGGCATCGACACCATGGTGGGCGGCACCGGCGACGACTGGTACCAGATCACCACCAGCGCCGACGTGGTGACCGAGGCATCGGGCGAAGGCAACGACCGCGCGCTGACGCAGGTCAGCTATACCCTCGCGGCCAATGTCGAGGAACTGTTCCTGCTCGACGTCGGTGGCACCATCGATGGCACCGGCAACGAGCTTGCCAACCTGATCGTCGGCAACAAGAGCGCCAACGTGCTGCGCGGGCTGGGTGGCGACGACAGCTTCTTCGCCAACAGCGCGGGCGACACGTTCATCGGCGGCACTGGCAACGATACCTACAACGTCAACTTCACCGCAACGACCGTGGTGGAGAACACAGGCGAAGGCACCGACCTGGTCAAGGCGGGCATCACCTATGCCCTGACCGACAATGTCGAGAACCTAGAGCTGACCGGCACGAGCGCGATCGACGCGACCGGCAACGCCGGGGGCAACCGCATTACCGGCAATGCCGCGGCCAACACGATCGCGGGCCTTGGCGGTGCGGACGTGCTGATCGGCCTTGGCGGGGACGATACCTTCCGTCCGGGCACGGGCGACGACAGCGTGGATGGCGGCGACGGGTTCGACACCGTGACGTATGCCGGGGACGCCACCGGCTCGATCGCATACTTTGGCAGCGCCGCCAGCGGGGCGGACCGGCTCGACAACATCGAGCAGGTGATCGGTTCGAACAAGGGCGATGCCTTTTATGGCAACGATTCCGTCAACACCATCCTGGGCAAGGCGGGCGACGACCGCATCGAAGGCCGGGGCGGCGACGACGTGCTGTCGGGCGGCGCGGGCAACGATACGATCCTGGCGGGCACCGGCAACGACAAGGTCGAGGACACGGGTTCGGATTCGGGCGGCAGCGACGACATCGACCTGGGCGATGGCAACGACACCGCCATGCTGACGCTGAAGACCGGCAACGTGCTGCAGGTGAAGGGGGGCAAGGGCTATGACACGATCACCGTGACGGGCCTCGCCGGTGCCAACGGGCTGGCGCATATCGAGACCGACGACGAGGCGAGCAATCCCTACGTCGGCAACGGCGCCAAGGTCGTGCTGGCCGTCGACAACGCGGTGGTGATCGGCGGCGCGAGCCAGGACACAGTGGTCTCCACGCTGGTCAAGGGCGGCGTGCAGACCTTCACGCTGGGCGATGGCAGCGACACGATCCGGCTGGGCGGTGCAGGCGCGGGCAAGGCACAGGTGACGGTGACCGACTTTGCCGCAGGCGCGGGCGGCGACGTGTTCGCGCTGGACGACCTGATCGCACGGATGACGGGCCTCGTCCCGCTGTCCAACCCGTTCGGCGACGGGCACCTGCGGCTTGTGGCCGAAGGCGGCGACACGCTGATCCAGATGGACCGCGACGGCTATGCCGGGAACACCTACGACTTCGAGACGGTGGCGCGGCTGGAAGGGCTGTTCCCCGCCGTACTCACCGCCGACAACTTCGGCGGCTATACGCCGAGCTATTCGTGGGTCTATTTCGGCACGGCGGCAGGCGAGACGCTGACCGGCACCGAACATGACGACACGATCATCGGCTTTGCCGGAAACGACACGATCAAGGGACTGGCGGGCAACGACACGCTCGACGGCGGCGATGGCGACGACACTATCCTCGGCGACGACGGGGCCGACGTGCTGAAGGGCGGCGCGGGCGCGGACATCCTGCGTGCAGGCGCATCGGCCGACACGCTGAACGGCGGCGCTGGCGACGATCGCCTCTATGGCGATGGCGGCACCGATCGCCTGATCGGCGACGCCGGCAACGACGCGCTGCGCGGCGGGACCGGGCTCGACACGTTGACCGGGGGCACGGGCGCCGACAGCTTCGTCTATGCCACGGGCGAGACGGGCAAGACCCGCGCCACGGCCGATCGCATCACCGATTTTTCCCATGCGCAGGCCGACCGCATCGACCTGTCGCTGATCGATGCGAACACCAAGGCTGCCGCCACGGGCAACCAGGCCTTCGCCTTCATCGGCACCGCGGCGTTCACCAAGGCGGGGCAGGTCCACTACGTGCAGAACGGTGGCTACACTTACGTGGAAGCCGAAACCAACGGCGATGGCGTGGCCGACCTCGTCATTCGCCTGAACGGTACGCTCGACCTGGTGGCGGGCGACTTCGTGCTGTGATCGCAGGCAACCGGGGACGGGCCTTGCGCCCTTCTCCGGTTGCACGGTCCTTGCGCTGGCAGCTTTTGCCGGGGCGAATGTCGTGTGCGTACAAGCATGAGGGCCCGCAGGCATGGTAAGAAACCTTCCAACACGGAATTGATGGAAGGAATCGTGTCGTGACCCTGGACCTGATCCGGGAGCGGAAAGACGAAGTGGCGCACCCTGCCCCACCGGCGGTGCATCTGTTCGGCGCCATTCCCCACGATCCCCCGTGCAGCAATCCTGCCATGCGCCGCAGCGAGCGCGACCACTTCGCCGCGCATTTCGTCCAGAATTTCGCGGCAGCGCTGACCGAGGCGAAAATGGAGCCGCTGGTCGGCTGATCCGCTTCAGATCAGTGCCAGCGCGCGCGCGCCGGGCTCGCCATGCCAGCGCGCCCGCACCTGCCAGACTTGCGCGATGCAAGCCTTGGTCAGCGCGGCGTGGGGCGGGCCATCGGCCACCAGTTGCCCCTTGCGCAGCACCAGCACGCGATCGGCGTGATTCATCGCCAGCGCAAGATCATGGACCACCACCACCACGCCAGCGCCGCGCCGCGCCAGATCACGCAAGCGGACGAGCAGCGCCTGCTGGTGCGCCAGGTCGAGCGCGGCGAGCGGTTCGTCGGCCAGCACCCAGTCGGGCTGCCCCGCCAGCACCCGCGCCAGCAGCGCGCGCGCGCGCTCTCCGCCCGACAGTTGCGCGACCGGACGACCGGCCAGAGCGTCGAGATCGAGCGCGGTGAGCGCGGCATCGACGATGCTGGCGTTTTCGGCTGGGCCGGTATCGTGCGGCAGGCGCCCGAGCCCGGCCAGCGTGAGCACCGACACGTTCCACGCGACTTCACCCGCTTGCGGCAGATAGCCGATGCGCCGCGCCCGTTCGCGCGGGGGCATGGTGGCGAGCGGCGCGTCATCGAGCGCGACCGGACCCGGCGAGAGCCCGGCGAGTGCCGACAGCAGCGTGGATTTGCCTGCGCCGTTGGGGCCCAGGATCGCCGTCACTTCGCCCCGATGCAATGCCACGGAAACGTCGGACAGGCGGCCCGGCACGGTGAGGTTGCGCGCGGCCAGCGTCATGCGAGATCCCGCCGCATCTGCAGCAACAGGCGCAGGAAGAAGGGCGCGCCCGCAAGGCTGAGCGCGATGCCGAGGCGCAGTTCGCCGCCGGGTAGCGGGACGACGCGGCACAGGCAATCGGCCACGAGCAGCAGCAGCGCGCCCGCAAGCGCACTCGGCAGCAGCAGTGCCGACGGGCGCTGGTCGGTGAAGGGGCGTACCATGTGCGGCACGATCAGCCCGACGAAGCCAATGATCCCGGCCACCGCCACGCCCGCACCGACCACGCAGCCGACGCCTGCCACCATCAGCCATTGCAGGCGCACCGGATCGACGCCCAGCGAGCGCGCCGCCGCCTCGCCCAGCGTCAGCGCATCGAGCGCGCGACCGGTGCGGACAAGCAGCAGGAGCCCGAGCAGCGTCGGCGGCGCGGCCACGGCAACGTCCTGCCAGCCGCGATCGGCGAGCGCGCCCATCAGCCAGGTGACGATCTCGGACAGGGCAAAGGGGTTGGGCGAAAGGCTGATGGCAAGGCTGGTGAGCGCGCCCGCAAGGCTGGCAATCATCATGCCCGCAAGCGTGAACAGTGCCAGGCCCCCGGTCCGCCCCGCGATCAGCGCCAGCAGCGCCATGGCAAGCGCCCCGCCGGTCAGCGCGAACACGGGCAGCGCAAAAGGCTGCACCGCATAGCCGGTGTAGAACGACAGCACCGCGCCCAGTGCCGCCATCGGAGCGACGCCGAACAGGCCCGGATCGGCCAGCGGATTGCGCAAGTAGCCCTGCATCGCCGCGCCCGCCGCGCCAAGTCCGCCGCCGACGATCAGCGCCAGCACCGCGCGCGGCGCGCGCAGTTCCATCAGGATCGGCACGGCGTTGCGCACGGGTGTGCCGAACGGGCTGATCCACACCTGCCCCGCCAGCAGCGAAAACGGCAGCGCCAGCGCCAGCAGCGCCGCGAGCAGGAGGACGGGCCGGGTCATCATCGCGCTGCCCGCACGGGCGTGCCGGTTCGGGCGAGGAGCGCGCGGCGCACTTCGGCAAGGCGCGCGGCGGCGCGGATGATAGTGGGGCCGCCGCAATAGAGCAGGTTGGGCGCGAAGGCGGCGCGCGTGGTGCCCGACAGGCTGCGCAGCGCCGGATGCGCCAGAGCGCGGTCATCCTCTGCCCGGGCGCCTTCGCTGGCGCTGGCCAGCAGGATCACGCGCGGCGGATCGGCCAGCATCCGTTCGAGCGGCAGGCGATCGGCCTGGTTCATGCCGCGCAAGGCGCTGAAATTGGCAAAGCCGGTATGCGTCAGCAGGTCGGAGGCAAGGGTATCGGCCCCCGGCACGATCCCGCCCGATTGCCACAGCACGGCGGAAATCGGCGCGGCATTGGCTGGCGGGGCCGCGGCCGCCAGCGCCGCGTCGATACGGGCGACGAGCGCCTCGCCACGATCGGGATGCCCGGCGACCCTGGCCAGCGCGCGCACCTGCGCGCGTGCCTGGTCGAGCGTGGCGGCCATGCCCGAGGTCTCCAGCCGCAAGCCGAGCCGGGCATAGGCCTGCGCCGTGGCGGGCGCGACGAAGGTGCTGTCGACCACCACGTCGGGCCGTAGCGCCAGCACTTCCTCGACCGTGCCGCGCGTGGTGCCGAAGCGGCGCGCTAAGCGTACGTCCATGCTGCTGGACCGGGGATCGCGGCTGTAGGGGGACAGCGCGAGGATCTGCGCGGGATCGGCGACTTCGGCCAGGATCGCGTCGGCGCAGGGGTTGAGGCTGACGATCGTGGGATGCACCTGCGGCGCAGGCGGTTCGTCGGCATGGCTGGCCGGGATGCAGGCGGTAAGCATCAGGCACCCGAGGGCCGTCGTTGCGCGCAGCACCATGCCCCGGCCCCCTCCCCGCAAGCGGAGCGGGGGAACACCCCTCGCCCTCGTGGCCCCCTCCGCTAGCGCGGAGAGGGTCGGGGCTGGGGATGGCAGAAACGCCTTAATACTTCACCCGCACGCCCGCGAAGGCGGTACGGCCCCAGGTATTGTATCCGGCCACCGTGGGCACATAGCTGTCGAACAGGTTCTCGACGCGGCCATAGACTTCCACCCGCGCGGTCACCGGCAGGCTGGCGCGCAGATCGGCGATCACGCCGCCGGGCAGGCGCGTGAAGTTGCCGGCATCGTTCCAGCTTTCCGACCGGAAACGCGTGTCCGCGCCCAGCGCGAGCCCGGCGAGCGGCGTGGTCCAGTCGATCGAGGTGGTGACGGTCGCCCACGGGCGGCGCGGCAGTTCGTTGCCATAGGTGTAGCCGCCGACGTTGCGGTCACGCGTGCGCAGCAGGCTTGCGTTGATGCGCACGGCCAGCGTCTCCACCGGGTGCGCCGCGAATTCAAGCTCCACCCCTTCGGCCCTGGTGCGACCGGCGTTGTAGTAGTAGCCGCCAAAGCCGAAGCCCGCCAGATTGGCCGCATCGCACAACGTGCCGGTCAGCCCGTAACAGCTGAAGAAGTCGACAAGGTCGCGGCTGTCGCGGCGGAACGCGGTTACGGCAGCGAAGGTCTTGGCGCGGTCGCCCCATTCGACACCCGCCTCGTAGCTGCGGCTGCGTTCGGGGGCGAGCGCCTTGGCGCCAAGCGTGACATAGGCGGCATTGCCATAAGTGGGATCGTAGAGTTCGAACAGCGTCGGGGCGCGGAAGCCTTCGCCATAGCTGGCGCGCAGACGCAGCGCCTTGCCCACGCGCAGGCTGCCGTTGGCGCCGAAGCTCCAGTTGTGTCCATAAGTGTTATGATCGTCGTAGCGCAGGCCCGCAGCGATCTGCGCACGCTCGCCATACCAGCCGAGCAGGGCATGGCCACTCCACAGGCGGCTGCGCGGCGAGGCTTCGCCTTCGCGCGGCAGGCGCTGCAATTCGCGGTCGGTGCCGAAATCCAGCGCGAAGTTCTGCGGCAGGCGCAGGCGTCCGGTCAGTTCCGCCCGCTCGCTGCGACCGGCATAGCCGTATTCGAGGAGGTCGGCGGGACTGCCATCGTAGGTATCGCGGCGCGTGTCCGAAATCGCATAACCGGCATCAAGATCGAGCGCGCTGGAACGATAGCTGAGACCGCTGCGCGCGCTGAACTGGCGGGTGATCTGGTATTCGGCGGTATCGCCAAAGGTGTAGAACGGCGGCGCGTAGCCGTCGATCTCGGTGCGGCTGCGCGCATAGCGGGCAGTGGCGAGGACGTTCAGGCCGGGCGCGACTTCGAACCGGCCGCGTCCGCCGACGCGCCACTGGTCGTAGCCATCAGCCTCGGTGCCGTCGCGCGCCGCCGAAACGCCGTCGGTGCGGTCATAGCCGCCGGTCACGCTGATCGCGCCACGATCGCCCGCAAGGCCCGCGACGGCGCTGCCCGAGAAGGTGTTGTACGATCCGCCTTCGGCGTTGGCTTCAACGCCGTTGAATTCGCGCGTGGTCACCGCCAGCACGCCGCCGATCGCCTCGGACCCCCAGACCACCGAATTGGAGCCACGCAGCAGTTCGACGCGGCCGATCCCGCCAGTCTGCAGCGTGGCGAAATCGTTGGCACCCTTGGGCGAGGACACATCGTTCAGCCGCACGCCATCGACCAGCACCAGCACGTGTTCGGAATTGGCACCGCGCACGAACAGGCTGGTCTGCGCGCCAAGCCCGCCGGTGCGCGCCAGGCTGACGCCGGGAAGCTGTTCGATCACGCGCACGAGATCGGGACCTTGCAGGCGATCGAGATCGGCGGCGGTGACGACGGCAATGGCCTGGCCGGTCTGGTCGATGGCGGTCTCGCTGCCCGTGGCCAGAACGGTGATGGGCGCGCCGTCCTCTTCGGCGTGGACGGCGGGCGCCGCGGCGGCCGCAAGCATGAAGGAAAGGGCGATGAACGACGAACGCATGTCTGTACTCCCGGCCCATGAACGATCTTGCCGTTCATGGCGGGAGATGCGCGGGGCCATCCTGGGCACGCACCATCCTCGCATACGCCCGGTACACCCCGCCCGGCCGCGGAACGACCACACACCGGCAGGTTTCCTGGCTCGCCCGGGTCATCGCATTCCGTCTGCCTTCCCGGTTTCCCAGTGGCGCGTGGACGGTCCGCTCGTCGGGCACAGTTGCGGGGGCAGCTCCGGCTGGCCTTGCGCGCAAGGCTTCCGGATTCCCTCTTAGCCCCGTCTCCGGGGCGCCGGTGGCGTCGGGACGGGCCGTTAGCGGGGATTGCCCTTGCGGGCAAGGGCCGCCGCGTGCGCAGAGGGCGGCAGTGCGCCGGTTAACCCGGCAGAAGGGGGCCGTGCCGTATCGGGACGGGTGAACATGGGATGCGGCGGCGGGCGCGGTTTTGCGCTACGGCGTTTCCGGACGGAGTTGCCCACCTTATCGACGCCATGGCCCACGCCCCTTGCCCCTGACGATCGCCTATCGCCCGGTGATCCTGCCGCCGCACGCGGTGCCCGCGCCCGTCCTGGTGCTGGGGACCGACGAGGCGCGTCCGCGCGACTTCACCGCGCGCATCCGGCAGAAGGACATGGTCTCGGTCCGCCGGTCCTTGCGCCGCCCTTCGCAGCTGCGCCAGCGGGTGGCGGGCGTGGTGGCCGTCGGCCTTGGCGCGGCGCTGCTGGGCAGCATGGGCTGGGGCGATCCGCAAGGGATGCGCGTGGCGCAGGCGCAAGCGGGATTGCAGCCCTTCGAACGGCCCGGAGAGAGCTTTCCGGGATCGGCGTTCTACTATCTGAGCCCCGAGGATTCGGGCCTGCTTTCGCCCGACAGCGCGGCTGCGGCCTGGGCGGCGCGGCGCGACGACGCAGATGCTTCCTCGCCCGCTGGTCCCGCCGCGCGGCCCCTGATCGCGCGCGGCAGCGGCGAGGACCGCTGGCGCGCGCTGCAATGCCTGACCGCCGCGGTCTATTACGAAGCCGCGAGCGAGCCGGACGCCGGGCAGCGCGCGGTGGCGCAAGTCGTGCTCAACCGCGTGGCGCACCCGGCCTATCCACACACGGTCTGCGGCGTGGTCTACCAGGGTTCGGAGCGGCCCGGCTGCCAGTTCAGCTTCGCCTGCGACGGATCGCTGGCGCGCAGGCCCGTGGCGCAGTTCTGGGATCGCGCGCGGCGCGTCGCCGCCGATGCGCTGGCGGGCGTGGTCTATGCGCCGGTGGGCCTTGCCACGCACTACCACACCTGGGCGGTGCATCCCGGCTGGGCCGACAAGCTGAGCTTCGTCGGCGCGATCGGCGCGCACCGCTTCTATCGCTGGGGCGGCAGCGCGGGACGGCCCGCGGCGTTCAGCGCGGTCTATCTGGGCGGCGAGCCGATGGCCGCACCGCACCCGCGCAGCTGGACGCCGGCGCCCGCCGACATCGCCGATCCGGTCGCGCTGGAGCGCGCGTTCGAGGAAGGGCGGCTGGCGGCGCTGCGGACGCAAGGGGCGAGCGCGACGGCGGCGACGGGGGCTGCATTCGGCCAGCAGCCCCTGCCCCATGCGACCGCGCCGGCCTATGCGCCCGAGGTGGAGCAACGCGGCGGCGATGCCGTGTTCCGGGGCGATGCCCTGCCGCAAGGGGGCGCGGTCAACCCGGCTTACGAAAACGCGGGCAAATGGATCGCCAGACCGGGCGCATAGATCTGATTTGCAACGGTTCGTCCTGAGCGCGATGCAGGATGGAGGGTTATCGCTTCCTTTACCTTGTGGACCAACCGAGTGTTCATGCAGCCTTCGCTAAGGCCTTGTGCGGAGGATGACGTCGGTGCCGCGCGCGGAACCGGCGACTGCGATGGAGACACGTCACATGCTGCGCTTTGCCCCCCGCTACGGGATCGTCTCTCCCTGCCTCGTCCGCCCCAGCCGCAGCCTGCTGCCCGCCGGGCCGACCCACCCGGCCAACGACAACGATCCCGATCCTGCAAAGGCGTTCGATCCCGAAGCCCTGCTCGACGCAGCCTTGCGCATGTTCGCGGCGCACGGTCTGTCGGCGGCGGAACGGGCGTGCGAAGCAGCGGAGATCGCGCGACGCTGCGGCGATGCCGACTCGGTGGCCTGGTGGCTGGAAGTGTGCCGCACGCTCGACCGGCGCAAGGCGCGCGAGGCCAGCCGCCGCTTCGCGCGCGAGGCCTGACACAGCCCCGCACGGGCTGCGGAGATTGGCCCGACGCGGCGTGCGAAGCCGCGTTCCCTCAAGTATATTGCTATTGCGAACTGTTATCACAAAAACCCCGAAAACAAGGGTTTTTGCGGCTTGCTTTCGCCTGAGGAGGGGCCTAGGGCGCGTGCCAGCCGCCAGGACCCTTCCCGTCACGCGGGGCGCGGGAGGACCGGATAACGGCGGAAGCCTGACCTCTTGTCCCGCGTCTTTCGGGAAAGGACCGAAAAGCTCATGGCTCGCAAGAAGATTGCCCTGATCGGCGCCGGTAACATCGGCGGCACGCTGGCTCACCTCGCCGCTCAGAAGGAACTCGGTGACATCGTCCTGTTCGACGTTGTCGAAGGCGTGCCCCAGGGCAAGGCGCTCGACCTGTCGCAGTGCGGCCCGGTCGAAGGCTTCGACGCCAAGATCACCGGCAGCAACGACTATGCCGACATCGCGGGCGCGGACGTCATCATCGTCACCGCCGGTGTTGCCCGCAAGCCCGGCATGAGCCGCGACGACCTGCTCGGCATCAACCTCAAGGTGATGAAGGCCGTCGGCGAAGGCATCCGCGACAACGCGCCTGACGCCTTCGTGATCTGCATCACCAACCCGCTCGACGCGATGGTCTGGGCGCTGCGCGAATTTTCGGGTCTGCCGCACAACAAGGTCGTCGGCATGGCCGGCGTGCTCGATTCGGCGCGCTTCAGCCACTTCATCGCGGACGAGTTCAACGTCTCGGTCAAGGACGTGAACACTTTCGTGCTCGGCGGCCACGGCGACACGATGGTGCCGGTGACGCGCTATTCGACCGTCAACGGCATCCCCGTTCCCGACCTCGTCAAGATGGGCCTGTCGACGCAGGAGCGCATCGACGCGATCGTGCAGCGCACCCGTTCGGGCGGCGGCGAGATCGTCGCGCTGCTCAAGACCGGCTCGGCATATTATGCGCCCGCCACGTCGGGCATCGCCATGGCCGAAGCCTACCTGCGCGACCAGAAGCGCATCCTGCCCTGCGCCGCCTATGTCGATGGCCAGTACGGCGTTGACGGCCTCTATGTCGGCGTGCCGGTGATGATCGGCGCGAACGGCGTGGAAAAGGTCATCGAGATCGAACTGGACGACGCCGACAAGGCGGGGCTGCAGGTCTCGGTCGACGCGGTTAAGGAACTGCTCGTCGCGTGCAAGGGCATCGACCCCTCGCTGGCGTGATGATGGATGCGGGGCGGCGCTGCGCGCGTCGCCCCGCGCCTCCTTCTGCCGGTCGGCCTTGCGCCTCCGGCAAACTACCTAGAGGCTCGCTTGGCGGGCCTTTGCACCAAAGCCCTAGGACGCGTGATCGCACCGGGGCGAATGGTTGACGATTTGGGCGGAACGTATCGCCCGCAGGAAAGTACCTGACGCGGCGCGCACCCTGCGCCCGCGCAGATCCGAAGCCCCACCCTCCCCGGGGGCAGCAGGAGTGACAAATGGGTCAGGAAGTGCACGAGTTCGACGCCGATCTGCTTCAGGAAGCCCCGCAGGCCGGGCCTTCGTGGAAGTCCAAGCGCTGGCCGATCATGGATGCCGCCGCTGGCGATGACCTGACCCAGGCGCTCGATCCGATGGCGCTCAAGCTCGAGATCGCCAAGGCCGCCAAGAAGGGCGGCGGTGCGCCCGCTCTGGACGAGGCCGCGCTGGAAAAGGCGGCGATGGATTCGATCCGCGCGATGCTGCTGGTGCGCACCTATCGCGTGCGCGGCCACCTTGCCGCCGATCTCGATCCGCTGGGCCTTGCCCGGCAGGACCTGCCCGCCGACCTTTCGCCCGCCTATCACGGCTTCCTGCCCGCCGACCTCGACCGCAAGGTGTTCATGGGCGGCGTGCTGGGCCTGACCTGGGCCACGGTGCGCGAAGTCGAAGCGATCCTGCGCAAGAACTATTGCGGCAAGGTCGGCTTCGAATACATGCACATCGCCGACGTGGAGGAGCGTCGCTTCATCCAGGACCGCATCGAAGGCGGCGACAAGTCGATCGACTTCACCCCCAACGGCAAGAAGGCGATCCTCGCCGCCGTGGTGCGCGGCGAGCAGTACGAGAAGTTCCTCGGCAAGAAGTACGTCGGCACCAAGCGCTTCGGCCTGGATGGCGGTGAATCGATGATCCCGGCGCTGGAAGCCGTGATCAAGTACGGCGGCCAGCTCGGCGTGCGCGAGATCATCTACGGCATGGCCCACCGTGGCCGCCTGAACGTGCTCGCCAACGTGCTGGCCAAGCCCTATCGCGTGATCTTCCACGAATTTTCGGGCGGCACTGCGAACCCCGAAGACGTCGGTGGTTCGGGCGACGTGAAGTACCACCTCGGCACATCCACCGACCGCGAGTTCGACGGGATCAAGGTTCACATGAGCCTTCAGCCCAACCCCTCACACCTCGAAACCGTCGATCCGGTGGTTCTGGGCAAGGCACGCGCGCAGCAGGCGTTCCGCGACGATCTGGGCGAAGGCAAGCACAAGCAGGTGCTGCCCGTGCTGATCCACGGCGACGCGGCGTTCGCAGGGCAAGGCATCGTCTGGGAATGCTTCGGCTTCTCGGGCGTGAAGGGCTACAACACCGGCGGTTGCCTGCACTTCATCATCAACAACCAGATCGGCTTTACCACCAGCCCGCAGTTCAGCCGCGGCTCTCCGTACCCGTCGGACGTTGCCAAGGGCGTGCAGGCCCCCATCATCCATGTCAACGGCGACGACCCCGAAGCCGTGACCTTCGCCTGCAAGCTGGCGATCGACTATCGCCAGAAGTTCGGTCGCGACATCGTGGTCGACATGTGGTGCTATCGCCGCTTCGGCCACAACGAAGGCGACGAGCCGGGCTTCACCCAGCCGCTGATGTACGCCAAGATCCGCCAGCACCCGGCGGTCTCGTCGATCTATGCCGAGCGCCTGACCGCGCAAGGCGTGATCGACAAGAACACCAAGGGCGAGATCGAGGACCACTTCGTCGCCACGCTGGAAAGCGAGTTCGAGGCGGCCAAGAGCTACAAGGCGAACGAGGCCGACTGGTTCGGCGGTCGCTGGTCGGGGCTGAACAAGCCCGCCGACCCGGTGACCGCGCGCCGCAACGTTTCGACCGGCATCGACGCCAAGCTGTTCGACAGCCTGGGCCGCGTGCTGACGACCGTTCCCGAAGGCCTGACCATCCACAAGACGTTGGGCCGCGTGCTCGACGCCAAGCGCGAGATGTTCACCAGCGGCGTCGGCTTCGACTGGGCCACCGGCGAAGCGCTCGCCTATGGCAGCCTCGTCACCGAAGGCTTCAACGTGCGCCTGTCGGGCCAGGATTCGGGCCGCGGCACGTTCAGCCAGCGCCACTCGGTGTGGGTCGACCAGACCGACGAGCACAAGTACGTGCCGCTGACGACGCTGCCGCACGGCCGCTTCGAGGTGCATGACAGCCCGCTGTCGGAATATGGCGTGCTGGGCTTCGAATACGGCTATGCCAGCGCCGACCCCAAGACGCTGGTGCTGTGGGAAGCGCAGTTCGGCGACTTCGCCAACGGCGCGCAGATCGTGATGGACCAGTACATTGCCGCGTCCGAAGCCAAGTGGCTGCGCGCCAATGGTCTCGTCATGCTGCTGCCGCACGGCTATGAAGGCCAGGGGCCGGAGCATTCCTCGGCACGCCTGGAGCGTTACCTGCAGCTTTGCGCCGAAGACAACATCCAGGTGTGCAACATCACCACGCCGGCCAACTACTTTCACGTGCTACGCCGCCAGATGCACCGGCCCTTCCGCAAGCCGCTGGTGATCATGACGCCCAAGAGCCTGCTGCGCCACCCGCTGGCAAAGTCGGTGCGCGAGGACTTCATCGGCGAGGGGCACTTCATGCGCATCCTGTCCGACACCAACGGCGCGTCGGATCAGGACACCCGCAAGGTGGTGCTGTGCAGCGGCAAGGTCGCCTACGACCTGATCGAAGCGCGCGATGCGGCGGAAGCCAAGGACGTGCAGATCATCCGTCTCGAACAGCTCTACCCCTTCCCCGGCGAGCCGCTGGCGCTGCGCTTCTCGCGCATGCCCAACCTCGAAGAGGTGGTGTGGTGCCAGGAAGAGCCGAAGAACAACGGTTCGTGGTTCTTCGTCGAGCCGCTCATTGAGGAATCGCTGAAAGCCGCCAAGGCCAAGGTCGCGCGTGCTCGCTATGCCGGTCGCGCCGCTGCCGCCTCGCCGGCGACGGGCCTCGCCAAGCGCCATGCCGCCGAACAGGCCGCGCTGGTGGCCGATGCGCTCTCGCTTTCGGTGCGCGGCGAAATCCGTCGCAAGCAGAAGGCCTGAGGCCCGCCGCCGCTCTTTGACCAGACACCAGAATTCTCCCCAAGGAAACGCAAGTCATGTCCATCGAAGTCAAGGTTCCGACGCTGGGTGAAAGCGTCAGCGAAGCGACGGTCGGCCAGTGGCTCAAGAAGCCCGGCGAAGCGGTGGCGCTCGACGAGCCCATCTGCAGCCTCGAAACCGACAAGGTCGCGGTCGACGTGCCCGCCCCCGCCGCTGGCGTGATGGGCAACTACATCGCGCAGGAAGGCGACACCGTTTCGGTCGGCGCGCTGCTCGGCACGATCGAGGACGGCGTGGCCGCTGCGGGCGGCGCGGCGCCGGTTGCGCGGACCGAGGCCCCGGTGCCTCCCGCGTCCGACACGATCGCGCCCAAGGGCGACGATGCAGCGGTGCTTTCGCCCGCCGTGCGCCGCGCGGTGCTGGAACACGGGATCGACCCGTCGAGCGTCAAGGGCACCGGCAAGGATGGCCGCCTGACCAAGGAAGACGTGCTGGCAGCGGCCGTTGCCAAGCAGGCGGCACCCGCTCCGGTGGTGACGGCGGCTGCGCCGGTGGTTGCCGCAGCGCCGGTTGCCGGTCGCAACGAGGAACGCGTCAAGATGACGCGCCTGCGCCAGACCATCGCCAAGCGCCTGAAGAGCGCGCAGGAAACCGCCGCGCTGCTGACCACGTTCAACGACGTGGACATGACCGCCGTCATGGAAGCGCGCGCGAAGTACAAGGACGTGTTCGAAAAGAAGCACGGCGTGAAGCTTGGCCTCATGTCGTTCTTCGCCAAGGCTTCGGTGCTGGCGCTGAAGGACATTCCCTCGGTCAACGCGCAGATCCAGGGCGAAGAGATCGTCTACTTCGACTACGTCGACATCTCGGTCGCGGTCTCCGCGCCGAACGGCCTTGTCGTGCCGGTGGTCCGCGATGTGGACAAGATGAGCTTCGCCGACATCGAGAAGGCCATCGCGAACTACGGCAAAAAGGCGCGTGACGGCGCGCTGACCATGGCCGACATGGCGGGTGGCACCTTCACCATCTCGAACGGCGGCGTGTTCGGCGGCCTGATGTCGACTCCGATCATCAACCCGCCGCAGTCGGCCGTGCTCGGCCTGCACCGCATCGAGGACCGCCCGGTCGTTCGCAACGGCGAGATCGTGATCCGCCCGATGATGTACATCGCGCTGAGCTACGATCACCGCCTGATCGACGGTCGCGAGGCGGTGACCGCCTTGAAGACGATCAAGGAAGCGATCGAGGATCCGACGCGCCTGCTGATCGACATGTGATCCGACTGGCCAGCAATGCCCCGTCATTCCCGCGAAGGCGGGAGCCGTGGGGCGGCGCTGGACCGGGTTTCCGCCTTCGCGGGAATGACGAAGGTAGGTAATGTTTCGCGCGCGCCGACTTGTTAGGAAGGGCGTGCGCAATGGAGGCCAAGACCATGGCTGATTACGATTACGACGTCCTTGTCATCGGTGCCGGCCCCGGCGGCTATGTCGCGGCGATCCGCGCGGCGCAGCTGGGCCTCAAGACCGCCTGCGCCGAAGGGCGCGAAACGCTGGGCGGCACCTGCCTCAACGTCGGCTGCATTCCGAGCAAGGCACTGCTGCACGGCTCGGAAAAGTTCGACGAAGCGAAGAACGGCACCTTCGCGACGTATGGCATCAAGACCGGCGAGGTCACGCTCGATCTCGACGCGATGCTGGCGCAGAAGGCGGATTCGGTAAAGGGCCTGACCGGCGGCATCGAGTTCCTGTTCAAGAAGAACAAGGTGACGTGGCTCAAGGGCTACGCCAGCTTCGAGGACGCGCACACCGTCACCGTCAATGGCGAGAAGGTCACCGCGAAGAACGTCGTGATCGCCACGGGTTCGAGCGTTACCCCGCTGCCGGGCGTGACCGTCGACAACGATGCGGGCGTGATCGTGGATTCGACCGGCGCGCTGTCGCTGAAGAAGGTGCCCGACCACCTCGTCGTGATCGGCGGCGGCGTGATCGGGCTGGAGCTGGGTTCGGTGTGGCGTCGCCTCGGCGCAAAGGTCACCGTGGTCGAGTTCCTCGATCAGCTGCTGCCCGGCATGGACGGCGATGTCCGCAAGGAAGCCGCCAAGATCTTCAAGAAGCAGGGCATGGAGCTGAAGCTCGGCACCAAGGTGACGGGCGTTGCCGTGAATGGCAGCAAGGCGACCCTTACCGTCGAACCGGCCAAGGGCGGTGAGGCGGCGACGATCGAAGCCGACTGCGTGCTGGTGGCCATTGGCCGCCGACCGAACGTCGATGGCCTCGGCCTCGACAAGATCGGGCTGGAGCTGAACGCGCGCGGCCAGATCGAAACCGACCACGACTTCGCCACCAGGATCGACGGCGTGTGGGCCGTGGGCGACGTGATCCCCGGCCCGATGCTGGCGCACAAGGCCGAGGACGAAGGCATCGCCGTGGCCGAGAACATCGCCGGCCTCACCGGCATCGTGAACCACGACGTGATCCCCGGCGTGGTCTACACCATGCCCGAATTCGCGGGCGTGGGCCTGACCGAGGAAGCCGCGAAGGAAAAGGGCGAGATCAAGGTCTCGAAGTTCCCGATGCTCGCCAACAGCCGCGCCAAGACCAACCACGAGCCCGACGGCTTCGTGAAGGTGATCGCGGATGCCAAGACCGACCGCGTGCTGGGCGTGTGGGCAATCGCCAGCGTTGCCGGCACGATGATCGCCGAGGCCGCGCTCGCCATGGAATTCGGCGCCACCAGCGAAGACATCGCCTATACCTGCCACGCGCATCCGACCCATTCGGAAGCGCTGAAGGAAGCCGCGATGGGCGTGACGGGCAAGCCGATCCACATCTGATCGCCTTCACCGGCACAGACGCAAGGGGCCGCGCGGGGAGACCGGCGCGGCCCTTTGGCTTTTCGGGGTAGACGCGGCGGCCCACCCCGCTTGCGGGAGGGGTTCGGGGAGGGCATTTTCGCACATCCCGGTTGCGCCTGAAACGACAGGTGCCCTCGCCCGACCAGACTGCTATCAGGACACCATGCCTTCGCCGTTGCTCCCTGCCCCCTCGCTTCCCGCCATCGTCGGCGTGCTGGACCTTGCAGGGATCGCCGTGTTTGCGCTGAGCGGTGCTTTGCTCGCTGCGCGGATGCGCCAGACGCTCGTCACGATGACCTTCTTTGCGCTGGTGACGGGGGTCGGCGGCGGATCGATCCGTGACCTGCTGATCGGCGCGCCGGTGTTCTGGGTGCGCGATCCCGCCGTGGCGCCGGTATGCCTCGGCGTGGCGCTGGTGACGTGGTTCACGCCGCATCGCTGGTGGGATCGGCCCGTGCTGGAATGGGCCGATGCGGTCGGCCTTGGCGCCTATGCGGTGCTGGGCACGGCCAAGGCGCTGGCCTATGGCGTCGCGCCCGTGCCGGCCATGCTGATGGGCGTGATCACCGGCTGCGTCGGCGGGATCATTCGCGACGTGCTGGCCGGGCGTCCGTCGATCCTAATGCGGCCGGAGCTTTACGTGACCGCTGCGGCGCTGTCGTCGGTGCTGTGCGCGGGCGGCAAGGCGCTGGCCCTGCCCGATGCGCCGGTATGGACGGTGGCGGCGCTGGCAGGCTTCGCGCTGCGCGGCGCGGCGATCCACTGGCGGCTGGGCCTGCCCACGTACGACAGCCGGAACTGAGCGCCCCTTCAACCACCGCCTGCGGTTGCACCGGAAGACGTCCACGGGGTGCAGGGGTGGTAAACCCCTGCCTTCCTCTTCTTTCGCTTACATCGTCACCACGACCTTGCCGACCGCAAGCCGGTTTTCGAGCATGGCGATGGCATCGCCGCCCTGCGCCAGCGGGAAGCGGGCCGAGACGCGCGGGCGGATCTTGCCCGCCTTGACCATGTCGAACAGCTGCGCGACTTCGGCCTTGAACTTTTCCGGCTCGCGCGCGGTCCAGGCGCCCCAGAACACGCCGCGCACGTCGCAGGCCTTGAGCAAGGTGAGGTTGAGCGGCAGCTTGGCGATGCCCGCGGTGAAGCCGACGACGAGGAAGCGGCCTTCCCACGCGATCGCGCGCACGGCGGGTTCGGAGTAGTCCCCGCCGATCACGTCGTAGACGATGTCCGCGCCGTTGGGGCCACAAGCGGCCTTGAACGCTTCGGCCAGAGCCTTGGACTGCGCCTTGTCGAGCGGCGCGCGCGGGTAGATCACCACTTCGTCGGCGCCCGCTTCGCGCGCGATCTGGCCCTTTTCCTCGGTCGAGACGGCAGCGACGACGCGCGCGCCGAACGCCTTGGACAGCTCGATCGCCGCAAGGCCGATGCCACCTGCCGCGCCCAGCACCAGCACGGTATCGCCCGCCTTGATCTGGCCGCGATCGACGAGGCCGTGGATGTTGGTGCCATAGGTCATCAGCAGCGAAGCGCCGGTTTCGAAATCGACGCCTTCGGGCAGCGCGAACAGGCGGGCCGGATCGGCCACGACCTTTTCGCGCAAGCCCCCGTTGCCGACCATGGCGATCACGCGGTCGCCGACCTTCCACTGAGTGACGCCCTCGCCCACGGAGTCGATCACGCCTGCGAGTTCACCGCCCGGCGAGAACGGACGCGCGGGCTTGAACTGGTAGAGATCGCGGATCATCAGCGTGTCGGGGAAGTTGATCGAGCACGCCTTGACCGCGACGATCACCTGGCCGGGCCCGGCAACGGGGTCGGGCAGATCGTCGAGGACGAGCGTTTCGGGTCCGCCCACGGCGTGGGTCTGCAAGGCCTTCATGAATCTGTTCTCCCGCACATCGGTTGCAGGCGCGTCGGTGCGCCCCGGTTCGCCGATCAGAAAAGCAAGATTCGCCCGCGAAGGGAAGCGGTATTTAATTGCGCGGTTAAGCAGCCGTCGCCGTGCCGTGGGTGAGGAAGCTGCGCTCGCCCGCGAGCTTCTGCTCGTAGCTGGAAATCGCGACGTCCCGCGCCAGCGTCAGGCCCACTTCGTCGAGACCGTTGAGCAGGCAGTGCTTGCGGAAGGCGTCGATCTCGAAGGTGAAGCGATCCTGGAACGGGGTGGTCACCGTCTGCGCTTCAAGGTCGATGTGGATCGGATCGGTCTTCGCCACTTCGACCAGCCGATCGACCGCTTCCTGCGGCAGAATGACGGTGAGGATGCCGTTCTTGAAGGCGTTCCCTGAAAAGATATCGGAGAACGAGGGCGCGATGACCGCCTTGATGCCCATGTCGCCCAGCGCCCAGGCGGCGTGTTCGCGGCTGGAGCCGCAGCCGAAGTTGTCGCCCGCGACGAGGATCGGCGAGCCGGCATATTCGGGACTGTCGAACAGGTTATCCGGATCCTTGCGGATCGCTTCGAACGCGCCCTTGCCCAACCCTTCGCGGCTGATCGTCTTCAGCCAGTGCGCGGGGATGATGACGTCGGTATCGACGTTCTTGAGGCCGAACGGATAGGCGCGGCCTTCGATCTGGTTCACGGGGTCCATGGCGCTTCGCTATAATCGCGGCGAAGCGCCATGCAAGAGGTCAGTCGGTTTCGGGCGTGTCGACCGGGGGAGCCTTGGAGGCCGCCTTTTCGACGCGTTCCTTGCGACGCGAGGCGTAGAGCAACGCCGCCGCAATGGCCGCCGAGCCGATCGCCGCACCCGCCATCGCCGCCTTGCCGGTCCAGTTGTCGCTCTTCTTGGTCACGCAACGCTCCTTGAGTGTTAGGCCCGCCATGTTCGGAGAGGCGGACCGCAATTGCAAGTTTCAGCGCAGGAATTTTCGCAGGGCGTTCCACGATTCCTGCTTTTCTTGCCACGTAACGCGGCAATAGGCCGGACTGCTGGACGCAAGCTGAACGAAGGCCAGCGGGCTGTTGGGGGCAAACTGGCGACGCCCGATGCGGGCCGAGGTGCCGCCGTTGAAGCCAACCGCGCGCAAGGCCGGCAGCGTGGCGGCGAGCTCTGCCAGCGGAGCCGCCTCCACCTCGCGGATCGCGGTATCGAGGCTGCCCGCCCGCCGTGCACGCGCCACGCTGTCCCACAAGCCAATGCCTGCCGCCAGCAGGGCGGCAAGGCGCGCGTCATAATCCAGCGCCGCCACATCGCGCCCGATCACGCCGCCGATCAGCCGCCAGAACTGGTTCTGCGGATGCGCGTAGTAGCGCGCGGCGCGCAGCGAGGCCTCGCCCGGCAGGCTGCCGAGCACCAGCACGCGCGTATCGGGCGCAACCACGGGCGCGAAGGCGGATTTGGGCGCTTCGTTCAAGTCGGTGCGTGCGCCTTTTCGTCCGACGCCGCGCCGCAGGTCATGCAGAAGCGGAAGAACGCCATCTTGCGCGTATCGCAGGCGTGGCAGTGATCGAACAACGTCAGCCCGCAATGGACGCAGAAGTTGGCCTCGGCCTCGCCCGTGGTGGCGATGGGGCGGTCGCAGCCGGGGCAGACCTTCGCGGCCATCTTGCGGAAGGCTTCGTCCTGATCGACGCGCGCGCGGCGCTCCGCCTCGCCCTGCGCCTCGGCCGCCTGTCGGCTGGCGAGCCAGGCGCGCATGTTGCGGATCAGGAAGTGCCCCGCCGCCAGCGTCAGCGCGATGCCCACGGCGTAGCGGACATAGCCGCCGTAGCTCGGCAGGTAGGGCACCAGTTCGACGAAGAACACGAACACGGCGGCGAGCACGAAGCCGCGCGCCAGCGGCCAGTAATCGCTCTGGCGCTTCTTCACGACCATCCACGCCGCCGCCGCCAGCATCGGCAGCGTGATGGCGAGGCGCAGGGCGAACACGCGCAGTTCCTGCCAGAAGCGCGCGCGTTCCTGCGCGGGCACCGCATCGCGCTCCGCCTGGTATTGCGCCAGCCGAATCGCACTCATGCGCTGTTCGAGCGGGACCTTGTCGTTCTCCAGCGTGGCGATGCGCGACTGGATGGTACGCTCGGTGTCCTTGAGCTGTTCGAGCGCGCGGGTGCGCGACAGCACTTCGGGGTCCTGCTGCGGATCGGTGGTGGCGGTGCGCGCGGCGATCCACGCCTTGAAGGTCTCGCTGGCGGTCTGCGAGGCGCGCTGCGCCTGGGTCAATTGCAGGCGCTGGATCTCCAGCTTGTCGTCGATCCGCGCGGCGGTGACGGTTGCACTGGCCAGTTCGGCCGAGAGGCGCTGCTGCGCCGCGCTCGGCCCGGCGGGCGCGGCGATGACCGTTTCATCGACGAGCGGCAGGTCGCCGATCACGAGATTGCCAAGCCCGATCAGGAAGCCTGCAAAGACCACCGAGACCAGCCACAGCACGCCGCCATAAAGGCGTTCCTGCGCGCGGACACCCTTGATCAGTTCCATCCCCGTCCCCTCCGTGTGGAAGGGGTGAGGCTAGTGCGCGGACGGGGGCGTGTAAACCTGCCCACCCCCAACCCCTCCCGAACGCGGGAGGGGAGATGGACGAGCCTCAGACGAGGTCGCGAACGTCGGTCAGCTTGCCCGTCACGGCGGCGGCAGCGGCCATTGCCGGGCTGACGAGGTGGGTGCGCGCGCCCGGCCCCTGGCGACCGACGAAGTTGCGGTTGCTGGTGGACGCGCAGCGTTCGCCTGCGGGCACCTTGTCCGGGTTCATGCCGAGGCACGCCGAGCAGCCCGGTTCACGCCATTCGAAGCCGGCGTCGGTGAACACCTTGTCCAGCCCTTCAGCCTCGGCCTGTTCCTTGACCAGCCCCGAGCCCGGCACGACGATCGCCCACTTGACGTTGGCGGCCTTGGTGCGGCCCTTGAGGATCGCGGCGGCGGCGCGCAGGTCCTCGATGCGGCTGTTGGTGCAGCTGCCGATGAAGATGTTCTGGACCTCGACGTCCTGCAGCCGCTGGCCGGGGACGAGCCCCATGTAGTCGAGCGACTTGCGTGCGGCTTCCTGCTTGGATGCATCGGCAAAGCTTTCGGGCGCCGGAACCACCGCGGTGATCGGCAGCACGTCTTCGGGACTGGTGCCCCAGGTGACCGAAGGCGCGATATCGGCGGCGTCGATCACCACGACCTTGTCGTACTTCGCGCCCGGATCGGTGGCGAGGCTGGTCCACCATGCCACGGCGGCATCCCATTCGGCACCCTTGGGCGCATAGGGGCGGCCCTTGAGGTAGGCGAAGGTCTTGTCGTCGGGCGCGATCAACCCGGCGCGCGCGCCGTGTTCGATCGCCATGTTCGACACGGTCAGGCGGCCCTCGATCGACAGGTCGCGGATCACGTTGCCGGTATATTCGATGACATAGCCGGTGCCGCCCGAGGCGCCCAGTACGCCGGTGATGTGCAGCACCACGTCCTTGGCCGAGACGCCGGGGGTCAGCGTGCCTTCGACGCGCACTTCCATCGCCTTCGACTGCTTGAGCAGCAAGGTCTGCGTGGCGAGCACATGCTCGACCTCGCTGGTGCCGATGCCGAAGGCCAGCGCGCCGAGGCCGCCGTGGCAGGCGGTGTGGCTGTCGCCGCACACGATCGTCGCACCGGGCAGCGAGAAGCCCTGCTCCGGCCCGACGACGTGGACGATGCCCTGTTCGCGGTCGGTCGCGCCGATGTAGCGGATGCCGAAGGCGGGGGCATTCTTTTCCAGCATGGCGAGCTGCTGCGCGCTTTCGGCGTCCTCGATCGGCAGGCGGTTGCCCGCCGCATCGCGCCGCGCGGTGGTGGGCAGGTTGTGGTCGGGCACCGCCAGCGTCAGGTCGGGACGGCGCACCTTGCGCCCGGCCACGCGCAGCGCCTCGAACGCCTGCGGGCTCGTCACCTCGTGGACGAGGTGTCGGTCGATGTAGATCAGGCTGGTGCCATCGTCGCGATTTTCGACAACGTGGGAATCCCAGATCTTCTGGTAGAGCGTGCGCGGGTTCTGAGCCATGGCCAGCGGGTTAGGCGCGCCCCGCCCGCTTTTCAAGCAGGAAAGGCGCGCCTTGTTGCCCGATCGCGTAATTTAATTACGCCCTTTGCTCAGCCGCGACGGCCATCGCGGTCCCAGCGCTCCATGCGCAAGTGCGCGCGGACATTGGCGACGCGACGTTCGAGCGTGCGATATTCGCTCCGGTCCAGCCCGCCGCGCGCGAAATAGGCGTACTGGCGCTGGATCTCGCGCGCTTCGCGGCGCAGGCCTTCGGCCTCACGGCCTGAAATGGCGCGGTTTCGTTGCGCCTTGTCGATCTGCCAGCGCAGGCCGTCGATGTCCTGGCGGATATCGGCGTTGCGCGCCGGGGTGGAATGCGCGGCATCGTTGTGATGGCGGCCCCAGCCTTGCGCGCTGGCAGGCGCGGCGGCCGACAGGATCGCGGCGGGGACAAGGGCGGCAAGAACGAGCTTCTTCATGGCGTTGGTCCTTTGTTTCCGGGCGGCGGATTTCGTGCCGCTCACCCGAAGGACCATGTCGCCAACCCCATGAATGGCCGCGAAATCGGTTGTCTCATCCCGGCCAGAAAGTGTCGCGGATTGTCGCGCGAGAGAGTAGAGACGACCCCATGGATACCGTGCTTGCCATCGTCATCGTACTCGCCACCGTGCTCGCCATGGAGGGCGTCGCGTGGTCCAGCCACAAGTACATCATGCACGGCTTCGGCTGGGGCTGGCATCGCGACCACCACGAACGCCACGACCGCTTCTTCGAGAAGAACGATCTCTACGCGCTGGTCGGCGCGGCGATGTCGATAAGCATGTTCGCGCTGGGCAGCCCGCTGATCATGGGGGCTCGGGCCTGGTGGCCAGGCACGTGGATCGGCCTGGGCGTGCTGTTCTATGGCGTGATCTACACATTGGTTCATGATGGCCTCGTCCACCAGCGCTGGTTTCGCTACGTACCCAACCGGGGCTATGCCAAGCGGCTGGTCCAGGCGCACAAGCTGCACCATGCCACACAGGGCAAGGAAGGCGGCGTCAGCTTCGGCTTCGTGTTCGCGCGCGATCCCGCCGTGCTGAAGCAGGAACTGAAAGCACAGCGCGAGCGTGGTATCGCCGTACTGCGCGAGGCGGTGGAGTAAGACGCATGGGTGACGTTCGCGGCAGCAAGGTGGCGGCGGCCACGCTCGGCTTCTGGATCATCAAGATCCTCGCCACCACGCTGGGCGAGACGGCGGGCGACACGCTGTCGATGACCTTCGATTTCGGCTATCTTGCCAGCACCGGCATCTTCGTGGCCGTGCTGCTGGTGCTGGCCATGGCGCAAGTGCGCGCGGACCGCTTCCGCCCGGCGCTCTACTGGGCGACGATCATCGCCTCGACCACGGCGGGCACGACGCTGGCCGATTTCGCCACGCGCTCGCTCGGCATCGGCTATGCCGGCGGTTCGGCGCTGCTGCTGGCCCTGGTGCTCGCCTCGCTGGCGGCGTGGCATTTCGTGACCGGCGCGGTGAAGATCGACCATCTGACCGACCGGCGCTCGGAGTGGTTCTACTGGCTGACGATCTCGCTGTCGCAGACGCTGGGCACCGCGCTGGGCGACTGGACGGCGGATACCAATGGCCTCGGCTATCTGGGCGGGGCGACCGTGTTCGCCATCGCGCTCGCAGGGATCGCGGCGCTCTACTTCACGACCCGCGTCAACCGCGTGGCGCTGTTCTGGGCGGCGTTCATCCTCACCCGCCCGCTGGGCGCGACGGTGGGCGATTTCCTCGACAAGCCGCTGGCCAAGGGCGGGCTCGATTTCAGCCGCCCGCTGGCCTCGACGGTGCTGCTGGTCGCGATCGTGCTGCTGGTGGCGGTGCTGCCGCAGCGCGCCAAGGGTGGCATCACGCCAGGTTGATCTCGTTCAGCACGCGCTTGGCCGCGACGCGGAAGCGCAGCGCATCGGGCACGGTGACCGCTTCCCCGCGCGTCGCCTCGGCCCGCAGCGCCGCGAGTTCGGCCACTTGCGCGCGGACACGCAAGTCCAACGCCTCGGTCCGGCCACGCCGCGTCAGGCGCGCCAGTCCCTCCTCGACCCGCCCCCATGCATCCAGCACGGCGGCGCTGGGCGAAATTTCCAGCAGTTGCAAAAAGCGCGCGTGATCGCCCGACAGTGCCAGCTCGGGCTCCTCGTCCGGCGCGGGGAGCGGCGGCGGAAAGGGCGCGGTGCGCTCCAGCCGGTCGAGCCGCCGCGAAAAGCGCGCCGACTTGTCGCCCCAGCGCAATTCGTCGAGCCGGTGCAACAGCGCCCGCCATTGCGCGCGGAATAGCAGCGCCATAGCGATCAACGCCAGCGGCCAGGCCAGCGCGTCCGCCAGTGCGACCAGCCGATCGAACCAGACCATCGAACCCGCCGCCTTGGCGACCGTCACCGTAACCATAGTGCTGCGACTCCAGACCTCCTGAAGCGCACGCTAGAATAAGAACATAAAGTGAACAAGTGGGGCGAAGCGGCGGGCGTGTCGGCAAAGGCTGCAGCAAAGGCTGCCATCGCCAAGGACGAGGGGCCGGCCCGCAGGTTGCGGACCGGCCCCCGTTGCCTCATCCGTTGCCGGACGCGGACGATCAGGCGATCAGGCGATCAGGCGATCATCAGGTCGTGGAACGCACGATCATAGCCGGTCGCGCCGAAGCCCGAGGTGGTGGCGAAATCGCCTTCCTCGACCTGGCTGACGCCCAGCAGCGTCAGCGTGCCGCCGCTGGTTAGCGTGACGCGGGTGTCGGCCACGCCATCGGCGTTGAAGTCGCCGTGCGTCTCGCCCTTGAACCACACGCCTTCGCCCAGCAGGATCACGTCCTGGCCGTGGGTGAAATCGGTGATCGTGTCATTGCCCGCCGGGGCTTTCTTGCCGTCTTCGAGGCGGCTGTAGTCGAAGGTGTCGCGTCCTGCGCCGCCGGTCAGGCGGTCGTCGCCACGGCCGCCGACGAGCACGTCGTTGCCGGTCATGCCATCGAGCACGTCGTTGCCGTTGTTGCCGAACAGCGTGTCGTTGTTCGAACCGCCGCGGATGGTGTCGTTGCCGTTGAAGCCGCGGATCGTGTTGGCGGCGGCATCGCCGTTCAGCACGTCGTCGCCGTTGGCGCCGTCCTGGACGTCGTCGACCTTCATCAGCAGGAGCTGGCCCTGCTCGATGGTTGCCGGATCGCCGGTCGTCTTGTGGATCTGCGCATCAAGCAGATAGGCGCGGGTGTCGGCATCGCCCCAGATCGAAGTGACGTCGATCACGCCCGAGCTTTCCTCGTCCTGCGTGATGAAACCGGCGGCCGCCGGAGTGAACTTGGCCGGGTCGAAGGTCAGGATCGACGACAGCGTGTCGGTGGCGATGTCGTATTCATAGACCTTGGCGATGTAGGCGTTGTTGCCCGGATCTTCCTGCAGGATGACCTTGCCGTTCGCCACGGTCAGGTTGTCGAACATGTGCTGGCCTTCGCTGCCATCGAGCACGGCTTCGATCGTGCCACCCGCTTCGGGGTTGCTGATGTCGGCGAAGGTCGCCTTGTAGAGGCGCGAGTTGCCGGTGAAGCTGTTGGTCGTGGTGAAGTACAGGACGTTGGGGTGTTCCGGATCCCAGGCGCTGTCTTCGGGGCGCAGGAAGCTGGTGACGCCCTGCGATTCGCTGGCGGCGTCGATCTGCGCACCGGTCTTGTTCGCGGCATCGACGATCTGTTCGAGCGAGAACGTGCCGTTGGCGGCGGTGAGGTTGGTTTCGTCGGTGAAACCGGTCACCTTGATGCCGAACAGCGAACCGTTGGTGAGGCCGGCCTTGTCGACTTCGGTGCCGGTGGCCTGCTTCTGGCCGACGTAGATGTAGACCTGGCCGTTCTGGCCGTCGTCAGTGGCGGCAACGATGGTCTTGTTCTGGGCGAAAGGGTTCGCCGTCAGATTCTCGAACGAGAGGTTGCCGAGCGCGGGCAGTTCATAGGCGGTGCCGGCGTTGGCGCCCGATACGATCGTGGCGACCGCGCGGCCTTCGACGCCCGATTCCTCGCCCGTCAGGAAGATGCGCGCATCGGTGCCGACGCCCGTGGCGACGTTGAAATAGGCCGTGGCGTCGGCCAGGTCGCCCGAGCAGAAGCGGCTGAAGTTGGTGGTGCCGGCGACGTATTGCGTGCCGTTCCAGAGGTTGACGGTCTTCATCGCATCGTCACCGCCGACAACGGCCAGGGTCGACTTGTCGATGATCATGGTGTCGATGTAGGCGCCGGTGCCGCCATGGTCGCGGACCGAACCGCCGCTGGCGATTTCGTGATCGAGGATCACGGTGACGGTGCCGTCGCCGTTGTCGAACGCGCCGATGCCGTCGGGAATGCCGCCGAACACGCCGGTGGTGCTGCCGGTCAGGGCGTCGCCCGTGGTGAGGATCGAGGTGATGGTGACGTTGGGTTCAAGCGCGAGCAGGAACGGATCGGTGGTCGTCGAAGGTCCGGTAGCCATGTTTGGTCCCCTAGGCTGGTTGGATGGGGCACAGGGCTAGGGACCAATTACGAAAGATTAACGAAGATTAAAAGTCTGCTACGTTACAAATCGATACAGTCCTGATACCGTTCGATATTGCAGCACCTATTCCGCGCGGGTCCAGATCCACGTTCCCGACAGTGCCATGACGCCCCCCGGGATCAGCACCCACGGCCAGCCTGCGGTCAGCGCCGTCACCGCCACGCTCACCGCCATGGCCAGCAGCGCCGCCTTCTTGGCGCGGCGCGGGATCACCCGCCGTTCGCGCCAGTCGCGCAAGGGCGGGCCCCATCTGGGGTGATCGAGCAGGCGCTGCTCCCACACGGGATTGCCGCGCGCAAAGCAGAACAGCGCCAGCAGCAGGAACGGCACCGTGGGCAGCAGCGGCAGGAACGCGCCCACCGCGCCGATGGCGACGAAAGCTAGGCCCGCGCCCGTCCAAAGATGGCGGCGCAAGGGCGTCCTAACCCGCGGCGGCAAGGCGCGCGGCATGGTCGCGCACCAGCGCGATCATGTTGGGCACCCCTTGCGTGCGGTTGCTGGAAAGCTGGTTCTTGAGGTCGAACGGCGCGAGACGATCGGCGATGTCGGTCGCGGCGACTTCGGCCGCAGGGCGATCCTGCACCGCCGCCAGCACCAGCGCGACGATGCCCTTGGTGATCGCGGCGTTGCTGTCGGCAAGGAAGTGCAGGTGTTCGCCCGCACCTTGCGTTACCGGATAGACCCAGACGCTGGCCGAACAGCCACGCACCAGCGTGGCGTCGGTCTTGAGCGCATCGGGCATCGGCTCCAGCTCGCGCCCCAGTTCGATCAGCAGACGATAGCGTTCGTCGCCGTCGAGAAATTCGTACTCTTCGCGGATGTCATCAAGGCTGCGCATCAGCGGGCCTTAGCAGACGCGCAGGCTGCCTCAAGCGTACCCTCAGGCAAAAATGCCGCCCGGGCGGGTGAACACGTAGTAGAGTACATAGACCCACGACAGCACGCCGTGGATCGTGGCCCACACCACCGACTTGTGCAGGCTCCACGAAATCGCGACGGCAATGGCGCTGCCAAGCCCGATCCCTGCCTTTGCGCCGTCTGATGCCTTGCTCATCGGATCGTCCTTTCGAATTGGCGGTCGCGCGCCTCAACGCTCGCGCAGCGATTCGATCTCGTGCGCCAGGCGGCGCGTCTCGGTCCCGTCGGTGACGATGCGCTCGACCACTTCGAGCCGCTTGCGCAAGTCGGCGACTTCGCGTTCGAGCTGGGCGGTATAGGCCGGATCGGGACCGCCATTGCCCGAGTGGCCGCGATAGCGTGCGGCGCGCATATTGGCGAAAGCGATGATCGCGACGATGGCGACAGCGGCGCTCCAGAATCCCACGGCGTGTCGTTCCCTCAGCTCGCCCGTGCTTCGCGCAGGGCTTCGATCTGTCCGGCCAGCGCCGGGTTCTGTTCCACGGCACGGCCGATTTCGTCGGCCAGGCTCGCGGCGCGGTCGGTGGCAATGCGTTCGAGCACGCGCACCCGCTGCTCCAGCCGCTCGGCCCCGGCGGCATATTGCGCAGCCTTTTCGGCGGTGCGCGCGGCCAGCAGCTCCAGTTCCTTCTCGCGCAGGTCCATCCGCCGCTTGTAGGCGTCCAGCCCCATGCCCATCGCGCAGATCAGCAGCAGCACCAGCGCGCAGAAGGCGAAGACCTCCATGCCGGTCATTGCGCCCTCCGGTCGAGCGGCTCCGACCGAAGCGCCTCGATCTGGTGGGTCAGCGCATAGCCGCTGTCGGTAACGATCCGCTCGACATTGGCGAGCCGGTCCTTGACCGCCCCCATCTCGGCGCGCAGCTGGGCGTTTTCCTGCGTCAGCAGCGCGACCCGCTGCTGCGCGGCATCATCGGTCTTTGGATAGACCGCCTTGCCCCACGAGTTTTCCAGCGGATAGCCGTGGCGCACGCGCAGCCAGGTATTGACCACCCAGCCGACGGTGATGGCAATGGCCGGCACGCCGATCATCGCGGGCGAAAGATCGAACGGCATTGGACTTCTCCCCTTTTGGTCTGTTGTTGCCGACGCGTCAGGCGTGGCCTGCGGGCCGGTGCGCGCCGTCATCGATCCGGCGCGTGTCGCGCAGCGCCTCGATCTGGACGGCGACGTCGTAGCCCTTGTCGGTGACGATGCGCTCCAGCACCCGCACGCGGGTCTCCAGCGCCTGGTTCTGCGCGGCGTATTGCGCTGCCTTCTCGGCGGTGGCAGCCGCGCGGATTTCGGCCAGCTTGCCGCTGTGGCGGGTCCAGATCGCAAGGCCACCCAGCAGGAACGGGGCGAGTGGGATCAGGACGAAGATGCTATCAGGATTCATCGGATTTCCCCCTGTTCCCCCGCCTGCGGCTCAACGCAGGCTTTCGATCTCGGCCGACAGGCGCGGATTGCCAGAGACGTAGAACTGTTCGACATCGGCGAGGCGGCGGTCGATGTCGCGGAACTGGGCGCGCACTTCGCGGGCGGTGCGGCCGGGCGACTGGCGCACGCCCTGCCAGAACTTCTGCTCCTGACGGTCGGCATAGAGATAGGGCGGCTTCTTCTCCGACAGGAAGCCCAGCACGATATAGGCGAGCGGCAGGAAGCCGAGGCCGCACACCGTGCCGATGACCAGGCCGAGGCGCACCCACAGCACGTCCACGCCGGTGTAGTCCGCGATCCCCGCGGCCACGCCCATGAACTTGCCGTTGACCTTGTCGCGGTAGAAACGGGTCCGTTGCGCGGTCATGTTACAGGCTCCCCTTCTTTTCGGCGAGCATACGGTCCAGCTCGCGCAGCTTCTGGTTGTCGGTTTCGCGGTCGTGATGAAGGCGCGCCGGATGGAAGTCCGGGTTGTCGGCGGCGACGAGGCGCTCGACCGTGTCCATGCGTTCGTCGAGGCGACGGGCGAGCTGGTACAGTTCCTCCAGCAGCGCCTCATCGCCCGAGGTCAGCGTGGCGGCGGTCTTCCAGCGGGTGATGTAGTGGAGGATGATCCATGGCAGGCCGACGAACAGCATGCCGACGACGCCGATGGGAACAAGCACTTCTTCCATGGCCTCAGCCCTCCTTGTTGCTCAGCGCGCGCTTCATCGCGGCCAGTTCCTCGTCGATCTTGTCCTGCCCGGCGAGCGCGGCGATCTCGTCAGCCAGGTTCGGCGCGGTGCCATCGGCAAGGCCCAGCGCATCGGCGCGGCCTTCGGCGTAATCGACGCGGCGTTCGAGCTGGTCGAAACGGGCGAGCGCTTCGTCGACGCGCTCGTTGGTCAGCAAGCTGCGCAGGCGCACACGGTTCTCCGCGCTTTCGAGGCGGGCGGCGATCGCCGTCTGGCGGCTGCGGGCTTCGCGCAGGCGGGTCTGCAGCTTCTCGATATCCTGTTCGTAGGCACGCATCGAATCGTCGAGCACGGCGATCTCGGTCGTCAGTTGCCCGACCATGTCGGCGGCCTTCTTCTTTTCGACGAGTGCAGCGCGGGCCAGATCCTCGCGGTCCTTCGACAGCGCCAGTTGCGCCTTGTCAGCCCAATCGGCCTGCAACCGCTCCAGCTTGATGACGTGGCGCTGCATTTCCTTCTGGTCGGCGATGGTGCGGGCG
This sequence comes from Novosphingobium percolationis, assembly GCF_020179425.1. Lineage (GTDB taxonomy): Bacteria > Pseudomonadota > Alphaproteobacteria > Sphingomonadales > Sphingomonadaceae > Novosphingobium > Novosphingobium percolationis. The sequence continues at coordinate 454,272 of NZ_JAILYM010000002.1, read as the reverse complement.
GCAGACGCGCGCACTTCGACCAGCGCCTCTTCCATCTCCATGATCATCAGCCGGATGGTCTTCGAAGGATCATCGGCCTTGTCGAGCAGGTCGTTGAAATTGGACGAGATGATATCGAGCGTCCGCGAAAAGATGCTCATTCCGTAACCTCCGCGATGGGATGAGGGACGCGGCTGGCCAGCCGTGTCGCGATTGGAAGACTGGCGCTGGCGCAGCGCGTCCAGCTCCGCGTCGAAGCGCGAGGCGCGGCCTTCGCCGTCCCGCGCCCGACGCTCCGGGCCGATCGGGGTCAGGTCCACGGTCACGCCAGCTCCCCGGTGATCGCAGCGCTCGATGCCAGCACCTGCGGCGCGGCGTGGAGCTGCTGGGACAGCGCGAAGCAGTTCATCGCCACCACCGCCAGGATGCTGGCGAGGCTTGCGCGGCCGAGCTTGGTCGAGAAGAAGCGGGCGGTGTACATGGTCTTTCTCCGGGGTCCGCCGGTCTGGTCCGGCAGGCTTGTTCACCTTTCAGCAAGCCCTGTGCCAAATGGCATCCGCGCCCGATTTCAGCGGCTTTTACCGATCGCCCGCCGCAACGCGTTGGGAAATCTTGCGCAAGGTTGGGAAAATATGCCATCCCTTGGCGCGTATTTGAAATGAGGGCGGAAAAGTGGATCGCGAAGTCCAGTTCATCGGCCAGTCGGGCGCCTTCCTCGATGCGGTGGAGCGCGCCAGCCGCGCCGCGCCGATGCGGCGCCCGGTGCTGGTGATCGGCGAACGCGGGACCGGCAAGGAGCTGATCGCCGAACGCCTCCACCGCCTGTCCACGCGCTGGCAGGAACCGCTCGTCACGATGAACTGCGCGGCGCTACCCGAAACGCTGATCGAGGCCGAGCTGTTCGGGCACGAGGCGGGCGCCTTCACCGGCGCCACCCGAGCGCGCGTTGGCAGGTTCGAGGAGGCCGACAAGGGCACGCTGTTCCTCGACGAATTGGGCACGCTGTCGATGGGGGCGCAGGAACGCCTGCTGCGCGCGGTCGAATATGGCGAGGTCACGCGCATCGGCGCCAGCCGGCCGATCCGGGTCGACGTGCGCATCGTCGCCGCCACCAACGAAGACCTGCCCAGAATGGCCGCGCAGAACCGCTTCCGCGCCGACCTGCTCGACCGGTTGAGCTTCGAGGTCATCACCCTGCCGCCGTTGCGCGTGCGCGAAGGTGACATCGCGGTGCTGGCCGACTATTTCGGGCGGCGCATGGCGGCGGAACTGCACTGGGACGCCTGGCCGGGCTTTGCCCCCCACGTCGCCGACCAGCTCGAACGCTACGCTTGGCCCGGCAACGTGCGCGAACTGCGCAACGTGATCGAGCGCGCGGTCTACCGCTGGGACGATCCCACCGTGCCCATCGGCCACGTCCAGTTCGATCCCTTCGAAAGCCCGTGGAAACCGGCGACCACGCCCCACACCCCTGTCCACGCGGCCGCCGCCAACGACGCGCCCGCGCGCCCCGCCCCCCTGCGCGCCGACCTTGACGACATCGCCGACTTGCGCAGCGCCGTGGAAGCGCACGAACGCGCGATCCTCGAACACCACCTGGGGCGCAACCGCTACAACCAGCGCCAGACGGCCAAGGCGCTCGGCCTCACCTACGACCAGTTGCGCCACTGCATGAAGAAGCACGGCCTGATCGAGCGGAGTGCCGGCTGATGGAGCGGGAAATCTGGTTCCGCAAATGGCTCTGGAGTTATGTCCCGGTCCACTGGAAGGGGCTGGCCCTGATCCTCGCGGCGGTGGTCAGCGTTCTGGTGTGCTTCGTGCTCCTCGTGCTGTGCGCGCAGATCTTCCAACGTCCCGCGATCGCCTTCACGATCCCGGTGCCCTTCCTCTACATCCTCATCACGACGCTGCGGATAGCGCAAAGGCACGCCGCGTAGATGGCGACGTTTGCGCCGCGCCCGCAGACGCACTAACGCCCGCCCAGCCATGGCCCTCACCCGCCTGACCCTGCGCGATTTTCGCAACCATGCCGCGACCCGGCTGGAAGAAACGCGCGCGTTCAACGTGCTGGTGGGCGAGAACGGTGCAGGCAAGACCAATGTGCTGGAAGCGATCAGCCTGCTCGCGCCCGGCAAGGGACTGCGCCGCGCCACCGCCGCCGAAATGGCGGGGCGCGACGGCGATGGCAGCTTCGCCGTGGCTGCCGAGATGGAACAGGGCGATATCGCGCTTGCCACGGCCACGACCGCTGCTGCGCCCAACAGCCGCACCGTGCGCATCAATGGTGCAGCAGGCCCGGCCACGCGGCTGGCCGACTGGCTCTCGATCACCTGGCTGACGCCTGCGATGGACCGCCTGTTCGCCGAAAGCCCCGGCGACCGGCGCCGTTTCCTCGACCGGTTGGTGCTGGCGCTGCGCCCCGATCACGCGCGCACCGCCACCCGCTATGAAACCGCGCTGCGCGAACGCAACCGCCTGCTGGCGGACCTTGCCGAGCCCGACCCGGCGTGGCTCGATGCGCTCGAAACACAGCTCGCGGAAACCGGCACGGCGCTGGCCGAGGCGCGGCGCACGCTCGTGGCAGACCTCGCGCGCGTGATCGCCACGCAGCCCGAAGCGCCGTTTGCCCGCCCCAGCCTCGCCTATGCCAGCGAAACGCCCGCTGATCCCGAGGCGCTGCGCCGCCTCTTGCGCGAAAGCCGCCGTCGCGACCGGGCTGCGGGGCGCACGCTGATCGGCCCCCACCGCGACGACCTTGCCGTCATGCTCGCCGCGAAAAACGCTCCCGCTGCCGATTGCTCGACCGGCGAACAGAAGGCGATGCTGATCGCCATCGTCCTCGCCCATGCCGCGCTGACCGCCGCGTCGACCGGGGGCGAACGCCCGCGCCTGCTGCTGCTCGACGAGATCGCAGCGCACCTCGATCCGCTGCGCCGCGTCGCGCTCTACGATCGGCTCGCCGCCTCGGGCGCGCAAGTGTGGATGACCGGGACCGAACTCGCCCCCTTCGCCGAGATCAGCGGTCAAGCGGCGCTGTGGCAGGTGGCCGACGGGAGAGTCGAACGGCTCTAGCGTTCGGCGTCCTTCAGCGCCCCGGCAACCTGCGCCTTGGTCGCCGCGACGATCCGGTCCACCCCTTGCGTATTGGGGTGCATGTGATCTTCCAGCAGCAGCGCGTTCTGGCCGATTACCGGCTGGAGGAAGAACGGCACCAGCCCAGCGTCGTATTTCTTCGCCAGTTGCGGCCAGATCGGGTTGAACGCCTTGACGTAGTCCGCGCCAAGGTTGGGCGCAGCGAGCATCCCCGTCAGCAGAACCGGGATCTTGCGCTTCTGCAACTCGGCCAGGATCGCATCGAGATTGGCGCGCGTCTCTGTCGGCGGCAGCCCCCGCAGCATGTCGTTGCCGCCCAGCCCGACCAGCACCAGCGTCGGCTTGACCGGCTGGTTGTCGAGCGTGAACGCCAGCCGCTGGCGCGCCGCCGCCGTCGTGTCGCCCGAAACGCCTGCGTTGATAACGCGCGCCTTCACCCCGCCCGCATTGAGCGCCGCCTCCAGCTTGGCGGGATAGCTGTCGGTCGGCGGCAGCTGGTATCCGGCATAGAGGCTGTCGCCGAATGCCAGGATCACCGGCGCGTCGGCGGGCACGGGCGACACCGCTGCCGCGGTTTCGACCGGCTGGGGGACCGGCGCCTTGGACGAGCAGGCCGCCAGCAAGAGGGCAAGAACAATCGACGAACGGCGCATCAGGTTCTTTCGGGAAGGTTGCAGGCCGCAACCAATCTAGGCATGGTTGCGGCTGTGACAAGCGATCCCAAAGCGCCGCCCTCCCCCATTCTTTCAGGCCCCTTCCTCTCCGGCCCGGTGATCCTCGCCAAAGGCCTGACGCTCGCGCTGGGTGAAGGCGAGGCGCGCGTCGAGATCCTGCGCGGGATCGACCTGCAGATCGGCGCGGGCGAGACGGTGGCGTTGCTGGGGCCTTCGGGCTCGGGCAAGTCCTCGCTGCTCGCGGTGCTCTCGGGCCTCGAACGCATGAGCGGCGGCACGCTGCTGGTGGCCGGGCAGGATTTCGCGCAGCTTTCGGAAGATGGCCTTGCCGCCGCGCGGCGCGGGCGCATCGGCATCGTGCTGCAGGCCTTCCACCTGCTGCCGACGATGACTGCGCTCGAAAACGTGGCGACACCACTGGAACTGGCAGGCGCCGACGACGCGATGGACATCGCACGCGCGCAGCTTGAAGCGGTCGGCCTCGGCCACCGCCTCGATCACTATCCCACCCAGCTTTCCGGCGGCGAACAGCAGCGCGTCGCCATCGCCCGCGCGCTCGCGCCCGCCCCGCGTATCCTCTTTGCCGATGAGCCCACCGGCAACCTCGACGCCGCGAACGGCGCGGCGGTGGCCGACCTTCTGTTCGCACGCGCCGACGCGGCGGGCGCGACGCTGGTCATGGTCACGCATGACGAAGACCTCGCCCACCGTTGCCAGCGCATCGTGCGGCTGGCCGATGGGCACATCGTTTCGGATGACGCCCCAAGCGGTTCTGCAGCATGAACCTGTCGTGGTCCGCCGCGTGGCGGCTCGCCCGGCGCGGGCTGGACTGGCGCTTTCGGGGCCTGCGCCTGCTGCTCGTCTGCCTCGTCCTCGGCACCGCCGCGCTGGCCGCGATCGGCACGTTGACCGGAGCGATCCGCACCGAGCTTGCGGCGCGCGGGCAGGCGATGCTGGGCGGCGATATCGAGTTCACGCTCGCCGCGCGCACCGCCAGCCCCTCCGAACGCGCCGCGCTGGATCGGCTGGGCACGCTCTCGGTCGGCACGCGGTTGCAGGCCCTCGCCCGCCGTCCGGGCGACCTTGCCGCGACTTTGCCGGTAGAGCTGAAATCGGTCGATGCGCGCTGGCCGCTCTATGGCCGCTTCACGCTGGAGGGTGGCAAGCCCGCAGGCGCGCCTGTCGGCATGACCGCATGGATCGCGCCCGGCGTTGCCGACCGGCTCGGCGTGCGGCCCGGCGACAGGCTCCAGATCGGGCAGGCCGTGCTGAACGTGGGCGGCGTGATCGGCGATGAACCCGACCGGCTGGGCGAAGGCTTCTCGCTCGGCCCGACGGTGATCATCTCGGAGCAGGCGCTCGCGGCGACCGGCCTCGTCCAGGTCGGCTCGATGGCGCGCACCAAGTACCGACTGCGCCTGCCCGCCAGCGCCGACCCGCAGGCGCAGGCCGATGCCGTGAAGGCACAGTTCCCCACCTCCGGCTTCGAGATCCGTACCCGTGACAAGGCCTCGCCCGGTCTTGACCGCTTCGTATCGCGCATGGGCCAGTTCCTCGTGCTCGTCGCGCTGGCCGCGCTCGCCATTGCCGGGATCGGCATCGGCAACGGCGTGTCCTCCTATCTCGAAGCGCGCCGGTCGAGCATCGCCACGCTGAAGATCCTCGGCGCGACCAGCGGCGACGTGGCGCGGATCTTCCTGCTGCAACTCGCCGCCGCCTCGGCCGTGGCCATCGCGCTCGGCCTTGCGCTGGGCGTCGCCGCCACGCCGCTGATCGGGCGCGCCTTGCAGGGTCTGCTACCGATCGAGACCGGCTTCGTGATCGACCCGCTCGCGCTCGCCGTGGCCGCCGCCTACGGCTTGCTGATCGCGCTGACCTTTGCCGCGCCGCCGCTGATCCGCGCGCGCGATTTTCCCGCCATGGCGCTGATGCGCGCCCGCGTCGCGCCGCTGGCCGTGCGCTGGCGCGCATCGGCGTTGCCCGTGGCGCTGGGCGTGGGCGGCATCGCCGCGCTGGCGGTGCTCACCTCGCCGCAGAAGCTGCTGGCGGCGGGCTTCCTTGGCGGCGCAGCCGCGCTGTTCGTGGCGCTGGCCGCGCTGGGATTCGGCCTGACGCGCCTTGCCGCGCACCTGCCCCGGCCCAAGGGCGCGATCGCGCGCATGGCGCTGGCCAACCTGCACCGCCCCGGCGCGCAGACCTCGGCGCTGGTGGTGGCGCTGGGCTTCGGCCTCGCCGCCTTCATGCTGCTGGCGAGCATCCAGACCAGCCTCGATGCCAACATCGCCCGCCGCGTCCCCACCAAGGCGCCCGACTACTTCGTGCTCGACCTGCCACCCGCCGCGCTGCCGCAGTTCGACGCCGTGGTGCACAAGGCCGCGCCCGGCGCGGTGATCCGCACGGTTCCGGCGATGCGCGGCAGCATCGTCGCCTATGGCCCCGAAAGCCACATGATCCGCGTCGCCGATCTCAAGGAGATCCCCGACGATGCCTGGGCGCTGCGCGGCGATCGCGGCCTGACCTATGCGGCGGACCTGCCCGACGGCAACGTGCTGACCGAAGGCTCGTGGTGGCCCAAGGACTACACCGGCGAACCGCTGGTCTCGGTCGACGAGCAACTGCGCACCGTGCTGGGCCTGAAGCTTGGCGACCGGATCACCATCACCCTGCTCGGCGTCGAACGCAGCGCGCGCATCGCCTCGTTCCGCCGCATCGACTGGGATTCGATGGGCTTCAACTATGTGCTGGTGTTCAGCCCCAACGCCATCGCCGATGCGCCGCACAACCTTGCCGCCACGGTCAGCCTGCCCGCCAGCGAGAAGCGCGCGCAAGTTCGCCGCGCGATCCTGTCGGGCCTCGTCACCGCGCTGCCCTCGTCCTCGGTGATCGAGATCGGGCCGGTGCTGGGGCAGGTGCGCGACATCCTGTCGCAGATGGGCACCGCCATACTCGCCGCCGCCAGCGTCGCGGTGCTGGCGGGCATGGCCGTGCTGGCGGGCGCCATCGCCGCCGCGCGCGAACGCCGCCAGTACGACAGCGTGATCCTGCGCGTGCTGGGCGCCAGCCGGGGCCAGTTGCTCACGCTGCTGCTCGCCGAATATGGCCTGCTCTGCGCTCTGCTCGCGCTCGTCGCGCTGGCGCTGGGCACGGGCGCGGGCTGGCTGGTGGTGACCCAGCTGTTCGATTTCGCGTGGCTGCCCGACTGGCCGCGCGTGCTGGGCGTGCTCGCACTGGGCGTCGCGCTGGTGATGGGCCTCGCGCTTGCCGGCTCGCTGTCGCTGCTGCGCACGCGACCCGCGCAGGCGCTGCGCGAGCTTTAGAGGCTCACGCCGCCTCGCACAGCGCCTGCAACTGGTCGGCGCAGGCGTTCCAGCCTTGCTCGAAACCCATCTCGGCGTGGCGCTGCATCGCTTCCTCGGTCCAATGGCGCGCGCTGGCGGTGTAGCGCGTGCCCTCGCCTTCGGGCGCGATTTCCCAGATGCCGATCATGAACGGCCCGGCAGGTTGCAGGTCCGCCGTCACCGCATCGGTCGTCACGAAGCGACGCCCCTCGTCCCACGCGAGGAAGATGCCTTCGTGTGGCGCACACTTCCCCGTCGGGTCCGTACATCGTGATCGACGAACGCCCACCGGCGCGCCGCTCCTGCGCCACGACTTCCGCGCGCCATGGCGAGGGGCACCACCATTCGGCCTGCCGGTTGGCCATGACATCCCACACCTTTTCCGGCGGTGCGGCGATCAGGCGGGTGATGGACAGTTCGTGCATGGCGGCCTCGTCAATCGCGGTCGGGCGCGCCGAGCGGGAAGTAATGGCGATAGGGCCGCGCGTCCTCGACGCAGCGCGAGACCGGCGGCAGCGCCAGCAAGTGCGCGCGCCACGCCTTGAGCCTTGCGCAGTCGTCGGGGATCGGCGCGACCCAATCGGCATAGAACAGCGCAGGCGCGGCGGCGCATTCGATCAGGCTGACACCGTCCGGCTGCGCATAGCCTTCGAGCCAGCCGTCGATCCAGCGATAGCTGCGATGCAGCCGCGCCTCGACCCGCGCGCGCATCGATTCGCCCAGCGTGCCCTCGCGCAGCACTTCATCGACGCTCTCCTGCATCGCGTTCATCACGTAGTTGTCGAAAACACGGTCGATCATGCGGGTGGCGATGGCCGCGTCGGGATCGATGGGCAGCAGCGGCGCAGGACCGGGATGGTGCCGCGCCAGATGTTCGATGATCACGCTCGCCTCGAACAGTTCGAGCGCCCCGTCGACCAGCAGCGGGAACTTGCCCTGCGGGCTTGCCGCCTGCACCCGCGCGCTGTTTTCGGGATGATCGGGCCCCACCTGCCTGAACGTGAAGGGCGTGACATTGGCATAGAGCGCGATCAGCGCCTTCCACGTATACGATGAAAAAGGATGGCCATAGAGGTCTAGCATCACGCCGCTCCCGCCCTTGCCGCCTCGATCGCGGCGATGTCGATCTTGCCCATGGTCATCATTGCCTCGAACACGCGCTTGCGCGCGGCGGGGTCGGGATCGGCCATGCCATTGGTCAGCGCGCGCGGGGTGATCTGCCACGAAAGGCCCCACTTGTCCTTGCACCAGCCGCACGCTGATTCCTGCCCGCCATTGCCGATAATGGCGTTCCAGTAGCGGTCGGTTTCAGACTGCGAATCGGTCGCCACCTGAAACGAGAACGCCTCGCTGTGCCTGAACATCGGCCCGCCATTGAGCCCGACGCAGGGCAGGCCCAGCACGGTGAACTCCACCGTCAGCACGTTGCCCTCGCGCCCGTCGGGATAGTCGGACGGGGCGCGCATCACCGCGCCGACCGTGCTGTTCGGGAAGGTCTGCGCATAGAACGTCGCGGCGTCGAAGGCGTCGCCCTCGTACCACAGGCACAGCGTGACCGGCGCCGCGCTCACTGTCCGCCCACCACGCCGAAGGCCGCGCCCTGCGGATCCGTGGCAGCGACGACCCAGTTGCCGGTCGGCACCTGGTGCGGCCCCATCAGCACGGTTCCGCCGGCCGCTTCGATCGCGGCCTTGGCGGCGCTGGCCGAAGGGACGCCGAAATAGGTCAGCCACGAAGGCGGCCGCGCCGGGTCCATGAGCGGCATCACCGCGCCCACTTGCTGGCCGTCGAAATCGATGAAGTCGTAGTTTCCCGCCGGGCCCATCGGCATGAACGTGTTGAATTCAAAGCCGAAGTGCCGGGCATAGAATGCCTTGGCCGCGGCAGGATCGCTCGTCGCCAGCTCGTTCCAGCGCGCGTGCTGCACGCCGTCGGCGTTGAAGGCGTGCGATTGCCCATCGGGGCTGCCTTCGGGCGGGCGAGGCTGCATAAGGTAGAAGGCTGCGCCCTGCGGATCGGTGAGCATGGCAAAGCTGCCCTCGGCAATGTCGGTGCGGGGCATCAGCACATGCGCGCCATCGCCTTCCAGCGCGGCGAGGCCGACAGCGAAGTCCGCCACCGCGAGGTAGGGCACCCACGCGGGCCGCGCGCCGTCCGCCTGCATCTGCGCGGTCAGCGGCAGCAGCCCGCCGGTCGGGCCGCCATCGCTGCGCACGATCATGCGATAGTCCATCGGCGAGGACGGATCGGGCGCCGACACGCTCCAGCCGATGACCTTGCCGTAAAAGTCCGCCGCGCTCGACGCGTCGGTGGTCATCAGTTCATACCAGCAGAACGGAACCGGACGGGACATGGCCGCTTCTCCCCAGCTTTTGGTCTGGGGGCAGCCTGTCACGGAATCGGGTCAGGTCAAGGACAGTCGGCCAGGGGCGTGCCCTGCCTGCGACGGGGCGTGCTGGCCCGAGCCCACCCCGCCCGCAAGCGGGAGGGGGCAGGCTCAAGACCGCGATCACCCCTCCGCCAGCGCCATGATCCGCTTGGCGAAGGCGTCTTCCTGCTCGGCCACCGCGGCCCATGAAGGCCGCGCCTTCACGCGTTCGTACCACGCCGCCGTTTTGGGCCGCGCCGCCGCATCGATGCCTAGGCCCACGTATTCGATCGAGCGGAACAGCGCCGCGACCGAGATATCGGCCAGCGTGAAGTCCGCGCCCATCAGCCAGCCCTCGGACGGCACCACGCTTTCGAGCCAGTCGGTCCAGCGCGGCAGTTCGGCCTCGCCCTGCGCGGCCACGGCTTCATCGCCGCCGACCTTCAGCAGCTTGGGGCCAACCAGCCGGTTGAACAGCACCTTGAGCCCCGCACCGCCGAGCACGGTATCGCCAAACTCGTCGAAGAACATCACCCGGCCCAGCCCTTGCGGGTCCTGCGGGATCAGGCGCGGTTCGGGATACTTGGCATCGAGGTAGAGCGCGATGGCCGACGAATCGGCCAGCGTGAAGCCATCGTCGTCGATCGCGGGAATCTTCCCCAAGGGGCTGGCGGCGAGGAAATCGGGATCGCCGCTGCCCGGCCCGCCGCGCGCCAGTTCCCAGGAAATGCCCTTTTCCGTAGCGACAACCGCGATCTTGCGCACGAACGGCGAAATCAGCGCACCGTAAAGCTTCATCGAATTTCTCCCCTCAAGACCAAAAACCTCTCCCAAAGATTATTGCAGGCCTCGGCCCGCGCGTATAGGCGAAGAGGCGATGAGCGAGATTCCGACCAATCACGCGACGACGCTGCTCGCCGCGCCCGACACCGAGATCGACGTCCGCGAGACGTTCGGCATCGACATCGACATGAAGGTTCCGGCCTTCTCGGCGGCGGACGAGCGCGTCCCCGACCGAGACGGCAGCTACGTGTTCGATCCGGACACCACGCTGGCGATCCTCGCGGGCTTTGCCTACAACCGCCGCGTGATGGTCCAGGGCTATCACGGCACGGGCAAGTCGACCCACATCGAACAGGTCGCCGCGCGACTCAACTGGCCCTGCATCCGCATCAACCTCGACGCGCACATCAGCCGCATCGACCTGATCGGACGCGACGCGATCGTGCTGCGCGATGGGCTGCAGGTCACCGAATTCCGCGAAGGCCTGCTGCCCTGGGCGCTGCAGACGCCGACCGCGCTCGTGTTCGACGAATACGACGCAGGGCGCCCGGACGTTATGTTCGTGATCCAGCGCGTGCTGGAAACCGAAGGCAAGCTCACGCTGCTCGACCAGAACCGCGTGATCCGCCCCAACAAGTGGTTCCGCCTGTTCGCCACGGCCAACACCGTGGGCCTGGGTGACACCAGCGGCCTCTACCACGGCACGCAGGCGATCAACCAGGGCCAGATGGACCGCTGGAACCTCGTCGTCGCGCTCAACTACCTGCCCGCCGACACCGAGATCGCGGTCGTCACCGGCAAGGTGCCGGGCCTCGATCCCGCGCTGATCGCGCAGATGGTCCGCGTGGCCGACTTCACACGCAAGGGCTTCATCGGCGGCGACATTTCCACGGTGATGAGCCCGCGCACGGTCATCAGCTGGGCGCAGAATACGCAGATCTTCAACGACGCGGGCTTCGCCTTCCGCCTGTCGTTCCTCAACAAGTGCGACGAGACCGAGCGCGTGCTGGTGGCCGAATACTACCAGCGCGTCTTCGGCAAGGACCTGCCCGAAAGCGTCGTCGCCAAGGCGTGAGCTTACAAGCACAGAAAAAGGGCGCTCGCCGTGTGCGAGCGCCCTTTTTTGTGTCAGCCCTGCGGCGTGATCAGGTACTTCTCGCCCGTGCGGCGGGCATTGTATTCCAGCACCGCGTCCCTGGTCAGCGCCTGTTCCAGCGTCACGCGCGCCTTGTAGTGGCTGGCGAAGGTGGTGGTGATCTCAGCCAGCACGCGCGCGCGCATCTTGTCGACGACTTCTGCCCCCAGCTTGCCCATCCACGGCGTCAGCAGCCAGCCCGAAACGTCCCACACGAACCCGAAGTTGCGCGTCAGCACGGTCGGCGACAGGTCGAGCGCGCCATAGATGAAGGCGCGCTTTTCCGCGTTCGAACCATAGCGGCTGTAGGCGGCGCCCGAATTGGCCACCTGTTCCATCACCGACAGGATCTGGCTGACGAGCTTGCCCCCGCCGATCGCGTCGAACGCCATCGTCGCCTTGGTCGCATCGATCGCGGCGGCAAGGTCGTCGAGGAAGCTGTCCTTCGAGCTGTCGACCACGTGTTCCGCACCAATGCCCTTCAACAGCGCGACCTGCGCGTCGTTGCGCACGATATTCACCAGCGGGATGCCATCGGCCTGGCAGATCTTCACCAGCATCTGGCCCAGGTTCGACGCCGCCGCCGTGTGCACCAGCGCCGAATGCCCGTGATACCGCATCGTCTCGGTAAAGCTGAGCGCGGTCAGCGGGTTGACGAAGGCCGAGGCCCCCGTTTCCGAGCTGACGCCTTCGGGCAGTTCAAGGCACATCCGCGCATCGGCCAGCGCATGGCTGGCATACATCCCGCCGGGGAAGCAGGTCACGCGCTTGCCCAGCAGCGCCTGCGCCACAGGGTCTTCGCCCGCCGCGACCACCAGACCCGCACCTTCGTTGCCGGCGGGCATCGCCATGCCGTAGCGCGCCTTCATCGCGCGCAGTGCAGGTTCCGGCATCTGCGCCACCAGCTTGCCGGGCGAATAGACCGCGTTTTCAACATCGGCGGGGCCGAACAGCAGGCCAAGGTCGGACGGGTTGATCGGGGCCGCCTCGACCTGGATCAGCACCTGGGAACCGGTGGGGGCGGGAAAGCTGTGTTCCGCCACCTCGACGGTCAGCGTGCCGTTCTCTTCCAGCGTCGTCAGCAGTTGTTGGCCGCGCACATCAGACATCACGATTCTCCCGGATAGATCGCTTTTACGAAATACAGGCCATCGGGTGGCGCATTCAGTCCCAATTTGCAACGGTTCCGCGCAGCGAGCGCCGCGCCGACATCGCCCACCGCCCAGTGGCCCTGCCCCACCAGCGCAAGACACCCCACCATCGAGCGCACCTGACGGTGCAGGAAACTGCGCGCCGCCGCCTCGATGACGATGTGATCGCCTTCCCGCCGCACGTCGAGCCGGTCCAGCGTCTTGACCGGGCTTGCCGCCTGGCAGTGGACCGACCGGAACGTGGTGAAATCGTGGTGCCCGACCAGCGCCTGCGCCGCCTCGTGCATGGCATCGGCATCGAGCGGCCGCGCGATCCGCCAGGCGCGCGATGCTTCCAGCGTCAACGGCGCGCGGCGATTGGCGATGCGATATTCGTAGGCCCGGCCCACGCACGAAAAGCGCGCGTGCCAGTCCTCTGCCACCTCGACGCAATCGAGCACCGCCACCGCGTGGCCCGCCAGTCGCAAGCGCGCGTTGATCGCTTCGGACAGACGGAAGGGCGAAAGCTGTGTCTCACTATCGAAATGCGCGCGCATGGCGAGCGCATGGACGCCGGTGTCCGTCCGTCCCGCCGCGTGCAGCGTGACGGGATGGCCGACGACCGATTCGGCTGCCTCCTCCACCGCCTGCTGCACGCTCGGCCCGTGCCCCTGCCGCTGAAAGCCCATGTAGGGCGTCCCGTCCCATTCGAGCGTGAGCGCGAAGCGGGTCATCCGTTCAGCACCGTTCCGGCTGCAATCGCCCGCCCGCGCAGCAAGGCCGCCGTTTCCATCGCGGGCCGTCCGGCGCGCTGCACCAGTGTCGGTTGCAAGGCACCTTGCCCGCAGGCGATCGTCAGCTCTTCGTCCAGCACCGTCCCCGGCGCGCCCTCGCCTGCGGCCACGTCCGCTGCCAGCACGCGATAGCGTTCCCCCTCCAGCTCGAAGAACGCGCCCGGCGCGGGCGCGAAGGCGCGCACCTGCCGTTCGACCTCCAGCGCAGGACGCGCGAAATCCAGCCGACTCTCCGCCTTGTCGATCTTGTGCGCATAGGTCACGCCGTCCTCGGGCTGCACCACCGGCGGGTACGCGCCAAGGTCGGCCAGCACCTCGACCATCAGCGCGGCACCCTTCCCGGCGAGCTCGGCGGTCAGGTCGCCTGCGCTCTTGCCATCGACCGGCGTTGCCACCGTCGCCAGCATCGGCCCGGTATCCAGCCCCCGCTCCATCTGCATGATCGTCACGCCCGTCATGGCATCGCCTGCCAGAATCGCGCGCTGCACCGGCGCTGCTCCGCGCCAGCGCGGCAGCAGCGAGCCGTGCACGTTCAGGCACCCGAGCTTCGGCGCATCGAGCACCGCCTGCGGCAGGATCAGCCCATAAGCGGCGACCACCGCGACATCGGCCTCCAGCGCGGCAAAGGCCGCCTGCTCCTCCGCCCCCTTCAGCGAGACGGGATATCGCACCTCGATGCCATGCGCCTCGGCGGCCAGCTGCACGGGCGAGGCCTGCAGCTTCTTGCCCCGGCCCGCCGGGCGCGGCGGCTGGCTGTAGCTCGCCACGATCTCGTGCCCCGCTGCAACCAGCGCCTCCAGCGTCGGCACCGCGAAGTCCGGGGTTCCCATGAAGACGATCCGCATCGCTGTTCAAAAAGCCTTTCGTTTGCTGCGCCTGGCCCTATCTGTGCAGACATGGCATCGCAAGAGATCGAGGCGCTGGCCGGCGCCCTCGCCCGCCTTCCCGGCCTCGGCCCCCGTTCCGCCCGCCGCGCCGTGCTGTGGCTGATCAAGCGCCGTGAAACCGCGCTCGACCAGCTGGTCGGCGCGTTGCAGGTCGTGCGCGATGCCCTCGTCGAATGCGATGCTTGCGGCAACGTCGATACCACCAACCCTTGCGGCATCTGTGCCGACCCGCGCCGCGATGCCCGCGCGATCTGCGTGGTCGAGGAAGTGGCCGACCTCTGGGCGCTGGATCGCGCGCGCCTGTTCACCGGGCGCTATCACGTCCTCGGCGGTCGCCTCTCCGCCTTGGAAGGCGTGCGCCCGGAAGACCTCGCCATCGGCAGGCTGCTCGACCGCGTGGCGGCGGGCGGCATCGACGAAGTGGTCCTCGCCATGAACGCCACGTTGGAAGGCCAGACCACCGCGCACTACATCGCCGAACGGCTGGAAGCCTTGCCCGTGCGCGTCACCCAGCTCGCCCACGGGTTGCCGGTGGGCGGCGAACTCGACTACCTCGACGAAGGCACGCTGGCACAGGCGCTGCGGGCAAGGCGGCCCATCAGCTGACTTCGCACTTCCCCGCCCGCAGGCGGAAGGGGTCAGGTGTGGGCAGCACCAAAGCGCAGCGTTTGTGGGCCTTGCGACTCCAACACAAGCCGCTTATCTGCGCCTCATGGCCATTCTCGAAATCCTCGAAGTCCCCGATCCGCGGCTCAAGCAGATCTCGGTCCCCGTCGACACCTTCGACGACCAGTTGCGCACGCTCGTCGACGACATGTTCGAGACGATGTACCATGCCCCCGGCATCGGTCTCGCCGCGATCCAGGTCGGCATTCCGTTGCGCGTGCTGGTGATCGACCTCCAGCCCGATGACCCGGACGCCGAACCCGAGGTGTGCCACAGCCACGGCGGCCATCATCACACGCACCAGCCGACCAAGCGCGAACCGCGGGTGTTCATCAACCCCGAGATCCTCGATCCCTCGGAAGAGCACACCGTCTATTCCGAAGGCTGCCTTTCGGTGCCCGAAATCTACGCCGACGTCGAACGCCCCTCGCGCATCCGCGCGCGCTGGCAGGACCTCGACGGCAAGGTGCACGAAGAAGAGATGGAGGGCCTCATGGCCACCTGCCTCCAGCACGAGATGGACCACCTCGAAGGCGTGCTGTTCATCGACCACCTCTCGCGCCTCAAGCGCCAGATGGCGCTGAAGAAGCTCGACAAGCTGCGCAAGGTTGCCTGATCTTCGTTCCGGGTGGCGTTTGCACGCCGCCCGGTGCCGTTCACGCACCCTCAGGTGTCGTTCTACCCCCTTTCGGCGTCTTTCAGGTCACGCTTGCCACGCGGCCTGATTTGCGTTTAAGTTCACGCTTCGTTCTAGCGGAGCCTGACCTTGGAATCGATGCCCTCCTTTGCTGTCTTCCTGCTCGGCGCGACCGTTGTCGGCTTCATCGTCGGCTGGTTTCTGGGCGGGCGCCCGGTGGCTGACTGGCAGGCGCGCCACGCCGCGCGCGATGGCGAGGCCAAGGCGCATGAGGCCACGGTCAAGGCCATGGCGGTGGACCTTGCCACCCAGTCCGAACGGCTCAAGCTGCTCGACCAGGTGAGCGGAGACCTGACCGCGATCCGCGCCGAGCGCGATGCCCTTGCCACCAGCCTCGCGACCGCGCAGCAGCGCGCCGCCGACGCCGATGCTACGCGCGCGGAACTGGTCGAAACCCGCGCTTCGCGTGAGGCGCTTCGCGCCGAACTGGCCGCGCTCAAGGCCGATGCCGAAAACTTCGCCGAACAGAAGCGCCTGCTGGTCCAAGCGCAGGAAGCCTTGCGCAAGGAGTTCGAAAACGCGGGCAACAAGGTGCTGGAAAAGGCGCAGGAAGCCTTCCTCCACCGCGCCCATGCCCGCTTCGAGGAAAGCGAGAAGACCAGCGCCGAACGGCTCAAGGCCCTGCTCGCCCCGGTCGACCAGCGGCTCAAGAGCTATGAGGAACAGGTCGGCAAGCTGGAGAAGGACCGCGTCGATGCTTTCGGCAATCTCGCCGGGATCATCGAGGAAATGCGCAAGGGGCAGGAAGACGTGAAGCGCGAGGCCCAGCGCCTTGGCAATTCGCTGACCAACGCGCCCAAGGCCCGTGGCCGCTGGGGCGAACGCGCGCTCCAGAACGTGCTCGAACAGTGCGGGCTGTCCGAACATACCGATTTCAACCTCGAACACTCGCTCGACACCGACGAAGGGCGCCTGCGCCCCGATGCGATCGTGCATGTGCCCGGACAGAAGCAACTGGTGATCGACGCCAAGGTCTCGCTCAACGCCTATCAGGCCGCGTTCGAGGCGAACGACGATGCCGAGCGCAAGCGCCAGCTCGACCTGCACGCGCGCTCGATGCGCAACCATGTGCAGACGCTGGGGGCCAAATCCTATCAAAGCCAGTTCAAGGACGCGCCCGACTATGTCGTGATGTTCGTGCCGGGCGAACATTTCGTGTCAGCCGCGCTCGAACACGATCCGACGCTGTGGGATTTTGCCTTCAGCAACAAGGTTTTGCTGGCAACCCCGACCAACCTCGTCGCGATTGCCCGCACCGTGGCGCTAGTCTGGACGCAAGACAAGCTGGCCCGCGAAGCCGCCGAAATCGGCCGGTTGGGGGCCGAGATCTACGACCGCATGGCCACCGCTGGCGAACACCTCAAGCGCGTCGGCTCGGGCCTCGAAAGCGCGGTCAGCAATTACAACAAGTTCGTGGGCAGCTTCGAACGCAACGTGCTGTCCTCGGGCCGCAAGCTGCGCGACAAGGGCATCCAGATCGGCAAGCGCGAGATCGAGGACGTGCCGCTGGTCGAGACAAGTCCGCGCTATGGTGATAGCGTTGTGGAACCGGCGGCGCTCCCCGTGATTGACGATGCGGCAGCGACGACGGGTCGACCAGTGGAGGACGCGGTATAATTCGTATCGGGGACAATGAGCTGGCCCGCATCGCGACCACCGTCGCCCTGGCCTGCCTCTTCCTGCTGACCGCGTGCGACCGGCAGCCCGATACCCCGTCCGATGTTCCGTCCGATGCCTTGTCGGATGCTGCGGCCACATCGTCCGACGTGGCGAGCGATGCGCCGCCAGGGCCGCAGGTGACCGGGTCCGCAACCGCTGTTCCGGCGACCGCTGCCCCCGCCGCGGAGGAAAGCGACACGCCCGCCGTGCGCGCGGCCATGCACTACCGCCCGCAGAACGAGTGCGCCGGGCTGCCTGGCTTTGCTGCTTTTCGCAGCAAGCTGTCCGATGCCGTCACCCGGCGCGACGCCGCCGCGCTCGGCCAGCTTGCCGCAAGCGACGTCACGCTTGACTATGGTGGCGGCCACGGTCGCGACGAACTGGTTCGCCGCCTTTCAGGCGATTCCGCCCCGGCTTTGTGGGCTGATCTCGCCACGATCCTGTCGCTGGGCTGCGATACCCGCGACGGGCTCGCCGTGCTGCCGTGGTTCTTCTGGAATGTGCCGGAAAGCCTCGATCCGGGAGAGACCATGCTGGCCGTGGGCCCGGCCATCGCCTTGCTGGCCACGCCCTCGGCCAGCGCCGAGCCGCTCGCCACGCTCGATTGGGAGATGGTCAGCCTGCTGCCCGGTTTCGATCCGGCGCGGCGCTTCACCCATGTCGCGGCCGACGGCGGCTTGCGCGGTTATGTCGAGACGCGCGCGCTGCGCAGCGTCCTTGCCCGCCGGGTGATCGTCGAGCAGCGCGACGGTCAGTGGCAGGTCAGCGCCGTCGTCGCGGGCGATTGAAGCCGGCCGCACGGGGTTGCATTTCGGCGTGTCCTGATGCATTTTACTAACTAAGGTTTTGAACTATTCCGACCTAAGGTATAGGATCACGACCAGAGGCGATGTGTCGCCCATACCCCAACACTGAGGCGGCCGGCCCCCCATTACCCCGCGCCGCCTCTCCTTTTTCAGCCCGCCCCCTGATCAAGCGCGCGATAGCGGAAGTCGCGGAACCGCACGACGCCTTCGCCGCAAGCAAACAGTGCCGGGCGCAGCGACGACAGATCGTCCACGGTGTTGGCGTTGTAGCCCGAAACTTCGCTGCGCACGCCGTGCCGCGTCCATGCCTTGCCGTCCACGCTGTAGAAGAACGTGACGATGTTCTCCTGATTGACGATCTTCAGGAACAGCCGCCGCACGGCGGGGGCAGGTTCGGGCCAGTAGCTGGCGCGCCCGCCGCGCCAGGTGGTCATGCGGGCGCCATCGTGCCCCATGCCCAGGAACAGCCGGTCGTTATAGAACAGCAGCAGCCCGCCCTGCGCGGTGCCGGACAATTCGATCTCGACGGCAATCTCGTAGCTGCGATCCCCGACCAGTTGCGTCAGCGGCGCGCAATCGGCGGGTGAGGTTCCCTTGGCGGTCAGTTCCAGCGCGCCACCGATGAACCGCGCCCGCGCGCGTTCCTGCGGAGTGGCGCCATAGAACGACCAGCGCGTGCCGAAGGCCGGCCCTGCGAAATCGTCGGAGCGGGCAATGCCGTGGTCGCCGCCGCTGCGCCCGGTGGGCATCGGCAAGGGCTTCGACAGGTCCCCGCCCAGCGCCACGGGCCAGCCTTGCGCATCCCACGCCATCGGCTCGACCAGCGTCTGCCGCCCCAGCGTGCGCATTCCGTTTTCGTAGCCGTGGTAGACCATGCACCACTGCCCACCCGGCCCTGCGACCATCGTGGCGTGCCCGCGCGACCACCACGCCTCATTCGCGCTGCGCGTGCGCACGATGGGGTTGTGCGGGCAATCGGTCCACGGCCCGTGGATCGAACGCGACCGCGCCACCGTGACCATGTGCCCGGTCGGCGGGCCGCCGGTGCCGCCAACGGCGGTGACGAGGTAGAACCAGTCGCCACGCCGGAACAGTTTCGGACCTTCGAGCGCAAAGGCCTCGACCACCCAGTCATCGGGGAAATGCCAGCCGTCATAGACCTTTTCGACCGGGCCATCGGTGGCAAGGCCATCGTCGGTCAGGCATACACGGCTGACGCCCGACAGGAACAGGTAGCGCTTGCCGTCTTCCCCCACGATGTGGCCGGGATCGATCAATCCGCCGATGTTCAGGTCCACAGGCTCGCTCCACGGTCCCGCCATGCTCTCGGCATGGATCACGTAGATGTTGGCGAAACTCTTGAGTCCTTTCGACCACGGCGCGGCCATGAACGGGATGTAGATGTAATAGCGCCCGTCGTGCTTGGCGATATCGACCGCAAAGACCGTGCCCAGCGGCTTGTCGAGGGCGGAGCAGAGCGGCGTCCAGTTGATCAGGTCGCGCGAATGCCAGATCACCAGCCCCGGCGCGGCGTCGAAGCTGGAATGGGTCATGTAGTAGTCGTCGCCGTCCTTGAGGATCGACGGATCGGGATAGTCGCCCGCCATGACCGGGTTGCGATACCAGCCGTTGCCGAGATCGGCGCGGCGCTGGCCCTCGATCCCGGCGCGCCATGGCGCTGGGGCCTTCGCCGCGCCGGAGGGAGCGGCCAATGCGGGCACGCCACCCGTCAATCCCGCTCCGACGCCCAATCCCAGCCCGGTCAGAGCTTCCCGCCGCGTCGCCATGCCATCTCCCCAGCCATATCAGAATTATCGTTCTGATTAACGCGCGGGAGCGGCCTTGGCAATTGACGATCAATCCGGGCGGGCGAACCAGATCAGGTGGCGCGGCCCCTTGCCGTTGGTGCGGGCGCGGACGACGATTTCCTCGACCGCGAAGCCTGCTTCCTCCAGCCGTCGCGTGAACCGCGGATCGGGCGCGGCCGACCACACCGCCAGCACGCCTCCGGGCGCCAGCGCATCGCGCGCCGCGCGCAGGCCCCGGCTCGAATAGATCCGGCCGTTTTCGTAGCGGACGAGGCCGTCGGGCCCGTTGTCGACATCGAGCAGGATCGCATCGTACCCGCCCGGCATCTCGCGCCGGGCCATGGCGATGGCATCGGACACATCGCCCATGCGCAAGGTGACGCGGCGATCATCGAGACACCCTGCGGCCAGGTCAGCCATCGGCCCGCGTGCCCATTCGATGATTTCCGGCACCAGTTCGGCGACCATGATCTCCGCCTGCGGCCCCAGAGCTGCCAGCGCCGCGCGCAAGGTGAAGCCCATGCCGTAGCCACCGATCAGCAGCTTCGCGTCCTTCTTGCCGCCAAGCCGCGCCAGGCTTTCCACCGCCAGCGCGACTTCCGAGCCGCTCATGCGGCTGCTCATCAGTTCGTTGTGGCCGAGCACGATCATGAAATCGCGGTCGTGGCGATAGAGCTTCAGTTCGGCGCCGTCAGGCACTTGCGCCGTGCCGATGTGTTCGCGCTGGATCATTGCCCGTTCTTCCCCGATCGCCCGTATTCTGTTGTCGTCATAGCCAGCCCGCCTCGCGATACCATGCCGCCGTCGCGTGCAGCCCCATGCGCGTTTCCACCTGCGGCTTCCACAAGGCGGGCGGCGGCTGGTTGCCTTCGCCCGCCATCCAGTCGGGGTGGCACATGTAGCCGACGCGGTCCTGCGTCAGCTTGGCGCGCTCCTTGCGGAAGAAGCGGTCGGCTTTCGCGCCGAAGCGCAGCAGGCCGGGCGAAAGCGACATCGGCGTGACCCGACGCCCCACCGCCACGCCGATGGCGCGGGCAAGGCCATGGTGCGTCCATCCGCCGGGCTGGCCGTCGTCGGGCTCGAAAGTGCGGGACGTGACATCCTCGCCACCCGGCAGCAGCGCCAGCAGCAGGCGGGCAAGATCGGCCACATGGATGATCGACAGCTTGCCTTCGGGCGGCAAGGGCATGAACCCGCGCTTCGCCAGCTTGAACAGTTCGAGCATCTCGGTATCGCGCGGGCCATAGACCGCGGGCGGACGCACCACCGTCCAGTCGAGCGGCGCAGCGGTGACGAGGCGTTCCCCCTTCAACTTGCTGGCGCCGTAGAGCGAGAGCTGCGGCTCGCGCGCGGACAGCGAGGAGACGTGGACGAGACGCGGCACGCCCGCGCGCAGGGCAGCATCAACCACGTTCAACGTGCCCGTGACGTTGCCTGCGATGAAGCCTGCTTCATCGGGCGCGTTCACCACGCCGGCGATGTGGACCACCACGGTCGCGCGGCCCACCAAGCGGCGCAGCGCGGCCTTGTCACCCAGATCGCCCTGCACCCACTCGACCCCCGCGCGCGGTTCTTGCGGGCGGCGGGCGAGCGCGCGCACTTCCAGCCCCTGTCGCCGCGCCAGATCGAGCACCGCCTGCCCGACGAACCCCGTTGCGCCGGTCAGCGCCAGCAGGTCTGCGCCCATCAGAGCAGGACCATCTGATCGCGATGGATCAACGCGGAGCGCGGCGCATAGCCCAGGATATCCTCGTGCTCGGCGCTCTGGCGGCCCATGATCGCAGCGCATTCGGCGGCATCGTATTCGGACAGGCCGCGCGCCAGCGTCGCGCCGTCAGGGCCGAGCACGGCGACGGCATCGCCACGCTGGAAATCGCCATCGATCGCGGTGACGCCCGCCGCCAGCAGGCTGGAGCCGCGCGCCAGCGCCGCCGCCGCGCCCGCATCGACATGGACTTGCCCACGCAGCCGCATCCTGCCGCCGAGCCAGGCCTTGCGCGCCTGCTTGCGACCGCGCGGCAGGAACAGCGTGCCGCGATCCGAAGCCAGCGCCGTGCCCACGGGCGACGTCGGCTGGCCATCCATGATGGCGAGCGCCATTCCGGCGAACTCGGCGATTTCGGCGGCTTGCAGCTTGCTGGTCATGCCGCCCGAACCGAGGCCAGAGGACGACCCGCCAGTGGCCATGGCGTGGATCTCCGGCGTCACGCCGCGCACCACGGGGATGCGCACGGCGCCAGGCTGGCGCGGATCGCGGTCATAAAGGCCGTCGATATCGGAAAGCAGCAGCACCGCCTTGGCGCCCGCCGCCTGCCCCACGCGCGCGGCCAGCCGGTCGTTGTCGCCGAAGCGGATTTCGTTGGTGGCCACGGTGTCGTTCTCGTTGATCACCGGCACCGCCCCCGCCGCCAGCAGCGTGCCGAGCGTAGCGGTGACATTGAGGTAGCGCCGCCGGTCTTCCAGATCTTCCAGCGTCAGCAGCACTTGCGCGGCGGTGAGGCCATGCCCTGCCAGCAATTCGGCCCAAAGCCCCGCCAGCGCGATCTGGCCGACGGCGGCGGCGGCCTGCGCGTCCGACAGGCTGCCACGCCCGCCCTTGGCGAGCCCCAGCTTGCGCGCGCCCAGCGCGATCGCGCCCGAGGAGACGACGATCACTTCCTGTCCGCGCGCGCGCATGGCGGCGATTTCGGCGACGAGCGCGGCCAGCCATTCGCGGCGCGGCTGCCCGTCCTTGCCCACCAGCAGGGCGGAACCCACTTTCACCACCAGTCGCGGACAAGTGGCGGAATCGGCGAGGTGGGACAGCTGCGTGATCTTCATGGTCGCGCGGGCTTAGGTGAATTGTGACGCAAGGTGAAGGGCGGTTCGGGCGGCGCGAGGCACGTCCCGGCGTTCCTCATCCGAACGCCCGCATCATCCCAACGGAGACCAGGGCTTGCGATCTTCCTCTTCCTCGACCTCGCCCGAGGGGCGTTCGGTGACGGTCGCGGCGGGCAGGTAGTCGAGCACCGCGTCGAGCAGCGCATCGATGCCCTTGCCCGTCGCGCCCGAGATCGGGAACACCTGATCGGCGCCTGCTTCGAGCAGTTCGGCGCTGAAGGCCTGCACCAGCTCCTTGTCGACGAGGTCGATCTTGTTGAGCACAACCAGGCGCGGCTTCTCGTCCAGGCCGGCACCATAGGCTTCGAGTTCACCCTCGACGATGTGCATCGCCTCGACCGGGTCGGTCTCGCTGTGGATGTCGATCAGGTGGATCAGCACGCGGCAGCGCTCGATATGGCCGAGGAAGCGATCGCCGATCCCGGCGCCATCCGCCGCGCCTTCGATCAGGCCGGGAATGTCGGCCAGCACGAATTCGCGGTTGCGGTGGCTGACGACGCCCAGCTGCGGGCGCGTGGTGGTGAAGGCATAGGCCCCGACCTTGGCCTTGGTGTTGGTGATCTGGTTGATGAAGGTGGACTTGCCCGCGTTGGGCAGGCCGACCAGCCCCGCATCGGCCAGCAGCTTGAGCCGCAGCCAGACGTACATTTCCGCACCCGGCCAGCCCGGCCCGCACTGGCGCGGCGCGCGGTTGGTCGATGTCCTGTAAGACAGGTTGCCACGACCGCCATCGCCGCCGCGCAGCAGGACTTCGCGCTGGCCCGCCTCGACAAGATCGAGCAGCACCGTCTCGCGATCGTCGTCGAGCACTTGCGTGCCCACCGGCACCTTGATGACGAGATCCCGGCCGCCCGCCCCCGTGCGGTTCGAGCCCGCGCCGCCCAGGCCGCGCTGCGCCTTGAAGTGCTGGGTATAGCGGAAGTCGATCAGGGTGTTGAGGCCCGCGACGGCTTCGAAGATGATATCGCCGCCCTTGCCGCCGTTGCCGCCGTCAGGGCCGCCGTACTGGATGTATTTCTCGCGCCGGAAGCTGACCGCACCGGGGCCACCCGCGCCGGAGCGGACGAAGATCTTGGCCTGGTCGAGAAAATGCATGGGTTCAGCAATCCGGGAAGAGAAAGAGCTATTTGGGCCGCCCCGCCCCTGACGGCAAGGCTATTCCCAAAACCGAAAAGGCCGCCGGTGGTCCGGCGGCCTTTCGAGACCTGGTGGAGCCGAGGGGGATCGAACCCCTGACCTCGTCATTGCGAACGACGCGCTCTCCCAGCTGAGCTACGGCCCCGTTCCAGAATCTTCCCGCCGGCGCTTCGCAAGAAGCATCCGTCGGGAGCGCGGCCCTTAGCGCAAGGGTCGCGACCTTGCCAAGAGCAAAAATGACTTTTTCGGGCGAAGGACGCTCAGAGCGCCCCGCCCTTCTCGGTCGCGCCGGGCAGCACGATTGCCGGGGCAACCGCAGCCGACGGCGCACCGAACCCGGCGCCGCCGGTCTGCGCAGAAGCCGCCTGGCCGTACTGCGCATCCCACGCGGCCAGATCGGCGCGGTACTTTTCATAGCGACGGTAGAAGTCGTCGAACACGACCTCGATGTTGGGCAGGTTCAGCACCGCAAAGCCCTGGAGATCCGCAGGCTTGACCGTCATGCCGTCGCGACTGACCGCCAGCACCGCGTCGCAGAAGTCCGACAGCGTCGGCGGCAGCGCGAAGTGGTTGTAGACCGCAGTCATGTACTGTTCGCGCGGTGCGATGAACTTGGTCCCGTACTTCTTGCGGAACTCGGCATCGACCGTCTTGTTGGCGCTGGTCAGCACCTTGGCGTTCGAGGTGAGGAACGCGCGATAGCGCACGAGGATATCGGCATGACGGGGCGCGCTGCAGTTGAGCGCGGCAACGTTGTAGGCCGAACGCAGGTTCCACAGCGCCTGCGCGGGGCTGATGTTGCGATTGACCGACTGGCGAAGGCCCACCCCATCGACCGGCGGGATCGCCAGGGTGTTGGCCGCGCCATTGGGCGGAGTGGGGCGCGGCGGGATCACCACGACCTTGGGCGGCGGCGGAGGCGGCGGAGGCGGCGGTGGCGGCGCCTTGGCGCAGGAAGCAAGCGCCAGCGCCAGCACACTGGCAGCCACGAGCGGCATGGAACGGACGAACGCGGCAGGGCGCGGCAAGAACGACATCGAAATTCCCCCGAAGGCGTGGGCAGCCGCCGAATTGGCGTTCCGCAACAAGGCCTTCTCCGGATTGAAGCGCAATCCTAACCGTATTGCGCAGCAAAGAAAATGCCCGGCAAGCCGCCTTGGCCTGCCGGGCATCGCATTTTCAGATCGGAACCCGATGCGTTCAGCGGCGATCGCCCATGAACTGCAGCAGGAACGTGAACATGTTGATGAAGTCGAGATACAGCGTCAGCGCGCCCATCACCACGGCCTTGCCCGCGAAATCGGTGCCCGCGAGGTAGGCGTACTGGTCCTTGAGGCGCTGCGTGTCATAGGCGGTGAGACCGGCGAAGATCAGCACACCCAGGAAGCTGATGCCCCAGGCAAGGCCCGGCGACTGCAGGAAGATGTTGATCAGCGACGCGATCAGGATGCCGACCAGGCCCATGATCAGGAACGTGCCCATCCCCGACAGGCTCTTCTGCGTGGTGTAGCCGAACAGGCTGAGACCAGCAAAGGCACCTGCCGTGGCGAAGAACGTCGCCGCGATCGAAGGGCCGGTGTAGACGAAGAAGATCGACGACAGCGACATGCCCATCACGATGCTGAAGGCCCAGAACAGGCCGCGCACCGCGTTGGTGGACAAGCGGTTGATGCCAAAGCTCATCACCATCACGAAGCCGAGCGGCGCCAGCGCCACCAGCCAGCGCAGCGGCGTGCCGAACACGGCGGCAGCAGCGCCGGTCGTCGCGAACAGCAGCGCGACGATGCCCGACAGCAGGATGCCCGAGGCCATGTAGTTGTAGATCGACAGCATGTAGCGCCGCAGGCCCGCGTCGAAGACCTCGCTGCGGCTGGTGGCGCCCGAAAGGCTCGGAGACGCGCCGAAGCCCGTCCGGGGCTGAGGGTCGTTCCAGTTTGCCATAATGCTCGTTTCACTCCAGTGCGGAACCGGGATCGGCTCCAATGGAGTGAATATCGCCCTTGGGCCTTCCGGATTCAAGCGAAACCGGAATGTCCGGTTTGTGACAAAATGTACAAGCGCCGCTCAACCGGCGGCGCGTGCCATTTCCGTCATCTCGGCGCTGCGGTCGCGAGCGGCGCGCAAGGTGTCTTCCATCAGCCGCAGCAGGCGCTCGTCGGCATCGAGCACGTCGAGCCCTTTCTGCGTGGTGCCGCCGGGGCTCGCCACGCGCCGGGCGAGTTCCCCCGGTCCATAAGGCGATTGCGCCGCCAGCAGCGCCGCGCCCTCGACCATGGCGAGCGCCAGCCGGTCGGCCTGTTCGCGCGGCAGGCCAAGGTTCGCTGCGCCCTGCGCCAGCGTATCAATCACGCGGTAGACGAAGGCCGGGCCGGAGCCTGCCAGCGCGGTGACAAGGTCCATCTGGTCCTCGCCCGAGAGCCATTCGGCCTTCCCCAGCGGCGCCATCAGGCGGTCGGTCTGCGCCCTGGCCTCGCCCGTCGCATCACCCACCAGCGCGATAGGGGACTTGCCCAGCGCGGCGGAAAGGTTGGGCATCACGCGCACGATCGCACCCGCCTGCGGAAAGGCCTTGCGCAGCGTGGCCATGTCGACGCCCGCAAGGATCGACAGCAACAGCGTGCCGGGGCCGACATGCGGCCCCACCGCAGCGACCGCATCGGGCAATTGCTGGGGTTTGAAGCCCAGCATCACCACGTCGGCCGGCGCTTCCCCGTCGGGAGCCTCGGCCAGCAGCCGCACGCCATCGGGCGCGGCTTGCAGGAAAGGGTCAACCACGGTGAAGTCGCCCGCCGCAAGGCCGCCCGCCAGCCACCCGGCAAGCATCGCTCCGCCCATGTTGCCGCAACCGAACTGGAGGAAACGCATCGGACTGCTCCTGAAACTCAAGCCTCGCCCGCCGCATCGACCAGCGCGCTGGCGAGCGCGTCGGCGGGGCTCTTGTCACCCCACAGGATGAACTGGAAGGCGGGATAGAAACGGTCGCATTCGTCGATCGCCGCCTCGATCGCGGTCTGCGCCTGGCCGAGACTGAGCAGGCCGTCATCGCCGAGCATCAGCGCGTGGCGGTACAGCAGTACCGAGCCGTTCGACCACACGTCGAAGTGCCCCAGCCAGACCTGCTCGTTGATCAGCGCCATCACCTCGTAGACCGCGGCGCGCTTGTCATCGGGCACGCGGATGTCAGGCAGGCAGAGGATCTGCAGCACGTGGTCCTCGGTCCGCCAGACGCAGCGCACCTGATAGGTCGCCCACGATCCCTGGATCTCGCCGTGGATCTCGTCATCGGAAACGAACTCGCACGGCCAGCCGCGGGCTTCGAACAGCGAGGCGAGCATATCGACGGGCGCCGCATCGTCGCGTTCGCTGTCGTCGTGGCCGGTCCGCATCATCGCTCTCCGGGGCCGGAGCCCATGGCGGCAGGAGGATCCTGCCGCGCGTTCAACGGTTCCATCGCGGAGTGCGCGCCGTTGAACAATTGCAGGTTAACAGCCGCTTGGGCAAAACTACACAAGGCTGTGCAAAAGCTGTGGACAGGGGGTGGAGGACGTCGCGCCGCGGCGCCTTCAGTCGAGCGACAATGTATCGACCGGCTGGCCCGCCGGGCTGGTCCACTGATAGCTGGAAACGCCGCTCTTTTTCAGCGCCTTGACGAAATCCTGCGCCGCCGCGTCGCTCTCGAACGGGCCGGTCAGCAGGCGGAAATTGCTGCGCCAGGGACTGATGTAGGGCTTGCGCCCCTTCAGCGCAGGCGCATCCTTGACGAGCTTGCGCCATTCCTTGCCCATGACCTCGTCGTTCCCGCCGCTCAGCACCTGCACCCAGATGCGGCTGGGGTGCGAAGGCTTGGCCGCCTTGCCCTTTTCGGCCTTGGTATCCTTCGCCGACTTTGCGTCCTTCGCATCCTTGCCGGACTTTGCGTCCTTCGGGTCCTTCGTGGTCTTGGAATCCTTGGCGTTCTTGTCCGCCTTGGCGTTCTTCGCCTTGGGATCGAGTTCAGCCACCCGCACTTCGCGTTCGGTCACGCGTGAAACGGCGGTTGGCGCATCGGGGCGCTCGCCACGCGGGTCAGGCCGCGCCGTCGTGGCCTTGGCTTCCTTGGCCGGGATCGCAGCGACCTTGGGCGTAACCACGGCCTGCGCAGGGCGACCGGGCCGGATCGTCGACAGATCGACCGCCGGACGCTGGGCCTGTTGCTCCGCCTCGGGCGCCTTGAAGCTGTCGAACAAGGCGCTGAAATCGTTGGCGGGCGGCGGGGTGGCAACGGCAACGCTGACGGGCTTGGGCTGGGGCGGAACCGGCGCGGGCTGGGCAGGCGCTGGTTGCAGAGCTGCCGTTGGTGCTGTCTGGGTCGACGCCACCGGCACGGGAGCGAGCACGGACGGCGCAGGCGAAGGACGCGCCGCGGCGGGCGGCGGCATGTCGATGCGCGCCAGCGGATAGGGCTGCGGTGCCGCTTGCGGTCCCGGCGTCCGCGCAAGGTCGAAACCGGGCGCGGATGTCCCGGCCAGCCCGGAGGCTGGCGACGCAGCCTGCGCCATCCGCACCGGCTGTGGAACGGGTGCTGGCGTCGGCTGCACGACCGCCTGCGGCACCGCTTGCACCACGGGGGTCGACACCAGGCGAGGCGCTGCGGCCATGGCCAGCGTCGCCGCAGTCGGCTGGGCAGGCAACGGGGCAACGGTCGGCGAGGCCTGCAACGGAGCCTGCGCCACGGCCTGCACGCGATCGGGCCGGCGCCGCTTGTCGCGGCTTGGCGCATCGCGACTGGCGAGTTGCTTGCCCTTGCCGCCCAGCGGCTCACCCGCGGGCGTCAGGGCCGTGTCGACCTTGGGCGCGCGCGGATGCAGCGCGGCATACTGCACGATGCGCGGATCGTCGCGACCGATATCCGCCGCGCGCGGGAAGTGGCCGAGGTTGGCCGCCGCCGCTTGTTGCGCCGGGGTCAGCCGCGCCATGAAGCGCAAGTAGGGCGCGATCCCGCCCGCCAGTTCCTGCGGCATCGAGGCATAGGCTACCGACACCGCCTCCTCCGTGCTGCCGGTGATGGCCATGATGAAGGTGCGCACGCGCCATGCTGCCCGATCCTGTCGCTGGATCAGTGGCGCGATCGTGGCTTCCGCGCCGCGCCGGTCGCCTGCAATCGCCAGGCTGAGCGCGTAACGACGAAGCACTTCATCGCTGGAACCGCGTGCCAGCGCGAACTGGTAATAGCGCTGCGCCGCCGCATTGTCGCCGACGAGGTCGTAGGCAAGGCCCCGGTCGGCCGCGATCGCCCCGATGTCCGCGCCCGCGCGTTCGGCGTCGTCGAAATAGGTGATGGCGTCGAGCGGTTTGTCGGCGCGCAGCATGGCGGTGCCGATCTGCGCCTTGACCTGCCCGTTGCCCGGCGCAACCTCGTTGGCGCGCGTGAAAAATCCGATGGCCGCATCGGTATCACCCAACTGCAGTGCCGCCGAGCCTGCATCGAGCAGCGCGGTCAGGTTGCGCGGATCGCGCGCCAGCCGGGTCAAGGCCGCATTGAGCGCCTGTCCGGGCGAGGTCGCGCCCGCCGTCGTCGGCTGGACGACCGGCTGTGACACCACCGCGGGCTGCGCAAGCACCGCGACGGGCGCCATCAGCGCGCAAGCGACAAGAACCAGAGGGCGGGACGACATTCGGGAGACTCGGCGCATCATCGTGCCGACCCCATAGCGGCGTGGAGATTAAGCGCAGACAACACGCTATCGCTGCGCAACGGGCGGGCGCACACCATTGCTGGCAGCGCGCCCGCCATCGCGGTTACTGGTTGTTCTGGCGACCGAGGAATCGCGGAATGCTGAGCGATCCGCCGTCGTCCTGGTCGTCCTCGTCCGCGTTGCGCGAAGCCCCGCGCGAAAGGTTGGCCATGCGTTCGAACAGCGTGCTGCCGGTCGAAGGACGCGGCGCGGCAGGCGGAACCTGCGCACCACGGCCCACGCGGGGCGCGAAGGCGTCTTCTTCGGCCGCACCGAGTTGCAGTTCATCGGCCGGAGCCGCCACAGGAGCGGCGGGCGCGGCTGCCGGCGCGGGCTCGGTCTGTTCCTCGCTGAGATCAAGCGTCAGGTCGAGCGGCTCCTCCGCTTCGGGTTCGAGACCGGCGAAGCCGGGCTGCGCCACCGGCGCGGCAGGCTCGGGCGCGGGCGGAGCGGCGACCGGCGCGGGCGCAGGCTCTGCCTGGATCACCGGAGCCGCGCCGGTGCGGGCAGGCGCCGCGCCGGGGAAGGCCGGCCCGCGCGAGGCCCCGGGGATCGCAGCGGGACGCGCGGCGATCTCGGCCATTTCGGCGCTCTGCTCGATCCCGGTGGCAACCACCGAGACGCGGATCTTGCCGTCGAGGTCCGGGTTGAACGCCGAGCCCCAGATGATGTTGGCGTTGGGATCGACCAGTTCGCGGATGTGGTTGGCCGCTTCATCGACTTCGAGCAGCTTCATGTCGTCGCCACCGATGATCGAGATGATCACGCCCTTGGCGCCCTGCATCGACACGCCGTCGAGCAGCGGGTTGGCAATGGCGCGTTCGGCCGCTTCCAGCGCGCGGTTCGGGCCATCGCCCTCGCCCGTGCCCATCATGGCCTTGCCCATCTCGCCCATGACCGAGCGCACGTCGGCGAAGTCGAGGTTGATCAGGCCGGGCATGACCATCAGGTCGGTAATCGAGCGCACGCCCTGCTGCAGCACTTCGTCGGCCAGCTGGAACGCTTCCTTGAAGGTCGTTTCGGCCTTGGCCACCAGGAACAGGTTCTGGTTGGGAATGACGATCAGCGTATCGACGTGCTTCTGCAGCTCCTCGATCCCGCTGTCGGCGCTGCGCATGCGGCGCGTGCCTTCGAACAGGAACGGCTTGGTCACCACCCCCACGGTCAGCACGCCCTTGCGGCGCGCTGCCTCGGCGATGACCGGCGCGGCGCCGGTGCCGGTGCCGCCGCCCATGCCGGCGGCGATGAACACCATGTGCACGCCATCGAGCGCGCGTTCGATGTCTTCAAGCGTTTCTTCGGCCGCGGCCCGGCCCACTTCGGGCCGCGCGCCCGCGCCCAGCCCTTGCGTGATGTCGGGACCCAGCTGGATGCGCGTGTCCGCGATCGAGTTGTTGAGCGCCTGCGCATCGGTGTTGACGACGATGAAGTCGACGCCTTCGATCCCCGCGCGGATCATGTTGGCGATGGCGTTGCCGCCCGCGCCGCCCACGCCGATCACCGTGATGCGGGGCCGAAGCTCGTCGATCGCCGGCGGGCCGATGTTGATGCTCATGTCGGTCTCTCCCTCAAGGGGTCAGATGGGTTGCGCGGCGCGTTCGACGCCACGATGCAGCTTGCCCAATCTTTGGCACACATCGTTTCGTCGAATCAAAGTTAAAGTCGGCTTTTCCACAGGATGCAGTGGCGAAATGCTCCGGATTCCGGCCAATCCGGGCGCGTCGGCTTCAGAAGTAGTTACGCAGCGCCTCCCACACGCGCCGGACCAGCTTCATGCCCGTGTACCGATGCTCGCCGGGGCGCCAGCCTGGCCCCACCGCGCGGATGTCGACCGGGTCCGCCGCAGCATAGAGCACCAGCCCCACCAGCGTCGATGAACTGGGCGTCGCATGGCCCGGCGGCAGGCCCAGCATGGTCGGGGGCGAGCCGATCCGCACCGGCCGCCCCAGCGCGCCTTGCGCGAAATCGGCCAGGCCGGGCAGTTGCGCGCCGCCGCCCGTCAGCACCACCTGCTGCCCGCTCTGCCCGGTAAAGCCCATGGCCTTCAGCGCCTTGGACACTTCTTCGGTGAAGCGCCCCAGCTGCTGGGTGATCACCGAGATCAGCTCGGCGCGCGGAATGCGGTTCTTGTCGTCGGCATGCCGCGCGATCGGCCCGCCTTCGGGATCGCCGGGTGCGTTGACCGGGATCATCTCGCGATGGTCGGCCGGGCTCGCGATGGCCGAGCCCGACATGCATTTCAGCCGCTCGGCCTGGTAGCGCCGGATGCCGAAGGCGCTGGCGACCGCATCGGTGATGTCGCCCGAACCGAACGGGATAACCTGCATCCCCAGCAGCATGCCCGCCGCATAGACCGACACCGTGGTCACTTCTGCGCCGAATTCGACCAGCGCCACGCCCAGTTCGCGCTCTTCCGGCGTCAGGCAGGCATGGCCCGCCGCGACGGGCGAGCCGACCACGGCCTCAACCTTCAGGTGCGCGTTCTCGACCGTTTCCTTGATGTTGCGGATCGGCGCGCCGTCGGCCAGCATCACGTGGATATCGACCGCCAGCCGCTCAGCGTGCAACCCCTTGGGATTTGGCACGCCATGCGCGCCGTCGAGCGTGTAGTGCGCTGGCTGGGCGTGCAGCACGGTACGCCCGTCGGGCTGGATCACCTCGCGCCCGGCGACGAGCAGGTGCTCGATATCGTCCTGCTCAATGCGGCGACCGCCGACCTCGACCTCGACCTTGGCGGTGGTGCTGGCAAGCCCAGCGCCCGAACAGCCGATCCACACCGATTGTACGCTGGCATTGGCCATCTTCTCGGCGCGCTCAATCGCGTCGCGTACCGAATGGGTGGCGGCCTGCATGTCGGTGACATAGCCGCGCTTGATCCCCTGGCTGGCGCGGTGGCCAGAGCCCAGCACGACCATTTCGCCCGTTTCGGACAGGCCCGCGATCATCGCAGAGGTGCGAAACGAGCCGAGATTGACGGCGGCAAAGACTTTGGTGATGCGCGGCACGGCCATGGCGTCAGTCCCGCGCGGTCGCGACAGGCTTGGGCACGATCGCGGCGCTGGTGGCGGCGACCTGCTGCTTCTTCGCCTCGGTCTTGGCCTGCGCGGCAGCCTTCTGCTGCGCGACGAGTTCGTCGGCATGGCCCGGCACGCGCAAGTAGATGCGATCGTGCGCGCGCATGTCGAATGCCGCCACGCGCCCGCCGAGCAGGCGGTCGACGCCATCCATCCGCGCAAATGTCACCAGCGCGGCGGCGGACTGGTCTTCGCCTTCGGGCAGCGCCAGCACCTGCCCGGTCTTGAAGGTGAGGTTCCAGCGGCGGTTGCCGATCCATTCGGCCTCGGCCACCTGCGGCTTGAGCGCGGGCGCGGCCTCCAGCAGCTTGCCCAGATCCTCCACCCGCTGTTCCGCGCCCTGACCGGACAGCACGAACATGCCCCGGGCCTTGTCCCGGCTGACCGGTTCGAGTTCATGGCCCGTCTCGTCGATCAGCATCAGCCGGTCGCCATCGCGCATCACCGCGTGCGGGCTGCGTTCGACCACGTCGACCACCAGCGTATC
This sequence comes from Novosphingobium percolationis, assembly GCF_020179425.1. Lineage (GTDB taxonomy): Bacteria > Pseudomonadota > Alphaproteobacteria > Sphingomonadales > Sphingomonadaceae > Novosphingobium > Novosphingobium percolationis. The sequence continues at coordinate 421,163 of NZ_JAILYM010000002.1, read as the reverse complement.
GGGCAGCTGGCGTGACACGCGCGCATCCTTGACCCAGGGAAGCTGCAGCAGCCCTTCGCGCAAAGTCGCCAGATCGAGCCGGCTCATCGCCTGATCGCGCTGGCCCAGAACGTGTTCATAGATCGTCTGCTGGTTCATGCGGTTGACGCCGCGCACTTCCACGCGCTTCACCTCGAAACCCGATCCCGCCGCCACCTGCGCCAGCTTGTCCTCGGCCAGCGCGGGCACGCCGGCAAAGCTTGCGATGGTCCACGCGATCGCCGCCGCGCCGCCAAGGATGCCGGTGAGAACCACGCGATGCAGCGCCTCGTCGCTGAACGGCAGCCAGCGGCGCGCCTGGCCGATGGCAGTGCCGGTCTGCTTCTTGGCGGTGGCAACCTTGGCCTTCGCGCCCTTGGCCGCAGCCGCCCGCCGCACGCCCTTGCCGCCTCGCCGGATCGTCTGCGCCATGGCGTGTCAGTCCCCCGTCCCGCTGGCCATAACCGCCGCCTTGCCGGCCAGCGCGTCGGCGATGATCGCCTCGACCAGATCCTCGTAGCTCATGCCCAGCTTGCGCGCCTGTTCGGGCACGAGGCTGAGCGGCGTCATCCCCGGCTGGGTGTTCACTTCCAGCAGGAACAGCCCATCGACACCCTGTTCATCATCCCAGCGGAAGTCCGAACGGCTGGTGCCCTTGCAGCCCAGCAGGCGATGCGCGCGCAGGGCGATGTCCTTGCATGCCTCGGCCACGTCATCGGGGATTTCCGCCGGGCAGATGTGATCGGTCATGCCGTCGGTGTACTTGGCGTCGAAATCGTAGAAGCCCGACTTGGGCTTCAACTCGGTGACGAGCAAAGCCTTGTCCGCCAGCACCGCCGTGGTCAGTTCCTTGCCGCGAATGAAGGGTTCGGCCAGCAGCTGGTCGAATTCCTGCCACGGCCCCTTGCTGTCACGGGCAATCGGCGTGCCATAGTTGCCATCGGCGGTCACGATCGCAACCCCCACCGACGAACCTTCGTTTACCGGCTTCAACACATAGGGACGCGGCAGCGGGTCGCGCTCGAACAGCTCTGCCGTCTCGACGATGCGCCCCCCGGGCATGGGGATGCCGTGCGGCACCAGCGCCTGCTTGGTCAGTTCCTTGTCGATCGCGATGACCGACGTGGCGAGGCCCGAATGGGTGTAGGTGAGGCCCATCAGGTCCATCATGCCCTGCACCGTGCCGTCCTCGCCAGGCGTGCCGTGGAGTGCATTGAACACGACATCGGGCTTGGCTTCGGCCAGACGCAGCGCAACGTCTCGGCCCATGTCGATCCGCGTGACCTGATGCCCGCGCGATTCCAGCGCCTTGGCGACGCCCTCGCCCGACATCAGCGAGACCGGGCGCTCGCTCGACCATCCGCCCATCAGGACCGCGACATGAAGTTTGGGCAGGCTCACGGACGACCGATCCTTTTGATTTCCCATTCCAGCTCGAAGCCGGAGTTTTCCTTGACCCGGCGCCGCACTTCCTCGCCCAGCCCTTCGATATCCGCGCTGGTGGCATCGCCGGTGTTGATGAGGAAGTTGGTGTGCTTTTCGCTGACCTGCGCGCCGCCCATCTGCAGCCCCCGGCAACCGGCCTTGTCGACCAGTTCCCACGCCTTGCCACCTTGCGGATTCTTGAACGTGGATCCGCCGGTCTTGCTGCGCAGCGGCTGGCTAGCCTCGCGCGCGGCGCTGATGCGGTCCATTTCGGCCTGGATGGCAGCGGGGTCGCCCGGCACACCGCGAAAGCGCGCGGCGACGACAATGCTTCCGTCGGTCAGGTCGGAATGACGATAAGTATAGCCCAGTTCCGACAGCGGCAGCGTGACCACCTCGCCCGAGCGGATCACCACGTCGCAATCGACGAGGATGTCCTTCACCTCGCGGCCATAGGCGCCGCCGTTCATGCGCACGAAGCCGCCGACCGTGCCGGGGATCGAGCGCAGGAATTCAAGCCCCGCGATCCCATTGTCGCGCGCGGTGGAGGATACGAGAATGCCGCTCGCCCCGCCGCCGCAATCGAGCGTCACTTCGTCCACGCGCTCGACCTTGGCGAAGGCCTTGCCCAGCCGGATCACCACGCCCGGCACCCCGCCATCGCGCACGATCAGGTTGGAGCCGAGGCCCAGCGCCATCACCGGCACGCGCGGATCGAGACCCGCGACGAAGTCCTGCAGGTCGGCCACGTCCTTCGGCTCGAACAGCCACTGCGCAGAACCACCAGACTTGAACCAGACCAGCGGGGCGAGCGGCGCATCGGGGGTCAGCTTGCCGCGGACCTGCGGCAGCGTCGCGCTCGTCACGCCGCCCCCCGCTCAAGCTCGATCGCCGCCGCCAGACCCGCCGCCCACTTGGTGATGTCGCCCGCGCCAAGGCACACGACCATGTCGCCCGGCTGGATCGTGCCCGCGAGTTCCTTCGCCAGCGCCTCCGGCCCGGCGATCAGGTGCGCGCTGCGATGGCCGCGCGCCTTGATGCCTTCGACCATGGCGGCGCTGTCCACGCCCTCGATGGGCTGTTCGCCCGCCGGATAGACAGGCGCTGCATAGACCACGTCGGCATCGTTGAACGCGCCCTGGAAGTCATCCATGTGGTCGCGCAAGCGCGTGAAGCGATGCGGCTGGACCACGGCGATGACGCGGCCCTTCACCCCTTCGCGCGCAGCGGCCAGCACGGCGCGGATCTCGACCGGGTGGTGGCCGTAATCGTCGATGATCGTCGTTCCGGCCACTTCGCCCACCTTGGTGAAGCGGCGCTTCACCCCGCCGAACTTGGCAAAGCCCGTGCGGATCAGGTCTTCCGAAACGCCCATCTCGCGCGCCACAGCCACGGCGGCGAGCGCGTTCTGCACGTTGTGGCGACCGGGCATCGGCAGTTCGATGTCCTCGATCCGACGGAAGCTGCCATCGCGCTGGCGCAGCACGGCGGTGAAGCGGTTTCCGCCGGGAATCGGCGTGACCGCCTCGCCCCGCACGTCGGCCTGCGCCGAAAAGCCGTAAGTCACCACGCGGCGGTCGCGCACCTTCGGGATCACCGCCTGCACTTCGGGGTGGTCGATGCACAACATCGCCGCGCCATAGAACGGCACGTTTTCGATGAACTCGACGAAGGCTTCCTTCACCCGGTCGAACGAGCCGTAGTGATCGAGGTGTTCGGGGTCGATGTTGGTCACGACCGCGATCGTGCCATCCAGCCGCAGGAACGAGCCATCGCTCTCGTCGGCTTCGACCACCATCCACTCGCTGTCGCCAAGGCGCGCGTTGGAGCCATAGGAATTGATGATGCCGCCGTTGATCACGGTCGGATCGATCCCGCCCGCATCGAGCAGGCAGGCCACCATCGATGTCGTGGTCGTCTTGCCGTGCGTGCCCGCCACCGCGACAGTGTTCTTGAGCCGCATCAGCTCGGCCAGCATTTCCGCGCGGCGCACCACCGGCACGCGCGCTTCCAGTGCGGCGACGACTTCCGGATTGTCGCGCTTCACGGCGGTCGAGGTCACCACCACCGAAACGCCATCGACGTTTTCGGCGCGCTGGCCGATCATCACCTTGATGCCCCGGCTTCGCAGGCCCTCGACGACATAGCTTTCGGCCATGTCCGACCCTTGCACCGCATAGCCCATGTTGTGCATCACCTCGGCGATGCCCGACATGCCGATGCCGCCGATGCCGACGAAGTGGATCGTGCCGATCTCGGTGCCGACGCCCTTCACTGCACCGCCTCCCGCGCCAGCGCTTCCCCGGTCTGGGCAATGGCGCTCTGCGTTTCGCTGACGCGGATCACGTCCATCGTCGGCGCACCGCCGAAACCTTCGACCAGATCGGCAAGATCGGACACGGCATTGGGCAATCCGCAGTTCCACGCGGCATGGGCGGCATTGGCGAGCGTTTCGGGATGGAGCGCCATCGTCTGGATCTGCTTTGCAAGTTCCTTGGGGGTGAAGCCGGTCTGGCGGATCGCCCGCGCCCCGCCCGCGCGCACGATCTCGCGCGTGTTGGCGGCCTGGTGATCGTCGGTGGCGATCGGCAGCGGCACGAGGATCGCAGGGCGCCCGACGGCGGTCAGTTCGGCGATGGTCGAAGCGCCCGCCCGCCCGATGAACAGGTGCGCTTCGGCAAGGCGGCTCGCCATGTCCTCGAAATAGGTGCCAAGCTCGGCCGGTATCTGGTGCCCGGCATAGCGCGCGCGCACCGCCTCAAGGTCTTCCGGGCGGCACTGCTGCGTCACCTGCAGGCGGTGGCGCAGCGCGGCGGGCAGCATGGCGAGGCCATCGGGCACCACTTCGGACAGCACCGAAGCGCCCTGGCTGCCGCCGGTCACCAGCACGCGGAAAAGGCTGTCCTCGCTGAATTCAGGGAACGGTTCGCCCCGCAGCGCCAGCACTTCAGGACGCACCGGATTGCCGATGCAATGGACCTTGTTCGCCAACCTGGGATCGAGCCGGTCGACTTCGCCATAGGCGGTGGCGATCGCATCCACGCGCTTGGCCAGAAAGCGGTTGACCCGGCCCAGCACTGCGTTCTGTTCGTGGATCACGGTGGGGATATTCGCCGCCTGCGCCGCCAGCAGCGCGGGCAGCGCAGGGTAGCCGCCAAATCCAACAACGCAGGCCGGTTCGAAGCTGTCGAACAGACGCAAGGCCATTGCCCGCCCGCGCCAGATCGCACGCATGCCTTTCATCAACGATAGGGGGTTCTTGCCCAGCCGCCCGGCGGGCAGGACGTGCGCGGGCAGGAACGCGGGCTTGCCCGGAATCTTCGCGCCGCGCTCGTCCGTCACCAGCGCGACGTGGTGGCCGCGCCGTTCCAGCTCCACCGCAAGCGCGAAGGCGGGCAACAAGTGCCCGCCCGTACCGCCAGCTGCGAGGACATAGTGCCGCGAGACACCCGGTGGACGACTGCCGCTCATTTGCGGGGAAGCTCCCTGAAGTCGAAGGATTCGCGGCTCAGATAGGGATTGCGCCGCGTAATGGCGAGAAGGAAGCCCACGCCCAACAGCAACGCGATGGTAGAAGAGCCGCCATAGCTGATCAGCGGCAGGGTCATGCCCTTGGACGGAAACAGCTGGAGGTTGACGAGGATGTTGATGAAAGCCTGCCCCGCCAACTGCGCGGTCAGCCCCGCACCAGCCAGGATCGTGAACAGGTCGTCCTCGTCGATCAGGCGCAGCATCACGCGCACCACGATCGCGCAGTAGAGCACCACGATCATCGCGCAGGCGATCAGGCCGAACTCCTCGCCGATGACCGAGAAGATGTAGTCGGTCTGCGCTTCTGGCAGCGCCATCTTGCGGCTGCCCAGCCACAGGCCGGTGCCGCTCCACCCGCCGTTGAGCAGCGTGCGCATGGCAAGGTCGACCTGGTCGAACTCGTTGCCGCCCGAAATGAAACTGTCGATGCGGTGCGTCGCGTTGGGATAGAAGAGGTAGGCGAGGATCACCACGACGATGCCGCCTGCCATCGACCACAGGATACGGTTGAGCGGCAGGCCCGACAGCAGCACGAGCACGAACCACACGCCGCCGAACAGCACGGTCGAGCCGAAGTCGGGCTGCGCCATCAGCAGCACGCCGGTCAGCCCCATCAGCCCCATCGTGATGCCGATCACCGGAATATTGGGATCACGCAGCCGCCACGACAGGATCCACGCCACCGCGATCGCAAAGCCGGGCTTGAGGAATTCGGACGGCTGCAGGCTGAACCCGATCCACAGCCAGCGCTTGGCACCCTTCACTTCGCTGCCGACCAGCGGCACCAGCACCAGCGCCACGATCATCGCGCCCGCGATCAGGATCGCCAGACGCCGCGCCGATTCCTTGGGCAGCAACGAGGCAAGGAACATCGCCACCAGCCCCACCGCCAGCCAGCGCAAGTGCAGCCAGAAGAAGAACAGGTCGCCCAGCGTCTTCTGCGAGGTCGAAAGCCGGTGCGCGCCCGCGGGCGATGCGGCGGCGACCGCGATCATGCCGACCACGACCAGCGCGAGGATCAGGCCCAGCAGCACGCGGTCGATCTCGCGCCACCAGATCACCAGTTCGCTGCGGCGGCTGCGGCGATAACGGTTGCCCCGCCCGACCACGCGCACGCCGCCATCCTTGGTCGGCGTGGTCACATGGCGGGTGGGTTCGGCCGTCGCGCTCATGCGCCCTCGACTGTCGGGCGATCGGACGGCGGGCAGGGCGCGGCACGGTCGGCGATCAGCGCCTCGACGATCTGGCGGAAGCTGTCACCCCGCGCCTCGAAATCGCGGAACTGGTCGAAGCTGGCGCACGCCGGGGAGAGCATGATGACCTCGCCTGGCTTGGCCTCGTCCATCGCCTGGCGCACGGCATCGCACAGCATCTCGCTGCGCTTCACCGGCATGATCGGATCAAGGATCTCGGCAAAGCGGGGGCCCGCCTCACCGATGGTATAGGCCTGCACCACGTGATCGAAATAGGGCGCGCAATCGTCCAGGTCGTCGCCCTTGGGCAGCCCGCCCAGAATCCAGTGAACGCGCGGAAAGGCGCCCAGCGCGGGCGCGGTCGAAGCTGGGTTGGTCGCCTTGCTGTCGTTGATGAACAGAACGCCGTCCGCTTCGGCCACGCGCTCCATCCGGTGCGGCAGGCCGACGAAGCTCTTGAGGCCTTCGCGCCACACGCCCTCGCCGATGCCCAGCGCACGGGCGATGGCGACTGCGATGGCCGCGTTCTGGAGGTTGTGCGGCCCTTGCAGCGAAGGCCAGTCCTTCTGCCCTTCGAGCGTATTGGGATCGACGATGTGGACCAGCGTGCCTGCGCGGCTGCCCGAGACTTCGCCCGCAATGCGCAGCGTGTGCGGATCGCCGCGCCCGAACACCGCGTGCTGGTCGGCCCGCTGCATCGCGAACAGGCGCGCCTTGGACGCGGCATAGCCCTCGAAACCGTCGTAGCGGTCGAGATGGTCGGGGCTGAGGTTGATCAGCGCCGCGACATCGGTCTCGAGACTGTAGGTAAGGTCGATCTGGTAGCTCGACAATTCGAGCACATAGACGCCTCCTGCGGGCAGCGGGTCCTGCCCCAGAACGGGCAGGCCGATGTTGCCGCCCATCCGCGTAGGGATGCCCGCCGCCTCGACCAGATGGTGGACCAGCGCGGTGGTGGTCGACTTGCCATTGGTGCCGGTGATGCCGACCACGCGGTGCGCAGGCAGGCTCGCGCGTGCAAGGGCGAACAGTTCGATATCGCCGATCACGGGCACGCCGAACGACGCGGCATGGGGGCCGATCGGATGGCGGTTGAGCGGCACGCCGGGCGAGACGACCACGCCTGCAAACCCGGTCAGGTCCAGCGTCAGCGGGTCGGCCAGCGTCACGCGCGGATCACAGGCGGCGCGCGCCTCCTCGCGCGTGTCCCAGGCAAACACGTCAGCCCCGCTTTCCAGCAGCGTGTTGACACTGGTCAGGCCCGAACGGGCGAGACCCAGAACAGCATAGCGCTTACCGGCAAAGGCGGAGGAGACGATCATCGCTTCATCGCACCTTCAACGTCGCAAGGCCGATCAGCGCCAGCACGATCGAGACGATCCAGAAGCGGATGACCACGGTCGATTCCTTCCAGCCCAGTTGCTCGAAATGGTGGTGAATCGGCGCCATGCGGAACACGCGCTTGCCGGTCCGCTTGTAGACGAACACCTGCACGATCACGGAAACCGCCTCCATCACGAACAGGCCGCCGACGATAGCCAGCACGATTTCGTGGTGCGCGGCCACCGCGATCACGCCGAGCGTGCCGCCCAGCGCCAAGCTGCCGGTATCACCCATGAACACGGCTGCAGGCGGGGCGTTGAACCACAGGAAGGCAAGGCCCGCCCCCATCACCGCGCCACAGAAGATCGCCAGTTCGCCCGCGCCCGGCACGTGCGGAATGCCGAGGTAATGCGCAAAGTCGACGCGCCCGGCGAGATAGGCGATGATCGCGAAAGTGCCCGAGGCAATGATCACCGGCATGATGGCAAGGCCATCTAGCCCGTCGGTCAGGTTCACCGCATTGCCTGCGCCCACGATCACGAAGGCCGCGAACAGGTAGTAGAAGGGCCCGAGCGGGATATAGAGATTGCTGAACACCGGCACATAGAGGTTGGTGTCGGTCACCACCAGCGCGGCGGCGATCCCCGCGACGACGAATTCGCCTGCAAGCCGCACCTTGGCCGGAACGCCCTTGTGCGCGTACTTCGTCACCTTGTCGTAATCGTCGAGGAAGCCGATGAGCCCGAAGCCCCAGGTCACCGCAAGGCAGGCCCACACGTAGCGGCTGGAAACGTCCATCCACAGCAGGATGCCGAGCGTGCACGAGATCACGATCATCAGCCCGCCCATGGTGGGCGTGCCGCGCTTGGCGAGGTGGGTCTGCGGGCCGTCCTCGCGGATCGGCTGGCCCTTGCCCTGGCGCACGCGCAGCATGTTGATGAAGCGCGGTCCGATCACCAACCCGATGGCCAGCGCGGTCAGCAGCGCAGCCCCGGCGCGGAAGGTCTGGTAGCGGAAGAGGTTGCTGAACCCCTCGTAGTGAAGCAGGTGCGCCAGGAGGTAGAGCATTCAGTTTTCCCTGGCCGTCAGGGCGCGTACCAGCGCGCCCAGCCCGACCGAATTCGACCCTTTTACAAGGATGGCGTCGCCACCCTGCGGCCCTTCGGCAGCGAGGCATTCCGCCGCTTCGGCCGCCGATTGGACATGATCGACTTCGATTGCCTCGGCAAGCGCACCGCTCGCGCTTTTCCCCAGCGCTTGCGCCAATGCGGCCATTTCGGGGCCGACGAGGATCACCCGGTCGATCCCTGCGGCGACCAGCGGAGTAGCCAGTTCGCGATGGTAGCGGTCCTCGTCGGCGCCCAGTTCGCGCATCGCGCCCAGAACGGCCACGTGGCGGCGGGCAGGCGTTGCGCCAAGCTGCTCAATGGTGACGCGCATCGAAGCAGGATTGGCGTTGTAGCTCTCGTCGATCAGCAGCGCCTGACCGGAGCCATCCCCGCCGCGCGCGGGCACCGTGTGGCGCGCACCACGTCCGGCAAGGCCCTCCATCTCGGCGAGCGCCAGGCCCGCCGCACCCAGATCGCCGCCGATCGCCTCGACCGCCGCCATGACGGCAAGCGAATTGGCCACCCAGTGTGCGCCCGGCTGGGCAATCGTGTAGCACAGCTTGCGCCCGCCAAGGTCCGCCGTCACCAGCGTTCCGCCGCCGATCGCGGGCACGGCATCGAGCAGCCGGGCGTTCGCCTTGGGACCGCTGCCAAAAGCGACGATCCGTTCGGCGTGCCGCTCGGCCTTGGCGCGCAAACGCATGTAATGGGGGTTGTCGGCCGGGATGATCGCCACCCCGCCCGGCTCAAGCCCCTCGAAGATCTCGCCCTTGGCGTCGGCGATGGCCTCTTCGCCCGAGAAGTGGCCGATGTGCGCGGGTGCGATGGTGGTGACGACCGCCACATGGGGGCGCACCAGCCGGGTCAGCGCGGCCAGTTCGCCCGCGTGATTCATGCCCATCTCGAACACGCCGAAGCTGGTGCGCGCCGGCATCCGCGCAAGGCTCAGCGGAACCCCGACATGGTTGTTGTAACTCTTCACCGAACGGTGCGCGCGGCCCCGGCTGCCCCGGTCGAGCGCGGCGTAAAGCGCTTCCTTGACCCCGGTCTTGCCAGCGGAGCCGGTGACCCCGATAATCCCCGCATCTACCCGATTTCGCGCGGCTTTTCCCATATCCTCAAGCGCACTTGAGGTATCGGAAACGAGCACGTGCGGCTGTTCGATGGGGCGATCGACGATGGCGGCGGCAGCCCCACGCTCGAACGCCCCAGGAAGGAAGCGGTGGCCGTCAGATGTTTCACCATTCAAGGCGAAGAACAGGTCACCGTCGCGTACTTCGCGGCTGTCGATCTCGCAGCCCGAGACCTCGAACGCGCCCGAGGCGCTGCCCCCGGTTGCCGCGGCGATCTCCTGCGCCGTCCACAGTGCAAGCCCGCGCGTGTCGATCGGGTCTACCGGCCAGTTCATCATGGCGGGATGGGCGTTCATGTGGTGCACTCCCTTGCCACCTGCACATCGTCGAAGGGCAGCACGCGCACGGCATCCCCCCGCCCTACGATCTGGCCCTGTTCATGCCCCTTGCCCGCGACAAGCACGATGTCGTCGCGTGCAGCCATGGCGATGGCCGCAGCGATGGCCTCGCGCCGGTCGCCGATCTCGCGCGCCTTTCCATCGCAGCCCTTGAGTACGGCTGAACGGATCAGCGCAGGGTCCTCGCCACGCGGATTGTCATCGGTGACGATCACCACCTCGGAGCCGGCACAGGCGCTGCGGCCCATTTCGGGGCGCTTGCCCTCGTCGCGATCCCCGCCCGCGCCGAACACGGTGATCAGCCGCCCGGCCACGTGCGGGCGCAGCGCGGCGATGGCGGCCTCGATCGCATCGGGCGTGTGCGCGTAATCGACATAGACCGGCGCGCCTGCGCGGTTGATCGCGGCGCGCTCCAGCCGCCCGCGCACGGGTTGCAGGCGTGAAAGCGCGTCGAACGTCGCGCCCGCCTCGCCACCGCTGGCCAGCACGAGTCCCGCCGAAACCAGGGCATTGGCGGCCTGATAGGCGCCGATCAGCGGCAGCGTGACCTTGCGGCGCGCACCGTCATGTTCGATCTCCAGCACTTGACCCAGTTGCGTGGGGGTACGGGAGAGCAGGCGGACCGCAGTCCCCTGCTCTCCCATCGTGAGCAGCCGCAACCCCCGTCGCCCGGCGTGCTCGACTGCCTGTGCCGACCAGGCATCGTCGGCCCAGACGACGGCGGAACCGTCATCGGCGACAACCTCGTCGAACAGGCGCATCTTGGCCGCGAAATAGTCCTCCATCGTCGCATGGTAATCGAGATGGTCGCGGCTTAGGTTGGTGAAAGCTCCGGCGATCACGCGCAGGCCTTCGTTGCGAAACTGGTCGAGACCGTGGCTCGACGCTTCGTAGGCGACGTGGGTGACGCCTTCGCGCGCCAACCCTGTCATGTTCGACAGGAAGGTCACGATGTCTGGCGTGGTCAGGCCGGTCGACACGCTCTCGTCCGCCGTGGTCACGCCCAGCGTGCCGATCGAGGCGGCGGAATGGCCCGCCATGCGCCAGAGCTGGCGCGTCATCTCGACGGTGGAGGTCTTGCCGTTGGTGCCGGTGACCGCGACGACCGTTTGCGGAACCGGCGTGAAGAACCCCGCGGCAAGGCGCGCAAAGGCGCGGCGTGGTTCGTCGGCGGCGATGTGTACCGCGCCCGAAACCCTGGCCTGCGGGCGCGCGACCACCGCCACCGCGCCTCCCTGTATCGCGGCGTCGATGAAATCCTCGCCGTTGAAGCGCGTACCCGGGAAAGCGCCGAACACGGTTCCCGGGGCGACTTTGCGATGGTCGATGGCAAAGCCCGAGACGTTGCCCTCGCCGCTTCCGTCGAAGGCGAGGCCTGCCGCCGCCACGAGCGCACCCAGCTTCATTCGCCGTCTCCGTTGCCGACCAGCGGGCTGAGGTCCGAAATGTCCACGTCGCGGCTGGCGTCGGGCACGATGCCCAACAGCGGCCCGATGCGCGGCACCACGCGGCCCACGATGGGGGCCGCGTTCCACGCGGCGGTGCGCTGGAACGAGGTGGCCTGCGTGCCCTGCGGCTCATCGAGCATGGCGATCACCACGTATCGCGGCTTGTCCATCGGAAAAGCAGCCGCGAACGTCGCGATCAGCGAAGTCTTGCGATAGCCGCCCGTGCCCGGCTTTTCCGCCGACCCCGTCTTGCCGCCCACGCGGAAGCCCGGCGCTTCCGCCTTCTTGCCGGTGCCGTCGACCACAATCATGCGCAGCAGCTGGCGCAGGCGCGCGCTGGTCGAAGCCTTGAACACGCGGCGGCCTTCGGGGACATGCCCCGGCGCGATCTTATAGAGCGTGGCGGGGCGCCACACGCCACCGTTGACCAGCGCGGCATAGGCGGCGGCGAGATGCAGCGGGCTCACCGCCATGCCATGGCCGTAGCTGACCGTCATCGTCGTCAGGCGCGCCCAGTCGCCCTTGGGCCAGATCGGGAAGCCGCGCGCGGGCAGTTCGATTGTCGGGCGCTCGTTCATGCCCAGCGCCATCATCGTGTTGCGCAGCGCCGGGCCGCCCAGCTTGTCGGCGATCTGCGCGGTAACGATGTTCGACGAATGGATCAGCGCCTCGGGCACGTTGAGCGATGCGCCGAAGTTGTGGCTGTCGTGGATGGTGAACCGCCCGACGTGCAGCGGCCCCGCCGGGTAGCGGGTCGCCATGTCGGTCACCACGCCTGCGTCGATGGCAGAGGCGACGGTCACCGGCTTCATCACCGAACCGAGTTCGTAGACCTGGTTCGACACGCGGTTGAATACGAGATCGTTGAACGCGCGGTCCGAACGGTTGGGATTGAACGAGGGCAGCGAGGCAAGCGCAACGACTTCGCCGGTATCAGCGTCCAGAATGATGCCGGCCGCGCCCTTGGCATTCGATTCCAGCATCCCCCGCCCGAGTTCATCCTCAAGCGCGCCCTGCGCCCGCGCATCGATCGACAGCGCGAAAGGCTGGCCGCGCTGCGCCGGGTCGAGCAGGCGCTTTTCCAGCACCTGCTCCATCCCGACATGGCCCTTGCCCTCTTCATCGACGTAGCCGAGTACGTGCGCGGCCAGCGAGCCCTGCGGATAGTAGCGCTGGTTCTCGCGCGGGAATTCGAGCGCGGGTTCGCCCAGCGCGAAGACCCTGTTGGCTTCCTCGGGCATCACGCGCTTGCGCAGGTAGCTCGGCTTGTCGGACTTCAGCCGCGCGACGAGGTCGGCGTAATCGGCATCGGGGAAGATGGTCAGCAGCGCCTTTGCCACTTCTTCGGGCGTCTTGACCAGCGGCGAGCTGCCTTGCCCCCCACCCTGCCCCAAGGCCTTGGGATTGAACCACAGCGAATAGGACGGAAAGGCGCGCGCCAGCACCACGCCGTTGCGGTCGGTGATCTCGCCGCGCGGGGGCAGCAGCGCGTCGGCCATCGAGCGGCGCTCGGGCGCATCCTCGAACAGGCCGAGCTGGGCAATGCGAACCAGCGCGGTGAGGGTCGCGAAGATGAACAGCAGCAGCACCCACAGCGTGCGCAGCTTGGCCGTCACCAGCGAACGCTGGCGCACGTTGGCAAGCTGGACGCGGCCAGAAGCAATCGCGGCCGAGGCGGTGAGCGCGTTCACTTGGCTGCCTTCACCTCCTTCTTCCTGGCAGGCGCAGCGGCGGGCTTGGCCTCCTTGGCCTTCGCCGCCACCTTGGTGGCCTTAACCGGCGCGGCGGCGGAGGCGGAAGCCTTGGCCTTGGGCTTGTCCACCGGCTTGTCGGACTTGACCGCGACCTTGACCGGCTTCGTCGGCTTGTCCGCTTTTGCGACCTTTTCGGGCTTGGTGATCTTGTCCGCCCTGGCGGTCTTCGCAGGCTTTTCCGCCTTGTCGCCGTCCCTGGCGACCAGTTGGCGCACGCGCGGCTTTACCGGCGCGTCATTGCCGCGATCGACCTTCGCGAGCCTTTCGCCCAGCGAGGCGGCGGCAGCGGCATGGTCGACCTTGGCCGGGCGCTCGTCGGCCTCTGCCTTCGCATCGGACAGCGGCTTGCCCGACAGCGGTGAAACCATCGCGGGGAAGGCCGCCTGCGCCACCACCGCGTCGTCGGCGCTCGCCACGCGGATCGGCGCGGGCGCGTCGGGCTCGACAGGCTTGGATAGCGCGGCCAATTCGCGCTCGTTCTCAAGGTACTGTCCCGCCATCGGCGCGACGTAGCCGAATTCGACATCGTTCCACGCCTTCAGCTGCTGCTGGTTGGCGCGCGTCTCGAACTCGGTCTCGAGGTACATCTTCTCCTGCTGCAGCGCGACGATCTTCATCTCGGCATGATGGACCTGGCTGCGCAGCGCGTTGACGCGGAACGCCAGCACCATGGTCAGCGCGGCACAAATCGCGAGCAGCACGATCCAGCCGATGGAACGCAGGCGATGGGCCGTGACGATCATGCCGCGATGCTCCCGTGATGCTCCCGCGCCGGCGCGGACGTCCGCACCGCCCAGCGCAGGGTTGCGGACCGCGCGCGCGGGTTGCGCGCTTCTTCTGCCTCGGACGGACGGATCGCCGCCGAAGGCTTCTCGAACACCGGCGCTACGGTGGGCGCGGCCTGCGGCAGGTGGCGCGAGCCCCCCGGCATGGCGCCCGCGCCTTGGCGCAGGAACTGCTTGACGATGCGGTCTTCGAGGCTGTGGAACGTGACCACCGCCAGACGTCCGCCGGGCGCGAGCACCTTCTCGGCCGCGGCGAGGCCCGCGACCAGTTCGTCCAGCTCGCCGTTGACGTGGATGCGCACAGCCTGAAAGCTGCGGATGGCCGGATCCTTGGGCGCGTTCTTGCCGCGCATGCCCGGCACATAGCCCAGCGCCTTGCGCACCACGGCCGCGAACTGCGCCGTCGTGGTGAGCGGGCGCGCGGCGACGATGGCCCGCGCAATGCGGCGCGACTGACGCTCTTCGCCGTAGCGGTAGAGGACGTCGGCAATCTCCCCCTCGCCAGCTTCGTTCAGGAAATCGGCCGCGCTGGGCCCTTCCTGCGACATGCGCATATCCAGCGGCCCATCGACGGAAAAAGCAAATCCCCGCTCAGCCTGGTCGATCTGCATGGAAGACACGCCGATATCGAGGACGACGCCCTGAACCTGCGCAATTCCGGCCTCTGCCAGCCCTTCGGCCAGCTCGGAAAAGCGGCGATGGTGCAGGACGAGACGCACAGGATTTCCACAGGTTTCTCCCCAGCGGCTCCCGGCCTCGATCGCATGCGGGTCGCGATCAAAGGCATGGACCGTCGCGCCGGCAGCCAGCAGGCGGCGGGTATAGCCGCCCGCGCCGAACGTGCCGTCGACGATCACGTCGCCAGCCTTGGGCGCCAGTGCCTGTTCGACTTCATCGAGCAGCACGGGAATGTGCGGGGCATCGGCGGGAAGATCGGGGTACTGGCTCACTTGCGCCGCCCCTTGCTCGATGCTTCGGCCATCAGCGCGCGGCACGTAGCCTTGGCAGCGTCCCAGCCCGCGCCCATCTCGAACAACACGTCGGGCGACCAGATCGTGAAGTGCGATCCGCCGCCATGGAAATAGAGCGCCTCGCCGATCGCGGCCTGATCGCCCAGATGGTCGGGCAGGACGAAGCGCCCGGATTCGTCGAAGCTGACGCGCAGGAAGCCGAAGAGCTGCGCGGCGCGCATGTCGGGGTCGAACTCTTCGCGGCGTTCGAGCGCGATGCGCTCTTCATGCGCGATCTGCTCAGCGAAGGTTTCGGCGCGGGACAGGCCGAACCCGACGAGGCAGGGGTGCTTGGCGTGCTTGTCGAGGCACAGCACGCGCTGCCCGCCCGAGGCATCCTTCACGGTGCTGCGAAAGTCTGCGGGGAGGACGAAGCGGCTCTTCTCGCCACGCGGCGAAAAGCCCTGCCCCCAATAATTTGACGGCGCTCCCGCCACGTCAAAGTCCCCGCGCGCACGAGACAAAAAGCTCCCATCCACCGGCAAGCGCGTGCGCGCTGCCAGCCATCCCCCGCGGATGCGACATGGAGTTCGTCCCGATAAGCCCAAGTCTTATCTTGGGATGGAGCGGGCCACAACGGGAATTTACGGGAAAACGCGGTCAAACGTTCGTTTTCCATGAGATTCCGCCTGTTACCCAAAGTTGCCGGCACCACCTCGGCAGCCTGATACCCTCACACGAAATGCCGAAATTGCTGGGCTTTGCGCGCGAGACAGCGCCCAACGCCCACGCCGCAGCACAGCCTTCCCGTATTTTCCCGTAAGTTATCGCCCGGCGCGGCCGAATGCTTCGTCGATCAGCCCGACGAGCATTGCCGCGCGCCACGGAGACGAGTCGCTGGTGTCCAGCAGCGCGGCATCGGCCACGGCCAGAATGCGCCCGCGGCCGATGCCGCAGGTCGCGACAAGCCCTTCGCGCGCGATCCGGCAATGTCCGCCCGGGCGCGGCGCAAAGCGCCCGGCAAGGTCGACCTGCAGGTTGCTTCCCGCGATTTCCCGCAGGCCCGCCGGCTGATCCTCATCAAAGCTCAGATCCAGGCCCCAATGCGTGAGGATGGGCGAAAGCAGCACCACATCCTGCGGGCGACGACGGTCCCCGATGGGAAACCGGCTGGGCGCGGTCAGCATCGGATCGGCGACCAGCAGCAGGCGCCCGCCAGCGCGCACCCAGCGATCGAGCGCGACGTTCTCCGCCGGATCGAGCGGGCGTGGCTGGGCGATCAGCAGGAAGCGCAAGCCGCGCAACTCGAGCAGCGTGTCGAGTGGCCGGGGGGCGAAACGCTGCTCCAGTTCCGCGCGCACCCATGTCGGCTGCTGGTTTGCATCCAGATGCGCGGAAAGGCCGTCCGCCTCGCGCCACATCACCGGCAAGCTGGTGAACACGCCGAGCGTGGGCCGCGCCTGCGACCTTGCAGGCTGCCGCGACAGGGCGAGCGCCAGCACGGCCACCCCGGCCAGCAGCACCGCCACCAGCAGCAGCCAGCGCCGCCACGCCCCTTGCGTCAGGGAAAGCCTCAGTGGTTCGCACCGCCCGCAGGCGGCTTCGGCTTCTGCGCTGCTGCGCCATCGACGGGCAGTTCGGGCGCCACGCCCATGTCGACCAGCGGATCGTTGGCGGGCGATGCGCTGGCACTCGCCGCCGCATCGGGGCCGACGCCCGCGCTGGCATCGCCGATCTGTGCGCGGTCCATGATCACGTTGGCGAGGCTGACCAGCAGCAGCATGCCCGCAAGTCCGAACAGCCCGACCTGCAGGCGATGCACCGCCTGCGCTCGCAACGCGCGCGGGCTGAGCGGCACGTGGTGAACGGGAACCAGCGGCACATCGGCCACAGGCGGCACCGGACGCGCTGCGGATCGGGAAGATATGCCGGGAAACGCCATCCCCGCGATGCTACCTTATTGCTTCAGCCAGGGGAAGACCGGCAGGCCCTTCGCTTCCAGCCAGACCGGATTATAGAGCGAGGAGAGGTAGCGGAAGCCGGTGTCGCACAGGATCGTGGCGACACGGCTCCCCTTGCCCAGTTGCTGGGCCAGCGCCACGGCGCCCGCAACATTGATCCCGCTCGACAGGCCGAGACACAGGCCTTCTTCGGCAAGCAGGCGCTCGACCCAGTAGAGGCCTTCCTCGTCGGAAATGCGGAACTGCGTGTCGATCGGCGCGCCTTCGAGGTTGGCGGTGATGCGCCCCTGCCCGATGCCTTCGGCCACCGACGAGCCTTCCGCCTTCAACTCGCCATTGGCGTAGTAGTTGTAGAGCGCCGCACCGTGCGGATCAGTCAGCGCGATGGTCACGCTTTCGTCGAACGACTTGAGGCCGAGACCCGTGCCCGCGATCGTGCCCCCGGTGCCGGCCGCGCAGGTGAAGCCGTCGATGCGATGCTCCATCTGCTCCCAGATCTCGGGCGCGGTGCTTTCGATGTGGGCGCGGCGGTTGGCGATGTTGTCGAACTGGTTGGCCCAGATCGCGCCCTCCGTTTCCTCGGCGATGCGGCGCGAGGTGTGGACGAAGTGCCCCGGATTGGAGAACGGCGCGGCCGGAACCAGCACCAGCTCGGCGCGAAGCGCACGCAAGGTATCCATCTTCTCGCGCGATTGTGTTTCGGGCATCACGATCACGGTCTTGTAGCCGAGCGCATTGGCGACGAGCGCCAGGCCGATGCCGGTGTTGCCCGCCGTGCCCTCGACAATCGTGCCGCCTGGCTTCAGCAGGCCGCGCTCCTCGGCATCGCGCACGATCCACAGCGCGGCGCGGTCCTTCACCGAAGCGCCGGGGTTGGCAAATTCGCACTTGCCAAAGATCTCGCACCCCGTGGCCTCGGAAGGTCCGGCGAGACGGACGAGCGGCGTGTTGCCGATCAGCGAAAGCGAGTTGGGGTTAAGCGCAGGGACAGTCATGCCGCTCGAGTTAGGGCGGCTTGACGCGAACGGCAATGCTTTTGCGCTTGAGATTTACTCGCGGCCCGCGCGTATCGCGGCTGCGCCCGCGAAGGGTGCGATGGCCAGCGCCGCCAGACTGCTTGCGGCCAGCAGGACAAGCCCACCCTCGCCGCCCGGTTGCAGCGAACCCGCGCCGAAGATCAGCAGCGGCACCGCAAGCGGAATCGCCAGCATCCCGCCCAGCGCAGAACCTGCGCGCAAGCCCGCTGTCAGCGCGGCGATGGTCACGCCGATCGCGGCGAGGCCGGGCGTGCCCAGCAGCAGCCCCTGTTCGATCAGCAGCAATTGCACGCGATCAAGCGAGAGCAGCCCCGCCGAAATCGGCGCGGCCAGCATCAGCGGCACGCCAAAGCTCAGCCAGTGGGCGAGGATGCGCACCGCCAGCACCGCTTCTTCGGCCAGCCCGCGCAAGGCCCACTGGTCGAAGAAGCCCGCTTCCATGTCGGGTTCGACCAGCCGGTCGAGCGGCAGGATCGCGGCCAGCAGCGCCGCCACCCAGATCACGCCCGCGCCGGTCCGCGCCAGCAGGCGGGCATCGGGACCGACCGCGAACGGGAACATCATGGCGACAGCCAGGAAGAACAGCAGCGGCAGCAGCGCCCCGCCCCGCCCCAGCGCGCCGCGCAGCAGGATGGCAAGGTCGCGCGCGAAGATCGTCAGCAGAGCCCGGCCCAGCTTCACGGCAGATGCTCCAGCAGCGAGATCGTGCGCATCGCCCGCAGCCCCAGCGGCTGGTGCGAGGCGATCACCGCGATCCCGCCCATCGCCCGATGCGCCTCGATCGCGGCCTGCGCCGCCGCGCCCCAGTGCGCGTCGAGGCCGTTCAGCGGTTCGTCGAGCAGCCAGATCCGCGCCCCGCTGGCCGCCAGCCGCGCGAGCGCGGCGCGCTTCTTCTGCCCGGTAGAGAGGTAGCCCACGGGCACGTCGAGCAGGTCTTCCAGCCCGAAATCGGCGCGCGCGCCGCCCGCATTGTCGATCCGCTCCCAGAAGGCCAGCGCCTCGCCCAGCGGGCGATGCAGGTCGAGCGCCATGCGTTCATCGCACAGCGCCATGCCGCCTTCGTGCTCGACATGGCCCCACGCCGGGCGCAGCAGGCCCGCCAGGATACGGATCAGGCTCGACTTGCCGATGCCGTTGGGCCCGGCCAGATGCAGCGCCTCGCCGCCGGCAAGCTCGAACGACACACCCCGCACCAGCACGCGATCGCCGCGCCGGCAGGCGATGTCGTAGGCGGCAAGGCGGCAGGGTTGCATGGGGCCGCGCGATAGGGGAAAGCGTGAGCCCTGCCAAGGAGACGCGAAATGGCGATTGCCCCCTTGTTGAAAGCCGAAATCGAAGCGGCGCTGGCCACCCTGCCCGGCTGGACGCTGCGCGACGACGGCCTCGCCCTCGTCAAGCCCTTCCGCTTCGCCGATTTCTCGCAGGCCTTCGCCTTCATGACGCGCGTGGCGCTGGAGGCGGAAAAGACCGACCACCACCCCGAATGGTTCAACGTCTACAACCGCGTCGACGTGACGCTGACCACGCACGACGCCAATGGCATCAGCCAGCGCGACCTTGCCATGGCGGCGGCGATGGAGCGGTTCGCCGCCTGACGCTCATCCCAGCGCGCGGCCGGCGTTGCGCACCTGCTTGCGCACCGCGCCGGGCAGGAAGCGCGAGAAGAACGCCATGCGCCGCGCCGTCGGCCCGACCAGCGTGTGTAGCTTCTGCCCCTGAACCGCCGCCCAGGCCGCATCGGCCACCGCGCCCACCGGCGTGATCTCCAGCCCCGCGCCCTGCACGCGGGTGCGGATGTCCTCGTTGCTGGCGCGGTTCGGCGCGTGATCAAGCAGCGGGGTTTCGATGAAGCCCGGCATCAGGTCGCGCACCGCGATCCCGTCCGCCGCCCATTCGCCGTCGAGCGATTCGGTCACGCCGCGCACCCCGAACTTGGTGGCGGAATACACCGACGCGCCGGGCGTGCCGTAAAGTCCTGCCGCGCTGGCCGTATTGAGCAGCACCGAGCCTGGCGCGCTCGCTTTCAGCCAGGGATGCGCCGCCTGCGCGCCGAAGATCACGCCTTTCAGGTTGATGTCGAGCGTGCGCTCGATCTCCTCGGGCGCGAGGTCCACCACCGGCCCGCCGAGCGGCACCCCGGCATTGTTGAACACCACGTCGATGCGCCCGCCAGCGGCACTCGCGAAGTCCGCCAGCGCCGCCCCCCAGGCCGCGCGGTCGCGCACGTCGAGCTTGTGCGTGGAACTCGCCCCTTGCGGCAGCAGCGCCGCCGTTTCGGCCATGCCGCTTTCGCTGATGTCGGCCAGCCCGACGAACCAGCCTTCGCGCGCGAAACGCTGCGCCACGGCGCGCCCGATGCCCGATCCGCCGCCGGTGATGAAGATCGCCTTGCGCATTGTCTTTCGCCCCTCCCGATTATCGGGGCGCAGCTTACAGCGCCGGGTTGTTGTAGCAATGCCAGGTGAAGATCGCCGCCGCCCCGCGATGCGGGCGCCACGTTTCGGCCAGCTCGCGCGTCAGCGTCTCGCTGGGGCGGTCGGCAAGGCCGAGCAGCTTGGCCAACCCCACCTGCACCGCAAGATCGCCCGCGGGCCAGATGTCGGGCCGTCCTTCGGCGAACAGCAGGTAGATCTCTGCCGACCAGCGCCCGATGCCCTTGATCTTGACCAGTTCGGCAATCGCCTCCTCGTCGTCTTCAGGCAGCGCATCAAGATCGAGTTCGCCCGACACCACCAGTTCGCACAAGGATCGGGCATAGCCCTGCTTCTGGCGTGACAGACCGCAGGCGCGCAGCGAATCGAAATCGGCGGCGAGCAGGTCGTGCGGCGGCATGTCCTCGCCCAGCAGCGCCTCCAGCTTGGCCCAGACCGAGGCGGCCGCCGATACGCTGACCTGTTGGCCGACGATCGTACGCAGCAAGGTGCGATAGCCGGTGGGGCGGATGCGCGGCTCGGGATGGCCGACCCGCTCGATCGCGGCGGCAAGGGCGGGCGTCGCCTGCGCGATGAAGGCGAGCCCTTCGGCGATCTGTCCTGCGGTCAGCCCCATCGGTGCCTCCTGTTCCTTTTCGGCCAACGCGCCGTGTCAGCCTTGCCAAATCCGGGGGGACGCGATAGCAGCCCGGCCCAAATGGGAACAGTGGGGGCGGCGTGGCTCCCTGACAGGAGACCTGGACAATGCCGAAGCTTGTTGTCGTGAACCGCTCGGGTGAAGAAAAGACCATCGACGTCGATGCCGGCCTGTCGGTGATGGAAGCCATTCGCGACAACGGGTTCGACGAACTGCTGGCGCTGTGCGGCGGCTGCTGCTCGTGCGCGACCTGCCACGTCTATGTCGACCCGGCGTTCGGCGACAAGGTTCCTGCGATGAGCGAGGACGAGAACGACCTGCTCGACAGCTCGGACCACCGCAACGAAACCTCGCGCCTGTCGTGCCAGGTGCAGATCACCGGCGACCTCGACGGCCTGCGCGTCACGATCGCGCCGGAAGACTGATCCTTCCGAAAAATTCGAGCTCGTAGAAGGGCCCGCTTCCGAAGGGAAGCGGGCCCTTTTTAGTGACAACGTAGCCGCAAAGAGAACTCAGTGAGGCGTCGGTGCGCCTAAATACTTTTGGACCTTGCCTTGGTCCACCATCGCGTTCAGCGAGTCCTTGAACGCATCGTTAATCATGCCGTTGAGGCCGTCTTGGTCGAATTTCGCTCGTTCACCCTTACCCGCCGATTTGATGATTTCGACGACTTTTTTCTGGGTGCGATCATAGATCTGCCATTCGACGGAAATCGAGATTGCCCCCTTCTGACCATTCACCGAATCGCACATCGTGACACTCGCGGGCTGAAATGTTGCGCCCATTAGAAAATCCGCTGATTCGCCGCTGCTATTTTCCTCGAACAAATTTGCAGACTTCTCTTGAACGGAAAATCCTTTTGCCTTCATCACTTCTGCAAACAGCCGCTCAAATCGCTCGTAGCTCGCCGTGCGCTCAGTGCTGCCGAAATCGAGAGGTGATCCGGCCAAGAGGCAGATCGTGCCAACTTTGACATGCTGGTTTTCTTTTGCGATTTGAGGATTCAGGATGACCTTGCTCAGTTGCACGGTGTGATGAGCAGGCGCTGTTTCCTGAGCGCAACAGACGCCAGCCCCGGATACCGCCATTGAAATACAGGCAACAAAAAACCGCATAGCTCCCCCCTTAACTGAGGAGATGACTACATTTGTGCCTGATCGGGTCAAGTAATTAGAAACCTCACAATCCGCTTATGGGGAACGTCAAGGTTTAAAGCCGCAGCCCCGCCGTCTCGTCGAGCCCCGCCATCAGGTTCAGGCTCTGCACCGCCGCCCCGCTCGCGCCCTTGCCCAGGTTGTCGAGGACCGCGACCAGCCGCGCCTGTTCGCCATCGGCGCTGCCCATCACGTGCAGCGTCAGCCCGTCCCACGGCTCCATCGATCCGCGCATCAGCATCTCGCCATCGGCCGGCAGATCCTGCGCCACGGTGACGACCTTCGAGCCTTCATAGAACTGCGTCAGCGCGCCGCGCAGCAGCTCGGGCGGCACGCTGCCGGGCATCACGCCCAGCGGCAGCGGGATTTCCACGACCATGCCGCGATGCGCGGCGATCACCGCCGGGCTGAACAGCGGCGCGATCATCAGGCCCGAATAGCGCTGCATCTCGGCCACGTGCTTGTGCCCGAAGGTCAGGCCATAGCCGCGCCAGGCGATGTCGCGGTCCTGCTCGAACCGCCCGATCAGCGCCTTGCCGCCGCCCGAATAGCCCGACACGGCGTTGACGCTGTAGGGCCACGCCGCAGGCAGCAACGCGTTGTGAACGAGCGGCGCCAGCAGGCCGATGAAGCCGGTGGGATAGCAGCCGGGGTTCGACACGCGCTTGGCATTGGCCACGGTTTCGCGCCCGACGATCTCGGGAAAGCCATAGGTCCAGCCATCGGCCACGCGGTGCGCGGTAGAAGCGTCGATCACGCGGGTGCGGTCGTTGGCGATCATCGCCACCGATTCCTTCGCCGCATCGTCGGGCAGGCACAGGATCACGACGTCGGCGTCGTTGATCGCCTCACGCCGCGCGGCCTCGTCCTTGCGGCGGGCTTCTTCCAGCGTGATCAGCGAAAACTCGCTGCGTCCTGCCAGCCGCTCTGCGATTTCAAGGCCCGTGGTGCCGACCGCGCCGTCGATGAAGACCGAGGTAGTCACGCCAGCACCAGCGCGCTTTGCGGCACATAGCCGACGAAACCGTCTTCCCCCTGCTGGCCCCACGCCCAGCCGCCCGCCATGTCGAGCACGTTGAACGTCTCGCCGCCTGCCAGATCGACGATCACCTCGCCCTCGGCATTGCCGGCCTTGCGCAGCGCCGCACCGTCGCCCGCCACCGCGTGCGGCATCGGCACGGCATAGTGCGGCACGAAGACCTTGCCCGCCAGCGCGATGTGGGCGAGGTCGCCGCGCACCGGGCGATGCAGCGGATCGAGCCTGACCGAAGGGCCGGTGAGCGCGAGTTCGCCGTCGTGCGGCTGTTCGATCAGGTCAAGTTCGGTGCTTGCGGACAATGCAGGAGGTTCCCGGAAGAGGAAAGCCGCGCGCTTACTGGCTTCCGCCCCGTCGTTCAAGCGCCGAACCGTTCGAGCAGCAGTCCCCAGGCCGCGCGCAGGCCCAGCGCATCGCCGCCCTTGGGGCGTCCGGGCTTGGGGTTGGGCCGCCAGGCGAAGGTGTCGAAGTGCGCCCAGTCGATCCCCTCGCCCACGAACCTGTCGAGGAACAGCGCCGCCACGCTCGCCCCGGCAAAGCCGTTGGCGGGCGAGTTCTGCAGGTCGGCCACGTCGGACTTGAGGTATTCGCGGTACCCTTCGTGCAAGGGCAGCCGCCAGCAGGCATCGTCGCGCGCTTGTCCTGCACGCAGCAGGGCGTCGGCCGTTTCGTCGGTCCTCGCGAACATCGCGGGCAGATCCGGCCCCAGCGCGACGCGCGCCGCGCCGGTCAGGGTCGCGAAGTCGATCACGAGAGCGGGCTTGCCCTCGCTCGCGCGGGTCAGCGCATCGCCCAGCACCAGCCGCCCTTCGGCATCGGTGTTGGTCACTTCCACGCTCAGGCCCTGCCGGGTACGCAGGATGTCGCCGGGGCGCATGGCATTGCCGGAAATGGCGTTTTCGACCGCGGGCACCAGCAGGTGCAGCCGCACCTTCAGCCCCTGCGCCATGATCAGGCCCGCCAGCGCCAGTGCGTGCGCCGCGCCGCCCATGTCCTTCTTCATCAGCGCCATGCCCGCCGATGGCTTGATGTCGAGCCCGCCCGAATCGAAGCACACACCCTTGCCCACCACGGCCACGCGCGGATGCGCCGGATCGCCCCATTCCAGCTCGATCAGGCGCGGCGCGTGATGGCGCGAGGCGGCGCGACCGACCGCGTGGATCATCGGATAGTCGTGTTCGAGCGCGTCGCCCGAATGCACGTGGATCATCGCATGGTGCGCCTTGGCCAGCGCGCGCGCCTCTGCCTCCAGCGCGCCCGGCCCCATGTCCTCGGCAGGCGTATTGACGAGATCGCGCACGGTCAGCACCGCGCCGGCCTCGGCCAGCGCCGGGCCGATCGCCTTGACGTGCTTCGTCAGCAGCACGCGCGGTTCGTTGGGCTTGGCATCCTTGCGATAGCGGTCGAAGCGGTACTGGCCCGTGACCCAGCCGTGCATCGCCTGCGCCACGCCCGGCCCCTTGGCTCCCAGCGCCTCTTCGCGCGCCAGGCGGTAGGTGCCGCCGGGCAGCACTTCGGCCAGCTTGGCGAGGCACCAGCTCGACAGCGAGGCGGTGTTGGCGATGCCAGCCACCGCGAACCAGCCGTCGCCATCTGGGACGATCGCGGTTTCGTACCCGCCGCCTTCGAATTTCTGCGCGGCGAGCGCGGAACGCTGGCCCGCGTTCAGCGTCTTCATCCAATCGGCAAGGCCCGCCTTGTCGACAAGGTGGAGGGCAATGGCGCTCTGGCCATGATCGGGCTGGATCAGCGCGTTTCTGTCGGTCATGTTGGGGACGACCTTGCCGCAGCGAAGCGGCGAGAGCGAGAGGAAAACGAACCGTGCAAAGGACTTTCGCCTGTGCAACCCTCCTGCTGGCGCTGGCCGCCTGCGGCAGCAAGGCACCGACGACCAGCAGCGCCACGCCGACGGCTGCAAGCGAAGCGGCCGCCACGCCCGCGCCGCCCGCGCCCGCTGCCCCGAAAGCGGCGGCGGTGAAGGTCAGCGAGAAGAACGATCTCTACGAGTTCAGCTATGCCTACCCCGCGCAGGCCGCGGCGATCCCGGCGCTGAAGGCACAGTTCGATGCCGACATGGCGCGGCAGAAGGCCGACATCGCGAAGGACGCGAGCGACGGGAAAAAGGACGCGAAGGACAACGACTATCCCTTCAACCCCTATTTCCATTCGACCGAATGGAAGGTCGTGACCGACTTGCCCGGCTGGCTCAGCCTGTCCACGCTGCTCGGCCTCTATACCGGCGGCGCGCATCCGAATTACGCCTTCGACGCGCTGCTGTGGGACAAGGCGGCGAACAGGCGGGTCGATGCGCTGGCCCTGTTCACCAGCAAGGCCGCGCTGGCGCAGGCGGTGACCAAGCCCTTCTGCGCCGCGCTGGCGAAGGGGCGGCTGAAAAAGCGCGGCGAAGTGTGGCAGGGCGACGGCATCTCCGATTTCGAGCAGTGCATCGATCCGCTCGACCAGACCGTGATCCTTGGCTCGGCGGGCAGGCAGGGGTTCGACCGCATCGGCTTCCTGATCGCGCCCTACAACGCCGGGCCTTATGCCGAGGGCAGCTATGAAGTGACGCTGCCCGTGACGCCCGCCGTTCTGGCCGCGGTGAAGCCCGAATATCGCGCGGCTTTCGTCGGCGGTTGAAACGTGGTGCGAGCCGCTCGCAATTCCTGATGGAAATCGCTACATCGCCGCCATGACCGAATACGTGACCGCCGACGAAACCGACGTCCAGCCCCGCGACGGGACCATCAAGCTCCACGGCCCTGCGGGCTTCGAGGGGATGCGCAAGGCCGGGCGCCTTGCCGCCGAGATCCTCGACGCGCTGGCCCCGCTGGTGGTGCCGGGCGCGCGCACCGACATGATTGACGACGTCGTCCGCCAGATGACGCTCGACGCGGGCGCGATCCCCGCCACGCTCGGCTATCGCGGCTATGCCCATTCGTGCTGCATCTCGAGCAACCACGTGGTCTGCCACGGCATCCCATCGGACAAGACGCTGAAGGACGGGGACATCGTCAACATCGACGTGACCCCGTTGCTGGATGGCTGGCACGGCGATTCCAGCCGCATGTACCTCGTCGGCGACGTGCCGCTGAAGGCCAAGCGGCTGGTCGACGTGACCTACGAATGCCTGATGATCGGCATCGAGCAGGCCAAGCCCGGCGCGCGGCTGGGCGACATCGGTGCGGCGATCCAGGCGCACGCCGAAAAGAACCGCTATGGCGTGGTGCGCGAGTTCTGCGGCCATGGTCTTGGCCGCCTGTTCCACGATGCCCCCGAAGTGGTCCATGCCGCGCGCGCCGGGACCGGGCCGGAGTTGCGGCCGGGGATGTTCTTCACGATCGAGCCGATGATCAACCTCGGCAAGCCCGGCGTGAAGATCCTCGAGGACGGCTGGACGGCGGTGACGCGCGACCGCTCGCTGTCGGCGCAGTTCGAGCATTCGATCGGGATCACCGAGACGGGTTGCGAGATCTTCACCACCAGCCCCAGGGGCCTCGACAAGCCGCCTTACGCCTGAGGCTTGTGCAAGGCGCTTGTTGATGAAGTGCATGCACGCGGCAAACGGGGCCGGGTTTGCACGAAAGTCCGCCTGCCTAAAAATCAGGCAGAAGGTGCGCAAAATTTGTGCATGAAAAAATCACGTCTGCGTAATTTCATGTTTCAGATTGGTCATTAAACAAACTGATTGTTGCGCGACCGTCATTTTTCCCGCTTTCGCAAGCGCGAGCGATGGCCTAGTGGAAACCGTGTGAGCGTGGCACGATTCTTGTTAGGTCGGGCCACAAGGGACAACTGCCTGCCGATGCACGTCGGCAGGCCCGGCGTTGCAGGGGTCTGACCAGGTGAAGAAGGTCGAAGCGATCATCAAGCCGTTCAAGCTGGACGAGGTGAAGGAGGCGCTGCACGAGATCGGCGTGTCCGGCATCACCGTGACCGAGGCCAAGGGCTTCGGGCGCCAGAAGGGCCACACCGAACTCTATCGCGGCGCGGAATACGTCGTCGACTTCCTGCCCAAGGTGAAGCTGGAAGTCGTGGTCAGCGATGCGCTGGTCGACCGCGTGGTCGAAGCGATCGCCGCGGCGGCCCAGACCGGCCGCATCGGCGACGGCAAGATCTTCGTGATGACCGTGGACAGCGCGCTGCGCATCCGCACCGGCGAACGCGACGACGACGCGATCTGATTTGCGCCGCCCCGCCGGGACCGGACGGGGCGGACGGAAATGAACCGGGGGTGGCCTTGGGACGGGCGGCCTCCACGAACAAACCACCCCTGAAAACCCCGCCCTTCGGCAGCTGGCCGAAGCGACGGGGAGGAAAGAAGGACCAGCGATGGCAAGTGCAAAGGACATCCTCGCCCGCATCAAGGACGAGGAAATCGAATGGGTCGACCTGCGTTTCACCGATCCCAAGGGCAAGTGGCAGCACCTGACCATGGTCGCTTCGATCCTGGGTGAAGACGAGCTGGAAGACGGCCTGATGTTCGACGGTTCGTCGATCGAAGGCTGGAAGGCGATCAACGAGTCGGACATGATCCTCAAGCCCGACCTCGACTCGGTCTTCGTCGATCCGTTCTCGGCCACCCCGATGCTGATCATCTGCTGCGACATCGTCGAGCCTTCGACCGGCGAACTCTACGCCCGCGACCCGCGTTCGACCGCCAAGCGCGCCGAATCGTTCGTGAAGGCCAGCGGCATCGGCGACACGGTCTATGTCGGCCCCGAAGCCGAATTCTTCCTGTTCGACGACGTCAAGTTCTATGACGGCTACGATGGCAACGGCTTCCGCATCGACGACGTCGAGCTGCCGACCAACACCAACAAGGAATACGAAGGCGGCAACCTGGGCCACCGTCCGGGCGTCAAGGGCGGCTATTTCCCCGTCGCCCCGATCGACAGCTGCGTCGACATCCGCGGCGAGATGGTTTCGACCATGCTCGAAATGGGCCTGCCCTGCGACAAGCACCACCACGAAGTGGCCGCCGCGCAGCACGAACTGGGCCTGACCTTCGGTACGCTGGTGCAGACCGCCGACCGCATGCAGGTGTACAAGTACGTCGTGCAGCAGGTCGCGCAGGCCTATGGCAAGACCGCCACGTTCATGCCCAAGCCCATCAAGGGCGACAACGGCTCGGGCATGCACACCCACATCTCGATCTGGGATTCGGGCAAGCCGCTCTTCGCCGGCAACGGCTATGCCGGCCTGTCGGACATGTGCCTGTACTTCATCGGCGGCGTGATCAAGCACGCCAAGGCGCTGAACGCTTTCACCAACCCGACCACCAACAGCTACAAGCGTCTGGTGCCGGGCTATGAAGCCCCCGTGCTGCTCGCCTACTCGGCGCGCAACCGTTCGGCTTCGTGCCGCATTCCCTACGGTGCGGGCGCCAAGGCAAAGCGCGTGGAATTCCGCTTCCCCGACGCGATGGCCAACCCCTACCTGTGCTACGCCTCGCTGCTGATGGCGGGCCTCGACGGGATCAAGAACAAGATCCACCCCGGCGAAGCCATGGACAAGAACCTCTACGACCTGCCGCCGGCCGAACTCGCCGCCGTGCCGACCGTGTGCGGTTCGCTCCGCGAAGCGCTGGAATCGCTCGAAGCCGACTACGAGTTCCTGCTCGAAGGTGGCGTGTTCACCAAGGACCAGATCGATTCGTACATCGAACTGAAGTGGCCCGAAGTGCTGCGCTGGGAAACCACGCCGTCGGCGGTCGAATTCGACATGTACTACTCGGCCTGATCCTTCGGATCACACGAGACACAAAGGGGCGTCCGGGAAACCGGGCGCCCTTTTTGGTTGGGGGCTGGCTTGGGGTGAAGGCCCAGTCGATCGCGGCATCGCCGTGCGCGTTCGGAAGGCACTTTCCGTCTACACCTGCTTATCATTCCCGCACAGGCGGGATGACGGCGGCAATAGTGACGACGTTGCGGACATTGCCATCTCCCGGCATGTCGAAGTCAGTTAGGGATAATCAATCTGACGTTCTCAGCGCGACAAGTCGAAGGGGCATTGGGGAAATGAAGGCATATATTCCGTTCATCGTGACTGCGCTGGCAATTTCCCCGGCGGTCGCACAACCAGCACCGACAGCGCCAGCAGTTGCTCCAGCCAGGCTCGTCGCAGCAAAGCCTTGTGAACCGGCTACGCCAGAAACGGGGCAGAATGGTGAATTGATCTACACCGGGTGCCAAATCAAAGCGATGGGCGGCACACTTCCCAAGCTTATCACAGCGCCCAAAGAGCCTGATCTATCAAATCTTTATCAGAAGGGCATTCAAGGTGAAGTCGTTTTCGACTTAATTATCGGAAATGATGGTACCATCCGGGATGTGGCCATCAAGGGGTCGTCCAGATCACCTGAGCTGGATGCGATTGCCATGGGCCTTGTTAATGGGAGCAAGTTCTCGCCCGCCGCAGATCAATTTGGGAAGCCCGTCGACGTTCGCGCTGCGCTGCCGATGTATTTCTGGAAGGACAGCATGATCGATCAGAAATATTTCAAAAAGTCGTGCCGGGATTTTTTGACAGACGTCAAATGGCGTGCCGAACACTTCCCTGAGGAGAGCGTTGAACAATATCGCGGCTGGCTACTCGCGAAGGGAGCGATGGTAATAGGTTCAATCCGCTCCGCCGGAGGCCTGAGCGCGATCGGTCAGAACCGCGAGTTCCCCAAAACACCCACATATTCAGATGTAGTAGATGGCTGTAAGGCAAAACCCGACAGGCCTTTTTTTGACGTCCTGACGGGTAGATAACTGAAACAAGCGGGCAGATGCGGATACGCATGGCGTGCAGACTATCAAGCAACGGCTTACGGTCTTGCCCCGCCCGCACCAAAGGCCGCCCTTCGCCAGGGCAGCAGTTTGGAGGCGCTCCTCCCACCAGGGAAGGAGCGCCTCCAATCTTAAAGCCCGTCGACGGCCTTGCTGACCAGCACGTTGATCGCCACGCGGCGGTTCTGCGCCTTGCCTTCGGGCGTCGAGTTGTCCGCCGCCGGGTCGGCCTTGGCCATGCCGGTGGGCGTCAGCATGCGGTAGGGCTTCCAGTGGCAGACCTGCTGCAGGTAGTTGGTCACCCGCGCCGCGCGCTTCTCGCTCAGCGTCTGGTTGTAATCGTCATCGCCCACGGAGTCCGTGTAGCCGATGACCAGCATCTGCGCGTTCTCGGTCGCTTCCGCCTGGCTGGCGGCACCGCACAATTCGGCCTTGGCCTGCTGCGACAGGTTCGACTTGCCGGTGTCGAAATAGACGTTGGTGGTGCTCTTGATATTGTACTTGTCGATATCGCCGAAGCGCGCGCGCAGCGCGTTGGTGGCGGCGGTCTGTTCGGCAAAGCCCTGCGCCGTGCCGGTGCGGATCATGGACGCGGTCTTCAGGTCGTTGTTGCGGAAGGTGATTTCGCTGGCCATCAGCGCGCTGCCGGCCTGCAAGGTCTTGACCGTCACCGGCAACCCGTTGAGCAGAGCGGCTTCGGTCAGCTTGGCGCTTCCGGCAAGGAAGCCCTTCTTCGCCTTGATCTTCGTCGCCTCGTTCACGGTCACGACGGTGCGCGTGCCGTCTTCGCCGAGCACTTCGATGCGGTCGCCCTGCCGCGCGGAGATGTTGCCCTTGATCTCCGGCCCTGCGACCGGCTCGGCGCTGGCGGTGGCCTGGAGGGGTTCGGCACTGGCTTCGGGCGCGGCGGCGGCGTCTTGCGGCTGGGCGGAAACGGCGCCTGCCGACAGGCACAGCGCGGCGGGCAGGATCAGGGCAGCGCCCATCTTGGAAACGGCACGCATCAAGTCACTCCTTCAAAATGCGTCTGACATCCCCGCGTGTTGAGCCCGCCCTTGCTGGCGAATGAACGATACCGGGCCGGGGGCGGGTGGAGAGGATGGCCGGAGCGCGGCTTGCGGTGAGTGGATTGCAGGGGGCGTGCCGTTCCTCCACCCATGCCAGCGCGAACGGTCCTTTTTCCGCTCGCGCGGGAACGCGGGGCCGCTCCTGTCGTTTTATCCACAGCCCTTCGCAGGTGCGGGACGAACCGTTGATCGCGCGGGGCGAGACGAGCCGGGCCCAACTGTGCGAATCCGCACAGCGCCCTAATAGTGCGGCCATGCTTCGTGCCGCCCTTGCCTCGCTTGTCGCCTTCGCCTCGCTGCTGATGATGCCCGCCACGGCCAATGCCCGGCTGCAGTGCGTCGCCTATGCGCGGCAGATCGGCGACGTGCAGCTTTCGGGCAACGGGCGCGACTGGTGGGGCAATGCCGCCGGCGTCTATGCCCGCGGGCAGCGTCCGCAGGCCGGTGCGGTGCTGGCGTTCAAGGCAAGCGGCGCGATGCCCTATGGCCACGTCGCCGTCGTCAGCAAGGTGGTCGACGATCGCCACATCCTGATCAACCACGCCAACTGGTCGGCCCCCGGCCTGATCGAGCGCGGCGTCGAAGTGGTCGACATCTCGCCCGCCGGTGACTGGAGCCAGGTGCGCGTGTGGTACGGCAAGACCCGCTCG
The DNA here is from genome assembly GCF_020179425.1 of Novosphingobium percolationis. Taxonomy (GTDB): domain Bacteria; phylum Pseudomonadota; class Alphaproteobacteria; order Sphingomonadales; family Sphingomonadaceae; genus Novosphingobium; species Novosphingobium percolationis. The sequence continues at coordinate 389,409 of NZ_JAILYM010000002.1, read as the reverse complement.
CTGGGCCTGCGTCCCTCGCCCACGTTCGGCTTCATCTACCCGAGCCTGGCCCCGGCGACCGTCACCGCCAGCAACGACGTGGCGACACCCGCGCGCGGCTGAGGGTTTCGGCCCGCCTGAAGACTAAGGCCCTCGCTTTGCGGAGGCCTTTGTTTTTGGGGGGTACGGTCCTGCCAAATCGGCGGAGCCTGCGCTTTCCTACATTGGCGGTGCGCCATAGCCTGCCGACCGAGGCATAACGCACCCTCGGGGCGCACCTGCTTTCATTCCTGCCTGCTTCATTCTTGAACGCAGGAGACAGGCATGAACCGCAAGCCCATTTTCGATGCCGTGCGCAAGCTGCTGGGGCGCCGCTTTACCGAGGCCGAGGTCGCGGCGCTTGACAGGGCGATCGACGCCGCAACCGGCGCGCTGCCCGCCAACGAGGCGCCCGATGTGCGCGCGCCGGATTTCACCGAGACCAAGGCCGCCGTGCGCACGCTAGGCGCGGCGGGCACGGCGCTGATCAAAGGCTGGGAAGGCTGCCACAAGCTGCGCGCGGACGGCCGCTTCGAGGCCTATCCCGACCCCGGCAGCGCGGACGGCACGCCGTGGACGATCGGCTGGGGATCGACCGGGCCGGACGTGCGCAAGGGCGTGGTGTGGACCGCTGCGCAGTGCAATGCGCGCTTCGATGCCGACATGGCGCGCTATGTGGCGGACGTGGCGCGCGCGCTTGGCGATGCGCCGACCACGGCCAACCAGTTCGATGCGCTGGTCTCGTTCCACTACAACACCGGCGCGATCGCCAGCGCGGGGCTGACGCGGCTCCACCGGCAGGGGCATTACCGGCAAGCGGCGGACGCGTTCGGCACGTGGATCTACAACAACCACAAGGTCATGCCGGGCCTCGTCAAGCGACGCGCGGCCGAGGCGAAGCTGTACCGGACGGCCTGAACGTCAGCCCGCGAGGCGCAGGTCCGCGCCGTGTTCGCGCCGCCACAGCAGGGCGCGGGCCTCGGCGACGGGCAGCGCCTTCCAGAACAGGTGGCCCTGCACCAGTTCGCACCCCGCAGCCTGGACAAGGCGGCGCTGGACCTCGGTTTCGACGCCTTCGGCCACGACCTTCATCCGCAGCGTGTGGCCGAGCGAGACGATGGCGCACAGGATCGAGTGCGCGTCCATGTCGCCTTCGATGTTCTGCACGAACGAGCGATCGATCTTGATCCGTTCGAACTGGAACGAGCGCAAATACGACAGCGAGGAATAGCCGATGCCGAAATCGTCGAGCGCGATGCGGAAGCCCATGCGGTTCAGTTCGCGCAGCACGCCCATGACGTGGTCGGAGCGATCGAGCATGATGCCCTCGGTCACTTCGAGCACGACGCGGCGCGGATCGACCCCGGTTTCGGCAACGATCCCGGCAATGGTCTGGACGAAATCGGTCGCCATGATCTGCAAGGGCGAAAGGTTGACCGACACATCGCAGGCGGGCCAGCCCCGGCATTCACGGAAGACGTGGCGCAGCATCCAGTTGCCGAGCGGGATCATCAGCCCCGCCTGTTCGGCGATGGGTACGAACAGGCCGGGGCGGATCTCGCCGCGTTCGGGATGGGTCCAGCGCAAAAGCGCCTCGAACCCGCGCACGTCGCCGTTCTCGATAGCGACGATCGGCTGGAAGGCGACCGACAGTTCATCGCGGGCGATCGCGCGGCGCAGTTCCATCTCCATTTCGCGCCGCAGCTTGACCGAGGCGTCCATGTCGCGGGTGAAGCGGCGATAGCGGGCGCGCCCGCGCTGCTTGGCGCGGTAGAGTGCGATGTCGGCGCGACGCAGCAGTTCGCCAGGATCTTCGCTCTGTTCGGGGCCCCAGCTGATCCCGCACGAACAGGTGACATCGAGGTTGTTGCCCGAGATCGCGAAGGGTTCCTGCATAAGTTCCATGATCTGGCGGCCGAGTTGGTCGGCGGCGACGAGGCCTCCTTCGGCGCGGCGCATCAGCACGAATTCGTCGCCGCCGAAGCGCGACAGGAAATCGCCTTCGGGCAAGGCACGGCGCAGGCGCAGCGCGACCTGGCGGACCAGCTCATCCCCCACGTGGTGACCGAGCGTGTCGTTGACCACCTTGAAGCTGTCGATATCGAGATAGGCGACGAAAACGTCGCCCGCCACGCGGCCTTCGATGCACGCGGCGAGTTCGGCGCGCAGGCGCTGCATGTAGTGGACGCGGTTGGGCAGGCCCGACATCGCATCGTGCAGCGCATTGTGCTGCGCCTGCGCCTCGCTCGCCAGCAGCTCGCGGCCCGCGCGGCGCATCCGCCGCACGATGATGCTGCCGCCCATCACCACGCCGATGAAGAACAGGATGTATGTGGCGAGCAAGGGGGCGGTGCGGCGCACGATCGTAGGGCCGGGCGTCTTGGCGCGCCACGCCAGCCAGCCGATCGGGTGGCCATCGGCAGCCTGCAGCGCGATGGCGTTGCGGCTGGGATCGGGCAGCGTTGCGCTGAAGCCGAGGTCGGGCAGCAGCAGATCGGTGCGCATCTGGGCCAGCGGCGCGCCTTCGAGATAGCGCAGACTGGCGACATAGGCGGGACGGCGGCGGAGCAGGCCATAATCGCGATCGGGCACGATGGCGGCAACGGCGAGGAACGCCGGACGCCCGTGGTGCAGCACGGGCCGCGCCGCCCAGCGGGTGAGCGGGCGACCATCGACATCGGCAGGCCACGCGCCATCAGCCAGCGGCAAGGTGCGACGGACATCGCCGGACACAGCGCCCGGACGCTGCGCGGCGACAAGCAACGCGGCGATGTCTTGTTCGAGGCCCTTCACCGCGCCCGCGCCGGCCGGGCGTCCCTGCTCCCAGCTGTGGGCGAGGCGCCCGTCCGGGCGCAGCAGGAACAGCTTGTCGGTGCGGAAATTGTTCCAGAAGAATGCGCCGAGATAATGGTTCGACCAGTTGGTATCGTCGGCCAGCACGGCCTTGCGCATGGCATCGTCCCAGGTCAGCTGGACCTTCTGGGTAGCGACGAAATCGCGCATCGCGCGGTCAAGGTACTGCTGCGCAATGCCGCGTTCGTCCTCGCGCGCGAGTTCGTCGGCAACACTGGTGGAATGATTGAACGCCGCGATCAACGCGACCGACAGCGAAAGCAGCGCGACGAACGTCGCAAACGCCACCCACCCCGTCCGCAGGCCGTGGGCCATGCGCCGGGCGGCACGCCTTCGTCTGTTGGTGACCATCGCCATTCTGAAGGTCTTAGAAGGCGCTCTGCGAACAAATGGTTAGCGCGCATTACGCCCTGCCCCAAGGAACTTGCGCAGCGGAGCGGGGTTTGAAGCTGCAGACAACTCCACTTCGGAGTGATCCCATCGGGAGAGCCCTCATGCTTATGACCCTTGCCCTTGTCCTGCTCGTTCTCTGGGCGCTTGGCGTGTTCGCGTTCAAGGTTACTGCGGGCGTGATCCACATTCTGCTGATCGCAGCGCTCGTCGTCGGGCTCGTGCAGCTTTTCCGCGGCCGTCGAACGGTCTGACCGAGAAATCGAAGCCGCGACCGCACCTTGGACCGCATGACGGGTTGCAATCTGCCACGCAATGCTGCCATCCTCTTCCGGCGAATCCAATTCTATACAACCGGGAGTAAAAGCGATGCGCGAGCGGCTTCAACACTACATCGACGGCAAATGGGTCGATAGCGAAGGTGGCGTCCGCCACAACGTGATCAACCCGGCCACGGAAGAGCCGACCACGGTCATCACGCTGGGCACCAAGGCCGACGTGGACAAGGCCGTGGCCGCCGCCAAGCGTGCGTTCAAGACCTTCAGCAAGACCAGCCGCGAAGAACGCATTGCGCTGCTCAACCGCATCGTCGAGGAATACAAGAAGCGCGTGAACGACCTCGCCGTCTCGATGGCCGAGGAAATGGGCGCGCCCGTCAGCTTCGCCAGCACCGCGCAGGTCGGCGCAGGGATCGGTGGCTTCCTTGGCACCATCGCCGCGCTGCAGAACTTCGAATTCGTCGAAGACGCAGGTGCTTTCAAGGTTGCCTATGAACCGATCGGCGTGGTCGGCATGATCACCCCGTGGAACTGGCCGCTGAACCAGATCGCGCTGAAGGTCGCGCCCGCGCTGGCTGCCGGCAACACCATGGTGCTCAAGCCTTCGGAAGAATGCCCCACCAACGCCGCGATCTTTGCCGAGATCCTCGACGCCGCGGGCGTGCCGCCGGGCGTGTTCAACCTCGTGCAGGGCGATGGCCCGGGCGTCGGCCAGGCGATCAGCTCGCACCCCGACATCGAGATGGTCAGCTTCACCGGCTCGACGCGCGCGGGCATCCTCGTCGCCAAGGCGGCGGCCGATACGGTCAAGCGCGTCCACCAGGAACTGGGCGGCAAGTCGCCGAACCTCGTCCTGCCCGACGCCGATTTCGCCGCGCACCTCGCGCCCACGGCGATGGGCCCGCTGATCAACACCGGCCAGTCTTGCATTTCCCCCACGCGCATCCTCGTGCCGCGCGAGCGTGAAGCCGAAGCCGCCGCTTTCGTCACCGCGATGTATTCGGCGACCCCGGTCGGCGACCCGCTGGCCGAAGGCAACCACCTCGGCCCGGTGGTGAACAAGGCGCAGTACGACAAGATCCGCGACCTCATCCAGTCGGCGATCGACGAAGGCGCCAAGCTGGAAACCGGCGGCACCGACCTGCCCGCCAACGTCAACCGTGGCTACTTCATCCAGCCGACCGTGTTTTCGGGCGTGACGCCCGACATGCGCATCGCGCAGGAGGAAATCTTCGGTCCGGTCGCCACGATCATGGCCTACGACAGCCTTGAACAGGGCATCGAGATTGCCAACGACACCGCCTATGGCCTGTCGGCGGTGATCTCCGGCGATCCGGCCAAGGCCGCTGTCGTCGCACCGGAGTTGCGTGCAGGGATGGTCGCGATCAACAACTGGGGCCCCTCGCCGGGCGCGCCGTTCGGCGGCTACAAGCAGTCGGGCAATGGCCGCGAAGGCGGGCTCTATGGCCTCAAGGACTTCATGGAAATGAAGGCGATCAGCGGCCTTCCCGCCTGATTTCAGCTTTCAGCCTGAACGAAGAGGGTCGCCTGAAAGGGCGGCCCTTTTTCGTTGGAGGGATGCGCCGTGCCCCACCCACCCCGCTGCGACTAGCCCTTGCTGCGCAAGCGCAAATCTCGCTGCCCCTTCCGCTTGCGGGAGGGGATATCAGAGATTTCTTCCCCCCTCCCGCAAGCGGGCGGCGGCGGGGCGGGAGTGGGCATCGCCCGGGCGCGACGCCCCGCCTCAATAGTCCTTGCTGGCTTTGAGGTTCACCGATTCGCGCCCGATCGTCGAGACCGTGCCCAGCAGCGCGAGCCAGCGGGTGATGCGGAATTCGATCGAGGTTGCCGAGTAGCCGCGCCCATCGGTGACCAGTTCGACGAAGAAGCGGCGGCCCAGGTACTTGCCGACCGCGATCGCCGTGCCGCGCCCCGTTGCGGCATCGGCGCCGACGATGCGCAGCCTATCGAGGCCGATGGCGCTGCGCAGCTTGTTGATCGGATCGAGCCCGCCGCCGCCGCGCAAGCTGGCGAGCGCTGCGGCAAGCTGCACCGCCTCGGGCGCGGAAATCTGCGTGATCGAGCTGCCGAACAGCAGGCGGCTGAGCAGTTCTTCCTCGGGCAGCGCAGGGGTTGAGGTGAAGGCGATGGTCGGTTTCTGCGCGGTGCCGGTGATGCCGATGCGCGCGCTGATGCCGTTGGCATCACCCTCGGCCAGAATGTCGAGCTGGGGGTCGATCGGGGTTTCGCCGGTGAAGCGGATGCGGCCGCGCGTCAGTTCGAAGCGCTTGCCCGCGAACTCGTAGCCGCCGCGCACCACTTCGGCGGTGCCGAGGATGCGCGGAGCGGCGGTATCGCCGCGCAGGCGGATGTCGGCACCCCATTCGCTGTCGAGCCCCATGCCGCGCACGTCGATGCGGTTGGCGCCCGCCGCGTCGATCAGGAAGCGCCAGGGCGCGGCACGCGCGCGCGGCGGCGCGGCGTCTGTAGGCGTGTTGATCTCGGTGGTGGCGATGACCGGCAGTTCGGCGGCGGCATTGGCCATGCCCAGCCGCCAGCGCGCCTGGTCGATGCGCACGCGCCCCGCGATGGTGCCGCCCACGCCGCTGCTGACGATGCGCAAGGGACCGGTCACGGTCGCGCCCATGTCGTCGCGGTTGATCAGCTGTGCGTTGCTGGCGGCCACGCGGATATCGAGCTTCACCCCGCCGGTCGCGATGTCGGACAGATCGACCGTGCCGCTGCCGCTGACCTTGCCGCCATTGGGCGTCGTGCCCGAAAACCGCGCGAGGCTGAGGCGGGAATCGGCAAAGCTGCCCACCGCCTCGACATTGCGCACATCCGATCCGGTCAGCGTCGACTGCACGCGCAAGGACCGCGAGGCGAGCGCGCCCGACAGCACCGGATCGTCGATCGTGCCGGAAACGTCGGCGGCGACGCCCAGCGGGCCGGTGAGATCGAACACTTCCATCGCGGCGAGCCGCCACAGCGCATCGGCAGGGCCGGAATAGCGCAATTGGCCGCGCAGACGACCGGCGCGCAGGCGTTCGAACATCGCGCCGCCGCGCGGCATTTCATCGACGCGCGCCTGCAGGCGGCCGCGGACGGCGTCGCCCTCCTTCATCACCGCGCGCGTTTCGAGCGCGGCGGCTTCGAGATGCGCGACGAGGAACAGGTCGAGCGGGCGCGAGGTGAGGACGAGGCCCGAGCGCGTCAGGTTCCGCACCTGCAGCGCAGCATGGCCCTGCGGCGCGCCGGTGCCGTCGTTGCGATAGTCGATCACGCCCGAGGCGAGCCCGCCAAGGCCGAGGTCGGCCACCACGATATCGAGCACCGACAGCGGCATCCGCGACACGGCAAGGTGCAGTTCGGTCGGCCCGCCCAGTACGTGGCCATCGGCGATGATCACGCCGCGTCCGAAGTTGAGCTGCGTGGGTTGCAGGCGCCAGCCTTCCCCTTCGCGCTCCATCACCATGCGGCGCGGCATGGCGATGGTGCGACCGGCGTAGTGGCCCGCGACGAAGGCGATCAGCTTGTCCGGCTGGAACGCGGCGGTGCCCTGCAGGTCGAAGTCGGTGCCGCGCCTGCCCGACATCGACGCCGTGACCGAGCCCGCGCCATTGACCAGTGCCGCGTTGGCCGCGAGCCGCCCGATGAACACCTTGCCCACGCCGATGCCCTGCGCCGCGATCGAGGCGTCGACGGTGGAGTTGCCGTCGGCGAACAGGCCATCGACGTCGATCCGCGCCATGCCGATCGAGATCGGGTTCTTGCCGCCGAAGCGGGCGTTCCGGGCATTGACCAGCGCGACCACGCCTTGACCACTATCGCGGGGCGCAAGGTGGACACTGCCGTCGAGCCCGCCACCGCGCAGCGCCAGATCGCCGGTGATCCCGGCCTTGCCCAGCACGAGCGCGCCGGTCACGTCCGTCTGATAGACGTGAAACTGTCGGATCTCGACCCGTGTGTCGCCGCCGGGCGGGGCGACGAGGCCCAGCGTGCCATCGAACGGGCCAAGGCGCGAATCGCCCTTCGTCTCGATCGCGAAGCCTTCGGGCGTGGGCGAGAGCGCGACGCGCACATCCTTGAGCCCGGCGGCGGGCAGCGGGCTGGCCAACACCAGCACGGCGTGGGGACCGTCCTGCTCGATCGCGGCGTCAACGGTGAAGGGGCCGTAATCGGCATGGCGGCCCTTGCCGATCAGCGTGCTGCGCCCGCCGGGCAGGACCTTGCCATCGAGCGCGAGATCGAGCTTGCGCGCGGCGATCCGCGCGTTGCGCACGGTCAGCGGGATCGCGCCGCCCATGGCGAGCCCGCCGTTGAAGCGGATGTTCCCGCCGGACAACGTCTGCAAGGTGCCGTTGTCCACGCGGGTCATCCGGCCCGCCGCATTGGCCTGCAACGTCCACGGCAGGCCCCGCGCCAGCTTGAACAGGATCTTGGCATTGGCATCGACCGCGCCGAGGTTGGGCACGGCAAAGCCGCGCGCGGTAACCGGGCCTGCCAGCGCATAGCCGCCACGCGCCACGTCGCCGCGCAAGGTCAGGCGCGCAGCAAGGCCGCGCAGGTTGATCGCGATGTTATCCGAAGACAGCGCATTGCCCGCCAGCAGCAGGTCAGCGGTGGCAGTCGCCCCGGCAAGGCGCGGGTCGAGCTGCGCGTTGCCGGTGGCGAGGCGGCGCGCGGTGATGGCGAGCGGCAGGCGCAGCGCCTTGCCGTTCCAGTGCGCGGTGCCGGCGGTGCGCAGGTCCTCGCCCGTGATGGAGCCCGAATGCAGCCGGGCGACGCGCAGCTGGTGTTCGATCGACAGATCGGTGAACTGGCCGTCGAGCGTGGCGTCGAGCCGCACGCCCGCCAGTTGCGGATCGGTCAGCAGACGTTCGGGGCGGGTCACGCCCAGCTTCACCGCCAGATCGTTGGCGCGGTTGTTGGCAAGGTCCACCCCGCCGCGCCCTGCCAGACGGAACGCCTCGCCCACCGCGAAGAGCTGTCCGTCGGCAAGGCTGCGGGTGAAGGTGCCGTCATAGACCAGCGACAGCTTCTGCCCGATGGCGGCGCGGGCGCTGCCCTTGAGCAGATCGGCGGGGAACACCTGCCCCGCGACGCGGTACTGGCCGGAATGGTTGTCGACGAGGAAGGCAGCGAGCTTGCGGCCATCCTGCGAGGCCCAGGCGATCCCGCGCCACGCGCTGAAGCCGCCCTTGCCGAACACGCGCGCATGAACATCGCGCTTAACGCCCGAAAGGCCCGCGAGCAGGCCATTCTTCGGCGCATCGTAAACCAGCCGCATCTCGAAACGGTCGCGATCGGGCGCGCTGTCGAGGTGGACCGCGAGGCGATCGTGCCCGCCCAGCCGCGAATCGAAGTCGATCCGCGCGTGGCCACCGCGAATGTCCGCCTTCGACCACAAGTCGATACGACGACGCTCGCCCATGATGCCCTTGGCGATGGTCAGGTTGTCGAAGGCCAGCCGGTCGATGCGGATGTCGAAATCGGGCAGGATTGGCTGGTTCGGATCACCCGGATTCATGCGCGGGGTGCGCAGCAGCGTGGCGCGGTGGACCAGCAGCTTGCGGATATCGAGCCCGCGCTTCATCCACGAGAAGGGCCGCCAGTCCAGCTCCGCCTCGGGAATGGTCATGAACCGCCCTTGCGGATCGCTGAGCACGACATTGCGCAGCGTCGCCTTGCCGAACAGCGAGCCTTCGATGCGGCCGATGCGGATGCGCAGGCCCGATCCCGGCGTCAGCGCGGCGATGCGATCGACCACGAAGCGATGGCCGAGCGAACTGTCGAGCACGGCAAAGCCGACGAGGAACAGGCCGATGGCAAGGATCGCAGCCAGCGCGGCGCGGCGGCTCCACGCCAGCGGGCGGCGCCAGCGCGCCGCACGCGGAGCTTCCGCAGGTGGCGGGGGCGCGGTCCCGTCCGCCATCAGAACGCCTGCCCCAGCGCGATATAGACGCCGATGCGGCTATCGCCCTTCTGGCGGTTGAGCGGGGTGCCCAGATCGACGCGGATCGGGCCGAAGTTGGTATCGTAGCGCAGGCCCAGCCCCGCGCCGACGCGCAGGTTCGACAGCGCGGGGCTGGCGCCCGTGCCGACGCTGCCCGCATCGACGAAGGGCACCACACTGACCGCGCCGCCGACAAGGCCGGTCTTGACGCGCGCTTCGAGCGAAAATTCGGCGAGCGAGCGCCCGCCAGTGGGGGTGTTGGTAGCATCACGCGGGCCGACCGCCTGATAGGCATAACCGCGCACCGAGCCACCGCCGCCCGCATAGAAGCGCCGCGATGGTGCGATGTTGGCAAGATCGGTGCCCTGGATCTTGCCCAGCCGCGCGCGCGCTGCCAGCACCACTTTGCCCGCGACCGGCAGGTAGCCCGACAGGTCCACCTGCGCCTTCACGTAGTTCGACTTCGTACCGTCCTGCACCGACAGTTCGGGCGAGAGGCGCAGCCCTGCGCGGAACCCCTTGCGCGGATCCAGCAGGCTGTCGCTGCCATCGAACTGTGCCGACAGGGGCAGCGCGGCGATGAAATAGGTGGTGCGCGGCGTGCCCTTTGCCGCCGAGGCCTGCAATTCGCTCGTCGCCACCGCTTCCAGCCCCACCGACCACACGAACGGCTTCTGGAACAGCAGCGTGGTCTGGCGTTCGAAGCTGGCGATGAACGAGGCGGTGCGCGCGTTGTAGGCGTCGGTATCGCGGGTCTGGGCGTAGAGGTCCGCCGTCAGCACCTGGTCGCGGCCCCAGAAGTTGTTGCGGCGGAAGGTCAGCCCGGCGAGCTGTTCGCGCGTGCCCACCACCCCGCGCACGCGCAGCATCCCCTCGGGCGGGAACAGGTTGCGGTGCTCCCAGCTCGCTTCGGCGCGCACCCCTTCGCCCGTGGAGTAACCGACCAGACCGGCGATGGTGCGTTGCGGAGCCTTGGTCATGGTCACGTCGACATCGACGGTGCCGGGACGTCCGGCCACGGGCGCGACGGTCTCGCGCGTCTGCACGGTGACCGACGAGACGAGCCCGGTCGCCAGCACCGCCTGGCGCAGATCGTCGAGCAGCGAGCGCTGGTAGAGATCGCCGGGTTCGAAGCGGGCGATCTCTTCGAGGTGATGGCCCGACAGGTACCTGGGCAACGCGCTGGTGACGCGCCCGAAATTGTAGGTGCCACCGCTGGTTACCGGAATGGCCAGATCGCCGGTGCGCGGTTCGTGGTCGATGGTCAGCGCGGGCTGGCCCACTTTGGCGAAGGCATGGCCGGTCTCGCCCAGCGCGGTATCGAGATGGGTGCGCTCCTCGACGATCCGGTCGCCGTTGACCGGATCGCCGGGGTTCAGCTTGAAGGCGGCGCGCAGCGCAGCGCCGTTGCTCGCCTGCGCGATATCGCCAAGGTCGATCTTCGCGAACTTGTACTGCGGCCCCGGAACGACGTCGAAGCGCACCACCGCTTTGTTGGCATCGATGCGCTGGCCGGTGGGCGCGGCGCCGCCTTCGCCCGGTCGCTCGATCCCGGCGATCGACTGGATCACTTGCGCATCGTAGTAGCCGTGGACGCGCAGCACCTGCTGGAGCAGGTCGATGTCTTCCTTGGCCCGGCGCGACAGCTGGGCAAGGTTGTCATCGTTGTCGTCGAGCGCCTTGAGGTTCGACAGCGCGGCAAAGCGCGCGACCACCGCATCGCGTTCGGGAAAGACGAGATCGGGCGGGAAGGCCAGCTCGATCTGCCCGCCGACCTTGCTGATCGAGGCGTTGGCGATCTGCGTGCGGATGCTGTTGGCGCCCTCGCCTTCGGGCAGCGCGGCATCGAGCACCTGCCCTGCCTGCTTCGCCTCCTCCTCGGCCAGCGCGATATCGGGATCGGGCGAGAGCGGCTGGAGCGCGGGCAGGTCCGCCGCATCGGGCCAGGGCAGCGTGATTTCGGGCATCGCGGCCATGGGCGCGAGCGTGTCGGGGCTTTCGAGCGTGGCGATGTCGGGCACCGGGGTGCGCGCGGCGTCGGTATCGCGGGCCCAGGCATCGGGATTGTCGAGCGCCGAATCGGGGATGAGGTCTTCGAGTTCCTGATCGGCGTTGCGCGATTGCGCCTGCGCCGCGAGGGGCGCGAGCGCCACGGCCAGCGCCGTCAGCAGGCCGACCGCGCGCGCCGCCGATGCCTCAGCCGCCGCTGACGAAGCCCGCCTGTTCCAGCCCGTCCTTTCGGACCCCGCCGGGCACGGCCATGTCGGCGCGCTGCATGGCGACGGCGCGGTCGATGGCGACGGCCTGTTCATCGGGCTGGAAGCGGCTCCAGCCGTCGCGTCCGAGCTTTTCGAGGGGGCGGAAGCGGACCTTGTATTCCATGCGGTCGGACCCTTCGACCCAATAGCCGAGGTAGACGTAGGGCAGGCCGATCCTCGCCGCGTGGAGGATGTGGTCGATGATGATGAAGGTGCCAAGCCCGGTCCGCGTCTCGTGATGAGGGTCGTAGAAACTGTAAATCATCGAAAGCCCGTCGCCCTGCTGGTCGGTCAGGCAGGCTCCCACCAGTTTGCCGGGTCGGCCATCGGCCGTCGGCTCCCTGTATTCGATCACATAACTTTTCACCGGGGTATGTTCCACCATGTCGGCGAAATCGATTTCGTCCATGGCAGCCATGCCCCCGCCGGGATGGCGCACCGACAGGTAACGCTGCAACAGCTCGAACTGTTCCGGCGTGGACCACGGCTTGCAGACGGTGGCCACCAGATCGGCGTTGCGCTTGTGGATGCGCTTCTGCGAGGCGGAGGGCTGGAACTCGCCCGCCACCACGCGCACCGAGACGCAGGCGCTGCATTCGATGCAGCTGGGACGATAGGCGACGGTCTGGCTGCGACGGAACCCGATGCGGCCCAGCGCGTCGTTCAGCTCGTCGGCGTTGTCGCCCTTCAGCTCGGTGAAGACCTTGCGCTCCTGACGGCCGGGCAGATAGGGGCACGGCCCCGGACTGGTGACGAAGAAACGCGGAAAGCGGACGGGCGCGGTCACGGCCAGACGGTATCCTTCACCCCGGCAGCCCACCCGCCGGTCTTGCTGCGGCAACAATGCCCCAGCGCGCCCAATGGTGAAAGAGGATTAACCACGATTGATCGGATTCGGGCAGTATTTGCCGCGAACACGGACACCGCGCGGGCGCGCGCGTCCCGCAGCGGGACAGGCGCGCGCCGCCGGGTTAACGGATTACCCCAGCTCGACCTGGTCGACATCGTAGCCATTGCCGCGCAGCGCGGCGACGAGGCCGTCGATCTGCTCGCGGTCGCGCGCCTCGCACTCGATCTCGGCCGTCAGCCCCTTGGCCGGCAGCGAGGTGAAGATGCGGTTGTGCCAGACTTCCAGGATGTTGACCTGGTGCTTGTTGAATTCCTCGACCACCTTGAACAGCGCGCCGGGGCGATCCTGCAGCGTCAGCCGCAACCGCGCGAGGCGACCCGAACGCGCGAGGTCGCGCAGCAGCACGTTGGCGAGCAGGCGCGTGTCGATGTTGCCGCCGGTCAGCACCAGCCCGATCTTGCGGCCGGCAAAGCGCTTCTTGTGCGTCATCAGCGCGGCAAGCCCGGCCGCGCCGGCGCCTTCGACCACGGTCTTCTCGATCTGCAGCAGCAGCGCGACGGCGCTTTCCAGCGCGGGTTCGCCCACCAGCACCACGTCATCGACGATCCTGCCCAGCACCGCCGAGGTGAACGTGCCCGGCTCCTTGACCGCGATGCCTTCGGCCAGCGTATCGCCGCCGCAGGGCATGTCGAGGTGCTTCAATTTGGCGTACATCGACGGGAACAGCGAGGCCTGCACGCCCACCAGCCCGATCGAAGGCTTCAGCGCGCGCGCGGCGACGCCCATGCCGGTCAGCAGCCCGCCGCCGCCGATCGGGATCACCAGAGTCTCGATCTCGGGCGCGTCCTCCAGCATTTCCAGCGCGACGGTGCCCTGTCCCGCCGCAACCATCGGATCGTCGAAGGGGTGCACGAAGGTCATGCCCAGCTGCTTTTCCATGCTGCGGGCATGGGCATAGGCCTCGTCAAAAGTCTCGCCTTCGAGCACGACGTTGCCGCCGACCGCCTCGGTCTGCATGACCTTCACCGTCGGCGTCGTCTTGGGCATGACGATGGTGACGGGCACGCCAAGACGCGTGCCGTGATAGCTGAGACCCTGCGCGTGGTTGCCCGCCGACGCCGCGATCACGCCACGGCTGCGCTGTTCCTCGGTCAGTTGCAGCAGGGCATTGAGCGCGCCGCGTTCCTTGTAGGCGGCGGTGAACTGCAGGTTCTCGAACTTGAGCCAGATGTCGGCCCCGGTGATCGCGCTCAACGTCTTGGAATAGAGCGTGGGCGTGCGCACCACCTGCCCCGAAATTCGCTCCGCCGCCGCGCGAACATCGGCGAGGGACAGGCCGGGCACGTCGGCGCCGGGCTGCGAAGCGGTCTTGAGGGCAAGATTATCCATCGCCCGCCCGTAGTCGAAAGCGGCGCGCAAGAAAACCCGCAGCTTGCCTCAATCCCGACGCATCGGGCGCACGAGGTTCATCACCGCCACCACCACGACGATGGCGATCGTATCGGCGATCCAGTCGCGGATGTCGCAATCGCGGTGCAGCGCCGGGATCGATTGCAGGACCTCGATCAGCGCGCCAAGGAACGACAGCCGCTCGGCGATACGCAGGCGCGGCATGCGCGGAAAGGCCAGCACCGCCAGCAGCGACAGCGTGGCAAACGCGATCATGTGCTCCACCTTGTCGCCATAGCGATCGAGCGGCACGCGCGGCGGCTTGGGCAGCACCGCCATCGTCACCGCGCCCGTGGCGGCGATCCAGAACGCGAATTGCTCTGCCAACTGGATGAAAGCGCGGATTTTCTTAGGCTTCAGCATGGGGGGCGTCGGTAGCCTGCCGCCCCCGCATCCGGCAAGGGGGGAAGCGGTTCACCGCCATAGCCGTTCCGCAAGGGGTGGCGCCGCCAAACGAAGCGGTTAAGAACGCATCCATGAGCGACAAACTGAACGTATCGATGATCGGCCTCGGCGTGATGGGCGGGGCGATGGCACGGCATCTGGGCAAGGCCGGACATCGCCTGACCATCTACAACCGCTCGCCCGCGCGGATCGAGGCGTGGCAGGCGGCCAATCCCGGACTCGTCGAGCGAATCGCCGCAACCCCTGCCGAAGCCGCCGAGGGCGCGGACGCGGTGATCACCTGCGTCGGCAATGACGACGACCTCGCCGATGTCGTGCTCAGCCCTACCGGCGCCTTCGCCAGCCTGAAGCGCGGGGCGCTGTTCATCGACCACACCACGGTTTCGGCGCGGATCGCCCGCCAGATCGCGGTGGAAGGGCGCGACAAGGAACTGCTGTGCGTCGACGCACCCGTCACCGGCGGGCAGTCGGGCGCGGAAGCAGGCACGCTGGCGATCATGTGCGGCGGCAGCGAAAAGGCGATCGAGGCGGCCCGGCCCGTGCTAGCCGCCTATGCCAAGCGCGTGGTCCACGTGGGCAAGTCGGGCGCGGGCCAGACCGCCAAGATGGCCAACCAGATGTGCATCGCGGGCGCGCTGGCGGGCCTGTCCGAAGCGATCCGCTTCGCGCAGGCCGCGCGGCTCGATCTCGACAAGGTGTTCGACGCCATTTCCGGCGGCGCGGCGCAGTCCTGGCAGATGGACAACCGCTTCCACACGATGGCCAAGGGCGAGTTCGACTTCGGCTTCGCGGTCGACTGGATGCGCAAGGACCTGGGCCTCGCCATCGAGGAAGCGCGCAACCTGGGCGCAAGCGTTCCCACCACTGCGCTGATCGACCAGTTCTATGCCGATGTGCAGGCATTGGGCGGCGGGCGCGAGGACACCAGCGCGCTGATCCGGCGACTGCCGAAAAAGGGCTCGGCGTAACCTTTCTCGTGCATTAGCGTTGAGGCAGTGCTTTGACGCTGCCCACCCCCTTCCCCTCCCGCCTGCGGGAGGGACGCGAGACCTGGTCGTCCGAAGGGCTGCCTGGTCGCAGCGGGTGGGCAGCGCCGCAAACGAAGGCCTGTTGATGACCTCCAAGATGCTCCTGCCCCTCCTCCTCGCCACCACGCTTGCCACCCCGGCCCACGCCGATGTGCTGGTGGACAACTTCAAGGGCTACACGCTCGTGCCCGATGGCTCGGTCGCGCAGATCGGTGCGATGGTGCTCGACGATGCGGGCACCATCAAGGCGGTCTATGCGCCCGGGCAGAAGCCATCGAAGAAGGGCGTGAAGTTCCACATCGACGGGCAGGGCCGCGTGCTGCTGCCGGGCCTGATCGACGCGCACGTCCACGTCATGTCCACCGGCTTTGCCGCGATGACGCTCGACCTGTCGGAAACGACCTCGCTGGCCGATGCGCTGAGCAAGATCGCCGCCTTCGCCGCCGCGCATCCCGATCGGGCGTGGATCATCGGACGCGGCTGGAACCAGGAACGCTGGAAGCTGGGCCGCTTTCCCACCGCCGCCGAACTCGATGCCGCCGTGCCCGATCGTCCGGTCTGGCTGTCGCGCGTCGATGGTCATGCGGGCTGGGCCAACAGCGCCGCGCTCAAGGCCGCAAGCGTGACCGCCGCCGCGCAGGCGGCGGCAGGCGGCAGCATCGAACGCAAGGCCGATGGCACGCCCGCGGGCGTGCTGGTCGACGCAGCGATGGCGTTGGTGGACAAGGCGGTGCCGGCCCCGTCCCCGCGCGATTACGATGCGGCGCTGCAACTGGCGCAGCACGATTTCTTCCGGCGCGGCCTTACCGCCGTCGCCGACATGGGCACCGAGATCAGGGATTGGCAGGCCTTCCGCCGCGCCGGCGACGCCAACCAGCTCTACGTCCGGATCATGTCCTATGCCTCGGGCGTGGACGCGATGACGCTGATCGCGGGCCCGGGCCCGTCGCCCTGGCTCTACGCCGATCGGCTGCGCATGGGCGGGGTCAAGCTCTACATGGACGGCGCGCTGGGATCGCGCGGGGCGTGGCTCAAAGCGCCCTATGCCGACAAGCCCGATACGCGCGGGCTGCCGCAGTTGAGCCAGACGCAGCTCGGCAACCTGATGAGCCGCGCGGCGATGGACAACTTCCAGGTCGCGGTCCACGCCATCGGCGATCAAGGCAACGCCGTGCTGCTGGGCGCGATCGCGGACCTGACCGAAACCTACAAGGGCGACCGGCGCTGGCGGATCGAGCACGCGCAAGTGATCGATCCGAAGGACTGGCCGATCGTGACCCGCATCGCCGCAAACGGCGGGGTGGTCGCATCGATGCAGCCGGTCCACCAGACGTCGGACCGGGTCATGGCCGAAGCGCGGCTGGGGCCGGATCGCCTCGCCGGGGCCTATGCGTGGAAATCGCTGAAAGGCGCTGGCGCGACGCTGGCGTTCGGATCGGACAGCCCGGTCGAACTGCCCGATCCCTGGGCCGGAATCGCGGCGGCAATCAGCCGCGAGGACGAAAACGGGCAGCCTGCCGGCGGCTGGCAACCCCAGGAAAAGGTCGACCGCGCCACCGCGCTGGCGGGCTATACCAGCAAGGCCGCTTACGCCGGATTCGCCGAAAACCGCTTCGGACGGCTTGCCCCCGGCCAACGCGCCGATTTCATCCTTGTCGATACCGATCCGATGACCGCCAGCCCGGCGGACATCCGCAAGACCCGCGTGCTGGAAACGTGGGTCGGCGGCGGCAAGGTGTGGGATGCTTCCGATCCGGAGGCGAAAGGATCAACCGGGTCGGAAACCAAAACGTCCAAGGGCCGTTAGGGGCGCGACGCGGAAGGGCTGAGGGGGCGCTGCGGTTCCCCCGATGCCTGCGTTACGACGGGTTTTCAGGCGTACACCTTCCATCCCCTGTCGTATCCGGTGCGGTCCCGCCAGGGCACCTCCCCCCATCCCGTCCGATGCGGGGCCGACCGGATGAAGGCGCGAATGAATACGATGTCTCGTCTCGGGGCGGGTGGCGATGCGCCGCCTGCCCCGATCCCGTTCTGGATCAGGGAACCGGGGTGGCTGCCTGCGAGGATTCTTCGGCCGCCTTTGCCAGCGCCTCGCGCTTTTCGACGAAGCGCATGACGATCAGCGTGCCTTCGAACAGCACCACCAACGGCACCGCGAGCATGAGCTGCGACACCACGTCCGGCGGCGTGATCACGGCAGCGAGCGCGGTGATGCCGACGATCACGTAGCGGCGCGCGGCCACCAGCTGCTTGCGCTCGACGATCCCGGCGCGCTGCAACAGCATCAGCAGCACCGGCAGCAGGAAGCTCACCCCGAAGGCCAGGATGAACTGCATGACGAGGCTGAGATACTCCTCGATCCCCGGCAATGCTTCCAGCTGCAGCCCGCCCTTGTCGCCCTGGAAGCCCACGAACCATTTGAAGGCGGTCGGCATCACGACGAAGTAGGCAAGGCTCGCCCCCATGCCGAACAGCACCGGCGTGGCGATCAGGAACGGCAGAAACGCTTTCTTCTCGCGCGCATAAAGCCCCGGCGCGACGAAGGCCCAGAGCTGGTTGGCGACGACCGGGAAGCTGAACAGGAAGCCCGAGAACAGCGCCACCTTAAGGTTCACGAAGAACGCCGAATAGAGCTTGGTATAGATCAGCTTCCCGTGGCCGTCGGGGAACGCGGTCGACAGCGGATGGACGAGGATCGCGAGGATCTGGTCGACGAAATAGTACGACACCGCCGAGGCGATCGCGAGCGCGTAAACGCAGCGCAGCAGGCGCGCGCGCAGTTCGACCAGGTGGTCCATCAGCGGGGCCTGCGTCTCGTCGATGTCGCGTACCGGGATCATGGCGCCTTGGGTGCCTCCTGGGGTGCCTCAGGTGCATCCGGTGTATGGTCAGGTGTCGTTCGGGTATCGTCAGGTGCCGTCAGCCCATGCGCCGCGATTTCGGGCGCAAGGGGTTGAGGGAACGCCTGATTCTGGTCCGAAGCGGCCTCCACGGTCTGGCCGGCGGCGGCATCCGGGGTGGGATGCGCAGCCATGATCGCGGCGTTCTGCTCCTTCCACTTGCGCTCCATCTCCTCCAGCTCCGCCTCGCGGATCATGGTTTCGATGCCGGAACGGAAGTGATTGGAAACGCGCCGAATCCGCCCGATCCAGCGGCCTGCGGTGCGCAGCGCCATGGGCAGATCCTTCGGGCCGATCACGACGATCGCCACGATGACCACCAGCAGCAGCTCCGAAGGCGCTACATCGAACATGCGTCAGCCTGAAAAACGAGGGAAATCAGGCGACAGGGCCGTTGTTCTGCTGCTCGGTCGGAACCGGCTGCGGGGCGACAGGCGGCGGCACCTGCTGCTGCAACTGCGCGGGCGGCGGGCCGACGGGACGGTCGGTCTCTTCGTTCATGCCTTGCTTGAAGCTTTTGATGCCCTTGCCGAAATCGCCCATCATTTCGGAAATGCGGCCACGGCCGAACAGGATCAGGACCACCAGCGCCAGGATGATCAGGTGCGGTAGGGAAAGGCCACCCATTTCAATTCTCCTTCGGCCCCCAGATAGGACATCGCTGTCCAACTTGCCAGCAATGCTCAGGAAGATTCATCTTCCTTTTCCGAGTTCGGCCCCCTGTCTCCGTCCTCGCCCCCCGTCAATAGCGCATAGGCGTCGTCCACCGGATCGAGCAGGCCCGCCGCGCGCAATTCGTCGATTCCGGGCAGGTCGCGGCGGCTGGAAAGGCTGAAATGCGCGAGGAATTCGGGCGTCGTCGCATAGATCGTGGGGCGGCCCGGCACTTCGCGGCGGCCCGCCACGCGCACCCAGCCTGCCTCCATCAACACGTCCAGCGTGCCCTTGGCGGTCTGGACGCCACGGATCGCCTCGATTTCCGCACGGCTGACGGGTTCGTGGTAGGCGACGATGGCCAGCGCCTCGGTCGCCGCGCGCGACAGGCGGCGCACGTCCTCCTTTTCGCGGCGGAGCAGGTGGGCAAGGTCGCCCGCCGTCTGGAAGTGCCAGCGCCCGCCCCGCTCGACCAGCTCGATGCCCCGCCCCTCATAGTGCGCGGCCAACTCGGCCAGCGCCGAACGGACCATCGCGCCACCGAGATGGCGGGAAATCTCTTCTGCGGTCAGGGGCTTTTCGCTGGCGAACAGTGTCGCTTCCACCGCGCGAACGAGGTCATCGGGCGCGCTCATGCGGCGAGCGCACGCACGAGGATCGGGCCGAACGTCTCGTCCTGCAGGATCTCCGCCTTGCCCTGCTTGGCGAGTTCAAGCGCAGCGACGAAGCTGGAGGCGAGCGCCGAGCGGCGCAGCATCGGGTCTTCCCAACCCGGCTCCGCGCGCGGCGGCAGGAAGCTGCGCAAGTCCTGCCATTCGAGCGAGGTGCCAAGCAGCGCCGCCACGCGCGAAAGCGCGGATTCGAGCGTCATCACCGCGCGTTCGCGCACCATGTGGACGACCGGCGCGGTGCGCGCCTTGACCGCGCCATAGGCCTGGATCACGTCGAACAGGTCGCAGGTCCAGCGGTGGCGACGATCGACGCGCAGGCCTTCGGGCGCCGCGCGCAGGAACACGTCGCGGCCCAGCCGGTCGCGCCCCATCAGCCGCGCGCCTGCCTCGCGCATCGCGCCGAGCCGTTGCAGGCGCAGTTGCAGGCGCAGCGCGAGTTCTTCGGGCGAAGGCTGCATCTCGGGGTCGCGCGGCAGCAGCAGCAGCGACTTGAGGTAAGCGAGCCATGCCGCCATCACGAGATAGTCGGCAGCCAGTTCCAGCCGCATCGCCTCGGCACGGTCGATATAGCCGAGGTACTGGTCAACGAGATCGAGGATCGAGATCGTGCGCAGATCGACCTTCTGCCGCCGCGCGAGATCGAGCAGCAAGTCGAGCGGGCCTTCCCAGTTCTCAAGCTCCAGATAGAGCGCCGCGTCGTCGCGCGCAGGGGCGCTGGCGGGCAGGCCGTCCCACACCTCGTCGCCATCGAACAGGCTGGAGGGGGAGGCGGCCTCTTCCATCACGCGCCCCTTTTCATCCAACAAGCGCGAGCAGCTTGTCGCGCTTGTCCACCAACGCGGCTTGCGCGGCCATGTCGATCGGGCCGTCGAAGGCGGCGGTCGGCACCAGCGCGCGCTCCAGCCGCTCGGCGGTCTTGGCGCTCATCGGCGACAGCGCCTGCGCGATGCCGACCATGTCGTCCATCTTCGCCCAGCAATTCAAGGCGATGTCGCAGCCCGCAGCCTGCGCGCGGGCGGCGCGGTCGGGCACGGTGCCGCCCAACGCCTGCATGTCGAGATCGTCGGTGAGCAGCAGGCCGTCGAAGCCGATCTGCTTGCGGATGATCTCCTCGATCACGAAAGCCGAATGGGTGGCCGGGTTCTGGTCGTCCCACGCGGTGAAGCGGACGTGCGCGGTCATGGCCACGGCGGCATCCTTGAGCCTGCGGAAGGGCCGCAAGTCGCGCTCCAGTTCCTCCGCCGAAGCGGTAACGGTGGGCAGCTCCTTGTGGCTGTCGGCCTGCGCGCGGCCGTGGCCGGGCATATGCTTGACCACACCCATGACGCCTGCCCGCAGCAGGCCATCAAGCGTGGCGCGGCCCAGCGCGGCGACGCGCAAGGGTTCGCTGCCCAGCGCGCGGTCGCCGATCACGTCGTGCGCGCCGGGTTCGCGCACATCGAGCAGCGGGAGGCAATCGACGCTGATCCCGGCCTCGGCCAGATCGAGGCCCAGCGCTTCGGCATTGGCGCGCATCGCCTCGATCGCGCTGGCGGGCGCTGTATCCCACAGCCGGTCGAAGCGTTCGCCGGGAGGATAGGCGGCCCAGACCGGCGGCTTCATCCGGGCGACGCGGCCCCCTTCCTGGTCGATGCAGATGAAAGTGCGCATCCGGCCATGAAGCGCGCGCAGATCGTCGGTCAGCGCACGCAATTGCGCGCGGCTTTCGACGTTGCGGCCGAACAGGATGTAGCCCGCCGGGTCCGCATCGCGGAAGAAGGCGCGCTCGTCGTCGGTGAGGACCGGGCCGGACAGGCCGAAGATTGCCGGAAGCATGGGGGAAGATTCGGCCAGATTCCGCCGATTTGCAAGCGCGGCAGGGGATTCGGTGGGGAAAAGGACGGATCAGTCCGCGCGCGGGGCGAAACCGTTGAGGAGAACTTCGACCATGCCGTGCGCGGCCTGTTCGCGAGTCAGCGGGCCGGTGGGATCGAACCAGCGCGCGGGCCAGTTGAGCGCGCCCGCCAGCGTGAAGGCGAGCAGGCGCGGATCGGAGGCGGCGACGGAGCCGTCGGCCATGCCTTCCTCGATCAGCGCGCGCAGGGCGTCGTCGATCTCGCGCTTCTTCGCGCGGAAGCGGGCGGCGCTTGTCGGCGACAGCAGTTCCTCGCCCGTGCGGATCACGCAGCGGCCGAAGTCCTCCATGTTCACCTGGGCATAGCGTTCGAGGAAGAAGCGCAGCCGGTCGATGCCCCGCCCCGGTCGCGCGCGCGCCTCGTCCGCCGCCTGCTGCAACTGGGCGAGGCCGATCGAGACGCATTCGAGCAGCACCTGATCCTTGTTGCCAAGGTAGTGGTAGATCGTCGGCTTCGACACGCCGAGGCTGAACGCCACGTCATCGAGCGAGGTCGCATGAAAGCCGCGCTCGTTGAACATCCGCACCGCCGCGAGCAGCACCGCTTCGCGCTTTGCCAGCCTCGCGGCCTTGCGCTGCGCGGCATCGGCGAAAGGCGATGCTGGCGACGACTTGGCGTTTTGGGCAGGGGTTTCGTTCACGCCTTTCGATTGACATTTTACCCACTGGAATGCAATCTACTCGCTAGTAGATTTTTCTCGATCGGGAGTGCACGAATGCAGATCAACGGACTCGCCGCGGTTGTCACCGGCGGCGCATCGGGCCTTGGCGCCGCAACCGCCACGCGGCTGGCTTCGCTGGGCGCCAAGGTTGCGCTGTTCGACCTCAACGCCGAAGCCGGTGAAGCGCTGGCCAAGGAAATCGGCGGCAAGTTCTTCAGCGTCAACGTGACCGACGAAGCCTCGGTGCAGGCCGGCCTCGAAGCCGCCGAAGCCGCGCACGGCAAGGCGCGCATCCTCGTCAACTGCGCGGGCATCGCCCCGCCGGCGAAGGTGCTGAACCGCGACGGCAGCGCGATCGCGCTCGCCGATTTCGCCAAGATCGTGAACATCAACCTGATCGGCACCTTCAACGTGCTGTCGAAGTTCGCCTCGCGCATCTTCGACGCCGAGTTGGTGGGTGAAGAGCGCGGCGTGATCATCAACACCGCCTCGGTCGCGGCGTTCGAAGGCCAGGTCGGCCAGGCCGCCTATGCCGCCTCGAAGGCGGGCGTGCATGGCATGGCACTGCCCGTGGCGCGCGAGTTCGCCCGCTATGGCATCCGCGTGAACACCATCGCGCCGGGCATCTTCTGGACGCCGATGCTCGCTTCGCTGCCGCAGGAAGCGCAGGATTCGCTGGGCAAGCAGGTTCCCTTCCCCAGCCGCCTCGGCAAGCCCGAGGAATACGCGCAGCTGGCGCAGTCGATCATCGAGAACCCGATGATCAACGCCGAGACGATCCGCCTCGACGGCGCGATCCGCATGGGCGCGAAGTAAGGCCATCAGGCCAGCACAATGGCGGGTTGGCGCAAGCGCGCCGCCCGCCTATGGACGATGCGATTAATCGTCCGGTTAACAGAACATCGAGGGCAAGATGACGATCAGCACCGAAGCGTTGGACATGGCCGCGCGCGTCGAAAAGTTCGTGCGCGAAGTGGTGGTCCCCTATGAAAAGGACACGCGCCGCGACCACCATGGCGCGCCGACCGACGAACTGGTCCAGCACTTGCGCGGCCTTGCCCGCGAAGCTGGCGTGCTGACCCCGCACATCCGCCCCGATGGCAGCCACTTCAACCAGCGCGAAACCGCGGTGATCCTGATCAAGTCGGGCCTTTCGCCGCTCGGCATGCTCGCCTGCAACACCGGCGCGCCCGATGAAGGCAACATGTACCTGCTCGGCCACGTCGGCAGCCCGATGCTGAAGGAACGCTTCCTCAAGCCGATGGTCGAAGGCACCGCGCGCTCGGCCTTCTTCATGACCGAGCCCGCCGAACTGGGCGGCGCGGGCGCGGACCCGTCGATGATGATCACCACTTGCCGCAAGGACGGCAACCACTGGGTGATCAACGGCAAGAAGGCCTTCATCACCGGCGCAGAAGGCGCCAAGGTGGGCATCGTCATGGCCAAGTCGGAAGATCCCGACAGCAAGGGCGGCGCGTGCATGTTCCTCGTCGACCTGCCCGACCCGGCGATCCGCATCACCCACGTGCCCAACACCATCGACAGCTCGATGCCCGGCAGCCATGCCGAGATCGACATCGTGGACCTGCGCGTGCCCGCCGACCAGATGCTCGGCGATGCGGGCGAAGGCTTCAAGTACGCGCAGATCCGCCTCAGCCCTGCCCGCCTGTCGCACTGCATGCGCTGGCTGGGCGGCTGCATCCGCGCGCAGGAAATCGCCAGCGATTACGCCAACCGCCGCATGGCCTTCGGCAAGACGCTGATCGACCACGAAGGCGTCGGCTTCATGCTCGCCGAGAACATGATCGACATCAAGCAGTGCGAGCTGATGATCGACTGGTGCGCCAGCGTGCTCGACACCGGCTCGCTCGGCACGGTGGAAAGCTCGATGACCAAGGTCGCCGTGTCGGAAGCGCTGATGCGCATCGCCGACAAGTGCGTGCAGGTGATGGGCGGCACGGGCGTGACCGACAAGACCATCGTCGAGACGATGTTCCGCGAAGTGCGTGCCTTCCGCATCTATGACGGCCCGACCGAGGTTCACAAGTGGAGCCTCGCCAAGAAGATCCGCCGCGACTGGAAGCACGCCAATGTCTGACGACATTGCCAAGGCCAACGAAGGCGTGGGCGACGTTCGCGTCGCTCTCGACCAGGCCGCGCTCGAACGCTGGCTGGAAGCGAACGTGGCGGGCTATGCCGGGCCGCTCACCGTCGGCCAGTTCAACGGCGGCCAGTCGAACCCGACCTACCGCCTGACCACGCCTGGCGCGCAATACGTGCTGCGTCGCAAGCCGCCGGGGCCGCTGCTGAAGGGCGCGCACGACGTGCTGCGCGAGGCCAAGGTGCTCAAGGGCCTCGCCAATACGCCCGTGCCGGTGCCGCCGATTCATGGCGTGTGCGACGATGACGCCGTGCTGGGCAGCGCGTTCTACGTGATGGGCATGGTCGAAGGTCGCATCTTCTGGGATGCGGGCTTCACCGAGGTGCCCAAGGAAAACCGCGCCGCCTACTACGACGCGATGAACGCGACGATCGCGGCGCTGCATTCGGTCGATGTCGAAGCGGCGGGCCTGTCCGACTATGGCAAGCCCGGCAACTATTTCGCACGGCAGATCGGGCGCTGGTCGAAGCAGTACCTCGACGACGAACTGGCCGGGCGCAACCCGGACATGGACGCGCTGGTCGAATGGCTGCCGACGGCGATCCCCGAGGGCGACGAGACCAGCGTGGTCCACGGCGATTTCCGCTGCGACAACATGATCTTCCACCCCACCGAACCGCGCGTGGTCGCGGTGCTGGACTGGGAGCTTTCGACGTTGGGGCACCCGCTGGCGGACTTTGCCTACCACGCGATGATGTACCGCATGCCCGCGGACATCGTGGCGGGGATCGGCGGACTGGACCCGGTCGAACTGGGCCTGCCCACCGAAGCCGAATACATCGCAGCCTATTGCCAGCGGACGGGGCGTGACGGGATTCCCAACTGGGACTTCTACCTCGCGTTCAACTTCTTCCGGCTGGCCGCGATCTTCCACGGGATCAAGGGCCGCGTGTTGCGCGGCACCGCGACCAACGCGCAGGCCAAGGAACGCGCCGAAGCGTTCCCGCGTCTGGCCGCGCTGGCCCGCGAAGCGATGGAGAAGTGCCGATGAGCAGCGTGACCTGGACCGTGGCCGATGGCGTCGGCCGCATCGTCCTCAACCGCCCCGATCAGGGCAACGCCATCGACATGAGCGTGGCCGAAGACCTGCTGGCGGCGGCGCGCGCCTGCGCGTATGACGCAGCCGTGCGCTGCGTCGTGCTGTCGGGCGCAGGGCGGATGTTCTGCGTGGGCGGCGACATCGGCGGCTTTGCGGCAGCGGGCGACCAGATGGGCGCATTCCTGCGCGCGCTGGCCGACAAGCTGCACGAAGCCGTGCTGGTGCTGGCCGGGATGGCCAAGCCGCTGGTCGTCGTGGTGCACGGGCCTGCGGCGGGCGCCGGGCTGAGCCTCGTGGCGCTGGGCGACATCGTGCTGGCGAGCGAGGCCAGCCACTTCACCGCCGCCTATACCGGGATCGGCGTAACGCCCGATGGCGGCATGAGCTGGCTGCTGCCGCGCCTTGTCGGGCTGCGGACGGCGCAGGAGATAATCCTGACAAACCGCCGCGTCAGCGCCGCCGACGCCGTGACGCTGGGGCTGGTGACGCGCACCGTCGCGGCAGACGCGCTGGAAGCCGAAACCGAAGCGCTGGTGGCCAAGCTGGTGGCCGCGCCGACGCGCGCGCTGGGCGCGGTGCGCAAGCTGCTGGTCGAAGGCCAGACGCGCGGCCTTACCGAACAACTCGAAGCCGAAGCGGCGACCATTGCCGCTGCTGCCGATGGGCCCGAAGGCCGCGAAGGCATCAGCGCCTTCCTGAACAAGCGCAAGCCCGACTACCGGGCCGTGTGATCGACCTGCCCTCCCCGCGTTTTGGCGCGGGGAGGTTCAGGACTTTATCGCTTCACCTGACACTTGAGACCGCCCGCCTGAAGCGCGCTGCACAGCGCGTTGGCGCTGGCGACATCGCCCGAGAGCGCTTGCAGGCGATAGACGGTGCCGATGTCGGCCCGGCCTTCGACCACGCGGTGGCTGAGGCCCTTGAGCGGTTCGTGGACCGACGCGAGCTTGTTCCACGCCGCTTCGGCCGAAGCATTGCTGGAAAACGCGCCGATCTGGACGCCGACGCCACTGGCGGCGGGCTTGGCCGCTTCGCTGGCGCTGGCCGAAGGCGACGGCGCAGCGGTGGCGACCGGGGCGGGCGCGGGGTTGCTGCCCGCGATCACGGCGGGCGGCTTGCCGCCATCGCTGACGGTGAAGCTGGCATCGCCGGTGCCGGCAAAGGTCTTGCCGCCCGGCTCCTTGGGCGCGACCTTGTAGGGTTCCTTGCTCGCTTCGATCAGGCTGCCATCGGCTTGCGCGGCGGGCGAGGCGACGCGGTGCGAGACCCACCAGACCCCGCCGATGATCGCCACCAGCAGCACGAGCGCGCCGACCGCGAAGGCAATCAGGCGGCCCGCGCCGCTATCCATCGGCTCATCGAGATCGACGTCATCGGCGCTTTCGAGCCAGGGCAGGCGCTGTTCGTCGCCAAGCGCGAGACGCTCGGCCTGAACCGGAGGCTCGTTTTCCGGCAGGTCCTCGTCCCACTGGTTGCGCACGTCGTCGGCCCCGCTCATCATGCCCTCACAGTTCCTCGGCGGCCTCTACCCCGAGCAGGGCCAGCCCGTTGCGGACTACCTGCCCGATTTGTTGGGCAAGGAAAAGCCGCGCGGCGGTGAGCGCCGAGTCCTGTGCCACGATGAACCGCTTTTCGGGGCGGTCGTTGCCCACGTTCCAGTAGGCGTGGAACGCGGCGGCCAGATCGTGGAGGAAGAAGGCGACGCGGTGCGGCTCGCGCGCGATGGCCGCGCCTTCGACCACGCGCGGGAACTGCGCGGCGAGCTTGATCAGCGCCTGCTCCTCGTCGCCTAGCAGGGCAAGGTCGGTATCGGCAGGCGCAAAGCCTTCCGCTGCGGCCTTGCGCAACGTCGAACAGACGCGGGCGTGGCAATACTGGACGTAGAAGACCGGGTTGTCCTTGCTGGCTTCGACCACCTTGGCGAAGTCGAAGTCCATCTGCGCGTCGGGCTTGCGGGTGAGCATGGTGAAGCGCACCACGTCCTTGCCCACTTCCTGCACGACATCGGCAAGGGTGACGAAGTTGCCCGAGCGCTTGGACATCTTGACCGGCTCGCCGTCGCGCAGCAGCTGAACCATCTGCACCAGCTTGACCTCGAACGGCTTGGCCGTGCCGCCATCGGCGCTGGTCAGCGCGGCGACCGCCGCCTTGATCCGCTTGACCGTGCCGGCATGGTCCGCACCCCAGATATCGACCAGCGCGTCGGCGCTCTGCGCCTTCTGGAAGTGGTAGGCGAGGTCCGCGCCGAAATAGGTCCACGCGCCGTTCGACTTCTTGATCGGGCGGTCCTGATCGTCGCCGAACTTCGTCGAGCGGAACAGCGGCAGTTCGACCGGCTCCCAATCGTCGAGCGTCTTGCCCTTGGGTGCTTCCAGAATGCCGTCGTAGACGAGATCGTGCGCGCGCAGCCATGCCTCCGCCGCATCGACCTTGCCCGAGGCCTGGAGTTCGGCTTCCGAGCTGAACAGGTCGTGGTGGATGCCGAGCAGGGCCAGATCCTCGCGGATCATCACCAGCATCGCGGCCACGGCCTTTTCACGGAACAGGATGAGCCAGTCGGCTTCCGGCGCCTTGGCGTACTTGTCGCCGAATTCGGCGGCGAGCGCCTTCCCGACGGGGACGAGGTAGTCGCCCGGATAGAGGCCTTCGGGGATCTCGCCCACGGCTTCGCCCAACGCCTCACGGTAGCGGACGTGCGCCGAGCGGGCGAGCACATCGACCTGCGCGCCCGCATCGTTGACGTAGTATTCCCTGATGACCTTGTGCCCGGCCGCTTCGAGCAGCGCGGCCAGCGCATCGCCGACCACGGCGCCACGGCAATGGCCCATGTGCATCGGCCCGGTGGGGTTGGCCGAGACATATTCAACGTTGACGGTGGTGCCGCCGCCCATGGCCGAACGGCCGTAATCGCCCGCAGCACGCGCGATCAGGGCGAGTTCGCCGAGCCATGCGGCGGGCGACAGGCGCAGGTTGATGAAGCCCGGCCCAGCGATCTCGGCGGCGGTGACGCGCGAATCCTTGACCAGTTCCTCGACCAGCGCCGTCGCCAGCGCGCGCGGGTTGGTCCCGGCGGGCTTGGCCAGCACCATCGCGGCGTTGGTGGCCATGTCGCCGTGGCTGGCATCGCGCGGCGGCTCACACGTCACCGCGCCGCGCGGCAGGCCTGCGGGGAGCGTTCCAGCGGCGGTCAGCGCATCGAGCGCGGCGTCGATCACGTTCGCGACTTGCGCGAACAGGGGGGTATTCCGGTCGGTCATGGCAGGCCCGTTAGCGGACCTTGGCCCGCAACGCTACCCGCGCTTGGGCCTTACCGCGTGGCCCTTACCGCGTCGCGTTGTAGGCGAGCTGGTCGTTGGTCAGCTGGAAGCCGACGAGCAGTTCGAAGCTGGCCTTGGCGAGTGCCGCCTTGACGTCGGGCTGGGCGAGCGGATCGGTCGCGGCGTCGGCATCGCCGGCCTTGCGCTTCTTGCTCAGGCGATCGCGGATGTCCTTGGGCAGAGTCGCTTCGGTGCGATCGACATAGGAACCGGCGCGGGCTTGCGCGCTGGCGCGTTCCTGCCCGTCGGCGAAATCGAGGCCGATGGTGCCGACGCGCTTGGCCAGCACCTGGCTACCGCCGCGCATCACCACGCTGAAATAGGGCAGATCGACATGGCGCGCCCCACGCGTGTCGGCGCGGCGGGCGACGACATCGAAGGTCGCCTCGGAATAGAGCTTCGCCTCGCCTGCGGCATCGTTGCAGGTGCTGCGCAGGTTGGTAATCGCGGCGGTGACATCGAGCGCGCCCGAATCGGTGCGGCCCGGCGCGTTGAACAGCGTGATGTCGCCGGTCATCTCGGGGATGGCGACCGTGGGGCACGGGCTGCGCAGCGCGGTGACGCCGACGCTGTCGTCCACCACCAGTTCGCCCTTGTTCTTGGCACAACCGGCCAGCGCCAGCACCGCAAGGGATGCGCCAACAACGGCGAGACGGCGGAAGCTGGACTTCATCAAGGCGTATTCCTGTCAGTTAAGCGGTCGGCGCGGGCGTCACCTCTAGCCAGCCCCGCCCGCTTCGGCAATGGCGCGCGGGCTACCGCTGGCGCGAAGGCGCTGCTAAGGGGGCGGCGATGAACGCCAGCTTTCCAGACCAGCCCACCGGAGCCGATGCCGCAAAGGCGCCGCTCCAGCTCCTGATCGCCGCGCCGCGCGGGTTTTGCGCGGGCGTTGACCGCGCTATCGAGATCGTGGAGCGCGCGATCGAGCGATATGGCGCGCCGGTCTATGTGCGGCACGAGATCGTCCACAACAAGTTCGTGGTCGACAGCCTGAAGGCCAAGGGCGCGGTCTTCGTCGAGGAACTGGACCAGGTGCCCGATGGCGTGCCGGTGGTGTTTTCGGCGCATGGCGTGCCCAAGGTGGTACCCGAGGCGGCGAGCGCGCGCGGGCTCGACTGGCTCGATGCGACCTGCCCGCTCGTCAGCAAGGTCCACCGCCAGGCCGAGCGCAAGGTGGAAGCGGGCAAGCACATCCTGTTCGTGGGCCACAAGGGCCACCCCGAAGTGATCGGCACGATGGGACAGGTGCCCGAAGGCGCGATCACGCTCGTGGAAACGGTGGCGGATGTCGCCACGCTGGATTTTCCCGCCGACGCGCCGCTGGCCTTCCTGACGCAGACCACGCTGTCGGTCGACGACACCGCCGAAATCGTCGCCGCGCTGCGTGCGCGCTTCCCCCAGATCGCCGGGCCGCGCGCCGAGGACATCTGCTATGCGACCTCCAACCGGCAGACGGCGGTCAAGGCGATCGCTCCGCGCTGCCAGCTGGTGCTGGTGATCGGCGCGCCCAACAGCTCGAATTCGCTGCGGCTGGTCGAAGTGGCCGAGCGCGAGGGATCGCGCGCCCGGCTGATCCAGCGCGCGAGCGAGATCGAGGCCGACTGGCTCGACGGCGTCGAGGCGCTGGGGCTGACGGCTGGGGCCTCCGCGCCCGAACTCCTGGTGCGCGAAGTGGTGGAGCGCCTGAAGGAATGGCGCGCCGTCACGGAAGAGACCGTGGTCAGCGCCGAAGAGCACATGGTGTTCAAGCTGCCGCGCCAGCTGGTCGGCTGAAGAGCGGGACAATGGCGGTCTATACCCACCTCGGCGCCGAGGACATGGCGGCGCTGATTGCAGAATTCGACGTCGGCACGCTGGTTTCGGCCAAGGGCATCGCGGAAGGCGTGTCCAACAGCAACTGGCTGATCGAGACGACCGGACAGGCGGGAAGCGGCGCGCGCTTCATCCTGA
This sequence comes from Novosphingobium percolationis, assembly GCF_020179425.1. GTDB lineage: Bacteria > Pseudomonadota > Alphaproteobacteria > Sphingomonadales > Sphingomonadaceae > Novosphingobium > Novosphingobium percolationis. The sequence goes on along the minus strand of NZ_JAILYM010000002.1, from coordinate 358,676 downwards.
CGATGTACGAATTTCGCATCGATATCGGCGAGCTGCCCTATTTCCTGTCGCTGCTCGATCATCTGGCGGCGCAAGGCTGCCCGGTGCCGCGCACGATCCACGCGCGCGACGGGCGGCTCTACCTTGAACGGCCCAATGCGGCGGGCGAGACCAAGGCGCTGGCGCTGATCGAATACCTGCCGGGCGTTTCGGTGTCCGAGCCGACCGTGGGCCAGGCGCGCGCGGTGGGGCGCGCGCTGGCGCAGATGCACGCGGCGGCGGGCAACTTTGCCGGCAACCGCGCCAACGGCATGGGCGTGGACGAATGGCGGCGGCTGGCCGATGCATGCACGCCCGAAGGCCTTGCCGAGATTTCGCCCGAGCTGGCCCGCATCGTGGCGGAGCACCTGCCCCGGCTGGAGCGCGACTGGCCGACCGGCCTGCCGACCTCTGTCATCCACGCCGACCTGTTCCCGGACAACGTGCTGATGCTGGGCGATACGGTCACCGGGCTGATCGACTTCTACTTCGCCTGCAACGACATGACCGCCTATGACGTGGCGGTGACGCATGCGGCGTGGTGCTTCGATGCCAGCGGCCAGAACTTCCGCGCCGACCTGTCGACAGCGCTACTGGAAGGCTACCAGTCGGTGCGCGCACTGGCGGACGCCGAGCGCGCCGCCCTGCCGCTGCTGGCGCAAGGCGCGGCGATGCGCTTTGCCATGAGTCGGGCCTATGACTGGCTCAACACGCCTGCCGATGCACTGGTGATGAAAAAGGACCCGATGGCCTTCGCCCGGCGGCTGGAGTTCTACCTCGCCAATTCGGAGATCTTCGCATGAAGCACGTGCAGATCTTCACCGACGGGGCGTGCAAGGGCAATCCCGGCAAGGGCGGCTGGGGCGCACTGCTGCGCATGGGCGAGCACGAGAAGGAACTGACCGGCTCCGAGCGCGAGACCACCAACAACCGCATGGAGCTGATGGGCGCGATCAAGGCGCTGGAGGCGCTGAAATCGCCCTGCAAGGTGACGCTCCACACCGACAGCAAGTACGTGCTGGACGGCATCACCAAGTGGATCTTCGGCTGGCAGAAGAAGGGCTGGAAGACCGCCGACAACAAGCCGGTCAAGAACGAGGACCTGTGGCGCGCGCTGGTGGCGGCGACGCGCGGCCACGACATCGAATGGGTCTGGGTGCGCGGCCACGACGGCCACCCGGAAAACGAGCGCGTCGACAAGCTGGCCAGCGACGCGGCCTTGGCGGCCTAGAACCGGGACGGCGCATAGACCGCAGCGTCGATGCGCTCGGTCAGTTCATCGGGGCCGAGGCCGAGCAGCAGTTGCGCACCCAGCCGGGCGGCGGCGGGTGCGGTCTGGATGCCGAAGCCGCCCTGACCGGCAAACCAGAACAGTCCTTCGCGCGCGCGATCGAAGCCATAGACCGGCAGGCGATCGGGCGCGAAGCTGCGCAGGCCCGCCCAGCGCCGTTCGAGCGCCCGGACCTGCCAGTCGACCACCTGTTCCATGCGGTCGATGGCGACGGCAACGTCGAGTTCCTCCGCCGCCGCATCGCGCGCGACATCGGGAGTTTCGTCGTGCGGGGACAGCCACAGGCGATCGCCCTGCGGCTTGAAGTAGAAGTCCTCGTTGATGCCGAGCGTGAGCGGGAGAGCGGCAGGCGGGATCGGCGCAGTGCGCAATTGCACCACTGTCCGGCGCAACGGCCGGATGCCGAGCGGCGCAGCGCCCGCCATCTGCGCGACGTGATCGGCCCAGGCGCCTGCCGCATTGACGAGCAGCGCGGCGCGCGCCGCACCATCGCGCCAGGCGATGCGCCAGCCCGCGCCTTCGCGTTCGACCGTTTCGACCCGCGCGCGCACGCGCAGCACGGTGCCGGTGCGATTGGCGGCGACAAGGTAGTGCTGGTGCAGCCCGGCAACGTCGATGTCGGCGCAGTCCGGCTCCCACGCGGCGCAAGTCCAGTCTTCGCGCAGGCCGGGCACGCGCGCCGCCAGCGCCGTGCGGCCCAGCAGTTCGACGGAAACGCCGTGCGCGGCAAACGTGGCGACGAAAGCCTCGACCTTGGCGCGGTCCGCCTCTCGCCCGATGTTGAGCGCGCCGCGCGGGGAAAGGTAGCCGCCTTCGCGCAGGAATCGGCCCGAAGCCTCGGTCAGCGGCAGCACGCCGGGCCCGCCATAGGCCTCTTCCCAGAACGCGGCGGAGCGGCCGGTGGTGTGATAGCCGGGCGCATCCTCGGCCTCGACCAGCAGCACGCGAGCGTGGGGGGCGCATTCGGCGGCAAGGCTGGCGCCGGCCATGCCCGCCCCGATGATGGCGACGTCGAAGGTTTCCGTCATATCGCGCTCAGCCCTTAGGCGGCGGCGCCTTTCGGTCAAGGAAGTCGTCGATTCCCGCAAGGACGGCATCGCGCACCGAATCGGCCTCGCGCAGCAGTTCGTGGCGCGCCTCGCGGCCCCAGACGACGAGTTCGGCATGGGCCAGGCGCGCAGCGGCGCGCTCGATCGCCTTGCTGGCGACGAGGCCGTCGAAGCGGGCGGCAAGCAGCAGCACCGGCAGGTCCAGCGCTTCGAGCGCGCCGGGGGCATCGATCCGCGCGACCGATTCGGCGGCACGCTCCACCCAGCGCCAAGTGGCCGGCCCCATCGCCAGTTCGGGGCGGTGCTGCTTCCACCACAATTCATCGGCATAGCGATCGAGATCGTGCGTGAGCAGCGCGGCGCGGCCTTCCAGCCGCTGGCCGGGCTTTTCGCTGGCTTTCCATGCGAGGCGCTGCGGATCACCGATTCGGCACATCAGCCGCGCGACCGCGTGCTGGACGCGGGCGGGAATCGGAGTGACGAATCCGAGCATCGGCGCGCTGAGCACGAGCGCATCGGGATCGACGCGCCGCTCCATCGTGGCGCGCAGGCACAAGTGCCCGCCCATCGAGTGGCCGACGAGGACATGCGGGCCGGGCGTGCTGGCGGTCCAGTCCGCCCACAGCGCGGCGAGATCATCGATCCACACCCCGAAGTCGGGCACGTCGCCCGCCTGCGGATCGGCAGCGAAGCGCCCCGATCCTGCCTGCCCGCGCCAATCGGCGGCGGTTACGTGCCAGCCCTGATCCGCCCAGTAAGCCAGTGTTTCCAGATATTTTTCATAGAAGTCCGCGCGACCCGGAAGGAACAGCAGCGCCCCCCTGCCCTGCCCGCCCTTCGCCGCAGCGGCGGGCCAGTCGATCCGGCGGATCGCGTGACCATCGCGCGCGGACCAGATCGATTCCCGTGCGGCCGAGGGAATGCCGCGCCTGTCGAAAGCCTGCGCCATGATCCTGTCCCGCGCCCCTGCCCGTCCTTGCGCCTTATGGTCCAGACCGGAGAATGCGCCGATTTCCGCGGTCCATCTTGGTTACCATTTGGTAAGTGGTTGCCCCGTATGACTACGGTCATGCAGGAAACCATCTTCGTCTACGCACTGGTTGCAGCCCTGGCAATCGCGCTGCTCATCGCGGCCGCAACCGACATCCGCCGTCGCCAGATCGACAACTGGCTTAACGCAGGGATCGCGCTGGCAGCGCCGCTGTACTGGTGGGCGCAGGGGCTGACGCTGTGGCCCGGCGTGGCGATCCAGATCGGCCTGGCGGTGGCCGCGTTCCTCGTCTTTGCAGCGATGTTCGCACTGAAGGTGATGGGCGGCGGCGATGTGAAGCTGCTGACCGCGCTGGCGCTGTGGCTGCCGGCGCAGATGTTCCTGAAGATGCTGGTGGTCATGGCGATCGCGGGCGGGGTGCTGACCATCGTGCTTGGCATGTGGCACATCACGCGCCGCCGCCGCGACCAGATCAAGATTCCCTACGGCGTGGCCATCGCCGGGGCGGGGTTGTGGGCGCTGAGCCCGCAGCTGACCGCCGCGATGCACGCAGTCGGACTGCAATAACCGGAAAATTTACCATTTTGGCCGATTACCGGCGGCCATTGGATCACGGGTAAATCACTTCAAGAGGGCGGGATCGAAGCCATGGACAAGAAGAAGCTGTTGCTGCTGGTGGGGGCGCTGATCGTCGCGATCGGCACGGCCTTTGCCGCCAGGAGCCTGTTTTCCGGCGCGTCCACGCCGCAGGCGGAGGCTGCCGGCAAGATTGCCGAAGGCCCCAAGGTGCTGGTCGCGCAGCGGGCGCTGCCGGTCGGCACGATCATCACCGCCGATTCCATCGGCTACCAGTCCTGGCCCAAGGACATGGTGCAGGATGCCTACTTCGTCGAGGGCGAGGCCGACATGGCCAAGATGCTCGGCACGGTCGTCCGCCATCCGATCACCGCCGGCGAGCCGGTCACGCAAGGCTCGCTGGTCGCGCCGGGCGATCGTGGCTTCCTGGCCGCCGCGCTCGGGCCGGGCATGCGCGCCGTGACCATTCCGGTCAGCGCCCGCACCGGCGTTGCAGGCTTCGTCTTCCCGGGTGACCATATCGACCTGGTGCTGACGCAGACCGTCAAGGGCGGCGAAGGCGATGCCCAGGCGCTCAAGGCCGCCGAAACGATCCTGCGCAACCTGCGCGTGCTCGCCACCGACCAGTCCACCGAACAGGAATCGGTCGACGGCAAGACGCAGGTCCGCACCTTCAGCACCGTCACCATCGAAGTGACGCCCAAGATCGCCGAGGAAATCGCGGTGGCGCAGACCATCGGCACGATCAGCCTGTCGCTGCGCTCGCTGGCGGACAATTCGACCGAACTCGACCAGGCGATCGCCTCGGGCGCGGTCAAGGTTCCGGCCGGTGCGACCAAGCAGCAGGAAGAAGCCCTGCTCAAGAGCGCGATGGGCAAGCCGGTCGACAGCGGCACCACCTTCGTCACCGGCGGCGACGTCTCGCGCTTCCAGCGCAAGGCTTCGGGCCGCTCGGACTTCGAAGGCGCGTTCCGCCCGGCGGCGGCTGCCGCCCCGGTCGCCGCGCCGGCCCCCGCAGCCCCGATGGGCATGGCCACCCCGATGATGCCGCGTGGCCCCATGGTCCGCGTCACCCGTGGCAAGGACACCGTCACCGTGTCGGTTGCGAGCCACTGATGCGCCGCCTCCGCCCCGCTCACCAGACCCGCACGGCCCCGAAAGGCAAGACCATGAAGGCCCCGCTTCTTTCCACCCTGCTCGGCGCGACGATGATCGCAGGCGCGCTGGCTGCGCCCGCCTTCGAGGCCGCGCACGCCCAGAGCGTGACCAGCCCGGCCCGCTCGCTGGCGCTGTCGATCGGCCGGGGTGAACTGGTCACCCTGCCCGGCAAGATGGCCGACGTGTTCGTCGCCAACGACCAGGTCGCCGACGTGCAGGTCAAGTCAGCCAACCAGCTCTACGTCTTCGGCAAGGCCGGTGGCGAAACCACGGTCTATGCCAGCAACGCCGCAGGCGCGGTGATCTGGTCGGCCAACGTGCGGGTGGGCGCCAATATCGACAGCATCGACCAGATGCTGCACCTGGCCATGCCCGACGCGAAGATCGCCACCTCGACGATGAACAACACGGTGCTGCTGACCGGCACCGTCGCCGCGCCCGAGGATGCGGCCGAAGCCGAGCGGCTGGTCAAGGCCTTCGTCGGCGACAAGACCAACGTCATCAGCCGCCTGAAGATGGCGACCCCGCTGCAGGTCAGCCTGCACGTCAAGTTCGCCGAAGTCAGCCGCACGCTGGTGCGCAACCTGGGCATGAACTGGACGAGCATCGACGGCTCCAGCGGCTTCCGCTTCGGCATCGGCCAGGGTCGCACCGGCTGGGCGCCGACCGTCACCAACAATCCCAACCTGCCGCTCGGCATGGGCAGCTCGGTCTCGGGCTTCGCATCCGACCCGACCCAGATCACCGCGACCAACCCGCTGGGCCTCGTCGCCAAGCCGGGCACCACGGTGACCCCGCTGACCGGCGCGACCACGCTGGCGGGCCAGGGGCGGCTGTTCGGGCTCGACCTGCTCGGCGCGCTCGACATCGGCGAGACCATCGGCCTGGTCTCCACGCTGTCCGAACCCAACCTGACCGCGCTTTCGGGCGAGACGGCAGACTTCCTTGCGGGCGGCGAATATCCGATCCCGATCAGCCAGGGGCTGGGCGCGACCTCGGTCGAATACAAGAAGTACGGCGTCAGCCTTTCGTACACCCCGACGGTGCTGGCCGATGGCCGCATCTCGATCCGCGTGCGCCCCGAAGTGTCCGAACTGTCCTCGGACGGTGCGGTCTCGCTCAACGGCTATTCGATCCCGGCGCTGACGATCCGCCGTGCCGAAACGACCGTGGAACTGGGGTCGGGCCAAAGCTTCATGATCGCCGGGCTGATGCGCAACGGCAACCAGAACTCGATCAGCAAGATGCCGGGCGCGGGCGACCTGCCCATTCTCGGCTCGCTGTTCCGCTCGACCGCGTTCCGCAAGGGCGAGACCGAGCTGGTGATCGTGGTGACCCCCTACCTCGTCAACCCGGTCGATGCCAACGCGATCAAGCTGCCCACCGACGGCTATCGCGCCGCCGACGCGCTGAGCCAGCTTCTCGGCAACGTCGAAACCGACGGCGTGACCGGCGGCGACCGCGCGAAGCCGAGCGAAAAGCCCGGCTCGGTGCAGCCCTCGCCCAAGGTCGGCGCGCTCGATCGCGGCGCCACGCCGCCCGCCGACGCCCGGACCGGCACCAGGACCGATGGGGAAGCCAAGGCCGTCGCGCCCGGCTTCAGCCTGAAGTGAGAAGGGACACAACGATGCCCAAGACCAAGCCCTCCGCGACGAAGCCCGCCATCGGCGCGCTCGCCCTCTCGCTCGCCCTCGTCCTTGGCGGATGCGCCGGGATGCCGACCAACGCCTCGCTCGACAGCGTCCACCAGCCGGTGGTCCAGCGCGACAGCTACACCCTCGATCTCGCCACCGACGCGGCCGGTTCGCTCTCGCTGGCCGAACAGCGCCGTCTGGCCGGCTGGTTCGAAACGATGAACCTTGCCTATGGCGACAAGGTGACGATCGACGATCCCTCCGAACAACCGGGCGTGCGCAGTGCGATCGAAGCCGTCGCGGGCCGCTTCGGCATCGTGCTGGCCGACACCGCGCCCGTCACCGCGGGCGAAGTCTATCCCGGCACGGTGCGCGTGGTCGTCACCCGCACGGTCGCCTCGGTGCCCGGCTGCCCCGACTGGGCGGCCAAGTCCGACGCCAACTTCCACAACGCCACCTCGCGCAACTACGGCTGCGCGGTGAACGGCAACATGGCCGCGATGGTGGCCAACAAGGAAGACCTGGTGCGCGGCGCCAGCGGCCGCGGCGGCACCGTGGTGATGAGTTCGAGCAAGGCGATCGAGACCTATCGCTCTATGGAGCCGACCGGCAAGGGCGGGCTCAAGGAAACTTCGACCAAGTCGCAGGGAGGCAACTGACCCATGAGCGCCCACTGGAAAAGCGGCAATCGCGACACGTTCGCGGCCTTCATGTGCGACGAGGCCGCGCTCGACGTGCTGCGCCCGGTCGCGGTCGACATGGGCTGGCAGCCGGAAAAGTGCGCCAAGGGCGGCCTGCGCAACGCGGTGCAATCGCTTTCGATCACCGCCAGCCCGGCGATCCTGATGGTCGACCTTTCGGAAAGCGGCGACCCGCTGAACGACATCAACGCGCTGGCCGAAGTGTGCGAGCCGGGCACGGTGGTGATCGCGGTCGGCCAGGTCAACGACGTGCGCCTCTATCGCGACCTGATCGCCTCGGGCATCCAGGACTACCTGCTCAAGCCGCTCTCGCCCGGACAGGTGCGCGACGCGCTGGTGCAGGCGCAGGCGATCTTCGCTGCACCCAAGAGCCATGACGCGGCGGTGGCCAAGCGCCACATCTCGACCGCGATCGTGGGCACGCGCGGCGGCGTCGGCGCATCGACGCTGGCGACCTCGCTCGCCTGGCTGTTCAGCGCCGACCACAAGCTGCCGACTGCGCTGCTCGATCTGGACGTGCACTTCGGCACCGGCGCGCTGACGCTCGACCTTGAGCCGGGCCGGGGCCTGACCGACGCGATCGACAATCCCAGCCGCATCGATGGCCTGTTCATCGAGCGCGCGATGATCCGCGCCAACGACAATCTGGCGATCCTTTCGGCCGAAGCGCCGATCAGCGCGCCGCTGATGACGGACGGCAGCGCCTTCGTGCAGCTGGAGGAGGAATTCCGCCACGCCTTCGAGATGACGGTCATCGACCTGCCGCGCAACATGCTGATCAACTTCCCCCACCTGCTGGCGGACGTGAACGTGGTGGTGGTGGCGACCGAACTGACGCTGGCGGGCGCACGCGATGCGATCCGCTTGCTGTCGTGGCTCAAGACCAACGCCGGCCACGCGCAGGCGCTGGTCGTGGCCAACAAGGTCCATGCCGGCGTGGGCGAGATCAGCAAGGCCGACTTCGAAGCCTCGATCGAGCGCAAGATCAACGTGATCGTGCCCTACGACGTCAAGGCGGCGGCCAATGCGGCCAAGCTCGGCCAGACCTTCGTTGCCGCCAACCGCGGCACCAAGGCGGGCACCGCGATGCGCGATCTGGGCGATGCGGTGCTGGCACTGCAGGACGACAAGGGCGACGGCGAGAAGACCGCGCGCAAGTCTTCGGGCAGCAGCGGATCGCTGCTCGGCCTGATCGACTTCAAAAAGATGCTTGCCCCCAGGGCCAAGACCCCGGCGTGAGCGCGCAAGGCAGGATAGCGGCATGAACATCGCCCAGTTCCTCGTAATGTCCATCGGGATCATGGCGGTCCTGGTGCTCGGCTACGCCGCAATGAGCGGCCCGTCGCCCGGCAAGGAAAGCGCGCGCCGCCTGCAGGCGGTCCGCTTCCGGCATTCGGAGAACGCGGTCGACAAGGTCGAGGCGCAGTACCGCAAGGCCGTCGCGGCGCGAAAGCCGCGGACCTATCGCCCGGCGGGCAGCAATTCGCGGCTCGAGGCGCTGGAAATGCGCCTGCACAAGACCGGGCGCAACTGGACGCTGAGCCAGTACCTCTATTTCTCAGGCGGGCTCGGGCTGGTGGTGATGCTGCTGGTCTTCCTCAAGACCCATGCCCCGCTGCTGGCGCTGGGCGCGGGCGTGTTCGTCGGCGGCGGCGTGCCGCACTTCTTCGTGGGCAAGGCGATCAGCCGCCGCGTCGACAAGTTCGTCACGCGTTTCCCCGATGCACTCGAACTGCTGGTGCGCGGCTTGCGCTCGGGCCTGCCGATCAGCGAGACGCTGTCGCTGGTCGCGGCCGAAGTGCCCGGCCCGGTGGGCGAGGAGTTCAAGCTCGTCACCGACCGCATCAAGGTCGGCCGGACGATGGAGCAGGCGCTGCAGGACACCGCCGACCGGCTCGACATGCCCGAGTTCAGCTTCTTCTGCATCACGCTGGCGATCCAGCGCGAGACCGGCGGCAACCTGGCCGAAACGCTCGCCAACCTGGCCGACGTGCTGCGCAAGCGCGCGCAGATGAAGCTCAAGATCCGGGCGATGAGCTCGGAATCCAAGGCCTCGGCCTATATCGTCGGCGCGCTGCCGTTCATCGTGTTCGGGCTGATCTACTGGGTCAACCCGGTCTACATGGCCAAGTTCTGGGTCGATCCGCGCCTGATCGTGGCGGGCATCGGCGGCTTCATCTGGCTGGGCATCGGCGCCTTCATCATGGGCCAGATGGTCAACTTCGAAATCTGACGGGAAACGGCAAGACCCATGCTCAGCACACCGCCCGGCCCCACCCTGCTCGGCTTCGACGTCATCGCCGTCGGCTCGATCCTCGCCGGGATCGCCGCTGCGGCGGTCGTGCTGGCGATCTATGCCGCGGTCACCGTGCGCGATCCGATGGCCAAGCGCGTCAAGGCGCTGAACGAACGGCGCGAACAGCTCAAGGCCGGCATCGTCACCGCCAGTGCCCGCAAGCGCGCCAGCATCGTCCGGCGCAACCAGACGACCGATTCGATCCGCTCGTTCCTCGAATCGCTGAAGGTCCTGCAGGACAGCCAGCTCAAGGTCGTGCAGCAGAAGCTGGCGCAGGCCGGCATCCGCAAGAAGGAATGGGCGGTTGCGGTCATCCTGGGCCGCATGATCGGGCCGATCGTGCTGGGCGTGACGGCGTTCGGCTTGTTCTACCTGTCGAACATGTTCCCGGAATGGGGCTCGATGAAGCGCTTTGCCGCCTTCGCGGTGCTGGTGATCGGCGGCTACAAGGGCCCTGACCTGTTCGTCGGCAACCTTGTCTCCAAGCGCACCCTGGCGATCCGCAAGGGCCTGCCCGACGCGCTCGACCTGCTGGTGATCTGCGCCGAGGCCGGTCTGACCGTCGACGCCGCGTTCAGCCGCGTGGCGCGCGAACTGGGCCGCGCCTACCCCGAACTGGGCGACGAGTTCGCGCTGACCGCGATCGAGCTGTCATTCCTGACCGAGCGCCGCCAGGCGTTCGAGAACCTGGCCTATCGCGTGAACCTCGAAGCGGTGAAAAGCGTGGTCACCACGATGGTCCAGACCGAGCGTTACGGCACCCCGCTTGCCTCGGCACTGCGCGTGCTCTCGGCCGAATTCCGCAACGACCGCATGATGCGCGCCGAGGAAAAGGCCGCGCGCCTGCCCGCGATCATGACCGTGCCGCTGATCCTGTTCATCCTGCCGACGCTGTTCATCGTCATTCTCGGCCCCGCATCGTGTTCGATCGCGGACAGCCTGGGCAGTGGCACCGGCGGGTTCGGCGCCAAGTAAGAGAGACAGTCCCCTGCGCCGCGCCTGCGGCGCAGGGAAGCACGGTCAAGCCGCCACGACGACCTGCTCGATGGCCCCGAAGATGGTGTGACCGTGCGCGTCGGTCATGTCGATGCGCACGGTATCGCCATGGTGCAGGAACGGCGTGCTGGCCTTGCCATGCAGGATCTGCTCGACCATGCGCTGTTCCGCGATGCAGGCATAGCCGCGCCCGCCTTCGGACACCGGGCGGCCCGGCGAGCCATCGGCGTCGCAATTCGACACCGTGCCCGAACCGATGATCGCGCCTGCCCCGACGCGGCGGGTCTTCGCCAGATGCGCGACCAGGGTGCCGAAATCGAACGTGCACTCCTCGCCCGCTTCCAGCCGCCCGAACGCCTTGCCGTTGAGATCGACCGACAGGCGGCGGTGCAGCTTGCCCTCGCGCCAGGCATCGCCCAGCGCATCGGGCGTGGCGAAGACCGGAGAGAAGTGGCTGGCAGGCTTGGACTGGACGAAGCCGAAGCCCTTTGCCAGTTCATCCGGGATCAGACCGCGCAGGGACACGTCGTTGACGAGGCCCACCAGCCGGATGGCGGCCAGCGCGTCCTCGCGGCACGCGCCTTGTGCCACATCGCCGGTCACGACCACGACCTCGGCTTCGAAATCACCGCCCCAAGCCTCGTCGGGCAGGACCAGCGGATCGCGCGCGCCGCGCAAGTCGTCGCTGCCGCCCTGGTACATCAGCGGGTCGGTCCAGAAGCTGGCGGGCAGCTCCGCCCCGCGCGCCTTGCGCACCAGTTCGACGTGGTTGACGTAGGCACTGCCATCGGCCCACTGGAACGCGCGCGGCAGGGGCGCCGCCGCCTCGCGCTCGTGGAAGCGCTTGCGCGGGATCGCCTCGTGTTCCAGTTCGATCGCCAGCGCTTCGAGCCGGGGAGCGTGGCGGTCCCACGCATCGAGCAGGGCCTGCATCGTCGGCACGATGTGATCGGCGTCGGCGTACCAGGCAAGATCGTTGGACACGACGATCAGCCGACCGTCGCGTCCTTGTGGCAGCGATGCAAGTTTCACTTGGGCTCTCCCTCCATGGCCCGGACCGACGCCAGCAGCTTGTCGAGCAGGCTGCGCAGCTTTTCGATCTCGCGCGGGGAAAGCACGGTGAAGATCTTTTCGTAGATGTCCAGCGCCTGCGGCCAGATCTGGTCAAACATGGCGCGGCCTTCGACAGTCAGTTCGAGATGGTGCGAGCGCCCGTCCGCCGCATTGGGGCTGCGCTGGACGAGATGGCGCTCCTCCAGCACCTTGCATGCGCGGTTGACGGCGACCTTGTCCATCAGCGTCGAGCGGACGAGATCGCGCTGCGTCAACTGCCCGGCATCGCCCAGCACGGCCATGATCCGCCATTCGGGGATCTTGAGCCCGAATTCATTGCGGTATTCTCCCGCGATCAGGCCGCTCACCGCATTGGAGGTGATGGCCATACGGTAGGGGACGAAGTCGGCGAGGCGGGTCTGGCTTCCGGGCATGGCAATTGGTATCCACTGAAACTAGCGGAGGTGCAAGAAATTATGTGACGCGCCCGAACTGCCGCCCCTTTAGATAATGCGAAGCGGCGACACAAAGTGAAATTTTCTTTACCCTAGGACTCGCCCGGCTATCGCATCGAGCCGCGCGGCCAGCGCCGGATCGCGCAGCGGCGCCGCGGTCATGATCGCGCCATCGAGTGCGGTGTCGATGGGACTGGCTTCGCGCGTGGACGGCAGCTGCGCGGCGAGGTGCGTCACGGTCTCGCGGGCGGCGGAGGAATTGGCGTGCATGACCTTGAGCACGTCCTCGACTTCGACATGTTCGCCCTCGCGCCACGAATCGTAGTCGGTGACCATGCCGAGCAGCGCGTAGGGCAGCTCGGCCTCGCGCGCGAGGCGGGCCTCGGGCATCGCCGTCATGCCGATGACATCGGCGCCCCATTGCCGGTACATCCGGCTTTCGGCGCGGGTGGAGAACTGCGGTCCCTGCATGGCAAGGTAGCAGCCGCCACGATGGACGGTCTTGCCGGCCCGCTCCGCTGCGCTTGCCGCCAGCGCGGACAGGCGCGGGCACACGGGATCGGCCAGCGAGACGTGCGTGACGAGGCCTTCACCGAAGAAGCTGCCGACGCGCCCAGTGGTGCGGTCGATGAACTGGTCCACCGCGACGAAGCTGCCGGGTGCGTATTCCTCACGCAGCGAGCCGATCGCCGAAATGGCCAGCAGGTCGGTGACGCCGCAGCGTTTGAGCACATCGATGTTGGCGCGGTAGTTGATCGCCTCGGGCGCAATGCGGTGCCCGGCGCCGTGGCGTGGCAGGAACGCGAATTGCACGCCCGCGATCGTGCCGAGCGTGACCGGCCCCGACGGCGTGCCGAAGGGCGAGGCGACGTCGATCACCTGCACGTCATCGAGCGCGGTCAGGTCATAGAGGCCCGACCCGCCGATAACGCCGATCCGCCAGGCGCCCCCCGAGCGCCCCTCAGACAGAGGGGTGCGCAAGGATGCCCGCCATGATGAAGTCGACGGTATGTTCGCGATAACGGTCCCGCAGGTTCTCGGTCAGCGTGTCGGTGCCATAGCAATGGCGCAGCACCAGCCGGGCCGAGAAGAAGCGGTCTGCCGCCCCCGTCACGGTGAAGTAGAACAGCTGCGGGTCGATAGGCCGGAACACGCCCTTCTTCACGCCTGCGCCGATGAACCGGTCATAGGCCTGGCCGAGCGGGGTAAGGTACTTGTCGGCAATACGCTTGGCCTCGGCCTCGTCGCTGTCGCGCACCAGCCGCATCAGCAGCCGGTTGAGGTAGGGGTAGGCGTAGTAGGTGTCGATGCAGGCGGCGATGTGCCGTCGCAGCTTGACCTCCGGATCCATGCTGTCCTTGGCGACAAGCGCGTCGACCGACTTGACGATGGTCGTCATGTCGCGGTCGAGCAGGGCCTTGAGCAGCCCCGCCTTGTTGCCGAAATAGTACTTCACCAGCGCCGAGTTCAACCCTGAGCGAAGGGACAGTTCCGACAACGAGATGTCGACCTGATCCCCTTCGCGCATGATCGCCGACGCCGTATCGAGCAAAAGCTCGCGCGCGCCCTGTTGTTCCACCGCTTCCGTGCTTCCCGTCGTATCGTTCATTCGTAACCCGGCTCGTCCCACCACGGATAAAAGTCCGGCATATCCGAAGAAACGCGCGCAGGGTAGGCAGGAGCGCGCTTTTCGAGGAAACTGGCCACACCTTCCTTGGCATCGGGGCCGCGCGACAGGGTATAGATCGCCCGGCTGTCGACGCGGTGCGCCTTCATCGGGTGGTCGTACTGCGGATTGTGCCACAGCATCGCGCGGGTCATCGCGACCGACACCGAGCTGGTGTTGTCGGCGATTTCACGGGCCAGCGCGTTGGCGGCGGGCAGCAGGTCTTCCGGCTCGTGAACCGAGCGGACGAGGCCACCGCGCAGGGCTTCCTGCGCATCGAAAATGCGGCCGGTCATGGTCCATTCAAGCGCCTGCGGCAGTCCGACGATGCGCGGCAAGAACCAGCTCGACGCCGCTTCGGGCACGATGCCGCGGCGTGCGAAGACGAAGCCGAAGCGCGCCTTGGTCGACGCGAGGCGGATGTCGAAGGGCAGCTGCATCGTCACGCCGATGCCGACGGCCGCGCCGTTGATCGCGCCGATGATCGGCTTCTTCGACTGGTAGAGGCGCAGCGTCAGCAGACCGCCGCCATCGCGCACGCGCGGGTCGGACAGGTCCGCGACCTGCTCGCCGCTCGAAAAGACGTGCTTGCCATCTTCGGGGGTGAGGTCGGCACCGGCGCAGAAGGCGCGGTCGCCAGACCCCGTGATGATCACCGCGCGCACGCTGTCATCGGCGTCGGTGCGATCGAAGGCGTCGTTCATTTCCGACATCATGGTGCCGGTGAAGGCGTTCATCTTCTCCGGGCGATGCAGCGTCAGGGTGGCGACGCCATCGGCGATGTCGAGCTTGATCTGCTTGTATTCGGTCATTGGTCTGGTCTCTCCCGGGGAAGGAAAAAGGGCCGGGGTTCTTGTGCCCCGGCCCTTTTCGTTTCAGCTGGCGATCAACGCGGCGCCATGCGGATGGCACCGTCGAGGCGCACGTCCTCGCCGTTGAAGTAGCCGGTCTCGATCATGCACAGCGCAAGGTTGGCATATTCGGCCGGATCGCCGAGGCGCTTGGGGAACGGCACCGAAGCAGCGAGCGCGGCCTTGACGTTGTCCGGCGCGGCGGCGAGCAGCGGGGTGTTGAAGATGCCCGGCAGGATCGTGTTGACGCGGATGCCTTCGCTCATCAGGTCGCGCGCGATCGGCAGGGTCATGCCGACGACGCCGGCCTTCGAAGCCGAGTACGAGGCCTGGCCCATCTGGCCATCTTCAGCCGCGACCGACGCGGTGTTGACGATCGCGCCGCGTTCACCGAACTCGCCCACCGGATCGAGCGTCATCATGCCAGCTGCCGACTTGGCGATGCAGCGGAACGTGCCGACGAGGTTGATCTGGATGATCATGTTGAAGGCGTCGATCGGGAAGTGCTTGATCGAGCCGTCTTCCTTAGAACGGCTGGCGGTCTTGATGGCGTTGCCGGTGCCCGCGCAGTTCACCAGAATGCGTTCCTGGCCGATCGCGGCGCGCGACTTGGCGAAGCCTGCATCGACGCTTTCGTCGCTGGTCACGTTCACTTCGCAGAACACGCCGCCGAGTTCAGCGGCGAGCGCTTCGCCCTTTTCCTTGTTGAGGTCGAACAGGGCGACCTTGACGCCCTTGGCAGCGAGCGCGCGCGCGGTCGCGGCGCCAAGGCCGGAGGCGCCGCCAGTGATGACGGCGGAAACGGTATTATCGAGCTTCATGGGGTATATCCTCCCTTGATGGTATTTCAGAGCGCCTCGACGATGGTGACGTTGGCGACGCCGCCGCCTTCGCACATCGTCTGGAGGCCGTACTTGCCGCCGCGTGCCTTGAGGCCATGCAGCAGCGTCGCCATCAGCTTGGTACCCGAAGCGCCGAGCGGGTGGCCGAGCGCGATCGCGCCGCCGTTGACGTTGAGCTTGGCCGGGTCCGCACCCTGGTGCTTCAACCAGGCCATCGGCACCGAAGCGAAGGCTTCGTTGACTTCGTAGAGGTCGATGTCGCTGATCTTGAGGCCTGCCTTCTTGAGCGCGGCATCGGTGGCGAACAGCGGTTCTTCGAGCATGATCACCGGATCGCCCGCGGTCACGGCCAGCGTGTGGATGCGCGCGAGCGGAGTCAGGTTGTACTTCTTGAGCGCGGCTTCCGAAACGATCAGCGCGGCCGAGGCACCGTCGCAGATCTGGCTGGAGGTGGCCGCGGTCAGCTTGCCGCCCGGCGTGATCAGCTTGACGCCCGCGATGCCTTCGAGAGTGGCGTCCCAGCGGATGCCTTCATCGACGGTGTGCTGCGCCGGACCATCGGGGGTCTCGATGTCGATCGGCACGATTTCATTCTTGAAGGCGCCGGATTCGGTCGCGGCCTTGGCCTTCTGGTGGCTCTCCAGCGCGAACTGGTCCATCATTTCCTTGGTGAAGCCGTGCTTGTCGGCAATGGCTTCGGCGCCCGCGAACTGGGTCCAGCCGGCTTCGCCATAACGCTCGACGATGCCCGGCGAACGGTAGTTGCCGAGGCCTTCCTTCATGAACAGGATGGCGGGCGTGCCCATCGGCACGCGGGTCATGCTTTCGATGCCCGCCGCGATGACGACATCCTGCGTGCCGCTCATCACCGCCTGCGCGGCGAAGTGGACCGCCTGCTGCGACGAACCGCACTGGCGGTCGATGGTGACGGCGGGAACCGATTCCGGCAGGACCTTCGAGGCGAGCACGGCCATGCGGCCGACCTGCTGGGCCTGTTCGCCGCCCTGACCGACGCAACCCATGATCACGTCTTCGACAGCGGCGGGGTCAATCCCGCTGCGCAGGACGAGCGCGTCCATGGTGTGGGCGGCAAGGTCGACCGGGTGAATGCCCGCAAGGCGACCACCGCGGCGGCCGCCGGCGGTGCGCACTGCGTCAACGATATAGGCGGTAGCCATTTTACTCGACTCCTCTCGATACGATCCGTGTTTAATTGAGCGATTAAACAGGATCGGAAGAGATGGTCAAGCACCCATCGCCTGATATTTCGATCAGGCGATAAGCCGGTCGCTCCGCGCCGCCATTTCGCGCCACAATCCGTGGCCGCCCAGCGCCGCGACCTTGCGCCCGAGCGCCTCTGCCCAGACGGCGTCGCTGCCGAATTCGCTGCGCCAGTGCATCAGGCGACGCGTAAAGCGGTTGAGCGCATATTCCATGGTGAAGCCGATGGCGCCGTGGACGCGGTGCGCGATCGGCACCCCGCGATCCACGGCCAAGCCGAGGCGGTACTTGGCAGCCGCGATTTCGAACGCGGCATCGCCGGCATCGAGCGCGGCGGCGCAGGCCGCCGCCGAAGCATCGACCGCCGCTGCTTCTTCCGAAAACTCCGCCAGCGCCTGCTGCACGGCCTGGAACTTGGCAAGGGGCTTGCCAAACTGGACGCGGGTGTTGACGTGATCGATGGCCAGCGTGAAAGCGGCCTCCATCGCGCCCGAAGCCTGCGCCACGCGGGCGAAGGCGCCAAGGCCATCAAGGTCCGCGCCACAGGCCGCGCTGGCGGCGGCAGGGCCGGTGAAGCTGATGAGGTCGGACGGTTCGCCTGCCAGCGAATGCCCTTCCTCCACCGCGAATGCGCCCTTCGCATAGAGCGAGAGCGTGCCATCGCGCAGCGCGACCACCGCATCGGCGTGGCGACCGAACGGCGCGCGACCACTGGCGGCGACGAGCGTCAGCAGGCCATCGGGCGCGCCCATGCCAGCCTGCGCCAGCAGCGCATGGGCGATGATCGGTTCGGCCAAGGGCGCGGCCACGGCGTTCAGCCCGGAAAGGCGCAGCACGGCCAGCACATCGCCCCAGTCGCCGCCAAAGCCGCCCTGTTCGGCAGGCACCAGCAAGGTTGCGAAACCGGCTTCGGCAATACGCGGCCAGGCGTCCTCGAACGGCACATGGGCGAGATCGGCGAACAGCCCTTCGGCCATCTCGACGAGAAGTTGGCGGTTTTCGCTCACCGGAGTCCAAGCCCCTTTGCAATGATGCCGCGCAGCACTTCGGGCGTGCCGCCGCGCAGGGAGAAGCTGGGCGCGGCCAGCAGGTAATAGGCAAGAAGCTGCGACAGCGCGCTGTTTCCGGCCAGATCGACATCGAGCGCGGCCTGCACCAGACGCGGTAGCGCCTGTTCATAGGCGTTGCCCAGATCCTTGACGATCGCGGCTTCGACGATCGGGTCCTCGCCCGCGTCGAGTTTGGCCGCGGTCGACATCGACATCTGGCGCAGCGTCCACATCTCGGCGGTAAGCCGACCGATCAGCTGGGCGATGTCCGCCTTGGGATCGGGGCCGATGGCGTCGATCAAGGCAACCAGCAGCACGTGGCTCGACAGGTAGCGTTCGGGGCCGGAGCGTTCGAGCGCCAGTTCGGCGGTAACCTGCCGCCACCCCTGCCCTTCGACGCCGACCAGCGCGTCGTGCGGCAGCAGGACGTCTTCGAAGAAGATCTCGTTGAAGTGGTGCGTGCCGGTCATGTCGATGATCGGGCGGATGGTGATGCCCGGCGTATCGAGGTCGATCATCAGCTGCGACAGGCCCTGCTGCCGCTCGCTGCCTTCCTCGGTGCGCAGCAGGGTCAGCGCAGCATGGCTCTTGTGCGCGCCGCTGGTCCACACCTTCTGCCCGTTGACCAGCCAGCCCTCGGGCGTCTTCTTTGCAAAAGTGCGCACGCTGGCAAGGTCGGAGCCGGAATTGGGCTCGGACAGGCCGATGCAGGCGTAGATCTCGCCGCGCGCCATGCCCGGCAGGTACTTCTGCTTCTGCGTTTCGGTGCCGTAGCGCACCAGCAGCGCACCCGTCTGGCGATCGGCGATCCAGTGCAGCCCCGCAGGTGCCCCCGCCGCAAGCAGTTCCTCCAGCACCACGTAGCGTTCGAGCATGGTGCGCTCGTGCCCGCCGTATTCCTTGGGCCAGACCATGCCGAGCAGCCCTGCCGCGCCCATCGCCCGCGAAAACTCGGGGTCGAAGCTGAACCAGCAGTTGGCGCGCTGGAGCACCGACCAGCGGTGTTCATGTGCTGCGACAAGGTCGCGCACCTGCTGCCGCAGCGCAGGAATGTCGCCCTTGGGACGGAAGGGGTGGAGCGGGAATATTTGCATCGCCGCCTTGCGTATGGCAGCCCCGGGTCGACGACAAATCGAAAACCCCATTTTCAGATATATGAAATGCCCTTTCAGGCAGTGGAGCAGGAGAGAAGCCCGATGACCAGCCCGTTCCTTTCCGTCGAGCGCCGTGGCCGCGTCGCGATCCTGACGATGAGTCGCCCCGAATCAATGAACGCGATCGGCTCGCTGGAGGACTGTGACAACATCGTCGACACCTTCTTCCAGCTCGGCAACGACCGCGCGGTCAGCGCCATCGTGCTCACCGGATCGGGGCGCGCCTTTTCAAGTGGTGGAAACATCAAGGGCATGAAGGACCGCACCGGCATCGGCGTGCTTGACCAGCCCGACTCGACCCGCGCCAACTATCGCCGGGGCGTGCAGCGCGCCACGCGCGCCATGCTCGATTGCGAGATCCCGATGATCGCCGCGATCAATGGCCACGCCATCGGCCTGGGGCTGGACCTTGCCTGCCTGTGCGACATTCGCGTCTGCGCCGAAAGCGCCAAGATGGCGGCGAGCTTCATCAAGGTGGGCATCGTGCCCGGCGACGGCGGAGCGTGGACGCTCCAGAAGATCGTCGGCTATTCCAAGGCTGCCGAACTGTTCCTGACGGGCCGCACGTTTGATGCCGCCTATGCGCAGTCCATCGGCCTCGTCGGCACGGTCGTGCCCGATGCGGACCTGATCGAAACGGCGGTGGGCATTGCCAACGAGATCGCCGCCAATTCCCCGCGCGCGCTGCGCCTGACCAAGAAGCTGCTGCGCGAAGCCCAGCATGGCCGCGCGCACGATGTGCTGGAACTGTCCGCGGCCTATCAGGCGATTGCGCACGAGACCAAGGACCACGCCGAAGCGGTGGCCGCCATCCTCGAAAAGCGCGCGCCCGTCTTCACCGGGGACTGATCTTGTCGGGCGAGGCCGCGTTCATCGCCGCATTGCGCGGCCTCGCCACACATCCCGCCGCACGCGGGCTTGCCGACGACTGCGCGGTGCTGCCCTTCGGCGGCGAAACGCTGGTCCTGACGCATGATGCCATGGTCGAAGGCGTCCACTGGCTGGCGGGGCAGGACCCGGCGGACGTGGCGTGGAAGCTGGTCGCCACCAACCTGTCGGACCTTGCGTCCAAGGGGGCGGAGCCGGTCGGCGTGCTGCTCGGCTACGCGCTCGATTATGACGACACACGCTTCCTCGAAGGCCTGCGCGACGTGCTGGCGGAATATGACGTGCCGTTGCTCGGCGGCGATACCACGGGGGGCGAGGGCCGTCGCACACTGGGCCTGACCGCGCTGGGCCGCGCCACTTGCACCCCAGTCCCGTCGCGCAGCGGTGCGCGCGCGAGCGATACACTGTGGCTCACCGGCCCCGTGGGTGCTGCGATGCTGGGGTTTGAGGCCCTCAAGGCCGGGGATACCACCACCGACAGCGGCGCCTTCCGCCGCCCCGTGCCCCGCCTTGCCGAAGGCCGCGCGATCGCACCGCGTGTCACCGCGATGATGGATGTTTCCGACGGACTGCTGATCGACGCCGCGCGCATGGCGCAGGCCAGCGGCGTGACCTTCGCGATCGACCGCGCGGCTATCCCGCTGCCCGCGGACCTGCCCCGCCACCGCATCGACGAGGCAGTGCGCTGGGGCGATGACTACGAACTGCTGTTCGCCCTTCCCCCGGGCGAAATGCCACCCATCAAGGCGCACCGCATCGGCCACGCGCTGCCGCAAGGCGCCGCCGCCGTCCTGCTCGATGGCGCGGCGCCTGCCGGAAAGCTCGGTTACTTGCACGATTGACGCAGATCATCGAAGGGCTTGCGAGCCTCGCATAAAACTATAGCTTCCCCGCCATCCCGCAACGACGGGGCGCGGCTCCATGGGCCGGTTGAATAAGGGGGATGCCAACGTGAATTTAGTCGTAACCGCCATCATATTGGGGTTGCTGGCCGTCGTGTACGGCTTCGTGACCAGCCGGCAGGTGCTAGGTGCGCCCGCCGGTAATGCGAAGATGCAGGAAATCGCCGCCGCCATCCAGGAAGGCGCGCAGGCCTATCTCAAGCGTCAGTACACCACCATCGCGATCGTCGGCGTGGTCGTTGCGGTCATCGTCGCCTGGGCGCTCGGCGCCATCAGCGCGATCGGGTTCGTGATCGGCGCGGTGCTTTCGGGCGCGGCAGGCTTCATCGGCATGAACGTCTCGGTCCGCTCGAACGTGCGCACCGCGGCGGCCGCGCAGACCGGGCTGCAGGCCGGCCTGACGCTCGCCTTCCGGGCAGGCGCGATCACCGGCATGCTCGTCGCGGGCCTTGCGCTGCTCGCGATCGCGGGCTTCTTCTGGTACCTGACCGGCCCTGCCGGCCATGCCGTCAACGACCGCGTCGTGGTCACCGCGCTGACCGCGCTGGCGCTGGGCGCCTCGCTCGTATCGATCTTCGCGCGTCTGGGCGGCGGCATCTTCACCAAGGCCGCAGACGTCGGCGCCGACCTTGTCGGCAAGGTCGAAGCAGGCATCCCCGAAGACGATCCGCGCAACCCCGCCGTGATTGCCGACAACGTGGGCGACAACGTGGGCGACTGCGCGGGCATGGCCGCCGACCTGTTCGAGACGTATGTCGTCACCATCGGCGCGACCATGATCATGACCGCGCTGCTGGTGAAGAACGCCGCCAACCTCGATGCCCTGATGGCGATCCCGCTGCTGATCGGCGGCGTGTGCATCGTCACCTCGATCATCGGCACCTATTTCGTCAAGCTGGGCAAGTCGAACAACATCATGGGCGCGATGTACAAGGGCTTCCTTGTCACCGCCGTGCTATCGGTTCCGGCGATCTGGTTCGCCATGCAGTATGCCATTCACGACATGGAGGCGGTCACCGTCTACAGCGCGTTCGGCAACGAATACAGCTTCTCGGGCCGCGAACTGTTCTATGCCGGGCTCGTCGGGCTGGTGCTGACCGGCCTGATCATCTGGATCACCGAATACTACACCGGCACCAACTACCGCCCGGTCAAGTCCATCGCCAAGGCCAGCGTCACCGGCCACGGCACCAACGTGATCCAGGGCCTCGCGATCTCGATGGAAGCCACCGCGCTTCCTGCGCTCGCGATCGTGGCCGCGATGATCATCACCTACAAGCTCGCTGGCCCGCTCGGCATCGCCTATGGCGCCACTGCGATGCTGGCGCTGGCCGGCATGGTCGTTGCGCTGGACGCTTATGGTCCTGTCACCGACAACGCCGGCGGCATTGCCGAAATGGCCGGTCTCGACGATTCGGTCCGTGAAAAGACCGACGCGCTCGATGCCGTGGGCAACACCACCAAGGCCGTCACCAAGGGCTATGCGATCGGTTCGGCGGGGCTTGCCGCGCTGGTGCTGTTCGCTGCCTATACCACCGACCTGCGCGAGTTCTTCCCCTCGCTGACGGTCAACTTCAGCCTTGAAAACCCCTATGTCATCGTCGGCCTGCTGCTCGGCGCGCTGCTCCCGTACCTGTTCGGTGCGATGGGCATGACCGCCGTGGGCCGCGCCGCAGGCGACGTGGTGGTCGACGTGCGCGAACAGTTCCGCGAAAATCCGGGCATCATGACCTACGAGTCCAAGCCCGACTACGCGCGCACGGTGGACCTCGTGACCAAGGCCGCGATCAAGGAGATGATCGTGCCTTCGCTGCTGCCGGTGCTCGCACCGATCGCGGTCTACTTCGTCATCACCTGGGTGGCCGGTGCCGAGAACGGCTTTGCCGCGCTCGGCGCGCTGCTCCTCGGCGTGATCGTCGGCGGCCTGTTCGTCGCGCTCTCGATGACTTCGGGCGGCGGCGCGTGGGACAACGCCAAGAAGTACATCGAGGACGGCCACTTCGGCGGCAAGGGCAGCGATGCCCACAAGGCCGCGGTAACGGGCGACACCGTCGGCGATCCCTACAAGGATACCGCAGGGCCCGCCGTCAACCCGATGATCAAGATCACCAATATCGTGGCGCTGCTTCTCCTCGCGGCGCTCGCAGGTCACGCAGCGGGGTAACCCCGCGCGTCTGACGACCCGAGTTTGGGGAGAGAGGTGCAACCCCCGTCCGGACCCGTCCGGGCGGGGGTTGGCTTTTTTGAGGGCCGCTAAAGCTCACCTAACCCGTCCCCAAGCCATTCTCGCTGGCGACTCTTCCGCGTCCGTCCCACATCGCCGAACATGACCCAGACCCCTTCCCGCACCGGCACGGTCTTTCTCGTCGGCGCCGGCCCCGGCGACCCCGACCTGCTGACCCTGCGCGCAGCACGCCTGCTGATGCGTGCAAGCGTGGTCGTCCATGACGGGCTGGTCGATCCCTCGATCCTCGCCATGGCGCCGCGCACCGCGCGCATGATCTCGGTCGCCAAGAGCCGGTCGCGCCACACCATGCAGCAGGACGACATCAACGCCCTGCTCGTGCGCGAAGCGCTGGCGGGCAACGACGTGGTCCGGCTCAAGGGCGGCGATCCCTTCGTGTTCGGGCGCGGCGGGGAAGAGGCCGAGGCCTGCCATGAAGCGGGCGTGAAGGTCGAAGTCGTCCCCGGCATCAGCGCCGCGATGGGCGCAGCCGCAGCCGCTCAGATCCCGCTGACCCACCGCGAGAACGCCAGCATCGTCAGCTTCGTCGCGGGCCAGTGCAAGGGCCTGTCCGACCAGAACTGGGCGGGCCTTGCAGGCGTTGGCCGCACGCTGGTCATCTACATGGGCATTGCCACCAGCGAGGCGATCGCCGAAAAGCTCATCGCCGACGGCCTTTCGCCCGAAATGCCGCTGGCGGTCATCGAAAACGCCGCGCGCCCCACCATGCGCGTGCTGCGCGGGCAGCTCGCCGGGCTTGGCGCGCTGGTCAGGGACAACAAGGTCAAGAGCCCCGCGCTGATCGTCATCGGCGACGTCGCGGGCCGGGGAGACATGAAGGACATGCAACGAGTGCTGGAGGCCGTACAGTGAAGATCATCACCGGCAACGATTTGAGGACCGGCGACGTGATCTGGTGGACCGGCGAAGGCTGGTCGCGCCATGTCAACGATGCGGTCGACGTGCCCGAGGGCGCCGAGGCGATCATCGCGCGCGAGAACGCCAAGCAGATCGTCACCGACACGCAGGTGATCGACGCGACGCTGACCGACGAAGGCGTCCGCCCCGCGCACATCAAGGACCGCATCCGCGCCCTCGGGCCGACGGTGCGCCTCGACCTTTCCCTCAAGCCTGCCGATCCCGCCGCCGGCACCTGGGTGATCTGACCATGTATCAGTACGACAGCTACGACCAGAAAATGGTCGACGCCCGCGTCGCGGAGTTCCGCGACCAGGTGAACCGCCGCCTTGCCGGTGAAATCGCCGAGGACCAGTTCAAGCCGCTGCGCCTGAAGAACGGCCTCTACCTCCAGCTTCACGCCTACATGCTGCGCGTGGCCATTCCCTATGGCACGCTGAACGGCGCGCAGATGCGGATGCTGGGCGATATCGCGGACAAGTACGACCGCGGCTACGGCCACTTCACCACGCGCCAGAACATCCAGTACAACTGGATCAAGCTGGAACAGGCGCCCGATCTGCTGGCTGACCTCGCCTCGGTCGAGATGCACGCCATCCAGACCAGCGGCAACTGCATCCGCAACACCACGGCCGACCACTTCGCCGGCGCTGCTGCCGACGAACTCGTCGATCCGCGCCCCTATGCCGAGTTGCTGCGCCAGTGGTCGACGTTCCACCCGGAATTCGATTACCTGCCGCGCAAGTTCAAGATCGCCATCATCGGCAGCGAGACCGACCGCGCGGCGATGAAGCTGCACGACATCGGCATCCAGCTCGTGACCAACGACGCGGGTGAAGTCGGCTGCAAGTTCTACGTCGGTGGCGGCATGGGCCGCACCCCGATGATCGCGCCTGTGATCGGCGATTTCGTGCCGCCGCTCCAGATGATCTCGTATCTGGAAGCGTGCCTTCGCGTCTACAACCGCTATGGCCGCCGCGACAACAAGTACAAGGCGCGCATCAAGATCCTCGTCCACGAGATCGGTGCCGACGAATATCGTCGCCAGGTGGAAGAAGAGTTCGCGCATATCCTCACGCTCGGCCTCGAACCGCCGCCGGCCGAACTGGAGCGCATCAAGGGCTTCTTCGAACAGCCTGGCTTCGACGCTGCCGCCTCGGACGATCTGGACCTGTCCGATCCCGACTTCGCCGTCTGGGTGAAGCAGAACGTCCATGCGCACAAGCAGACGGGCTATGCCATCGCCACCATCGCGCTGAAGCCGGTGGGCGGCATTCCGGGCGACGCCACGGCCGATCAGATCCGCCTGATGGCTGACCTTGCCCGCGACTACAGCTTCGACGAACTGCGCGTGACCCATGCGCAGAACATCGTGCTGCCGCACGTCAAGAAGGCCGATCTCTACACGGTTTGGCAGAAGCTGGATGAGGCAGGGCTGGCCAACGCGAACCTCGACCTGATCAGCGACATCATCGCCTGCCCCGGCCTCGATTACTGCAGCCTCGCCAACGCGCGCTCGATCCCGGTCGCGCAGAAGATCAGCGAACGCTTCGCCGATCTCGGTCGCCAGCAGGAACTGGGCGAGCTGAAGCTGAAGATCTCGGGCTGCATCAACGCCTGTGGTCACCACCACGCGGGCCACATCGGCATCCTGGGTGTCGATCGCAAGGGCGTCGAGAACTACCAGCTGCTGTTCGGCGGCTCGGAAGGAGCGGATACTTCGCTCGGCACGATCACCGGCCCCGGCTTCAGCGAAGACGGCATCGTCGATGCGATCGAGAAGGCGACGAACGTCTACCTCGACCAGCGCGCCGACGGAGAACGCTTCCTCGACACCTACCGCCGTATCGGCATGGCCCCGTTCAAGGAGGCGATCTATGCCAAGGAGCCTGCCAATGGTTGAACAGAACCTGCGCTACCGCTCTGACGAGCCGGTAGCCGACCCCGCCGTCACCGTCGATGCCTTCGCGGATCAGTCGAACGCCACCGCCGTCCGCATTGAGCCGGGCGACGATGCGCGCGATCTGCTGCCGCACCTCGACCGGCTGGCGCTCGTGGAAGTAAACTTCCCCGCCTACACCGATGGCCGCGGCTATTCGGCGGCGCGGATCTTGCGCGAACACGGCTATCAGGGCGAATTGCGCGCCGTGGGCGACGTACTGCTCGACCAGCTCAGCCACATGCGCCGTTGCGGGTTCGACAGCTTCGCGCCGAACCACGACATCGACCGCGCCGCCGCCGACAAGGCCTTCGCGACCTGGCCGGAGGTCTACCAGAAGACGGTCGATGGCCGTCCCGCCATATGGGCCAAGCGTCACGGGTAACCGTGACCTGAACGGAACCTAACCGCACATGAGCAGCACCACGCGCAATTCGGCCGACCGCAAGATCGACCTGATCGACACCAATCCGCGCTTTACCGAAAGCGAGGCGATCCGGCTCAACAATCTGTTCCGTGGCACCGACACGCAGGACATGTTGCGCTCGGTGATCCGCGACGGGCTGGCGGGCGACCTTGCCGTCGTCTCCAGCTTCGGCGCGGAAAGCGCGGTGCTGCTCCACCTGGTCGCCAGCATCGATCCGTCGGTGCCGGTGCTGTTCCTCGAAACGGGCAAGCACTTTCCCGAAACCGTCGCCTACCGCGACGAGCTGATCGCCCACCTTGGCATGACCGCGCTGCAGATCGTCGAGCCCGATCCCGAAGTGCTGGCCAAGAAGGACGAAAATGGCCTGCGCTGGTCGTGGGATCCCGATGGCTGCTGCGAGATCCGCAAGGTGGAGCCGCTGGCCAAGGCGCTGCTGCACTACGATGCCTCGCTGACCGGCCGCAAGGGCTTCCAGTCGAGCACGCGCGCGGGGCTGCCGCGCTTCGAGATCGACAAGTCCGATGCGCAGGGGCGGCTCAAGATCAACCCGCTCGCCTCGTGGAACAAGGAACAGCTCGACAGCTACTTCGCCGCGCACGGGCTTCCGCGCCATCCGCTCGAAGCGCAGGGCTACCCCTCGATCGGCTGCGCGCCGTGCACCACCAAGGTCGCGCCGGGCGAGGATCCGCGCTCGGGCCGCTGGAAGGGCTGGGACAAGACCGAGTGCGGCATTCACGTGCCCGGCAGCGGCGACGTTGCGACCGGCCCGGCCAGCGAACTGCCTCCGGGGTACGACCCGGCGTTCTGAGCGGCGTGGATTCCGCCCCAAGGCGCACCTTGCGCCGCGATTGAACCGGGCCGACAGGAGCGGCTTGGTAATCGAAGGCGTCCCATGTCCGACCGATATCGCAAGGTTCCCTCTGCGCGCCTTTCGCGCCTTTCCGCCTTTGGCCGTCTGGCGGGCGGCGTTGCGGGCGGCGTCTTGGCCGAAGGGGCGCGGCGGCTGACGAAGGGCGAAAGGCCGCAGCTTTCCGACCTGTTGCTGACCCCCGGCAATGCCGTGCGCGTAACCGAGCAGCTTTCCCGCCTGCGCGGCGCGGCGATGAAGCTGGGCCAGATGATCTCGCTCGATGCGGGCGACCTGCTGCCGCCGGAACTGACCGAAGTGCTGTCGCGCCTGCGCGATGCCGCGCATTTCATGCCGCCGGCGCAGCTCAACAAGGTGCTGACAGCGCACTGGGGCCCGGACTGGCGCCGCCGCTTTTCCCGCTTCGACCCGATTCCGGTCGCGGCGGCCTCGATCGGCCAGGTTCACCGCGCCCGGCTGCTCGATGGCCGCGAGGTGGCGGTGAAGGTGCAGTATCCGGGCGTTGCCGCCAGCATCGGCGCCGATGTGGACAACGTGGCCACGCTGCTGCGCATGTCGGGACTGCTGCCGGGCGATCTCGACATCGCGCCGCTGCTGGCCGAAGCGAAGGCGCAACTGACCGAAGAGACCGACTACTTGCGCGAGGCCGCGCAGATGCGGCGCTATGCCGGGCTTCTGGCTGACGATGCGCGGTTCGTGGTACCCGCGCCGGTGGACGAGCTGACCGGGCGGCACGTGCTGGTGATGGACTTCATCGTGGCGCGCCCGATCGAGGAACTGGCATCGGAGCCGCAGGACCGGCGCGACGACGCCATGGCCGCCTTGCTCGATCTGGTGCTGGGCGAACTGTTCCGGTTCGGCTTCATGCAGACCGACCCCAACTTCGCCAACTATCGCTGGCAGCCGGACACGGGCCGGATCGTGCTGCTGGACTTCGGCGCGGCAAGGTCGGTCCTGCCGGAAACCACGGCCGCCTACCGCCGACTGATGCTGGCAGGCCTTGCCGAAGACGATCAGGCACTGCGCCTGGCGCTGCTGGAGGTGGGCTTCGTGTCCCCGCGCCAGATGGAACGCCATGGTGACCGGCTGGACGCGATGATCGCCGTGATCCTGTCGCAGGTGGGGCGCCCCGGCCTGTTCGACTTTGCGGAGCGAAGCTTTGTCGAACAGATCCGTGAACAGGCGATGCCCATGGCCGAGGACCGCGCGAGCTGGCACGTCCCGCCCGCCGCCACGCTGTTCGTGCAGCGCAAGGTCAGCGGTACGGCCCTGTTGGCCGTGCGCATGAAGGCCCGCTTGCCCTTGCGCGACATGGTGACCGCAGCGGTCGCCGCACCCGATTGAGCCTGCCCTTGCCGCGCGATCAGGCGTCCACCGCGGCCAGCACCTCGTAAGCAAGGACGGCAGCAGCGACTGCGGCGTTCAGGCTGTCGGCCCGGCCCTTCATCGGCATCGTCACGCGCAAGTCGCAGGCCATTTCGTAAGGCTCGGGCAGACCTTGCGATTCGTTGCCGACCATGACGAAGCAGGGTGCGGCATAAGGCGCGCCGCGATAGGGCTGCGCATCGCGCAAGGACGCCGCGACAAGCTGGCCTTCACCCTGCCGCAACCAGCCGAGGAACTCGTCCCAGCGCGCCTGCGCCAGCGCGACGGTGAAGATCCCGCCCATGCTGGCGCGCACCGCTTCGACCGAGAAGGGATCGACGCAATCGTCGAGCAGGATCAGGCCCCCTGCCCCCACAGCATCGGCGGTACGCAACATGGTGCCAAGGTTGCCCGGATCGCGCATGGCCTGCGCCACCAGCCAGATCGGGGCGGCGTTGCGGTCGATGCGCGAGAGCGCGGTATCCCATTCGGCGAAGACCCCGGCCACCGCCTGCGGATTGTCCTTGCCCGTCACCTTGGACAGGATGTCGAGCGGCAGTTCGATGACCTCGCCGCCCGCCGCATCCACCGCCGCTTCAAGGTCCGCCAGCAGCGGATGATCGTCGCGCCCCTGCGCCATCAGCAGCAGTTCGGGCAGCCGCCCACTTTCGCGCGCGTCGGTCAGCAGGCGCAGCCCTTCGACGAGGAAGCGCCCCTCGCGCCGACGATGCTTCTTGTCGCGCAGGGACCGCACGGCCTTGACCGTGGGGTTGGAAAAGCCGGTGATGATCTTGCGAGGCATGGGGCTGCCTTGCGTCAGTGCCGCCGCCGAAGCAAGCGGGTCAATCTTCGCCGAAGCCGTCCTTGACCAGCCCGGCCAGCTTCATCAGCACCGCGTCGGCATCGCCTTCGGCGCCGCTGACAGTGATGTCGATGCTGTCGCCCTTGGCCGCGCCCAGCATCATCAGGCCGAGGATAGAGGCGCCGTTGGCGTCGGTGCCGTCCTTGGCGACGGTCACGTCGAAGCCTTCGGGCAGCTTGGCGACGGCGTTGACGAACTTCGCGCTGGCGCGGGCGTGCAGGCCGCGCTGGTTCACGATCGTCACCGTCTCACGGGCGGCGTAAGCAGATTCCCCCATCGATCACGCATCCTGTCCGAGAAATTCGGAAGCGATCGTTATGTAATTCCGCCCCGCATCGCGCGCAGCGGCCGTCGCTTCCTTGACGCCCATGCAGGTCCGCGCCTTGGCGAGCCGGATCAGCATGGGAAGATTGATGCCCGCGATCACTTCCACCTTGCCCGCCTGCATCAGCGAGATCGCGAGGTTGGACGGGGTGCCGCCGAACAGGTCTGTCAGGATGATCACGCCAGACCCTGAATCGACGCGGCGAATCGCGTCGGCGATTTCCCTGCGGCGCTTTTCCATGTCGTCGTTCGGCCCGATGCAGACCCCGACGACATCGGACTGACGACCAACCACGTGCTCCATCGCATGGATGAATTCATCGGCGAGAGCGCCGTGGGTGACGAGAATGAGACCGATCATGAACTGGAATGGCTCCGAAGTGCGACCTTGCAACCTGCTCCTGCCTGTCTGAACGCAGGCTTGGCGAAGTCAGCGGGCACGCTTGAACACTGGCAATCCGCTTGCATGTCTTCCAGAGCCGCTCCCCTCCCGAAGCGTAATGCGATTGCGCCCTTGTCCGTCACACTTGCGGCCTTTCGACAAGATCGGCCGTGCGTGACGCCAGGTTGCGATGCAACAATGTGGGAGAAAATCCCGCCTCGCGCAAGGCGGAAGCGATGCATTCGGCCATGTAGACCGAGCGGTGTTTCCCGCCGGTGCAGCCGAAGGCCACGTGGACATAGGCCTTGCCTTGCGCCTCGAACCGCGGAAGCAGCAGCAGCAGCAGATCGCGAATCCGCGCAAAGGCTTCGTCGAAGGCCGGGTCTTCGCGAATATAGTCGCCGACCGGCGCATCCTTGCCCGTCATCGGGCGCAGGTCGTCCACCCAGTGCGGATTGGCAAGAAAGCGCATGTCGAACACAAGATCGGCGAGCGGCGGCGTCCCGCGCGAAAAGCCGAAGCTGGAGATCGTCAGCGTCGAGCGGCCCGGCGCTTCCGAACCGAACTGCGCCCGGATCGCGTGTTGCAGGTCGTTGGAGGTGAAATCGGTGGTGGACAGCACCACGTCGGCCCAGCGACGCAGCGGATCGAGCAGTTCGCGCTCGGCGGCGATGCCTGCGGTCGCGGGCTTGTCCGCGCTCATCGGATGGCGGCGGCGGGTCTCGTTGAAGCGGCGTTCCAGTTCGGCCCCGCCGCAATCGAGGAACAGCGTGCTGATCGAAAGATCCGGGCGGTCCGCCAGCGCATCGACGCGCTCGATGATCTTCATCGGGTCGAAACCGCGCGTGCGCGTGTCGAAGCCGATGGCGAGCGGCGCGCCCGCCTCCAGCCGCGCCGAACCGGGCTCGGTTTCCAGCAGGCGGTCGAGCAGGCGGATGGGGAAATTGTCGATCGCTTCCCAGCCCATGTCCTCGAAAGTGCGCAAAGCGGTGGTCTTGCCCGCGCCCAGGACGCCGGTGACCAGCAGGATGCGCTGCGGAGATTGATCCGATTCGAGAGCCATGGCGACCGTTTGCGCCCTTGCAGCCGTCAAGGGAAGTCCGCTTGACGCAGGATGGCGCGGGTAACGATTTACAACAGTTCGGTCTTGAGGCCGCTCAGTCTTCGGGCAGGCCATATTGCCGCAGCGCCATTTCCGCGCGCAGCGCCAGCACCGGCGTATCGGGATAGAGCCGGATCTGCGGCAGCGGGCACCCGGCCCGCACCGCCGTCTCCGCGCCGGACACGAAGCGCGGGGCTTCGCGATCGAGCAGCAGCACCAGCGCAACCGGGGCGGCCACGACCGAGGGCATCTCGACGATGCCCAGATTGCGCACTTCCAGCTTGCCCGCGATGTTGGGATGCGGACTCGCCAGGAGCCGCGCGCCCTCCGCGTCGAGCAGCACACCGTCATCGCCGACCAGGACCGCCCCGCGATCGATCAGCGCGAGCGCGAGGCTCGACTTGCCCGCGCCCGATGGCCCTTCGATCAGCACCGCACGTTTGCCGATCATCACGCAACTGGCCTGATGCGGCGTTCCACCAAGGCCCAGCGTCATTCTTCCTCCTCGCCGACGAGCGGCAGTTCGAGCACGAGGCACGCGCCCGGCGCGCCATCGGCGCGATCGGCGATGGTCAGCGTGCCATCGTGCGCTTCGGCGATGGTTCGCGCGATGGCGAGGCCAAGGCCGCTGTGCGCGCCGAAGGCTTCATCGTCCGGGCGCACCGAGTGGAAGCGTTCGAACACCTTGTCACGTTCGGCCACGGGCACGCCGGGCCCGTGGTCGGACACGGTCAGCCGCACGCGCGCGCCATCGGCGGTCACGTCCACCTCGACCGCAGCGCCGGGTGGCGAGAACGAGGCGGCATTGTCGAGCAGGTTGTCGAGCACGCGTTCGAGCCGCAGCGCATCGCCGTGGACGATCGCCATGATCGTGTCGCTGTGGAAACGGATCGGGCAATCGCCGCGCTGGTCGGGCCTCTGATCGAACCGGGCACCGCGCGCGGCGACGACTTGCGCGGCAAGCTCGGCCAGGTCGAGTTCGACGAACGTGGCGCGCGACAGTTCGGCATCGATGCGGCTGGCGTCGGCAATCTCGGTGATCAGGCGGTCGATGCGCTGCACGTCATGGGCCGCAATGGCCGCAAGCTGACCGCGCAGGTCGGGATCCTCGACCTTGCCCATCGATTCGAGCGCGCTCGACAGCGAGGCAAGCGGGTTCTTCAGTTCGTGCGCGACATCGGCGGCGAAGCTTTCCACCGCGTCGATCTTCTGACGCAGCGCGTTGGTCATGTCGGAAATGGCGCGGGCGAGCAGGCCGATCTCGTCCCCCCGGTCGGGCAGGCGCGGCACCACCACCTCGCGCTCGCGCCCCAGCCGCACCCGCACCGCTGCGCGCACCAGTTGCCGCAGCGGCTGGACGATGGTGCGCGCCAGGAACAGCGAAAGCTGGATCGAGGCGAGCAGCGCGAGGCCAATGATGATCACCAGCGTCTGGCGCGCGTCGCGCACGGCCTGCGTGATGTCGAGCGCGTTGCGCATCGCCAGCAGCGTTTCGCCATGGTCACCCACCGGCGTCGCGGCGGTGATGACGGGGGTACGATCGGGGGCGTAGCGCAAGTAGACTTCGGTACGGTGCGCATCGCGCGCGCGGGCGATCTCCGGCCAGTTGGCAGCACCGGGCTGCGGCGGCTCGCGATAACGCTCGATCTGCGGCGCGCCGACCACGAAATCGACGCCCCGATCCAGCCCGCGCGCGGCCTTCTGGTACCACGGCTCGCTGGCGGGATCGACGAAGGCGAACGAGGGCGGGCCAAGGCGGAAGCTGTCGTCGAGCAGGCGCCCCTTCGCATCGTAGTAGGTCAGGCGCAGCATCTGTTCGGCGCCGATCCGCGCCAGCAGGTCCTTGCGCCGGGCAGGCCCTGCGCCTTCCAGCGCATCGGCGGCGATCTCGGCTTCGGCGCGGGCGAGCTTGAAGCGTTCGGACAGCAACTGCTTTCGGTAGCTGTCGAGGTAGAAGAAGCTACCCGCGAGCAAAGCCAGCGCAATCACGTTGACCGCCAGGATGCGCGTGGTGAGCGAAACCCCGCGCGTGCGCAGCAGACGCAGGCGCGCGCCGGGCGAACGCTCAGGCTTCGGCAAAGCTGTACCCTGCGCCGTAGAGCGTCTCGATCGCGGAGAACCGCGGATCGACGGCGCGGAACTTGCGCCGCAGCCGCTTGATGTGGCTATCGATGGTACGATCGTCGACGAAGACGTCGTCGTGATAGGCTGCGTCCATCAGCTGGTTGCGCGTCTTGACCACGCCGGGGCGCACCGCCAGCGCTTCCAAGATCAAGAACTCGGTGACGGTCAGCGACACCGGCTCACCCTTCCAGGCGACGACATGGCGCGCCGGGTCCATCGTCAGGCTGCCGCGCCGGATCGGATCGGGCAACGGGGCGCTGTCGTCCTCGGCTCCTTCAACCGGCGTCGCCCGCACGATGTCGCTGCGCCGCAGAATGGCGCGGATGCGCGCGATCAGCAGGCGCTGGCTGAACGGCTTGGCGATATAGTCGTCCGCGCCCATCGACAGGCCCAGCGCCTCGTCCGCCTCGTCGTCCTTGCTGGTCAGGAAGATCAGCGGCAGCGCGCTTTTCTCGCGCAGCCGGCTGAGCAGTTCGAGCCCGTCCATGCGCGGCATCTTGATGTCGCAGACGACAAGGTCGGGCGGATTGTCGAGCAGCGCCTTCAACGCGCCCGCACCATCGTTGTAGACGCGCGTGGCAAAGCCTTCGGTCTGCAGTGCGATCGACAGCGTGGTCAGGATGTTGCGGTCGTCATCGACCAGCGCGACCACGCGCGGCTGCGCTGGCGCGGCGGCCTCCGCAAGGCCGGGTTCGGCGCGCGCATCCAGGCGGGCGGAGGGGCTGTCGGCCATGCTTCGTCTCGATACCGGGCTGGATGCGGGGCGGCGAGAACTATCGCCTGTATCGCGCGCTGGCAATCCGTCGGGGCAAGTCATGCCGGGGTAACGCGGCGGCAGTTGAATTCCATGCAACGGTCCGCGTGAAAAATTGTGTTGCCGCACGCCATTTGACGCAGCATGGGCCAGCCACTATGCGCGGTGGAAATCACTGTGCATTCGTATTTACAGATTCTGCGTGACGCACGCGGCAGGAACCCCGTCCTGCTGCGGCATGACACGCCCAACGGGAGGCTCGAAGTGTCCGATACCAGCCTGAACGTCTCGCTCTCGCAACAGGGTTATCCTGAGCCGGCGCAGCTTTTTGCCAATCTCGGCACCGGCCCGCTGGTGGAACATGCCATCCGCAACGGCGAAGGCCTGCTGGCCAAGGACGGTCCGCTGGTCGTCGAAACCGGCAAGCACACCGGCCGCAGCGCGAAGGACAAGTTCATCGTCCGCGATGCCGAGACCGAGAACACCGTATGGTGGGGCAAGACCAACGTCGCCATGACGCCGGACCACTTCGCCAACCTCAAGGCCGACTTCATCGCCGCGCTGGGTGACAAGGACAAGCTCTACGTCGCCGACCTGTTCGGCGGCAGCCAGCCCGAACACCGCGTCAACGTGCGCGTGATCAACGAGTTCGCCTGGCACAACCTGTTCATCCGCACGCTGCTGGTCCGCCCGAGCGCCGAAGAACAGGCCGCGTTCGTGCCCGAATACACCATCATCGACCTGCCCAGCTTCCGCGCCGACCCTGCGCGCCACGGCTGCCGCAGCGAGACCGTGGTCGCGGTCAACTTCACCGAGAAGCTGATCCTGATCGGCGGCACCGCCTATGCCGGCGAAATGAAGAAGTCGGTGTTCGGCATCCTCAACTACCTGCTGCCGGTGAAGGGCGTCATGCCCATGCACTGCTCGGCCAACATCGGCCCCAACGGCGATACCGCCGTGTTCTTCGGCCTTTCGGGCACCGGCAAGACCACGCTGTCCGCCGATGCCAGCCGCACGCTGATCGGCGATGACGAGCATGGCTGGTCGGATACCGCCGTGTTCAACTTCGAAGGCGGCTGCTACGCCAAGATGATCCGCCTGTCGGCCGAAGCCGAGCCGGAAATCTTCGCCACCACCAAGCGCTTCGGCACCGTGCTCGAAAACGTGGTGATCGATCCCGTCACGCGCGAGATCGACCTCGACGACAACAGCCTCGCCGAAAACAGCCGCGGTTCGTACCCGATCGACTTCATTCCGAACTGCTCGGAAAAGAACCTCGGGCCGGTGCCGCAGAACATCATCTTCCTGACCGCGGACGCCTATGGCGTGCTGCCGCCGATCGCGCGGCTGACCCCGGAACAGGCGATGTACCACTTCCTGTCGGGCTACACCGCGCGCGTCGCGGGCACCGAAATCGGCGTGACCGAGCCGGAAGCCACCTTCTCGACCTGCTTCGGCGCGCCGTTCATGCCGCGCCACCCGTCGATCTACGGCAACCTGCTGAAGGAGCGCATCAACAAGGGCGGCGTGAAGTGCTGGCTGGTCAACACCGGCTGGTCGGGCGGCAAGGCCACCATGGAAGGCATCAAGCGCATGCCGATCAAGGCGACCCGCGCGCTGCTCAACGCCGCGCTGGACGGCAGCCTCAACAACGCCACGTTCCGTGAAGACCCCAACTTCGGCTTCGAGGTTCCCGTGGAAGTCGCCGGCGTCGAAACCCGCCTGCTCGATCCGCGCGGTGCCTGGGCCGATCCGGCCGAGTACGACAAGACCGCGCAGGACCTGGTCCGCAAGTTCATCGACAACTTCGAGCAGTTCGCCGAACACGTCGACGAATCGGTCCGCCAGGCCGCGCCGGTCGCCGCCTGATCACCGCGCTCCTGCGCAAGCGGGGGCGCTGGTCCGTCGGGAAATGAGAAAGGCCTCGCCATCATGGCGGGGCCTTTTCCATTGGCGGTCCTGCCCCGAGAGCGTTGCGCGGGAAGCGTCAGTGGCTATCCTCGCGCCGAACCGCGCAAGGATAGCCCCGCCATGACCGCCCCTTCTCCGCTTCCCGCCCCGCATCCCGCTATCGCCTCGGGCCGACTCGCAGTCGTGACCGGCGGCGGCGATGGCATCGGCTTTGCCGCCGCGCAGGCCTTGGCGCGCTTCGGGATGCAGCTTGCGGTCATCGACCACGCGCCCGAAGCCCTGCGCCGCGCCCACGATGTCTTCGGCGCGGAGGCGGTCCACGATGTCGACGTGGCCGACCGGGGCGCGATGAACGCGCTCGCCACAGACCTACTCGGGCGCCACGGCCCGGCAGGCGTGGTGATGAACAACGCCGCGATCGGCAGCGGCGGCGATGCGCTGTCGAACTTCGAGGCGTGGGACCACCTGCTCGGGGTCAACCTGATGGGCGTGGTCCACGGCGTGCAGGCGTTCGTGCCCGCGATGGCCGAAGGCGACCTGCCCGGCCTCGTCATCAACACCGGATCGAAGCAGGGCATCACCCAGCCGCCCGGCAACACCGCCTACAACGTATCGAAATCGGCAGTGAAGTCGCTCACCGAGGGCCTGGCGCATACCTTGCGCGAAAGGACCGGCGGGCGGGTTTCCGCGCATCTGCTGATTCCCGGCTTCACCTTCACCGGAATGATCCGCCGCCACATCGCCCAACAGCCCGCGAGCGCCTGGACGCCCGAACAGGTGGTGGAGACAATGCTCGACGGCGTAGGCCGTGGCGCCTTCTACCTGTGGTGCCTCGACAACGAGACCAGCTGGGAAACCGACCGCCGCCGCGTGTTGTGGAACGCACAGGACATCACCGAGGGCCGCCCCGCCCTGTCGCGCTGGCATCCCGACTGGAAGGACGCCTTCGCTGCGTGGATGGACGGGGCCTGAAACCTCGGCCAGATCGTTCAGTCAAAGCCGACGAAGCGCGTGGCTTCGGCCAGGCTCTTGCGGTTGGATACGACGCTGTTGGCGGGGAAGCTTTCGTCGGGCCAGCCCATCGCCACGCAGATCATGATGACCTGATCGTCGGGGATCCCGGCGTGTTCGCGCACCACGGGCGACTGCATGATGCCCTGGCTGTTGATCACGCAGCCAAGCCCCTTTGACCACGCGGCATTGACCAGCGCATTGGTGACGGCGCCACAATCGAACGGCGCGATGTCGCTGCCCTCCAGCACTTTGTCGAACGTCACCACCACCGAGACCGGCGCATCGAACTGGCGGAAGCCGCGCAGCACCCAGTCGAGTCGACCATCCTTGTCGTCCCGCGCAATGCCCATCACGCCGAACAGCTGCTTGGCGACGTCGATCTGCCGCTCGCGATGCTGCGGGCCGATGCCGCCGCCGATGCGAAACTCGCGGCTGTCGGGCACGCCTTCGAGATTGCGGCGGGTGTTGCCCTCGCGGATGCGGTCGAGCGGTTCGCCCGCGACCACGGTGAAGTTCCACGGCTGCGTGTTGTGCGAGGACGGCGCGCGAAAGGCCAGTTCCAGCACTTCCTCGATCAACGCGCGGGGCACCGGCTCGGGCTTGAACCCCCGGATGCTGCGCCGGCCCTTGATGACCTCGGCATAAGTCGCCTGTTCGTTCATCGCTGCTTTCTCCCTCTCGCCCTTCCTTAACCGATCAGTTAAACGGAGCAAGACGGTTCAGGCGAAGGCGGGGATGGAACGCAGGTGATTGTAGGCTTCGACCACTTCCTGCAACCGGGCCTCGTGGCTGCGGTCGCCGCCGTTGCGGTCGGGGTGGTAGCGGCGCACCAGTTCCGAATAGCGGCCGCGCAGGGCCTTGCGATCGGCATCGAAGCCAAGGCCCAGCACGTCGTAGGCCTTGCGTTCCTCCGGGCCGATCCCGCGCCGCGCGGCTTCCTGCCGGTGCATTGCGTCTTCGCGGCGGGCACGGGCGCGCTTCTGGATCGCGCCCAGCGGGTCCGCAAAGTCGTTCCAGCGCGGGGCTTGGTCGATTCCCGCATCGGGGCGGAAGGCGCGGGTGTGCGTCTCCCACCCGGCGATCGGCGATTGCGCGGCGAGGATCTCGTCGGCGCTCATGCCTGCGAAGAAATCGTAGCCTGCGTTGAACTGGCGCACGTGATCGAGGCAGAACCAGCGATAATCGCCCGGCCCGTCGAAGCCGGGCGCACGCACGCCGGGCGCGCGAAATTCGCCCGGCTCTTCGCAGCCCGGCGCGTTGCAGAGGCGTCCGGCATGGTGGACGCGGCCATGGAACTTGTCTTGCTTCACCCGATTGCACATGGTGCCTCTTCATCTGGAAGGGAAGCCATGACCGGACCGATCGCGCTTGAAATCGAACGAAAGCTGGAGGCCGCTTTCGCGCCAACGCGGCTTGCCGTGATCAACGACAGCGACCGTCACGCGGGCCATTCGGGGCACGACGGATCGGGCGAATCGCACTTCACCGTGGAGATCGAGAGCGCCGCGTTTGCAGGAATTTCGCGGCTCCAGCGCCAGCGCATGGTCAATGCCGCGCTGGGCGACCTGCCCGGCGGGCGGGTCCACGCCCTCGCCATCAAGGCGCGCGCGCCCGGTGAGTGAACGGCGCATCCGCCGCGCCGCGCGCATCCTGCTGAGCGATGCAGGCGAGCGCGTGCTGTTGTTCCGCTATGATCCGCCGGGCCGTCGCGCATTCTGGTGCGCGCCGGGCGGCGAATGCGACCCGCACGAGGACTTCCCCGCCGCCGCGCGCCGCGAACTGCTGGAGGAAACCGGGCTCGACATCGACTGCGGCGTGGCGTTCGCCGCGCGCGCCGACGATTTCGTGACGCTGGAGGGCGAGCCGGTGCGATCGGACGAACATTTCTTCCGCGTGCGCGTGGATGCCCACGATGTCGTCCACCATGCCCACACCGCGCTGGAAGTCGCCATGGGCATGACCCACCGCTGGTTCACGCGCGCGGAAATCGCCGCGTGGCACGAACCGATCTTTCCCGAAACGATCCTCGACCTTCTCGATTCCGAGGTGCCGGCATGAGCGACCTGCTGATCCAGACCATCCGCCCCGTCACGCACGACATCGGTGCCTTCGCGGTGCGTCGCGCCATCCCGACGCGCGAACGCACGATGGTCGGCCCCTTCATCTTCGTCGACCAGTTCGGCCCCGCGCTCCTGCCGCCGGGCGCGGCGATGGACGTGCGCCCGCATCCGCACATCAACCTCGCGACCGTCACATGGCTGTTCGAAGGCGCGATCGAGCACCGCGACAGCCTCGGCAGCCACGCGGTGATCCGGCCCGGACAGGTCAACCTGATGACCGCCGGACGCGGCATCGTCCATTCCGAGCGTAGCCCGCAGGCCGAGCGCCTTGCCGGGCAGACGCTCTACGGGATGCAGACCTGGCTCGCCCTGCCCGACGGGCGCGAGGAGATCGACCCCGCTTTCGAAGCCTACGCCGACCTGCCGCTGATCGAGGACGGCTGCGCGAGCGCGCGCGTGATCATGGGCACGCTGTGGGGCGCGACGGCCAAGACCACGCAATATGCCTCCACCATCTATGCCGAGATCCTGCTCGCCCCCGGTGGCGCGTTGCCGATCGAGGCCGAGGCGGACGAGCGCGCGGTGATGCTGGTAGGCGGCGAGGCCGAGATCGAAGGCGAGCCGCTGGAACTCTACGCGCTGACCGTGCTGGCACCGGGCAAGGCGATGAAGCTCGCATCCGCCAGCGGCGGGCGCGTGATGCTGCTGGGGGGCGAGGCGTTCACCACGCCGCGCCATGTATGGTGGAACTTCGTCAGTTCCAGCCGCGAGCGGATCAATCAGGCCAAGCAGGACTGGGAACAGGGCCGGTTCCCGACCGTGCCGGGAGACAGCGAGGAGTTCATCCCCCTGCCCCGCATCGCCACCACGGTCAGCTATCCATAACGACACGACAGAACAGGGAGAGACAACATGGCATTTCAGGGCGAAGTCGCCTGGGTAACAGGCGCGTCCTCGGGCCTTGGCGCGGCAATGGCGCGCGAACTTGCCAAGGACGGGGCGAAGCTGATCCTCTCGGGCCGCAACCGCGATGCGCTGGACGAAGTGGCGCAGGACTGCGGCGATGACGTGCTGGTGCTGCCGTTCGAAGCGGCGGACTATGCCGCCGCCGAAGCAGCTGCCGCCACCGCTTGGGACTGGGCGGCGGCGCGCTCGGGCGGGATCGACCTGCTGATCAACAACGCCGGGATCTCGCAACGCTCGGTGGCGCTGGAGACC
Source organism: Novosphingobium percolationis (assembly GCF_020179425.1). Lineage (GTDB taxonomy): Bacteria > Pseudomonadota > Alphaproteobacteria > Sphingomonadales > Sphingomonadaceae > Novosphingobium > Novosphingobium percolationis. Next base: position 318,393 of record NZ_JAILYM010000002.1, on the reverse strand, counting down.
GCCTTCCCGGTCTATGAACGCATTGTCGCGGTCGACCTGCTCGCGCCCATCGCGCTGACACAAGCGGTGCTGCCGCACATGGCCGCGCGCGGGAAAGGGCGGCTGGGCTTCGTTTCCAGCATCGCGGGCAAGGTCGGCTCGCCCATGCGCACGGCCTACAGCGCGGCCAAGTTCGGGCTGATCGGCTATGCCGACGCGCTGCGCGTGGAAGTGACGGGCCTCGGCCTCTCGGTCCACACCATCTCCCCCGGCTCGGTGCGCACCAACGTTTCGCGCAACGCGCTGACCGCCGATGGATCGGTGCGCGGCATCAGCGACAAGGCCATCGACAACGGGCTGGAGCCGCAGGCCATCGCGCGCGAGATCATCGACGCCATCGCCTCCGGACAGCGCGACATCATCGCCGCCGTCGGCTTCGAAAAGGAAATCGGTGAACTGCGCCGCACCCCCGAAGCGCTGATGGATCGCATGGCAGACCTGTTTCAGGCGGGCTACGCCGCGAAGATGAAGGAAGGCGCGTGACCATGATGGAACAGAAGCTGGTCACGCTGAAGAACGGCATCGAACTCGCGGTGGTCGACGAAGGCCCGCGCGATGCGCCGGTACTGATCTTCCTCCACGGTTTTCCCGAATCGCATCGCACATGGCGGCACCAGATCCGCCATTTCTCCGACCGCTATCGCTGCATCGCGCCCGACCAGCGCGGTTATGGCCGCTCGGCCAAGCCCGAAGGCGTGGAGAATTACACCGCCAACAACATGATCGGCGACGTGTTCCGCCTCGCAGATGCGCTGGGCGTCGATACGTTCACCGTGGTCGGTCACGACTGGGGCGGCGCGATTGCCTGGGGCGTGGCGCTGACCGGGCAGAACACGCGCGTGACCCGCGCGGTGGTCGCCAACGCCCCACACCCCGGCGTCTTTCCCAAGCTGGTGTGGACCGACAAGGCCCAGCGTCAGGCGAGCCAGTACTTCCGCGACTTCCGCGATTCCCTGAATGACGAAGCGCTCGACAAGGGCGGCCTCAAGCCGCTGCTCGGCAAGTCCACAACCGAGCTGTTCAGCGACAAGATGGAACCGGAGGAACGCGCCGCGCTCGAAGCCGACTGGGCCGATCCCAAGACGGCCAAGGCCATGGTCAACTGGTATCGCGCCAGCCCTGTCTTCGTGCCGCCGATGGATGCGCCCTTTGCGCTGCCTGCGGACTACAAGCCGCTCAATGTCCCGGTACTGGACATCCCGACGCTGGTGGTCTGGGCGATGGATGACCCGGCGCTGTCTCCCGCCAACCTCGATGGGCTGGCCGAGACGATCCCCGAACTTTCGATCGAGCGCGTCCACGATTGCGGGCACTTCGTGACGTGGGAAGCGGCAGACCAGTTCATAGCCGCGATGGAGGCATTCCTGGCACGGACGGCCTAGGCACCAAACCACTCCACCCACGCCCCATGCGCGTGCGCGGTGCCGAGCAGGTGGTCCTCGCCATCCCCCGGCCAGAAGCGCACGCGCAACTCGTGGCGGAACGTCGCGCGGTTGGTTTCCAGCTGCACCCACGCCAGCCGCCGCCGCGCGTCGGCCCGCGCGCCCGACTCCGCCATCGCCGCCTCGATCCGCGCGCGCGTCTCGGGCGGCAGGTACTGCCAGACGATGGAGTGATAGAACACGCGCGTGGTGTCGTCCTCTTGTGGCGCGGCAAGGCGCTGTTCCACGAAATCGGCCGCGTCCATCTGTGTCAGCTTCGGCGGCTGCTGGCCGGCGAGCGCGATCGCGGCGTCGATACGCGCGATGCGCTCGGTCACTTCGGCCCAGACATAGGCCTTCAGACGCAGCGCCTGTTCGGGATCGGCAAGGTTGACCGGGGCGCGGTCGCAGCCCTCGATCGCAACGATCTCGACCGGCGCCTGCGGCGGGGGCGGCCCCTTCCATTCGGGGCGGATGTGCATGGGCGACTCGGGGCACCCGGCGCTTGTCCCGCCAAGGTCGAAACGGAAGCGCTCCATCATCGTGTTGACGCCCGCGCTCGCGCCCAGTTCGTTCATCTCGAAGCGCGGACCAAGCCGCGGCGAGAGCCACAGCAGCGCCGCCATGATCGAAGCCGAACGGCCCGCCTCATTGGTCTGCGGCGGGCCATCGAGCCACGGCAGCAGCGCCGCATCGTGGTCGCGCGTCACCGCCAGCACCAGCGCATCGACCTCGGCCTGATCGGTCACCTCGCCGCGATAGACCGCCGCCAACCGCGGATCTGCGCCGGTCAGGGCGAGGAAATGGTGCCCGCCCGCCAGCCGCAGCGGCAGCGCATCCTCCAGCGGACGCCCCGGCCAGTGCGCCAGCGCGCGGCCCACCGCCGTCCCTCCATCGAGCAGCCCAAGCTGCGCGCGCACCACGCGGCCGGTGCATGGCGCACCGTTGTTGGCAGCGTGATCGGCTTGCCAGCGGATCGCGCCCGCGACGTTCTCGATTTCCATGATCGGTTGCACGAGGTTGCCCTTTCCGGCCCTTTGCCATAGGGGCGCGAGGTCATGACCACCGCCGCCCAGCTCGTCTTCGCCCTGCCCAAGGGCCGCATCCTCGATGAAGCGCTGCCCCTGCTCGAACAGGCAGGCGTGGTGCCCGATGCAGACTTCTTCAACAAGGCCTCGCGCGCGCTTTCGTTCGCCACCAACCGGCCCGACGTGAAGATCATCCGCGTCCGCGCCTTCGACGTCGCCACCTTCGTCGCCCACGGCGCGGCGCAGATCGGCGTGGTCGGCTCCGACGTGATCGATGAATTCGACTATGCGGACCTCTACGCGCCGGTCGATCTCGACATCGGCCATTGCCGCCTGTCGGTGGCAGAGCCGGTCAGCGCGGTGGAAAGCGGCGCCAATGCGCGCGAAAGCCATGCGCGCGTCGCCACCAAGTATCCCAACCTCACCCGCCGCCACTTCGAAAAGCTGGGCGTCGCGGCCGAGGTCGTGAAGCTCAACGGCGCGATGGAACTGGCCCCTTCGCTTGGCCTTGCCAGCCGCATCGTCGACCTCGTGTCCACGGGCAAGACGCTCAAGGACAACGGCCTTGTCGAAACCAGCCGCATCCTGCCGGTCTCGGCGCGCCTGATCGTCAACCGCGCCGCCTTGAAGACCGACAGCGCGCGTCTCGGCGGCCTGATCGACGCCTTCCGCGAACTCGTCGCCAAGCGCAAGGCCGCCGCCTGATGCTCAAGCTGCGCACCCGCGACGCAGGCTTTGCCAAGGCGTTCGCCCGGCTCGTCAAGGATCGCCGCGAGAGCGATGAAAACGTCGCGCGCGACGTGCAGACGATCATCGAGGACGTGCGCCTGCGCGGCGACGAGGCGCTGGCGGAATATACCGAGCGCTTCGACCAGCACTTGCCCGCCGACGATGACTGGCGCATTTCCGCCGACGCCTGCCGCGAAGCGTTCGATGCGTTGAAGCCCGATCTGCGCGCCGCGCTGGAATTGGCCGCGCAGCGCATCCGCGCCTACCACGAAGCGCAGCTGCCCGAAAACCGCGACTATACCGACGCCGCGGGCATCCGCCTCGGCGCGCGCTGGAGCGCGGTCGATGGCGCGGGGCTCTATGTCCCCGGTGGACGCGCGGCCTACCCCTCATCGCTGCTGATGAACGCGATTCCCGCCAAGGTCGCGGGCGTCGGGCGGCTCGTCGTCGTCACGCCCACGCCCAAGGGGGTGATCAACTCGCTGGTGCTGGCCGCCGCGCACCTGGCCGGCGTGGACGAAGTGTGGCGCGTCGGCGGGGCGCAGGCCGTGGCCGCGCTCGCGCATGGTACGGCCCGCATCAAGCCGGTCGACGTCATCACCGGCCCCGGCAACGCCTGGGTCGCCGAAGCCAAGCGCCAGCTCTATGGCGTGGTCGGCATCGACATGGTGGCAGGCCCTTCCGAAATCCTCGTCATTGCGGACGCCAGGAACGATCCCCAGTGGATCGCCGCCGACCTGCTGAGCCAGGCCGAGCACGATCCCGCCGCGCAGGCGATCCTGATCACCGACGACGAAAAGTTCGCCGATCAGGTGGCCGACATGGTCGGCGTCGAGATCGCTCTGCTGCCCACGGCCCGGGTCGCCAAGGCAAGCTGGGAGGCGCACGGCACGATCATCGTGGTCGATTCGCTCGACGAGGCCCCGGCGCTCGCCAATGCGCTCGCCGCCGAACACGTCGAGATCGCCACCGACGACCCCGAACGCCTGTTCGACCAGATCCGCCATGCGGGCTCCGTCTTCCTTGGGCGCATGACGCCCGAGGCCATCGGCGATTACGTCGCCGGTCCCAACCATGTCCTGCCCACCGGGCGCCGCGCGCGGTTCTCCTCGGGCCTTTCCGTTCTGGATTTCATGAAACGCACCAGCTTCATCGCGGTCAGCGATGCTTCGATTTCGGCCGTTGGCCCCGCCGCCGTGGAACTCGCCGAGGCCGAGGGCCTTGCCGCGCATGCCCGCTCGATCGCGCTGAGGCTCGGCCAGTGAGCAGCGGCAAGGACCAGACCCGCGCCCGCTCCGCCGCGCGCCTCGCCGCCGTCCAGGCGCTCTACCAGGTCGAGATGGAGAGCCCTGAGCTGCACCTGCTGCTCGACGAATTCCACATGCACCGGCTGGGCGCCGAGATCGAGGACGTGGAATACGCGCCCGCCGATGTCGCCTTCTTCGACGACGTGGTCCGGGGCGTGGTCGCCCGCCGCGACGAGATCGACACCCTGCTGGCAAGCAAGCTGGCCGAAGGCTGGTCGCTGCCCCGGCTCGACCGCACCATGCTGCAGATCCTGCGGGCGGGCACGTGGGAGCTGATGGCGCGCAACGACATCACCGTCGGCACGGTGATCAATGAATACCTAGACGTCGCCCACGCCTTCTTCGACAAGCGCGAGGCCAAGTTCGCCAACGGCGTGCTCGATGCGGTGGCCAAGGCGGTTCGCTGATCCGCTGTTGATCGCATGAAAAAGGGCGCGCCGGTCACCCGGTCGCGCCCTTTTCCTTTTCGGCCCTCTCCCCTCCCGCAAGCGGGAGGGGTCGGGGGTGGGCACTCTGCCCGTCGCGCTTACGAACCGATGACGTGCAGCGCGCAAAGCTTGTTGCCCGCCGGATCGCGCAGGTAGGCGAGATAGAACGGGCTGCCTTCACGCGGTCCCGGCGGATCTTCGCAAGCCACGCCGCCATTGGCCACGCCCGCAGCGTGCCAGGCGTCGGCCTGTTCCGGGGTCATCGCGAAACCGATCGTGCCGCCGTTGGCGCCGCAGGCCGGTTCGCCGTTGATCGGCTGCGTGACGAGGAACATCGAGCCGTTGTGCTGATAGATCAGGCGGCCCTTCTCGTCCTGGATCGCGGGCTTGCCGCCGAACGCGGCGAAAGTCGCGTCGTAGAACTTCTTCGATGCGGCAATGTCGTTGCTGCCGACCATCACGTGACTGAACATTGAGGAATCCTCTCCCTGTTGAGCAAGGTGCCAGCGGTGTGCCCGCCCGCATGGGGGGCGGTCAAGCCTCGGTGGCCGTTTGCAACGGATTAGCGCTGCGAGAGCGTGCGCCCCACCGCATCGCGCCACAGCGCGGCCAGCGCGGCCCGGCGTTCCGGGGCCATCGCGGGCGTGAAGCGGGCGGCGCTTTCCCAGGTGCGCGACAGGTCATCGAGCCCCGACCACACGCCCGTTGCAAGGCCTGCGTGGAAGGCCGCGCCCAGCGCGGTGGTTTCGAGATTGGTCGGCTTTTCCACCGCGACGCCCAGCATGTCGGCGAGGAACTGACACAACCAGTCGTTGGCGGCCATGCCCCCGTCGATGCGCAGCGCCGAAGCGAGCGCGCCGCTGTCCTTCGCCATCGCATCGACCAGATCCATGGTCTGGAAGGCCACTGATTCGAGCGCGGCGCGGGCAAGGTGCGCCGCTGTCGCGCCCAGCGTCAGGCCGAAGATCGCCCCCTTGGCGTCCGGGTCCCAGTACGGCGCGCCGAGGCCGGTGAAGGCAGGCACCATGACCACGCCGTGGCTGTCCTCGACTTGCGCGGCAAGGCCGTGCGTCTCGCTGGCATGGGCAATCACGCCCAGCCCGTCGCGCAGCCACTTCACCGCCGCGCCCGCCACGAAGATCGAGCCTTCGAGCGCGTAAGTCATATGCCCGCCCAGACGATAGGCTGGCGTCGTCAGCAGGCGATTGGCCGAATGCGGCGCCTCGTGCCCCGTGTTCATCAGCATGAAGCAGCCGGTGCCATACGTGCTCTTGGCCATGCCGCGCGCAAAGCAGGCCTGCCCGAACAGCGCGGCCTGCTGGTCGCCCGCCATGCCGGCGATGGGCAGGCTCGCGCCGAACAGATCGGGCGCGGTCGTGCCGAACAGGCCTGAATTGTCGCGCACCTCTGGCAGGATCGCCATCGGCACGCGCAGCAGCCGGCACAGTTCCTCGTCCCAGCACTGGCGGCGGATGTCATAAAGCAGCGTGCGCCCCGCGTTGGTCACGTCGGTGGCGTGGACCTGCCCGCCGGTCAGCCGCCAGAGCAGGAAAGTGTCGATCGTGCCGAAGGCGAGGTCCCCCCGTTCGGCGCGCGCCCTTGCGTCCGGAACGTGGTCGAGCATCCACGCCGCCTTGGTCGCGCTGAAATAGGGATCGAGCAGCAGGCCGGTCCGGTCCGTGACCATCGCCTCCACGCCCTCGGCTTTCAGCGCGGCGCAGGTTTCGGCGGTACGGCGGTCCTGCCACACGATCGCGCGGTGGATCGCCTCGCCCGTGCTGCGGTCCCAGATCACCACCGTTTCGCGCTGGTTGGCGATGCCGATGGCCGCCACCTGCGCCAGCGGGACAGCCCCCAGCGCATCGCGCGCCACGGCGACGCAATCGCGCCAGATGTCCTCGACATCGTGCTCCACCCAGCCAGCCTGTGGATAATGCTGGGGAAACTCACGCTGCGCGGTGGCGACGGCGCGTGCCTGCTCGTCGAACAGAATCGCGCGGGTGGAGGTCGTGCCTTGGTCTATCGCCAGAACGTGCCGCACTTGCCTCTCCGCCGCTGTTATCGGCGCAGATGACACCGGCGATGCGACGCGCGCAAGATCACAGTTCGCCGCTGGCGAACCCCAGCGTTTCGAGCAGCGCGGCACGCGCGGTGCGGCATTGCCGCCACAGCGCCGGATGGCCGAGATCCTCGGGCGCGATCCGTTCGGGCCAATGCGCCTCGATCACCTGCGCCATGCGTTCGGCCTTCGCGGCATCAAGCAGGAAGCGCGGGTCGATCGCGGCAAAGGCCTCGTCGCTCACCGCCACGCGCAGGCGCAGGCAGGCGGGGCCGCCGCCGTTGCGCATCGATTCGCGCACTTCGACCACTTCCAGCCGCCGGATCGGGCCATTGCTGGCGACCAGTTCCTGCAACCAGTCCCAGACCTCGACCACCTCACGCACCTCGCCCGGCAGGACCAGCGCCATGCCGCCTTCCGGCAGGCTGACGAGCTGCGAGTTGAACAGGTACGACCGGATCGCGGCGTCGAGGCTGATGCGGCTGGCAGGGGCCTCGATGATCTCGACCTGCGGCAAGGCAGCGCGGATCGCAGCATGGGTGCCCGCACGGTCCTCGAAGGCCAGTTCGTGCGTGAACAGCACGGTCTCGTTGGCGACAGCGACGACATCGTTGTGGAACGCGCCCGCGGCAATCGCCGCATCGCTCTGGCAGACCAGCAGCGTGCGCGCCGGATCAAGGCCGTGGCGGCGGACGACGGCAGCGCTGGCGGCCTTGTGCTGGCGCGCAGGAAACTCCGCCCGACCCTGCTCGCCATAGACCAGCACTTCGAGGCCGGGTTCGCCATGGGCACTGGCCAGACGCATGAAGTTGGCCGCGCCTTCGTCGCCAAGGCCCGACGGCACCGGGCCGTGGATCGCAAAGTGGCGCGTGTCGGCAAAGGCGAGCTGCAACTGGCGCAGCGTCTGCGGCGCTTCCAGCGAGCGATGCAGCATGGTCGAAAGATTGGCGACCGAGATGTGGCAGCGGCCATCGGCGCAATCGGGCGCGGGGCTGACGGTCCCTGCGTTGGCAGTCCACATCGCGCTGGCCGACATGGCATTGCGCAGCAACGCGGGCTCGCTGTTCCACGCGGCCTCGCACACTTCATCGTCGCTGCCCGCAAAGCCCAGCGTGCGCAGCCAGTCGGCATCAGGGCGCGCGTGGGGCAGCAGGAAGCCCTGCGACAAGCCGAGATCCATGACGCGGCGCATCTTGGCGAGGCCTTGCAAGGCGGCGGCGCGCGGGGAGGAAACGCCGCCCGCGTTGCGCGCCGAGGCGAGATTGCCCAGCGAGAGCCCGGCGTAGTTGTGGCTGGGGCCGATCAGCCCGTCGAAGTTGACCTCGCGCATCGGATCAGTCCTTCAGGCCGACGAGATCGGCGGTCAGATCAGCCAGCGCCGGGCTTTCGAACGAGGCAACGGGATAGGCGCAGTAGTCCGCCGCGTAATAGGCGCTGGGGCGGTGGTTGCCCGAGGAACCCAGCCCGCCAAACGGCATCGCGCCGCTCGCGCCCGTGGTCGGGCGGTTCCAGTTGACCACGCCTGCGCGGCTGCGGGCGAGGAAGTCGTCCCACTTCGCCGGGTCTTGCGAAACCACCCCGCCCGCAAGGCCGAAGGCGGTGGCGTTGGCGAGCGCGATGGCCTCGTCCCAATCGCGGGCGCGGCGGACTTGCAGCACGGGCGCGAAGATCTCGGCGTCGGGCACGTCGAGGCCGGTCACGTCGAGCATCGCTGGCGTGACGAAGGCGGCGGAGCGGCCAGCGACGCCCGTCAGCGGGCGGATCACCTTCGCGCCGCCTGCGACCAGCGCAGCATAGGCGCGGTGCGCCGTCTCTGCGGCGCGGGCCGAGATCAGGCTGCCGAGCGTGGGCTGCGGGTCTTCGTCCCACGCGCCGATGGTCATGCGACCCGCCAGCGCGGCGACGGCATCGACCATGGCGTCGCCCACAGCGCCGGTCGGCACGATCAGGCGGCGCGCGCAGGAACAGCGCTGGCCGGTGGTGGCAAAGGCCGAGGCCGCCACGATCGAGGCAACCGTTTCGGGCGCGCCGTCCCATGCGATCAGCGGGTTGTTGCCGCCCAGCTCGAGCGCGAGGATCACGTGGGGGCGATCGACCAGCGCGCGGCGCAGCGCGGTGCCGGTGGTGGCGCTGCCGGTGAACAGCAGTCCGTCGATATCGGCATCGACCAGCGCCGCTCCGGTCTCGCGCGCGCCCTGCACCACCTGCAGCACGTGCGGAGGAAGCCCCGCGTCGCGCCACAGCGCGACCATCGCCTCGCCCGTCAGCGGGGTTTCCTCGCTCGGCTTGAACACCACGGTGTTGCCCGCGAGCAAGGCGGGGACGATGTGGCCGTTGGGCAGGTGGCCGGGGAAGTTGTAGGGCCCGAGCACCGCCATCACACCGTGCGGCTTATGGCGCAGCACCGCCGCGCCGAACGCAGCGGGATCAGTGCGGATGCCGGCGCGCTCGGCCTGGGCGCGGATCGACAGTTCGACCTTGCCGACCATCGAGCCGACTTCCGCCTGCGTCTCCCACAGCGGCTTGCCCGTCTCCTGCGCGATCGTGCGGGCGAGATCCTCGGCCTTGTCCTTCAGCCGTGCGGCATAGGCGCGGGCGAGCGCCACCCGCTCCTCCAGCGGCGTGCGCGACCAGCCGGGCAGCGCGGCGCGGGCGCGGGCGACGGTGGCGGCGACGGTGGCGGGATCGGCGGCCTTCCCTTCCCAGAGCAGCGCGCCGGTGGCGGGACAGGTGGAGGTGAGGATGGTCATATCAAAGGCCTGTCAAAAGCGGTTCGTTGACAATGTACAGGCGCGTCGGGGGTTTCCTAAGCCTAAACTTGGGCCTTATACATGACCAATGGTTATGAAGGACGAAGATCCGCGCCTGCTGCCGCCGCTGTCGATGCTGCGCTGCTTCGAGGCCGCCGCGCGCGAAGGCACGTTCAGCCGCGCGGCCGAGCTGCTGGGCCTGACCCAGAGCGGGGTCAGCCGCCAGATCGCGCACCTGGAGGACTGGCTGGGCACACCGCTGTTCGAACGCCACGGGCGGCGCGTGGCGCTCAATCGCGCCGGACAAGCCTACCTTGGCGAGATCGGCCCGGCGCTCGGCCTGATCCGGTCGGCGACGCGGCGGCTGGTGTCGCCGCAGGGGCGCGGGGTGACGCTGGCCAGCCTGCCCGGCTTTGCCATGCGCTGGCTGGCCCCGCGCCTGCCAATGCTGTCCGCCGTCCACCCCGACCTGATGGTCAGCGTGATCGCGCGCACCGACCTGTTCGACTTCGCCACCGAGGATTTCGACGCCGCGATCCACGTCGGCCCGCCTGACTGGCCGCCGGGCGCGGGCGGCCAGCCACTGGTCCACGAACGGCTGTTCGGCGAGGTGATGGTGCCGGTGATCGCGCCCGCGCTGGCCGACCGGCTGGACATCGAAACCCCGCAGGACCTGTTGCGCGCGCCGCTGCTGGCGCTGTCGGCACAGCCGCAGGCCTGGGGCCGCTGGTTCGCACAGGCCGGGATCGACCTGCCCGGCGGACCGCCGCGCCAGCGCTTCTCGCAATTCCTGATGCTGGCGCAGGCCGCCGCAGCAGGAGGCGGCGCGGCGCTGTTGCCGCGCTTTCTGGTCAAAGCCGAACTGGCGGCGGGATTGCTGGAAGTGCCCTTCGACCTGCCGCTGGAAGGCGGACGCGATTATTTCCTCGTCCACCCGCCGCACAAGGCGCGCGATCCGGAGTTCATGCGGTTCAAGGCGTGGATGCTGGGGGAGGCGCGGAACGATTTGGCGGAGGCATGAAGAAGGAATTGCAGGGATTTACCATCCCTGCACCCTGTTCATCGGCATCGTCATGACTGTGATGGCGGGGATCGCTGACGACGGTGCGCGGTGTTTCTAGCGGCGGGGTTCCCGCATTCGCGGGAATGACGGGTTGGGGCGGTGGGGAAAAGCGCCCTCGCCTTTCGTAGGGGGTTAACACTAAGCCGGGTGACAGCAGCACGCTTCGGGCGTAACGGCGCGGGCCATGAGGGGTTTGCGGAGCATCCTTTTGCGTAAGTCGCGGCTGGCCATGGCGCTGGTCGCGCTGGCGCTTGCGATGCGCGCGCTGATCCCCGCCGGGTTCATGCCCGGCAGCACCGCGACATCGAGCTTTACCGTGCTGGTCTGCGCCGATGCGACCGGATTGCACGCCCCCCTGACGATCAAGGTCGCCAAGCAAAGCGCGCCGCCGCAGGCGAAAGCCAACGAGCATTGCGCCTTTGCGGGCCTTGGCATGGCGGCGCTGGGCGGGGCCGATCCGGTGCTGCTGGCCGCCGCCATCGCGTTCCTTGTCGCGCTGGGCTTCGGCCCTGTCGCCCTGCCCGCGCTGCGGCGCGCGCCGCGTGTCCTGCCGCCGCCCTGCGGCCCCCCTGCCCTGTCCTGAGCCGCGCTTGCGGCTGAACTGACGCAATGATCGCGTGCTTACGCGCGGTCCATGCCACGCATTTCAGGACTGGCTTTTTCATGAAGATTTCGCGTTTTGCGCTCGCGCTGGCGAGCATGGTTCCCTTTGCCGTTCACGCGCAGCAGGCGCCCGATGAGGGCGATGCCCGCCGGGCGATCATCGTCGTGGGCAAGGGGCAGGCAGAGCTTGCCGAAGAACAGGTGAAGGCAACCCCGGGCGGCGTCGATGTGGTGCCCTATGCCGACTATGCCGACAGGACGGTGGTGTCGCTGCGCGACACGCTGGCGTTTTCGCCCGGCGTCTACACCCAGCCGCGCTTCGGGCAGGAAGTGCGCATCTCGATCCGCGGATCGGGCCTTTCGCGCAGCTTTCATATGCGCGGGTTGACGCTGTTGCAGGATGGCGTGCCGATCAACCTGTCGGACGACAACGGCGACTTTCAGGAACTGGAGCCGATCTTCCTCGACCATCTGGAGGTCTATCGTGGCGGCAATGCCCTGCGCTTCGGGTCGGGCACGCTGGGTGGCGCGATCAATGGGGTGACGCCGCACGGCGACACCGCCCACGGGGTGTTCGCGCGGATCGACGGGGGATCTTTCGCCATGATCCGGGGCCTTGTTTCAGGCGGGTTCGGCGATGAAAGCCTGAATGCGTGGGCGGGCGTTTCGGCGGACAGCCACGACGGCGACCGCGACCATGCCAGGCGCCATTCGCTGCGCTTCAACGGCAACGTGGGGGCTACGCTGGCCGAAGGGCTGACCACGCGCTTTTACGCCAGCGTCAACGACATCCACCAGAAGCTGCCGGGCGCGCTGACCATGGGTGATGCGCTGGCGACGCCCGAAAAGGGCAACCTGCTGGGCGATCAGGCGCGCGACATCACCTCGCTGCGCTTGCAGAACCGCACCACGCTGGATCTGGGCGCGGCGACGATCGAGGCGGGCGCGTTCTATAACCACAAGGAGCTGTTCCACCCGATCTATGTCGTGATCGACCAGAAGAGCGACGACAAGGGCGCCTTCGTGCGGAGCGAATGGCGGGGGGATCTGGTTTCGGCGACGCTGGGCGGCGAGATCCGCTGGGGCACGACACAGGCCCGCCAGTTCGTCAACGTCAGCGGGCATCGCGGGGCCCAGATCTTCGAAGCGCGCCAGCGCGCGCGCACGGCCAGCCTCTATGGCGAAGTGCGCGTGACGCCGACGGCGGGTCTGTCGCTGATCGGCGGCGGGATCTGGGCCGATGGCTGGCGCGAACAGGATCGCACCCTGCCCAGCGCCGTCAGGGGCCGTGCCTCGTTCCGGGCGTTCAGCCCCAAGCTGGGGGTGCTGTGGCAGCCGGTGGCGGGCGTGGACGTCTATGCCAATTTCAACCGCTCGGTCGAATTCCCGACCTTCGTGGAACTGGCGCAGAAGGCAGATTTCGTGGCCGTGAAGCCGCAGAAGGCGTGGACCGCGGAAGTGGGCACGCGTGGGGCCGTGGGCAAGCTGGCGTGGGACGTGACGTATTATCGCGCCACGCTGAAGGGCGAGATGCTGCAGTATACGGTGCGCGCGGACATCCCGGCGAGCACCTTCAATGCGGGCCGCACGCTGCATCAGGGGATCGAGGCGGGGCTTTCGTGGCAAGCTGCCGACTGGCTGCGCCTGCGCGAAGTGTGGCAGTGGTCGGACTTCCGCTTCCGCAAGGACGCGCAGTACGGCGACAACCGCCTGCCCGTGGTGCCGCGCCATGTCGTGCGCAGCGAAGTGCGCTTCGGCGACGAGGGCCTGCACGTGGCGCCCAATGTCGAATGGGTGCCGCAAGGTGGCTTTGCCGACTATGCCAACACCACGCGCACGCGGGGCTATGTGCTGGTCGGGGTGAGCGCCGGGGCCACGCTGCGTGACGGGCTCGACCTGTTCCTCGATGTGCGCAACCTCGCCGACCGCAAGGCCATCGGCGACGTGGCCGCGACGATCACGGCCAGCGGGGCTTCGGCCATCTACTACCCGGTCGAGCGGCGGGCGGTCTACGCCGGGCTGCGCGCGCGGTTCTGACAGAAGGGGACGGGACATGACCGCACAGGTGCAGCGCGCCGCGCTCTATCGCACGATCTGGCGCTGGCATTTCTATGCCGGGCTGCTGGTGATCCCGCTGGTGGTGCTGCTCGCCTGCACGGGTGCGGTCTACCTGTTCAAGCCGCAGATCGACGCATGGGAGGAACGCGCCTTTACCGGCATGGCCGATAGCGGCAGCGTATCCCCGCAAGTGCAGGTGGAGGCGGCGCTGGCCGCCTTCCCCGGCGCGACGCTGCACTATTATCGCCTGCCCGCGCGCGAGGGCGATGCCGCGCTGATCCACCTTGCGCTGCCGGGCAAGGTGGGGATGCGCGACGTGTTCGTCTCGCCGCGCGGCGCGGTGCTGGGCTCGCTGGGCAGCGAGACGCGGATTTCGGAAATCGCGCACAGGGTTCACGGGCAGCTGCTGCTGGGGCGCAAGGGCAGCTGGCTGGTCGAACTGGCGGCCAGCTGGGCGATCGTGCTGATCGTGAGCGGGCTGTACCTGTGGTGGCCGCGCGGGGTGCGGCTGGCGGGCGTGGTCTGGCCTCGGCTGGGCGGCGGGGGGCGGCTGATGTGGCGCGACCTGCACGCGGTCACGGGGTTCTGGGTTTCGGGGCTGGCGCTGGTGCTGCTGGTGACGGGGCTGCCCTGGGCGGACGTGTGGGGCTCTGCCTTTCGCGCGGTGCGGGTGGAACTGGGGCTGGTGAAAGGGCAGCAGGCGTGGACCGTGGGCGGCAAGGCCCCGCCGCCGATGATCGCGGGTGCGGACCATGGCGGGCACGATCATGCCGCGATGCTGGCCGCCGAAAGCGCGGGCGCCATGCCCATGGCGATGCCGATGGCGCACGCGCACCACGGCGGGGCACAGGGGCCGGGCCTTGCCGAGATCGTCGCCGAAGCAAAGGCGCAGCACCTGCCCTTCCCCGTCGTGGTGGTGCCGCCGGGCGCGCCGCAGGCGTTCGGCGCTCCGCCGCGCAGCGACTGGACCGTGCGTTCGGACACGCAGAACCGGCCGCTGGGGGTGACGGTGCATTTCGACGCGCGGACCGGGCGCGAGACGGGGCGCGAGACCTTTGCCGACAAGCATCCGATCGACCGCGTGGTCGGCTATGGCGTGGCCTGGCACGAAGGCGCGCTGTTCGGCTGGATCAACCAGCTGATCGGGCTGGCGACGGCGCTGATGCTGGTCATGCTGGCGGTTAGCGGCTTCGTGATGTGGCGACGGCGCAAGGATGAGGACACGCTGGGCGCACCGCCGCTGCCGCAGGTGCCTGCGCGCATCGGCGGAGTGGCCGTGATCGTGGCGGTGCTGGCGCTGTTGCTGCCGATGCTCGCGATCTCGCTGGCGGGCGTGGCCGTGCTCGAACATCTGGTGCTGCGCCGCATTGCGCCAGTGGCGCATTGGCTGGGGCTGCGCCCGGCCTGAGCATCGTCATGAAACACGTGTTGCATCACGTGGGCGGGACTGGTATTTCCGCGTGGGAGAGGACGTGGAGGACGACAGGATCGTGGAGCAGGCAACGACGACTAGGGACACCCGACTGAGCGCGCAGGCGCGGAGCCTGCTGGAAGGCATGGCGACCGACCTGTTGCAGCACCGGGCGCAAGGCACCTTCCCGCTCGAGGACGCGGTGATGCGGCTCGACGCCAGCGCCTATACCTGTCCCGAACGGTTCGAGGCCGAGAAGCAGCGCATCTTCCGCCGCGTGCCGCTGGTACTGGGGGCATCGTGCGAACTGCCCTCGCCCGGCGATTTCAAGACCATGGACGTGGCGGGCATCCCCGTGCTGGTGGTGCGCCACCGCGACGGTTCGGCGCGCGCGCTGTTCAACAGCTGCACCCATCGCGGCGCGGCGGTGGCGCAAGGCTGCGGCACGGCGGCGCGCTTCACCTGCCCCTACCACGGCTGGACCTTCGCGCAGGACGGCGCGCTGGTGGGCGTTGCGAGCGCGAGCGACTTCGGCGCGGTGGACAAGGCCGCGCTGGGGCTGAAGGCCTTTCCCACGGTGGAGCGCGCCGGGCTGATCTGGGCGATCCTCGATGCCGAAACCCCGCACGATCCGGCCGATCTGCTGGGCGGGATCGACGCCCTGCTCGATGGCTTCGGGCTGGCGGACTGGACCTTCGTGGAAACGCGCGCGTTGCCCGGCCCCAACTGGAAGCTGGCATTCGACGCGCATCTCGAATTCTACCACTTGCCCGTGCTGCACCGCGCCACTTTCGGGCCGGAGCGCAGCAACCGGGCGTTCTACTATCGCCACGGGCCGCACCAGCGCGTGATCGGCCCCGCCCCGCGCCCCGGCGATGCCGCCGCCAGCGAAGACGCGGCGGACGATCTCTACACGCTCGGGCGGCTTCCGCAGGGGGATGAGCCGGTCAATCCGTTGATGATCGGCGAATGGATCGTGTTCCCCGGCGTTTCGATCAACATCTTCCACCCCAATGGCCGGCGCGGGGTGTTCATCTCCACGGTGCTGCCCGGCACGCAAGTGGGCGAATCGGTGACGGTGCAGACCTACCTGTCGGAAACCCCGCCCGACGCGGAGACGCGCGCCAAGATCGCCGAGCTGTGCGCCTTCCTTGCCCATGTCGTGGGCGAGGAGGACCTGCCGACGTCTGCGCATCAGCAGAAAGCGCTGGCAGCAGGCGTGCTGCGCGAAGTGCGCTTCGGCCGTAACGAGGGCGGGCTGCACCATTTCCACAAGTGGATCGACATGCTGGTGGACAGCGACGATGCGGCGCTGGCACAGCTGCTCGCCGATCCATGCCGCCCTATGTAGACCACGACCTGCGCCGCCACGAACTGGCCGAAGTCGCCGCCGATCTCGTCGCCATGGGCGGCGCCGAGGCGGCGACGGTGCGCGCCATCGCCAGCGCGGGCGGCTTCAGCACCAAGGTGGTCAGCCACTACTTCGCCGACAAGCGCGCGCTGATGCTGGCGACGTATGCCCATGCCGCGACCTGCGCCGCGGCGCTGGCCGAGGCCTCGCAGCCCGCAACGGGGGCCGACGTGGCGGCATTTCTGCGCGCGCTGCTGCCGATCAGCCCGCCGGCGGCGCGCAACTGGCGGGTGTGGTTCGCCTTCTGGGGCCGCGCCATCGCGGACGCGGAACTGGCCGCCGAACAGCAGACCCGCGCCGCGCACTTCGTCGCGCGCATCACCGATGCGCTGGCCGTGGACCCGGCCCATGCCGAGACCCCGCCCGCCCTGCGCCCGGACCTCGCCGCGCGCGCCTTCAGCACATTGGTCGGCATCGCCATGCAGGCGGTGTTCGACCCCGCCGCATGGCCGCCCGAACGCCAGATCGCGATGCTGCGCGACACTTTGTCCGCCAACACGGCTTGACCTTGGCGCAGGCGTTGTGGCAAGCGCCCGTCTCCTGCGGGGCGGGCCGGACAACGGACGCCGCACCGCACGCGCCAGCCACCATGGAAGCCAAAGGCTTCTGGCCGGAATGCGGGTGTAGCTCAATGGTAGAGCAGCAGCTTCCCAAGCTGAATACGAGGGTTCGATTCCCTTCACCCGCTCCACTTTCCCGACCTCGAGCAATCCCGCCTTCACCCACGTGGCTCTTGAGACGGAGCCGGCGTTCGTGGCCCGGTGCATCGGGGTTTCGGCGGTGCGATGCAGGACCGGGGAGCGATGTTCCTTGCAGGCTGGACGGCGGCTGCCTTCACAAGCGTTGGCCGACATGGCATGGTTGTTGAACTGCAGTTCAAGAGCCGTGCCCGTCCCTATGTCCAGCTTGCGGACCTCGTCCGGCCTTTCCTTGCGCATGGCGGTGATCGCCTTGCTGCTGGCGATGATGATCGCGGCGCCCGGCGTGGTGGCTGAAGCCAACCTCGTCACCATGCGCAAGGAGAACGAGCGCGCCGGGCATGCGTCCACCGCGCTGCGCGAATACCTCGTGCTCGAAGCGATGGGCGATGCGTTCGAACGGCGCATGGCGACCGGCGGCTTTGCCACACCCGGCCAGCGCGGCGCGGCGCTCGCGGCGCTTGATGCGCAGCTCGACCGGATCGACCGCGCGACCAGCCATGAAATCACGCTGATCGGAAGCGAGGACTTCGCCACCGTCAATCGCGAGGCCCAGATCGCCGAGGAGCGGCTGCAGGAAGTCGATACCCGCCACTTGCGCGCGAGCTTCGCCCGGATGGTGGCGCAGCCCGCATCGGCATGGCCCGCCCCCGGTGGCGACTGGCGCGCGATCGTGCGGCACGGCATCGAAAACGAGCAGCTTGAAGTGCGCGCCGCGCAAGTGCGCGCGGTCGATGCGCTGGAACGCACGCAAGTGGCCTTCTTCGCCACGGCCGCCTTGCTGGTGCTGGGCGGGCTGGGGCTGATGGCGTGGACACGCGCGAACGTGCTCGATCCGCTGCAACGGCTGCTCGATTCGACGCGGCGGGTGGCGCAGCGCGACTTCGCCATGAACCTGCCCGATCGCGGCCCGCGCGAATTCCGCCTGCTGAACCGCGCGTTCAACGCCATGGCCGCCGAAACGGCGCGCGCGCAGGCGCGGCTCGAAACAGCCAACCACGATCTTGAGGACGAAGTCCGCCAGCGCACCGCCGATCTGCTGGCCGCCAACGCCTCGCTGCGCGCGCTCGATCATCACCGTCGCAACTTCATCGCCGCCGCCGGGCACGAACTGCGCACGCCGATCGCGGTGCTGCGCAGCGATGCCGAAGTGGCCCTGCGCGATCGCGCGCCGACGCTGGACGGGCTGCGCGCCAGCCTGGAGCGCATCGTGCGCAGCGCCGGCACGCTGGGCCGGCTGATCGAGGACATGCTGCGCGTGGCGCGCGCCGATGCGCCGGTGCTGTCCTACGAACGCGAGAGCGTCGACCTCGACACGCTGGTGGCGAGCGCGCTGGCCGATTTCCGCCCGGTGGTCGAAGCCGATGGTGGCAGCGTGTCGCTGACCGGCATCGGACGCCCGCTGCCGGTGCGGGTCGATCCCTTGCGCATCGGCCAGGTGCTGCGCATCGTGTTCGACAACGCGGTGAAGCACGGGTCCGAAGAGCCGTGCATCTGCGTCACGCTGGCAATGCAGGCGCACGAAGCGGTGGTCGAGATCGCCGATTGCGGCGATGGCATAGCACCCGACCTGCTGCCCCACCTGTTCGATCGCACACGCTGGCCCCGGCGGCGCGACGAGGATGGCCACGGCCTTGGCTTGACAATCGCCGCCACGATCATGGAAGCGCATGGCGGACGGATCGAAGTGCGCTCGGAAGCGGGCATGGGCGCTGTAGTGACGCTGCGGCTGCCGTGTGCGATGGATGGGGCCGACCCACTCGAAACAGGCGAAGAGGACCACAATGCGCTTGCTGATCGTTGAGGACGAAGCCGAACTGGCAGCGTCGCTGGCGCGGGGACTGACCGCGGAAGGGTACGAGGTCACCCATGCCGCTGATGGCGAGGCGGCGCTGGCCGCCGCGCTGGCGACCCGCTTCGATTTCGTGCTGCTCGACCTGATGCTGCCCGACATGAGCGGCTTCGACGTGGCCGAGGAGTTGCGCCTGCGCGGCATCGCCAGCCCGGTGATCATGGTGACCGCGCTCGACGAGGTGAAGGACCGCGTGGCCGGCCTGCGCGCGGGAGCCGACGACTACATCGTCAAGCCCTTCGCGTTCGAGGAACTGCTGGCCCGCATGGAAGCCGTGCTGCGCCGCGCCGCGCCCGCCGCGATTCCCGCTGCAAACGCAGGCGCTCCCGGCGGGCCCGTCTCGTTCGGCACGATCACCATCGACCACGTGCGCAAGCAGGCGACGATCGACGGCAAGCCCTTCGCGCTCACCTCGAAGGAGCTGGACCTGCTGATGCTGCTGATGCTCTCGCCCGGCAAGGTGTTCTCGCGCCACGAGATCCTGCGCTCGGTGTGGACGATGGACGACGATCCGCTGACCAACATCGTCGAAGTCTACATCAGCCGCCTGCGCCGCAAGCTGGCCGGGCACGGCGCGCAGATCGAGAACGTGCGCGGCTTCGGCTACCGGATCGCGCAAGCGGCCTGATCGCGGGGGGCCTCACCCGGTTATGCGCAACCGGGTGAACACCATTCCGCTGGTCGGCGTGCCGCCATAGGCGGGCTTGATCGCGTCCGGCAGCGCATACGTGCTGACAAGCCCGCCAAAATCGAGCGCGACCTTGCCGATCGGCACCGAATGGAAGCCGCCAAGGCTGAACTTGGACACGTTGAACACGCGACCCTCCAGCGGTCCGCTGTCGAACAGTTCGCCCTTGTCGCCGTTCTCGCCGCGCCCGAACACGGTCCAGCGCCCCCATTGCAGCGCGGCTTCGAGCAGGAAGGCGTCGGTGGCGTGCGCGTGGTGGTCATCGCCTGCATGATCGCTGCTGACCGGCGCATTGCGCCCCCAGGCGAAAGTCGTCTGCAGGTTGCGCGCCTTGCCCAGCGGCAGGTTCCACGTTGCCGACGCCGTGGTGCGGTGGACGTTTTCATCCGGGTGCAGGCCCTCGGGGCTCTTCAGGAAGCCGTGGCTGACCTGCAACGACAGGTTGGCCGTGGGATTCCACGTCGCGCGCGCCGACCAGCTGTCGAAACGCGGGCGCTCGATGTCCCAGCGGTTCTGGTCGGGCTCGCGGCCCGTGAAGACCGATCCTTCGAGCTTGACCGGCCCGGCCACGATCCCCGCCGTGGCGACGCCGAACGTGACGTGCGTCGAATCCAGCCAGTGGTGCGAGACCGGCGCTTCCGGGTTCGCCATGCCGGAAAAGCGGTGCATGAACGTGGTCGGCCCCAGCGCGGGCTCGCCCGGCAGGCCGAAATAGACGAAGCCCGAGACATGTTCGCCCAGCGGGTGGCTGTAGGTCGCCGCCAGCTCCATGAAGGCATCGTGCGGGTGCTGGCGATCGATCAGTTCGGTCCGGCCGTCCGCCGTCTCGCCGGTGGCGAGCAGCAGCCGATAGCCGCGCTTGCCCATCAGCGGGTCGAGGCTGCCCATCGCGCGCAAGGTGAGCGTGCCGCCTGCCAGCGGGCGCTGCGCCATGCCCATCAGCATCGAGGACGAGAACGTGCTGTTTCCGCCGCGCGGACCGCCCTGCCAGTCCTGCACCAGTGCCACGTTGCCGTGGATCATGGTCGACCAGCTGCCCAGGCTTCCCATGATCGCCTGCATCGGCGCGGAATCGGGCTGCCAGGCCGTGCCCGAGCTGTCGCGCATCATCGCATAGCCGCCCAGCGCGCCAACCATGCCGTGCATGTCGTGGTCCATCGCCGCGTGGTCCATGGCGGCGTGGTCCATGGCGGCGTGGTCCATGGCCGCGTGGTCGACGGGCGTCGGAGCGGGAGCCGGGGCATCGTGATGCATCGCGCCGTGATCCATCCCGGTCATGTCCATCCCTTGCATGTCCTGCGCCGCGGCGGGCGTGGCGAGCATAGTGAAGGCGAGCAGCAGGGGGATACGCATCGAAATCTCCGGTGAAAAACGCGCAGGAAGGGAAACAGGGCTCACATCCACAACGACCACAGCGCCATGGCGACCATCATCACGTTCTCGGTCAGCGACAGCGCGCCCAGCGGCACGTTCGACGAACCGCCCACGCAGGCGCATTTCAGCTCGCGCCGGTCGATATACACGGCCTTGATCACCGACACCGCACCGATCGAGCCGATGAACAGCGCGACCGGAATGGCGATCCATTGCAGCACGCCCGCCACCATCAGCACGCCTGCCAGCGCCTCGGCAAAGGGGTAGAGCGTGGCATAGGGCACCCAGTGCCTGGCCAGCAGGTCATAGTTGAGGAACATCGTGGCGAAGCGGTCCACGTCCTGCAGCTTGAGGATCGCCAGCACGCACATGCTCAGCGCGATGAACCATTCGCCCGCGCGCACCGTGAACGGCGTGCCAAAGGCGGCCATGCTGGTGGCCAGCGCCATCAGTGCGGTCATCGCGAAGACCGCGAGGACCGGGCGATAGCTGGTCTCGCCGGGCTTTGCCACCCGCAGGCCGAAATACCGGCGCAAGTCGTCATAGCCACCCACGCGCGCGCCATCGATGAACACCTGCGGCGTCGTCTGCACGCCGTGTTCGGCCTTGAACGCGTCGGTCGCCTCGCGCGTGGTCAGCCAGCGATCCTCGACCGCGAAGCCGCGCCAGTGCAGCAGGTCCAGCGCCTTGAGCCCATAGGGGCAAGTGTGGGTGGGCATGACCATCCGGTGGAGGACGGCGGTTTTCCGATTGCGGGACATCGTGATTGCCTGCTTGTTCAGCGTCTTGTCCCAACGCATATAGCATCCGTACCATGGTACGGAGTCAAGGGCATGGCGACGAAAAATTCCGACGAGCCGCGCGCCTTCACCATCGCCCGGCTGGCCGATGCCGGTGGCGTCGGGGTGGAGACGGTGCGCTTCTACCAGCGCCGTGGACTGCTGGCCGAGCCGGAGCGGACCGGCGGCGTGCGCCGCTACGGGCCCGAGGACGTCAAGCGGCTGCGCTTCGTGCGCGCGGCGCAGGCGGCAGGCTTCACGCTCGACGAGATCGCGCACCTGCTGCGGCTCGATTCCACCGAAGACCGCGCCGCTGCCCGCGCCATGGCGCAAGGCCGCGTCGCCGCGCTCGATGCCAGGATCGCCGAACTGCAGGCCGCGCGCGATGCGCTGGCGCGCCTCGCCACGCGCTGCGCGCACGAAGGCGCCGGGCCCTGCCCGATCCTCTCCGCGTTCGAAGGTTAGGGCGCGTCGGGCTGGCTCTCCGGCGCGGCCTGCCGGAACGCGGGCAAGGCAGCGCAGCGCGCGTCGATAGCCACGATGCGCGGATAGGGCGAAAGGTCCACGCCAAACCTGCGCGCCGAACCGACCTGCGGCACAAGGCAGCACTCGACCAAGCCCGGCGCAGCGCCATGGGCGAAATCGCCGCCCTGTTCGCCGATCATGCCTTCCAGCGCCGCGAATCCCGCCCCGATCCAGCGCGCGATCCATGCCGACACCGCCGCTTCGTCGGCGCCCAGATCACGGCGCAGGCTTTGCAATACGCGCAGGTTGTTGAGCGGGTGGATGTCGCAGGCCACCACTTGCGCCATGGCCCGCACCCGCGCGCGGCCCAGCGCATCGGCGGGCAGCAGCGCGGGCGTGGGGAATGTCTCCTCCAGCCACTCGATCATCGCCAGCGACTGCGTCAGCACCGCCCCGCCGATGTCGAGCGCGGGCACCAGCCCCTGCGGATTGAGCGCGCGATAGGCAGCTTCACCTTGCGCCCCGGTGCGCAGGTCATGCGGCACCTGTTCGTACGCCAGCCCCTTCAGCGCCAGCGCGATCCGCACCCGCCATGCCGCGCCCGATCGCCAGTAGCCATGCAGCGTCAGGCTCATGCCGGCCTGTCCGCGTCCGGATCCTGGTGCAGCCACGCCGCGTGCCGGGGCGCGCGTTTCGTGGCGCTCCACTCCTCCAGCATCGTCGGCGCCAGTTCGGCCAGTTCTGCATATTGCTCCGCCGTGCCGATGTTGCAGGCCAGCTCCAGCCGGTGCCCGTTGGGATCGAAGAAATAGATCGAGCGGAACACCCCGTGATAGGTCGGCCCCAGCACGTCGATCCCCTGCGCCTCCAGATGCGCCTTGGCCGCCAGCAGCGCGGGCACGTCCGCCACTTCGAAGGCGATGTGCTGCACCCATGCGGGCGTGTTGGGATCGCGCCCCATCTCGGGCTGGTTCGGCAGCTCGAAGAACGCCAGCACGTTGCCCCCGCCGCAATCGAGGAACACGTGCATGTACGGATCGTCCTCGCCGGTCGAGGGCACCTTGTCCTCGGCAAAGGCGGTCGTGTAGCGCATCCCCATCACGCGCTCGTACCAGTCGACCGTCTCCTTCGCGTCGCGGCAACGATAGGCGACGTGGTGGATGCGCTCCAGCTTCGGGGGCGTCGTCATGCCGCATCCTCCCCGATCTTCAGCGCGCCACGGCGCAGCTGGTCGCGCTCCATCGACTGGAACAGCGCGGTGAAGTTGCCTTCGCCGAAGCCTTCGTCCTTCTTGCGCTGGATGAATTCGAAGAACACCGGGCCGATCTGCGTTTCCGAAAAGATCTGCAACAACAGCCGTGGATCGCCCTTCTCGGTCGAACCATCGAGCAGGATGCCGCGCTTCTGCAGTTCCTCCACCGGCTCGCCGTGGCCGGGCAGGCGCTCGGCGAGCATCTCGTAGTAAGTTGCAGGCGGCGCGGTCATGAACGGGGTGCCCGTGGCCTTGAGCCTGTCCCAGCCGCCCAGCAGGTCGTCGCAGGCAAAGGCGATGTGCTGGATCCCCTCGCCGTTGTAGGCGCGCAGGAACTCCTCGATCTGCCCGCCCCCGGCCTTTGCCTCCTCGTTCAGCGGGATGCGGATCTTGCCATCGGGCGCGGTCATCGCGCGGCTGGTGAGGCCGGTATATTCGCCCTTGATGTCGAAATAGCGGATCTCGCGGAAGCCGAACACGCGTTCGTAGAACGCCGCCCAATGCGCCATGCGCCCGCCATAGACGTTGTGCGTGAGGTGATCGATGGTGTGGAAGCCCGCGCCCACCGGATGGCGATCGACGCCCGGCAGGTATTCGAAATCGATGTCATAGATCGACAGGTCGCCCTGCGGCGCGCCTTCGTAGCGGTCGATCAGGTAGATGATCGAGCCACCGATGCCGCGAATGGCGGGCAGGCGCAGTTCCATTGGCCCGGTCGTCACTTCCACCGGCTCCGCCCCCCGTTCGATCGCGGCGGCATAGGCGCTGGCCGCGTTGCGCACGCGCCAGCCCATGCCGCATGCCGAAGGGCCGTGTTCGGCGGCGAAATAGGCGGCCGGGCTGCGCGGTTCGTGGTTGGCGATCAGGTTGATTCCGCCCTGCCGCCACAGTTGCACCGCCTTGGAGCGGTGGTTGGCGATATGCGTGAAGCCCATCCGCGCGAACACCGGATCGAGCGTGCCGGGCTCGGGGGCCGAAAACTCGATGAACTCGAACCCGTCCAGGCCGAGCGGGTTGTCGAACAGGTCGGTGCTGGCCGGTTGCGCGTTCACGCCTCTCTCCATTGTTCTTGCTCGCCGATCCTACCACGAAGCGCTTGCGCCGTCCGCGCATTGTGAGCATTGAATGGACCATCAGGCGCGCACATGGCGCACCCATCCCTCAATTGACGCACGAGTGACGCATGGACGACATGGACCGCAGGATTTTGGCGCAGCTACAGAGCGATTCCGGTCGCTCGCACGCCGATCTGGCCGAGGTGGTCGGTCTGTCCGCCTCGCAGGTTTCGCGCCGCATCGCGCGGTTGCAGGCCGATGGCGTGATCCGCGGGCAGGTCGCCCTGCTCGATGAACAGGCCCTGGGGCTGCAGGTGGAAGCCTTCGTCGCAGTGGCCATGGCGAGCTACGCACCCGAAGTGGTGCGCGCCTTTCACGAGCGGATATCCTCGCTCGAAGAAGTGCTCGATTGCTGCGCGACGACGGGCGATTCCGACTATCTGCTGCGCATCGTCGCGCACGACCTGCGCGCCTATTCGCGGCTGATGAACGAACAGCTGCTGGGCCACGGCGATGTCGCCAGCGTGCGCTCCAGCGTGGTGCTGGACCGGATCAAGCAGACCACCGCCCTGCCCCTGCCCCACGCATGAACCGCAAGCACGGGGGCGCCCGAAGGCGTCGATCACATTTTCGATTGAACTGACTGGTGCGGTCGAGAAGACTCGAACTTCCACGGGCTTTCGCCCACAACGACCTCAACGTTGCGCGTCTACCAATTCCGCCACGACCGCATAATCGTCAGAGTGCCAGGGCTTCGGCAAGGCCGGAAGCAGGCGCCCCGTCGGGGTAGGAGCGCGCCCCTAGCAAACGACTCGAAGGGGCGCAACAACCATTGCAGGATTTTTTCACAACCCCTGCGCGTGGCGCTGTGCCTACTCCGGCTTCCAGCCGATTTCCGCGACTTTGGCGCTCTTCGGCACGTCGGTGACCGCTTCGTTGATCGTCACGCTCTCGCCGGGCTTCAGGCTCGCCTTGGGCGGCGTCACGTCCCAGGTGTAGACCACGCGGTCCTTGGCATCGCGCAGCACGATCAGGATCGGCGGCACGTCGCGCACGTCCTTGCCGACATTCGTGACGGTGCCGCTCGCGCCGAAATATTCGGTGCCGTTGGGCAGGGTGCGGCGATCCTGCCGCTCGGCCGGGAAGGACAGTTCCAGCTCGGTCTGCGCCGGGCCGAAGGTGGGGCGCGCCACCGGCAGCCAGTCGGGCATCCCGAACCAGGCGACCGCGCCGATCAGCGCCGCCACCAGCAATGCAAAGGCGAGCGCGGCGGCCGTCCACAGCTTCGCCATGTTGCGACGCGGGCGGAACGGCGGCTCATGCTCGAAGCTCGACGGAGCGTCCTCGAACGCGTCTGCCGCTTCATCGGCAAAACCGTACTTGCGCGGCACGCTGGGCGCGGGCGGCAGCGGCTCTTCCGCCGGCGCGACGGCGACGGGTGCTACCGGTGTGGGCGACGCGACGGGCGATTCCGGGCTAGGCTCGGGCGCAGGCGCGGCAGCGACCGGCGGCGGCGCGACCTGCGCTTCTTCCCGCTCGGGCAGGTCCGGCCCTTGCTGGAACCAGCTGTGGCGGCACTTGGCGCAGCGGACGGTGCGGCCTTCCACACCGATCGCGCTGTCGGGAATGACATAGCGCGTCGAGCAGGCGGGACAGGCAATGATCATGACCGATGGTCTAAGCATGGCGCACAGGGGCGAAACAATAGCCCGACCCCCCGCAAAATGCGTCCCCAGCCTTTTTTCCACATGGATTGACGCCTATAGCCACGCAATCGACAGCCGCTCGATATAGAAGGCCCACGCAATTCACAGGCATCGCGCCGCCGGAGGGTCCGGCGCAGCAAGGCCACAGAGGTCCGCCGCAGCATCATGACCAAGCCCGATGCCGAAATCGTCCATTTCGACAATGTCGGACTGCGTTACGGCGCGGACAAGGAAGTGCTGACCGACATCTCGTTCACGCTCTATCCGGGCTGCTTCTATTTCCTGACCGGCGCGAGCGGCGCGGGCAAGAGCAGCCTGCTGCGCCTGCTCTACCTCGCGCAGCGCCCTTCGCGCGGGCTGATCCGCATGTTCGGCACCGACGCCATCACCCTCCCGCGCGAACGCCTGCCCGGCTTTCGCCGCCGCATCGGCGTGGTCTTCCAGGACTTCCGCCTCGTCCCCCACCTTTCCGCGTTCGACAACGTGGCCCTGCCCTTGCGCGTGGCGGGCGTCAGCGAGCGCGAGATCGCCCGGCCCGTCGCCGACATGCTCGATTGGGTGGGCCTGGGCGATCGCCAGCACGCGCGGCCCGCTACGCTGTCGGGCGGAGAGCAGCAGCGCGTCGCCATCGCCCGCGCGGTGATCGCCCGGCCCGACATGCTGGTGGCCGACGAGCCCACCGGCAACGTCGATCCCGACATGGCGATGAAACTGATGCGCCTGTTCGAAAGCCTGAACCGGCTGGGCACCACCGTGGTCGTCGCCACGCACGACGTGCACCTGATCGGCAAGGTCGAAGGCAGCCTGCTGATGCGGCTCGACAAGGGACGGCTGGCCGATCCGACCGGCGCGCTGCGCTATCCCCCGCGCCGCGATGCGTCGACAGAGTTGGCCGCGCCATGACGCTGTTCGGCCGTTCCCTGTCGATCCCCCTGCCCTTCCGGCGCGATCCCGGCGATGCGCGCCTGCTGCCGCAGGGCCACCTTTCCGGCCCCATGCCCTGGGTGATCGCCATCATGATCGCGCTGACCGTGATCGCGGCGGGCAGCGGTCTTGCGCTGCGCAAGGCCGCGCGCGCCGCCAGCGCCGATCTCGAAGGCGGCGTCACCGTGCAGATCGTCACCGCCGCGCCCGTCGAACGCGACCGCCAGGCCGCTGCCGCGCTCGCCGCGCTGAAGGCCGCGCCCGGCCTTGCCACGGTACGCCGCGTGCCGCAGGGCCAGCTCGAGGACCTCCTCGCTCCGTGGCTCGGCACGCGCCCCGGCGACGATGTCGAAGCGCTGCCCATCCCAGCGCTCATCGACGTGCGCCTGTCCGCGCCCGCCACGCCCGATCGCATCGCCGCGCTGCGCGCCCGCATCGTGCCGGTCGCGCCCGCAGCGCGGATCGATGCCCAGGCCAGCTGGCTCGCCCCGGTGTTCGGCGCGATCGGCGCGCTGCAATGGCTGGCAGGCGGGCTCATCGCCACGCTGGCCTTCGCCACCGTCGCCAGCGTGCTGCTCGCTTCGCGCAATGCACTGGGCAACCACCGCGAAACGATCGAGATCGTCCACATGCTCGGCGGCACCGACCGCCAGATCGCGCGCGTGTTCCAGCGCGGCATGGCGGTCGACGGCGCGGTCGGCGGGCTGGCGGGCCTCGTTGCGGGGGTCGGCGTGCTGCTTGCGCTGGGCCGGGCCTTCGCCCCCCTCGGCTCGGGATTGGCGGGCCCTGCCATGCTCGGCTGGACCGACTGGCTGGCGCTGGCCGCGATCCCCATGCTCGGCGTGGTCCTGGCGGTGCTGACCGCGCGCCTGACGGTGCTCGCAGCGCTGCGGCAGATGCTGTAGGGATGGCCCGTATGCGCAAGCCCCCCGGCCTTTTCCGCCGCCTGCTTTCGGCCGTGCTCCTGCTGTGGGCGCTGGGATTCCTGTGGTTCGCGATCGCGCTGCCCCAGCCTGCGGGCGACGTGCGCACCGATGGCGTCGTGGCGCTGACCGGCGGCGGCGGACGCATCCCGCGCGCCATCGCGGTGCTGGACAAGGGGCTGGCGAAGAAACTGCTGGTCGCGGGCGTCGATACCGAAGTGCGCCCGCGCGAGTTCGCCGCCGAATACGACGTTCCGGCCCGCCTGCTCGCCTGCTGCGTGACGCTCGGTTATGAAAGCGTCGATACCCGCTCGAACGCGCAGGAAGCCGCGCGCTGGATCGCGGCGCAGAACATCGGCTCGGTCCGCCTCGTCACCACCGACTGGCACATGCGCCGCGCCGCGTTCGATCTGGCGCTGGCCGGGCCGAAGGGCCTCGTCATCGTGGAAGATGCGGTGCGCTCGCGCCCCAGCCTGAAGATCCTTTTCATCGAATACAACAAGCTGCTCGCGCGCGTGGTCGTCTGGGCCGCAGGCTGGTAGGACCCGCGCCATGACCGAATCCTCCGCGGCCCGCCCGGCCGACATCGCGCGCACCATCGCCTTCTATCTGGTGTTCTACCTCGGCTCGGTGCCGCTGGTGCTCGCGTCGACCGCGACGGCGTCGTTCTCGCTCGTGCTGTTCCGCAAGATCGTCCGCGCCTGGGCCGCATGGCATCGCGGGTGCGCGCGGCACCTGCTCGGCATCCGGCTCGATGTCGAAGGCTACGAACCGCGCAGCGGCGTGCTCTATGCGATCAAGCACGAATCCTTCTTCGAAGCGATCGACATGCCGCGCCAGTTCACCCTGCCCGTGGTCTTCGCCAAGGCCGAACTGCTGCGCATCCCCCTGTGGGGTTCGACCGGAGCGCGCTACGGCCTGATCGGGGTGGAGCGCGAGGCCGGGGCCAAGGCGCTGCGCGCCATGATCAGCGAAGCGCGCCATCGCATCGCCGACGGGCGCCCGCTGGTGATCTTCCCCGAAGGCACCCGCGTTCCCCACGGTACGCAGCGCCCGCTGCAATCGGGCTTTGCCGGGATCTACAAGCTGCTGGGCCTGCCGGTGATCCCGGTCGCGGTCGACAGCGGCCCGCTGTACCACCGCCTGTGGAAGCGCAGCGGCACGATCCGCTATCGCTTCGGTGCAGAGATTCCACCCGGCCTGCCGCGCGAGGAGATCGAGGCGCGCGTCCATGCCGCGATCAACGCGCTGAACCCGACGCCCGATGCCTGAGGACCAGCCCGCCGACGACACGCGTCGCAACCCGCTCGAAGTGCTCGGCCCCGGCCTCGTCACCGGCGCGGCCGACGATGATCCTTCGGGGATCGGCACCTACAGCCAGGTCGGCGCGCAGTTCGGCTATGCGCTGCCCTGGGCGCTGCTGTTCAGCTATCCGCTGATGGTCGCCATCCAGGAGATCTGCGCCCGCGTCGGCGCCAGCACGGGCCTGGGCATCGCGCAGAACCTCAAGGAGCACTATCCCCGTTCGCTGCTGCGCGCGGTGGTGGTGCTGCTGCTCATCGCCAACGTGTTCAATCTCGGCGCGGACCTCGGCGCCATGGGCGCGGCCTTTGCCCTGATCGTGCCCGGCCCGGTCCTGCCCGCGACGATCGCCTTCGGCATCGCCAGCATCATCCTTGAAGTGTTCGTCTCCTACCAGCGCTATGCCGCCGTGCTCAAGTGGGCCACGCTGTCGCTGTTCTCCTACTTCGCGGTGGTGGTGCTGGCCGGGGTCGACTGGCCCGCCGCGATCCACGGCACTATCGTGCCGCATTTCCGGTTCGACAGCGACCACGTCATGGCGCTGGTCGCGGTGCTCGGCACGACGATCAGCCCGTACCTGTTCTTCTGGCAATCTGCGCAGGAGGTGGAGGAGCAGCACCGCCGCCACGTCAAGCCGCTCTGCGTATCGCCGCGCACCGCCGGACCGGAACTCAAGCGCATTCGTACCGATACGCTGGTCGGCATGGGCTTTTCCAACCTGACCGCGATCGTCATCGTCATCGCCACCGCAGCAACGCTGCACAAGGCGGGCATCACCCAGATCGACAGCGCGGTCGAAGCCGCCAGCGCGCTGCGGCCGCTGGCGGGCGACCTTGCCTTCGTGCTGTTCGCGATCGGCATCATCAGCACGGGCCTGCTGGCCGTGCCGGTGCTGGCAGGCTCTGCCGCTTATGCCGTGGCCGAAACGTTCGGCTGGCGCGAAGGGCTGGCCCGCCGCCCGCGCGAGGCCAAGGCGTTCTACGCGGTGATCGCGCTGGCGACGCTCGCCGGGGTGGCGATGAACTTCCTGGCGATCAACCCGATGAAGGCGCTGTACTGGTCGGCGGTTCTCAACGGCCTGCTCGCCCCACCGCTGATGTTCGTGACGATGCTGATCGCCCGCAACAAGGCGGTCATGGGCGAAATGGCGATTTCGCGCGGGCTGGCCTTCGGTGGCTGGCTCTCCACCGCGGTGATGGCGGCGGTGGCGATCCTGTTCCTGGTGATCTGACCTTCAACCCCTGAACGTCAATCCTTGCCGTTGTGGTCACTTCGCCCGAAGTCGGGGCGCGCGTCGTCCTGGCCCATTTCGATGATGCCGCGCCGGATCGCGCGGGTGCGGGTGAAGTGATCGAACAGCGTGTCGCCATCGCGCTTGCGGATGGCCTTCTGCAATTCGGTCAGGTCTTCGGTGAAGCGCTGGAGCATTTCCAGCACCGCTTCGCGATTGGTCAGGAACACGTCGCGCCACATCGTCGGGTCGGACGCGGCGATGCGGGTGAAGTCGCGGAAGCCGCCCGCCGAATACTTGATCACCTCGCTCTGCGTCACTTCTTCGAGGTCAGACGCCGTGCCGACGATGGTATAGGCGATCAGGTGCGGCAGGTGGCTGGTCACCGCCAGCACGCGGTCGTGGTGCTCGGCCTCCATCGTTTCGACCTTTGCCCCCAGCGCCTCCCAGAACGCGGTCAGCGCCGCGACGTGTGCGAGGTCCGCATCGGCGGGCGGGGTGACGATGCACCAGCGGTTGTGGAACAGCGTGGCAAAGCCCGCATCCGGCCCGCTCTGCTCGGTGCCCGCGACCGGATGCGACGGGATCACCGCATGGTTGGGCAACGCAGCCGTCAGCTGCTCCATCACGCTGGCCTTGCTCGATCCCACGTCGGTCACCAGCGCATCGGCGGGTAGGTCCAACGCCAGCGCCTGTGCCGCCGCGCCCATCGCGCCCACCGGCACGCACAGCACCACGAGGTCCGCCCCGGCGACCGCTTCGCCCGGCGTTTCGGCCACGGTCCCCGCCAGCGCGATCGCGCGCGCCCGCGCCCGCACGCTCGCATCGGCGTCATAGCCGGTCGTCGTCGCCTCGGGCAGATAGCGCTGCACCGCGCGCAGCACCGATCCGCCGAGCAGGCCCAGCCCGATCACCGCCACATGGCGAAAGGTTGCGCTCATTTCGCGGCTTCGGCCATAGTCCGCAGCGCGGCGGCGATCTCGTCCATCTGCCCCGCCGTGCCGATGGTGATCCTCAGGCACTGCGGCAGCCCCTGCCCCGGCAGCCAGCGCGTGATGTAGCCATGCTCCATCAGCCCTTCATAGGCGGCTTCGGCGGTCAGCTTGCCCGAAAACTCGATCAGCACGAAGTTCGCCTCGCTCGGCAGCGGGCGCAGCCCGTGGTTGCCGAGCGCGTTCAGGGCCTCGACGAACCGCGCGCGCTCGGCGGCGTTGTGCAGGCGGCTGGCCTCGACGAAGCCTTGGTCCGCCACCGCCGCCAGCCCCGCCGCCTGCCCGGTCAGCGAAACGTTGAACGGCCCGCGAATGCGGTTGAGCATGTCGACCAGCGCGGCATCGCCCGTCGCCCAGCCGATGCGCTCGCCCGCAAGGCCATAGATCTTGGAGAAGGTGCGCGTCACCAGCACGTTGCTGGCCGACGCCGCCAGTTCCAGCGCACCGTCGCTGTGTTCGGGCGCGACATATTCGGCATAGGCCTGATCAAGCACCAGCAGGATATCGGGCCGCAGCCCCGCGTGCAGCCGCGCCACTTCGTCACGGCCGATATAGCTGCCCGTCGGGTTGTTCGGATTGGCGAGGAACACCACGCGGGTCCGCTCGGTCACCGCCGCCAGCAGCGCGTCGACATCGGTGCCATAGTCCTTGTCGGGCGCCACCACCGGCGTCGCCCCGCAGCGCCGCGCGGCGATGTCATAGACCGAAAAGCCGTAGCGCACGTAGAGCACTTCGTCGCCCACGCCCGCGAAGGCCTGCGCCGCAAGGTTGAGCAATTCGTCCGAGCCCGTGCCCATGACGATGCGATCGGCCGCGATGCCGTGCAGCGCGCCCAGGCCTGCGCGCAAGTCCGTGCTGTCGGGATCGGGATAACGCGACGGATCGAGCGCCGCCGCGCGCGCGGCGAGCGCCGCCTTGCTCGTCCCCAGCGGGTTCTCGTTGGCCGAAAGCTTGGTCAGCGGGCGGCCGTCCTTGCCGCTCGACTTGCCCGGCACATAGGCATGGATGCCCAGGATCCAGTCCTTGGGCGTGGGCCGATTTGCCGAAGCGGTCGAAGCGGGGGTCTGCTGGTCTGCCATCTTGGCTGCGCGCCTTAGCGCCCCGGCGCGGCCAAGGGAACCGCCTTGCGCGCGCCCTTAGCGGTCGAAGCGGTAGAACTTCATCGCGCCCTCGCCCCGGTGCAGCACCAGCGCGGTGCCTTGCGGATCGAGGCAGGCCTTGTCGAAGCGCACCTTGCCCATATCGTTGGGCACCAGCGTCACCAGCAGGCGCCGCGCCGCGTCGAAGGGAAAGCGCGGGCTGGTCAGGTCGTGTACCGGCTCGATCAGTTCGATCCAGCGCGGCAGGCGCTTCTCGTCGGGCGGCAGCGTCCAGCCGTCCTCCAGCGTATAACCTCCGGCCAGCGCGGCCGTGTCGCCCCCGTCGCCGAAGCCGACGCGCACCCCGATCCCCGCGATCCCGCTGCCGTTGGGCCAGACCACGCGCACTGTCGGCCCCTTGGCCACCGACTTCGCGGCCCACGCGGGCGGCTGGGGGGTGGGCTCGGTGGTCAGGCACGTGCGCGCGCCCACGAACTCCCACCGGCCCGACGCCTCCTCGTCGAGCGCGCCGGCGGCAAGGCGGTACTCGAAACGACGGTCGGCGGTGATCGCCAGCGTGCCGGCCACGTCCGGCCCGGCATCCAGCCGATACGTGCCCGTCAACTCGACCGGCACGAGCGCGGGCGGCGGCGCAGGCTTGTCCTTGCGTCGCGCCTCGGCCGTGCCCGTCGCCAGCAGCATGGCCAGCGCCAGGGTCGTGGTGCAGGCGCGCACGGCAGGATGATGGGCGATTCGCATGATGTCGAGTGTGCGCCTTCCGTGCCCCCACGAAAAGAGGCCGGAAGCGGGCTAGCGCTTCCGGCCTTAGTCTGTTCGCAGGAGGAACATCGTCTGGCGGGTCCGGGGGTTGAGAGGGAGAGGATCGGCTCCCCCGGCCCCGCCAAGTCTGGAAACTTCGGGATCAGTAGTTGTAGGCGCGTTCGCCGTGTTCGGTGATGTCGAGGCCTTCGCGCTCGGCTTCCTGGGTCGGACGCAGACCGATGGTCTTGTCGAGCAGGATGAAGAGCACCGCCGAGACGCCGCCCGAAAGCACCAGCGTCAGGACCACGGCCTTGAGCTGGGTGATGAACTGCGCCGCCATGTCGTACTTGCCGGCAACGGCGGGGAACACGGTGTAGTCGATCCAGCCCTGGCCGCCGAGCGCCGGGTCCGCGACGATCGCGGTGCCCAGCGCGCCGACGATGCCGCCGATGCAGTGGACGCCGAAGACGTCGAGGGTGTCGTCGTACTTGAGCGCGTTCTTCACGGTCGAGACGAAGACGAAGCAGATCGGCGAAACGATGAGGCCAAGGACGATCGAGGTCATCGGTGCGGCGAAGCCCGAAGCCGGGGTGATCGCGACGAGGCCGGCGACAGCACCCGAGGCAGCGCCCAGCATGGAAGGCTTGCCGTGCTTGATCTGCTCGACGATCGACCAGG
Source organism: Novosphingobium percolationis (assembly GCF_020179425.1). GTDB lineage: Bacteria > Pseudomonadota > Alphaproteobacteria > Sphingomonadales > Sphingomonadaceae > Novosphingobium > Novosphingobium percolationis. The sequence goes on along the minus strand of NZ_JAILYM010000002.1, from coordinate 284,326 downwards.
AGACGGCAGCAGCGGCGGTGGCGACGAAGGTGTTGATGAAGGCAAGGGCGGCAAGGCCGTTGGCTTCAAGGTTGGAACCGGCGTTGAAGCCGAACCAGCCCACCCACAGCAGCGAAGCGCCGATCATGGTCATGGTCAGCGAGTGCGGCGGAGTGGCTTCCTTGCCATAGCCGAGGCGCTTGCCGATCACGAGGCAGCCGACGAGGCCAGCGATACCGGCGTTGATGTGAACGACCGTGCCGCCCGCAAAGTCCAGCGCGCCCCAGCCATAGAGCAGGCCGGCATCCGCGGTGTTGTCCGACAGGAAGTCGGGGCCTGCGAAGTACCACACCATGTGCGCCATCGGGAAATAGACCAGCGTCAGCCACAGCACCGTGAAGATCATCAGCGGGGTGAACTTCACGCGTTCGGCAAAGGCGCCGACGATCAGCGCCGGCGTGATGCAGGCGAAGGTCATCTGGAAGATGACGTAGGCGTATTCGGGGATGTAGACGTTGTTGGAGAACGTCGCGGCATACGTGGACGCCGAAACCCCGGCGAGGAAGGCCTTGGACAGCCCGCCGACGTAGGGCGAACCGCCCGTGAACGCCATCGAGTAGCCCCAGCTGACCCAGCACAGCGCCGCAACCGACACGATCATGAAGACCTGCATCAGCACCGAGAGCATGTTCTTGGTGCGCACCAGGCCACCATAGAACAGCGCGAGCGCCGGGATGCTCATCAGCAGGACGAGCGTGGACGAAAGCAACATCCAGGTGGTGTCGCCCTTGTTGACCATCGTGGCCATCTGTTCGACGGACGGCGCCTTGATCGGCGCGCCTTGCGCAAACGCGGTGGCGGCGGCGCCGAGCGAAAGCCCCAGCCCGGCTGCGCCACTGATCATCTTTCGGATCATATGGTTACCCCTCATATCGGTTCAGAGCGCCGTATCGCCGGTCTCGCCGGTGCGGATGCGCGTGGCAGACGCGAGGTCGAGCACGAAGATCTTGCCGTCGCCGATGGCTTCGGTGCTCGCGGTCTGCTGGATGGTTTCGATGATCTGCGGCGCAAGATCGTCGCTCGCGGCGATCTCGATCTTCACCTTGGGCAGCATGTTGGTCGAATACTCGGCGCCGCGATAGATCTCGGTCTGGCCCTTCTGACGGCCAAAACCCTTCACTTCCGACACCGTCATCCCGGCGACGCCCAGACCCGACAGCGCTTCGCGCACCTCGTCGAGCTTGAACGGCTTGATGATGGCGATGATGAACTTCATTCATGCCCCCTTTTCAGCCTACCCGCCGGGCGACCCGCCGGCACAAAAGGTAAAAGCAAGGAGCGTGCCAAATGCACGAATTGGCGGAAATCAGCGAAACAAGGGAACCGGCACCCGGTCCGGCGCATTGAGCCGCGCCCGATTCTTGTGCACTGCGAAACGGCAGGCTTGCCTAAATTTTAGGCAGCCCCGCTCAGGCGGGAAGCGCCAGCCGTGCAAAGACGGGCAGATGGTCCGATGCCACCGCCGCCAGCGTGCTGCGGTGCACGCCGATATCGTCCACCGCCCATTCGCCGCTCACCACGATGCGATCGAGCTGCGCGAGCGGCCTGCGCGCGGGAAAGCTGCGGCCGGGCGCCAGCACGCTATGGTGCGGATCGAACGCGCCCAGCGCCCCGCCGTTGCGCGACCATTCGTTGAGATCGCCCATCATCACGGCCGGCGCATCGCCCTCGCACCCCGCAAGGTGATCGCAGACTGCGCGCACCTGGTGCCTTCGGCGCAGGCCCGACAGGTCGAGATGCATTCCCACCACGCGCAAGCGCCGCCCCGCCACCGCCAGTTCGGCGCAGACCGCGCCGCGCGGCTCCAGCGTGGGCAGCGCCACCGCGCGCACGTCCAGCACCTCGATCCCGCGCCGCACCAGCAGCACGTTGCCGTGCCAGCCAAGGCTCATCGGCCGCATCCCCGGCGCGACCGGCATCCACGGGCTGTGATCGTCGAGGATATCGCGCGGGATCACCGCTTCGCGCGCGCCGAAGCGCCGGTCCGCTTCCTGCAACGCGATCACGTCGGCGTCGATCTCGCGCAGCACCGACACGATCCGGTCGGGATCGCGCCGCCGGTCCAGCCCCACGCCCTTGTGGATGTTGTAGCTGGCAAAGGTCAGGCGAAGCGGAGCCACGTTGCGGCCCCGCCCTATGGCGCCCCGAAGTAGCGGTCGGTCGGCCGCGTCGGCAACCCGTCGATGCTGGTTGTGCGCCCCGCCGTCTTGGTCATCCACGCCTGTTCGTCGGCCTGCGCGTGGTACTTCACCAGCGTGTGCCGCTCGGCGGAAAGCTCCATCACCGGCACACCCCAGCCGCAGCTGGTCTGCACGCTGTCCACCGCGATGTCGAAGATCTGGCGCGTGCCCGGCAGGATCTCGAAATGCGCGGCAAGGTCCGCCCAGTCGGCATCCTGCGGCAGCACCGCCCGGCCCGTACCATAGAGCCGCAGGATCAGCGGCGGCTGGCCGAAATTGCACATCATCACCGTGATGCGCCCATCGGCGGCAAGGTGCGCGTGGGTCTCGTTGCCCGATCCCGCCAGGTCGAGATAGGCAACCCGGTTCGGCCCCAGCACGCGAAACGCGTCATAACCCTTGGGCGACAGGTTGATGCGCCCTTCCGCCGCCGCCGTGGCGATGAAAAATACAGCCTGCCCACCGATCATCGCCTCGTGTTCGGGGAGGATCCGATCGGTGAACGTCGCCATCAGAGAAAGTCCTTCAACGTCGCGATGAAGCGGTCGAACTGGTCATGGTGCAGCCAGTGCCCGGCGTTCTCGAACTCGACCACGGTGGCATTGCGGAAATGCTGGATACGGCCATCGCGTTCCGGATTGCCCGCGGTCGAATCCGCACCGTTGAGCAGCAGCGTCGGGCAGGTGATCGCATTCCACAGCCCGTGCAGCTGGTCGAGGCTGATGTCATAGGGCGCGCCATCGACGTTGAGGTGCGGATCGAACTTCCAGCTGAATGTGCCATCCTCGTTGCGGTTGATGCCGTGGATGGTCAGGTGCCGCGCCTGCACGTCGGTCAGGTACGGGTTCTCGCTCTTCATGCGCGCATAGGCGTCTTCGAGCGTGGGATAGCGGCGCGGCAGGCGGCCCGCCGCCTTGCGCTTCTCGCCGATGAAATCGCGCACGCGCCGCGCGAACGGCACGTTCTTCAGCATCGCCTCGCGCTCGGGCGTGGGGAAGATGCCCTCGATCGCCACCAGCTTGCGCACGTTCTCGGGGAACAGCCCGGCATAGCGCAGGCTGGTGTTGGCGCCCCACGAATGCGACACGATCGTCACGGGCGCCAGGTCGAGCTGGTGGATCAGCTGCGCCACGTCATAGACGAGGTCCATCGTGCGATAGTTGCCGTCAGACGTCCATTCGCTGTCGCCATGCCCGCGATGGTCCATGGCGATCACGTGCCAGTCGTCGCGCAGCGCCTCTGCCGTCCAGTCCCACGACCGGCAATGGTCGCGCCCGCCGTGGACGAGCAGCAGCGGCGGCTTGTCCGCATTGCCCCAGTCGACATAGTGCAGCCGCAGGCGTTGCGAGATGAAGGTGTTCGAGGTCGGGCCAAGCAGGTTCATGCCCCGCTACCTGCAACCGTTGGGCCGGGGGCGCAACCCCCGGGACACTACCTTTCCTTGGTGGCCGAAAAGGTCAGCTCCGGATTGCGTTCCTGCTGGTAGCTCACGTCCCACGCCGATCGCGCCATGAACACCGGGTCGCCGTCGCGATCCTTGGCCAGGTTCGACAGGTTGAAGTCGGCAAAGCCCTTGAGCGCGGCGTCGCTGCCCTTGATCCAGCGCGCGGTGTCGAAGGGCGAAGGCTCCAGCCCCGCCTCCACCTTGTATTCCGCTTCCAGCCGCGAAATCAGCACGTCGAGCTGCAGTTGCCCGACCACGCCGACGATCCACTGGCTGCCGATCTCGGGATAGAACACCTGGATCACGCCCTCTTCGGACAAGTCGTCCAGCGCCTTGCGCAACTGCTTGGTCTTGGTCGGGTCCTTCAGCGCCACGCGCCGCAGGATTTCGGGCGCGAAGTTGGGCAGGCCGGTAAAGCGCAGGTCGTTCTTCTCGCTCAGCGTGTCGCCCACGCGCAGCGTGCCGTGATTGGGAATGCCGATGATGTCGCCCGCCTCGGCGGTATCGGCGATCTCGCGGTCCTGCGCGAAGAACAGGATCGGCGAATGCACCGCGATCGGCTTGCCCAGGCCCGACGGCGTCAGCTTCATGCCGCGCTTGAACGTGCCCGACACCATGCGCATGAACGCGATGCGGTCGCGGTGCTGCGGGTCCATGTTGGCCTGCACCTTGAAGATGAAGCCGGTCACGTCGCTGCGTTCCGGGTCGATCGTGCCCTGGTCCGACGATTGCGGACGCGGCGGCGGCGCGAACCGCGCGATCGCGTCGATCAGTTCGGCCACGCCGAAGTTCTTGAGCGCCGACCCGAAATAGACCGGCGTCAGGTCGCCGTGGCGGTACGCCTCGATATCGAATTCGGGATAGCCCGCCTGCGCCAGCTCGATTTCCTCGGCGATATCGTCGGGAATCATACCCTCGGCCACCGGGTCGCGCTTGCCGAGGAACTCGCGGCTGTCGCCCTCGGGCCGCGCGATGGTGTTGGTGGCAAAGTCCAGTACGCCCTGGAAGATGCCGCCCATGCCGATCGGCCAGGACATCGGCACCACGTCGAGCGCCAGCGCGTCGGCCACTTCGTCCAGCGTCTCGAAGACGGAGCGCCCTTCGCGGTCGACCTTGTTGACGAACGTGATGATCGGCACCGAACGCATCCGGCACACTTCGAACAGCTTGCGCGTCTGCGGCTCGATGCCCTTGGCCGCGTCGATCACCATGATCGCCGAATCGACCGCGGTCAGCGTGCGATAGGTGTCTTCGGAAAAGTCCTCGTGGCCCGGCGTGTCGAGCAGGTTGAAGACGATCCCGTCCTTCTGGAACGTCATCACCGAGCTGGTCACGGAAATCCCGCGCTGCTGCTCGATCTTCATCCAGTCCGATCGCGCGCGCCGCGCCGCGCCGCGGGCCTTAACCTCACCGGCAAGGTGGATCGCGCCGCCTTGCAGCAGCAGCTTTTCGGTAAGGGTCGTCTTACCGGCGTCAGGGTGCGAAATGATGGCGAAGGTGCGGCGATTGGACATGGGGACCGCCCCTAGCGAAGCCTCACCGCGCTGTCACGCATCAGCCGCCTGCAAGGCAGCGGCGCAGGCCTTCGCTTTCGCTTCCGGTCAGCGCCCGCCCCCCGCGCGAGGAAATCTCGATCCGCCGCCCTTTCGCGCCGCCGTCGATCACCTCGACCATCAGGTCGCGCATCCCGTTCCACGACCCGATCCGCTGCGGCGCGCCCTCGTCCGGTCGCCATCGCCCCTCCAGTGGCAGGCGCTGCATCAGGCAGGCGGACACCTGCGCGGAAGGCTGCGCGGTGATGGCGAACAGCAGGTGGCGCATTTCCTCGGCCTGCCGCTTGTGCCCGAACGTCGCGGCAAAGATCACCAGCCCGGCCAGCGCGCCCAGCAGCAGGGTCCACCCCAGCCACGGCCGCTGCGGCTTGCGCGCAGCCGCGCCTCCTGCCGAACAGCCACTCATGCCGGCCGCACCGTCACGTCCATGCGGAACCGTGCCGTCTCGCCCGGCGGCAGCAGCACCACGCCCGGCTTGTCGCGGAAATCGCCGCCGAACCCTTGCGGATCGGCCAGCCCCGCCCACGGCTCCAGGCAGATGTAGCGCGCCCCCGGAACCTGCCACACGCCCAGCATCGGGCAATCGGGAAAGGCCAAGTCCAGCCACGCCCCGCCGTCCGCGCCATAGGACAGCGCGCGGCTGGCAAGGTCGGTCCAGATCACTGCGTCGGCGCGGAACAGATCCTCGTGCAGCGCCAGCTCGCCCCCCACCACCGGCGTCGGCTCGCCCTCTGGCAGCAGCAGGCCGTCGGCTTTGCCGATGCGGCGCACGTCCTGCGGCTCTTCGGCCTCGAACACCAGCTTGTGCGCGGCCTTGTCGGCCCCGAGTCCGCTCGCACCCGGCAGCGGCCATGCGAACGCGGGATGAAAGCCGAAGCTGAACGGCAGGTCGGTGGCGTTGGGATTGAACACCCGCGCCTCCATCGCCAGCGTCCACCCCTCCAGCGCAAAGCCCATCTCCAGCACGAAGCCGAAGGGATAGGCGGCACGGGTCGCGGGCGAATCGGTCAGCCGAAACCGCGCATGGCCCGGCGCGGTCTCCACCGGCGCGAACGTGCTGCGCCGGGCAAAGCCGTGCTTGGGCAGCGTATAAGCCTTGCCGTCCAGCCGCAGTTCATCGCCCCCCAGCGCGCCCACGATCGGGAACAGCAGCGGCGCCCGGCCCGACCAGAACGCCGGGTCGGCATCGGTCATGTATTGGCGGCCCTGCGCGTCGGTCAGCGACCATAGCTCCGCGCCCAGCGGGTTGACCCGGGCGGTCAGGTCGCCGGAAGTGATCTCGATCAGGTCGTCCATGATGTCTCGCAATGCAGCACGATGCCCTGTGTGGAAACCATGCTGCACTGCGTCAAGACATCACCCGCGCAGAACCGCACCCTGCTTGGCCGCCGCCGCCACGATCTTGTCGGCAATCGCCTTGAGCGCCGCCTCGTCATAGCTCTTGTCGACCGGCTGCAAGGTCACTTCCAGCGCCACACTCTTGTGCCCCTCGGGCACGCCCGTCCCGCGGAAATCGTCGAACACCCGCGCGCCCGTGATGTTGGCCTTGTCCGCGCCCTTCACGCTGCGCAGCAGGTCGCCTGCGGGCACGCCCAGCGGCAGCAGGAACGCAAAGTCGCGCGTCACCGCCTGCAAGGCGGGCGGCGCATAGGCTGCGCGGGCAAAGCCCGACTGGCCCTTCTTCGCGGGGATGCGATCGAGGAACAGTTCGACCAACGCCACCGGTCCGTCGATGTCGAAGGCCTTGGCCGTGACGGGATGGATCATGCCGAAGCGCGCCAGCACCTGCTTTGGCCCCAGCCGCAGCGTGGCCGACTGGCCGGGATGGAACTGGCTACCCGCCTCGCCCATCACCTGCAGGTTCTCGACCGGCGCGCCCGCTTCGCCCAGCAGCGCCAGCGCCTCGGCCTTGGCGTCGAAGGCGTCGAAGCTGCGCGCCTTGCCACTCGCCCAGCCGCGCGGGGTCTGTTCGCCCGCCAGCACCACGGCAAGGCTCAGCTTTTCGTCGCTCGAACCGTCCTCGGCCCGCAGATAGCGCCGCCCGACTTCGAACACGCGCACCGACGATGCGCCGCGATCGAGGTTGCGCTTGGCCGCGCCCAGCAGGCCCGGCAGCAGCGACGGGCGCATCGCCTTGAGGTCTTCCGAAATCGGGTTGGCCAGCGTCCACACGAACTGCCCGTCGGCAAAGTGCGCCGCTTCCGCTTCCGGCAGGAACGACCACGTCACCGCCTCGTGCAAGCCCCGCGCCGCCGCCGCACGGCGCACGCGCCGTTCCAGCGCCTGCGCGGGCGTCGCGGTGGGCTTCGCCACGCCATCCGCGCGCGGCAGCGCCACCGAAGGCACGGCATCGAGCCCATGCACGCGGATCACTTCTTCAACGATGTCCGGCGCACCATCGACGTCCGGACGCCAGCTCGGCACCGACACCACCCAGTGGTCGGCCGCATCGACCACGCCAAAGCCCAACGCTTCGAGAATGCGCTGCTGTTCGCCCTTGGGCACGTCCACGCCGCCCAGCCGCCCGGCCAGCGCCGGGTCATAGGCCACGGTCTTCTGCCCCGAAGGCGGCGTGCCCGCGCGCACCACTTCGCTGGCCTCGCCGCCGCAGATCTCGAGGATCAGCTTCGTCAGCAGCGCAAGCCCGTCATCAAGGAACGCCGGGTCCACCCCGCGCTCGAACCGCGTGCGCGCGTCCGAGGACAGCGCCAGCGTCTGCCCGGTGCGCGCGATGCGCTGCGGGTTGAAGTAGGCGACTTCCAGCAGCACGTCGGTCGTCTCGTCGGCGCAGCCCGAATGCTCGCCCCCCATGATCCCGGCGATGTCGTGGACGCCCGCATCGTCGGCGATCACCGTCATCCCGCTGTCGAGGATATAGTGCTTGCCGTTCAAGGCGGTCACGCCTTCGCCATCCACCGCGCGCCGCGCCACGACCGCGCCGGTCAGCCTGGCAAGGTCATAGGCGTGCGCCGGACGGCCATAGCCCAGCATCACATAGTTGGTCGCATCGACCAGCGCCGAGATCGGGCGCTGGCCTGCGCCCTTCAGCGCGTCCTGCAGCCACTGCGGCGAAGGCCCGTTCTTCACGCCCCGGATCACGCGGCCATAAAACGCCGGGCAACCCTCGGCATCGTCGGTGCGGATCTCGACCGGGCACGGGAAGCTGCCCGCAACACCACCCGTCACGATCGGCTTCAGCGTGCCAAGACCCGCTGCCGCCAGATCGCGCGCAATGCCGTAAACGCCCATGCAGTCGGGCCGGTTGGGCGTGATCGCCACGTCGAACACCGGATCGCTGCCCAGGTAATCGGCATAGCTCGTCCCCACCGGCGCATCGGCGGGCAGTTCGATGATGCCGTCGTGATCGTCGCCAAGGTTCAGCTCGCGCGTCGAACACATCATGCCGTTGGATTCAACCCCGCGCACGGCGGCGACCTTCAACACCATGCCATTGGCGGGCACCGTCGCACCGGGCAGGCCCAGCACGCCGACCAGCCCCGCACGCGCATTCGGCGCGCCGCACACCACCTGCAAGGGCGCACCTTCGCCGGTATCGACCGACAGCACCTGCAACTTGTCCGCCTGCGGGTGCTTCTCCGCCGTCAGCACGCGCGCCACGCGGAACTTCGCCAGCGCGGCCGAGGCATCCTCGACGCTCTCGATCTCCAGCCCCAGCGCGGTCAGCTTCTTGGCGATGGTATCGGCATCCGCCTCGGTGTCGAGGAAGGTCTTGAGCCAGGACAGAGCGAACTTCACGACTTGACTCCCACGCCGCCCGAGAGGGTGGGCACGTCAAGCGCCCCGAAACCATAGTGCGCCAGCCAGCGCGCATCGCCATCGAAGAAGGCGCGCAAGTCGTCCATGCCGTACTTGAGCATGGCGAGCCGGTCGACGCCGGTGCCGAAGGCAAAGCCCTGCCATTCGTCGGGATCCAGCCCGCCGAACTCGATCACCTTGCGGTTGACCATGCCGCTGCCCAGCACTTCCATCCAGCCGCCGTTCTCGACATCGCCGCCGCCGCCGACGACACGCTTGCCGTTGACGAGGGTATAGCCGACGTCGACCTCCACCGACGGCTCGGTGAAGGGGAAGTAGCTCGGGCGAAGCCGCAGCACGATGTCGTCGCGCTCGAAGAAGGCCTTGAGGAAGGTCTCCAGCGTCCACTTGAGGTGGCCGAGGTGGATGCCCTTGTCGATCACCAGGCCTTCGATCTGGTGGAACATCGGGGTGTGGGTCGCATCCGAGTCAGAGCGATAGACCCGCCCCGGCGCGATGATGCGCAAGGGCGCGCCTTCTGCCAGCATCGTGCGGATCTGCACCGGGCTGGTGTGCGTGCGCAGCAGCATCGACCGGCCCTTGGCGTCCTGATCGGGGAAGTAGAACGTATCGTGCATCGCGCGCGCCGGGTGCGTTTCGGGCATGTTGAGCGCGGTGAAGTTGTGCCAGTCGTCCTCGATCTCCGGCCCGCTCGCCACGGCAAAGCCCAGGTCGGCAAAGATCTCGGCCAGCTCGTCCATCACCTGCGAAACCGGGTGGACCGACCCGCGCGGAGCCTCGGGCCCGGGCAGCGACAGGTCGACCGTCTCGGCCGCCAGCCGCGCGTCCAGCGCCGCGCTTTCCAGCGCGCCCTTGCGCTCTGCCAGCGCCGCCGTCACGCCTTCGCGCGCCGCGTGGATCTTCGGGCCTTCGGCCTGCCGCTGGTCCGGGCTCATGCCCCCCAGCGTCTTGAGCAGGGCGGAAACCCACCCCTGCTTGCCAAGCGCGGCCACGCGGATCGCTTCCACCGCATCGGGCGTGTCGGCCGCGGCGATCGCGGCCAGAGTCTGTTCGAGCTGTTCCATGGTGCTGCGCGCGCTAGCGCCAAACGCACCAAAAACCAAGCCGCCTTACCGGTCCGCCGGATGCTTCAGCAGCGGATTGTGCAGCGCCTGCACCGCCGCGCCAGCCGCGTCCTGCCGCGCGCGCATCACCGCTGCCAGCACCGGATGCGGGGCGGACGAATACTGGCGCGGGCTCATCCCCATGAAGCGGTGGAAGTCGCGCACGAACTGAGCCTGGTCGTGATAGTGCCCGTCGATCGCGCCGATCCACTTCAGGCTGGGATCGAGCATGTATTGCGCCAAGCTGCGCATGAAGCGCTGGCGGCGCAGCAACAGCCTTGGCGGAAAGCCGAAGTGGCGGCGGCACAGCCGTTCCAGCGTATGCGCGGGCAAGTGCGCGGCCTCGGCAAAGTCCGCCACGGTCGACAGCTCGGGATCGAGCAGCGCCGCATGGCAGGCGACGATGCGTTCCTCGTCGGGCAGGTCGAGCGGCGGGCGGGCAAGGAAATGCTCGCCGATCCGCGCCAGTTCCGCCGCCTCGTCGGGCTCGTCGCCGAACAGGCCATCGATCAGCGGGCGGAACGGGGCAAAGATCCGCTCGCGCAACGGGTCCATCAGCCGGTCGGCATAAAGGTGCGCGGGCGCATCGACGAAGCGCGCCCAGCCCAGCGGCAGCAGGCCGATGCCCCAGATCCGCGTCGTGCCGATGGCAAAGCGCACGCTGGTGCTGGTCGGCCCGGTGAAGGTCGCGGGCACCCCGCCCAGCGGATCGCGCCCGCCGATGTCGCTATCGGGCAGGCTGCCCTGGAACAGCCGCAGGTTGGCCCATTCGGGATGCAGCCAGTCGAACGTGCTGCCGCCGTGGGCGACGTCGATCTCGGTCAGGTAGAACGTGGTGAAATATGGCCGCAGCGCCGCTGGCGGTGGATGGAATCGAACCCGGACGGACACATCCCCGGTCACGCTGGCGAACCCCTTTTATACCCTTGGCCAAGGGCATAGACCCAAAATGGTTTCCAAAGATACACGCAAATCCGGCACCACCGGAAGACGCGCACGAAAAAGGGCGCCAACCGCTATGGTCAGCGCCCCAATTCTGTCAGCCTTGCTGCTGGCGGCTACGCCGGCAGAGCAGCCCCAACCAGCGCTTACGCCGGAAGAGCGGCCTTCGCCTGCGCGATGACGGCGGTGAACACGCCACCTTCGTTCATGGCGAGGTCGGCCATGGCCTTGCGGTCGAGTTCGATGCCCGCCAGCTTCACGCCGTGGATGAACTGCGAATAGGTCAGGCCTTCGGCGCGGACGGCAGCGTTGATGCGCTGGATCCACAGGGCGCGGAAGGTGCGCTTCTTGACCTTGCGGTCGCGGTACGCGTACTGGCCGGCCTTTTCGACGGCCTGACGGGCGACGCGGATGGTGTTCTTGCGACGGCCGCGATAGCCCTTCGCCTGATCCAGAATCCGCTTGTGCTTGGCACGGGTGGTAACACCACGCTTGATACGGCTCATAAGTTAAGCGCTCCTCAGTTCAGCCCGTAGGGCGCCCACTTCTTGATCACCTTCGCATCGGCGTCGGAGATCACGTCCATGCCGCGGTTCTGGCGGATGTACTTGGCGTTGTGGCTGATCAGGCGGTGGCGCTTGCCGGCGACGCCGTGCTTCACCTTGCCGGTGGCCGTGAGCTTGAAGCGCTTCTTGACGCCGCTCTTGGTCTTCATCTTGGGCATTTTCGTCTCCTAGACAAAAGCACGGAAGACCCGCCATGGCAGCCCTAGTTAGCCAGGCGAGTCAGCGATTCCGCGCAACGGAAGCGGCGCCGTTAGGGGAAGCGGACGCCAAAGGCAAGCAGAGTCGTCCCCTCACGCCCGCCCGATATCCCCCATCGCGAACGGCGTCGTCTGGTACGTCTCGTTGATCCAGTTGCCGAACAGCAGGTGCCCGTGCCCGCGCCAGGTGTTCACCGGGTGCCCCTTGGGATCATCGCCCGGGAAATAGTGCTGCGGCAGGTATCCGCCCTCATCGCGCGCATATTCGCCGGCCAGCGTCAGCGTGTCGTATTCCAGGTGGTTGAACATGTGCAGCGCGTTGTGCGCCGGATCGTCGATCAGGCACAGCCCGGTGTCGTCGCTCTCGGCCAGCACGTGCAGGCCCCGCCCTTCGGGCAGATCCTCGCGGCGCATCTCACTCCAGCGCGATACGGGCACGTCGAACACGTCGGGAAGCCCGCGCATCCACGGGTTGGCCGGCGCGCGGTTGTGGTGGCGGAACACGCCCGAAGCCTTGGCCGCAAGTTCGTGCTTTTCCACCCCGTGGAAGTGGTGCAGCGCCGCCATCGCGCCCCAGCACACCGCCAGCGTGCGATGCACGTGGGTCTGCGACCAGTCGAGGATGCGCCGCAGCTCGTCCCAATAGGTCACGTCCTCGAACGGCAGTGTCTCGACCGGCGCGCCGGTGACGATCAGCCCGTCGAACTTCTCGGCCTTCACCTCGCACCACGGGCGATAGAACGCGGCGAGGTGCCCCGCGGCGGTGTTCTTGCTGACGTGGTCGGAAATGCGCACCAGTTCCAGTTCCACCTGCAAGGGCGTTGCCCCCAGCACGCGCGCGATCTGCGTTTCTGTGGTGATCTTGTCGGGCATCAGGTTGAGCAGCGCGACGCGCAAGGGGCGGATGTCCTGCCGGGCGGCTTCGGTCTCGCCCATCACGATCACGCCCTCGGCTTCCAGCGTACGGCGGGCGGGCAGGTTGTCGGCAATACGGATCGGCACGTCTCAATTCCCTCGGACCAGGCGAGGACAGACGCTGCAGGGGCAATGGGCTGGGTTCCGCTTGGTTGCCGGACCGGCCACATCCCCCCTTGCGGAGGCGCCACCTTGCCCGGAGAGGCAGGTTGGCGTCGGGGCGTCTTCCCCAACTCTTGATGCTGGCGTCGATGTAGCGCGCCGCGCGGCCCGATGCAACCGCATGGCGCCCCGGCGACCCTGCGTAGAATCCCCGAGCCCGGGCGCGCCATTGTTCTAACGCCGCCGCCTTAACCGGCTGTGCTGAACAAAGGGACGCGTAAGCAATGGCCGACCTGCCGATTTCCCGCAAGCTGCTGCTCGCGGTCGCAGCCTTCATCCTCACGTTGCTGGTCGTCGGCAGCGTGGGCTTCTTCGGTCTTGGCTCGCTGTCCGACGTCACGCAGGATCTCGGCGTTTCACGGCGGGAAAAACTGGAAGCAGCGGCGGCCCTGTCCGGTGCGGTGTCCGACATGCACGGGGCAGAAGCCGCGCATATCCTCTCGACCACGCCGGAGGAAATCCGGCAAGCGACCGCCGCCGTGCAGGCACAGCGCCACCTGATCGACGAAAAGGTCGCCTGGCTCACCCCGCGCCTGCAAAAGCAGAACACCAAGGCCGCGCTACAAGCCTTCGTGCCCCTGCGCGATGCCTATTATCGCCAGTCCGACCAGATGCTGGCGCTGTCGGCCGCCAACCGCAACCAGGAAGCGCTCGATCAGTACCACGCCCTCGCCGCCGACTATGAACACCTCAACACCGCTGGCGACGCGATCTGGAATGCGCAGGCGCAAGTCATGAAGAAGGTGGCGTCCGACGCCGCCGGCCTTGCCTTCACCGCGCGCATGATCGTCGTCGGCGTCACCCTGCTCGCGTTCGTGCTCGCCGGGGTGCTGCTGGTGGCGCTGACCCGCGTCATCGCCAACCCGCTGGTCGAAGTGACCGAGACCATCTCGCTGCTCGCCGAAGGGCGCACCGATGTCATCGCCCGCGCCACCGAGCGGCGCGACGAAGTGGGCGACCTGTCGCGGGCAACGCTGGCACTGCGCGACCTGCTGGTCGCGGCCGAACGCGCCAAGGAAGAGCAGGCCCGGCTCATCGTCGACAACGTCGGCGCCGCGCTCGCCGACCTCTCGCGCGGCGATCTGGTCCGCCGCATCGACGCCGAGCTGCCCGGCATCTTCGCCTCGCTCAAGGCCGATTACAACGGTGCCGCCGCCACGCTGGCCGAAACGCTCGGCGCCATCGCCGCCGTCTCGCACGGGGTCGATCGCGGCGCGGGCGAGATCCGCCACGCCTCGCAGGACTTGTCCTCGCGCACCGAGGAACAGGCCGCCAGCCTCGAAGAATCCGCCGCCGCGCTCGCCGAAGTCACCCGCACCGTCGCCGATTCGGCCAGCGCCGCGCAAGAGGCGCACCGCGCGGTCGCCGGGGCCACGGGCGAAGCCACCGCGTCCGAAGACGTGGTGCGCCGCGCCATCGCCGCGATGGACGCGATCGAGGGCACCAGCCGCGAAATCGAGCAGATCATCGGCCTGATCGACGGCATCGCCTTCCAAACCAACCTGCTGGCGCTCAACGCCGGGGTCGAAGCCGCCCGCGCGGGCGAGGCGGGCAAGGGCTTCGCGGTCGTCGCCACCGAAGTGCGCGCGCTCGCCCAGCGCAGCGCCGAAGCCGCCAGCGAGATCAAGACGCGGATCGGCCAGGCCTCGCGCGAAGTCGCCAGCGGCGTCGCGCTCGTCTCCGAAACCGGCAACGCATTGGGCCGCATCGTCGACCAGATCCACCGCGTCAGCGCGCTGATGACGCGCATCGCGGAGGCCTCGGACGCGCAATCGTCGAGCCTGCTGCAAGTCAACGCCGCGATCACCGAAATGGGCAAGATGACCCACCAGAACGCGGCGATGAGCGAGCAGTCGACCGCCGCCGCGCGCAGCCTCGCCACCCAGTCGGGCGAACTGCTGCAGATGGTCGGCCGCTTCCGCCTCGGCGATGCGCAGGCCGGGCGCGCGGCCTTCCCCGGCCCCGGCCCCGTCGCCAGCCTCGCCTATTCCGCGCCGCCTCCGCCGCGCGCCATCGACACCGCTACGGCGCCCGCGCCGCGCCGGATCGCCAGCGGCGGGGCAGCGGTGGAGGACTGGTCGGAATTCTGAACGTTCAGGGCGCGGTCTTGGCCACCGCGCCCCCCTTCATCACGAAGCTGACCTTTTCCAGCGCGCGCACGTCGGCCAGCGGGTCGCCGTCCACCGCGATCAGGTCGCCATAGCGGCCCTTCTCAATCGCGCCGACGTCGCCCGTCTTGTCGAGGTACTTGGCCGCCGTCACCGTCGCGGCGCGGATCGCCTCGATCGGGGTCATGCCCCATTCGACCATCTTGGCAAACTGCAACGCGTTGTTGCCGTTGGGATAGACCCCGCCATCGGTGCCAAACAGCAGCGTCACCCCGGCGGCGTGCGCGGCGCGGAAGGTCTCGCGCTGCTTGCGCCCGATCATCCGCTCCTTTTCGAGACTCTCGGCGAACACGCCGTTCTTCGCGCCTTCGGCCAGGATGTAGTCGTCGTTGTAGATGTCCATGTCGAGCGCCGCGCCCTTTTCCTTGGCGAGCCGGAAGCTTTCGGCATCGGCAAGGCTGGCATGCTCGATCGTGTCCACCCCGGCACGCAATGCGGCGTTGATCCCTTCCGTGCCGTGGGCGTGGGCGGCCACGCGCATCCCCAGCATGTGCGCTTCATCGACCACGGCCTTCAGCTCGGCCTCGCCCATCTGCTGCGCGCCGACCGAATCGGTCTTCGAGAACACGCCGCCGGTGGCGCAGATCTTGATCACTTCGGCGCCGTACTTGCGCACCTTGCGCACCAGCGCGCGGAAAGCGTCGGGCGAATCCGCCACGCCCGGCACCTCGGCGTGGATCGAGGGCGGAAACTCGGTCGAATCGCAATGCCCGCCCGTCGCCCCCAGCGCGTAGGTCGCAGGCACGATGCGCGGCCCGGTGATATAGCCTTCGGCGATGCCCTGCTTCAGCGCCACGTCGGCATAGTCGCCCGCGCCCACGTTGCGCACGGTGGTGAAGCCCGCGTCCAGCGTCCGGCGCGCGCTGTCCACGCCCACCACCGTCCAGAACGCATCGGTGTATTCCAGCCCGCGATAGCCCGAATAGCGCGGGTCGCTGGTCAGGTGGACGTGCATGTCGATCAGGCCCGGCAGCAGCGTGCGCCCGCCAAGGTCGATCACTTCGGCGCCTTGGGGCACGGCATCGCCACGCTTGCCCACCGCCGCGATGCGTCCATCGGTGACGACGACCTGCGCATCGTCCACGCGCTTGCCCGCGATCACGTCGATCATGTGCGCGGCGCGCACCACCACCGTGCCCGCCTGCGCCGTCGGCGCCAGCGCCGCCAGTACCAGCCCGCCCGTCGCCATCATCACCTTGCGCATCGTCATCGCCCGCGTTCCCTGTTGTCCGTTCGTGCAACAGGTTGCACGCGCAACCGGATCACGCAAGCGGGACGATACTTCTGAACGACTTGCCCCGCCTCTGCGCGACAAAGCCTGCAAAATCGCCCCGATGGACGCGCAGCATTCCGCCATGCGCAGGCACGGCATGAACATAAGCCTGCGCCCGCACGGCGCGCCGCCCCAGCCGCACGCCGATCACCTGCCGCCGATATTCGCGCTGGCCCGGTCGCCGGTCGGCCGTTTCATAGGCATCGAGCAGTCGCAGCGCGCGCGGTCCGAACCCCGGCCCCGCCGCATAGAGCCAGCCGCGAGCCTCGCCGCCCCCGGGGCGCAGCACGGGATACCAGCCTTGCGGATCGCGCACCGCCAGCACCACGCCCCGCGCCGCCGCGCGCCCCACCGGGCGCAGCAGCGGCAGCACCGCGCGCGTCATCGCATTGTCGTGGTCGTGGGTCAGCGTGCCATAGAAGAAGAACAGCCGCCCGCGCATGAAGGCCCCCGATCGCGCTCAGTGCCCGCAGGCGAGCGCCTCGACCACGTCCTCCAGCCGCGCCGGGTCGCCCAGCGCCAGCACATGCCCGTCGGAGCCTGCGTGCAGCGGCTCGCCGTTCCAGTCGGCCATGACCCCGCCCGCGCCTTCGACCACTGGCACCAGCGCGGCCCAGTCGTGCAGTTTCAGGTTCGCCTCGCACACCAGGTCGAGCTGCCCGGTCGCCAGCATGGCATAGTTGTAGCAATCGCCACCCATGACCATGCGCTTGTGGTCGGTCTTCGCCGCCAGCGCCATGAAGTGCTGGCCTTGGTGATCATCGAAGTAGTGCGGCCCGGTCGTCGCCAGCGTCGCCTCGGCCAGTTCGCGGCAGGGGCGCGTGCGCACCTCGCGCCCGTTGAGCGTGGTCGGACGGCCCATCACGCCCACCCAGCGCTCGCCAATGATCGGCTGGTCGATCACCCCAAGCACCGGGAAGCCTTCGACCACCAGCGCGATCAGCGTGCCGAACAGCGGGCGTCCCGCCAGAAAGCCCGCCGTCCCGTCAATCGGGTCGAGCACCCAGCTGCGATTCGACGACCCGGCCGTCGCGCCGAACTCCTCGCCGATCACGGTGTCGCGCGGGCGCTCTGCCTTCAGCAGGCGGCGCATCGCCTCCTCGGCGGCGTGGTCTGCCAGCGTCACCGGGGTGGAGTCGCCCTTCCGCTCGGCGGAAACGCTTCGAAAATGGGGGCGAATGGCCTCGCCCGCCGCGTCGGCAAGGCGCAAGGCAAGGGCGATGTCGTCGTCGAGATTCATGGCCCGGGCATGGCGAGCATGGCGGCGCCGGTCAAGCGCGGCCACAAGCGCCCCTGACCAAATACGCAGATACCTCAATCGCAGGGGTTGGAGACGTTGTTATTTCGTGATCTAGCCTGAACTGCACGTAACGTGACGAAAATCACGAGGTCGGCATCGGCAGGATGATATCCAGCCGGCATGAGAACAAGAACGGGGAGCATAATGTCGCACAGGGGGCAGCCTGTCTTTGACAGGGCGCTGGCGTCGCGCGGGGGCGCGACGCGCGATGGTCAACCCATATCATACAGTCGCGCGCCCGCGGCGGATCTCGCCCCGTGGATCGCGCGGCTCTACGTCACCGATGTCGAAGCGCCCGCCGACTACCGGCTCGATTGCGGCCTGTTCTGCGACACCAGCTTCGTGCGCCTCCAGCTGCGCGGCGGCTGGTCCGCCATGACCGCCGATGGCGAGCGCCGGATCGACCGCGCCGCGCTGTTCTTCGGCCCCAACACCCGGCGCATGCCCATCGGCGTCACCGGCGCCTTCACCAGCGTCGGCATCGCCTTTCGCCCCGGCGCGCTGCACACGCTCGCACTCGGCCAGCAGCTCCACGATCACCTCGACCGCCTCGTGCCGATCGACGCGCTCGGCTTCTCGTCCGACCGCTGGCTGACCCTGATCGACCCGGACGACACCGCCGAAGGGTGGGTTCTCGCCATGGAGGCCGAAATCCGCGCGATCATCGGCCAGTACCAACCCGCCGAGCCCGATCCTGTCTCGGTCCGCTTCGAAGCCGCCGCCTTTTCCGATCCCGCCATCAGCGTCGCCGCGCTGGCCGACAGCTGGGGCATCGAGCAGCGCCGCCTCGAACGCATCGTGCGCCGCGATTTCGGGATGCCGCCCAAGCAGGTCCTGCGCCGCGCCCGCGCGCTCGACATGGCCAGCCACCTGCGCGGCGTCGCCGACCAGGCCGAAGCCGAAGACCTGATGCTGCGCTATTACGACCAGAGCCACCTGATCCGCGAATTCACCGCGCTGTTCGGGATGAGCCCGCGCCAGTTCGTCGGCCGCCCCCAGCCGCTGATGACGCTGAGCCTCGAAACCCGCCAGGCCCGCCGCCTCGAACTAATCGAACGAATCGCGCCCGGCGCGATCCGTCCGTGGCAGTAGAGATCAGTCGAACAGGCTCGAAACCGAGCTTTCGTCGGCGATGCGGCGGATTGCCTCGCCGATCAGCGGCGCGATCGTCAGCACGCGGATGCGGTCGCATTCCTTGGTCGCGTCGGTCGCGAGGATGGTGTCGCTGATCACCAGTTCCTTCAGCGCCGAATTGCCGACGCGCGCCACGGCCGCGCCCGACAGCACGCCGTGCGTGATGTAGGCCGCAACCCCGCTCGCGCCCGCATCCATCAGCGCCTGCGCGGCGTTGCACAGCGTGCCGCCCGAATCGATGATGTCGTCGATCAGGATGCACATCCGGCCCTTCACGTCGCCGATGATGTTCATCACTTCCGACTGGCCCGGCTTGTCGCGGCGCTTGTCGACGATCGCCAGCGGCGCGTTGTCGAGCCGCTTGGCCAGGGCCCGGGCGCGCACCACGCCGCCAACGTCCGGCGACACGACCATCAGCTTCTCGCCGCCGTAGCGGGTCTGGATGTCGGCGGCCATCACGGGCGCGGCAAACAGGTTGTCGGTCGGGATGTCGAAGAAGCCCTGGATCTGGCCGGCGTGCAGGTCCACCGCCAGCACGCGGTCGGCGCCCGCCGTGGTGATCAGGTTCGCCACCAGCTTGGCCGAGATCGGCGTGCGCGGCCCCGGCTTGCGGTCCTGGCGGGCATAGCCGAAGTACGGCACCACCGCGGTGATCCGCTTGGCCGATGCGCGGCGCAGCGCATCGATGCAGATCAGCAGCTCCATCAGGTTGTCGTTCGCCGGATAGCTGGTCGACTGGATCACGAACACGTCTTCGCCGCGCACGTTCTCGTGGATTTCCACGAAGACTTCCTCGTCGGCGAAGCGGCGCACCGCCGCATCGGTGAGCGGCAGCTCGAGATAGGCGGCAATGGCGCGTGCGAGCGGCAGGTTGCCGTTGCCGGACATGATCTTCATGGGCGTCCCTCGAGTCCTTAGCTGATCCCTTTGGCGCGCCCTTAGCCCAAGATGACAGCATTGCAACGATTCCCCGCCGTTTGCCCGCAACTCTTGCGCCGCGCCACGGTTGCCCCCTAGGAACGGGTCCATGGCCGAAAAACTCACGATCACCCTCGCGCAGCTCAACCAGACGGTCGGCGATCTTGCCGCCAACGCCGCCGCCATGCTTGGCGTTCGCGAGCGTTCGCGCCATTCGGACCTGATCGTCTTCCCGGAAATGCAGCTGATCGGCTACCCGCCCGAAGACCTGATCCAGAAGCCCGCGCTGATCGAACGCGCAGCAGCAGAGCTGGAAAAGCTCGCCGCCGTCACCGCCGATGGCGGCCCGGCCATGCTCGTCGGCTCGGTCTTCGTGCGCGACGGCGCGCTGCACAACGGCGTGGCCCTGCTCGAAGGCGGGCGCATCGCCGCCACGCGCTTCAAGTACGAACTGCCCAATTACGGCACCTTCGACGAAAAGCGGCACTTCCTGCCCGGCCCGCTGCCCGAGCCCGTGCCGTTCAAGGGCGTGATGCTCGGCCTGCCGATCTGCGAGGACATCTGGCACCCCGATGTCTGCCGCCACCTGGCAGACCTCGGCGCGGAGATCTTCCTCTGCGTCAACGGCTCCCCTTACGAGATCGACAAGGACGTGCTGCGCATCGATGGCGTGGCCAAGCGCCGCGCGATCGATACCGGCATCCCGCTCGCCTACCTCAACCGCGTGGGCGGGCAGGACGAGATCGTGTTCGATGGCGCCAGCTTCGTTGTCGGCCCCGAAGGCGCGGTGTGGGTGCAGATGCCCGACTGGGAAGAATCGGTCGTCGACACCGTCTGGAACAAGGTCGCGGGCGGCACCGGCCACCGCTGGCGCTGCGAAGCGGGCGAAGTCCATGAACTCGCCGAACATCCCGAGGACATCTACAGCGCCATGGTCCTCGCGCTGCGCGATTATGTGAACAAGAACCGCTTTCCCGGCGTCGTGCTCGGCCTGTCGGGCGGCATCGATTCGGCGATCTGCGCCGCCATCGCGGTCGATGCGCTGGGTGCCGAGCGCGTGTGGTGCGTGATGATGCCCAGCCAGTACACCAGCCAGGAAAGCCTCGATGATGCCGCCGGCTGCGCGCAGATGCTGGGCGTGCGGCTCGATACCGTGCCGATCGTGCCCGCCACCGATGCCTTTGCGCAGATGCTCGCCCCGGTGTTCGCAGGCCGCCAGCCCGACCTGACCGAAGAGAACCTGCAATCGCGCATCCGCGGCACCACGCTGATGGCGCTTTCGAACAAGTTCGGCCCGATGCTCGTCACCACCGGCAACAAGAGCGAGATGAGCGTCGGCTACGCCACCATCTACGGCGACATGAACGGCGGCTACAACCCGCTGAAGGACGCCTACAAGACCACCGTCTTCGCCATTTCCGAATGGCGCAACACCGCGCGCCCGCGCATCGGCCTCGGCCCGGATGGCCCGGTCATGCCGCACCGGATCATCACCAAGCCGCCCAGCGCCGAACTGCGCCCGGACCAGAAGGATTCGGATTCGCTGCCCGACTATCCCGTTCTCGATGCGATCCTGATGGGCCTCGTCGAACACGAAAAGAGCGTCGACCAGTTGGTCGCCGAAGGCCACGACCGCGCCACCGCCGCGCGCATCGAACGCCTGCTCAACATCGCCGAATACAAGCGCCGCCAAGCCCCCCCGGGGGTGAAGCTGGGCACGCGCAACTTCGGTCGCGATCGCCGCTATCCGATCACGCACGGGTTCCGCACCGCCTGACGCAATTGCGAACGATTCGCATTGACGCCGGAGTGCGCGCGCCATAACTTGCGAGTCGTTCGCAAGAAGGAGCTTCGCGTGCCCGCCTCCACCAGCCCCGCCCTCTCCGCCACCGTCGCCGCGCTGGCCCGCCCGCACGACATCCGCGGCCTCTCGCTCACCGCGCTCCACCTCGTCATGGCGATGCGGTTGTGCGCGCTGTTCGAGCGCGCCGGCCGCGATCCCGTCCCCGATCTGGCGCAACGCTACCGCAGCGTCGAGGCGGCCTGCGCGGTCGACGGCCTCGTCCGCACGATCATGCAGGTCTGGCCCGAACCCTTCATGGTCAACCGCCCCTGCTGCCTAGTCATGAGCCCCGATGAAACCACGCTCGCCGCCATGACGCGCAGCGCCTTGGCCGCCGACCGCGCCAGCTTCGGCGCTACGCTCCACGGCTTCGTCCGCGCCGATCGGCACGATGCGCTGCACGAAGCCACGCGCCATGCGGTCGCGACGCTGGCAGGTCGTTGAAGTAAAGAGAAATGCGAGGGCCATCGCCCTCGCGCTCCCGGAACGTCTCCCGGCGCTGGTCTTGCGGCGTGGGCAGCGTGGCGCGCGCCATCGCCGCCCGTGCCCGTCATGAAGAACCCCGCGGGCAGGATGTGACGCAGCCATTGGCATTGGCACTGCCCCATCGCCGGAAGACGATACAGGGTGCAGGGATGGTAAATCCCTGCTCTTCCCTTCTTCCCACGCCTTGCAAATCCCCCTAGTCGCAAGCCCATGTCCCAGGTCGTCACCCGTTTCGCGCCTTCGCCCACTGGCCGCCTTCATGTCGGCAACATCCGCACCGCGCTCCACAACTGGCTGCTGGCGAAGCAAGCTGGTGGCCGCTTTCTGCTACGCATCGACGATACCGACGCCGCGCGCAGCCGCGAGGAACACGTCGAATCGATCCGCGCCGACCTTGCGTGGCTCGGCCTGCATCCCGATGGCGAGGAGCGCCAGTCCGCGCGTTTCGCGATCTATGAAGAGGCGTTCGAGCGCCTTGCAGCGCAGGGCCGCGTCTATCGCGCCTATGAAACCGCGCAGGAACTGGAGCTGAAGCGCAAGGTGCTGCTCGGCCGCGGCCTTCCGCCGATCTACGACCGTTCGGCGCTCGCGCTGACCGAGGCCGATCACGCCGCGAAGGCGGCGGCGGGCGAAATGCCGCACTGGCGCTTCAAGCTCGACCACGACACGCCGATCACATGGGACGACGGCATTCGCGGGCCCCAGCATTTCGACCCGCGCCAGATGTCCGATCCGGTGGTGCGCCGCGCCGACGGGTCGTGGCTCTACATGCTGCCGAGCGCGATCGACGACGTGGCAATGGGCGTCACCGACGTGCTGCGCGGCGAGGATCATGTTTCCAACACCGCCACGCAAGTGCAGATGTTCGCCGCGCTCGGCGCACAACCGCCCCGCTTCGCGCACGAGGCGCTGCTGACGGGCGCGGAAGGCAAGCTGTCGAAGCGGCTCGGCTCGCTCGGCGTGGCCGACTTGCGCGAGGCGGGGATCGAGCCCGAGGCGCTGGTCGCGTTGCTCGCGCGCCTCGGCACCGCCGATCCGGTCGATGCCACGCTCGATGCCGACCAGCTCGCCGCCAGTTTCGACCTGTCGCGCTTCGGCCGCGCGCCTGCCCGTTTCGACGAGGCCGAACTGCAGCGCGTCAACGCCGCGATCGTCCATCGCCTGCCGTTCGAGCGCGTGAGCCCGCTGCTGCCCGAAGGCATGGGCGAAGCCGCGTGGGAAGCGATCCGCCCCAACCTCGCCCACGTGGCCGAGGCGGCGGAATGGTGGAGCGTCGTGCAGGGGCCAATCGCTGCCCCCGCGCAGGATGCCGAAACCGCCACCTTCCTGCAGCACGCCGCGCAAGTCGCCGCCGCGCTCGATTGGCAGGCCGCGCCGTGGGCCGCGCTCACCGCCGCGCTCAAGGATGCCACGGGGCGCAAGGGCAAGGCCCTGTTCCTGCCCTTGCGTCAGGCGCTGACCGGCATGGACCACGGCCCCGACATGAACGCCCTGCTGCCGCTGATCGCGCAGGACGAAGCGGTGCGCCGACTTTCAAGTAATTGAAATATAGTGATAATATGTTTCGTTGATGGGGCCTGCACGGCCTTCCGTGCAGGCACTTCATCAACAAGCCCGGAAAAAGCCGGTCTTTGCAATGCTTTGAAAGGGTCTTGTTCAGGCCCTGCCGGTCGCCGCGACCAGATGCGCAGGGTCGATCCCCTCGGCCCGCCAGGTCGCCGCCCAGCGCGCCGAACTTTGCGTGTCGAACAGGATCTCGCGCCGCCCTTCGGCCGCGTGCCAGCCGTGCTGGCGCATCTCGCCTTCGAGCTGCCCGGCGCCCCACCCGGCATAGCCCAGCGCCACGACCCACTGCGACGGCCCGCGCCCTTCCGCGATCGCGCGCAGCACGTCGAGCGAGGCCGACAGCGCGCAGAGCCCGACGACCTCGACCGTGCCTTCGCCGCCCCAGTCGGTAGAATGGAGCACGAACCCCCGCGCCGTCTCGACCGGCCCGCCCGCCAGGATCGGCACGTCGGGCGCGAGGCCCGGATCGATGCCGACATCCTTGAGCAAACCGTGGAACGAGATCCCCTCGCGCACCTGCCCGAGCCCGATGCCGAGCGCGCCATGCGCATCGTGGACGCACATCGCGATCACCGCGTGGTCGAAGCGGGGATCGCCCATGCCGGGCATGGCGAGGAGCAGGCGTCCGGACAGGTATTGCGCTTCGGTCATGCCGCCAGCCTACGCGCTTGTGCAGCACGGCGAAAGCGCCAAGGCATCGCGCCACCGCCGCGTCGGCTCAGGCCGCCTTGCGCCCGCGCTCCTCGCTGGCGGCTTCAAGCATCTTCTTTTCCACCGCGCGCATCCGGCTTTCATCGTCGACCTTTTCGCCCAGCAGGTCGGTGACGTAGAACGTATCGACTGCGCGCTCGCCATAGGTCGCGATATGCGCCGAATGGACGATCAGCCGCGCTTCGAACAAGGCCCGCGCCAGCTGCGACAGCAGTGCGGGGCGATCGCGCGAACCCACCTCGATCACGGTAAAGCGGTTGGACGCCTTGTTGTCAAAGATCACCATCGGCTGCACTTCGAAAGCATCGGCGCGCGGCCGCGCCGATGGCCGCGCCGCCAGCTGCGGCAGCAGCTTGACCCGGTTGGCCAGCGCATCGGCAATCGCGGTCTTCAGCCGCATGATCTGCGATTCCTCGTTGAGCGGGCGTCCCAGCGGGTCCTGCACGAGGAAGTTGTCCACCGCGGTGCCGTTGCGCGCGGTATGGATCCGCGCGTCGATGATGTTGCCGCCAGCAAGATGAATGCCGCCGGCGATGCGATAGAACAGGCCGGGATGGTCTGCCGCCAGCACCGTCACCAGCGTCGCCCCGCGCGCCGCATACCAGTGCGTCTCGACCGTCAGCGGCTCGCCCAGCGCGCGGTCCATCTGTTGCAGGTTCAGCGCGATGATGTCTTCGGGCTCGGCGATCCAGTAGGCATCGCCGAGCTGGCGCCCGACCGTGCCGATCAGGTTGTCGCGCTCCTTCAGCAGCGCGCCCACCGCCCTCTTCTTGGCGGCGATGCGTTCGGCCCGGCCATGCTGCTTGTGGCCCAGCCGCAGCATCTCCTCGCCCGACAGGAACAGGTCGCCCAGCAGCTGGCGCTTCCACGAATTCCAGATTCCCGGACCGACGGCACGAATATCGACGATCGTCAGCACCAGCAGCAGCCGCAGCCGCTCGACGCTCTGCACCACGTTCACGAAATCGGCGATGGTCTTGTAATCGGCCAGATCGCGCTTGAACGCGGTCGCGCTCATCAGCAGGTGCTGGCGCACCAGCCAGGCGACCAGCTCGGTCTCCGCCTTCGACAGCCCCAGCCGCGGGCACAGCTTCATCGCCACCTCGGCGCCCAGCACCGAATGGTCACCGCGCCGCCCCTTGGCGATGTCGTGCAGCAAGGTGGCGACATAGAGCACGCGGCGCGAGGAGACCTTGGCGATCACCTCGCTCGCCAGCGGGTGCTGTTCCTTCTCCTCGCCCTTCTCGATCCGCGCGAGCAGGCCGATGGCGCGGATGGTGTGCTCGTCCACCGTGTAATGGTGGTACATGTCGAACTGCATCTGCGCGACGACGCGACCGAAGTCGGGCACGAAACGGCCGAACACGCCCGCCTCGTTCATCCAGCGCAGCACCGTTTCGGGATCGTTGCGGCTGGTCAGCAGATCGAGGAACAGCGCGTTGGCGCGCGGGTCCTTGCGCACCGCGCCGTCGATCAGCCCGGCATCGCGGCTGGCCATGCGCATCGCCTCGGGATGGATTTCCAGGTTCTCGCGATCGGCGAGCGTGAACATCTCGATCAGCCGCACGGGATCCTGCGCGAAGAAATCGTCGCCATCGACACCGACCTTGTCGGCCGTCAGCGGGAACACGCCGATCTTGCGCTTGCGACGCGGCTTGAAGCGGGCGAGGAATCCGGTGCGGGCCTTCTTGGCGAACTGTTCGTCCAGCTCGGCCAGGAACACGCCGGTCAGTGACCCCACCTGCTTGGCCTGCAGGAAGAAGAACTGCATGAAGCGTTCGACCGCGCTCTTGCCCGGCCGATCGGCGAAGTTCATCCGCATGGCGACTTCGCGCTGCAGGTCGAAGGTCAGCCGGTCCTCGGCGCGCTTGGTGATGGCGTGCAAGTGGCAGCGCACCGCCCAGAAGAAGTTCTCGGCCCGACGGAACTGGCGGTATTCCAACGCCGTCAGCAGGCCGACGTTCACCAGCTCGGACGGATCGCGCACCTTGTGGATGTACTTGCCGATCCAGTAGAGCGTGTGCAGATCGCGCAGGCCCCCCTTGCCTTCCTTCACGTTCGGCTCGACCACATAGCGGCTGTCGCCCAGCCGCTTGTGCCGCTCGTTGCGTTCGGCCAGCTTCTCGGCCACGAACTGCCGCTCGGTGCCTTCGGCGACTTCGGCCCAGAAGCGCCGCGCGCCTTCCTCGAACAGCGCCTGGTCGCCCCAGACGTATCGCCCTTCGAGCAGCGCGGTGCGGATGGTCAGGTCGCTCTTGGCCATGCGCACCAGATCGTCGAGCGAGCGGCTGGAATGGCCGACCTTCAACCCCAGATCCCACAGGAAATAGAGCATCGCCTCGATCACCTGCTCGCACCACGAGGTCGGCTTGGTGGGCGTGACGAAAGCGATGTCGACGTCCGAATGCGGCGCCATCTCGCCGCGCCCGTAGCCGCCCACCGCCAGGATCGCGATACGCTCGCCGGTCGACCGATTGCTGGCGCGATAGACGTGGCCGACGACATGATCGTGGATCACGCGCACCAGCTGGTCGACGAGGAACGACTGCCCCTGCGCGCATTCGTGGCCCGCCGAAGGCTTGGCCTGAAGCCTTCGTGCCAGTTCCTCGCGCCCCTTGGCCAGCGCCGCGCGCAGCAGTTCGACCACGGCGGGCCGCGCCTTGTCGCCCTGCGCGGCAACCGCGGCGGAAATGGCGTCGGCAAGCGCGCGACGATCGACAATGGCGCGCTGGTTGGCGATCCGGGGAAGCGTCATGCCTCCCCTTTAGCCGCGAATCATTTCGCCGTCTCTGCCCATTCCGCCCGATACTTCTCGCGCAGCGACTTGCGGTCGACCTTCTCGGTGCCGAGGCGCGGCAACGGCTCGTGAACCTCCCACAGCTTCACCGGCACCTTGAACGGGGCGATGTGCTGGGCGAGGAAGGCCTTCAGCTCGTCAGGACTGACCGCGCAGCCTTCCTTCGCCAGATAGACGCCCGCCGGGACTTCACCATAGAGTTCGTCGGGCAAGCCGAACACGCTCGCCTCGCCCACGCAAGGGTGGGCATAGATCGCGGCTTCCACCTCGATGCAGGCGATGTTCTCGCCGCCGCGGATGATGATGTCCTTCTTGCGATCGACGATGAACAGGTAGCCGTCCTCGTCGAGATAGCCCAGGTCGCCCGTGCGGAAATAACCATCGGGCATGATCGCCGCCGCCGTCGCCTCCGGGTTGTTCCAATAGCCGAGGAAGTTGGCGACCGACCGGATCGAGACTTCGCCCACCGCGTTCGCCGCCATCGGCTTTCCGTCGTCGTCGAGGATCGCCATGTCGACCAGCGGGCGCGAAGGCAGCCCTGTGCTGTTGGGCTTGTTGAGGTAGTTCTCGTTGAAGTTGCCCGCGCCCACTCCGTTGGTCTCGGTCAAACCATAGCCGATGATCGGGAAAGCGTGCGGCATGGCCTTGCGCAGCCGGTCGACGTGTTCGACCGGGCGCGGCGCGCCGCCTGCGGCGAAGGTCACGCAGCTCGACAGGTCGTACTTGTCGCGGTCCGGGTGCGTGGCGATCTCGAAGCTCATCAGCGGCACGCCAACGAAGTAGCTGATCTGCTCGCGCTCGATCAGTTCCATCGCCTTGATCACGTCCCACTTGGCCATCAGCACCAGCTTGCGCCCCAGCGCGAACGACTGGAGGAACACCGGCACTTCGCCGGTCACGTGGAACAGAGGCACGTTGACCAGCGTGGACGGCTGGCGTTCGGACGGGGTCTCGCCGCGGGCGACCATCACGCCCAGGCTCATCACGCTTTGCGCCAGATAGTTGAAGGTGCCCTGCACCACCCCGCGATGGTCGGAATAGGCGCCCTTCGATAGCCCGGTCGAGCCCGAGGTGTAGAGCACTGTCGCCAGATCGTCCGGGCCAAGCTCGGGCAGCGGCGTCGTACTGCCACCACCCTTGGCCAGCAGCGCCTTCAACCCCTCGACCGGCGGCACGTCGTGGACCAGCGGCAGGATCTGCGCGCCATGCGTGTGCCCTTCGAGCCGCGCGGCGCGCGGGGCGTCGGCGATCAGGAAGCGGCAATCGACCATGTCGATGCCGTGGACCATCTCTTCGCCCTGCCACCATCCGTTGAGCAGCACCGCGCAGCCGCCCGCCATCAGCACCGCCATGTAGGCTACCACCCAACTGGCGGAATTGCGCGCGGCGATGCCGATGCGGTCACCCTTCTGCACGCCGTAACCTTCGACCAGCCCACCCGCCACTTCGCGCGCGGCAGCGTAGATCGCGCCATAGGTCAGGCGCTGGTCGCCATCGATGATGAACTCCTTGTCGGCATGTTCGGCGCAGAAATGCGCGAGATAAGCCGGGATGCTGGGGGGCGCTGCCGCGATCATCGGCAGGTCCTGCCCATACTTGCGATAGGTCGTCAGCTCGAACATTCCGCCCGACGAAATCAGGCCGTCCATCACCGCTTTCAGTTCACGATCAAGCTGCGTCTGCATCGCGTTTCGTCTCTCTCCAAAGGTCGCGCCGGTCTGTTGCCGGTTTTTGCGGTTTGCCCGCCGATTTTCCCTGTGCCAAAAGCACCGCCGAGGGATGCTTCCGCCACCTTTCGGCAAGCTGGCCGGAAAAGTCCTCAAAAGCAACCTGCACGGAGATGCGCCACTTGCTGTTCCTCTCGGCCGCCGCCGCGCTGGCCCCGCATCAGCCGCTCCAGTGGACTGACCTCGGCCTTTCGCCGATCGCACTCGACCTCGGCTTCTTCACCATCAAGTGGTATTCGCTGGCCTATCTGGCCGGGATCATGCTGGGCTACTGGCACCTGTCCAAGATGACCCGCCAGCCCGGCTCGCCGCTGGCGCAGCGCCACGCCGACGACCTGTTCTTCTATGCCACGCTGGGCATCATCCTGGGCGGCAGGCTTGGCTATGCAACGTTCTACGCGCCCGAGCTGTGGGCGCATCCGCAGAACCTGCTCAAGCTGTGGGAAGGCGGGATGAGCTTCCACGGCGGGCTGATCGGCACCACCATCGCCATCGCCTATGTCGCCTGGCGCGGCGGGCTGAACTTCGTGCGGGTGTGCGATTACATGGCGGTCTGCGTGCCGTTCGGGCTGTTCTTCGGGCGCTGCGCCAACTTCGTGAACGGGGAGTTGTGGGGCCGCATCACCACGCCCGACATTCCCTGGGCGATGGTGTTCCCCGGCGGCGGCCCGATGCCGCGCCACCCAAGCCAGCTCTACGAAGCCGCGCTCGAAGGGATCGTGCTCGGCGTGGTGCTGCTGACGCTGTACTGGAAGACCCGCGCGCGCTGGCGGACCGGGCTGCTCGTGGGCGTGTTCGGTTTCGGCTACGCGCTATCGCGCTTTACCATCGAGTTCTTCCGCGAACCCGACGCGCAGTTGCAGGACTTCGCGCACCGCTCGGGCCTGTCGATGGGCCAGTGGCTGACGCTGCCGATGATGGCACTGGGTGCGTTCCTGATCGTACGCGCGCTCAGCCGCCCGCCCGTCGCCGTCTCGTTCGCAGGCGCCGACCGCAACGCCGGCAGCACCGTGGAGACCGGAGCCGGCCAGGCGTGAGCGAACCCTTGCGCCGCGTGTTCGAGCGGCTGATCGTCAACACCGGGCCAATCAGCGTGGCCCACTACATGGCCGAATCGAACGCGCGCTACTACGACAGCCGCGATCCGCTGGGCAGCGGCGGCGACTTCGTCACCGCGCCCGAGATCAGCCAGATGTTCGGCGAGCTGCTGGGGCTGTGGCTGGCCGACATCTGGATCCGCGCCGGACGGCCTGCGCCCGCGCACTATGTCGAGCTGGGCCCCGGGCGCGGCACGCTGGCGCGCGATGCCCTGCAGGCAGCGCGGCGCTTCGGGCTGGAGACCCGGCCTCACTTCGTCGAAGGCAGCACCGCGCTGAAGGCCGCGCAGCTGGACCTGCATCCCGATGCGGTGTGGCATGCCGACCTTTCGACATTGCCGACCGATGGTCCGCTGTTGATAGTCGCTAACGAATTTCTCGATGCACTGCCGGTGCGCCAGCTGGTGAAGGCCGCGAGCGGCTGGCGCGAGCGCATGGTCGGGCTGGTCGATGGCCGCCTTGCGCCGATCGTCGGCGACCGGCCGATGGATGCGGCGATCCCGGCCGACCGTCGCGATGCCCCCGAAGGCGCGATCCTCGAAACCTGCCCGGCGGCAGCAGCAGTGCTCTATGAAGTGGCCGGGCGGCTCGCAAGCCAGGGCGGCGCGGCGCTGTTCATCGACTATGGCCATGCCGAACCGCGCCTTGGCAGTTCGCTCCAGGCGGTGCGCGCGCATCGCATGGTCGATCCCTTCGCCGCACCGGGCGAGGCGGACCTGACCGCGCACGTCGACTTTTCGGCGCTGGCCCCGATCGCGCAGTCACGCGGGGTGCGCTGGCTGGGCACGGTGGAGCAGGGGCGCTTCCTGCGCCTGCTGGGCATCGATGCGCGGGCAGACGCGCTGGCGCGCGCGCAACCGGACGAGGCCGCCGCCATCGCCACCGCGCGCGACCGGCTGATCGGCGAAGGGCAGATGGGGGCGCTGTTCAAGGTGATGGGACTCGCCGCAGCCCACTGGCCCGAAGGCGCGGGCTTCTGATCCGCCCGCAGCCATCGCGGCACCGCGCACAATAGCGCGAAACTGGCGGAAATCCGGCATTCGCCGCTGCCCAAAAAGCCTGTTGGCAAACGTGCGGATTTGCGTCTATCAGGCGCGCCAAGTGGGGTAGGGCGCGCTGTGCGTGCGCACGTGTCCATCCCGTCCGTGCGGTGACGGTTTCCTCTGGGTTTTGTCCCATGTGGCCCCGTTTCCGCCCGGTTCAAGAGGGGCAAGTTGGACCGCGCCCGGTCCGCGGGCGCGGCGGCAGCAGGCAGGGAATTTCAATGGCTGATGAGGCGACGATCGATCCGGCGGAAGTGACCGGAGAGGGCGTGCGGCGGCGCGATTTCATCAATATCGCGGCGGTTAGTTTCGCGGGCGTGGGCGGCCTTGCCGTGCTCTACCCGCTGGTTTCGCAGATGAGCGCGTCGGCCGACGTGCTGGCTGAAAGCTCGACCGAGATCGATGTCTCGGCCATTGCGCCCGGCCAGGCGATCAAGGCAGTGTTCCGCAAGCAGCCCGTGTTCTTGCGCAACCTGACCAAGGCGGAAATCGCCGAGGCCGAAAAGGTCGATGCCGGTTCGCTGCGCGATCCCCAGACGCTGGAGGAACGCACCAAGCCCGGCAAGACCAACTGGCTGATCACGATGGGCGTCTGCACCCACCTCGGCTGCGTCCCGCTGGGCGCTGGCGAAGGCGAAGTGAAGGGCGAGTTCGGCGGTTATTTCTGCCCCTGCCACGGCTCGGTGTACGACACCGCCGCCCGCATCCGCAAAGGCCCGGCGCCGAAGAACCTCGAGGTGCCTCCCTATGAATTCACTTCCGACACTGTCGTGAAGATCGGCTGAGGATAAGACCCGATGAGCTTTCCCTGGGCGAACGAATACAAGCCTAGCCACCCGCTAATGCAGTGGCTGGACGAGAAGCTGCCGTTGCCGCGCTTCGTCTACAACGCCGTCGGCGCCGGGTATCCGGTGCCGCGCAACCTCAACTACATGTGGAACTTCGGCGTCCTCGCCGGCGTCTGCCTGATGATCCAGATCGTCACCGGCGTGATCCTGGCGATGCACTATGCCGCCAACACGGGCGTGGCGTTCGACAGCGTCGAACACATCATGCGCGACGTGAACTGGGGCTGGATGCTGCGCTATGCGCACGCCAACGGCGCCAGCGCGTTCTTCGTGGTGGTCTACATCCACATCTTCCGCGGCTTCTTCTACAGCTCGTACAAGGCCCCGCGCGAGATGATCTGGCTGCTGGGCGTGGTCATCTTCCTGCTGATGATGGCAACCGCGTTCATGGGCTACGTGCTTCCCTGGGGCCAGATGAGCTTCTGGGGCGCCAAGGTCATCACCGGCCTGTTCGGCGCGATCCCGCTGGTGGGCGAACCGCTCCAGCAGTGGCTGCTCGGTGGCTTCTCGCCCGACCAGGCCGCGCTGAACCGCTTCTTCTCGCTGCACTTCCTGTTGCCGTTCGTGCTGGCGGGCGTGATCATCCTGCACATCTGGGCGCTGCACATCCCCGGCTCGTCGAACCCGACCGGCGTGGAAGTGAAGCAGGAATCGGACACCGTGCCGTTCCACCCCTACTACACCGCCAAGGACGGCTTCGGCCTGGGCGTGTTCCTGATCCTGTACTGCGCCGTGCTGTTCTTCGCGCCGAACGCGCTGGGCCACCCGGACAACTACATCGCTGCGAACCCGCTCTCGACGCCGGCGCACATCGTTCCCGAATGGTACTTCTGGCCGTTCTACGCGATCCTGCGCGCCTTCACCTCGGACTTCTTCTTCATCCCGGCGAAGCTGATGGGCGTGCTGGCGATGTTCTCGGCAATCCTGGTGTGGTTCTTCCTGCCCTGGCTGGATACCTCGCCGGTGCGTTCGGGCCACTATCGCCCGCTGTTCCGCAAGTTCTTCTACCTGTTGCTCGTCGACGTTGCCGTGCTCGGCTACTGCGGCGGCGCGCCGGCTGCGGAACCGTTCGTGATGATCTCGCAGATCGCCGCGGCGTACTACTTCCTCCACTTCCTCGTCATCCTGCCGCTGGTCTCCTCGATCGAGAAGCCGCAGCCGCTGCCGTACTCGATCACCGAGGCCGTGCTGGGCACCGACGAGGGCGCCGTCCTCAACGCTAACCCCGCCGCTGCCTGAGTCAGCCGAAGCGCAAGAGAAAGAGAACCCCATGGTCCGTCTTTTTGGCCCCCTGGTAGGCCTGTTCTTCGCAGTCGCGCTGCTCTGGTCGTTCGGTAATGGTGCCTATGTCGCCATCACCGAACCGGCTGCGCCGACCGCGGAAAAGCTGTTCCACAAGCACCCGAAGGAAGTCGAATTTTCCTTCAACGGTGCGTTCGGCAAGTTCGACAACCAGCAGCTCCAGCGCGGCTTTCAGGTCTACAAGGAAGTCTGCTCGAACTGCCACTCGCTCAAGCAGGTTGCGTTCCGCAACCTCGCCGACCTCGGCTATTCGGAACCCGAAGTGAAGGCGATTGCCAAGCAGTGGGCGACGAAGGCCAAG
This sequence comes from Novosphingobium percolationis, assembly GCF_020179425.1. Taxonomy (GTDB): domain Bacteria; phylum Pseudomonadota; class Alphaproteobacteria; order Sphingomonadales; family Sphingomonadaceae; genus Novosphingobium; species Novosphingobium percolationis. The sequence goes on along the minus strand of NZ_JAILYM010000002.1, from coordinate 250,934 downwards.
ACCTTCGACGCCAAGACCGGCGACGCGGGCGAGCGTGACAACCTGCCTGCCGACCACATCCCGCCCGTGTACTACGCTGGCCAGGGCAGCCCGCCCGACCTGTCGCTGATCACCAAGGCGCGTCACGAAGGCTCCGCCTACGTGTACTCGCTGCTGACCGGCTACCAGGACCAGCCTGCCGAACTGCTCAAGCAGTTCCCGGACGCCAAGACCCCGGAAGGCCTGCACTTCAACCCGTACTTCGCGAACCTGAACCTCGCGATGCCGGCCCCGCTGACCGATGGCGGCGTGACCTATGCCGATGGCACCAAGGCCACCGTCGACCAGCAAGCCAAGGACGTTGCCGCGTTCCTGACCTGGACTGCGGAGCCCAAGCTCGACAAGCGCAAGCAGACCGGCTGGGCCGTGCTCGGCTTCCTGCTCGCCGCGACCGTGCTTGCCTACCTCGCCAAGAAGAACGTCTGGGCCAACGCCCACTGATCTTCTTGCCCGACGGCAAACGACAAAAGGCCACCGGAAACGGTGGCCTTTTTCGTATCCGGCGATATGCCTCCGTCCGCCCGTCACGATCGAGCGAGACCCACGATGACCCCGGAAGACCTCAAGGCGCTGGTGCGCACCGTCCCGGACTTTCCCGCCCCCGGCATCCTGTTCCGCGACGTGACCACGCTGATCGGGCACGGCACAGGCTTTGCCGCCACGATCGGCCACCTTGCCGACCGGGCGCGTGCGGCAGGCGCCGAGGCCATCGCCGGGATGGAAGCGCGCGGCTTCATCTTCGGCGCCGCCGTGGCCGCGCGGATGGACCTGGGCTTCGTGCCGGTGCGCAAGCCGGGCAAACTTCCGGTGCCGACGATCGGCGTCGACTATGCGCTGGAATATGGCCGCGACCGGCTGGAGATCGATCCGCAAGCAGTCCACGCCGGACAGCGCGTGGTGCTGGTCGATGACCTGATCGCCACGGGCGGGACGGCGCTCGCAGCAACCGAACTGCTGCGCAGCGCCGGCGCCCTTGTCGAACACGCGCTGTTCGTGATCGATCTACCGGATCTGCAGGGCGCCGCACGGCTGCGCGGCGCAGGCCTTGCCGTCGAGGCGCTCATGGATTTTCCCGGGCACTGATCGCCCCGCACTTGCTCCCTGCCCCGTGCCGTGCTGCAATGCCGGGCGGGAGAGAGAACCGATGATAGAGCTTCATACCGCACCGACGCCGAACGGCTGGAAGGTGTCGATCATGCTCGAGGAATGCGGATTGCCCTACCACGTCCACTGGGTGGACATCGGCAAGGGCGAGCAGTTCGCGCCCGACTTCCTCGCCATCAGCCCGAACAACCGCATCCCCGCGATCGTCGATACCGCCCCTGCTGACGGCGGTGATCCGGTGCCGGTGTTCGAAACCGCCGCGATCCTGATCTACCTCGCTGAAAAGACCAGCCAGTTCCTCCCCGCCGACTTGCGCGGCCGCAAGGAAGTGCTGGAATGGCTCTCCTGGCAAGTAGCAGGCCTTGGCCCCATGCTTGGCCAGCACGGCCACTTCGCGCTCTATGCGCCCGAGCGCCTGCCCTATCCGACCGAGCGCTACCGCCGCGAGACGCTGCGCCTTTACGGCGTGCTCGACCGTCGGCTCGAAGGCCGCGACTTCATCGCCGCCGACCAGTACACCATCGCCGACATGGCCTGCTGGCCGTGGATCCGCACGTGGAAGGCGCAAGGCATCCCCCTGGCCGACTTCGTCAACGTGCGCCGCTGGTACGATGCGCTGAAGGAGCGCGAAGGCCTGCGCCGCGGCGTGGCGCTGGGCGCAGATCGCGTGCGCCGCAATCCGCAGGACGACGTCGAAGCCGCGCGGACGCTGTTCGGCATTTCCGGAAAAGGGCTCGCATGACGATGACCAAGACCACGATCGACTTCTTCTTCGACCTGTCCTCGCCTTGGACCTTCCTCGCCTTCAACAACGTTCAGCCGATCCTCGCCGAAACCGGCGCACAGGTTCGCTGGCGTCCCTTTCTCGTCGGCGGCGTGTTCAACGCGGTGAACCCGCGCGTCTACGAAATGCGCGCAGATCCTGAACAGAAGGCGATGAAGCGCAGCTTCGGCTGGCTGAAGGAATGGGCGCAAGCGGCGGGCCTGCCGATGAACTTCCCCTCGCCCCACCATCCGGTGAAGTCGGTCAACGCCATGCGTTGCGCCTGCGTCCTGGAAGCGGACCAGCCCGCCCTGTTCCGGTTCGCCGACGCCGCCTTCCGCGCCTATTTCGGCGAGGCGCGCAACATCGACGACCCCGCCGAACTGGCCGCCATCGCCGATGCGATCGGGCTTGACGGCGCGGACCTGCTGCGCCGTGCGGGGGAGCAACCGGCCAAGGACGCTCTGCGCGCGAACACCGACGAAGCGATCGCGCGCGGCGCCTTCGGCTCGCCGACGATCTTCGTCCCGGACGGCAAGGGCGGCGAGACGATGTATTTTGGAAACGACCAGCTACCGCTCGTCCGCGAACGCCTCAAAACCGCAAACCAAGGTTGACGCCACGCCCCCGCCCGTGGCAAGCGCGAGCCAGCGGGCGGGTATAGCTTAGTGGTAAAGCACCAGCCTTCCAAGCTGGCTATGCGGGTTCGATTCCCGCTACCCGCTCCAAGCCTCCGCAACATCCTGAAAACACGCAGAAATCCGCCATCGAGCGAGTGGATTTGCGCGTCTGGGCCACACAAGTGGGGCACAATCATGTGCCGAATGATGGCCTAACGCTCTGTAATCGTGTCGGAAATCGTCCGCCAAAGTGGGGCACACGGTTGGGGCACAAAGCATCCATCCGAGGGTTGGAGCTGCGTGGGTCGATTTATCAGTTTCGGGTGCGAGTTCCGGTCGATCTCCGAGGCGCACTGGGCTGCTGCCACATCAAACGGTCTCTGCGCACAGACAGCCTTGCCCTAGCAATTCGATTGAGCAGGAAAGTGGCCTACGAGGTTGAGGCGATGTTCGAACAGACGCGGAAGGAGATCGGACTCGATTTCGACGACCGCCTGCTTTCGTCAGCTAACGATCCGCAGATAGGGACAGCGACGACACTGGCACGATCCCGGCGAGCGTCCGCTCCGAAAGTTGCGATCCAACCCGTAGGAGAGGTGGCAACGACAGGCAGTGTTCTCACGCTATCCGATCTCTATGGTCACGTCACGGTTCATCGACGCCCCGAGGATCGTGGTGCAGGTCGGGATGAACAGCGGCTCCTCTGGCTTCGGCTTTGGTGTCCGGCGCAGGGTCAGGAACGCGATGAGCACGCCGACGATAGCCACGCCGATGGCGATGATGGCGAGCACGATGGTGAGGTCGGTCATTCTAATCTCCTTTGAGTTGATGACCTTCCCTGCCTGCTCGATGGCGTCACATCACGGGCGAACCGCCTGCACCGCCGACAACCACGCCCAGATTTCTCGGGTCGATCTCGTGGCCCCGGACGCAAAAAGGGCGGCTCTCGAAGCCACCCTTTCCGTTGATCTGACGCTTGATCAGTCGAGTTCGAAGTAGATGCGCAGCGAGCGGAAGGTCGTCGGCGTCACCGCATACTGTCCTTCCCCTTCGCCCACCTCTTCCCAGTTGTCCCACGCGAACAGGAAGGCATTCTCGTCGCCCGTAACCGTGCGAGTGCGCTGGGTCACGCGGCCTTGGAAGTGGCCGATCTTCTCGATGCCGATGGCAGTGAGCAGTTTGGCTTGGATGATCGGCCCGTGTTCGGCGAAGACCTTGAGACCCGCGATGGTCTTGTCCGAGCAGCCAGCCATAACCACCCCACGGAGAGGCCCTTTGTTCGTTGGCTTGCTCCCGTAGCAGCCGAACCCGCAACGCGGCCAGCTTGGCTTTTGACCCGTAGCTCGGGATGCTCCGGTATCTGCTGGCTTTTTCGCGCTGGTAGCGATTTTCCATGACTTTCATCCGATAGCGCGCCTTCGCGATTGGCGCGCCCAGGAGCAGACCGAACAACCGCCTGTTCACCAACAGGTAGTGCCGCGCGTTGCTCACGCTCTCGGACATCTACGACCGGTATATCAAAGACCCCACTCGACGCCGGTCGGCCCGCACTATGCTCGCGCATGAGTCTACCCGACGCGTGGTCGAAGATGTGCTCGGAGCGTCAACGCCGATCGCCAATATCACGCGCGAGCAATGCCGCGATCTGCTGGAAACCCTTCGCTGGTTGCCAGTCAACCATAGCAAGAAGCACGGCAAACTATCGGTGCGAGATGCGGCAGCTTTGGCCAAGCGGGACGACCGAATCAAGACGATCAATCCGACGAACCTCAACGCATACATGGCGAGGTTTGCTACGATGATGAACTGGGCGGTTTCCGAGGAATACCTTGGTCGGAATCCAGCGCGCGGCCTTCAATTGGCAGAGACAGTCCACCCCCAAGATCGACGCCAACCCTTCGAAGTGTGGCAGCTACAGCGGATTTTCAACGCACCGATCTACACAGGCTGTAAGGATGCCCAGAACGGCTACGCCGTCCCCGGCCCGGTGATTGCGACCGGCGCGAGATACTGGGTGCCGCTTATCAGCCTGTTCACGGGCATGAGGCTGACTTGATCATCTCGACGAACTCATCGGACATCTCACCCCGGCACAGCGGGCAGCTCTCGATCCTAACAAGGTCGCGAGGATCGAAGCGGCGTTGAAGTCAGGCCTCTCAATCAATGCCACGGCAAAGAGGCTCAAAGTCGGCGTCGGCACCGTTCACCGGCTCAAAACCCGAATGGCAGCCTGATCTCAATCCGTCCGGGGCAAGATCGCAACGAAGCCGTCCAGCCATTCGCTGAACTCCTCGAAGGTCATTGTCACTCCTTCTGACCCAGAGGCCGCTGACTTGATCATCTCCACGAACTCATCGGACATCTCACCCCGGCACAGCGGGCAATCGTGATCATCCTGATTGTCGTTGTCGCCGCAGCGTTCACCGTCCTCAACCACGATCCTCGGAGCCTCCTCGAATGACGAAGTCCCACCATATCACAGGCTCATCAGGATCGTGCGCTCGGGTTCAGTTCCCGCTACCTCCAATTTCCCGTCAAGTTCTGCCCCGGCTGCCTTCCCGTCAGTCGAACCCCATGAGCTTGCGGTTGAGTGTGCGGTCCGACCCGCTGTCGGCGAAGTCGTCGAAGGCCTTGTCGGTGACGCGGATGATGTGGCGCTGGATGAACGGCGCGCCTTCGGCGGCACCCTGTTCCGGGTGTTTGAGCGCGCATTCCCACTCGAGTACGGCCCAGCCTGCGTAGTCATACTGCGCCATCTTGCTGAACACCTGCCCAAAATGGACCTGCCCATCGCCAAGGCTGCGGAAGCGGCCGGGGCGGTCCACCCAATTCTGGTATCCGCCATAGACGCCCATTCGGCCGCTGGGGCGGAACTCGGCATCCTTCACGTGGAAGCACCTGATGCGCTCATGGTAGATGTCGATGAACGCGAGGTAGTCGAGCTGCTGCAGCACGAAGTGGCTGGGATCGTAGAGGATATTGGCGCGCGGATGATTGCCGGTGCGCGCCAGGAACATTTCGAAGGTCACGCCATCGTGCAGGTCCTCGCCCGGATGGATTTCGAAACCGACATCCACACCGTTCTCTTCGAACACGTCGAGGATCGGCGTCCAGCGGCGGGCGAGTTCGTCGAAGGCGTCCTCGACCAGCCCCGCCGGGCGCTGCGGCCAGGGATAGAAATAGGGCCAGGCAAGCGCACCCGAGAAGCTGGCGTGGGTGGTCAGGCCCAGGCGGCGGCTGGCCACGGCGGCAAGGCCCATCTGCTCGACTGCCCATTGCTGGCGCGCCGCAGGGTTGCCGCGCACATGGGGTGCAGCAAAGCCATCGAACAGCGCGTCGTAGGCCGGGTGCACCGCGACGAGCTGGCCCTGCAGGTGGGTGGACAGCTCGGTGATCGCAAGGCCCTTTGCCGCGAGTTTGCCCGTCACCTCGTCGCAATAGTCCTGGCTTTCCGCCGCGAGCGCGAGGTCGAACAGGCGCGCATCGTTCGAGGGCAGTTGCAGGCCCTTGTAGCCGAGACCCGCCGCCCAGTCGGCGATGGCGTCGAGCGAATTGAACGGTGCTTCGTCGCCCGCGAACTGCGCCAGGAAGATGCCGGGGCCCTTGATCGTCTTCATCGGTCGGTCCTTCATATATCGAGCGCGACCCAGCCGGCACGGTCGCGGCTGGCGGAAACGGCGGTGGCGATGAAGGCCATCGAGCGCAGGCCATCGGCGATGCCAGGCAGCAACGGTGCGGCTTCGCCGCGAAGCTGCGCCGCAAAATCGCGGTAGAGGTTGGCGAAGGCTTCGAGATAGCCTTCGGGGTGCCCCGTCGGGGTGCGGCTGCGCGCTGCGGCATCGGGGCCGAGTTGCGAGCCGCCGGCATGGACGATCTCGCTCCGGCCATCCGCCGTGTTGACGGTGAGCGTGTTCGGCCGCTCCTGTGCCCACGCCATGCCGCCCTTGTCGCCATAGATGCGGAAGCGCAGGCCGTTGCGTTCGCCGACCTCGATCTGGCTGGCGAGCAGTACGCCTCTTGCACCGTTGGCGAAGCGCAAGAGCACGGTGCAATCATCGTCGAGCTGGCGGCCGGGCACCACCGCGCCGAGGTCGGCGAGAAGCTCGGTGACGGCGAGGCCGGTGACGAACTCGGCCAGTTGGAAGGCGTGGACGCCGATATCGCCGATGCAGCCGCCAAGCCCTGCGCGCGCCGGATCGACGCGCCATTCGGCCTGCTTGCCCGCCGCTTCGCCCGCGAGCCAGCCTTGCGGATATTCGACCACAACCTTGCGCACCGTGCCGATCGCGCCTGCTGCAATGCGCGCGCGCGCCTCACGCACCAGCGGGTAGCCGGAATAGGTATAGGTCAGGCCATAGGGAAGCCCGGCTGCGGCGACGAGGCCGGCCAGTTCCTGCGCCTCGGCGAGCGTCGCGGTCATCGGCTTGTCACTCAGCACCGGAATCCCCGCTGCCAGCGCGGCGCGCGCCGCGGGCAGGTGATGATGGTTGGGGCTGACCACGGCGACGAAATCGATACCTTCATCGCGCGCCGCTTCGCCTGCCAGCATCGCGTCCACGCTGGCGTAGGCGCGCGCGGGGTCGATGCGATAGGTCTGGCCCGCCGCTGCCGAGCGCACTGGATCGGACGAGAAGGCGCCCGCCACCAGCTCGATCTCGCGGTCCATTTCCGCGGCGATGCGATGGATCGGCCCGATGAACGAGCCCGGCCCACCGCCGATCATTCCCATACGCAGGCGTCGCGTCATCGTGCTCCCCCAGTCCGGCGAAGGCGAGGAAGGTCGTGCCGACCGGCACGGCATCGCATGATGGATGCGCACCTGCCCGGTCCCGCTGGTGCCGACCTTCGCCTTCCGTGTTGACGTAACCGGCGGATTGAACCGCCCTGGCCGTCGCGATCGCATTTTTGTAATCGATTGCAAATCGATCATACGTATGCGGCATTCCGGGAATTTCCGGCAGGGCATCGCATGAGCATCAACTTTGTCGTGCAGGGCAAAGGCGAGCCGCCGGACCGGATTCCCGGCCCGGCGCGCTTTGCCTTACAGCACGAAGTCTGCCGCCTTGAGCGCCGCGAACGCGCTGTCGAGGATGATCGTGAAGTCGGCCACATGGTCGCCGTCGATATCGCCCGAGAGCTCGGTGTGGCTGCCCACTGCGTCGAAGCGCAACTGCCCTGCGGCGGTGAACGCGGCCTTGCCGATGAAGGCAAAGGCTTGGTCGCCCGCAAGTGTGGAGTTGGCGTCGATGCCCGACACGTCGACCACGTCCTTCTTCTGCTTGAAGTCGGTGATGTGATCGACGCCGTTCGCCGCGTTGCTATCACTGATCGCGGCGAAGACGAACCTGTCAGCCCCACCGCCGCCGGTCAGCGTATCCGCGCCGAGCCCGCCGACGAGGCGATCATCGCCGCTATCGCCGCGCAGCACGTCGTTGCCGTCCCGGCCCAGAAGAAGGTCGTTGCCCGCGCCACCGTTGAGCGTGTCGGAAAACGCCGTGCCCGCGATCGAGTCCGCCCCTGCCAGACCGTTGATCGCCAACACGCCGGTCAGCGCCACGCTGGCAAAATCGAACACGTCGGCGCCCTTCGCGCCCTGCACGGTGAGGCTGCTGCCCGTGATCGCCTCGATGCCGGTCAGAGCGGAGAACGAGATCGCGATGCCCGCCGCCGTCGCCTGGACCGTGTCGAAGCCCTGCCCGCCGTCGATAGCATCGATGCCGTCGCCGCCGCCGATATAGATGATGTCGTCGCCCGCGCCGGTAGCAATCAGGTCTGTGCCCTTGCCGCCGGTCACGCGATCAGCGCCGCCGTGGGTGATGATCGTGTCGTTGCCCGAACCCCCGTTTATGGTCCAGTTGTTGTTGTTCACGCCATCGAAGACATCGGCTTTCTTGGTGCCGGTGTAGCTCTGCGGCTCGGCCACATCGCCCACCGCGATCGTCAGGTCCTTCTGGAACCATGCGCCCGCCGCGTCGGTCACGCGCACCGTCACGGTGTGCGACGTGATCGCTTCGTAATCGAGCACCGCGCCGCTTGCGAGCGTGAGCGCGCCGGTCGTGGCGTTGATGGCGAAGCGGCCACCGGCATTTGCCACCAGACTGTAGGTCAGCGCGGCATCGTCCACGTCCGTCCCGCTCACTCTACCCACCAGCGTTCCGCCCGCGCTGTTCTCAAGCACGGTCGCATTGTCGATCGCCAGGGCATTGGGCGCATCGTTGACGGCGGCAAGCGCATAGCCGAGGCTGGCGGCCATGGTGTCCACGCCGTCGCTCACGCCATAGCCGAGCGTGACCGCACCGTTGAAGTTGGCGCTAGGGCTGATGGTCCAGGTGCCGTCGTGGTTGTCCACCACCGTCCCGTCGCTTGCGACAAGGCCCGTGACCGCCAGCACATCGCCTTCGACATCGGTGAACCCGGCCAGCAGCGCAGCGGCGCTGACGGTATAGGCCGCATCCTCGGCGCCCGCCGCCAGGGGCGCCCGCACGCCCGTCAGCGCGGGAGCATCGTTGGCAGCCGCCAGCGTGAAGCCGAGCGATGCTGCGGTCGACGCGACGCCATCGGTCACGTCATAGGACAGCGTGACCGCGCCATTGAAGTTCGCGGTCGGCGCGATCGTGAAGGTGCCGTCGTGGTTGTCGGTCACCGTGCCGTTGCTGGCGACAAGGTTCGCCACGGCCAGCGAATCGCCATCCATGTCGCTGAAGCCCTGCAGCAATTCGGCAGCCGTCACGACATAGGCAGTGTCCTCGGTGCCCGCTGCCAGCGTCGCCTGCGCCTCCGTCAGGCGCGGCGCATCGTTCACGGCATCGAGCACGAAGGCCAGCGTTGCGTCGGTCGAACCGCCGTGGCCGTCGGTGATGGCAAAGCTCAACGTCACCGTGCCGTTGTAGTCGGCGGCGGGCGCGATGGTCAGCGTGCCGTCGCCATTGTCAGTGACGGTGCCATGGTCGGCGGTCACCGACCCCAGCGTCGGGCCGTCCTCGTTGGCGTCAGTGAAGCCCGCCAGCAGATCCGCCTTGCTCACGCAATAGGCGGTGTCTTCGGCTCCGTGCGCCAGCACCGCCGCCGTGCCGGTCAGCGCGGGCGCGGTGTTGATGCTCGAGGCCGTGACCGTGCCATCGGCGAACTGGAAGTGTTCGACGCCCGTCACGGTGTCGGTTCCGTCGGTGCCGGTCACGGTGAAGGTCGTGCCGATGCGGGTGATGGTCGAATCCGCGATATTGCCCGCGAACACGGCGGTATCGTCACCCGCGCCGCCCTTGATCACGTCGTTGCCGCCACCGCCGGTGATCGTGTCGTCGCCCGCGCCTGTGTCGATCGTGTCGGCCCCGCTGCCGCCATAGACCGCGCCGTGGAGCGTGCCGGTGTTGGTGAAGCTGTCCCCGCCATTGCCCAGCGTGACGCTGCCGTTGATCGTGCCATCGCTGACGATGGTGTTGGCCAGCGCGCTGATGATGACGATCGCCTCGCCCGAATCGCCGGTAATCGTACCATGGTTGGTCAGCGTCAGCGCGGCGAAGGCATTGCCGAGGTTGCTGTCGTCGACCTTGATGCCGCGTTCTTCGGAATGGATCGTGCCATAGTTCAGCACGGTGCCGCCGCCGATGGCAAGGCCTTCGTTGCTTTCGAGCGGGGTGTGGCCCAGCGCCTCGATCAGCCCGCGGTTGGTGATGTCCACCTGCCCGTCGACGTCGATGCCGTCGCCATCGCTCAGCCCGTTGGCGGTGCCGGTGATCGTGCCGGTCGCCTGGTTGACGATGACCGTAACCGTGGTGCCTGCGGTGTCGAGATTGAGGCCGCTGCCGCCGTGGCCGGTGATCGCGCCTGCGTTGTCGAAGCGGCCGAAGGGCAGCTTGGCAGTCACGCCGTGGCGCGCGCCGTCGATGGTGGCGCCTTCGTAGTTGTAGACTTCCGCATCGACCGCCGATTGCAGGTCGATGCCGTCCGAGCCGGTCCCGCCGGCGCTGTTCCCGGTGATCGCGCCGTAGTTGTTGATCACGCCGTTGTTGCCGATGCGCGCGCCATCGTTGTCGGCCGCCGTGATCGAGCCGTAGTTGTTGATCTGGACCTGGCCGAGATACTTCCCGTTCAGCCCTGCAAGGTCGATGCCCTGCCCGCTGCCCGCGCCGGTGGTGCGGATCGCGCCTTCGTTGTCGACCGTGAAGTTGCCGTTGAACGTGCCCGAGAACGTGCTGCGTACGGCATCGTTGGCGGATTCGATCATCGCGCCGCTACGGTTGTAGACGTAGAACGTGCCCCCCGCGGCCGTCGCGGTCAGGTCGATAGCGCGCGCCGAACCGCCGCTGATGCTCGCCCCGGCGAAGTTGACGAGCGAGATCGTCCCGCCCGAAGCATTGGTCATCGCCACGCCATTGGTCGCGCCCGCAACCGTGCCGTGGTTCCACAAGTGGAAGCTCGACGTGCCCGATACAGGCGCCGTCGCCACCGCGCCGATCGCGGTGCCGCCGGTGCTGGTGATTGTGCCATCGTTGGTCAGGTCGACACCGCCCGCCACCGAAGCGACCTCCTCGTTCCACGTCACCGGCGTGCTGCTGGCCGAAAGCGTGATGCCTGATGCGACGGTGTAGACGTCATCGCCCTGCAGCGTCAGGTCGTCGTTGGTGATCGTGCCGGTCCCGTCTGCGGTCGCGACGGTGCCGTTGACCGCGTTTGAAAGGTGGAGCGTGAAGGTCTCGTTCGCCTCCACCGCAAGATCGCCGTTGACCGTGACGGCCACGGTCTTGCTCAACTCGCCCGGCGCGAATGTCAGCGTGCCCGACGTGGCGGCATAGTCGCTGCCCGCCAGCGCCGTTCCATCGACCGTGGCGAAATCGACCGTGACCGTTTGCACCGAGGCGGAACTGAGCGTCACCGTGAAGGTCAGCGTCTTCGTCCCGCTGTTGCCTTCGGCCACGCTGACGCTGTTCACCGAAAGGCTGCCGAGCGGCGTCGCCACAAGCGCGGCGGACTGGTTGGCGCCATAGATCAGGTCGCCCGTGCCCTTGGTCCAGTTGGCGGTATTGGCGATGAAGGCTGCATAGTCAGTGATCGCGGGATAGCCGCTGTGCACGCCGCTGTAATAGGCATTGTCGCTGCCATCGGTGAAGCTGACCGCGTACTTGCTATCGAGCGTCGAAGGGATCGGGTCCTGCGCATTGCCGATGTTGATCATCGCCAGGAACGCTGTCGGCGTGCCGACCGCGCTGTCGCTGCCGGCGGTGAAGGCGTAGATCGAATCGGACGTGCTGCTGAGGCCCGGGTTGGCGCTGCCGGTGGAGACCACCCAGCTTGCCGTGCCGGTGCTGGCCACGGGCGCGTTGGCCTGGTTGCCCAGAACCTGGATCTGGATCACGGCCCCTGCCGCGACGCCGCCTGCAGGCGCAACCCACTTGAAGTAGGATTCGCCACCGCTGGGCGTGCCGTTGAACGTGCCCGACGTCGCACTGGTCAGCTCGTTGTCGGTGAAATAGATGACCTCGCCCGCAGCAATCGCCTTCAGTGCGGTAAAGGCGACCCAGTCCTGATCAGTCCCGCTGCCTGCGCCGGCCGTATTGACGCCAACAAATGCGATATCACCCTGACTGACGGCCATGAAATTCCCCACAAACTAAAGTAAAGGGGTCAAACCCCGATCAACAGGACATCGCTAACCGGGCCTTGTGGCGGACTAGTGACAAATACGTAGTCCTGGCGGGCAGCCCTGCCACGCTGCCCGCTGCCACGCGCCCTCGCGCGAAGCCAAGCCTGCCGTAGCGTCCGCCGCGCAAATGCCTTGCCGATTTGCTTGACCAATTAACGCAATGGCCCTAATGCGCCCGTTTCGATCCCGCGCCCGGTCGCACGATTGCGCGCACTGCCACAGGCCCCTGATGACCAGACCGACGACTGCCCGGCGCAAAGCTCAGCCCGCCAAGGGGGCCAGCGAGGCCCGCTCGACCCGCGACCTGCTGCTCGACGCCACCGGCGCGCTGATGAGCGAGGGCAACACCACCACGGTCAGCTTCGCCGACATTTCGGAACGCTCGGGCATCAACTCGGCGCTGATCCGCTACCACTTCGGCAACAAGCAGGGCCTGCTCGAAGCGCTGATCGAGCGCGACGCGGGCGCCAGCTACGACGGGCTCGACCGGCTCGTGGGCATGGACATTTCGCCCGAAGAGAAGATGCGGATGCACATCCAGGGGATCATGCGGCTCTACCACCGCTACCCCTACCTCAACCGCCTGCTGATCGAATTGCAATCGCAGAGCGAGACCGAGATCGCGCACCACATTTCGGAACGCTACACCCGCCGAGCGGTCAACGCGCAGGTCGCGATTCTGGAGGAAGGCTTCAAGGCGGGCGTGTTCCGCAAGGTCGATCCGATGCTGTTCCACTTCTCGCTGGTGGGCGCGTGCGATGGCATCTTCCACTCGCGCTCGGCGCTCGACCACGTGTTCGGAGTCAAGCAGATCGACGAAACCTTGCGCGATCGCTTCGCCGAGCAAGTGGCAGAGATCGTGCTGTCGGGCCTGCGCCCGGTCGGGGGCTGAACACGCACCGCACCATCTCTTTGATTGTCAATTACCTGATCAACAAATAGCGTGCGCCCGAACGGATAAACGGGAGAGACGCGCATGGATCTGGGCCTCAAGGACAAGGTTATCGTGGTGGCAGGCGCGAGCCGGGGCATCGGCCTTGGCATCGTGGACGCCTGCATGGCCGAAGGGGCGAAGCTTGCCATCGCCGCGCGCGGGGAACAGGCGCTCGAAGTACAACGCGCGCGCCTAGCCGCGCAGTACGGCGAATCCCGGGTCTGGGCCATGGCGGGCGACCTGCGGGAAGCCGCCACGATCGACGCGCTGGTGGCAGGCGCCGAGGCCAACCTCGGCCCGGTGTGGGGCGCCGTCGCCAACGTCGGCCTGCACCCCTGCCCGCCGGGTTTCGAGGTGGACGATGCCACCTGGGATGCCGGAATCAACCAGAACCTCGATTCCGCCTTCAAGTTCGCCCGCGCAGCCATGCGGGTGATGGTCCCCCGCAAGGCCGGCTCGGTGCTGATGATCAGCTCGATCGCCGGGCTGGGCGCGCTGGGCACGCCCGTTACCTACGGCACCGCCAAGGCCGCGATGAACCACCTTGCCAAGGAACTGGCGCGGGTGAGCGGCAAGGACGGGGTGCGCGTCAACGCCATCGCGCCGGGCAACATCATCTTCCCCGGCGGCGACTGGGAAGAACGGGCCAATGGCGAACGCGGCGAGGCGTGGTGGGCCTGGATCCGCCGCGAAGTGCCGCTGCGCCGCTTCGGCACGCCGGAGGAAATCGGCAATGCTGCCGCCTTCCTGCTGAGCGAACGCGCCAGCTTCATCACCGGCGCGATCCTGCCCGTGGACGGTGGCCAGACGCGCTAGCGCCCGGCCACCTCCCGCGCCGTTCAGACGTGCCGTTCAGGCATACTGGGCTTCGCGCTTCTCGAGCCGCGCCTTGACCGCCTCGCTCTGGTTGGGCGAGCCGATCAGGGCGCCGATCTCGCGGCTTTCCGCCTTGAGCATGTCGAGGGTCGAGCTATCGGCGCCCATGTTGAAGATGCGCTTGGCAGCCTTGATCGCGTCGGGGTTCTTGCCCGCAATCTCGCGTGCATAGGCCAGCGCCTCGGCGCGCGGATCGGCGCAGACCCGGGTTGCCAGGCCGATCGCCAGGGCTTCCTCGCCTTCGACGATGCGGGCCGAATAGACCAGATCGCGCGCGACGTCGGCCCGGACCAGTTCGCGCAGGATCGGGAACGCGCCCATGTCGGGGATCAGGCCCCAGTTCATTTCGAACGCGCTGAGCTTCGCATCGGCGGTCACGAAGCGGAAGTCCCCGCCGAGCATCAGCTGGAAGCCCGCGCCCAGTGCCACGCCGTGCACGGCCATGATCACCGGCACCGCAAGGTCGCGCCAGCCATAGCTTACCTGCTGCCCGCGATTGGCCCCGGTCTCGGTGCGCGGCAGGTCCACGATCGCCGCGCCGCTCTTGAACTCGCCCGAAACCATCTTGCCGAAGCTCGACAGGTCCAGCCCCGCCGAAAAACACGGGCCCTCGCCCGAAACCACGACCACCCGCACCGCCGGGTTGGCGGCGATCTCGGCGATGGCTTCGTTGATTCCGGCGAACATGGCGTCGTCGAAGGCGTTGCGCTTTTCCGCGCGGGTCAGGCGGACGTCGGCGACGCCGCCCTCGATGGTGATGCTGACACGATCGTTCATGACAATTCTCCCGGTAACCGTTGATTTCAGCGCTGGTTGAAGCGCGCCGGGCGCTTCTGGAGGAAGGCGGCGACGCCTTCTGCAAAGTCGGGGCTCTTGCCCACCTGGCGTTGCAGATTGCGTTCGAGCGCCAGTTCATCGCCGAAGCCATTGTCGGCGGCGTACCATCCCGCCTTGCGGATCAGCCCGAGCGCCAGACGCGGCCCGTTGGCGAGCTGCTGTTCGATGGCGAGCGCGGTGGCGTCGGCCTCCTCGGTCGGCACCACGCGGTTGATCATGCCCCAGTCGAGCGCCTTGGCGGCGGGCAGGCGTTCGCCCAGCAGCATCATTTCCATCGCGCGCGCGCGGCCCGCCGTGCGCGTCAGCAGCCAGGGCGAACCGCCATCGGGCACAAGTCCGATGCGGCAGAACGCCTGCAGGAAATAGGCATCATCGCCCGCAACGATCAGGTCGCCAACCAGCGCCAGCGATGCGCCCACGCCGGCCGCTGCCCCGCGCACCGAGGTGATGAACGGGATCGACAGGTCGCGGATGGTCATCATCAGCGGGTTGACGGTGTCCTGCAACACGATCCCTGCATCGATCTCACCGCTGCCCATCCGGGGGCCCGACAGGTTCGCGCCCGAACAGAACGCCTTGTCGCTGCCCGCCAGCAGCACCGCGCCGCAATCGGATTCCGCAGCGAGCAGCGCGTCGCGCAGTTCGGCGGCCATGTCCATGCCCAGCGCGTTGCGCGTGGCGGGGTCGTTGAAGCGGATGACGCAGACGTCGCCCTCGCGCTCGATCAGAAGCTTGCCGGATCCGGCCATGTCTCTTGTTCCTGTCCCTTGCGGCCCCATGCACACGGATCGCGCGTGGGCCTTGCCTTTCGCGTCCAATGCGGCATTCTCAGATTTCAATTAATCGCTCAAGTAAAATACTTCAGGATGCCCACGCGGGAACGCGAAGGAACATTATCTCTTGAACTTCAAACACTTGGATGAATTTTTGCGTAGCAAGCGGGGGATTCTTCAGCCCCGCCGACTGTCTATGGCGAGGGAATCGGGCGCAAGAGCACTGGACATATATATAACGTGATATAAAAATATCACCGCTGGCCCTCGTGCGCATCGTGCATGGCGGCCGGCGAACAACGAAAGGGACGGTCGCAGGATGCGTCGAAGCACCGGCGGGACGATCCCACAGGAGAGGATTGAACCATGTCCAGAACATCGACCGTACGCGGCCTTTGCCTGACGACCGCGCCCCTTGCCCTGCTCGCGCTTCCAGCGCTGGCCCATGCCCAGCAGGCCTCCCAGGCTGGCGCCACGACCCCCGATGACAACCTCTACGGCGCAATCATCGTCACCGCGCAGAAGCGCGCCGCCAAGATCAACGACGTGCCGATGTCGATCACCGCGGCAAGCGGCGACCAGCTGACCAAGCTGGGCGTTACAGACGCCTCGCAGCTCACCAAGGTGGTTCCGGGCTTCACCTACAACGAAACCGCCTACGGCACCCCTGTGTTCACCATCCGCGGCGTCGGCTTCCAGGAAACCAGCCTTGGCGCCAGTCCGGCCGTCAGCTCCTACATCGACGAAGTGCCGGTGCCGTTCTCGGCCGAAACCGTCGGCCTCGGGCTCGATCTGGAGCGCCTCGAAGTGCTGAAGGGGCCGCAGGGCACGCTGTTCGGCTCGAACTCCACCGGCGGCGCGCTCAACTACATCGCGGGCAAGCCCACCGACAAGCTCAGCGCGGGCTTTGACGCGAGCTTCGGCAGCTTCAACACCCTCGATCTGCAAGGCCATGTCGCTGCTCCGATCACGGATACGCTCGGCGTCCGCGTATCGGCCCGCTACACCAGCGGCGACGGCTTCCAGAAGAGCATGACCCGCCCCGGCGACCGGCTCGGCTCCAAGGACTTCCTGCAGGGCCGCATACTGCTGGTTTGGGAGCCCACCTCGAACTGGAAGACAACGCTCAACATCACCGCGCAGCGCGATCGGTCAGAATCGCTGGCGCCGCAATATTACCAGTTCGTCGCGCTCAACGATGGCCCGCTGATCCCGGACGGCTTCCGCAACTTCCCGCGCGCGCCAAAGGACAACCGCGTCAGCGACTGGGACCCGAACGTCAACTTCAAGCGCAACAACCGCTTCTACTTCGGCTCCCTGCGCAACGAGCTGGACCTGGGCGATGCCGCGCACATCACCTCGCTGACCTCGCTGCAGCGCTTCCGTCGCTACCAGCCGGTCGAAGGCGACGGCACCCCGTTCAACGATTACCGCGCAGAAAGCTACGGCAAGATCAACACCTTCTACCAGGAGTTGCGGCTCGACGGTAAGGTCGGCAACGCCACCTACATCGTCGGCGCGAACTACGAGTACGACTACGTCGACGACAACACGATCCAGATCTACCGGCAGTCATCGAGCGCCAGCGTATTCGGCATTCCGCTTGGCGACACGCGACCCAACACGCAGCAACGCCTGCGCACGTACGGTGTGTTCGGCAACCTCGATTACGAGCTGTCGGACAAGGTGACAGCGCATGCCGGAATCCGCTTCACCCAGGCCAACCGCGAACTGCTCTACGGCTGCGGGCAGGACATCGACGGCAGCTGGGGCCTCGTCTCTCAGGCGATCCAGGGCTACATCCACTTCCTGCGGGGCGAACCGATCACCTCGACACCGATCCCGGTCGGCGGTTGCGGCACGATCAACCTCGACAATGTCCAGCCCGAGGGCGCGCACGCCAAGCTCAACCAGAACAACCTATCCTGGCGCCTCGGGCTTGATTTCAAGCCGACCCGCGACGTGCTGCTCTACGCGAACGTATCCCGGGGCTACAAGGCGGGCAGCTTCCCGACACTTGCCGCCGCCACGACGCGCCAGTTTGATCCGGTGGTGCAGGAAACCGTGCTCGCGTTCGAGGCAGGCGCCAAGGTCACGGCCGCCAACGGCCGCATCCAGGCCAACGGCGCGGTGTTCTACTACGACTACAAGAACAAGCAGATCCTCGGTCGCATCCCCGACATCGCATTCGGCCCGCTGCCCTCGCTGGTCAACGTGCCCAAGTCGCGCATCTGGGGCGCCGAGCTCGATGTCACGCTGAACCCCGTCGACGGCCTGCGCATCCGCCCTGCCGTCACCTACCTCAACTCGCGCCTCGGCGACGGGTTCGTGAACTACGATTCCTTCGGCGCAGAAGGGAACTTCGGCGGCGAGCCCTTCCCCTACACGCCCAAGTGGCAGGCCAACGTTGACGCCGAATACAGCTTCCCCGTCAACGACGGCATCGACGCCTTCGTCGGCGGCAACATGCTCTACTACGGCAAGACCAACGGCGCCTTCGGCGAGTACAAGGTGCTGGCGATCGATGCCTACACCACATTCGATGCGCGCCTCGGCATTGCCAGCCACGACGACAAGTGGCGGCTCCAGTTCTGGGCCCGCAACCTGACCGACAAGTACTACTGGACCGCATCGTTCCGCGTGAACGACTCGGTCAACCGCTACCCCGGCAGCCCGCGCACCTTCGGCGCGACGCTGAGCGTCAAATACTGAACCGCAGGATGGCGCAGGCTAGCATCATCCTCGCCACAACGGCATCCGGCCAGGCCCTTGCGCCTGGTCGGCGCTGCCGCCTGCCCCAACGATAACGACGGAGAGACACGATGGATTTCAACCTGCCCCAGGACCTGCTCGATTACCTGAAGGAGCTGGACGCGTTCATCGAGAAGGAGATCAAGCCGCTTGAGGATGCCGACGACAACGTCCGCTTCTTCGACCACCGCCGCGAATGGGCGCGCACCGATTTCGAGCGCGACGGCCTGCCGCGCGAGGAATGGGAAGAGCTGATGCGCGAAGCCAAGCGCCGCGCCGACAAGGCCGGCCACCTGCGCTTTGCCATGGATCCCAAGTTCGGCGGCAAGGGCGGTTCGAACCTGTGGATGACCGTGATCCGCGAATACCTCGCGGCCAAGGGCCTGGGCCTGCACTACGACCAGCAGACCGAGCACTCGATCGTCGCCAACAACCCCTTTGCCAAGATGTTCGACGATTTCGGCACGCCCGAACAGCGCGCCGAATTCATCCAGGGCATGTTCGATGGCACCCGCCGCATCACCTTCGGCCTGACCGAACCCTACCACGGGTCCGACGCCACCCACATGGAAACGCGCGCCGTGCGCGAAACCCGTGACGGCGTCGAAGGCTGGCTGATCAACGGCGAGAAGATGTGGACGACCGGCATGCACGTCGCCACCCATTGCGCGCTGTTCGCCCGTACCACCGGCGAAGACGGCGCGGCGCGTGGCATCACCTGCTTCCTCGTCCCGACCGAAGATCCGGGCGTGAAGGTCGAGGAGTACCTGTGGACCTTCAACATGCCGACCGACCACCCGCGCGTGTCGTTCACCAATGTCTGGGTGCCCGACAGCGCGATCTTCGGCCCCATCGACAACGGGTTGCCGCTGGCGCAGTCGTTCGTGCATGAAAACCGCATCCGCCAGGCTGCAGGTTCGCTCGGATCAGCGGTCTATTGCATCGAGGAATCGGTGCGCTACGCCCGGATGCGTCAGCCCTTTGGCGAGGATCTGGCGCGCAACCAGGCGATCCAGTTCCCGCTCGTGGAACTGGCCACCCAGTGCGAGATGCTGCGCCTGCTGATCCGCAAGACCGCATGGGAAATGGACCAGATGACCCATCCCGAGGTCGAAAAGCGCATTTCGGACAAGGTGTCGATGTGCAACTACTGGGCGAACCGGCTGTGCTGCGAAGCGGCCGACCGCGCGATCCAGGTCCACGGCGGCATCGGCTATTCGCGCCACAAGCCGTTCGAGCACATCTATCGCCACCACCGCCGCTACCGCATCACCGAAGGCACCGAGGAAATCCAGATGCGCAAGGTCGCGGCGTTCCTGTTCGGCTATCTCGGCCCGAAGCGGAAGGAGTTCGCCGAACTCACCTACGACGATGTCGACTATCGCAAGCAGTCGCAGATCCGTCCGCGCAGCGGCTGGCAGGCGATCGACACGACCCGCCCGGAAGCGATGTAAGTGCCCATCGGGGACACTCCTCCCGGCAGTGCGGGCGTTCGGTTCTTGCCGACCGGCGCCCGCTGCCACCTCCTCCCAGCGAGTGCCCCCACCCGGAGGGCGGAAGGCCGCGCGTGCTTACCCCCCGCGCGCTTTCCGCTCTTCGGCCTCTTTCAGCGCGGCCTGATCGGCGGCGATCCGCACCTCCAGTCCGGGGCGCGCCGCATCGCTCGCCGCGCCGCACAGGATCAGCGCATAGCCCAACCTGATGGTCGGCCCCAACGAGGCCACGCACAGGTCGCCCGCCACCCAGTCGAGCATGACCGAGCGGAACTGGTGGTCGAGCTGGCGCAGCAGGAACGCAGGTTCGATACCCTCGCGCAGGGCCCCGGCGCGCGCGATGTCGCTCACCAGCCCCAGCCAGAACGCATCGCGGCGCGGGTTGTAGATTGCGCCGCGCACTTCGCCCGATACGGCGAAGACCTCGCGCCACAGCGTGGTGTAGAACGCCGGGTCGCCCAGGTAGAAGCCGACCGCCAGATCGACCACCGCAAAGATGTGGTCGACCGGATCGCCGGTCCGCGCCTCGGCATAGCGCGCGCGGAAATCGCGCACGTCTTCCAGCACGGCCAGCACCACTGCGCCGCGCGATCCGAACAAGTTGTAGGGCGTGGCAAGGCTGACCCCTGCACGCTCGGCCAGCGCACGCATGGAAAGGCCGGTGCTGCCGGTCTCGCGGATCATTTCCTTGGCGGCATGGATGATACGGCGGCGCCGTTCCTCCTTGCCCGCCTCGCGGCGTCCCCCCGATGCTGCGCGCAAGGTCTGCTCGCTCATTCCACCTCTTTCCGCATCCCACCGGGTCCTGACAACCCACAGGGCATAGCGCGAAAAACAATTGCTGAAACCCCGCAACCGGCCCGGCAAGGTGGCCGCAAAACCCAAGAGAGGATGTCCTGATGGATTTTACCTATACCGATCGACAGCAATACTGGGTCGATCGCGTCTCGCGCTTCATGGATGAGCACGTCTATCCCGCGATTCCGATCTACGAACAGCAGCACGAAGAAGGCGAGCGCTGGAAGGTCATCCCCATCCTCGAAGAGCTGAAGGCCAAGGCCAAGGCCGCGGGCCTGTGGAACCTGTTCATGCCGCCGCATTCGGGCCAGCCGCAGCTTGACGACACCTTCGTGTTCGAAGGCGAACAGCTGACCAACCTCGAATATGCGCCCGTGGCCGAACTGTTCGGCCGCGTCGGCTTTGCCTCGGAAGTGTTCAACTGCTCCGCGCCCGATACCGGCAACATGGAAGTACTCTTCCGTTATGGCACGCGCGAACAGAAGGAACAGTGGCTGCGCCCGCTGATGAACGGCGAAATCCGCTCGGCCTTCCTGATGACCGAGCCGGCCGTCGCTTCGTCAGATGCCACCAACATCGAGACCAGCATCGTGCGCGATGGCGATCACTACGTCATCAACGGGCGCAAGTGGTGGTCCTCGGGCGTGGGCGATCCGCGCTGCAAGGTCGCGATCCTGATGGGCAAGACCGATCCCTCCGCCGGGTCGTACACCCAGCAGAGCCAGGTGCTGGTGCCGATGGACACGCCCGGCATCAAGATCGTGCGGATGCTGCCCGTGTTCGGCTATGACGATGCGCCGCATGGCCATGCCGAAGTGCTGCTCGAAAACGTGCGCGTGCCGGTCGAGAACGTGATCTGGGGCGAAGGCCGCGGGTTCGAGATCGCGCAAGGGCGCCTCGGGCCGGGCCGCATCCACCACTGCATGCGCTCGATCGGCACGGCGGAAGTCGCGCTCGAAAAGATGGCGCGCCGCCTGCAATCGCGCATCGCCTTCGGCAAGGCGGTATCGAGCCATTCGGTGTGGGAACAGCGCATCGCGCGCGCGCGCATCGACATCGAGATGACCCGCCTGCTCTGCCTCAAGGCGGCGGACATGATGGACCGCGCAGGGAACAAGTCCGCCCGCCTCGAAATCGCGATGATCAAGGTTCAGGCGCCGAACATGGCGTTGTCGATCATCGACGATGCGATCCAGGCCTTCGGCGGCGCGGGCGTCACCAGCGATCCCGGCCTCGCCCGCATGTGGGCGGGCCAGCGCAGCTTGCGCATCGCCGACGGTCCGGACGAAGTCCACGCCCGCACCATCGCGCGCATGGAATTCGGCAAGTACGCCGACGAGTTGACGCGCGCCAAGAACGAAGCCGCCGCCAAGCTGCACGTTCCGGGCATCCGCTGAACCGCGACGGGACATGACCGGGGGGTGGCCACAACGGGCCACCCCCTACCGGGAGAGAGAACAATGGAATTCGAACTGATCACCGAAGGGCTGCAATTCCCCGAAGGTCCCATCGCCACGGCCGACGGTTCGGTCGTGCTGGTCGAAATCAAGCGCCAGACGCTCACCCGCGTCCACCCGGACGGACGACAGGAAGTGATCGCGCAACTCGGCGGCGGCCCCAACGGGGCGGCGGTCGGCCCGGATGGCGCGGTCTATGTCTGCAACAACGGCGGTTTCCAGTGGAACGAGGCTGGCGGCCTGCTGCTGCCCCACGGCACGCCCGACTACTACGTCTCCGGCTCGATCCAGCGCGTCGATCTTGCCAGCGGCGAAGTGACCACGCTTTACAGCGAATGCGACGGCAAGCCCCTGCGCGGCCCCAACGACATCGTGTTCGACAAGGACGGCGGTTTCTGGTTCACCGACCTTGGCAAGAGCAACGGCGATGTCAGCCACGTCGGCCACCTCCATTACGCCACCATCGACGGCAAGAAGATCGTGCTGGCGCGCGATGGCATGACCACGCCCAACGGCGTAGGCCTCTCGCCCGACGGCAGCCGCGTGTTCGTGGCCGAAACGCAGACCGGCCGGCTGTGGGAATTCGACATCGCCCGCCCGGGCGAACTGGCTGCACCTGCCGACATGTGGACCGCTGGCAAGGTCATGGGACCGCTGCCGGGTTACCAGCTGTTCGACAGCCTTGCGGTCGAGGCCGACGGCCGGGTCTGCGTGGCGACGCTCGTCAACGGGGGGATCACCTCGTTCAACCCGGCAGACGGCACCTGGGAGCACTATGCCTTCCCGGACCCGATCACGACCAACATCTGCTTCGGCGGCGATGACATGCAGACCGCGTTCATCACCTGCTCGGGCACCGGCAAGCTCTACAAGGCGCGCTGGCCCCGCCCCGGCCTGAAGCTGCACTTCAACGCCTGAGGCATAGGAAAAACCGATGCAATTCAGCGACATCCTCTATGCCGTCGACGGGCCGGTGGCGACCATCACGCTCAACCGGCCCGACAAGCTCAACGCCTTCACCGCGACCATGGGTGCCGAGCTTGCCCAGGCGGTGCGCCTCGCCAACGACGACGATGCCGTGCGCGTGGTGATCCTGACCGGCGCGGGTCGGGGCTTCTGCGCCGGGGCCGATATCTCGGCGGGGGCGGGCAGCTTCGACACCAAGTCGGGCGAAGGCGCCAAGAACTTCGGGGCCAGCCGCAGTGCCGATGGCGACGGCGGGCTTGGCGGTGACAGCGGGTTCGTGGGCGCGCTGTTCAATTCGAAAAAGGCAACGATTGCAGCGTTCAACGGCCCTGCCGTTGGCGTTGGGGCGACGATGGCGCTGCCGACCGACATCAAGATCGCGTCGGATCAGGCGCGCTTCGGCTTCGTGTTCGCGCGGCGGGGACTGGTGCCCGAAGCGGGCAGCGCGTGGTTCCTGCCGCGTCTGGTCGGCACCGCGCAGGCGCTGCGCTGGTCGATCGAGGGCAATGTTTTTGACGCGGCAGAAGCACTTAAGGGCGGTCTGGTGAGCGAGGTGGTGCCCCACGACCAGTTGCTTGCCCGCGCCCGCGAAATTGCGCTGGGCATCGCCGAAAACACCTCGGCGGTGTCGGTCGCGCTGACGCGGGCAATGATCTGGCGGTTCGGCTCGGCGGCACTGCCATTCGACCTTCTCAAGATCGACGGGCCCTTCGCGATGGAGCTGGGATCGGGTGGTGATGTGAGGGAAGGCGTTGCTTCCTTTATAGAAAAGCGCAAGCCCGCCTTCCCGAACAAGGTCTCCACCGACATGCCGAGCGGCTATCCATGGTGGTGAACTGAACGACACCTAAACGCACCTGAACGACACCTAGACGTGGTCGGGGGCTACCGAGCGGCCCCCGAACACGTCACGGACGCAGCAGAACCAGTCGCCCGTCCCTGATCCATTCGCGCAGTTCGCGCTTCAGCACCTTGCCCGAGGCGTTCTTGGGCAGTTCGTCGACGAAGGCGACCGCGCGCGGCTTCTTGTAGCTGGCGATGTGGTCACGACAGTGCATGACGAGATCGGCGGGCGTGGCGCTCTCGCCATTGCGACAGGAGATCACGGCGACCACTTCCTCGCCCCACTTTTCGTCCTCGGCGCCGATGACGGCGGCCTCCAGCACGGCGGGGTGCTTGTAGAGCACTTCCTCGACCTCGCGCGGGTAGACGTTTTCGCCGCCGGTGACGATCATGTCCTTCTTGCGGTCGACAATCCAGAGATAGCCTTCCTCGTTCCAGCGGCCGACATCGCCGGTGTGGAACCACCCATCGACGAAGGATTTCGCTGTAGCTTCAGGATTGCGCCAGTAGCCGGACAGGACCTGGTCCCCTTTGACGAGGATTTCGCCTTCCTGCCCTGTCGCAACGTCATTGCCATCAGCATCGACCACGCGGACGCGGGACAGCAGCATCTGGTGGCCGACCGAGTTGAGCGTGGGCAGGCCTTCGTCGACCGCGCGGTCGTGTTCCTCGGCCGTCAGGACCATGACGTTGCCGCCCAGTTCGGTCATGCCGAAGCCGGTGGCAAAGCGCACTTGCGGCCAGATTTCCCGCGCGCGCAGCAACACCGCGGCGGGCATCGCCGAAGCGCCGTAGCCGATGTTGCGCAAGCTGGAGAGGTCGTAGTTCACGCGGGCCGGGTGGTTCAGCAGCATCGCGATCATCGTCGGGGCGAGCGAGAGCGCGGTTACCTTGTGCCGCTCGATCGTGGCGAAGAATACCTCGATGTCGAAGTTCTGCATGATGACCACGGGGACGGCGCGGACGTGGTTCACCAGCAGCGCGTAGCCCGCGACGTGGTACATCGGGAAGGTGAGCATGAACACCGGCTCGGGCCCGTCGGGCGGATCCTTGTCCCAGCTGACGAGGCTGTTCATCACCGCCGCCACGACATTGCGATGGCTGAGCATCGCGCCCTTGGGCAAGCCGGTGGTGCCCGACGTGTAGAGCAGCCAGGCGAGGTCGTCCTCGCCCACCTTGACCGGCGGGGGGCTGGCTTCGCCGGTGGCGAGAAACGCCTCGAAGCCGAGCGTGCCGGGCTGCACCTGACCGATCGAGACGAAATGCCTGACGCTGGGGATCTGGCCACGGATCTGCTCGATCGCGCCCATGAACTTGTCCTCGACGATGAGGACCGAAGGCTCGGCGTTGCCGATGATCCACGCCAGCTCGCGCGGGGAGAGGCGGTAGTTGAGGAAGGTGAGCGCCATGCCCGCCGAGGGCACGCCATAGTAGGCAAGCACATATTCGGGGCAGTTTTCGGCGAGAATGGCGATGCGATCGCCCTTGTCGGCGATTCGCAGCAGCGCATTGCCCAGGGCCCACGACTTGTCGCGCATCTGGGCGTAGGTCCATGCCCGCCCCTGAAACTGCACCGCCAGCACATCGGGCGCGCGGTGCGCGGCGAGCGCCGGAATATCTCCTACCAGCATAGGCTTGTCCTCTCTCGTCCCGCCGGATTTTCCCGGTCGCGGTGAACTTATATCTTGTTATAAGTTATTCAGCGCAAGAGTCTTCGCGGACCGACATATCACCGCGTCCGCGTTTGACTAAGCGATTAACTAATGGCACTCCGCTGAGAGATCGCGAACGACCTTGCGGCCCAAGCCAGCCGCGACGGCGTTCCGGGAGAGAGAACGATCATGAACGCCCCTGCAAGCCAAGGCCAGAGCGCTCCGAAAGTCCAGCCCGGCCAGATTCCGCCCGGCTGGCCCGTCGTCAGCCTTGCCGAAACCTACGCACAAGCCTGCGCGCCCGGCGCGCCGTTCGAGATGCGCGAAACCGAGATTCGCGGACGCACCTATCGCACGTACGTCAATGCCATGGGCACCTTGCGCGAGATATTCGAGATCGGGCGCGGCTGGGGCGACCGGGAGTTTCTGGTCTTCGAAGACGAACGGCTGACCTATGATCAGGCGTTCCGCGCGGCGGGCGCGCTGGGGCGCGTATTGTCCGAACGCTATGGCGTGCGCAAGGGCGACCGGCTGGTGATCGCGATGCGCAACCTGCCCGAATGGATCATAGCGTTCTGGGCGGGCGCTTCGATCGGCGCGGTGCTGACCCCGCTCAACGCCTGGGGCACGGGCGAGGAACTGGCCTATGGCATCGAAAATTCGGGCGCGAGGGTAGCCATTGTCGATGGCGAACGGCTCGACCGGCTGGCACCGTGCCTTGCAGGGCTGGACCTTGCCGGGCTGATCGTGACGCGGGGCGAGGCGGCGCATGGTGCGGTTTCGTGGGAAAGCCTGATCGGCAAGCCTGCCGACTATGGCGCGCTGCCCGACGATCCGATGCCGGACCCGGAATGCGATACCGACGATCTGGCGACGATCCTCTACACCAGCGGCACCACCGGGCGGCCCAAGGGCGCGATGGGATCGCATCGCAACATCATGACCAACATGGTCAGCCTTGGCTTCAACGGTGCGCGCGCGGCGATCCGCCGGGGCGAAGGGTTGCCGCCCCCGCCCGATCCGGATGCGCCGCCGCCCCCGCAGAAAACCATCCTCGTACCCGTGCCGATGTTCCATGTGACCGGCACCAATTCGATGATGGTGCCCGCCATCGTCGGCGGCGCAAAGATCGTGCTGATGTACAAGTGGAACCCCGAACGCTTCCTAGAGCTGATCGAGCGCGAGAAGGTCAATTCGACCACGGGCGTTCCGGCGATGGTGTGGCAGGTGCTGGAATCGCCCGATTTCGGCAAGCGTGACCTGTCGAGCCTCGAAGCCTATTCCTATGGCGGCGCGGCCATCGCGCCCGAACTGGCGATCCGGTTCAGCCAGGTGTTCCCGTGGTTCCCCATCGGGCAGGGCTATGGCGCGACCGAGACGTCTTCGGTTTCGGCCACGCACAGCGCCGAGGATTACCTGACGCACCCCGACAGCGTGGGCGTGGCCGTGCCCTGCGTCGACCTGAAGGTGGTCGACGATGCGGGCAAAGACCTCCCGCAAGGCAGCGTGGGCGAACTGTGCATCCGCGGGCCGAACGTGGTGGCGGGATATTGGAACAACCCCGAAGGCACGGCCGCAGCGTTCACCGACGGCTGGTATCACACGGGCGACGTGTGCCGGATCGATGAAGAAGGTTTCGTCTATCTGCTAGACCGCAAGAAGGACATGCTGATCCGGGGCGGCGAGAACATCTACTGCGTCGAAGTGGAGAGCGTGCTCGTGTCGCACCCGGCGGTGATCGACGCGGCCGTGGTGGGCCTGCCCGACCGCGTGCTGGGCGAGGAAGTGGGCGCACTGGTGCAGTTGAAGCCGGGCGCGAGCGTGAGCGAGGCCGAGTTGAAGGCCTATGTCGCGCGGCATTTGGCGCCCTTCAAGGTGCCGGTGGCCATCGATGTCAGGACGGAAGAATTCCCGCGCAACGCCAGCGGCAAGACGCTGAAGCCGGTGCTGCGGGAAGAGATGATAGCCCTTATGGAAGGAAAGAGAGCATGAGCGCCAGCACCGCGGCGGTGAAGGAAGAAGGGGTCGGCCAGCGCATCGGCGCGGTGACCGACAAGCACCGCTTCAACGAGGCCGCGCTCGACCGGTGGATGGCCGCCAATGTCGAAGGCTATGCCGGCGATCTGGAAGTGCGCCAGTTTGCTGGCGGGGCCTCGAACCCCACGTTCCTGCTGATTTCCGGCGGCAAGCGTTATGTGCTGCGCAAAAAGCCGCCCGGCCAGCTGCTGCAAAGCGCGCACCAGGTCGACCGCGAATACAAGGTGATGAAAGCGCTGAACGCGACCGACGTGCCAGTGCCGGTGATGCGCGGGCTGTGCACCGACCCGGAGGTGATCGGCACGACGTTCTACGTGATGGACTTCCTCGAAGGGCGCATCTTCCGCGATGCGACGCTGCCGGGGATGGAGCCTGCGGAACGCGCGGCGATCTATGACGACCTCAACGCGACGCTGGCCAAGCTGCACAAGGTCGACTGGCAGAGCGTGGGCCTTGGCGACTATGGCAAGCCCGGCAACTACTTCGAGCGTCAGATCGCGCGCTGGACGCGCCAGTACCGCGATTGCCCGCTGCCGCCGGTGCCGGCGATGGAACAGCTGATCGAGGAACTGCCTGCGCGGATTCCCGCCGATCAGTCGGTCGCCATCGCGCATGGCGACTATCGCCTTGAAAACGTGATGTTCCATCCGACCGAACCGCGCCTGATCGCGGTGCTCGACTGGGAGCTTTCGACCATCGGGCATCCGCTGGCCGACCTCGGCTATTCGGGGTTCCTGTGGCATTCGCATGGGGCAGGCTGGGGGTCGCTCGACGGCGTGGACTTTGCCATCAGCGGCATCCCGACCGAGCAGCAGTGGGTCGATGCCTATTGCCAGCGGACCGGGCGCGAGAGCCTCGACGACTGGAACTTCCTGCTGGCGTTCTCCGTGTTTCGTTTGGCCTCGATCAGCCACGGCGTCTACGCCCGCGCGCTGGCGGGGCAGACGCCGACTGCGCAAGTGGGCGAGAACGGCTGCCCGTACCTTGCCGAGCAGGCGCTGGCGCTGCTGCACCGGGGGTGATGGAATTGCGGTGACCCGTGGAAAGCGGGCACCGGACAAGGAGAGGATGCCGATGAGCGAGGAAAACCCCGCCGACGACGTGATCTATGCCGTGGCGAACCACGTCGCCACGATCACGCTCAACCGCCCGCACCGGCGCAATGCGCTGAACTGGAACGCCTATGCGCAGCTGGAAGCGGCGTTGAAGGCCGCCTCTGCCGACGATGACGTGCGCTGCGTGATCGTGACGGGGGCGGACCCGGCGTTCTGTTCTGGCGACGACGTGGGCGAGATCATGGCGGGGCCGAAGTCGTTCGCGGCGACACGCTCTGCGCTGACAATCGTGAAGCATTCGCCGACGCCCGCCGCGATGGCCGCGCTCGAATGCGAAAAGCCGATGATCGCGGCCGTGAACGGCGCGGCGATCGGCTGGGGCATGGAACTGGCGATCTATGCCGACATCCGCATCGCTTCGGAAAAGGCGAAGTTTTCCGAGATGTTCATCAAGCGCGGCCTGGTGCCCGACGTGGGCGGGTTCTACCGCCTGCCCGCGATTGTCGGCCCGGCCAAGGCGGCCGAACTGATGTTCACGGGCGATGTGATCGACGCGGCCGAGGCCTTGCGCATCGGGCTGGTGAGCGACGTTGTGCCGCATGACGAGTTGATGGTGCGGGCGCAGGCGCTGGCGGGGCGCATTGCCGCGAACCCACCGCTAGCGCTGCGCTTCATCAAGGAGGGGCTCTCGAAGTTCTCCTATGGCAACCCGCGCGAGATCGGGGCCTGGGCGATCGAGGCGATCCGCCGGTTGATGGAGACCGAGGACCACAAGGAAGGCGTCGCCAGCTTCATCGAAAAGCGCGAGCCGGTGTTCAAGGGAAAGTGACAGAATGAGCGACGTGGCTGGCGGCGATGACCGGCACAAGTTCGACGAGGCGGCGCTGTCGCGCTGGATGGAAAGCAACGTCGAAGGGTTCGCAGGGCCTCTTGCTGTCGAGAAGTTCGCGGGCGGGCAGTCGAACCCCACGTTCCGCCTTTCGACGCCGACCCGCAGCTATGTCCTGCGGCGCAAGCCTGCCGGGCTGGTCCATGCCTCTGCCCATGCGGTGGATCGCGAATTTCGCGTGATGCAGGCGCTGGGGCGGCAGGATTTCCCTGTGCCGCGCGTGCTGGGGCTGTGCACCGACGACAGCGTGATCGGCTCGATGTTCTACGTCATGGACATGGTGCCGGGCCGGGTGTTCTGGGACCCGCTTCTGCCCGAGCTTTCACCCGCCGAACGCGCGGCGGCCTATGATTCGATGAACGCGACGATCGCACGGATGCACGCGCTGGATGCCGGTGCGATCGGGCTGGGCGACTATGGTCGGCCCGGCAACTACGTCGAGCGACAGGTGGCGCGCTTTTCGCGGCAGTATCGCGAGGATGAACTCGCCGGACGCAATGCCGACATGGACCGGCTGATCGAATGGCTGCCCGCCAACATGCCCAAAGACTGCGAGAGCCGTCGGCTGGTGCATGGCGACTACAAGATGGACAACGTGATGTTTGCGGCAGACGCGCCACGGATCAGCGCGGTGCTCGACTGGGAACTGTCGACGCTGGGCGATCCGCTGGCGGACTTTGCCTACAACGTGATGGTCTGGCGCACGCCGGCAGAGGCGGGGAACAGCCTCGCCACCGCGCGGCCCGAGGGCGTGCCGAGCGAGGAGGACTACGTCGCCGCCTATTGCGCGCGCACCGGGCGGGACGGGATTCCCGACCTTTCGTTCTATATCGCTTTCAACATGTTCCGGCTGGCGGCGATCCTGCACGGGATCATCGGGCGCACGCTGCGCGGCACGGCCTCGAACGCCAGGTCACACGAAGTGGCCCGGCGCTTTGCCCCGCTGGCGGCGGCGGCATGGCAGCAGGCCCAGCGGGCGGAGCGCGAACGTTGAGCGACAGGAAACCCAAGACTTTCGCCATCCGTCCCGGCGGCATGGGCTTTGACGATGCGCCCGCCGACGTGCCACCGCAGCGTTCGTGGCTGGAGGAGGCATGGGCCGCCCCGGTGGAAGACCGCGCGGTCGAGGTGGAAGGCGCTTGCGTTCGCTATCGCGGCTGGGGGCTGGACGACGCGACCAAGCCCGGCCTGATCTTTGTCCACGGCTTCATCGCGCATGCGCGCTGGTGGGACCATATCGCACCGTGGTTCGCCGACCGCTATCGCGTCGCTGCGATCAACCTGTCGGGCATGGGCGACAGCGACCGGCGTACAACCTACAGCCGCAAGCAGTACGCGCGCGAAGTGCTGGCGGTGGCACAGGACGCGGGACTGGAACCGCTGACCATCGTGGCGCACAGCTTCGGCGCGATCACCGGGCTCTATGCCGCCTACCTCGCGCCCGAACGGATCGAGCGCGCGGTGGTGATCGACGCGCATCCGTTCCGCGAAGGCGCGAGCAAGCTGGGTGATGCACCGGTCGAGAAGTTCTATCCCAGCCGCGAGGAAGCGCTGGCGCGCTATCGCCTCAGCCCGCCGGGAGCCTGGCCCGACAAAGACGTGCTGGGTTATGTTGCGCAGCATTCCTTGCAGCAGAGCGACAAGGGCTGGGGGTGGAAGTTCGATCCCAACACGTTCGCGGCCAGCGACCGTGAGGAAATGACGGCGGCGTTGCGCGGTCTGGCCGTGCCAGTGGACTACATTCACGCCGCTCGTTCGGACTTCGCCGGAATGGACGCCGTGCAGGCCTTCGTCGATGCCATGCCGACCTGCGGCGCGCCCGTTTCGCTGCCGTTCTGCCACCACCACGCGATGATCGAGCAGCCGGTGGCGCTGGTCGCCGCACTCAACGGCCTGTTCGCGCACCCGAGGCGCCGCGCGTGAGCTACGAGGCGGAACCGGGCACGCGCGGGCTTGACCTTGCCGGAGATCCCCTGCCGGTCTGGCCCGCCGCGCCTTCGCAGCCGATCGGCCTGTCGCCGCTGCGCCGCCACGGATCGGTACGGCGGACGATGACGCTGGAGGCCACATGGCCGCAAGGGTTGCGTGGGCCGACATCGATCGCGGGGCGCTGCCGCGATGCGTGGACCGGGGATCCGGCCCTGCCGCCGCAGGTGCTGGCAGAGGACGTGCTGGACGCACAGGCCCACGGGCGGACCATTGCGGCACTGACCGCACACCCGGAACGCCCGGCGCTCTCAAGCCTCGAAGGCGCCAAGCCCGGTGGCAAGTTCCGTGCGCTGCTGAACGAGGCTCTCCCCGATGAGCGCGAGGGCGGCACGCCACTCTACCTGATGCTCGACGATCTGGCGGGGGCGACGCTGGTGTCGCGCTGGGCGTGGAGCCGCTGGTTTCCGAACTGGTCCACCGCCCCGACCGCCGAAGGACGGCAGGCCCACGCCGCCGCGATGCTGGGCGTGTGCACGGGCCTGCGCCCGGGATCGAGCGGGATCATCGACCAGGCAGCAGAAGTGCTGGGGCAGAACAGCACCGACGTGGGACCGCTGCGCCACCCCGACGATCCCGAGGGCTGGCACCCCTTCACCGACCTGACCGGCGAAGTGCAGTTCCGCCGCGCGCGCCGGATCGACGCCTGGCGCGAAGGCGATGTCATCCACGTCGAGACGCACTTCCAGGACAGCGGCAATACCCGCGAGGGCGGCCAACGCCGTGCGCTGCACGAATACCTGCTGACCGCGCGGGCCGACGCCGCGAGCGGCCTTGTCACCCATATCGAAGGCCGCGCGGGCACGCTGCCCTATCCCGAATGCCCAGGTGCGCTGGCCAACCTGCGCTTCCTGATCGGCACCCCGCTGACCGCCCTGCGCAGCACGGTGCTGCAGATGCTGCGCCGCACCAACGGCTGCACTCACCTGAACGACGTGGTTCGCTCGCTGGCCGAAGTGCCTGCCATGCTCGCCCGCGCCGCCCCCAAGGAGAAACGCCCGTCATGACCACCGCGCCCACCACACCGCGTCCCGCTGCCACCGTGCTGCTGCTGCGCGACGAACCGTTCGAGGTTCTGATGGTCCGCCGCCACGCCGCCGCTACGTTCGCCTCGGCGCTGGTGTTTCCCGGTGGGGTGGTGGACGCGGAAGATTCGCACGAGGACTGGCTGCCGCACCTGCGCGGGCACGAGAACCTGCCCGAGCACGAGCGCGCCCACCGCATCGCCGCCGCACGCGAAACGTGGGAGGAAGCCGCGATACTGCTCGTCACCGGCGGCAACGGCGAATGCCCGCTGCCGCCCGACCGCCCCCACGGCAGTCTGTTCCGCGAGGTCGTGGCGGCGAGCGGCGGCCATCTCGACTTGGGCGCGATCGCACCGTTCGGCCACTGGATCACCCCCATCGATGCGCCCAAGCGGTTCGACACGCGCTTCTACCTTGCGCACGTGGGCCGGGAACGCGAAGCGCGCTGCGACGGATCGGAAACGGTCGAACTGGAGTGGATCGCCCCTGCCGAGGCGCTCGACCGCGCGCGCCGCGGCGATGCCGGGATCATGTTCCCGACCAAGCTCAGCCTGCTGCGCCTGACCGAAACGCCCTGCCCGCGCACCGCCTTCGAAGCCGCGTGGACGCGCGAGATCGTGCCGCTGACCCCGGTGGTCAGCGCACGCGAGGGCGGCACCGTCGTCGCGATCCCGCGCGATGCCGGCTATGCCGAGTGGGAAGAGTTCAGCCCGCGCCCGCCACTGCGCTGAACGCGGGGGTGATCCGCCGCTCGCCCATGCGGGCGAGCAGGCGGGCGAACATCGCCTCGGTATCCTCGCAATCGGCAAAGCCTGCCTGGCGCAGCTTGATCGTCGAGACCAGCACCGGAGCGCGATCGGCATCGGCGGGGGCGTGAACGCCGAACAGCAGGTCGGCATAATGGTGGCTTTCGCCCACCAGCCTTGCAAGGTCCGCTTCGCGCAAGCCTTCGCGCGCGGCGATGCGCGCCCAGGTGTCGCGATGCGCCATCAGGAAATCGACGAGGCTGAACGGCGGGCCGAAGGCGGGCTCCAGCCCCACAGCGCGGGCGATGGCGGGCCAGACATTGGCGAAGGTAAAGACATCGCCGTTGGTCAGGTTGAAGGTCTCGTCGCGGGCCGTCGGGGCCATCGCCGCCCAGCCGAGCGCCCGGGCTACAAGATCGGCGCTCACCGCCTCGGACACGCCGCCGGGCCTGCCCGGATAAGCCAGCGGCATGCCCAGTTCGCGGCAGATCGCGGCATAGGCGCCCAGCACCGGGATCATGTTCATGGCAACGCCGATCGCCTCGCCGAACACAACCTGCGGGCGCCAGATGGTCAGGGCCCAGCCCGCGCCCACGCGCTTTTCACGCAGGTAGTCTTCCTGCAGCCAGTAGAAGTTGGCGTGGGGATCGCGCGGGGCGCTCTCGCGCGCCGGGACCGCGATCTGGTGGACGTGCGCGCCATAGGCCTTGGTCCCCTGCAAGGCGCTGACATGGGTAAGCCCCGGCGCATGGGCCAGCAGTGGCTCCATCAGGTTGCCCAGCATCAGCAGGTTGCGCTCCATCTGGTCGCGCTCCAGCCAGCCGGCATAGAGCCCCGGCTTTTCGTAGAGCGCGGCATAGACGAGGTGGGTGACGCCCGCGAGCCTGGGCCCCAGCGCGGCGCACGCGGTGGGGTCGGTCAGATCGACGCCGATGTGTTCGTGGCGGACGGCAACGTCGGGCACGCGGCGCGACAGTGCGAGCACGTCCCATGCGCCGCTGCTGCCGAAATGCTCGACCGCGGCCTGTCCGATCACGCCGCTGGCGCCGGCGATCAACACCGTGGGGCGCTGCTGCATCCTGTTCTCTCCACCTTAGCCGGATCGTGCGTCCGGTCGGGGGAGAGGTTAGGGGCGGGTTGGCCGATCGGTCAATCGCGCAGGCGCATGCTCAGATCAGGAACGGCAGATCGAGCGCATTGACCTGCGCGGTCCACTGGAAGCGCAGCACCAGCTCGAAATCGGAAGCCGCCAGCGCGGTGCCGGGCGTGAAGCTGGCCAGCAGCACCTTGGCTTCGGGACCGTTGCCGTCGGCATCCACATAGAGCTTGCCGTTGGCCTTGTCGTAGATGGCGATGTCGTCGGCGTCCCGGGCGCTCGTCCCCACCACGAAGCCGCCTGCCAGCAGGGTTCCGGCAACGACATCGTTGATGACGACGATCTTGTCCGTGCCCGAGACGAAATCCGCAATCGTATCGGTGGGATCGTCGGTGGAGATCACGAAGCGATCCGCGCCTGCGCCGCCGGTCAGGCTGTCCGCGCCGCCGACGCCCCACAGGAGATCGGCCCCGCCGCCGCCATGGATCGCGTTGCCGCCCGAATTGCCGAAGATGATGTTGTCGCTCTCGTTGCCCGACAGCGCGATCGCTCCGACACCGTTGCCGACGAGGTTTTCGAAGTTGGCCGCCAGCGTCACGCTGGCCGCGGCCAGCACCGTATCGCGCCCAGCGCCCGCGTCTTCGACCAAGGTCATGCCGGCATTGGCGGCGATGTAGATGTCATCGCCCTGCCCGCCCTTGAGCGTGTCCGCCCCGCCGCCGCCATCGAGCATGTCGTTGCCGCCGAGGCCGGTGAGGACATTGGCCGCGCCGTTGCCGATCAGGCGGTTTTCCTGCTCGCTGCCGGTGCCGTCAATTGCATCGCTGCCGGTCAGCACGAGGTCGAGCTGCCCGGACACGGCGAAGCTGACCGAGGCGCGCACGGTGCCGGTGCCCGACACGGTGTCGCCCGCGTTGTCGACGATGAAAATGTCGTGGCCGCCGCCGCCCGCCATGCGGTCCGCCCCGCCCTTGCCATCGAGCACGTTGTCGCCACTGTTGCCGGTGATGACATTCGCCCCTGCGTTGCCGGTCCCGCTGATCGAGAATACGCCCGAGAGCGTCAGGTTCTCGAGGTCCGCCGCCAGCGTGGCGTCGTAGGCCGCGACGAGCGTGTCGGTGCCGCCGTCCGCCTTTTCGACCACCTCGTCATAGGGGTTGTCGACGATGTAGGTATCATCGCCCGCACCGCCGACCAGCCGGTCGTTGCCCAGGCCCCCGTCGAGCACGTTGGCGGCGGCATTGCCGATGATCACGTTGTCGAGATCGTTGCCGGTGCCGCGCCGCACGGTACCGAGCAGTTCGAGCCGTTCGACGCCATTTGCGTTCGCCAGCGAATAGCTGGCAGTGGCCAGGACCACGTCGCGTCCTCCGGCCTCCGAGATCGAATCGGCGGCATTGTCGACATGGTAGGTGTCATCGCCAAGGCCGCCTTCCATCCGGTCCGCCCCGCCGCGCCCGTCGAGCACGTCGTCGCCATTGGTGCCAGCCAGCGTGTTGGCCAGCTTGTTGCCCGTGGCGTGGCGGGCGCTGCCTTGCAGGAACAGTTCCTCGACATTGGCGGCCAGCGACAGGTCGACCGAGGAATAGACGCGGTCGCGACCTGCATCGGTGCCTTCCACGATCCTGTCGCCCGCGTTGTCGACGTAATAGGTATCGTCGCCAAGGCCGCCCGTCATGCGATCCGCGCCGCCCTTGCCGTCGAGCGTGTCGGCGCCCTTGCTGCCGGTGATGCGGTTGTCGAGCGCATTGCCCGTCAGCGTCGCCCCGGTGGTCGAAGGCAAAAGTTCGAGGTTCTCGAAATTGTCGCCGAGCGCGAAGGAGCGACCGGCGATGACCGTGTCGATCCCTTCGCCCGCCGCCTCGATAAGCCGGGCATGATCGCGCACGATGTAGGTATCATTGCCCTTGCCGCCTTCGAGGATATCGTCGCCATTGCCGCCGCCATCGTCGATGCGGTTGTCGCCATCGTTGCCCCACACGCGCTGGAACGTGCGCGTGCCCGTGAAGGTCAGATCTTCGCTGCCGGTCAGGTGGTATTCGGTCCCACCATAGAACGCGTGCAACGAGATCGACGTGTAAGTGATGGCGAATCCGGAGCGGATGACCACCTTGTCGCCCACGTTGTCGATGTAGAACGTGTCGATCCCGCCCGCCCCGCCGATCATCAGGTCGGCTCCCTTGCCACCATCGATCACGTTGTTGCCGCGCGTGCCGGTGATGGTGTTGTCGAGATCATTGCCGGTGCCATCGAGGACCACGAAGGGGTTGCTCGTCTCCAGCAGCACGAGGTTTTCGACGTTGTCGGCAAGAGTCGCGGATTCGGCGGAGCGCACCGTGTCGATCCCGCCATCGGCCTGTTCGATCACGGTGTCGAAGGCGTTCTGGATGACATAGGTGTCATCCCCGCGCCCGCCGGCAAGGCGATTGAAGCCGTCGTTGCCGGTCAGCACGTTGGCGGCATCGTTGCCGGTTCCGTCGATGTCATCGAATCCCATGAGCACGAGGTTTTCGACATTGGCGGGCAAGGCATAAGTGATCGAGGACTCGACCGTGTCGCGACCGCCGCCGACAGCCTCGACCACCACGTCGCCGAGGTTGTCGACCACATAGACATCACCGCCTCCCCGCCCGACCATGCGATCCGCGCCGATGCCGCCGTCCAGCCGGTCGCCCCGGCCAGAGCCGTAGAGCCGGTCGTCGAAGGCCGAGCCGAGCACGGCCTCGATTCCCGTCAGCGTGTCCTGCCCATCGGCCCCGCTCGACGTGCCAGCGCCAAGGTCGACCACGATCCGGCCCGCGGCATGGGCATAGCTGGCGGTATCGATCCCCCCGCCACCGATCAGCGTATCGTTCCCCAGCCCGCCTTCGAGAAGGTCGTTGCCCGCCGCGCCCGGCTGCTGGGTGAGGAAAGCGCCCGGGACATAGCTTTCCGAAACGACGATGCCGCCGTCGCCTGCCAGAAGGTCGTCGCCTGCGCCGCCGATCAGCGTGTCGTGGCCCTTGTTCCCGCCCAGCTTGTTCGCGCCGCCGTCGCCGATCAGCGTGTCGTCGAGCGCCGAGCCGGTGAGGTTCTCGATCGAGCGCAAGACATGGTATTCGCCAAAGACAAATTCCTGCGTCTCGCCCGCCTTTGCCAGCGACACGGTGTAGCCTGCGCCGACCCCGGTATTTACAGTGCTGAAATCGACCAGCACGGTGTCTTCACCCGCGCCGCCATCGGCCTCGCCATTGCTTCCGAGGAAGCCGATCACGTCGTCGCCGCCACCTGCGGTGACCAGCGAATTTCTGCGTGCGTAGATCGCGTTGGCGCCATCGGTGCCATTGATCACGGCACCGCCGCCGGTGTAGTAGACGTTCTCGACCGAAACGAGCGTGGCCAAGCGAACACCCGCAGCATCGCGGACCGTGCCCAGCGTCAGATCGATCGAGGGACGAGCGCCGACCGGGTTATCCCCGCCACTTGGGTTAAAATCGCCCCAGAAGAACGTGTCGCGCCCTTCGCCGCCGTCGAAGATGTCCTTGGTCAGATTACCCGTGGCGAAGACATCGTCACCCGCGCCCGCATAGACCTTGTCGGTGCCGTAGCCGTCGTAGATGATATCGTCGCCATCGGTGCCGTTGATGGTTTCCGACTTGTCCGTGCCACGGATGATATTGATCACGATTGCCCCCGATTCACCGATACTTGGTGCAAGGACTATCGGTAGCACAGGTCGCTACCAACCAGTTTTTATGGCCGCCGGATCGGCGAAGACTATTTCTGGCACTTCGCGCAGAAGAACGTCGAGCGTCCGCCCTGCGCCACGCGTTCCACGGTGCCGCCGCAGGGGCAGGCCTCGCCC
The DNA here is from genome assembly GCF_020179425.1 of Novosphingobium percolationis. Lineage (GTDB taxonomy): Bacteria > Pseudomonadota > Alphaproteobacteria > Sphingomonadales > Sphingomonadaceae > Novosphingobium > Novosphingobium percolationis. The sequence continues at coordinate 212,710 of NZ_JAILYM010000002.1, read as the reverse complement.
TCGCGGCCATAAACGCGCCAGTCCTTGGCGAAATAGCCGAGTTCGCCGTCGGGCCGCGCATAGTCGCGCAAGGTGGAGCCGCCTGCCGCGATCGATTCCTCGAGCACGTCGCGGATCAGCGGCACCAGCCGTTTGAGCGCAGCCTGCGACACTTTGCCGCCTTCACGCTCCGGGTGAATGCCGGCGCGGTTGAGCGCCTCGCACACGTAGATGTTGCCAAGGCCCGCCACGATCCGCTGGTCGAGCAGCAGCAGCTTGACCGCCGCGATCCGGTTTTCGAAGGCGCGCGCCAGATGGGCGGGGGTGAGCCCCGGGCCCAGCGGTTCCGGCCCCAGCGCGGCGAAAGGCGCGAACGCATCGAGCTTGTCGGTATCGACCAGGTCCACCGAACCGAACCGGCGCGCATCGTTGAGCGCGAGGAGATGGCCATTGCCGGTTTCGAGCACGAGATGATCGTGCTTGCCCATGGCCTCGGGATCGATTCGCCAGCGCCCCGACATGCCGAGATGGAACACCATGGTTGCATTGCGGTCGGTATGGATCAGCCCGTACTTAGCGCGGCGCGAAAGCCCGGTCACCTTCGCCCCGGTCAGCACCTGCACCAGGTCGGCGGGAAACGGGCGCCGCAGATCGGCGCGGTTCACCGCGACGCGGGCGATGGTCTGCCCATCAAGGACGGTGGCAAGGCCCCGCACGGTGGTTTCTACTTCGGGAAGTTCGGGCATCGTGACGCAACCCGTAACAGTCTTTGCCGTTCGGGCAATTCCCCACTAAAGGCGCTTGCCATGACCACCACCGATACCGTGTCGTTCGGCTACGAAGAAATCCCCAGCGAGGAGAAGCAGGCGCGCGTGGGCGCGGTCTTTTCCAGCGTGGCCAAGAAATACGACGTGATGAACGACGCCATGTCGGGCGGGATGCACCGGCTGTGGAAGGATCGCTTCGTCCGCCGCGTGAAGCCGCGCGCGCACGAATCGATCCTCGACATGGCGGGCGGCACAGGCGACATCGCGTTCCGCATGGCCCCGTCGGGCGCAGCAATCACCGTGTCGGACATTAACCAGGACATGCTCGATGTCGGCATGGAACGCGCGGAAAAGCGCGGCATTCATGGCCTCGAATGGTCGTGCCAGAACGCCGAGACGCTAAGCTTCGACGACAAGGCCTTCGATGCCTACACCATCGCGTTCGGCATCCGCAACGTGACCCACATCGACAAGGCGCTGGCCGAGGCTTTCCGCGTGTTGAAGCGTGGCGGACGCTTCTATTGCCTCGAATTCTCGACCACCGAATGGCCGGGATTCGCGCAGGCCTACGACCTCTATTCGCACAAGCTGGTGCCGCAGATCGGCAAGGCCATCGCGGGCGATGCCGATTCCTATCGCTACCTGATCGAATCGATCCGCCGCTTCCCCAAGATGCGCGACTTCGAAGCGATGATCCGGACGGCAGGCTTCCGCCACACCAAGGTCGAGCCGATCATGGGCGGGCTGGTGGCGATCCATTCGGGCTGGAAGGTTTGATCGGCCAGCGCGCATGACCCGTCCTTCCACGCACATCCGCCGCCTGCTCGGCTGGGGCCGCACCGTTGCGCGGCATGGCGCACTGCGCCTGCTGGAGGAGAACCCCAACACCCCCGCGCAAGTACGCCGCCTGTGCCGCATCGCGCGTTTCGGCGCACGCCAGCCGGTGGTGCCCGATTACGCCGGTGCCTTTCGCGCGATCGGCCCCGCCGCGATCAAGCTGGGCCAGACGCTGGCGACGCGGCCCGATCTTGTCGGCGAGGAAGCGGCGCGCAACCTGCTGGCGCTTCAGGACAGCCTGCCGGCGGTCGATTTCGCGCTGATCCGGCGCGAGATCGAGACCACGTTCGAGCGCCCGCTCGAAGCGCTCTATGCCGAATTCGACCCCGTACCGGTGGGCGCGGCTTCGGTCGCGCAGGTGCACCGGGCGACCACCACCGACGGCCGCAAGGTTGCGGTCAAGGTGCTGCGCCCCGGCGTGCGCGAGAAGTTCGCGCGCGACATCGAAACCTACGAATGGGCCGCCGCGCATCTGGAAGCGCTGGGAGGCGAGGCCAGCCGGCTGCGACCGCGTCTGGTCATCGCCAACTTCAAGCGCTGGACGGTGCGCGAGTTGGACTTGCGGCGCGAGGCAGCCTCGGCTTCGGAACTGTCCGAACTGATGCATGCCTTCCACGGCTATCGCGTGCCCGGTATCGACTGGGAGCGCACCAATGGCCGGGTGATGACGCTCGACTGGATCGACGGCGTCAAGATTTCGGACAACGACGCGCTCGATGCCGCCGGGCACGATCGCAAGGAACTGGCGCAGCGGCTGGTGCTGGCGTTCCTCAGCCAGGCGATCAGCGGCGGCTTCTTCCATGCTGACATGCACCAGGGCAACCTGTTCGTCGAAGCCGACGGCACCATCGTGGCGATCGATTTCGGCATCATGGGCCGCATCGACCGGCGCGCCCGGCAATGGCTGGCCGAGATCCTCTATGGCCTGACCACGGGCAACTACCGCCGCGTGGCAGAGATCCATTTCGAGGCGCAATACGTGCCGAGCTATCATTCGGTCGACGAATTCGCCACGGCGCTGCGCGCAGTGGGCGAGCCGATGCGCGGGCGTCCGGTGAGCGAACTTTCGGTCGGCCAGATGCTCGACGGGCTGTTCGCGATCACCCGCGATTTCGACATGCAGACCCAGCCGCACCTGCTGCTGCTGCAGAAGACCATGGTCATGGTCGAAGGCATCGCCACCCAGCTCGACCCCACGATCAACCTGTGGGACACCGCTGCGCCCTTCGTGCGCGAATGGATCCGCGACGAACTGGGGCCGGAAGCCGCGATCGCCGAACGCCTGCGCACCGATGCGCAGACGCTGCTGCGCCTGCCCGACCTGATCCGCCGCATCGAGGACCGCTTTCCGCCCAAGGGCGGCGCGCCCGAGGCGCCACCGCTGCCCGAAGTGCCGCTGATGTGGGATCGCAAGGACCGATCGGCTGGCGCGCCCATGCTGGGCTATCTTGCTGCCGCCCTCGCCGGTGCTGCTGCAGTCGCGGCGGGGTCCGCGTTCGGCTGGATCGGCTGACGTGGCGCGTGTGGCCCCCCTGCCCGGTTTGCGGCTGGATAAGCGCCACTTCAACGCGCTCGACCTGTCGCGCCTGGTCGCGGCCTGCGCGGTGCTGTTCTGGCACTACCAGCACTTCTTCGTGCCACCGGTCGATTACGACTTCCAGGTCGATCGCGTGCGGCTGACGCCGCTGTACCATCCGTTGCGCTGGCTGTTCGATTATGGCCACGTCGCGGTGCAGTACTTCTGGGCGGTGTCGGGCTTCGTGTTCGCGCACGTCTATCTGGCGGACCGGCAGGCGATCGGCCGCTTCTGGCCAGCGCGCATCGCCCGGCTCTGGCCGCTGCACCTGCTGACGCTGATGCTGGTGGCCGTGTTGCAGGCGGCCTACACCGGCATCAACGGCACCGCGTTCATCTATCACCAGCAGGACGTGAAGCATTTCCTGCTGAGCCTGGGCCTTGCGCACTACTGGGGCTGGCAGACGAACCAGTCTTTCAACGGGCCTTCGTGGTCGCTTTCAACCGAGATCCTCGCCTATCTCGCGTTCTGGCTGCTGCTGCCCGCCTTGCGCCGACTGCCGGTGCTGCTGGCGCTGCCGGTGGCGGCGCTCACGCTCGGCGCCTTCTTCATGGGCGCGCCGAACGAGCCGGTGTTCACCTGCATAGGCTTCTTCTTCGGCGGCGTGGCAACGTATGGCGTCGTGCTCAAGGCAAGGCTGGGGCCGGGCGCGCTGCTGGCGATGGCCGCGCTGACCGTGGTGCTGGCGTGGTATGCACAGACCGCGTTCCATTCGCTCGATGCGACGACGCTGGCGGGCACCTTCGCCGCGCTGTTCGCGATGCTCGCGGTCGATCTTGCCGACCGACGCGACGTGCTGAAGATCGGTCGACAGTTGGGCGATGCCTCCTATGGCATCTACTTGTGGCATTTCCCCTTGCAGCTCATGCTGGTGCTGGCGATCGACGCCACGCTGAAAAGCCGCGCCATCGCCAGCCAGCCCGCGTTCCTCGTCTTCTTCGTGGGCCTTGCGATCCTGACCGGCTTTGCCTCGCATCGCTGGTTCGAACGACCGGCGCAGCGCGGCGTGCAGCGACTGGCAGAGCGCCTGCGGCCGACCAAGCCGGCCACGGCCTGAGCGTGGCGGAGCAGGCGGCCCGCCACATCGAGCGTCCGCACTTCGTCCTGCTCGACCTTGCGCGGTTCCTTGCCGCAGCCTGCGTCGTGCTGTTCCACTACGAGCACTTCTTCTGGCAGTCGCCGGACCCGAACCGGCTGCCCGATCCCGCCGTGCTGCCGTTTGCCGCGGTGCTGACCCCGATCTATCTGCATGGTGGGCTGGCCGTGCAAGGGTTCTGGGCGCTGTCGGGCTTCGTGCTCGCCCACGCCTATCTGGCCGATCCGAAAGCGCGCGCGCGGTTCTGGCCCGCGCGCATCGCCAGGCTCTGGCCGCTGCACCTGATCACGATGGTCGCGGCGGGCGCGTTGCAGGCAGCCTATGCCGCGCGCCAGGGCCACGACTTCGTCGATCCGCAATTTGGCTGGATATCGCTGCCGCGCCAGATCCTGCTGATGCAGATCTGGTGGCAGCCGGAATACTACGATTACAACACGCCGACATGGTCGCTGTCGGTCGAAGTGGCGTGCTATCTGGCGTTCTGGCTGGCGCTGCCGGCGCTGCGCAAGGCTCCACTGCTCGCCCCCGCCCTGCTGGCAGGCGGCATGTTCCTGTTCGTGCGGGCCGACGTGGTCGTCTCGCTGCTGCCGATCGGTGGGATGGTGTTCTTCGCTGGCGTGGCGCTCTACGGCGCAGCCTTGCGGGCGCAGGCCCGGCCCCGCGCCATGCTCGCGGTCTTGCTGGCAGGCACCGCGCTTGCCGTTCTGGCGATCCGGCTTGGTCTGGTCCGCACGGTGGGCAGCAACGGCGGCGTGGCGCTCGCCTTTGCATGGCTCGTCGCCGCCGAACTGGCGCTGGTGACCCCGCCGCCATGGCTGCGGCGCTGGTTCCGGACCCTGGGCGATGCGACCTATGGCATCTACCTCTGGCATATCCCGATCCAGCTCGTGCTGGTTCTGGCGCTGGGGGACAGCGCCGCAGCGCATGTCCTGTATCGCCAGCCCGCGTTCTTCGCCGGCTACCTCGTTCTGGTGCTGGGCGCGGGCCTGGCATCGCACCGCTGGATCGAGCGGCCCGCGCAACGCGCGGTGCTGCGCGCGTTTGCCCGCTGACCGAACCTGCTCAGGCCGCGATTTCCGCGATGCGGTGGTGCGGCAGATTGCGCCAGCCGAACAACAGCAGCACGACGTGGAACGCCTCGACGCCGACGGGCACGACCCAGCCATCGTACGGACCGACCAGCGCCAGGTTGACGATGCGCCCGGCCAGCGCCGTGCCGAACAGCAGCGTCGGCACCAGCAGCAGGTCCGCATTGCGACGCCATGCGCCCCACATCATGCAGAACGCGCCCACGCCGAAAAAGGCGGTGAAATCGGCGCGCAGCGTGGAAAGGCCCGCCGCGCCCAGCGGCGCAAGGCCGAAGCCTGCGGCGGTTTGCTGCGGGCTGGTCAGGAACGACACAGCCATGAACAGGTCGAACATCCCCGCCAGGAAAATCAGCGCGGTCAGGACAAGACGCATCGGCTACCCCCTCTTGATAGGGACGCATCCTGCGCCGCGCCGCGCGGATACGCAAAGGGATTGCGCGTATCGGCCACGCATTGCACAAGCCGGGCCATGAAAGCGAACCCGCGCATCCTGCTGATCATCGGTGGCGGCATCGCCGCCTACAAGTCCTGCGAGCTCGTCCGGCTGATCCGCAAGAATGGCGGGCACGTGACTTGCGTGCTGACCGAGGGCGGCAGCCACTTCGTCACCGCGATGACGCTGGCGGCGCTGAGCGAGAACCCGGTGCACACCACGCTGTGGGATCTGAAGAACGAAGTCGAGATGGGGCATATCCAGCTGTCGCGGCAGGCCGATCTGGTCGTCGTTTGCCCGGCGACGGCCGACCTGATGGCGAAGATGGCGGCGGGGATCGCCGACAGCCTCGCCACCACGCTGCTGCTCGCCACCGACAAGCCTGTGCTGGCCGCGCCCGCGATGAACGTGCGGATGTGGCAACACGCCGCCACGCAGCGCAACGTCGCGACCCTGCGCGCGAGCGGCGTGACCGTGCTCGATCCCGATGAAGGCGCGATGGCCTGCGGCGAGTTCGGCCCTGGTCGCCTGCCCGAACCCGAAGCGATCTGGAGCGCGATCAAGGCCGCGCTGGGCGATGCGCGGCCCGCGCCCGGTCCGCTGACAGGGCGCCACGCACTCGTCACCGCCGGCCCGACACACGAACCGATCGACCCGGTGCGCTACATCGCCAACCGTTCGAGCGGAAAGCAGGGCTTTGCCATCGCCGGCGCGCTGGCGGCACTGGGCGCGCGGGTGACGCTGGTCGCGGGGCCGGTCAACCTGCCGACGCCTGCGGCCGTGACGCGCATCGACGTGGAGACCGCGCGCGAAATGGCCGCTGCGGTCGAGGCCGCACTCCCTGCCGACGTGGCGGTGATGGTCGCCGCCGTGGCCGACTGGCGCGTGGCCGACGCCGCCGGGCAGAAGCTCAAGAAGGACGGCTCGGGCCAGGTGCCGCCGCTGCTGCTCACCGAGAACCCCGATATCCTCGCCACGCTGTGCCGCGTCGCCAATCGCCCGCCGCTGGTGGTCGGCTTTGCCGCCGAGACCGAGAAGGTGATCGAACACGCGCAGGCCAAGCTGGCGCGCAAGGGGGCAGACTGGATCGTCGCCAACGACGTGTCGGGCGACGTGATGGGCGGCGCGCTGAACGCTGTGCATATCGTCACTGCCGCCGGGGTGGACAGCCTGCCTGAAATGCCCAAGGACGCGGTCGCCACCGCGCTTGCCCAGAGGATTGCCGATGCACTCGCCCGATAACGTCCCTGTCCGCATCAAACGCCTGCCGGGCAACGACGACCTGCCGCTGCCAGGCTATGCCACCGAGGGTGCGGCGGGCATGGACGTCGTCGCCGCCGAAGAGGTGGACCTGTCCCCAGGAGCGCGCCATGCCGTGGCCACCGGCCTTGCCATGGCGATCCCGCACGGTTTCGAAGTGCAGGTCCGCCCGCGCTCGGGCCTCGCGCTCAAGCACGGTGTCACCGTCGCCAACGCACCCGGCACGATCGACAGCGACTATCGCGGCGAGTTGAAGGTGATCCTCGTCAACCTGGGCACCGCCAGCTTCGCGATCCGCCGTGGCGACCGCGTGGCGCAACTGGTGCTGGCGCCGGTGACGCGCGCTTCATGGCTTGAGGCGGACGAACTGGACGCGACCGTGCGTGGCGAAGGTGGGTTCGGATCGACCGGAGGCCTTTCGTCGCTGCCGGGATGAGGCTTCAGTCCTCGTAGACCAGCCGCACCTTGCCTGCCGCTTGCGCCGCCAGCTCGCGCGCTTCGTCGCTGGTGGCGGCGCGTGCCAGCGCTACGGCCATGCGGCGGTAGGGGCGCGTTACCGGCTTGGCGAAGACGCGCACGTCCATGACTTCGGCGGGGACGGCCATGGCGTCCGCCAGCCCCTCGACGCGGAAAGTCTCAGCATGGCGGTCAGCCAGCACCACGGCAGAGGCACTCGGACCGCGCAAGCCAATCTGCGCGGGGATCGGCAGGCCGAGGATGGCGCGGGCGTGGAGGTCGAACTCGGTCAGGTCCTGCGAGACCAGCGTGACCATGCCGGTATCGTGGGGGCGCGGCGAGAGTTCGGAGAAGATCACTTCTTCGCCGCGCACGAAAAATTCCACGCCGAACAGGCCATAGCCGCCAAGGTTGTCGACCACCTTGGTTGCCATGGCCTGTGCGTCGGCAATGGCCTGATCGCTCATCGGCGTGGGCTGCCATGATTCCCGGTAGTCGCCACGCTCCTGCCGGTGGCCGATCGCCGGGCAGAACGACACGCCGCCGCGATGGCGTATGGTCAGCAGGGTGATCTCGTAGTCGAAGGCGATGAATTCTTCGACGATCACGCGGCGGCGGTCGCCGCGCATGTTGGCAACGGCATAGTCCCATGCGGCTTCAAGACCCGCTTCGTCCTTGACGGTGCTCTGTCCCTTGCCGCTCGAAGACATGACCGGCTTGATAACGCAAGGGACTCCGGTATGCGCGACGCCTTCGCGCACTTCATCCAGGCTTTCGGCATAGCGGTAGCGCGAGGTGCGAAGACCCAGTTCGACGGCGGCGACCTCGCGGATGCGATCGCGGTTCATGGTCATGATCGTGGCGCGCGAGGAGGGCACCACGTTGAAGCCCTGCGCTTCGAAATCGGCGAGCACTTCGGTGCGGATCGCCTCGATCTCGGGCACGATGTAGTCGGGCTTCACCTCGGCGATGGTGGCGGCCAGCGCTTGCGCGTCGAGCATCGAGAACACGCGCCGCTCGTCGGCCAGTTGCATGGCGGGGGCATCGTCATACGAATCGCACGCGGTGACGTGGCAGCCAAGCCGCTTGGCCGAGATCACGAATTCGCGACCGAGTTCGCCCGAGCCGAGGAGGAGGATTCGTGCGGTGTAACCCATTCTGCGCTGCCCTTGCCGGTGTGTGGAGCGGCGATGCCTTGGCAGCAGCGCGCGGTCAATGGCCGGGTGCGACCGGCCCGCCGACGAACGGCGGACCGGGCGATTGCGCTTACTTCTTCTTTTCGGGCGCCACGCTGATGCGCACCGTCTCGCCGTTGTGGCCAGGGAAGTCGGTGAACATCGCCTCGACCAGATTGGGCACGAGGTAGGGCAGGCGGTTGGAGGTCGAGGCCGCTTCGGCCTTGCCTTCGAACAGGCGCTTGCCATCGGCGCGGCGGTCGATCTTCATGTCGATACCGCTGGTGTAGACGGTCACCACGTCCACCTCCTGATGGCCGGGGCCACCGAAGAACGGATCGTACCAGCCGTAGCCCCAAGGGCGCCGTCCATAGAAGCCCGGACGGCCCCAGCCGCCCCAGCCCGGCCCGTACCAGCCACCCCAGTAGGGATCGGAGAAGCCCGTGGTGCGCAGCTTGTCGCGCCCCTTGTCGACGCCATAGTCGAAGCGGACGATCAGGTCGGCGGTCTGCGCGTTGCCGGGGACGTAGCCCACCTTCTGCAACTGCGCGGCGACCAGCGCGGCATAGTTGGCGAATTCGAGGCCGCCATCGTCGCGCGGGTCCTCGGCCACGACCGCAAAGGTCTGGCCGGCGGGCGCGGGCAGTTCGCGCTGGTAACGCGAAACGTTGGCGTTGAACGGCGTGGCGCAGGCCGAGAGCGCCAGCAGCAGCGGGGCCGCGACGAGCGTGAAGCGGTTAAGGCCGGAAGACATTTTCATGCAATGCGACTCCATCAGGTGCAGCCCGGGTCCCCCGGCTGACGGCGGGCGCGGCTCATTCCTAGCATGGAGTGTCCCTAGACGGGAGGTGCTGAATGCGCGTTGAATGGCCCCTGCAACAATTGTTGCAGGGGTGCAGCATTCATCGACGATTCAAGCCCCTTAGCGAACCAGCCCAAGCGCGGCGTAGGCAGCGTTGAGCGTCGGTACCGCCAGTGCGCGCGCCTTTTCCGCGCCCTTGGCGAGGATCGCGTCGAGCACGGCGCTATCCTCGCGAAGCTCGCGATAGCGCGCGGCCATGGGGCTGAGCTTTTCCACCAGCAGTTCGCCAAGCGCGGGCTTGAACGCGCCGAAGCCCTGCCCGCCGAATTCGCCGAGCACGGCATCAGGCGTGGTGCCCGCCATCACGGCATAGATCCCGACGAGGTTGGCCGCTTCAGCCCGGCCTTCCAGCCCCGCCTTTTCCGACGGCAGCGGTTCAGGATCGGTCTTGGCCTTGCGCACCTTGGCCATGATCGCGTCGGCATCATCGGTCAGGTTTATGCGGCTCATGTCCGACGGATCGGACTTGCTCATCTTGGCGGTGCCATCGCGCAAGCTCATGATGCGCGCGGCTTCGGGCGGGATGATCGGATCGGGCTGCGTGAACAGCGGCGCGTCTTCGGAGCAGAAGTCGTTGTTGAACTTCTGCGCGATATCGCGCGCCAGTTCGAGGTGCTGCTTCTGGTCCTCGCCCACGGGGACGTGGGTGGCGTTGTAGAGCAGGACGTCGGCGGCCTGCAGCACGGGATAGGTGAACAGCGCGACGGAAGCGCCTTCGCGGTTCTTGCCCGCCTTGTCCTTCCACTGCGTCATGCGGTTGAGCCAGCCCATCCGCGCCGTACCGTTGAGCAGCCACTGCAGTTCAGCATGCTGCGGCACCTGCGCCTGGTTGAACAGGATCGAGCGGTCAGGGTCGATCCCGCAGGAGACCAGCGCCGCCACCATCTCGCGCGTGTTGGCCGCGAGTTCGGCAGGCTTGTGCGGCATCGAGATCGCGTGGAGATCGGCGAGAAAATAGAGGCAGGTCGCTCCTCGCGCCGTCCATTCGTCCTGCATCGCCACCCAGTTGCGGATCGCCCCCAAGTAGTTGCCGAGGTGGAGATTGCCGGTGGGCTGGATGCCGGAAACGATACGCATTGGAACGTGCCTTACGTGGTGGGGGTGGAGCGCTTGCGGCGCAGGAGAAGCGCGAGATCGTCGCGCGTGAAGGCCCCGAGCAGGACCGCGGCGAGGCCATAGACCACGCCGCCCGCCAAAACCAGCACGGCCAGCGCGGCGAAGCGGATCATCCACGTGCCATGGACGTAGGGCATCAGATACCCTTGCGTCGCCCACAGCACCGCGCCCATCGCGATCGCGGCAAGCGCAAGACGCGGCGCCCGGCGCCTGAGCCGCGCATCGGCGACGAAGTGCCCGCGCTGCGTGAGCGTGCGGTAGAGCATGACGACGTTGACCGTGCTGGCGATCGCGGTCGCCAGCGGGGGGCCCATGTGCTGCAAGGGCACGATCAGCGCGAGATTGCCGACGAGGTTCACCACCATCGACATCGTGGCGTAGCGCACCGGCGTCTTCGTATCCTGCCGCGCATAGAAGCCGGGTGTCAGCACCTTGACCAGAATGTAGCTGGGCAGGCCGATCGAGAACGCGGCCAGCGCCTGCGCGGTGAAGTGCGTGTCTTCGGCGGTGTAGCGGCCATAGCCGAACAACGCGGCGGCGATCGGTTCGCCCGCCAGCACCAGCGCAGTCGTGGCCGGCAGGGTGAGCAGCAGCGCCAGCTCCAGCCCGCGGTTCTGCGTCTCCATCGCGGCCTGATGCTCGCCCGCGCCCAGTTGGCGCGAGATCGTGGGCAACAGCACGGTGCCAAGGCCGATGCCGATCAGCCCCAGCGGCAACTGGTTCAGCCGGTCGGCCATGTAGATGTAGGTGACCGAGCCATGCGCGAGCAGGCTGGCGGCCAGCGCGGTCGAGATCACGAGGTTGATCTGCACCGCGCCCGCGCCCGCGGCGGCGGGCCAGATCAGCGCAAGCAGGCGCTTGACCTCGGGGTTGAGGCAGGGGCGGCGCAGCCGCAGCGACACGCCATTGCGCTTGCACGCCCATGCCAGCCACAACAGTTGCAGCGCGCCCGAGACCGACACCGCGATCGCCTGGTTGCGCGCCGTGACCAGCGGATCGGCATGGTGGAAGACCAGCAGCGCGGCGATCAGCGTCAGGTTGAGCAGGATCGGCGCGGCCGCATTGACCCAGAACTTGTGCATCGAATTGAGGATGCCACCGAACAGCGAGACGAGGCTGATCAGCATCAGGTAGGGAATGGTGAGCCGCGACAGCGTGACCGCGAAGGCGAACTGATCGGGACTGACGCCGTTGAACCGCCCCGACAGCAACAGCGTCACCGGCCAGGCGAACACTTCCAGCAGCATCGTCATTGCCAGCAGCACCGGCAACAGCACCGCCAGCGCTTGCTCTGCAAAGACGAGGCCGTCTTCAAGCCCCTTGCCTTCGGGATTGCCGACTTTCTGGTTGAACATCGGGATGAAGGCCGATGCGAACGCGCCTTCGGCGAACAGCGCGCGAAACATGTTCGGCAGGCGGAACGCGACCAGAAAGGCGTCCGAGGCGAAGCTTGCGCCGATGTAGCGCGCGAACAGGCTGTCACGGACGAGGCCGAGGATGCGGCTGGCGAGCGTCAGCCCGCCGATGGTGCCGGTCGCCTTGAGGAGATTCATGCGATCACCTTGTTGCGACCGGCTACCGAACAGAAACGATCAGGCCTGGCCCGCGCCGGCGGCCAGTTCTTCTTCCTGGCGCTGCTGTAACTGCGCGAAGTAGAGGCCGTTGAAGTCGATCGGTTCGAGCATCAGCGGCGGATAGCCGGCATCGCGCACGGCGTCCGCGATGATGCGGCGGGCGAACGGGAAGATCAGGCGCGGGCCTTCGGCGAACAGGAACGGATGAGCCTGCTCATCCGGCACGTTGCGCATGCCGATCAGCGCGGCATAGACCAGCTCGATCGCGAAGGCGGTGCCCTGGCTGGTCTTCGACGCGGCGTTGATCTTCAGCTCGATCTCATGGACGTCGGCCGCGAGCGAGCGCGCGCCGATGTTGAAGTCGATGTGCATCTCCGGCTGCTCGGTCCACTGATAGGATTCGGGCGCGTTCGGGTTCTCGACCGACAGGTCCTTCACGTACTGCGAGATCAGGCCGATCTGCGGGCCAGTGTCCTCGCCATTGGCAAGGGGGTCCTGATCGAGATTGAGGTCGGAGATGATGTTGCCTTCGTCGGCCATGGATCGTGCTTTCGTACGGGATGGGCAGGAAATACTTTGGCGCGCCGCCTAGCACCTGCCGCGGGACGCGGCAACGCCGGAGCTGTGCCGGCCCGCGCACCATCTTCCCTTGGGGGCAGGTCACCCTTGCGAGCGCGACGTAAGGGCAACTTCCTGCCGTCCACGCGTTGTTCATTTGTAATCCGTACCTATTTGAGGCACGGTGATTCACTGCCCGGCGGACGGACAATCGACCGCTCGTGCCGGGCCTGATTTCGGGACGAGTGCGCGTGATTGTTGAAATTGTCATCTTGGCGATGATCGCCGCCTTCCTGGGCCTGCGGCTCTATTCCGTGCTCGGCCGTCGGCCCGAGCAGAACGAGGAACCGCTGCGCCGCCGGATTGAACAGCCCGATCCTTCGAACGCAAGCCCGCGCAGCCTGGCGCCGCGCCTGCCCGAAAAGCCCGGTGCCGTGGGTCGTCCCGCGCCGGCCCAGCCCGAGGCCAACGTATTCGACGTTCCCGCCGAAGCAGGTGTGCGCGCGATCATCGCCGCCGATCGCCGCTTCGACGTGGGCCAGTTCCTGAATGGCGCGAAAGGCGCCTATGGCATGGTCCTCGCAGCGTTCTGGCGCGGCGACAAGGACGAGCTGGCGCAACTGTGCGACCGCGACGTCTACCAAGGCTTCGCCACCGCGATCGACGCGCGCCTTGCGGCTGGCGAGACCATCGACGCGCGCCTTATCCGCATCGAAGAAGCGCGCATCGTCGCAGCCGACTATACCGCGCCGGTCGCCCGCATCACCGTCCGATTCCTGGCCGACGTGGCCTCGGTCACGCGCGATTCGGCCGGCATGGTGATCGCCGGCTCGCTCAACGACGCCATCGAGGCCCGCGACCTCTGGACCTTCACCCGCGATCTGACCTCGGGCGATCCCGACTGGTTGCTCGACGAGACCGACGAGGCCTGAAGCCAGACCTGCCCTTTACTTCAGGGGGCTGCACTTTACCGGGCGCTTCCCTTTCCCCATAGGCCCCGAGCTTGTCGAAGGGCCGCCTTTTTCCTAGGTTCGCGGCCAGCACCGCAGGAGGCATTGGGGCGAGATGAATATCCGTGGCGCAGGCCTGCTCATGGCATTGGCCCTGCTGGGGGGCTGCGGACGCATCATTCCTGAAACCGGGGGCCCGGTAGTGGGCCCGCGTCCCCTGCCTCAGCCAACCCCGCCCGCCACCGCCGCATTGATCGGCGTGCATCCCGGCCCGCCGGCGCCGGGACTGGGCTTTGACGCGGACAACGCGCGCGCCGCTCTCGCCTCGTTCATCGCCAGCTGCCCGCGCCTGACGCGTCGCGCCGATGGCAGCGGGCTGACCCGTCCTGCTGACTGGGCGCCCGCCTGCGCCGCCGCCGGCACGTGGCCTGCCGCCGACGCCGCGCGCTTCTTTTCGAGCTATTTCGAAACCGCGCGGGTGGGCGATGGCTCGAGCTTCATCACCGGCTACTACGAGCCGGAGATCGCGGGCGTGCGCACGCGCCAGCCGGGCTTTGACGTTCCCGTCTATGCGGCGCCGCCCGATCTGGTCCGCGCCAATCCCGGTGATGCCGCGCCACTTCCCGACGGGCGCATGCCGCTTGGCCGCTATGACGAGACCGGGCGCTTCGTGCCCTATTGGGACCGAGCCGCGATCGAAGACGGCGCGCTGGCGGGCAAGGGGCTCGAAATCGCCTGGGCGGCGGACGCGGCAGAACTGTTCTTTCTGCAAGTGCAGGGCTCGGGCCGGTTGCGCGCGCCCGATGGCAGCGTCGTCCGGCTCGGCTACGCGGCGGTCAACGGCTTCGACTACACAGGCCTTGGCACGGTGATGAAGGCGCAGGGGCTGATCGGCACCGGCCCCGGCCAGTACCCCGGATCGATGCAGGGCATCCTGCGCTACATCCACGAGCATCCCGACGAAGGCCGCGCGCTGATGCGGCAGAACCGCAGCTACGTGTTCTTCCGCGAGATCACGGGCGAAGGCCCGGTCGGCGCGCTGGGTGTTCCGGTGAAGGGGCGCACCACGCTTGCCGCTGACCCTTCCTTCGTGCCACTGGGCGCGCCCGTGTTCCTGTCCACCGATCGTGCGGAAGTCGGCGGGTTGTGGGTGGCGCAGGATACCGGCGGCGCGATCAAGGGCGCCAACCGCTTCGACAGCTTCTGGGGCGCGGGCGCAGAAGCCCGCCGCATCGCAGGCGGCATGAGTGCGCGCGGGTCCGCGCTGATCCTGCTGCCCAAGGGCACGCTTGCGCACCTCGATGCCCAGCGAGCGACGACGCGATGAGAAGCCCGCGCGGGCTGTCGCCCGAGGAAACCGAGCTGTGGCGCAAGGTGGCACAGACGGTCACCCCATTGCACCCTGAGCGCCCTGCCGCCCCCTCGCCTGTGGCTGCGAGCGCGACTGCGCCAGAACCACTCCCTCCGCCCAAGCGCATCAAGGGCCGCGTTCCGCCGCAGCGCCTCGCCCCACCGACGCCAGCTCCGCCGACCCGACCGCTCACCAACCACGGGCTCGATTCCACTTGGGATCGCAAGCTGGCGCGCGGCGCGATCCAGCCCGATTTCACGCTCGACCTCCACGGCATGAACCTCGACACCGCATACACGCGCCTCGTCGGCGGCATCGGACAGGCGCTGGCGATGGGCGCGCGCGTGGTGCTGCTGGTGGCGGGCAAGCACCGCCCGCACAGCGATCATGATCAGCGCGGCGAGCGCCGCGGCGCGATCCGGGCCAAGTTGCTCGACTGGCTGGCGCATAGCCCTCACGCCAGCAACATCGCCGCCGTCCGCCCCGCGCAGCAGCGCCATGGCGGCGCAGGTGCGGTCTATATCGTGCTGCGCAAGCGGTAGGGCCTCACCCGGCCAGCGCGGTCAGCGCGATGCGGCGGTAGATGCGGGCGAGCACGTGCAGGTCTTCCATCGCCACGGCTTCGTCGGTCTTGTGCATCGTCGCGTTGCACAGGCCGAATTCGATCACCGGACAGACGGCGCGCAGGAAGCGCGCATCGCTGGTGCCGCCAGTGGTGGAGAGTTCGGGCGACAGGCCCGTCTCGGCTTCCACCGCCGCGACCACGAGGTCGGAGAACGCGCCAGGCAGCGTGACGAAGCTTTCGCCCGAAATCACCGCGCGCGCCGTGCCGCCGTGGCGTTCGGCAATGGCGGTCACGCGCTCGACCAGTCCGGCACCCGTGTGCAGGTCATTGAAGCGGATCGAGATGCGTGCCCGCGCCTCGGCGGGGATCACATTGGTCGCCGGGTTGCCGACGTCGAGGTCGGTGATTTCGAGGTTCGACGCCTGGAACCAGTCGCTCCCTTCGTCGAGCACCAGCATATCGAGTTCGGCCAGCATCGCAACAAGGCGCGGGATCGGGTTGTCGGCAAGGTGCGGATAGGCGACGTGCCCTTGCGCGCCCTTGACCGACAGCCACACGTTGACCGAGCCGCGCCGTCCGATCTTGGCCATGTCGCCGAGACGATGAACGCTGGTCGGCTCGCCGACCAGGCACAGATCGGGCAGTTCGTTGACGGCGCGCATGTGCTCGATCAGGGGCACGGTGCCGTACTTCGCCGGCCCTTCCTCGTCGCCGGTGATGATCAGGCTGATCGTGCCCGCGTTCTGCGGGATTCCCGCCACGGCGGTGACGAAGCTGGCGATCGAGCCCTTCATATCGACCGCGCCGCGCCCATGCAGCAGGTCGCCGCGCCGTTCGGCCTTGAACGGGCCGCTGGTCCAGCCCTCGCCGGGCGGCACGACGTCGAGGTGGCCCGCGAAAGCGAAGTGGCGGCTGCCCTGCGGCCCCTTGCGGATGGCGAACAGGTTCTCGACCGGGCCTTCGGGCGGAGCACCCGCGACGAAGCGGTGAACGTCGAAACCAAGCGGTTCGAGCATGGCCTGAAGGCAGGCAAAGACCTCGCCCGTCGCCGGCGTGACGCTCTCGCAATCGATCAACCGCTCGGCCAGTTGCACCGGATCGTGAGTCATGCCGCCAGTCGTCATGCCGTCTGCGCTCCTTCGAACTGCTCGATCGTCCATTCCTCGTCCTCGGCCGCTGCCACCCAGGCCTCGACCCACGGATGCTCCCACACCGCCTGCATGTAGGCCTGCGCGAAGCCCGGCACCGGCACGCCATAGGTGAGGAAGCGCGAGACCACCGGGGCATAGATGATGTCGGCGGCGCAGAACGTGCCGAACAGGAACGGCCCGCCCTGCCCGAACCGGGCACGGGCCTCGGCCCACAGCGTCAGGATGCGCACGATGTCGCCGCGCACTTCGGCGGTCACAGCCACCCCTTCGACGTGCCGCCGCACGTTCATCGGCATCTCGCGGCGCAAGGGCAGGTAGCCCGAATGCATTTCCGCCACCATCGAGCGCGCCATGCCGCGCGCCGCGTCGTCCCTGGGCCAGAAGCGATCGCGCCCGACCTTGTCGGCAAGGTATTCGATGATTGCGAGGCTGTCCCACACCACCGCTGCATCCGGGCCATCGCCATCCCACAGGATCGGCACCTTGCCCGATGACGGCGCCAACTGGCCATCTTCCTTCTTCCGCGCGTCCCAGTCGTCGCCATAAAGCGGCACGGTCAGTTCCTCGAAGGCGAGGCCCGACTGCTTGCACGCCAGCCAGCCGCGCAGCGACCAGCTCGAATAGTTCTTGTTGCCGATCACGAGCTTCATCGCGGGGGAGTCCTCGTTCGCCTCCCGCTCCGCCTAACCATTCAGCAAATGCCTGTCGAGGCTGAACGGGCCGCGCGCTTAAGGGAAAGTGCGCAAGGATGGTGCACAAGCTTGCCAAGGTCTGCCCGGTACCGTCCGGGCCATGCGCGTCACGTTCCCGCCATTCTCTTGGCGACATCCCCAGATGCCTGAGCATCGCCCCCATGCGATTGCGCAGTTCCATCGCCTCCGCCGACAGGTGCCGCCCATGTACTTCATGGTCGCGGTCAGCGCGGCGACGCTGGCCTATACCCATCTCAGGATGGCGCCGACCTGGCTGTGCGTCTACCTTCCGATCGCGCTCATCGCGCTAAGCATGATGCGCTTCATGCAATGGCTGGTGCCGATCCCGGCAGAACAGATCACCCACGCCTATGCCAGCTCGATGCTGCGCCGGACCGAGTTCTTCTCGTGCCTGATGTCGGTGGGGTTCATCATCTGGGCGCTGATGCTCGACCAGTATGGCGGGCCCTACGAACACGGCCACGTCGCAGTCTTCGTGGGCATTTCGGTGATGGGCTGCATCTTCTGCCTCACCTACCTGCCGCGCGCCGCGCATACCGTGTGCGCGATCGTGCTGGGGCCGTTCCTGATCTATTGCGTGGCGCGCGGTGCGGTCGTGCAGATGGCAATGGCGTTCAACATCCTCGTCGTCGGCCTGATCGTGCTGAAGGTGCTGCGCGATTCTTACGCCGCCTTCCTCGCGCTGGAAGCCTCCCGCGATGCCTTCGAAACCGAGCGCGCGCAGGCGCAGCGGCTGAGCGAAGAGAACGCGCGCCTCGCCCATTCCGACCCGCTGACCACCCTGCCCAACCGGCGCTACTTCTTCGCACGGCTCGATTCGATGCTGGCGCGCGCGCAGGAGGACACCACCTTCTGCATCGGCGTGATCGACCTCGACCGCTTCAAGCCGGTCAACGACACGCTGGGCCACGCTCAGGGCGACCGGCTGCTGCAGGTCGTGGGCGATCGCCTGCGCGCGCTGACCTGCGCCGAAGTCACCATCGCGCGGCTGGGCGGCGACGAGTTCGGCCTGATCGTCGAGGGCGACATGGAGAGCGCCTCGCGGATCGGCCAACAGGTCTGCGACGCCATCCATCGCCCCGTTTCGTTGGGCGATACGGCCGTGTCGGTGGGCTGTTCGGGCGGACTCGCCGCCTTCCCCGCCGCAGGCAGCACCGCGCACGACCTGTTCGACCGGGCCGACTTCGCGCTCTACCATGCCAAGAAGCAGCACCGCGGCACCTGCGTGCGCTTTTCGGGCGAGCTGGAGAAGCTCATCCGGTCCGAACAGGCGCTCGAAGCCGCGCTGCAGGCCGCAGATCTCGCGCAGGAACTGGCCGTGGCCTACCAGCCGGTGATCTCGACCCGCTCGATGCAGATGGTCGGGCTGGAAGCGCTGGCCCGCTGGACGTCGCCCACGCTCGGCCCGGTTCCGGCCGAAATGCTGTTCACCACCGCCGAACGGCTGGGTCTGGCACGCAAGGTGACGCTCACGCTTTTCGCGCGCATTCTGGATCAGGTGCGCAGCCTGCCCCACAGCGTCCACGTCTCGTTCAACCTCGCCCCCACCGACATCGCTGATCCGGATACGGTCGAGGGGCTGCTTTCAGCCATGGCGCGGACGGGAGTGCGCGCCGAGCGGCTCGTTTTCGAAATCACCGAGACCAGTCTGATCCACGACGCCCACGTCGCGCGCGCCGCGCTGGAACGGCTGCGCGCTTCCGGCGCCCGCATCGCGCTGGACGATTTCGGCACGGGCTATTCCAGCCTCAGTTCGTTGCACCAGCTGCCGATCGACATCCTCAAGATCGACCGCAGCTTCGCCACCCGGCTCGACGATCCGGTGGGGCGGCGGCTGATCAGCGCGATTCGCAACCTTGCGCGCACGCTGTCGCTGGCCTGCGTGTTCGAGGGCATCGAGACCGAGATGCAGCTGATGGAAGCGACACTCGCCGGGTTCGACTTCGTGCAGGGCTACCTGCTGGCCAAGCCCGACAGCCTCGATGCGATCCTGGCAACGCAGGAACAGCGCCGCATCGCGGCGGCGTAGCTCCTACTGCTCGGCGTCTTCCAGCACGGCGGCGCGAAGTTCCTCGATGCCCATGCGCTTTTCCGACGAGGTGACGATGATGCGCGGATAGGCCGCGGTGCGCTTGCGCGCGGCAGCCTCGGTCGCGGCGGTCACTTCGGCCAGTTCGCTCGCCTTGATCTTGTCCGCCTTGGTCAGCACCACGCGATAGCCGACGCCCGCTTCATCGAGCATCTGCATCATGTCGACATCGACCGGCTTGATGCCATGGCGGCTGTCGATCAGCAGCAGCGTGCGCTTGAGCACGACCCGCCCGCGCAGGAAATCGCGCACCAGACGCCGCCACTGCTCGACCACCTTGGGCGGGGCCTTGGCGAATCCGTAGCCGGGCATGTCGACCAGCCGCAGCCGGGTAGGTTCGCCCACTTCGAAGTAGTTCAGTTCCTGCGTGCGCCCCGGCGTGACCGAGGTGCGCGCCAGCGACTTGCGGCCCGTCAGCGCGTTGAGCAGCGACGACTTGCCGACGTTCGAACGGCCCGCGAAAGCGACTTCCGGCACCGTCGGGTCGGGCAGGAATTTCAGCGCGGGCGCCGACTTCAGGAACTCGATGGGTCCAGCAAAAAGCAGGCGCGCGCGCTCGATCAGCTCGGCCTGCGCGGCCTGTTCTTCAGGGCTCAGCGCGGGGAGCGCGGGGATGAGGGGCTCGCTCAACGTCCGGTCGGCTTCTTGCTGTCGCGCGCGGTCGCCCGGTCGATGTCCTGCTGGTCCTTCGCGCCCTGCGCCTTCAACTGCGGGTGGCGGCTGTAGAGATAGCGCTGCTGCGCGATCGTCAGCAGGTTGCTGGTGATCCAGTAGATCAGCAGGCCCGCCGCGAACGGCGCCATCACGAACATCATCATCCACGGCATGATGCCCATCACCTGCTGCTGCGCCGGATCCATGGCCGAGGGTTGCAGCTTGAACTGCGCCCACATCGTCACGCCCAGCAGGATCGCCAGCGGGCCGATGGCAAGGAAGCTCGGCGGGGTGAACGGCAGCAGGCCGAACAGGTTGAGCACGTGCAGCGGATCGGGCGACGACATGTCATGGATCCACAGGCCAAAGGGCTGGTGCCGCATCTCGATGGTCAGCACCAGCACCTTGTACAGCGCGAAGAACACCGGGATCTGCAGGAAGATCGGCAGGCAGCCGGCGAGCGGGTTGACGCCCTCCTGCTTGTAGAGCGCCATGATTTCCTGCTGCTGGCGCTGCTTGTCGTCCTTGTAGCGTTCCTGCAGCGCCTTCATCTTGGGCTGGATCGCCTTCATCGCCGCCATGCTGGCGAACTGGCGCTGGGCGACCGGGAACATGATCCCGCGCACGATCAACGTCAGCAGGATAATCGCCACGCCAAAGTTCTTGACCGCGCGGAACAGCGAATCGAGCAGCCAGAAGATCGGCTTCTCGAACCAGCGGAACCAGCCCCAGTCGATCGACAGCGACAGGTTGGTCACGCCCTGCTTTTCGTAGGCCTCAAGGATCTTGTTTTCCTTTGCCCCGGCGAACAGGCGCAAGGACTGGCTCTGCGTCTGGCCAGGCGCGACGGTCACCGGCTGGTAGAGCAGATTGGCCAGGAACAGCCCGTTGCCCAGCGCGCGATAATCGCCGTCGACCTTTGCATTGGCGTCGGGGACCAGCGCGGACAGCCAGTAGATATCGGTGAAGCCGATCCAGTTGGGCTTGCCCGCGGCAGGAACACTACCGGCGGCGGTCACATCCTTGTAGTTGGTGGCGAAGCTGACCGAACCATCGAACGCGCCGATCGGGCCGGAATGGACCTGCCAGGTGTCGATGCTGGCGGTGCGGTCGGTGCGGTTGATCTGGGCGATCGGCTGGACCACCACGGGCGCGGCGCCGGCATTGCTGACACTCTGCGTGGCGGTGATCATGTAGTTTTCGTCGATCGCATAGCGGATCGCGAAAGTCTGGCCGGTGGGGTTGGTCCACTTGAGCGTGACCGGGCTTGCCGGGGTGAGCTTGCCGCCCTCGACGCTCCACAGCGTGCGTGCATCGGGGAGCGCGACGCCCTTGCCCGCCCAACCGAGCTGCGCGAAGTGCTGCGCCGGGGTGCCGGCGGGCGAGAACAGGCGGACGGGCGCGCTGTTCTTGTCCAGCGCCTCGCGGTGGCGGGCCAGGGTCAGGTCGTCGATCACCGCGCCGACGAGGTTGATCGAGCCCTTGAGGCCCGGCGCATCGATCGCGACGCGGCTGGGCGCGGCCAGCGCCTGCACCAGATCCTGCTTTTCCAGCGCCTGGTCGGCTGCGTTCTGCAGGCCGCCTTCGCGGGTGGGCTTGGCCGGCGCGGCGTCGCCGGTTGCGGCGCCCGGGGTGGCGGGGGCGGAAGCCACGGCCTTGGGCTTCTGGGCGCTCTGCGGATAGAAATACCGCAGCCCGTAATCCCAGCCGATCAGCAGCAGGCCCATCAGGACCACCGTCAGGATCAGATTGCGCTGGTTTTCCACTATGCCTCGCGTCCGTTCAAAATCGTCTTGCAGGGGATGTCTGCGGGAAATGCGCCCAGTAGGGCTAGGCCTCAGGGCACGGGATCGTAGCCGTGCCCCCCCCAAGGATGGCAGCGCAATAGCCGCTTCGCGGCAAGCCAACCACCCTTAATCGCACCATGCTTTTCCAGCGCCTCGATCGCGTATTGCGAGCAGGAAGGCGCATAGCGGCACGATGGCGGCAGCACGCGCGAAGGGCCTAGTTGCCAGCCGCGCGCGATCAGGATCAGCAGGCGCTTCACTTCCCTCGCCCATGCGCCTTGCCCGGCCGCCTGCTCCCACCACGACTGCGCGGCGGATCGCCCTTGCCCGCAGCAGCGCGGGTCAGGGCGGCGGTCAGCTCATCGCGCAACAACGAAAAGTCGCGCTCAATGCCGGTTTCACGCCCGATCAGGACATGGTCGGCGCCTGCAATGCCGATGGAGGGGAGGAGTTCGCGCAGCAAAGCGCGGAAGCGGCGCTTCATGCGGTTGCGGACAACCGCGTTGCCGATCTTCTTGGTGACGGTGACGCCGAAGCGCTGCGATCCGTCAATGCGCGCCAGCGGGTTCACCAACAACACAAATCCGGGCCTTGCGACCCGGATTCCGCGGTTGGCGGCCAGAAAGTCCGCCCGCTTGGCTATTGTCGCAAGCTTTGGTGCCGCAAGTTGGGGCGAAGGCGCGGAAAGCGCGTCCGCCGTCACTTGCAGACCGCTCGCGATCAGGCCGACAGCTTCTTGCGACCACGGGCGCGACGGGCGCGCAGCACGTTGCGGCCGCCGACGGTGGCGGTGCGGGCGCGGAAGCCGTGACGGCGGGCACGCACGAGGTTGCTGGGCTGGAAAGTGCGCTTCATCGGTCTGCTCTTTTCGTTCGAATCGATTGATGGATCGCCGCCGCGAACGACGGGACACGGAATCAGGGGGCGGCGCATAGGCAAGAGCGGCCCCGAGGTCAAGCTTTGGCGCGGTATCGGAGCCTGCTGCGCGGTTGCCGTGCCAGCCAAGTTCCTTTAGTCACGCGAGCTTATGGCCAGCGCCCCCTCTGCCGAACGCCCTCTGGCCGAGCCCCACCCGCGCGCGCGCTGGTGGCGGCGCGCGCCGCGCATTCCCACGCTCGCACTGTTCGCTGTGGTGGCGATGGCGCTGCTGGGCACGTTTACGCTGATCTTTGCCACGGTCGAAGCCGAACGCGTGCAGCGCGAACAGGCCAACCGCACCTCGGGCGTGCTGGCCGCGCTTAACGGCCTCGTCACAGCCGCGATCAACGGCGAGACCGCACAACGCGGTTATTTCATTACCGCCGACCGGCGCTATCTCGAACCCTACTATCGCGGCCGAGCCGACTACGAACGCGAAAGCGCCGCCTTGCGCGAGCGGCTGGGCGACGAAACCACCGAACAACAACAGGCCCTGCTCGACGAGATCGACCGGCTGGGCGACGCCAAGTGGGCCGAAATGGGCGGCACGGTGAAGCTCGTCGGGCAAGGCCGCATGGTCGATGCACAAGTCCGCATCCTCAGCGATGAGGGCAAGCTCGCCATGGATGGCTTGCGCAGCGCGGTGCGACGGCTCGACGTGATGGAGCGCGGCCACCTCGACCGCGCCACTGCCCGCGCCGCCGAAGCCGAATCGCGTATCGTGCCCTCCCTCGCGTTGCTGTTCGTGGTCATCGTCTTCGCGCTGGTGCTGGGGCTGTGGCAGGCGATCCGCACCGCGCAGGCCGAAGCCACCGCTGCCAACGCAGAAGTCATTGCCGAAGCGCGCGATCGCGCGGACCTGCTCGCAAAGGAACTGAACCACCGCGTCAAGAACCTGTTCGCGGTGATCCTGGCCATTGTGAAGATGTCGGCGCGCGGCGATGCCGAAGCCGCCCCTGCGGTCGATCGCATCGCCAAGCGCATCCACGCGCTGGTGACCGCACACGACGTGACGCAAGGTTCGCCCGGCGACAGCCACGTCGACCTCGCCGATCTCGTCGGCAAGGCGCTTGCCCCCTATCGCTCGGCCAGCGAACGCTGCGAGGTTTCGGGCGGGTCGCTGGTGATCCCCGGCCGCCACGCAGTGCCGCTGGGGCTGGTGCTGCACGAACTGGTGACCAATGCCGTAAAGTACGGCGCCTGGTCGCAGCCGGGCGGACTGCTGACGGTCGAATGGCGCGAGGAGGATGGCCGGGTGCGCGTCACCTGGGCCGAACGCGGCGCCGCCCCGATCATCGTGCCCGAGGGCGGCAAGCCGGGCCGCGAAGGCTTCGGCTCGATGCTCATCCGCAGCTCCGAGCGCCAGCTGGGCGGCAGAATCGCGCGCCGCTTCGAAGCGCACGGGATCGTCGTCGAAATGGATTTCCCGCGCGAAGGCTAATCCTGGCGAAAGAAGGGCGCCCGCAAGCGCCCCTCCTCGTCAGCGATGCTTGGCGTCGCGCGTCGACTGGACCATGCCGGGGCTGAGGAAGCCGATCGGCGTGGGTTCCATCGCGCGCTTCTTCAGCTCGCCCTTCATCCGGCCGTATTCCGCTTCCATCTCCTCGGTCACGGTCGCACGCGAATCGGCTAGTGCATCGGCAAAGTCGGCAGCGTTGACCGACTGCACGTCGCCCCCTGCGCGGCGGATCGCGGCCAGCCCCGCGCGGCGCACCACGTCCTCCAGATCCGCGCCGGTGAAGCGGTCGGTCTGGCGCGCCACTGCGTCCAGATCGACATCCTCCGTCAGCGGCATCGCCGAGGTATGGATGCGCAGGATATGCGCGCGCCCTTCAAGGCTGGGCGTGCCAACATAGACCAGCTCGTCGAAGCGACCGGGGCGCAACAGCGCGGGATCGACCAGATTGGGCCGGTTGGTCGCGCCGATCAGCACCACCGACTGGAGTTCCTCCAGCCCGTCCATTTCGGCCAGGATGGTGTTGACCACCCGCGCCGTCACCTGCGGCTCGCCCACCCCGGTCCCGCGCGCGGGCACCAGACTGTCGATCTCGTCGATGAACACCACGCAGGGCGCCACCTGACGGGCGCGGGCGAACAGCCGCGCGATCTGCTGCTCGCTTTCGCCGTACCACTTGGACAGAAGGTCGCTGGACTTGATGGCGATGAAGTTGGCCTCCGCCTCCTTGGCGACCGCCTTGGCCAGCAGCGTCTTGCCAGTGCCGGGCGGGCCATAGAGCAGGAAGCCCTTGGCCGGCCGGATGCCCAGGCGGTGGAACGCCTCGGGGTTCTTGAGCGGCAGTTCCACGCCCTCGCGCAGCTTTTCCTGCGCCTCGTCCAGCCCGCCGATGTCGGACCAGCCGGTGGTCGGGGCCTGCACCATGACCTCGCGCATGGCCGAAGGCTGCACACGCTTGAGCGCTTCGAGGAAATCGTCGCGCCCGACGCGCAGCGAATCGAGCACGTCCTGCGGGATCGTCTGCTGCTCGAAGTCGAGCTTGGGCATGATCCGGCGCACCGCCTCGATCGCCGCCTCGCGCGCCAGCGCGGCAAGGTCCGCGCCGACAAAGCCGTGGGTGGTGCGCGCCAGTTCCTGCAGGTCGACACCCTCGGCCAGCGGCATCCCGCGGGTATGGATGCCCAGGATCTCGCGCCGCCCGCTCTCGTCGGGCACGCCCACCACGATCTCGCGGTCGAAGCGACCGGGACGGCGCAGCGCCTCGTCGATCGCGTCGGGCCTGTTGGTTGCAGCGATGACCACCAGGTTCGAGCGCGCGTGCAGCCCGTCCATCAACGTCAGCAGCTGCGCGACAAGGCGCTTTTCCGCCTCGCCATGGACTTCGCTGCGCTTGGGCGCGATCGAATCGATCTCGTCGATGAAGATGATCGCGGGCGCCGCCTTGGTCGCTTCCTCGAACACTTCGCGCAGGTGCTTCTCGCTCTCGCCATAAGCCGAGCCCATGATTTCCGGGCCGTTGATGGTGAAGAAGCTGGCCTCGCTCTCGCTCGCCACGGCGCGCGCAAGGCGCGTCTTGCCGGTTCCCGGCGGGCCGTGCAGCAGCACGCCCTTGGGCGGATCGACGCCCAGGCGGGTGAACAGTTCGGGATAGCGCAAGGGCAGTTCCACCATCTCGCGCAGCTGGCGGATGGTGTCGCCCATGCCGCCCACGTCGTCATAATTGACGTCGGCGCGGCTGCTGCGCGGCTCCTCGTATTCGGCTCGCAGCTCGACTTCGGTGTTCTCGTCGATGTGCACGATGCCCTTGGGCACCGTCGAGACGACCGTCAGGCGGATCTGCGTCAACGCGAAGGCCGGGGCATTGAGCATCTGGCGCAGTTGCGGCGGCATGTCGCCCCGGTCGACCTGCTGCTGTCCAGCGGTGGCGACAAGGTCGCCCGTCACCAGCGGACGCCCTGCAAAGTTGCGCTTCAGAGCCGCGGCTGGCCCCTGCAGACGCAAGTCGCGCTGCGCGGGCGCGAAGACCACGCGTTGCGCCGGGCGGGTTTCGACCTTTCGAACTTCTACATGTTCACCCGAGCCGACATCTGCGTTTGCGCGTTGCAGGCCGTCGAGCCGGATCAGTTCCAGCCCCTCGTCCTCGGGATAGGGCAGCACGGCACGCGCGGCGGTGCTGCGCTTGCCGATGATCTCGATCACGTCGCCTTCGGTCACGCCAAGCCGGCCCATCACCGCGCGGCTGATGCGCGCGATGCCGTGCCCGCTTTCTTCCTGTCGCGATCCTGCGACCTGAAGCCTGACCGCCTTGCTTTCCGGGAGTGTCGCGGCGTCTGCCATGGGCCCCTTCTTTCCGTCCAGAACGTGTTGAACCGGAGTCCCAGCTAGGAACCCGGACAAGGCATTTCAAACGCTGATGACAGAAGAAGGTTGCGATGAAGCGGGCGACCGCCGCGACGGGCAAAAAAAAGCCCGGCCGTTGCCAGCCGGGCTTGGAAGTTTTGGGAGAGGATGCCTGAAAGGCCTGTCCTATATGTCCGCGACTCGGTTTTTGTGCAAGTGCGAAATAGGCAAATCCGGTTGCATTTTCCGCAACTCACCCCTCTCGAAATGGCTAGGGTCTGCGGAATTTCAGCGCGAAACGGTCGGTTTTGCCCCGCACGGACGGATCGAAGACACCGTTGTCATGCGGATCGTCTGTGCGCCGCAACACGTCGCTCGTCCCTTCGAACACGAAGCCCGCGCCTTCGAGGTCGGCGCGCACGCGGGCGGGGTCGATGCGATGGAACTTCTCGACCACTTCACGCGGGTCGCCGGCCGGTCCCACATGGTCGACGATCACCACATGGCCGCCCGGCTTCACCGCCGCGAACCAGTTGGCCAGCACCGCAGGCACGTCGAGCGCGGGATGCTGGTACTTTTCCGAAACGAAGTAGAGATCGTGATATTCAAGGTGCGCGAACAGGCCATTGAGGCTGCCGGGCGCGAGCCATTGTGCCTGCGCAGGGGCGACCAGCGGCAGCACATTGGGGTGCGCCCTGGTGATCGCAGCCCACGCCTCAGGCTTGGCAAAGGCGGGCGAATTGATCGCATAGACCCGTCCATTCGGCCCCACCACATCGGCCAGAAGCTCGGTGTAGTAGCCCCCGCCCGCACCCCAGTCGGCCACGGCATCGCCCGCCTTGAACCCGGCGAAGGCCAGCACCTTGTCCGGCATCCGGCCCTCGTCAAGCTTGCGCGACGCCTCGCGGCGCGCCGGATCGGCCAGGGCGGCGGCGACAGGATCGGGCTTGCTCCTGGCCAGCGCCGGTTGGGCCAGCGCCAGCATGGCGAGGCCTGCGAAAACAACGGTCCGCTTCATCGGTTCTCCCCTTGGCGGCCCGCGCAAAGATCAACGCGGGCGGGCGCACCCCTGCTCGATCTCGGGACCGATCGTGCGGGTAACGCGGTAGGGATAGATGCGGTCGGACATGCCATCGCTGCAAGGGCCTTTCTCGACCCGTAGCGTCAGCGGCTTGCCATCGAGCGTGCCGCTCCATTCGGCAAAATCCGCCCCGTCGCGCCGGGCGACCGTGATCGAGATGCCAGAGGGGAAATCGGGGGTGCCGTACGTCAACGTCGTCCCGGCGACATCGGCGCTCCAGAACGGCTCGGTGCCGAGCGCGCGCAGCCGGTCGGGCAGATCGAGCGATGCCGGGGGACGGGCCGGGCCCGGGCTGGCCGGAGCTTTCGGCGGCGCGGGAACGCGGGCCTGCACGTCTGCGCTCGCCGCGGCATCGGGCGCGGTGGCATCAATCGGCGGTGTGGGCTGCTTCGAACAGGCCGCCAGGCCTGCCACGAGCAACAGGGCGCACAAGCGTCTGGTCACGCGAAAACGGTCTCCTGCCCCCGGATTGTCAGCGGCAGGATAGACCGGCCCGCCTCAATGCGCCAGCAGCAGCGGCACTTGGCTGCGATCGAGCATCGAGCGCGAAACGCCGCCCAGCAGCAGTTCGCGCAGGCGGCTCTTGCCGAACAGCCCCATCACCACCAGTCCCGCGCCAACGCGCAGCGCAGTCTGTTCGATGGTGAAGGCGATCGTGCCGTTGGGCTCGGCCTCGTGCACTTCGGCGTGGATGCCGTGGCGCGAGAGATAGCTGGCAGCCTCGCTCGCGGGGAAATCGTCGGACTTCTCGCGCACCGTCAGCAGGTGCACCGCGCGCGCCTTGGCCAGCAGCGGCAGGCTGGCGCGCAGCGCGTTGGCGGATTCATAACCGCCGTCCCACGCCACCAGCACCGGCGCATCGAAGGCCACCATCGCCACGCCGCGCGGCACGGCAAGGACCGGGCACCGCACTTCGAGCGCGACTTCCTCCAGCGCGGGATCATCGAGGCTCGCGACGATCACGTCGGCAAAGCGCGAGGCGGCGGCAAGACCCTCCACCCGGCCTTCGTCGATCACGGTCACGTCGAAAGCGACATCCTGCCGCCCCAGCCGCTCGTTCAACTGCGCTGCCAGCTTCTCGTCCTGCGTGCGCACCTCGTTGATCGCCACGGCCGAAAGGGCGGCACCACCGAACGGCTCCCACAGCGCCATCTGCGCGAACGGAGTCGCGATCTGGAATGTCACATGGCCATCGACCGCGCGGGCGAGCGCCAGCGCGGTTTCGACACGATCATCGAGCGTATGGCCGCTGTCCGCAGGGCAGAGAATGGAGCGCATGGGGATCCTCCTTCGTCTTGATCGGGCAGACAATGCACCTCGTTCCCCGATTCGCCCATGATCCACGTCAAATCATGCGATTGCGCCGCGCTTGCAGTGTTTAACCGAGCCGTTAAGGAGATCGGGACAATTAGCGAGAGAAGGCAAGGCGGATGGGGTATACGGCGGTGATTTTCGATTTCGGCGGCGTGATCACGTCATCGCCGTTCGAGGCGTTCAACCGGCTGGAGGCCGAGCGCGGCCTGCCCCAGAACTTCATCCGCACCATCAACGCCACCAACCCGGACACCAACGCCTGGGCGCTGTTCGAACGCGCCGAGATCGGGCGTGACGAATTCGACGCCCTGTTCGCCGCCGAAGCGCGCGCGCTGGGCCACGATATCGAAGGCCGCGCCGTGCTCGATGTGCTGGCGGGCGCCGTCCGCCCGGCGATGGTCCGCGCGCTCGATACGCTGAAGGAGGCGGGATTCCGGCTCGGCTGCATCACCAACAACGTGCCCACCGGCCACGGCGCGGGCATGGCCCGCAGCGCCGATTCGCACGATGCGATGGAACAGATCTTCGCCCGCTTCGAACACGTGATCGAAAGCAGCAAGGCGGGCGTGCGCAAGCCCGATCCGCGCATCTACCAGATGATGTGCGAACGGCTCGGCATCGCCGCGTCGGACTGCGTCTATCTCGACGACCTCGGCATCAACTGCAAACCCGCCGCGGCGCTGGGGATGCACGCGATCAAGGTGACGAGCGGCGAACAGGCGCTGGCCGACCTGTCGCGCGCGGTGGGGCTGGACCTGCTCGCGAACGCCTAGATCCGCAAGCCGCCCGCACGCCGGAACAGTTCAAGGATCAGCGGGTCTTCCTCGCGCGCGCGGATCGCGGCTTCGAAACGAAGCCCGCGCTCCGGGCGGGGCAACACCTCGACCAGCGCGCCCGAGGCGAGGTCGGCGCGCACCATCGGT
This sequence comes from Novosphingobium percolationis, assembly GCF_020179425.1. Lineage (GTDB taxonomy): Bacteria > Pseudomonadota > Alphaproteobacteria > Sphingomonadales > Sphingomonadaceae > Novosphingobium > Novosphingobium percolationis. Next base: position 182,641 of record NZ_JAILYM010000002.1, on the reverse strand, counting down.
TCGGGCAGGACCGCCGCGCCTTCACCGCCCAGCACGATCTCGACCAGCAGGCGCACGTTGTTGCAGGTGGCGATGCCGCGCGGGCTCACCCCGTTGGCCGACAGGCTTTCGCGCATCACCCCGTGGATCGGCGAGTTGGGCGGCAGCGACCACACCGGCAGGGCATGGGCAAACCCGCCCTTGGCCGCAGTTGCGGGACTGGCCACCCACACCAGCCCCACCGCCCCGATGGCGGCGGTGACGAGGCCGGGGCTGGCGACGGGGCCTGCGAGAAACACGAGGTCGCTGCGGCCTGCCTGCACCTGCTGGAGCATCCGCGCGGTCAGGTCGACCTCGATCTCCAGCGCCACGCCCGGCAGGTCCTGCTCCACCGCGTTGACGAACCCCGGCAGGCAGGTGGCCGCCGCGATCTCGCCCGCGCCCAGCCGCACCACCCCGGTCGCGCCGGCAAAGTCGCTCGCCTTCAGCAGCGCGCGTTCGAAGCCTGCAAACAACGGTTCGCAATCGCGCACCAGTTCGCGCCCCTTGGCCGTCAGCACCATGCCGCGCCCTTCCTTGCGGAACAGCGCGACGCCGAGTTGATCCTCCATCTCGCGCACGCGCGCCGAAATCGCCGGTTGCGTGGTATTGAGCCGCTCCGCCGCCGCGCGGAACGTGCCCAGCCGGGCGATCCACAGCAGTGTTTCGAGGTGGTAGAGCGCAAGGCGTTTCATAACCAACATCTATCAGATAAGATAAAAAAGTATCGCTATTTTCGATTGATTGCACGCGGTAGAGTCCCGGCATTCACAGGGAGAGTTCCATGGCCAACAAGCTCTATCCCAGCGCCGCCGCCGCCCTCGACGGGTTGCTGCGCGACGGGCTGCTGATCGCCTGCGGGGGCTTCGGCCTTTGCGGCATTCCCGAACGCCTGCTCGACGCGGTGCGCGACAGCGGCGTGAAGGACCTGACCTTCGCCAGCAACAACGCCGGGATCGACAACGAAGGCATCGGCAAGCTGCTGCGCACGCGGCAGGTGAAGAAGATGATCTCGTCCTACGTCGGCGAGAACAAGGAATTCGAGCGCCAGTACCTGTCGGGCGAGCTTGAGGTCGAATTCTGCCCGCAGGGCACGCTGGCCGAGCGGATGCGGGCGGGCGGCGCGGGCATTCCGGGCTTCTACACCAAGACCGGCGTCGGCACGCTGGTGGCAGAAGGCAAGGAAGTGAAAAGCTTCCGGGGTGAGGACTTCATCCTCGAAGAAGGCATTTTCGCCGATCTGGCGCTGGTGAAGGCGTGGAAGGCGGACGAGACCGGCAACGTGATCTTCCGCAAGACCGCGCGCAACTTCAACGTGCCCGCCGCCACCTGCGGCAAGGTCTGCGTCGTCGAAGTCGAAGAGATCGTGCCTGTCGGCAGCCTCGACCCCGATGCCATCCACCTGCCCGGCGTCTATGTCCAGCGCCTCGTGGTGGGCGCGCCCTACGACAAGAAGATCGAGTTCCGCACCGTTCGCGAAAGGGAGACCGTCTGATGAGCTGGAGCCGTGACGACATGGCCGCGCGCGCCGCGCGCGAGCTGCAGGACGGGTTTTACGTCAACCTCGGCATCGGCATCCCGACGCTGGTGGCGAACCATATCCCCCAGGGGATGACGGTGACGCTCCAGTCGGAGAACGGGATGCTGGGCATCGGCCCCTTCCCCTACGCGGGCGAGGAAGACCCGGACCTGATCAACGCCGGGAAACAGACGATCAGCGAACTGCCGCAGTCGGCCTATTTCGACAGCGCGCAGAGCTTCGCCATGATCCGGGGCGGGCACATCGACCTGACCGTGCTGGGCGCGATGGAAGTGGCCGAAAACGGCGACATCGCCAACTGGATGGTGCCCGGCAAGATGATCAAGGGCATGGGCGGCGCGATGGACCTCGTCGCGGGCGTCAAGAAGATCATCGTGGTGATGGAACACTGCGCCAAGGACGGCAGCCCCAAGTTCATCCCCGCCTGCACCCTTCCGCTGACGGGCCGCAACGTGGTGGACATGATCGTGACCGACCTCGCCGTGTTCCAGCGGCCCGACCATGCCTCGCCATTCCGGCTGATCGAGCTTGCGCCTGACGTCTCGGCGGAGGAAGTGAAGGCCAAGACCACCGCGCATTACGTCGCATGAACCGACGCGAGGGGTCGCCAGCGAAAGGAGGCTCCGCGTGTACACCCTGATCACCGCCAACCGGAACTATTCGAGCTGGTCGCTGCGCCCGTGGGTGCTCATGAAGGCGCTGGGCATCCCGTTCGCCGACCGGCTCGAACCCTTCACCAAGCCGGTCAACTACGACGCTTTCCGCGCCTTCTCGCCAACGGGGCAGGTGCCCGCGCTGATCGACGGCGACCGCACGGTGTGGGACTCGCTCGGCATCGCGCTCTACCTTGCCGACCGGCATCCCGGCGTCTGGCCCGAGGACGCCGAGGCGCGCGCCTTTGCCCAATGCGTGGTGACCGAGATGCACGGCGGCTTTTCGGCGCTGCGCAACGATTGCACGATGAACGTCGGCGTGCGCGTCGAACCGCGCCCGATGCGGCCCGCGCTCCTCAAGGATGTCGCGCGCATCCGCGAGATCCTCGAACTGGGCCTTGATCGTTTCGGTGGGCCATGGCTTGCGGGTGATCGCTTCAGCGCAGCCGATGCGTTCTACGCCCCCGTCGCCTTCCGCATCCGCACGTACGGTCTCGACGTGGGCCGTGGGCAGGCGTGGGTGGACCATGTGCTGGCCTGCGAACCGATGCGCCAATGGGAAGCCGAAGCACTGATCGAGACATGGCGCGAGGAAAGCCACGAGGCCGAACTCGCCGATGCCGGGCGGATCGTGGCGGATTATAGGGCGGGCTGAGGCAGGCCCGCCACTTTAATTATCCGCTTAGACAAAACGGCTGGAATTGTCCGTCCGCCTGTGGAACATCGCTGGCGCACAAGCGCGGGCGCAAGATCCCGCAGGCCCTGAGAGGATGGACCCATGAACAACGCCGTGTGCCGCATGGTCGGCTGCGAATTTCCGCTCTTTGCGTTCAGCCATTGTCGCGACGTGGTGGTCGCCGTCAGCAAGGCGGGCGGCTTCGGCGTGTTGGGTGCCGCGGCATTCTCTCCCGAAGAGTTCGAGCGCGAATTGGCGTGGATCGACGCGCACATCGACGGCGCGCCCTATGGCGTGGACGTGCTGGTGCCCGAAACCGTCGACCCGCGCGTGATCGAACTGTCGACCAACGCCGCGCGTTCGGCGGCGATCAGCCCGGAACACAAGGCCTTCACCAAGAGCCTGCTCGACAGCTACGGCGTGCCGCCGGTGGGCGAGGACATGGCGGTGCCGGAAGGCGCCGGGATCACCCCCGAAATCGGCATCGCGCTGATGGAGGTCGCCTTCCGCCATCCCATCCGGATGATCGCCAACGCGCTCGGCATCGCGCCGCCGCGCATGATCGAGGAAGCGCACAAGCGCGGCATCCCGGTGGGCGCGCTGGTGGGTGCCAAGGAACACGCGCTGCGCCAGGCGGCGGCGGGCGTGGACATCATCGTAGCGCAAGGCGGCGAGGCTGGTGGCCATTGCGGCGAAGTCGCGACGATCGTGCTCGTCCCCGAAGTCGTCCGCGCCTTGAAGCAGGCCGGATACGAAACCCCGGTGCTGGCAGCGGGCGGCATCATGACCGGCAGCCAGATGGCGGGCATGATGGCCATGGGCGCGCAAGGCGCATGGTGCGGCTCGGTGTGGCTGGCCACCACCGAGGCCGAGACCAGCGAGACCTTCCGCGACAAGATGGTCGCCGCGCGCAGCCGCGACACGATCCGGTCCAAGGCGCGTACCGGCAAGCCCGCGCGCCAGCTCAAGACCGGCTGGCACGAAGCATGGGAAGGCCCCGACAGCCCCGGCACGCTGCCGATGCCGCTGATGGGCCTCGTTTCCGAACCGTCGTTCCGCCAGATCGAGAAGGCGGCGGCGGGCGGCAATCAGGGCGCGCGCGAACTGGTCAGCTATTTCGTGGGGCAAGGCGTGGGGCTGGTCGAACAGGTCCGTTCGGCCCGCGCCGTGGTGCAGGATTTCCGCGAGGAATTCGCCGAAGCGGCAGGCGGCCTGCTGGCGATGATCGGGGATTGAGGCAGGCGTTGCACCAGGCCTCTGTCCACCTCTGACCCCTCCCGCTCGCGGGAGGGGGATTGAAGCACCGCGCAATCCTCTCCCCTCCCGCAAGCGAGAAGGGTTGGGCGTGGCCGCCCCGACGTGCCTACTTCTCGCCCTCGCGCGCGTTCAGCTTGGCCCACAGGCCTTCGGTCCCCGCCTCGATCGCCTTGTTCACGTATTGCGAGGCAACCAGCCAGCCCTTGAACGGGCGCAGCGTGGCAAGACAGCCCACGCCCAGAATCGGCACCGAGGTCAGCATGTGCACCCACCACGGCGGATCGTAGGCGACCTGCACCCACACCGCCACGAAGGTCAGCGGGAACGCGGTGATGCACAGTGCGAAGAAGGCCGGGCCATCGTCGGCATTGGCAAAGCTGTAGTCGAGCCCGCAGGAATCGCACTTGTCGGCCAGCTTGAGCCAGCCATCGAACATCTTGCCCTTGCCGCAGCGCGGGCACAGCCCCTTCCATCCGCATTCGACGATCCAGCGGAATTTGGGGTTGCTGAACATGGCCATCGCGAGTCCCTTCTGGTTGGGCGCGCGATAGGCCCCTCGGCCCACGGGGGCAAGCGCGCAAGGGCCATTGCCGCGTCAGGAGCGAAGGCGCATAGTCCTGGGACAAATCCGCAGGATGCCCGCTCAAAAGGAGCCGAAATGACCCAGCCGCTGGCCGATGTGCCGCTCACCCGCAACGATGGTTCGGCCGACAGCCTTGCGGCGCACCGGGGCAAGGTTCTGCTGGTCGTCAACACCGCCTCGCAGTGCGGCCTGACGCCGCAATATGCCGGGCTGCAATCGCTGCATGATCAGTACGGTGCGCAAGGGTTCGAAGTGCTGGGCTTTCCCGCCAACGACTTCGGCGCGCAGGAACCGGGCAGCGATGCGGAAATCCGCACCTTCTGCGAAACCGGCTTCAACGTCTCGTTCCCGCTCTTTGCCAAGGCGAGCGTGGTGGGCAATACCAAGCAGCCGCTCTATGCCGCGCTGACCGCCGCCGTGCCGGAAAAGCAGGGCGACCCGGAAGCCTTCCGCGAGCGCCTGCGCGGCTTCGGCATGACGCCCAACCCCGACCCCGAAGTGCTGTGGAACTTCGAGAAGTTCCTCGTCGCCCGCGACGGGAGCGTGGCGGCGCGCTTCAGCCCCACGGTCGCGCCCGATGACGCCACGCTGGTCGGCGCGATCGAGGCGGAACTCGCAAAGCCCGCCTGAGTTTGAGTATCATGACCAGCCCGCTCGCGAGGTTTCGGGCGCGGTTCCTCGACGTGCTCGCCTCGATCTACATCTACAACGAACACCGCGGCTACACCTCGCTCGACCGCGTGCTGGAAGCAGTGCGCGCGCGCTGCCCCGACGAGGCGACGTTCATTGCCGAAGTCGAGAAGCACCGCGCCGATGAGCGCAAGCATTACGTGATGTTCCGCCGCTGGTTCGAACGGCAGGGGCGCATGCCGCTGTCCGTCGATCGCACCTGCGGCCACATCGACCATTTCATTCAATCCGTGTTCGGCTGCCCGATCGAGGAACTGGCCACGGCCGAGATCGTCGCCGATCCTGAAAAGTTCGAGCAGTTGTGTCGCGTGATCATGCTGACCGAAAAGCGCGGCACGCGGCAGGTGGCGGTGCTGCTGGCCAATCGCCACGTGCTCTCCGACCCGGTGATGACGCGGATCTTCCGCATCGTCGAACGCGACGAGCCGGACCACTGGCAGCCCTACCAGCGCTGGCTGCTGGCCCATGGCCGCGCGCGCGGGCGCTGGCGCGAGCGCTGGGCCGATTACTGGATCCACAAGTCGCTGATGCTGGTGAAGCTGCCGTCGCTGTTCCTGCGCCGCTCCACCCCGCGCATGGCGCACTGGCCCGACGAGGCGCCGCTGGCGCTTTAGTGATCTGCCGCCATCTGCGGCAGCGGCCCGACGGGTGCGCGGTTGACCTTGACCAGCGCCAGCACCGGGATCGTCGCCCAGCACACCAGCCCCATCAGGTAGAAGTCGTTGAGGTAGGCAATCATAGCCGCCTGCTTGTTGACCATGCCATCGATCACGCGCGCCACGCCTTCGGCCGCGCCGCCATAGGCGGTGATGCGGTCGAGATCGAACGGCGCGCTCATCCGCGTGATCCTCGCCGCCAGTTCGGCATGGTTGCGCTGGATGCCCTGGCTCAGCAGCACCGTCACCACCGCGATGCCGATCGACGATCCGATCGAGCGGCACAAGTTGAGCAGGCCGGCCGCGTCGGTGCGATATTCGCCAGGCAGCGTGGAAAAGGCGATCAGGTTCACGGGCATGTAGGTGAAGCTCATGCCGATACCCTGCACCACGCCCGACACCACGATCGGCCAGACCGGCATGTCGGGCGACCAGCCCGCCATCATCCACAACGACCAGCCGGTCACGACCAGACCGATGCCGAGCGCCAGGCGCGGATCCATCTTCCCCATCATCTTCCCGAACACCATCATCGAGGCCAGCATCCCGATCCCGCGCGGGGCGAGCAGCAGCCCGGCATCGATCACCGGGTAGCCATAGAGATTCTGCAACAAGCCCGGCATCAGCGCCGAAACCGAAATCAGGATCGAGCCCATCAGGAACTGCAATCCCATGCTGACGACGAAGTTCGGGTCGCTGAAGATGCGACGCGCGTAGATCGGCTTCGCGGTGGTCGAAAGGTGCACCACCGTCAGCCAGGCGCCCATGGCGGCGATCACGGCATAGATCACGATCTCGCCGGATCCGAACCAGTCCTTGGTCTCGCCCCGGTCGAGCATCAGCTGGAAGCACGACAGCGCCAGCGCGAGGAACAGCCAGCCGAGGATGTCCATGCGCTGCGGTTTCAACTTCGCGTGCGGCAGCAGCGCTATCAGCACCAGCGCGGCGAAGATGCCCACCGGCACGTTGATGAAGAACACCCAGCGCCAGTCGGAATTTTCCGTGATCCAGCCGCCCAGCACCGGCCCGGCGATGGGGCCGAGCATGATGCCCTGGCTGAAAAGGCTCATCATCTTGGGCCGTTCCTCGGGCGTCGAGACGTCGAGCATCACGGTCTGCGCGAAGGGCCCCAGAAAGGCACCGAACAGCCCCTGAGCGACACGGAACAGCACCATCTGCGTCAGATTCTGCGACAGACCGCACAGCACAGAGGCGGCAGTGAAGCCGATGACGCAGATGACGAAAACGCGCCGCAGTCCGAAGTTGGAGACCAGCCACCCGCCCAGCGGCAGTGCCACCGCCGAAGCGAGGACGTAGCTGGTCAGCACCCAGGTGATGGTCTCCTGCGTCGCCGAAAGCGAGGCGCGCATGTGCGGCAGCGCGACGTTGGCGATGGTCGTGTCGAGGATCTGCATGACCATCGCGGCCATCACCGCGATGATCAGCAGCGGCCGGTTCGATGTCTGCATCGGCGGCGGAATGCGACCTTGCGGCCGCGCCGCGTCAGTCCTTGCCGACATGGACCGCAACGACCGCGCTGAGCCCGGCAATCAGCGGCCGGTCGGTCTTGCCATCAATGGCGATGCGCACCGGCACGCGCTGGATCACCTTGACCCAGTTGCCGGTGGCGTTCTGCGCGGGCAGCACCGAGAATTCCGATCCGGTGCCGGCACCGATCGAATCGACGTGGCCCTTAAGCTTCAGCCCGGGATAGGCGTCGAGCCGGATCTCGGCAGGCTGGCCGGCGCGCATGCGCGCCAGGTCGGTTTCCTTGAAGTTTGCTTCCACCCGCGCGCCATCATCGCGCACGATCGACAGCATCGGCACGCCGGCAAACACCATCTGGCCGATCTGCAAGCGGTTCACCTGCGTCACGCGGCCGTTGGCCGGCGCGCGGATGACCGTGCGCGACAGATCAAGCGCGGCCTTGGCGCGAGCGGCCTGCGCGGCAGCGACGGCGGGATTGATGCCTGGCACCTGCGCGCCGGTGGCAAGCTGGGCTTGCGACTTGGCCACTTCGGCTTCGAGCGCGCGCAGCTTGTCGCGCGCGCTGGCCATCGCATATTCGGCCTGGTCCATGCTGGCGCGGGTGTTGAAGCCCCGGTCCATCAGCGCCTTGCCCCGGCCATAGTTGGATTCGGCAAGCCGAACCTCGTCGCGCGCGGCGGCAAGGTCGGCGGCGCTGGCGCCGACGTCGGCCTGCAGCGCCGTGATCCTGGCCTGCGCGCCCGCGATCTGCGCGTCGGCCTGGCGGATCGCCACCTCGAACGAGGACGGATCGATCGTGAACAGCACGTCGCCCGCCTTGACCTGCTGGTTCTCGCGCACGTTGACCTTGACGATCAGCCCGTTGACCTCGCCTGCGACCGAGACGATGTCCTGCTTGACGTAAGCGTTATCGGTCTCGACCTCACCCGCGTTGCCGAACCAGTACCACAGCCCCGCACCCACGATCAGCGCGGGCACCACGGTCATCAGCACCAGCCGCACGCGCTTGCGGCGGGTGGCGGCGGCATGTTCCTTCGCCGCAGCAAGGGCATCCTGGTGGACGGGGAACGGATCTGCTTCGGCCATGGTCGTCACTCGGCGGCAGCCGGGGCGGCATCGCCCGGCGATTCTTCAAGGAGGTTCCCGCGCACCCGATCGAGCAGGGCGAGAAGGAACTGGTGTTCGTCTTCGGAAAAGCCTTGCAAAGCCTCGGCAAAGACCACGTCGGCGCAATCGCGCAACGAACTGATCAGCGGATCGGCGGCAGCGGTCAGGAACAGCCGCCAGGCGCGCCGGTCGGCCGGATCGGGCCGACGCTCGACAAGGCCTGCCTTTTCCAGCCGGTCGATCATGCGGCCAGCGGTGATCGCCTCGACCTCCAGCCAGGCGGCGAGCGCGCACTGGTTCATCCCCGGCGTGCGCTGGAGCGCGGCCAGCACGCGCCACTGCGGCCCGGTCACGCCAAAGCCGCGCGCGGCAAGGTCGAAGCGCTTGCGCAGCAGGCGGCTGACGTCGGCCGACAGGAAGGCGATGTTGTTCTGCATCTTTCCATGCCGATAATAGCCATGCTTATTACCGTCAAGGAAGCTGGAACATGTTCTAGGCCACGGCCCCGAAGGGCAGATGGTTCCCTTCGACAAGCGCCCGGCCGTGCGATAGGTTCAGGGCCGGGAGAGGCGAATGAACGCAATCGATGCGCCGCAAACGCGGCCAAGCCTGCCATCGCGGCTGATGCGCCGCGCGTTGTTGTGGTTCTATCGCCGGCAGGGCTGGACCGCCGTGGGCACGCCGCCCGCCGATGGCCGCTATGTCATCATCGCCGCGCCGCACACCTCGAACTGGGATTTCGTCTACTTCCTGGGCCTTGCCAACGCGCTGGGGATCGACGCGCGCTTCATGGCCAAGGACAGCCTGTTCCGCTGGCCGCTGGGGCGCTTCATGCGCGACATGGGGGGCATCGCCATCGACCGTGCGCACAAACGCAACGTGGTGCAGGCGATGATCGGCGAGTTTGCGCGGCGTGACCGATTCGTCCTGACCATCGCGCCCGAAGGCACCCGCAGCGCGGTGGCCCAGTGGCGTACCGGCTTCTACCAGATCGCGCTCGGCGCGGGCGTGCCGATGGTGGTGGGGCTGATGGACTATGCCACCAGGACGGGCGGGCTCGGCCCCGCGATCATGCCCACGGGCGACTACCAGGCCGACATGCGCCAGATCGCCGCGATCTATCGCACGGTCACGCCCAAATATCCCGAACGCGGCATCCGCAATTTCGAGGAGCTGACCCAATGACTCATGCGCTTCTGGTCAATGCCGCCGTGCTGGCGATTGCCATGCTCGCGTTGTGGCGCGTGGCGGTGCGGATCGGCGACGTCAGCTTCATCGATGCGGTGTGGGCGGGCGGCATGGCCAGCCTTGCGCTGCTGTCGCTGGCGCAGGTCGGAACGAATGCCCCGTTGCGCGCCTGGCTGATTGCAGCCGCCACCGTGCTGTGGGGCGCACGCCTTGCCACGCACCTCTATCGCCGCTGGCGCGAGCAGGGCGAGGACCTGCGCTACGCCCGCATTCTCGCCAAGGCGAAAGCCGAGGGCAAGTTCGCCCGCGCCGCGCTGACCACGGTGTTCGCGATGCAGGCGGTGCTGCTTTACGTGACCTGCCTGCCCGCGCAGCTCGGCATTCTGACGCCCGGCAACGATGCAGCGGGGCCGCTGCTGGCGGCAGGCACGCTGCTCTGGCTGGTGGGCTTCGCATTCGAAAGCGTGGGCGATGCCCAGCTCGCCCGGTTCCGCGCCGATCCCGCCAACGCGGGCAAGGTGCTCGACACCGGGCTGTGGCGCTATACCCGCCACCCCAACTACTTCGGCGATACCTGCGTGTGGTGGGGCATCTGGCTGATGGCGGCGGACGCGGGCGCGGCGACCGCCGTGGCATCGGCCATCGGCCCGCTGTTCCTGACCTTCACGCTGACGCAATGGTCGGGCAAGCCGATGCTCGAACGCGGAATGGCCAAGCGGCGGCCCGACTATGCCGAGTACGTGCGCCGCACATCGGGCTTCATCCCCCTGCCCCCGAAAAAGTGACGCGCGCTTCGGCGGGCACGGTCCGCATGGGCGCAGCGCGCAACCAGGTTTGCAGCGCTTCGAGATCGGTCGGCCCGGTCACCGCCTCTGGCTTGTCCGCAAACACGGTGAAACCGTCGCCGCCCAATGCAAGGAAGCCGTTGATCGTCACCCGGTAGCGCTGGGCCATGTCGAGCGGCTTGCCGTTGAACGTCAGGCCCGCGATGCGCGCGCCAACCGGCTGCGCGCGATCGACGCGATAAGCGAACCCCGCCGACGGCGAGAGCGCCTGCTCGGGCCCCTTGTCGTCGAAACCCTGTTCCAGCGCGGCCTTGATCTCGGCGCCCGTCAGCGTCTCGGTCACCACCTGGTTGCCGAAGGGCTGGGTCTGGTAGATGTCGCCGAACGTGACCGTGCCATCGGCAGCGGGCACCAGCGGCGCGCGAATGCCAAAGGGGTTCATGAACGCGATCTGCGCGCCTGCAGCAGCGGTCGCATCGCGTTGCGCATCGGCGATCACGTTGCCGAGCGTGCCGCCCATGCCGCTCTGTGCACCCTCGCCCTTGGTCGCAGGGCCAGAGAGCTTGCCCATGGGCCGCGCGGTGAATGCCGTGGACGCATCGACATAGCGCTGGACATAGGCCGCGATATCGGGCCGGGGCGCGAATTGCGGATAGCGATCGGTGTTGCCGAGCGGCCCCTTGGCCGAGGTATAGGGCACCGACTGCACGATCACGTTGCGCGCGCTCTTCGACACCACCCTGTGCGTGGCAGGATCGATCTCCAGCCGGATGTCGGTGATCTCCTTGCCATAGACCCCCGCACTGGTCAGCAGCACGGGATGCCCCGGATCGACCTTGCCCCAGTCGCAGACGTAGTCCCAGTGGGTGTGGCCCGAGACGACGAGATCCACGCGCGGATCGAGCCGCGACAGGATCGGAGTAATCTCGCCCACGAGTTCGTTGCAGCCGTTGGGATCGGGCGCGCCTTGCGTCTTGCCGCCCTGGTGGATCAGCACGACCACGGCATCGGCCCCTTGCGCCTTCAAAACCGGCACAGCGGCGTTGATGGTGTCAGCTTCGTCGGCGAAGGTCAGCCCCTTGATCCCGGCCGGATTGACCAGTTCGGGCGTGCCTTTCAGCGCCAGCCCGATCACGCCCACGCTGACACGACGCTTGCCCGTGCCGAACGTCTTGAGGCCGGTCGCCGGGAACAGCGTACCGCCGTTCCCGGTCAGCGTGCTGGCGGCCAGATAGCGGAAGCTGGCGCCGGGAAACTTTTCGAGCTGGCACGGCTCCTTGGCGGTGAATTTCGCGCAGCCGCCGTTCTGCATCCGCAGCAACTCGTCGCGCCCACGGTCGAACTCGTGATTGCCCACCGCGTTGAAGTCCACGCCGATGCGGTTCATCACGCCGATCGTTGGCTCGTCGAGGTAGAGCGAGGACGCAAGCTGCGAAGCGCTGATCATGTCGCCTGCCGACACGGTCAGGTGGTTGGGATACTTCGCGCGGATCGAATCGAGCGCCGAGGCGAACCACGCCGCGCCCCCCGCGGGCACCTGCACCTGTCCGCCGCTGCCATCGGGCGCGATCACCGACTGGCGCGGCGGCTCGATGCTGCCGTGGAAATCGTTGAAGGCGATCACCCCCACCTCGACCGGCGCAAAGGCGCTGCGGCCTGCCATCGGCGCGGCGCAGCCCGCCAGCAGGGCCGCCGTCAGCAGCGGGGCAAAGCGGGCGGGAACGGCCATGGGCAATCCTTTTTTTGCAAGCGTTGCAATAGCATGGCGGATCTAGCCCAGCCTTGTGACGCAAGGAAGGCACGTCGGTTCATTGAAACCATCGCGGCCACACCCTACAATCGCGAAAGAAACAAATCCCCTGCCCAACAGGAAGCAGCGATGACCCGCGCCCAGACCGATATCGAGGCGACCCGCGAACGTCTGGTCGAAATCGCCACTACCCTGCTCGAAGAGCGCGGCACCCCGGCGCTCACCATGCAGGAACTGGCGATCCGTGCGGGGATGTCCCCCGCCACCGTCTATCGCTACTTCGAGGACAAGGACGCGCTGATGGAGGCGCTGGCGGAATACTGGTTCCGCCCCAAGGTCGCCGCGATGGAAGAGGTTGTCGCCAGCGAATTGCCCGCGCGGCGCAAGATGTACGAATTCTTCGCGCGCCGTTTCACCATGATGCGCAAGCACTACCAGGCCGATCCGGTGGCGTTCCAGAGCTACATCGACATCGGCAACGAACATTTCGAGCAGGTGCGCAGCTACGTCGACCTTGCCGACCACTACCTCGGCATGATCATCGGCGAGGCGATGGGCGAAGGCCATTTCAACGGCCTCGGCGTCGACGAGACGATCAGCCTCGTCAACCAGATGGTCGCCCCCTATTGCGCGATCAACACCATGGCCATGTTCATGGAGCGGCTGACCGAAGAAAAGCTCGCGCGGATCATCGACGCCGTCTTCGATGGCCTGTCCGCCGCCGATCGCGGGGCGAAGGGCGTGACCGACCTGCGCGCCGCTTAAGCAGCAACGCCGCCGCACCAGTCGCCGCGCCGCCCCCTCCAGCGTTCGGCCAGTCCTTCGCGCTCAAGCCGGAGCCCCAGGCTTTCACCCCGGCGCGCCACCACGCGCAGCGCCCGGCCATAGCGGTCGGTGTCGCGCTTGCCTTCCACCGCCAGCGTGAACGGACCGGCGTTCAGTAGCTCGGTCAGTCGCCGCGTCGCCGCCGCGCCCAGCGCCGCTTCGCGCGGGCACGAGGGATGGCTTACTTCGGGCGCGTTGATGTCGGCGATGCGAATCTTGGTGCCACGATACCAGAAGGTGTCGCCATCGACGACGCAGGTGACGCGCGGCCCCGGCGCGCAAGGGCCAAAGCGCGCACGCTCGCCATCGGCGCGCAACAAGGCGGGGTCCGAAGGCGGGGAGGGGACGGCGCAGGCGGTCAGCAGGGCGAAGCCGCAAAGCGCGGCGAGCTTGGGGAACGGGATCATGGGCAGCATCGTGCAATGCACGGGGCACCGGATCAGTTCCGGAAAAAGATCCATAGGACAGTGCCTTAGGCCTATACCTGAGGCAAGATCGACGATCAGGAAATGCTTAACCCTTCGCCGCTAGGCTGCGCAGCCATGCTGGGTGTTGGATATAGCCGGATCTTCCGCAGCCGCTGGTCGGCCCTGTTTTGGGCGGCGGGCATTCTCGTCACTGCCTGGCGCCTGACGCCAAGCGCCGACGAAACCCCCAGCGACCAGCCGAGCGAACACGCCCACGTCAATCCTTGGGCCAAGGACCCGCCCAAGGAAGGCTGAAGGCTCAGCGCCCCACGAACAGGAAGCCCACCGCCGCCATCAGGCAGGCGAAGGCAGCGAAGTGCCGCCAGTGCAGCGGTTCGCCCAGGACGAAGACCATGAAGCCGCCGAACACGACCAGCGCGATCGCCTCCTGCACTACTTTGAGCTGGCCCGCGCTCCAGCCATGGGCATAACCGATACGGTTGGCGGGCACGGCAAAGCAGTATTCGACGAGCGCCAGCCCCCAGCTGACCGCGATCACCAGCAGTACAGGGCGGCTTTCCGCTACCTGCGGCCCGCCGCGCAAGTGCCAGTACCAGGCGGTGGTCATAAACAGGTTCGAGATGATCAGCAGCAGGATCGTTGGCAAGGCGCGCAGGCTCCGCGTTGAAAACCCCAGCTTTGGAACCGCACTGCAGCCGCTGCAAGGGACAGCATCAATCTTGGCAGATCGTTAATCCTGACTTGCTAGAATCCCGCGCAAACGACCCGGAATCCGACGGAGCGCGGCGCATGGAAATTCTGTTTCGCAATCGCTGGTTCGCCATGATCTGGGGCCTGCTCATCCTGGGCGCCGCGATCGGTCTCGCCTCGCGCAGCATGGAAAGCGCCCCTGCCCCCGCCGCACAGCCGAGCGAGGATCCCAAGGCAAAGTTTGCACGGTGGGCGGCCGAAGAACCCGCGCCCGCGCAGGAAGAAGCCGCCCCCGGCAGCCAGAAGTACTACGAGGTGCGCGTCTACGACAATGGCCGCGACGTCACCTCGCAAGTCAGCGACCTGCCGCAGAACGCGGCCAAGGAACCCGCCTTCGGCGAGCCCGGCGCACAATAGTCGCCCTATTCGGCACCACGCGGGGCGTCGTCCTCGATGCCCTGCTCGCCGTACATACCCTCTTCGTCATCGTCGCTGCGCTCGCCCCGGAACGCATCCATGTCGATCCGGCCCGAACTGACCATCTGCTTCATGTGATCGACCACGTCGGGCGTGCCATCGCCCGGCGCGTCGCCATGGTCGTCGGCGTGGGTGGTCTCACCCTCGTCGCCGGACCCGGCGCGCGCGCGGGCCAGCGCTTCGTCGGCCAGGGTCTGTGCCTGCGCGCCTTCGTCATCCTGCTCGACGTTGTGCGCCTCGGGCGCGCCATCAGCGGTTTTGCGGTCGGTCATGAGCGTATCTCCTTGCGTAGGAGATAACGCCCATGCCGTGCAGGCCGTTCCCTCAGCGCGTCGGGACCGGCACCTCGCCCGCATAGTCGTAGAAGCCGCGCCCGCTCTTGCGGCCGAGCCAGCCGGCTTCGACGTACTTGGCGAGCAGCGGTGCGGGCCGGTACTTCGAATCCCCCGTGCTGGCGTGGATCACGCGCATGATTTCCAGGCAGGTGTCGAGCCCGATGAAGTCGGCCAGTTCCAGCGGGCCCATCGGATGGTTCAGGCCAAGGCGGCAACCCTTGTCGATGTCGGCCACGCTCGCCGTGCCCGACCCCAGTACGAACACGGCTTCGTTGAGCATGGGCACGAGGATGCGGTTGACGATGAACCCTGCCTCGTCCTCGGACTGCACGGCCTCCTTGCCCAGCCGCGCGACGAAGCCCTTGACCGCGTCCACGGTCGCCGCCGAGGTGGCAAGGCCGGGGATCACCTCGACCAGCTTCATCACCGGCACCGGATTGAAGAAGTGCACGCCGATGAAGCGCGAAGGATCGGGCGAGGACACCGCCATGCGCGTGATGGGGATCGAGCTGGTGTTCGATGCCATGATCGCATCGGCGCGCAGAACCTTGCCCGCGGCTTCGAAGATGCGGTGCTTGATCTCCTCGCGCTCGGTCGCGGCCTCGATGATCAGATCGGCCTCGGCCATTGGCGCATAGTCGCCCACCGGCACGATCAGCGCCAGCGCCGCCTCCGCATCGGCGGCCGCGATCTTGTCCTTCTCGACCAGCCGCGAAAGGCCCTTGGCGATCTTCGCCTTCGCCTTCTCCGCCAGCGCGACATCGACGTCCGAGAGCAGGACCTTCAGCCCCGCCTGCGCCACCACCTGGGCAATGCCCGAACCCATCTGGCCTGCCCCGATCACCGCTACCGTCTGCATCGCATTGCCTCCGCGATCTGGGCCTGCGCCCGTTGAAACGGACGGCGGATTACGCTTGCAATGGCAGCGTGGCAATCAGCCCCGCGAGGCGCCGGGAACCCACAACGGATCGCCCCCGGCATTGGTCGCGCGGGCGAGCACGAACAGGTAGTCCGACAGGCGGTTGAGATAGCCCAGCGCCGCCGGGTTTACCGGCTCGGCCTGCGCCAGCGCCACCGCCGCACGCTCTGCCCGCCGCGCGATCGAGCGGGCAAGGTGCACCCGCGCCGCCGCCTCGCTGCCGCCGGGCAGGATGAAGCTGGTCAGCGGGGGCAGGTTTTCGTTGAGCGCATCGATCGCCGCTTCGAGCCAGTCGACCTGCGACGGAACCACGCGCAGTACCATCTCCGACGGCGTGAAGTCCTCGCCGGGCGTGGCAAGGTCGGCGCCGAGATCGAACAGGTCGTTCTGGATGCGGCGCAGATCGCGCGCCGTGCCATCGCTGGCTGCCACGGCGGCAAGGCCGACCGCGCTGTTCAGTTCGTCGACTTCGCCGATCGCCTGCATCCGCGCATCGCACTTGGCGCGGCGCGATCCATCGACAAGCCCGGTGGTGCCGTTGTCGCCGGTACGGGTGTAGATCTTGTTGAGCTTGACCATGAAGCCGCGCCTAACGCGCTTTTCGTCAGCGCGCCATCGCAAGCAGGACTGCCACGACCGCGACCGCCAGTCCCTGGTACTTGATGCGGTTGAACATCATCTTGTTCTGCAGCAGCTGCATGTCCTTGATGCCTTCATCGCC
The DNA here is from genome assembly GCF_020179425.1 of Novosphingobium percolationis. Classification (GTDB taxonomy): domain Bacteria; phylum Pseudomonadota; class Alphaproteobacteria; order Sphingomonadales; family Sphingomonadaceae; genus Novosphingobium; species Novosphingobium percolationis. The sequence goes on along the minus strand of NZ_JAILYM010000002.1, from coordinate 165,855 downwards.
GTGTTCAAGCCCCTCGCGCGTGGTGTTCAGGAAGGCCACGATACCCCGCACCAGCGAGTAGGCGGCAAGGCCCATGAAAATGAGCAGGAGCGGGATCAGGACATAGGTCATGCTGACTGAAATAGGGTGTCAGCAAAGGAAATGCCAGTGTCCAAAAGACCATGGCGCAGTTCGGCGGCGACCGCGCGCCCGTCCTCGCCTGCCAGCCGCCGGTCCGACAGCGCGGGCGCATCGCGCCGCTTGGCAAGCTTGCGCCCATCGGCCTCCACCAGCAGCGAATGGTGGTGCCACACCGGAACCTCCAGCCCCAGCAAAGCCTGCAACAGCCGATGGACGTGGCTGGCGTGGAACAGATCCAGTCCGCGCGTCACGCAGGTCACACCATCGGCAGCGTCGTCCAGCGTGGCGGCGAGGTGATAGCTGGCGGGCGCATCCTTGCGCCACAGCACCACGTCGCCGAACACTTCGGGTCGCGCTTGCTGCTCGCCGCGCCGTTCGTCGAGCCACGTCAGCGGCCCGCACAGGTCGGTCGCCTGCTCCATGTCCAGCCGCCAGACCACGCCCGGTGCGGGGGCGATCGGGCGGTGCAGGCAAGTACCGGGATAGACCGGTCCGTCCGGCCCCATTCGCGTCGCGGCCGCCGCGATTTCGGTTCGGGTACAGCGACACGGATAGAGCAGGCCCATCGCCCGCAGCGAATCGGCGGCATCGCGATAAGTGGCAATGCGCTGCGATTGCGGCGCGACTTCGCGGAAATCGAGCCGCAGCCATTCAAGGTCGCGACGAAACGCGTCGGCCAGCTCAGGACGGCTGCGCACGCCGTCGATGTCCTCGATTCGCAGCAGGAACGCCCCATCGTCGGCCTTGGCGCGGTCGTGCCCGACAATGGCCGACCAGGCATGGCCAAGGTGCAGCGGCCCGTTGGGGCTGGGGGCAAAGCGGGTGATGGTCACGGTGCGAAGCTAATCACGTGCAGCGCATAAAGCAAAACGGCTGCCCCAAGGTTCAGGGCAGCCGTTTTGGCTTTTCAGTGCCGTGCACCGCGAACGCTCAGACGAGCGTGGCGGTGAACATCATGCCGCTGACGCCAGCCGCGATGATGATCGGCAGCACATAAGATGCGATGCTGCGCATGGGTAGTCCTCCTGTTGTGAGGCACTCTCAGGCAGTCTCCCAGTTCATCGGCGCCGGCAGGGTGGTGGATTGCAGGAGCTTGCTGAACGAGGCCGCAAATACGCTTTTCGGCGTATGCTGCAAATGCGAACAAGGCCGAGTGACTTGCAGTAAACGCAATCCACCTTGCGCAACCGTATGCCTTGGCCCCCCGCCGCATCTGGACAGAATCGCCCATGCTCTCTATCCGCCGCCCATGAGCATCCAGCCTTCAGAATCGATCCTGATCGTCGACTTCGGCAGCCAGGTCACGCAGTTGATCGCCCGCCGCGTACGCGAAGCGGGGGTCTATTCCGAAATCGCCCCCTTCACGCAGGCCGAGGCCGCGTTCCACCGGATGAAGCCCAAGGGCATCATCCTGTCGGGATCGCCCGCCAGCGTCCCCGCCGATGGCAGCCCCCGCGCCCCGCAGGTGCTGTTCGACAGCGGGTTGCCCATCCTCGGCATCTGCTATGGCCAGCAGGTGATGAGCGAGCAGCTCGGCGGCAAGGTCGAACCGGGCGATTCGGGCGAATTCGGCCGCGCGTTCCTCACCGTCACCGAACCCTGCGTGCTGTTCGACGGCCTGTGGGCCACGGGCGAACGCCATCAGGTGTGGATGAGCCATGGCGACAAGGTGACGCAGTTCGCCCCCGGCTTCCGCATCGTCGCGGTCTCGGACGGCGCGCCCTTCGCGGTGATCGCGAACGACGAAAAGAAGTACTATGGCACCCAGTTCCACCCGGAAGTGGTCCACACCCCCGATGGCGGCAAGCTGATCGCCAACTTCGTGCGCCACGTCTGCGGCTGCACCGGCGAATGGACCATGGCCGAATTCCGCAAGACCAAGATCGCCGAGATCCGCGAGCAGGTCGGCGACAGCCGCGTGATCTGCGGCCTGTCGGGCGGCGTCGATTCGGCGGTGGCGGCGGTGCTGATCCACGAGGCGATCGGCGATCAGCTGACCTGCGTGTTCGTCGACCACGGGCTGATGCGCATGGGCGAGGCCGAACAGGTCGTCAGCCTGTTCCGCAACCACTACAACATCCCGCTGGTCCACAAGGACGTCTCGCCCCTGTTCCTGGGCGGCCTTGCCGGGGTGACCGACCCCGAGGCCAAGCGCAAGTTCATCGGCAAGACCTTCATCGACGTGTTCGAGGCCGAGGCCAAGCAGGTCGGCGGCGCGGACTTCCTGGCGCAAGGTACGCTCTACCCCGACGTGATCGAGAGCGTCTCGTTCACCGGCGGGCCTTCGGTCACGATCAAGAGCCACCACAACGTCGGCGGCCTGCCCGAACGCATGAACATGAAGCTGGTCGAGCCGCTGCGCGAACTGTTCAAGGACGAAGTGCGCGCGCTGGGCCGCGAACTGGGGCTTCCGGATGTCTTCGTGGGGCGCCACCCCTTCCCCGGGCCGGGCCTTGCCATCCGCATCCCCGGCGAAGTGACGCGCGAACGCTGCGACATCCTGCGCAAGGCCGACGCGATCTACCTCGAGGAAATCCGCAACGCCGGGCTCTATGACGCGATCTGGCAGGCCTTCGCGGTGCTGCTGCCGGTCAAGACCGTGGGCGTGATGGGCGATTTCCGCACCTACGACAGCGTCTGCGCGCTGCGCGCCGTGACCAGCACCGACGGCATGACGGCGGACATCTACCCCTTCGACGCGGGGTTCCTGTCCCGCGTGGCCACGCGCATCGTCAACGAGGTGAAGGGCATCAACCGCGTGGTCTACGACTACACGTCGAAGCCGCCCGGCACGATCGAGTGGGAATAAGGCCGAGACAATGAAGCCCCCAGCATGGCGCCGGACGCGGACACCCTACCCGCACGCCTGTTCGATCCAGACCCGTTATACCGATGAGGACCGGCTCGGCCATATCAACAACATCGCCGTCGCGGCCTACTACGACGAGGCCCGCTCACTGTTCTCGCGCGCGGTCTTCGACGCGGCGGGCCGCGACGAATTTACCCGCATCGTCACCGCCGACAGCCGCGTGACCTATCTTGCCGAGGTCTTCTACCAGGACCAGCTCGAGGTGCTGACCGGCATCCTGCGGATCGGAACGGCCTCCTACGATCTGGGCCAGGGGCTGTTCCGCGGCGAGCAGTGCGTCGGCCTGTGCTCGACCACGTTCGTGCAGGCGACGCCCGAAGGGTCGAGCCCGCTCTCGCCAGCCTTGCGCGCGGTCCTCGAAGCCAAGCTCATCCATCCGCCCGAAGAGGGCTGACCGCTTGGAGCGGCGCGAAGCAGATTGCATCATCCGCCCTGCGCAGGGCGAGGATGAAGCCGCGACCGTCGCCTTGTGGCAGGCGGCAGGCCTCACCCGCCCGTGGAACGACCCCCATGCCGATTTCCGCATGGCGCTGGCAGGCCCTGCCAGCACCGTCCTGCTCGCACACGCCGACGACGCCATCGCGGGCGCGGTCATGGTCGGCTTCGACGGGCATCGCGGCTGGGTCTACTACCTCGGCGTCGATCCTGCGCGCACGCGCGGCGGCATCGGGGCAAAGCTGATGGCCGCCGCCGAGGGCTGGCTCAAGGCGCGCGACTGCCCCAAGCTGATGTTCATGGTGCGCAGCGACAACCTCGCCACCAAGGCCTTCTACACAGCGCTCGGCTATCAGGACGATGCCGTCGTCACGATGAGCCGCCGCCTCGACGGGCGTTAGGCCGCCGTCCGCAGCCGGTCGAACACGCTCGGCGTAACGTCCTGCCCGAAGCGGTACGACGATGCCGTTATCCCGCCCCGCAGGTCGTCCTGCGCATAGATGCAGGTGCCCGGATCGCCGCCCGCCGCGCCGACCGCGACCATCAGCGGAATCAGGTGATCCTCGCGCGGATGCGCCTCGCGCGCGGCCGGAGCCGCTTCCCAGCCGAGCAGCGCGGCCTCGCGGTCCTGCGGCGAAACTGCGGTCAATGCATGGCGCAACCAGCCGTCGAACGCGGCGGATGGTGCGCGCGCGCTGGGATCGAAGCGGCGCAAGTTGTGCCAGGTGAAGCCTGATCCCACGATCACCACGCCTTCATCGCGCAAGGGGGCGAGCGCCCGGCCCAGCGCGATGTGCGCGGCCACGTCGTAATCGGCGCGCATGGCCAGGCTCACCACCGGCACCTGCGCATCGGGGTAGATCGGCTGGAGCATCGAGAACGTGCCGTGATCGAACCCGCGTGTCGGGTCGGTCGCGATCGGGATGCCCGCCGCCTGCCCCAGTTCGACCACGCGCCGCGCTACCTCCGGCGATCCGGGCGCGGGGTAGCTGATGTGGTAGGTGTGCTCGGGAAAGCCGTAATAGTCATAGACCATCCCCGGCTGCTCGGCCGTCGATACGGCAAAGCCCGGTTCCTCCCAGTGGCCGGACACCACCAGCACCGCGCGCGGAGGGTCGGGCAACATGGCCGGAATCGCCTTCAGCGAAGCCTCCAGCAACGCGAATCCATCGCGGAACGGGCCGTCGAGCCAGGGCCAGGGGCCGCCGCCATGCGAAAGGAAGAAAACCGGCTGCTGAGTCATCGCGAAATGTCCTGCCAAACGCCCTGATCGTGCGATCTTCCACGTAAGGCCGGCAGACCCGCGCCAGAAGTGCGAAAATCCCCATCGCTTCGTTCGAGCGCGTCGAACAAGCCCCTACAAAGCATGGCCAAATCGTAATGATCCGCTCACCCGCAGGATCACCGCCATAGCCTATTCCGCTTCTCGACGGTGAGCAGCCGACGCCGAATCGCAACGTGACGGTCCCCTGTTCCGATTCCTCAGCGTCCGCTGCCCACCGTCACCCTTCCCGCAAGCGTCGAGGCCGCTCCTGACCCCTGGCGCCCGATCCCGCTGGAACACACCCTCGTGTCACGCCCCATCTTCTTCGATCCGACCGGCCTTCGCCGTCGTCGGACCCGCCGCATCGCCTTTGCCGTGCTGGCCCTGCTGATCGCGCTCGCTGCGGTGTTTGCGACCACCGTCGCCACCGTGCCCGCCTCGCAGCCGCTGCCGCTGGGCTTCGAACGCATGGCCCCGCTGCCGCTCAAGACGCAGGTCAGCAAGCTTTCGCACCGGCTCGCCGACCTTCTCGGTCGCCACCCGCGCGCGACCGCCACCACCGGCGCACCGCTCAGCGTGGGCTTCTACACCTCGTGGACCGATGGCAGCGCGCAAGTGCTCGCCCGCCACGTCGGCCAGCTCGACTGGGTCGCGCCCACGCTGCTGTCGATCGACCATGCGGGCCACCTGACCGTGACCGACGACGCACCGATGCGCCGCGTGCTGGCGGGCGCGCTGCACCGTCCGCTGGTCGTTCCCGTGCTCCAGAACGCCGCCGACGGCACGTGGGACGGCGCGGGCACGACCGCCGTGCTCGCCAATCCCGCGCGGCGACACGCGCTGGCCGATAGCGTGGCGCAGGCGCTCGACAAGTCGGGCGATGGCGGCGTCATGGTCGACTTCGAAAACCTGCCGCCTGCCGGGATCGCCTCGCTCCACGCCTTCCTCGCCGATCTTCACGCGCGCCTTGCCCCCAGCCACCGCGTGGTTGCGGTGACGATGCCGATCGACAGCTCCGACTGGTCGGCGCGCAGCTTTGCCAAGGTCGCCGACAAGGTCGTGCTGATGGCCTATGACGAGCACTGGCAGGGGGGGCAGAGCGGCCCCATCGCATCGCAGGGCTGGTTCGCCAGCCACCTTGCCGACCAGATCGCGGGAATCGACCGCTCGCGTCTGATCGTCGCGCTCGGCAACTACGGCTACGACTGGCACGAAGGCCGCGCCGACAGCCAGACGGTCGAGGAAACATGGCTTGACGCCCACGACAGCGGCACCGTCCCCACGTGGGACAAGGCCAGCGGCAATGTCGGCTTCGCCTTCACCGAGGACAGCCCGCAAGGCCCGGTGCGCCACGACGTGTGGCTGCTCGATGCCGCGGCCAGCTGGAACCAGATGCAGATGCTCTCGCGCCTCGGCCTGGGCAACGTCGCGCTGTGGCGGTTGGGTTCGGAAGACCCCGGCTTCTGGAACGCGCTCCGGACCTGGCGCGCGGGCGGCCACGCGCGCCCTGATCTGACGGCGATCGCCCAGACCAACAACGTCGATGTCGACGGCAACGGCGAAATCCTGCGCATCGACGCCACGCCGCAGAGTGGCAGCCGCCACATCGAATTCGACCCGCGCTCAGGCCTTGCCAGCAGCGAACGCTATGCCAGCCTGCCCACACCCTACGTCGTGCGCCGTACCGGCGACCGGCCCAAGCTGGTCGCGCTGACCTTCGACGATGGCCCGGACCCGACGTGGACGCCGCAGATCCTGTCGATCCTCGAACGCTACCACGTGCCCGGCACCTTCTTCGTCGTGGGCGAGAACGGCGTGGGCAACCGCGGCCTGCTCGAACGCATGAACGCCGACGGCGACGAGATCGGCAACCACAGCTACACCCATCCGAACATGGCCGACGAGGCCGCCACGGGCATCAAGATCGAGCTGAACGCCACCCAGCGCCTGATAGAAGCCTATACGGGCCGCTCCACCCGCCTGTTCCGCGCGCCCTATTTCGGCGATGCCGAGCCCACCACCGCCGACGAGATCGGCCCCGCGCTGGTCGCGCAGGAACAGGGCTACACCGTGGTCGGCCTCCATGCCGATACCGGCGACTGGAAGCGCAAGGGCGCGCAGGACATCGCCGACAAGGCCGTCTCCGCGATCGAAAACGCCACCCCCGATCGCACCGCCAATGTCGTCCTGCTGCACGATGGCGGCGGCAACCGCGCCGAAACGGTCAAGGCCCTGCCGCAGATCATCGAGCGGCTCGAAGCCGACGGTTACCGCCTCGTGCCCGTGTCGACGCTCGCGGGCCTCAAGCGCGACGAAGTCATGCCCAAGGTGGATGGCTGGGATCTGCTAGCGGTGCGCGCCGATGTCGCCATCTTCTCGCTGCTGGCGATGGTCATTGATTCGCTCAACTGGATCTTCTTCTTCGCCATCGCGCTCGGCGTGATCCGCGCGGTCGGGCTTGCCGGGCTGGCGCTCGTGCCCAGCCGCCGCAAGCCGCCCGTGCCGCCTGTGGGCGAGGCACGCCCGCTCGTCACCGTGATCATCCCCGCCTTCAACGAAGAGCGCGTGATCGAGGCCTCCGTCCGCCGCATCCTGGGCAGCGACTACACCCCGATCGAGGTGATCGTCGTCGACGACGGCTCCAAGGATCGCACCAGCGCGATCGTCGCGGAAAGCTTCGGCAGCGATCCGCGCGTGCGGCTGATGACGCTGGTCAACGGCGGCAAAGCCAAGGCGCTCAATCGCGCGTTGGCCACCGCCTCGGGCGAAGTGGTCGTCGCGCTCGATGCCGATACCCAGTTCGAACCCGCCACCATCGCGCGGCTGGTGCGCTGGTTCGCCGATCCCAGGATCGGCGCGGTCGCGGGCAACGCCAAGGTCGGCAACCGCGTCAACCTCGTCACCCGCTGGCAGGCGGTCGAATACGTGACGGCGCAGAACATCGAACGCCGCGCGCTGACCCGCTTCGACGCGATCATGGTCGTGCCGGGTGCGGTCGGGGCATGGCGCCGCGCCGCGCTCGATGCGGTGGGCGGCTATCCCGAGGACACGCTGGCCGAGGATCAGGACCTCACCATCGCCATCCAGCGAAAGGGCTGGCGCATCGCCTATGACGAGGATGCGGTCGCTTGGACCGAAGCCCCCGAAACACTGCGCGCGCTCAGCAAGCAGCGCTTCCGCTGGGCCTTCGGCACGCTGCAATGCCTGTGGAAGCATCGCTCGATCCTGACCGAGCGCCGCCCGTCCGGCCTTGCCTATGTCGGGATGCCGCAGGCCTGGCTGTTCCAGATCGTGTTCGCGATGGTTTCGCCGCTGATCGACCTCGCGCTCGGGATCTCGATCATCGGCACGGTCATCCGCATCGTCCAGCACGGCTGGGCACAGACGCAGACCGACGTGCTGCGCATGGGGCTCTACTGGGCGGGCTTTACGCTGATCGACCTGCTGTGCGGCTGGGTCGCGATCCGGCTGGACTTGCGCGAGGAGCGCTTCCGCCCGCTGCTGCTGCTGGGCCAGCGCTTTGTCTATCGCCAGCTGATGTACGGCGTGGTGATCCGCGCGGTCGGCTCGGCGGTGGCGGGGCTGGGCATCGGCTGGGGCAAGCTCGAACGCACCGGCCGCGTCTCGACGCCGTCAGGCGGGCAACCGGAGCGTCGCGACGAGGCCCCCGCTGCCGTCATCTCCTCCATCCCCGGCTGACAGGTCGAGCGCCCCGCCATGAAGCCGCGCCACCGCGGCCACCATCGCGAGGCCGAGGCCACCGCCCGGACGGGTGCGCGCGTTGTCGAGCCGGACGAAACGCTCGACCGCGCGCGCGCGATCCTCGGGCGCGATGCCGGGTCCATCATCGGCCACTGCCAGCACGCCCTTGCCGCCCTGCATCCGCGTGCTGACAACGATCCGCCTCCCGCCATACTTCATCGCGTTGTCGATCAGGTTGGCCAGCGCGCGGCTGACCAGTTCGCGGTCGGCCAGCACGGGCGCGGCGTGCAGCTCCGCTTCCAGCACCACGCCTTCCTGTTCGGCCAGCGGCTCGTACAGCTCGACCAGATCCTCGGCCAGCGTGGCGAGGTCCAGCGCGACGCGGCGGTCCTGCACCGCCCCGCCTTCCAGCCGACTGACTTCGAGCGCCGCCTCCAGCATCGTGCGCAAGGCCTCGGCATCGGCACGCGCGGCTTCCAGCGCCTCCAGCGCGGCCGGCTCCTCGACTCGCGCCATGGCGCGTTCGAGCGCCGCCGACAGCCGCGTGACGGGCGAGCGCAGATCGTGCGCCAGCGCGCCCGAAACCGCGCCCAACTGCGAAACCAGCTGGTCGATGCGCTCGGCCATCAGGTTGATCTGCCCGCGCAGGTGGTCGAACCCGTCGCCGGTCTCGTCGACCGCCAGCCGCGCCCCGAAATTGCCCGAGGCGAGCTGCGCCGCCGTCTCCGCGATCTCGTGCGTGCGGCGGCTGATGACGAGGCCGAGCACAGCCGCGCTCAAGGTCGCCAGCAGCACCGCCACCGCCGTGGTCACCCCGATCGCCGTGGCAAATGCCAGGTCGAAACGGCGGTCGCTGGTGCTGGCGACGCCGACCACCAGCGTCTCGCCATCGGGCAGGCGTCCCGCCACCGCCATGCCCTCGCTCGGCGGCCCGCCGGGGCTGCGGCGCACCGTTATCGGCACGGGCCGCGGCCCCACCGCCACTTGCGGCACGCGATCGAGATTTGACAGCAGCGGCGGCCCGTCCCCACCGGTCAGCGCGACGAACACGGTGGGATCGCCCGCGCTGCCCCGGCGCGACAGGATGAAGTCGGCCAGTTCGCCCCGCCCGCCGTCATAGAACGCCGCCAGCAGGTCGTCGCGCACGTCGACCACCTGCCGCACGCGATCGGCGCGCACCACTTCGACCATCTGCGTGCGCAGGAAGAAGATCGCTGCCGCGCTCGACAGCAGCTGCAGCACGAACACCGCCCCCACCAGCCGCACCATCGTCGGCGAAAAGCGGCGGCGCCCCGACGCCGCGCGGGCGTTGTCAGTCCGCGGCAAGGCGATAGCCCGCGCCGCGCACGGTATGGAAGAGCGGCGCGGCCTCGCCATCGTCGATCTTGCGCCGCAACCGGCTGATGTGCACGTCGATCACGTTGGTGCCGGGATCGAAGTGATAGTCCCACACCGCTTCGAGCAGCATAGTCCGCGTCACCACTTCGCCCTGATGCTGCATCAGGTATTCCAGCAGGCGGAACTCGCGCGGTTGCAACACGATCTTGCGCGCGCCGCGCCGCACCTGTCGGCTCAGGCGATCGAACTCCAGATCGCCGCAACGCAGGACGGTATCCATCGCCTTGGCCGGGCCACGTCCGCGCCGGGCCAAGGCCTGCACCCGCGCCAGCAACTCGCCGAACGCAAAGGGCTTCCCCAGGTAGTCGTCGGCCCCGGCATTGAGCCCCGCGATGCGATCGTCGGTGCTGCCCAGCGCCGAGAGCATGATCACCGGGGTATCGACTTCGGCCGCACGCAAGGCCTTGAGCAAGGCCAGCCCGTCCATCGCGGGCAGCATCCGGTCGAGCACCACGACATCGAACTGGCTGTCGGTCGCCAGGAACAGCCCATCGCGCCCGTTGTCCGCGCGATCGACGGTATAGCCAAGCTCCTCGAACCCTTGCGCGACATAGTCGGCGATTTGCCGATCATCCTCGACCAGCAGGATGCGTCCGCCCACTCGTAACCCTCCGCGCCATGTCAGACAGGAAGCCTAGCGCGTTCCGATGCGCGCGTCAGCCCATAGCGATGGGGGCGCTCAATGACGGGGACGCTCAATGACGGGGACCGGGCCCGCCACGCCCCGCACCGCCCATGCCAGGCCCGCCCGACATCGTCACCGGCGCGCCCGACGGGATCGAACCCGGCGCGCCGCCGGTATAGCCGAAGCCTTGCGGCAAGGCCGGTCCCATCTGCCCGCGCACGCCGGGGACCGGCGCAGCTTCGTTGGCATCGGGCGCGGCAGCGGGGCCATCGGGCGCAGCCGGCGGCATGGCCACGGCCAGGGCATCGGGCTCGGGCGAAAGCGAAGTTTCGGGCGCGGGCAACGGCGCGCCGGCGTCGTCGGCCCGCGCATCATCGGCCTTTGCCGTTGCGCGCGGCGCGACATGGCCCGCTATTGCCAGACGCGCAGGCACCTGCGTCGCGGGCGCGGCCACCACGCCGGGGGTGGGGGCCGCAACAAGGGCAGACGCCGAATCCTGCGTGTCGGCGCCGGGGGCCGAAGGATCGTCCTGGCGCGGCGCACCCACCAGCGCGAACACCGCCAGCCCCGCCGCCAGCGCGGCAAGACCTGCACCTGCCCCCACCCAGCGCCGCGGACTGCGCGCCGCCGCGTGCGAAGGCAGCTGCGCGCGCGTGGCCACCGGCGCGCGCTGCAACGCGCTCGCCGCGATCGGGGCGTCCTGCGGCAACCGCGTCACGTCCGCCTTGATCCGTGCGGCAAGCCCTTCGGGCAGGCGCGGCGCGACCGCCAGATCGAGCGCTCGGTCCAGCTCGTTCTCGCGCCATTGCGGCGCAGCCGGAGCCTTGCGCCTCACGCCGCGCAGCTTTCAGGCACGAGATCGCGGCAGCGCACGTCGCGCGCTTCGAGCAACTCGCGCAATTGCCGGCGCGCCCTGAACAGCAAGGATTCCATCGCCTTTATGTTGAGCCCCATGACCTCTGCTGCAAGGGCATTCGAAAAACCCTCGTAATAACAAAGCACCAGCGCCGCCCGATAGCGTTCGGGCAAGTCGGCCAGCGCTCCTGCCACGGCCGCGCGCGCCTGGGAAGCGATGATTCCGGCATCGGCCAGCGGGGCCTCGTCGATCTGTTCAGGCAGTTCGGGCGCCAGCACCACGCGGAACCGTCGCTTGCGATCGAAGCACAGGTTCATCGTCACCCGGTGCAGCCAGCCGACAAGGCCGGCGCCGCTCGGCTTCCAGCGCGGCGCCTGCTGCCAGGCCCGTGCGAAGGCTTCCTGCACCACGTCCTCGGCCTCGTGCGTGTCGGCCAGCATCCGCATGGCAACGCGATAGAGCGCGCCCGCGTGCCGGTCGACCAGCACCCCGAAGGCGTCGGCATCGCCGCCGGCCACCAACGCCATCAACGCCGTATCGTCGCAAGTGTCGAGCGAGGCGTTGGCAGGAGGGGGCAGGCTGGCGTCGCGCGCGAAGCCTCCCTCGCCGATCACATCGGCGTGGCGCTGGATATCGCCATGAAACATCATGCGAGGAGCCTTTGCGGCTGGCAGTGGCGCACGCGGATACCTCCGTCCATGTTCCCCCATGAACCGTGCCTGTGCTGGCCATCCCCGCCTGAACCGCAAATTTACGGAGTGGTCAGCCCCGCGCAATTTTTTTTCGCGAGGCATGCGAAGGGTTCGCCGCATCGGCAGCGTTGGGCATTCGGAAATCGTGCGGCACCGCCCCCGGACCCGTCGCGCGGTTTCCAACAGTAACACAGTCACTGGGGCCTGCGCCGCGCGCCTTACCGGCCGCACGCAGGCCCCCTTTCCCGGATGGACCCGACGATGCAGCGCCCCCGCCCCGACCGTTTCCTCAGCACGACCGCCACGCGCGCGCTGCTCGCCGCCACGCTGATCCCCGCAGGCCTCGCCGCCGCAGCGCCTGCCTTTGCCGACACGACCGTTTCGACCACCTCGACCACCCCGCTCGTCACTTCGAGCGCGGGCAACGTCACCGTGGCCAGCGGCGGCAACCTCAAGGTCGCCAGCGGCCCGGCTGTCACCGTCGATGCGGCCAAGACAGTGACCGTCGCCAGCGGCGGCACGATCACCGCCGGTGAAGACGATAACGCCACCGCGATCTTCGTCGCCCCCGTCACCACCACCATCGACAACGCAGGCACGATCACCGTCACCCAGACCTATTCGGTGCCCGACGCCGATAGCAATTCGATAGCCGACGGCCCGCTCGCCACCGTATCCAACCGCTATGGCATCCATGTCGGCCCCGGCGGCACGATGACCGGCGCGATCACCAACAGCGGCACGATCACGCTCGATGGCCTGAACTCGGCGGGCATCGCGGTCGATTCGACACTCGATGGCAGCCTGACCAATACGGGCACCATCAAGGTGCTGGGCGATAACAGCGTCGGCATTCGCACCGCGGCCGTCACCGGCGACGTCAAGGTGGGCGGCACCGTCTCGGTCGTCGGCGCGGGCACGCAAGCGCTGGTCGTGGGCGGCGATGTCGGCGGCACGGTGCGCATCAACGGCGCGCTCGGCCAGGCGACCTCGCTCACCACCGACGGTGGCACCACGCTGTCGCTGCCGCGCAGCGCGCTGCAGAGCGGCAAGGCCATTGTCGAAATCTCGGGCAACGTCGCCAAGGGCGTGCTCGTCTACGCCCCGGCCGATTCCTCGGCCAGCGACCAGACGGCGGGCGCGATCACCGCCTATGGCAACAGCCCCGGCCTGCTGATTGGCGGCACCACCAATACCACGATCGGCAGCGGCACCACGCGCCTCGGCACCTATGCGCTCGGCATCGACGGATCGGTCACGGCCAGCGCGGGCTATTCCTCGACCAATGCCTATGGCGTCGTCATCGGTGGCAAGGGCGGCAACGTGACCATGGCCAGCGGCATCGGCGTCGGCGGCTCGATCACCGCCACCACGGTCGATTCCTCGGCCGTCGCGCTGCTGATCAACGCGGGCTCGACCGTGCCCACGCTGGTCAACGACGGCACGATCAAGGCGGTGATCTCCTCGCCCGGCATCGGCCAATCCTACGCCATCCGCGACCTGTCGGGCACGCTCACCTCGATCACCAACACCGGCGACATCACCGTTACCGGGTCGAGCGAGGACCGCCTCGCCGCGATCGACGTCTCGGCCAACACCAGCGGCGTGACCATCACGCAAAAGCTCAACAGCACCGACGCCGCCAGCCAGACCACCGCCAAGGGGGCAACGGGCTACAACCCCGACACGGCGACGGTCTACACGACGATTACCGGCAACATCTACACCGGCGCAGGAAGCGACACGCTCGACATCCAGAGCGGCAAGATCACCGGCAACAGCTTCCTCGGCGCGGGCGACGACGTGGTGAAGCTGGCCGACGATTCGAAGTATATCGGCCAGATCGACTTCGGCACCGGCACCGCGACGATGAATATGGCGGGCAATTCGCGCTTCACCGGCACGCTGATCGTCAACGATCAGGCGGGCACGCTGACCCTCGCCGACGCTTCGCGCTGGCTCGGCACCGTCACCGGCGGTTCGCAGCTGGCGGTCAACGTCAACGGCGGCACCTTCGGCGCGAACGCGGTCACCACCACCACGGTCGGCGCGCTCAATGTCGGCGCGAACGGCACGCTGCAGGTCTATGTCGATGGGGCGACCGGCACTGCCTCGAAGGTCATCGCCAACACCGCGAACTTCGCCAGCGGCGCGAAGATCACCGCCAAGGTGTCCTCGCTCGCCAAGGCCGAAGGCACCTACACCGTGCTCAGCGCGGGCACGCTGACGGGCGCTGCCACGATCGATGCCTCGGCGCTCGCCATGCCGGTGCTGTTCAACGGCGCGATCGCGGCGCAGGGCAACGACCTGCTGCTGACGATCTCGCGCAAGACCGCCGACCAGCTTGGCCTCAACGCCGCGCAGGGCGCTGCCTATACCGCGCTGCTCGACAACGCGCTCAACTACACCACCCTGCAATCGAGCCTGCTGCAGGCCAGCAACGTGGCCGCGCTGCAAAGCCAGTTCGGCCAGCTGCTGCCGGTGTTCAACGGCGGGGCATTCGACCTCGTCACACGTGGCGTGCGACTGGCCGCGCAGCACGTGTCCGACGACAGCTCGATCTTCACGATCAGCGATGTCGGCGGCTGGATCGAACCGATCTACTTCAAGGGCGAGCAGTCGCTCGATGCGACCGGCCACGGCTTCAAGACCGACGGCTTCGGCATTTCCGCCGGGATCGAGCGCCGAACCGGCATCGGCAATGTCGGCGCCTCGTTCCTCTATGTCTCGGGCAACGCCAAGACCGGCGATATCCAGAAGGTCAAGGGCAGCACCTACGAAGCCGCCGCGTTCTGGCGCCTCGCGCACGGGCCGCTCTATGCCTATGCGCGGGCGGGGATCGCCACGAACAAGTTCAAGTCGACCCGCACATTCACCGGCACGGTCGATGCGGCCACGGTCACCTACACCGCCTCGGGCGACTGGAAGGGCACGCTGATTTCGGGCACCGGCGGCCTGTCGTACAAGGTCGATCTCGGCGGCGGCTTCTCGCTCAAGCCCAAGGCCGTGCTTGATTACTACCGCCTGCACGAAAACAAGTATGCCGAAACCGGCGACACCGCGATCCTGCTGAACGTCGGCGCCCGCAATTCGAGCGCGCTCAACGGCACGGCCACGCTCGTCGCCGCTTGGAGCGCGGGCCAGAGCGGCTACGAAGGCCGTCCGCTGACCATCGAAGTCGAAGGCGGCCGCCGCAATCGCCTCTCGGGCCACTTGGGCGACATTACCGCCACCACCGCCAGCGGCGACAGCTTCACGCTCGTTCCCGAGGAGATCAAGTCGGCGTGGACCGGCTCGGTCAGCCTGATCCAGGGCGGGCTCGACTACACCTGGCGCCTGACCGGCGGGGCCGAACGCACCCAAGGCGGCGGCACCTCGTACTCGGCCCGCGCCTCGCTCAGCATCGCTATGTAAGGAAGGACGGGGTGGTGCTGTAACCGGCCCACCCCAACCCCTCCCGCTTGCGGGAGGGGGAAGAAGCTCCGGGCACCCTCCCGCTTGCGGGAGGGGCTGCGACACCTGCGTCGCCGTCAGGCGGCGCCAGTCGCAGCGGGGTGGGCCGCAGCAGAAGCAGCCCTCGCCGCAAACCACGGCGTCAAACGGCGGATCGCTTCCTCCACCAGCGGCGTCGACACCGCAAAGCTCATGCGGAAGAAGCGGTTGCCCTCCACCGGGTCGAAGTCGATCCCCGGGGCGGTGCACACGCCGGTATCGCGCAGCAGCTGCTCGCAGAAGGCAAGACTATCGTCCGTCAGGTGGCCGATGTCTGCCCAGATATAGAACGCCCCGTCGGGCGGCGCGATCTTCGCAAGGCCCATGCCGGGCAGTGCCGCCAGCAGCAGGTCGCGGTTGCGCGCATACGTCGCAACGTGGCCTTCCAGCTCGTCGCGGCAATCGAACGCCACCAGCCCCGCGTGCTGGGCGAGCGAGGGCGGCGTCAGGAACAGGTTGCCCATCCGCGCCACGGCCTGCCCGACCAGCGCAGGCGGCACCACCAGCCACCCCAGCCGCCAGCCGGACATGCTGAAGTACTTGGAAAAGCTGTTCACGATCAGCGCCTGATCGTCGAGCGCCGCCACCGACAGCGCCGCTTCGCCATAAGTGATGCCGTGGTAGATCTCGTCGGAAATGATGCGGATGCCGCGGCGCTGGCACACCGCCACGATGCGCGCCAGCTCATCGGGCGCGATCACCGTTCCCGTCGGGTTGGCCGGGCTCGCCAGGATCACGCCGTGGGGCGCAGGCTTCATCGCCTCCAGCGCGGCGGCGGTGATCTGGTAGCGCTCGGCCGGGCCGCAGGGCAGCTCCACCGGCTCCATGAACAGCGCACGCAGGTTGTTGCGATAGGCGACGTAGCCGGGACGGGCGATAGCGACCCGCGCGCCCGGATCGAACAGCAGCGACAGCGCCATCACCAGCGCGGGCGAGGCCCCGTTGGTCAGGATCACCTGTTCGGGCGCGATCGTCGCCCCGCAGGTCTCGGCGTAGTGCCGCACGATCCGCGCCTTCAGCGCATCGCTCTGCCAGTACCCCATCGGATCGACGTCCAGCACGCGATGCGCCTCGGCGATGGCGGCGGCGGGCGCGCCGGTCGATGGCTGGCCGAATTCCATGTGGATCACGTCGCGCCCTTCGGCCTTCAGCCGATGGGCCAGCACGGAGACGGAAATGGCGTGGAAGGGTTCAAGCTGCGCGGTCATGGCTCATGTGCCTAGCACCGGCTGCGACAGGTTCAAATCCTGCGGCGCAATACATCGCTTTACTTAACCAAGTGATTGACAGGGGCGTCCGCCCGTGTCCCAATGCCGCGCAGACGACCGGCACGAACCGGCGCACAAGGAGAGGTCCATGTCTTCTGAATCCACGCCGGCGGCCCCGCCGCCATCGGCCGGCATTGCCGCGGCCATCACGCTTGCCGTTGTCATCCTCCTCGCCGGGTTCATTGCGCTCGGCACCGCGCTTCACCTGCAACCGCTCTATGCCGGGTTTACCCTGTTGTGGTTCTGGTCGACGGTCGATACGTCCGACCTCAAGAAGCTGCCCGCCGCCGTGATCGGCGCGCTGGCGGGCACCGGCACCAGCTACATGGTGCAGATCGGCGCGGCCACCGGCAACACCGGGCTGGTCATTGCCGCGCTGCTCCTCATCGTGCTTGCGCTGTTCCTGTTGATCGCGCAGCGCCTGCCGGTGATCTTCAACCCCAGCTACATGCTGTTTGTCACCGTGATGAACGCGCCGCTCATCCAGGCGGGCGAAAACTTCCAGAACGTGTTCGCGTCGATTGCGCTGTCCGCGCTCTATTTCGGCGGCATCTTCCTGATCGGTACCCGCGTCATGGCCAGCCGCGCCGCGCGCACCGCCAACGCGTAATCGCATCAGATCCACCCTGCGGGGCGGGAGTTCACAAACTCCCGCCCGCCTTTTTGCCCGGCAAAGGCTTCTCATGCTGCTCTACGACCACCCCTTCTCTCCTTATGGCCAGAAGGTGCGCATCATGTTGCGCGAAAAGGGCCTGTCCTTCACCCAAAGCCTGCCCACAGGGATCGGCGCGGGCGACAATGATGATTACGCCCGCCACAACCCGCGCATGGAAGTGCCCGCGCTGGTGGTCGACGATGCGCACACGCTCTACGATTCGACCGTGATCCTCGAATATATCGAGGACGCGTACCCCACCCCCGCCCTGCGCCCCGCCGATGCGCTCGAACGTGCACGCTGCCGCATGATCGAGGAAGTGTGCGACACGCACTATGAAGCGATCAACTGGGGCTTGGGCGAAATCCGCTTCTTCGGCCGCGCGCCCGACAACGTGGACGCCCTGCGCGCCGTCGCGGGCCGCGAAACCGCACAACTCCAGCAATGGCTCGAACGCCAGATCCAGCCGAGCGGCTGGATGTCCGGAGCCGACTTCGGCTGGGCGGACATTTGCGCTGCCCCCTACGTGATGATGTCGGGTATCTTCGGCTTCGCGCCTGAAAAAGGCTCGCAGCTCTCGCTCTGGCTGGACCGCATCCGCGCCCGACCTTCGGTGGCCGATACCTTTGCCGAAGCAAAGACGCAGGTCGAACCGATGAGCCAGGTGGCCCAGTTGCTCGAAGCCGGGCTGTTCAAGCGCCAGTACCGCGACCACCGCCTCGAATGGATGATCCGCGCGGGCGGCGTCGAGGTGGTGCTTGATGGCCTGGCGAAGGACAACATCCGTTTCACCGACCTGACGCGGTTTACCGCCTGACCTGTCAGCCACCCAGCGCGCGGTGACAGCCCAGCACCGCGCGCCCCACCTCCACTTGTGCGTCGCGCACTGCATCGACGCCATCCAGCGCCACCGCCTGGGCGGCCCGCAACTGGTCGCGGCTGATCTCGCCCACGGCATAGGCCTTGCCCGCCCGCGCCGCGGCCCGGTCCAGCGCCGCCGCCTGATCCTGACGGCTCGCCAGCGCGGCCCGCGCGGTCGCCAACCGGGCGAAGGCGCTTTCCACCTGCTCCCCGCCACGCAGCACCGCCCAGCGATAGCTCGCCAGCGCCTCCTTCTCGGCGCCCTTGGCGCGCGCGATCTCGGCGTCGACGCGGCCGAAATCGAACAGTCGCCAGCGCAGTCCCACCGCGCCCTGCACCACGCTCGAATCGCCGCTGCCAAAGCTCGACAGGCTGTTGCTGGCAAAGCCCAGCATCCCCGACAGGCTCAGCTTGGGCCAGTATTCGCCCAGCGCCTGCCCCACCCGCGCGTGCGCCGCGCGCAGCTTCGCTTCGGCCACCACCAGATCGGGCCGCCGCCGCAGCAGGTCCGACGGCACGCCCGCCGCCGGATCGCTCCCAGCCGGAATGCCGCTCGCCAGCGCGAGTTCGGGCAGGTCCGCCGAAGCGGGCTTGCCGACGAGGATGGCCAGCCGCCCCTTGGCCACCGCCACGCCCCCACGCGCCTGCGGCAGTAGAGCATCGAGCACCGCCAGCGTCGCGGTCGGTTCCTCCAGCGCATTGGTAGCGGCCTCGCCGACGCTCACGCGGCGGCGCATGATGTCGAGCCGCTCCTGCGCGATCGTCCGGCGCTGTTCGAGCGCGCTCAGCTGCGCTTCTGCGCCTCTCAGCCCCAGATAGGTGTCGATCAGGTCACCCACTACCGCAAGCCGCGCGGCGTCGGTCCCGGCCTGCGCCGCCACAAGGTCGGCCAGCGCCGCCTCACGCCCGCGCCGCAAACCGCCTGCCAGATCGATGTCCCAGCCCGCCTCCACGCCCAGTTGCGCGCGGGCCTGCGTCCGCCCGAACCCCGGCACATAGCGCGCCAGCCGCCCGAGACCATCTTCCAGCGACTGCTGCGAGCGTGCCAGCGATCCCGTCACGTTGGCCGAGGGCAGTTGCGCCGCCTTCGCCATCCCGGCACCCGCGCGCGCCTGGTCGACACGCGCCAGCGCCACGTCGATATCGGGATTGCCCGCCAGCGCCTGTTCCACCAGCGCATCGAGCGCCGGATCGCCAAAGCCCTTCCACCACGCGCCTGCCACCGGGCGCGGCGTCGCGGCTGCCGCCTTCCACGCATCGGCCACGGGCAGCGCGGGCGCGTTATAGGCGCTGCCCACGGCGCACCCCGCCAGCAGCAGAGGCGCGAACACGATCAGAAGCTTCATGCCACCGCTCCTTCCTCGACATGGTGCGCCGAAATCACCGGCTTGCGCCTGCGTTCGGCCCGCTCTGCCAGCAGCAGGTACATGACCGGCGTGGCAATGCGCGCCAGTACGGTCGAGGTGACCAGCCCCCCGATCATGCCGATCGCCATAGGCGCGTTCAGGCCGTTGCCTTCGACGGCCAGCGGCAGCAGCCCGCCGATCGCCGTCACCGAGGTGAGCAGCACCGGCAGGAAGCGCAGTTCGCCCGCCTTTTCCACCGCCGCGCGCACTCCCAGCCCGTCGCGCCGCAACTGCTCGGTGAAATCGACCAGCAGGATCGAGTTCTTGATCTCGATCCCTACCAGCGCGATCAGCCCGATCGAGGCGGTGAACGACAGGCTGTTGCCCGTGAGCCAGAGCGCGCCCACTGCGCCGAAGAAGCCCAGCGGCACCACGCCCGCGATCACCACCACGTTGCGGAACGTGCCGAATTCCAGCACGAGCACGGCGAGGATGCCGACCGTCGCTACCACGATCGCGGGGAGCAGCCCACCGAAGCTGCGGGCCTGCGCCTCGGCCTCGCCCGCCACCTTGAAGGCATAGCCCGGCGGCAGCACCAGATCGCTGCGCAGCTTCGCCAGCGTCGCCTCGCTCGCCTTGCTCGAAAGCACGCCGTCCTTGATGTACGAAGTCAGCGTCACCGCGCGTTCGCGTTGCACGCGCTCGATCTGCGCTGCGCCCGATTGCAGCCGCACCGTGGCCAGCGCGGACAGCGGCACGCTGCCCCCGCTGGCTGTGGGCACGAACACGCGGTCGAACGCGCCCATCTCGTTGCGGCCCTGCATCGGCAGGCGCACCGTCACCGGATAATCGTCGCCGTCCTCGTCACGCAGGATCGCCGGGTTCGCCCCGCCCAGCGCGATCTGCACCGCCTGGCGCAGCGCGCCTGCGGGCACGCCCATCGCCCGCGCCCGCGCCTCGTCCACGTCGAGCACCACGTCTGTCCGCGCCGCGCGCATGGGATTGGCCACGTCACGCAGTTCGGGCATCGCGCGCATGAGGTCCTCGCCCTTGTCGGCCAGCCGCCGCAGGGTCTCGATGTCCGGCCCGACGATGCGCACCGCGATCGGCGCCTCGATCGGCGGCCCCTGCTGGAAGTTGACGACCTTGATCCGCGCGCCGGGGATGCGGTTGAAATCGGCGCGCAGCCGCTGTTGCACGCCCGGACTGGTACGCGGGTTCCATTCGCGGAACGCCACTTGCACTTCGGCGGTGGCCGGGTCTTCGGGCGTGGGGATCGCGTTGTAGTAGAGCCTTGGCCCCCCGCGCCCCACACTCGCCACGGTCCACACCACGTCCGGCTCGCGCCGCACCCGCGCTTCCACCTGCCGCACCATGGCGTCGGTGGTAGCGAGCGCGGTGCCGCGCGGCATCTCGATCTTGATCGTGAACTGCGGCAGTTCGGCAGGCGGGAACAGGCTGGTGCCGATCGCCGACACCAGCGGGATCGACAGCAGTGACAGCCCCAGCATGATCGCCAACGCGGCCTTGGGCCGTTCCAGCGCGCGATGCAGCACGGGGGCATAGACCCGCTCGATCCCCGTCGTCATCACCCGCAGCAGCGCGTTACCGTGCGCATCGCCATCGCGCGGAAGCAGGCGGCTGGCCGCGAACGGCATCAGCGTCATCGCCACGATCAGCGACCCCAGCACCGTTCCCAACACCGCGATCGGCAGCGAGCGGATGAACGAGCCCGCCGCTTCGGGCAGCGCCACTAGCGGCAGGAAGGCGAACATCAGGCACGCCGTGCAGCCCAGCACCGCCAGCGCGATCTGCTGCGTGGCGCGGATCGCCGCGGTCATCCGGTCCGCGCCCTCGCGCAGCCAGCGCGCCACGTTCTCGATCACCACGATCGCATCGTCGACCAGCAACCCCAGCGAGATCACGAAGCCCGAGATCGCCATCTGGTTCAGTCCGACACCGCTCAGCGCGAGAATGCCCATGCCGATCAGCAGCGAAACGGGGATCGAGATCATCACCACGCCGGCCGCGCGCCAGCCCAGCGGCAGCAGCGTGATAGCCACGATCAGGAACGCGAGCAGGAAGTCACGCGTCAGCGCACCCAGCCGGTGGCGCACGTTGTCGGCCTGCACAAAGCCCACCTTCAACTGCACGCTGCCCGGCAGGGTCAGGCGGAAGCGGTCGATTTCGCTGCGCACGAGGTCGGTCAACTGGCGCACGTCCTGGTGGTCGGCCTGTTCGGCGGTGACCAGAAGCGCGCGGCGGCCGTCGAAGCGCACGATCTGCGTCGGCTCGCGCTGTGCCCATTCGACATGGGCCACATCGCCCACCAACACCGGACGTCCGCCATCCACGCGCACCGACTGGCCCGCCACCGTGGCAAGATCGGGATAGGTGCCGGCATAGCGCACGTTGAAGCGGCGGTTGCCCGCATTGACAGTGCCGATCGGCGTGTCCGCGCCCCCTGCGCGCAGCGCCTCGATCACCTGCCCCGGCGTGACGCCCTGCGCGGCCATGCGCGCGCTGTCGAGGCCCACGCGCAACTCGCTGATCGGCGCGCCCAGCACTTCGGCCTTGCGGATGCCGGGCACGCGCGCCAGCGCATCGCGCAGGTCCTGCGCCTGCTTGTCGAGCGCGCGCATCGGCAGGATCGGGCTGGTGACCGCCACCTGCACGATCGGCACGCCCGTCGGCCGCGCCCGCTGCACCTCGAAGCGCACGATCCCGGCGGGCAGGGTTGCGCGCAGCGCGTTCACCTCGCGCACCACCTCGTCGTACTTGCGTTCGGGATCAGTGCCCCAGACATATTCGGAATGGACCGCGCTCACCCCGTCGCCGGTGGTCGAGCGCACTTCGCGCAGGCCATCGAGCCCGGCAAGCGCATCCTCGATCGGCTTGGTGACCTGCTGCTCCATGTCCGCAGGGGTCGCGCCTGGCAGCACCGCCACCACCGAGAAGTTGGGGAACGACAACTGCGGGTCCTCGGTGCGCGGAATCGCGAAGAAGGCGTTCAGCCCCAGCGCCACGACCATCGCGAAGGCCAGCAGCGAGAATTGCCAGCGCCGGACGGCAAATTCGATCAGCGCGTTCATTCGGCAGTGACCACCACGGCTTCGCCATCGCCGACGAAGCCCGCCCCCGCCGTGATCACCCGCGCGCCAGGCGCAAGGCCCGAAACGCGCGCCATGCGGTCGGAAAAGCCCAGGAAACCCACCTGCGTGCGCCGCGCCCGCCCCTTGCCGTCGATCACGTAGAGCGTCGCGCGCGCACCGCCCGCCTCCAGCAGCGCCTCGGCCGGAACCGTCACGTCGCCCGCCGCCGCACTGGTCGCACCGCCTGCGAACACCGCCGAGGCCGACGTGCCGCTGGGCAGGCCGCCCGCGCTATCCAGCGCCAGATCGACCGCCACGGTGCCCGACCGGGCATCGCTGGCCGCCCCGATCCGCAGCACCCGCGCCGCGATGGGCTGCGCCCGGCCCGGCACCAGCACTTGCGCGCCCGTGCCGCGTTGCAGCCCCGCGATCCGCGCCACCGGAACCTGCACGGTGGCGAGCAATGGCGAGGAGAGGTCCGCCACGCTCGCCACCGCCTGGCCCGCGGCCAGGGTCTCGCCCAGTTCGGCGCGGCGACTCAGCACCACGCCGGCAAAGGGCATCACCAGCCGGGTCGAGGAAAGATCATATCGCGCCGCCGTCACGGCCGCGCGCGCCGCGCTCAAGGCATCGGCGGCATCGCGCGCCTGAGCCTGCGAAACCGCGCCATCAGGTGCGAGCGTGCCATAGCGCTGCGCCGCACGCCCGTTGCGCGCCGCGTCGGCCTGCGCGCGCACCAGCGCAGCGCGCCAAGGGGTGGCGTCGATCGCGGAGACCAGTGCGCCCGCGCCCAGCCGCTGGCCTTCGCGCGGCGGGCTCGAGATCATGCGTCCGCCAAGGCGGAAGGACAGCGTGGCCTCGCGCTCGCGGTGGATCAGCGCGGCATAGCTCGCGCCCGTCGCCGAAACCGCGCCTTCACCCTGCCCGCCGACCACGAAGACACGGACCGGGGTCGCCGGAGCCTGCGCCTGTGGCGCTGCCTTGGCGGTCTCCTTGCCGCTGCACCCACCCAGCGCGCCAGCCAGCAGCGCCGCGCCAAGTGCTGCACCAATCGTGATGGATCGCCGCGTCGGCATCCGAATCCCCCCTATCCCTGATAGGCTATCAATGATAGGGATGGAGTTAGGTTGTCAAGCGCAACTGATCTCGATCGCGGACATAAGGAACCGATGCGGCAGGACGACAAGCGCGGGCGCGGCGGCGAACGGCGCGAACAGATACTCGAAACGGCGCTGCGCCTGTTCGCGCAGCACGGCATGGCGCACGTCTCGACGCGGCAGATCGCGCAGGCGGTGGGCATCTCGCAGCCCTCGCTCTACGCGCACTTCCGCACCGCGCACGAAATCTCGGCCGAGCTGTGCCTGCGCGCCTTCGACCGGCTGGCGCAGGTCTCGCGCGCGGTGCTGGCCGAACCGGGCACGCCGGCAGCGCATTTTCGCCGTCTGGGGCAGGCCTATATCCACTTTGGGCTGGATCACCCGGACATGTACCGCATGGCCTTCATGATCGAAGGCAATGAACAGACCGCCGCGCTGGTGCGCGAGGCGAAGGATCCGATCATGGCCGTGGGCGAAGGCGCGTTCGACATGCTGCGCCGGGTCATCGCCGCGATGATGGGCACCGAAGCAGGCGGGGTCGATCCCGCCACGGTCGAGCTGGAGGCGCAGTCGGTGTGGGCCTCGGTCCACGGCCTCACCTCGCTGCTGATCGCGCGGCCAGCCTTTCCGTGGGTCGAGCGCGACCGACTGATCGCGCACCACCTCGACACGATCTGCGCCCGCTTCGCCGGAAACGGGCGCAGGGCCTGCATCAGAAGTCGATGGAGGCGCTCGCCTTGAAGGTGCGCGGCTGGCCTTGCAGAAGCGCCGCCGAGAACACGTCGAAGGCCGAAGCCCAGTAGCGCTTGTTGGCCACGTTATCGACGCCGAAGCGCAGCGTCACCGGCTTGTCCGCCGCCACGAAGACATAGCGCGCGCCCAGATCGAAGCGCGTCCACGCCGGGATTTCGAGCGTGTTGGCGACGTTCACCGCCTGCTTGCCGGTGTGGATCATGCGACCGGTCAGCGTCAGGCCGGTCGTGGGCACGTCCCATTCGAGACCTGCATTGGCGGTCCATTCGGGCACGCCCACCGCGCGGTTGCCTTCGTTGATCCCGCCGCTGGTCTTGCGCAGCTTCGCATCGACCACCGAGGCGCCGCCGATGAAGCGCAGGCCCTTGACGGGTTCGCCGTTGAGCGTGAACTCCACGCCCTCGTTGCGCTGCTGGCCATAGAGCCCGAAACGCTTGAGCCCACCGCCGATATCGACCGAATAGCCCACCGGCAGGTCGATGCGGAACAGCGACAGCCCGGCTTCCATGCGGCCCAGCTTCAGCTTGCCGCCGACTTCGTACTGCGTCGACTTGATGGGCGCGAGCACCGCGCCCGCATTGACCACCGACGGGTCGATCGGCGCGGTCGGCCCCTGTTGCAGCGCCTCGATGCGGTTGGCGAACAGCGACACGCCCGACACGGGCTTGACCACCAGCCCGACCACCGGCGTGATGGCCGACTTGCGATAGGTGCCCGTCAGCGAGCCCCCGTCGTAGTAGTTGTAGCTCTTGACCTGGATGTCCTGCAGCCGCAGCCCGCCCGTCAGCAGGACACGATCACCCAGCAGCCCTACCGTGTCCGACGCGAAGGCCGACAGCAGCCGCGTGCGGCTGATCGGGAACGGCGTGTCGAGATCCCCGCCGACGAAGGCCGAGGCCGGGATCTCCGCCTTGGGCGTATCGTAGATATTCGTCGCGAACCCGGCGAAGCCGGGGCCATAGAGGAAGTCGAAGGCGTTGCGGTTGACCTGCCACACCGCGCTGCCGCCGATGTTGAACTCCTGCGTCACCGCGCTGCCCAGCTTCACCCGCAGGCCCGCCTCCAGCGCCTCGTTATTGTCGGTGCGGGGCACGTAGAGCGCGTTGCCGTTGGCCGCGCCCGTCGTGGCATCGAGCACGGTCACGCCGCCATAGATGCCCTGTTCGCTGCCATCCCGCGCGCCGCCCGTCACATAGAGCATGGCGTGCTCGCCCAGATCCTGTTCGAACCGCAGCACGCCGAACACGTCGCGCAAGTCGGTGTAGGTCCACTTCTGGGCATAGTTGGCATCGGCGCGCGGCACCGCCGGGATCGTCGTCGTGCCCACCGTCACCTTCGGGCGCAGGCCGTCGACCTCGACCTTCTGGTAGCCGAGATCGAGGAAGAGGCGCGTGTTGTCGTCATGCCAGTCGAACGCGCCGCCCACCACGCTGGTGCGGCGGAACTCGCCGTCGACCGCGACGTCGCCGCTGCGGAACGCGGCGTTGATCCGCACCCCGAAGGCGCCATCGTTGCCGAAACGGCGCGATACGTCGAAGCTGCCGCCGAAATTGGCGTCCGAGGTATAGCCCAGCGTCACGCGGTTGAGCGGATCGGCCCCGGCCCGCTTCATCTGCAGGTTGACGCTGCCGCCCAAAGACGATCCCCCCGGCGCCGCGCCATTCAGGAACGCCGAGGCGCCGTTCAGCACCTGCACCGACTGGAACAGTTCGGGCGCGATCAGCTGGCGCGGCGCGATGCCGTAAAGCCCGTTCAGCCCCACGTCGTCGCCATAAAGCGCAAAGCCGCGGATCACGAACTGCTCGGCGGCATTGCCGAAGCCATAGCTGGTGCGCACCGTCGGATCGTTCTCCAGCACCTGCCCCAGCGTCTGCGGCTGCTGGTTGAGGATCAGCGCCTCGTTGTAGCTGCGCACGGTAAACGGCACGTCCTCGGCCTTCTTGCGCCCCAGCGCGCCAAGGTCGCCTTCGCCCATGACCTGCGTGGCGTTCGTCGCTTGCGCCGTCACGACGATCTCCTGTGGCGTTTCCTGCGCCAGCGCGGGCGCGGCAAAGGCGGGGACGAGCGCGGTGGCAGCGAGCAAAGTCAGGCGATTCATCATCAGGGCTTTCGTGACGAAGGCGCGCGCGCACGGCGCCGCCAGTGGACAAGGAAAAGGACGAGCGGCAGCGCCAGCAGCGCCACGCAGACAAGATCGCGGACCCCGTCGCCGGTCAGGCCCAGCACCAGCCCGGCGAGAGTCAGCGCGGCGAGCAGCAGCGGCAGCCCCAGCACGCGCGCTGGCGAGCGGGTCGGGCGCGCGGTCATGCAGCGCACCTCCGCTTGCCCAGCCAGAGCGCAAGCCCGCTCCACAGCACGCGGATCGTGGCAAGGTCGAGCAGCGCCCACACCAGCTTGAGCGGCAGCCCACCATAGTCGCCGAAATGCAGCGGCTTCGACAGCATCAGCGCCTGCATCGTTAGCGGCATCGCGCGCACGTCAGTCAGCACGCCGCTTTCGGCATCGACCAGCGCGGGCGTCAGCACATGGCTGGTCAGCGGCGTGTCGCCCTGGAAGAAGATCGCGTAGTGCCGGGGCGACGACCACGCGCCGCCCGGAAAACCGACGAACTGCGGCAGCAGCCCGCCGTGCGCCGCCTGCGCGGCCGCCATCGCCTTGTCCAGCGAGCCATAGCGCGCCGGATCGAGCGCCACTTCACCGTGCCGCGCGGCGACCATCTGTGCCAGTTCGCCCTGCCGCCAGGCCGCGGTCAGCGGATCGGCAAAGGCATTGATCGCGCCGGTCGCGCCGATCGCCAGTGTCCAGCCGAGCGCCAGCACGCCAAGCAGGTTGTGCTCATCCAGCCGCCGCACCCGCGCCGAACGATCGAAGCGCAGCGTCCCGAACGCCAGCCGGTGCATGAACGGCACGTAGAGTACCACGCCCGACACGATCGCGATCAGGAACAGCACGCCCATCACGCCGAGGAACAGCATCCCCGGCAGGCCCAGCAGCAGGTCGGTGTGGAGTTGCAGCAGAAAGGCCATCACCCCGCCGCGCTCGACTTCCCCCACCGCGCGGCCCGTGCCGCGGTCATAGGAAAACAGCCGCATCTCCGCCTCGCCCGCATCCGCGCGCGGCCCAACGGTGACGGTGATCATCGGCGTGTCGGGCGAAAACCCGACGAACAGCGGCACGCCGGCGCGATGTGCCACCCGTGCATAGTCATCCCGCGCCCGCGCCACGACCGCGTCGAGCGGCAGCCCGGCGCGCGCCGACGGCGGCCCGGCCAGCGCGACCTCGCCCTCCAGGGAATCGATCTCGTCATGAAAGATCAGCGGCAGCCCGGTCAGGCACAGGATCAGCAGCGCGAGCGTGCAGACAAGGCTGCTCCACTTGTGGATCCAGGCCCACCCCCTGATCGTTCCCGTTCCCATGCCCGCCGCCGCTAGGGCAGCGACAGCCGACAGTCAATGATAATCACTCGCATTAGCGATTTCTGACTATAACCGTGCGCCTGTCGCTGCAGCGAACGGCGTCACTCGCCTGCCGCGCACGGAGCCCGCCGCTCTGGCCACGCGCGCCACCCAGGGTGCTGGCGGGCGCGCCGTAGAATAGCGGTGATTGCTGTAATGGTTCGATTCCTGACCTGATTGCAGTTGACCCTCGAACCACCGTGAAGCAATCGATTTCGCTCGATCCGCCTCCAGTTAATGCGCCATAAACCAATCCGGTTAAACTTATGGCCTATGGATATGGGGTGAACTCTTAGGTACTTTACCTATGCGGCTAGGGTCAGGGAAAACGTACCAGTGGGCAGCGTCAAGTTCGGGCCGGGTCAGGTCGAAGAAGCATCCGATGTCCAACTGCCGGATTCGATCCGCTGGTCTTTGGGCAATGCCACCGCCTGTGGCCAGCAGGGCTATTTGCGCCCGTGCCAAAAGGTCGATTGCAGCGCGATGCCCGCCGCTTCGTTTCCCAACGCGGTCATCTGCAAAACCGACCGCGAGATGGTCTTCGTGGTCGAGGATGACGACGATCTGCGGGACAACCTCGTCGAACTGGTCGACGGGCTCGGTTTCGACGCGATGGGCTGCGCCAGCGCGGCAGAACTGATCGAACATCTTCCGCGCTACAAGACGGGCTGCGTCCTGCTCGATATCCGCCTGCCGGGGCAGGATGGCCTGGCCGTGCAGGAATGGATCAACGGCGCGAACTTCGCGCTGCCGGTCGTGTTCATCTCAGGCGTGCAGGACGTCGCAACCGTGGTGCACTGCATGAAGGCCGGCGCGTTCGACTTCCTGCAGAAGCCCTTTGGCGAAATGCAGCTGCGCAAGGCGGTGACGTCGGCGGTTGGCGAATCACGCCGCCGCTTCTGCCGCTTCGAAAGCGAACGGCTGGTGCGCCAGATGATCGAATCGCTGACGCCCACCGAAACCTATGTCGCGGGGATGATCTCGCGCGGGTATCCGACCAAGCTGATCGCGGCCGAAATGGGCCGCAGCGAAAACACGGTGAAGATCCACCGCCACCGCATCTTCAACAAGCTCAAGGTCAATTCGGCGGCCAGCGTGGCCAACATCATCCGCCACGCACGCGGCCCGGAATCACAAGACGGCGCCTGAGCGGGCCACACCCGGCAGGGGTGGCCCGCCGCCTGCCGCCAGTCGCCGCGGGCTCAGTCTTCGCCGCCCTGCGGCGCGATATCCGTATCCGGCGCATCCAGTGCGATCCCAGTGGCCAGCGCGATCCTGACGGCATCGGGGCCGTTGCGGGCCTGCAGCTTGCGCAGAACGCTGGCGCGGTGACATTCGACGGTGCGACGGCTGATGCCCAGCACGTCGCCGGTCTCCTTGCTCGAAAATCCCCAGGCCAGACACCGCAACACCCCTGCCTCGCGGTCGGACAGGCCTTGCGGTGGCCGCATCGCTGTCGTGTCGATCCCATGATCGAGAACGAAGTTGCGATTGGGCACGTTCAACATGGCAGCAGCCTTCAGAATTTGAGCGGGGCGCCTGCGCAGCGACCACACAGAGCGGTGGCGATGGCGCCGTGCATGCTCGAAAGCCCCGCAGACATGCGTAAACGGGAAGCGGGCGGCCGCCTCGTGCCGCACCGGACGCCACCCTTGTGCGGGCGATCAGGCGAAGTAGCGGACCAGCCCTATGGCGGCGCCGATGACCCCACCCCAGCCGGTGATCGCCAGACCGCCGATGATCGCGACGCGGACGATGAACGAGTATCGTTCGATCTCGGGCTCTGCGAACACAGCCCCCGCCTCCATCGCCGCACCAGCGGCCACCCTGGAGCGATCTGCCCGTCGCGTCGTACTGCGTCGCGCGACGGGCGAGATGACGGCCGCAGGGGCGCCAAGTCGCCGCATGGGGACACTGGAACGCGCTTTCGGCATGGTGATCTCGTTCTGCATGCTAGCGAGCATCGCATGCCACCTATTCTGCGGAAATCACCTAGTTGGGTGGACGCGTAAACCTTTTGACGACGTCCACCCGAAAAGACCGCTGTTCGCCCCGGACGCGGCCTGCGATCTTCGCGTCACTGGCTGACGGGGTTGTCCAGCAACTGCCACATGCCCGCACCAACAGCGCCCAGCGTGCCTAGCGCGATCCAGACCGCGGAATTGCCGTTGCCCGACTTGCAACCACCACGACCGCATGACGCCGAAACCTCGGCACTCAGCGCCAACCGCGAAGCACCCCGAGCAGATGCGGTCCCGGCACTTGCGGCAAGAAGAAGCGCGGACGAAGCCAACGCGGCAACAATAAACCTGTGCTTACGCATAACCCAATTCCCCAAACATCTTCGTAAAATCCTCTAGTGGCAAACTGGCAGGAAGCCCATGAACCAAAAGGGCTATGCCGCTGTCGCAAGGCCCCTGCACGACTGGCTCACGCACGGCCCGGGACGGTTTCAGACGAGCCGCTCCATCTGCGCGAGCATCTGTTGCGCAAGGACCGCCCGATCATACGTGTGCGCAGCGTGCGGACCGTTCCGCTTGAAGCGCTCGCGCAGCACAGCGTCGTGGAACAGCCGTCGCACGGCCTCGCACAGCGCTTCGGGGTTCTCCGGCTCGAACGTCAGACCGACGTCGTGACGCTTCACGATATCGGCCGATTCCCCCTCCACCCCGTGCAGCACGGGAATCGCCATGGCCATGCACTCGAACAGCTTGGAGGGAATGACGGTTCTGAACAGATCGTTCTTCGTCAGATGGATGATCGACGCATCGAGGATCGACCAGTATCGCACCACCTGCTCCTTCGGCACGGTGTCGACGAACACCACATTGTCGAGACCCAGATCGTGCGCCCGCCGCACGAGGCGCGCACGATGCGCGCCGTCGCCCAGCAGCATCAGGCGGCAATCCTGCGCCCACGAAGCCTGCTTGAGCAGGACCGCCGCGTCGATCAGCGTGTCCAGCCCGTGCGCCATGCCATGGGTTCCGATGTAACCGAGCACGAACTTGTCGCGCAGGCCAAGCGCTTGTTCCAGCGCAACGTCCTTGTCCATGGCCACGAAGCGAGCGGTGTCCGCACCGTTGGTGACGACGTGGACCTTGCCAGCATCGATACCACGCCTGATCAGGTTTTCGCGGAAAGCATGGGTGACGGTCACGATCGCCGTCGCCTTGCGATAGAGGAACAGTTCGAGCGCTTCGAGGCGATCGAGCACGTATTCCTTCTTCATCGCACCGACGGCACGGATCGATTCCGGCCATATGTCGCGCAGTTCGAACACCCACGGCCGACGCTTGACCACGCTGACCGCACAGGCTGCGCAAGCCGTGAAGAATTGCGGTGACGTACCCACGATCACATCGACCCGCCGCACGAACAGGGCGGCGAGAAACGCTGTGACCATGTAGCTGAGGTAATCGAGGATACGCTTCGCGAAGCCTTCGTTGCGCGCGATATAGCTCCACACCCGGATCACCGTGATTCCGGCCATGTCCTCGCGCTGCCACAGCCGGTTGCGGTAACCGCCGAACACCGCGCCCTTGGGAAAATTGGGGGCGCAGGTGATAACGGTGACGCGATGGCCGGCACGCACCCATTCACGGCAATGCTCGAACGTCCTGCTGGCAGGCGCGTTCACTTCGGGCGCGAAGTTGTCCGAAAGGAAAAGGATATGCATCTGGTTCAGGTCCAGCCGACATCAAGCGTCGCCCTCCCGCCCTGCAGGGGGGAGCACGATGCAGAGGTTTCGCCTGACGACCCCGAATGCGGGTCGGATCAGGCGTCAGATTGCGGAAGAGTTCAGCGCTGGTGTGCGAGATCCCGGCGCACGTCGCTGCGGCCGCCCAGCACGGCGCGGTAGGCCTCCAGCGTCCGGGCCGCGACATCGCGCGCACCGTAGGTTTCACGCGCGACCCGGGCAATCGCGACACGATCCCAGGCGTGGTCCAGCGCGCGCGCAAGCATCGTGGCCTGCGCGGCGGGATCGTCCACCGGCCAGAACAGCCCGTTCACCCCCGGCTCGATCATGTAGGGAATGCCGAAGGCTTTCGGGGCGACCACCGCAACCCCGCGCGCCTGCGCCTCGGCGATCGCCATCGGCGCGGTTTCCTGGCGCGAGGCCATTACCAGGCAAGAAGCACGGTCGAGCAGGGCAGCCAGTTCCGAAGACGACAAATTGCCGGCCATCCGGATACGACCCGTCAGCCCTTCGGCGGCGATGAAATCGTTGCATTTCGCGAAGTAGGCATCGTCCGAGGCGTCGCCGCAAATGGTCAGGCTCGCGTCCGGATCGTGCCTCATGACCTTCGCAGCGGCAACGATGACCGCCAGCGTGTTCTTGCGTGGGCCGATCCGTCCGACCGAAACAATATGCCGCGCGCGAGATGGACAGGTTTCGCGGTCCTGCGTGACGAACACGGGATCAAGCGGATTGGGGATCGGGTAGCGCTCGAGGCGGGCAATGTCGGGCAGCGCCTCCTGAACGTAGGGATTGATGGAGATCACGTGTCCGATCCGGCGGCGGGCTCGCTTCTCCACGATGCGGATGACTTGCCCTGCAAGGTGCCGCGCCAACAGGCCTGCGCCGATGCCTCGCGCCGAAGCGACCATGTCCTTGTGGAGAAAACCATGGACCGTCAGGATGCGGGGGCAGCTGACAAGCCTTCCGATCCCCGCGACGCCTTGCAGGTGAACGATATCGGGACGCAGGTTCTCGACCATGCGGGCAAGCCTGACGGCGTCCGAGGTCCAGTAATGCAAGGAACCGGGGCGGGCGCGCTGCATGTAGATCGTCCGCACGCCACGGTGGTCGCAGGTCGCATCCTGGCTGGCAGCTGGCACGATCAGGGTCAGGTCGACCGTGCGCGCGAGTTCGGGCAACAAGGTGTCGATGACCCGCTCGACGCCGCCGGAAATCCGCTTCCCCGGCTCCGGGTAGTCTCCGACCATCACGACTTTCATGTGCTTTGCTTTCTGTAAATCAACAGCGCGAGGATCGTTTCGAACACGATCATGATGGCCGCAACGACCGAGACTATCAGCTTGAGGTCAGCACCGCAGAGCAGGACGGCGGGAACGAGGACCAGGAGCTTGATGGCGCCCAGAGCGCTGGCCAGATGTGGCACGCCTCGTGTGTGTACGCTCAGGCTGTAGAAGCCGATCGCCGCCGCGCCCGAATACCCGAAGAAATACAACAGGAAGACCTGTTCCAGTTGCGGGAAGCGATGCCGGTAGACCATGTCGAGCCCCGCCGCGACCAGGCCCCCGCCCGCCAGCAGCCCGGCCCATACGGCCATAATCAGCATCAGGCCGCGCCTGCTCCACATCAGGCGTTCGACCTGCGATGCCGCGCCCAGCATGTGCGGCAGCAAGACGCTGCGCACCGAATAGACCAGCAACGAAACCGGCGCCGTGAACGTCACGATCAAGCCGTAGGTACCGACCGCCGTGGCATCGAGCCTTGATGCGATGACGTACTGCGGAACATAGGGCACCGCGATGAAGGCAATGGCGTTCAGATGGACGTGGGCGGCATAGCGAGCGACGCCCTGCAACTGCGGACGTGGCGCCGAAAAGGCGCGTCGCACGAACTTGCCCGATGCAGAGCCGCTCAACGCCAGGACCGGAAAGGCATAGACCGCCAGCGCCACCCACGCCACGTCCGCCCGCAGCAACAGCGCGGCAACCCCGCCCGCGGCGCGCACCAGGGCGAACACGATGCTCAGGCGGGCGAAGCTTGCATAATCCTGCCGCGCCTGATCAGCGGCGCGCATCCCGTTCCAGATGTTCAGGATCGGCCCGATGGCAATGCCCAGACCGATGTCGGCCCACCCGCACGCCCATACGGTCCCGCCGACCGCCACCCCCACGGGAACCAGCGCGAACCGGACCGCGAAGGCAAGGCCAAGATAGCTTTCGTCGCGCGTGTCGCCATGGAATTTCGTTGCCGTGGCGTTCAGGCCGAACTCCATCAGACCGCTCGACAGCATGAGCGTCGCAACGATGATGCTGAGCCGCGCGAATGCGTGGACGTCGAGTATCAACCCCGAAGCGGCCGATATTCCGAACGTCACCGCCTGGACGAGAACCGTCGAAAGGAATGTTATCGCCGCATCCTGGAAGACGCGGCGCAGCAATGGGCTGCTTGCAGACGTATTCATGGATATCTCGTGCCGAGAAGCCCGGTTTCAACGCCACCGGCCGACTGTCGCGCGCGGACGGCAAGGCCCATCGCGAGAGCCATCACCATGTTGTGGTATCGCGTCGAAAGCGCGGTATGTGTCGCCATCATATCGACCAGCAGCACGATCAGCGTGGGCAGCAAGAGATGCCACAGCGGATGACGCAGCGTGTTCGACAGCGCCGCCATCATTGCAGCAATCAGCAACAGGACCGGCAGAACCCCGCTTTCGCTCCACATCATCAGGAAGGTGTTGTGCGCCCCTTGCCAAACGCCCGCTTCCAACAGCCCGCCGACCATGTGGTGGCCGCTTCCCAGGCCGTTGCCCAGGGGAAAGGTCTCCCACGCCCGCGCCGCAGCCAGCTGCCAAAGATAGGTGCGGCCGGTCGTGGTCTCCTCGTCGATCTGCCCGCCAAGAATATCGCCGATCGCAAGCACCCGGCTCTGCTGCGCCGCACCGAGCTGCAAAGCGGGACTTTCTGCTATGCCGCGCAGAATGCCGTCCGGATCCTGCACCAGGAGGATCGCCACCACCGCGACGAGAGGCAGCAGGATCAGACCAAATCCCTTTGCCTTGCGCATCAGACTCCAGGCCAGATAGACGATCACGCACGTCATGCCGGTCTTCGAAAAGGTCAGGAACACGGCTACCGACGACACCAGCAGCCCCAGCCACTGGATCAGCCGATTGCGAAACGGCAATTCCTGCACGAACACCACGGCAAACACCGATACCATCGCCGCTTCGTTGGGGTTCGCGAAGAACCCGCCCATTCTTTCTTCAAACGAGAACGCGCGCGGTAGATTGGCGTAATACCGGTACAGGATCGGAGAGAACCAAACCGATGCCGCTGCCACCAGCAGCGCGCCCCTCACGAACAGCAGGAACGAAAGCGCGCGCCTGTCGTCATCGACCAGGCTGGCCGCATAGCCCACCGCCCCCCACAACACGACAAGCGTCCCGCCGTAGGCCCGGACGTAGTGCGCGGGATCGTCGACGGTCGCGCTGGCGCCCGAGAACATCACACCAAGCGCCAGATATGTCGCCAGCGCCCCCATCAGCAGGGAGAACGGCAGCGACCAAGCGCGCCGGCCGACGAAGATCACCAGGAACAGGGCCGAGCCCAGCATGGCGAACGAGACCAGGGCTTCCTGATCGAACACCATCCACATGACGCCGTTGATGTTCAGCAGGCAGATGACCGCAAGGATGCGTGCGGGAAGATCTGTCTTGTCGATCGCGCCGTGCCGATCCGATCGGGCCAAGAAACGGCCTGCGACGGCGGTGCCCGGTGCGTCCCGAAGGGGCGATGCGTTAATCGCTGCCACGTTTGCCCCCTTCAGTGCTTGCGTGCAATATCGCGATAGACACACGCGATGCGCGCTCGCGCCACGCTGGCGGTGAATTCGCGCCGGACCTTGTCGTAGGCAAACTGGCCGCGTCGACGTGCCTCTGAGGGGTCGCGATGGATCGCCGCGAGTGTCGCGGCCACGCCATCGGCACTCAGCTCATCGATGAAATAGCCACCGCGCTCCTCGACCACGGGCTCCAGCAGGCCGACCCGTGAGCAAGCGACCACCATGCCGCTCATCATCGCCTCGGTCACCGCGTTGGAATGTCCTTCGCTCCTGCTCGGCAGGCAGAACACGTCGTGCGCGTCCAGCGCGGCGCGGACCTCTTCATGGGGCTGGCGCCCCCGCCGATCGCAGACGAAGCCCGCGATCGGTGGCTGGCTGTCTGCGTGGTTGGCGAATTCGGGCGTTTCCGCGCCGATCACGGTCAGATGCACGGCGACACCTTGCGCGGCCAGGCGGCGACATCCATCGAACGCCTCGATGACCCCCTTGTTGGGATGGCAGAAGCCGACGAACAGAACACGCAGCGGGTCGCCCATCAGTCGTGGCACGATCGTTTCCGGCACTTCGGCATCAGGCACGAAGTTGGGGAACAGCACGCCATCGCGGCCGAACTGGCTCTTGAGAAAGGGCAGATAGAGCTGCCCTTCCGCCAGCACCGCAGCAGTGCTGGACATGATCCGATCGACCAGAAACCGGTAGGCGCGGCCCCGCGCGCGATAGGCATCGATGAACAGCGGCGCCTTGATGTCGTAGACCAGCGGCGTGCCGAACACCCGGCATAGCGCAGCCAGCAGCGCCTCGCGCGGCAGCGCCTCGTGGTAGCGCGCCAGACAATGCACCGCATCTGGACGGTGGCGCAGCAAGGCTCGCACCATGCGCAGAAAATCGATCGCGAACCGCACCGGGAACAGCGCCTTGATCCCGCTGTCCTGCCCCCGCACGGTATGGAACAGCGGGATCAGTTCGACCTCGTCGCTGGCCAGCTGGCGCTCATAGACTTCCATGTTGCGCGTGTAGCCCCCTGTCCCGCCCCCCGCTCCGCGCGGGATGGATTGGCCATAGGGCGGGCCGAACAGCAGCACGCGCAGACGTTCGCCCGGCACTGCCGCCGCCGTCACGACCAGACTCCGCGGGTATCGACGCATTGGCCGCGTGGCGCCGGACGGCCCTTGAACGGCCGGTGATCCACCAGCATCACATGGACGTCAGCCAGATCGCGCGCCTGTTCCTCGCCGACCAGACGCGCCCCTGCGAGAACGGCGGGCGCTTCTTCGATGTTGGGGTCGACCACCAGCACCGGCCCCGGATGCCGCTTGGCCAGCTGCCCTGCGATCTCCAGCGCGGGACTTTCGCGCAAGTCGTCGATGTCGGGCTTGAACGCCAGGCCATAGCACGCGAGCGTCACGTCGCCGGCCTGCACGCCGGGGTGCGAGGCCAGATGCGCCGCGATCGCCGCATCCACTTTCGCCAGCACCCAGTGTGGCTTGGCATCGTTCACTTCGCGCGCCGTCCCGATCAGGCGTGCAAGGTCCGGCGTGCGCGAAACGATGAACCATGGGTCGACCGCGATGCAGTGCCCGCCGACGCCCGGCCCCGGCTGCAGGATGTTGACGCGCGGGTGCCGGTTGGCGAGCGCGATCAGTTCCCACACGTCGATCCCCAGCCGGTCGCAGATCATCGACAGTTCGTTGGCGAAAGCGATGTTGACGTCGCGGAAGCTGTTTTCGGTGAGCTTCGCCATTTCCGCCGTGCGGGCATTGGTGACGACGCATTCGCCTTCGACGAAGTGACGATAGAGCGCCACCGCCGCCTGCGAGCAGCGCGGCGTCAGGCCACCGATCACGCGGTCGTTGTGGATCAGTTCCTGCATGACCTTGCCCGGCAGCACGCGCTCCGGACAATGCGCGATGCGGATGTCGGATTCTTCCCCCAAGTCTTGCGGAAAGGTCAGGTCGGGGCGGGCCTGCGCCAGCCATTGCGCCATCTGTTCGGTGGCCCCTACGGGCGAGGTCGATTCCAGCACCACCAGGTTGCCCGGCTGCAGCACCGGCGCAATCGCCAGCGTGGCCGCCTTGATGTAGCTGAGATCGGCTTCGTGCCCGTCGCCCACAAACGGCGTGGGCACGGCCACGAGGAACGCCTCGGCCGGTTCCGGAACGGTCGTCGCGCGCAGCAGCCCGCCCTGCACCACCGCCTGCACGACGATGTCGAGATCGGGCTCGACGATGTGGATCTCGCCCCGGTTGATGGTGGCGACGGCGTGGGGGTTCACGTCCACGCCGATCACCTTGATCTGGCGCGAAGCGAACATGGCGGCGGTCGGCAGGCCGATATAGCCCAGCCCGATGACCGAAATGGTATCGAAGGTACGTTTCATGGCGTCGGAAGTGTCCCGGATGAAGGAAGGGGGCGTCAGGCCGTGGCGGCCCAGGCACGGATCGCCGCGACGATGCGGGCCGATGCCGCGCCATCGCCATAAGGATTGTGAGCAAAGCTCATCGCTTCGTAGGCCGCCCGCTCGTCCAGCAGTTGGGCGACCGAGGAGACGATCAGGTCGGCATTCGTGCCGACCAGCCGCACGGTGCCCGCCTCGACCGCCTCGGGCCGCTCGGTCGTATCGCGCATGACGAGCACGGGCTTGCCCAGCGACGGGGCTTCTTCCTGCACGCCGCCCGAATCCGTCAGGATCACGCTCGCGCGGTTCATCAGGTAGACGAACGGCAGGTAATCCTGCGGCGCGATGAGCCGGACATTGCGCAGGCCGCCCAGCGTGCGCTCTACCGGGCCCCGGACGTTGGGATTGAGGTGGACCGGATAGACGATCTGGATATCGTCGCGCATCGCCAGTCGCGCCAGGCCTGCGCAGATCTGCTCGAACCCATCGCCGAAGCTCTCGCGCCGGTGGCCCGTCACCAGCACCAAGCGCCGGGCGGGATCGAGCGCGAACCGGCTTGCCAGGTCCGCCTCCAGCGCGGCGTCCTGCCCGATGCGCCGGACCACGTCCTGCAGCGCGTCGATCACCGTGTTGCCGGTCACATGGATCGCTGCCTCCGCGACGTTCTCGGCCAGCAGGTTCGCGCGCGACCGCTCGGTCGGCGCAAAGTGCAGCCGCGCGACCGCGCCCGCGATCTTGCGATTGATCTCCTCCGGCCAGGGCGAAAGGATGTTCCCCGTCCGTAGCCCCGCCTCGACATGGCCGACCGGAATGCGCTGGTAGTACGCTGCCAGCGACGCCCCCAGCGTGGTCGTCGTATCGCCGTGGACCAGCACCAGATCGGGCGCGAACTCCGCCAGCACGGGCCGCAGGCCCGCCAGCACGCCCGCCGTGATATCGGTCAGGTCCTGCCCCGATCTCATGAGGTTCAGGTCATAATCGGGACGGATCTCGAACAGGCCAAGCACCTGATCGAGCATTTCGCGATGCTGCGCCGTCACGCAGACGCGCGCGTCGATGTCCGCACAGGCCGCCAGCGCCTTGACTACCGGCGCCATCTTGATGGCTTCGGGCCTTGTGCCGAACACCGAAAGAACACGGATCGTTTTCGTCATGCCGGAATTCCGTTGCAAAGGCCCGTCGTGGCCAAAGTCGCATGGTCGCCCGCATCCAGGGGGCGCGGGGCGGCGATCCGGTCGAGCGTGATCTGGTGGCGGCGCATCAGGTCGTGGATGATGGACACGACCTGCTCCTTGCGGATCTCGTCGCTTTCCTGGCGCGCCTGCGCCATCTCCATGTCCCATTGGCGCGAACGCATCGACATCATCGCAGTCCGGCTCATTCGACGGTCACGCTCTTGGCCAGGTTGCGCGGCTGGTCGACGTCGGTGCCCTTGGCGCACGCCACGTGATAGGCCAGCAACTGCATCGGCACGGCATAGACCAGCGGCGCGATCAGCGGATGGACCTTCGG
Source organism: Novosphingobium percolationis (assembly GCF_020179425.1). GTDB lineage: Bacteria > Pseudomonadota > Alphaproteobacteria > Sphingomonadales > Sphingomonadaceae > Novosphingobium > Novosphingobium percolationis. The sequence continues at coordinate 126,431 of NZ_JAILYM010000002.1, read as the reverse complement.
CATCTCGATCGTGGCAAGGCACCCCTCCCCGGCCTCGGCGATACCTTCGGCGTCGGAGATCAGCACCACCCGGCCGCCGCGCGCGCGCACTTCCTGCATGTTGCTGACGGTCTTTTCGAACAGCGGCCCGCTGGGCGCCAGCACGATCACCGGCACAGCCTCGTCGATCAGCGCGATCGGCCCGTGCTTCATCTCGCCCGAGGCATAGCCTTCGGCGTGGATGTAGCTGATTTCCTTGAGCTTCAGCGCGCCTTCCAGCGCCAGCGGATAGTCCGGCCCGCGCCCGAGGTAGAGCACGTCGCGCGCGGGCGCGATCAGGTGCGCCATCGCCGCGATCTCGTCGTCGTGGGCAAGCGCGGCCGCCATCTGTTCCGGCGCTTCCAGCAGGTGCGCCACGATCTCGCGCTCCGCCGCGCGATCGAGCCGCCCGCGCCGGACCGCGAAATTGGCGGCGAGCGCCGCCAGCACCGCCAGCTGGCAGGTGAATGCCTTGGTCGAGGCGACGCCGATTTCCGGCCCTGCGTGCGTCGGCAGCAGCAGGTCCGCCTCGCGCGCCATCGAACTGGTCGGCACGTTCGCCACCACGGCGATGGTCTGCCCTGCCGCCTTGCAGTGGCGCAGCGCGGCCAGTGTGTCCGCCGTCTCGCCGGATTGCGAGATGAACAGCGCGAGGCCACCCGGCTCCAGCACGGGGTCGCGATAGCGGAACTCGCTCGCCACATCGATATCGACCGGCAGGCGCGCGAACTGTTCGAGCCAGTACTTGGCGACCAGCCCGGCGTAGTAGCTGGTCCCACAGGCCACGATGGTGATACGGGTAATGCCAGAAAGGTCGAAATCGAACTGCGGCAGCGCCACGCTCAAGTCGGTCTGGCGGACATAGTTTCGCAGCGTCTGCGCCACCACGGTCGGCTGCTCGAAGATCTCCTTGAGCATGAAGTGGGGGTAATCGCCCTTGTCGATCGCCGCAGCCGAAGCCTCGGAAGCAACGACCGGACGGGTCACGGGCCGGTTGTCCTTGTCGAAGATGCGCACGCCGCCGGGCGTGGCGATCACCCAGTCGCCTTCGTCGAGATAGGTGATCTGCTGCGTCAACGACGCCAGCGCCAGCGCATCCGAGCCGAGATAGGTCTCGCCCTCGCCGTGGCCGACCACCAGCGGTGATCCCACCCGCGCGCCGATCAGCATGTCGGGACACGATCGGAAAGCGATCACCAGCGCGAAGGCGCCGCGCAATTGCGGCAGCACCACCTTGACCGCCTCTTCCGGCGACAGCCCGGCCTCGATCTGCTCCGACATCAGGTGCGCGACGACTTCGGTGTCGGTGTCACTTTCAAAGCTGCGGCCACGCGCGACTAGGGCCTCGCGCAAGGCGCGGAAGTTCTCGATGATGCCGTTGTGCACCAGCGCCAGGCAATCGGTCGCGTGCGGGTGCGCATTGGCCCGCGTAGGTGCACCGTGCGTGGCCCAGCGCGTATGGGCGATGCCGGTGGTGCCGGGCGCCGGATTTTCCGCCAGCTCCGTCACCAGATTGGACAACTTGCCCGGCGCACGGCGCCGGATCAGCTGCCCGCGATCGATCGTGCACACCCCGGCGCTGTCATAGCCGCGATATTCCATGCGACGCAGTCCGTCGACCAGCCGGTCGACGACCTGCTGCTTGCCGACAATACCCGTGATTCCACACATGATTCAGGCCCTTGTTAGAAGTGCTCGTCGAGCTTGCGAGGAGGGTTCCCGACGATCGAGAAATGCAGAAGATGCGCCTGCGCGACGCTCGCGCCGCCCGAAGCTACCAGACGCCAGCGCTGCGCAGCGCACCCGGGCGGAATGGAGATCTGCGCCATATAGGTTGCTTGCACAGGGTGGACCGGCGCCAGGTTCTGCCAGATCGGCGGACGGACTTTGGCACCTTCGCGCTCGTCCAAGCACCGAACGTCCCAACGTAGCGAGGCCGGATCCTGCCCCACAGGAAAGGACAGCTTCTGCCGAACGACGTAGGCACCGGGCGCCAGCAGCATGACCCGTTCGGCGGCAAGGCCGGTCTGTTCGGGCGCGACGTCGATAGCGAGGCTGCCGGACCGCGCGATCCTTGCCGAAACGATCGGTCCTTCGGCCAGCGTCCAGTTCAACGGCGCAAGGCGCGGATCCGTCGTCCCGACCGAAAATCCCGCATCGTCGAGCGCTTGCGCATCGATCCCGTCAAGCAGCCGCGCAATGCGCCCTGCATCGGCGATGCGTCCGCGCTTGATCAGCAACGGCAGCAGGCGAGCGACGATCGCGGTGCGGGCAACCGGCGTCAGCCGGGCCCTCGCCACCACATCCACGAGCGCCGTCCCATCCGACCCTTGCGCCACGGCATCGGCCAGGAAGGGTGCGAACCACGGACGCCCGCCAAAGGGCTGAAGACCGGCACGAATGCCCTCATCATCAATGGCCCGGGCGAGCACCGGGAACAGCTGTTCGCGCGAACCGGGGAACACAGTCAGCGCATGGTCGTAATGGGCCAGCGCGGCATCGATCCGGTCGGCTTGCACCGCTTGTTCGATGAGCAGATATTCGGTGGCAAGGTCGCGCCGGGACAACCGCGCCGCCAGCGCGAGCAGACGCGCTCCGCGCCGTCCATCGACCTGTCCCGTCATGTCGGCCAGCGCCATCTGACGCAGCGCCTGCGGGTTCAGCGGATCGTCCCGCAGCACCTCTACCGCCACCGTACGTAAGGCGGCGGCCGCATCGGCTGGCGCATCGCGCCGCGCCAGCAGCGCCTCCATCCGCGCAAGACGAAGGCGTGGATCGGCCGCGAGCAGCGCGGGCACCTCGCCAGGTGGCAAGGTCCGCGCCCAGGCGAGCGCGGCCTGCCAGGCCGACAGCGCTGCGACCGCGCCGGTCAAGAACAGGGCGAGGGGGCGATACATGGGGCGTGTGGTGCTTGGGGAGCCGAAACGTGGACGCCTCAGGCGTCCGCCCCGCCCGGCGCGCCGTCCGCGCGCTTGGCCCCGTAACCGTAGCCATATCCATATCCGTAGCCATAGCCGTAGCGATGGCGGGCGAAGTCGATCTTGGTCACGATCGCGCCAAAGATCGTGTTCTGGCCGGTCTGCAGGCGCTGGAGGGCATTGCGGATCGCCCGCACGGGTGCGCCATCGGCCTCGATCACGAACGCGGCGCCCTCGACGGCGCGAACAAGCAGCGGCGCGTCGGCAAGGCCGATCACGGGCGGGCTGTCGATGATGATCAGGTCGAAATCGCGCTGCATGCGTTCGAGCAGCCGGGCCAGCCGTTCCGAGCTGAGCAGTTCGGGCGCGCTGGGCGGGTTCGGCCCGGCCGTCAGCACGCACACGCCCTTGAACGCGGTATCGCGAACCAGCGCGGCGTGATCGTCGTCACCTGCCAACAGATTGCTGAGGCCCGCCTCGTTGCCCACGCCGACGAGCCGGTGCACCGACGGCGAGCGCATGTCGCCATCGACCAGCAGCACCCGCTTGCCGATCCGCCCGAACGTCAGCGCCAGCGCCAGCGCAGTGACCGACTTGCCCTCGCCCGGCTTCGTGCTGGTGACGGCGAGCGTGCGCGGCAATCCGTGCGTGGTCGCCAGCGCCAGCCCGGTGGTCACGCTGAAATAGGCCTCGGAAATCGAGCTCTTGGGATCAACCAGAACCTCGGTCAGCTCGTGCGCGCTCAAAGGAACGTTGCCCAGCAGCGGCAGCTTGAGCAGGTGCTCGACATCGCCAGGGTTGCGGATGCCCTCGTCGATCTGTTCGAGCGCGAAGACCACCGCGGCGGCCAGTCCCGTGCCCACGATCAGCGCGATGGCAAGGTTCTTGACCAGGCTCGGCGCCGATGGTTTTTCGGGCACCTTGGCCGCATCGACGACCACGATGTTCGTGGCGCCGACCGCGCCCGCTACGCCGATTTCCTTGTAGCGCTGCAACAGCGCATCGTAGAGTTGGCGATTGGTATCGGCTTCGCGCTGGTAGATGTTGTACTGGATCGTGTCGTGCTGCTGCCGGTCGAGTTGCGCCTTCAGCGCCTCGACGCGCGATTGCAACTCCTGCTCGCGCGTCAGGGCTTCGGCGTAGCTCGACTGGTGGCTGCCCTGAATGCGCCCCATTTCGCGCGCGATCGACGCATCAAGCGAATCGAGCTGGTTCTTGAGCGCGCGCGCCGCCGGATAGTTCGGCGCGAACTGTTCCAGCAACCGCGCATAGTCGGCGCCGATTTCGGCGCGGCGCGTCCGCAGGTTCTGGATGGTGCCGTTGGCGATGGCGTCCACGCTGGTCTGCTCGTCGCCAGCCCGCAGCCGGGCCTCTGCCGCGATCCGCTCGGTCTTGGCAGTATTGAGAGCGGCATTCAGCGATTCGAGATCGCCCGCAGCCAGCGTGCGCGATTCCACCACGCGCCCCGTTGGATCGCGTGAGGTCGCCAGCGTCACGATGTCGCGCGCCGACGCATAGGTCACCGCGTCGCGCTCCGACTGTTCGAGCCGGGTACGCAGGTTGGCAAGGCGGTCCTCCAGGAACCGGCGCGCATCCGCGGTCGAGGCGAACTGGTGATCCATGGTCGCGCCGATGAACTCCTGCGGCCAGGCGTTGGCGATGCGTGCCGACCATGCGGGCGACCGGCTGGTGTAGGTGATGTCGACCAGGCGCGAATTGCGGATCGGCTCGATGCTCACCGCCTTGAGCAGAAGGCTGATCGCGATGCGCTCGCGCTGCTGCTGCTGTGCCGGCGTCGGAACCATGCGCCCGCCGCGTTCCAGCGTGGCCGCGGGCATCTTCGCGCCATGGGCGGCAAAGAACGTCGGATCGTTGGCGAGCCCCAGCTTGCGCACGACGCGCTCGGCCAGCGATTCTGCCTTCAGCAACGCGTACTGGGTATCGTAGAACTCTTGATCTACCGGCGAGGCCGCCTTGTTCAGCGCCGGAACATTGGTGATGTTCTGCTGGTCACGGCTGATGTCGAGCTGCGCGCGCGCGGTATAGAGCGGCGCCATCAACAAGGTCGCAACGAACGCCAGCGCAAGCGATGCGGCAATGATCGCGGCGATGATCCGGCGCCAGCGCATGGCGGCCTGCCAGTACTGGATCAGCAGCGGCGGCAGCGACCAGTTGTCGGTCGCCGCACCGTCCTGCACGGGCAGGAAGCGCCGTTCATCCATCTGGACAGCCGGGGTCGTGGTCTGGGACGGCAGCATCATTCTTCTCGATTCTGATGGGATCACTTGGTCAGGCGATCGGCGGCGATCACCAGCGGGGTGGCCACGGCGGGCATGATCTGCAGGATGTCCTTGAAGCGGCGACGGGCCTCCGAATCGCCCACCATGACCACGTCGTTGGCAAAGATCTCGGGATCGGGATAAGCGCCGTGGCGGATCTGCCTCAGGTCATAGAGCGCGGCCAGGCGCTCGTTCTTCACGGTGCGGAACACGATCACGTCGTTCAGCTGCGAGAACTCGTCCGTCCCCTGCGCCCGCGCGATGGCGCGCATCAACGTCATGTGGCCGATGACCGGATAAAGGCCGGGTTGCTTCACCTGCCCCTCGACCGTCACCACCTGGCTGACCGTCTCGCTGAGATTGACGGTGACCTGCGGGTCGCGGACGTAGGCGGTGCGCAAACGATCGGCCAGCCGGGTCTCGATCTCGCCGGGCGTCATGCCGGCCACTTCGATGATGCCTGCCAGCGGGAAGGAAATCCTGCCGCTCGCGTCCACCTGAATGGTGCGCTTGGACAGTTCGTCGACGCCGAACACGTCGATGATCAGCTTGTCGAATGGCCCCACGAAATAGGCGCGGGCGTCGGAGACCTGATCCATGCGGTCGGGCGCGGGCAGTTCCTGCGCGCGCAGCACCTTCAGGCCGGGATCGCCGCCGAATTGCGGCGCCGATACGCATCCTGCCAGCACGCCCACCGACAGCACGAGAGGGATGGCCTTGAACAGCGGGCCGAAACGCATGGAATGATCTCCGAAAAATGCGACAGGCATCGTCACTGCGATGGCCTGGCAAGGTCTGGTGCGGAACGCGCCCCTGCCGCCCACAGGGTCGCCACCACGAACAGGCAGGCGAGCGCGGGCGTGCGCAGCGGATAGTCGCCGAGGCTGGCAAACCCGCACAGCAGCACGAGCACCAGTCCCAGCCGGGCGAAGCCGATCTCGGCGGTGAAGGCCTGTCGCGGTCGCCAGGCCCGGAAGGCCGCCACACCAAAGGCCGTCACGGCCGCAAGCAGCAGGGCCGCCGCCACGAACCCGTCGGTCACCAGCACTTCAAGCCAGTCGTCGTGCGCGTGATTGACATAGCGCGGCGACAGCAGGCGATCGGGCTCGTCCATCTGATAGACCTTGGCGAAACTGCCCGCCCCGGCGCCCAGCGGCAGCTGGTCCCGCAACAGCGGCAGCAGCACCGGAACGATTTCGATACGCAACTCGTCGACCGGCGTCGTCGCGGACAGCCGGTCCCACGCGAGCCCGCGCCCCAGCGACACCGTCATGGCCAGCATCATGGCCACCATCGCCAGTCCTGCCGCCAGCGTCCGCAGCCGCACCCCGCGTCCGACCAGCGGCATGGAGGCCAGCGCCAACACGCCGCAGACCATGCCCGAACGCGATCCCGTCACCAGCAACAGCGGCAGCAGCGGCAACGTCGCAACCAGCGCCAGCGCGCGCGACGTCGGCGTCGCGGCCAGTTGCGCGCGCAGTGCCAGCATCGGCAGCAGCATGGCCAGCAGCAAGGCCTGGTGATTGCGGTTGGCGAACAGACCTGCGGGGATCAGCCCGCCCGATGGGGCATTCAGCGTCTGGAACACGCCCATCACCGCACTCGTGGCTGCAATGGCCATCACCAGCGGCAACAACCGCTGCCGCTCCCGCCGGTCGAGCCGCGCGCCCAGAACGAGCGCGGCCAACGGCACCGACAGTGCGAACAGCGCATTGCGCGTGCCGTCGGGCGAAAGACTGATGGCACGCCAGCTGCCCTGCAGGCCGGCAGCATCGTCGATCGCCGCCACCACGCCACGTCCCGGCAGGCCGCGCCACAGCATTGGCGGCAGCGGCACCAGTTGCAGCACCAGCCACGCAACCATGATCGCCGCGATCGAAAATGCGAAACGATGCGACCTGATGTCGGCGCGGGTCAGTCCGACAAGGCCGAGACCAAGCATCGCCACCGCGAACGGGCGAAGCAGCACGAGCCCGACGACATCGCCGCGCGCGCTTCCCCCCAGCGCGAAGGCCGCCAGCAGCAGCAGCCACAGGCCCAGAGCGGCAGGGCCACGGCGCCGGCGCGCGTCGGCTGCCAAGGCGCCGAACGGCCTCGACCGGAAATGTGCGAGCTGCATGACCTGCTGCGACCGGCGTTCTACCGCGAACCGAAGCCGGTCAGGACCGTGCGCACGGTCATCAGCACGATCAGCGCGTCGAGCCAGATCGAGAAGTACTTCAGGTAATAGAAGTCGTATTCCAGCTTTTCCGCCGCTGCATCGGTCAGGGCCACGTTGCCCTGATGGATCGCCGCCCAGCCGGTGATGCCGGGGCGCACGGTATGGCGATAGGCATAGTGCGGGATCGCCCGTTCATAAGCGCGCGCGAGCCGCAGCGCTTCCGGTCGGGGGCCGATCCAGCTCATCTCGCCCTTCAGGATGTTGAAGATCTGCGGCAGTTCGTCGATGCGGTACTTGCGGATGACGTGCCCGATCCGGGTGATGCGCGGATCGCGCTCGTTGGTGTAGAGCGGCCCCGCCACGTCGTTGCGCATCGAGCGCAGCTTGTAGCAGGTGAACACGCGCCCCTGATACCCGACGCGCTTCTGCCGATAGATTGCAGGCCCCGGGCTTTCGAGGCGGATGGCCAGCGCCACCAGCGCGATCACCGGCAGGACAAGGCAAAGCACGGGGAGCGCAACGAAGACGTCTACCGCCCACTTGATCCGCAGATAGGGCTGCGAGGGCAGCAATTGCCCGAAGACCAGCTCGGGACGGGCAGCGATACGGACGCGCCCGGTCAGCTTTTCGCGCAGTTGGGCCAGATCGTAGAAATGGATCTTGCGCATCACCGCCCGCGAAAACAGGCTCTCCCATTCAGGCGTGTAGGTGATGTCGTCATCATAGGCGATCGCCACCAGATCCTTGTGGATCTTCGGCCGGGCGATGCGCACCCACTCGATCGGCATGGCTGCCAGCTTCGGCTCGATCGGCCGCGCGCTGACGACGCCGATACGGCGCAGGCCCACGCGTTCGTCGAACGAATAGATCGTGTAGTACCAGGCAGAGCCCAGGATCGCGCTCGCCACCAGATGAAACAGCTGCACGTGATGCACCGCCAGCAAAAGCGCTGCCAGGCACAGCCCAAGCGAAACGGCCATGGCCGGAACGATCAGCGTCTTCCTTTCGACCAGCGGCAGGATGCCGATCTTGCGCAGCAGCACATGCGCCAGGGTGATCGCGAAGACCGAAGCGAACAGCTCCAGCTCCCGGCCCGGAGGACATGCGATCGAGGGCCAGATGCGCGACGCCGATTGTTGCACGGCTTCCGGAAGCACGACGGCGAACAGCAGCGCGCCCGTGAAGGTCACGCGATTTGACCGGAGAAAGGCAGCCATCTTCTGCTGCTTCTCGCGGCCATTTCCGATCTGTTGCTCGAAATCGTGAAACGTCGTGAAATTCATGGACAGAATACTCCGCCTTCCTGCGGAACCCGTTAAGGTTTAGGATCGCCAAGTCGGGCGAAAATTTGGCAGGCTACCGCAGTCGAGGTACAGAGCACCCCGACCTTTGTTTCTCTAAATATTTGAAACTATTAGATATTCAGAAATTCAGAACCTGATCAGAGCATTTCTTCAATGCTAGCCACCGAACAACTCGCCTCTACTTCGCCGCCCAGGCATTGCAGCAGGATGCGCACGCGTTCGCGCGGCAGGAACTCGTCGAACCGGGCAGAAGCACCGGCCAGCGGCCCCGACACCACCTTGACCGGGTCGCCCCGCTGCAACGTGCCCACCGCGCTATCCCACACCCCCTGCGGGCAACGGGAAAACAGGGCATCCATGGTTGCGCGCGGCACGCGCGCCGGGCCGCGACTCTCGCGGCCAAGCAGCGTGCGCACACCAACCGTGCCATTGATCGACTGCCAGCGATGCGTTTCGCGGCAGAAGCTGACAAACACATAGCCGGGGAACAGCGGTGCAAGCGCAACGCTGCGCGATCTGGCTGCACCTTGCGGCACGCGCGGAAAGAAGGTCGGGAAATTCTGGCGCCGCAAGTTCTCGATCGCCATCGATTCCCTCCGGGGCTGCGTAACCGCAACATACCAGGCGCCAAAATCGCGCCGGGATGAACCCGTATTGCAAGAAACCGGCATCAAAATTCACCCGATGATTAAGTTTCCCGCCCCCAAATTATGAAGGTTTTGTGAAAAATTTTTCTGTTATTTATTGACAACCTTCAACAGCGCCTCACTATGTGTTTTCCCTTATCCGGCAAATAATTAGTTCGATCTTGCCGATAAACCGCAGGGCTACGTTGACGGCGTAATTATACTACGCGGCTCCCCGTTTGATCGACAATCCGGCCACGCACCGGGTTCATGCGTGACCGCGCGATGATTCGGGATCGAAATGGCGCACCGGGCCGGCGGTGCGGGAGTCGCTGCGACCGCCTCCGTCCACGACGGCAGCACCGCCAGCAGGATTGGCGCAGGCCAGTGCGTCTGGCGCAGACATGAAAACGCCAGCTTCGCGGTACGAAGCTGGCGTTGTCGGTCCGGTGTTCTGGAAAATGCGGCGCGGCGCGCTCAGCGCCCGTGCTGGCCGTCGTCCACGCGCACGCAAGTGCCCGTCACCGCGTCCGAGGCGGGGCTGACGAGGAACAGCAGCGCTGAATCCAGCTGCGCGGGATTGCCGAGGCGCTTGCGCGGCATGTGCTGGCTGATGTCGCCCATGCGTTCGAGCATCCCCGCCAGCATTTCGGATTCGAACGCACCCGGCGCGATCGCGTTGACGTTGATGTGGTTGCGCGACCACTCGACCGCGAGCGTCTCGGTCAGGCGCACGACGGCCGCCTTGGTCACCGAATAGAGCGCCGCGCCGTTGCCGCTATAGTAGTAGGCCGCTTCCGAGGCGATGTTGACGATGCGGCCCGGCAGCTTCTTCTCGATCAGCCGCTTGGCCACCTCCACCGCCATGATCCACGGCGCGCGCAAGTTGATGTCGAGCACGCGGTCGACCAGTTCCAGTTCCATCTTGTGCGCGCGCTGCGCATCGGGGATGCCGGCGTTGTTGACCAGGATCGTCACCGTGCCCAGCGCCGCCTCGGCCTTGGCCACCGCCGCGACGAGATCGTCGGCCTTGGTCGCATCCATGGCGATCGCCACGGCCTCGCCGCCAGCGCTGCGGATCTCTTCGGCGAGCGCTTCCAGCCGGTCCATGCGTCGCGCGCACAGCGCAACCTTAGCGCCGGATGCCGCCAGCACGCGGGCAAAACGCAGGCCAAGGCCCGACGAGGCCCCCGTCACCAGCGCGACCTGTCCGGTCAGATCGGTCGATACGTTGGGCAGCGGATAAGTCATGGCAATCCTCTCGCGGCCAGGTGGTCGTTGCCCCCGGCTCATGTCCTGTCAGATGGGGTTAGGTGTCGTTCGGGTGCGGTTAGGGGCACCTTGTCGCGCAAGGCTGCCGACCCGCCGGAACGACGGGTCGGCAGGGCCGACTACTGCGCGAAGGCCGCGTTCTTGCGGCGCACCAGCGTCTGGGCGTTGGTATATTCGAGCAGGCCTTCGAGGCCACCTTCGACGCCCACGCCCGACTGCTTCATACCGCCGAACGCCGCAAGCGGCGACAGGTGCTGCGTCTCGTTGACCCACACCGTGCCCGACTGGATGCGTTGCGCCAGTTCGAACGCCTTGTCCTCGTCCTTCGACCAGACCGAGCCGCCGAGACCGTAATCGGTGGCATTGGCACGCGCGATCACGTCGTCATAATCATCGAACTGGATCAGCGGCAGCACCGGGCCGAACTGTTCTTCCTGCACGATGCGCGCGTTCTCGGGCGGGTTGTCGAGGATGGTGATCGGGATGAAGTAGCCCGGAACGTCGGACTTCTCGCCGCCCATCAGGAACGTGTAGCCCTGATCCTTGGCGTCCTGGATCAGGTCGAGCACGCGCTCGTACTGCGGCTTGTTGTTGATCGGGCCGATCTGCGTGCCCTGCTCGGATCCGTCGCCGACCTTCACGGTCTTGGCATAGGCGACGATCGCATCGCGCAGCGGTTCGTAGATGTCCTTGTGGATGTACATCCGCTTGGTGGCGATGCAGATCTGGCCGTTGTTGGTGAACGAGGCCCAGAACAGCTGCTCGGCGATCTTTTCCACGTCCACGTCGGGCATGACGATCGCGGCGTCGTTGCCGCCCAGTTCCAGCGTCACGCGCTTTAGCGTCGGCGCGGCCGAGGCCATCACGCGGCGGCCGGTCTGGGTCGAGCCGGTGAAGCTGATCTTGTCGAAGCCGGGATGGCCGGTCATCCACGGGCCGAGGTTGTCGCCGCCGGTGATGACGTTAAGCACGCCCGCGGGCAGGATCTCGTTGGCGAGTTCAGCAAACTTCAGCGTGCACAGCGGCGTGAACGGAGAAGGCTTCAGGACCATGGTGTTGCCCGCCAGCAGCGCCGGGGCGACCTTGAACATGGCGAGGATCATCGGGAAGTTCCACGGCGCGATCGCACCGACCACGCCCAGCGGCACGTGGCGGGTGATCGAGATGCGCTCGTCCGAATCCTCGTTGACCGTCTCGGGCAGGTCGAGCGCGGTGAAGGCCTGCAGCCAGTAGCCTGCGCCCATGATCTCGCCCTGCGCTTCGGTGCCGGGCTTGCCCTGCTCCTTGGTCAGCAGGCGTGCGAAGCCTTCGATATTGCCGAAGATCGCGTTGGCCAGTTCGACCAGCTTGGCCTTGCGCTCGGCGATCGGGGTGGCGGCCCAGCCGGGGAACGCCTTCTTCGCAGCGGCCACGGCGGCATCCAGATCGGCCTGGGTGGCGTCGGGAACGGTGGCGAAGACTTCTTCGGTCGCCGGGTTGATCACGTCGAGCGTGGCGCTGCCGGAAACCAGCTCGCCGCCGATCAGCATCTTGTAGGTATCGTTGAATTCCATGGGGAATCTCCGTCAGGAAAAAGGGGAAATCAGGGGACCAGCACAACCTTGATGCATTCGCCGCGCGCCTGTGCGGTGATCGCATCGTTGATCTGCGCCAGCGGGAAGGTCTTGATCAGCTTGTCGAACGGGAACTTGCCCGCCGCCTGCAGCGCCAGCAATTCGGGAATGAAGTCCTGCGGCACGGCATCGCCTTCGATGATGCCGAGGATACGCAGCCCCGGCGTCATCAGCGCGGCGATATTGACGGTAATCGCCGCCTCCATCGCCTTGGGCACACCCACCAGCCCGATCACGCCGTGCGGCGCAAGGTTGGCAAGGCCCGTCTCGATGACGCCGACATTGCCGGTGGTGTCGAGCGCGGCATCGACGCCGAGCGGCAGGATCGCGCGAATGGCTTGCGCAAGATCGCCCGCCGCCGGATCGATCACATGAGTCGCGCCCAGTTCCAGCGCGATCTCGCGCCGCGCGGCGACGGGTTCGACCAGCAGCACGTGGCTGCAGCCCTGGACCTTGCCCGCCATCACGGCGGCAAGGCCCACCGGCCCGCCGCCGAACACGATCAGCGAGGAACCGGCCTTGCACGCCATCGACTTCATCACCGCGCCCGCGCCGGTCATCAGCCCGCAGCCCAGCGGCCCGAGGTATTCGAGCGGCAGGGTCGTGCCTTCGGGCACCTTCACCACGTTGGCCACGCGGGTGACGGCCAGCGTCGAAAACGACGACTGGCCGAAGAAGTGCGAGCTCATGCGTTCACCGTCGGGGCCGGCATAGGCGGTCGAGCCATCCTCCAGCCGCATCCCGGCATAGTTGAGCGGCACGAACGCGTTGCAGTAGCTGGGCAGGTGTTCCTCGCAACGCGGGCACCCCCCGCAGCTGGAAAAGCCGAGCACGACCTTGTCGCCCACGGCCAACCCGGTCACGCCCTCGCCCACCGCCTCGATCACGCCCGCGCCTTCATGGCCCAGCACGCCCGGCTTGGCGAAGGCATCAAACTGGTCGCGGAACACCAGGTCGGTGTGGCACAGGCCCACCCCTGCGATCTTCACGCGCACTTCGCCCGCTCCGGGCGCGGAGACCTCGATATCCTCGATGGTGAAGTCGATGTTGGCGCCGCGCGCCACGGCGGCCGTTGCAATGGTCATCCAGAACTCCCGGCTATTGGCCCGCGCGCACTGCGCCGACGCCTCTCTTTAATCGCCCAATTAAACCGCGTCCAGCCCTTCCCGTGACGCTACGGCACAAACGAAAACTGCCGCCCCTCCGCGTGGAGGGACGGCAGCTTGCCGTCAGCTTGTGCTGTTCTGCTTAGAACGCAGCGCGCATCCGGATGCCGTAGGTGCGCGGGGCACCCAGGTAACCGTTGATGTCGCCGGTCTGCAGCGGAGTCGCAAAGCCGTAGGTGAAGTAGGTCTTGTCGAACAGGTTCTGCACCCATGCCTCGACGGTCAGGCCCGACTTCGGCAGCTTGAAGCCGAGGTTGGCGTTGACCAGGCTGACGCTCTTCTGCTCGTCGAGGCCGGCCGTGTTGATCAGCTGGCTCGAGGTGTACTGGTACTGCACGCGGCCCGTGACGTTGACCGTATCGGTCACCGGCGTGTCGACGTTCAGCGTCACGTTGCCCGAAAGCTTGGGCGCGAAGCGGAAGCGCTTGTCCGACAGGACCGGATCGATGTTCGCGTCCTGGCCGAAATCGGCCTTCGGGATCCAGGTGCCGTCGATCGCCAGCGTCACGCCGTCGGTCAGTTCGAACAGGTTTTCCAGTTCGACGCCGTAGTCCTTGGCCGACTTGGCGTTGAGAACGGTGAACTGCAGGCCCACGAACTGCGCCACCTGAAGGTTGTGCAGGTCATAGTAGAACAGCGCGATGTTGGTGCGCGCGCGACGGTTCAGGTACTGAACCTTGGCGCCCACTTCGAAGGCGTTGACCGTTTCGGGCTTGTAGCTCGGATCCTTCGCCGGCGAAGGCGTCTTGCCGCCATTGAACAGGATGATCGCGGTCTGCTGGTTGGCCGGCAGCGCGGCAAACGCGGCCAGGTTGTTCAGGAACGTACCGGCAGCGTTCGCGTCGATGTTGACGCCGCCCGCCTTGAAGCCGCGGTTGTACGTCGCATAGAGCATGACGTCGTTGACCGGGCGATATTGCAGGCCGAACGTGCCCGACAGCGCCTTGTTGGTGATTTCCTTGTTGTACGCCGGGCTCGGGCCGAGGCCGAGCAGGGTGAACAGTTCGGTATCGGTCCCGTTGGGCGAGTTGCGATAGTAGGGGTTCGAGAACGAGCCCTGCTTCTTCTCGACCGAGTAGCGCAGGCCGGTGATCACGTTGACCTTGTCACCCACCGCGAAGTCGAGGTGCGCGAACCCGGCATAGGACTTGGCCTTGCCGCGCATGGCTTCGGTCGCCCAGGTGCCGGTGGCGGCATAAGGCGCGATCGGGTCAAGCCCCTTCGATGCGAGGAAGGCATTGATCCCGGCAACCGGCCCCGCCAGCACGGCATCCCAATAGGCCTGGCCCTGCGAAGCCCAGGGCAACGTACGGCCCATCTGGAGCTTTTCGTCCGAGAAGAACGCCCCGAACACCGCATCGGCGTTCAGCGCTTCGATCTTGGTGTTGTAGGTCAGTTCCTGCGAGAAGAAGCGGCTGTGGAAGTCTTCGTAGTAGCGGAAGATGTCGGCCCCGGTGAAGTCCGGGTCCATGTCCTTCTGCACCACGTTGAACTTGCGCAGCGCGGTCACCGACTTGAGCGTGCCGTTGCCAAGGCCGAGGTCGATGTGCAGCGTGCCGCCGAAGTCCTCGATCGACTGGCGGCCGTTGCCGTTGAGCGTCTGCTCCCAATCAGACGCCTTGGTCGAAGGCACCTTGCCGCCGTTGAGCACGGTCAGGTAGTCGACCAGCGGCTGCGTCGGGCCGTCCTTGAAGTTGGTGGTGGCATAGCAGCAGTTGCCGCCGCCGTGCGAATAGTCGCCGATCAGGCGGATCGTCAGGTCCGAAGAAGGCTCGAACAGCAGCTGCGCCTTGACCGCCTGGCTGGCATCGTTGTTGAGATGCTGGCCATTGGTCGGGTTGGTGTAGAAGCCGTCGCGCGTCGACGCGAGGCCCGCCACGCGCAGCGCCAGCGTATCGGTCAGCGGCACGTTGCCCGCGGCCTTCACGGTCAGCGAGTTGTAGTTGCCGTACGAAGCATCGAACAGGAACGACGACTTGTCGGTCGAAGGCTTGGCCGAAGCCAGCAGCAGCGCGCCGGCCGTGGTGTTCTTGCCAAACAGCGTGCCCTGCGGCCCGCGCAGGACCTGCAGGTTGTCGATGTCGAGGAAGTTCTGGAGCGCGGCGGCCGCACGGGTGCGGTAGACGCCGTCGATGAACACGCCGACCGAACCTTCGAACGAACGGCTGTTGCCGGTCGTGCCAAGGCCGCGGATGACGAGGTTGGCCGACGACGACGAGATGTTCGAGACGCGGAACGTCACCGAAGGCGTGATCGCGCCGATGTTCGAAACGTTGTCGACGCGGGCCTGGGCCAGCGTGTCGGAGTTCGCGGCGGTGATCGCGATCGGCACGTTCTGCAGGTTTTCGGCGCGACGCTGAGCGGTCACGACGATTTCCTGAAGACCACCGGTGTCGTTGCTGTCAGCCTGCGCTTGCTGCGCGTAAGCCGGCCCTGCGATCATAGCCGCGAGGATTGCGCCAGCGGTGCTGGCGCGCCAGATGCCTTTCATCATGCTCCCTTTCGAAAGGCGGGGCTTGCGCACCCGCCGATGCCACGTGCGCCACCCCTCTTGCCACGGGGGTTGGCTACGGGGTTGTAGGTGCGTCAATTCGTCAGTTAAATCTTGACATATCGCGACATCATCATGTCAGATCACGACATGCGCGACAGTCCCATGGCCCATGCGTCTTCCATGCAACAGTTTGTCCGCTTCGCGCGGATTTCCGGCATTGATCTCAATGCCATACTCGATCGCGACATGCTCGATCTGCTGGAAGCGAGCCGCACGGCGGAGACGGTTCCGGCCCATGCCATGGTCGATATCATGCAGCTTTGCGCCATCGTCGCGCGGCGCCCCGACATCGGCGTGGCGTTCGCCGCATGGTGCAACCTGCGCGGCTACGGCCCCCTCAGCCTGTTGTGGGACCATTGCCCGACGGTGGAAGATTCGGTGCGGATCAGCGCGCGCTTCCTCCACCTCGAAAGCCAGGCGCTCGGCTCTCGCATGACCGAGGAGGGCGACGAGATCGTGCTCCAGCAGTTCATCGCCATCCCCGCGCGCTTCGGCGGCAGCCAGTACATCGAATCGACGCTGACCCTGCAGATGCGGGTGATCCAGCTGATCCTGGGCGAGGACTGGCATCCGATCCGCATGGAGTTCGACCATCCCGCGCCGCCCAGCCTGACCTTCCACCGCGGCGCGTTCCGTTGCCCGGTGGTGTTCGGCGCGGATCGCTCTGCGCTGGTCCTCCATCGCGCCGACATGCGCCGCCCCTCGCCCAACGGCAACGCGCACCTGCTCGCCTTCCTCGAACGCCAGTTGGCGGGTGAGGAACAGGCCCGCAGCAGCCGCGACATGGTCCTGCGGGTGGAACGGCTGGTGGCGGCAAATCTTGCGAGCGGCGAAGTGACGCTGGAAACCGTGGCCAAGAGCCTCGCACTCGGCCCGCGCAGCCTGCAGCGGCGGCTGGCGGAACATGGCGAGACCTTCGCCGCCCTGCTCGCCCGTATGCGCCGCCGCGCCGCCGAGGAATACTTTGCCAACGAGCGCAAGCCCAACCTTGCCGAACTGGCCCACCGCCTGGGCTATGCCGAAGCCAGTGCCGCCAGCCGCTTCATGCGCACCACGCTTGGCGCAGGCGCCAAGGCGCTCGCTCGCCGCGCCCACGCGCGCCGCATGGGCATGGCGCGTTCGGGCTAGGTCCTAGCCCGGCCGACCGATCGCATGGTCGGCGATTTCGGGCAGCCACGGCGCCAGCTTGCGCCAGTTGTCCGCGCCGATCCGCGCGACCATCTCGCGTTGCACCTCGGCCCAGGCGCGCCGCGCCGCCGTCAGTGCCTGCTTGCCCTGTGGCGTGAGCATGACCTGCCGGCTGCGCGCGGTCAGGTCGCGCACGCTCACCCAGCCTGCCCGCTCCAGCGGACCGAGCGCGCGCGTCAGCGTGCTGCGATCCATCACCTCGCGCTCGGCCAGCCGCGACAGCGGCAGCTCGCCATGTCGGGCCAGCGTGGACAACAGCGAGAACTGCGCAAGGCTCATCCCATGGGCGCCAAGCGCGGCTTCATAGGCGCGGGTCAACGCGCGATTGGTCTTGCGAAAGCTGGTCGCGACACACGGCAGCCTGAGCGCTTCATCGGCTTGCATATGCACAACGTGCAAGCCGTCTGACCGCCGCGCAAGTCGTCAGGAACCCTTACGCTTCACGAGGGCCGAGCGCAGGCACGAACAGACCACCTCCCCGCGCTGGTTGATCAGCTCGTGCCGGAAGGTCACGATCCCGGCGCCGGGCCGTGACTTCGATTCCTTCAGCTCCACCACCTCGCTCGTCGCGCGCATGGTATCGCCGATGAACACCGGCTTGGGCATCACCAGCTTGTCGTAGCCCAGGTTCGCCACCAGCGTCCCCAGCGTGGTGTCGCCCACCGACAGCCCCACCATCAGCGCGAAAGTGAAGGTGCCGTTGACGAGGATCTGCCCGAACTCGCTCGCCTTGGCCGCCTCGACATCGATATGCAGCGGCTGCGGGTTGTGCGTCATCGTGCTGAACAGCAGGTTGTCGGTCTCGGTCACGGTGCGCCGGATCTCGTGCTCGATCCGCTCGCCCACGGCCCATTCGTCGAAGTGCTTGCCGGCCATCGTGTCAGTCCTTCTCCACGTGCGCCAGCAAGGCGTCCACCTGCACTTGCGCGCCTGCCTCGATGCTCAGCCCCGTCACCGTGCCGTCGAACGGCGCGGTCAGGGCGTGTTCCATCTTCATCGCTTCCAGCACCAGCAGCTTCTGCCCCTTGATCACCCGCGCGCCGTCGGCGACATCGACCGAGATCACCCTGCCCGGCATCGGCGCGCGGATCGCCCCGTCCGATGCCACGCCGCCCGCCCCGCCCTCGGTGCGCGCGAAGCGGACAAGAAAGCGTTCGCCGCCCTCGTCGACACTGGCCAAGGCCTCGCCCGGCCAGCCGTCGAAAACGACGTCGCCCGACAAGTCCACCTCGAACCGTCGCCCGAACTGGTCCGCCAGCCGCACGTCGCGCCGGGGGGCCGCGTTCAGCCGCAGCCCCGACCGGCTGCTCCACGGCGTTCCGCCCGGCGATCCCGCCAGCCGCAGTGCCGCCAGCGCGAGCCCCTCGACCGAAGGCTCGGGCCGCGACGTCAGGCTTTCCAGATTGCGCTCGATCAGCCCGGTATCGACCACGCCCGCCTGAAACGCGGCATGGCCCAGCAGCCGCCACAGGAACCCGCTGTTGGTCACCAACGGCCCGACCACGCCTTCGTCCAGCGTGGCCCGCAGGCCTTCGATTGCCGCAGCCCGATCGCCCCGATGGACGATCAGCTTGGCGATCATCGGATCGTAGAACGGCGAGATTTCCGCGCCCGCTTCCACGCCGGTATCGACGCGGGCCAGATGGCTTGGATAGTGGAAGTCATCGACCCGCCCGATGCTCGGCAGGAACCCCTTGGTCGGGTCTTCGGCATAGAGCCGCGCCTCGACCGCCCAGCCGTCGATGGCAAGGTCCTCCTGCCGTTTGGGCAGCGCCTCGCCCGACGCCACGCGCAGTTGCCATTCGACCAGATCGACGCCGGTGATCGCCTCGGTGACGGGATGCTCCACCTGCAACCGCGTGTTCATTTCCATGAACCACACGCGGTCCGCGCGCAGCCCTTCGGAGCCATCCGCGATGAACTCGATCGTGCCTGCGCCCTCGTAGTCCACGGCCTTCGCCGCACGCACCGCCGCGTCGCACACCGCCGCGCGCGTCGCTTCGTCCATGCCCGGTGCGGGCGCTTCCTCGATCACCTTCTGGTGGCGGCGCTGCAACGAACAGTCACGCTCGAACAAGTGGACGACATTGCCGTGGGCATCGCCGAACACCTGCACTTCGATATGGCGGGGCGAGAGGATGTACTTCTCGATCAGCACCCGATCGTCACCGAACGAGGACGCTGCCTCGCGCCGACACGAAGCGAGCGCCTCGGCAAAGTCTGCGCTCGCATCAACGCGCCGCATCCCCTTGCCGCCGCCGCCCGCCACGGCCTTGATCAGCACGGGATAGCCGATCGCGTCCGCCTCGGCCTGCAAACGCGCCTCGCTCTGGTCCTCGCCCAGATAGCCCGGCGTCACTGGCACCCCTGCCGCGATCATCCGCGCCTTGGCGGCATCCTTCAGCCCCATCGCGGTGATCGAGGCCGGCTTCGGCCCTACCCAGACCAGCCCGGCATCGAGCACGGCCTGCGCGAACGCGGCGTTCTCCGACAGGAACCCATAGCCCGGATGGATCGCTTCCGCGCCCGTGGCGAGCGCGGCGGCGATGATGCGCTCGCCCACAAGGTAGCTTTCGCGCGCGGCGGCGGGGCCGATGTGCACCGCCTCGTCGGCGCTGCGCACATGCAGCGCATTGGCATCGGCGTCCGAATAGACCGCCACCGTACGGATGCCGAGGCGGCGCGCGGTGCGAATGACGCGGCACGCGATTTCGCCACGATTGGCGATGAGGAGAGACTTTATCATCGCATCACATCCGGAACACGCCGAACGCAGGGCGTTCGGGAATGGGCGTTGCAAGGCATGCTTCGAGCGCGAGGCCCAGCACGTCGCGCGTCTGCACGGGGTCGATCACCCCATCGTCCCAGCCGCGCGCGGTGGCGTAGTAGGGGTTGCCTTCGTCCTCGTACTTCTGGCGGATTGGCGCCTTGAAGGCTTCGGCCTCCTCAGGCGTCCACTTGTCCGCGTCGCGGTGGACTGTTGCCAGCACGCTCGCCGCCTGTTCGCCGCCCATCACCGAAATGCGCGCGTTGGGCCAGGTGAACAGGAAGCGCGGGCCATAAGCACGCCCGCACATGCCATAGTTGCCCGCACCGAAGCTGCCGCCGATCAGCACGGTGATCTTGGGCACTTGCGCGGTCGCCACCGCCGTCACCAGCTTGGCCCCGTGCTTGGCGATGCCCTCGGCCTCGTACTTGCCACCGACCATGAAGCCGCTGATGTTCTGCAGGAACAGCAACGGGATACGGCGCTGGCAGGCCAGTTCGATGAAGTGCGCGCCCTTCTGCGCGCTTTCCGAAAACAGCACGCCGTTGTTGGCCAGGATCGCCACCGGCATCCCGTGGATATGCGCGAACCCGCAGACCAGCGTGGAACCGTAAAGCGCCTTGAACTCGTGGAACTCGGATGCGTCGACGATCCGCGCGATCACTTCGTGCACGTCATAGGGCGCGCGCACGTCTTCGGGGATGATCGCGTAAAGGTCGTCTGCCGGATAGACCGGATCGCGCACCTCGCGCGCGGCTGCCTGCGGCGCTTCGCCCAGATGGCTGACGATATCGCGCACGATGGTCAGCGCATGTTCGTCGTTGTCGGCAAGGTGATCGACCACGCCCGACTTGCGCGCATGCAGGTCGCCGCCACCCAGATCCTCGGCGCTGATTTCTTCGCCCGTTGCGGCCTTCACCAGCGGGGGACCTGCCAGGAAGATCGTGCCCTGCTCCTTCACGATCACGCTTTCATCGCTCATCGCCGGGACGTAGGCGCCGCCCGCGGTGCACGATCCCATCACGCTGGCGATCTGGGGAATCCCTCGCGCGCTCATCTGCGCCTGATTGTAGAAGAATCGCCCGAAATGGTCGCGGTCGGGAAAGACCTCGGCCTGGTTGGGCAGGTTCGCGCCACCGCTGTCGACCAGATAGATGCACGGCAGGCCGTTTTCCTGCGCGATGTCCTGCGCGCGCAAGTGCTTCTTCACCGTCATCGGGAAGTACGTGCCGCCCTTCACCGTCGCGTCATTGGCGAAGATCATGCACTGGCGGCCCGAGACGCGGCCCACGCCGGTGATGATGCCCGCGCCGGGCACTTCATCGCCATACATCCCGTTGGCGGCCAGTTGACCCACTTCGAGGAACGGCGCGCCGGGATCGAGCAGGCGCTCCACCCGATCGCGCGGCAGGAGCTTGCCCCGGCTGACGTGCCGCTCGCGACTGCGAGCATCGCCGCCAAGCGCCGCCTGCGCGACCCGCGCGCGCAAATCCTCCGCCAGCGCGCGATTATGCGCCTTGCGCGCCTGCGCCTGCGGGCTGGAGAGATCGAGGCTGGTCGGAAGGACGGGCGCCGACATCAGGAACCCGCTCCGATCAGTTCGCGCCCGATCAGCATTCGCCGGATCTCGTTGGTGCCCGCGCCGATATCCAGCAGCTTGGCATCGCGCAGGAAGCGTTCGACCGGCCAGTCCTTGGTATAGCCCGCGCCGCCCAGCGCCTGCACCGCCTCGCCCGCCACGCGGAACGCGCTCTCGCTCGCCAGCAGGATCGCGCCCGCCGCGTCGAAGCGCGTGGTCTGCCCGGAATCGCACGCCTTGGCCACGGTGTAGACATAGGCCCGCGCGGATTGCAGCGCGACGTACATGTCCGCCACCTTGGCCTGCATCAGCTGGAACGCGCCGATCGGCTTGCCGAACTGCTTGCGTTCGCGAACATAGGGAATGACCGTGTCGAGGCAGGCCTGCATGATGCCGATCTGCATCCCGGCCAGCACCACGCGTTCGTAATCCAGCCCGCTCATCAGCACGCCGACGCCGCCATGCAGCGGCCCCATGATATTCTCCTCGGGCACGAAGCAGTCCTCGAACACCAGTTCGCAGGTAGGGCTGCCGCGAAGCCCCATCTTGTCGATCTTCTGGCCGATCGAGAAGCCGGGCATGTCCTTTTCGATCAGGAACGCGGTGATGCCCCGGCTGCCCGCTTCGGGCGAGGTCTTGGCATAGACCACCAGCGTATCGGCATAGGTGCCGTTGGTGATCCAGAACTTGGTGCCGTTGAGGCGGAAGCCACCGGGCACGGCATCCGCGCGCAGCTTCATCGAGACGACGTCCGACCCCGCGCCCGTTTCCGACATGGCGAGGCTGCCCACGTGATCGCCCGAGATCAGTCCCGGCAGGTATTTCGCCTTCTGCGCGTCATTGCCCCAGCGCCGGATCTGGTTGACGCACAGGTTGGAATGCGCGCCATAGGACAGGCCGACCGACCCGCTCGCGCGGCTCACTTCTTCCACCGCGATCACATGGTCGAGATAGCCGAGGCCAAGCCCGCCCCATTCCTCCTCCACCGTGATCCCGTGCAGGCCCAGCCCGCCCATCGGCTGCCACAGCTCGCGCGGGAAGCGGTCGTTGCGGTCGATCTCGGCGGAAAGCGGCGCGATCTGCTCGTCGGCGAAGCGGCCCGCCGCCTCTCGGATCATCAGGGCGCTTTCGGTCAGGCCGAAATCGAGATCGGGCGTTGCGCGCAAGGCATCCTCCACATGCTGTTTGCGCCTGATGCTATCATACCTGCGAGCAATGACTACTTGGCGCGAGGCCATACAGTGCATAGACAAAAGCTATCATGGATCGCCTTCTGCTCCGCTATTTCCTCGCCGTGGTCGATACCGGCTCGTTCTCGCGCGCGGCCGACCTGACGCGCGTTTCGCAGCCGACCGTCTCGTCGGCGATCGCGCGGCTGGAACGCGATGTCGGTACGCCGCTGTTCGTACGCAGCAACCGCCGCGTCGAACTGACCGAAGCCGGCGCGCGGCTGGTCCAACCTGCGCGGCGGATCGAGGCGGCCTTCGTCGAGGCGCAGGCCGCGCTGGCCGAAACCCACGCCATAACCACGATCCGGCTGGGCCTCGCATCCACGCTGGCGGCCGATTTCGTCGAAGCCATCGTCGTCGCCTGCCGCGCGCTTCCCGGCGTGCGGCTGGAGCTGATCGAGCGCCGCGCGGGCGAACTCGCCGCGCTGCTCGACCGAGGCCGCGTGGATCTCGCCCTCGGCCCGCTGGGCGCGAGCGATACCCGGCGGGCCATCGCGCTGTTCGAGGAGCCGTACCTGCTCGCGCTGTGGGACAGCCACCCGCTCGCGCAGGCAGAGACCATCGCCGCCGAAACGCTGGTGGACGAACCGATGCTGGTGCGCCGCCAGTGCGAGGCGCTGCCGCTGGTCAGCCAGTTCTTCACCGCGCGCGGGGTGCGCCCGTTCATGGCCGCCCGCTCCATCAGCGAGGAGCGCGTGGCAGGCTACGTGCGTGCGGGGCTCGGCCTCACCGTCATGCCGCGCAGCCTTGGCGCACCCGGCGTGGCTCTGCGCCCGCTGGCGGGCTTCGGCCTGACGCGCACCGTCGGGCTGGTGCTGGAACCGGGCGAACATGGCCCGGGTAAACATGGTAGGGCCGTACGCAGCGGCGTGGTCGACGCGATCCGTTCGGCAATCAGCGGCTGAACGCGGCCACGATCTGGCGCGCTGCTGCGCGCACGTCCTCCCACGTCGCGCGGAAGTCCTGTTCGTCGCCATAATAGGGATCGATCACCGCGCTGCCTTCGCGACCGGGCACGAGATCCATCAGCAGCCCCACCTTCGCCAGCGGGCGGCGTGGCGCGATGGCATGGAGATCGCGCAGGTTCTGCGGGTCGAGCGCGTAGATGAAATCGAAAGTGCGAAAGTCCTCCACCGCCACCTGCCGCGCGCGATAGCCCGCAATGTCGATGCCATGGCGCAGCGTTTCGGCCTGCGCACGCGGATCGGGCGCCTTGCCGACGTGCCAGCCGCCCGTTCCCGCTGAATCGATGGTCAGCGCGATGCCGGCTTCCACCGCCTGCGCGCGCAAGGCCGCCTCCGCCATCGGTGAACGGCAGATGTTGCCAAGGCAGACGAACAGGATGCGCGGCTGCATCAGCCGCGGGTCCGCTTCAGGGTAAGACATTGTTCCGACATGGGATCACGATTCCTCGCTGGCTGGGTCTGCCCAGACCGATCAGGAACGCATCCTCTTCCTGCCGCGCAGAAAACCGGCTGCGCGCGGAAATGTCCAGCCACTTGTTACGTATAATTACTTGCGCAATCGCGCCCCCCAGCGTCTCGCCGGGGCCGAGCAGGATCAGCCGGTCAGGCGCAAACTCCTTGAGCGCGACCGTGATGGCGACGGTGAAGTCGTAAGGCCGCAGGATCTGGTGGCTGAAAGTGTAATCCCACAAGGCCGCCGGATCGGTCGAGGCACGCCGCCACACCGCGCCGCGCCCGTCGATCAGCGGAATATCGGGCTGCCCGAACCACGCTTGCGGCAAGCTGGCGCGGGCTGCAGCCGCGCTTTGCGCCATCAGCGGCGTGTGGAAGGGCCCGTGCCCCGGCAAGCGCAGCGGCGGGCGACCTAACGGGGGCAGAGCGGCCTCGAAAGCGCCCAGAGCGGCACCCGGCCCCGCGACAACCAGCATTCCGCCGAGCCGGATTGAAGGCAGCACCCCATGCGCCGCCATCAGGGCTTCGACGCGGGCCTCCAGCGCGGGATCGACGCGCCAGTCCTCGTCCGCCAGCACCAGTACGCTCTGCCCGCCTTCGTCGTGGCCTTGCGAATTGACGCCCATCGCATCGGCGATGCGGAAGCCCTGCTCCGCCCCCACCGCCCCGGCGCAGGCAAGCGCGGTGTACCAGCCCATCGAATTGCCGGTGACGGCAACCACCTCGAACCGCTCGCGGTCGAGGCTCAGGAAATCGAGGTACGCGCAGGCGTGGATCAACGGCGCCGCCACGTCGCCCTTCACGTGCGCGGGCGTGAATTTGGCCGCCCCGTCGAGCACCTTCAGCGCGTCCTTGCCACCCTCCCTGCGAATCGCATCGAAGCGTTCGAGCAGCGGATGCCCGGCGTGGTGGCGCGCCAGATAGCCCAGCTCGGGCGCATTGTAGGTGCCGCGACCGGGACAGACGACAACGACGCGTTCGCGCTTACCCACGGATCATCTCCAGCGCCTTGACCACGATCATGTCGCGGCTCGGCAGGGTATAGGTCGCCGCACGCGCCAGCGGGATGAAGCTGTCGGTGGCCGCAAGGCGCGCAGCGGGCGTGCCCGGCTGCTTTTCTGCGAACAGCGCCATCAGCGCCTCGCTCTGCGAGCCGGTGATGCGGCATTCGTCCACGATCAGCACCTTGTCGCAAGGCGAGGTGGTGGCGAGCAAGGCCTCCTCGGGCAGCGGCGCGAGCCAGCGCAGGTCGATCACCCGCGCCGCCACGCCTTGCGCGGCCAGCAACTGCTGCGCCTGCAACGACAGGAAGGTGCCATTGCCATAAGTCACGATGGCAAGATCGGTGCCATCGCCATGCACCGCCGGCTCGCCGATGCGCACGACATGCTCGCCCGGCGGCGGGTACAGCCCGGTCATCAGCCCGTCGCCCTCGGCATGAAGGTCGCGCGTCATGTAGAGCGCGATGGGTTCGACGAACACGACCACGCGCTGTTCCTCGTGCGCCAGCCGCACGCATTCGCGCAGCATGGCCACGGCATCGCGCCCGTTCGACGGCACCGCGAGGATCACGCCGGGAATGTCGCGGAAGACGGCCAGGCTGTTGTCGTTGTGGAAGTGCCCGCCGAAGCCCTTCTGGTAAGGCAGCCCCGCGATGCGCAGCACCATCGGGTTGGTGAACTGCCCGTTGGAAAAGAACGGCAGCGTCGCTGCTTCGCCCCGGATCTGGTCCTCGGCGTTGTGGACATAGGCAAGGAACTGCACTTCAGGCAGCGGCAGCAGGTTGTTGTGCGCAGCGCCGATAGCAAGGCCCAGGATCGCCTGTTCATCGAGCAGCGTGTTGATCACGCGGGCCGAGCCGAAACGCTGGTGCAGCTTCTGCGTGCAGGCATAGACGCCGCCCTTGGGGCCCACGTCCTCGCCGCAGACGATCGCGTTGGGATATTGCAGCAGCACGTCGGCCAGCGCCCACGAGATGAGCTTGGCCATGTGCTGAGGCTTGGCCAACGCCGCAGCCTCGTCGGCGAACAGCGCCTCGCGCGCAGGCGCAGGAGCCAGCGGGCGGTCTCCGCCTGCGCGTGCGGGCGGCACGATGCTGGCCATGACCTCGCCCGCGTCCTTCAGCTTGGGGCGGCGGATCGCCTGTTCCACCGACGCCGCGAGCGCGGCCTCGATCGCGTCGTACTCGGCGCGGATCTCGGCGGCGGTCATCACGCCTTCCTCGATCAACAGCGCCGCGCTCGCCAGCAGCGGATCGCGCGCTTCGTCGGCGGCGATGCGGTCCTTGGGCAGGTAGGCCAGCTGCATGTCGTTGCCCGCATGGCCGTAGAGCCGCACGGTCTTGAGGTGCAGGAACACCGGCTTGCGCCTGCCCCTCGCGAAGTCCACCGCCTCGCGCGCGGCGGCAAAGGCATCGGCCAGATCGCAGCCGTCCGCGGCGATGTAATGCAGGCCCGCCCGGTTCGACCAGTTGGCCTCGATCCAGCCCGGCGGCGTGCTGGTCGAAATGCCGATGCCGTTGTCCTCGCACACGAACACGATGGGCATCGGCGTGTTCTGGAACGCGGCCCACGCAGCGGTGTTGAGCGCGCCGACGGCGGTCGAATGGTTGGCGCTGGCATCGCCGAACGAACAGATCACCACGCCGTCCTGCGCCAGCACGGTGTCGGTCCAGCCCATCCGCCGCGCGATGCCGATCGAAAAGGCCGCGCCCACCGCCTTGGGCAGGTGGCTGGCGATAGTGCTGGTCTGCGGCGGGATCATCAGCCGCTTTGATCCCAGCACCTTGTGCCGCCCGCCCGAGATCGGATCCTCCGCGCTGGCGGTAAAGGACAGCAGCATGTCCCAGCCCGGCGTTTCACCCGGCACGCGGGCCGCACGGTGGATCTGGAAGGCAGCATCGCGGTAGTGCAGGAAAGCGATGTCGTCGACGCGCGACGCTTCTGCCAGCACCGCGTTGCCTTCGTGGCCCGATGATCCGATCGTGTAGAAGCCCTCTCCCCGCGCTTGCAGCTTGCGGCTGAGGCGATCGAGCTGGCGGCTGGTCATCTGCGAATGGAGCAGCGCAGCGGCCCGCGTGGCATCCAGCCCCGCTTCGGCAAGGCCAAGGTTGGAGCGGCGGCGCAAGCTGCCGCTCTCCAGGGCGCCGAGGAACTTGAGGTGGACCTGTTCAGCGGCATCCATCAGCGCGATCCGGTTTCATTGGCAATCATGCTGCACGCTTAGCGCAGCATGATTGCCCCGTCACGCCGTCAGATGATCGCCCTCAAAGACCCCAGTCGGTTTCGGCAAGCCGCCCCATCGCGGGATCGTCGGTGAAGAAGCCGTCGATTCCGGCATTGAGGAACAGCCGCAGGTGGTCGACCATGCCACGCTGGTTGCGCTCGTTCTCGTCGCCTCGCCGCAAGTTCGGCGGCAGGAACGGATTTTCGGGGCGAAACGTATAGCAGGCGACCAGCAGCTGCGCGCGGTGCGCATCGGCTAGGAAGGCGCTGCGCAAGGGGCGGCGGCCCTCTTCCAGCATCGCATAGATCCTGTCCTTGGGCGGGCAGACCCAGTCGGCATAGTCGGCCACCACGAAGAAGCCCTTCGGCGTCGCCATGTCGCCATAGGTCAGCTTGCCCCGGGCGGCCACGACATCCGCCGGGCGCTTGGCATCCTCGTCGTAGAGCTGCATCAGCTGCACATTGCCTTCCTGTCCGATTTCGGCGCGCAGGCGCCTCAGGCAGGCGGTCTCGAACGACTGCACGATCAACGGCGCGTCCTGGAGGTACGGCAGGCGCTTGTAGGCGGCGAGGAACAGGCCCTCCATGTCGAAGCCCTGCGCGGCGAAATAGGTCGAATGCTTGATCTCGGGGATAAGGCCCACCTCGCGCTTGGCCTTGATGCCCTCGGCCTGCACGAAAGCGACGATCTCGTCGAACGTCACGATCTCCAGCTTGCCGTCGAAGCTCTGGCTCTCGGGCCGCAGCGCGCCCAGCCGCTCCTTGGCGCGCAGCGTCTTCAGCTCGGCCAGCGTGAAGTCCTCGGTGAACCAGCCCTGCTGGCTCTCGCCGTCGATCTGCTTGACCTTGCGGCGGTCGGCAAATTCCGGGTGGTCGGCGACATTGGTGGTCTCGGCGATGTTCGGCTCGTGCCGGGCCACCAGCACGCCGTCCTTCGTCGGCACGAGGTCCGGCTCGACGTAGTCGGCGCCGTCGGCGATCGCGCGGGCATAGGATTCGAGCGTGTGCTCCGGGCGCAGCGCGCAGGCGCCGCGATGGCCGAACACCAGCGCCTGCGGCGGCGTCGGCTGCATCACGCGCGGGCGGCGCTGCGGCGCGGCCATGCCGCACAGCGCGAAGGCGGCGGTGCCGGCCAGAATCTCACGACGGGAAACGGTTAAGGTCATGGCGATTCCTCTTCATTGCGAAGAGGCCGCTATGACGCGCGCGCGACAGGCGCGTGACAACCAGCCGCTCAATCGCCATCCCGTTCGCCATAGCGCCGCGCCAGCGCCGCGCAGGCCATCAGCTGCACCTGGTGGAAGATCATCACCGGCAGGATTGCCGCGCCCGCCACGGCAGCGGGGAAGATGATCTTGGCCATCGGCGCGCCGCTCGCCAGCGACTTCTTGGAACCCACGAACACGATCGCGATCTCCTCTGCCGTGCCATAGCCCAGCGCGCGCGCGATCAGCGTCGTCAGCCCCAGCACCGCCACCAGCAGCAGCAGGCACAAGCCGAGCAGCAGCGCCAGTTGCAGCGGCGCGACCTTGTGCCACAGCCCTTCGACCACGGCGGCCGCGAACGAGGCATAGACCGCCAGCACGATCGTGCCGCGATCGGTGAAGGTCAGCAGCTTGCGGTTGCGCTCCGCCCATGCGCCCAGCAGCGGCCGCAGCAGGTGCCCGGCCACGAACGGCAACAGCAGCTCGCTCGCGATCTTGCCCAGTTGCGAGGCCGAGACCCCGCCTTGCGTTCCCAGCAGCGCGCTCGCCAGGAACGGCGTGATCAGCACGCCCGCCAGGTTCGAGAATGCCGCCGCGCAGACCGCAATCGCCACGTTGCCCCGCGCGATCGAGGTGAACGCGATCGAGGACTGCACCGTCGATGGCAGCGCGCACAGGTAAAGCATCCCCGTCCACAGCGCGGGCGGCAGCGCCCCCGGCATGGCCCGGTGCAGGCCCACGCCCAGCAGCGGGAACATCACGAAAGTGCAGGCCATGATGACAAGGTGGATCTTCCAGTCGGTCGCCGCCGTCACCAGCGTCTCGCGCTTCAACCGCACGCCGTGGAGAAAGAACAGCAGCGCGATCGCGCCGGTCGTGACGATATCGACCGCCGTGGCGGCCACGCCGGTTGCGGGCAGCACGCTCGCCACCGCGACCGTAGCGAAGATGATGAGCAGGAACGGATCGATCTTCACAGCAGGCTCACCACCTCAACCGTCGGCAGCGTCGCCGCGCCCGGTTGTTCGCGCCAGTGGCGCATGTTGAGCACGCCGCCATCGGCGCGCAAGGTCGCAACCAGCGTCGGATCGATCTCGGCATGGACCCAGCCCGGCTGGCCCTCCTCGCCCAGCGCCAGCACGCCATCCTCGGGCATCCCCCAGTCGCCGCCACGCACGCGATCGGGCGGACCATAGACCGCTGCTGCGCCGCGGTTGACGTCGACCGCAGGCGACCACGCCGCCTCGCCCACGGTGGGCGAATGAACGACGTAGGCCTGGCTTTCCAAAGAGCGCGCCTGCGCACCGATCCGCACGCGCCAATAGCCGTGCAGGGAATCGGTGCAGCTTGGCACCAGCAGCACTTCGGCCCCCGCCTCCACCGCCGCGCGGGCGAGCAGGGGAAATTCGCTATCGTAGCAGATCAGCACCGCGAGGCGCCCCAGCGCAGTGTCGAACAGGCGCAAGGCGTCGCCGCCGCTGATGCGCCATTGCTCGCGTTCGAAGCGGGTCATGATGAGCTTGTCCTGCGTGCCGCATTTGCCATTGGGCGCAAACAGTCGCGCGGCATTGCGCGCCTTGCCATCGGCATCGCGGCGCGGCGCGCTGGCGGCAAGGATGTGGACGCCGTGGCGCGCGGCCAGCGCGGCATGGAGCGCATCGACGCGCGGCAGCAGCGCCGAAACGCTCTCGATAGACCCTGCCAGATCACCCATCGTCGCAGGATCGAGCGAGGCGAGTTCCATCGCGCCATATTCGGGGAACACCAGCAGCGACGCCCCGCCCTCGACCGCCAGCGCGACCCAGCCTGTCAGCTTGGCCTCGTAGGCGTCCCAGCTCTCCAGCTGGTCGATCGGATATTGCGCAGCGGCGACGTTCCACGTGAGGCCGGTCATGGTGCGCTCCAGTCGCGCAGCCAATACTGCATCGGTTTCCCGCTCTCTTCCGCCTGACCATGCTCCTTCCACGCCAGTTGGGTGACCAGGCCGGGGACCGGCGCATAGCCGCGCTTCGTCCAGAACGCATCGAGCGGGGTGTAGCCCGCAGGCCGCGCGGGATGGTCCGCGGGCCGGATCACGGCGGCAAAGCACGCCGCATCGGCGCCGCAGGCGCGCGCCTGCGCCTCGCGGTGGTCGAAGAAGGCGTGGCCGATGCCGTAGCCCCGGTATTCGGGCAGCAGCACGCTTTCGCCGAAATAGAACAACCGGTCGGTATCGAGGCCACGCGCCTCGAACGGCGCGCGAAAGGCCGCCTTCTGGTGGCCCATGGGCGCGGCGGTGGCAGCGCCGACCACGCGCGCGCCATCGAACGCGGCAACCAGCACCGCGTCCTTCGCCTGCGCATAGTCGGTCAGGTACTCGGCCTCGTAAGCCGCATCGCCATCGTAGAGATAGGGGAACGCGGCAAAGACCGTGATGCGCAAGGCGGCAAGGTCGTCCAGCGCGGCGGCGATTTCCGCGCCGGTCAGCGCCCGGACGACGATCCCGCTCACGCGCCCATGACCTGCGCTTCCCAGTCGGCGAGGTTGTAGTACATCGTCAGCCGGCTGATCTTCCCGTCCTCAACGGCCAGGAACGCGCCCGCCGGCAGGACATAGGTCTGCCCGTTCGCCTCCGGCAGCCCCTCATCGGTGGCAAGATACCGGCCATGGACCACGAACTCGGCCGCCGCACGCGTGCCATCGTCGCTGGCCATCAGCACGATGTCGTCCAGCCGCTCCTGGTAGCAGCGTTCCATGTGGGCGAGAAATTCGGCGAACGCAGCCTTGCCGATCACGCGCTGGCCCTGGTTGATGTCGTGCGCGACGTCGTCTGCCAGGCAGTCGAGCATGGCCTGCCACTGCCCCGCGTTGAACGCGGCATAGTAGCGGTTCAGCAGGTCGATGGTGTCTGCGCGGGGCATCGGACAAGCCCTCCCTTGTCGTCGCCCTGGCCGGAGCGTGGAAACCGCCGCCAGCGACGACGGCGCCCCTTGCCCCGATCAGGCGTCCGCGATCATCGCGGTGAAGCTGCACTCGGTAGCGATCTTGTCGCCGAGCATGGCGCGCCCGGCGAACTTGCAGACGCGCGCACGCTTCTGGGTGAATTCGACGTGGAGGTCGAGCAGGCAGCCCGGCAGCACCGGGGTGCGGAACTTGGCTTCCTCGATCGCCATGAAATAGACAAGCTTGCCCGACCCTGCGAGGCCGAGACTTTCGACCGCGAGGACGCCGGCGGCCTGCGCCAGCGCCTCGATCTGCAGCACGCCCGGCATGATCGGACGGCCGGGGAAATGCCCTTGGAAGAACTGCTCGTTCATCGAGACCGCCTTGATCGCGTGGATGCGCTGATCCAGCACGAGTTCGACGACACGATCGACTAGCAACAGGGGATAGCGGTGCGGAAGCGCCGCCATCACCTTGGTCACGTCATAATCGAGCGGCGCCGCAGCGCCCGTTTCTTCGGCCATGCCCCCGGATGCCCTGACTTAGCGGCCCGAAGGCTGCTTCTTGTTGTTGGCCGGAGCGGCAGCGGCGGGCGCGGCAGCCGGTGCGGCACCAGCTGCGGCTGCCTGCTGGGCCTGCGCTTCGCGCTGCGCGCGCGGCAGCCAGCCGACGGGCGGCACCAGCTGCGCCGACGGGATCTGCGTGTTCAGCTCGGCCAGGATGTCCTGGTTGAGGTTGTAGACCTGGTCAGCCTTGATGATGCTCTGCGAATCGAGCACGACGGTGACCTTCTTCTTGGTCATCGCGGCCTGCGTGGCATCGTCCAGCTTGTCGCCGATCTGTTCAAGCACATACTGCTGCGACAGGTTGAGCGGGGCGAGGATCTGCTCGATTTCCTGCTGGCCAGCCTGCTGGATCTGCTGGATCTGCTCGTATTGTGCCTGAAGCGCGGCGCGGTTCGGCGCAGCAGCCTTCGAATCGGCCTCCAGCTTGGTGATCAGCGGCTTGAGCTGCGCTTCGATCTGCGACTTGCGCGTGTTGGCCTGGTCGATCTGCGCCTTGTAGGTGACGGGGCGCTGGCTCTGCGCGGTCTTGTAGGCGTTCGAGGCAGCAACCACGGCCGGCGGGTTGGCGACGGCGATGCCACCGACGACGGTGCCACCGGGGGTCGACTGCGCCATAGCGGCAGGAGCGGCCGAAACGAGAAGGCCCGCGATCAGGGCCGAAGCAATGCGGAGTTTCATCAGAACTGAGTTCCCACGTTGAAAGTGAAGGCCTGCGGGTCGTCGCCGTCGACCTTGGAAAGCACCTTGGCGAAATCGATGCGGAACGGCCCGAACGGCGAGTTCCAGTTGACGCCGACACCGACCGAAACGCGCGGCTTGGCCGAATTGCCGACATAGCTCTCGGCGAACTTGCGCGAGACGCTGTAGCCGGTAGGGACGGTGTAGTTGATCCAGTTGCCCGCGTTGTTCGGGTCCGGCGTGACCGAGACATACTTGGAATCGCCGGTCGTCGAGTTGACGATCTGCAGCACCAGCGGATTTACGTCCGGCTTCTTCACGCTGAACACCGCGCCCGCGTCGACGAAGATCGACGGACGCAGGCCCAATTCACGCGCGCCCGAACCCAGCGGGATCTCCAGCTCGGCATGCGCCAGGTAGTAGTAACGCCCACCGATGGCGTCGTCCTGCCAGTCGTTGCGGTTGGTGCTGGTGGTGCCGCCCGTGCCGTCGGCATTCAGACCGGTGTAGAACTTGCGCAGCACGCGCGGGCCCACGCCGCGGATGTCGAAACCGCGCAGCTGCGGCTGGCCGAGGAAGAAACGGTCGGTCAGGCGCACGCCATCGACCTCGTTGCCCGCTTCGTCATAGCGCTTGGCGAGCGGCTGGATCGCCCCGCCTTCGCCGCGCAGCGAGAACACGAAGCCCTTGCCAAGCGCGAAGTACTTCGAAGCGTTCGCGGTGATGCGCGCATACTTCACCGAACCGCCAAGGCCGGCGAAATCGGTGCCTACCACGACCTGCGAACCACGCGTCGGCCGCATCCGGTTGTCGAGTGTATCGTAGATCAGCGACGCGCCCAGGATCGAGCTGGTGCGCTTGCCGATGGCGTCGCACAGGTAGAAGCCCCCCTTGAACGGATCGCAGCGACCGTCCGAGTAGTAGAGCGTCTTGTCGAGCGTCACGTCGTCGAAGTTGAGCGTGTAGCGCCCCACCAGCGACATGTACTCGGTCAGCGCCACGCCGACGCGTGCCTGGAAGCCGGTGGTGGCCTGGCGATAGGTCGTGTTGCGGCTGGAGTTGTAGTAGTTGAAGCTGTTGTAGTCACGGCGGTACACGTCGATGCCGAACGAGACATTGCGGTCGAACAGGTACGGCTCGGTGAAGCTCAGCTGGACCGAACGCGAATAGCGCGAATAGTCGAGGCTGGCGCCCACCGTCTGGCCACGACCGCGGAAGTTGTTCTGCTGGATCGAAGCCTGGAAGATGAAGCTTTCAAGGCTGGAGAAGCCCGCCGAGAGCTGGAGCTGCCCGGTCGGCTTTTCCTCGACGTTGGCTTCCAGCACGATGCGGTCGGGCGCCGAACCCTGCTTCTGCTCGATCTCGAACTTCTCCTGGAAGTAGCCGAGCGACTTGATGCGGTTGGACGAACGCTTGATCTGGAACGAATTGAACGCATCGCCTTCGGCCAGGCGGAATTCGCGGCGAATGACCTTATCCTGCGTCAGCGTGTTGCCGTTCACGTCGACCCGCTCGACATAGACGCGCGGGGCGTCCGCGATGCGGAAGTCGACCGACATCGTCAGGTCGTCCTTGTTCCGCTGGAAGTCGGGCCGAACGTCGGCGAAGGCGTAGCCGAAGGTGCCGGCCGTTTCGGTCAGGCTGTCGACCGTGTCCTCGACCAGCTTGGCGTTGTACCAGTCACCCTTGTGCAGCGGCAGGCGCTTGGCCAGCACCGTGCCATCGAAGTCGCGCAGCTGGCTTTCCACCTTCACGTCGCCGAACTTGTAGCGCTGGCCTTCCTCGACCACGTAGGTGATGATGAAGTCACGCTTGTCGGGCGTCAGTTCTGCCACCGACGACACCACGCGGAAATCGGCATAGCCCTTGGTCAGGTAGAACTGGCGCAGCTTCTGCTGGTCGAAGGCGAGGCGATCGGGATCGTAGCTCGTCCCGCTCGAGAACATGCGGAAGAAGCGCGACTGCTTGGTCACCATCTCGCCGCGCAGCTGGCTGTCGCTGAACTTCTCGTTGCCGATGATGTTGATCTGGCGGACCTTGGACTTGGGCCCTTCCTGGATCTCGAACACGATGTCGACGCGGTTCTGGTCGAGCATCACCATCTTGGGCTCGACCGAGGCCGCAAACCGCCCCTGCCGCTTGTACAGCTCGATGATGCGGGCAACGTCGGCGCGCACCTTCGACCGGGTGAAGATCTGGCGCGCGGTCAGCTTGATTTCGGGGAGGATCTTGTCCTCCTTCAAGCGCTTGTTGCCTTCGAGGATGATGCGGTTGACGACCGGGTTTTCCTTGACCGTGATCGTGATCGCGCCGTTGTCGTTCTTCAGCTGCGCATCGGCGAACAGTTCGGTCGCATAGAGGTCCTTGAGGACCTGGTCGCCGGCGGCCTGGGTATAGGGATCGCCCGTGCGCAGGCGGATGTACGACAGGATCGTATCTGCTTCGAGCCGCTGCGCACCTTCGACCGTGATCGAGCGCACCACCTGGACCGGCGACGCTGGATCGACCGCCGGGGCAGCCGGCGCGGGCGCCGCAGCTTCGGTCGGGATCGGCACGGCCTTGCCCGGCTTCACCTTCGACGCCGCAAGCGCGGCGGACGGTGCCGCGACCAGCGCACTCGTCGCCAGCAGAGCCATCGTCACGGCAGAGAAACGCTTCATGGCGGGGTTGGTCCGGGCCACGTCAAATCCAGTCATCACCAAGCGCCATCCCGTATCATCGTGCGGCCGATCCACCGGGGTCTGGTCCCTGCCATCCAGCCCGGCAATCCGGCAATCGCAGCCCTGTGCCCGATGCAGCCCCGCCAATCAAGCGAGCAAGCCGACCGGAGCCCGATTAGCCCCGCAATATTGTGAAAAAATCCGTCCCGCCTTGCATGACGGCGACGGCCTGACCTTCCCAACGGGCAAGGCCCGCCTACCCTCCGAAAAACTTCAAGGACGCCACGTCGTTCAACGTCACGAACAACATCAGCCCGAGCACCAGCGCAAGCCCCGTGCGGAAGGCCCATTCCTGGCCGCGCTGGCTTACCGGCCGACGACGCACCGCCTCGGCCGCATAGAGCGCGAGGTGACCGCCATCGAGCACCGGGATTGGCAAGAGGTTGATGAACCCCAAGTTAATCGAGATCATCGCGATGAAGAACACGAACGGCTCCCAGCCGGAGGCCAGCTGCTCGCCCGAATACTTGGCGATCTTGATCGGCCCGCCCAGCTCCTTCACCTCGCGCTTGCCGGTGACGATCTGGCCGATGCCGGTCACCATCATGCCGATGATGTCGCGCGTCTGGCCCAGCGCCGAGGCGACCGCTCCGACGGGGCCGACGGCGACACGCTCGATGTTGGCGGGCCCGATGCCCAGGAAGCCAATGCGCTGCTCGTTGCCGAAGCGGTCGCGCAGGACCTTGGACCCGGCGCTCACCGGCAGGTTGATGCGCTCGCCACCGCGCTCGATCACCATGTCGAGCGGCTCTGCCGGATGTTGCGAGACCTCCAGCCGAACGTCGAGAAAGCTGTCCACCGCCCCGCCGCGCAAGGACACCACGCGGTCACCAACCTTGATCCCGGCCTTGTCCGCAACGGAGCCCGCCTGGACCGCGCCGATCACCGGCGGCACCACCACCGTGCCATAGGCAAGGTTGAACCCTGCCAGGATCAGCACCGCCAGCGCCAGGTTGGTCACCGGCCCCGCCAGCACGATCAGCGCGCGCTGCCACAGGGGCTTGGCCTGAAAGGTCCTGTTGCGCTCCTCCGCTGGCAGCGCCAGCCATTCCGGGTCAGGCTTGCCCGCCGCGTTCATGTCGCCCGCGAACTGGACATAGCCGCCCAGCGGCAGCGCCGAGAGCTTCCAGCGCGTGCCGCGCTTATCGGTCCAGCCGCACAGTTCCTTCCCGAAGCCGATCGAGAAGCTTTCGGCTTTCACCCCGAACAGCCGCCCCGCCAGATAATGCCCCAGCTCGTGAATGAACACCAACGGCCCCAGCACCAGCACGAAGGCCAGCACGGTCAGCAGCAGGCCGGGCGAATGCAGCTCAGGCGTCAACGAACAGGCTCCATCGTTTCGCGCGCACGGATGCGGGCCTCAAGATCCACCGCGATGACCTCGTCGAGCGAGGCGGGCGGCGGAGGAAGCCCGCGCGACAGCACGGAATCGGCGCATTGCACGATTCGGGTGAACGCGATCTGACCATCGAGGAACGCGGCAACCGCAATCTCGTTCGCGGCGTTGAGCACGGCAGGCGCCGCCCCGCCCGCCACCGCCGCCTCACGCGCCAGGCGCGTGGCGGGAAAGCGCACTTCGTCGGGCTGGCGAAAGGTCAGTTCGCCAATCGCGGCAAGGTCCAGCGGCGCGCAGGGCGTGTTCATGCGCGCAGGGTAGGCCAGCGCCGAGGCGATGGGCACGCGCATGTCCGAAGGGCCGAGCTGCGCCAGCGTCGAACCGTCGCGATATTCGACCATCGAATGCACGATTGACTGCGGATGGACGATGATGCGCAGCCGCTCGACGCCCACCGGGAACAAGTGGAACGCCTCGATGAACTCCAGCCCCTTGTTCATCATCGTGGCCGAATCGACGCTGATCTTCGCGCCCATCGACCAGTTGGGATGCTTGACCGCCTCAGCCGGGGTGGCCGCCTGCAGCCGTTCGAGCGACCAGTCGCGGAACGGCCCGCCGCTCGCGGTCAGCGTGATCCAGCGGACATCGGCGATGCTGTTGCCCGACAGGCACTGGAAGATCGCGTTATGCTCGGAATCGACCGGCAGCAGCGTCGCGCCCGAGCGTGCGACGGCAGCGGTCATCACCTCGCCCGCCGAAACCAGCGCTTCCTTGTTGGCGAGCGCCACGGTACGGCCTTTCTCGATCGCGGCCATCGTCGGAGCCAGCCCCGCACAGCCCACGATCGCGGCGACGGTGACATCGGCGGGGCGCGTCGCAGCCTCCACCAGCGCCGCAGCACCGCCCGCCGCTTCGATCCCGCTTCCGGCCAGCGCCTCGCGCAATTCAGGCAGACAGCTTTCGTCCGCCACCACCGCCACGCTGGCGCCAAATTCCCGCGCCAGCGCGGTCAGCTCCTTCGCCTGGCAATTCGCGGTCAGCGCGACGACCTGCCAGTCGGCCCGGTTGCGCCGCACCAGATCGAGCGTCGACGCCCCGATCGAGCCGGTTGCCCCCAGCACCGAAATGCTGCGCGGGGCGGTCACGCGCCCATTGCCCACAACGTGCCGACGACGATCGCCACCGGCAGCAGCCCGTCGACGCGATCGAACAGCCCGCCGTGCCCCGGGATGAGGCGCGAGGAATCCTTCACCCCCGCCCGACGCTTGAGCCAGCTTTCATAGAAATCGCCCGCTTGCGCCACTACCGCCAGCCCCGCGCCCGCAAGTGCGGCAAACCCGACATTGGTAATGCGCAGCGCTTCACCAAGGCTCGGCCCGGTGGGGCCAATGGCCGAAACGAGATAGCCGCCCAACAGCGTCGCCAGCGCGGTCCAGCTGCCTGCCGCCGCCATGCCGCCGGCAAGGCCGGCCCAGGTCTTCGACGGGCTGATCGACGGCGCGATCTTCGGCCCGCCCAGCGCGCGCCCGGTGAAATAGGCCCCGGTATCGGTGCAGATGACAAGGCCCAGTATGCCGATCATCAGTCCCACCGGCATGACCATCAGCGCAAACGCTGCCCAGCCGACATAGATCGCCCCGGTCAGCACCGCCGCCGACATCTTCGCCGGATTGGGCGCAATCCGCGCGACCAGGCGCACGTATTCGCCAAACACCACCAGCCCGACCAGCGCGACGAACCCGTCGAGCACCAGCCCGCCGCGCCACAGCGCAAGGCCCGCCACGGCCAGCATGACCACCGCCGAAGCGGCGCGCACCGGCAGGTCGCTCTTCTTCGGCGCTACCGGCGCGATCGGCTCAGCGTCCGCCAAAGCGACGCTCCCGCTGCGCGAACTCGGCCAGCGCCGAGGCAAGGTGTTCCGGGGTGAAATCGGGCCACAGCACGTCGAGGAAGCACATCTCGGCATAGGCCGCCTGCCACAGCAGGAAGTTCGACAGCCGCACTTCGCCCGAGGTGCGGATCAGCAGGTCGAGCGGCGGCATGTCCGCCGTGTCCAGCTCGGCGCCGATGCTCTCCACGCTCACCGCGCCCTTGGCCGCTGCCTTGGCCGCCGCGCGCGCGATCTCGTCCTGTGCGCCATAGTTGAGCGCGATGGCCAGCGTCGTGCCATCATTGTCCGCCGTGCGCGCCAGCGCCTTGTCGATCAGCTCGACGACGTCGGGCGCGAACGCAGAATGATCGCCAATGATCTTGAGCCGCACGTTGTTCGCCGCGAACTCGTCGAGATCGTCGACGATGAACCGCTTGAGCAGCCCCATCAGCGCGCCAATCTCGTCTTCGGGACGGCGCCAGTTCTCAGTCGAGAAGGCATAGAGCGTCAGTGCCTCCAGCCCCATTTCGCGCGCGGCGCGCACGGTGCGGCGCACCGCCTCCACCCCGCGCTGGTGCCCGAAGGCGCGCGGCATGTGCCGCTTCTTGGCCCAGCGGCCATTGCCGTCCATGATGATCGCGACGTGGCGCGCCCCATGGGCGTTCACGCCGCCAAGGCCCGTCGCCCGGTCGCAGCCGCTCTGGGTCTTCTGGGCCTTGAGGAAGCTCACTTGCCGAGGATTTCCTTTTCCTTCTCGGCCGCCGCTTCGTCCGCCGCCTTGATCTGCTCGTCGGTCAGCTTCTGCAGCTCGGTCTCGGCGCGCTTGCGGTCGTCCTCGGAAATTTCCTTCTTGTTCTCGTCGGTCTTGAGCGCGTCCATGCCGTCGCGGCGCACGTTGCGGATCGCGATGCGCGCCTTTTCGGCATACTGGCTGGCAAGCTTGGCCAGCTCCTTGCGGCGTTCCTCGGTCAGGTCGGGGATCGGCAGGCGCAGGTTGTTGCCATCGTTGATCGGGTTGAGGCCAAGGCCTGCCGAACGGATCGCCTTTTCCACCGGGCCGATGTTGGTACGGTCCCACACCTGCACCGAAAGCAGACGCGGCTCGGGCGCAGAAACGGTCGCCAGCTGGTTCAGCGGCATCCGCGAGCCATAGACCTCGACCGTGACCGGATCGAGCAGGCCGACGTTGGCGCGACCGGTGCGCAGGCCGGTCAGGTCTTGGCGAAGCGATTCGACCGCGCCCTTCATGCGGCGCTCGAGGTCGACCTTGTCGTACTTGGCCATGGATCAGGCTTCCTTCTGGACGATGGTCTGGGTGCCCTCGCCAGCGAGTACGCGGGCAAGGTTGCCCTGCTCGCGGATCGAGAACACGACGATGGGAATCTTGTTGTCGCGGCACAAGGCGACGGCGCTGGCGTCCATCACCTGAAGGTTGTCGGCCAGCACGGTGTCGTAATCCACCGTGTCATAGCGCTTGGCCGCCGGATCCTTCTTGGGATCGGCGTTGTAGACGCCATCAACACTGGTACCCTTGAGCAGCGCGTCGCACTTCATCTCGGCGGCACGCAGCGCGGCCCCTGAATCAGTGGTGAAATAGGGTGCGCCGACACCGGCGGCGAAGATCACGATGCGGCCCTTTTCCAGATGGCGCTCGGCGCGGCGGCGGATCACCGGCTCGCACACCTTGTCCATCTCGATCGCGGACTGCACGCGGGTGGGCACGCCCAGCCGTTCGAGCGCGCTCTGCATCGCCAGCGCGTTCATCACCGTGGCGAGCATGCCCATGTAGTCGGCCTGCGCGCGGTCCATGCCCTTGGCTGCTCCCGCCATGCCGCGAAAGATGTTGCCGCCACCGATGACGAGGCAGATTTCGAGGCCGCTGTCCTTGGCCGCCTTCACTTCACTGGCCAGCGCGGCGACGAAATCGGTATCGATGCCGAACTGCTGGTTGCCCATCAGCACCTCGCCCGAGAGCTTCAGGAGGATGCGCTTGAACGGGGGAAGGCTCATGGAAAAGGACCGATACCTGATGATATGAATGCCAAGGTGCGCGCGCGGCGGCCCTTATACGCGCAAGGGGGCGCGTGCCAAGGGCGCGGACGCAGCTTTTGTACGCCTGTACAGACGCGCTGATCCAGACGCGCCATCCAGACGTAACTGTCCCCGCGCAGGCCAGCCCATAAGGACCGCCCGCGCGGGGACAGAACAAGCGTTACGCTTACTTGATGCCGGCGGCAGCAGCCACTTCGGCGGCGAAGTCGCTCTCTTCCTTCTCGATGCCTTCACCGAGCTGGAAGCGGACATAGTCGACCAGCGTGATCTTCGTGCCGGCGGCCTTGCCGGCCTGCGCGACGACGTCGGCGATCGTGGTCTTGTTGTCCATCACGAACAGCTGGCTGAGCAGCGCGTTTTCCTTCGCGTACTTGGCCACGGCGCCGTCGACCATCTTGGCCTGGACTTCGGCGGGCTTGCCGCTCTCGGCCGCCTTCTCAGCAGCGATCTTGCGCTCGCGGGCGATCAGCTCGGCGTCGAGGTCATCGGCGTTCAGCGCCAGCGGGAAAGCGGCGGCGATGTGCATCGCGATCTGCTTGCCCAGCGCTTCGAGAACGTCAGCGGCCGCTTCGGATTCGAGCGCGACGAGCACGCCGATCTTGCCGAGGTTGGGGGCGGCGGCGTTGTGCATGTAGGGCACGACCACGCCGTTCGAGACCGAAACGTGCTTGATGCGACGCAGCTGCTGGTTCTCGCCGATGGTCGCGACGTTGTTGGTCAGCTTTTCCGAGACGGTGCCGCCATCGGGATAGGCTGCAGCCTTCAGCGCTTCCACGTCGGCCGCGCCGGTGTTCAGCGCGACTTCGGTCGACTTGCGCACGAAGTCCTGGAACTGGTCGTTCTTGGCAACGAAGTCGGTTTCCGAGTTGACTTCGACGGCCACGCCCTTGGTGCCCGAAACGGCCACGCCGACGAGGCCTTCAGCAGCGGTGCGGCTCGACTTCTTGGCGGCAGCAGCCAGGCCCTTGGCGCGCAGCGCGTCAACCGCGGCTTCGAAATCGCCGGCGGCTTCGTCGAGAGCCTTCTTGCAATCCATCATGCCGGCGCCGGTGCGCTCGCGCAGGTTCTTCACGTCAGCGGCGGTATAAGCCATCGCAGTGATCCTTTTTTGTCTTTGAAAACGGGTGGGGCCGCAGCACTTGCTGCGGCCCGTAATCCTGGTCCGGGTCAGTTCGGTGACGGATTGCTAGGCGCCATCCGTCACGCAGGAACCGATCAGGCTTCCGTGGCTTCTTCGGCCAGCGGCTCGTCCATGGCGCCAAGATCGGCACCCGAAGCGAGCATGGCGTCACGGCCACCCTTGGTCGCGGCAGCCGCAACGGCTTCGCAGTAGAGGCGGATGGCGCGGCTGGCGTCGTCGTTCGCCGGGATCGGGAACGCGATGCCGTCGGGCGAGACGTTCGAATCGAGGATCGCGACGACCGGGATACCCAGCACGTTGGCTTCCTTGATCGCCAGCTCTTCCTTGTTGGCGTCGATCACGAACATCACGTCCGGGATGCCGCCCATGTCGCGGATGCCGCCGAGCGACAGCTCGAACTTGTCACGCTCGCGGGTCAGCTGAAGGACTTCCTTCTTGGTCAGACCGGCGGTGTCGCCCGAAAGCTGCTCTTCCAGCGCCTTGAAGCGCTTGATCGAACCCGAAATGGTCTTCCAGTTGGTGAGCATGCCGCCCAGCCAGCGGTGGTTGACGTAGTGCTGGCCCGAAGCGCGCGCGGCCTGGGCGATCTGCTCCTGCGCCTGGCGCTTGGTGCCGACGAACAGCACCTTGCCACCGGCCTGGACCGTCGCCTGGATGAATTCGAGCGCACGCGCCATCAGCGGCACGGTCTGCGACAGGTCGAGGATGTGGATGCCGTTGCGCGCGCCGAAGATGTACGGCTTCATGCGCGGGTTCCAGCGGTGGGTCTGGTGGCCGAAGTGGGCACCGGCCTCGACGAGCTGGTTCATGGTGACGACGGGAGCCGCCATAGGTAATTCCTTTCCGGTTGTGCCTCCGGGAAACTGGAACGACCCGCGGAGGAACCCGCAGGAAGCACCGGCATGTGCGTTTCCCGTGTGGATTTGCCGTGCGTCATGACAGGGGCGGACATGCCCCGAGTCACCGCCCGACGGCGCGCCGCTTAACCGAATGGCCCTGCTAAATCCACCACTAATCCGCACTCGCCGCGCTCCACGCCGAATCGCAGACCTGCGCGCAACCGATTCGGGCGCAGGAATGGATCGCGCAGCCCGCGCCGAAGCGCCACCAGCGGCATCGAGAAGGACGCTGAGCGGCCACCGAAAAGCTACGATTTTTCAAAAGGATGTTCCAGCCTGCCGCACCTTCGGAGCGGAATATCGCAAAACCCGCTTGACGGGTGGGAACAAATAGGGAACAAATTTTCCGGTCAGCGAACGGAACGGAACACGCCCCGGTCGCAGGAGTTATCCACAGGCATTGCCTCCGTTGTCAAGCCATTGCGGCGCGGGGTCAAACCAGGGTTCGAAAGGCCGAAGGAAATGCTCGCACTTCTCGCTTCGCTCGCCATCGTCGGTTCCGGCATGGGCGCGATCGCCTCGATCGCGCTGACCGTGCGTGGTCAGAAGGGCGCGCTTGGCCGCCTGCTGGCCGAAGCCCGCTCGCTCGAACGCGATCGCGTATTCCTGGTGCATATGACCGGCATGGCGCCGTCCGCCTCGCCCATCAGCTTCGCCCGCCTGCGCCGCACGCCGCAACGCGCGGTGCGCAGGATCAAGGAGCGCTCGACGCAGTCGCAGCGCGCTGCCGCCTGACCCGCGCATATCGGGAAAGCCCATAGGGCACGAGCGCGAGATAGACGACGCAGATCGCCGAGAGTGTGAGCCACGGCTCGGTCAGCAAGGCGGCGATCACCAGACCCACCAGCGCAATCACTTCCAGCCGGATGGAGCGGCGCGGGCGCATCGCACCCCAGCCCAGCGTCGCCATGTTGGAAATCATCATGAACGCG
This sequence comes from Novosphingobium percolationis, assembly GCF_020179425.1. Taxonomy (GTDB): domain Bacteria; phylum Pseudomonadota; class Alphaproteobacteria; order Sphingomonadales; family Sphingomonadaceae; genus Novosphingobium; species Novosphingobium percolationis. Next base: position 82,794 of record NZ_JAILYM010000002.1, on the reverse strand, counting down.
ATCAGCGCGGCCCATGCAGCCACCGCGATCGGCTGGCGGAACTCCTCACGACCGCTCGCGATCCACAGGTAGAGCGGCAGGAAGGCAAGCCCTGCTCCCACCGGCGCGGGCACACCCGTGAGGAAACCTGCGTTCTTGTGCGGCTGCTCGGCCATGTCGATGCGTGCGTTGAAGCGCGCCAGCCGCAGCGCGCAGCACACCGCCAGCGCCAGCGCGGCAAACCAGCCGAAGCGTGGCACTTCCTGCAAGGACCACAAGTAGAGGATCAGCGCGGGGGCAACGCCGAAGGAAATGGCGTCGGACAGGCTGTCGAGCTCGGCGCCGAAACGCGATTGCGCTTTCATCAGCCGCGCCACGCGGCCATCGATGCCGTCGAGCATGCCCGCCAGGATCACCGCCAGCACCGCGCTGCGAAAATCGCCGCCGATGGCAAAGCGGATGCCCGTCAGCCCGCAGCACAGCGCCGCAGACGTGATCGCGTTGGGCACCAGCGCGCGCAAGGTGAGACCGCGCGGCAGGCGCTGGCGACCGAAATCGTCGCCGTCCGGCTCACCCTGCGGCGCGAGGCTCACTGGCTGACGCCCTCGAGCAGCGGGGCCTGTCCGATTTCCGCGAGAATGGTCTCGCCCGCAACGGTGCGCTGGCCGATCATCACGGTCGGCTCGGTGCCTTCGGGCAGGTAGACGTCGACGCGGCTGCCGAAGCGGATCAGGCCCACGCGCTGCCCTGCGGCCACGATGTCACCAGACTTTACGAAAGGCACGATGCGCCGGGCCACCAGGCCCGCGATCTGGGTAAAGCCGATCTGCACGCCATCTCCACGCTCGACCAGGAAGTGCTGGCGCTCGTTCTCCTCGCTCGCCTTGTCGAGATCCGCGTTGAGGAACTTGCCGGGAATGTAGACCACGCGGCGGATCGTGCCGCCGATGGGCGTGCGGTTGATATGGACATCGAACACCGACATGAAGATCGAGACGCGCGTCACCGGCGCCTCGCCCATGCCCTTCACGCCGCTGCCGTCGTCGGCGGACAGTTCGCGCGGGGGCGGCACCTTCTGGATCAGCGTGATCAGGCCGTCCGCGGGCGCGACCACGAAGCGGTCGTCGCGCGGCGTGACGCGCACCGGATCGCGGAAGAAGGCAAGGATGCCGATGGTCAGCACGCCGATTGGCCAGGCCAGCGTTTCCCACGCCATGAAGGCGCAGAGTGCCGAAACCGCAGCGGCGATCAGCGCAAACTTGCGTCCTTCGGGGTGGATCGAGGGCCAGCTCCAGCCTGCGCTGCCGCGGCCCCGGTTGTCGAAAATATCTCCGGGCATCGGCCCCATCTAGGCGCTCTGCCACACCGCGACAAGCGCGGCCCGCCGTTTGCCCCCGATCAGCCTGCCGATACGCCGGAAGACACCGGCATGACTCGCGACAGGAAACCGATCACCGCCGCATTGAACAGGTCGTTGCGGTCGCCCGCTACCATGTGCCCGGCCTCGGTGATGTCGGCGACTTCCAGCGTCGGCACGCGCGCCCGCAAGTCCTCGACGCCTTCCTCCGTCACGATGTCGGACTTCATGCCCCGCACCAGCAGCGTCGGGATCCGCTTGCCCCAGTCGGAGGCGGCCAGCATGTCCGGAATCGTGTGATGATCGGGATCGCGCTGGATGAAGCGCGGATCCCAGTGCCAGCGAAAGCGCCCGTCTTCGCCCAGCCGCAGGTTCTTGCGCAGGCCGTCGAGCTTGGTCGGGCGCGGCCGGTCGGGGTAATAGGCCGAAATCGCGTCGGCAGCATCTTCCAGAGTGGCAAAGCCATCGGGATTGGCGGTCATGAAACCCACGATCCGCTCGACACCCTCGGGCGCGAGCTTGGCCACCACATCGACCAGCACGATCGCTGCCGGTTCCAGCCCATGGCTCGCCGCCGCCATCGCGGACATCCCGCCCAGCGACGCCCCGACGAAGGCATAGGGCCTGCCTGCCGCCTCGATGATGCAGCGCAGATCCTCGACCCGGCGCAGCAGCGAATAATCGCCACCCGGCTCCCAGTCGCTCTCGCCATGGCCCAAAAGATCGTAATTGAGGACATGGTAGCCCGCCGCTGCCAGCTCGTGCCCGGCCCGATCCCAGCTGTGCCGCGTCTGCCCGCCGCCATGGCCGAGCACCACCGTGGGCGCGCCCCTGGGCCCCAGTTCGTCCGCAGCGATGGCGATCCCCCCCGTTACCGGGATCCTTATCGTGTTCATAAGGGGAAAGGTGCCGCAGGCGAAGAGGGCGCGCAAGCAGATTTAAGCAGTCGATTAAGAACCTTGCGCGGACCAGCGTGTACGCGCCTCGCCCTTGAACAGCGTCCACGCCAGCACCAGCCGCGAACGCAGGTCGAGCGCGAGATGCCGCAAGGCCCAGCGCAGGAAGCGCAGCCGGTCGCGGCTGACGCCGTCATTGCGATGTTCGCCCGCGGCCTGCGCGCGGTTGCACATCGAATCGCGATGCATGCGATAGGACGACAGCACCTCTTCCAGCAGCCACACGTCCGCGCGTGCAAGGATCTTCATCAGCAGGGCGGTGTCCTCGTACATCCCGTCCCAGCTCGGCCCGCTGTCGCGTGCGGCGATGAACGCAGCGCGGCGATGCAAGGTGCTGCAGCACGCCGGGTGGCGGCTGTCGAAGCGGATCAGATCGCGCAGCAACGCGCGTCCATCGGTCCGTCCGGGCGCGAACGGGGCAAAGCTCGATGCCTCGTCCGAGCCGCCCAGCGCCGCGTCCCAGGCCCAGAACAGCGTGCAGGCAAAGACCGCCGCCACGCCTTCGCCCGCCGCGTCGAGCACCGCCGCCATGCGCGCCAGCGCCTCGCGGGCCAGCAGGTCGTCGTGATCGAGAAACAGCAGGTATTCGCCCCGCGCCGCGTCTGCGCCCAGCTTGCGCGAAGCGGCAAGCCCGTGGTTGGCGCCATCGGGATGGGCAAGGCAGCGAATGCGCGGATCGGTATCGGCGGCAGCGCGCGCCAGGGCCGGGCTCGAATCGCGCGACCCGTCGTCGACGAGCAGCAATTCCCAGTCGCGAAGGTCCTGCGCGCGCACGCTGCCGATCGCTTCTGCCAGAAAGTTCGCGCCGTTGAAGAAGCAGATGACGACGCTCACTCTGGGCGACACGACCGATCCCTTCCCGTCCACCGATCCTGCGGGCGATACCGCCTGCCCGCCACACGCGCAATCGCGCCTCTGGCGCGGGTGGTGCTCCGTCTGAGGAAAGGCTGGTGGTGGACAGGGCTAGATTCGAACTAGCGTACGCTTGCGCGGGCAGATTTACAGTCTGCTGCCTTTAACCACTCGGCCACCTGTCCACACCAGTGCTGCCGGTGCCGGGCTTCCCCCTTTTGCAAGGGCTGGTCCGTATTTTGACGCCCCGAAAGGCGCCGTCCGGCCGAGAGAGGCGCCCCTTTGGCGAAGCATCGCTTGCCTGTCAATGGGGCTGCTGGCACAGGGCGCGCGATATTTTCGCATTCCACAAAGAAGGTGCCCGCCATGCCCCCGCACAACCGAGACCAAGCCGCAAAGCCCTCCCGCGCACTGCGCGGTCGCGCGGGTCGCATGCAGGGCGGGCGCGGCTCTGGCCGGAGCAGCACCGGCACGGTGCGGCTGTGGGGCCGCCATGCCGTCGAAGCCGCGCTGACCAACCCGAATCGCAGCGCCAAGAAGCTGTGGGGCACGCGCGAGGCGATCCAGGAAATGCTCGACGCCCACGATGCCGAACTGCCCAGCTCGCTGCCGGTCGAATATGCCCAAGCCGCCGATCTTGGCCGCCTTGTGGCGCGCGATGCGCCGCATCAGGGGCTGGTGCTGGAATGCTCGCCGCTGGATGACGTGGCGCTCGACGATGTGCTGGACCAGGGCGATGGCCGCACGCTGGTGATTCTCGACCAGGTGACCGATCCGCACAACGTCGGCGCCATCCTGCGCAGCTGCGCCGCGTTCGACGTCGCCGCGGTCATCACGCAGGATCGCCATGCCCCGCCCGAATCGGGCACACTGGCCAAGGCGGCGTCGGGCGCGCTCGAAGTGGTGCCGTGGGTGCGCGTGGTGAACCTTTCGCGCGCGCTCGAATCGATTTCCGAGGCGGGTTACTGGCGCATCGGCCTCGATGGCGACGGCAAGGCGGTGTTCCCGTCTGCGCTTCCGACGGGCCCGGTGGCGCTCGTGCTCGGCGCCGAAGGGGAAGGGCTGCGTCACAATGTCGCGCAGCATTGCGATTCGATCGCACGCCTGCCGATTGCTTCTGCCATCGAAAGCCTCAATGTATCGAACGCGGCCGCCATCGCGCTCTATGCGGTGGCGACCCGCGCCGAGGGCAAGGACTGACGCCTCGTCCCCCGGCAGTTGCAGGGGGCAAGGCCATGACGATCACCCGTAGCCATCGCGCCGCCACGCTGGTCATCGCACTCGCCCTTCTGGTGGCGGGCTGCATGCTGGTGCCCGGCCGCTTCGCCAGCCAGCTCGACGTGCGGCGCGATGGCACCTTCGCCTTCGAATACCGGGGCGAGATCGTCCTCGCACCGCTCGCCCAGCCCTCTCCCCCGAGCGAGGACGAAGCCGCGTTCGAACCGTCGCCCTGCACCGACGAGGCGGGCGACACGCGCCCCTGCTCGGCCAACGAGATCGACGCACAGCGCCAGACGTGGGAAGCCGAGCGCGCCGAGCGCAAGGCGAACAAGGACAAGCAGGACGCCCAGTCGCGCAAGGCGATGCAGGGCCTGCTCGGCGGCATCGATCCGGGCGACCCTCGCGCCGCGCAGGAATTCGCAGACCGGCTCGCGCGGCAGGAGGGCTGGAGCTCTGTCGTATCCAAGGGCCACGGCGTATTCGAGGTGGTCTATGCCGCCAAGGGTCGGCTCGACCATGATTTCAGCTTCCCGACGATCGAGCGCCTGCCGATGGTCGTGCCGTTCGTCACCGTGATCCGCCGCAACGACGGCACGGTGCGGATCGAAGCCCCGGCCTTCTCCCCTTCGTCGGCCAATCCGGCGATTCCCGGCCTCGGCGATGCCAACAAGGATCAGGCCAGTGCCGCGCTGCTCGACGGTACCTTCGCGCTGACCACCGATGCCGCGGTGCTCGCCAACAACACCGACGAAGGCCCGGCCGCGGTGCCGAGCGGGGGCCAGCGCCTCTCTTGGCAGGTCAACGCCCGCACCCAGGACGCGCCCACCGCGCTGCTGCGCCTGCACGACTGAGCCGCGATTTTTCGCCGCCCACGAAAAAGCCGCGCCTGCCGGATGGCTGGCGCGGCTTTTTCGTGGCGCGATGGTTCCGGCCGCGCGCCGTTCGCGCGCTGCCGTCCAAACGCTGCGCTTCTTAGTTGACGGCGTCCTTCAGGCCCTTCCCGGCCTTGAACTTCGGCTGGGCCGAAGCCTTGATCGACATCGGTTCGCCGGTGCGCGGGTTGCGGCCGGTCGAGGCCTTGCGCTTGGCGACCGAGAAAGTGCCGAAACCGACCAGGCGCACTTCGTCACCCTTGGCGAGCGCGGCCGAGACGGAATCGAAAACGGCTTCGACCGCCTTCGTGGCATCCGCCTTGGTAAGGCCGCTCGCGTCGGCAACAGCGCTGATCAGATCGTTCTTGTTCATGTGCGGAACCCCCTACCTTTTCTTGAAAAAACTGTGGTTTGGAATCGCGTTTTTGGGTGCGCGGGAAAAGAGCCGAGAAAGAATCGGCTGTCAAAGGGATAATGCGACGGGAAACGGCCGTTCGCCTGCGAATTTCCGTCGATGCAGGCCAAAACGGAACCGGCGCGCAAGCATGTTGCGCGCCGGTCAAATCCGCAGCATCGACAAGGCGCGCATGCGCGCTACGCGCTCAGTGCGCCGTGGGCACGCTCGCCGGCCCCGGCAGGCCTGCCGCGGGCTGGCTGGCCAGGTCATCCGCCTCGGTCCACTCGATCGCCTCGGGCCGGCTGACCAGCGCGCGCGCCAGCACTTCGTCGACATGGGCGACCGGAACGATCTCCAGCCCCTGCAGGATATTGGCCGGAATCTCGGCAAGATCCTTGCGGTTCTCCTCGGGGATCAGCACCGTCTTGATGCCCCCGCGAAGGGCCGCGAGCAGCTTTTCCTTGAGACCGCCGATCGCCAGCACGCGCCCGCGCAGCGTGACTTCGCCGGTCATGGCCACGTCCGCGCGCACCGCGATGCCGGTCAAAGTCGAGACCATGGCCGTGACCATGCCGATGCCCGCGCTCGGCCCGTCCTTGGGCACCGCGCCTTCGGGCAGGTGGATGTGCAGGTCCTTGCGCTGGAAGATCGACGGCTTGATGCCATAGCTGGGCCCGCGCGCCTTGACGAAGCTGAACGCCATCTGGACGCTCTCGCTCATCACTTCGCCGAGCTTGCCCGTGGTGCGCACCGCGCCCTTGCCGGGCACGGTCACGCTTTCGATCGTCAGCAGTTCGCCGCCCACTTCGGTCCAGGCAAGGCCTGTCACCGCGCCGACCTGGTTCTCCTCGTCCGAAACGCCATGGCGGAATTTCCGCACGCCGGCATATTCATCGAGGTTGTCCGGCGTGATGACGACGGCTTCGACCTTCTTTTCAAGGATTTGCCGCAGCGCCTTGCGCGCCAGCCGCGCGATCTCGCGCTCCAGCGTGCGCACGCCCGCTTCGCGGGTGTAATAGCGGATCAGGTCGCGCAAACCGGCCTGCGTCAGCTCGAACTCGCCCGCCTTCAGCCCATGCGCCTCGATCTGCTTGGCGATCAGGTGCCGCTCGGCAATCTCGACCTTCTCGTCCTCGGTATAGCCTTCGAGCCGGATGATCTCCATGCGATCGAGCAGCGGCTGCGGCAGGTTGAGGCTGTTGGCCGTGCACACGAACATCACGTCCGACAGGTCGATGTCGGTTTCCAGGTAATGGTCCTGGAACTTGGCGTTCTGTTCGGGATCGAGCACTTCGAGCAGCGCCGAAGCCGGATCGCCGCGGAAGTCCTGACCCAGCTTGTCGATCTCGTCGAGCAGGAACAGCGGGTTGTTCGTGCCCGCCTTGCGCAGGTTGGTCACGATCTTGCCCGGCAGCGAGCCGATGTAGGTGCGGCGGTGGCCGCGGATCTCGGCCTCGTCGCGCACGCCGCCCAGCGACTGGCGCACGAACTGGCGGCCGGTCGCCTTGGCGATCGACTTGCCCAGCGAGGTCTTGCCCACGCCCGGCGGGCCGACGAGGCACAGGATCGGCCCCTTCAGCTTGTTGGTGCGCGCCTGCACAGCAAGGTATTCGACGATGCGGTCCTTCACCTTGTCGAGCGCATAGTGATCGGCATCGAGGATCGCCTGTGCGCCCGCGATGTCCTTCTTCAGCTTGCTGCGCTTGCCCCACGGCAGGCCCAGCAGCACGTCGAGGTAATTGCGGATGACGGTCGCCTCGGCGCTCATCGGCTGCATGGTCTTGAGCTTCTTCAGCTCGGCCTGCGCCTTGGCCTTGGCTTCCTTCGACAGCTTCAGGCTGTCGATCTTTTCCTGCAGCTCCTGGATCTCGTTGGCTTCTTCGCCATCACCGCCGCCCAGCTCGCTCTGGATCGCCTTGAGCTGTTCGTTGAGGTAATATTCGCGCTGGGTCTTTTCCATCTGGCGCTTCACGCGGCCACGGATCTTGCGCTCGACCTGCAGCACGCCAAGCTCGCCCTCCATGAACGAGAGCACCATTTCCAGCCGCTTGAGCGGATCGCTTTCGGACAGCACCGCCTGCTTGTCCGCCACCTTGGCAGCAAGATTGGCCGCGACCGCATCGGCGAGCTTGCCCGCTTCCTCGATGTCGCCCAGCTGCGCGCCGGCATCCTGCGGCAGCTTCTTCGACAGCTTGGCATATTCACCGAACTGGTCGACCACCGAGCGCATCATGCCCTCGATTTCGGGGCCTTCGACTTCGTCGGGCTCGATCGGTTCGACTTGCGCGATCAGCATCGCCCCGCCGCTGCCCTGCTCCTCGCGCAGGGATACGATCGACGCGCGGCGATGGCCCTCCACCAGCACGCGCACGGTGCCGTCGGGCAGCTTGAGCAGTTGCAGCACCGAGGCGACCACCCCGGTATCGTAGAGGTCGTCGCGATCGGGATCGTCGCAGCCGGGGTCGAGCTGGGCGAGCAGGAAGATGTCCTTGTCGCCGGCCATCGCCGCCTCGAGCGCGGCCACCGACTTTTCGCGGCCGACGAACAGCGGCACGACCATGCCGGGGAACACGACGATGTCGCGCAGGGGAAGCAGGGGGTAGAGGTTCATATATCGCTTTTCCGTCCAGCCAGCCGGAACGATCCACGGGTGTTCCGGCGGCGCTTGAACCAGATATGGGAGCGCGAACCCGCCCCTGCAATGGCTCTTGGCACAAGGGCTGTGGATGTCCCCCTATCGCGCGCCCGCGGGCCCCCACCCAGCCACGCGTAAACCCGATGTTAGGTATGATTGCGCATTGGAGACAAACCATGAGCGCAGAAAGGGGCAATCCGGTTCAGCCGTCGCGATGATCAGGACACGCACAGTCATCATCGTCGGCGCGGGCGCGAGCAGCGAACTGCAGATGCCGTCCGGCCCCGAACTGCTGTCGCGGCTGGTGCAGACGTTCGACTTCTCGCGCCTCGGCACCGAAGCGCAATCGAGAGAAGGCCTGCTGGTCGCGCGCCACCTCGCCAAGCTGGGCGAGCGCACCGGGCGCGATGCCAACGACATGCTTGCCGCGGCGCACCGCCTGCGCAGCGCCGCGCGCATGGGCCGCTCGATCGATACGGTGATCGACCAGAACGACCACGATCCGCAAGTCGTCGCGGCGGGCAAGCTCGCCATCGCCTTCCTTGTCGGGCAGGCCGAAACCCGCGCCACCTTGCGCGATGCGCCGCGCCTGCCGGGCGACCTGCCGCTGCTGGGCAAGCCCGAGGAAACCTGGCTCTACTGGCTCGGCCAGCTGTTCACCGCAGGCCTGCCGCGCTCCAAGCTGGAACAGGCCTTCCGCGACGTGGCGATCATCGCCTTCACCTACGACCGCTCGATCGAACACTTCCTGCCCTTCGCGCTGACGATGGCCTATGGCATGACATTGCGCGAGGCGCAGGAGATCGTCGCGCGCAACCTCGTCATCCACCACCCCTATGGCGTAGTCGGCCGTCTGCCCTGGCAGCAGGGGCAGGATGCCCATGCCGAATGGGCCGGCAGCGACCAGGCGTGGAACATCCAGGCCATCGCCGGCCAGATCAGGACCCACGCCGAACGCCAGGCCGATCGCGAATGGGTCAGCCGCATCCGCCGCACCGTGGCCGAAGCCAAGCGCATCGTGTTTCTCGGCTTCGGCTATCACCCGCAGAACCTCGACCTGCTGTTCGACCGCACGATCAGCCACAACCCCGAAGTGCTCGCCAGCATCCACGGCATCCCACCCTCCAATCGCGCCTTGCTGGCGCGCCAGCTCAAGAAGATCTGCGGGCTGGAGCACGACGAACTGCTGACGCTGGCCGACCAGAAGGCGTGGGAAGTGCTGCGCGACAACGCGCTCCTGCTGGAATCCTGACGCGTCATAGGAAAATCATCATTTCTGCCTTCCCGCCACCCGCCCGCTTGCCCTAGGCGGCACGGCGGAGGAACCATGAAGGGCGTCAGGCATCTGCTGTGGACCATGTCGCGCTGCACCGCTGCGGCGCTCGTGGCGCTATCCGGCACAACCCCGCTCGCCGCACAGACGACCGATGCACCGCAACAGATCGTCGTCACCGCGCCCGGTGGCGGGGTCGACCGCGACGATGCCCTCGCCCTCGCGCGCGACGACATTGCCCGCAACGGCCAGCCCGACCTGCTCGGCGCGCTGGTGCGCAACATCGCGGGCGTCACCTTGCAGGATGCGCAGGGCAACCCGTGGCAACCGACGCTCGTCTATCGCGGCTATCTCGCCTCGCCCCTGCAAGGCGAGGCACAAGGGCTTGCGGTCTATCTCGATGGCGGGCGCTTCAACCAGCCCTTCGGCGATACGGTGGGCTTCGACCTCCTGCCCGATGCCGCGATCCGCTCGGTCACGCTGCTCGATTCGAGCCCGGTCTATGGCTTCAACGCGCTCGGCGGCGCGCTGGTGATCGAAACCGCCACCGGGCGCACCGATCCGGGCTTCGCCTTCGATATTTCCGGCGGCAGCTATGGCCGCCGCGAAGCCAGCGTGGCGGCTGGCGCCGCGCAAGGCCGGTTCAGCTGGTTCCTGGCGGGACAGGCCCGGCGCGAAGACGGCTGGCGCGATCACAGCCCCTCGCAACTTGCCAACCTCTATGCCGACGTCGGCATCGACGGCACGGATGCGGGCCTGCACGCCAAGCTCGTCATTGCCGACACCGATCTTTCCGGCAATGGCGTGGCCCCGGTCGACCTGCTCGCCGCGCGCCGCTCGGCGGTGTTCACCTGGCCCGACCGCGCACGCAGCAGCTACCAGCGCCTCAGCCTCCATCCCCGCTGGCAGTTGGGCGACCACACCCGCCTCGAAGCGACGCTTTACGGCCAGCGCCTCACCGTGCGCGGGCTCAACGGCGACAATGCCGACATCAGTCCGTGCCTCGATGACACTGCCCGGCTCTGCGCCGAAGATCTCCAGGCGGAGGAAGCGCTGCTCGAAGGCGCCTCTGCCATGCCCATGGCCAAGGGTCGCGCCTTCGCCCCACCGCCAGTCTATGGCGTGCTCAACCGCGCGGTCTCGCGCACCCGTGGCGCGGGGCTGCTCGCGCAGCTGATCGACGAACGCTCGCTCGGAGCGGGCCAAAACCGGCTCGCACTGGGCTTCAGCCACGATACCGGCAAGACCGACTTCGCCACCACGGTGGAGGTCGCCACGATCGACGAAACCCGGCAGGTCACCGGCATCGGCCAGATGCTCGAAACGGGCGGCCCCATCGGCCCCGTTTCCGTCCATGCCCACAGCAGCGCCTGGGGCCTGTTCGCGGCCGATACCCTGCCGATCACGTCCACTCTGCGCGCCGAAATCGGCCTGCGCTGGAACCACGGCGCTATCCGCCTCGACGACCGCCTCGGCAACACGCTCGATGGCGTCCACCGCTATGCCCGGCTCAATCCGGGAATCGAGTTCGACTGGTCGGTCGCACCCGGCCTGACCTTGCGCGCAGGCTATGCCGAAACCAACCGGATGCCCACCCCTGCGGAACTGTCTTGCGCCGACGAGGACGCGCCGTGCAGCCTCGCCAACTTCTTCGTCGCCGATCCGCACCTGAAGCAGGTCGTCGCGCGCAGTCTCGAAGCGGGCGCGGGCCTGTCACGCAAGCTCGGCGGCTGGCAGATCGACGCGCTGCTGTCGCTCTACCGCACCGTCAACCAGGACGACATCCAGCACGTCGCCTCGCGCGTGCGGGGCCGCTCGTGGTTCACCAACATCGGCCGCACCCGGCGTCAGGGCGTCGAAGCCTCGCTCAAGGCGCAGCGCGGCGGCTGGCGCATCGCCGCCAGCTATGCCTTCACGGACGCGACGAGCCTGTCCTCGCTCACCATGTCGAGCCCCGGCAATCCGTTCGCCGATCCCGATACCGGCACCATCACTGTCACGCGCGGTGATCGCCTGCCCGGCATCCCGCGCCACAGCGCCACGCTCTCGCTCGATTATGCCGCGCGCGCATTTTCCATCGGCGGCGACGTGGTGGCGCGTTCAGGACAGGTGCTGCGCGGCGATGCCGCCAACCTGACGCGACCCGTGCCGGGATATGTCCTCGCCAACCTGCGCGCACGGATCGCCCTGGGGCGTGGTCTGGCGCTGACAGGTGCCGTCCACAACCTGTTCGACCGCCGCTATGCCACCTTCGGGGCCTTTGGCGAGATCGGCGAAGTCCCCCTGCCCGAAGCGCCGCAGGCCTCGGGCACGCGCTTCTACGGCCCCGGCTCGCCGCGCCGCTGGTCGCTGGGCTTTTCCGCGCGCTTCTAGCGCACGCCCGGAAGGGGCTGGATCACCGGAATCGACACGAAGGTCGGCGCGGGCGGTTCGGCGGGCACGGGCGCTGCTGCCGGGGCGACCGGCTCGGGCGCGGGAATCACCACCGGCTGCGGAACAGCCACCCGATCACGCCCGCGCAGATGGTCGATCTCGGCCTGCCGCTGGCGCAGGTAGGCCTGCCGGTACGAGCCATAGGGATCGTCGCTGTCGCGCATCTGGCGCAAGTCCGCGTCGGTCTGCACCCGATCGTCGAGCGACTTGATGGTGTTGGACGTCACGACATAGGCCGGATGCGTCAGCGGCCTGCCCACCGCCGCAGGCACCAGCGCGCGGTCCACGGTCAGGCCGAAGAGGTCGCGCACCGTGGTCGGCCCCACCAGCGGCAGGAACAGGTACGGCCCCGGCCCCACGCCATAATATCCCAGCGTCCAGGCCAGGCCGTTGCGGCGATAAGGGAGCTTGAACGTCTTCGTCCTGGCCACATCGATCAGCCCGCCCACGCCGATGGTCGAATTGATCGCAAAACGCCCCAGCGTTTCCGCCGCCTTGCCCGGCTTGATCTGCAACAGAAAGTTGAGCGCGACCACCGGCTCGGTCAGGTTCGACAGGAAGTTGCGCAGGCCCGTCCGCACCGGCTTGGGCAGCGCCTTCTGATAGCCCCGCGCCATGGGCGCGACGACCGTGTCGTCCACCTTCTGCACCACTTCGAACGACTTGGCGTTGACCGCCTCCATCGGGTCTTCGCGCGGCGCCTTGGCCTCGCCCGAGACCACGATCTCGCCATCGATCGCGGCCTGCGGCGGAGGTGCAGGCGCGGGCGTGGCCGGGGCGGACGCCACAGGCGTCGACGTCGCCGGATCGGCAGCAGGTTCGCTCGCAGGAACGCGACTCGCGGCAAGCACGGCCGTTGCGGCCAGGATCGACAGGCTCACGCGCGAACGCTCCTCAAACAAAAGGCAAGGCCGCCACCATCACGGTCGCGGCCCCATTTGTATCGCCTTGCAGAAAAGCGTCACATTGTCGACACATTGCAAGGTCGCCCAAGCGACGGACTGCCTTGCAACCGCGCCGATCAGAACGGCAGCTTGAAGCCCGGCGGAATGCCCGCCGCCATCTGCACTTTCTGCATTTCCTCGCCCGCCGCGGCATCGGCTTTGGTGCGGCAATCATTGAAGGCGGCTGCGATCAAGTCTTCGAGGATGCCCTTTTCCGAGGGTGCGAGCAGGCTGTCATCAACGCTCACGCCGATCACGCGGCCCTTGGCCGAAGCGCGCACCTTGACCAGGCCGCCGCCCGCCGCGCCTTCCACTTCGATCCCGTCGAGGCGCCCTTGCGCGTCCTCCATCTGCTTCTGGATCGTTTCGGCGGCCTTCTGGGCTGCCTGGATCATCTCTTCCATCGACTTCATGCGCGCCTGCTCCATGGTTTGCGGGAATGCTCGATCGAGCTTTCCTCGTCGACGATCCGCGCCTGCGGGAACGCAGCGAACGCTGCCTTCACCAAGGGATCGTCCATCATTTCGGTTTCGGCCTGCTTTTCGCGCAGTTCCTTCGCTTCGACAAGGCTCGGCAGCGCGATCACGCCATCGCCTGCCCGGCCCTGCTCCACCTGCCAGGCCTCGCCCGTCACGCTCTGCAAGGCCTTGCGGATGTCCTGCGTCGGATCGCCGGGCAGGCCGGGCGCCAGTTCATAGCGCAGATAGCCGCGCCGCAGTTCGATCACCCGCACCGAAAGCCGCATCGACGCGCCGGTCAGCGGCGACATATGCTCGACCTGCTCGACCAGCGCTTCCCAGTCCATCGCCACGGGCACAGGCGCGGGCGCGACCATCGCGGGGCCGCCCTGCTCCCCAATGCCTTCGCTCGCCTGCACCACCACGGGGCGCGAGGCCAGTTCCTCGAGCTTCTTCACCAGCCCAGAAGGATCGGGCATGTCGGCAGCGTGCAGCACCCGCAGCAGCGCCATCTGCGCCGCCGCCAGCGGATCGGGCGCGGTGCGCACTTCGTCGTGGCCCTTCAGCAGCAGCTGCCACAGCCGGTGCAACTGCCCGGCGCTCAGCGTCTTGCCCCAGTCTTCCAGCGCCTTGCGCTCCTCGGCGGAGCGGCCGTCGCCCGCGCCCGAGATCTGCGCCACGGTCACCTTGTGGACGATGTCCATCTGCGCGCGCATCAGCGCGATCGGCTCGATCCCCAGCGCGTACTGGTGCGCCACTTCCTCCAGCAGCGCCGAACCATCGCCCGCAAGGATCGCGCCGAACAGGCGGCGCTGCATGGTCTTGTCGGCCAGGCCCAGCATCTCGCGCACCTGCTCGGCAGAGATATGCGTCGGCCCTTCGCCGCCTGTGGCAAGGTCGGCATGGCTGATCGCCTGGTCGAGAATCGACAGGCCATCGCGCACAGACCCTTCGGCGGCCGCGGCGATCATCGCCAGCGCCTCGCTGTCGGCCTCGACGCCTTCCTTGCCGCAGATCATGGCAAAGTGGCTGGCCAGCAGGCTGGTCGGAATGCGCTTCAGGTCGAAGCGCTGGCACCGGCTCAGCACCGTCACCGGCAGCTTGTCCACCTCGGTCGTGGCGAACAGGAACTTCACGTGCGCCGGCGGTTCCTCCAGCGTCTTCAACAACGCGTTGAACGCGTTGCGCGACAGCATGTGGACTTCGTCGATGATGTAGATCTTGTAGCGCGCGCTCACTGCCGCATAGCGCACCGCCTCGATGATCTCGCGCACGTCGTCGACGCCGGTGTGGCTGGCGGCGTCCATCTCGATCACGTCGATGTGGCGCCCTTCGGCGATGGCGACGCACGGTTCGCACTGGCCGCACGGGTCGATCGTCGGCCCGCCCTGCCCGTCCGGGCCGATGCAGTTCAGCGCCTTGGCGATCAGCCGCGCGGTCGATGTCTTGCCCACCCCGCGGATTCCGGTCATCAGGAAGGCGTGCGCCAGCCGGTCGCGCTTGATCGCGTTGGCCAGCGTCTGCACCATCGCGTCCTGCCCGATCAGCTCGGAGAAGGTCTGCGACCGGTACTTGCGCGCCAACACGCGATAGGGTTGCGCCGGCGCCGGCACGGACGCTGATGCCGGAGGGGGCGCCGGGGGCGGCGGTGCAGCCGCAACCTCGGGCTCCGGGGCGGGAGCCGGAACGACTGCGGGCGGCGCAGGATCGCCGAACATCGAGGCCTGCCCGGCCGCCTCCAGCTCGGCCGCGCTCGGCCCGGCTTCTTCCTCCTGCGGAGGATCGCCAAACATATCGGTGGAATCGACCATCGCCGCTCTAGGTAGGGCCTCGCCCGTCGCTTGTCGAAGGGGGATGCGCGACTTCGCCGGGGATTGCCATCCTATCAGCGATAGGCGATACAGCCCTATCGCTGATAGGGAGCCACCGCATGGCCAAGATCATCCCCGCCCGCATGACCGCCGCGCACGACGGCCCCCTGGTCGTCTTCCTCATCGGCATGCGCTTCAACAAGCTGCACCGCATCGACAAGTGGCTGCCCGTCGTGCGCGCCATGGGACCGATGATCGCGGAACTCGCGCGCGATCCGGACAGCGGCTTCCTCGGCTGGCAGCCTTCGCTCGCCGGGCTGCGCACGCTCCTGCTCACGCAGTACTGGCGCGATTTCGAAGCGCTGGAAACCTATGCCCGCGCCCGCGACCGGCTGCACTGGCCCGCGTGGATTGCCTTCAACAAGGCGGTGGGGACCGATGGCAGCGTCGGCATCTTCCACGAAACCTACGCGGTCCCGGCGGGCGGCTACGAGACGATTTACGCCAACATGCCGCCCTTCGGCCTGGGCAAGGTCGCGGGGCTGGTCCCGGCGACCGGCAACCGCAACGCCGCGCGCGAAAGGATGAAGGCCTCCCGGATCTGACTCAGGCGCAAAAATGAAAAAGGCGGCCCGAAGACCGCCTTTTCGAAAAGGAGCCGGGCGACCCGCCGCAACTCGTTGTGGCTGCTTCCTTCCGGACCTGACCAGGTTGGCGAACGCAAACGTCCACCCGACTCCCGGTGCGCCATATGGCGAGGCAGATCCGGTTTGGCAAGCACTTGAAATCCTCCCCCTGCAAGGGGAGAATTCGCAAGCTTACCGGAAGTTGTCGGCGTAGCTTTGCAGCTTCAGGCGGCGCGGCGGCGTGGGGATCACGTGCGCTTCGATGCCATACTTTTCGGCATAGGCCTTGGCCTCGTCCGCCGATGCGAACTTGAGCGTGATCTGCGCCTGCGTGTCGCCGGAACCGGCCCAACCCATCAGCGGATCGGGGCGCTGCGCCTCCGATCGTTCGAATTCGAGAAGCCAGTCGTCGGTCCGGGCCTTGCCGGACTGCATGGCGTTTTTCGGGCGCTGATAGATGCGTGCGGACATGGGCTGCGCTTTCGGGCGAATCGCGCCGCAAATCAAGTGAGGTTTTGTCCGCGAGCGCACACAGGGTCCCCCGGTCGTGCGCAGCACGCCTTGTAATGGGCGCCGCCCATCCCCATCTCCTAACCATCGTCTGCATCGCCATGCACGCAGGTGGCTGAGAGACCGAAGCGCTCCCGCATTGTCAGGAGCACAGACTTGGATCTCAACCATCTTCTATTCCAGCACCAGGTGGCCGTTCTGCGCGCCTCTACGCCGCGCGTCGGCAATGCCCCCGCACGATTCGACCGCGCGCGCTTCGACCTTGTCCGCCACTACAAGAGCAGGATCGACCGCCTGCGTCGAAATCTCGGGGCCTCGGCCTATCCCGACTGGTGCGCGATGCCCGTCGGGGATCCGGCTTGAGCCCCGCCGCCCGCATCGCGGCCATTTCGTCCGGCAGCATTTTCGGTCGTTGCACGCCTCGGCGCGCAGGCCGCGTCCCGCTCTCACCCTGGAGGATCACGTGATTACAAGAGCCATGAACCTGGCGCTTCCCGAACAGGAAGTGCTCAACGGGTGCAAGAAGAAGGCCATCCGGATCAGTTCGATGGAGCCCTTGATGTCGGGCGGCACGCATCTGGTCTGCATCACCATCGAGGATGCGGACGAGGCCCGTCGCGTTTTCGGCAAGTCACTGATCGACGGCCCCGTCCGCCGCTTCGCCTTCCAGCGGAACGATCAATCCCGCTATCGTTGACGCGATGCGGTCAGGCAGGTTTCACGACCGCCCCCGGAAATCAAAAAAGGACCGCCCGGCCATTTCCGCATCACGGCGGAAAAGACGGGGCGGTCCTTTTGATTCAGGCGGCGCCGTTCAGCACCGCCCGATATCTCGCAAGATGCACGGGCGCCCCTTGCCTGGCGCCCGTGTCCGGCGTCAGTCCTGCGCCTGCAGGTTGACGGCGCTGGTCTTGCCGCGCTGGTCGGTCGCCAGCTCGTAGCTCACGCGCTGGTTCTGGGTCAGCGTGCGCAGGCCTGCGCGCTCGACGGCCGAGACATGGACGAATGCGTCCTGCCCACCGGCTTCCGGCGCGATGAAGCCATAGCCCTTGTCGGCGTTGAAGAACTTGACGGTTCCGGTGATGGTCATGGTGCTTTTCCTTCGTTGGCGGGCGTCCGAACGCCGGATGCCCTCGTGCAGCAAGGGCAGGGAGAGAAGGAAACGCAGCAGCCGCAAAGCGCCGAAAAACCGTCAGTGTGCGATTGGTAGCGGCCCCTAGATGGCGACTGTCGGCGAAAAATCAAGGGGTAATGCGCATCATCGCTTCTGCGCCAGAAAGGCGTTCTTGGTCTTGAGGCTGGGATCCTCGGTCCACGGAGCGTCGGGCCAGCGGTGCCGGGGATAGCGCCCCTTCATGTCCTTCACGACATCCTTCCACGATCCGCGCCAGAACCCCGGCAGGTCGGCGGTGGTCTGGATCGGCTTGCCGCCGGGCGAGGTCAGCGACAGCAGCAGCGGCCTTGGCGGCTGGCCGACGCACGGATGCCGATCAAGCCCGAACAGCGCCTGCACCCGCAGTTCCACCATCGGCCCGCCATCGTGGCCGTAATCGATCGCATGGGCCGTCCCTGCCGGCGAGCGGAACTCGGCCGGCGCCAGCTTGTCGAGCGTGGCGCGAGCATTCCAGTCGAGCCGGTTCAGCAAGGCGTCGTGCAGCTTGCCTGCCGGAACCTCCAGGTCGCGCCGCCCCGCCAGTGCGGGCGCGAGCCAGTGCTCCAGATCGGCCAGCAGCGCCGCCTCCGACAGCGGCTCCAGCCCGGCATAGGTCGCCCGCACGATCAGCGCCTTCGCGCCCGTGCCCAGCGGCAGCGCGCCCAGCCCTTCGGCCCGCACCCGCTCGATCAGCAGCGCCGTCACCGCCTCCGGGTCGGGGCGGGGATCGGGCACCCGCGCCAGCACCACCTGCCCCAACCGCCGTTCGAGCCGCGCCTCGACCCGGGCCGCTTCGGCATTCCACGTCAGCGCGTGCCGTTCGTCCAGCCGGTGGCCAAGCCAACGTGCGATATCGGCTTCGTCGAGCGCGATCCCCGCCATGATCCGCGCGCCCTTGGCCTCGCCCTGCGCATCGCCGATCACCAGCCACTTGGCCGTTACCAGCGGCGAGGCCGGATCGAGCCGATAGCCGCGCCCGCCCGAGGCCAGCCATTCCTCGCCGCTCGCCGAACGCGCCCGCGCGATGCGGTCGGGAAAGGCCTCGGCCAGCAGCACCGCCAACGGCACGTCGCCCTTGGTGCCCGGCGCGACCAGCCGCCGCGCCATCTCCGCCCAGCGCCCGGCCAGCTTGCGCGAGGCGTCCGCGCGCGCGCCGCGCTCGCCGTTCCAGCGATCCAGCCGCAGCGCCAGATCATCGCTGCGCCCGCCAAGGCCGCGCTCCTGCAACAGCAGCGCCAGCCGCGCAGCGTCCGTCTCGCAACCGAACCGTGCCGCAAACAGCAGCATGTGCGCCAGTGCGGGCTCCATCGGCAGCCGCGCCATGGCGCGTCCATGCGCGGTGATCCGCCCCTCGCCATCGAGCGCGCCGAGCGCCTGCAACTGCCCCCGCGCCGCCGCCATCGCCGGGACCGGCGGCGGATCGAGCCACGCCAACGCGCCCGCATCGCCTGCGCCCCATTGCGCCAGCGTCAGCGCCAGCGGGGCAAGGTCACTGGTCAGGATCTCGGGCGGTTCGAACGCGGGCCGCCCCGCGTGCCCCGCCTCTTCCCACAGGCGATAGGCCACGCCCGGCCCCTGCCGCGCGGCGCGCCCTGCGCGCTGCGTCGCGGCGGCCTGCGAAGCGCGATGCGTGACCAGCCGCGTGACCCCCGCCACCTTGTCGAACTCGGCCCGGCGCGAAAGCCCCGCATCGACCACCACCGACACGCCATCCAATGTCAGCGAAGTTTCGGCAATGCTCGTCGCCAGCACCACGCGCCTGCGCCCCTGGCCATCGCGCCAGATCGCCGCGCGCTGCCCCGCAGGCTCTACCTGCCCGTGCAAGGGCAGCACCAGCGCTGCAGGCAGCTTGTCGCGCAACATTTCAGCGCAGCGTTCGATCTGCGCCACGCCGGGCAGGAAGGCGAGAATGTCGCCCACCTCCTCGCGCCACGCGTGCATCACCGCCGAAGCAACCTGCTGCTCCACCTTCAGGTCCGCGCGCGCGCCAAGCCAGCGCACCGTCAGCGGAAACGCCTTGCCTTCGCTCTCGACCACGGGGGCATCGCCCAGCAGCCTCGCGAACCGCGCACCGTCGAGCGTCGCCGACATCACCAGAATGCGCAGGTCCTCGCGCAGCACCCCCTGCGCCTCGATCGCCAGCGCAAGGCCCAGATCGCTGTCGAGATGCCGCTCGTGCGCCTCGTCGAACAACACCGCAGAAACGCCGGAAAGCTCGGGATCGTTCAGGATCGTGGCGACGAAGATCGCCTCGGTCATCACCAGCACGCGCGTTTTCGCAGAGCGCTTGGCGTCGAGGCGCGTGACATAGCCGATGGTGCCGCCAGCCTCCTCGCCCAGCAGTTCGGCCATGCGCTCCGCCGCCGCGCGCGCAGCCACGCGGCGAGGCGACAGCACGATGACCTGCCCGCTGCACCACCCCTCGCCGATCAGCGCGGGCGCTACGGCGGTGGTCTTGCCCGCGCCCGGCGGCGCAATCAGCACCGCAGCCGTCTGCGCGCGCAAGGTCGCCAGCAGATCGGGCAGCACGGCATGGATCGGAAGCTCGCTCACGCTCGCGCCTTAGCCCCGCGCCCGTCGTACCCGCAAGACACGCGTCTTGACCGCGTCACCTTCCCTCGGCAGTCAGGTTGCGAAACGAAACCGGCCACACAAGGCCTCTGGGGGAAGATCGCACCATGCAACACCGCCGTCTCGGCACATCTGCCATCGTCGTCTCGGACATCTGCATGGGCACGATGACCTTCGGCAGCCAGGCCGACGAAGCCGAAGCCTTCCGCATTCTCGACGAATGCTTCGATGCCGGCATCAACTTCTACGATACCGCCGAAGGCTACCCCGTGCCGCCCGACGCCAAGTGGGTCGGCCGCACCGAGGAAATCGTCGGCCGCTGGATGAAGACCAAGCCGCGCGACGCCATCATCATGGCAACCAAGGTTTCCGGCCCCAGCCACGTCTGGTTCCGCAGCCCCTTGCGCTCCGGCATGACCGCGCTCGATCGCCGCAACATCGTGACCGCCGTCGAAGCCAGCCTGACCAAGCTCCAGACCGACTACATCGACCTCTACCAGACCCACTGGCCCGACCATGACACCCCTTACGAGGAAACCATGGACGTGCTCGACGAACTGGTGCGCGCCGGGAAAGTCCGCATCACCGGCTGTTCGAACGAGACGAGCTGGGGCCTGATGAAGTCGATCGCCGCCTCCGAAAAGCTGGGCGCGACCCGCTACCAGACGATCCAGAACAACTTCAGCCTCAACAACCGCCGCTTCGAGGATGAGCTGGCGCAAGTCTGCCGCAAGGAAGGCGTCAGCCTGATCCCCTATTCGCCGATCGCGGGTGGTGTGCTGGCGGGCAAGTACAACGGCGGCGCCCGGCCCGAAGGCGCGCGCTTCTCGCGCTATCTCGCCATGGAAGGGCGCCAGGCGCAGATGGGCCGCCGCTTCGTCAATGAAAAGTCGCTGGCCTCGACCGAACGCTTCGCCGCCATCGCCGCCGAACACGGGCTCGATCCCGTGACGTTCGCGGTGGCATGGTCGAAGCAGCACGATTTCGTCGCCTCGACCATCGTCGGCGTCTCGTGCCAGGAACAGGTCGCCCCGATCCTCGCCGCCGCCGATCTCGTCCTGTCGGACGAAGCGATGAAGGCGGTCGACAAGGTCAGCCGCGAAATCATGTATCCGATGGGCTGATGCCCCGCTGGTGGGGCGGCTTCACAGGATGAAGTCGCCCACCCCCAGCGCGGTGGAGGAAACCACCTGGAACGCGAAGTCGGCGCTCTTGTCCCCGTTCACATCGCCGCTGACAAGGTAGTAGCCGCTCATCTTCTGCACGATCAGTTCGCCCGCGTGGCCGGTGAACTTGCTGCCGATCCCGAAGGCATTGTCCAGCCCGCCGCTGATCGCGTCGATGCCCGACAGGTCGATCTTGTCGCCCTGCGCGCGCGAAAAGTCGGTGATGCGGTCGGGCGCGCTGACCGTGCTGTCGGCCAGCGCGGCAAAGACGAAGCGGTCCGCCCCCAGCCCGCCGGTCAGCGTGTCCTTGCCAAGCCCGCCATTCAGCCAGTCGTTGCCGCCACCGCCGTTCAGGTTGTCGTCGCCTGCCATGCCATAGAGCTTGTTGGCGCCGTCGTTGGCCTTGATCGCGTTGGCCAGCGCATTGCCGGTGCCCGTCACCGACGCCGTGCCGATCATCGTCAGGTTCTCGACATTGTCTCCCAGCGTGAAGCTGACGCTCGAATAGACGATGTCGCTACCTTCATTGAGGTACTCCACCACCTGGTCGCGCGCGTTGTCGACGTAATAGGTATCGTTGCCCGCGCCACCGAACATCCGGTCCGCACCCGTCCCGCCATCCATCAGGTCGGCGCCCGCCCGCGCCACCAGCAGGTCGTCGCCCGCCCGGCCATAGAGCTTGTCGTTCCCGCCGCCGCCGTTGATCGCGTTGGCCAGCGCATTGCCATAGAGCAGGTCGTCATAGGCCGAGCCGGTGAAGTTCTCGATCCCGGTCAGCGTGTCGCTGCCGAAGCCGGTTGCGTTTACGCCGCTCTTTTCCAGGTCGACCGTCACGCCCGCCGTGGCCTTGCCGAAGGTCACGTAGTCCGAAAGCCCGGCGCTGCCCACGAAGGTATCATTGCCGCCCGTGGCCACGAACGAATAGCCTTCGATGCGCACCTGGATATGGCGATCGGTATTGTCTCCGATCGGGTTGGCGCGGCTGTCGACGACGAAGTCGACCTTGTCGCCCGCGGTCAGGCTCACCCCGCCAAGGTCGAGGTGGAACCTGTTGCCGTTCGCCGGATCATAGATCACCTGGCTGGCAACCGCGTTGCCGTTGACCTTCACCGTCAGCAGAACGCCGTCGTTGGTGGCGTCGTTGACGTCCCAGTCTCCGGTCAGGCTGTAGGTGCCGGTCTTCGCCACGGTGAAGCGCTCGACGATGTCGTACTTGCTCGAATTGTCCGCAGCGCCCCAGTCGACGGGCACGATCGAGGTCGCCGTCACCGCCAGCGGGCGCAGCCACTTGCTGCCAAGGTAGGGCGTCCACGGCTCGCCCGCGACCATCCCCCCGCCCATCGTGTAGAGCGCCTCTTCCCGGCCGCTGCCCACGTTCAGCGAAAAGTACGACCACGGCCCTTCGAACCCGGTCGTGCCGCCCTCGGTGTTGGTCACGTCGAACTGGTGATAGCTGTCGGCCACTAGGTCCGTCGCGGCGAACGTTACCGACGCGGCGGTGATCGTGCCCGCGCTCTTCAGGATCACCGGCTGGTCCATGCTGATCCGGCCATCGAAATTGGTGATCTGGTTGCCCGCCAGGTCATAGGCCGTCACGCCCGCTGCCAGCGTCACCGTGCGGGCCTCGCCCCACAGCACCGCCGAATGCGTGCCGAAGGCGTAGAGATAGCTGAAATCGTCGGTGGCAAGGTGCGTGACCTTGCCGTTCTCGGCCAGCATGCCCTGCAGCACGCTGAAGGTCACGCCTGCGGGCGTCAGCGCCTTGGTGGACTGGTCCCACAACTCCATGTTGGGGAACCACGATTGCCGCGCCAGCGCGTACCAGTCCGCGCTCTGGATGCCCGCCGCGCCCATGGCCGAAACCATCTTGGCAAGATAGGTCGGCGCATCGGTCAGCGCAGCGAAGTCTTGCCCGAACTCGGTCGCGCGGATGGCGATGGTGTTGCCGACGACCGAACGCAGCACGCCGATCTGGTCTTCGAGCTGTTCGGCGGGCGTGGTGTAGGGGTGGATCGCGATCGCATCCAGCCCGTCGAGCGCGCCCAGCGCCTTGAGATCGGCGAAGTAGTCGACCGGGATCGAATGCGCCGCTCCGCCGATCACCTCGACATGCAGCCCCGCACTGTTGACCGCGCCCTGCACCGCCAACAGCATCTTCGCATAGTAATCGTCGCGCTGCCCGGCACCGGCAGCCAGCACCGCGCCGTTGACGAAGCTGTCCGAATTGTACTCGTTGCCGATCTCGATCGCGGTCACGCCGGGAAACTGCTTCAGCGTCGCCACCACGAAATCGGCGAACGCCTTGCGCCCGGCGTCGGTGTAGACCGTGCCCCCGCTGTCGTAGAGCGCGTTGTTCGGCTGGAACACCAGCGTGACCGCCGCCCCCTTGGCGATGGCCTGTCCCACCCAGGCGACCTTCGGATCGGAAAAGTCATAGACGCCCGGCGCGGTCTCGACGTAGCCCCACGCCACGCCGTCGCGGATGGCAGTGGTACCCGCCTGCTCCGCGCCCGAGAACCAGGAAAAGCTCCAGCCCTGTCCGAAATGCGTCTGCGTGCCGAGGGAGAATGCCACGATCTGTGTCCTGCTGAATTTTGCAGGGCACCAAATATGCTACGGCAAGTTCTTGCCGATACAACAATCGGCGTGAATCGGGCGTTAACCTCAATGAAACCATGCTTTACAAGCGCATGATTTATATACGCAATTACCCCTATTTTCCGCGTACCACCCCGGTTCGGACCCTTTAATCTGAAAGAGTTGCCGCCGTCCTCTTGCCCTTCAACCATTTTCGCAGTGCACAAGAACGCACCAGGTCCCGAAAGTTTTTTGGTCATGCGCCGTTCATGGCCGGTAGGCCCCGATGGGCTAGGATTCGCCGCGTGAAGACCACGTTCGAAATCGTCGTCGCGCTGGCGACCAGCATCCTGTTCACCGGCGCGACGGTGGGTGCGGGGATTCTGGGCCTTGGCGCATTGGGCGCGGGCGGGTGCTTCTGGCTGTGGCGCTGGCTCAAGGGCGAGCGCAAGTAGGCCTCAGAACCTGCACCTCAGAACCTGCGTTCAGAACCTGCGTTCAGAACCTTCTCGCCACCGCGAACTCGGCCGCCTCAATCATCGCCGCCTTGGCCGCGCCATCGGGGAAGCGCGCGATCGCATCGGCGGCGCGCTGGGCATAGTGGCGCGCGCGTTCGCGCGTGGCGTTCACCGCATCGTGGCGACGGATCAGGCTGACGGCGTGGGCCAGATCCGCATCCGAATTGCGGTCCCCGGCGATCGCCGCGCGCCAGAACGTGCGCTCGTCCTCGTCGCCGCGCGCATAGGCGAGGATCACCGGCAGGGTCATCTTGCCCTCGCGGAAGTCGTCGCCCTGGTCCTTGCCCATTTCCGAGGCGTCCGAATCGTAGTCGATCGCATCGTCGGCCAGCTGGAATGCAATGCCCAGGTTCCGGCCATAGGCATCCAGCGCCATCTCGTCCTCGTCCGACCGTTCCGCCACCACCGCGGCAATGCGGCAAGCGGCGGCGAACAGCGCGGCGGTCTTGGCGTTGATGATGGCGAGGTAGCGTTCCTCGCTCGTCTCGATCTGGCGCTGCGCGACGAGCTGGTCGACCTCGCCCTCGGCGATCACCGCGCTGGCGTTCGACAGGATGCGCAGCACTTTCAGGCTGCCATCCTCGACCATCAGCTCGAAGCTGCGGCTGAACAGGAAGTCGCCCACCAGCACCGTGGCCGGGTTGCCATAGACGATGTTGGCGGTCTTCTTGCCGCGCCGCATGTCGGACCCGTCGACCACGTCGTCGTGCAGCAGCGTGGCGGTGTGGATGAACTCGACCGTGGCGGCCAGCTTGTAGTGGCGGCTGCCGCCGTAACCGAGCAGGCTGGCGCTCGCGAGCGTCAGCATCGGGCGCATCCGCTTGCCGCCGCCCGCGATCAGGTGGCCGGCCAGCGCCGGGATCAGCGGGATGCGCGATTGCATCCGGTCGAGGATCACCGCGTTGACGCTGTTCATGCCTTCGGCGACCAGCGCCATCAGCGGCTGCAACGAAGGCGCGGCCTTGCGGGGAAGCGGGTGAACGGTGGCAGTCATGGCTTGCCCGCTTGGCGAACGGGTCGACGCTTGGCAAGTCGCAAGTTGCACCCTAGGGGACGGGAAACGCGCAGATCGGGGGTTTGACGATGAACGAGGATCAAGTTCTGGCTGGCTATCGCCAGAGCATCGACAACATCGATGCGGCCATGATCCACATCCTCGCCGAACGGTTCCGCATCACCCAGGCGGTCGGCGCCTACAAGGCGGAAAACAAGCTTCCCGCCAGCGATCCGGGCCGCGAGGAGCGCCAGATCGCGCGCTTGCGCAAGCTGGCAGAGGACGCCCGGCTCGATCCCGAGTTCTCGGAAAAGTTCCTGCGCTTCATCATCCAGGAAGTGATCCGCCACCACGAAAAGGCGGCGTCGACCACGGCGGGTTGAGCTGCACGGCGCGAACGCCGCCGCGCAGCCCCGCTCAATCCTGCAGCGGAACGCCGGGCAACTGCTTGGCGGTGCGGATGGTCAGGCTGGTCTTGACGCTGGCCACGTTGGGGGCGGGCGTCAGCTTGCTGGTCAGGAATTCCTGGAAGCTCTGCAGGTCGCGGCTGACGATCTTCAGGATGAAGTCGATCTCGCCGTTCAGCATGTGGCATTCGCGCACTTCGGGCAACCCGCGCATGTGCTCCTCGAACTGGCGCAGCGATTCCTCGGCCTGGCTCTTGAGGCTGACCAGCGCGAACACCGTGATCGCAAAGCCCAGCTTGGATGCATCCAGTTCCGCGTGATAGCCCTTGATCACGCCCTCTTCCTCGAGAGCGCGCACCCGGCGCAGGCACGGCGGCGCGGTCAGCCCCACGCGTTGCGCCAGTTCCACGTTGGTGACGCGCCCTTCGTCCTGCAATTCGGCGAGAAGGCGCCTGTCGATAGCGTCCAGTGTGGCCATTGTCCCTTACCGCAACCCCGCCTAGAGCAACGCCAAGCGGGACGTCGACGGGAAGCCCGGCAACTTTCCACACCCAATCCGCACGTCGGCGATAATATTATTGTTTAATACCGCAATCGTGACACATTGCAACGCAATCAATCTGGTGCTTTTGCACGATTCCACAATTTGTTAGGGTCTGCCAGTCTACCGCTTGGCGACCGACCTCGCCGCAGGCCGACCACGCCACAGGAGCGCACCGCAGCAATGATCGTCGACGACCGCCTAGAAACCGTGCTGCGCACCCAGGCGGCCGGGCAGCTGGCGACGAAGATCCAGTTCCGCCAGCTGGCCGATCTGCTGGGCCGCGCAGGCGAAGCGGTGTGGACGCCTGCGCAACAGGCCGCGCTCGACCGGCTCGATGCGCATGCGGCAACGCTGGGCGAGGAAGATTGCGCCGCATTGCTGCGCTCGTGCGCGCTGCGCTCGCCGCGGCTGGTGCAGCATTTTGCGTGCCGGGACGCGAGCCTCGCGCTGGCCACCATAGCCGGCGCGCGGCTCAGCGAGGAACAATGGCTCGCACTCGTGCCGCAACTGCCCGTGCCCGCGCGCGGGTTCCTGCGCCACCGCCGCGATCTCGGCGACCGGGTGGAGGCCCTGCTCGCCCGCCTCGGCATCGACGATTTCGCACTGCCCGAACCCGCCGGCTACGCCGCGCAGGTAGATGCAGCGCCCCCGCCGCCGGTTGCCCGCATCGTCGAACTTGCCCGCACTCGCGCTGCGGCAGCCGAACCCGCAACGCGCCCGGCCACGCAGACCATTCCCGACCGCGAAGGCATCGGCGCCATCGTCCGCCGCATCGAAGCCTTCCGCCGCCATCGCGAAGGGCGCCCGCCCGCTCCGCCGGTGCCCGGCCTTGCCGAAGCCGAGGACGCCTTCGTCGCGGCCGCCGAACCGCCGCAGCCGCGCGTCACAACCGCGATCGACATCCGCATCGATGCCGAAGGCATGATCGTCGCGGCCGATTCCGCCCACGCCCCCATGCTGGTCGGCCACCGCCCCTTCACCGGCGAAGTCGATGCGCCCGCCACCTGCGATGCGGGCACGCTGCGCGCCTTCCGCGCGCGCCAGCCGGTCGAAGCGGGCCTGATGACGTTCGAAGGCACCGCACCCGTCGCCGGGTCGTGGCGGGTCGACGCTGTCCCCTCCTTCGCGCGCGAAAGCGGCCACTACACCGGCTATCACGCGCGCCTGCGCCGCCCCGAAGTCGGCCTGACCGTATCGGCAGCAAACGATGACGACGGCGACAGCAGCGCCGACCGCCTGCGCCAGCTGCTGCACGAACTGCGCACCCCGATCAACGCGATCCAGGGCTTTGCCGAACTGATCCAGCAGCAGCTGTTCGGCCCCACCCCGCACCAGTACCGCAGCCTTGCCGCCAGCATCGCGTCGGATGCCGCCCGGATGCTCGCCGGGTTCGAGGAAGTCGAACGGCTGGCCAAGCTCGAAACCGGCCAGGCCGAAACCGAGCAGGGCGAATGCGATCTGGCGGCAACGCTGGCACGCCTCGTCACCCAGCTCGAACCCGCGATCGGCCCGCGCGAGGTGCGCCTGCGCCTCGCCCTGCCCGAAAGCGCGGTGACCGTGGCGGTCGAATCGCTGGAGCTTGAACGCACCTTGTGGCGGATGCTGTCGGTCATCGCGGGCTCCGCCGCGCCAGGCGAACGGCTGGCCGTCTCGCTGGGTGAAGGCGCCGGCTATGCCCGCCTCGTCCTGCCCCTGCCTGCCGCGCTGGCCATGCGCGACGATGCGGCGCTGTTCGCGCCCGACAGCAAGGGCGGCGGCGTGATGCCCGGCCAGGCCATGCTTGGCAACGGCTTCGCGCTGCGCCTCGCCGCCGCCGAAGTGCGCGCGGTCGGCGGACATCTTGCCCGCGATGGCGCCCGCCTGCTCATCGACCTGCCGCTCGCCACGGCGCGGCGCGTGCCCGAACCGGGTCTCGGCCACGGCGCAAGCGGGGCCGCGTGACCGCGCCTTCACGGTCGGCCCACAGCCCCGGCATCCTCGGCCCCGGCATTCTGGGCCAACCCGGTCCCGCCGATTTCGTGCGCTTTCCCGCCGATTTCGGCCAGCGCTTCCTCGTCACCATCGATGCCGAGGAAGAGTTCGACTGGACCAAGCCGTTCGAACGCACCGGCCATGGCCTCTCCCACGTCCCGCGCCTCGCCAAGTTCCAGCAGTTCTGCGAAGGCTTCGGCGTCGCCCCGCTGTGGCTGATCGACCACCCGGTCGCCAGCGATCCGCGCACCGCCGAAGTGCTCGGCGATGCCGTGCGCGAAGGCCGCGCCGATGTCGGCATCCAGCTCCATCCCTGGGTCAATCCCCCGCACGAGGAGGAGCTGAACGTCCACAACAGCTTCGCCGGCAACCTGCCGCCCGATTTGGAGCGGGCCAAGCTGCGGTCCTTGCGCAATCTCGTCGAACAGGCGTTCGGCGTCCCCCCGCTGGTCTATCGCGCGGGTCGCTATGGCGTCGGCCCGGCGACGGCGGGCATCCTCAACGACTGCTCGATCGCGATCGACAGCTCGGTGCGCACCCGCTTCGACTACAGCGGCCACGGCGGACCCGATTTCAGCCACCTGCCGCTGCACCCGTGGTGGGTCGATGCGGAAAAGCGCCTGATGGAGCTGCCGCTGACCACGGTGTTCTGGGGCCCGTTGCGCCGGCAAGGCCCCGCGCTCTATCCCGCGCTGTGGCGCGTGCCGCGCCTGCGCGGATTGCTTGCCCGCACCGGCCTGCTCGAACGCATCCCGCTCACCCCCGAAGGGGTCAGCGCCGACGAAGCACTGCGCGGCATCGACATCGCGCTCGACGATGGGTTGCCGGTGCTGGTGTTCTCGTTCCACAGCCCATCGCTGCGCCCCGGCCACACCCCTTACGTGCGCGACGAGGAGGAACTCGATCGCCTTTACGACTGGTGGCGCACCGTCTTCGCCTGCCTAGAACGGCGCGGCGTGCGCCCCGCCTCCATGCGCGAGATCATGGCAGCCGCGCAAGTCTAGAGCCAGATGTAGGCTCCAGGCCCCGCTTGCCAACGCGCCACAGCGCCATTAACGCGAGGCGCGTGGGCCCGTAGCTCAATGGTTAGAGCTGGCCGCTCATAACGGCTAGGTTGCGGGTTCGAGTCCTGCCGGGCCCACCATGCCTGCCTCAATCCCCCGTCGCGAAGTGATCCGCCAGCTCGTTGGCGTGGAAGCCGTGGGTGTACGATTGCGGGTCGAGCGGCAGCATCGTGGCGTTCCACGCGGCCCACTGGTCGGCCAGCGCTCGATAGGTTTCCGGCACCCTGTCCTTCAGATTGGCGCGCTCCTGCGGGTCGGCCTCGACATCGAACAGGAATGTGTTCTCGCCGATCTTCAGGTACTTCCAGCGCCCGCGTCGCGCCGCCTGCTGCGCGTGGTTCTTGTAGCGCCAGAACAGCGTGCGCTCGGGCAGCGCCCCGCCTGCCAGCGCCGCGCGAATGTCGATCCCGTCGCTGGCGAAGCCCGGCGCGGGCGCGGCACCGGCGGCGGCAAGGAAGGTCGGCAGCCAGTCCATCGTGATGACCTGCGCCGCGCTGGTCGAACCGGCTTGCGTCACCCCCGGCCAGCGCACGATCGCGGGAATGCGCAAGCCCCCTTCGAGCAGCTCGGTCTTGCGCCCGGTGAAGGGGTAGGTATCCGAAAAGCGTTCGCCGCCATTGTCGCTGGTGAAGACGACGATGGTGTTGTCCGCCTGCCCGCTGGCATCGAGCGCGGCCAGCACGCGGCCGATCTGCTCGTCCATGCGGCGCACCATCGCGGCATAGGTCGCCTGCGTGCCGCCATCGAAATGGAACAGCGCCTGGGGATCCTTCTTGGCTGCGAGGCGCGCGGCTTCATCCTCGTCACCCGGTGCCTCCCACGGCCAGTGCGGCGCGGTGAAGTGCAGGCTGAGGAACCAGGGGCGCAGGCCCTTCGCCGCCGCGCCGATCTCGGCGATGGCGTGATCGGCCAGCAGGTCGGTCATGTAGCCCGCCTGTTCCACTGGCGTCGCGCCGTCCCACAGGTCCGGCTGCCCGGCGCTGGCGGCGTGGGTGTAATAATCGACCGCGCCGCCGCGCAGGCCGTAGAAATGCTGGTATCCGCTCTTGATCGGATCGAAATCGGGCAGGCTGCCCAGGTGCCATTTGCCGACCAGCGCCGTGCGGTATCCCGCCTTGGCCAGCAGCGAAGGCAGCGTCGGGTGGCTGGGTGGCAGGCCGATGTTGGGGCGGTTGGCCAGCGGCTCCTCCAGCCCCACCGGCAGGCGATACTGGTAGCGCCCCGTGATCAGCGCGACGCGGGTGGCCGTGCAGACCGCGCTGTTGGCATAGGCCTGCGTGAAGCGCAGCCCCTGCGCCGCCAGCGCATCGAGCACGGGCGTCTGGTAATCGCGCCGCCCGTAGCACGACAGGTCGGCAAAGCCGAGATCGTCGGCCATGATGTAGAGCACGTTGGGACGCTGGCGCGGCGTCGCCGCGAAGCTGGCCGGAGCGAGTGCGAGCGAGGTGGCGGCAGCGGCAGCACCTGCCAGCGCGGCGCGGCGGGTCACCCCGCCACCGACGGTGGATTGGGTCATGTTCGATGATTCCCTGATGGAGAGGACCGCCCGCGCGTGGTCGCGTGGGGCGCGTTCCCGTGTGACATATCGCGCCCCGCCCATTTGTCTACGCATTGAATAGACTTTTCGCGCGACGCGCCGAAAAGCCCTTCTCGCGCCGCTGATAGTAAAGCTTTGGCTTGACCGTTATGACTCAACCGAATAGGTAGACATTACCCCGGCAGGGAGGCGACCGGCCTTTCCGCTCTCGTTTCGGGTTCCGGTCCGCGGCATTTTACGGGCAAGCTTTGCTCCGCGTTACCAAGTGCTAAAGCGCGCGACACCAGGGCGACAGCGCCAGGCGTCGTGTTCCCCTCAACCAATGAGGTGACATGATGCGAATGACCATGACCCGCGGCTGAGCCGCACCAGGGGACCGATGACGAGCCGCTGAGCGCCACCTTGGACGGGGCGCATCGGGCCGCATCCAGAGGTTCCGCTCCACCATACGACACATCGCTTCCGCCGCTTGCCGCGGCAGGAGGACGACCATGCACAGACTGACGCAGGCCGACCTGCGCGATCTGGGCCGGTATCCGGTGTCGCTGCAGCAGACCATCGTCGCCCTTGCGGGCGTCGAGCCCCCGGCGTGCGCCGGCGGCCTGCCGGACAGCGCGCCTGCCGCCCCCCGATCCGCTGAAGAACGGCCCGACCAACAAGGTTCAGGGATCGACCAATGAAGACCGTTTTCAACACTGCCTCGGCCGCGCTGTTCGCTTCGGCAAGCGCGCTGGCCCTTCTCGCCACTCCCGCCTTCGCTGCGGAAGACCAGGCCGCGCCCGCCGACAGCGCCGTGGCCCCTGCCGACAGCGCCGATGGCGAGACAATCATCGTCACCGGCTCGCGCCGCCGCGAGGAGAACGTGCAGGACATCCCGCTCGCCGTCTCCGTGGTCAGCGCCGCCGCGCTCGAAAAGCGCGGCGACTACACGCTCGGCCAGATCCAGCAGCAGGTGCCCAGCCTGCAGGTCTTCAGCTTCAACCCGCGCAACACCAACATCAACATCCGCGGCCTCGGGTCGAA
Source organism: Novosphingobium percolationis (assembly GCF_020179425.1). Taxonomy (GTDB): domain Bacteria; phylum Pseudomonadota; class Alphaproteobacteria; order Sphingomonadales; family Sphingomonadaceae; genus Novosphingobium; species Novosphingobium percolationis. The sequence continues at coordinate 50,945 of NZ_JAILYM010000002.1, read as the reverse complement.
CGTGTCGCTGACCAACGACGGCCTCGAAAACGGCGTCGGCTTCTACATCGACAACGTCTACTACGGCCGCGTCGGCCTGACCCAGTTCGACCTCGTCGACCTCGAAAGCATCGAAGTGCTGCGCGGGCCGCAGGGCACGCTGTTCGGCAAGAACACCACCTCGGGCGTCATCAACATCTCCAGCCGCAAGCCCAGCTTCGCGCCCGAAGCCTCGTTCGAGGCGAGCATCGGCAACTATGGCTATCACCAGATCCGCGGCTCGGTTTCGGGCGCGGTGGTGCCCGATCTGCTGGCGGTGCGCGTGTCCGGCGCGATCAGCCAGAACAACGGCTTCACCTATAACAAGACCACCGGCACCCGCGCGCAGGACTATCGCAACGAAAGCCTGCGTGCGCAGGCGCTGTTCACGCCCTCGTCCGACCTGCAGGTCCGCGTGATCGCCGACTATTCGCGCCAGCGCCAGCATAACGTGCTCAACCTGTTCGTCGCCAACCACACGACCTTTGCCGATGGCGTGACCATCCCGAACAACTTCTCGGCCCGCGTCGCGCGCTTCCCCGGCTATACGCTGCCCAGCTTCGACGCCTTCGACCGCACGGGCGAAGCCGACAGCCACTACCAGGCCAACATGGCGGGCTATGGCGTGTCGGGCCAGGTCGACTGGGATCTGGGCGCTGCCGAGCTGACCTCGATCACCGCTTATCGCTGGTGGGACTGGGACCCGGCCAACGACGCCGACAACACTTCGCTGCCGGTGATCGTCAAGGCGCAGCAGGCCAACCGCCAGCGCCAGTTCAGCCAGGAAATCCGCCTCGCCAGCAAGGGTGCGAACACGATCGACTACGTGCTGGGCGCCTACTACTTCTGGCAGACGGTGCGCGGTTACGGCGCGACCGGCTATGGCGAGGCCGCGCCGACGTGGTTCATCCCCGCCGTGCCCGCTGCGGTCGCCAACGCGGCGCTTAACGGTTACGAGGTCAACTCGTACTCCGAACCGCGCACGAAGACTTTCGCGCTGTTCGGCCAGACCGACTGGCACGTCACGCCGACGCTGACGCTCACCACGGGCCTGCGCTTCACCCACGAGGAGAAGAAGGGCGTCTTCGAACAGTGGGTGGCCAAGGCGGCTGACATCTCGGCCTTCCCCGATGCCGCCAAGGCCGCGATCCTGGGTATTCGCGCCAACTTCAACAAGATCGTCCCGCTCTACGAAACCGGCTTCAAGGACGACAGCCTCTCGGGCCTCGCCTCGCTCAGTTGGAAGGTCGCGCCCGACGTTCTCGTCTATGGCACCTATGCGCGCGGCAACAAGTCGGGCGGGCTCAACCTCACGCAGCTGCCCGCCAGCATCACCGATGCGACCGTGCGCCCGGAAAAGGTCGATTCATTCGAACTCGGCTTCAAGTCGCAGTTCTGGGATCGCCGCGCCACGCTCAACGCCGCCGCGTTCCTGACCGAGATCAGCGACTATCAGACCGCGATCACCGACGTCGATCCGGCCAACCCGCTGGTCAACCGGCAATACATCGCCAACATCCCCAAGGTGCGTTCGAAGGGCGTCGAGGGCGACTTCAACCTCGCGTTGAGCGAGCGCTTCCAGTTCAACGCCTCGGCCAGCTACACCGAAGCGACCTACGTTACCTACACCAATGCCCCGGTCGCGCCAGAACAGCACGGCATCGTCAACCAGGACCTGTCGGGCCAGCAACTGCCGGGCGTGCCCAAGTTCGCCTATACCCTCGGCGCCGATGCCAATGCGCCGCTGGGCGACCTCGGTGGCCGCGAGGTGAGCGTCTACGCCCACGCCGACTGGTCGTACCGCACCCACTTCAACACCTCGTCGAGCAATTCGCTCTGGGCCGATGTGCCCGGGTACGGCCTGCTCAACGCGCGCATCGGCTTCAAGACCGCCGACGGCCTGTGGGACGCCTCGATCTGGGCAAAGAACCTGCTCGACAAGGATTACTACCTCAGCCTGTCCGCCGCCACGACCGGTGTCGTCACCGGCCAGGTCGGTGAACCCCGGACCATCGGCGCCACCTTGCGCACGAAGTTCTGACCCCCTCTCCGCCCACGATCCCGGACGCGAAGGAGCCCGTTTCATGCCCTATTACGCTGCCTCTGCCGATGCTGCTCCGCAGGCGCTCAGCAGGACGAGGCTCCTTCGCTTTTCGGCCATGGCGGTGCCGATCTACGCCGCCGCGCAGCCGGTCATGGCCTTCGTGCCCGCAATCCTCGCCCGTCACTACGGCATGTCGCTCGCCACGCTGGGTGTGCTGCTCCTGGCCGGACAGGCGATCAATTCGCTGCTCGATCCCGTGATCGGCGCACTGTCCGACCGGACGGTGAGCCGGTTCGGGCGGCGGCGGCCGTGGATCGCGGGCGGCGGCCTGCTGTTCATCGCCGGTTGCGCGATGCTGTTCTTCCCCCCGCCCGGCTGGGTCAGCGTCAGCTGGGTCTCGATCGCGGTGCTGCTCTACTACACGGGCGCTGCCGCCACGACCACGGCGCTGCTCGCCTGGTCGGGCGAGATCAGCGGCGATTATCACGAGCGGACCCGCATCGCCTCGCTGTTCACATTCCTGTCGGCCTCGGCGCTGGTACTCACGCTACTCCTGCCCGCCATTGCCGACCAGATCCGGCCTGACGACGGCCCGCTGCGCCTCACCCTGTTCGGCACGCTGGTGCTGGCAACCGCCATTCCCGGCCTCTGGCTGACGCTGACCGCGCTGCCCGATCGCAGCGCCGTGCGCGGCGAACAGGGCCCGTTCGACCTCAGGTCAACGCTGCGCGCGATCTTCGCCAACCCGCTGCTGCTGCGCGTGCTGGCTTCGGACACCGCAGTCACGGCGGGGCAGGGCGTGCGCACCGCGCTGCTGCTGTTCGTCATCACCATCTACTTCGGCAAGCCCGAATGGGCGGCGGGGATGTTCCTGTTCCAGTATTCGTTCGGCATCCTCGCCGGGCCGATCTGGCAGCGCATCGGCACCCGCCTCGGCAAGAGCCGAGCCGCCGTGCTGGCCGAACTCGTGCAGGCCGCGATCAACTTCGGCCTCGTGTTCCTCACCCCTGACCGCTTCGGCCTGATGCTGGCGCTCGCCTTCCTGCAGGGCCTCAGCCAAGGCTCGGGCAACCTGTTCCTGCGCTCGATGGTGGCCGACATCGCCGACCATCACCGTGCGAACACCGGCGAGGACCGCGTCGGCCTCTACTACTCGGTGTTCAGCGTCTCGCAGAAGCTGGGCGGCGCGATCGCGGTGGGCGTGGCCCTGCCGCTGGTCTCGGCCTTCGGCTTCGACCCGCGCGGCGTGGTCAACACGCCCGATGCGCTGCGTGCGCTGATCCTCGTCTTCGCGCTCGGCCCCGCGCTCGCCCACACGCTCGCCGCGCTGCTGGTCGCCGGCTTCCCGCTCGACAGCAAGGCCCACGCCGAAGTGCGCCGCAAGCTCGCGTACGAACCGCCCCGGCTCGTGCCGGCGGAGTGACAGCCCTTTCCCCTGAAGCCCCTCCAACCCTCGGAGTAATGACCATGACTGCCATCGTTACCTACGCCAATGCCAAGGACCCCGCCTCCCCGCTCGACATCGTGCCCGTCACCGGCACCATCGGCGCCGAAATCCGGGGCGTGACGCTCTCTGGCGATCTCGACGAAACGACCGTGCAGGCGATCAAGGATGCCGTGGTGCGCCACAAGGTGGTGTTCTTCCGCGACCAGCACGACCTCGACGATGCTCGACACGAAGGGTTCGCCTCGTTGTTCGGCGATCCGGTGGCGCACCCGACCGTGCCCGTGGCCGAAGGTTCGCGCTACCTGCTCGAACTCGACAGCAAGGAAGGCTACGCAGCCTCAAGCTGGCACACCGACGTGACCTTCGTCGATGCCTATCCCAAGGCCTCGATCCTGCGCGCCATCACCATTCCGGAAGCGGGCGGCGACACGCTGTGGGCCAATGGCGAAACCGCCTACGAAGGCTTGCCCGAAGCGCTGCGCCAGCTGGTGAACAACCTCTGGGCCGTCCACACCAACCTCTACGACTACGCCGCCGTGCTCCAGAACGCGCCCAAGGGCGATGCGACCGAGAACGAGCGTGCGCTGTTCCAGAAGAACGTGTTCGCCTCGACCGTCTATGAAACCGAACACCCGGTGGTCCGCGTCCACCCGGTTTCGGGCCAGCGCAGCCTGCTGCTGGGCCACTTCGTCAAGCAGTTCGTCGGGCTGAACCAGGCGGATTCGGCGCGCCTGTTCCAGATCCTGCAGGATCACATCACCCGCCCCGAAAACGTCGTGCGCTGGAACTGGCGCAAGGGCGACGTGGCGTTCTGGGACAACCAGTCGACCCAGCACCGCGCTGTCGCCGACTTCGGCCTGCAGCGCCGCACGCTGCGGCGTGCGACCGTAAATGGCGAAGTGCCGGTGGGCATCGACGGACGCCTGAGCCGCACCGTGCGCAAGGAAAAGGCCGCAGAATACCAGCCGGCCTGATCTGTTTCCCCCGGAGGCGGCCTCCCTCGGCCGCCTCCACCTGCCTTGCAGAGAGTCAGCCCGATGGTCCGCAATGCCCGTCCCGACCACGGCGGCAGGCGCCGCGGCAGTCGGGAGCCTGCATAACCAATCGGGCGATAGCGCCTCATTCCGCCATGCTTAAGGATGCCTTGCCGGCCCTCGGCAACGGATGAGATTCCTTGAAGCATGCCGCCGCCGCCCTGCGTTGCCCCGACATTGCCTTTGCTGGCGATCCGGCGGCGCTTGCAGCGGATACCCACGACGACATATCGTTCGACCGGGTTCTGCGCGGGTCGGAAATCGCTGTCCGCTATCTCGGCTTCGACGACCGAGCGCGCGATGAACGCCACGCCATGGTGCGCGCAGTGTTCCCTGATGCGCTGACCTTCTCGTTTCGCGACGCCGACACCACGTTCCTGTCGCGCCATCATGGCCCGTTCGACGTCATCCTGATCGGCGGCGCCGATCTGGTCCGGGTGGGCGCGGCCTTGCGCCGCAATGCGCTCCTGCTGCGCCATTGCGCGCGCATCGCGATCTCGCGCGATTGCGAGCCGCGCAAGGTCGCACGCACCCTTCACGCAGGGTTCGACGACGTGATCGATCTGGCCAAGACCGGCCCTGAGGAAATCGTCGCGCGCACGCGGGCAATCGTCGGGCGCTATCGTGCCAATGCGCCGCGCGACCAGGGCGATGACGTCTCGGGTATCGCCGATCCTGCCGGACTGTCCGCCCGCGAAACCGCGCTCATCGTGGTGCTCGCCGAACGCATGGGCGTGGCCGTGCCCTACGAGGCGCTGCGCGATCGGGTTGCCGAACGGGTCGAAACGCTGACCATCGAACACTTGCGCGTCATCGTCAGCAAGCTGCGCGCCAAGCTCAACACCGGCTACGCCATCGTTCCCGAAAAGGGGGTCGGCTACCGCCTGGTCGCCGCGACCGGCAAATCGCCGGGCAGATAGGTGGCCTCAGGCGCGGCGCTGGTGCCGAAGCGTTTCAGCCTGCGCCAGCACCGCGCCGAAGTCGATCGGCTTGACCATCACCGCCACCGCGCCCGACGCCAGCGCCAGGTCCTGCGTCGCCCGGTCACTGAATGCGGTCAGCATGATGATGCGCGGCAGTACGTCCATCCGCCGCCCGAGTTCGCGCAGCAGCGCGATGCCGTCGAGCGACGGCAGTTGCACGTCGCACAAGACCAGGTCGATGCCGCCCGCGACGATCACCTCCAGCCCTTCGCGCCCGTCGCCGGTCTCGATCACCTCGTAGCCCTCGTCGCGCAATTCGCCGACAAGATCCTCGCGCAGTTCGTCGTTGTCCTCGATGCAGAGGATCCGGAACGCGGCGCTGCTCATGCAGGGCGCGCCGCGACATCGACCGGCGTTGCGCCGGCCACCTCGGGCGCGCAGCTGAAGTCGAGATCTATCTCCACCACCGCGCCGCGACTGTCGGGCACCTCGCGGCGGCCGATCCGGCCGCCAAGCACTTCCAGCAAGCCATGTGCGTCGATCCGCCCGGCCACGCGCTTGCCCACCTCGTCGCCGTCCAGCAGCGGCACGTGCGGCCGCAACGGCTCGCTGGAACTTGCCGCCGCCGCTTCCAGGTGCAGCATGACGATATTGCCGGTGCGCGTCAGCACCGCGATGATCGCATCGCCGCGACAGGCGCTGCGCAACAGCACGTCGAGCGCCGCGCGTACGCCGACGAAGGCCAGCGGTTCTTCGACAAGGATCGGCGTTTCCGCCCCGTGCAGCACCAGCGGTCGGTCATCAGCAAGGTCGGCGGCCACGCTGCGCACCACGCCGGCAAGGTCGGTGGACGTGCCGCTTTGCGCGCCCAGCGTGCGCTCGGCGCGTTCGTCGGAAAATGTCACCAGCGTCTGCAACAGAGCGGAAATCCGCTCGATCGCGGCCCGCATACGCCCGACCCGCTGGCGCAACTGGTCCGCTTCGATCGTATCGGCCTTGCGGTTCAGGATCTGCGCGCTGCTGTCCACGACCGCCAGGGGCGTGCGGACGGCATGGCACAGCAGACGCACCAGGTAGGTGCGTTCGAGGTTGAGCCTGCGCTGGTGGACCAGCGCGTCCATCACCGTGCGTTCGTGCCGCGCGATCTGGGTCTGCGCATCGCCCAGCAGGTGCGCGGTGCGCGCCACGCGATGGCCCAGCTCGTCCAGCTCGCGGATGCCGGATCCGGCAAAGGCGTGATCGTATTCACGCCGCTCGATCCCGTGCAGGATCGCCGCGATCCGCCCGAACGGCTGCGCCAGATCGTCGCTCATCCGCCGCGCCCTCAGCGAAAGATAGGCGAAGAACAGCACATAGAACGCAAGCAGTGCGCCCGCCATCAGCCAGCCGACCGTGGTCAGGCGCGCCAGCAACTGGTCCGCCTCGGCATAGACGCCCGCCTGCGGTACCACCACCAGCAGACGCCAGCCCGTCCCCGGAATGGTCCGGTACGACGCCAGGTGCGGGCCATCGAGGTCGAGCGTCATCTCGCCGTGGTCGGCCTTGTCCATCGCGTCGGCCAGCGCGCGGGTGGCAGGGCGACGATGCAGGTCGAACGCCTCGGGCTTGCGCGTGTCGCCCAGGATGGCCCCGGTATAATCGTGTGCGACCAGTTCCTTGAGCCCGAAGCTCTTTTCCGCCCGCGGCGGCAAGGCCACGATCGAGCCCCGGCGATCGATCAGCAGGGCCGAGCCGCCCCAGGGCACCTGCAGGCCCACCAGGCGGTCGATCACCGTGCGCAGCGAAAGGTCGATCCCGGCCACGCCCTCCAGCCGCCCCGCCTTCCAGACCGGCGCGATCGACGAGATCATCCACCCTCGCCCGGCGGGATCGACGTAGGCGTCGGTCCACACGGCCCGACGCTCGGGGTTGTGCTTGCCATTGGCCAGATAGTAGAAATTGTAGCGGGGGATATCCATGTTGCGCGGGTACTGGGCCAGCGCATCGATGAATGGAAAAATCCGGTTGTAACTATCGGCAGTATTGAAATAAACCGAGGTGAAGCGAGGGTGGCTATGCACCAGGTCGATCATCACCGGATCCAGTGCGGCGAGGCGCGCGGCCTTGTCCAGCCTGGCCGGATCGGTGCGGCTGCGGCTGGAATAGAACCCCGCCGCGCCGCCGTCATTGCGCGGCGTATAAAGCACGCCGTCGGCCGTCTCGACGAAGCGCGCCTTTTCACTGGCGCGCACCGTCCCGGTGTCGATCGCGCGCCCTGCCTGCGCCGCCAGCATGGTCGTCAGGCTCGCCGTCTCGTCGAGCGTCCCGGCGATCGAGGCCGCCTCGCGCTCGGCGATTTCGTTAAGAAACTCGCGCGAAACCTTGCGCAGCGAGGCGACATTGCCCTGGTAGATCGCCGAAACGCTCAGCCAGTATATAACCAAGAAACTTATTTCGATAACGACAAGAGGGACTAGCGCTGTCCTAACATATGACCACCATAGCCACGCACGCAGTGGCAGCTTCCGGCGCCGGTTGTCGGGAAGTCGGACAGGGATCATATCGGGCGCTGTAATAGACGGTTAACACGGGGTTTTGGAAGGGGCGAATGACAGCGCAAAGCGCGATCCACGATCACGCCGCAGACAAGGGCGCTGCCGACGGGTTTCGCCCGCTCGGACCAGAGGCGCTGCGCGCCTTGCAGGGACTGTCCAGCCCGCTCTACATCTACGCCTTCGACACGCAGCGCGTCGCCTGGGCCAATGCCGCCGCGCTGCACTTCTGGCACGCTTCGTCGGTAGAGGAACTGCTCGGTCGTGACCTCGGCGATCAGAGCACGTCCACCAGCATCCGCCTGAACGAATATCGCGCGGCCTTCGCCCGCAACGAAGAGCGGACCGAGGGCTGGACCTTCTACCCCAAGGGGGAACCCGTCACCGCGGTCTGCCACTGCTCGGGCGTGCGCCTCGGCCCGGACGGCGAAGACGCCATGCTGGTGGAGATCGAGGCGATCCGGCCTTACGACCTGCTCGCGGGCGAACTGCGCGCGGTCGAGGCCCTGCGCCACAGCCCACTGATGATCTCGCTGTTGTCGAGCAGTGGCGAGGTGCTGATGCGCAACCCCGCCGCGCAGGCCTGCTTCGGCGCGATGGACACCGCGCTGGACGGTCACGGCGACCATTTCACCGCAATGTTCGCCGATCCGGCCGATGCCACGGTCCTGCTCGACGCCGCGCAGACCGCCCCCTTCGCGCGCCTCACCGCGCCGCTCGCGCTGCCGGGCGCGCCGCATCACGCGATCCAGCTCTCGCTGGTCACGGATCCGGCCACCGGCCGCTCGGCCCGGCTGGTCGCCCAGGAGGACATCTCGCAGCTGACCCAGATCCGGCACAAGCTGGCCGCCAGCGAGGAATCGCTCCAGGCCGTGCTCGATCTCAACGTCGCGCCTACCATCGTCGTGGCCTCGGCCACCGGCCGCGTGCTCAACGCCAACCTGTCGGCCAGCCGCCTGCTTGGCCCCCGGCTCGTGCTGGGTGAACCCGCTATCGGCCTGTTCGCGCCCGATTCCGCGCCCGAAGGCGGCTACCGCGCGATGTTCGACGACATCGCCTCGGGCCGACGCACCACCGCGCAAGTGCAGCTTCAGGGCCATGCCGGCACGTTCTGGGCAGCGGCATCGTGCGCGCGCATCCGCTACGAGAACGAGGACGCGATCGTCGCGGTCCTCACCGACATCGACGACCTCTACCGCACCGCCGCCGATCTCGAGGTCGCGCTGTCGGAAGAGCGCCTGACCACCGCACTGCAGAAGCGCTCGCTGGCTTTCGCCACGCACGAGTTCCGCTCGCCGCTGGCGCAGATCGACAGCAACGCCCAGCGTCTCGAACGCCGCGCCGATCAATTCGCCCCCGATCAGGTGCGCGACGTGGCCGGCCGCATCCGTGCCACGGTCAAGCGCCTGCTGCACCTCATCGATACCGCGCTCGACAGCGGGCGCGGCAACCGGCCGGGCCTCGCCTGCTTCCCCGCCCCGTCCGATCTTGGCCGCCTGATCGATTCGTGCGTGCGCGCCTTCGCCGAAACGCAGCCCGCGGCGCAGATCGAGGTGGCGCTGCCCCACCTGCCGCAGATCGATCTGGATCGCGCCCTGATCGAGCAAGTCTTCGCCAACCTGCTGTCGAACGCGGTCAAGTATGCCAGCGGCACGCCGCGCATCCGCATCGACGGCGACGTCACGGGCGGCGCGATCCGCGTGCGCGTGCGCGACCACGGCATCGGCGTCGATCCGGCGGACAGCGAGCGACTTTTCGGGGAATACGTGCGCGGCGGCAATGTCGGTGCGCGGCCGGGCATGGGCCTCGGGCTGTCGATCGTGCGCCACATCATCGACCTGCACGGCGGCACGATCCGCTTCGTGCCCTGCGAGGGCCCCGGCGCGATGGTGAAGATCGTCCTGCCGCTGCGGCGCACGCCCTGAACGCGCACGTATTATTCCTAAGGGAATAAACGTATATACTACACCCCCGGCCAAGCCGGTTACAGACAGCCCGCACTCCCGCCGCCTACCAGCGTAGATGGGCCAAACCCCGGTCCGCAGTCCTAACGGTGGGTCGAACATCATGGAAATCCAGCGGCACACCTTCGTCGCCAGTTCGGCCAACGCGCGCCGCGTGCTGGCCCGCGCGATCCGTCCGGCCTCGCACGCCCGGCTCGGCGCGGTGGTGGGCGAAGGACTGTGGCTGTGCGCACCGGCGCAGGACGAAGCGGGCGCGGCCCCGCTGGTCGGCGCCGATGGCCAGACCTTCGCCGTCCGCCCGCTCGCCGATCCTGGCGATTGTGCCGATCCGGCGTCCGCGCTGCTCGTGCGCGCGCGCAGCGTCGCCGCGCTTGCCGCCGCCGTTGCCGCGTTGCGCGCCCGCCTGCCGGGCGCCACGATCATCGGCGTCCTGCCCGATGCGCTGGCCACCGACGTGATCGCCCCCTTGCGCGCAGGTGCCGACGACGTGTTCGGCACCGGCATGATGACTGCCGAGGCGCTGGCCCGCATCCAGGCGATCGCGCGGAGACACGCCCTCGCGCGGGCGCATGCGGCCCCCCGCAGCGCCCCCGCCGTACGGCTGACGCTGGTCGGCTGAGCCTGCGCGCCCCGGCGGGAGCGCTCAATGCGCCGCCGGTTCGTCCACCCAGTCGCGCCGCAGGAACGGTCCAGCAAAGGCCAGGAACAGCGCGGCCACGCCGAACAGGCTCATCGCGAACAGCATCGACATGCGCAGCGCCGCCTCGCCATAGACCGGCGTCAGCGCAGTCGACAGCGCACCCAGCGCATAGATCCCGCCGCCAAGTCCGATCAGGTTGTTGATCAGCAGGAACAGCGAACTGGCCATCGAGCGTTCCGCCGGCGGCACCAGGTGCTGGATCGCGCTCAACACCGGCCCCAGCCAGACGTAGGAAAACGCCTGCGGGATCAGGAACAGCACGAAGGCGATCCACACGTTGTCGTTGAGGATCCCCGCGATGAACAGCGGCGCTGCAGCCACGAAAGCGATCGCGGGCACCCAGGCATACCACGCGCGGTCCGCCTGCCCCACGCGGTCGGCCACGCGCCCGCCGACGATCATGCCCGTCACGCCCCCCAGCAGCAGGATCGCGCCGATGAACTGCGACGTGCCCACCAGATCGAGGCCATAGCTGCGCTGCAACAGGCTCGGCAGCCAGAAGCCCACGCCATAGCCCAGCATCGAACTCGCGGTCGCGCCGAAGGTCAGCAGCCAGAACGAAGACTTGGCCAACACCTTTCGCGCCACCGGCCCCAGCCGGGGGGCATCCGCGCTGGCGATCACCGGGCGCGGCACGTCCTTGACCAGCAGGCGGAACAGCGGCGCCAGCAGCACGCCCGCCGCACCCACCGCAAAGAACGCAATGCGCCAGTCGATGTTGGCGGCGATATAACCGCCCGCCATCACCCCCAGCGCCGATCCGATGGGAATGCCCAGCGTATAGATCGACAGCGCAGAGGCGCGCTTCTCGCTCGGGAAGTAGTCGCCGATCAGGGCATAGGAGGGCGCCACGCCGCCCGCTTCGCCCACGCCTACCCCTACGCGCGCGGCAAACAGCGTCCAGAAACTGCCGGCCATGCCGCACAGCGCGGTGAACGCGCTCCATACCACCAGCGCCCCGGTGATCACCCAGGTGCGGCTGGTGCGGTCGGCGATGAGCGCCAGCGGCACCGCCATCAGCGAATAGAGCAGCGCAAAGGCGATCCCGCCCAAGAGGCCCATGCGCGCATCGTCGATGCCCAGTTCAGCCTGGATCGGCCCCGCCAGGATCGACAGGATCTGCCGGTCGACGAAGTTGAGGATGTAAACCGCAAGCAACATCCCAAGGACGAGCGCGGGCCTAGCCGGAAGAGAGACGGCCGGCAGGGCAGCAGTGGTCGTACTGGCCTGCGGCGGGCTTGCGGGGGCATGCATCAGGTCACGGTTCTCCCAAGGTGGCGCTCGATCGCGTCGAGTGCTTCTTTTTCATCGAGAATCGGAGCGTGACCCACGCGCGGCACTTCGGCAAGCGCGAACGGCCCGCTGTGGCGACGGCCCATCGCCTCGACGGTTTCACGCGACAGCAGATCGGACAAGGCGCCGCGCACCACCAGCACCGGCAGCGCATCGAGCGCATCCCACAGCGGCCACAGGTCGGGCGGCACCGTCGCGGGCGCATCGCCACCGATGCTGCGCGCGATTTCGGGGTCATAGGCGAAGACCACGCCCTCGGCGCTTTCGCGACAGGTCCGCCGTGCGAAAGCCAGCCATTGCGCGTGATCGTAATCGGGAAAAGCCTCGCCATTGACGCCTGCGCAGGCCCGCGCCGCCGCGTCCCAGTCGTCCATCGCGCCCGAAGGCCCGACATAGCCCTGGATGCGCGCGATGCCCTCGGCTTCCAGCACCGGCCCCACGTCGTTCAGCACCAGCGTCGGAAAACGCGTCGGCTGCGCGGCGGCCATGACCATCGCCATCAGCCCGCCCATCGACGTGCCGATCAGCCCCGCCCGCGCCACGCCAAGATCGGCCAGCAGCGCCATCATGTCCGCCACATAGACATCCGGCCGATAGTTGTCCGGCTCCGGATCAGGGTCCGACAGCCCCCGCCCGCGCTGGTCGGGCACGATCAGGCGGTAGCGGCGTGACAAGTGCGCAGCGAGCGGCTCGAAATCCGCCGCATTGCGCGTCAGCCCGTGCATCAGCAGCAGCGGCATGGACACGCCCCCCGAAGGCGGCCCCGGATAGATCCGCGCGGCCAGCGCCAGCCGCCCGCAGGCGCTGCGCGTGCGGTGGACGGAATAGTCCATCATCGTCTCCTGTCCTCCCGCCATGCCCTTCCCCCCTCCCGCAAGCGGGAGGGGTTGGGGTTGGGCAGGCGGCCGGAGGGAGAGGGAGCCGCGTGCCCTCGGGCAGATCGTCGCGTCAGAACTTCAGCGTCGCACTCACGAACACCTGGCGCGGGTTGCCATAGAACGCGGTCAGCGTGCCTTCCTTGCCCAGCGTCGGGATCAGCGAACCGTCGGGCCGCTTCAGGATCTCGCCGGTCTCGGGGTTGGCGGCGATGAAGGTGTAGCCAGACGTCTTGTAGTGCTTGTCGAGCAGGTTCTTGCCATGGACCCCAAGGCTCCAGCGCCCGCCCGGCGCGGTATAGACCACGCTCGCATCCCACAGCCCGTAACCCTTCTGGTCGATGTAGGGATTGGGCACCTCGAACTGGTAGGTCTTCGACCGATACGAATACGTGGTCGACAGCGACAGGTCACCCTCGCCCAGCGGCGTCGCATAGGCCAGCGTGGCGTTGCCGGTGAACTCGGGCGTGTTCTGCACCTTGCGGTACTTCGCCACGTCGACCGGCCCCTTGCCGGCGATCTGCGTCACGTATTCGCGGTACTTGGCGTCGATGTAGCCGAGCGAGCCCGACAGGCGCAGCGTGTCGCCCGCGCCGATCAGGTCGCGACCCAGCCGCGCGTTGGCTTCCAGCTCCAGCCCCTGCAACCGCGCCTTGCCCGCGTTGGTGATGATCCCGCAGAAGGTGGAAACCCCGCCCACGGTGCAGCCCGCCGAGCCGGGGATCTGCACATCCTTGTAGTCCATGCGGAACGCGGCGAAGGCGACGAACAGCGCACCGTTCCACAGGTTGCCCTTGTAGCCCACTTCGTAGCTGTCGACCGATTCCGGGCGGAAGCTCAGATAGCGGGCAATCTCGGCGTCCGAACGCACGCCGTCGCCATTGCTGTCGGGCGCGTTCACGCCCACGCCGCGCGGATCGAACCCGCCGCCCTTGAAGCCCTGGCTGAAGCTTGCATAGACGTTGTGATCGCTCGTCGGCTTGAAGCTCAGCGACACGCGCGGGGTGAACTTGGTGTAGCTCGCCCGGCCGCTGAAGTCGGTGCTGGCCGCCCCGAACGGCACGCCAAGGCCGCCGAACACGGGCGAACCGCCGCCCAGGTAGTTCTGACGCAGGATCTTCGCCTGGCGCTCGTCCCAGGTATAGCGCCCGCCCAGCGTCAGGCTCAGCTGCTTGGTGAAGTCCACGTTCACTTCGCCGAATACCGCCCAGGTGTCGGTATCGACATTGGCCTCGGTGAAGGCGGTCAGCCCCGCGAACGAGGTGAACAGGCGCACGTCGAACTGCGTGTCGGCCTTGGCGGTCAGGTAGTATCCGCCCACGATCGCGTTGATCGCGCCGCCGTTGTCCCACAGCAGCTGCACTTCCTCGCTCACCTGCTCGTTGCGGTAGAACGCGGGCACGTCGAGATCGACCGCGGGCAGCGCGTCGAAGTCGATCGGCGAGGCGCTGTCGTCCTTGCGCCAGGCGCTGATCGACCGCAGCGTCAGCGCGTCGGTCAGTTCGGCGGTCACGTTCATCGACAGGCCATAGGCCTTCACGTCCTGCTTCGGATCGTTCAGCCCGCCCTTGCTGTCGAACACGTCCTTCAGCACCGGCGCGCCCGAAAGCTGGCCGGGGATGATGCGGTGCCCGCCGCGCGGGTTGCTCTTGTCGCGGGTATAGTCGCCCGAAATGCGCACCAGCACCGGCTGGCCATAGCCGCCGATCTCCACCGTGCCGCGCCCGGCCCACACGTCCTTGTTGTAGTTGTCGAGGCCCGTCGTCAGGTTCTTGCCGAAGCCCCCGCGCGAAAGCCGCGCCACCGATCCGCCCACGCGGATCAGGTCGGACACCGGCGCCGACACCGTCAGCACGCCCTCGGCCTGGTCATACGTGCCATAAGTGCCGCGCAGCTTCAGCGAGAAGTCCTGCGGCAGCTGCTTGGTCACGTACTTGACCGCGCCGCCGATGGTGTTGCGCCCATAAAGCGTGCCCTGCGGCCCGCGCAGCACTTCCACGCGCTCTACCTCGTAGATGTCGAGCACCGCCGCCTGCGGGCGATTGAGGTACACATCGTCGAGATAGATGCCCACGCCCTGCTCGAAGCCGGAAACCGGGTCCTGCTGGCCGATGCCGCGGATGAAGGCCGACAGCGTGGAGTTGGTCCCGCGCGACACTTCCAGCGTCACGTTGGGTGCGCTCTGCGCCACGTCGGTAATGTCGAGCGCGCCCGTCTTGGCCAGCTGGTCGCCGCTCAGCGTCGTCACCGCGATCGGCACGTCGACCAGCCGCTCCTCGCGCCGCCGCGCCGTAACGATAATGCCACCTTCGTCGGCCACGTCGGCGCTGGCGGAGGTGGTCTGCGCCTCCTGCGCGGCGGCAGGCGCGGCGCAGATCAGCGAGGCAAGAACGAACGGACACGCATGGAGCGCGCGCAGGCGGGCCTTGGACATCGAAACTCTCCCCTGTGGAATCCTCGGGGATACTGTTATTGAAAGTTGAACCACTTTTCAACTTCAAGGATTTGCCACGGCCTCCAATCGTGTCTAGCTGTTGCGCGATGACCACAGATCCCGCGCTCCCACAGGCCCCCACGGCCAAGGCCCCGCGCACCGAGCGCGGTCGCCAGACCTTGCGCAAGCTGTTGAATGCAGCCGAAATTGAGTTCGGCGAGAAAGGCTTCCACGAAGCCTCGATCAACGGCATCACCACCCGGGCCGGCACCGCGCTCGGCAGCTTCTACACCTACTTCGATTCGAAAGAGGCGATCTTCCGTGCGCTCGTCGGCGATCTCAGCGCCCGCGTGCGCGAAGCCGCGCGCCAGCGGCAGGAGGACGTTCGCCCCGCGCTTGAACAGGAAAGGGTCGCGCTGTCAGGCTTCCTGCGCTTCGCCGCCGCGCACAAGGAAATCTACCAGATCATCGACGAGGCCAAGTTCGTCGATCCCGAAAGCTACCGCGAACACTACCGCTCGACCGCGCGCCGCATCCTTGACCGACTGGAGGCAGGCATCACGCGCGGCGAATTGCGCGACGATCTGGAAGAAGCGCACGCCTGGGCCATCATGGGCATGAACGTGTTCCTGGGCATGCGCTACGCCGTGTGGGACGACGAAGACCCCGACCGCATCGCCACCATCGCCGCCGACATCCTCGGCAAGGGCATCGCCCGGCCCTGACAAAAAGGGGCCGATCCTGCGACCGGCCCCAGACTGCCGCCGTGAGAGGGCGACGGCAAATTCACATCATCAGAACTTGAACGAAGCCTCCACGAACACCTGACGGCCCCGGTTCATTGTCAGCACCTTGTCGTCACCTGCCGGCAGGCTCGCCGTCGCGGCAGCCGCAGGCGTGAGGAAGGGCCTTCCCCCTGCCGTGTTCACCCACAGCTTGTTGGTCAGGTTGGTGCCCACCAGCGCCAGCTTCCAGCGCCCGCCCGGCGCCCCGATCGAGATCGAGCCGTCGACCGTGGCATAGCCATCCTGCCGGTAGTCGTCGTTCGAATCCTGCGCCGCGAGGTAGCTGCTGGTGAACGTCAGGTTCCCGCTCAGCCCCAGTTCCAGCGCGTCGGTCAGCGGCGCGGCATAATCGAACGCGACGTTGCCCGCCCAGTGCGGCGCGCGCGGCGCATCGCGGCCCTTCAGGTCCTGCCCAAGCCCGCTCAGGAACGTCTTGGTGAACTTGGCGTGCGTGTAGGCAAGGTTCGCCGACAGCGCCAGGCCCTCAAGCGGCGTGCGCCACGACCAGTTGACCTCCGCGCCCTTGGTCGTCACCTCGCCCGCGTTGAGCGTGATGAACTGGATCGCCACCGCGTCGAAGTTCTGCACCTGCAGATCCTTGAACACATAGTAGAACGCCGAGGCATTGAGCGTCATCCTGCGGTCGTCGAGCTGCGACTTGATCCCGATCTCGCCGCCCTTGGCGCTTTCCGACTTGTACTTGATCCCGGATTCCGCCGCTGCCTTCACGGCCGGATCGCTGCTGTTCAGCCCCAGCAGGCCCAGCGTCGGCAGCGCGCTGTTGTCGATGCCGCCCGACTTGAAGCCGGTCTTGTACGAGGCATAGACGTTGACGTCCGGGTTGATCTTGTAGCGCAGGCTGACTTCGGGCGAGAGATTGTCGTCATCGAACCTGATCGGCCCGGCCTTGAACCCGCTCGGTACGAAAGCCGCCGCCAGATAGGCGTGGGTATAGGGCACATCGATGATCTGGTTGCGCTTTTCCTTGGTGTAGCGAAGCCCGCCCGACAGTTCGAGCTGTTCGGTCAGGTCCAGCGTGGCGCTGCCGAACACCGACCAGGCATCGCCCTTGGTCACGATCCGCTTGCGATAGTCGGAGGTGAAGCCCGTCACCGGATCGGGCGCCACGAAGGCAATCGGCAGGATCTGCTGCGCGGTGTCGAACACCGAGCGGCGATGTTCGTAGAACGCGCCGACCATGAAGTTGAACGGCCCGTCGAGCTTGCTGGCAAGGCGCAGTTCCTGCGTGAACTGCTGCGTCTGGTTGAGCGGCGTGCCCGTGCCGACGCCCAGTTGCACGCCTGTGCCATTGGTCGCGTCCAGCGCCGGGGCGATGGCCGACAGCGGCACGCCCGGCACCAGCGAAAACGCCGGGCCAAGACCGCCATAGGAGTAGTTGTCGACGTCGAAGGCGTCGAGATCGACATAGCCCGTCACCGATGTCAGCGTGAACTGGTCGCTGATCTTCAGATCCATGCTCAACCGGCTGAACCACAGGTTGCTGCGCGAATAGGGCGCAACGCTGGTGATCGGCGCGCCCGATGTCGGCAGCTTGGCCGCCAGCGCGGGCGCGATGTCGGGATAATAGGGCTTGCCATCGACCTTGCAGTCGTAGCCCGCCGGAATGGCGACCGCGCCGCCCAGCAGGTAGACTTCGTCGGCACGACCGTTCTTGCCGCAATAGATGTCGCCGGGCCCGTTCGCGCCATCGCCGTTCTGATGGTTGTATTGCACCTTCAGGTTGGCGCGGAACGTGTTCGACGGCTCCCAAGCAGCGGTGAACCGCCCGACGAAATCCTTCAGGCCGCGATACTTGCCGTTGGCATAGACCGGCCCTTCCTGCATCGTGATGTAGCGCGTGGCGTCGTTGTATTGCGCCGCAAGACGGATGCCGAAGGTGTCGGTCACCGGGCCGGAAATGTACCCGTTGACGAGATAGCCGTGCTCCTCGAACTCGTATCCGGCCTTGCCGCCATATTGCCACGTCGACGTCGGATTGGCAGACTTGATCGACAGCACGCCCGCCGATGCGCTCTTGCCGAAGAACAGCGATTGCGGGCCTTTCAGCACTTCGATCTGCTGCGTGTCGAAAAAGCCCGACTGCACGATGCGCATGGTGCTGATCTGCACCCCGTCGAAATCGACCGCGACCGCCGAATCGAACGCGGCCGAAATGTTCGACGAGCCCACCCCGCGCAGCGAGATCTGCCCGCCCGAACCGGACCCGCCCACCTGCACGTTCAGCGTCGGCACGCGGCTCACCACGTCGGCCATCTTGGTGACGTTGTATTTCTCAAGCGTGGCGCTGCCCAGCGCAGTGACGGTCAACGGCACTTCCTGAAGGGTTTCGTCCTTCTTGCGCGCGGTGACGATGATGTCCTCATTGCTCGGGATGCCCGCCGCCGCATCGGCGGGCGGCGGGGCTTCCTCGGCCCTCGCCACGCCGAATGGAAGCGCCATGCCCAGCGCCAGCAGGCTCGCAGTCCAACGCATCACACGCATCGTTCCTCTCCCCTTGTTCGGGTCACCTGACCGATGCAGACCGGACGACTTGCCGTTTCCCCTGCCCCTCCCGCACGCGGGAGGGGCGCGAGACTTGCACCGCGATCAGGCGGCGTTCGTCGCAGCGGAGTGGGCAGCAAGGCAGCAGGACTGCAACCGGCACGATCCCCTTTGTTCCGACCGCCCTCTTACCCAGGGTCGGCCTTGTTGATCCTCACCTCATGCGGTCGCCCGCACGTGCAACGCGGCAAGGCCGCGCAGCAACTTGTTCGGCACGTGCCGGAAATCGTTCATCCCTTCGGGCAGCTCGAAGTGGTCGATGCGCGCCAGCAGCCGCTCGAACGCCACCGCCAGTTCCTTGCGCGCCAGCATGTTGCCCACGCACATGTGGATGCCGCGACCGAAGGCGAGGTGCGTGCGCGCGTTCTTGCGTTCCACGTCGAAGCGGTCCGGATCGGGATAGACGGCGGGATCGCGATTGGCCGCAGCAAAGCGCAGCATCAGCATCTCGCCCTTGGCCACCGGCACATCGCCCAGTGTGGTGTCGTGCAGCGCCACCCGCCACAACCCGCCAACCGGCGAAAGCAGCCGCAGCATTTCCTCCACCATGTTGGGAATCAGCGCCGGATTGGCCCGCACTTTCGCCATCTGGTCGGGGTGCCGGATCAGCAGCAGCAATCCGCCCGCCAGCGTCGATGTGGTGGTCTCGTTCCCCGCCACCATCAGCTGCTGCAGCACCGACATCACCTCGGCATCGTCCAGCGGGCGCTCGCCCTCGATGCGGGCGTTGACGATGGCCGACAGCAGGTCGTCCGGCCCGTTTCCGCCGCGCCGCATGTCGATCTGTGCCTTGGCGAACCGCTGATAATCCAGAATGGCGCGCGCCGCCTCGATCTCGCGCTCGCGGCTGGCCATGCCGCCCAGCCGGTCGGCGAAGGCGTCGGACCAGTGCTTCACCCGTTCGGCATCGTTTTCCATGCCGATCTGGCCCGCGATCACCTCCACCGGCAATGGCACGGCAAAGTCGTCGACGAACTCGATCGTCTCCCCGCTCGCCAGCCGATCGACCAGCCGGTCGACGATCGCGCGGATGCCGTTCTCCAGCGCGTTCACGCGCGGCATCGAAAAGGCGAGATTGACCAGCTTGCGAAAGCGGGTGTGGACCGGCGGATCGGCAGTCAGCATCGTGTCGACCGTCGGCCAGCCCTGCGCCTCGATCGCCGCGATTTCGGGATCGGCCACCGCATTGCCGCGCATCATCGCGCCAAAGTCGCTGGAAAAGTCCTGGGGCCGCCCCGCCGCCTCGCTGACCAGCGCATGGCTGAGCACCATCTTGACCGTTCCGCCCGCCACGGTGGCCACCGGCCCTTCCGCCAGCGCGCGGGCGTACCAGGCGAACGGGTTCTCGATCGTTTCTGGATCGAAGAATTCCCCCAGCGCCTGCCCCTGCGCCGTTGCGACGTCGTTCATTGGCCTCTCCTCGTCCTAGGAGTGAACCATTTTTTAGCACGCAATGCAATATATCTCGCATGGCGACGCAGGCCGCGCCGTCGGCACCGGAGGGCCCCGCCCACGGTCGGCTGGAATGGCCGTTTTCATTGCGATTCAAGGCCCTGCATCGGGTCCGGGTACGAAAGGAAAGCGGGGTGAGCGGACAGCGCCGCGTCACCCCTCACCATTTTTGATAGGCGCGTTATGTTTTTTGCCCGGCAGGCTGTTTCAGGAATGCGCTGCCATGCGCCCAAGGTGGTATTGCGCCGTGCCGAACTGGTGCTGCAGCACGTAGGCGCGCTTGAAATAGTGCGACACGTCGATCTCGTCGGTCGTGCCGATCCCGCCATGCACCTGCACCGCGCCTTCGGCCACCTGCTTCAACGCCTCGGCGACATAGGCCTTTGCCGCTGAGACCTGGCGCGACCGCTCCGCCGCCACCGCGCCGCCCGCCGCGTCCGCCTTCAGCGCGAGCGTTGCCATGGTCGCCATCGAGCGCGCGCGTTCCAGCGCCACCGCCATGTCCGCCATGCGGTGCTGCAGCGCCTGGAAGGTGCCGATGGGGCGGCCGAACTGCTCGCGCTGCTTGGCGTAGGCGACGGTGCGCTCCAGCAGCGTTGCCATCACCCCGACGGCCTCGGCACATTGCGCCCCGATTCCCGCGTCAATCGCCGCGCCGATGCGCTCCAGCGCATCTTCGTCGCCCAGATCCAGCCGTTCGCAGGTCGTGCCGGTAAAGGTCACGTCCGCCGCAGGCCGCCCGTCGATCAGCCGGTAATCGCGCCGCGTCAGCCCCGGCGCGTCGGCGCGCACCAGGCACAGCGCCGGTCGGCCATCGCCGGCCGCCCCCGTGCCCGCCTCGCGCGCGGAAACGATCAGGTGCGTCGCCAGGGGCGCTGCCACCACCAGCGCCTTGTCGCCCGTCAGCGCGCCGTCGCGCAGCATGCAACCGATCCGCGCCGGATCGCTGCGCCCCGCCTTCTCGTACAGCGCGGGCACGACCAGGGCGGAACCTTCCAGCACGGCGGACAGCAGCGACGCGCCTTGCGGCAGGCCTCGCAGCAGCGCCCCCGCCACGACCACCGCCTCGGTATAGGGCTCCAGCACCAGCGCGCGCCCCAGCTCCTCGGCGATCACCGCGATCTCCTCCGCGCCCCCGCCGAAGCCGCCATCCGCTTCGCCAAGGCCTGCGCCGAACAGGCCGAGTTCGCCCGCCAGCGCGCGCCAGACCTCGGGCCGCCAGCCTGCACCGGCCACGGCCTCGCGCCGTTCGTCGAACGTGTAGCGGCGCGCCAGGTAGCCCGACAGCGCTTCGCGCAGCAGTTGCTGCTCACCGGAAAGCTGAAAGTCCACGCCCCCTCCAAAATTATGTATCGCGCGCTACTTTTATGCCAGCCCGGCAAAATTTCAAGCACGGCTTCAGGGGCAGTTGCGCAAACCTTCGCCTTCGTCCAAATCCAACATCGTGACTGCTCATACGCGTGACCTTCGATAACATGGCCACCACCTTCGGCCCCGGCGACCTCGCGCCTCATCCCGACAAACCGCTGCTTTACTTCAGCCCCCAGATCCTCGCCCGCCGCCGCCGCCTGCTGAAGGAAGCGCGGCACATGATCGCCGAGGACGGGCTCGACGGTTTCAGCATCCGCAAGCTGTGCCAGCGCGCCGGCGTGGCCCAGCGCACGCTGTACAACGCGTTCCAGAGCAAGGACCGACTCATCGCCTTCGCCATCCGCGAGGCCTACGAGGAATTCTCCGCCTATGCCCGCACCAGCACCGAAAGCCTGACGCTGACGGGCCTGCTGTCGCGTACGATTGCCATCAACCGCCGCAACTTCCGCGTCCGCAACTACACCAAGGCCGTCTGCGCCCTCTACTTCTCGCCCAACGCCCCGCGCGATGTGTGGGAGACGCTGCAGGACATGGCGCTGATCGGCACGCGGCGCTGGCTGGCAGGGCATGGGCACGAACTGCAACCCTGGGTCGATCCCGAGCATCTGGCCCAGGCCATGAGCAACGCGCTCTACGCCACGATCAACGACTGGGCGCTGGGCCGACTGGACGACGACGAATACCTTCCGCGCCTCGCCGAGAACCTGCTGCTGCTGGTCGCAGGGTCAACCAAGGGCGCGCTGGCGAGCGAAGCCTGCGCGCACCTCGAAACGATCCGCCGGACAGGCAGCGTGGATTCGATCGTCACCCCGCTGTCGGACCCGCCACGCCGCATCGTGGCGCAGGACGACGCCTGAGCGACTAGCGCTCCAGCACGACGCAACCCGACAGGCCCGGCGCGCCATAGACCTGGCTGTAGGCGATGCGCGCGCCTTCGACCTGCCGCCCGTTGGCGCGGTCACGCAGCTGCTGGACGTTTTCGTAGACCTGCCGCAGCCCGGACGCGCCGATCGGCTCTCCACAGGCAAGGCAGCCGCCATCGGTGTTGACCGGCATCCGCCCGCCCAGCCGCGTAGCACCTTCGGCAATTAGGCGTTCCTGTTCGCCGTCCTTGCAGAAGCCGTTTTCGGCCATGTGCATGATTTCGGCCCCGCTTTCGGTGTCCTGCAACTGCGCCACGTCGACATCATCTGGCCCGACGCCCGCCATTTCCCATGCCGCTGCCGAGGCCAGCTCCACCGCCGACTTGCCGCGCTCGATCTCCAGCGCAGGCGCGAATACCTCGAAACTGCCGACCGGTCGCGTCCGGATCGCTGCGCCGCGCACCTTGGGTCCGGTCAGGCCCAGTTCGCGTGCCTTGCGCTCCGACGCGATGATCAGCGCCGCGCCGCCTTCGGCGGGCGAGCAGAACATGAACTTGGTCAGCGGGTCCGACACCATCGGCGCGTTGAGGATCGTGTCGAGATCGACCGGGCTGCGCCGCCAGGCGTGGGGCGCGTGGACCGCGTTGTCGAAGGCCTTTTCCGCGACCAGCCCCAGCGTACGCTGGCTGATGCCGTGAAGCGCCATGTAGCGCGTGATCTTGTTGGCGAAGAACTGGGTGGTCAGCATCATCCCGGTTTCACCATACCAGCGCGGCAGGCCCGAAGCTTCCGGATCGGCGTTGAATGCGCCGCGCGGGTGCTTGTCGAAACCGACGACCACGCCGATGTCGAATTCGCCCGACTTGATTGCAGAATAGCCCGAGAGCAGCGCCGACCCGCCGGTGGCACAGCCGTTGTTGACATTGATGAACGGGATGCCCGTGAGGCCAAGACGCGGCAGCACCGCATCAGCCGAACCCGCCGCCGAGGAGCCGCCGAAAGCGAACTCCATGTCGCTCCATTCCAGCCCGGCGTCCGCCAATGCTTCCCGAATGGCGAAAACGCCCTGCTCCAACCCAGTGCGCCCGTCGGTCCGTCCGAACGGATGGATCCCTGCGCCAACGATGACGATGTCGCTCATGCCTGTTCCCCTTCGCTTGCCGGGCGGAACGCGTAGGTCAGCACGGCCTCTCCGGTTTCGTTGGTACGATATGCTTCGGTCGTCACGCGCATCGGCTGCCCGATCCGCAGCGCAGACAGATCGTTGGCGACGATCCGCCCTTCCACGATCAACTGTCCGGGCAGTTCGACATAGCCGACGCCGTAGGGTTTGAAGTTGACCTCGTCCCCATCACCGTTGAACGGCGGCTTGGGCTTGAACCGCTGGATGGTGTAGGACCAGAGCGTCCCCTCGGGGGCGAGTTCGACCACGTCGAAGTCCTCGCCTTCAGACCCGCCAGGACACGGAAAGACCAGCTTCCCATTGCGCCGCGAACGCCCCGCGAGCAGCCGCGTGTCCGCGCCGCTGCCGCGAAACAGGTTTTCAGCAACCGCCAGTGCCATCCGCTTGTTCTCCCTATGCGCTTTTATTTGGCGTCAGAGCCCGAGGCTCTTGGCTATGATCCCCCGCTGGATCTCGCTCGACCCGCCGAAAATCGTGGCAGCCCGGGTGTTAAGGTAGCGTGCCGTGGGCGTGAGTGCGTAATCGGCGCCGACGTGCGCTTCGTTGGCGTGCAGTCCCAACGCGTGCCTCTGGTCCGCCACCGCATGACTGCCCAGCGCCTCGGACGTCAGCTGCGCCAGCTTCTGGTACATCTCACTGACCGAGAGCTTGAGAATCGAAGCGGTAGCGCCGTTGGTCACCTGCCCCGCAGCAAGACTCGCGATCTGGCGCCGTTCGGTCCAGTCGATCGCCATGACTTCGGTTTCGAGCCGCATGACGCGTTCGCGAAAGCGCGGGTCATCCCACAGCGGGCGGCCATCCTCGCCGGGCTCTGCCTGCGCCACCTGCCTGAGCCGTGCGAGCTGGGCATTGAGGCGCCCCGCCGACGAACCGCCCCCGCGTTCGAAGGTCAGCAGGTATTTGGCGATTTCCCAGCCCTGGTTCTCCTGCCCGACAAGGTATTCGGCGGGCACGCGCACGTTGTCGAGGAACACCTGGTTCACTTCGTGCTCGCCCGACATCGACAGGATCGGGGTGACGGTGATGCCCGGCAGATCGAGCGGGGCGAGCAGGAAGCTGATGCCCGCCTGCTTGGGCCCTTCGACGCGGGTGCGCACCAGCAGGAAGATCCAGTTGGCCTCGTGCGCGTGGGTGGTCCAGATCTTCGACCCGTTGACCACGTAATGCTCGTCCTCGCGCACCGCACGGGTTCGCAGGGAGGCCAGGTCGGAGCCGGAGCCGGGCTCGGAAAAACCCTGGCACCAGTAGTGTTCGCCCGAGAGCATCTTCGGCAGGAAAAAGTCTTTCTGCGCCTGGGTCCCGTAGGCCATGATCACCGGGCCACACAGCGCGATGCCCATGGCGGGCAGACCCGGCGTGCCGACAAGGCCGCACTCGCGCTCGTAGATGTAGCGCTGCATCGCAGTCCATCCGGGGCCGCCGTACTCCTTGGGCCAGGTCGGCGCGATCCAGCCCTGTTCGTAGAGGATGCGGTGCCAAGTCCGCGCCAGTTCGCCCTCGGCGAAGACGCCCGCCTGCCGCGCGGTTGCCTCGCGCAGGGAGGGCGTGAATTTCTCGGTGAGGAATGTGCGCACTTCGTATTCGAAAGCGAGGTCCTCGGCGGTGGGGGTCATGTCCATGTCGGTTCGCTCGAAACGGTGGCCCCGGAAATGGAGGGGCGTGGAATCGCAATCGGCTCTTGCCTTGCCGTCCCAACCGTTACACAACATTTTGCATCGCGCATCAACTTTTTATGGAGACGCTCTTGCGCTGGACCATCGCCGCCCGCCCCAACGCCCGCGAACTCGTTGCCGAAGACTTCGAAATCGACCGAAATCCGCCGCTTGGGACGCTTCAGGACGACGATCTGCGCGTCGCGGTGCTGATGCTGTCGTGTGATCCTGCCCAAAAGGGCTGGATGGAAAACGTCGCCGGGTATGCCGAGCCGACCGAGATCGGCCAGACCATGCCCGCGCTCGGCGTGGGCCGTGTGATCGAGAGCCGCAGCGCCGGATTTGCGCCCGGCGATCTGGTCCAGGGCCTGCTCGGCTGGGCCGACGAAATGATCGTCAGGGCATCGGCCATGCGCAAGGTGCGCGACGAGCCCGATGCGCCGCGCCTTGCGCTCGGACTGCTGGGATCGAGCGGCCTGACCGCCTACTTCGGGCTGACCCGCATCGGCGTGCCGCAGGCAGGCGACGTGCTGGTGGTGACCGGCGCGGCGGGCGGGGTCGGCTCGATCGTGGGGCAACTGGGCAAGATCGCGGGGTGCCGCGTGATCGGCATCGCAGGCGGGCCGGACAAGTGCCGCTGGCTGACCGAGGAACTGGGGTTCGATCACGCCATCGACTACAAGGCCGAGAAGGTGAAGGCCCGCGTGCGCGAACTGGCGCCCGAGGGCATCGATGTGCTGTGGGACAACGTCGGCGGGCAGATGCTCGACGACCTGCTGGCACGCATCGCGCGCAAGGCGCGGGTGGTGATCTGCGGCGGCATCGCCCGCTATCAGCAGCAGGGCCGCCCGCCCGGCCCCGGCAGCTATTTCAACATCGTGTTCAAGAGCGCGCGGATGGAAGGCTTCCTGCTGGGCGACTTCGCCGAGGACCACGACATCGGTCGCGACCGCTTGCGCCGCTGGCTGGCAGAAGGGCGCATTGTCCAGCGCGACGAAGTGGTCGATGGTCTGGAAAACGCGCCGCAGACGCTGATGCGCCTGTTTCGCGGGCTAAACCGGGGCAAGCTGCTGATCCGGGTCGCCGAGTGAGATGAAACCTGCATGATCGAAGTCGATTTCGTGTTGCCCGATGGAAGCCGTGAACGCGTTTACGGGCGCGAGGGATACAGCCTGATGGAAGTGGCGGTGCGCGCCGGGATTGCGGGCATCCGCGCCGAATGCGGCGGGGCCTGCGCCTGCGCGACCTGCCACGTGGCGATCGCGCCCGAATGGGCAGACCGCGTCGGCCCGCCGCATCTGGCCGAGGACATGCTGCTGGATTCGCTGGAACGCACGCAAACCTCGCGCCTAGCCTGTCAGGTCAAGCTGAAAGCGGTACTCGATGGGCTGGAGGTGCGCGTGCCGGAGTAGAGCGACATGCCAGGCCCGCTCCCCGTATAGGGAGAGGGGCCGAGCCCTTTCAGGCGTCCTGCGCCTGCATCGCGGCCATGACCGAGGCGGCGATTTCCTCCTTCCATGGGTTGCGGCGAAGGGTGAGGCCGCCGTTCACCTGCAGATTCTGCCCGGTCATGAAGCATTCGTCCGAGGCGAGCCACACGGCAGCAGCGGCGATGTCGTCCGACGTGCCGACGCGGCCCAGCGGATAGGAAGGCACGAATGCTTCCCACAGGCCCGGCGTCCGGCCGTTGGCGGCGGTCATCGGGGTTTCGGTAAGGCCCGGAGAGATCGAGTTGGCACGGATGCCGCGACTGCCGAATTCGTTGGCAACGCAGCGGATCACATGGTCGGTCCCGGCCTTGGTGCCCATGTAGGCGGCGTGGTCATTGAGCATGATCGTGGCTGTGGCCGATGAGATCTGGATGATCGAGCCGCCGTCCTGCATCGCCTCGATCATGGCCTGGAAGAACATGTACGGGCCTTTGAACTGCAGGTCGGAAATGCGCTGGAGCTCGTCCTCGGTGGTTTCGAGGAAGGGCTTGAGCAAGCCCCAGCCGGTAGCGTTGACGGCGATATCCACCCCGCCCATCTGCTGAACCGCGGAGGCAGCGAGCGCCTCATTGTCGGCCTTGCGGGTGATGTCGCACAGCGCCATGAAGCCCTTGCCGGGATGGGCGACGACGAATTCCTGAAGGTGTTCAGGCTTGCGCCCGGCGACGAGTACCTTCGCGCCTTCGGCCACCAGCCGCCGGGCGATGACCTGGCCCATGTTGTCCTTGCCCGCCGCGCCCAGCACGATCGCGCGCTTGCCTTCCAGCCGCATGGTGTTCTCCCTTTGCCTATCCGCCGATGGTGCGATCCGATGGCCAGAACGGCCGCCGCAGTTCGCGCTTGTTGACCTTGCCCATGGCATTGCGCCCGACCGTTGCCACAAGGTCGATGCTGCGCGGGCGCTTGTATCCTGCCAGCCGTTCGCGCGCGAAGGCCGCGAGGTCTTCCGCGCTGGCGCCGGACCCGCTGCGCGGGACGACGAGCGCCTTCACTTCCTCGCCCATGTCGGCGTTGGGCACGCCGATCACCGCCACGTCTTCCACCGCCGGATGGGTGATCAGCACCTGCTCGATCTCGGCGGGGTAGATGTTGACCCCGCCCGACACGATCATGTCCGACGAACGGTCGGTGATGAAGACGTAGCCGTCCTCGTCCACATAGCCGATCTCGCCCAGCGTGAAGACGCCGGGTTCGATGTGCGCGGCGGCGGTCTTTTCGGGATCGTTGTGATAGACGATGCCGCGCCCGGTGGGATCGCGGAAGTAGAGCTGGCCGACCTCGTTCGGCCCGAGCCGCGTGCCGTCCTCGGCCACCACCACCATTTCCAGCGGTGGCACCGCCTTGCCCACCGATCCGGGCTTGGCCAGCCATTCCTCCGACGTGATCATGTTGGTGGTGCCCGCCTCGGTCGCGCCATAGGCGTCGATGAACACCGGGCCCCACCATTCGATCATCGCCCGCTTGACATCGACCGGACAGGCCGCGCCGGTATGCGGCACTGATCGCACGCTCGACAGGTCGTAGCGCGACCGCACGTCATCGGGCAGGGCGAGCAGGCGCTGGAAGTGAGTGGGCACCATGACCATGGTGGCCACTTTGTGCGCCTCGATCAGCGCGAGAATCCCTTCGGCATCGAACTTCGGCAGAACCACCAGCGGGCGACCGCCACCCCACTGGCGTACCGAGCCGAGCGGGCCGGTATGGTAGTTGGGGCCCACCAGCAGCACCGGACCGGGCGGACCTTCGTCCAGGTGCATCGCATCGACCAGATCGCGCAAGGCCCGGAAAAGACCGGCAACGTCCGCTTCGCGCGGGAACATGCTGGGCGGCGTTTCCGCGCCCTTGGGCCGCCCGGTCGTGCCCGAGGTATAGTGCATGTAGGGCAGGGGCGGCATCGTCTCGGGCGGCCGTGCATCGCTGCTGGCGGCCAGCCATGCGTCCCACGGGGTGATGCCCGCCAACCCTTCACAGCGCCAGCCGATCACCTGCGGCACGCCTGCCAGACGCGCGGCTTCCACGCCCGCCACCGCCGTCTCCGGCCCCACGAACAGCGCCTGTGCGCCGCTGTCCCTGAGGATGTAGGCCAGTTCGTCGGCGGTCAGGTGGAAGTTCGCCGGAACGCCCGACACGCCTGCATGCAACAGCGCGAGATAGGCGAGCGCGCACTCGGTGGAATTATGTGCGAAGACCGCGGCGCGAGGGGGCGCGCCGAGGTCCATCGCCAGCAGGGCGTTGGTCGCGCGGTTCACCAACGGGTCGAGTTCCCCCCACGTCAGGTCCAGGCGACCGTCGGTGACGGCGAGGCTTTCGGGCATGGAACGCGCGTATTCGGTGGCAACCAGCGACATCAGGCCCCCGCCGCCGCATCGCGCGCCCCGTCCGCTGCCATCCCTTCGGCCAGCATGGCGTCGATCATCTGGTGCATCTTGCGGATGCGCAGTTCGGAATAGCGGGCGAGGTGGATCACCCCGAGGCCCGAGGCTTCCATGCCCGTCTGGACATGGGGCAGGTTGGCCATGTCCTGTTCGAACACGGCGGCCAGCCCAGCCGACATGCCGCCCTTCGGGCCATATTCGACCATGCTTTCGTCCAACCCGATCTCGAACACGCGCGCCGGCTTGGGCCGGGGCTGGCCCTTGGGCACGCGCTTCAACATGTAGATGTCCATGATCGAGGTGGTGTGATCGTGCCCGTTAGGCCGCCAGCGATAGACCAGATTGGGCATGTGCCCGGCCCAGAAGCTCATGTGCGGCCAGACGTTGTAGAGCAGAGCATCGACCATTTCGGCGTCCGAGGCGTCCGAATAATCGTGGCCATCGTCGGCCGCGAGCGACCGCCTCGTGAACTCGGCCATGAAGGTGCGCGCGGTTTCGCCATCGGGCACTTTCATCGCGCCGTCGGCCTGCCCCGCCAGCGAACGCGATCCGACGCCGAGCACGGCCTGCACCACTTCATCCTGCGTCACTTCGCGATCGTTGTAGGGGCTTGGCACCATCTGTGCCGAGAACTGCCGCGTCACGTGTTCGCTCAGGATATCGTACTGGCTGTTCACGTCGGCCAGGTAGGGCAGCAGTTGCGGGTGCGTGGTGATGGCGTGGTGGCTTTCCATGAAAGCCTCGGCCGCCGCCTTCCAGTTGCACGGCACGATCTTCTGCACGTGGAGGTGGATGTAGCGATCCTCGTGGGCATAGCCCGCGAAGTGTTCGGGCAGCGGGGCCAGCACACTGGCGAGCGGCGGGGCATCCTTGTCCATGTTGAGGAAGACATAGCCGCCCCATGTCTCGATCCTGGCTTCAGGCAACGACACGTCGCGGCCTTCCCACTGCGGGAAGTCCCAGGCGATCGGGTTGTCCTTGAAGCTGCCATCGGTGTTCCACGCGATGCCGTGATAGGGGCAACGGAATTCAGCCTTGCAGCCCCCAAATGCCGCCAGCTTGCGCCCGCGATGCAGGCAGGAATTGTAGAAGGCCCGGATGCCGCCATCTTCCTGTCGCACGATCAGGAACGACTTGCCCGCGATTTCATAGACGTGGGTGTCACCCGCGTTGGGGATTTCCTCCTCGCGGCAGGCCATCTGCCAGATCTTCGGCCAGAGGTACTTTTCTTCCGCGCGGGCGAAGGCAGGGTCGAGATAGCGCGCCACGTCGACGGGTTCGGTGCCGATATCGGGGACCGGGCCTTCGCGCAGGTGCTCGGGAACCGCACGGGAATCCCGCTCGAGAATCTCCTCGTAGGTGTCGGCCGGGTGGCGATCAGGGCGGAAATTCTTCGCTTCTACGTTCATGATGCTACCTCCGGCGGCCTTCCGGCCTATTCCTCTCGGGGTAGAAACTAACACATCATGCAAACTTGTGAAGCCCGCTGCGCGTGCTTTTGTGTATCAGGGCGTGCGCACCGGCCATCCGGCCTGATTCGAGGGCGGCCGGCGTGATTGACGCGCCGCGCACGCCCGGCCACGGTCGCGGGCGCAGGATTGGGACGAGAGCAAGGAGCGATGGATATGGCGCACGACAGCGAAGACCTCGTGCTGGTCGATTTTCCGGCCGAGGGCGTGCGGCGGCTGACGCTCAACCGTCCGGCCAAGCGCAACGCGCTGTCCAACCCCTTGCGCGCGCGGTTGTTCGAGCTGCTGGAAGCGGGCGACCTCGACCCGGCGGTGCGCGTGACCATCCTGCGCGGCGCAGGGCCGTGCTTTTCGGCGGGCTATGACCTGTCGGGCGGCACGGGGGAGCCGTTCCCCTTCCACACTGCGCCCGGCGCGGGCCACTGGGCGCGCCACGTCGTCGAAGGCGCGTTCCGCATCTGGGATCTGGCCAAGCCGGTGATTGCGCAAGTCCATGGCTGGTGCCTTGCAGGCGGGTCGGAACTGGCCACGTCGTGCGACCTCGTCTACGTGGCCGAGGACGCAAAGATCGGCTATCCCCCTGTGCGCAACATGAGCCCGCCCGACAACCAGTTCCACGCCTGGATGTGCGGGTTGCGCGGGGCGATGGAAATGATGCTGACCGGCAACGCCATCGACGGGAATGAAGCCGTGCGCCTTGGCTTTGCCAACCGCGCCTACCCGGCGGACCAGCTTGACGAGGCGGTGGTGGCGATGGCGCTTCAGGTGGCGCAGGTGCCCAGCGAGGTGCAGGCGATGAACAAGCGCTCGGTCCACCGCGCGATGGAGATCATGGGCCTGCGCGCCGCGATCCGCGCCGGAACCGAGATCCAGGCGCTGGCGCTGACCACGCAGACGAGCCGCGACGCCTTCGCGGCGGTGAAGAGCGGACTGACCGGTGCCTTGAGCGCGCGCGACGCGGCGTTCGGGGACTATCGGACCAAGGAAGGTGGCGGCGACTGAACGGTCGGCCCGTCCCCCGTCACCCCGGACCTGATCCCGGGGGGCGACGCTATTTCGTCGCGACCTGAACTTCTCACCGCGATAGGCAAGCGAGACCACGGCTCAAGGCCGGGGTGACGAGCAAGGGGCGGCAATCGCGCGGTAGCAACCCGGCTATTCAGCCACCGCGCGCCCAAGCCTTTGCTTCGGGCGTGACCACCCAGCGCAGCGCATTTTCGACCATGCGGCGATAATGCGCGTTCTGGTAGGTCACCTCGTCGTCGCCGGGCTGGAGATAGACCAGCGGGCTGTTGCGCGCAGGCTTGACCCAGCCGATCAGGTCGCTGCCGGGGGCATGGTTCCAGCCCTCGTTGGAGAACATCCGGCCTTCCATCGCCTCGGTCGCGGAATGGAAGTTGTCTCGGACAAAGGCGTAGTCGGACCGCAGCAGCGGCGTGACCGAATCGCCGAACACTTCGCCAAGGTAGAGTTCGTCCTTCATGGCGAAGGTGGCTGGAACGCCTGCCATCACCGGGTGATCGCCCGCAAGGACGTGCGCGGTATAGTCGACCGCGTGGCGATAGCCGGAATCGAGCGTCGGCTGGCCGCGCAGTTCGTCGGGGCGGTACAGGAAGCGCCCGCCGAGCAGTTCCGAATAGCCCGGCCAGCCGGGCCAGCCCGCGAGCGCGTGATGCAGCGCGACCACGCCGATGCCTTCATCGAGCAGCGCGGTCAGCCCTTCGCGCAAGGCGTCGTCCGGGCCCACCTTCGCGCCCATGTTGCCGGGCGCAAAATCGATGCCCGGCATGTCGTAGAGCAGCAGCGCGTCGAAGCTCGCGCCAAGGCCGGGGCGCATCAGCAGCGCAGCCGCGGGCTGGTCGACGAAGGTGACCGAGATCCCTTCCATGCCATCGAACAGCGCCGCCAGCGCGTTGCGATCGAACGGGTGGCCGCGCACCGCGGCAAGGACGCGCAAGGGCGCGTGATGGTCGATGGTCGGCATGGGCTTCGATCAATCCTTCCCGGTCGTATTGGGAGCGCGTGGCCGCAACAGGTTATAGACCCCCGTCATGGTCATCAGCGTGGTATCGCCGCTGAACAGGCGCCCGCTGGTGTGCGCGATCTTTCCACCGAGGCGGTCGATCCGCACCTCGGACATGAGCCAGTCGTCGAGCTTTCCCGGCGCGAGATAGTTCACCGCCATCGAGATCGTGGTGATGGGCAGGCCGCCGGGTTCAAGCAGGAACAGCTGGTAGCTGAGCGCCACGTCGGCGAAGGTCGCCAGCACCCCGCCGTGCGCCGCCGAGACGTAATTGACGTGATCGGGTAGCACGCGCATCGCCAGCCCGCGCTGGCCCGCATCCTCGGGCACGAAATACGGCCCGCTCGAATCGAGGAACGGCGTGCCGAAGCGCACGCGCTTCCAGCCGGGCTCTGGTCTCGGCCCGCTCTCATCTGGCGCTGTCGCCACACCTCATCTCCCTGCGATCATCAAATTGATACGCAGGTCAATATCGGAGGGTCAGCGGTGGAGCAAGGCCAGCGCCTCTCCCTCGCCCACGACTTCGGCGTACTTGGCCTGAAGATCGAACAGGTTCGCCTCGTGCGGCGCGCTGTGCCGGTCGCCGCAGGCATCGCGCACCACGAAAGGCACGAACCCGTGCTGGCATGCGTCAAGCGCGGTCGCCCGGATGCAGCCCGAGGTGGAGGTGCCGCAGATCAGCACGGTGTCCACGCCCAGCGCCGTCAGCGTGGGCGAAAGGTGCGTGCCGAAGAACGCAGATGCATACCGCTTGGTGATCACCACGTCGCCATCCTGCGGTGCCAGCACGGGCGGGAACGCGCCCAGCGGCGAGCCCTTCTCAAACACCTTGAGCGCGGGCACCTTGCGGAAGAATACGCCGCCGTCCGCGCCGCCGGGCTGGTATTCGACGTTGGTGAAAACGATCGGCAGCCCCGCCGCGCGCGCCGCCGCCGTCACGCGGATCGCGCTTTCCAGCGCCGCTTCGATCCCGGCGTAGAGCGGCGAATGCGGCTGGAGATAGGCTTCGACAAGATCGACCAGCAGCAGCGCCGGACGCTGGCCGAAGGGCAGCCGCCCATCGAACGCACCGGCATAGTTCGCCGTCAGGTCGACCTCGCCCTTCGCCATCAGATCACGCCCTTTTCCGTGAGCGCCGCCAGTTCGTCCGCGCCAAGGCCCAGCAGTTCGCCATACACTTCGGCGTTGTGCTGCCCGACCACCGAAGGCGCGGGACGGCGCACGCTGCTGGGCGTGGCCGAGAACTTGGGGAAGCTCGACTGCATCTTGAGCGGGCCGAAGCGTTCGGTCTCGACCTCGATGATCGCTTCGCGCGCCTGGAAGTGCGGGTCGGCCAGCATGTCGGGCGCGCGATAGACGCGGCCTGCCGGGATCGAATGCTCGATCATCAGCGCGTCGACCTCGTCCATGGTCAACGTCCTGGTCCAGTCGTTGATCAGTGCGTCGAGTTCGTCCTGATTCTCGCCCCGTGCGAGGTGCGTGGCATAGCGCGGATCATCGCCCAGCTCCTCGCGGTCCATGGCCACCGCGAGACGCTTCCATAGCGAGTCCTTGTTGGCCCCGATCATGAACTCGCCGTCGCTGCACGAATAGACGTTCGACGGCGCGATGCCTTTCAGGATCGAGCCCGAGCGCTCGCGGATCAGCCCCATGCGGTCGTATTCGGGGACCAGCCCCTCCATGACCTGCAGCACGCTTTCGTAGAGCGCGGTGTCGATCACCTGCCCCTTGCCGGTCTTTTCCTTGACGTGGAGCGCGGCAAGCACGCCCATGCAGCCGTAAGTCGCGGTCAGGGTATCGCCGATGGACACGCCCATGCGGCTCGGCGGGCGGTCGGGTTCACCCACGATGTAACGCCATCCCCCCATCGCCTCGCCGATCCCGCCAAAGCCGGCGCGGTCGGAATAGGGGCCGGTCTGGCCATAGCCCGACATGCGCGCGATGATCAGATGCGGAAATTCGGCCAGCAGCACATCCGGGCCAAGGCCCCACTTCTCCAGCGTGCCCGGCTTGAAGTTCTCAACCAGCACGTCGGCATGGGCGATGAGTCGCTTCACCAACGCCTGCCCTTCGGCCACGCGCAAGTTGGCGCTGACCGAACGCTTGTTGCGCGCGATCACTTCCCACTGCACCTTTTCGGCGCCCTGGCCCCATTCGCGCATAGGGTCGCCAGTCACCGGAGGCTCGACCTTGATGACGTCCGCACCCATATCGCCCAGCAACTGGCCGCAGAACGGGCCTGCCAGCAACTGGCCCATTTCGACGACGCGGATGTCCTTCAATGCTCCGTTATTCATGGTCACTCCGCCGCTTCCAGATGCGGCCATTCAGGTTGAATCGGCGCGGCAAGGCCAGTATCTGTTTCACAGGTCGCGCGCAGGGCCGCGATGCCGGGGCCGGTGTTGAACAGCGGCAGGGCGCCGCGTTGCTCGCGCAGTTGCGCCCGAAGCGCCCCGGTCGCCGCCGCATCCACGACACCCACCGCGCTGGCAACGACGCCATAGGCACGCGCACCTTCAGCTGTCACCAGCCCTTGCACGATCTCCTTGCCGACCAGCG
Organism: Novosphingobium percolationis; assembly: GCF_020179425.1. Taxonomy (GTDB): domain Bacteria; phylum Pseudomonadota; class Alphaproteobacteria; order Sphingomonadales; family Sphingomonadaceae; genus Novosphingobium; species Novosphingobium percolationis. The sequence continues at coordinate 15,898 of NZ_JAILYM010000002.1, read as the reverse complement.
CAGGATCACGCTCCAGCGGATCGCCCCAGCCGCCGCCCCCCCAGGTGACGAAGTGCAACTGGTCGCCTGCCTCGACCTCGACATCCTCGACCTTGTTGCCGACAACGATCTGCGTGCCATCGGCCTTTTCCAGCAGCTTGCGCGCGCGCTGGCCCGGTTCGCCGCCGTTGACGCCCCAAGGCGGCACGAACCAGCGGTCGTCGTGGATGGCGATCGTGCCGGGCGACAGGAAACGATAGGTCATGTGAATGCCGTTGCCGCCGCGATGCAGCCCCGCCCCGCCGGAATCCGGCTCGGTCTCGTAGCGCTCGATCATCATCGGGAAGTAGCGTTCAAGGAACTCGTTGGGCACGTTGGTAAAGCCCGGCCACAGCGAGTGCCCGTCCGGCCCGTCGCCCAGCGGACGCCCCGGAATGCCGCCGAATCCGATCTGGAACAACTGGAACCACTGGTTGCCCTTGCCGGGGCGCGCATCGTTGCCCGAATAGAACAGGTGCGGCGACGAGGAGAACCCCGCGGCATTAAGGAATTCCGGCGTCTTCTGCCCCAGCAATCCGCCGAGGATGTCGAAGATGCGGCCAAGCGCATGGGTGCGCCCCGAAAGCGCGGCGGGAAACTTCGGCTTGAGCAGCGATCCTTCGGGAATGCGCACATCGATCAGGTCGTAGAACCCGTCATTGAACAGGATCTGCGGATCGAACACCATGATCATGTAGATGCCGAAGAACATCTTGAACATGTTTTCGTTGAGGAAGAAGTTGATCGACGCCGACGACTGCGGATCTGTGCCGTCGAAGTCGAGAATCACCTTCTCGCCCTCGCGCCACATCGTGCATTTGATCTTGTATGGGCCATAGCCCATGCCATCATCGCAGATGTAGTCCTCGAAGCTGACCGGCTCCTCGCCGATCGCCTGACCCAGCAGCGTTTTCATCGCCCGGTGGTTGCGCGCCAGCAATTCCTGCGTGGCCGAGACATACACATCATCGCCAAAGCGATTGGCCATCTCGATCACCCGCCGCGCGGCAACCCGGCACGAAGCGATCAGGGCGTTGAGGTCCGCCGCGCACCAGTCGGGCTTGCGCGTCTGGTGCATCACCAGCTTCATCAGATCTTCGTTGTATTCCCCGCGTCTCCAGATCTTCACCGGGGGAATGCGCACACCTTCTTCATAGATCGAGCGCGCGTTGATCGGCATCGAGCCGACGACCTTGCCGCCGATATCGCTCTGGTGCCCGAACATCGAGGTATAGGCGATCAGCCGCCCGTCCTTGAACACCGGCAGCAGCACCAGCCAGTCGTTCGAATGGCTGATCGCGCCATCTACCGAATAGGGATCGGACAGGAAGATCATGTCCCCGTCCTCGAGCGTGCCGTCGAAGTTCTTGAGGAAGCCGCCGATGAAGCTGCCAAACTGGCCGACGATCATGCGGCCTTCAGGATCGGCGATCAGGGGAAAGGCGTCCCCCTGTTCGCGGATGCCGGGCGACATCGCGGTGCGCACAAGCGTGGCGTCCATCTCGACGCGCGCATTGCGCAGCGCGTTCTCGATGATGTCGAGCGTGACCGGGTCGATGGCGACCTTCTGGAACGGGGTGTCGTTGGTCTGGACGATGGTGGCAGGCATGGGTCGTCCCTTTCGTCAGGCCAGAGTGATGAGGATGTTGCCGACATGGTCGACGGTGGCGATGCAGCCGCTCTCGATCAGGGTGGTCGAATCCATTTCGCAGACGATCGCGGGGCCGGGGATCACGTCTCCGGCGCGCAGCTTCGCGCGGTCATAGATTACAGCCGCCTGTTCGCGCCCCTCCATCCACAGCAAGTGGTCGCGCACCTTGGCGGCCAAGGGGTTGCCGTCGCCCTTCTCCAGTTCCGCCGCGGGCAGGTCGAGCGCGCGGCCCAGCGCCACGGCGCGCAAGTTCACGATCTCGTGCGGGGTATCCATGTTGAAGGTGAACAGCCGCTTGTGCTCGGCATCGAAGCGCGCCAGCACGCCGGCGATCCCGTCGCTTTCGAGCACGGCCGCGCTGATCGTCAGCGGTACTTCGAAGGCCTGCCCGGCATAGCGCACGTCCACTTCGAAGGCGGTCTCGATCTCGGCTTCGGGCACCCCGTCGCTCAGCAGTTCGCCGCGCACTTGCGTTGCCATTTCATCGAGCACGGCAACGAGGTCCGCCGGGCTGGTATCGCGCGCGAGCCGCGACCACGACCGCGCCGTCTCGGTGCGCATGCGCGTCGTTGCATCGCCCAGTGCGCACAGCACGCCGGGACTGACCGGCGAGATGGCAGGCCAGCTCCCCATCAGCCGTGCCACGGCGTTGACATGGAGCGGCCCCGCCCCACCAAAGCCCATCAGCGCAAAATCGCGCGGGTCGTAGCCCTGCTGCACCGAGATCATGCGCAGCGCGCCGAACATGTTTTCGTTGACGATATCGATGATCCCGCGCGCGGCGGCCATCAGGTCGATGCCCAGCGCATCGGCCACGGTCTGCACCGCCGCCTTGGCACCTTCGCGATCGAGCTTGAAGGTGCCACCCAGCAGGTTCTCCGGCAGGTATCCCAGAACGACATTGGCGTCGGTGACGGTGGGGGCCGTGCCGCCTTTTCCATAGGCGACCGGCCCCGGCACCGCTCCTGCGCTCTGCGGCCCGACCCGAAGGGCTCTTGTCAGCTCAGGAACATAAGCGATCGAGCCGCCGCCCGCGCCAACCGTCTTCACGTCAAGCGCCGAGGCGCGGACGGAAAGATGGCCGACCTCGGTAGTACGCTGGCGGCGCGGTTCGAGGTTTTCGATCAGCGCGACGTCGGTGCTGGTGCCCCCGACGTCGAGCGTGAGGATATTCTTGATGCCTGCATTGCGGCCCACCCAGATCGCGCCGGTGACGCCGCCCGCAGGCCCGGACATCAGGATGTTGACCGGATGCTCCTCGGCCTTCTGCGCGCTCATCAGCCCGCCGTCTGAGCGTAGCAGCGAAAGCTTGCCGGTCATGCCTTCACTGGCCAGCCGGTTGCGCAAGTTGGACACGTACTTGCCCACCACGGGGCGCACCGAGGCATTGGCGACGGTGGTCAGCGTGCGTTCGTATTCCTGCATTTCGGGCAGCACTTCGTGGCTGAGCGAAACCGGCACGCCGGGCAGCACTTCGGCCACCAGTTCGCCGATCCGCGCCTCGTGCGCGCCGTTGGCATAAGCGTTGATAAGGCTGACGGTGACCGCTTCGACGCCGTTGTCCTTCAGCCGCCCCAGCTGGAAACGCACGTCAGCTTCATCGAGCGGGCGCACTTCCTGGCCTTCGGCATTCATGCGCCCCTTGACCGTGACGGTATCCTCGAGCGCGGCGAGCGGTTGCGGCTTGGGCCAGATGATCCACGCGGCGAGCCCCCCGGGCACGAAGCTGCGCGCAATCTGCATGATGTCGCGGTAGCCTTCGGTTGTGACAAGGCCGACCTTGGCGCCCTTGCCCTCCAGCACCGCGTTGGTGGCAACGGTGGTGCCGTGCAGGAAATAGTCGATCGCGCCCGTGCCGATCCCCGCCTTCGCGCAGATCGCGGTGACGCCATTGAGAATGCCCTCGGAACTGTCGTGCGGGGTGGACGGCGTCTTGTGCCGCCAGAACGCGCCCGTATCGGCATCGAACAGCAGAAGATCGGTGAACGTGCCGCCAACGTCCACGCCAAGCCGGTAACCCATGAACTGCTGACCCTTCCTTATGCCTGCTTCGGAAACGACGGCGCCTTGGCCACCATGCCCGGCAGGGAACGCTGCATCACCTCGCCCAGCCAGTGATTGGCTGCGACGAGCGCCGATAGATCAAGGCCCGTGCGCACCCCGGCACGCTCGAGCATGTAAACCACGTCCTCGGTCGAGACATTGCCCGCCGCGCCCGGCGCGAAGGGGCAGCCGCCCAGCCCGCCGATCGCCGCATCGACCGTCGCGGCGCCGGACAGCACCGCTGCCCACACATTGGCGAGGCCCGTGCCACGGGTGTTGTGGAAATGGACGCGCACCGGGATGTGCGGCACGGCGGCGCGCACCTTTCCCACCAGTGCGGTGACATGCGCCGGGTTGCCAACGCCGATGGTGTCGGCAAGGCCGATCTCGACTGGTCCGGCCTCTGCCAGTGCGACAGCCATGGCCACCACGCGTTCCTGCGCCACTTCGCCTTCGAACGGACAACCGAACGATGCGGCGATGGTCACCTGCCCGGTCTTTCCGGCCTCGCGCGCCATCGCGATGATCTCTTTGGCGGCTTCGACCGAACCGTCGCTGGTCTGGCCTTGATTGGCCATGGCGAAGGTGTCCGTCGCCACAGAGACAGCGCCCAATTGGTCGATCCGCCCCGTCGCCAGCGCGCGCGCCGCGCCGCGCGCGTTCATGACAAGGCCGATGTAGGTCACGTCGTCGCGCGACGGCAGGCCTTCGCAGACGGCTTCGGCGTCGGCCATCTGCGGTACCGCCTTGGGGTTGACGAAGCTCGTCACCTCGATCCGCCGCGCCCCCGCAGCGATCGCGCGCTCGACCAGCGCGATCTTGTCAGCTGTGGAGATCAGCGACTTCTCGTTCTGCAAGCCGTCCCGAGGGGCAACCTCGACCATTTCAATGGATTCTGTATACATTACTCAGCAGCCTCTCGGACCAGGCCTTGCTCTGCCAGCCCACGATGAGCGTCGGCATAGGCGTGATAGGCGCGCAGGATATGGCCAGTCATGATCGCCTCGGCCCATGCCCCGTCGCGGCGTGCGAAGGCGGCAATCAGCTCTTCATGCTCGCCGTGCGAGCGGCGTAACGCCTCGCGCCCGTACTGGTGCGCCGTGCGCCACACGACGGGCTGCTCGATCAGCGTCGAGAGCAAGGCCGCCAGCCGTCGCGACCCTGCCACTTCGAGAATCACCGCGTGAAAATCCCGATTGCCTTCGAGAAAGCCGACGACGTCGGCGACAGGCCTGCCCACCGCTTCTGCAATCCGGCGATTCGCACCGCGAATCCGATCCAGCGCCGCATCGGTCATCCGCTCGGCCGCGCGCCGCGCCGCCTTGCCTTCCAGCATAGCGCGCAGTTCGAAGGCATCGGCCACGTCGTCGATCGACCAGTCCGCCACGAAGCTGCGCTGGGTATCGGTGCGCGTGACCAGAAGATCGGATTCCAGCCGCCGCAGCGCCTCGCGCACAGGGGTGCGCGACACGCCGCACCGTTCCGCCAGCGCCTCTTCCGCAAGCTGGGCCCCGGCGGGCAGTTCGCCCGACAGGATCATGCTGCGGATCGCCTCGTAGGCACGGTCGGAAGCGCGGGACACGTTTCACTCCAAAGAACTTGACCTCGGACATTTGTATACAATAGCATTCGATCTCATCAAGCCGCGTCAAGCCATGGGGGCATAAAAAAGGCGCGCATCGATGCAACGGACGGCCCGGGATGGCCGCCCGCCATACAGGGAGGTTTCTATGCGTCTTTCCCATCGGCTTTTGTTCACCACGGCTTGCGCGCTTGCCGGCGCCGCCACGCCTGCCTTGGCGCAGGAAGCGCCGCAAGCGAACGCCGCCGCCAACGATGATGGTGGCATCATTGTCACCGCCCGCCGCCAGAACGAACGCCTTCAGGACGTACCCGCCTCAGTTGCAGTGATCACTGCTGCCGCGCTCGAACGCACCGGCGCGGTCAAGGCAGAAGACTTCGTCAAGCTGACGCCGGGCGTCACCATCGTGACCGGCACGGCCGAGGCGGGCGATACCCAGATCAACATCCGCGGCATCAACGGCGCGCGTGACGCCGAAAGCTCGGTCGCGCTGGTGGTCGACGGCATTCTCAAGACCAACACCGCCCAGCTCAACCAGCCGCAGGGCACGCTTCGCCAGGTCGAAATGCTGAAAGGCCCGCAGGGCGCGCTCTATGGCCGCAACGCAGCGGCAGGCGCGATCGTGGAGCAGACGCTGAAGCCCACCGAAACCTTTACCGGCGGGGCCAAGGTGTCCTATGCCGACTACAATACCTGGGAAGCTACCGCCCATGTCGCGGGGCCCATCGCACCGGGCGCGGGCTTCGTGCTTTCGGGCTACTATTCGAGCACGGACGGCTTCTACAAGAACGACTTCACTGGCAAGAAGACCGTCGACGACAAGGAAAACTGGGCACTCGATGGCCGCGTCATGGTCGGTCAGGGCACCGCAACGCAGCTCGATCTCAAGGCCCGCTATGCCGAGTTCCACGGCGCTTCGCTGCCATTCAACGCCTCGTTCCACCTGCCCAACTTCGGCGGCGCGTTCTACGAGGACGTGAACAAGCATCCGTTCCACTTCTACAACAACATCCGCGCGACCAACGACCAGACCAGCTTCGACGTCTCGCTCAAGCTCGACCAGCAGCTGTCCGACAGCATCAAGCTCGTCGCGTGGGGCCTCTATTCGAACGTAAATCAGGACCTTGTCGCGGACGGGACGTCGGCCGATTTCGGACGCTTCCTGAGCGCCAAGGATCCGCGTGCGCAAGGGGCCGTGGATGCCTGCTTCACCAGCACGGCCGACCTGACGGGCTATCCCGTCAACGCGCCGGGCTTCATCGGCCAGATCCCGGTGCCGTTCATCTTCGCGCCGGCCACCGGCTCGACCTTCGGCCCTTACAGCCCGACCACCTGCGACGGCACGCAGTACCAGGTACGCAAGCAGCAGGACTTCAGCACCGAATGGCGCCTGATCGGAGATGCGGGCACGATCAACTGGCAGCTCGGCGCGTATTACCTGCACATCAAGCGCACCGTCGGCGTCAGCCTTGGCGCGGACACCGGCAACGGCGTGATCAAGCAGCTCTACAACGCGCCGGATTCGACCAACCCGACCACGCTGCTGCTGGCCGACCGCTTCAACACCAACGTTTATGCGGGCTTCGGTTCGGTCGAATGGAAGCCCAACGACCAGTTCAACGCAGGCCTTGCGCTGCGCTATGACATCGAGGACCGCAAGTCGTCCTCGCTCGTCCCCACGGCGCTCGACCCCTTCACGGGCGGTCCGATCAACCCGGGGCAGGCCTTCGGAGCATTGAAGGACAAGCACGCCCGCTTCGAACAGTTCGAACCCAAGGTCACGCTCAGCTACAAGCCGACCGGCGACCTCAACCTCTATGCCAACTGGGGCATCGGCTTCAAATCCGGCGGGTTCAACAACCAGGGGTCGGCCCAGATCATCAAGGACAACTTCGTCAACTTCTTCGGCGCCGACGTGACCGTGAACGACCAGTACAAGAAGGAATGGTCGAGCGCGTGGGAAGCAGGCTTCAAGGGCAGCCTGCTCGATGGCAAGCTGACCTTCGACCTCGCGGGCTACTACACGCAGGTCCACAATATGCAGTTCTTCGAATTCTTCGTCGGCAGCTTCGGCCTGCTGCGCGTGGTTTCGAACATCGACAAGGTGGACCTCAAGGGTATCGAGGCCAGCGTCACGGTCAAGCCCGCCAAGGGCTTCAAGCTGTTCGGTTCGTTCAACTACACCGACAGCGAGATCAAGAAGAACTCCTCGCGCCCCTACACCGTGGGCAACAAGTCGCCCTACACCGCCGACTATACGCTCAACGCCGGCATGGAGATCGAGCAGCCGATCAACGATTCGCTGCGCTTCTTCACCCGCGCCGATTACCGCCTGACCGGGCCGACCTGGTTCCACACCGTGCAGGACCAGTCGATCCCGACGCTGTTCTCGGGACTTCTCCCGATCTCGCAGCTCAATGACGGCAAGGGCCTTCCGGCGTTCGTCGGCGATGGCAAGTATGACGTCGCGCACCGCAAGGCGTTCGGCGTGGTCAACCTGCGCGCCGGGCTGCAGACCGATCGCTACAGCCTGTCAGTCTTCGCCAACAACCTGTTCGACAAGCAGTACCTCAACGAGGTGATCACCGCGGTCGAATTCGGCGGCTCGTTCATCACGCCGGGCACGCGCCGCCTGATCGGCGTGGAAGGCAGCATGAAGTTCTGACCTGATCCAACCTGATGGAACGGCCCGGTTCACCACGCACAGTGGGCCGGGCCTTCCTTTTGGTCAGCGCATGAGCATCGAAGCGCCCTCTCCGTCACCCCCCGTAGCGCGGCGCCCCACCTTCCGGTTTCGCATCCCCTTCGGGCATCTCACCAGCCGCCGCGCGCGCCTCGTCCGACATCTTGTTGTCAAACGCCTGCTCGCGCCAGTCGAGCGCGGCCTTCAATCCCATCTTGTGCGAGCGCTCCACGAACTCGTCGCCGCGCGTGAAGCTGGGGCGCAGCAGCGCGATGGCGAGGTGATCCGCGCTCGATGCCATACCGGTCTTGAAGCCCATGATCTCGAACTGGCGGTTGATCGACCGCTTGGTCAGCATGATCAGGTCGGTGGGCGTCAGCGCGATCTTGCGCGCGATTTCCTCGGTGCGCGCTTCCAACTGGTCTGCGGGCACGGATTCGGTCGCCCACGCCCATTCGGCAGCCTGCTTGCCACTGATCGCCTCGCTGGTGAACATGTAGTATTTCGCGCGCGTCATGCCCATCAGCCAGGGCGTGATCTGCAGGTTGCCGGGCGACCAGTTGCGCCCCACCGGCCAGCCGATCTTGGCATCATCGGCCACGATGCGCAGGTCGCAGAACGCGGCCAGTTCCGATCCGCCCGCCAGGCAATGCCCGTGGATCTGCGCGATCACCGGCTTCTGCAGGTCAAACAGTGACGTGTAGACGCGCAAGTGCTCGTGATCGTAGGCCTGCCACGCGGTATCACGATCGGGATGGTGATAACCGTTTTCGGGCGTGTTGCGCTTGGGCTCGCCCTCGGGTGTCGGCGTGATGTCGTAGCCTGCCGAAAAGCTCGGCCCCTGCCCCTTGATGATGATGACGCGGATCTCGTCATCCAGCTCCATCTCCTTGGCCGCCATCTCGATCTGCAACAACCGCTCGTAACCCAGCGGATTGCGCTTCTCTGGCGAGTTCAGGATGATGCGGCCGATCGGCCCGTCGCGCTCGATCTCTACCAGATCGAAGTCCGGACGCTCGACGTTCTCGCCGCGATAGGGTGGCGACCACTTGACGATACGGCGGCTCATGCTGACTTTCCCTTCGATTGTTTAATCATGTGATTAAATCAATCAGGAAGGCCCACGTGGCGCAACCGGATTCTGGCGAGGACGCCCTTGCCACCCCCTCAGCGCAGGCCGTCAGCCAAGGCCCATAAAGCGATGAACGCCCACCGCCCTGCGACGACGCAGATACTTCATCGTCAGCACGCGGGCGCGCAGCCGCAGCCGTTCGCCCCACCCCGCGCGACGACGGCGCCGCTGTTCGCCAAGCAGCCGCGCCCGCAGCCAGGACGGCACGTTGGTGCGCAGGAGCGCTTCGAGGTAGAGGGAACTCAGATCCGTTACGACGGCAGGGTTCATCGCTGGCCCGTGATCGGCAAAAAGCTGGCGAAACCGATCGTCCCCCGTGCTCAACGGCCGCGCGGCCTGCCACGACGGCATCGTCCAGGCTTCATCCATGCGATTGTTCTCCCGATCAGGTCCGTTGCGGCGCAACGTTCGGGAAACACAATGGTTCCCGCAGCTTGAAGGTCGCAAAGGACGATCAGGGCAAGGCGGGTGCACAAAAAGGAAAGGGGCGCCAACATCGTTGGCGCCCCCCTCGGCTTGGTACAGGCTGAGGACCTTAGAACCTGAAGCCGATGACCGAACGGATCGCGGCAGTGTTGTTGCCGCTACCGAAGGCGTAGCTGCCACCGACCGACAGGTTGACCTTGTCGGCGATGACAGCGGTCATGCCGAGGCCCACCGTGCCGTAGCCCTTGGGCGAAACGCCTTCGAGCACGAAGGTGTTGGCGTCGATGTCACCTTCGAAGCCGACCAGGCGCGAGGTTCCGGCATTGCCCTGGAAGGTGTAGGACAGGCTGCCATAGGGACGCAGCTTCAGACCGTTGCTGTCCACCGCCAGCGTGCTGAGGCGCACGCCCAGTTCGGGATCGAATACGGTCTTGCTCTTGCCTTCGACCGCCAGCCCCACGCCAGCGCCACCGGCTTCGGTGAAGCTGTTGAGGTGCCAGTGACGGACCGAGAGGTCGGCAAACGGCGTCACGTCGAAACCGCCGGCTTCGAGCTTGTAGGCAAGGCCGAGGCTGCCATCGAGTTCGCTGCCGCGGAAGTGGCCGGTGACCTGACGCGAAAGCAGCGCCAGATCGCGGCGGCCGTCGAACTTCGAGAAGCCGTAGGCCACCTTGGCATTGACCGCGAGCGGACCGAAACCGTGGGTCCAGTAAGCCCCCAGGGTGTAGGTGTCGCCATCGACGCTCGCCGTGCCGTTGCGGGCATCGACGTTGTGCTTGGCATAGCCGAAGCCGATGCCGAACCCGCCATTGGCGCCATAGCCGATGTCGAGCCCGATCGCCGCGCCGTAGCTGGTGGCGTCGATGCGGGCCGCACCCGACGAGCCGCCGCTGAACTTGGCGAAGTTGCCGACCGGCGCGATCCACAGTCCGATCGCCGCTTCACCGTCTTCACGACGCTGGGCCAGCAGGTCCATCTGCCCTTCGAACGCAACATTCTGGTGCAGGTTGGCAAGCGAGCCGTAGATCGAAGCCGAGGCCAGTTCGTTGAACACCTGGGCGGCAGCGGTCTTGTTGAGCGTCCAGTCGAGGTTGGACACGATGTTGGCAACATCCTGCACCTTGCTCAGCTGAGCGAGCGAGCTGTAGAGCTGCTGCCCCACGGCATCGGCCGTCAGCACGCGGACAACGCCGGGAATGGCCTTGTCCAGCGCGACTGCGGCAGCTGCCGCGTTGCGGTTGTCCGCCGCCGTGGCGTAGCTGGCACGCGACACCTTGAGCACCACCGTCTTGTCGACCGTGACCGGAGCCAGGGTGACGAAGTTAGACGGAAGGTTCGTTTCGACCGACGCGGTGTTGGCAATGGTGCCGCCGACCGTGAACAGGGTCTGGTCTTCCGAGCCATCGCCGAGGAAGATCGAGCCCTTCGGCACGTAGACCTGGATCTTGCCGCCAAGATCGAGGTTGCCGCCGACCGACACGCTCGAAGCGGTGTTGATCGGGTTCCCGGTCGCTTCAGGCGTGGTGTAGGCCGTGCCGAAGCTGCCGATGGTGGTGACGATCGGGGCCAGGAAGTCATCCTGGACCGACTGCGCAAAGCGCGGCGACTGAACGAGGCTTCCGTTGACACCGACGACCACCGTGCCGGTCGAGGCGAAGTTGCCCGATACGTGGAGGTTGGCACCTTCGACGGTCGGGTTGACCGCGACGATGCTCGCGCCAGCGCCGACATTGGCGTGCTCGGTGACCACGCCGACCACCAGCTTGCCGCCCGCACCAACGGTGACGTTGCCGTTGAGACCGAAGGTCAGCAGCGGGTTCTCCAGCGTCAGGTCATAGGCGGGCTTCACCTGCACCGTGCCCGACGCGACGTTCAGCGCAAAGCTGCCGCCGGTCGCGCCGCCGACGAGGCCCGCCGAGTAGGTCGGGACCGCGTTGGTCACGCTCGCCGGAACATAAGGCGCACCGACGAGCAGCAGATCGCCGCCCTTCACGTTCACGACCGTGTCGGTGTCGTTCTCGCCGATGATCGTGCCGGTCGTGACCGAGCCGGTATTGAGGTTGATCGTCGCGGCAACCGTGCTGGTCTTGTAGACGGTGTCGCTGATGGTGACGTCGGCACCCTGGACGTGGATGTCGCCTTCCAGCGTCCCGTTCTGTTCTACGGTATAGGTCTGCGCGAACAGGCTTTCCGACGGCACGAAGGCCGGGGTCGGGAAGTCGGTGGTCGCCGACGTGACCTTCTGGGTAAAGGTACCGTTGGTGACCGAGTTGCCCAGCGTGATCTGCCCGGTGATCTTGCCCGAGTTGGTCAGCGAACCCGAAGCGCCGGAGAGATAGACGTCGCCCGCCTCACCGGCGTTGTCGATCGTGGCCGCTCCGCCCGACGGGGCGTAGGTCCAGGTGCGGTCGATCGTATGGGTCGCCGGGTTGATGTTGAAGATGTCGTTGTCGACTTGCTGGTAGGCGTAGCTTTCGTCCAGCGCGCTGGCGGAAAGGCTACCGGCCTTTCCGTTGTTGACGACGCTCGCCACCGAACGGCCATTCGCCGAAGCGAGGCCATCGACGACACCATCGTTCACGACCGAAGCCGTGCCGCCAACAGGCGCGTAGGCGTACGTGTAGACCTGTGCGCCGGTGCCGTGGGCATAGGTCGTCGACGTCGTCGTATCGACGTCGAAGTAGACGCTGTTGGCCTGCGCATCGCCGCCGACGCGCGAACCTTCGGCGATCGTGACCGTCGCGCCGGTGAAGCCATTGGCGTAGACCGAACCGACGCTGGGCAGATCCGACCCGATGTGTGCGGCCTGCTTTTCCGCCGAGGTGGCGACCGTGACCGACGCCGTGCCGCCTGCATGGGTGTAGCGGTCATGCGAGGTCGAAGCGGTCAGCGAAAGCGAGTCACCCTTGCCGGCATAGCTGCTCGTATCGGCATATTCGTGGGTGGTGCCATCGGCGGACACGGAGACCGAACCGTTGACCTGACCGCCGATGGTGGCCGCCGCGTTGCCCTTCGCTGCATCAACGCTGACGCTGCCATTGACGTGGCCATCGACATTGGCCGTGGCATCGCCCGAAGCTGCCGCCGGGCCGCTCTTGCCCGACGAGGCGAATTCACGCACGCCTTCGTCCGCGACCGGATCGTAGGTGGTGACATCGCTGCTGACGTAGCTGGTGTCGGAGCCGAACGCACCGACCGACAGGCTGCCGCCGACGGTCGCACCTGCATCGACCTGCGCGCTCGCCAGCGAGACGCCGCTGACCGACAGGCTGCCGTCGATCGTGCCAGTGCCGGTCACGCTGCCCTGGGCCGCGCCGCCGGTGACGGCGCTCGAACCGCTGCTTTCGCCGCTGTTCAAAACGGTGACGAACGATGCACCCGCTTGGCGCAGAGCGGTGGTCGTCGTCGAAGTCGACGTGGTCAAGCCCGTCGCCGCCGAGGTGACCGAACCATCGACCTTGCCGGAGACATTGACGACGCTGCCGCTCGTGCCCGTCGAAGTGACCGTGGTCGTCCCGAACGTGTCGCTGGAGAGACGGCCCGAGATGTTGACCGTGCTCGTGCCGGCATTGTTCGTGCTCGACGAGGTCGTGGTCTCGTCGAAGGCATAGGTGTTGTTGGCGGGCTTCGCCCCATCGATCACCAGCACGGCAGTGTTGGCGCTCGTCGTGGTCGAATTGTCGAGCGTCCCCGCCGTCGACGTCACCGAGCCGTAGACCGTACCCGAAACGTTGGCGGTCGAATTGCCCGAGGCCGACTGGGTGATGTTGCCCTGCTGGATCGGCGAGAAGCTGACCTGACCGTTGGTGCCCGAATAGGTGCCGGTGACGTCACCCTGGATCGCCGTGGTCGTGGTCGATTCCGACGCGGTCCTGTTCTGCGTGGACACGCCCGAAACGACCGTGGTCAGCTGGCTGGACTTGCCGGCGATTTCGGTCTTGGCGCCACCGGTGCTGACATAGGTCGAGCCGGCGATCTGGCCGGTATTGGTCACCGTCGCGCCGGTCAGGCCGAACAGCGTCGCATCGCCACCGATGTAACCGGCGTTGGCGAGGCTGGCCGCGCCACCCACCGAAGTCGAGGTCGAAGCGTAGTCGGTCGAACCGTCGCCCGAAACCTTTGTCGATGCGACGACCGTCTCGGTCGAGGTAACGTCAGTGCCAGGCTGCGCATCGACGTAGATGCTGCCCTTGACGACACCACCGACGGCATTGGTCACGCCCGCATCGCGATTGGCGACGGCCGAAACACCGCCATCAATCGCCGCACCGCCGCCGACTGCGACCGAAGCCGTGCCTGCGCTGCGGGCCGAAGTCGTATCGGTCTTGGTGGTCACGGCGTCGGCGCCATAGGCCACCGTCTGGGCGAAGGTCGTGTCGGTCGAGCCCGACTGAACGGCGTTCACATCACCCGCGACGTCGCCCTCGACGATGACCGTCGCACCGGTATTGCCCTGGGCCAGAACCAATGCATCGACCGAGCCGCTTGCGCCGATCGTCACGGCAGCAGCGCCGCCCGAACGCTTGGACGAGCTGTTTTCAGCCGTGCCCACGAGGTTCCCGCTCGCGTCGAGCGTCACTGCATACTTGTACGTCGTGTCGGTCGTCAGCGCGGTGGCGCTTGCGCCGTTGCTGCCGACCTTGCCGGCAACGGTGACGGTTGCATCGCCCGACGCCGTGGCGAAAGCGCCCGAGACGTCGCCACTGGTGCCGATGGTTACAGTCGCATCATGGTCACCATAGGCGACGTCGAACTGCGACGTCGTCGTGGTGGCGCCAACCTTCGCTTCCTGCGACGAAGAAACGACCGTGGAAGGGGTATAGCTGCCAGCGTCCGCATAGACCAGGCCAGCCTTGCCGCCCACGTTCACCGTCGCGTTGCCCGCTTCGGCATTGGCGGCCACATGCGCCCGCCCGCCATCTGCGAGCAGGGCATTGCCCTGCTGATCGACCGTGGCGTTGCCGCCGGTCGCGGTGGTGGTGGTTACATTCTCCGTCGTGACCGACTTCTTCGTCGCGTCAGCCGAAGCGTAGACCGCCCAGTAGGGCGAGCTGGCGACGATCGAACCGGTCGGCCCGGTCGTCACGCTGACATCGCCGAAGCCGTTCGCGAACACGCCACCATAGACCGTGCCGCCATTGACGATCGAAACCGCACCGCCAAAGCTCGCGACATTGAGGCCGTTGGTGATCACGCCGGTGTTGTTGACTGTCGCGGTGTTGGCTGCGCTTGCAACGCCCTTGCCGTACAGACCAACGCCGACATAGTCAGTGATCACGCCGGTCTTGACCGTGCCGATGCTGCCGGTGTTGGTGAAGGCGATCGCGCCATCACCCTGGCCAGCCGCCAGCGGGGACAGAAAGATGTCGCCACCGCTGATCACTGCAGGGGAAGAGATCGTCACCGCGATATCGGCCGCAGGCTTGGCCTCGGCCGCAAGGATCAGGGCGTTGACGCTAGCCGCGTTGTCCGAAGCCGACACGGTGACGCTCTCCGCCAGTGCCTGACCGGCATCGAGCGACACGAGAGCCGAAGTAAGGGCGAGCGCAACGCGCCGACGCCGCACGCGATCATTTTGCATGGTCGATTTCCGCTGATTAGTCATTGAGGCCCCCAATATGCCACGTGACGAATTCAAGAGAATTTTTCCGAATTATTTCAGAACAATTTAGCTCTTGAAAGCCGGATCATGCTGCTAATTACATTGTGACAATGCCGCTATTAATTTCGGGGGAATTTTATTCATGATTTAATAACATGCAAAATCATCATGAATAATCCTCGTGAAAAATCATGACATGATGATGTTGCAAAATATTCATTTGGCGTGAAAGTTTATATCGCGATCACAAAAATTCAAATACAATGTTAAATGCGTTCGCAAATCCGGATTTTACACTGATGGGACTTTTTATGAAATCTGGTGAAATAATTGCATCAGAAACAACGTGTCGCTTTAGCGCAAACGTTGCCAATCCCATTTCTGCGGAAACCATAAAGTCGGTATTTTCCGCAATGCTCGATATTGATCGCAGCGTGTTCGCAGATACAGGATTCGGTCTGCTGAGCCACGAGTTCCGGCTTATCCTGCATCTGTTCTCGAAGGACAACGTGATCGTGAAGGATGCGACGCTATCCGCGCATCTGTCGGGCCGCGCTTTTCATGAAATGCTTAAGCGCCTAGAAGCGGACGGCGTCTTGTTCATGGAGCAGAACGAAAACGACCGCCGGTCTAACCCAACTTGAACAGTGCTTTTGGAAAAGGCATTTTTGTTCAATGACATGCACGCACCGGCGCGAGTGTTACCACTACATTTTTGGGTTTGGTTGAGCTTGCAGAGGCTTAGGTTCGCGGCGGCAGTT
>NZ_JAILYM010000029.1 GCF_020179425.1 Novosphingobium percolationis | reverse complement strand
AACTGCCGCCGCGAACCTAAGCCTCTGCAAGCTCAACCAAACCCAAAAATGTAGTGGTAACACTCGCGCCGGTGCGTGCATGTCATTGAACAAAAATGCCTTTTCCAAAAGCACTGTTCAAGTTGGGCCTAGCGGATATCGCCGGCTATACGATTGCACGGGCTAGCGAGGCTAGCGTGGCATGGGATCGGCTTGGACGCCTCAAGGCCTGGTTCGATCTGGTAGGTAGCCGAGACGGCGTGCGGCGGGGCTTGCAAGCCTTTGATGTGCGCAAGCCGAATTGACCAGCATTTCCCGGGTCACGCTCCGACACGCCAACTTGCTGTCAGCCAAGCTGGTGAAGAAACCCACGCTGAGGCTCTACAGGGGCTATTCGCATGGCATGGCGCTCAACCATGCTGACGTGATCAATGCCGATCTACTTCCTTCATCCGAGGGTGGGCAGGGGCCGGCCTCTACTGTCGGCTATTTCGAGCAACAAACTGCTCC
>NZ_JAILYM010000028.1 GCF_020179425.1 Novosphingobium percolationis | reverse complement strand
TATGACTTGACGGTCCCGCGGTTTCTCATCCGGGTCGAGGGCGAGATTCCGGCGTTCGTTCGGCGGCCTTGATGGTCGTGACTGCCATATATTCAACCGACGTAAGGGCACGAGGGCCACCCTAGTTCGGGCGGGATTCAAAGGGCCGGAGAACCCACGCTCAATCCGCGTGGAATAGATAGGGTGTCACCGAAGCACGATTCAGACCCGTTCGACCGCGAGCGCAAGGCCCATGCCGACGCCGATGCAGAGCGTGGCAAGGCCCAGTCTGCCGTCAGTATCCAACTGGACGTTGGCGGGCAGGTGCACCATCAAAGCCGTTGCCCCTGCCTCATTGGGAGGGCGAACATGGCGACACGCCCCAGGGAGAGTGCATTTGTCCAACAGGCCCGCCCAGCTCAATCCGGAATGGAGCCTTGGTTATCAGGTCCGGCGCTGCCATCGGCGGTTCGATCGCCTGCTCAATGCGATGCTGGCGAAGCACGATCTAAAGA
>NZ_JAILYM010000027.1 GCF_020179425.1 Novosphingobium percolationis | reverse complement strand
GGCTCTGTTGCAAAGATTGGCGGCAGTCAGAGGTAGGCTGTCGCTCTGCGCCGATCAGGCGGCTGCTGCGAAATGGTGGTTGAGCATGCCCATGGCCTCCGTCAGCGCCGAGGGCCCAATGCCAAAAGCTCTCTCCACAAGGCGCACCTCGCCCCTGATGCCGGGCTGCAGGCACCAGGGGCGAGCCTGTCCTTTGCGCAGGGCTCGCATGACTTCGAATCCCTTGATCGTGGCATAGGCCGTGGGGATCGATTTGAAACCGCGCACCGGCTTGATCAGTATCTTGAGCTTTCCGTGATCGGCCTCGATCACGTTATTGAGATACTTCACCTGCCGGTGGGCCGTCTCCCGGTCCAGCTTTCCTTCGCGCTTCAATTCGGTGATCGCTGCACCATAGCTCGGCGCTTTGTCGGTATTGAGCGTGGCAGGCTTTTCCCAGTGCTTCAGGCCTCGCAGGGCCTTGCCCAGGAACCGCTTCGCTGCCTTGGCGCTGCGGGTCGGCGACAGGTAGAAATCGATCGTGTCGCCCCGCTTGTCGACTGCCCGGTACAGGTAGGTCCACTTGCCCCGCACCTTGACGTAGGTTTCATCCAGGCGCCAGCTCGGATCAAAGCCACGCCGCCAGAACCAGCGCAGCCGCTTCTCCATCTCCGGGGCGTAGCACTGGACCCAGCGATAGATCGTCGTATGGTCGACCGAAATGCCGCGTTCCGCCAGCATTTCCTCAAGGTCGCGATAGCTGATCGGATAGCGACAATACCAGCGCACCGCCCACAGGATCACATCACCCTGGAAATGGCGCCACTTGAAATCCGTCATCGTTCCGTCCGTCCAATCTCCGCCAAGCATGCTCAAGCTTCACGATTTTTGCAACAGAGCC
>NZ_JAILYM010000026.1 GCF_020179425.1 Novosphingobium percolationis | reverse complement strand
TGCCGCCGCGAACCTAAGCCTCTGCAAGCTCAACCAAACCCAAAAATGTAGTGGTAACACTCGCGCCGGTGCGTGCATGTCATTGAACAAAAATGCCTTTTCCAAAAGCACTGTTCAAGTTGGGTCTGATGCTCTGGACGGACTTTGCATCACGATTGCGCCGGAAGATTGAGGGCACTTGAGTTCGCAAAGAGAGCTCAATCAGGCTCTTGCCGTTAACCGACGGCGTGACAAGCAAAGCACGGCTTATGTAATCCTGTAAGGAAGCTATCTATCCCATGAGCGAGCGGTACGATGTTCTTATTGTTGGGGCCGGGCATGGGGGAGCTCAAGCCGCGCTCGCGCTGCGCCAGCATAAATATGCGGGAAGTGTGGCACTGCTGGGAGATGAGCCAGATCCGCCATATGAACGCCCGCCGCTCTCCAAGGAATATTTCTCAGGCGAAAAGAGCTTCGAAAGAATTCTCATTCGACCTCAGGCAATCTGGGCCGAGCGCGATATCGAGTTGCAGCTCCTGCGACGGGTTGTGGCCGTCGATCCGGCGGAGCAAAATGTTGTGCTCTCCGACGGAAGCCGCATTGGCTATGGCAAGCTGATCTGGGCAACTGGCGGTGCGCCTCGTCGCTTGAGCTGTTCGGGAAGCGATCTCATGGGTGTCCACAACGTCCGCACTCGTGCTGACGCTGACCGCATGCTGGCCGAGACGCCGAAAGTGCAGAATGTCGTGGTGATCGGTGGCGGGTATATCGGCCTCGAGGCGGCTGCGGTACTCGCCAAGCTCGGCAAGCAAGTGACGGTGCTGGAAGCGATGGATCGTGTGCTGGCAAGGGTCGCTGGTGAACCGGCTCTGTTGCAAAGATTGGCGGCAGTCAGAGGTAGGCTGTCGCTCTGCGCCGATCAGGCGGCTGCTGCGAAATGGTGGTTGAGCATGCCCATGGCCTCCGTCAGCGCCGAGGGCCCAATGCCAAAA
>NZ_JAILYM010000025.1 GCF_020179425.1 Novosphingobium percolationis | reverse complement strand
TAGAGCGTTTTTCGATCATTCCGGGTCATATCCGCATGAGGTGAAGTAGTTGGCGCATTCGCCGGGCTGGAAGATATCGACGAGCCTGCCGATCAGGTCCCACAGCCCATTGACGGTTCGCTCACCGATCTTTCTGAGCATGGCCTTAAGGCGCGAGAAGGCCTTCTCGATAGGATTGAAGTCGGGGCTGTATGGCGGGAGGAAGCGCAGGGTTGCGCCTGCGGCCTCGATCCTCTCGCGCACCGACGCCCGCTTGTGGCTCGAGAGGTTGTCCATGATGACCACGTCGCCGGGGCGCAGCTCCGGTATGAGCACCTGGGTGATATAGGCTTCGAACCAGTCGCCGTTGATCGGCCCGTCGAGCACCATCGGCGCGATCATGCCGGTCATGCGCAGCCCGGCAACCAGCGTGGTCGTTTTGCGGTGGCCATGCGGGAAGCCCATCCGCAACCGCTCACCCTTCGGGCAGCGGCCATGGCTGCGGGTCATGTTGGTAGCGGTCCAGGTCTCATCGATGAAGACGAGACGTTCGGGTTCCAGATCGATCTGGCCTTCGAACCATTCCCGGCGCTGCTTCAGGATGTCGGGGCGGTCCTGCTCGATTGCATGGCCAGTCTTTTTTTGCGCGTCATTCCGCGACGCATGAAGAAGCGATGCAACCCGGCGACGGAGACGATCAGGCCGATCTCGGCCAGGCCCGCGCGCAGTTCCTCAAGCGAGATGTCCTTGCGCGCCTCCCAGAGAGCGAGGATGTCTGCCGCACGCTCTTCCACCCGGCGCGAGCGCATATCGCCGCCTTGTAGCTTCGGGACAAAGCCGCCAGTCTCGCGCCGCTGTGCCTGCCAGCGGATCGCCGTCGATGGAGCAACGCCAAAACGAGCAGCTGCAGCCCGGCAGCTCAGCCCATCATCAACCGCCGCCAAAAGTCGGGAACGCAAATCCATCGAAAGGGTGTGAGCCATCCATGCCGGCCTCCTTCACCAGCACGGATTCTGAATCAGAAATCACATCCGACGGGAATTCCCTCGCGATTCAAAACGGTCGAAAAACGCTCTAG
>NZ_JAILYM010000024.1 GCF_020179425.1 Novosphingobium percolationis | reverse complement strand
CACCATTTCCTTGAGCGGCACGCCTGCATCGGCGAGCTTTTCGGGCGGGACTTGCGCGCGGGTTTCGACCAGCTTCTTGCCCTGCACATAGTCCTTGACCATGTTGACGCAGTCGAGCGCGATGACCTTGCCCCCCTTGAGGTAGATCACCGAGAACGAGCGCGTGGCCGGATCGCCGCGCAGCACCGTCTGGTCGTGCCCGGTCGACAGCCCCACCGTCTGCAAGCGCAGGTCGTACTGGTTCGACCAGAACCACGGCGTCGCCTTGTACGGCACCGGCGCGCCGCAGATCGCCTTGGCGGCCGTCGTGCCCTGGTCGTTGGCGTTCTGCACCGATTCAAGCCGGATCACCGCGCCATCGGCAAAGTCGTTGGCGTGCGCCGCGCAATCGCCGATCGCGTAGACGTCGGGCAGCGAGGTGCGGCAGAACTCGTCCACATCCACGCCATTGCCGCCCGCCGCGCCCGCGCTCAGCAGCGGCCCGACCGAGGGGATGATACCGATGCCGACGATCACGATCTCGGCGGGCAGCACCGAACCGTCAACCAGCTTCACGCCGGTCACTGTCGTACCGTCGCCTTCAAGGCAATCGACCGCTACTTCGGTGCGCAAGTCCACGCCGTGGGCGCGGTGCTCGTCCTGGTAGAAGGTCGAAAGCGCTTCGCCCGCGACGCGCGCCAGCACGCGCGGCAGCGCTTCGAGCAAGGTGACGTGGACGCCGAACTTGGTCAGCACCGCCGCCGCTTCCAGCCCGATATAGCCGCCGCCGATCACCACGGCGGTCTTGGCGCCTGCGTCGAGCTGGCCCATCAGCGTGTCGACATCGGCGCGCGTGCGCACCGCGTGGACACCCGCAAGGTCGGCACCCGCACACGACAGGCGACGCGGATCGCCGCCCGCTGCCCAGATCAGCGAACCGTATTCGACGCTCGAACCATCAGCGAGCGTCAGCACCTTGGCCACCGGATCGACCTTCGTCACTTCACGGCCGAGGCCCATGGTGACGTTCTTGTCCTCCCAGAACTGCGCCGGGCGGATCAGGATGCGGTCGAAGGTCTTGTCGCGGGCAAGGTATTCCTTGCTCAGCGGCGGACGTTCGTACGGCAGTTCCGGCTCGCGCCCCAGCACGAGGATCGAGCCCTCGAAACCGTTCTGCCGCAGCGCGATGGCCGCCTGCGCGCCACCGTGACCCGCTCCGACAATGACTACGTCCGCCTTTTCCATC
>NZ_JAILYM010000023.1 GCF_020179425.1 Novosphingobium percolationis | reverse complement strand
CCGTCGAGGAAACGTTCTTCCGGATGCTGCGCAATCGCGAGTTCGATGCCGCCGAGCTTTCGATGTCATCGTATTGCGTGACTCTGGGCCGGGACAATCCAGACTTTATCGCCATCCCGGTGTTCCCGTCACGTTTCTTCCGTCATTCCTGCATCTTCGTGTCGGCCAAGAGCGGCATCGAAAAACCGTCCGACCTTGTCGGCAAGCGCATCGGCGTCCCGGAATATCAGATGACCGCGCCGGTCTGGATCCGCGGTATCCTGCAGGACGAATATGGCATCGACCCGGCGTCGGTCACTTATGTCACGGGCGGCGAGGAAGAGCCGGGCCGTGAGGAAAAGCTCAAACTCAATCTGCCGGACAAGTTCAAGGTTGAGCCGATCGGGCCAAACCAGACGCTGACCCGGATGTTGGCTGATGGCGAGATCGACGCGCTGCACACCGCGCGTGCTCCATCGACCTTCTATTCGGAACCGCACAATGTGCGGCGCCTGTTCCCGGACTTCGTCCAGGTCGAGAAAGCCTATTTCGGCAAGACGAATATCTTCCCGATCATGCACGTCGTTGCCATTCGCCGCGACATTTACGAGAAGAACCGCTGGATCGCACAGGCGCTCTACAAGGCGTTCGTCCAGGCGCAGCAGCTAACCTACGAACAGCTGCGCGTCTCAGCCTCGCTCAAGACGATGCTGCCCTGGCAAATTGCCGCGGTCGAGGAAACGATCGCGACGTTGGGCGATCAGTGGTGGCCTTACGGAATCGAGAAGAACCGCCACGTACTCGAGACCTTCACGCGCTATCATCATGAGCAGGGTCTGTCGCCGCGCCAGCTGACGATCGAGGACATGTTCGCGCCGGAGACGTTCGCGGAGTTCAAGATCTGACGTGATGCAATCCGGGAAATGACGGGGCGGAGCATAAGCGGTGCGGGAGCAGCGTGGTTGTCGATGCTCCGTCTTTGCCGGGCTGCCGCAGGATACCCGGCGAGCGGCCGCTGACCGGTTGCGCCCTGTCAGTCCTCGGCGGGGGTGTTCGGGATAGAATCGAATTCGGCGGCGAGATTGGCTGACATGCGCGAAAGCACGTCGACGCACGTCGCAACCTCGGCCGGATCGATCCCGGCGACGGCGATGCGGTTAATGTCGATCGCATATTGCATGAGCTCCGCTTCCAGGGCTTTGCCTCGTTGGGTCAGCGTAACGCTCAACTTGCGGCGATCAACCTTGTCGCGGGTGCGCTCTACAAGCCCGTGCTGCATCATGTTGTTGATTATCGACACAGTCGTGTTTTCTGTGACGTTGGTCATGTCGCTCAGATATTTCTGGGTGACGCCGTCGCGGATCCACAGCACACGAAGGTAATACCAGAAGCCC
>NZ_JAILYM010000022.1 GCF_020179425.1 Novosphingobium percolationis | reverse complement strand
AAACGGCCAGTTACAGGCAAAATGTTGTTAGCACATCCGGTTTTGCCCCCAAACCCACGCCTAGCAAAATCAAATACTTACCAGCTCGCGTTCCCTGCGTGTTCCGCCGGCACTGTTCAACTTGGGCAAGACTGCGTCGGACGGGCTGGTCATGGGCATCGGGCGCATCAACGGCAATCTGTTCGGCCCCGAACGCGCGCGCTGCGTGGCGATGAGCTACGACTACACCGTGCTTGCGGGCACGCAGGGGCACAAGAACCACGTCAAGACCGACCGGATGCTCGAAGTGGCGCAGCAGGCGCGGCTGCCGGTCGTGTTCTACACCGAAGGCGGCGGCGGGCGCAGCGGCGGCACCTCGCCCGGAGACCCGACGCCCCCGCCCACCACCGTCGGCGGGCTCAAGTACCGGACCTGGGCGCACATGGGCAAGCTGTCGGGCCTTGTGCCTCTGGTCGGGATCGCCAGCGGCTTCTGCTTTGCAGGCAACGCCGTGCTGCTCGCGTTGTGCGACGTGATCATCGCAACCAAGGATTCGAGCATGGGCATCGGCGGCCCGGCGATGATCGAAGGCGGTGGCCTTGGCGTCCATGCGCCCGAGGACGTGGGGCCGGTCTCTGTACAGGGGCCGAACGGCGTGATCGACATCGTGGTGGAAGATGAAGTCGAAGCAACCGAGGTCGCGAAAAAGTATCTCTCGTACTTTCAGGGCCGCGTCGAAGGTTGGCAGGATGCCGACCAGGCGTCCTTGCGCCATGCCGTGCCGGAAAATCGGCGCGCCGCCTACGACGTGCGCAAGATCATCGAGACACTGGCGGACGTTGGCTCGGTGCTGGAACTGCGGGCGGCCTTCGCGCGCTCCATGGTCACCGCGCTTGCACGCATCGAAGGACGCGCTGTGGGTGTGATCGCCAACAACTGCGCTTCGCCCACCGGCGGCGCAGTCGACAGCGACGGCGCGGACAAGGCAGCGCGCTTCATGCAGTTGTGCAACGCGTTCGACCTGCCGGTGATCACACTGATCGACGTGCCGGGCAATATGGTCGGGCCAGATGCGGAACGCACGGCGACGATCCGCCATTGCGGACGGCTCTACGTGATCGGCGCGAACCTTCAGGTGCCGATGTTCTCGGTCGTGCTGCGGAAGGCCTATGGGTTGGGGGCCATGGCGATGACGGCGGGGTCGCTGGACAGTCCGCTGTTCACCGTTGCCTGGCCCACGGGCGAATTCGCCGGGATGGGCATCGAAGGGGAGATCAAGCTGGGCCGTCGCGCCGAACTGGCGGCCCTCGAGGATCTCGGCCAGCGGCGCGCGCGCTACGAGGAACTGCTGGACCGGGCCTATGCGTGGTCGAGCGCAGCGAACGGTGCGACCGTTTTCGAATTCGACGACGTGATCGACCCGGCCGATACGCGGCAATGGCTGGCGATGGGCCTGGAATCCGTGGCCGGCCGGCCGATGCGCGAAGGCAAGCGGCAACCGTGGATCGACACATGGTGACGGTATTTGGGTGATTGTATCTGGTTGCGGGGGCAGGATTTGAACCTGCGACCTTCAGGTTATGAGCCTGACGAGCTACCGGGCTGCTCCACCCCGCGACACCAAGATTGCGTATGAGACGCAAAAAGGGGCCTATGATGGCCCCTTT
>NZ_JAILYM010000021.1 GCF_020179425.1 Novosphingobium percolationis | reverse complement strand
CCCAACTTGAACAGTGCTTTTGGAAAAGGCATTTTTGTTCAATGACATGCACGCACCGGCGCGAGTGTTACCACTACATTTTTGGGTTTGGTTGAGCTTGCAGAGGCTTAGGTTCGCGGCGGCAGTTCGCTGATATTGGCCGGCAGCGCGATGCCGGTTGCCTTGAAGACATTCCCCACCTGGCCCGAAACGTGGGTGCGGGTGGTAATGACCTTGCCGTCCTTTTCGATGGTGGCTTCCTGAAGGCGATCGAGATCGTTGAGGAGCGGCTGCCATTCGGGCTGCAGGCCCTTTTCCTGACACAAGCGGGTCAGTTCCTTGGCCAGCGTCAGAGCGAGGAACGAGACAAACACATGGCCGCGGATAGCGGCATCGGACTGATGGAAGATGGGACGGGTATCGAAGCTCGCCTTGGCGACGCGGAACAGGGCCTCGACCTGAAGCAAATCACGGTAGCGGATGACGGCCTGTAGCGGAGTGATCCTGGCATTGGTGCGCAGCACGCTGATGCCGTCGTAGCGCGCCTCGTCGGCAAGCTTGCCCATGTCGATCTCGAAGGTCTTGCCGCTGGCCTTGAGATAGCGGCGATAGGCCGAGTTGCCGACCAGGGCCTTGTCGCCCTTCTTCAACTGGGTCTGGAGGCCATCGATGATCGCTTGCCGGTCGGCCTTGTCCTTCCTTGCCTCAGCTTCGTTGAGCGTGACGACGTAGCGCTGGGCATCTGCGCCTTTGCCAACGCGCACTTCCTTGACCCACAGCTGGGTGTCTCCTGCCTGTCGCTCGAGGACCAGGGGTACCATCGGAGCAGTGTCGGCAAGCACGACATCGCGGATGACGTTGCTGGTGCGCTCTCGCGCACCCAGGATGTATTCCATCCCCAGCTCTTCAAGGGCGGCGATCGTACCGGCACTGATCATGCCGCGGTCGGCCACGACGCACGAGCGGGTTATCCCAAAGCGGGTACGCAGGCGCGTGACGATGGGCATGAGCACCTTCACGTCGGCCGTGTTGCCCGGGACCATCTCGGTGCAGATCGGACGCCCCTCGGCGTCGATCACCACGGCCAGGATCATCTGGGCAAGCTCGGGCCGGTGGTCCTTGGAATGACCACGCCGACCCAGCGTGTCGCCGCCTGCACCGTAGAACGAGAGCGACGTCGTATCCATGAACACCAGGCTGAGATCAGTGAACAGGTCCCGCCGGCGATCGAACAGCTTCTCCTCGATCACGTCCTTCACACAGCGAGGTGCCAATGCGCCTTCTGCCTTCTCCTCGATCTCCTCGCCGAGCCAGGCCATGGCGCGATAGAAGTGATGGAGGGCAAGATCCTCGCTGCCGTCGATGGCGTAGCTCTCCATCCAGTCCAGGCAGGCTCGGTCCGAGCCTGAGACGAACAGGCGGTGCAGTGTAGCGACAAATACGGCGCGCTCCACGGCAAAGCCGAACTGGCGCCCTTCCAGCACCTCTTCCAATACAGCATCGATGCCAAGCCGCTGCCACAGGCGCCCGAACAGCAACGGGCCTCCGATCCTGCGGGCTACGATCCGGCCTGCATCGATATCGGACAGAATGATGCTGCGCTCTGCGTGACGTGCGATCGAGGCGGCCAGTCTGTCGAGTTCGCCACTTGCGGCCAGCGCATCCTTGCGGCCCAGAGCCTTGATCGTGCGCTGGCGGACAGTTTTGCCCTCGCGCACGCTCTCGACCAGGTAAAGATAGCGGTGGCCGCGCGCGACTCGTTCGACGACATACATGGCCAGGTTGTTACTGCCTGTACTCGTAAAGATAAACCAAACGGCCAGTTACAGGCAAAATGTTGTTAGCACATCCGGTTTTGCCCCCAAACCCACGCCTAGCAAAATCAAATACTTACCAGCTCGCGTTCCCTGCGTGTTCCGCCGGCACTGTTCAACTTGGG
>NZ_JAILYM010000020.1 GCF_020179425.1 Novosphingobium percolationis | reverse complement strand
GTCATAATCCATTAACAAGTCAACCGACCCACGCGGCTGGGGCGGTTGCCAAGAAGGAATGCACGCTGGTTTCGACATTCAACAGGCCCGATGGTTCGGGTCATGCAGGGCCGATTTCGATGAGCGGAGATAGCGGGGAAATCAACCTGCCGTTCGACCTGAGTATCGGATATCAAATCCGACTCACGCATCGACTTATGCAAAAGCTGCTACAGCTGAAGATCGAGCAGTTCGGCGTCACCCTGGGCATGTGGTACTTCTTGCGCGTCCTGTGGGACCAGGACGGCTTAACCCAGAAGGAACTGTCCGACCTTGTTGGAACGATGGAGCCGACCACGCTTTCGGCGATCGCTTCCATGGAGCAACGGGGAATCGTTGCCCGGGTCCGCAACGCGGCGGACAAGCGGAAGATCAACATCTTCCTCACCCCTTACGGTCACGAGCTGAAAAGGAAGCTTCTGCCCATTGGCATCGAAGTTGGGGATATCGCTAAGACCGGCATTTCGCGCCGCGAAGCGGATCTCCAGATCGCCCTATTGGGCGAGCTGCAGACCAATCTAGAAGCTGCGATTCGGAGCCTCTCCCCCGAGGAGCCCGACGCGAAGCCGGGTCGGCGGCGCCGAGAGGACCGAGGGGTCGCCGGCATCACTCATGAGGCAGGCGACTGATGCGATAGTGGGTGTCCTCGCCACCATGGATGCCCCACATCAATGTTGCGCGCCGATACTTACATCACTAATGGTTAGATAACTAAGGAACTGCACGGTGGCGGTCTGCGACGTGAAGGTTGCGTGGAGAGGTGTGCTGATGGTCAGGCCTTGCCTCCGACCGAATCGTCGTCGCTCTCCACCGCGCGGTTGATGACTGCAATCGCTTAGGTGCGGGCCGCGTCCGGTCTGCGAGAGTATCGGGAGAGTTTGAACTTATGAGTTCATCAGCCTTTAAAGGCGCGGATGTGTCCGATCGCCTGGATCGCGCGATAGACAATGCTCTCGCCGACAATCGTTTGGTGGGAACGGTCGTGATCGTCGCCCGGGGCGGCAAGATCGCCTATCGCCGCGCGGCGGGATTTGCAGACCGTGAATCGCAAAAGCCGATGCAAACGGATAGCATTTTCCGATTTGCATCGGTGACCAAACCCTTTGTCACCGCCGCCGTGATGCGCCTGATCGAGGATGGTGTTGTGAGGCTGGACGATCCAGTGACGCGCTTCCTGCCCGACTTTCAGCCGCGCCTGTCCGATGGATCGGTTCCGGTCATCTCGATCCGCCATCTGCTCACGCACACATCGGGGCTCGGCTATCCGTTTCAGGAAGGGAGCGATGGCCATTATCGTCGCCTCGACGTCTCCGACGGGTTGGATCAACCGGGATTGTCGCTATCCGAGAATCTTCGGCGCCTGGCTGCCGCCCCGCTTACCGCCGCACCGGGGTCGGGTTTTCGCTATTCCCTTGGCATGGATGTGATGGGAGGGGTGGTTGAGAGCGTTACCGGTGGTTCGCTACGCGATGCTGTGCGCAAACTGGTCACGGATCCGCTGGGTATCGTCGATACCGGCTTTGCCGTTGCGGATGTTGAGCGGCTCGCGACGAATTACTTCAACAGCGAATCCGTTCCCGTCCGCATCACGGACGGCATGGTAGTGCCTCTGGATGCCTTCAACGGGTCGCTAACGTTCGCGCCGAGCCGTATCCTGGATCCAAACTCCTATCCGTCAGGCGGGGGTGGGATGGTGGGGACTGCGGGCGACGTCCTGCACTTTCTGGAAACCATCCGGCTCGGGGGTGGTCCGATCCTGAAGCCTGAAACAGTCGAGATGATGGCGACCGATCAGCTCGGACCTCAGGCTGCGGCCTGGGGGCCGGGTTGGGGCTTCGGCTTCGGCTGGGCAGTGCTTGCAGATCCGCACGCCGTCCCGTCGCCGCAGTCTCCCGGAACGCTTCACTGGACCGGCGGATACGGCAATAGCTGGTTCATCGATCGTGCAAACGCGCTGACGGTCGTGGCCATGACCAACACGGCCTTTGAGGGTATGTCGGGGAAGTTCGTGTCCGACATCCGGGACGCCGTCTACAACTGATCCCCGCAAGGAATCCGCGACCGGCCGGCGTAAGCCGGCCGCGCCGCAGCGAAAATGCGGAGGCGCCGCGTCGATCGCGGCGGCCAGATCACAAATCGTTGCGGTGGCTCCAGTCGATGATCCCGTCGATACAAGCGCTGAGATGTTCGGGCTGGCCCTGGTAGAAATGGGTCGCGCCCTTGATGCTCACAAATTCCTTGTTCGCAACGGTGAGCGCGTTGTGAATGATCGGATTATGGCTCGCGGGAACCGCGTCGTCCGCTTCATTCTCGATCTGCAGCACAGGGGTCCGATGGATCTTTGTCGCGTTAACGGCAGCCTTGGAGTTGGATAGGTCGTAGGACCATTGCGACAGCCACGAGCGCAGGGTTGAGAATCGCGCCAAACCAGCGGGTCCCACGTTCACCGTGCGTGGATTGCCAAGATAGGATGCCCCCGGCGCGCGTCCATTGGGGTCGATCGTCGGATCAATCCAGCGCACGTCGCACATCGTGCGGTGCGTGACGAAGGCGCGTTCGGTTTCGCCGTCGTTGCGACGACGGAGCGTGGCAAGCATTTCCTCGGCCCAGGCGGTAATTCTGCGATTGCGGGCCCGCTGCCTCTCGCGGAAGGCGGCGATGAAGTCAGCGGTGAATGGTGGTTTGTTCGGGCAGTCCGGACTATAGATATCGAATTCGAGATCGCGCGTGTCCGGGTCGAATTCGTCGATGACGGAGGGGTCAAGCCATTCGGTCAGCACTTCCGCCCGGCTGAGGTGGGCGGCGATTAAGACTATTCCGTCAACCCGCTGCAGCCGCGCTGCTGTCAGGTCATAAAGGTCGCCGGCGGGCGTGTGGGTGATTGTCGGATGTTCAGACTGGGCCGCATAAAACAGCGATAGCGAGCCGCCGCCCGACCATCCCACCAGGATCACCTTTTCATAACCCAGCGACTCGCGCGCGTGGCGCACCCACTGGCCCATGTCGTAGGCGACCTTTTCCATAATCAGCGCACTATCGTTTCTCGGGTAGCGACTCGACGCGCAAAGTACGTGCAACCCCGCATCGGCAAGCGCCTCAGGCATTGGGAGCAGCTGGACCGTGGCTGTGGGGTGCATGAACAAATAGACCGCCTTAGATGGCCGCGCTCTCTGCCGGAACAGCTGGCCTTCCAGCTCGGTCGTGCCCTCGGCGCCCGCAAAACTGTAGGTCTCCGTCATCCCCGGTTGATCGCGGAAGCGAACGATTTCGGGAAGGCGATCCCATAGCGCCTTTGTCGGCAATCCTCTCTCCATGGCCATATCCTTAGTTATCTAACTATAATTGCGTATTACCGTACTCCAGTCAAG
>NZ_JAILYM010000001.1 GCF_020179425.1 Novosphingobium percolationis | reverse complement strand
GCCAGAGAGAGGAGCCCACTCTGAGCTGCGCGCAGCCCAATGATGCGCCCTCTTACCTCAAGCGAGGAATCTCAATGCTTAATCAATCTATTACTTCAAATAATACACACCCCAGCAGGACAGAACAACGCTTCTTCGCGCAGCTGCTGCTCGCTCTCAAACTGCCCAGCCTGCTGCCCGCGATCGAGGCCGCTCTCGCCGCCGATCATGCCGTCGTCGTTCAACTCGTCTCGACATCGGAGGCCATGCTCGATCGGCGCCTTGCCGACCTCTCCGAAGCCGAGCGCGAAGCGCTCGAGATCGATCTGTCGCCGCGTGAGGCGGTGGTTCAGTACCTCGCGAAAAGCTTCCCGGTACGACTGATGTCGGTCTTCACCGACGAGAACGGCAATCCACGCTCCGAGCCGATGAGCGACGCAGAGGGCCATCCCGTACTGTGCCGCGCCGCGGTCGCCGCGCGCGATCGCATGATCGAGCAGCTCTGTGCGCTGCCGCCCATCGCGCCTGCGCTCGATGCAATCATCGAGCGGTTTGGCGTCGATCACGTTGCCGAAGTTACCGGGCGTAGCCGGAGGCTGATCGTCGCGGCCGACGGGCGGCAGAAGCTCCAGTCGCGCAGCCCGCGCGCGAACCTCGCCGAGACAAAATCCTTCATGGATGGGGAGAAGCAGATCCTCGTGTTTTCCGACGCTGGCGGCACTGGCCGCAGCTACCATGCCGATCTTGCGGCCAGGAACCAGGCGCGGCGGGTCCACTTCCTGCTCGAACCCAGCTGGCGGGCCGATGCCGCGATCCAGGGGTTGGGACGCACCAACCGGACCAACCAGGCATCGGCGCCGCTGTTCCGTCCGGTCACGACCGACGTGCGCGGGGAGCGGCGCTTCATCTCGACAATCGCACGCCGCCTCGACAGCCTCGGCGCGCTGACGCGCGGTCAGCGCCAGACCGGCGGGCAGAACCTGTTTGACCCGGCTGACAATCTCGAGAGCAGCTACGCGCGCGAAGCCCTGCAGCGCTGGTTCGGGTTGCTTTATCAGGGCAAGCTGGGCGCAGTGTCGCTCGATCGCTTCCAGGCCCTGACCGGCCTCAGAATCGAAAACGAGGATGGATCGCTCAGCGACGATCTGCCGCCGATCCAGCGCTGGCTCAACCGCATCCTGGCACTGCCGATCGCCCTCCAGAACGGCATCTTCGATGAGTTCCTGGGGCTGGTCGAGGCGCGGGTCGACGCGGCGCGCGCGGCTGGCACGCTCGATCTTGGTGTCGAGACGATCGCGGTCGAGCACTTTGAGGTGCTGTCCGATACGCTGCTGCGGACCGATGCGACTTCGGGTGCAACCACGCATCTGCTGGAACTCTCGATTGCCCGTGCCCTCAGGCCCATGCCGCTCGAACGGCTGGAAGCGTTGCATGCGCTCGCGGATCCCCAGCACTGGCCGGTTCACAACACCCGGTCCGGCCGCGTTGCGCTGGTCGTTCCAGCGCGCAGTCTGCTCAGCGATGAGGGCGCGCGGATCCGGCGCTACGAGCTGGTCCGGCCCCTGAAGCGCACGTACCTCAACGCCGACGACCTTGCCGACAGCAGCTGGGAGCCAGTCGATGTGGGCGCGTTTCGGGGGGCCTGGCAACACGAAGTCACCGAAGCCTCGGGAACGCTCCGGCACGAACGCCTTCATCTGGCGACCGGGCTGTTGCTGCCGGTCTGGGACAAGTTGCCATCCGATCATGTGCGGGTCGCGCGGTTGTCCGCCCGCGATGGCCGCTCGCTCCTCGGACGGGAAGTCCCGGCGGCGCATGTTCCGGCGTTGTGCCGGGCTCTGGGTCTCGGGGTGATTGCGCCGCTTGCTCCAGATGTGCTTGTCGAGGCCGTGCTCGCGAGCGGTCGCGCCATGGAGTTCGCCAGCGCTGACCCGCTGATGCTCAGGCGCAGCCTCGTCAATGGAAGCCAGCGACTGGAGCTCACGGGCTGGTCTGCCGCCCGGCTGGACTGGTACAAGGCGAAAGGGTGCTTCACCGAGATCATCCGCTTCCAGACCCGCCTGTTCGTGCCGCTGGAAGACGCGCCCGCAACCCTTTTAGCGCTGTCGCGATGACAAAACGGTTGCGGGTGCAACCATCGTGTCATAGATTTCAATGGCGTAGTGCGTCAGCGCGTTGCGCCGAGGCCTGAGAACCTCGTTCGGAAAAGAGTTTCACCTTTGCCGCCATGCGCGGCCGGATTGCCGTTGCTTATGTCCAGGCCTTTCGGGGCTAAAGGCAGTGGCGCGCATTTTTTCGAATGCGTTCTCAGAGTCCGGCCTTTCGCCGGAGCGCCTCGATCGTGGGGGCTCTGGCATTCGATGAAGCGGCTCGCGGCAGGCAATTCATGCGACCATGATGCGCAGCCTTGCGTGTGCGGAATGCTGCCTGAACCGCTTGACGGGCTGGCCGCGAGACGTCTCGACGTGATGTATCGCGCCGAACGGCCCTCGCTCCTGCGGCGGCTTGCCCGCCGCGCCGGGATCGATCAGGCCGAAGATATCGTCCAGCAGGTTTTCGTGCGTCTGGCCGGGCGCCGGGAAACCATCGCGCAGATCGAGGCACCCGCCGGCTATCTTGCCGAAGCAGCCCGCAATGCGCTGCGTGACGACCATCGTGCGGCGACGCGCCGGAGCACTTCAGCCCATGTGTCGCTGGACGATGTCACCTTGCCCGGGCCCGATCCTGTTTCGCATCTTGAGGCACGCGACCGGCTGGCCCGTCTGGAACGCGCGTTGGGTCGGCTCAAGCCGCTGACGCGGAATGTGTTTCTTGCCCGCCGGCTCGATGGCTATAGTTATGCCGAGATCGCGGAACAGACGGGGTTGAGTGTGCGCGCCGTGGAAAAACAGATGAGCCGGGCCATCCAGCAACTCGCTCGTCACCTCGACAACGGCTGATCCGCGTGGCTCGCAAGCAAATTCCCGAGAACATCCGCAAGGAAGCTGCCGACTGGCTCGTGCGTAACGAGGCCGAGTGGGCAGGCGAGCACCCGGCAGAATTTGAAGCCTGGCTGGCCCGCGACCTGCGCCACCGCCTGGCTTATGCGGAGGCGGACCGCGCCTGGTGCGACAGCCTGATGCTTGCCGATACGACCATCGGGCGCGAGCGGACGCTGGCCCGCGCGCCGCTGCACCTGCGCCGGAGCACGCATATTGCTGCGATGTCGCTGGCAGTCCTGATCGGCGTTGGCCTGATGACCGTGCGGTTTGTCGGGACCGTTCCCGCGATCGGTTTCGGAAGCGTGGTTGAAGCGCAGACCTATCGTAGCGCTCCAGGCGAAACCCGCACATGGTCGTTGCCCGATGGAAGTTCGCTGACGCTCAACGGCGCAGCACTTGCCCGCGCGCAGTTTGATGGTAGGACAAGTCGGATCGACGTCGAGCAGGGAACAGCGCGGATCCGTGTGGTTCCGAACAATGCGCGCGCGCTCGAAATTCACACCGCTGGTCTATCGGCGACAACGCGCGAGGCGGTTGTCGAAGTGGTTGCCCTGCCCGGCGCGAACAGAATCTTGCTGGTATCGGGCCATGCGAGCGCGGCGGTTGCTGGCGGGATGAGCCGGGCCCTGGGGGCCGGACAATCCATTGCGCTGCCTGGCACGCCCGAACCCAAGCCGACGCCAACCACCGCGTCAGTCGCGAGCCATCCCGCGTTGCTCGGGCTCGACGGGGTGACAGTGGCGCAAGCGGTTGAACGCCTCAACCAGACCAACCGGATCCAGATTCGGCTTGCCAGCGCGGATATCGGCGGTCGCCGTTTGATCGGTGGCTTGCGTACCGACGATCCCGGCAGCTTCGCGCAGACGCTTGCCGCTCTCGATAATCTCGAGGTCGTGCGCGAACGCGACATGATCGTCCTGCGGCCACGCTGACCTCGCGTCCGCGAACCCGACCGCCAGTCCTTACGCTGCAAGCTTCGACGCGTTTCCTTGCCTCTGCTGGTTGTCGCCGATTGCAGCGGCGCAGTCCCGTCTCATGAAAGGAGAGGGGAGAAGGCTTTGGGGCGGGCGCGCAGCGGTGGAGCTGTAAGTTTCTGCCAGGCTCCCGGGCCGGGCTGACCTTCGCGCCACGGCTCGCCGTCTTGCGGGCGAGCATTCCCATTCAAAAATTTTTGTCGGGTCTTTCCGTCCGTCGGCGTCCCCACGGCCATGAGCGTCCTGTCACAGGGCGCCAGGGAGGTATGTACCATGACGTCCAGAACCCAACTTCAATCCGTCCTTGCCGCATTGATGGCAGGCAGCGTTCTCACCGTTCCCCAATGCGTTGCTGCACGCGATGACAAGCAGATTGTGCTCGATTTTCCTGCGCAGAGCCTCGAGCAGTCGCTGCGTGACCTCGCCATGGCATCGGGGCGCACGGTGCTTGCCGACGCAGGCGTCGTGGCGGGGCACACTGCGCCTGCCGTCCATGGCAGTTTCACGGTCAGCGAGGCGCTGGCGATGTTACTGGCAAATACCAGTCTGGTCGGTGTCGAAGTCGGCGATGCCTACGCCGTCCGCGCCGCCGATCAGATGGGGAAGCGCGCATCGGATCAGAACGAGATTCTCGTGACCGGCACGCGCATCCGCGGTGCCGCGCCTGCCGGCGCATCGGTCATCGCGATCGACCGTGATGCGATCGAGAAGAGCGGCCGTGCCACCACGCAGGATCTGATTGCGGCACTTCCTCAGAACTTTGGCGGCGGCCCCAACGAAAGTGTCGGGGCCTTTACCCAGCGCAACGGCGCGAGCAGCAACATCGGCTATGGCAGCTCGATCAACTTGCGCGGCCTCGGCACGACCTCGACCCTGACGCTGCTCGATGGCAATCGCATCGCGCTGGGATCGAACGCCACGTATCTCGACACATCGTTGATCCCGGCGAGCGCGATCGAACGCATCGAAGTTCTCGCCGACGGGGCCTCGGCCATCTACGGATCGGATGCGGTCGCAGGCGTGGTCAATGTCCGGCTGCGGCGCAATTTCGAAGGGGCAGAGACCTCGCTGCGCACCGGCATGGCCGATGGCTTCACCGAGTTTCAGGCGAGCCAGATCTTCGGGAAGAAGTGGTCGACCGGCCACGTCATGGCAGCCTACGAATATTACGAGCGCGGCCGGCTCGGGGCGGAGGATCGCACGTATGCCACCGAAGATCTGCGCCGTTACGGAGGCCCGGACTATCGCCAGTCCTACGCCAATCCCGGGACGATCATTGCCGCCGATGGCTCGGTCTATGGCATTCCGGCTGGCCAGGATGGCCGGAACCTGACGCCTGCGCAGCTTCTCGCCGGCGTGCACAATCTGGGTGACGGGCGTGTCGGCACCGATGTCCTCCCCCGGACCCGGCGCCACGCGGGCGTCGTTGCGCTCGAGCAGGAAATCTCGCCGGCGCTGACGCTCCGCCTCCAGGGCTTCGCTGCCGATCGCAAGTCGGAAAATCGCTACTTTTCGCTCAATTCTTCGATCAGCGTGCCGACCGCCAATCCCTTCTATGTCGATCCGATCGGCACCGGTCAGCCGGTCACGGTAATGTACGATTTCAAGAAGGATCTGGGGTCCCCGCTGGACAAGTCGCACGTCACCAACTGGGCGGTTTCCGGCTCGCTTGAAGCGCGCCTCGGCGCATGGCGTGCCGAAGCCTATGTCGGCCACGGTGTCGAGCACGAGGAACTTCGCTCGGATAATCTCGTCAATCGTGCGGCGCTCGTCGGCGCTCTCGCCGACACCGACTCGGCCACTGCCTTCAACATATTTGGCGATGGTTCGCACACCAGCGCCGCAACGATCGATAAGGTGCGTGGCTGGGCGATCACGCGCGGACGTTCGCGTCAGACCACTGCGGGCCTCAAGTTCGACGGCCCGTTGTTCGCATTGCCTGGCGGCCCCCTCAGTCTTGCCACAGGGTTCGAATATCGTACCGAGGCAACCGGTTCGTCCTATGTCGACGACTACTATTCGCTGGCGCCGGTGGCCTACGGCGACAATGGTTATCCGCTCGCGCGCAAGGTCTACGCCGCCTACGGCGAACTGCGCGCGCCGCTGATCGGGCCGGACCAGGGGATTGGCGGTATTCGCCGTCTCGACCTTTCTGTCGCCGCGCGGATGGAACACTATTCGGATTTCGGGACCACCACCAATCCAAAGGTCGGCCTGACTTACGAGCCGGTCGAAGGGCTTGCCCTGCGCGGAGCCTATGGCACGTCCTTCCGCGCGCCTTCGTTTTCCGACACGCGCCAGGGACCGGGATATAGCCAGATCGCCGCCATTCCCGTCAGCGACACCCTGTCGCCGACTGGATCCAGCTATGTTGTGGGGCTGTTCGGCAACAACCCGAATATCGGTCCGGAACGCGCGCGGACGCTGACCGCAGGCTTCGATATGCGGCCCACCAGCGTGCCCGGTCTGTCGTTCAGCGCGACGTGGTTCGACGTCTCCTATCGTGATCGCATCTTCAATCCGGGCGTCGATGCCTTCACCTTCCTCGCGCATCGCGATCGCTATTCGACGCTGATCTTTGCCAATCCATCGCCGGCTCTCGTCGCCAGCTATTATGCCGATCCGACCTTCTACAACCCGTACAACGTACCCGCCTCGGCGGTCACTTATGTGATCGACGGACGCAATGCGAACCTTGCGCGCAGCCATCTCAACGGGGTTGATTTCGATTTCGGCTATCGCAAGGCAGTCGAGAATGGCGCCATAGCCGTCGGTGTTTCCGGCACATGGCTGTTTCACCTGACCCAGCAGTTCACGGCGACGGCACCGAAGGTCGAGGCGATCGGCACGGTGGGCAATCCCGTGCGCTACCGTCTGCGCGGTCGCGCCTCGTTCGATCGCAACGGGTTCGGCGTGGCAGCCTTCGTCAATCATACCGCCGGCTACAACAATACCGGCGTGACGCCTGCCGAACCTGTCGCCAGCTGGACGACGGTCGATCTCACGCTGAGCAAGTCGTTTGGCGCGGAAGCGGGCGCGATTGCTGGAACGCGTCTGTCCCTCAGCGTGACCAATCTGTTCGATCGCGATCCGCCTTACGTCAACAATCGAACGCCCTATTCCGCCGCAGGCTTCGATCCCGAGCAGGCCAGCGCTGTTGGACGCCTGGTCGCTGTCCAACTGGTGAAGTCATGGTGAGCCGCCGGTTCCCAGCCCTGCTGGCCCTCGCCATGACCGTCCCGGTCCCGCTCGCAGCCTACGCTGCGGACGGGGCCGGGATCCGGCCGTCCATCGAAATGACGCGGATCGACAGTCCCTCACTCTCGCCCGATGGCCGTTGGGCGCTCTGGCGGGAGTACCGGGCGTCGATCGACCGGAACGATTATCAGGTAAGCTGGATGATCGCCCCGGCGGACGGCAGCGCTGCCCCGCGCAGGCTCGCTGACGCCGGCGAGATATCCTGGCTGAACGGCTCGCCCGTGCAAAACCGTCCTGTCTGGGTGGCTGGGTCAAAGGAAGTGCTTTTCCGAAAGACCGACCATGGCGAGGTTCAGGTCTGGCGTGCCCGTGTCGATGGAACGGGCGTTCACGAGGCGACGCGTGAAGAGGGCAATGTCCGCGATATCGTGCCGATCGATGGCGGCGCCCGGTTCCTGCTGGCGACAGGACCCGCGCGCAGCCGGATCGATCGTGCCGAACAGGCCGAGTACGACAGTGGTACGCTGATCGATGCCTCTGTCGATCCGCAGCGGCCACTGTTCCATGGCGACTGGATCGATGGACGCTGGGCCAGCGGACGGCTGCGCGGTTTCTGGTTTGAGCAGGGCGGCATTCTGCCCGCAGCGCCGCCGTCCTTGCGGGTTCTCGATCCGGCGAGCGGTGCCGTGCGTGATGCGGTGGCCGAAGAGCAGGCGCTCTATGCGCCACCTGCCAAAGGCTTCGACCGCCTGGGCGACTGGTTCGTATCCGACCGGGAGCCATCGGGCGACGCGCGCGGTGTCGCGGTTGTTCTGGTCAGGGGGATGGAAACCCGACTGGCGGTCGTCGATGCCGGGGGACGGGAAACGGCGCACTGTTCTGCGGCTGCATGTGCCGGGCAGCGTATCAGGGCGGTGCGCTGGATCGGTTCCGGACGCGCACTTCTGTTCGAAACGCGCGATAGCGGTGCGGGAAGCACGCTCGCGCGCTGGGATATTGCCGATGGCAGCGTGCGTGTGCTGGTGTCGGGCGAGGGCATGCTTAACGGCAGTGACGATGGTGCGGCCTGCGCGACCTCGGACAAGGCGCTGCTTTGCATTGCCTCGGATGCAAACGAGCCTCCCCGTGTCGTGGCGATCGATGCGGACACGGGCACGCAGCGTGTGCTGGCCGACCCCAATGTGGACTTGCGTCGGGCAGCGCCCCGTTTCGAGCGTCTGGCCTGGCGCGACGCGCAGGGGCGAGCGTTCACCGGTTACCTCGCCATGCCCGAGGGACGAAGCGGACCGGTGCCCTTGATCATCAACTACTACGCGTGTCCGGGCTATATCCGGGGCGGCCTTGGCGACGAGTATCCTTTGCGCGACTTCGCCAGCGCGGGCATCGCCGCCCTGTGCATCAATCGTTACCCCGCAGCGCCCGGTGTTGGCGGCAACGTGGAGGCATATCGGATTGCCGCCGACGGGATTGCTGCCGCCATCGACCTGCTCGCCCGCGATGGACGGGTGGACAGGGCCCGCGTCGGCATGGGGGGCGTGAGTTTCGGAGGTGAGGTCGCGGTCTGGCTTGCGATCCATACCAGGCTGCTGCGGGCGATATCGGTCGCGAACGTCATGGCGACGCCCACCTACTACTGGCTGAATGCGGTCAAAGGGCGTGAGGTCCCGGGCGTGCTCAAGGCGGGATGGGGGCTCGGGGACCCGGATCGGGACCGGAAAAATTGGCGCCTTGTGTCGCCTTCGATGAACGCTGACCGCATCACGATCCCGTTCCTGATGCAGGTCCCCGAGCAGGAGTATCGCCCCAATGTCGATCTGCTGGCGCGGCTGCAGGCTGCCGGAAGGCCGGCCGAACTCTGGGCTTTCCCGGGCGAGATGCACATCAAGTGGCAACCGCGCCACCAGTTCGTCGCCAATATCCGCAATTTCGACTGGTTCAGGTTCTGGCTCGCGGGCGAGGCAGATCCGGATCCCGCCAAGGCCGACCAGTATGTCCGTTGGCGGGGCATGCTGGTCGCTGGCAAGGCAAAGACGGTGCCCTGACGACGCTGCGGGTAGAAAGCGATGCTGGATGCGCAACCCGTCGATCCGTGGCCATCGTTGTGTCGTCCCGAACTCCTGTCCTAAGTGGAGCGGGGAAGCCCTGTCTCGCGCGCTGTTCAGCCTGATTGTGAAGCAGGGGCTGACCAGCGATCAGGGAGGCCCGATCCAGGCCCGGGCCCACGTTTCGACGTCGGCAAGCTGCAGTAGCTGGTAGGCGGCCGGATCGGTGCGGCGGACAGGCCGGTTCAGGGCCGCGTCAACTTTTTGGCGGTCGATCACCTCGTTTGCGGCAAGGTGTCCTTCGAGCAGGAAGGAGTGCAAGTCTGATCGGCTGCGGATGACTGCCTCAATGGCATAAGTGTCGAGACCACCCTTGGTCCGGCGCTCGAGGACAACTGGCGGTAGGATGTCCCGCCAGGCATGGCGGGCAACCGCCCGGTCGCGACCTTCCGAAACCCACAGCCACGATGGAATGCGCATTGCGGTCTCCACGACGGGCTGGCTCAGAAGGGGAAAGCGCGAGGGCGCCACCGTGTGACGCCCAAACCCGTCGACGTGGGCCAGGCTGGCGAGCACGCCGCGTACGTGACTGCGCTTGCCAGGCAGGACATGGGCGGGCTCGTCGAACCATGGATGTTCTGGCGCAGTGGCTGGCACGCGATCCGCTGCAAGGAGGCCCGGGACGATCTGCCAACGGCTGTGCAGCGGACCGCTTCGCGCCTGTTGCCAGGCCATGCGCGCCACGGACCAGATGTTCGTGTGATGGATCCGCGCGAGCGCGTCGATAGTGTTCCACGCTGTCTCACCGATGCCGCAGCGGCGGATCGCATCGACTGCAGGTGCTGCCGAAACGGCCGAGCACAGCACGCAATCTCCGCCCGAGCCGCTCACGAACGCGGTAATTCCCGCGCTTCGCCCTTGTGCGGCAAGGGCATCGTCGGCCTGGGCCAGGGCCACTGGCAGACCCGGACGTGCGAGCCGACCCTGCGTTGTGCCCGTCAGATCGAAGGCCCCGCGGATCTGAAGCTCGTCGAGCGTAAGGCCGGTGGCCCGTGCACTCGCGCGCGCATAGTGCCGTTCGTCTCCTTCGGCTGTGCCGGTGACCAGCGTCGCGGCGCGTGCCTTGGTCCCGGCCGCTGCCAGGGCGGCGGCGAGAACCGAGGAGTCGACGCCGCCCGAAAGTTCCAGAAGGTACGGCCCTCCATTTTCGGTGAGACACCGGACCGCGTCTTCGACTCGCGATCGCAGGGTTCGCGCTGCCTCCTCGAAATCGCCGATCTCGCGATCGATCGTGGTCCATTGCCACGGCGACCAGACGGTTTGACGCTGCCAGGTCCCATCGGCTTCGCGCTGGAAGCATTCGCCACCCAGCAGTTCGTCGATGCCCTCAATGCCGGTGGTCGATGTGACGAAATGCTGGCAGGCGATGTGCGTGGCGCAGAATGCCCAGTCGATACGCGGGACGATTTCCAGTGCATCGACCAGCAGGTCTGCCCCCGACGCGAGGATCGTCAGTTCGTCGGTTTGGGTGCGCAGCGCGGGAAGATGCCCCATCGGCGCGCGCAATACCCATCCGACAGGTCCGTCGGGCGAAAGTCCGAAAGCCAGATAATTGCCCCAGCACTGCGTTGTCAGATGCGAGGCGTCGATGGCTTCGAGGGAGAGTGGCGCGGTCGAGCCGAAGACCTGTCCCACAACAACCACGTGTTTGCCTGCGATGATGGGAAGCGTGCGGTCGCTGTAGATCACCAGACCATTGCCAATGGCGGTTCGAACCAGCCCGATGGCGTCGAAACGTGCCGTGATGCGATCGACCAGTGCCGACGGCAGAGGCCTCGCGCCGTGGCCGACAATGGCGAGATAGCGTTCCCTTGTCATACCGCGAGCACCGGCACGAAGCGCCGGATACGATCCAGCGGGTCGGTCAGTACGAGTCCGCCGCTTTGTGCCCAGCAATGCGCTTCGAACGGGTGAAGCTTGACACCGAAGACGAGGTGCGCCGCGTGACCGCGCGCCCGGGCAAATCGCAGGAATGCCAGAGCATCGGGCAGGCAGCGCGGTGTAAAGGGCGTATGCCTGCGCCCACGGTCGAACTGGCGTGCGGCAGCGACAAGATCGGCCATGCTGCGTCCGCGCCAGTTCATGGAAAGTCCTCGAAGAATGCGCGACAAAGGCCTGAACCTGAGATCGAGCCGGGTCTTGAGGCAGATGGCGGCAATGCGGAAGTCGATTGCACGGGGCCATCCTGGCGGATCGCCGCCTTCCAATACGCTGGCTTCGGCTTTAGGCAATTCGCCGGGATTGAACCACGGACCCGGCGGCGTACCGGCCGGCGCCAGCCAGTGGTGGAAACGAAGCGCGCGCGCATCTGGCGAGTCAGGATTGACCGGATTTCCTGCAGCTGCGGCCGCAAGCACGGACGCGGCGTCGCCGCGGATCAGGGAATAGCGATTGCGGTGGATGTCGAGCACGATCACGACGTCGCCAAGAACAGCGATGCCGATGCCATCGGCAAGCCCAAGTGGCGGGACGGGGGCAGGGGACATGGGTGCGTCCATGGGATTTTCCGGTAGCAAGCGGCGGGCTTCCACCCGCACGCCTGCCATCGGGTCATTCGCGCTCGAGACCGGTCGTGCGGGCCATGGCGCCCACTTCGATCTGGTTGCCAAGCGAGCCGAGCGTTTCCTCGCTCACGGATCCGAGGTCTTCGACGTCCTCGATCAGGTCGAACTTGCGTTCCATCGGTCTTCTCCTTGTGCCGCAGGATCGCGGCAAGGTTCAGACTATGGCGCCCATCTCCCCATCCGAATTTTATACCGATCCTATAAGCCGATTGTTGACTTGCCCTTTGCCTGAGAGCGGTACGACGCTCGCACCAGGCTTGCCGCGCTGCGCACACGCCGCCGATGATAGGCATTCAACCCACGCCGAAGCGCTTCCCTGTCACCGGTGTCGAGAGCAAGTTCGAGCGCGATCAACTCCTCCAGTGCATCCGGGAAAACCTCGGTCTCGACCACACGGACCGCATGGAGCCGGGCGTTCAGGAGCATCATCGCCCGTCCGTGTTCGCCGTTGACCGAAGCGCGTGCCGTTCCGGCAAGGACATCCGCCACGCGTTCGGCATAGCCCGGCCGCTTGTCTTGAATGCGATCCCAGTCGATCGTGCACCAGGGACGCCATAACCGCAGTGCCAGCGTCACGATCTGGTTAGCCCAGGCATACATGTCCTTGAGCGTCGGCTCGTCGAGGGCTGGAATGTAGTACCCGCCTGAACGGTGGGTTTCGACAAGCTGTTCGCCGGTCAGCACGTTCAGGGCCTCGCGCACCGGGGTTATGCTGGCCGAGAGTTGCTCGGCCAGCAGGTTGGGATCGAGCTTGTCTCCGGGGCGGAAGCCATGCTCGAGGATCAGGCGGCGCAGGGCGTCGTAGACCCGCTCACTCACCGGCCCCGCATTCATGGCGCCCTCCGTTCGGCATCAAGGAACGCCTGCGCGGCAGCTTGCTGGTCGGGGCGCAGCGCATCGATCGCGCCGAGCGGCTCGCCGGCATAACCCTCGAGCAGGATCGAGGGACACTGCCCTTCGAAATTGCCGAGGTTGGGGCGATGCTGGACGTAGCCGGCGAGCTCCGCCAGTTCGCGCGGGAAGCCGCGCGCAACCTCCGGCGGGTAAGCGAGCCAGGGGTTCTCGTACGGCTTGAGCCAGCCGAGCGCATACCCGATGACGATCCCGCGACGCTCGGTGTTCGACTGGTTGGCGCCTGCGGCGTGGAGCGTGGAGCCGAGGAACAGCAGTGCCGAGCCGGGCGCAAGGTCCGGGGCAATCGCGGGCCCGGTAGGCACCGGCTCGCATGCATGGATGCCGTGGCTCCCGGGCCAGAGCCTGGTTCCGCCATTACCGCCATGAAAGGGCGTCAGCGGCCACATCACGTTGACGAGGTATTCCTTCTCGCCGGGCTCGACCCGCCACATGTCCTGATCGCGGTGGGGCAACTGTTCGGGTGCTCCTGGATGCAGCGAGATCGCCTGCGTGGTGTTGAGCTGGATCCGGTCGCACCACGGCGACAGGATCGACTTGACGATCCCGGTGACCAGCGGGTGCAGGATCAGGGCCTGCGACTGTTCCGAGCGGACCGGCAATCGGCCGAACCGCTTGGTGGTCTCCCCATAGAACACCCCTGTACCGAACGGGGTGCGCTCGAAGTCCTCCCACAAGTCTGCGTGGATCGCCGATACCGCCATGGGCGACATCGCGTCGGGAATGATCGTGTATCCTTGCTCTCGCAATTCTGCGGCGTGGAAACCGATCCGCGTCTCTAAAGCGGTCATCATGGATCCCTCCCGCTCAGGCCGCATGCCGGCTTGCACCGGGCTTAGCGGCAGGTGCGATGATGCCAGCGCCTGCAAGGAGTGCAGGGGTTTCGGGCGTGATCGCGATCTGCATCGCGATCAGTTCCTCGTGCCCCAGCCGCAGCGGGGTGCCGAGCGGCCGGCAATCCCAGCCGAACTGTTCGATCTGGCGATACCAGGACGTGTCGGCGACCGCGCAGTAGGCGCTGATCCCGGCATCGAGTGCATATGCGGCCAGCCCGGCGACCAGGCCATTGCGCACCTCGCGGCGTTCGCGTGCCTTCAGCGACCGGTCGAGGCAGAAGCGCGTGATTTCGAAGACGTCCGGTGCTGTGGGCGGCGATCCGGCGCAGAGCATCGGGTACAGCCCCGACAGGATGCCTTCCCGTGTCGTCGGAAGCAGGCGTGCCGATGCGAGATGTCTGCCGTTGTCGCTGAGGATCAGGTAGCGTGCGTGGACGTTATCGAACTGGTCGATCTCGTACTGGCCCTCGAGGACCGGGACATCCCAGCCGAGCAGGTCGACGAAGACCGATTTGCGCGCGGCGAACATGGCGCGCAGCAGGGCGGCGTCCGGCTCGCAGCCGGACGAAACGATCGTAAGCATGGTGGTGGTTCTCCTTGGACCTTTGCGGTCGTCCAAGGATCACCCGGGCCGGGCGGTGCTCGCTATTACAAGAAATGGGGATAGCGCCAGGGCTTCACGTCACCGAACGTCAGGGTCCCGTCGAACAAGGTGAGGGGGATAAGCAATTGTCTCTTGTAGATCCTGTAGCGCTGGCAAGCGGCGCGCATGTGCGCCGTGGCCGTATCCTTCGAAATGCCGAGGATCTTCGCGATTTCGGCATCGCTCTTGCCCTGC
This sequence comes from Novosphingobium percolationis, assembly GCF_020179425.1. Lineage (GTDB taxonomy): Bacteria > Pseudomonadota > Alphaproteobacteria > Sphingomonadales > Sphingomonadaceae > Novosphingobium > Novosphingobium percolationis. Next base: position 979,952 of record NZ_JAILYM010000001.1, on the reverse strand, counting down.
GCCATCAGCAGCACGCAGTCGCGCTGCCGATCGGTCAGAACCGGGCGCAGCGGTGTCAGCGAAAGGCCGCGCTTGTGCCAGAGGCGTCGGGCTGCCTCGAAAGCATACGTGCCGGCAACCTGCGCCTGCATGAGCGTCGCCTGGCCGGGCACTTCACCGCTCCCGATCGCGAACGAACACGACCCGCGCGCTTCGCCCGGGACATGGACAGGAACGGTGAAGCCATCGCAGATGCCTCGCCGTTTGCCTTCCTCAAGAATGTCCCGATCGTTTTCGGTCAGCGGCACCAGCCAGGGGATCTGCGTCCAGCGAAATCCGATTGCAGTCATGTAGCTGGCACGATGAACCGGGTCGACGAGCCCAAGCGCTCTGTTGTCGTAGTCCAGCGCCCAGTGTTCGGGATAGTTGTGCAGGCGAATGACGCTGTCCGAAGACCGTGCGAGGTCGACGTGGTGCGTCAGTGCGAAGTAGGGAAATCCGAGCAATCTGGCGATTTCCGTGAGGGCGGTGTCGAGATCGACCACGCTCGCAACTTGCTGGACCAATGCCGGGATCAAATCGGCAAGAACATCTGCCACCATAAGGTACCATCGCGCCCTCCGGCGACGCCTGGCGTTGCCGATGTCCCGCAGGGCGCCCTTTCCCCTGCAAGTGGACCGCGTCTTGGTTTCTCAGGCCCCAGAGCGACCAGGTTGAAACTGCCGGGAACCTACCACAGTGTCAGTATGTTGCAATGCGGGATCATTCTGTTTTGGCGCGGTTTCATCGACTTCGGGCCAGCTGAAAGGGCAGGCCGGTGAGCGCCGAGCCCGGGAGGCATCTTGCCAGCGCCTCGCAACCGGGCAGTGACAGTCGTTCCTTTCGCCATGCTCCAATACCCGGTTCGCCTGATGACGCCGGCGCCGCCCAGGCATGCCGTTGGACCAGTCTGCCGAGCGCTCTGGTTGCCTTTGCGGAATTCGCGGGGCGTACGCAAAGCATGCGCCATATCCTGCCTCTGCACTGGTATGTAGCCTGCCGTCTCGTCGTCGAGGGGGGCTTCGATCCCGACGACATCATCCCGCGACCGCCGTTCCGGGTGGAACGCCGCCGCCGTGCCGCGCCCGTACTGCATTTCGATCCGGGGCTGGGAGGTTGTGGTGAAGGCACGATCCTCGGTGGCCTTAAGACAAAGCACGTCGATGTGCTGGTCGCGTTGGAAAGGATCGGACCCGTCCTTTCGGTTTCCTGCAAAGGGGTGACGGGCGCTTTCCGCAATCTCGGCAACCGGCTCGAGGAAATCGTCGGCGAAGCGACCAACCTGCATATGACCTATCCGGCGCTGGTCATGGGCCATCTCGTCCTTCTCCGTGGCAATCGCCCCGTTGATGCTGCCCGCAAGGAGAGAGCCGGAGACAAGCCCTGCGGCCATACCCGAGGCGGCGGTGACACGGCTATCGATGCGACAGGTAGCCTGGTGCCGCCGGTCCAGCGCTTCCACGATGCCCTGCGCGATCTGGGTCGCCGCCAGGGCCTTGCCGGCTCAGAGGGGCAATGCGAAGCGATCGCGCTTGCCATGGTCGAGATGGATGAATGCCGGCGTAGCGGGCTGGTCGAAAGCTTCCCGGAACCTGGCAGTGGTCTGGAAATCCAAGACCTGTTCGAGGCGCTCTACGCCCGCTACGATGAGCGTTACGTCCTCCGTTCTCCGGAAATGCAGCGCCGCACTGTGCGCAATGTCTGGGATCCTGCGTCGCCCGGCATCAGGCTGTTCGGCCTCGACTACCTTCCGCGGTCATCGGTTTGAGGCAGCGTTGGGTCGCGCCGTGATGATCTCGGGATTACGCCGCCTTCTGGCGCAATGCGTCGAGCCACTCATCGGAAACCGATTCAACTGTATCGCGCAGATGGCAGACCGCCGCCCGGATCGCTTCCAGGTCGTCCATGCTGATCTCGTAGCTACTCGAGTAGCGCGCTTCAACATAGGCACGCCTTGCCAGTTCGAAGCGACGCCGGTCAAGCTTGGTTGCGCGCGGCCAGCACGCGACGAGCCGCGGTTCCTTGTCTTCGGCAAGCGAGCGCAGGAACTTCAGGTTGTGTGATCGGGGTACATAGTGGCTGCGGACGAGCAGATAGCAGATGTAGGCGCGCTCAGCGGCTTGATGGAGAGTGAAAGCGGCATCATTCAGCTTCGACGTTTTGATGCAAAAATCTGCAATTTCGATCGCATCATTGACCTTGGATAGCCAATCGGTCCGGTAATCACTGGCCATTTTGAATGCGTCTGCCGGGGTCAGCGGCTTGGGCATGGCCAACGTCGCACCGGCCAGTTCATAGAGAGCAATGCCGTCGCGCGCGATGTCGACCCAGAAGTATTCCCCGCGTGTCAGGCCCTGGTTCACATCCTCGAGTGTGTGCACGATGATGTTTACTGGTCTGCCGATCGCTGAATCGCGCATGATCCTGTCTTCTGCGACGTACCAGTATTCCGCGATGTCGCTCAGGTCGGGATGACTGACGATGACGAGCAGATCGTAGTCCGACTGGTAGCCGTTTTCCGGTTCATCGACCCAGTCCCCGCGCGCATAGCTGCCGAAGAGCACGATCTTCTGGACTTTGCCGTTCTTCTTCCACGGTTGCGTGGCGCGCGAGATCGCGACGGCAAAATCGTCCATCAAGATCTGCGTCACACGTGCAAGCTCTTGCTGCTGCGTGGATGGTAAGTGGTCGATATCGTTCCTCACGGTGTGGAGTCTTGCCCGGCTCTGGGCTGGAGGCAAGCATTCGTTGTAGCTGTGGCCATTGTTCCCAGCGCCTACGTGCGGGATGGGGAGCTATCAAACGAGCGTTTATAGCCATCGTGTTGCGCTGGAAGGCGAATTGCGAATGGCTGCAGCCATCTGCGTGGGGACGGACCCCAATGCTCTGCCCTGCCAAACATGGATTGTCTGTGCTGCACATTCAGTGATGCGCAAGGCGTGGATGATGTGAACTCCCGTGGCGCCCCAAAACCATCAGACATGTTTCGATACCATTCGGCAACAAGATATTGCGAACGATTATCAATCGCGTTAGGAGGGCGCGACTCGAAGGGGGATGGAATGAAGAAGATCGCAGCACTGCTCGCGGCGACATGCCTGGCGACCGCCACGCCTGCGATCGCCGCAGATGTTTCGCTCGAAGCGCAGGTCGCGCAGCTCAAGGCGCAAGTGGCGGCACAGAACGAGCTGCTGGCAGCGCAGGCCGCGCGCCTCGAGCAGATCGAGGCGCGGTTGCGGGCAGCGCCCGAACCCGCACAGCCGATCGCTGTTGCTGCGCCCCCGGTGGCCGACGAAGACACGACGCCAGCCTCCGCGCCGACGCAGGCGCTGGCCGCCAATACCGGCAGGGCCGGATCGGGCGCAGCCTTTGGCTCCGACACGACGATCGGCGGCTATGGCGAGATCAGCTACAACGGCTACGTCAAGGGCAGCAGCCGCAACCAGGCCGACCTGAAGCGGCTTGTGCTTTTCGTCGGTCATCGTTTCAGCGACAAGTTGAGCTTCACCAGCGAGATCGAGGTGGAGCACGCGGTCGCCAGCGCCGGGGACGAGGGCGAGGTCGCCATCGAGCAGGCCTATCTCGATTATGCGTTCAACCCGGCCCTGAACCTCAAGGCCGGCCTGTTCCTGATGCCGTTCGGCTTCCTCAACCGCAGTCACGAGCCGCCGGTGTTCTATGGCGTCGAACGCAACGAGGTCGAGACGCGGATCATCCCGTCGACATGGCGCGAAGGCGGCGTGGGCTTCTACGGCAGCACCTCGTTCGGGCTGAACTACGACGTGGGCGTGACCACCGGGTTCGATATCGCCAAGCTCGACGATGCGGGCGCACCGCTTGCCGGATCGCACCAGGAATTGCAGCTGGCCAAGGCGTCGAGCCTGTCGTTCTACGGCTCGCTGGAATATCAGGGCGTGCCCGGCCTGCTGGTTGGCGGGGCAGTGTTCTCTGGCAATGCCACGCACAACAATGCCGATTTCAAGGCAGACAACAGCCTGCCGGACTTCTCCGGGATCACATCGCGCATTACCCTGTGGGACGTGCATGGCCGCTGGCAGCACAAGGGCTTCGACTTCCAGGCGCTTTATGCGCGCGGAACGGTGAGCCGCGCCGCGGCGCTCGATGGCGTGGTCGCCGCCTACAATGCGGCCAACAGCACCGATCTGACGCTGGCGCCTTCGGCTTTCTACGGATGGTACGCGCAAGGTGCCTACAGCATCACGCTGGGCGGCGAGACCACGATCGATCCGTTCGTGCGCTACGAGAAATTCGACACGCAGGCCGTGCTGCCGTTGGGCTTGCTGGCCGATCCGGTCAACCGCGACCGGGTGCTGACGACCGGCCTGTCGTTCCACCCGCTGCGCTCGGTGGTGGTCAAGGTCGATTATCAGAAATTCTTCCAAAACAAGGACAATAACCGGTTCAATCTGGGCCTTGGCTACATGTTCTGATCTGAAGGTTTTTCCCGATGCACAATATTGATGGACGGTTCTGCCGCGGCTTGCGGACGGGAATGCTGGCTGGTGCCTGCGCAATGCTGCTGCCGACGGCTGCTTTTGCCGACGAGAACCTCTTCGGCTACAACACCGGCGCGGAGACGCTGCCCAAGGGATCCGGTGAAATCTACGTGTTCAACACGCTGCGCACCGACAAGGGGCAGGGCAGCTACAACGCGCTCGATACCGAAATCGAAGGGGAATACGGCGTCACCGACCGGATCACCCTGTCGGCGGCGGCAAGCTTCCTGACCATCGACACGCACGGCCTGCAGATCGATGGCTACCTGCCTGCGCCGATCGACAAGGGCCCGCGCTTTTCGGGCATCGAGGCCAAGGCCAAGTTCAACGTGCTGAGCCCGGCGCTCGACAACTTCGGGCTGGCGGTCATCACCTCGGCGGAGGTCAAGAAGCTCGATCCGCACAGTGGGCAGGACAAGACCGAATACGAAGGCAAGGTCGTTCTCGCCGCGCAGAAGTATTTCCGGCAAGGGCAGATCGTGTGGGTCGCCAACCTGGGGCTGAAGGCCGGGCACGAAACCCGCAAGGCGATCGCCAACCTGCCGGACGGCTTCGACTGGCCGACCACGCCGGAAATGGAAATCGAACTGTCGGCGGGCACGGGCCTGACGTACCGCGTGGCGCCCAACTGGTTTGTCGGCGCGGAAACGCAATATACCTCGGAATACGAGACCGAGGTCGGGCAGGAGCGCTGGTCGCTGTTTGCGGGGCCGACAATCCATTATGGCGGCCAGAAGTTCTGGGCGACAGCGACATGGTTTCCGCAGCTCAAGGGCGGGGGCGAACGCTATCCAGGGCAGACCGGCAACCTGCACCTGATCGAAAAGACCAAGACCGAGTTCCGGTTGAAGCTGGGCATGAATTTCTGAGGAGTCGCATCGTGTCACATCGCAACTGGCCTGTGCTGGCCGCGCTTCCCGTGCTGGCGGTCGTTGCGGCCCCCGCATGGGCCGCCGACTATATGACCGTCGAGCAGGCCCAACACGCGCTCATCCCGCAAGCGCAGGCGTTCACTGCCATTCCGCTAACGCTGACGCCGGCCCAGATGACACGGATCCGGCAGATGTCGGGCACGCCGCAGCGCACCGCTCAGCCCAAAGTGTGGCGCGCCCAGCGCGGCGCGGCAATGCTCGGCTGGATCATCGTGGATGAGGTGATCGGCAAGCACGAATTCATCACCTATGCGACCGGGATTTCGCCCGATGGCCACGTGCTCGGCGTCGAGATCCTGAGCTATCGGGAATCCAAGGGCGGGCAAGTGCGTGATCCGCGCTGGCGCGACAAGTTCCGCGGCAAGACGCTGGCCGATCCATTCCGGCTCAATCAGGACATTCCCAACATCTCCGGGGCGACCCTGTCGAGCCGCAATGTCACCGACGGGGTCAAGCGCCTGCTGGCAATCCACGCTGTGACGCTGGCCCACGCGGGCTGATTGCTGCGCTGCGCATGATTACCCGCTGCCGCCCGCTGCTGGGCACGTTCGTCGAGATCACGGCCCCGGAGGGGCACGTATCGGCGGTAGACGCGGCCTTTGCGGCCATCGCACATGTGCATGCGCGCATGTCGTTCCATCAGGACGACAGCGATCTGGCGCTGCTGCGGAAGACCAGCGCGGGCGACGTGGTGCGCCTCGATGCCGAGACGATCCGGGTGCTGCGCCTGGCCCTGGACCTGCACGGGCAAAGCGGTGGCCTGTTCGATGTGGCGGTGGTGGGGCCGGCGCTTGTCCGCAGCGGGTTCCTGCCGCGCTGCGACATCGGGCGACTTTCCGACTATCGCGGCACCAGCGCCGACCTTGCCATCCTTGATGACCAGCACGTGCGCGTGGAAAAGCGCGTGTTGGTCGATCTGGGCGGCATCGCCAAGGGCCATGCCGTGGACCGTGCTGTGGATGTCCTGCAAGGCATGGGCGTGCCTGAAGGGCTGGTGAACGCAGGTGGCGATCTGCGCGCGTTTGGCGATCGAGATTGGCCGGTGGCGCTGCGCGATGCCGACGATGTCGCGCGCATTTCGGTGGCCGCGCGCAATTGCGCCATCGCGAGTTCGGCCAATCTCCTCAACCGCCGCCGCCATCGTGGGCAGCCGCAGTCGCCGCACATCGGCGCGCAGGGCCGTGCCGTGCTGTGCGACGAGCGCGTCACCGTGGTCGCGCGCCTGTGCGCCATTGCCGATGCCATGACCAAGGTCGCCATGGCCGATATGCCTCTCGCGCAGCGCCTTCTGGCCACCTACGGCGGTCATGCCCTACAAACGCCACACCACGAAAGTCATACCTGATGGTTCATCGTCGCTCGGCCAAACTGGCGTCCTGGCAGATCTGGCTGCTCGCGCTCAGCGGCATGGGCCTGTGGCTGTCGGGCTGCGGGTGGCTGCTGTTGCACTATTACGGCCAGAAGCAGGGCGAATTCGGCCCAGAGATGAACCCCGTCGAGCCGTGGATGATGAAGGCGCACGGGCTGTTCCTCATCCCGGCGCTGCTGGGCATCGGCGGGATGTTCATCGCGCACATTCCCAAAGGCTGGGCACACCGGCATCAGCGGATCGCCGGCGTCGCGCTGTGCGCGGTCCTCGCCGTGCTGATCGCGAGCGGGTACATGCTGTATTACGTCGGCGACGAAGACTTGCGGGCCTGGACCAGCCTTACGCACTGGACGATCGGCCTAGGGCTGCCGGCGGTCTTCCTGTGGCACTACCTCAACGGACTGCGCGCGCGTCGCCGGATCTGACGGGTTGATCGGCCTCTTCTGCAAGCGCGTCCTGGCACCGGGTTCGGCCAAGAATCTTCCACATTCCGAGGGAATACATCAGGCCCGTTCATCGTTTAACAGGTACGCGGCAGATCCCGGCGCTGTGGCTTGGTGGGACATTGTGCACCACCAAGCGCATCGAGTCAGAGCCGTTTGCCCGAAAAGTGGTCACAGTGCGCTATGCGATTATTGGTTGTCGAGGATAGCGGACGCCTGGCGTCGCTCATGGCCAAGCTTCTGACGGACAGCGGGCATGTCGTGGATGTCGCGGAAAACCTCGAGATGGCGCACGCCGCGATCGAACTCGTCGAGTACGAAGTGGTGATACTGGATCTGTCCCTGCCTGACGGGGACGGCCGGGAGATTCTCGACAGCCTGCGACGCAGCAAGCGCGACGCGCTCGTGCTTGTCGCGACCGCTCGGGGCGATGTGGTCAGCCGTGTCCAGGCGCTCGATGCCGGTGCCGACGACTATGTGGTCAAACCCGTCGATGGCGATGAACTCATCGCGCGCGTCCGGGCGCTGGGCCGGCGGGCGAAACAGATCCAATCCGAGCAGCTGACATTCGGCAATGTTTGCCTGGATGCGGCATCGCTGACGCTGACGGTCGAGGACCGCCTTGTCGGGATCTCGCCGCGCGAATTGAATGCACTGCTGGTGCTGATGCGACATCAGGGGCAAGTCCTGCGCCGTGACCGGCTCGAGCAGGCGCTTTACGCCTTTGACAGCGAGGTCACCGAAAACGCGACCGAGGCGACGATTTCGCGCCTGCGACGTCGACTGGATTCATCGGGAGCAAACATCGAAATCGTGGCGATGCGTGGCATCGGTTACGTGCTGACCGAGCGTGACGAATGCTAGGCGCTGGGTCTGAATCGTTGTCGCGCATCCTGGCACGGCGCATGGCAGCCATGTCCGTGGTCGTGCTGGCGCTGGTCGCATTGGTATTTTCCCTGCAGGAAATGGTCAACAAGCGGCATCTTCGCGAGGCAATCCTCAACACAAACGCGGTTGCGATTGCCAGAGCTTTGGACAGCGGCAGGAATCCGGCGCTGCTCCCGCTGTATCAGGATTATCCGAGCGCCTACGGATTTCGGGTGTTCGATCATAGCACGCTCGCAAGGCGTCACATCCTGTCAGAGGCGAACACCATTTGGTTCCCGGCGGTCCAATCGCCAGTGCCCGGTGCCGATGAACCGGACGACCCGCGCGATGCTTCGGCGAGAAACGCGAAGCTTGTCGAAGGCTTCTCGCTTGTTCGCGGCATGCCCATGCATGATCACCGCGCGCCTGCCATCGCCTTGCTGACGCGGCGGGTCGGCATTGCGGATCGGCACTATTGGGTCCAGGCATATATGGTCGACGATCCGGCCTTCGCGTTCGTCGGGGTGATCGTGAAGGATCTTGCGGAGCACATCCTGATCCCCGCGATGTTCATCATCCCCGCGCTTACATTCGCGATCTTCCTGACGACACGCGCGGCGCTACGCCCGCTTCGACGCTTGTCGGACAGTGCCCATCACATCGGCACGGCCGTCGCTCGCGGGCAGGCGCTGGTGCCCGTGCCGGAAAGCGGGATGGCTACGGAATTCGCCAGCGTGGCGGCGACGATCAACGCCATGCTGACGAAGCTCGATCACTCGCTGCAATTGCAGAAGCAATTCACCTCCGACGTTGCCCATGAATTGCGCACGCCACTGGCCGTGCTGCTTCTGGAAATGTCGCAGTTGCCGCCCGGATCAGCGCGCGACCGGATCAGGACCGACCTCAAGGACCTCGGACAGTTGGTCGACGAACTGCTGCGCTTCGCGCAAGCCGAAGACGTCATGACGAGCGCGGTCGACAGGATCGACATCGTGGCGGTGGCGCGCAAGGTCGTGGAGGAGGCCGTGCCCGAAGCGCTTGCCAAACGGCAGATGCTCGAATTGAGCTGCACGACCGAGTCCCTGATGGTCTTCGGCAACGTGTCGCTGCTCACGATCGCCATTCGCAATCTGGTGGGCAACGCGATCAAGTATGCCCCCGCCAGAACCGTGGTGACCGTCGCGGTCGAGCAGGGACCGCTGGTGATCGTCGATGATCGCGGGCCGGGAATTCCCCCGGAACATCGTGATCAGGTATTTGAGCGGTTCTGGCGGATGGATCGCCAGTCGGGCAACGGCACGGGCGTGGGGCTGGCTTTGGTGCGGCGCATCGCCCAGTTGCACGATGGCAGCGTCCGCATGGAAGAGCGGCCAGAAGGCGGCACGCGCATGATCCTGAACCTTGCCGGCCCGGCGTTCGGGTAAGCGCCGGACGGGCACGGCCGTCGTCGGCGCTGCAACGCGGATAAGGTCGTGCCGACAGCGTTGATCGAGGACGATATTTTGCGCTGTCAGCGTGTCGTCAGCAACTCCTGCTAAGGCGGCTCTCAACGAGCAGCCAGAACGCCCAGTCGGGTGCTGAATGGTTCAAATCACGATGTTTTTGGGTTTGGCTGTCGCCAGCGGTGGGTCGTCAACGTTGGTCAAAGGTGCGTTCAATGACACCTGGTGTCGCAATGAGGTATCCCCACCGTGACGCGCCCGTTCGCAATTGGAATGAAGCGCTGGCTGTTTGCGCTTTCGCTGCTGGCGGGGGTGGCGCCACAGGCGTTGCTGGCGCAGCAGGCCGGTCCGGCAAGTGCTGCGGGTGATCGCGGCGTAAAGCCGGACGTGGCGCCGGCCCCGCCAGAGGACGATGCGGGCGAGGGCGACGATCCCGAGATCGTCGTGACCGGCCATCAGGCCCCGCGCGGGGCGGCGGTCGGCGATGTCCAGCCCGACGTGCAGTTCTCCCGCGGGACCATTCGCGCGTTCGGCATCAATTCGATGTCTGAGCTGTTGCAGGAACTGGCCCCGCAGATCCGCAGCGCGCAAGGGCGTGGCGGCGAACAGACCGTCATCCTGCTCAACGGACGGCGCACGACGGGCCTGTCCGAAGTGCGCGACATTCCTGCCGAGGCAATTTCACGCGCAGAGATCCTGCCCGAGGAAGTGGCGCTGAAATATGGCTATCCGGCCGATCAACGCGTGGTCAACATCGTGCTGCGCAAGCGTTTCCACGCACTGATCGCCGAAGCAGGCGATCGGCTGTCCACCGACGGCGGACGGAACGCCGTCGATCCGGGGCTGGTCTATCTCGACATCAAGCATGATCGCCGGGTCAACATCGCAGTGCAATACCAGCATGCCGACGCCTTGCTGGAAAGCGAACGGTCTCTGCCGCCGTTCGCGCCGCGTCGTCCCTATGACCTTGTCGGCAACGTTACCGCGCTCACCCCATCGGGCGAGATCGACCCCGCGCTGGGCGCGCTGGCCGGGCAAGCCGTGACCATCGCCGGGGCGCCGACCATCGCTGCCAGCCGCCCGCTCGCGCTGGGCGATTTCGTGGCGGGGGCCAACCGCGCGAATGTCACGGACACGACGCCCTATCGCACCCTGCTTCCTTCCAGCGAGCGCGGTTCGATCAACGCGTCCTACAGCCGCAACGTGTTCGGCAATGTCGCCGCCACGCTCAACGGCCGTCTGGAAGCGAGCGACGATGTCGCGCTGCTCGGCCTGCCGAGGACGAAGCTGACTCTGCCCGAAGGCTCGGCCTTTTCGCCCTTCGCCAACGATGTCGCGGTCTATCGCTATGCGGACACCGCGCCGCTTACCCGGCGCACCAAAGACCTCGACGGGCATCTCGGGCTGACGCTGAACAGCCACGCGGGGACCTGGCAATGGTCGCTTTCGGGAATCTGGGATCACACCGAGGAGCGCACCCGGATGGTCGGCCGGATCGATCCGGCGGCAATCGACGCCGGGCTGGCGGCGCATGATCCCACGGTGAACCCCTTTGGCACGTTCGACCCTGCCCTGCTGCTGGCGCAGATGCCCGACACCACCCGCCTGATCGACAACACTGGCGGGGTCGATGCCATGATCAACGGCTCGCCGCTCCATCTGCCTGCGGGCAAGGTTCTGACCAGCCTGCGCCTGGGCGCGACCTGGTCGGCGCTGGACGGGCAGGCCGTGCGCGGCGGCGTGACGCAAATCAGCGCGGCCTCGCGCAGTGATACGAGCGGGCAATTGAGCATCGACGTGCCGATCACCAGCCGCCGCAACAATGTGATGGCGGCGCTGGGCACGCTGTCGCTCAACGCGAACGTCGCTGTCCACCGACTTTCCGATCTCGGCACGCTCTGGACGTTCGGCTATGGCCTTGTCTGGTCGCCGGTCCAGCCGCTGCGGATCATCGCCTCGATGACCGAGGAGGACGGCGCGCCATCGCTCGTGCAGATCGGCGCGCCCGTCCTGACGACGCCCAATGCCCGCCTGTTCGATTTCGCACAGGGCGAGTCTGCGGAGGTTTCGCGCATCGAAGGCGGCAATGCCGCGCTCGTCGCCGACAACCGCCACGTGTTCAAGGTTGGCGCGACATGGAAGCCGGGCTGGGGCGGGGGGCTGTCGCTGACCGCCAACTATGTCCATGCCCGCACGCGGGATGCCGTGGCTGCGCTGGCGGTGACACCCGCGCTGGAGGCCGCCTTTCCCGATCGTTTCGTGCGCGATGCCGCCGGAATGCTGACCCGCTTCGATGCGCGACCTGTCAATGTCGCCCGCGACAGCCGCGAGGAGCTGCGCTGGGGCGTCAACTGGCTGAAGGCCATCGGCGGGACGGGGGCAGCGACAGGCCGCGTGCCAGGCCTGCGCAAGAACACGAACCGTCTGTCCTTCGCGCTCTACCACACCTGGCGCCTGCGGCATGACGTGCGCCTGCGCGCCGGCCTGCCCGTGCTCGACCTGCTGCACGGCGATACCCTGGCCATGACTGGCGGCGATCCCCGGCACGAGATCGAGGCGCAGGCAGGTTTTGCCCGCGATGGCCTTGGCCTGCGCCTTTCGGCCAACTGGCGCGGCGCGACGGCGGTGCGAGGGGGCGGCGCATCGGACCTGGCATTTGGCGATCTTGCGACCGCCAACCTGCGCCTGTTCGCCAACCTCGGCCAGCAGACGGCGCTGGCGCGCGCGCATCCCTGGCTGGACGGCGTGAAGCTTACGCTTGCGGTCGACAACCTGTTTAACGCCCGGCCGCGCGTGACCGGCGCGCAAGGGGCGACGCCTTACGTCTACCAGCCCGTGCTTCTCGACCCGCTCGGCCGCACCATTCGGTTCAGCCTCCGTAAGACCTTCTGACGACCGCCGCCCGAATTCCGGATCAACCGGCGCAGGGAAGCGCCCTGACTTCAAGGACAGACAGCGTGCATCAGACCGCCATCCTGCATTCGGCCTATGCCGAACCGCCGCTCGCCGAACGGCTGGCCGACTGGACCGAAGCCTGGAAGCGCGGGGAGGCGTTGGGTCAGCGCATCGCGCGCGAATTGCACTTCACGACGCTGCTCGACCTGCTGCCCAGCGGCGGCAACAAGCGTGCGCTGACCGGCACCGCCGCGCGTGGCCTCCATTCGCTGTCGTTCGCGCGGCTCCACGATTTCCTGAGCGATGGCGCGCCGTTCCGGGATCTGGCGCTGCGGCCGGGTGATCGCTGCGCCATCGCGTTACCCGAAGGGCCGGAACTGGCGGTCTGCCTGCTGGCCATGAGCATGCGCTGCACCGTGGTGCCGATGAATCCGTGGAACCCCGACGGCGAAATCGCCGCTGACCTTGCCGAAACCGGGGCGAAGGCGGTGATCGTGCCGGTGGGCGCGGATTTCGACCACATCCGCCGCAGCGCGCGCGTCTGCGGGGTCGCCGTGATCGATCTTGTCCGCCAGCCCCAGGAGACCGGCCTGTTTGACCTGTCGTCGGGCGAGCTGCCCCCGACCAGCGCCGAGCGCTGGGGCCGCTGCTTCAACGGACCCGACGACATCGCGCTTGAACTGTTCACCTCGGGCACGTCGGGGCGCAAGAAGCTGGTGCCCATCGCCTTGCGCGACGTGTGCGTGGGCGCGGCCTGCATCGCCGCCGCGCTGGAACTGGGGCCGCAGGATCGCGGCTACAACATGATGCCGCTGTTCCACGTCGGCGGTATCGTCCGCAATCTTTTCGCGCCGCTGCTGGCGGGCAGCGGCATGATCTATTCCGACGGCTTCGACGCGGCGATGTTCTGGGATGAACTGGCCAGCGGCGCGGGCTTCACCTGGTACTACGCTTCGCCCACGATGCACGACAGCATCCTGATCGAAGGCGAGCGCCGCCCCGATTGCGCGCGCAGCCTGCGCTTCATCTGCAACGCGGCGGGCGATCTGCTGCCTTCCACCGCCGAGCGGCTGCGCGCGCGTTTCGACGCCACGATCCTGCCCGGCTACGGCATGACCGAATGCATGCCCATCGCTTGTCCGCCGCTCGATTACCGGCTGGAGCGCCGGGGGGCGAGCGGCCGGGTGCTCGGACCGGACGTCGCCATCCTGGATGATGCGGGCCAGACAGCGCCCGTGGGCGTGGCCGGGCGCATCATGCTGCGCGGCGCGCCGCTGGCGCGCATCGTGCAGGACCAGCCGGGGCCGGGCGAGCCGATCATCCCGCAAGGCTGGTTCGATACCGGCGACCTTGGCCGCTTCGACGAGGACGGCTTCCTCTACATCGTCGGGCGCGGCAAGGACGTGATCAAGCGCGGTGGGGAAACCATCGCGCCGGCGGAAATCGAGGATGTACTGGTCGGCCATCCCGATATCCGGGCGGCGCTGGCCTTCGCCGTGCCGCACGCCATGCTGGGCGAAACGGTGGGCTGCGTGATCGTTCCGCGCAACGGGCGGCGCGTCGATCTCGAAACGCTGGCGCCGCATCTTTCGCGGCACCTGTCGCCCGCCAAGTGGCCGGTCCTTGCCGTCTACATGGACGAACTGCCCAAGAACGCGACCGGCAAGCTGCTGCGCGTGCGCCTTGCCGCGCGTCTCGGCATCGACATAGTGGACGAAAAGGCGCCTGCCCGCGCGCGGTTATTGACCGCGCAATGCCCGCCCAGGGGCGCGCCGCTGGCCGAGCCCATCCCGGCGCAGGCCATCGACGTTTCGGTGACGCACATCGAAGCTGCGCTGCGTGCGGTATGCCCGGCAGGCGCGGACGTAGTGGTCCACATCGGGCATTCGTGCGGGACGATCCGCGCGGGCGTCGCGGGCGCGGGGCTGGCAGAGGCCGACCTCAGGGCCCGCCTTCAGACCATGCTGCACGATTACCTCGTGCCGCGCTCGATTGCACTGCTCGACGCTTTCCCGCGTCATGCTGTGTCGGGCGAGATCGACACCGATCAGTTGCTCGCGCTGCTGGAAAAGCCGCAACCGGGCGCCGTGACGCCCGCCGACGCGGTCGAAGCCTTCATCCTCGACGAATGGCGCAAGTGTCTGGGCCAGGACCGCGACGTCTTTCTCGACAGCGATTTCTTCGACGATCTGGGCGGGGATTCGCTCACCGCGGTGCGCATCATCGCCGATGTGCGCAAGCAATACGGCATCGCGCTGACACCCACCGCGATCTTTCGCCACCGCACCATCGGCGAACTTGCCAAGGCGGTGCGCGCCGCCGTCGCCGCGCAGGCGGCCGATGCCGATACGGCGATCCCGGACGCGGCGAGCGCGCGGCACGAAGGCCCGGCCGCAAGATCGCAGTCGAGGCTGACCACGCTGGCGATCCAGCTCCTGCCCCTGGCGCTGCTGGCGCCCGCGCTCCGGCTCGGGCAGTTCATCTGCTGGATCTTCGTGTGGTGGTATATGCGCGCGGACCTTGGTCTGCGCGGGGCGTGGGTCATGTTTGCCGCGCTGGCAGTGGCAAGTGCACTGCGCAATGTCGCCGGGCCGCTCGGCGCGATAGCGGCCAAATGGCTGCTGATCGGCCGCTATCGCGCGGGGCCTGCGCCGCTTTGGGGGCACTATTATTTGCGCTGGTGGCTGGTGCGCCAGATCCAGAACACCGCCGGGCTGGGCGTGTTCACGATGTCGTATCCGCTCACCGCGCTCTATTATCGCCTGATGGGCGCGCGCGTCGGGAGCGAAACCCGCATCGCGGTCAACGCCGATCTGGGCGAGTTCGATCTGCTGACCATCGGCGACATGGTCTGCATCGACGAAAGCGCCATCGTGCGTCCCTTCGCGCTCGAAGGCGGGGCGATGGACCTGAAGCCGATCATCGTCGGCGCAAACGTCTCGATCGGGACGCGCGCAACGATCGTGCCGGGCACCGTGCTGCCCGCCGATACCGAGATCGCGCCGCTGGGCACGTCGGACAATCCCAAGGCGCGCAACCAGGGCACGCGCGGCCTGTCGCGCGCGCTGCTCTATGATCCGCCGCTCTGGCTCAAGGGCGTGGGGACGGTCATCAAGGGCGCGGTCATGCTGGCCGCGTGGGTTCCGGTGGTGCTGCTGATGCACCACTACCTTGCCGGGATCATGGTCAAGGCGGGGCACCTGGCCGGGCCGGTCGACCTGCTGGTGCGCATGTTCAATCCGGGCCGCCTGATCGTTTCGTCGGCGGTGCTGGTGGCGTCCGCGCTGGTCACGCCGTTCCTCTATCTGGCCGGGGTGATCGCGGTGAAGTGGACCGTGATCGGCCGCTTCCGCGCCGAAGCCGACGTGCATCGCCCCTGGCCAATGTTCGAACGCTGGCTGATGTGGCAACTGCTGCCTGACGGGCGCTTTGGCGGTGTCGCACCGCTGCTCGGTTCGAACTTCGCCGCGATCAGCGTGATCTACCGCCTGCTCGGCGCGAAAGTCGGCAAGCGCATCTACTGGCCCGGCTCGGGCAACGTGATGACCGAGTACGACCTGTTCGAATGCGGCGACGACGTGACCTTCGGCTCGCGCTCCACCTACCTGATGACCAGTGCCAACGGCACGCAGCCGATCCGCATCGAGCCGGGCGCCAACGTGGCCGACCGCTGCGTGCTGGCGCCGGGCGTGGTCGTCAGCCGCAACGCCGTGTTCGGCTCGGGCACGTTCGCCCCAGAGGGCTTCGTCGCCCCGGCGGGATCGACGTGGATCGGGCAGGATGGCCGCGAAGCGCCGATCGAACTGGAAGCAGCGACCACGCGCCGCATCGAAGCGCCCACGCTGCGCCCCTATGGCCGCGCGATGTATCAGGGCGAGGCGAACTATGCCGTCTGGCCGCTCGCTGCGCACATCGCCTTCAACATCGCGTGGGCGGCCTTCGCGGCGCTCTGGCGCACCGCGCCGATGATCGCCGCGCTGCTGCTGACCCGCAGCGTGCTGATCGCCGAAGGTCCGGGCCTGCGCAACACCACCGACATCGTGCTGCTGCTGGAGGGCTTCTACGTCCCGCTCCATCTGGCCTTTGCCTTCGGTGCGCTGGGCGTGCTGGTGGCGACCAAGTGGCTGATCATCGGCCGGCGCGTCGAAGGCGAGCACTTCTGGACGCAGTCCTCCTATTGCCAGCGCTGGAAGATCCACTCGGTCATCTCGTCGCTGTCCAGCGGCTGGTTCGGCACGCGCGATGTGCTGGCCTTCCTTGAAGGCTCGGCCTTCCTCGTCTGGTACTTCCGCGCCGAAGGGGCGAGGATCGGTCGCAACGTGTGCCTCTATCCCAATGGCGCCGACCCGATGATGGAAGAGCCGGAATTCCTCCACATCGGCGATGGCGTGTGCATCGACCAGGCCGTGCTGATCGCGCACCTCAACACGCGCGGCGAATGGATGATGGGGCCGATCGAGATCGGGCCGCGCGCCTGCCTGCGCACTGCCTCGCGCGTGATGATGATGAGCACGGTGGGCGAAGGCGCCACCCTGCTTGAAGGGACGCTGGTGCTGGCGGGCGATTCCAGCGGGCCTGCGTCCACCTGGCAGGGCTGGCCTGGCGAGGCGATCGGACCGGCGGCCCAGCGGCAACGGGCGCAGGCCGTGGCCGCCTGACCGCCGGGGCGTGGTAAGCATGAGGAAGGTGCTTCCTGCTTTGCCCGCGCTGTCGGGCCTTCCGAGGCTCGGCGAAGGTCCGATTCCCGCGCCCGGCCCGTGCGATGTCCACGTCTGGCGGTACGATCATACCGCAGACATCGACGACGCGCGCCTTGTCGCTCTGGCCGCGATGCTTTCGCCCGACGAGATCGCACGCAGCACGGCCTTGCGCGATGCGCGGCGGCGGCAGTTCGTGGTGGGGCGGGCGCTGTGTCGCCATGTCCTGTCGCGCTATGCGCAGGTTCCGCCGCAGGACTGGCGTTTCGCGCTTGGCGATCGGGGCAAGCCGTCGATTGCAGCGCCGGCGCTGGCCTCGCCGCTGTGGTTCAGCCTGTCCCACGCTGATGGCGTCAGCGTCTGCGCGGTCACCGGTGCAGGGCCGGAGATTGGCATCGACATCGAATCTGTCGTAGCCGGCAGGGACGCACTCGACGTCGCCGTGCAGTTCTTTCCCGAAGCAGAGGCGCACGCCCTGCGCGAGCTTCCGCCCATGCAGCGCGAGGAACGGTTCGTCCAACTCTGGGCTCTCAAGGAAAGCTATGTGAAAGCGCGGCAAATCAGCCTTGCCGATGGGCTTGGCGGCACGACCTTCGACCTGGCCCGACCGGACGACATCGGCGTGATCTTTGCCGATGCGCTCGGCGAACACGCACAAGAATGGCGATTCAGTCTTTTCCGCCTGGACGAAGCCCTGATTTTCGCTCTGGCTTTGCGCACCGACGCCACGGCGCCGCTACGGCTGCGAAGCGGAACCTGCCCGCTGTCCTAGCGATTCCCCTCGGGCTGGATCACGGAGAAATGCAGTTGCTCCGGTCACATATATGCAGAGGGTAAACCCGATGATTTCACCAGACCATCGCTCTCATGAAACTGGTTCCGACTGGGGCGCGCGGTCCGCCTAAGTAGGAGCCGACCCGGCAGGCTCCTGTCTGCGAGCAACAACAAGATGTTGGCATTTTTCCGTCTGCGGGATCTCGATTGAATCGCGTTGACAGAGGGGATGCGGTATCATGTGTCTTGGAGTTGGAGGCCGCCCTTTTCGTGAGGCGTGCGTCGGCCTGTTCGGGAGGCAGCGATGACTGAAAACGACAAGAAGGCTGCGATCGCCATTCTCAACCGTATCATGGAAGCGGAACTGGCGGGGGTCGTTCGCTACACGCATTATTCGCTCATGGTCTACGGCTACAACCGCATTCCCATCGTGTCCTGGCTGGAAGGCAACGCCTCCGAAGGCCTTGCCCACGCACGGAAGGCGGGTGAACTGGTCACCCTGCTCGGTGGGCACCCTTCGCTGCAGATTGGCCCGCTACTGGAAACGGCCAGGCACGACATCGGTGACATTTTGCGAGAGAGCCTTGAGCAGGAAAAGCTGGCTCTGGCCCTTTACTACGAGCTGCTTCAGGCTGCTGCCGACAAATCGGTGCTGCTCGAAGAATATGCGCGCGAAATGATCATGCTCGAGGAACTTCACCTCGACGATGTCAACAAGATGCTCCGCAAGCCGGGCGACGTGGAGGTTTTCGACGGTTGATCTGGAACGTGCGGGATCATCCCCGAGGTCATGTTTCAAGTTGGGGCGCCCCTGCGATCGCTACTTTCCTGTCGTTGGGGCTCCCAGACCGGAGAGGATGACAACAGCGCCGACAACGCAGATCAAGGATCCTATGAGATCCGTTGCCGTCGGCCTCTGGCCTTCGACCAGACCCAGCCACACTAAAGATGCAACAATGTAGATTCCGCCATAGGCCGCATAGGCCCGTCCCGCGTAGGCCGTTTCCACGCAGGTGAGCAACCACGCGAACGCGACCAGCGCCAGCATTCCGGGAATGGCGACTAACGCAGGCTTGCCGTTCTTCAGCCAGGCCCAGAAGGCGAAGCAACCCGCAATCTCGCAAAAAGCGGCACCGGCGTAGATCACTCAGAGCTTCAAACAGCAATCTCCGCGCTTTCTTCAAAGCTCGTCCCCGCCATGGCAACCGACGAACCTGAGTTGACTTTGCAGTGATTGATCGCGGTGTCGAACACGGTGGGGCAGATGGATATCGGCATGAAGCAGGCGTCGCACGGCCCCCTCATGCGCATCAAGTTGCATGCCGCGCATTGTGGCTGACATGGCTGCCCTGGCGCAATCGGACCGATCAGTGCTCGCCGCCGCCGAAGCGTAGCCGGATGCCGCCATTCAGGGTGAAGCCCTCGAGCGGCGCCCAGGCATCGACAGTCCACCGACCGTCCGGCGCGCGCCGGGGGCGTAGCAGGCTGTCGTATCGGGTCTGTCGGATGCCGAGCAGGTTTTCGGCGTTAAGGAACAGGCGTGCCTTCCCGACAACGATTTCGCCAAGCAGGCCGACTTCAACATAGGGCTTCCCGCTGGTGCGGTAGGGGTTGTCCTCCAGCGGCTGCTTGCCGGTGTAGTAGACCTCCAGCCCCAGTCTGCCTTTGTCATGCTCCTCCCACATTGCCACCAGACCAGCGGTATGCCTGGGCGTGAGTGGAACGGCACGCCGCCCGAAGCCCTCGGGATCCGGCTCGGAGGCATCGACGTAGACGTAGCTGCCGGTCACCGTGTAGGCGCCCCGCCGATAGCGCAGTAGCATCTCGGAACCGCGTATCCGCGTTTGACCGGGAACATTGACCAGACGCACGCTGTTGGCGAGTTCCGCTGGGCCAACCGGCTGGATCCGTGTCGTATCGTTCATGTCCGAGGCGAAGAGGGTGATGTTGGCCTCGATCGCGCCTCGGGTATACCCGACATCGAGCGATCCGGTCGTGGCGGTTTCCGGCTTGAGCTTGCCCAGCGGCTCCAGCCGCGACAGGCCGGCCGCTTCGATCTCCTCGACGAACGGGGTGGGGGCATAGAAGCCGCGCCCGCCCGAAGCCCGGATCGTCCAGCGGCCGGGGCGATAGAGCAGCGACAGGCGCGGGCTGAACTGGGTGCCGTAGGTGCTGTGGAAATCAACCCGGGCGCTGCTGGACAGCGTGAGACGGCCCGTGATTTCCTGCTCCATCTGTCCGAACACGCCCGGTGCCTCGAACGCATAGTTGAAGGCCGGGTAGGTCTGCGAGTCGAAGCTGTCGCGCTGGTAGGCGGCTCCACCGACCCATGAGGTGCCGCCGCTCTTCCCGGCCAGCGAGACCTCGGCGAAAAGCGTGGTGTGGCGATCGTTTTCTTCGACATCGCCAAACACATGGCGGTGTTTTTGCGTCATCGCAGAGCCGCGCAGGTGCAGCGAAGTGGCATCGCCCACCGGGACTTGCGCGACCAGGCCGCCATCGAACCGGTCGGTATCCTGTGCCTGCACGAAGGCGCGGCCATCGGGCGTGGTCTTGCCCGGCAGGGTGCCGCCTTCGCGCTGCTCGGTCATGGCGCCCGCGGTCAGAAAGGCACTGGCGCCACCTGCCCCTTCCCAGAACAGGCGCGGACGCACGCTCCAGCGCTGGTAGGCCGCCATGTCGATCCATCCGTCGCCGTCGATGTCCTGCCGGGTCTGGCGGTGATGGCCGCCGGTGAGCGAAGCGCCCACCCCCTGCGCGATGGGCGCCGCGGTGTAGACGGTGGCATCCTGCCCGCCGCGCGATGCTGCATTGAGCAGCACCTCGGCCTCCGGCACGTCACCCGGCCGCCGCGAGACAAGATTGATCATGCCGCCAAGCGCCGAAGGCCCATAGAGCGCCGACGCGGCGCCCTTGATCACCTCGACCTGGCCCAGATGTCTGCGGGATCTGCAACAGCCCGAGCGACGACGCCTGCCCGCCGTAAAGCGGCAACCCGTCGGCGAGCAGCAGGGTATAGCGGCCGTCCATGCCCTGGACGCGGATATTGGCCGCCCCCAGGGCTGGCGACGTGACCTGCACCCTGAGGCCGCCGGTTTCGCTGAGGATCATGGCCACATTGCCCGGGCGCATCATCAGCTTTTCGTCGAGTTCGTCCTGATCGATCACTTCGACCCGCACGGGCTCATCCTGCAGGCGGCGGCCCGATCGCGTCGCCGGGTTCCTCGCCCATGTCTTCAGCCGGTTGCGGCACATTTGCGGGCGCTTGCTGGGCGAAGGCCTGGCACGGTGCCAGGGTTGGTGCCAGCGATGTGGCCGCGCACAGGGCAAGGCGGGAAAGGAAACGGATGAAACGATGCTCCGGGAGATGGATTGGCTTGATCGCGGGCGGATCCGCGTAAGTTCAGGCCACGTCTGGTCGGGGATAAAGGCTCAGGGCCTGCCGGGGCGGGCATCGCGCCATGCCGTCGCACCGGACGACAGCACACGCAACGCGGAACGGAGGAAGACGACGGCGATGATCGCGCCCACCGCGATATCCGGCCATGCCTCCCCGGTCGCTCCCACCAGCCCGGCGGCGATCAGGACGCCAAGATTGGCCGCGACATCGTTGCGCGAACATTCGAAGGTGCTGGCCATGTTGACGTTTTCGCGGCGAAAGCGCCACAGCAGCGCCAGGCAGA
This sequence comes from Novosphingobium percolationis, assembly GCF_020179425.1. GTDB lineage: Bacteria > Pseudomonadota > Alphaproteobacteria > Sphingomonadales > Sphingomonadaceae > Novosphingobium > Novosphingobium percolationis. The sequence goes on along the minus strand of NZ_JAILYM010000001.1, from coordinate 958,315 downwards.
CGAGATTGGCGGCAAGCGCCAGCGTGCCGAAACCCAGCATCAACGCCGAGGACGGCGGCACGCCGTTGACGATCTTGTCGGCAATTTCGACGATCACCGCGATGCCGAAGAGCAGGATGATGGCGCCCTTGGCCAATGCCGCCCCGGCTTCCCAGCGCGGGCCGCGATGAAGCGCATAGAGGCTGAGCGCATAGACCACCCCGTCGCCGAACATGTCGACCGAATCCGCCATCAGCGCTGTCGAGCGCGCAGCAAGGCCGCCGCCAAACTCGGCAATAAACATGGCGAAATTGATTGCCATGACGATCACGAGGACGCGCCGCTGGTCCGCCTTGCGGGCCAGTGCGGCGATGGTGTCGCCCTTCTTTGCGCAGCAGTCGTCAGCCATAGTGTCCGCCCTGTCCCATCGATCGGACTCGACCCATGCACCCTGAAGTCACTATAGGGTCAAGCATGAAGATCGGCGAATTGGGGCGTGCGACGGGCACAAGCGTGGAGACGATCCGCTTCTATGAGGCGGAAGGTCTGCTGCCTGCACCCGCGCGCAATGCTGCCAACTACCGGGTCTACGAACTTGCACATCTCGAACGGCTGTCGTTCATCAAGCGTTCGCGCGATCTGGGCTTCACGCTCGATCAGGTGCGCGAACTTCTACGGCTCGCCGACGATCCCGGTAATTCCTGCGCCGGGGTCGATGTCATTACCGCCCGGCATGTGGCCGAAATCGACCGCAAGCTGGCCGATCTCACCGCCCTGCGCGGCGAACTTGTCCGCCGTCTCGACAGTTGCCAGGGGCCGATAATCGCCGACTGCCGCATCATCGAGGCACTTTCTCCGAAAAGTCGGGATGTGTGACCGTGACGGCTGATAGCGCGGCAAGGGGGCACTTGTATCCCGATGCGGCAGTCATGAGGCCCACTTCGGGCGCTCATTAACTCGCCATCACTGACCTGCGTCGCAAGGTCAACATTCGCTGATTGGCCGCCGTCGACGGGAAGCAAGTTTACGACAGGTTTCAACAGGAGGCATCAGCGGCGGGATAAGCCGCCGTGTCGTTGGCTGTCGCACGGTTCGTAATGCTTCTCGCACAACTGGCGACGGCGAGGCATTTCCTCGAAAATGGTCCCTTGACCGAGTTGGCGGGCATTTCCACTACGTTAGCGGATGAACATCGAGCGGTTAGATCTGTCCAGCGCACAGAGGACCGCCCTCCATGCGCAGGGTTTCGCGGCGAAGCGTCCGAAATCTGCTGGAACGGCCGCACTTCTACGGACCCTCAGTCGACTGCACCTGCACCAGATAGACAGTGTCAATGTCCTGGTGCGCGCGCACTACCTTCCGGCGTTTTCGCGGCTCGGCGACTACGATCGTGCCGCTCTCGACCGCCTTGTATGGGGGCCGAAGCGACAGCGATGTATGTTCGAGTACTGGGCGCACGAGGCGTCGCTGTTACCCTTCGATATGTACCCCCTTCTGCGCTGGCGGATGACGCAGGCCGATCGGGGGCAGGCGGGTTGGACAGGGTTGCGGCTCTACGCGACCGAACGCCGCGCCGAGGCGATGGCATTGCTCGACCAGATCAGGATCGAGGGACCACTGGCCGCGTCAGAGTTTGCCGCGCACACACGCCAGTCGGGCTGGTGGGAATGGAACGATACCAAGCGCGCGCTGGAGTGGTTGTTCTGGGCTGGGCATATCACTACGGCGACGCGCCGCAGCACCTTTGAGCGCGTCTACGATCTTACCGAACGTGTCATACCCCCAGCCGTATTGTCGGCAGCGGTGCCCGATGAAGCCGACGCGCATCGAGCGCTGATCGACCGCGCCGCGCTTACCCACGGTATCGCTACCTCTGCCGAATTGCGCGACTATTTCCGCCAACCACCTCAGGCTGCGCGAGTGGCCATCGAGAGCCTTGTCGACGAAGGCGTGCTCCGGCAGGTGCATGTGGAGGGCTGGGGCCACGCTTGGCTGCACCGCGATGCGCGCATCCCGCGCCGGATCGAGGCGCGGGCCTTGTTGGCGCCGTTCGATCCTCTCGTCTGGCAGCGCGACCGAGCGGAACGCCTGCACGGCTTTCGCTACCGCATCGAGGTCTATGTGCCTGCCGAAAAGCGGGTGCATGGCTATTACGTTTTGCCATTCCTGCTCGGCGACCGTCTGGTAGGACGGGTCGGCCTCAAGGCAGACCGGCAAAACGCGAGACTGCTGGTGCGCTCGGTGCAATTCGAGCCCGTTGCTCCCGACCATGCACGGGATGCGTTGCACGCGGAACTGGTCACCACGGCGCAGTGGTTGGGACTGGATGACGTCATGTGGCAGGAGATCAGTTGATCGATCTCGGCGTGACGGCATTTTAAGGACAAGCGTTGGCTTGAGTTTCGCCCGCCTCGGAGCATGCAACTGAGTGCATAGGCGGCAGATGCATAGAGAGGAGGGAGCTTTGAGGCTCTCGAGCCGGATGTTGCCGATGATCGGCGCGCCAGGGCTCGAAAGTCAGGAGCCACCCCATGATCTCTTCGATTCCGTTGAACAAGCTCGGGCCTTCGCCGCGCAACGTGCGTAAGCACGCCGACATTGCGGCAGACGCCGAACTCAAGGCCAGCATCGCTGCCGTCGGTCTTTTGCAGAACCTCGTCGTCCGGCCTGCGCCCAAGGGGCGCTACACCGTCGAGGCGGGCGAACGGCGACGGCAGGCCATGCTGGCGCTCGCAGAAGATGGCAAGTTGTTGCGCGATCACCCTGTCTCATGCCTCGTGATTGATCCGGCCAATGCGAGCGCATCCGAGGCAAGCCTTGCCGAGAATTTCCACCGGCTCAACATGAACCCCGCCGATGAGGCGCAGGCCTTCGCGACGCTCGTATCCGAAGGCGCGAGCGTCGAGGATATTGCCCGTCGCTTCGGGCTGACGGTACGATTTGTCGAGGGCCGCCTGCGGCTGGCAACGCTGGCACCGGTCGTGTTCGATGCCCTTGCCGCAGGCGACATCACGCTCGATCTCGCCAAAGCCTATGGCGCGACGTCCGACCAGGAAATCCAGGCACGCGTCTTCGAGCAGGCTGCCTCGTCGTACTATCGCACGACCCCGGACAGCATCCGGCGGATGGTCCTTGCCGATACCGTGCGGGGCAGCGATCCGCGTGCGCGTCTCGTCGGCAACGAGGCATACCTTGTCGCCGGCGGCCGGATCGAGCGCGAGTTGTTCGACGATGTCGATAACGAAACCTGGCTCGATGTCGCGCTGCTTGAGCAGCTAGCGACCGAACGGATGGAAGCTGAGGCCAGGGCCGTTGCCGAAGCGAACGGCCTCGCCTGGGTCCGGCCGACGCTTGACCCCTATGCCAGCCATGATCTCATCACCGGACTGGTCCGACTGCCTACTGACGACGCACCCCTCTCGGACGACGAGGTGGCACGGCTCGAGGTGCTCGATGCGGCCTATGACGTGCAGGCCGCCGTACTCGAAGACGAAGACAGCGATGACGATGCGGTCGCGGCCGCCGAAGAGCAGATCGACCGGATCGACAGCGAAGCGCGCGCCATCCGCAATCGCCCGCCGGTCCTGGCACCGGACCTGCGGGCCGAAGCGGGCATGATCCTGACGCTGGGGCGCGATGGCACGCCGGTTCTTCAGCCGGTCTTCTATGGTGAGCGTCAGGAACAGCCGGGTGATGCGATTGGCGATGAGGGTGGGCTCGTCCGGGACCCCGAGGCACGGGTTTCGCACCGGTCGTCCCTGTCGAAGCGCCTGGTCGATGAACTGGCCATGCAGCGCCGTGATGTCCTGGCGCTTCACATTGCGTCGGACCCGGCTCTGGCCATGGACCTCATGGTCTTCCTTCTGGCCGATGCCGATACGGCCGACTGGAGCCGGGGTTCGCCTTCGACGCTGCGTGGCGGAACGCCGACTGGTCCGATCTTTGGCTTTGAGCCTGCCGACGCGCCGGCCAGTGCGGCGCTGAGCGAGGTTCGTGCCGGTCTTGTCGAAAGCTGGCGCGCGGGCGCAAGCGTCGCCGCCCGTTTCGATCTGTACCGCGCACTCGACGACGAGGCGCGGGCCAACTGGCTGGGATACGTCGTCGGCCGGACGCTGGAAGCGAGCCTCAACCTCGATGGCGACCGCCGGATCGCGTTCCACGACCATCTGGGTAAGCTCGTTGGTATCGACATGGCGCGCTGGTGGCGTCCGACCGCCGCCAACTACTTCGATCGCGTCTCCAAACAGGTGATCCTCGATGCGCTAGGGCTGATCGGCGGCGCCGAGCTTTCAGCGCGCTTTGCGACCGTCAAGAAACGCGACCTCGCCATGAGCGCCGAGCGCATCTTTGCCGGCACTTACATTACAGAGGTCGACGTGCGGGACCGGGCGCTTGCCTGGGTGCCCGATGTCATGCGGTTCGAGTCCATCGGCGTCATCGACGACTCCAGCGGGGATGATGTCGCGGATGATGACGCAGTGGGTGGCGGCGAACTCGCATGCCCTGGCGAGCAGTCGCATACGGACGAATCCATGCCTGATACCCGCGCGGCCTGACCCCTCCTGACAGGCGCGCAGGTGTAAACGGAAGCGGTCCTTTCCCGATCGGGAAGGGGCCGCTTCTTCGCATGGGATCAGAGGAGAGGTGGCCTTCCTCGAAGCGGGCTGGACGGGTGCGGTTGCCTGTCGGTCCGATCAGGAGGACACCATCATGACCAAGTTCGCTGCGCGCGAGACGCGCGAAAGTCCGGCGGCGCGCATCACCAGGGAGATCATCGCGCGTCTTGAGGCCGGGACCAAACCCTGGATCAAGCCCTGGCGTGGCACCACGACCTGTCGCCCCTTGCGCGCCTGCGGGGTCCCCTACCGCGGCGTGAATACGTTCTGGCTGTGGATGATCGCCGACATGGCGGGTTTCGTCTCGCCTTACTGGATGACGTACAAGCAGGCAGGTCAGTTGGGGGGGCAGGTCCGCTGCGGCGAGAAGTCAACGATCGCGGTCTTCTACAAGGCTTACGCGAAGGATGTGGAACAGCCGTCGACTGGTGAGCGGACCACCGAAGCGCGCCGCGTCCTGAAGGCTTATGCAGTCTTCAACGCCGATCAGGTCGATGGTTTGCCCGAGCGGTTCCATCCCGTCCCGGCGACCGTCGATGCCCCGGTCGAGGCCGAAGGGCGGCGTGACGAACTGGACGCCTTCTTTGAGGCGATCCCGGCACAGTTGCGGCATCACGGGGACGAAGCCTACTACGAGCCGATGATCGACCGGGTGACGATGCCGCCACCGGCGCTGTTCAGCGGCTACGACCACTACTATGCCACGCTTGCGCATGAGGTATGTAACATCGCAAGTGTCCTCGTTGCCAAGGCGGCTGAGGGCTTCGCGGCGCTGCTTTTGCCGCACCATCGCAGGGTTTACCTTGCGATTTCAGGACAGGAGTCCTGATCATGCGCAGCACCGAACGCACCGATATCTACACCCGCGTCACCAACGAGATCGTGGCAGCGATCAAGGCAGGAGCGGGCTCGTGGACCATGCCTTGGCACCACGATGGATCGGCCACTTCACGGCCCGTCAACGCTGGCACCGGCAAGGCCTATCGTGGATCCAACATCCTGAGCCTGTGGATCGCGGCGCAGGCGGCAGGCTACACCTCGGGGCGGTGGGCAAGCTATCGCCAGTGGCAGGCGCTTGGTGCCCAGGTTCGCAAGGGTGAACAGGCCACCACCATCGTCTTCTGGAAGATCAACCAGCGCGGCGAGGATGCGGATGGCGGCGACGACCCACAGGAAGGCCGCGGCCGCACACGCATGTTTGCCCGCGGATACAGCGTATTCAATGAGGCTCAGGTCGACGGTTACGCCGCACCCATGATCGACCTCCTCTCGGACGATGCGCGTCTGCACAACGCCGATGCCTTCTGGTGCAACCTTGGCATTGCGACCCGGCACGGCGGCAACGAGGCCTACTACGTGCCTTCGGAAGATCGCGTGCAGATGCCCGAGTTCGCCCAGTTCAAGGATCCGGCGGGATATTACGGTACGCTCTACCATGAAGGTCTGCACGCCACGGGATCTTCGCATCGTTGCGACCGTGATCTTGCGGGTCGTTTCGGTTCGGACCGATATGCGGCGGAGGAGGCCATCGCGGACCTCGGCGCCGCACTCATCATGGCTGACCTTGGTATCGCGCACCATCCCCGACCGGATCACGCCGCCTACATTGCCTCGTGGCTGAAGGTGTTGAAGGCCGATGCCCGCGCGATTTTCACGCTCGCGAGCAAGGCGCAAGCTGCAGCGGACTGGATGCATGCCCAGCAGCCAGATAGCGCGCTCTGCCAAGCCGCATGATCGAACAGGCTTGACTGCGCAACGGCATTTCCATATTTCGATATGTGTCGAACAATGGAGATGCCGGCGTGGATTCATCGGCCGTTATACGAGCGCTCGGCGCGCTCGCGCAGGAGCACCGCCTGGGCGCCTTCCGGCTGCTGGTTCAGGCGGGTGAACAGGGACTCCCCGCTGGGGAGATCGCTGAGCGGCTCGGGGTGGTATCGTCGTCGATGAGCTTTCACCTGGCGGCACTGGCCAACGCGGGCCTCGTCACTCAACGCCGTCAGAGTCGCTCGATAATCTACTATGCGGACTTTGCCGCGATGAACGGTTTGATGGGCTACCTGACCGATAATTGCTGCGGCGGCGTGGCCTGCATGTCCGACCTGTCGTGCGGAGTTGATCAACAGGCAGCGCGCGGCGCGGCTTGAGCCGACGCAAGCCATCGGGGGGGATCATGAACATTCTGGTACTTTGCACGGGCAACTCAGCCCGCTCGATTCTGGGCGAGGCGATCTTCAACCAGTTGGGCGCAGGTCGGGTCAGGGCGTACAGCGCTGGCAGCAGGCCCAAGGGCGTGCCCCATCCTGGCGCGCTGCGCCTGCTCGAACGGCGCGGGATCGATACGAACTCCTTCCGCTCAAAGAGCTGGCACGAGTTCACCGGTCCCGACGCGCCGCCGATCGATATTGCGATCACCGTCTGCGGCAATGCCGCAGGCGAGGCCTGCCCGGTGTTTCCTGGAACGCCGATCAGGGCGCACTGGGGTCTGCCCGACCCTGCCGACGTCGACGGCAGTAAAGCCGAGGTCGACGCCGCGTTCGAGGCCACATGGCTGGCACTGACCGCAAGGGTCGCGGCGTTTCTGGCACTTCCGTTCGAGAAGCTCGATCCCCGCGAACTCGCCGATCACCTTGCCGAGTTCGGTCGCATGGAGGGCGCGGCATGAAGCGCGCGATCGCGGCCGAGGCCGTTGGCAGTTTCCTGCTGATCGCGACCGTCGTCGGCTCCGGGATCATGGCCGAGAGCCTCGCGGGCGGGAACGTTGCCATCGCACTCGTCGGCAATACCGCTGCGACCGGCGCGATGCTCTACGTGCTCATCACGATGCTTGGTCCCATCTCGGGGGCGCATTTCAACCCGGCGGTGACGCTGGTGTTCCGGCTGCTGCGCGTACTCGATACACGCCAGTCGCTGGGCCATGTCGCGGCGCAGCTCGCTGGCGGTGTGCTCGGAGTCTGGGCCGCGCACCTGATGTTCGGGCTCGACCTGATCCAGATTTCAACGAAGGTACGCACCGGCATGGGGCAGTGGACCGGCGAGCTGGTCGCAACCTTTGGACTGGTCCTGACCATTCTCGGCACCCTGCGTCACCGCCCCCAGGCGGTGCCCGCGTCGGTCGCACTCTACATAACCGCGGCCTACTGGTTCACTTCATCGACGAGCTTCGCCAACCCCGCGATAACGCTCGCCCGGGCGTTGACCGATACCTTTGCCGGGATCGCCCCTTCGGACACACCTGCTTTCATCGCCTGCCAGCTGGCAGGCGCGCTCGCCGCGCTCGGCGTGGCCCACCTGCTTTTCCCCGAAGCCGATCTGCGTGAGGATGCCCTGCGTGACGTCTGATATTGTCATCTACCACAACCCCGAGTGCGGAACCTCCCGCAACGCCGTGGCCATGATCCGTAATGCCGGTATCGAACCGCATGTCATCGAGTATCTGAAGACCCCGCCATCACGCGCACTGCTCGAGAGCCTGATCCAACGTGCCGGCATGACGCCGCGTGCACTGCTGCGCGAGAAGGGAACGCCCTATGCCGACCTCGGCCTCGCCGACGAGACGCTGAGCGATGCCACCCTGATCGACGCGATGATGGCTCATCCGATCCTGATTAACCGCCCGCTCGTGGTTTCGCCGCTCGGCGTGAAGCTTTGCCGCCCGTCCGAAGAGGTGCTCGATCTCCTGCCGCAGCGCCAGAAGGGCGCATTTGCCAAGGAAGACGGCGAACCGGTCGTCGATGCCGAAGGGAACCGCGTCGCATGACCGGCGCGCCATACGCGCGGTTGCGGACACTCGCCGAGCCTGACCGGTTGCCGTCACTCAAGCCGACCTATGCGCACCTCCGGCCGGCACTGGGTCTTGGCGAGCTTGATCCGCCGCCGCGTATCCTGCTGCTCTATGGCTCCTTGCGCGAGCGGTCCTATTCTCGCCTGGTAGTCGAGGAAGCGGCGCGGCTGCTTCAGTTCTTCGGGTGCGAGACCCGCATTTTCGATCCGTCGGACCTTCCGCTCCCCGACCAGGTCTCAGGTGACGACCATCCCGCGGTGCAAGAGCTTCGCGAACACTCGCTCTGGTCGGAAGGGCAGGTCTGGTGCAGCCCGGAACGCCACGGCCAGATTACCGGTATCATGAAGACGCAGATCGACCACCTGCCGCTTGCCTACAAGGGATTGCGCCCGACACAGGGCCGAACGCTTGCAGTCATGCAGGTCAGCGCCGGTTCGCAATCGTTCAACTCCGTCAACACTCTGCGCGTGCTCGGCCGCTGGATGCGGATGTTCACCATCCCCAACCAGTCGAGCGTCGCCAAGGCCTACGAGGAGTTCGACGAGGCAGGCCGGATGAAGCCGTCGAGCTACTATGACCGGATTGTCGATGTCGTGGAGGAGCTCGTGCGCTTCACGGTCCTCCTGCGCCCCCATGCTGAACAGCTGGTAGATCGCTACTCGGAGCGGGTCGATCGCGACTGCCCGGTCGATACACCGGTGGAGACAGCAGCCCTCGCAGGCTAAGCGACCTATCCGGTTTGCGCCGCTGCCTGCGCGGGGACGCTTCCAGTCCGCCGCAGGTATGTTTCCAGTTTTTGCTCCGCGCTGCGCGCCCGGTAAAGCAAGGTCAGGTTCTCACTGGCAAGCTCGCGGCGCTCCTCGCCGTGAAGTCGGGACTCGGCCTTCAGCCGGACCAGTTCGCTTTCGAGTTCGACAAGCCTGGCAGCGAGATCGCGGACTGGCACGTCAGCATGGGCCGCAGCCTCGATTTCATCAAGGATGTCGCGGTGGTTCGTATAAAGCGGGTTACGGCTGCGCCCGGCCTCGCGCGCAACCGACGCCGGCGTGATCCGTACAACTCGCCCGGCGTGGTCGGGATGCCGACCTTCGCCGCGCGCCAGTCTTGCCAGCGCCGCCCGATAACTCCTTGCCGCGGATTGCCCGCGTGGATCCGCATCAACATTGCCCATCGTCATCTCCGATTTGCGCGAGCACCCGCTCGCATTGTCCGATCGCTTCATTGAGCACCGCAGCCGTCATGGCGTTAGCGTCGGCCAGCAGCGCAGCATTACGCCTCTGGCGATCTCGCCAGTAGGCTCCGTGCTTCGCCTCGATCACCATGTTCGCGCATTTCAGGCAGACCGCCGGAGCGCGTCCGGCCTCGTCCGGTTGCAGTTCGCCGCCGCAACGGGATGTCTCCTGCTGGAACACGCACCAGCCATAGTCGCAGGCATGGATACGAAGGTCCGTTTCTTCGAGGATGAACGCAATATAGTCGCGGCGCACCTGTTCGCCCGCGCGGCCGCGGAAGCGGGCGTTGCCAGCGACGATGCGTTCACCCATCTTGCCGCCGAGCCGTTTGGCAGCGAGCAACCGGTCGAGGGCGGCTGCGGTTTCGGCGCGGGCTTCGTGGTCAATGAGGCTATGGAGGTCGAAGTCGCTGCCGACGTAGCCCCGCGCAGTCATGGCAACGGAGGTGTGCTTGAAGTGCTCGGCAAGGCCCAGGAGCTGGGTACGGTCGCGCCGGGCAATGAAGCGGGCAAAGGTCTTGCGGAACTGGTGGGTGCTGAACGGCCAAGGTTTCCCGTCATGATCGGGTACGCCGACGCGGGCTGCAAAGTCATTGATGCGCCAGGCGATGTGCATGTGCGTCACCGGCACGATTTCGCCATACTGCGTGTTCCTGACCAGGAAGAGCTCGTCGCGGCCCGAGGCCTCGCGCAGCGGCGCGCTCAGCCGTTCGAGCAGATCGACTGCGCGCACGACTGGAACGGGAGCGACCCACCGCTCGATGCGGCCATCGGGATCGTCGACCGTCTTGAACAGCCTTGCCACCACATAGGCCTGATCGACCCCGCTCTCGCCGATCGGGCGATACTCGATTGCCCCGGCTTTCATCGACAGGATTTCGCTGACCCGCATGCCCACGAAGCCCGCGATCACGATGTAGCAGGCTTCGACGAGGTGGGTGGCGGCGTGGCGAACCGCATAGGCGCCGCCAAGCGCTTCGCCCGACGGGCCGACTAGCGAAGCGTACTCCAGCGCAGCCCGGACGTGATCCGATGCCTGGCGTTTTCCGCGCAGCAACCCCTGCGATCGCGCGTCGCGGCGGATCGTTTCGGCCATCACGATCGTATCGCCATGATCCTCGATCCACCGTAGGGCCTCGGCCAGGATCGCGATCGCTTGCGGCTCGGGGATGAATGGTATCGCGCCCTTAGTTGCACGGGTGTGGCCGGCAGCCTCATAGGTCGTTTCCAGCGGCAAGGGATCGACCTGCGGCGCATCGTCGAGCTTTCCCCGTTGCCGGTAGAGATCCTTTATCGCGAGCAGATAGTTGGTGATCGTGGCCGTCGCGATATTGCCCTTGCCCCCGCGTGACGGGCGGCTGCGAAGGCATATGGAGAGCCGTTCGATCGCGTCAGGGCCGATCTCGGCGAAGCGCGCGAGCCCTTCCTTCGCCATCCATTCGACGATCGAACGCAGCACCATCGCTTTCTGATGGATCGACGCCGGCGACGACCGTTTGCGTCCTGATGGAGGATCGTAGTGCATCGACCAGAGGAAGTGCTTCGTCGCGCGGATCAGGCGACCATGATCGCCTGCGCTGATCTTTGAGCTTTCCGGTGGCGGCACAGCCCAGTTGAACCGGTTCTGATCCGCCCGGCGACCTGCGGTGCGGATATCGAGCAGCCATTCATCATCGCCGAACCGGCTCCAGGGAGAGAGTGGTGCCTCTTCCCATGTGGACGACTGTGCGAGCGGGCGCGGGCGCGGGGTCATTCGACCGGCGGCAACTGTGGCAGAGGTTTCCTTGCGGCTGCTTCAAGCATCGCACCGGGGAACCGGGGTAGAATGTCGCGCTCGAGGATTTCGAGCTTGGGTGCGTAGAGCAGCCGCCAGCGTTCGGGCGCCATGGCAGAACGCCCATCAGCAAGTGCGGCCCGCGTCGCCAGCAGGCGAACCAGCACCTCCTCGTCGAGCGGGATCACGGCATTGGGGCAGGTGAAGCAACCAAGCCAGGCCGTGCACAGCTGGCCCCTGCGTTGCCCCTCGGCAATGCCCGCAAGGGGATCGCGGCAGATGAAGCCGGCTGCGGTTGCATTGCGCAGGTCGGGGAGGGTTTCGGATTTTCGCGGATTGTCGACATTGCCGCGGGCCACTTCGACGAACCGAGCCTGCAACCGTCCGATCGCCAACGCCTGCGCCTTCCGGACCCGGGGCCGGTCCACGTAGCGCTGCGTCGTATCGGGAGTGGCGTGATTGGCGAGTGCCTGGGTTTTCAAAATATCATGCCCGAGCCGCTCATGCGCGAGTGTCAGGCCCGATGCGCGCAGCGTCGCCAGAGTGAGCTTCAGCAGCTTGCCATCGTCGCCGACAAGGCCGTGCCGCTCGACGAACCGCCGGGTCAGTTTAGAAGCCATATAACAGGGGATCACCCCGATCGCGCGCGAGGCCGCGATCATGCCGGTGAGGAACAGCGCTCCTTGGTCCACTTGCGGCGCATGCGGCACCAGCCTTTCGGTCATCGCCAGCACCTGCTCGACCAGCACCGGCACCGAGAAGCTCTTGTCACGCAAGAAGCTGCGCCGCTGTTCGCGCCCTGCGCGACCCTTGTGCCAGCTGACCATGACCCGACCCTCGAGCAGCAGATGCTTGCTCAGGCAGTCGCGTCGCATCAATCTGAGCGCTTCTGCATTGGCGTAGGTCTGGGCACCGATCGCGATCATGTAGGCGACGATCGTGTCGGGCAGCGCGAACAGCCGCCCGGCGATCCCGCCGACACCGCCGTGGCGTATCGTCGCGAAGTGAAGCCGCCAGAGTTCGGCTCCCTTGCGCAGCATGTCGTTGACCTTGGGCGGTACGCCGCCGAACCGGTCGTCGATCACCGCGAGCATCACGCCGATATCGTCGAGATCGAGCTTGGCGAGGTCAGGCTCGGCGGCAATGGCCGCCCGGTTGACCCGAGCGAGCATAGCGCGGCCCTCCTCGAACCGGGCCCAGGCTGCCTCGATGTCCTTGCGCGCAGCGGCGAGCACCCGTTCCATTTCATCGCGGCTCAGCACCTCGCGCTGGCGCGCTGCGGCATTCTTGCGGGGGAACGGATTGAACGGGATGTCGAGATCGGGATGGACCAGATCGGGCCGGTTGCGCTTGAGCCAGGCCAGGTGCTGTTTGATGATTGACCACACTGAGTAGCGCGTACCCTTGCTCCAGGGCCTGGTGCCGAGCCAGACGATGAAGGTATTGAGCACGCTGGTATCGATGTCGCGCGTTGCCACAACCTCAGCATTATGTTCGCCCAGAAAGGCGAACCACAGCTTCAGGTGGCGATAGGCGTTTGCCCTGTTGGCCGGTTGCCTGACGGCGTAGTGATACCGGAACGCCAGCGCCCATTCCGCTGCCATAGCGGGCCGAGCGGCGAAGACTGCGAAGTCGAACGCGCATTCGAGCTGGCCGTCGGCATCGACGACATTGACCAGCAGCGCGCCAGGATTGCCGATCAGCAGCTCAGGCGACGGCGCGACCTGGTAGTCCTTCTGCGGGCGCGGCATTACAGCAGCGCCGCGTAGAGGTCGTCGACCGAGGCCTCGATCACCGACAGGTCGGTCTCGACAACGCGCAGGTAAACCGCCGTCGTCGCCAGATCGGCATGGCCAAGCAGCACCTGCAGCGTGAGTAGCGGATTGAGTTCGGGATTGTTCTGGGCTTCGCGTTGCAGGAACCGCAGCATAGCTGCAGCGAAGGTGTGTCGTAGTGCGTGGAACGTCGCGTTCACCCCGGCAGCTTCGGCAGCGGCCGCGAACATCGCTCCAACCCGGCGCGGCTTTACTGGTTGCCCCCGGCAGGTCAGGAACAGGGCATCTGGATCGCAGCCAGCTCGATTTACCGCAGTGCGACGGATCAGGACGGCTCGCTCTTCCCGGACATAGGCACGGGTACGATCGACCAGCGGGGCTGGGGGATAGATCATCCGCGAACGCCCACCCTTGGTTTCGTCGATCTGCACCGGGATCATCGGTTCGTTACCCGATCGCTTCAGGTGACGAACGGTCAGGCCCGCCACTTCCATTCGGCGGATCCCGGTGGTCACCGCCCATTCGACGATCAGCCGGTCGCGCACCGACATCGCGGCCATGATACGCCGGATCGCTTCCGGCGCGAGCGGGCGCGGCAACATCGGCACATGCCGCATGGTCAGCTCGTTCGCCTTGGTCCGGCCGCCAGTTGCATCGATATGCGCTAGGTATCCCTGCGGACGACTGCGAGACATGGTGATTTCCTGGCTCACGAATGGGACCTGCTTCATCAGTCCGGTCGCCACGCTCCAGCGGTAGAATCGCCCTATGGTCCTGAGCCGTCCGTTGATTGTGCTGCGCGCCAGCGGCCTCCCGGTGCCGCTGCGTGGCCTGAGCATCTGGTCTCGATAGGCAGAGAGTTCGCCCGGGCCGACCTCGTTCCATACCCAGCCATTGGCTTCGAGCGTCTGCCACCAGTCGTATAGGGCCTCACCATAGGTGCGCCAAGTCTGCGGACTTCTTGTCCTGCCGCGTACCAAAGCAACATGCATTAGCCATGCGCAGGCCGGTTCAACGAGCCGCATCCGGGCGTCGAGCAGCATGGGGACATTCTCCACCGATGATCCGTCGGGCCGGAACGCCGGCGTCGAGAACAACAGCTGCGCCATACCCACTCCAAGATTGCGACCGGACAGGGAGGGCCCTCGGGCCCTCCCTGTCCGGCAGAGAAGAGGGGGCTCGGATCATGTGTCCTGCTTGATTGGCAGAAGAGGACAGAAAGGACACGTTATGCATGGGACCTACCACGAACTGTCGCACTGGTCGGGCCATGTCAGCCGGCTCGACCGCGATCTCAAAGGGCGGTTCGGCACTTCGGCCTATGCTGCCGAAGAGCTGATCGCCGAACTGTCGAGTGCCATGCTCGGCGCCGAACTGGGCTTGCCGGTTGCGCATCTCGACAACCACGCGAGCTACATCGACCATTGGCTGACGCTACTTCGCAAGGACGATCGCGCGATCCTTACGGCCGCCGCACGGGCCGAGGAAGCCTCGGCACTGTTGCTAAGGCTGGGAGGGCGGCAAGGCGCAGGCGGCCACGATGCCAACGACACCGCGACTGACGGCAACGATGCTGTCGCACTGGCTGCCTGAGGGAGACGGGTCATGGGACGTTCCGTCAGCTATCCTGCCGGCAGCCTCGTCTGTTACACGTTGCTCGACGACTGCGAAGACGGTGATGAAGCGCAATGGGCCTATGAGTGGCTTTGCGATGATCTCGTTGCCCGTGCACGCGCAGCCTTTCCCTCGTTCGATCCACAGCAAGGGTGGCGCGGCCGGGAAGACCGCATCCTGCTGCGCAATGCCTACGCCGATTTCGGTGTCTCGACCTATTGCGGCCTTGCGGCGGTCTGGATCGCCGAACGGGAAGATGGTCCTTACTGGGAAGAGGACATGCGCTCAGGCCGTCATGCCCGCGCTGAATACTGGCTGCGCCAGATTGCCCCGAAGTTTGATGCCCTGTTTGGCGATCTTGATTGCCTTGGCCACTTCTCGAATGGCGAGGGCGTCTACCGTCGACGTGAATGATTGTCTGTTCAAATGATCGAATTTATGCTATATGCGTCATCTGAAAGGATCAACATGGCGACGCAAGCTCATCCCCAGACGCGCAACGATGCCGAAGTGCTGACCTCGGCGCTCTCGCGGATTGCCCAGTTCTGGCATCTGAGCAATTCCAAGCTCGGTGCGGTGCTGGGGCTGTCGCCAGCGACGGTTTCGCGCTTGCGTGGCGGTCGCTCGGTGCTCGATCCCGCGTCCAAGTCGTTTGAAGCCGGGCAGTTCCTGCTGCGCCTGTTCCGCAGCCTCGATGCACTGCTTGGCAGCGATGACGACGCCGCGCGCCGCTGGCTCGAAACGCGCAACCTCGATCTCGATGCGCGCCCCTTCGATCTGATCGACAGTTTCCGGGGTCTCATTACCGTGTGCGATTATGTGGACGCCCACCGCGCTCGCGTCTGAACTTCGCCAATGGCGGGGCGAAGGCTGGCGCGTGGTCGAAGCGCAGCATCGCATCTCGACCAACCGTCTTGCTGACAGCGCTGAAGACCAGCATCGGCTCGAACTGCTCGCCGATGCGGTGAAGCCCGAAATTCCGGCGGAGGCGCGAGGCCTGCATTACCTGCTGGCGTCGCCTTTCCGCTATGGGCACCGCAGCGAAAGCCGCTTTCGCGGGGCGGATGAACGGCCGGGCATTTTCTATGCCGCTGAAGCCGAGGCAACGGCCATTGCGGAGACGGCATACTGGCGTTTGCGCTTTTTCGTCCGATCCCCTGGCTTCGTGCCGCCTGCTACCACGAGCGAGCACACCAGCTTCACCGTCGCGATTGCGACCGCGCATATGATCGACCTGACAGTGTCTCCGTTCGATCGCGATGCTGCCGACTGGACCAACCCCACCGACTATGAGCCGTGCCAGGATCTGGCGACGGCCGCGCGAGAGGCGCGGGTCGAACTGATACGCACGCAATCTGCGCGCGATCCGGCTGCGGGATGCAACCTCGTGGTGCTCGCGCCAGCGGCCTTTGCCAGCCCCGACCCGGTCATTCGCAGAACCTGGCATTTGCGCTTTGAGGGTGGCCGGCTCGCGGCGCTTGCGGCCTTTCCTGGGGAAGAGCGCTTCGTGTTCATGGCAAGCCAGTTCGGGCTGACAGGTTAGCCATCACCGGACGAGAGCAAAGGATGCTCGTGGGGACGTGTTCCTCTCGGGAGACTTGCCATGCCCTCTTTCACACCAACGACTGCCACCTCAGACGTCGAGCGGTACCGAACCTCCGCGGTTGCGCAGCTTAATGACCAGGTCCGCCTCGGTCACGACCGCAAGGCACGGATCGTGTTCACGCGCGGCATTGTCGAATTGCTCCGCGGTGGCGAAACCATCCAGCAACGCCGTACCGCTCGGACCATCGTCAATCAGGCACTGCTCCTGCGCCAGATCGCCCTGGCACCGATCGAGCCGGGCGACGATCCCTATGGTGAACGCGACTTCGGTGCGATTACGTTTATGGGCAAGCGCCTGTTCTGGAAGATCGACGCATATGCCGACGACGGTTCGTTCACCTGGGGCTCGGAAGCGCCGTGGGATGCCGCCGTAACGATCCGAGTCCTGACGATCATGCGAGCCGACGAATACTGAGCAGGTCCGCCGCCTGCGGCATCCTGCTGGTCGTCTTTTCCTACATTCGTCCTGCCCACGCGGCGCGGCGAGGGCCCTGGACCGGCCGGTGCCGCCTGCAACCCGCTTCGCGAGACCCGTGTTGTCCGGCGAAACTCAGCAGCGGAGTTGCCTGAACGTAGAGGTTCGCGGGACCAGCAGCAGACATTTTGCATGGGCCGGACGGCCCGCGCCAGCCTCGCGAAGCAGGTTCCCCTGACGGTGCAGGCGCCGCCTTGAACCGGTCCTGACGGGCTCCACGCCGGCGTGGACAGGTTCGAAGCGCCGGCACCATTCCGTCAGGAGGACATGCCATGCACAAGCCCTTTGCCGAGCAACTCGCCGGTCTCGATCTTTCCGGCTTCTCGTTCGGTCCGGCTCCGGTCAATCAGACTGATTTCCCGGTCCGAGACGCCGTCGTCCAGACGCTGGACGCGGTCTGGTCCGAACTCTTTGCCCTCGTCGTGGGGACCGCCCTCGAAGCCGATGCCGAAGACCTCGGCTGGGCCTTCGTCAATCTCTTCCACCGCGCCGCCGAGCGCAAGGAGAGCGCCCTCGACCGCGCGACCGACCAGGTCCGTTCGTTGATTGCGATGGCCGATGGCTCCGAAGTCCATGCCCACGATCTCGAAACCGAGGTCGAACGCGCGCAGTGCGCGGAGAGCGCCATGATTGCCTACGAGGAGATGCGGGAGGTCGCTGCGGGCCTCTATCTCAACGAGTTCGGCAGTTCCTGGAAGCCCGCTTCCAGTTCGCGCCTGAACCATGCCGCGATGCTGACTTCAGCGCTCGTCGAAGGCCGCCAGTTCCTGCGCGCCCGCACCGAAGCCAAGCGCCGCGCCGCGATGCCCGAAGGCACGCCGGTGATCTTTGCCGGTGGTCGCAGCCGCCATGCCAGCGAAGACGATGCTCTGGCCCTTGGTAATGCCATCTGGGATACGCTCGACAAGGTCCGTGCACGCGTGCCCGACATGGTGCTCGTCCACGGCGGCGATACCAAGGGTGCTGATCGGATCGCCGGCTCCTGGGCTGAGCGGCACAAGGTTGCCCAGGTCACGTTCTCGCTCGACGTGCGTCTTGGCGCGCGCGCTGGCTTTGCGCGCAACGAGCGCATGCTCTCGATCAATCCCCGCTACGTCGTCGCATTCCCCGGCAATGGCGTGCTCGAGCGGCTCGTGATCGAAGCCAAGGCACGCCGTATCACCGTCGTCGATCGCCGCGGTCCGCTCGGCACCAATCCGAAAGCAGCAGACTGAGCACTGCTCGTTTCTCGCGCCAGCGTCCCTCCCGGACGCTGGCGTTTTTCGTGCCAGAGCAGAGGGCGCGCCTGACCGTTTGCCGGAGGCGGATCTGCCGCTTGCCGATGCAAACGGAGTTGCTGACATGATCGATCCCTTGAAGGGCATGGCCCAATTCGTGAAATGGCAAAAGGAACGGACCACGCGCGTCCTTGCCGAGATCGAGCACTACAAATCGGTGGTGATCGCGCCGCTCGAAGCCGCGGGCATCGCGCGCATCGAAGTGCGGTTCGATGGCTGTGGCGACAGCGGCGCAGTCGAGCAGATCGACTGCCTCGACGCGCAAGGCGTGACCCTGCCGTTACCAGATGTCAGTGTTGGCATGCCGCCTCTCGCAGTTGCCAACGAGGAGACGCAGCACCGGGCAGCAAGCCTTACAGAGGCGCTGGAATCGATGACTTACCTTGCCCTTGAGCAGCATCATCCCGGCTGGGAGAACAACGACGGTGCCTGCGGCGAGCTTGTCATCGAAGTCGACAAGGCGAGCTTCGTTCTGGACTGCCAGGTTCGCTACACCGCCTACGCCGATCACTCCAACGACGTCTAGGAGCAGGTCATGGCACATTGCTATTATCATGCCTTGTCTTCGGTCCGGAAATGGGGCGGGGCGGTCGAGGACTACCTGCCGCTTCACCAGTGGTTCGACCAGTCCAAGGCGATCCTCGCCGATCCCCGGCACCGTGCGCTGCGGCACCATGCCGAGGGCATCTTCATGCTCGAAACCCTGTTCGGAGCGTCCATCGTCAATGCCGATGGCCGCGTGGTTCCGGTGCGTCTTGTCGGGGAGCAACACGTCCGCGAGGACCTTGGTTCGATCCCTTCCTTTGCGGACTGGGCGTCCCTCATTTCCCCACGACCCTGGATGCTGCGCGGCAATCCGCTCGATCCGCCGCGGCAGGAAGGCGGTGGGCTTGCGGACTCTGGCGGTTTGCCTGTCCTCAAGGATGCTGCCCATGCGGGCGGAGCGTCGATCCGCATCGCGTTCTGACTGGGGGCGCCGATGCCGTCGTGAGCGTGAAGTGCAAGGAAACGGCCGCCGAAACGAAGTGGTGAAGGAGGGCATCTGACCCATCATCCTGCACCACCCGGCTCCTTTGCGAACCGGTCCTGAAGCAACCCCTTGGTCCTCGCAACCCGGATCGGGTCCGGCCGTGTTGCCGGGCTGCGCCCGGCTGCCCGCACCACCCGCACCAGATCCAGGTTCCCCTGCGGTGCGAGGGCCACCGGGCCGCTTCCTGGTCGGTTCGCAGCCGGGATGGCCCTGGACTGCTCGATCAGGAGAAAGCCCATGACCAACCTCGTTATCCTCGTCGGCCGCATCGCCCGCGATCCCGAAACCCGCACGACCCAGAGCGGCACCACCATCACCTCGATCTCGGTCGTGACCGACCGCCCCGCCCGCAAGGAAGGCAAGACCTACAAGGACGAGAACGGCTACACCGCCAAGGACAGCGAGTTCCACCGCATCACCTGCTTCAACGGCCTGGGCGCGAACGTCGCGAAGTACTGCACCAAGGGCCAGTTGGTGACCGTCGAGGGGCGCATCCACTACACGCAGTGGCAGGACCAGGACGGCGCCAAGCGCTACGGCTGCGAGATTATCGCCGACAAGGTGGATTTCCTCACCAAGGGCCGCAGCGGCGGCAACGAAGAAGCGCCTCCGATCGACGAGGACTGAAGGCAAACCACCACGACCAGGGCCCCGGCGAGCGCATCGTCGGGGCCTTTCTTTTGCTTTGGACGCGAGGGCGGCACGAGGGGCATCGAGCCCCTCGTGCCGCCATTGAGTCGTCAGGGCTTGCCCCCAAGGCGGGTCAATGACGCGTCGATCCCGTACTCCATCACCAGGCGAATCAATTGCCGGAAACGAGTCGGATCGTGGAGTTCGGCGCCGCAATCGAGCAGCACCTGGGCAAGGTCGTCGGCGGCCTGCTTGCGCAGCCGCTTTTCGTCTTCGTCAAGCTGCGCGCGCTGTTCGCGCAGCCGCTTGAGCGCCTCGTGGGCAACGGGTCTGGATCTGGCCATGGCATGTCTTTCTACATGCCCCCACAGATCCCCTCTGTGGTCAGTATGCACCAGCGCGCGCGTGCTGCAAATGCTGTTCTGCAAGCGCGAGGGGAGGGGGCTCTCTCGCAGCCTTCCCATGATGATGCGGGCTTTGGGGCCGCCTCAAGGACGACGGGGCCCCACCATTTTGCCGGGACAAGCCCGACAAAATCGTTTCCCCCATCGCCGCTGGCGCGGCCCGCGCGAGGGAACCTCGCACGGGTCCCTGACCCGTCCCGTCGCCCCCATCGCAAGGGGTCCCTGATGCGACGCATCGAACATCAGGAGATCAGCCATGATTGCTTCATCCGGACACACCCAGTTCAACTGGCAGGCCGACCAGGCCGAGTACACGGCGGCACTCGACAAGGCGCACGTGCGAGCCTGCCACAGTTACTTCACGCAGTATGTCCTGATCGATACAGCGGGGCATTACATCGCTGTCGACGAAGGCGATTACGGGGCCTTGCCGGGCACGCTGGCCGACCGGGTGATCGATGCCGTGCCGGGGCAGCTCAGCGATGAAATCTGAAGTACGTGCCTCGACAAGGAGGAAGTTCCGCCCGGGACTTCCTCCTTTTGTTTTGCTCGGATCCCCGTGCAATGTTCGACGCGCGTTGTATCGGTTCCTCAATTGTTGCGACGTTGGCTGGCAAGCGATAGTCATGCGCAATTCACGATCCGGTTGAGGAACAATATCATGGCAGACGAGACGATCATTGCGCTGGCTGCCGACATTATCGTTGCTCATCTCAGCCACAACGCCACGCCTGCAGGCGATGTCCCCGACCTGATTCGTGCCGTGCACGGTGCGCTTTCCGGTCTCGGTCAGGCGGCACCTATCGTTGAAGAACGTGCTGCGCCGGCCGTCTCGATCCGCTCGTCGGTCAGGCACGATGCCATTACCTGTCTCGAGTGCGGTGCGCGTCTCAAGATGCTCAAGCGCCACCTTCGGACAGACCATGCGCTGACCCCGGAAGCCTATCGCGAGCGCTGGGGCCTCAAGGCAGAATATCCCCTCGTCGCACCGGACTATGCTGCAACCCGCAAGGCCCTGGCCGTCAAGATCGGTCTTGGGCGCAAGCCGGCTGCCAAGCCTGTTCCCGAGGTCGCGCCTGAACCAGCCCCGAAGCCTGTCCGGGCCAAGGCCAAGGCGGGAAAAACGGCCTCGGATGCCGCGCCCGAGATGGCCGTGCCGACACCGCGCAAGCGGAAGGCGGCCAGTGTGTCTGACCCATCGGCGGGACCTGCAAAGCCTGCCTCTCGCAAGCGCAAGTCGGCACCCGCCACAGACCCCGCGACCAAGGCTGACGCACCGGACTGAGGTTCCGGCACCGCTTGCGATCGCGACAGGTCCGGACCCGCGCGGTTCACTCCTTGCCGTTTGAGCGCCATGTCCTTGCACAGGTCAGCGCCCACGTGTCCGCACTCCAGGATCGTGCTTTCAGTGGCAGGCACATAGGCCGGAACCAGGCATCTGAAGCGGGAACAGGGAGCACACCGTACGCGACGGGTCGCAGGGCAAAAATGGCGGTTTTGCGTTACACAGAGAGGGGTGGTCTCTTCCCAATCGAATGCGATTTGTGAGGGCTCTTACAAATTGCCTGCGATTTGCGGGAAGGTGGAATCCAGCGGTTCCGCGGTTTCAATGATCTTGATTTGTTCTCGATCCTGATTTATCAGGAAATCGCCTTTCGCAGTGCGTGACCAGACTTCCTTTCGAGGAGTTTGGCCATGTCACGGTCAATATCACTACAGGTCTATGTCCCGCTCGAGCTTGCCGAGCGGGTTCGTGTAGCCGCATCGGCGCGCGATTTGAGCGTCAGCGAGTGGGTGCGCCTGCTCGTGCTGTCGGCGTGTGAGCAGGAAGAGCTTGCCAGTACCAACACACGCCTGTTCGAGCGCATAGGGCGCCAGTCGCTGTTCTCGATGGTCGGGGTCGATGCGCTGCTCGCAGGCCATCCTGACCACGCCTTGCGGACCCGCGTTCATGAGGCATTCTCCCGGAAACTGAAGGAGCAGGGCCTTGCCTCCACCGTCCGTGAGGGAGGCTCCGATGAAGCGTAATCTTGCCAACTTCACGCGCGGGAGCCAACTCCTCGGGCACTTCGGCTTCATGTTCGCAGCGGGCCTCAAGGGGCCGGCGATCGTGGCGCTGATCGTCGTGTGCTGGACCACCTGGTGGCTGCTCTCCGGGCAACTGACCGATCAGGAAACGTACCTCGTCTGGATGCGCGTCTACGCTGCGGCGTTCACCTGGATGGAGTTCGATCCACACAAGGAAGTGGTGCTCCAGAGCGTCTCGGGTGGAAGCGTTCATTTGCCTATGGCAATGGTCCGGACCTGGCCGCCCGTCGCCCGGGCTTGGGCGCATATGTGGGCGCTCCTGCGCACCGCATTCGAATGGTCCGCGCTGTTCCTCGTGCCTGCGTTCATCGCCTTCTATTGGTTCGCCGCACGCTTCGGACGCAAGGCACGCGAGCGAAAGCACGAGCGCGGACCCAGCCTGGTCGAGCTGCCCGAACTCGTCGAGGAAATCCGCCAGCACAACCGGCAGGAGCGCAACCGCGAGCGCGACGAGGCCATGGGCTGGCACTGGCGTCTGTGCAGCCCTTGGGAACTGGCGGCGGTCTTTCCCTATCGTCCGTCGCGATTGGCCGGGGTCAGCTATCCCTGGCGGCTCGAACAGAGCCACGCCATGCTGATCGGCACCACCGGCATGGGCAAGACCGTCGCCTTATCAGAGATGATCGCAGAGGCGAGACAGCGCGGCGAACGGGCGGTGATTTTCGACCTGACGGGCGCCTTCATCGAGAGTTTCTACGATCCTTCGCGCGATGTAATCCTCAATCCTCTGGATGCGCGCTGCCCGCAGTGGAGCGTATTCGATGAATGCCGGGACGAGGCGGAGTTTACAGCGGCAGCCGAGGCGCTCGTGCCCCACGACGGCGGTGGATCGGAGCAGTTCTGGGTGCTCGCCGCGCGCCTGCTGTTCGTAGAAATGTGCCTCAAGCTGCGCGCGCGCGGGCAGGGGACCAACGAGGCACTGGCGCGCGAACTGATGACCGCGGATCTTAGCCGCGTGCACCAGTTGATGCGCGGGACCATCGCCGATCCGCTGACTGCGCCCGAGGCCGCGCGCATGGCGGAATCGATCCGCGCGGTCTTCAACGCCAACGCCAAAGCGCTCAAGCTGTTGCCACGGCAAGGGCGGCGCTTCTCGATCCGCGACTGGGTCGAGAACGGCGAGCGTGCGGGCGAGAATGGGGGCGGCATCGTGTTCATCTCGGCACGCTACGTCGACATGAGCGTGTGCTCTCAGCTGCTCACCGTCTGGCTCGACACAGCGATGAACGCGCTGATGACGCTCGAGCGAACGCGGGATCTGCGCATCTGGTTCTTCATCGACGAAATGGGCGCGCTCCACCGCCTGCCCGCCCTCGAAAAGGGCCTCCAGACCGCGCGCAATTTCGGGGGCGCGATCGTCACCGGGATCCACGCCTATGCCAAGCTCAAGGAAGTCTACGGCGACAACATGGCGATGACGCTGTCGTCGCTGGCACGGACCAAGCTGATCCTTGGCACCGCCGATCGCGACACCGCCACATGGTGCTCGGACTTCATCGGGCACACCCAGGTCCGCGACATGGAGGAGGGGTATACCTACGGCTACAACAATGCCCGCGATGCCGTCAGCCTGACCTCGCGCAAGCACATCGAGCCCCTGCTGCTGCCCGACCAGCTGATGAACCTGCCGCGGCTCATCGGGTACCTCAAGTTCCCGGATGGCTTCCCGGCGGCGAAGGTTCGGCTGACACCGCGCACGCGCCCCAAACGTACGGAGGCATTCATCCGACGCGCGGATGACCGGCCGACAAGGGAAACAGCTCAGACGCGCATGACGGAGGCTGCGGCATCGGGGGAAGCGTCTACGCAAAGCGCTCCGCCGGCATCTGTGCCTTCTTCATCCAACGACGACGGTGCCGGTAAGCGCATGGTCCGGCGCCAGGGCGAACTCGCGCTGGAGCCAGGTGAGCAGGGAAGGAAAGAGGGGAACACGACCATTGGACAGGTGCCCGCTGAAGTCCCTTCGGTATCGCCGAATGACACGACCATGGCATTGTCCGGCGGTCCGTCTGTTGGACCCGAGCCTACCCCCGTCGCAATGCCTACGCCGGCAATGCCAACGCTTGGCGTTCTGCCGGGCGAAGAGTCTGACGAGCAGGCACTGCCAGCGCAGGGCGCCCCCCGAAACGATCCCCGCCAGGTGGGCGTTGAAGGGAATGCTGCGCCGTCACGCGGCAATCGATCCAACACCCCCGCCGCGGCTGTGCCACGAAAGCTGATGCTGGACGACGGGATCCCTGAGCGCGGGCGGGATGATCGAGCACCCGATCTCTTCGGCGATATCGACCACGACATATAAGGAATGAACGGCGTCCCTTTTCGGAGTGATTACCCATGCTTTCAGTCGCCAATGTGCGGACGGCGGGGGGCGCCGCTACCTACTTTGCTGCCGACAACTACTACACCCGCGCCGATGCTGATCGCTCAGGAGCCTGGTTCGGCAAGGGCGCCGAGCGTCTGGGTCTCGTCGGGCAGGTCGAGGCCCGTCAGTTCGAGGCGGTGCTCAAGGGGCTGCTGCCCGATGGCAGTCGTGTCGGGAGCGATGGGCGCACCCATCGTGCCGGGACAGATCTGACCTTCTCCATGCCCAAGAGCTGGTCGCTCATCGCACTTGTGGGCGGCGATGCGCGTGTCCTCGATGCCTATGCCGAGGCGGTGCGCGAGACCCTGGCCTGGGCCGAACGCAACCTTGCCGAGACCCGTATGGAGTCGAAGGGCAAGGAGAAGGTCGTCCAGACGGGCAACCTCGTGGTGGCGCTGTTCCAGCACGATACCAACCGCAACCAGGAGCCCAATGCGCACGTGCATGCCGTCGTGGCCAACGTGACGCAGGGGCCCGATGGCATGTGGCGGGCGCTGCGCAACGACCGGCTGTGGGAGCACAACACCCTGCTCAACGCGATGACGATGGCGCGCTTCCGTCTCTCGGTCGAGCGCCTCGGTTACGCAATCGGCGAGACCGGCAAGCATGGCAATTTCGAGGCGGCCGGCGTCCCGAGGGAGGTCCGCGATGCCTTCAGTTCCCGGCGGGCCGAGATCGTCGAAAAGCTCAAGTCGATGCAGGCGAGCGGCCTTGCAGCGCGCAATGCGGCGAACCTGATGACCCGCGTGCCCAAGCAGCCGATCGAAGACCGCGCGCAGCTTGTCCTTAACTGGAAGGCGGTGAGCGAGCGGGAGGGATTCGATCCTACGGCACTGGTCGCGAAAGCCAATGCCCGGACGGTTCGCGAACTTGGAATGATCGGCGGTGTGATCGAGGAGGCGCAGGCATTCGCTGCGCGTGGCCGCGATCTGGTTGAAGACCTGGCAGGTCGATTGGGACTGCGTGAGGGGGATCCACTCGTACCTGCGCGCCTGTCGGGGCGTCCCCGCGAAGAGGTGGCGGCCATCCATGCCGTCGCGTCGGCGGTGCGACATCTTTCCGAGAGGGAAGCTGCCTTCACACGCGTCGAAGTCTTTCGCGCGGCCCTCGGTTTCGGGTTGCCGACGGCGATGCCCGAGATCGAACGGCGGGTGAAGCAACTCGTTCGGCAGGGCCATCTTGTTGAAGGCAAAGGCGCCGACAAGGGCATGATGACAACGCCTGGCGCCATCGGGCTCGAACAACGGATCCTGGCCGGGGTGGAGGAGGGCAGGGGGCTCGGATCAGCCATCGTTCCGAGCGAGGTCGCAGGCGAGCGTATCCAGGCGCTTTCGCAACTTCGATACGGTCTGACGCTGAACCACGGACAGGAAGCTGCCGGGCGGCTCCTGCTATCCTCTCACAACCGCATCGTCGCGATCCAGGGCGTGGCCGGCGCGGGCAAGAGCACGGTGCTCAAGCCTGTTGCCGACATTCTGCGCGAGGAGGGACGACAGGTGCTGGGCCTCGCTGTCCAGAACACGCTCGTCCAGATGCTCGAGCGCGATACGGACATCCCGTCGATGACCGTGGCGCGCTTCCTGCGCCGCCATGGCGATCTTCTGGACGGGGCCGATCCCGTGCGTCTTGCCGAAGCTCGCACCTCGATGAAGGGCACCGTGGTCCTGCTCGACGAGGCGTCGATGGTCGGCAATGCCGACAAGGACAAGCTCGTGCGTCTTGCCAACCTTCTCGAGCTCGAACGCTTCGCCAGCATCGGCGATCGCAAACAGCTGGGGGCAGTCGATGCCGGCAAGCCCTTCGATGTGATGCAGCGCGGCGGTGTCGAAACGGCGGTCATGAACCTCAACCTGCGCGGGCGAGACAAGGCTCTGAGCGACGCCCAGTCGGCCGCGCAAGGCGGAGCAATCGAGGAAGCCTTGCGGTTCCTGGGCGACAATGTCGTCGAGGTTCCTGAAGGGGCGGCTATCGCAGCTTCGGCGGCGTGGCTTGCGCTGTCGCCCGATGAGCGGGATCGTACCGCGATCTATGCTTCTGGCCGGGCGCTGCGCAGCGACGTCAATGCTGCCGTCCAGACAGGGCTCAAGGCCAACGGTGAACTCGGGCGCGAGGCGATGGCGCTCGAGGTTCTGTCGCGGGTCAATATGACGCGCGAGGAACTCCGCTACGCCCGCAGCTATGCGCCGGGCATGGTCGTCGAGTTCGACCAGCGCCAGCGCACGCAAGGGCTGGGGCGTGGTAGCTATCGCGTCGCCGAGGTCGATGTGTCGCGCGAGCGCCTGGTTCTGGAAAACAGGCGCGGTGAAAAGGTCGCGTTCCGACCGGGCAGGCTTCGGCCGCAAGGCGATGTCTTGCGCCTGTTCGAGGTCAAGCCGCTCGAGATTCATTCCGGTGATCGCATTCGCTGGACCGACACCGATCACCGGCGCGGCCTGCTCAATGCCGATCAGGCGCGCATTCTCGATGTCGACAAGGATCGTGTACGACTGGTGACGTCGACCGGCGCCGAGCACGAACTGAAGCGCAGCGATCCCATGTTGCGGCGGATGGACCTTGCCTATGCGCTCAATGCCCATATGGCGCAGGGTCTGACCTCGGATCGCGGCATTGCCGTCATGGACAGCCGCGAGCGCAACCTTTCCAACCAGCAGACCTTCCTCGTCACCATCACCCGGCTCCGTGACGGTCTGACGCTCTTTGTCGACAATGCCGATCGCCTCCAGACTGCGGTGGAGAAGAATACCGGGATGAAGCGCTCGGCTCTGGAGACGGTCGATCTCCTGCGCAATGCTGCCGCCACGGGGCTCGCCAAAGGTCAGGTGGCCGACCCTGTCCGGGAAGCGCCGGAACGGGATCGTTCGATCGTCAGGCCATTCGAGATCGGCCTCTGACCTTACGCCCGGAAGCGCCGGACGGCCCGCTTCCATTCGCGCTCGTCGGGCCAGGGCAGGATCAGGTCCGCTGCGGAAATCGATGGGGTTTCGATCCGCGTGGGCGTGACTTTCTTGCGAGTCCTGAGAGCGCAAAGGCGGCACCAGAACCGCACCCGCGCGGCAGAAAAGCGATCATCCCAGTGGCGGCAGGTGAACAGCCACCACAACCCATGAGGATTGAACGACGAGCCGTGGCCACATCGGCAGACTGGCCTTATCGCCTGATGAAAGCAGGCTGCCTCGAAAATGCAGGTGGCCTGATGCGTGCCTTGGGCAGTCCAGCGCACCACATCACAACGAGAGCTTCAACTGCTCGTCGAGCCAGCGTGGCTTCGGGTCAGTGCCGAGAATGGCGCACGCCAGTTCGCGGGCTGCGTCATGACGCAGATGTTCATCGGGGGCGGTAATGCCTACCCGCGCCCATCCCGGCGCGCTCAGGATTGCCTGGGCAATCGTGTCGGTGTCGATTCGCATGGGTGCGTTAGAACATATAAGGAACAAATCGACAAGGTGGTGAGCTATGAGCCATCCGCGCGATTGACATGGCGAGGTCCAATGGGGAGGTTTCTGCGATGTGCAACCTGTACAAGATGCGCTCGAGTATCGCTGAAGTCGGCAGGACCTTCGCCGTGCAAGCCGCTGTCGGCGCGAACTTCGGGGTGGAGGTGTATCCCGGCTACCCAGGGCTCGTCGTTGCACAGGGCGAGGTCCGTCCAATGACCTGGGGATTTCCGCTGGCTTTGAAGAGCAAGCATGGTCAACAGCTCAAGCCGAAGCCCGTCAACAATGCGCGCGAGGACAAACTCGCGACGCCGTTCTGGCGCGACAGTTTTATCAAGCGTCGTTGCCTGATCCCGATATCCGCCTGGGCCGAAGCCGAAGGGGAGAAGGGGCGCATGACACGGACCTGGTATTCGCTCGAAGGCTCAGACCTGTTTGCGGTTGGCGGATTGTGGTGCCCAACCCAGGAATGGGGTGACGCCTACAGCATGGTCATGGTCGACGGATGTGCCCAGATGGCCGATGTGCACGACCGGATGCCGGTCGTCCTGGCTGAGCAGGACTGCCGGGTCTGGCTTGAGGGCTCGCCAGAGGACGCCTTCTCCCTTTGCGTGCCGTGTCCATTCCCTTTGGCGGTTGACCGAACGTGTGAGGCCTGGGTGAAGCCGCGCGGACAGTAATCGCGCAGGGTCAGTTCCAGGGGCGGGCAAGACCTTTGCTGACGAGCCATTTACCCGCGTCAACGCCATTGACCCGCACCAGAGCCAGAGTCCGCCCATAGCGATCGATACCCTGGCGTTTGATGGTAACTTTGCCGCTGGTCAGAAACCCGCGAAGGGCATCACGGGCTTGTTCGCCCATCTGGAAATCGCACCAGGCATAGCGGGCGCGATAGTCCCGACATTTAGGCGAATCCGGGAGTTCAGGCGCATCGATGTCGGCAATGCGCACCCGTTCGGCGCCGCACCGTATCGTGTCCCCGTCATGCACGGAAAGCGACGGGCAAAGAGTGCTGGCAGCGGCGAGAAACATGAGAATGGGCATGGAAGGATAGTAGATCAGGGGCGAGTGACGTTCCAGTACCAAGCCCGCAGTCCCGGCGGCCGCTGCCTTTATTCGCAAGCAATTCCATCATCGTCGCGATCGAGGCCGGCACGATAGCCAGGATCGCCACGCCGCAGCGGTGCAGCCCCGGCTGCTCGTGCCGACGCACAATTCGGAAAGTAGCTGCTTGCGCTGGTCGCTCGCTGCACTGGGCGATTGGCAAATGGTGATGTGGCTCTGCCTGGGCGGTGACAGTGATATTCCCCGGTCTTCCGGTTGGTGTGGCAACCCTCGGCATTCAATCCGCCCGGATGAGCGGTGGCCCCTTCGGAGAACGCAAAGCCGGAAGCAATGTAGAGAAAAACGAGCCGCACGCGGCTTTGACCTTGCCGCCTGGGCTTATCCGAAAAGGATGCGCGTTTGTGGGCCGTGCCTGTCATCATGGCTATGAAGCGTGCTTTACCCATATTGGCAATGTTTTCAGTCGCCATGTGGTTCTTGATGAGGGGCACTGGTTCAGGCAATCTACCCTTCTGATGGACAGGGCATCGTGCAACTCAGCGCGGCTCGCGTCATGCCAGACTTGCGCCGCACCAAAGCGCCTGAGATGCTTTATCAACTGTTGATAAATTGCTATGACGGCATTCAGACAGGAGTGCTGGAACCATGATTAGCGCGGATCTCGGTCAACAGTTGGAGCAGTTTGTGGCAAGCCTCGTCGCGACAGGACGCTACAATTCCAAAAGCGAAGTGCTGCGTGAGGGCGTGCGGCTCATCCATGACAGGGAGACCCGTCTCGCTGCTCTCGATGCGTCGATTACGCGCGGCCTGGCGGATGCCGCTTCAGGGCGAACTGCTCCAGTCGATGAGGTCTTTGATCGTCTCGACGCCAAATATCGAGCGATGGGCGCGGCGGACGAATGATCGTTTATCTCACTGCGGAGGCGGAATTTGATCTCGAGGCGATTGGCGATTTCATTGCGCGAGATAATCCGTCACGAGCGTTGAGCTTCTTGCGCGAACTGCGTGAAAAATGTCTGGGCTTGGCCGATATGCCTGAGCGCTTCCCACTGGTCCCGCGCTATGAAACCGCAGGGGTGAGGCGCCGGGTGCACAGAGATTATTTCATCTTCTACAGGGTTGAAGCGGGTAAAGTGCACATCCTGCACATCCTGCACGGTGCGCAGAATTATACAGCTATCCTGTTCCCATCGTGATGCGGCTGTTCTTTCCTGACGAGATTCTCCAAAATCCCTGCCGTTCCAGCGCTTGAATGGCCTCGTCAAAACCCGTCTTTCATTCATCGTGTGGAGGCGATGCCGGAAAGACTGGGGCTGGGACATGTACGAACCCGCTGGCGCGGGAGTGGCACTTGTTTTGAGGTCAGGCCAGTGATCGGCGGTTTGGGTCTAAGTTGAGGTCTGGGCCAGGTAGGCAGACGATTCCGGCTCCTTTCAACCAAGGAGTCGTACCATGACCAATGTTTTGTCTGATGCTCCCGTCACTTCGCTGCGTCAGCGCATGATCGAAGACATGAACATGCGCCGGTTCACGCGGAAGACCCAGTTCGATTACGTGCGGCATGTCGCGAGGTTCGCCACATATCTTGGGCGTCCCCCCGATACTGCGACGGTAGAAGAACTCCGGCAATTCCAGGTCGAACAGCGCGAGGCGGGCATAGGGATCCCGACCATGAACAGCATCGTTTCTGCGCTGCGCTTCTTTTTCACCCACAGCATTGATCGCCCGGATCTGTCCCGCAAGCTCTACACGGTCAAAAATCCGCGCTCCTTGCCCATTGTCCTCAGCCGCGAAGAGGTCGTGCTTCTCCTCGGCGCGACCAACTGCCTGAAGCACAAGGCTGCACTGTCCGTTGCGTATGGCGCTGGCTTGCGCGCCGCCGAAGTGACGATGCTGAAGGTCCGCGATGTCGACAGCAAGCGCATGCTCCTGCGAGTGGAGCGCGGTAAAGGCGGGCGCTATCGCAATGCGCTCCTGCCCGCTGACCTTCTTGCCCTTTTGCGCGAGTGGTGGACGGTGGGCCGCAAGCAAGGCGTCATGCACGCCGATGGCTGGCTGTTCCCGGGCATGCATTATCTCAAGCCGCTTAGTACTCGACAGCTCCATCGGATCGTTGTCGATGCTGCAGAGGCCGCGGGTATCAAGAAGCGGGTCGGCCCACATACCCTGCGGCACAGCTTCGCCACGCATCTGCTGGAAGACGGCGTCGATATTCGGATCATCCAGGCGCTGCTCGGGCATGCGAACCTCGAGACCACCGCTTTCTACACCACGGTCGCAACCCGAACCGTGCGCGCGGTCATCAGTCCGCTGGACAAGTTGACGACGCTGCTCGAGGCGCAGGTGGCTCCTCCCGGCTGAGCCGGTGCGCGCCTCGCTCGAGGTCGCCGATATCTTCCGTAGCGCCGGGCCTGCCTATCGGGCAGCCCATGCCGGGCATCTAAGCCTCGGCCAGCTCAAGGTCATGACGGCCATCGAGAATTGCCGCACCGCCGCGCTGGGCGGTCACGTCGAGGCCTGCGATGACTGCGGGCACTGGCGGATCGCCTACAACTCGTGCCGCAACCGGCACTGTCCCAAGTGCCAGGGTGCGGCGGCGCGCACCTGGCTGGCCGCGCGCGAGGCCGATCTGTTGCCGGTGGGCTACTTCCACGTCGTGTTCACCGTGCCCGCCGAGATCGCCGACATTGCCTGGCAGAACAAGGCGGTGGTGTATGATCTGCTGTTCCGCGCCGCTGCGGACACGATGCTGACCGTCGCCGCCGATCCCAAGCACCTCGGCGCGCGGGTCGGCATCACCGCTGTGCTGCACACCTGGGGATCGGCGCTGACGCACCATCCGCATGTGCACATGATCGTGCCCGGCGGCGGCATCGCGCTGGACGGCACGCGCTGGGTCTCGTCGCGCCCCGCCTTCCTGCTGCCGGTGCGCGTGCTGGGCGCATTGTTCCGCCGGCTGTTCCTCACGCGCCTCCTGGCGTTGTTCGATGCCGGCAAGTTGGCTTTCTTCAGCACCTTGGCGGGCCTCGCGACACGCAAGGTTTTCCTGCGGTATCTGTCGCCGATCAGGAAGAAGCGCTGGGTGGTGTATGCCAAGCCACCCTTCGCCGGGCCGCAGGCCGTGTTGGCCTATCTCTCGCGCTACACCCACCGCGTCGCCATCTCGAACCGGCGCCTCATCGGCTTCGACGAGACCGGCGTGACGTTCCGGTACAAAGATTATCGCCGCGATGGCGCCGAACGCCAGCAGGTCATGACGCTGGCGACCGACGAGTTCATCCGCCGCTTTCTGATCCACGTCCTGCCACGCGGATTCCACCGCATCCGGCATTACGGCCTGCTCGCCAGTTCAACGCACAAGGAGGCCATGGCGCTCGCCCGCAGGCTGCTGGGCGTTGCCGCGCCGATCGAGGAGCCCGAACCCGATGAACCGCCCGATCATCGTCTGCCATGCCCATGCTGCGGCGGGCACATGACCATCATTGAAGCCTTCACCCGCTGGTGCCAA
The DNA here is from genome assembly GCF_020179425.1 of Novosphingobium percolationis. Lineage (GTDB taxonomy): Bacteria > Pseudomonadota > Alphaproteobacteria > Sphingomonadales > Sphingomonadaceae > Novosphingobium > Novosphingobium percolationis. Next base: position 925,664 of record NZ_JAILYM010000001.1, on the reverse strand, counting down.
CCGCGTGCACCGCCGCAGCCAGCACCGCCGACCCGGGAGAACACGCCATGATCCGGCATGGCTTACCCTGCATAATGGCCGTGAACACTGCGCCCCGGCCCATGGGGATAGGTGTGTCGACGCCGCCAGCACAGTCAAAACTGGGCTCGTTGCCAGCAGGATCAGCGGCGCTTCGAGCACAATGGCCATCTGACTTCTATGCTGTTCCGCCCATCACGGCCTGGCCGGTAGGCTTGCTTCAGTCACCCCAATCCACACCAAAGCCCTTTTACCCATAGACCTGTGCGAGCCTCACCGCGGGTCGTACTTGTAAGACTTTCGTACGCCTGCGGGCGCCCGAAACCCTTCGACTTTGCCGCCGTTCCCTCGCGCCTGGCTGAACGGCAGGTCTGGCCAACAGCGGACACCTGGCGTTTGCCCAGCGAGACTTTAGAAAGACAGAGATTGGGCCGCTAGCGGCCCGGCGGCCTTCAGGCAAATGCAAAGCAGAGCCGACATTCACTTGCTGCGCGTGCGACGCGCGATGAGACCCGACAACTTATCCCACAATATTCGCCGACCGCCCCCACAGGAATCGTCAATCCCGCATTGCCTCTTGGCCAAGCGTGATAGAGTGTAGAACGAGAAGGGAACGCAGCGGGCACCGCGTTTTTCACTCGGGCGCGCCACCGATGCCAGCGGAGTTGCAGGTTTGAGTTCTTCGACGATCATTGGAATCCCGACCGACGACAAGGTATTCGAGAGCAATTGCGTGCCCTTGTTCGCCGGCATTCTCGGCGATCCCAATGTCAAACTTCTCGGCACAAGGGGCAAAAAGCAGTATGGTCTCGACCTGATCGGCCGGCGCGACCGCAATCCTGCGCAGCCGGTTGGCATTCAGTGCAAGCTGATTACCCGCGGCGCCAAGCTCCAAACATCCGTAGTTCGCTCGGAAGTCGCGCAGGCGCTGACGATCACGCCACCGCTGACCGAATTCTACATCGTTACCACGGCCACCGACGAGCCGGCGCTCGACTTGTTGGCGATTGAATTGAGCCAGCAGCAGGCAAATGCCGGCCGCAAAATCGACATCCAGGTGTGGGGCTGGGATACTCTCCAGGACAGGATTCGCGCCGACGCGCGCGCGCTGGCGGCATTCGACCCGGAATATAGTGCATCGACCAACAAGCTGACCGCGTTGGGCGAAGAGTCGGTAGAGGCACAAGGCAGGATCCTCGACCTCGGCGAGCAGATCCTTCAGCGAGTCGTGGCGATTGAGGCTACAGTATCGCTCGGCCCGGCCGATACGGCGCGCAGCGCGCTCGACCAGCACCTCGATCAGCAAGTCGACCATTATCGAGAGTTGATGAATGGGGGGAAGCCGCGCACCGCGCTCGCGTTGCTCGAGACGTTGGATGCGACGCTCAATGAGACAAGTTCCGCAGCGATCCGGGCGCGAGTCAAAGCCAATATCGCGTTTGCCCGGCTCAATCTCGGGGACGAGAGCAGCGGTGCAGATCTACTGGCCGAAGCCTATGTGCTCAATCCGAGCGACCCTAAGGTGCGCGGCAACTATGTGCTGGCGCTGATATTGCGCGGCAATCTTGAAGGTGCCTGGGGCTTTGCCCAACAAGTGCTGGACGAAGACCCCGCCAATATCGGTGCCGCTGGGCTCGCCTTCCAGATCGCCTCGATGGAGGGGGCGGCGCACGATCCGATGGCGATCGTGCCGACGCCGACGCTGGATGAGCTCAGCGTGCGCATCTACCGGCTGAGCTATTTGCGCGCCAAGCATGCGCCGGACAGCTGGTGGCAACTCGCCGCAGAAACGCTCGAACGGTTTCCCGACGAGGGCAATGCGATACGAATGGCGGGCGATGCGCTGATCGACGAGGCGATCGCTAAGCAGCGCCTGGAGCGGCGCAGGCTGCTCGACGAGGATTGCCGCGATAAGCTGACCGCGGGGGCGGCGCTGCTCCAGCGGCATTGGGACGATGTCCGACACTATGAGAATGCGACCGAGTCCAATTGGATGATGGTCGGCTACAATCTGGTCACCGCCTATCGTGCGCTCGGCGAGCTTGACCGCGCAAAGGCGGTGGTCGATCAGGTGCTGGCGCTAGGCAGCGACGATGCCGACCGTTTCGAGGTCGCCGCGGCGGTTGCGATCGACCAGAACCGCTTTGGCGATGCTGCGGAGCTGCTGCGCCAGGCCCCGAATCGCCTCAAGGTCTCTCTGCCGCTGATGGTCGCGCTGACCAATCAAAACGATTTTTCCGGCGTGATTGCAGAGGCGACGGCTGAACGTCGGGCGACGCTTGGCCCGGCCGACCAGCAGACATTCGACACGTTGGTATTCCGCGCGCGGTACACAAGCGATGCGACCTTCGATCTGGCTCACGAAGTCGAACAGCTCCTTGCGACATGGCCGCTGGGCGTGGCAGCGCACATCGCAGTCGCGGACATTTATCTCAAGGAGAAGCCAAGCGAGGCGGCGGCGGTTGCCGCCAAGGCAAAACGACTGATCGGCGAGACGACCAGCTATGCCGATCGGGTCATGTTCGCGCAGCTATCGATCTTTCGCGAAGCCTGGGACGATGCAATCGACGTGCTTGACGGGCATGTCCGCATGGACGGCGTTTCGGAAGAACTCGCCTGGCTGGCGCTGGCATTCGCCAATGCACCGACCCGGCCGCGCACGTCGGCTTTTTTTAAGGGGCTTGGAACGACGGTGATTGCCGAGCCGCGCTTCGCACGACTGGCGGGCGCGGCCGAACATAATCGCGGCGATCTCGCGGCGACAGAGCGCTACCTGCGCCCGGTCATCGCCGCGGACCCGAGCGATCTCCGCGCGATCCTTCTGCTCGCCAGCGCACTGTCGCGCGCCAATCGCGAAGGCGGCGCAACCGACCTGCTCCGCCAGGTTGATGATGCCATGGTTGCGGGGTCGCCCGAGGATCTTATGCGGCTGGCGCACAACCATCGCCGCGTCGGCGAGACCGAGCGCGCGCTGCGGCTCGGATATCGGGTCGCGGTCGCCAACCGTCAGAACGAAGACGTGATGGCGTCCTATCCGGGCCTCATCTTCCCCGACGAGACGCTGCCGGCACCGATCGGGCGTGCGGGACCGGCGCAGGTTGATTTCTGGTTCGATCTGGAAGGACTGGACGGCACGCGCGATGCGCAAGGGATCATCGACGCGGCGCAGACCCAAGGGGTGAACACCTATGCGATCGAGCACCCGCTTGCCGCGGCGCTGATCGGCAAAAGCGTCGGTGACGATATCGTCATGCCGGCAGAACTGGGCGCCGATCGCCGCTACCGGGTGCGCGAACTCAAGCACAAATATATCTGGCTGCTGCACGACATCTTGGCGACTCACGCCGCGCGGTTCCCGGAGGCCACGTCGCTAGTCGAGATGACCATGAAGGAAGGCGACGTGCAGCCGATCCTCGATATGGTACGCGACCTGCAGGGCAAAGACGATGTCCTTGCCGACAGCTATGCCAATCTTCAGGTGCCGCTGGCCGCGGTTGCGGCGATGGCGAACAAGCATGTACTCGCGCTTGCCGAGCATTTGACAGCGTCTGGCCGCAACCTGCGCACGTGCGTCGGCACCTTGGATGAGCGCCTGGAAGCAATCGATTTCGTCCGCGCCGCGCGGGGCAAGGGCGCCGTGCTCGACACGCTTACGGTCTGGCAGCTGCGCGAACTTGGCCAGCTAGCCGCAGCGAAAGCGTATTTCGGTCGGCTTTGCATCGCGCGCTCGACCTTCGACGAAATGTTGGAGGTCCGCAGCAAGGTCGAGTCCAACCGCGGCCGTGAATTCATGACAATGGGGTTCGAAGGCGACCAGGCATGGCGGCAGGTCCATACGCCAGAGGAGACCGAAGCCAAGATCGCCATGGTCAACGCCGTCATCGCTGATATCGAACAGCACTGCGACATCCTGCCGGTCGATGGCCTGTTCGATCCGAGACTGGAGCGCTTGCTGGGGTCGTACAAGGCGCAGAAGATCTTCGATCCGATCCAGCTGGCCAATGACCAAGTGCTAATCATCGTGTCGGAGGATATGCGGTTGCGCCAATATGCCGCGCAGCGGCAAGTGATCGGCGGAGCGTGGCTGCAAGTCTTGTTCCATGCCATGGCCGCCGACAATGTGATCGCGGAGCAAGACTATCTCGTCGCGGTCGGCTTGCTGGGCGCAATGCGGCATGAGCATCTCTGGCTCGATGCGAAGACGATGATCGGAATCCTGATCCTCGACGACCCGCGCGCATTCGCACTCTACGAGGCAGCAATCCGCTTCATGGGGGGCGCCAAGGCCGACATGAACGCGCATATTGGCGTCACGATCGGCCTGATGCACGCGATCTGGAGCGCGCCGCTCCCGGACTGGCAGCGAAGCCGCGCGGTCGGCCGGCTGCTCGAACAGCTGACGCGTTCTCGGCCCAGCGACTGGAAGGCGGTACTGCACATCCTTGACGCTGAACTGGGCAAGAGGGCGGCACGGGGCAGCCTCTACGCCGATCGTGGTCGAGATTATTTGGCCAGCTGGATCACCGGACATTTCTACGATCTGGACGAAATCCGTTCGGCCGAGCGCATCCGCGCGCAAGCGCGCGCGAAGCGCCCGCTCAAGCTAATCAAGCAAAAGAAGGCGGCCAACCGCAAACCGCGCTGAGCGCCAGCAAGTGTTCCACGCTAAGCACGGCAAACGCGTTGGCGCCAAACTCACAAACGACATCACGCGGCAAGCGCTTTCTTCAACGCGGCCGCCACGCGCGGCGGCGTGCGCGTGGGCCTGTGGCCCAAGTTTTCCGCCCAATTGCGGACATCGCGCGGAAGTTCGGGTGAAAGACTGCTTTTAGGAGAGCGCTCGGTTCTCATGAATGACCGTCTTTGGGGCGCCTTCCTACCGCGCCGCTTCGGCGGGCTCATCGGCAGCTTCTGTCGGAAGCAGACGGTTGCGGTCGCTGACGTGAGCGACTGGGTCTGGTCGGGACCCGCCGGTCCCACCCTCGCTCGACGTGTCGACCGCAGCCGCCAACTTTCCGGACGTTCAGTGCCTCGATCGGGCACCCTGAAAGCTGCCCTAGGTTCACCCAATTGCGGGCGTCGAACATCCTTTCAGTTTTCCCAATGCCGGGTACTGGTTCCTTTCGAGAGGCGGGCTCAGCATTCGTGTCCGAGCGTAGCTGTCGCTGATCTGAGGTTCTCCAGAACATGGGTTACGTCGTCACGATACCTTTCGTTCCGGGTCGCCCATAGCCGCCGCAGGAGCGCTTCATCGACGAAGTCGTCCAGCTTCGCTGTTCGGAGGCCCGCGACGAAGTCCGATAGATCCTCCATCGGCGGGCAATCGCCCGCCTGACGGAGAACTGAAGCCAGTTGCTCAGGTGTTATGTCGACTGCAGTCACGCCCACGTCGTGGACAGCGACCTCGATGCCGGCGCTCATGAGAACGATCGACAGCACCGAATTTACAGCCGTGCCGCGCCAGGTGATGACGTGGGTATCGCGCGCCGCCGGAAGAAGTGCGCGCCGGTCAAGGCCAAGTTCGCGGAACGCGTTGCGCCCCTGCAAGAGGAACTCCTTTCCGGCCGCGTCGAGATATGCCGGGACCTCGTGGTCGGACAGCACCTCCAGCATCGTCGCAGTGACGCGGTCGTGCAACTGCTCGTTCGCCGGTCGGTCGAAGCGTGGCAGCTTGCCGGACCGATGGGGAACGACGTCGAGCACCTTGGCGCGATCGTCGACAGCCTCAACTCTCCACCTCCGACCTGCAAAGCCTACGAGCGATCCAATCCCGAGGACGTTGGTGAGCGGAACGGTTCCGAGTGTCCGACCGCTCGAGACCAGCCGCCACTCTTCATCGGTCTTGAAGACGGCATAGAAGTCTCGCGCTTGGACCAATTCCTCTCCAGTTTTCCCAAGCATGAGGATGCCGTCTGGCGATTGCTCGAGAAGGTCGGAGCCCTGGGGACCGGCTCCTCGTAGGAGATCGGCGTAATCCGCAGGCGGGAAAGCTAGGTAGCTGTCTTGGCCGAACAGGAGCTTGTGCGCAGCGGCTGCTCGGACCCCGCCCTGCGATGCAATGAGTGACAGGGTCTGATGCAGCGCCACCGTAGCGAGCGAGGAGTCCTCAGTTGATGGCTCGACCCAGTTTGCCTGCAGGAGCCGGACGCAGGCGACAGCCCTCACCGTTTCCAGCCGCAACTTGTCCAGAGGATCGGAATCCGGATCGAGATGATCCTCGCGGACATAGATCCGAAGCACTGCCGGGGTCCCGCGGCGACCGCTCCGGCCAAGACGCTGCTTCAGACCTGAAAGCGATCTGGGCGCCCCCACCTGTGCGACCGACTGGACGCTGCCAAGATCTATGCCGAGCTCGAGCGTCGTCGTCGCTACGGCGGTGGTTGGCTGGTCGCCGGCCTTGAGGCGCGTCTCAAGCGACTCGCGCAGGTCCTTTGAAAGACTGCCGTGATGGGGAAAGAACTCCTCCGGCACGTTGTCGCGCTCCGACCGTTCGCGCAGACGGTCGGCAAGGGCCTCGACCGTGCGGCGTGATCCAGCGAACGCTAGATTGTTCGATCCGCGCAGGTTTGAGAAGATATGGTCGGCGATCTGGCTGAGCGCATCGCTCGCACCGTTATCCGCAATTTCGTCGATCGCTGCTCCCTCGGGTGGCTCCTCGTAGCCGCGGATTTGCAGCCTGACTCCTGGACCGCTCTGCGGCGCGCGAAGCACGTCGACACTCTGTGGGTTCACCGCGTTCATCCAGCGGCAGGCGGCGTTGGCATCACCAAGCGTGGCGGAGAGCCCTACCCGTCGCGGGCGTCCGGACGCTATCCTGTCGATGCGACGGAGAAGGGACGCCAGGTGCAACCCGCGCGGGCCCTGAAGAAATGCATGGAGCTCGTCGACCACGATCCCATGCACGCCACGAAACAGCTTGGCGGCATCGGCGGGGCGACGCAGGAGAAGTGCCTCGATTGATTCAGGCGTGATCAGGGCTACGCCGGCCGGCGTTTTGAGCAGCCGCGTCTTCGGTCCCTGAGGCGCGTCACCATGCCATCGGGTGATCGGCAGGCCTAGCCGTTCGCATAGCGGTTCCAGGCGCCGGAACTGGTCGTTGATGAGAGCCTTGAGGGGACTGATGTAGAGGAGGCGAAGGCCCCCCCCTGTCATCTCCGCTGCTTCGGTGAGCAGCGGCAGGAACGCGGCCTCGGTCTTGCCCGACGCCGTGCCCGCCATGATGATCACGTCGCTGTCCGACCCCAGGATCGAACGGATCGCGGTGTCCTGTATCTCACGCAGGCCGGTCCATCCCTCGTCGCGAACCCAGCGGCGGATTTCAGGATGGAGCCGATCATAGGAAGGGACGTCAGATGCGGAGGTCGACAAGCTCGTCGTCCGCCTCTGGCTCTTCGGGCTCCTCCTTTTCAGGCGACACCGCGCCGATTAGTTCGTGCCACTGCGTGTCAGGGTTCTGCTCCAGGACGGATAGGAACTGGACGAACGCCTTGATCGTGTTGCGAGGCGTGCGGAAGTAGGCTTCTCCGATCCGCTTGTTGCAATGCTCCATGAATGCGGTCTTTGCCTCGTCGGGCACGAGAAAGGCCGACGCATCTCCGAGTGCGAAGACCGACCTGATGTTCCCCAGCAGCACAAGGAGATCCTCGGGCGAGAGGCTCTGCAGCCTTATCACTGGTCCGCTGAGATCGATCCGCCCCTCGGTTGCAAAGCTGTTCTCGTCCAGACGGGACTGGAGCGCCTTGTAGCTGTAGAGGCCGCGTCGGCTGTCGAGCAGAAATTCTGGCGTCCCCCCGAACACGAAGCCGAGCCCCTCGACGTTACCCTGAAGCACGTCGTTGAGCATCCTCAGAAGCTGCTCGTAGTTCTGGTTGCGCGCCTGCGAGCTCTGCAGCTTGTAGAGGTTGACCAACTCGTCGAACACCACAAGGAGGCCGGAGTAGCCCGCAATGCGAACGAAAGCGGAAAGCAGCTTGAACGTGTCGTAGACGTCGGCATCGTCAATGATGCTGCGGACCGGGAGCGCCTGCCGCGCCTCGGTCTTGGTTGGGTATTCCGCCCTTAGCCAACGCAGTGCGGCCGCTTTGAGGCTGTCATCGCCTTCCTCATAAGCGCGCCAATATGTCTTAAGCACCGTCGAGAAGTCGTGACCGCCTAGCATCTCCAATAAGGGGGCAAGGCGCCGGTCTATGATGCGCTCGACCGGTGAGCCGCCGTCTTCGGCCTCCCTCACGCATTCGGTTACGAACCGCTCTACGATGCTGGGGAGGGCGCCGCCTTCCGGCTTCGTGCGCGTGGCCATGTTCCGGATGGCTTCAGCATACAGGCCTCGTGCCTGGCCTCCTGTTGCGTGCAGCCTGCGGTCGGGAGCGAGATCGGCGTGAACCGTGACGCATTTCCGTTCGAGGGCGATGAGGCGCACGAGGTTCAGGAAGAAGGTCTTGCCAGCCCCATACTCGCCGATGACGAAGCGCACCGCCGATCCGGCGTCCGCGATACGGTCGATGTCGCGCACGAGCGCGCCGACCTCCTGTGAGCGTCCCACCTGGATGTGCTGGAGGCCTACCCGCGGCACAACACCTGCGGAGAGAGCCTGAATGATGAGGTCCCGATCCTTGCGTCGGATTGTGCTCAAGCGGCAACTCCCATTGGTTCAATTTGGTCAATGACTTCGGAGGAGACGCGCACGTCGTCGTCATCCTCGACTATGGGCTCGCCGAGGGTGTCGAAGCCCCATTCGTTGAGCGTCTCGATGGCTCCGTCCGGCATCAGGCGCAGCTCAGTCGCGAGCGCGTCGAAGTCGGTTCTAGCCATGGGGCCGGCCAGGAGACGGACGAGAAGGTCGGAATGCGGGCCATCCAAGCCAGCGAAGGCGGATGCGGTGGCATTTTCCTTGGGCGGCGGAGCGGGGGCCGGTTCGGGCTCGTCCTCGACGAAGATGGACGCGAGCATGGCGGACACCTGCGTCGTCTCGCCCCTGATCCTCTCGAGTCGCGCGATGTCGATGGACATGCCAGATCGCTTCGGTTCATCCGGCAGCGGCACTGTTCGCTCGTCGATGGCCGATACCACTTCGACCGGTCCGACATCCTCGCCGCTACGATGCAGCGCCGAATAGAGCGCACTCGCGGGAAGTCCGAGGGCGGCGTGGAGGGCCTCGAGAAATCTCACCTCGTCCGGCAGGACACGACCGTCCGCCAGCACCGCCTCGACCGCTGCGGCTGCAAGCGCCGCTCGGTTCTCCGGCGCGACGTCCGCCAGCTTCTTCAGCGCTGCGCGGACCTTTGGCGGATCCGCCGCAAGCGCGCTCCCGCAAGCGAGGAGCCGGGTGATCTCCTCTTCCTTAAGTTCGGGTGTCGAGCGGAGCCGGCGCTCGATGGCGTCCATCTCCGATGAGGCGACTGTCCCGTCGGATACTGCGGCCAGCATGGCGACCTCGACCATTACGCGGGCAGCGGCATATGGCCCACGGTCGGGATCGACCGCCCCGCCGAGACTTGCTGGGAACAGAGCGATGCGCCCGTCTGTCCTCAGAGCGGCAGCCGGCCCGTAGCGACGATCCGGCTCGAACCCGAGATCGAGTGCATCGAGGGCGACGCCGATCTGTCGGACGGTTGCCGCCGGGAGCTTCTCGGCGCCGGCTTCAAGCTCCAGGCCAAGCGCGCGAGCCACATCGACGACTGCCGCGAGACCGCTGGCCGTGGAAAGGTCGAGGGCGCTCCGACATTCGGCCAAGGACAACCGGCCCCGCCGCAGTTCAAGCGGTAGCAGGAGGTCGCCGCGCAGCGATCCACGGAACGCCGGATCGCGACCCAGGAGCCGGCTGTAGGTCGAGAGATCCTCGATGCAGCCGTCAAGTATCGTGCGGAGGCCAGCAAGCGGTGCCTGCGTCCCAGAAATGTCAGGAAGGTCCATTTCAATTGGGCGGGAGAAGGTGCTGCTGGCTGAATTATACTGGGACCGGATCTTGACCTTCGGCCGCCGGACCCGGAGGCCTTCCGGGTTGCGAACGGCGAACCGCATGCGCCAGAGTTCAAGGAGCTCGACGAAGCACCGTTGTCCCGGCGTGCGGAGATATACGTCAGGGAGCGAGAGCACCCATAGCAGGCAGTCGTCCGCGTCGAAGGGCTCATTGCGCTCGATGCGGGTGCCCAGCCGCACGCGCACGTTGAGCGGCAGCTCCATTTCGTAGTTGTGGGGCGGAGCGGAAGTGATCGGATCGTCGCGTGCCTCGCCGTATAGGCAGGAGAGTGCCAACAGCTTCGAGGCATAGGCGGCGAACGAGTAGTCCTCTCCATGTATCGCGAGTAGACGCCGGACTTCCCCGAAGATCGCAGGGGCCTCCTCCTTGGCGTCATCTACCAGCAGGCGCTGCTCGAGGCCGTAGAAGAATACGAAGACGTAGCCGATAGGGATGGTGGGATCTGTTCGGCCACCTTCCAGCCAGTCGAGGTAGGTCCAGCGTGCGCGCGGGTCGAGCCGGTCGTAGCTCTGCCAGTATGTGAGGGTGTCGCCCGAGCGATCACCTCGGGGATCGATCGGAAGCGTGGGATCGATCCGGCTCTTGTCACGGGCGGGGTCATGCCGGCCAGGAGTGCCGTAGTAGACCATGTCGACGGCGACGTTCCGCGTTCCCACCATGACTGTTGCCGCATTGTCGACCCAGCAGGCGGGAACGCGTTGTCCCTTCGATTTGGAAGGGGCTGGCTGTAAAGGTCGAGCGGGAGCAACGGCAACCGTCGGCGCTGCCAGCTTGGTCATCCGTTTGGCGTAGTCGGATGCCTGCTCGAGCGTTGAGAACGAATATCCACCAAATAGGTATCGGCCGTTGGCGCTTAGGCTGATGCCTGGTGGTGCTCTATCGAAATTCGTCGGCGAGTTGGGCGCAGCCGCTGAGGTGGAGGCGGTCCCTCTGGGACGCGGAGTTGAGGTCGGCGCATCGGTGTCAGAGGCCGGGACGCCAGACATCATCTCGCCGAATCGGCGCGTCACTCTAGAGAGCCAACCTTCTAACTGGGCCATCGTTCTTTCCCCCAACCCAGAGATACTGTCGCAAAGTCATGCGGATTGCCAGAGCCTTACGCTTCCCAAAAAGTGGCAAGCTGATCTAAATCAGTCGATGTTAGCCGTAGAATAATAGCTGCAGATATAGCAGCATGACGCGTCGAGCCGCCCGTGCGCGGGAATCACGGGAGGTCCTCGGCGGTTGGGGGAATGAGCGAAATGACGTTGTTCGGAATTCCGGTGATACCGGTGCTCGTATTTGTGATTCTCGTTGCTCTGGCGATCGCATTCTTCCGGTATTTTTTCATTCCCGCGAATCGGCTCGACGCCAACCTCAAGCTGATCATCGCGAACGTGGAAGCTGCGCGGGCAAATGGCCTGAACGACCTCTCCAAGTGCTTCGAGCCAGACCGTGCGATCGCGGCCATCTTTAACGAGTATCGGGAGACGCTCCATGTCCAGAAGGATCTAGACCTCCAGACTGGCGAGATGGTTGAGCGCGCCATCCGCTCGACGGTGCCCGCGGAGATGTTCCTCTCGCCACACGCCGTAGTGGACAACCGCGTCCACGCTGAGTTCTTCAAGCATCTCCCCGGCATTTTCACGGGCATCGGCATCATCGGGACCTTCACCGGTCTTCTAACCGGCTTAAGCTCCTTCCAGATATCAGATGACTCTGCCGTGGTCCGGAACAGCCTGGCCGCCCTGCTGCATGGCGTCAGCGAGGCCTTCATCGTCTCGGCCTTCGCGATCATCCTCGCGATGTTCACCACTGGCCTCGAGAAGTTCCGGCTGAACAGCCTCTACCGCAAGGTGACGCAGCTCGCCCACGAGATTGATGCGACCTACGAGGCGGGCGCGGGCGAGGAGTATCTCGCTCGGCTGGTAATCTCCTCGGAGGACGCGGCCAGTCAGACCAAGATCCTGAAGGACGCACTCGTCGCCGACCTTAGGGAGATCCTTACTGAGCTCGCGGACCGGCAGATCAACGCGACCGTTCAGCGTTCCAACGAGCTCGGGACCACCATCGCGGGTGCCCTGACCGAGGCACTCAAGGGGCCATTGGACCAGATCGCCGGCGCGGTCGGCCAGGTCAGCCAGGATCAGTCGTCCGCGGTGACGAAGCTCCTGACGGACGTGCTCGCCAGCTTCAGCGACCGCTTGGAGAACATGTTCGGCACCCAGCTATCCGGCATCGGCGACATGCAGCAGCGCACGATCGATGCGATGCAGACGGCGGTCTCGAAGCTGCAGGACCTGACCAACAACGTGGAAGCGGCCGGAACGCGGGCTTCCGATGCGATGTCGACAAAGCTCCTCGAGGTCGTCCAGGCGGTGGAGGCAAAGCAGGCAGCGATGTCGGAGGAGCTCCGCACCGTGATCGACGAGATCCGATCGTCGACGGGCGAGATGCAGGAAGCTACCCAGACCCGCGTCCAGGACATGCTCACCGCCCTCGGCGAGGGTATGGCCCAGGCGATCTCGGCGATCGAGAGGCAGGCTGCCGAACGCTCGAGGGTTCAGGCTGAGGAGGATGGTAGGCGAGCAGAGGCGGCGGCTGGCCACGTCGGACAAATGCGTGAGTCCGTCGGCGCAATCTCGTCCAACGTGGACGGCCTCGTAGAGGCAATCCGGGAGATGACAGCGGGCGTCCAGACCGCGACCCGAGATGCGTTCGTGCGACTCAACGGCGGGGCCGACACACTCCTTGCGGCCGCCAACAAGCTCGAGAACTCGGGTCGAGAGGTCGTAGGGGGCTTCGACCGGATCGCTAACGTTACTACGGGCCTTTCGGAGGCGGCGGGCAGCGTCGCCGGAGCTGCGAGGGGTCTCGATTCCGTCATTTCGGACTACCGCTCGGCGCGAGACGCCGTCGCCATGATGGTCCAGGATCTCCGCGCAACGGTGGAGAATGCATCCCGAGAGGCGAGCCTCACGGCGGATGTCCTCGGTCGGATAGAAGGCGCCACGCAGAAGCTAGTCGCGGCGCAGTCGGAAGCGGACGGCTTCCTGGACGAGGTCGCCGATGTCATCGGCCAGTCGCACGAGAAGTTCTCGGAAGGTATGCGTGGCGTCGTGGTCGAGGCGAACCGCGAGTTCCACACCCAGCTTTCGCGCGCCACCGGCATGCTCAAGGAGGCGATCCAGGAGCTGGAGGCCTCCCTCCCGTCCACTGGTCGGCAGGCGGCGTGATCTGAATGTTCCAGCGCGTGACAATGGGGAACCGGGGCCGTGAGGAGGGGGAGAAGCCCTTCTGGATCTCGTTCGCCGATCTCATGACCGCCCTCATGGTGCTGTTCCTGCTCGTGATGAGCGTGGCGCTCCTGGCGGTCACCCGCACGATCTCGGAGCGCGAGCAGCTCGAGGCCGAGAGACAGGCGGAGATCGTGAAGCTGCTGGACCGCATCGACAAGGCTGCGAAGAAGCAGGGTATCCGTGTCGATCGGAACCGTGCCGTCATCGACTTCGGTGACCGGGCCCGCTTTGACTCGGCAAGCAACGCTCTCAGTCCGGAACAAGAGCAGCTCCTTCGATCGTTCGTTCCCGAGGTGCTTGCGATCGCCCGGGACAAGGGTGGGCGGCGATGGTTGAAGCGGATCGTTGTCGAAGGGTTCACGGATCGCAGGGGTAGCTATCTCTACAATCTTAACCTCAGCCTCCAGCGAAGCCAGCGGGTTCTCTGCGCCCTCATGGCCCCGCCGCAGGCAGGTGAGCGGCCCATGGATCTGCGTGAGCTGGAAGAGATACGCAGGCTCTTTCTAGTCGGCGGCTATTCCTCGAACTCCGCGAAGGCGTCGCTGGATGCTAGTCGGCGCATCGAGCTCCGCCTCGAATTCTTTGGAGTTGATGAGCCTGCGGCCGCGCTAGTCGATGCATTTGAAGGCGGGGTTGGCACATGCGCCCTCTGAGTCCGAGGATGGCGAGGCTGCAGCAGCGACTGACCGACGTCGGGGCTGCAGTGATCCGAGACATGCCGGAACCGGATCTCCGGGTTCTACGGGGGCACGTGCAGTCGCTCCAGGCGATGCTCAGCGGAGCGGGGGCGGGTGCCGGTGCCTCGAACGACCGTATCCAGACGGAGCTTGTGAGATTTCGCGAGACAGGGAAGCTCCATAATGTTCGGTCCGCACGTCTTGTGAGCTGGGGCACCCGTCTACGATCGGCGGGCCAGCCTGCGCTGATAGAGGACGGTGAACGGTTCGATCCGCTCCTCAGCGAGATCGACTCCTTCCGAACGATGCCTCGGCCCTACAGGCGATGCTGGCGCGGGCTCTTGGACGGCTACGTCAATTACGACCCCGGTAGCGCTCGCGGCGCTGGCGACCGAAATTGGCGGGTCCTTAGGGAGTATCTGAACGATAACCTGCCACAGCTCGAGCGCTCTGGGCAGGCACCCGATTGGCTCGCCGCGATCGACGACCACGCCAACCTACTGACCGCAGACCCGTGCACCCGTTATGGTGCCGAACTGTTGACCGGGGAGGGTGACCCTCTTGAGGTCCTTCGCCGCGATCTTTCCGCTGGCGATACGTCGTGGATCGGACAGAGAATATTCGAGGCGCAGATCGAAGCCGCAGTGGGTTTCGACGACCGGAAGTTCCGTGATGTTCTCCCGCGCGTCATCGGACTGATCGAGGAGCATGATGTGCTCGCTGATCAGGGGCTCTCCCGGGTGCTCGATCGCTATTCCGAATGCGCATCGATCGACCTTGATCCGGCGCTGTGCGAGACTTCCGTCAGGCGGTGGGGCAATCCGTGGCTCGAGCGAAACGACACGCTCTGGACTTTGGTCCTTCCGGACACGAGGAGGATGGTGTCCTCTTGGCACAAGCTCCGGCTGATCGAGGACTTTTTCAACCTGCTTTCTGCCGACGGGATCAACGACCAGCGGCGCATCAACTTCTGGAAGCGCTACGTCGATCAGATCAGCGACATGCACTTCGCGCTTGGCGACGCAGCCTATCGCGATCCGCGGCCGAGTTTCAGATCACTGCGGCAGATGATGAAGGGGCGTATGCTGAGCCTAACGAGCGGAGGCGTATCGAGTAACAACGCCTTCATCATGCGTATCGCGGGCCACGTCTATGTGGAGTTCGGCGAGGAGGGCAACGCGATGTTCGCCTTCGATGCGGCGAAGCTACCATTCGACCTGTCGAAGTTGCAGGTAGCCGGCAACAGGACCGCGTTGAAGCACCCGAGCAATGTCGCGCGCGTCATCCATAAGGATGGAGCCGGCGAACGGTGGGAGCGCAAGGCCGACCGTCTCATCGCTTCCCTCTCATCCGCAAGAGGTGGCCCCCAAGCTAGTCACACTACGCCGTCTTACGGCGCACGTCCTTCCGCACCTCCACAGCCCAGTGCAATGTCGTCTAGATTGCCATCGACAGCTTCAATCGTCGGGAAAGATGCTGAACTCTTCGCCTTCCTCGCCAAGCATGGGATCAAGACCGCCGATTCGCGCGACAAAGGTGGTTCGCTATGGGCTTACGCACCACGTTCGGGGCCAGCGGCAAACGAACTCACCCGTAGGAACTTCGCGTGGGCAGAGCGCCGCGGCGCCTGGTATCTTCGCTCATGATCTGGGGTAGGAAGAAGACCAAGTCGGAAGTCGCTCAGGTGGCCGCGCCATCGCCCGTCGTCGAGGATGGGGGCATACTCCTGCCCACTGGCGGTGAGACGACGCCGGCGTCGAAGGCCGCAGATGCACTCCTCGACCAGTTGGCCGACGAGGGGCTCGCAGAGCGGGTCGATGGTGGTCATCGCTTACAGTGGGCGCAGCTATTCGTGCTCCTTGAAGACGAGGAAGCCGCAGGCGAGCTTGAGATACTGCATCTTCCACCGCCCACCGGGGCGGTTCCGAAGATCGTGAGCCGGAACTCGCTGACGGACCGCGACTTCTCGGTCGCAGTGGATGGCTGGTTCGATGTTGACCGCCGACCGATATCCGGGGCCAAGCTGAAGGGCGGTGCGCTCGAAATAGACGGCGGCCTTCAGCTTGTTTCTCCTAGCGTGTGGAGTTTGCTGGAACACATTCGGCGGTTCGCCCGTCGTCCTGACGAAGAGCGCAACGAAGCCGATCAGCGTCGCGCCTGGGGAGGGATCCGTCAGTTGGCGGTTGCGGCTGGTGCCTCGCTCGATGACTTCCTCTACCGGACGGTGGTGGTCACCCCGGACCGATTGCAGATGGCGCTCCGCCGGTCGGAAGGGCTGGGTCTGGTAGAGGTGGAACCGTGGTTCGAGGGCGCGCCTGCCGACTGGCTCGAAGCGTTCGACAGGTCGGGTCAGGTGCGTGACCGATACGACCTGCCTACGCCGGACGGAATAATCCAGGTGATGATCTCGCCCGAGGTCGGGACCGTGCTGCGCGAGGTCAAGCGCATGCCCGGTCGTCGCGTTGCGGGCGAGCGTGCCGAGGCTTTTCTCCTCAACCCGATCGCGGCGCTCGGACCAGACGCGGCCGCAGTCGTCGACGAGGATCAATTCGAGGAGGCCAAGCAGCAGGCGGGCATCGTGTTCGAGCGGTTTGCCGCCGTAACGCCGGAGACCCATGGTGAGGGTGCCTTGGGTTTGCTCATCACGAGTGGGGCAGGCGAGGCGATCGAGACGCGCGAGGTCATGCTCGAGGAAGCCGACGTGATCGAGTTCGTCGAGGGCGTCGAGCGGAACCTTGATCGTGGCCTTCAACTGTTCGCTTGGGACGAATATGAGTTCGAGCTCGACGGCGACAGCAGGCTGCATTGCGAAGCCCTTCGTCGGGCGCTCGGCCATCGTGGGGACGGCGTCATCACGCATGGTCAGGTCTACGACCTCTCAGGCTACTCGGAGCGCGTCGAGGGCATCGGGCAGGAGAAGTCCTTCTATTCCCCGCACATCGCCAAGCGCGACAACGAGGACGGCTGGTTCCCCGAGAACCTGGTTCCGATGATCGGATGGACCGATCCGGAAACCGACCGACCCTGCATCCTGCCGCTGACGGACGAACTGTCGGAAGAGTTGCGCGAGGGGCTGGAGAGCGCAAAGGCAACCGGAGCAACGTCGGTTCCTCTGACAGGGTGCCCCACGCCCATCCCGGTCCGTGAGGCCGAGGCCATCGTATCCACCTTCGGACAGGTGAGGGATCAGGCTGCGAAGGGGACATTCAAGCCGGAAGCTCCTGCGCGCCGCGGGAAGAAGCCTACGCTGATCCTCAAGAGCAACATCGGGCAGGTGGACTACAGGGAAGAGCGGCTTGCCGCGCTCGCAGAGAAGCCCGCTCCAGCAAGGCTTCCATCCAGTCTCCGTCTCGGCGTCGCGCTTAAGCACCACCAGCTCGAAGGATTGGCCTGGATGCAGCACCTGCTGGCGCTGGCACCTGACAAGTGCCGGGGCGCCTTGCTGGCCGATGACATGGGACTTGGGAAGACCCTTCAGATACTCAGCTTGGTAGCGCGGGCGCGAGAGGAGAATCCCGAGACCCCGCCCGCGCTGGTGGTTGCGCCTCTTTCTCTTCTCGAAAACTGGAAGGAGGAGGCGGAGAAGTTCCTGGAGTCCGGGACGCTGAAGATCCTGACGGCCTATGGTGAGGGCCTTGCTGGTCTGCGGGTCGATCGGGCTTCGGTTGATGAGCAGCTCCGCCGAGAGGGTCTGGTGCGGTTCCTTCGCCCGGATTGGCGCGGCGATGCCGATCTTGTCCTCACTACATATGAAACGCTCCGCGATCTCGAATTCTCGTTCGCGCGAGAGAAGTGGTCTGTGATGGTCTGCGACGAGGCGCAGAAGATCAAGAATCCAAACGCTGCGATGACCCGTGCCGCCAAGAAGCAGCAGGCGAAGTTCCGTATCGCCTGCACCGGGACGCCCGTGGAAAACAGCTTGGTCGACCTGTGGTGCCTGTTCGACTTCGTGCAGCCGGGCCTGCTCGGCGCGCTGAACGAGTTCGGCGCGACATACCGTCGTCCGATTGAGGCGAAGAGCGACGATGACAGGGCGAAGGTCGAAGAACTGCGGGGTGTCATCAGGCCTCAGCTGCTCAGACGCATGAAGGCGGATGTTGCGACCGACCTGAAGGCGAAGGTCGTGGATGAGTCCAGCCGAAGTCTCAATATGAGCCCGTTCCAGCGCGGCCTCTACGTTGGCGCCATCGATGCGTTCAGGCGGGCAGGAGCAGCACCCGGGAGTCATTTGGCTCTCCTCCACAAGCTCAGGCTATTGTGTTCGGACCCAGACGAGAGCGCGGGCAGCGCCTACGATCCGGTGGAAAGCTATCGGGCACGGTCTCCAAAGCTCGATTGGCTGATCGAGGTTCTCGAGGCTATCCGTGATCGAGAAGAGAAAGCGATCATCTTCTGTGAGTTCAAGGCGATCCAGCGCCTGATCAAGCACTACGTGCAGGAGACCTTCGGCGTCCCCGTCAAGATCATCAATGGCGACACAACCGCTCTCGCGAGCGCCGTCGACAGCCGGCAGAAGATGATACGCTCATTCCAGGAGCAGCCTGGTTTCGGTGTCATCGTCCTGTCGCCCGTAGCTGTTGGGTTTGGCGTCAACATGCAGGCGGCGAACCACGTGATCCACTTCACACGGACCTGGAATCCCGCGAAGGAAGATCAGGCGACCGACCGTGCATACCGCATAGGCCAGACGAAGGACGTCTTCGTCTACTATCCGACGGTGGCCGCGGGAGATTTCAAGACGTTCGACGTGAAGTTGGATGAGCTACTGGAACGGAAGCGCTCGCTGGCGAGCGACATGCTCAACGGTAGCGGTGAAATTGGCCTTCGCGACTTCGACGTCGACGAGTTACGGCCGGTGGACTAGGCGAAAGCTCCGGCAACGGGTCCATCGCGAACGGTCGATGCTTGCCGGATCTTTCGAGATCGATGCTGGCTTCAATCTGAAGCGGCATGCCGAGAAGGGGTTCGGTTTATATGAGAGCGAACGGGAGTTTGGCGAGGTGGTCTGGCGCTTCACGCCGGATGCCGCCGCCCACGCGCGTCGCTTCGTCTTCCATCCCACGCAGTCCGTGGAGGAGGGGGTGGATGGATCGCTCACGGTGCGCTTTATGGCGTCAGGGTACCTCGAGATGACATGGCACCTCTACCAGTGGGGGGATGCCGTGGAGGTCCTGGCGCCGAAAAGGCTGCGCGAGATGGTCCATGAATACCGACGCGTATTTCCGGCTCTGCCGTGACAATACTGACTGCTGAGTATCCGCATTAGGAAATGTTTGAATGAGCTACCTTGACGACCTCATTGAGAATGGGACTGGTTTCCAAGTCCGGCGGACCTCGGGTGGCGCATCCTTCCGGCCCACTGGCGGATCCGACGCCGAGATGGAGGCCTTCCAAGCCGTCGCAAGGAACCTTCTCCGCAACGAGGGCGACGGATACCAAGTGGCCAACACCCACAAGACCAGTGATCGCAAGCAGGACCTCTTCGACACCGTCATAGTTACGATCGCAGAGTAACGGACGATGCCCATCGCGCCCAGGCGCGGATGGGTAACAATTTCTGTCGCCCGATTATGAGATTCATTAATTGACGGAAACGAGGGAGTGATTCGTGGGAACGCTCAAGATCATTCACAGTGCTGACTGGCAACTCGGGAAGCCGTTTGGCCGCTTCTCTCACGAGGTGCGCAACGCGCTCTCCGAAGCGCGGTTCGATGCGATCGACGAACTTGGGAAGGCCGCGATGACGGCCGGCGCAGCACATGTCGTGGTGGCGGGAGACGTATTCGACAATGTTGAGCCGGGCGATCGCATCGTCATGCAGGCGCTGTCCCGGATGGAGCGCGCGCCGGTGACGTGGTGGCTTATGCCGGGAAACCATGATTACGCCCGCGCGGGCGGTCTCTGGAGCAGGATCCGCGCTCGTGCACCGACATCAGTGCGAATCGTTGACACCGCCGAGCCGGTCGAGATGGAGGAGGGAGCCTGGCTTCTTCCAGCGCCTCTCGAGCATCGCAAGACGACAAACGATCCTACCGCAGCGATGGTGGACATGGTGACACCCCCTGGCGCGCTTCGGATCGGGCTGGCACACGGTTCGATCGCGGAGTTCGGAGCGTCAGGCGAGAGTTCGAACATAATCCCTCCCGATCGGGCGAAATCTGCTGGGTTGGACTACCTCGCGCTCGGGGACTGGCACGGCTTCCTTACAGTCGGCGACAGGACTGCCTACAGCGGCACGCCGGAGATCGATAGGTTCGGTCGGGATGAACCCGGCGGGTGCATATCTGTGGATCTGAGGTCCAAAGAGGCCCCGCAGCTCCGAAGGGTCGAGACCGGTCGTTACTGTTGGATCTCACGCCGATGGAATGTTGCGAACGAGGAGGAGCTGGAGCGGGAGATCGCAACGCTTAGGACGGAGGCGCGCCTCTCCGATGTGCTTTTGTCCCTCGATCTGATGGGCGTGGCGAGCCTTTCCGACCGCGTCTCGATGTTGACCCTCCTCGAGAACCGTCTAGCGCACGAGTTGCGCAACCTCGATCTGGATACTGATGAGTTCATCGCCCGGCCCACGTCGGACGACATTGCGAGGATCGAAGTTCAGGGCGCGCTTGCGGGTGCTACTGCGGCACTGCAGTCCAAGGCGGACGCCAATGGCCCCGATGCGCAGATCGCCGCAGCGGCACTCGAGCGTCTTTATGTCGAAGCACTTCGATTTGACGCAGAGGTGTCGAAATGATCATCAGGAACCTAGAGGTCGCGAACTTCCGCAAGTTCCGCGATCCGCTTCGCATCGAGGGCTTCACCGAAGGTCTCAACATCGTTGTCGAGCCCAACGAGTCGGGCAAATCGACGTTGCTGGAAGCCCTCCGTGCTGCCTTCTTCGTTCGATACTCTGCCAAGACCGAACTGGTGCGGTCCTACGTTCCAATCGGCGACGACGTCGCGCCGAGAGTATCGGTTGGCTTCCATATCGGAGAGGAAGCGTGGACGCTCGAGAAGCAATTCATGAAGTCCGCGTCCGTTCGCCTCTCCGGTTCCAGCGGCCGCAAGGAGAGCGATGCCGCTGAGGAGGCGCTGCAGGAACTGTTGGGGTTTGAGCGGGGCAACAACAGGGGGACTGACCCGGAAACCCGCGGTCCGCTCGGTCTACTTTGGGTGGAGCAGGCCACTGCATTGGCCGTCGAGAATCCGAACCGCATCGTACGCGATACAGTGCGGGGCGTTCTGGAAGCCGAAGTGGGTGCGGTTACAGGAGGCCGTCGATTCGATGCGATCCGGTCCAACGTGGAAACGGCATATTCCGCACTCAGGACTCCCTCGACTGGTAAGTCGAAGGGTAATCTGGCGGCAGCCGAAACACGGCTCGCCGAGGCCATTGTCGCGCGTCAGAATGCCGAAGCCGTCGTCCGCGACTATGAAAGCACGCTAGCCGATCTAGAAAACGCAAAGTCACGCTTGAAGCTCCTCGAGCGCGATCTCCTCGACCCCGAGGCGGTCGAGCAGCGTCGCAAACTCGAGGACGATCTGAAGACAGCTGAGACGGCTGCGCTTCGACACTCCGCTGCGGAAGCGCAGCTCGGCCGGGCAGATGCGTTCGTGACCACCGCTTCGGCAGCCGTGCAGCGGCTCGATGCCGCTGAGGACCGGCTTAGCTCTGCCGAACGAGTCCTCGAGACGGCGAAAGGATCACTGGAAGATGCTCGCTCCAACCTCGAGACGGTGATCAAGGAAGAGAAGGCTCTGCGTCAGGCGCTCGATGATGCCAGACAGGAGACGGAAAAGCACGAGTTGGCGCTAGTGGGTGCCCGTGATCGTGCCCGCGTTTTTGCCACGGCTGCCGGAGCACGCAGGGCGATCGATGCTCGGCGTGCGCTCGACGAGCTCGAGGCACGTGAGAAGGAACTGAAGGAGGCATCAGCGGATCGGATCGATGCCAGTGAACTCAGGAAAGTTTCCGAATACGAGTTAGCAGCGATCCAGGCGCGAGCGCGGTTCGAAGCCGGTGCCGTCAAGGTCGAGGTGGAATTGAAGGAGGGCACTACCCTTCGGATCGACGGTGAAGCCGCGGATGTAGCCAGCGTCGAGGTCTTGAAGGCTACCCGGTTTGAACTGGGGACTGCTGGCAGCGTGACCGTCCGTCCCCCCGACGGATCAAGCCTTAGCATTGAAGCGGACTTGGCTGCAGCGGACGGAGAGCGTGACGCTGCCCTGAGGCGGCTTGGGATCAGATCTCATTCCGAGGGCATCACACGAAACGAGCGCGCGGCCGCCGCGGAACGGGAACTCGCGGCTCTGCAAAAGCAGATCGCGTCGGCTTGTCCTGGTGACGCGTCGATCTCGCTGGCGGCTGGTGCGGATGCGCTGAAGGCGTTCGTTGCGTCACTGGGCGAGGGACTCGTCGATGCGGTAGCGCCGATGGACGACATCGTTGCCCTTGAAGGGGCGGTGACGGAGGCCAAGCTGTCGGAGGCGACCGCATCTGGCCGTCGTGAGGATGCGAGGGAGGCATTGTCGAAGGCGGAACGCGTCAAGGCTACGGCTGATGCCAATCACGGAAGTGCGCATCGTGAGATGGAAGCAGCAGGCGAGAACCTTCGGACTGTCATCGCTGCGGGCGACCGCGAGAAGCTGGCAGCGGACCTTCAGTCGGCGCAGCGCGATCGAACTGCCAAGTTCGAATCTGCGGAGAAGGCGAAAGCAGGGACCGACGCATTTGATCCTGAAGCCATCCGTCGGCGCATCGAGAATATCGATCGCGCTGCGCGGCGGGCCGGAGAGGAGCGTCTCGAACTCACCGCATCGATCGCTGCACTCGAAGCGGCAGTCGCAAGGGAGGGAACGAGCGGGCCTGCAGGAAGAATGGCAGAGGCGCGTGAGGATGAGGAGGCATCAGCGACGTCCCTCGAGCGCCTCAGGCGCGAGGCGGATACGCTCGACATGTTGCGGAAAGCCCTGACGCAGGCAGCGGACGTGGCATCTAGGACGTTCCTTGCACCCGTGACGGCACGTGCGGGGCGTTACATCCAGCAACTTCTGCCGGGTAGCGACCTATCGTTCAACGAGGAGCTCGGGCTCGCTGGGGTGTCACGGGCTGGGATCGACGAGGCGTGTGGCGACCTCAGCCGGGGAACACAGGAGCAATTGGCGATCCTGACTCGTCTAGCGTTCGCAGACCTCCTACTGGAGGATGGAGCACCGATCTCCCTCATACTGGATGATCCGTTGGTATATTCGGATGACATCCGGCTGGAGACAATGACAGACATCCTGCAGGAGGCGTCCAAACGGATGCAGGTCATCTTGCTGACATGTAGGTCGAAGGCATTTCGTCACGTCGAGGCTAACCGGATCGTGCTCCGGTGAGTTTAGGAATGCCGGCTCGTAATCGGTATGCGATCTCGTTCACCGAGGCTGAGGAGGCCTTCGTCGCGCGGATCGATTTCCATCGGCACGACCCAACCACTCGGGAGGCGCGTGTCGCTTATGAAGGAAACTTGGAGCCGATACCCCACCTGCTGTCGTCGCTCAGGGAACGGAATGCCATTCCCGCACAGCGTGTGAGCTATTGGACCGATCCAGAGTTTCGGACGGGCCGTCTGAAAGGCTCGCGTGAGCAGCTATTTGCCAGGAACGGAACGGTAGGCGAGGAAGCGTTCGTGCAATTCGGTTTTCTGCCAATGCTCCACTACTTACTGTTTGGAGCGCGTCTTCCGCTCGCAGTGATGGCCGCCTTCGAGGCCGAGGTGGGGGATCCCCGATGGGTCTCGCTCGACGACGCGCTCGACCATGGGAGGTTCGCCCGGAATCTTGTTCGTCAGTACTGCCTCAATCCGTCCGACTCGGGCGACGAATTTTTCAAGTTGGCGTTAGATCTCGGCCTGTGGGTACAGTCGGGCCTTAGGATAGAGCAGATCGTGAGGCATAATCGATAGGAGACCTTGTACTTTCATTGGGCTGCTTGGCGTCCCGCATCGACGGACTGGTTCAATGTAGCTTGTTGTGGTTGATACCTGCCGGAAGGCTGCCTGTCCGCACCTCAGAAGCCGGAAATCGGCGCTGAACGGCAAAGAAGGATCGGTCTCGGAAGCCGGCACCGAGGCAATCGAATGTCGGCTATCCCGTTTTCGTGTCCGCGCAGCTGCCGTTCCGGATCGTCCCCACTAGCTGACACTACTGGACCTTTCGTCCAAACCAGACAACACGGCCAACGAAATTGACGACACGTCGGTCGAGCCCATGCCAACTGGGGTACGCCTGATTGTCGCTGACCACGGAGATCTTTCGCCCCTGCGGTTCGAGTGCGATCCGCTTGACGCTCAGGGCATCGTCCATGCGAAGCACGTAGATGCCATCGCGGAGGCGGGCAGGGCCGTCAGCAAGGTCGACCATGACCTCGTCGCCATGGAGCAGCATGGGTTCCATGGAGTCTCCGTGAACCCGGATGATCGACAGGTTTGCCGATCGGCTCGAGGTGACGCCCCGAAGCCAGTTCTCATCGAACCCAATCCGAGTGGTCTGTTGCTCCGCGCCCGTGATCGCACCGTGGCCTGCTGATGCCGTCACGTCGAGCACCGGCACTTGCACCAGATCATCGCTCTGTTCTGCCGGAGTCGGCTGCCCGCCTAAAACGATCGGCTCTACGCCGAAGAAGCGTGCCAGCACTTCCACATCGCTTTTCTCGAGGCGGCGAGGGGTTCCCCTGCGGATGAACTGCTGGATATAGGCGGCGTTGCGCCCGAGCAGGCGCGAAACGGAGGCATAGTTGCAGCCCCGATCCTGAATGAGCTCTTCCAGTTTCCTGCGCACTTCGTCCATTTCGTCCGCACCCCAGCGCATAGGAAATCCCTAGATCACCTTTGCGTTTCCTAAGTGGAACGTAATGCGAACGCAAGCCGTATGATGGCGTTAAGCGGTCCAGCGAGATGGTCGTGAGCAGGGCGTGTAAACGGGGTGGCGGCGTCCGGCTGGTCCGGACGCCGCGAACTGGATCAGCCGTTGAGCTTGTCCTTGATCGCCTTGGCAGGGGCGAACGCCAGCTTGCGCGAAGCGGCGATCTGCATGGCGGCGCCGGTTGCGGGATTGCGGCCTTCACGCGCCGGCGTGTCCTTGACCCTGAACTTGCCGAAACCGTTCAGCGAAACTTCGTCACCCTTGGCGGCGGCATCGGCAATCGCGCCAAAAACGGTTTCGACGATCTTCTTGGCGTCGGCTTTGCTCAGGCCGTGCTCAGCCGCAACGGCATCAGCGAGTTCGGTAGTGTTCATGGCATTGATCCCTCATGGAATTGGGATGCCTTGGCTAGCTTTGGCCTTGCAGTGCGTCCAGCACTGGCCCCGCGCTATCCACATCGCCTGCGGTCGTGGGCCGTTCCAGTGCAGAACGGGAGGGGAGGGGGCGTGCCCATTGGGGTGGGCCATGTTTGCCTGAACTGCTGAAATTGCTCCCATTGCCTTCCGTTTTCCGCTATGATCACAAGGAGTTGATGAGATGAACGCACTCATGTCCGATTTCGAGATCAAACACGATGCAAGGCCACTTTCTCCACGTTGGGAAGGTCTGGCAGAACTCGACCGCGCACTCGCCGAGGATCGGCTGACGGCTTATCGTTGGAAGAAGGCTTGGGCGGATCCGATCAATCGGCTCGTGATTATCGCTGTATGCTTGATTTTGCTGGCATACGTCGGATTTGTGATCGTCAACGACTTGCTCGTCTGATCACTGACTACCACTTTTTCACTTCGTCTGCAGCGCGGGCGCTTGCGCCCTTTGCTGCCTTGGTCACCGCATCGACTTCGCCACGCGCGGCTTCTATGCGCTTGTGACCATCGGATTGCGCTTGCTCGACCTCAGCATGGATGGCCTGCGGGTTGGGCCCTGCCGATGGAGGGGGGGCGCTAGTTGGTGCTCCTGGCAAATGCGTCCGACGTCCTGAGGCGGCGTTCGGATGCTCAACTGGCCTGCCGTCTGGCACCACCAGCTTACCGGCGATGTCTGTGCGCAGCTTTTCGCCATATCTCTCGATGAACTTATGCTGGAGCTCCTGGCCCTGCGGGCTGAGCTGGAAAGAGAGGTCATCGAACCGGGCGCTGCCGTAGAAGTCACTATTGTGTTCGATCTCGGCTAGGCCCCACTCGCGATAGGCCTGACTGATGTTGAGGCTCCCGGCGGCGCTGTTGCCCGAGTAGAAACTGGCCTGGTTCTCGAGACGATGTGCAATCTCCTCGGCCCGCCGTGCTTCGCGGACATAGCTCTGTGCCTCGGTCAACGAGGAGTTCAGCCCATTAGCGCTGCTGGAGATCGACGAGTTCGTCGACGTGCTGACCGTGCGCACGAACCCGTCGCGCGTGGTGGTCCAGTTGCGGCTATCGGACATCTGCTTGAGCGTCCCGGCAATGCGTGACCGGTCTTCCGATGCGATGCCGATGTCGCTGTCAGTCCATGCCTCGTTGCGCCCACCCTTTGCGCCGCCTCCGATCTGGGCTGGCCCAAAGCGCCCGCCTAGCCCGACGGAGGCTTCGCCATTCAGGAACCACGACGTGGTGATGTCGTCTGCGGCCCGGCGGGACAGGCCGAATGAGCGTTGCAGCGTCGAGGAGGCTTGGTCGACCTCGTTGAAGGCGGACTGGATACTGTCGGAATTCGACTGGCCGGTCGTGGTCTCGAGGCCGCTGCCGTGCGAGAGCTGGCTGCGCAGTTCGCGAAAGCGGGTCACGGCGCTCGCGGTCGATTGCTGGGCGATGTTGGCGTAAGTTTCGCTGTTGGCGCGTGCTTCGGAGGCCATCGTCGATAGCCGGGTCGTGAATTCCTTTCCAAGCGTCGGCGAGAACGGATAGCTCGAATTCGGCAGCTGGTCGTAGGCAGCATCGGGGAAGCTCGTCGTGACCGAGCCGCTGTCGCTGATAGTACGTGTCTGTGGCGCGCCGTAGGCAAAAGATGGCGCGACGGTCCCTTGCGCGAACTGGCGCGTCATCACGCTCGAGTTCTCGAGACTGGTGTTGCCAAGCGAGACGTTGCCGGTGCTGGCTTCACGCCCGGCCTCTTCCGCGGCATTCTGGCTGGGATTGAGATAGGACGTTGCATGGCTGGAAATCGCCATAGCTCCGCGCGCGACGCCGCCGGCGAGGAACGGCACCGAGGCGATCAGGTATCCGGCGAGCAGGCCAATGTCCTTGTCGACGTCGGCCATGCCGGTGAAGGTCGCGAGCGTCAGGCCGGTGCCGCCGGCCACTGCTGTCATGTCGGCGGAGCCCTTGGCCATCAGCATCATGTGCAGGATGACAAAGAGCGGCCCCCATGCGGCGAGGTAGAAGAACCCTGCGAGGTAGCCCCGGAGCGCGGCGGGGCCGGTGCCCGGCAGCAAGAACAGCGGAAACAGCACCGGGAACAGCGCGTAGAACAGCACCGTCAGCACGATGTTGAGCAGCGGCACCCACTTCATCGCATTGCCCGCGATCGAGCTGTACGTGCGCTCGGTCTGGATGTCAGCGCGGGTCTGGGCATAGACATCGACGCTGCTCGCCCCGCTGCTGGCGGTCGCGCCATGCATGGCCTGGCCCATGGCATTGATCGTCAGCGTCTGGCGAAAGATGGCTGCGGCATTTGCGCCAACGCCACTCAGATACTGGTAGGCGACGGGGAGGTCGGCCATGAGCTTGGCCTTGGCCAGCGCCGCCGTGCGGTTGGGGTACAGCTGGCGACCGAACATGGTGCCCATCGTGTCGATCAGCTGCGCCCACTGGCCATTGAGCGCCGTGTAGGCTTGCCTGCAGGTCACGATCGAAGAGGTGACCATGCCTGTCGTGGCATCGCGGGTGAGAAAGCGTTGTGCGCGGGCCTGGCTCCCGGGGCCGATCGCCGCCCAGATGTCGTCCGCTTGCGCCAGCTGCTGCATGGATTTGCGGCCAAGCAGCACATCGTAGAACACGCATTGCCGGAAATGTTCGTCGAGGTTGGCGGCGAACTCGGGATCGGAAATGCGAAGGCCCTGTGTCGCGTCGTAGAGACGCGCGCCATAGATCATCCCGTTCTTCGAGTAGTTGAGATTGGCGGGCAGGCCGAAGACCACTTCGGCCGAACCGGTCAGGTAGTCGCCGATCTGGCTGGTGAAGCTGGCCACGAGCGCGAGGCCGATCGGGACGTTGGCGACCTCCGCCGGGGCGAGGCCCGGGTTGATCCGGTCAGTGACATGGACATCGAGCCGCGGTACCATCAGACAGGAATAGATCAGGGTCGCGCCAAGGAACCAGTTGATCCACGCACGCCAGTCCTGGTTGAATGCCAGCGTCAGTGCCGAGAGGCCGAGCCCCATGACCATGATCACCTGAAGCAGGCTCTTGTAACCTCCGTTCCCGGTCCAGGCGGCGACCGCCTGGAACACCGAGACGAGGTACTCGCCGCCACCGACCGTGAAGACTTCGACCATGAGCTGATCCTTGGGGGCTGATCCCTATGCGCGCGGCGCTTGCGGGCCTTGCGTCAGTGGGTGAGGGCGCGCGTCTCGACGCCGCGCGACCAGTCGAGCGCGGCGGCCATGCCCGGGGACATCCGCGCGGCGAGCACGTTTTCGATGAACGCGGTCTTCTCGATGATCTGCATGATTGCGCCGACCTTGATATGCGTGTCGGCCTGCCGGTCGGCGAGCGCCTGGCGCACCGTGTTCACCTGTCCCTGCCACATTGCGATCTTGGCCTCGTCAGCGCCGATGAAGCTCGACATCGACCGCCCGGCCTCGCCGACGATGCGGTCGAGCACGGCGAAGAGCAGGTCCACACTGGCAATCTCCGCCAGGGTTTCGCGGTCGTCGGTCGGCATGCCCCGGCCATAGGCGGCCTGCACGGTGAGGATCTTGTAGAGCGGGACCGAAGCGACCTGGAGCAGCTCCTTCTGCGCGTCGGTGATCGGCGTGTCGTCGCGGATCGCCTGGACCATGCCGTCGATCAGTCCTGAAACCCGTGGGCGCAGGGCCTTGGAGGTGGGGACATCGAGCGACCTGAACGTCGGATTGAGACACTGGTCGGGCTCGTCGCAGGAGAACACGCGGACAGAATTGCCGCTGGTGCCGTCGAGCAGCGCAGTGACGAGGCTCGAGGAAGCGTCGCCTGCAAAGGGCACGAACTTGCCCGCCTCGTTGTCCTTGGGCGGGATGTAGATCACCGTGCCGATCAGCGTCATCGCGTACTCGGCCAGTTCCTGGTCGAAGGTGCCGTTTGGCGAGAAGAACGCGGACTTCTTGAGGATCGTCCAGGTATAGTTGCGCGCAACGCCCGGATTGACGTCGGCGTACTTGTCGCCGCCGGCAGCCGTGGTGCTGGCGCGCTGGCCTTGTGTCCCGCACCCATGCTTGGCGGCGGCATAGTCGGTGAAGATCCCTTCGGAATTGCCGATCGCCTCGCAGATCGCCTTGTCGGCAAGGTCTCCCTTCGGCCAGATCCCGCCGACGAGCCCTTGCGCCATCTCGCACGAGTTGATGTTGAGATTGTTCATGAGCTGCGCCTTCTGCGCGAACTCCTGCATGACCTTCGAGCATTCGGGGCAGACCGTGTCGATGGCGAGGCTGAAGGCAAAGCCGACCGCGTTGTTGGCGACCGCTTTCAGCATCGCGACGATCTCGCTGGCGTTGATGAAGCTGAAGGAGCCCGCGAAGATATCGATGCCGCCGCAACCCGCACGAGCGCGCGGCAGTTGCAGGTTGGCGATCTGGGTCGTCTTCTGCGGAAACCGCGTCCAGACATTGCCGAGGCTGTAGTAGCCGGCTGACTGGCCCTGAAAGGCAGAAGGGCCGGTCACATTGGCCGCGCCGCCCATGTCGCCCAGGAATGCATCCATCGAACTGCCGACATTGGCCATGGCGTTACCCGGCAAAGCGAGGACCAGCAGCGCGGCAATCGTGCGGGTGAGGCTAGTAGTCATGGCCGGCGTCCTTGGTGGTCAGGAGATAGATGCGGTCCTGGAGTTCGTCGGCCGACATCACGCCGTAGCCGATCGGGATCGCGCGGTTTCTCGCGGCATCCCAGAGCACGACCGCCGGGGTTACCTTGGGCTCGAGCCCCATACGGATGCGCTGGTTGGTTTCGACGGTGTAGTCGGGGAACTGGCGCGAGGGACCGCCATCGGTCGAGATCGCGCGCACGGTGATCGACCAGGTCGAGGCGACCGAGCGGATGATCGGCGACATGATCTCGCAGGCACCGCAGCTCTGCGCGAAGAAGTAGAACAGCCCGTAACGCTGCGAGAGGTGCGCCATCGCGTTGTCTCGCGCGGCTTTGCGGTCATCCTCCCATTCGCGCTTGCCGAGCGTCGAGACCGGGCGTTGCAGGGTATAGTCGAGGCCAGGATCCTGCCAGATCGCGCGCTGCCAGACATCGCTGAACAGCGAGGCACGGTCGAGTTGCTCGCGCTGGAAGCGGATATAGGCCGTGACGTTGGCCGGGGTCGGCTCGAGGATCGCGCGCGCCTTCAATTCGCGCAGTTCGGCCGTGACGGCATCGAGCCGTTCGGTGGCGCTGGCGGTTTCAGGAGGCGCTGACTGCGAGGGCTTCACCGGCTTAGGGCGCGAGCAGTAGAACCAGTATCCCAGGTGCCGCTCACCGCAGTAGAACGGGTCCTGCGTTGCGGTTGCCGTCGCGGGAACGTTGATGTTCTCAGAGGGCAGGCTGTCCCGTGTTGGCTCCGCCAGTGCCGGCGTCGCAAGTATGGCGGCAAAGGCCGTGAGGAGAATGCGGTGCGGGCGCGGGGAGGCACCCACCGGCTCAGTGCGAGGTTTGTGCATAGTAGGCCTCGATTTTCTGCTGGATCTCGGTCGCCGCCTGCAGCTCATCGGGCAGTCGCGCGGCGCTGGTGAACTCGGCGTAGACCTCGCTGAAATCCATTTTCGAGAGGTCGAGCTTCGCGAATTCATCGACGGTGAAACCGTCGCACTGCTCCTTCTTTGGCGATCCCCAGGGCTTGTTCAGCTGGACCCGGCCCTGTTCCTGCAGGATGCGCGACAGCTTCGATTCAAAGCAGCAGTATGCCTTGCGCTTGGTCAGGCACACGCCGAGGAAGCTGGAGGAGCAGTAGGTTCCGACGTAGTGGCAAAGTCCCTGCACATCGCGCTGATGCAGCAGCATTTCCTCGCGACTGCATCCAAGCATAACGAGCAGCTGAATGCCGGGAATGAGGGGGAAACCCTTGCCCTTGCAGCAATTGAGAATGCCGAACACTTTCGAGGCGCAGGTGTCGCGCTCGCCCTTGAACAGCGACAGCGTGGCAGGATCGAACTCGCGGCGCGCCTGGTCCATCGCATTGAGCGCAACCACAGCATCCTTGAACTCGGTGTTGGGCTGGCGGTCGATCGTCTGGCAGGAGCCATCAATGCAGTAGACATCGCCATCGCAGATGAACTGGTTGGGATCCTGCGTGGTGTCGGGGACCGGGCAGTCGTAGACATGTTCCCAGGTCCGGCAGGGCTGGTCGGTCAGGCAGTCATCCCGCACATGGAGGCAGCCTGGTGTCGTTTCCAGGGTCGTGCAGTCCGAGGCCGCGGTGTAGGCGGCGCAGGTGTAGCTGCGCGACCAGGCCCAGCAGGGCGCGGTGACGGAAACCCCGTTCACGAGGCGGGTCTCGGGTGAACTGTCGGTGCAGGTCTCGGCGTCTTGCGCGCAGGAGGTATCGCTCGCGAGCGACGCGCAGGCGCTGTCGTCGCGGCTGGTCGTGATCTGGTTCTGGCTTGAGACCCGCACAGGCGTGCGACCGGCAATGGGCGCGCTGCACGTGAATTCGTAGACCGGGTCTCCAGGCTCGGTGCAGTGCTCGACGCCGTTCTGATCGGTATAGCCCTGCAGGCATCGGCCCGCATGTGAGCCGGACTGCCGACACAGCGGGGCCGTAAAGACCGTGCAATCCTCTTCGCCATCGGTGCAGTAGTAGAGATAGCTGGGGACCGCGCTCGCGCTGGCGGCAAGGCTGACGGTGCAGCTTCGGACCACCTCGTCGGCGGTATAGCCGGTGTTGCAGGTGGCGATGTAGCGCGCCGGCGCGCCTGACGCCCGTGGCAGCGGCACGCACCGCCCTTGCGTGCCACCGGCGCTCATGCCGCTCGTATATTGGAGCGGGTCGCTGCTCACCGCCTTGCTGCGTGCCACTACGGCATCGAGGTCCTGCCTGCCGAACGTCGCGCGGTGGTCCATCGAACTGCGCATGGCGGCGTAGCCGGCGTTGCTGCTCGCATCGCTCGCGGCCTGCCGCGCCATCGCATCGGGATCGCTGAACCAGTGCGCTTGCGCCGGGTTGGCCGTGTAGTTGGGAATGCGCGCGGCGTCGGGCGTGGAAGTCGCCGCGGCCTGTGCGCTGGCCGCTTTGCCTGCGCCGAATGCCTTGCCGTCCTCGCGCGCAGCCTGCTGGCTGGTCTGCGACAGCGCGATTGTCGGGAACGCAGCCACAACGAGCATCAGCGCGGTGCGAAAGCGGAGTGTGCTCATGGCGCGGGTCTTTCGAGGCGAGCGAGGTGCTGCGCAGCAAGCCGTGCGCCAGGACCACCGCCGCGCGCAAAGGTCTCGAGCGCGTAGGCCGCGGTGACGTTGCCGGTCATCACGTCGAAAGGCGGCACCGCGGTGCTACAGTCGAGGCCATCACAGAGATCGAAATCGCTGCCCCCCATGACGTAGGTCGGAACAGATTCGACGTGGAAAGCACGGAACAGGCGCGGATCGATGCCAATCCCGGCGATGTGCTCGCCGGGCTGGAACACGCCCGTGAGCGCTGCGGTCATGGCGCGCGCGCTGCCCTCGCGGAGCCCGCGGAACACGACCACGCCGCCGGCGCGGGGAACATCCTCGATCATCTGGCGAAGGGCTGACGCCGGCATCGATGTGCTGGCAAAGGCAATGAAGCGCGGACCCGTCCCCATCGCGCTGAGCGCCGCATTGCCCGCCGTGGCGACCATGGAATCGAAATCGAAAGTGCCGTCTTGGCGCGCGATCTTCCCACGGGTCGTGGCGGTCGAAGATCGGGCGCGCTGGATTGCCGCGTCCGTTTCAGCTTGGGCTTCGGGCCGCAGCTGCGCAGCCCGGTCGCGTGCGGTGCGGGCGAGGGCCTGGGCTTCCTCTATCTGCGCTGCGGCCTGTGCGCGGATCGCGGCGAGATCGATGCCGGGGCTGGCCTGCGCCAGGGCCGCGCCGATAGAGCCGACGCCGGTCATGCAAGTTGCAAGGACGGCGGTGCGAAGAAATCGCAATTTTGCAGCAGGTAGGGGTAGATTTCTCATAAGGCGCAGCAGTTTCTTTTGCGCCAGACGAGGTAGCCCATGTCCTCGCCGATGGCGGGATAGACCTGGCCGGCGGACATGAAGGTGGTTGAGGCACCGATCGGCGCGCAGGCGTAGCGGCCGCTCGTCTGGGGGTTGGGGTTGGTGGCCTGGAAGCGGTATTGCTGCTTGCGCATCACGGGCATCAGGTACTTGCCGCACAGGCCCTTGCCGCCCATCGTGCCCCAGGCGACAAGCTCGCGGTGGAGCTTGTAGGCAAAGCGGGCGAGCGCGAGCCGCGAGGCCTGAACGTGGCCGATGGTGGCCGCGACATTGCCGTTCATCGGGTACATCGTTCCCTGGCAGCCGGCGCACCAGAACAGCTCGTCAGATGGCAGCGAAACGGTCGCCTTCGCGCAGTCGGCGGCGCAGGCGGCCAGAGACAGCGGGTTGGCAAACAGCACGGCTTCGGGATTGATGATCGCGGTGAGTTCGCTGTCCTGCCACAGCGGATCGATCTCGGTGATGTAGAGGATATCGACCGAGCCCTGTTCGAGGCAGAGGAAGTCGGCGACGATCTCCATCCAGTAGATCAGCGGATAGGCGTACCAGTGGATGTTCCACTGCGAGGCGTATTGCGCCGCTCCGCCCACCGCCGATGGCCCGGCGATGGTCTTGAAGCCGATGTCGAAGCCGGGATCGAGCTTGAGGCCGCCGAGGTTCACGAAGCACCAGGGCTTCATGCTGACATCGGCCAGGCGCACCGGCTCCCAGAAACCCATGGCGATGCCAGGGCGCAACCCGCACAGGCACAGCGGAAAGTCGGGGTTGTCGGTGTCAGGGCGGTTCGAGGGCCAGATCTTCAGGCCACCAATCGAGATCGGGAACAGGCACGACCAGCAGATGTCGGTGATCGGGTTGACGAAATGCCCGGTGCACCGCCCCGGACCCGACGA
This sequence comes from Novosphingobium percolationis, assembly GCF_020179425.1. Lineage (GTDB taxonomy): Bacteria > Pseudomonadota > Alphaproteobacteria > Sphingomonadales > Sphingomonadaceae > Novosphingobium > Novosphingobium percolationis. The sequence continues at coordinate 891,534 of NZ_JAILYM010000001.1, read as the reverse complement.
GGCGCTGGCCGGCGCGGTGCTGGCGGTCAGGAGCAGAAGTGCGGCGAAGGCCGAGTGTAGCCAGATTCTGAGCCAGATGCGTGCGTGGGTCATGCGGTAGGCCTCCGTCGGGGGAGCGCCTGCTCTGTCACGACCAGCACGCGGCCTTTCTGCTCCACGGTCGCCGGGAGCGCGCGGATCCCGAAATGGCGGATCAGCGTGCCGCCCTGGTCGAACCAGAACCGGTGCTGGCGCGCCTTCATCAGTTCAAGCGGCGCGCCGGAGGTCAGGATCAGCTTCGCCGCCGGCCCGCCGAAGCGGGCGAGTGCCCAGTCGACCTGGGTGCCGACATCGCCGTCAAGAAACACGAGCGGCGCGCGAAGCGAAACCGTGTCGAGCGGATTGACCCGGGTGCCTGCCGCGATGATCACGCGGCCCTTGTCGTCTTTCAGGTCTGCGCCCACCGTGATCGTCGGATCAAACGTCCAGCTGCGGGTGGCGCTGGCAAGCCCAAGGCCCTCGACGGGTGTTGGGCGATTGATCCTGGCGATGGTGCGACGCTTGAGGTCTTCGTTGAGCCGCGCGATCGCGCCGCTCCGGTCGAGAAAGGCCAGCCTTTCGGCAATCTGTGCAAGGAGATCCGGTTCGACCACCGGCCAGACCGTGCCTTGCTGACCATAGTCGCGGGCCTGCGCCAATGGTGCCGCCAGCAATAGGGGCACAAGCGCGGTGAGGGTGATCTTGCGCATCACAGCACCGGCGTCCCGACGCCCAGCACCCGCGCGCCGCAGATCGATCCGATTGCGGCATAGCGGCTGTCGAAACTGTCCTTGTTCTCCGTCGCCACGAAATAGCAGCCGGGCGGGAGCGTGCCCGTGGGGCCGGGCAACAGCGGTTCGCCGCTGCGGCTGAAGGGCTTGGCTACCGCGACTGCGCGACCGTTGACGAAGAAGGTCGCAGCCTTGCGCGTCACCCGGTCGCCGGCGACACCGGCCACGCGTTTGCCGAAGATCATCGGCCCCTTACCGAAATGCCTTTGGAGAAGGGCCGAAGCGGGCGGCTCGAACAGGATCAGGTCGCCGCGGGCCGGTGTAGCGCTGCGGTTGAGCCAGATCGCCCAGTAGGGAAGCGAGGGGCTGGCGTTGATCAGCAGCGCATGGCTCTCGCGAAACGTGGCGAGCGCCGAGAGCGCCGCCGCACCGCAGCCAAGCCCGGTCCAGAGCACAAGGCGGGGCCACCAGCGACGATGCGTCACTGTCGTGCTGCCCATGGCTGTGGGCGGCAGGGTGATGCGCTCAGGGATGGGCATTGGGGCTGCTCCCCATGCGCCGCGCGACGTCGGCGCGAACGGCTTCCGTCATATCGGGGGCCGCGCCTGCGACGACGGCTTCGGAGACGAGCACGGTGCGCCCGTCGCGGCCCATGGCATCGACCGAAGCCTGCACGGCCCTGAGGTAGGCCTCGATCCGCGCGCGGGTCTCTTCGGGCGTATGTCCGGCGCGGGCTTCTGCCCCCACGAAATCGCCCATCATCCCGGAAAGCCGGACCGTGACGATCCCGCGATGCTCGAGTGCGAGGAGCTTGTGCGTGGCCCAGGCGCCCCAGGCAGTAGATGCGGCCATGCTCGCGGCGAGCAGCAGCGGCATGGACCGGATGGGCGCAAGGCGTGCCTTGAGCGATGTGAGGAATTTTCTCATGCTTCATCCCTCCCACTGGCGAGCCCCTGGCCGACCTCGCTGACGAAGCGCGGCAGGCGCCAGATCGCGATCAGCGCGAGCGCGCCGGGGAAGGCCACATTGACCAGATCGGAGAAGGCCGCACGGCGCGCCGGGTCGGCGGCGAGGTAGCGGCTGGCAAGGTTGTCGATCTGGGTGAACAGCACATCGAGGTGCCAGCCCGACAGCGCGAGGAAGAACATGAGCGGCAGACCCAGCGTGATCGCAAGCGTGCTCGCGGCAAAGGTGCTGCCCTTGATGGCGAGATAGCAGGTGTCGGCCAGATGGCGGCGCCAGCGGTGGCGGACCTGCTTGCGCGAAGCACCGCGCTGGAGCGGCTGCCCGGCCTGGTCGGGCGGGGCGGCGGGCCGTGCCATCAGCACACGGTCGAACGGTGTGTCATGATCGAAGGCCATCACGCGGTCTCCTCGGGATTGGCCCCAGACGGACGCCCGAAAGCGATCGTCTCGATCGCGTCGGCGAGCTGATGGCCGCGCGCGACTTCGGCATCGATCGCGGCAAACGTCGCGGGCGAGCTGGAGTAGAGCGTTGCTGAATAGCGATCGAGCACGAGCCGCCCGATCGCCTCGGTCTCGGGGCCCTTGATGAAGACTTCGGAATAGGCTGCGCCATTGCGCCGGAGGCTGCGGATCAGCGTTTCCGAGCGATCATCGAGGTCGAGCCGCTGCGCGCGGCGCAAGTCGGCGATGGTCTCGGCCTTCTGCTGGAGTACCAGCATCCAGTCGCTGTTCTCGAGCGCGGCGCGGGCACCATCGGACTTGTAGTAGTCGTTGAGGGACTGCGTCGCCGTCGCCAGTGCTCCGCCGTACTTGCGGCAGGTGCGGGCATACGTCTCGACGAACTCGCCCATCGATCCGCCCTTGAGAAGGCCCCAGGCCTCGTCGATCAGGAGAAGCTTGCGCGTGCTCCGGGGCGTTCGCGTCATCGCCTGGCTGGTCATGAACATGATCGCAGCCAGGACCACGCTGCGAAGGTCCTCGCGGGTCGCAAGGTCCGACATCTCGAACACGGTGAACCCGGCCTCGAGATCGACGCTGGCTGCGCCTTCGAAGAAGCGGCCGTAGGTGCCGCCTGCCATGTAGGGCGCCAGGGCCGTCGCAAGACCGGCGGCGCTCTCGCTGTCCATGTCGGCGAGAACCTCGCCGATCGCGGTGATCGAGGCGCCACCGCCGTGCTCGGCCCACACCATGTTGACCGCGCGGTCGATCAGGCCGCGTTCGGTGTCGGTGGGGGCGCTCGAATGGCGCGCCATCTGCCCGACGATCGCCTTGACCATCCCGAAGCAGTCGAGGCGGTAGTCTTCGTCCGCGTCGGCGCGGGGCGCGTCGATCATTGCGAAGGGATTGAGGCCGAACCCTGCGGCAAAGGTGAACTCGACGAAGCGGCCGCCCAGGAGCCGCGCCGAGTGTTCGAAGCTGCGCCCGTCGTCGATCACCACGACATGCGTGCCGGCACCACGCAGCGCCGCACACATCTCCTGGAGCAGCACCGACTTGCCCGAGCCGGACTTGCCGCAGATCGCGACGTTGTGATTGCCCGCGCCGTTCTCGAACGGCGACCAGAAGAACGGCTGCCCACGTCGGCCGAGAAACAACAGGTGGGGCAGTGGCCCGCCGAGGTATTCGCCCTGGACCGGGGCGATGTTGGCCGCGGTCGTCGAAAGCATCGTGCGCAGGCGCTTCAGGCGCTCCATATCGTCGGCGAGGCCATCGGCCAACGTGAGCGGCATCGCCGCAAGCAGGCCCTGGAGCTGGAGATAGCGCTCGTCGGCGAGGTCCCAGCCCGCGGCCTTGTAGATCGACTTGACCGCGCGCTCGTGGCGATCGCCAAGCCCAAGCGGCGAGAACGTGGTCAGGCCATAGAACACCCGCACGAGGCGGCGGCCTTCCTGCAATTCATTGCGAACGTGCTGCCACTCGGCCGACTGCTCGGCGATGCGCGGCAGGAAGCGCGCCGACTTCGTGCCCGCAAGGCTGGTCGTGCGCATGAACTTGTAGCCTGCGCGTGCGGCCGCCGCCTCCTGGTCGGGATAGACGAGGCAGAGCATGGTCGCGGCAGGGCACGGAAAGCGCAGCTTGTCGGTGAAAAGATCGCCGATGAGGCGCGCGCATTCCCACGGCGCCCAGCGCTGCGGCATGTTGCGGACAGCAAAATGGCGCAGGTCGAAGGCATCGGGATAGACCTCGCCGATCTCGGGTACACCGCCCGGTGCCGCGCCCGTCGGCCGGAACCGCTCGGTGCGCAAGATCATGCGGTCCTCTTGGACGACAAGTTCGATGTCGCGGCGCACGACCTGCGCCGAAATCGGATCATCGGGATTGTAGGGGAGCGCATCGTCGTGCGGCGCGGTCGTGGGCGAGGTGAGGTCGTCGATCAGCGCGATGAGGCCGGCAGGTTCCACTTCGACCACGCCCAGTTCGAGCGAGCGCAGCATGGCGACCAGGCCCTCGCGCGTGGCGACGAGGTCCTCGTCGCTGACTGCTTTGCCTGCCGGTACGCCGACCGAGACGAAGAGCTGGTGGTGGCGTGCGTGGAACGGCGCATCCTCGGTGCCCGAGCGCCAGACGAGATCGTAGAGGTGCCGGCTGCGGTGCCGGGCGATCGCCTCATAAACCCCGCCCTGAACATAGCGCGGAGCGAACCAGGGGGCGATGATCCGGCTGATCCGGGGCGAGGCAAGGTGCAGCACCTGGAGGCAGGCGCCCGGCGGCAGGCCTTCGGAAAAGAAAGCGCCGAGGATTTCGCCGGTGCGCTCGTCCGCGCCGATCAGCGGGGTGACGCCGAGGACGAAGCCTTTCGAACGGGCATTGAGATAGAGCCGGGACTCCGGATCCCAGACCCGCCATGGCAACCAGTCCGAGAGCATGTCGATCAGCAGGTGCGGCCGGGCGGCTTCGTGGGCCTCGGCATCGCCGGCGAGCCCTTCAAGCAGGCGCCGCCGCAAGGTGTGGAACAGGCGCGCCATTAGCGGTGCTCCTCGCCGGTGTGCGCGCCGCGCGCCTTTGCGGCATCGATCGCGTCTGCTGTGGGGAAGACAATCTGGGGTGGTGCCAGGGTTGGTGACAGCAGCGTCGGCGCAGGTGTCGCGGCATCGTTCGGCCGAGGGGCCCGATCATGCTGGGGGGCGGGCATGTCGGACCCCTCGACCACCGGCGGCGGGGGACCGCCGGCACTTGCCTCGGCCGCCGTGGAGGGGAGGACCGTCGGCGAGGCAATCGAGAAAGGGGAAGCGGAGGACTGGTCGGTGACGACGTCGTTCGGGGCGTCGCTGGCACCGGATCCGGCCGCTGCGCCGCGCGGCTCGGCACCGCTCAGTTGATGCCTGAGCGTCCTGATCAGCGAGGTGTCGACCGGCGTCGAGGCGGCGCGCAGCGCACCGCGCCATTGCGGGGCTTCGACCACGGCCCAGGCCACGGATTCGTCGTGGAGCACGCCTGCTTCATCGACGTGCGCGGGGAACACGACGCGGAGCGTGCGTTCGCCTGTCCGGGCAGCATCACCCGGCGTCACGCCGGCACGGTGGCGCGCCCTGGCAAGTCCGTCGTCGGGCACCGCCGTGGTTCCGGTCTCAGGGGCAAGGGCGGCCGTCGCCTTGCCGTCGATGACGCGCGAGGGCGCGCAATCGCCTTTCGGCGCGCGGCAGGTGAACTGGCCTGCGATGTTGGTGCCAAGATGTGTGCAGCCCGTGCCGGCAAGCAGCAGGACGACAGGCGCGAGTGTGCGAATGATGGCCATGACGATCATCCCTTGCTGGTGAGAAAGGCGCGCAGCGCAGCGGCGGGGCGATACCCCTCGAGCACCGCGCCATCGGACGGCCGCACGATCACGGGGGTGCCGTTGAAGCCATGCGCGCGGGCAAAGGCTTCGTTGGCGTCGAGCCCGTGCGTGTCGCATGGCTTTGGCCGGGCGAGGGCGACCCCCGAATAGGCCAGATGGAGTGCCGTCTCCTGCGCGGGCGCGCAGAGCACCTGCTCGGCAAGCTTGCGGCTGTCGGGGCCGAAGATCGAGATCGGCCGCTCCTCGACGCGCGCGCCGATCGCCTTCAACTCGCCGGTGAGGCGCTTGCAGTAGCCGCAGTGGAAGTCAGAGAAGACCACCGCTCTCGGGCCGCTCACCGGACCCCAGGTGATCGCACCATTGGCGGGGAGCCCGGCGAGCGAGACATGGCGCGAACCTGCGCTGACCGGCGGCGCTGTTGCGGCCTCCTCGTCAGCACCGCTCTCGTTGTGCGCAGCCCCCGCGGCGAGCAGATCGGGATTGAGCTGGAGCAGCCGCGCAGCCGTCAGGTCCTGGCGCGCCTCCATGTCGTAGATGCGGCCGATGACGAGGTATTTTGCATGGGGGTCGACGTAGAACAGCGTGTTTTTCGAGGCGACTTCGCACAGGCCACCAAGGCCGCTGCAGGAGATCGCGTCGATCGGCGTCTTGGGCAAGCGCAGTCTAAGTGCGGCGCGAACCCTTGCCGTATCGGCCCGGGCCAGTGCCGGCGTTGCAAGGTGCGCGATGGCCCAACCGGCCGTGCCGGAGAACAGGGCCAGTGCGGCGAAGGTGCCCAAACGGCGGCCAAGGCGACGCCGAGGCGAGGGCAGGTCCATGGGCTGGATAGTCTGGGGCGCGGTCATCGCGGGCTCCTAACGTAGACGCCGTCGAGGAAGACGATTTCGACATCGATGCCGGTCGGCATCTCGACGACGGGTTGGTACTGTTCGGCACGTTCGATCAGGTATTTGCTGACCGTGTCGGCGGTATCGGCGAGGCCCTGGCCCACGCCGCCGCCGATGATCTCGCTGCCGGAGAGCTTGCGCGTCGTGCCACTGGCGTTCGCGGTGACGCCCGAGAACACGCTGTTGGCATTCGCGGAGAAGCCCCGGCCAAAGCCGCCGATGACGCCCGCAAGCAGGGCCTGCCCGACGAGATTGCCCTCGCGGCTGACCACACGGCCGCGCACGCCTGATTTTCCGGCGAAGGAGATGAAGCCCTTGACCTCAGAAACCGCGACGCGCCCTCCGGGCTGATCGCAGGTCATCCGGGCAAGCTTCACGTACACCTTCTCGCTCGAGAGATCGCCGCGCGCCGCGCCATTCACGACGCACCCTGCAATCCGGGTGGTGAGCACGCGGCCATCCTGGAGAACCGAGCGCGCAGGACCGGTGATGCGCAGGACCACGGGCAGCGGATCGGTCTGACTGGCGACGCCCGCCGAGGCATCGACCCCGACGATGACCCGCGCCGGCGCATAGGAATTGGGCGGCAGGTATTCCGGGGAGTCTTCGACCACCAGCGGCGGCGCTTCGGGACGGGTCACCTGCAGGCCATTGGCCCCAGCGCCGGCCTTGTCGGCGGCAAAGCTCATCAGCTTGACTTCGCTCGTCCCGGGCGTCGCGCCATCGGTCGGTGCGCCGCCGAGGTCGCGTCCATGCCCCTGCTGGTCATAGCCACCGGCCTGGGGGCCATAGGCGGGCGGCGGGGGCGTTGCCGCAGGCGTGGTCGTTGTCGCGGCCAGCTGGCTCTTCAGCTGTGCGTTCTCGTTCGAGATCGCATCGATCGCGGCCTGGCCGTTGGTCTGCATGGCCTGGTTCTCGGCCTTGAGCGCTGCCAGCTGCTGCTCGATCTCCTCGCGCGGAACGGCCGCGTCCTTAAGGTCCTTCTGCTCGCGCGCCATGGCATCGAGCCGGTTGCCGTAGAGCGCGACGAACTCGCGCTGTGACAGATCGCGATTGACGAGGCCGGCGGTGTCGATCGTCTGGGCGTCGCCAGGCTTGCCGGCATCGACCTTGCCGCCGGACCCGGCGAGGTACCAACCGGCGCCCGCCAGGATCACCGTGCCAAGCCCTGCCAGCAGCATGTGTTGGCGGCGCGCGGTGCGGCGGTTGAGCCCCGCCAGATCGAGCGGCGCTTCGCGAGTGGATTCCGGATCCATGGCTTCGCCAGTGCGGGCGTTCGAGGGCGCAGGTGCTCGCGTGTCGGGACCTTCGCTCACGGACGATCTCCCCCGTTGGCGCTGACCACGAATGCACGGGTCGCCGCGCCAGAAGCGAGGTCCATCGTATCGGCGGCGAGCGCCAGCGTGCCTTGCGGGGCGAGGTCGGCACTTGTCAGCGTAATCGGCTTGTCGCCGCGATTGACGATGCGAACGTTGCGTCCCTCCAGCGCCGCGCCCTGGTATTGGGCGATCAGCTGGACTTCGAGATGACCGACACGCGTTGGCGGGCTGCTCGCCTGCCTGACCGTGTAGCCGGGAAGTGTTGCGTTCCCGGCCATCGCCTGGATCAGCCGCACCGCAGTCTGGTCGGGCGGGCTCTCAGCTTCCCAGTGGGCAGCATCGTCGTGCGCGATCGCCGGGTTGGTGATGAAGACCTGTGCGGCCTCGATCGGTGCGATCGGGCACGAGACCTTGTAGACGTAGCCCTTCTTCGTCGTGGCGAAGAAGCTGATGCGTGCCGCGGCAAAAGTCTCGGGCACCGAGACGTAGATGTCGCCGCGCACCGGCTCGTTCGACACTGCAAAATCGTTGTAGGGCGTGCCCGTGCCAATCTTGGAGACACTGGCGAACTGATCGCCGACAAGGCTGAACCGGGTCAGCTCGTGCGCCGAGACACGGCAGGCAATCGTCGCGCCATCGGCGACTTCGAGGAACTGGTCGGCGCGGGCCACGCCGGGTGCCACGACCAGCAGGAGTGTTTGCGGGAACAGGCAGGCGATGCGCCGCCGCGAACGGGGGGAGAGCATCATTCGGTCTCCTTGGGAGTCTCGGGGGAGCTGGCGGGCTTGACCTCGGCGAACCCTGCAAGCGCGAGGCGCAGGCCGCGGTAGGTCCAGGTGAAATGGAAGCTGCGTTCTTCGCTCGCGACGACCTGTTCGCCGACGAAGGTCTTGAGCGTGCCGTGAACGTCTGAGGAGAGCGCAGCCGGATCGACTTTCATCGACGTGAGGACGAACGCCTGGCTCAGATCCGAGCCGCGCTGCTCCTCGACGATCCGCACGAGGTCGGCCTTGAGCTTTCCGCTGCTGGCCGGATCGGCCAGTTTGAGGATCGCAGCCATCCAGTAGTCGAGGCCTTCGGGACTGCGGTTGAGCAGCATCAGCGCGACATCGCGGGTCACGAACTCGAGGTATTCCGAAGACACCCCCGCGCTCGAGACGGTCAGCGGCGCGCGCGTGGTCGGCAGCAGCACGACTTCGCGGTCGCGGGTTGCGGCCATGCCTGCCGCCACCGTGAATGCGACGGAAAGCCCGGTGGCTGCCAGCGCGAACATGTTGCGCTGGCGCAGCAGCTTCTGGCTGCGTTCGTGCGCAATATCGGAAAGCATGGCCTTCCTCCCTCAGCCGACCAGCAGGCGGCAACAGGAGGGCGGCGTCGCCTTGAGACCACTCAGTCCCGCCGGCAGATACCAGTAGGCTGCGTGCCGCACCCAGGAGCTGGCGCGACCTGCCTTCGCCTTTCGCAGTGCGAACCAGAGGATTCCGGAAAGGGCGATGCCGACAAGTATGTGCTGGGCAAGAATGCCCCAGGTGAAGGGGCCGACCATCCCGGCGAACTCGTCGATGGTCCAGAAGCCGATGAGCTCCGGATCGTCGAGGCGGCGGGGGATCGTGTAGCGGTCGCTCATGGTGATGCGCCCTCCTGGCCAGCGGCGTCAGATGACGCCGGTGATCACCGAAGTGACGATCGGAACGCCGGTGCCGACGCCGACGCCCACACCGACGGGCACGGCGATCTGGCCGAGCGTGAAGCGCCCCGAGGCAAGGCTGATGAGGCCGGCCGAAAGGCTGAGCACAGTGATGATCTTGCCGCCCGAGCCCTGCAGGAACCCCGTGAACTTGGTCAGAGCGGTCGTGAACGTGGCGTCCGTGCCGGCATGCGCTGCCGTGGCCGCGAGCGCACCGATTGCGATCGGGGCAGCAAAGGAGAGGACGCGGCCTGCGGACTTGCCAAGGGTGGGGCCGAGGGAAGGGGCAGCGAGCTGCCGGGGGAGACGAAGGACAGTCATTAGGGGAACTCCGCTTGTGCTGCACAGCGCATCGTTCGCTGTGTGTTCCCAGTTGGACCGGCTGACTTAGTCTAGGAAATAGGAATGTGATCGGATGGTGAAATGCGGCTCTTTGTGGACGATGGACGCTGCCAAACCGTAGGCTGGGCCGATGGGGCGGCCCATTGAAAGCGACGATAGATCGCAGATTGTGGCGAATCGGAACGCGAATCTGCGCCAGCAATGAGCGAATCGCACATCATCCCTGTTCTGCAATTTGTTCCTTGTATGTTCCTATATTTTTCCTATCCTGATCCTATTGAGGCCAGCGACTCGGCGCAGGCCCTGTCAGCGAAGGAAATGCCTTCATGCGCACCATGACCATGCATGCCGACGGCACCGGCCAGCGCCTCGCGCGGCTCCTGTCTTCGGCCATCGATAGCTCGGGGAAATCGCGCCGCGACATCGCGCGCGAGGCCGGGCTCCATAAGGACACCCTGCTGCGTGTCCTGCGCGGCAGCCGCGAGTTCACGGTCGACGAGGCCGATCGGATCCTTTCTGCTTGTGGGATCCCGGCACCGGCCGTTCTGTGTCTCGTGGCCTCGGGCAGGGACGACCTTGCCGCAAGCTGGCTGCGTAGCGGGTTCGTCGAGTTTCTGGACCGGTTCTACCGGGAACTGCCCGGTGCCCTTCGAGAAGGGCTCGGCGAGCGCATGGACGAGATCCCGCCGCGCTGGGCGCTGGGAGCCTCCCGTCTGCTCGCCAAACAACTGGCGCGCCATGTCGACGAGTTGTCCGTGCGGGAGTTTTCCTGAGCGGGGTGCGAATTGGGGCGGCCATTCATTGAGAAGGATTGGACGATGGATACCTTACCTGATGCGCCTGGCATCGAAGGTGTTGCCTTGATCGAAATGCCTGCGCCACCTCCGCCGCGCCTGCTGCGTCTTCCGGACGTTATGGCTCGTGTCGGCCTGAAGCGATCAGCGATCTATCAGCGTATGAACGAAGGTCGTTTTCCAAAGTCCCGGTCGCTTGGCTCTCGCTGCAGCGTTTGGGTTGAGGATGAGATCAACGACTGGGTGAGGGCCATCAGCGCCATGGAGTGAACAGTCGGCCCGATTGATCGGGAGCATTCCAAAGCTGGCAACAAGGGTGCTGATCGGAGGATCGGCGCCCTTTCTTTATATGGCCGCGCGACAGAAGATCGTCGCATCTGTGGCGGATGGGGTTCCACGCAATGAGGGGGCAGAGGAGAGGACTTCGGATGAATGGTTGAAGGCCGTGGTGGGTTGCCATTAGGGGGCCGAGGTCTGGCCGCTGGTCGATGCTCAGTTGGCATCCGCAGGCGGGCGAATAGACCACTGCACCCGGTCATCCCATGCGTCGATTTCAGCCGAATCAAAGTGAGGCTGAGAGTGGTGCTCGTCCGGAGTTATCCACAGATGCCCGTACGGGCTTATTCGACGTATATTAGACAAGTTTCGCTCGGGAGGAGCTAAGTGCTTGATTTTATTGGTGACCCCTACGGGAATCGAACCCGTGTTTCAGCCGTGAGAGGGCCGCGTCCTGACCGCTAGACGAAGGGGCCAAGCCGGGGGCACAAAGGCCCGCCGGGAAGGCAGCTAGTGGTGACCCCTACGGGAATCGAACCCGTGTTTCAGCCGTGAAAGGGCCGCGTCCTGACCGCTAGACGAAGGGGCCACTGGGCTAGCGCCGCTGGGCAGGTCCGCGCCTCTATTGGCATCATGCGGATGCGTCAAGCGTCGATTTTCACAAAAATGTTTCAGTGGCTGTGGACAAGTTTTTTCGGACCGTCGGAAGGAGCAGGCGAGGCGCTAATCCGCGAAGGCGGCATCGTCGACGTGGAGTTCTGCCGCCGGGCGACTGCCCCAGTCGTCGATGCGCGCGCGGCCCGCGAGCCAGAACTGGCGGCCGCGATGGCCGTGGAGCAGCGCCTGGCCCAGCTCGGTCTGCGCCGCGCGGAAGGCCATGGCCTTGAACGAGCGACCGTCTGCGCCGCTGGCGATCATGCGCAAGTGATCGGCGCCGACCACATCGCACTTTACCAGCCGCACCGGCCCCACCGCGACGCGGGGGCCGGGCCAGCCGACGCCGAAGGGGCCTGCGGCTTCCAGTGTTTCGATCAGGTGCGGGGTAAGCCCGCCGGGATTGAGCGAGAGATCGAGCAGCAGCGCCTGCGACGCACGCGCTTCGCCGACATCGCGGGCGAGGCGTTCGTCGAGCCAGTCGGCGAGCAGCGCAAGTTGCGCTGGGTCGATGGTGAGGCCGCAGGCCATGGCGTGGCCGCCGCCCGCGACGAGCATCCCGGCTTCGCGCGCGGCGATGATCGCGGCGCCGAGATCGACGCCCGCGATCGAGCGGCCCGAACCCTTGCCGTGCCCGGCTTCGTCGGCATCGAGCGCGATGACGAGCGTGGGCTTGCCGGTCTTTTCCTTGATACGGCCGGCGACAATGCCGATCACGCCGGGGTGCCAGCCTTCGCCCGCACAGACCACGACCGCGCGGTTGTGCTGCGCGTCGACTTGCGCCTCGGCCGCTTCCTGCACCGCCTGTTCGATGGCGCGGCGCTCGTCGTTCAAGGCGGAGAGGCGCGTGGCGATGTCGCGCGCCTCGTCCGCGTCGGAGGTGGTGAGCAGGCGCACGCCGAGCGAGGAATCGCCGATGCGGCCTGCGGCGTTGATGCGCGGGCCGAGCGCGAAGCCGAGGTCGGAGCAGGTCGGCGCGCGGTTGAGGCGGCTGGCATCGATCAGGGCGGACAGGCCGACGTTCTCACGCTTGGCCATGACCTTGAGACCCTGCGCGACCAGCGCGCGGTTGAGGCCCTTCAACTGCGCGACATCGGCCACGGTGCCGAGTGCGACGAGATCGAGCAGGCCCATCAGGTCTGGCGCGGGGCGGTGCTGGAACGCGCCGCGCGCGCGCAGGGTGCGCACGGTGGCGACGGCGAGCAGGAAGGCCATGCCGACGGCGGCGAGGTGGCCGTGGGCGGCGGCCTCGTCGGCTTCGTCCAGCCGGTTGGGGTTGACCAGCGCGGTCGCGCGGGGGAGTTCGGGCGAACACTTGTGGTGATCGACCACGACCACGTCCACGCCGGTGGCATGCGCGGCGGCGAGCGCTTCGTGCGCCATTGCGCCGCAATCGACGGTGACGATCAGCGTCGAGCCTTCGCGGGCGAGGCGGACCAGCGCTTCGCCCGAGGGGCCGTAGCCTTCGAGCAGGCGATCGGGGATGTAGGGCGTGGCCTCCAGCCCGACGGCGCTGAGCAGGCGGATCAGCAGCGCGGCGCTGGTGGCGCCGTCGACGTCGTAGTCGCCATAGATGGTGACCTTCTCCTGCCGTTCGACCGCATCGGCAAGGCGGGCGGCGGCGACGTCCATGTCGCGGAAGATCGACGGATCGGGCAGGAAATCGCGCAAGGTGGGGCGGCGGTGGCGCTCCAGATCGTCAGGTGTGACCCCGCGCGAGAGCAGCAGCTGGTCGACGAGGCCGTCGTTCAGGCCGAAGCCCGAGCCGATGTCCATGTTGCCGCCGCGCCAGCGCCAGGCGAGGCCGGAGAGCGAATGCGTGATCGAGGTGACGGGGATCATTGTCCCCGAGCGCTAGACCAATCGGGGCTGCGCGAAAAGTGCGAGAAATTGCGCGAGTTCACGGCCCGTTGACTTGACCCGCGCTCCTGTGGTCGCATCGCGGCGGGCGCACTTTGCCGAACCGGGCGAGTCTCTGGTCTTCGAACGAGGAGATGGGCATGAGCGGGAATCAAGGCAGGTGGCGCAGGCGCGCCGCGTGGGCAGGCGTTTCGGCGCTTGCGGTGCTGGTGGCGGGCGGCGCGGTCGTGGCGCAGCGGACCACGGGGCCGGTAGCGCGCTATGAGATGCGCGCGGGCACGGTATCGGGGATGGCAGGCATGGCGGGAGGCGGCATGGCAGACGGCGGGGGGCGCGGCGGTGGCATGCGCGCTGGCCTCGGCATGGCCTTTGGTGGTGGCTCCTCGGTCAACCACGAGCTGTGGCTGGACCTGGGATCGAGCCGGGCGCCGACCGGCGCAGCACCCCAGGCCGATCACTTCATGCCCGCAGGCGCGAAGCTGGGGCCATCGGTGCCGCTCAGGACGCCGCAAGTCGTCAAGGCGATGCCCACCGAAGGCGAGTTCCAGCGGCCCAAGGGGCGGATGCTGATCTTCTGGGGCTGCGGCGAGCACGCCGGGCCGGGCCAGCCGGTGGTGATCGACTTCGCCAAGGTCGCCGCGGGGCAGGTGCCGCCGGGGCTGTGGTCGAGCGCGGTTCCGCTGGAGCGCGGCGTCAGCCCTTCGAGCAGCCGCACGTATGGCCACTGGCCCGCCGATGACGGCAAGTTCGTCAAGCCCGACAGTTCGTTGCTGGGGCCGCACCGGGTGGAGGGCAACTACAGTCCGAGCATGGCCTTCACCCTGACGCATGATTTCATGGCGGCGTTGCGCGCGGGGTCGAGCGTCAATCCCACGGGATCGGTGTTGCTGCGCTGGAACGCGCTGGGCGATGCGACGGGGTATCACGCTTCGCTGATCGGGGGGAAGCAGCAGGGACGCGGCAACGAGATGACCGACATCGTCTGGTGGTCCTCCAGCGCCACGCGCGAGTTCGGCGGCGGGCTGGCCGACTGGCTTTCGCCCGCCACGGTGGCGCGGCTGGTGGCCAGCCGCACGGTGCTGTCGCCGCAGACGACGACCTGTACGGTGCCGGTGGAGGTTAAGCAGGCCGCGCCCGACTTCATGATGACCACGCTATATGCCTATGGGCCGGAGGAGGACTTTGCCTATCCGCCCAAGCCCGCCAATCCCAAGGCGGTCTGGAACATCGAATGGTCCGCGCGCATCCGGCATCGGTCGATGACGTCTTTCCTGGCGGGAATGCCGGGCATAGAGGACATGGGGGCAAGCGAGGACGATCCGCGCCAGCAGCGGCAATGTCCGCCCAAGAAGAAGCGCGGCGGCTTTGGTGGGCTCGGCGGGCTGCTGGGCGGGGCAGTCGGCCTGCCGACCGGCGACGACGGCTGCTGAGGGCCGATGGTGACACCGTGCGACCTGCTGATCGTGTGGCACAGCCGCACGGGTGCGGCCCGCCAATGCGCGCAAGCGGTCGTGCAAGGGGCGGTTAGCGTTGGCGACGGCGGCGCGCGGATCATCGGGGCGGACGAGGCCTTGGCCGAAGACCTGCTGGCCGCGCGCGCCTATGTCTTCGCCTGCCCCGAAAACCTGGGCGCGATGTCGGGTGCGATGAAGGAGTTCTTCGACCGCTGCTACTACCCGCTGCTGGGGCGGATCGAGGGGCGGGGCTATGCCAGCGTGATCACGGCCGGATCGGCCGGGCAGGGCGCGCAGGCGCAGTTGGAACGGATCGCCACCGGCTGGCGGTTGCGGCGCGTGCGCGAAGCGATGATCGTCAATTGTCAGGCCCAGACGCCCGAGCAGATTCTTGCTCCAAAACGAATAGATGCAGCGGTGCTGCAACTATGTCGCGAATTGGGACAGGCACTCGCGGCCGGTCTCGAAATCGGCTTGTTTTGATGTAAGGTCCGGCTTCGATCGGACGATCGGTGTCGAACAGCATTTCTTTCGGGACGGACGGGTCGCCGGGGGGCAAAGGAGCAGGCGTGACCGGGAGCGCGAGCACGGTGAACAGCACCCCGATGGCGGCGCTGCTGTTCGCGCAAGGATACCGTCCCGATGATGCCGGGCTGACCGCGCTGGCGGCGGAGGCTGGTGGCTATGCCGTATCGCATCGCGATCTGGATACGCCGGGCTGGGTCGAGGTGTTGCGCGATGGGCTGACGTTCGACCTCAACGGGCTTGCGCCTGACGCGCCCGTGCCGGTCGATCTGGCCGCAATGCAGCGGGTGGGGCTGCCGCAAACGGTTGATACTTCCACGCTGGAAGCAATCGTGCTCGCGCCCGGCCCGCATCTTGCGGGTGCGGAACACCTCTTGCCGGTGGTGCGGGTGGCGGCCGCATTGATCGCCGCATTGGTGCGTCTGCCGGGGTTGGTTGCGGTTTCGTGGCTCCCGTCGGGTTCTCTGGTATCTCCGGAATGGTTCGTGCAAGCGGCCGATGCATGGATTGCGGGCGGCCCGTTCCCTGCACTGGCGATGACGACGATTGCCAGAACTGCCTCCAAAATGAAGAGCCACGGGCTGACATTTCTTATTGGTCAAGAATTTACGCTCTACGCCTCGGGCGGGATGTTGCAGGAGAAGGATGCTCGCGTGGCTGTGCGACTGGTCGATTGGCTGGTAGCCCATGGCAAGGTCGAAGGACCGCGCGAAGTCGTACTTCCCGACGTCGGCCCCGTCTGGCTTGAGCCTGATGGGGAAGGCACGATCCACGTTCGGTGCGCGTGAGGACGCGGACGCGCCCATCGCTTCCTTTCCGGGCCGTCAACCGGCCCGGCGCCCCCGGTTACAATGCACGGCTGCAGCGCCACCACGTGCTGCCGCGCCAGTTGCTGGCCGAGCCGGGGCTGGCGGGGATGATGGCGGAATTGGGGGGCGAGGCTGTGGTCGATGATTTCCGGCGCAACGGGCTGCTGCTGCCCGCCACCGATCACGAGGCCAAGCGCATGGCGCTTCCGCTGCATCGCGGGCCGCACCCTGAATACAGCGCGCTGGTGATCGAGCGCGTAGGCCAGATCGAAAGCCACTGGCAGAAGATGCGCCGCGCCGACCGCCAGATGGCCACGCGTGAGGCGCTGATGCGCATGGACTGCCTGCAACGCGCGCTGCGGCGGCGCCTGCTCGACCCGCTGCGCTGGCTGGGACCGGCGCTGAATCGGCGCGATCCGATCCGGCAGGACTGCGCGCTCGATTACAGCCACCTCGATGCGATGGCCGGGCTGCTCTGGGCGGAGACGGCTCCGGCAGAGTAGGGCCCGGCCGAGGAGCGGTTCAGCGCAGGAACGGCGCGCTGTTGGCGGAAAGCGCGGCAGCGGCTTCGCGGTATTCGGCTTCGAAGCGGGCGACGCGGGTTTCGACCGATTCGATGGCGTCGATCGCGCCGATGCCCTGGCCCGACCCCCAGATGTCCTTCCACGCCTTGGCTTCGGTATTGCCGCCCGAACCGAAATTCATCTTGGTGGGATCGCTGACCGGCAGGTTGTCGGGATCGAGCCCGGCGGCGACGATCGAGGGGCGCAGGTAGTTGCCATGCACCCCGGTGAAGAGGTTCGAATAGACGATGTCGTCTGCGTGGCCTTCGACGATGGCGTTCTTGTAAGCGTCGGGCGCGCGGGCTTCCTCGGTCGCGATCCAGGCCGAGCCGATATAGGCGAAATCGGCGCCCAATGCCTGGGCTGCGAGGATCGAGCGGCCGTGGCCGATCGCGCCCGACAGCGCGACCGGGCCATCGAACCAGCTGCGGATTTCCTGCATCAGCGCGAAGGGTGAAAGGGTGCCGGCGTGGCCACCGGCGCCGGCGGCGACCGGGATCAGGCCGTCCGCGCCCTTTTCGACGGCCTTGTGGGCGAAGCGATCGTCGATCACGTCGTGCAGCACGATGCCGCCCCAGCGGTGCGCCGCGTTGTAAACGTCTTCGCGCGCGCCGAGCGACGTGATGAGCATCGGCACCTGCCACTTTTCGCAGAGCGCCATGTCTTCATCGAGGCGGTTGTTGGTCTTGTGCACGATCTGGTTGACCGCGAAGGGCGCGGCAGGGCGATCGGGATTGGCGCGATTGTGCGCGGCCAGCTCCTCGGTGATCTGGTGCAGCCATTCGTCGAGCAGGCTGATCGGGCGCGCGTTGAGCGAGGGGAACGAGCCGACCACGCCTGCCTTGCACTGCGCGATGACCATCTCCGGCCCCGAGATGATGAACAGCGGAGAGGCGATGACCGGCAGGCGGAGCTTGGAAAACAGCGGCGGCAGCGACATCGGTGATCCTCCCATACAGCCCTTTAATCGGGCGATTAAGAAGGGCTACCAAGCCGCGCCGCCGCTGTCAAAGCTTCCCGTGTGGGCAGATCACGCCGCGTCGAGCAGGTGCTCCACGCCATAGACCTTCGCCGCCGTGCCGGCGAACAGCGCGCGCTTTTCACCCGCCGATGCCCCGGTCGAGAGGCGCTTGAAGGCGTTCCACAGCGTGCGGTAGTCCGCGCCCCAGCGATCGACCGGGAAGTTGCTTTCGAACATCGCGCGGTTGGCGCCGAAAGCGTCGATGCAGGTTTCGATGTAGGGGCGCCACATCGCGGCCAGCACTTCCGAGCCGATCCCGGCGGCAGGGCCCTTTTCGGGCATCATGCAGAAGGCCATGGCAAGGCCGCCCAGCTTGACCGAAACGTTGGGGCATTCGGCCAGCGTGCGGATCTTGGCGCGCCAGGTGTCGAAGCGTTCGGGCAGCTTGCCCTTGTAGCTGGCGATGCCCAGCGGGGTGCCGCAGTGATCGAGCACGATCGGCTGGTCGGGGAAGGCGCGCGCCAAGTCGATCACGTCGTCGAGCTGGGGTTCGATCACCCAGGCATCGAACGTCAGGCCCATCGCGCCCAGGTGCCTGAACCCCGCGCGGAAGGCGTCGCTGCGGTAGAGCCCTTCGGGGGCGTGGAACGGAGGGCCGAGCACTTCGGGATCGGCATCCCAGGCGGCGGCATGGCGAATGCCCCTGAAGCGGCCATTTCCGGCAGCGACGAGGGCTTCGAGCACACCCTTCGCGCCATCGCCCAGCGTCATGTCGGCATGGCCGACGATCCCCGCGCAGGGGCGATAGGCGCCGTAGAGGCCGCTCGCGCCCTGGGCGGCGACGCCGTTGACGTATTCGACTTCGCCGACCGGCTTCATCGCCTGTTCGGCGCCGCTGCGGTAGAACGCGCCGCATTCCATGAACACGGTGCCGATGACGTTGTGGCCCGACTGGGTGTCGGTCAGCAGCTCGTTGAAGGTGTAGTAGGGCGCCAGCGTCAGCGCCTCGATGAAGGGGTGGCGCGGCTGCGGGAACGAATCGATCAGCGGGCGCAGGTCCCACAAGTGGTGGTGCGGATCGATGATCGGCAGGTCAGGCTCGAGAATCGCTTCAGGCATACCGGCTCCCAATTGTCTGCGGCCTCTTCGTGGGCTCGGGCGCGAGTATGGAGCAAGCAGCGGGGCCTGCAAGATTAATTGATCGGTTGAGGGAGGCGGCGTCGGGCAGTTGTGCCGTTGCCCACCCCCGCTGCGACTGGGACCTGCCTTTCGGCAGGCCCTAGTCTCGCTGCCCCTCCCGCTGGCGGGAGGGGTGTCTCAGCAGATCAGCCGACCGCGTTGGCGGCGGAGAGGATGGCGCGGACGCTGGCGGTGGCGACGTCTTCGTCGATGCCGACGCCCCAGATCACGCGGCCATCGGCGGCCACGCATTCGACATAGGCCGCCGCGCGCGCATCGCTGCCGCCCGACATGGCGTGTTCGGAATAATCGCGCACGTCGATATCGATGCCGAAGCCGTCCTTGAGCGTGGCGACGACCGACGAGATCAGCCCGTTGCCCCTGCCGCTGACGGTCTGGATCTTGCCGTCGACCTCGATCTTGCCCGCAAAGATGCGGGTGCCGTCAGGCGCGCGGCTTTCCTCGTAGTCGACCAGCTGGAAGTGCTGCGGTACATCGAGCCGGTAGGCCTTGCGGAACACGCCCCAGATGTCGGCGGCCTGCAGTTCGCGGCCCAATTCATCGGCCAGTTCCTGCACGTGGCGGCTGAAGTGCGCCTGCATCTTCTTGGGCAGCTTGAGGCCCTGGTCCTGTTCGAGCACCCAGGCAAAGCCGCCCTTGCCCGACTGCGAGTTGACGCGGATCACCGCTTCGTAGCTGCGGCCAAGGTCGGCCGGATCGATCGGCAGGTAGGGCACGGACCAGAGTTCGTCGTTGCGCTTTTCCTGCGCGGCGAAGCCCTTCTTGATCGCGTCCTGATGACTGCCCGAAAACGCCGTGAACACCAGTTCGCCGCCATAGGGGTGGCGCGGGTGGACAGGCAGCTGGTTGCAGTATTCGACCGTCTGGATGACTTCGTCGATGTCCGAGAAATCGAGGCCGGGGTCGACGCCCTGCGTGTAGAGATTGAGGCCCATGGTCACGAGGCAACAGTTGCCGGTGCGCTCGCCATTGCCGAACAGGCAACCTTCGACGCGGTCCGCGCCCGCCATCAGGCCGAGTTCGGCGGCGGCGACGCCGGTGCCGCGATCGTTGTGGGTGTGCAAGCTGATCACCGCGCGGTCGCGACCCGGCAGGTTGCGGCAGAAATACTCGATCTGGTCGGCATAGATGTTCGCGGTCGAGGCTTCGACCGTGGCCGGCAGGTTGAGGATGATCGGCTTTTCGACCGTGGGCTGGAGAATTTCCATCACCGCTTCGCAGCATTCGATGCTGAAATCGACTTCGGCGGTGGAGAAGGTCTCCGGGCTATATTCGAAGTGCCAGTCGGTTTGCGGGAAGCGCGCGGCCTGATCGCGCAGGAAGGTGGCGCCAGCGCGCGCGATTTCCTTGATCTCGGCCTTTTCCATGCCGAACACGACCTGGCGCCACAGCGGCGACACGGCGTTGTAGACGTGGACGATCGCCTGCTTGGCACCCGCGAGGCTTTCGAAGCTGGTGCGGATGAGGTCTTCGCGCGACTGCGTGAGTACCTGCACGAACACGTCATCGGGGATCTTGCCCTGATCGACGAGGCCGCGGATGAAATCGTACTCGGTGGCGCCCGCGCTGGGGAAGCCGACCTCGATTTCCTTGATGCCGACCTTGAGCAGCAGGTCGAAGAAGCGGGCCTTCTTGTCCGCGTCCATCGGATCGATCAGCGACTGGTTGCCATCGCGCATGTCGGTCGACAGCCAGCGCGGGGCCTTGTCGATCACGCGGCCGGGCCACTGGCGATCGGGCAGGTGGATCTGCGGGAACGGGCGATACTTGACCGAAGGGTCCTTCAGCATGGTCATGGGAGTGCAAACTCTAGCTGGAAATGGATGCGTATGGTGTGGTCCGTAACCCCTGGGCGCCGTGCGCGCCAGTGGGACCGACGCGTCAGCTCACGCCCAAGGGCGGGTAAGTCGCAGGGTAAGGTCCAGCCGGGTAGCCATGCACCAAGCCTATGGTGAATTGCGGCGGACTTGTCCACAGTGAACTGAAACAGGGAAAGGGAGTGAGGATGTCGGCCAGTATCGAAACCGGGAGCATCGAACCGTTCGTCGTGCAGGTGCCGCAAAGCGAGATCGACGATCTCAACCGGCGGCTGGATCTGGCGCGCTGGCCGGAAAAGGAGACCGTCGACGACTGGTCGCAGGGCACGCCGCTGGCCGCGCTCAAGGATCTCGTCGCGCACTGGCGCGACCGCTATGACTGGCGCGCGTGCGAGAGCTGGCTCAACCGGCTGGGGCTGTGGAGCACCACGATCGACGGGCTTGATATCCGCTTCCTGCACGTGCGCTCACCCATCGAGGGGGCACGGCCGCTGGTGCTGACGCATGGCTGGCCGGGCTCGATTCTGGAATTTCGCGGCGCGATCGAGCCGCTGACCCGGCCGACAAGCGGCAAGGCGGAAGAGGCGTTCCACCTCGTCATCCCGTGCCTGCCGGGCTTCGGCTTTTCGGGCAAGCCGACGCAGAAGGGCTGGGGCATCGAGAAGATCGCGCGGGCGTGGGGGCAGCTGATGGCACGGCTGGGCTATGATCGCTGGTACGCCCAAGGCGGCGACTGGGGCGCGGGCGTGACCACGCAGATCGCGATGCAGAACGTGCCCGGATGCGTTGGCATCCACGTCAACATGCCGATCGCGCAGCCGACGCCGGAGGACATGGCCAATCCCGACGCCGCCGACCTGCGCGCGCTGACCGCGCTGAAATTCTATCAGGACTGGGATTCGGGATATTCCAAGGAGCAGGCTACGCGGCCGCAGACAGTGGGATACGGGCTGGTCGATTCGCCGGTGGGGCTGGCCGGGTGGATCTATGAGAAGATGTGGGCCTGGACGGACAACGAAGGGCGGGCCGAGGATGCGCTGAGCCGCGATGCCATGCTCGACAACATCATGCTCTACTGGCTGACGAGCGCGGGCGCTTCGTCGGCGCGGCTCTATTGGGAGAGCTTCGGCAATTTTGCCGCAGGGCCGATGTCGATGCCGGTGGCAGCGAGCGCGTTCCCCAAGGAAGTGTTGCCGACGCCGCGCAAGTGGTTCGAGCGGCATTGCGAGCGGCTGGTCCACTGGGGCACGCTCGACAAGGGCGGGCACTTTGCCGCGTGGGAGCAGCCCGAGGCCTTCGTGCGCGAGTTGCGCGCGGCGTTCGCGCTGATGTGAGGGACGGCGCGGGCGGAGTTTCGCAACTCCGCCCGCCCGCCGCTTCAGCCCTTCTTGACGAAGGCGATGGTGATTTCGAGCGGCACGGCATCGCCCACCAGCGGCACGTAGCCGCCAAGGCCGAATTCGCTGCGCTTGATCGTGGCCTTGCCATGGAAGCCGACCGCGGGGGCCTTGCTCATCATATCGGTGCCCGCGCCCACGAACTGCGCTTCGATGTCGACGGGCCTGGTCACGCCGTTAAGCGTGAGATTGCCCATGATCGTGGCGCTGGTGCCGTCCTTGTGCGGCATGACCATGGTCGAGACATACGTTGCGTCTGCCGGGGCGGGGCCGAAGAAGTCGGGCTTGCCGCCTTCGGTGGCGGGCGCGCGCAGAAGGTGGCCGGTCAGCGCGGGGTTGACGGTGACGATCTTCGACACGGGGATCGTTGCGGTGACCTTGGCTTCGGCGGGCTTGGCCGGATCGAGCGTCAGCGTGCCGCTCACTTCGCCGAACAGGCCGAAGTAATCGTTGAAGCCCATGTGGTTGACGCGCCAGGCGACCAGCGAATGGTTGGGATCGGCGGCATAGGTGCCCGCGACGACGCGCGCCTTGTCCATCTTGCCCGGTGCTTCGGTGGGCATTTGCGCCAGCATCGGCGCGGCGCCCAGCGCGATGAGCGCAAGCGGCAGGGCGATCTTGAGCGTGGTACGGCGTGACATGGATTGGTCTCCCCTGGGATCGGGCGAAAGTGCCGCAGGAATGCGTCGGCACGATGAAACGCGCATCCGGCGCGCGCGTCAATCGCCAGTCGCAGGGTTCAGCCGCAGCGCAGCGTGGCGATGCGGCCGTCCTCGTCGAGGATGAGGTTGAGCCGTTCGGCGATGTAGTCCGATGTGACGGCAGTGCCCGGCGCAATCCAGCGGGCAGGCACAGCACCGACAAAGCGGCCGACCGCAGCGCGCAGGGCGGGACTGTCGTGACGCTTGATCAGGCTGCCAAGCTGCGTCGCGCCGCAAGTATCTTTGTCGGAGGCGCTGGCCTGCGAGGTAGGCAGCAGGGCGGGTTCCGACGCATCGTCGCCCGGCCCGGAATCAGAGGCGCAGCCCGTGATCAGCAGGCACAGAAAGGCCGCGTTGCTCGACAGGGCACGGTTACGGACCATGGGTGCTTTGCGATCCCTTATTATCTCCAAAATGGAGATATCGGGAAAAGCCCTAAGGTTCCATTACCCTGGTCGAGCGGACGCGGCCGTTCGTGGATCAATTGCGGGGAGAGGGAACCCTCTCCCCGCGTGCTGCAGATCAGTTCTTGCTCTTGTCGACCAGCGCGTTGGCGCCGATCCAGGGCATCATGGCGCGCAGCTTGGCGCCGGTTTCCTCGATCTGGTGGCGCTTGGCGGCGATACGCGAGGCCTTAAGTTCCGGCTGGCCAGCGCGATTGTCGAGCACGAAGTCCTTGACGAAGCGGCCCGACTGGATGTCGGCGAGCACGCGCTTCATTTCCTTCTTGGTCTCTTCGGTGATGATGCGCGGACCGGTCTTGATGTCGCCGTATTCGGCGGTGTTCGAGATCGAGTAGCGCATGTTGGCGATGCCGCCTTCATACATCAGGTCGACGATCAGCTTCAGTTCGTGGAGGCATTCGAAGTAGGCCATTTCCGGCGCGTAACCGGCTTCGACCAGCGTTTCGAAGCCCGCCTGGACGAGCGCGGTGGTGCCGCCGCAGAGCACGGCCTGCTCACCGAACAGGTCGGTTTCGCATTCTTCGCGGAAGTTGGTCTCGATGATTCCCGAACGGCCGCCGCCGACGCCCGAGGCGTAGGCAAGGCAGATGTCGTGGGCGTTGCCGGTGGCGTCCTGGTGGACGGCGATCAGGCAGGGCACGCCGCCGCCGCGCTGGTATTCGCTGCGCACGGTGTGGCCGGGGCCCTTGGGCGCGATCATGATCACGTCGATGTCGGCGCGCGCCTCGATCAGGCCGAAGTGGATGTTGAGGCCATGGGCAAAGGCGAGCGCCGCACCGGGCTTCAGGTTCTCATGCAGGTCCGCCGCGTAGATTGCCGCCTGATGCTCGTCGGGCGCGAGGATCATGATGATGTCGGCCCACTTGGCCGCTTCGACGTTCGACAGCACCTTGAAGCCGGCGCCTTCGGCCTTCTTCGCAGTGGCCGAACCTTCGCGCAGCGCGATGGCGACTTCCTTGACGCCGCTGTCGCGCAGGTTCTGCGCGTGGGCGTGGCCCTGCGAGCCGTAGCCGAGCACGGCGATCTTCTTGTCGGTGATCAGGTTCAGATCACAGTCGGCGTCGTAATAGACCTTCATTGGATTTCCCTCGTGTTCGTCATTCCCGCGCGGGCGGGAACCCATCCCCGGTCAGTTGGTCCAGTCGCACCCGCTGGAGATGGACCCCCGCGAAATCGCGGGGATGACGGGTGGTGGATGTGAAAATGCCTACGCGGCGCTCGCTCCGCGGATCATGCCGACGATGCCGGTGCGACCCACTTCGACGAGGCCGAGTTCCTTCATCAGGCCGACGAAGCTGTCGATCTTGTCCGGCGCGCCGGTCAGTTCGAACACGAAGCTCGACGTCGTGGTGTCGACCACCTTGGCGCGGAACACGTCGGCAAGGCGCAGCGCCTCGACGCGGTTCTCGCCCTTGCCCGAAACCTTCACCAGCGCCAGCTCGCGCTCGACGAAGGGGCCGATCTCGGTGAGGTCGGTCACCTTGTGCACGGGTACGAGCCGTTCGAGCTGCGCGCGGATCTGGTCGATCACCGGCGGCGGGCCGTGGGTGACGATGGTGATGCGGCTGACATCGTGGCCATCGGTGATGTCGGCCACGGTCAGGCTGTCGATGTTGTAGCCGCGCGCGGTGAACAGCCCCGCGATCTTGGCGAGGATGCCCGCCTCGTTATCGACGGTGATGGTGAGGACGTGGCGCTCCTGCGCCTCTTGCTTGATGTGCATCATGTCGTTCGGTCCTCAGACAAGCGCCTTGGCTTCGTCGTCCATCGTTCCTGCGACCTCATCCCCGTAGAGGATCATGTCGGTGTGGGCCGCGCCGCTCGGAATCATCGGGAAGCAGTTGGCTTCCTTGGCGACGAGGCAATCGACGATCACCGGGCCGTCGTGATCGATCATCGCCTGGATGCCGGCGTCGAGCTGGCTTTCGTTCTCGATGCGGATGCCCTTCCAGCCATAGGCTTCGGCGAGCTTCACGAAATCCGGCAGGCTGTCCGAGTAGGAGTTCGAATAGCGGCTTTCATAGGTGAGCTCCTGCCACTGGCGCACCATGCCCATCCATTCGTTGTTGAGGATGAACACCTTGACCGGCAGGCGATACTGCGTGGCGGTGCCCAGCTCCTGGATGTTCATCTGGATCGAGGCGTCGCCCGCAACGTCGATCACCAGCGTTCCGGGGTTGCCCAGCTGCGCACCCAATGCGGCAGGCAGGCCATAGCCCATCGTGCCGAGGCCGCCCGAGGTCAGCCACTTGTTGGGCTTCTGGAACGGGAAGTACTGCGCCGCCCACATCTGGTGCTGGCCGACTTCGGTGGCGATGATCGGATCATGTTCGAGGGTGAGGGCGTGGAGCCGCTGAACCGCGTACTGGGGCATGATCTCGCCGGGATTGCGGCGCGGGTAGGCAAGGCTGTTGCGCGCGCGCCAGCCGTCGATGCGGGCGTACCATTCGGTCTGGTCGACCTTGGTGCAGCCCGTTTCGAGCCAGCCTTCGATGATCTGCGACAGCACCTGCGCGCAATCGCCGATCAGTGGCAGGTCGACCGGCACGGTCTTGTTGATCGAGGCGCGGTCGATGTCGATGTGGATCTTCTTGCTGTGCGGCGAGAAGGCATCGAGGCGGCCGGTGACGCGATCGTCGAAGCGCGCGCCGACGCAGACGATCAGGTCCGCGCGGTTCATCGCCATGTTCGATTCGTAGGTGCCGTGCATGCCCAGCATGCCGAGCCACGCCGGATCTTCCGCCGGGAAGGCGCCGAGGCCCATCAGCGTCGAGGTGACGGGCGCGCCGGTCAGCTTCTGCAGCTCGCGCAGCAGGCGGGTCGCTTCGGGGCCGGAATTGATCACGCCGCCGCCGGTGTAGAGGATCGGCGCCTTGGCGGCTGCGATCATGCGCACGGCCTCGGCCACGTCGTCGCGCGGGGCCTGCGTCTGCGGGGCGTAGCGGTTGCGCTGCTGCGGGGCGACCGCGTTCCACGTGGCCTGCGCGATCTGGACGTCCTTGGGGATGTCGATCACGACCGGGCCGGGGCGGCCTTCGGTGGCGATGCGGAATGCCTCGTCGATGATCCCGGCGAGCTGCGAGGGATCCTTCACCAGATAGTTGTGCTTGGTGCAGTGACGCGTGATGCCGATGGTGTCGGCTTCCTGGAACGCGTCCGAGCCGATCAGCGCGGTGGGGACCTGCCCGGTGATGACCACCATCGGGATCGAATCCATGAACGCATCGGCAATGCCGGTGACGGCATTGGTCGCGCCCGGACCCGAGGTGACGAGCACGACGCCCGGCTTGCCGGTGGCACGCGCATAGCCTTCGGCGGCGTGGGCCGCGCCGGCTTCGTGGCGGACGAGGATGTGGCGGATGCGTTCATCGCCGAACAGTGCGTCATAGATCGGCAGCACCGCGCCGCCGGGATAGCCGAACACGAATTCGACGCCCTTGGCGACCAGGCTTTCGACGAGGATTTCGGCGCCGCTGCGCTCGGTTTTCACGAGACAATTTCCTTGCTTGCGAGGGCCGCCCCATAGCGCCGGGACGATCCGAACGAAACACCTGTTGACGATAGCGACACGCATTGCAGGTCGCCGGGGGTGAAAATATTTCGGCCCGGCGCATTGCCTGCGCCGGGCCGTCTCTCCCACCCCGGGACGCCCAACGAAACGCCGGGCATTTGACGGCTTGCTACGTGATACAAAACTATCTGTCAATCGGCTTTGAGCGCAATAAACTTACGGCGTAAGTGGTGTCAATGGAATTATCGTACTCAAGGCGGGGCCAATGCCCCGGATTCTGGTGCTTGCCCCAGGTGAACTGCCGCTTGGCGTAGCGCCGGGTGGCCTGCTGGCCTGCGCGAATCGCATCTGCGCGGGGCATCTCGTCGCGCAGGAACGCCGCGATTTCGGGCACGCCGATCGCGCGCATCACCGGCAGGTTCGGGTCGAGATCGCGCGCGAGCAGGGCCTCGACTTCTTCGACGGCGCCGCGTTGCCACATCCATTCGAAGCGCAGGTCGCAGCGGGCGTAGAGCCAGCCGCGCTCGGGCAGGAGGATCAGCGGGGACAGGGCGACGGCGTCGGCGATGCCCCCTTCGCGCCGGGCCTGCCAGTGGGCGAGGGGCTGGCCCGTGCTGCGCACGACTTCCAGTGCGCGCGCGACGCGCGTGGTGTCGTTGGAATTGAGCGCGGCGGCGCGTTCGGGATCTTCGCGTTCCAGCGCGGCGTAGGCTTCTGCGACGGGCAGGGCGCGCACCTCCGCCCGCACCGTGGCGTCGATGGCGGGGACGGGCGCGATGCCATCGAGCAGCGTGCGGATATAAAGGCCGGTGCCGCCGACGAGGATCGGCAGGGCGCCTCGTTCCTGCGCGGCGGCAATCTCTGCACGGGCGGCGGCGGCCCAGTCGGCGGCGGAACAGGCCTGCGCACCGTCCCATGCGCCGAACAGGCGATGCGGCACACCCTGCATCTCGTCGGTGGAGGGGCGGGCGCTCAACACCTGGAGATCGGCATAGACTTGCGCGCTGTCGGCATTGATCACCACCGCCTCGCGCCCATCAGCGCGTTCGGCCAGCGCGAGCGCCACCGCGAGATCGCTCTTGCCGCTCGCCGTCGGCCCTGCGATGAGCGCCAGCCTCGGCTTCGCCGCCTCGGCGGGGCACACATCATTTTCGAAGGAACTTTTGGTGCTCATCGCGCGGCTGATAGCAGACCCGGACACGCTTGGTGACAATCTTGCGCTCGCCATGGAGATGATCGAGGCGCGCGGCTGGGACGTGGCGGGCGCGGGGATGCTCGATTTCTGCGACAACGTGGTCGAACTGGAACTGGTCGAAGGCGATCCGGCCGAAGTGCGGCGCATTCTCGACCAGTGCTTCCCCGACAGCGACCTGCTGCTGTCCGCCGGGCCGATCGAGGTGCCCAGCCTGTTCGTGTCGGACATGGATTCGACGATGATCGGGCAGGAATGCATCGACGAACTGGCCGATTTCGCCGGGCTGAAAGAACGCATCGCCGCGATCACCGAACGCGCGATGCAGGGCGAACTCGATTTCGAATCCGCGCTGCGCGAGCGCGTGGGGCTGCTCAAGGACTTGCCCGAAGACGCGATCCGCCAGTGTCTCGATGAACGCATCCGCCCGATGCCCGGCGCGCGCACGCTGGTTTCGACGCTGAAAGCGCGCGGATGCCATACGGTGCTGGTGACGGGCGGCTTCCACTCCTTCGCCGATCCGGTCGCCGAGATGCTGGGCTTCGAACGCGTGGTCGGCAACCGGCTGGGCTTGCATGAGGGCGTGCTGACCGGCGGCCTCGTCGGCGGGATCGTCGACAGCTCGGTCAAGAAGAAGGTGCTGCTGGAGGAGACCGCGCGGCTGGGCGAGGGCACCGTCAGCCTTGCCACGGGCGATGGCGCCAACGACATCCCGATGATCGAGGCGGCGAGCTTTGGCCTCGCCTATCGCGCCAAGCCCAAGGCGCGCGCGGCGGCCGATGGCTGGATCGACCGGGGCGACTTGACCGCGATCCTCGACCTGCTGGGCATCCGCCGCGAGGACTGGGTGCTGGATTGACCGCGTGTGCCGTTGACGGCGTATTTACAGGTCTGTAAATATGGTCCCGATAAAGCATCGGGAGAATCCGCGTGAACGCCATGTCCGGCACGATCCAGCCTGACCTGCCGCTCTATGACGAGCGTCGGCCGGAGATGAAGCTGCGTCCGATGAAGGCGTGGCACCATTTCCGCGAGCTGTTGAAGAACAAGGAAAACACCGAGGAGGTGTTCCATATCTTCGAATCGCTGCCTTGGCGGAATCTCAAGCCGACGGCGCTGGCGTTCCTCAAAAGCGAGCGCGGCCAGCAGATTCGCGCGCGGGAATACTGGCTGCCGGGCATTCTCGACGATCACGCGCACCTGCGCACGATGCCCGAAGGCTCGGTGGCGCATGCTTATTGCGATTTCATGGAGCGCGAGGGGCTGACGGCGCAGGGGCTGGTCGACGAGTTTGACAAGTTCGCCAAGGACAAGCCCAAGTTCGAGGACCAGTTCATCTGGTACCTCAACCGCATGCGTGATGTGCACGATCTGCTCCACGTCCTCACCGGCTATGGCCGCGATGCGCTTGGTGAGGCTTGCGTGCTTGCTTTCACCTACAGCCAGCAGCCGAGCCCGGCTCACCTGTTCATCGGCTACATGGCCGGGCTGAACATGAAGAAGCAGGTCAAGAGCGATGCGCCGGTGCTGAAGGCGGTGCGCGAGGGTCAGAAGCTGGGCAAGGCCTGCCCACGACTGTGCGAGCAGTCGATCCTCGACCTGTTGCCGCTGTCGCTGGAGGAAGCGCGGCGGAAGCTGAACATCACGCGCCCGGTGCACTACCATGCCGCGCACGATACCTGGCGGGCGATGGGCGTCGATCCCTACGACCTGCTGGGCAAGAACGCCAAGCAGGCGGCCTGAGCACGACTGGTCAGAAAACCAGCAAAGGCCCTTTCACCACGCTTACGTCGATCATGCCGGCAAGGTCTGGCGGCAGCCGTTGTTCTACCAGTTCGTAAGCGCGTGGATCGTCGAGCGTGATACGGAAGCGATCGGTGGAAGGCGCGTAGTCCATCACCATCTGGCCTGGCAGGCCGGCGAGCAACCCAGTCAGCCGTGTGCGCGCTTCTTCGAGTTCCGCCTTGTCGAAACGGACCGGGTGGACGGCGATGCTGGAGCGGATTTCGGGGCTGGCGTTGGCCAGCAGCGCTGCCTTGTCGAACGGCGGGCGGACGTTCACAGCAGGGCCTCGCTGGTCCTGCCAGACCATCTGGTATCCGGCGAACCGCGTGCGTTCGAGGCGGTAGGCGAACTGCGCCAGTAGCGCGAGGCGTTCCTGCTCCGCGGTGTAGCTGGCGTAGCGTCGGACATAGACAAGATCGCCTTCGGGCGTGGGGAACGGGTTCTCGGCTAGGAAACGCTCGGTGTCGGCCACCTGCGCGACTGGCGGCGCGGCGGCGGCGGGGCGCTTTGCCGTGCAGCCGCCCGCAATGGAAAGGGCGGACGCGATCAGGAGGACGTTGCGCAGGGACATGCCGCACCGAACGTCTGGTCGGTGCGGCTGTTCCGGGCAAGTGTCAGCGTGCAGAGACGATCAGGCTTCCATCCAGTCGCGGAAGAAGGCCTCGTTGGCTTCGCGCAGGGTGTCGATGGCCACGTCGAAGCCCGGACCCTTGACCGAAGTGCCGCCGGTGGTGCCGATACGGGTCATCGGAATGCCCGCAGCCTGGATCTGGTCAGCCACCGTGCTCGTGACGATGTATCGGCCCTGGTCTTCGCCGAAGGCGGTGAAGTGGTCGCCGATTTCTTCGAGCTGGCAACCGATGTTGCTGGCAAGCGCCATTTCCGCGAGCGCGACGAGCAGGCCGCCGTCCGAGACGTCGTGAACCGCGGTCACCTTGCCGTCGGCAATCAGCTCGCGGATGAACTCGCCATGGCGGCGTTCGGCGGCGAGGTCGACCTTGGGCGCTTCACCGTCTTCACGGCCATGGATTTCGCGCAGCCACAGCGACTGGCCGAGGTGGCCGTTGCTCTGGCCGATCACGAAGATCGCTTCGCCTTCGGCCTTGAACGCCACCGTCGCCATCTTCTCGTGATCGAGCATCAGGCCGACGCCGCCGATGGCAGGCGTGGGCAGGATGGCCGAGCCGCCGCCGGTCGCCTTCGATTCGTTGTAGAGCGAGACGTTGCCCGACACGATCGGGTAGTCCAGCGCGCGGCAGGCATCGCCCATGCCGTTCAGCGCCTCGACGATCTGGGCCATGATCTCGGGCCGCTGCGGGTTGGCGAAGTTGAGGCAGTTGGTGATGGCAAGCGGCGTCGCGCCGACCGCGCAGATGTTGCGGAAGGTTTCGGCCACCGCCTGCTTGCCGCCTTCGTAGGGGTCGGCGAAGCAGTAGCGCGGCGTGCAGTCGGTGCTGATCGCCAGCGCCTTGTCGGTGCCGTGGATGCGCACCACGGCGGCATCGCCGCCCGACTTCTGCAGCGTGTCCGCGCCGACCTGGCTGTCGTACTGTTCGAAGATCCAGCGGCGGTTGGCGAGATCGGGCGAGCCGATCAGCTTGACGAGGTCTGCGCCAAGGTCGGTGCTGGCGGGGACATTCCCCAGCGGCGCGACGTTCGCCCAGGCCTTGTATTCGTCCAGCGAGAGGTGCGGGCGGTCGTACAGCGGCGCGTCTTCGGCGAGGGGGCCAAGCGGGATGTCGCACACGGTTTCGCCCTGGAACGTCAGGACCATGTGGCCGGTGTCGGTCACTTCGCCGATCACGGCAAAGTCCAGCTCCCACTTCTTGAAGATGGCTTCGGCCATGGCTTCCTTGCCGGGCTTGAGCACCATGAGCATGCGCTCCTGGCTTTCCGACAGCATCATTTCGTAAGGGGTCATGCCCTCTTCGCGGCAGGGCACCTTGTCCATGTTGAGCACGATGCCGGCCTTGCCGTTGGTGGCCATTTCCACCGACGAGGAAGTAAGGCCCGCCGCGCCCATGTCCTGGATCGCGACGATGGCGTCGGTCGCCATCAGTTCGAGGCAGGCCTCGATCAGCAGCTTTTCGGTGAAGGGGTCGCCCACCTGAACAGTCGGGCGCTTGGCTTCCGAATCCTCGCCGAAATCGGCGCTGGCCATGGTCGCGCCATGGATGCCGTCGCGGCCGGTCTTGGAGCCGACATAGACGATCGGATTGCCGAGGCCCGTGGCCGCCGAATAGAAGATCTTGTCGGCATCGGCCACGCCCACGGTCATCGCGTTGACGAGGATGTTACCGTCATAGGCGGGGTGGAAGTTGGTCTCGCCACCGACAGTCGGCACGCCGACGCAGTTGCCGTAGCCGCCGATGCCCGCGACCACGCCCTGCACCAGATGCTTCATCTTGGGGTGGTCGGGACGGCCGAAGCGCAGCGCGTTCATGTTGGCGACCGGGCGCGCGCCCATGGTGAACACATCGCGCAGGATGCCGCCGACGCCGGTCGCCGCGCCCTGATAGGGCTCGATGTAGCTGGGGTGGTTATGGCTCTCCATCTTGAAGATGGCGGCCTGACCATCGCCGATGTCGATCACGCCCGCGTTCTCGCCAGGGCCGCAGATCACCCACGGCGCTTCGGTCGGCAGCTTCTTGAGGTGGATGCGGCTCGACTTGTAGGAACAGTGCTCCGACCACATCACCGAGAAGATGCCGAGTTCGACCATGTTCGGCTCGCGCCCCAGCGCGTGCAGCACGCGGGCGTATTCTTCCTCGGACAGCCCGTGGGCGGCGACGATTTCGGCAGTGATCTGAGACATGGCTCGCCCCTTAGCGCCGCCCGACCAAAAGGGCTAGTCCGCGAGTATGTCTTCGCCCTCGTTGAGGAAGCGCGCGATCAGGTGGTCGGTTTCGGGGCTGTCGATCAGGGTGCCGGCAAATTCGCGCGCGGTCTGATCGAGAAGCGCATTCCCATCGCCGCCTGCCTCGATCATCCGCGCAAGTCGGCGCGTCGCATCGATGCCGATGCGCGGACGTGCAGCGTATTGCTGCGCCAGTTCGAGCCCTCGCGCGCGGGCGTCGGCCACCAGTTCATCGACCACGCCGAGCCGGTATGCCTCGTCGGGTGAGAACACGGCGCCGCGCATCACCGCCGCCGTCGCGCGGGCCGGACCGATCAGCCGCGCCAGCAGGTATTGCCCGCCCACGCCGGGAATGATGCCGAGCCGCGTTTCCGGCAGGCCGATCCGATAGTCGCCTTCCTGCGCCACGCGCATGTCGAAACTCAGCGCAAATTCGCAGCCCCCGCCCATGCACATGCCGTTGATCGCGGCGACGGTCGGGATCGGCGAATCGAGCATGGTCTTGATGAGATCGAGAACGGCCGAGCCCTTGTCGAAGTTTTCCGGACCGATCCGTCCGTCGGCAAGCGCGGCGGACACATTGGCGATCTCGCCAACGTCGTAGTGGCGGATGAACACGCCTGCGATGCCGCCGGTGACGAGGATTGCACCGACCGAATCGTCGATTTGCGCCGCGCGCACGGTGTCGAGCAGATCGTTCGCCATCCGTGCGTTCATGTACCCGCGCGGCGGATTGGTCAGGGTGATTTCGAGGACGCGGCCATGGCGGCGAGTCGATACGGGGGAGGTGCTGTCGGTCACGGGCGTTCTCCGGAAAGCGCGCTGCGGCCCGCCCACTGGCAGAGCGCGGCGACGAGAAGATAGGCAAAGATCGCGGTCAGCGAGGCGGAAGGGCCGGCGTCGGTCGAGCGCGGGCCGAACCAGTCGATCGCCTGCACCAGCAGCAGCACGATGCACAGCACCGCGACCGGCAGCGCCCGCGGGCGGCGCTTGCGGACGTAGAAGGCCAGCGCGCCGAAGGTGAGCCCCAGTTCCAGCGGCTTTTCGATCAAAGGCGCGTTCCACAGGCCCAGGCCCAGCATCGGCGGCACGCCCGCGATGGTCAGGTCGGGTCGGTGGACGACAAGGTCGAGCAGCCAGTGCGACAGCACCACCGCGCCCGCGATCAATGCTGCCGGGCGGCTGCGCGTGGCCAGCCAGACCGGCAGGGCGAAAGCCAGCGCGAAGACGGCTCCGCCCAGCAGGCTGTGCGTATAGGGCGCAAAATCGAGCATCAGCCAGTTGCTGGCGGTGGCGCCCGGCACGAAACGGAAATGCTCCACGCCGATCATGGCAAGGGCGAAGAAGGCGATGTCCACCAGTTGGGCGGCAATCGCCAGCGTGCCGAGGCGCGGGGCCTTGGGGTGTGCGCCTGCCGCAAACGCGGCGCTCCAGTGGCCGATGAACATCCCCGGATCCCCTCGTGGCCGCATTGTCGCAGCCTTTTCATGTCCCACCATGCTTGACCCGCCGCCGTCGCCGGGTCAATGCTGCGGGCGATGGGAACCCAGCCTGATATCGCCGCGCTTTCGTTCGAAGAGGCGCTGAGGGCGCTCGAAGACGTCGTGCGCCGGCTCGAAAGCGGCGAAGCGCCGCTCGACGAATCGATCGAACTCTATGCCCGCGGCGATCGCTTGCGTGCGCATTGCCAGGCGCGGCTCGATGCCGCGCAGGCGCGGATCGAGGCGATCGTCGCCGACCGCGACGGCAAGGCCACGGGCACGTGCCCCTTCGACGAAACCGCGGCATGAGCGCTGAGACGCAGACCGCCGGGCTGCTCAAGCCCGCGCTGGTGCAGATCGCGCGCGAAATCGACGCGAGCTTCGATGCGCTGCTGCCGCTCGCAGGCGACCAGCGCGACCGCTTGATCGAGGCGATGCGTTATGCCGCGATCGGCGGGGGCAAGCGCATGCGCCCGCTGCTGCTGGCGGCAACGGCGGGGCTGTTCGGGGCCGACCGGACCTCGGCCATCCGGGCCGGGACCGCGATCGAGGCGATCCACGTCTATTCGCTGATCCACGACGACCTGCCGTGCATGGACGATGACGCCCTGCGCCACGGCAAGCCGACCCTTCACGTCAAGTACGACGAGGCGACCGCAGTGCTGGCGGGCGATGCGCTCCACGCCTTCGCGTTCGAAGTGCTGGCCGATCCGGACATGAGCGGCGATCCTTTCGTGCGCATCGAACTGGTGCGCACGCTGGCCACGGCCAGCGGCATGAACGGCATGGCCGGTGGCCAGATGATGGATATCGAGGCGGAGAAGGGCGGGTTCGACCTGCAGACCGTCACCCGGCTCCAGCAGTTGAAGACCGGCGCGCTGCTGGGCGCGGCGGTGGAGATGGGCGCGATTCTCGGCCGCCTGCCCCCCGAAGGCCGCACGCCCTTGCGCGGTTATGCGCGCGATATCGGGCTTGCCTTCCAGATCGCCGACGACCTGCTCGATGCCGAAGGCGACGAGGAAGCGGCCGGCAAGGCTTTGCGCAAGGACGCGGGGGCGGGCAAGGAAACCTTCCTCTCGCTGCTCGGACCCGAGCGCGCGCGCGAACAGGCGCGGATGCTGGTCGATCAGGCGATCGGCCACTTGTCGCAATTCGGCCAGGAGGCCGACCTGCTGCGCGAGATCGCGCGGTTCATCATCGAAAGGGATCGTTGAATGGGAGAGAGGATCGGGATCTATCCCGGCACGTTCGACCCGATCACTCTTGGGCACCTCGACATCATCCGTCGCGGGGCCAAGCTGGTCGACAAGCTGATCATCGGGGTCACCACCAATCCGTCGAAGAACCCGATGTTCTCGCCCGAAGAACGCATGGAGATGGTGACGCGCGAACTGGCCGAACAGGGCGTCGACAATGTCGAGGTCGTCGGCTTCAATGCGCTGCTGATGAAGTTCGCGCGCGCGCAAGGGGCCAGCGTGATCGTGCGTGGCCTGCGCGCCGTGGCGGACTTCGAGTACGAATACCAGATGGCGGGCATGAACCAGCAGCTCGACGACGAGATTGAGACGGTGTTCCTGATGGCCGACGTTTCGCTCCAGCCGATCGCGTCCAAGCTGGTCAAGGAAATCGCGCTGTTCGGTGGGGACATTACCCATTTCGTGACGCCATCGGTGCGCGAAGACGTGGTCGCCCGGGTCGAAATGGTGGGGCGGCTGGGCGACTATTGAGCCCATCGCCCGTCTGGCTCCACGCCATTCGTTCATTGAAGCGTCAGCGCATCGGTCCTATCGGCTGTTCGCGCGGTTTCCGGCCACGGGGTTCCGGCCGCATCG
This sequence comes from Novosphingobium percolationis, assembly GCF_020179425.1. Classification (GTDB taxonomy): domain Bacteria; phylum Pseudomonadota; class Alphaproteobacteria; order Sphingomonadales; family Sphingomonadaceae; genus Novosphingobium; species Novosphingobium percolationis. Next base: position 855,674 of record NZ_JAILYM010000001.1, on the reverse strand, counting down.
AGGATGACATTCGCATGAAGTTCCGCTCCACCGGCTCGCTGGTTCTTGCCGTCGCCCTGTCCGCGCTCGTGGCGGTTCCGGCCATGGCCCAGAAGGAAAAGCCGGAGATCCGCCCGCTCGAAGTCGAGCGCGTGCAGTCCTCGCAGTCGTTCCCGTATGCGGTCGATCCGGACCAGAGCCACGATCCCGACAACGTGCTCTATCTCGACCTGTCGAACGGCGGGCGCGTCGCCATCCGATTGATGCCGCAATGGGCGCCGCATCACGTCGAGCGGATCAAGGAGCTGGTCAAGCAGGGCTTCTACAACGGCATCATCTTCCACCGCGTGATCGATGGGTTCATGGCCCAGACCGGCGATCCCACGGGCACCGGGCAGGGCGGTTCGAAGCTGCCCGACCTGACCGCCGAGTTCAACGACGCGCCGCACGTGCGCGGCACCGTGTCGATGGCGCGCACCGACGATCCCAATTCGGCCAACAGCCAGTTCTTCATCGTGTTTTATCCGCGCATGGGGCTGGATCACAAGTATTCCGGCTTCGGTCGCGTGATCGCGGGGATGGACGTGGTCGATGCGATCCAGCGCGGCGAGCCGCCTGCCAACCCCACCAAGATCCTCCAGGCCTCGCTCGCCTCGGAGAACAAGCCGCAGGCATTGCCCGTCGCGCCGGCTGCCGCGCCCGCGATCACCGCGGACATGCTGCGCAATTCGAAGTCGAACTAACGGGGTCGAACTGAACGGGCAATCGCGCTAGGGGCCTGTCCCCATGCGCGTTGACCTGTTCGATTTCGACCTTCCGCCCGAAGCCATTGCCCTGCGGCCCGCGCGCCCCCGCGATTCCGCGCGATTGCTGGGCGTGGGGCCTGAGGGGCCTTTCACCGACCACGTGGTGCGCGACCTGCCGTCGCTGCTGCGGGCAGGCGACGTGCTGGTGTTCAACGACACGCGCGTCATTCCCGCCCAGCTCGAAGGCCAGCGCGGCGAGGCGCGGATCGGCGCGACGCTGCACAAGCGCGTGGACCTGCGTCGCTGGCAGGCCTTCGTCCGCAACGCCAAGCGGCTGCGCGAAGGCGACGTGATTGCCTTTGGTGCAGGCGTGACCGCGCAGGCAGAGGCGCGTCACGCCGACGGCAGTTGGACGCTGTTCTTTCCGGGCGACGAGCCGGTCGAAGTGCTGCTCGAACGCGCCGGACGGATGCCCTTGCCGCCCTATATCGCTGGCAAGCGGCCCACCGATGAGCAGGATCGGTCCGACTACCAGACGATGTTCGCGCAAAAGGACGGCGCGGTCGCCGCGCCGACCGCTGCGCTGCACTTCACGCCCGGCCTGATGGCGGCGCTGGCGGAAGCGGGTATCAAGACCGAGACGCTGACGCTCCACGTCGGCGCCGGCACGTTCCTGCCGGTCAAGGCCGAGGATACCGACGACCACGCTATGCACGCGGAATGGGGCACGATCGACGCCGCCACCGCCGATCGCCTCAACGCCGCGCGGGCGGCGGGCAATCGCGTGATCGCGGTTGGCACCACCAGCCTGCGCCTGCTTGAGAGCGCGACCGGCGCCGACAAGGTGATCCGCCCCTTCGAGGGCGACACGTCGATCTTTATCACGCCGGGCTACACCTTCCGCGCGATCGACGGGCTGATGACCAACTTCCACCTGCCCAAGTCGACACTGTTCATGCTCGTGTCCGCGCTGATGGGCCGAGAGCGGATGCAGGCGGCCTATGCCCACGCCATCGCGCAAGGCTATCGCTTCTACAGCTACGGAGATTCGTCGCTGCTGCTGCCCGAGGGGTGAGGACCCTCGACGGGTCGGTCAGATAACGATCTCGAAGTCGTAGAAACCGAGGGTCGGGTGCTCTGTGGTTCCCAGTACGGCAATTTTCGTTGCAGCGATGACACCGCTGCCGTCCGGATCGTAATAGAGGCCGCCGCCGGTATTGTCGTAGATGATCCGATCGTCGGCATCGTGCGCGGTGGTCGCCCCAGCAGCGGTATGGAATGCCTCCGGGGCCAGAATGCCGATGTCGCCCAAGGCCCGGAAAACGCTTTTGCTCAACAGGATGCGGTCGGCTTCGCCATGGCTGAAATCGGCAATCGTATCGACGTTGGCGGTGGACGAGAGTGCATGATCGAGCCGGAACTTGTCCTCGCCCGCTCCGCCGACGAGCACGTCGTTGCCGGCGCCGCCGATCAATGTGTCATTGCCTTCGTTGCCGATCAGGCGATCGTTCCCGGCCAGGCCCTTGAGCACGTTGCTGGCCGTGTTGCCGACGATCTCGTTGGCGATGGCGTTGCCGGTGCCGTTGATCCGGGCATCGCCCGTCAACGTCAGGTGCTCGATGAAACTGCCCAGCCTGTAGCTGATGCTGCTGCGGACGCGATCGACGCCGCCAAGGTCGGCGGTGTCGCGGATGGACGCGGTCACGGTCTCGAAAACGCGATCGCCAATGTCATCGACGACATAGGTGTCGTTCCCCGATCCGCCAAACATCAGGTCGGGCCCGTTGCCGCCATCCAGCCAGTCGTTGCCGCCCAGTCCGCTGACGGTGTAGATCCCGCCCTTGCCGATCAGCGTGTCGTTCGCGTCCGTCCCGATGAGCAGCTCGCGCGCGACATCGGAGATGCGGATGGCCAGCGAAAGCGTGTCCGAGAGCGTCCCGTCCGAAACGCGGACCACCAGGTTGTACACGCGATCGCCGCCGGCATCGGCCGGGTTCTCGAAATCGGGGGTGACCTTGAAGCGGAGCGTGCCATCGGCGTCGATGACGAACTGCGCGGCATCGGCGCCGCCTGTGATCGCATAGGTCAGGGCGTTGTGGTCGGGGTCGGTCGCGGCGATCTTGCGCACGATTTCGCGGTTTTCGGCGACGGTAATCGTGGCCGTCGCTGCCCCGCCCAGCGACGTGATGACGGGCGCCTCGTTCTGGTCGATGACCTGCACCGCCATCTTCTGCCGAATGGTCTGGTCGCCGTCGGTGATGCCGATGACGATGCGATACAGATTGTCATGGTTGTAGTCGCGCGGCTTCTCGAAGTTCGGCGCAGCGCGAAAGCGCAGGTCACCCGTGTCAGGATCGATGGTGAACAGCGCGGCATCGCCGCCGCCGACGATCGCGAAGTGGATCGGTGCGCTGCCGACGTTCGCCTGCGTCGCCGAAATTGCGACCGCATCGGTGTTTTCGGAAACGGATACCGTGGCATCAAAGCGTGGGCCGATGGGGTCTGATTGCGGGTTGAAGGCCTGGAGGCCGAAAAAGTAGTTGGGGTTGCCGACGACGAACCACTTGCCGTCGATCACGAAGCTTGCATCAGGCAGTGAGGTTACGCCGCGAATGTCGATCAGCCCCTGCAAGGCGGCGGCCGATCCGGCGGCGTAGCCATCGCCGTCGAAATGCTGCACGTGGTAGACATGGCGTTCGTCGTAGACGATCGTCGCGAACCCGCCGGTCGGTTCCTGGAAGAGCAGCAGGTTCTGATGCGGGCCGCTGCCGAAGCTACCCCCGCCCAGAACGACGCCCGAATATCGGCGATGTTCGTCCTGCCACATCGCGATCACGTTGCCGGATCCCAGTTCGATGAAGCTGGGCGAACTGTAGAAGCTGGGCACGGAGGTGAGGGCATAGGATCCTGTGACCGCGCCCGAGCCGTCGAAGGTGACGGCGAAATTGCCGAACATCGGGCCAAGCTCTGTCAGGCTACCGGCATCCGTGTAATCGCCGAGCAGCTGGGTATAGCCCAGCGCATAGCTGCCGTCCGCCAGTTGCAGCAGCGTTGCGCCGTGGATTTCCGTCCTGCCTTCGGGGTCCACGACAAATGGTGTGCCGATCTGGTTCCCTTGCGTGTCGTAAAAGTACACGAACAGCGGCGACATGAGGCCGCCGCCAGTCACGGTTGCGTGTCCACGCGCCATCGTTTCTGCCACGAAATTTCCCCAAGATCTCGACGAGTTGGAAAGGTATGCGAGATACATCGATTCTGGAATAATTATTTCGGCATCGATATTTGGTTGTGCGCGCCAGGTTACTGCGATCGACAGGACACTGGATCACCACTAGGCTGATCGCCGAGGGCGGCACCGAAATGCACAACGCCATCATCGGGCGCTATGTGCTGGGGCTGGGTTGAACGATAGTCGCGCGGGCATGGGCTGGAACCGGGGGAGCGCCCGGTCTAACCATGTCCGCACACACACGGACAAGGAAACTGCCATGGCCTATCCTGACGACATCTACGCCGAACCCGCGCTGACCGGCGAGACGCTGGCCAATCTCGGCCCGCTCGCGCCACTGGCGGGAACGTGGGAAGGCCAGCGCGGCACCGACATCGCGCCCAAGCGCGAAGGTGCGCGCACGCGAGGGTTCTTCGAGCGCATTTCGCTCCAGCCGGTCGATCCGGGCAACAACGGGCCGCAGGTGCTCTATGCCCTGCGCTATCACACGTGGATGTCGCTGCCGGGCGAGAAGGGCACCTATCACGATCAGGTCGGCTACTGGCTGTGGGAGCCCGCGACGCAGACGGTGATGCATTCGCTGACCATCCCGCGCGGGCAGACGGTGCTGGCGGTGGGCAAGGCCGCGCCTGATGCCAAGACGTTCACCCTGCGGGCAGAACGGGGCAAGACCGACTACGGGATCTGCTCCAATCCCTATATTGAGGATAACTTCCGCACCGACAGCTTCACCATCACCGTGACCGTCCACGACGACGGCACCTGGTCCTATGAAGAAGACACGGTGATGCAGGTGAAAGGGCAGGCCGAACCGTTCCACCATCGGGATTCGAACCGCCTGACGCGCACCGCAGCGCCGGTGCTCAATCCCATGGCACCGGCGGCGGGGGGCTGATCACGCCACGATCTGGATATCGCTGAAGGCGAGCGTGGGGTGGGTCGTCGCGCCGAGTTGCGCGATGGCCACCGCGCCCGCGCCGCCCTGGCCGTCGGCATCGTACCACAGCACGCCGGTGCTGGTGTCGTAGACCACGCGGTCGCTGGCATCGTGCGCGCTGGTCGCGTCCGCTGCGGACCAGAACTCGTCGGCGGTCAGCGTGCCGATGTGGCCGATCCCGGCGAAGACCTTGGGCGACAGGCGGATCTTGTCGGTGCCGCTGACAAAGTCGGTAATCGTGTCGCGTTCGGGCGCGCTGTCGAACACGAACACGTCGCGGCCCGCGCCGCCGGTCAGCACGTCGACGCCCGTGCTTCCGCGCAAGGTATCGTTGCCGTTGCCGCCCAGCAGCGTGTCCGCGCCGCTGCCGCCGAACAGCTGGTCGTCGCCGCCCTTGCCATCGAGCCGGTCGTCGCCGCCAAGGCCCTTGATGATATCCGTCTGCGTGGCCCCGGCCAGCGTATCGTTGGCATCCGTGCCGGTGATGGTGTATGTCTTTTGCAACAGCGCGAGCGCGCCGGGGTTGGAGCCGCTGGCGCCGGGATTGATGTCATTGAGCAGCTTCGTGCCTGCCGCGGTGCCATCGGTCACCCACAGCTCTGCGCCGTTGGTGCCATCGACCTGCCGCACGAACGTTGCCTTGCCATTGCCCAGCGAGGTGAACTGCGCCGGATAAGTCGAATTGTTGAAGCCGGGCGTCAGGTCCACCACCAGTCGCGTTCCCGCTTCGGTGCCGTCGCTGGTCCACAGCTCGCCATCGGCGGAAAACACCACGCGGTTGCCTGCCAGCAGCGCGAAGTTGCCGGGCGCGGAGCTGGCGCTGCCGCTGGCGATATCCTTGACCAGCTTCGTGCCCGCCGCCGTGCCATCGGTGATCCACAGCTCGCGCCCCTGGTTGGTGGTCTGCCCGCTGAACAGCACCTTGCCATTGGGCAGCAGGAAGAAGTTTTCGGGCGCGCCGTTCACGCCCACTTCGAAATCCTTGACCAGCTTCGTGCCCTCCACGGTGCCGTTCGTCACCCATAGCTGGCCATAGGACGTGCCGTTCGAGGCCGCGAACAGCGCCTTGCCCTTGGCGAAGGTGAACATGTTGGCCGGGTTGGAGCCGTTGGTCCCCGTGGCGATGTCGGCCAGCAGCACGGTGCCTGAGGCGGTTCCGTCCGTCGCCCACAACTCGTTGCCATGCGTGCCATCGTTGGCGCGGAAGATCGCGCGGCCATTGCCGAGCGCGAAGATCTGCCTGTCGCCCAGGAACGACAGGGCGCCCGTCGTGCCGGGATTGATGTCCTTGAGCAGCACGGTGCCCCGTTCGGTGCCGTCGCTCACCCACAGTTCGGTGCCGTTGGTGGCGTCGGTGCCGGCAAACACCAGCTTGCCGTTGCCAAGGTCGGTCAGCGCGGTGGGCGTCTGGCTGTTGCCGAACGCATGGAGGCGGGCCGTGCCGCCGCCCGTGCCATTGGTGATCCACATGACGTTGCCGACGCCGTTGGTGAAATCGAGCGCGGTGAAGACCACCTTGTTGCCGAATGCGGTGAAGCGGTTGAGCTCGGTCCCGTTGGACGGCCCGAAGATATTGGCAACCTTTACCGTGCCCGCCGCCGTGCCGTCGGTGACCCACAGGTTGCCGTTGGACGTGGCGTCAGCGGCGCTGAACAGCACCTTGCCATTCGCCAGGCGGATGAAGTTGCCGGGGTTGGAACCCGTGGCTCCGGCGTAGAGATCCTTGAGCATCACCGTGCCGTTGGTCGTGCCGTTGGTGATCCAAAGCTCGCGCCCGGTGTTGGTGTTGTCGCCCTGCGCCGCAAACAGCATCTTGCCGTTGCCAAGGTCGATGAAGCCGCTGGGTGAGGAGCCGTAGCCCGAGGGGGTCCAGATGTCCTTTACCAGCGTGGTTCCGGCCGGGGTTCCATTGGTGGTCCACAGCTCGATGCCGCGCTGGGGATCATAGGCCGAAAAAAGCCACTGGTTGGACGCCATGTCGTTTGCCCTCCGATAGTTGCAGTGCAGCAACCTCTAGCGGATCGACCATGGCGGCGCCCTACCGAGAACACGGCAGGCGGTTCGCCCTGCATCATATGGCAGGTGCCGTTTGCGGCGCGCGCTCATAACGTCGCGGCCAAGAACCATAAGCAATGGAGAGTGCGATGGCATCGGCCGTCCCTGCGCATGTCCCGACCGAGCGCGTTGTCGATTTCGATCTGTTCAATCCGCCCGGCGTGGAGACGGACTACTTCGCCGCATGGCGCACCTTGCAGGGCGGGCCGGGCCTTGTCTGGACCACGGCCAATGGCGGCCACTGGATCGCTACCAGCGGCGAACTGGTGCGCAGCCTGTGGGCCGATGGCGAACGGCTTTCGAGCGAATGCCTCGCGGTCACTCCGGGGCTTGGCGAAGTGATGCGCTTCATCCCGTTGCAGCAGGACGCGCCCGAACACGGGCCCTTCCGCATGGCGGTGATGAAGGGCCTCGCTTCGCGCTTCGTGGTGGCGCTCGAGCCCAAGGTGCGCGACGTGGCGCGCGAACTGATCGAGGGCCTGCGCGACAAGGGATCGTGCGAATTCGTTGCCGATTTTGCCGAGATTCTGCCGCTCAACATCTTCCTGACGCTGATCGACGTGCCGCTGGCCGATCGCCCTGCCTTGCGCAAGCTGGGCGTGCAGCTGACCCGGCCCGACGGCTCGATGACGGTCGAACAGTTGCGCGATGCGGCGGACGATTACCTGCGCCCGTTCATCGAGGCGCGCATGGCCCAGCCCGCTGACGACCTGTTCAGCCGCATCCTGTCCGAACCGGTGATGGGCCGCGCCTGGACCTTCGACGAAGCACAGCGGATGTGCCGCAACCTGCTGTTCGGCGGGCTCGACACCGTGGCTGCGATGATCGGCATGGTCACGCTGCATCTTGCCCGCCACCCCGAGGACCAGCGCCTGCTGCGCGAGCAGCCCGAGCTAATTCCGGCGGCAGCGGACGAACTGATGCGCCGCTATCCCACGGTCGCGGTCAGCCGCAACGCGGTGGTGGATCTGGAGGTGGACGGGGTGACGGTGCGCAAGGGCGATCTCGTCTACCTGCCCAGCGTGCTCCACAACCTCGATCCCGCCTGCTTCGAGGCGCCCGAGGTGGTGGATTTCGCCCGCAACCTGACGCCCGTGCGCCACACCACGATGGGCGTGGGCGCGCATCGCTGCGTCGGCGCGGGCCTCGCGCGGATGGAAGTGATCGTGTTCCTGGAAGAATGGCTCGGCGCGATGCCCGAAGTCACGCTCGATCCGGCGCAGCCGGTCACGATGAAGGGCGGCAATGTGGGGGCCTGCACCGCGCTGCCGCTGGTGTGGTGATCAGCCGGTAAACCAGCTCCATACCAGCTTGCCCGTGAGCGCGAGGCTGACCGTCACCAGCAGGGGGCGGATCAGCCGCGCTCCGTGGCGCGTGGCGAAGTGGCTGCCGACGGTCGCGCCCGCCACCGCGCCCAGCGCCATGCACAGCGCCAGCAGCCACAGCACCTGCCCGCCGATCGCGAAGACCACGCCGCTGGCGAAGTTGCTCGACAGGTTGAGCAGCTTGGTCAGCCCCGTCGCGCGCGTCAGGCCAAGCCCGCGCAGGCCCACCAGCGAGACCGAATAGAACTGCCCCGCGCCCGGCCCGAAGAAGCCATCGTAGAAGCCGATGCTGCCTGCAACGGGCACATATCCGCGCGCGCTGAGCTTGGGGTGGGCGTCCTCGTCGCCCATGCGCGGCGACAGCACGGTATATAGTGCAACCGCCATCAGCAGCAGCGGCACCACCAGCCGCAGCACGGCCGCGTCGATCCGCTGTACCAGCAGCGCGCCGCCTGCCGCACCGAACAGCGCCGCCAGCGCCAGCGGCAGGCCCGCGCGCGCCGAGAACAGGCCTGCGCGCCAGTAACGCCAGGTCGCCATCGCGGTGCCGCACATCGACTGCACCTTGTTCGTCCCCAGCACCATGTGCGGCGGCAACCCGGCATAGAGCAGCGCGGGCAGCATGATCAGCCCGCCGCCCCCGGCAATGGCATCGACCATGCCGGTCAGCGCGGCGGTGCCGGTCAGCGCGGGGTAGAGCCAGAGCGGAAGCGTGAAAGGATCGGCCATCGGCAATTGCCATGCCGCCTGCGCGTGGCGGCTGCAACGTCCTTGGTGGCGATGGTCTCGACAAGCGCGGGCTTGGCGGGCATGGCCCCGGCCATGACCAGCCGCTTCAAGTTCACCATCGCCGCCACCGACGGCAAGGCCCGCACCGGCAAGATCGAAATGTTGCGCGGAGAGATCCTTACGCCTGCCTTCATGCCCGTGGGCACCGCCGCCACGGTCAAGGCGATGAAGGTCGAGGACGTGCGCGCATCGGGCGCGGACATCATCCTTGGCAACACCTACCACCTGATGCTGCGCCCCGGCGCGGAGCGCGTCGCGCGGCTGGGGGGCTTGCACAAGTTCATGGGCTGGGATCGCCCGATCCTCACCGACAGCGGTGGCTATCAGGTGATGAGCCTGTCGGACTTGCGCAAGATCACCGAGGAAGGCGTGACGTTCGCCAGCCACATCGACGGGTCGCGCCACATGCTCAGCCCTGAACGATCGATGGAAATCCAGCGCCTGCTCGGCTCGGACATCGTGATGTGCTTCGACGAATGCCCCAAGATCGACCAGCCGCGCGACGTCATCGCGCGCTCGATGGAAATGTCGATGCGATGGGCGCGCCGCAGCCGCGATGCGTTCAATGCGGGCGAGGACCATGCATCGCGCGCCGCGCTGTTCGGCATCCAGCAGGGCGCTTTGGACGAAGGCTTGCGCAAGGCCAGCGCCGATGCGCTGATCGACGTGGGGTTCGACGGCTATGCCATCGGCGGCCTGGCCGTGGGCGAGGGCCAGCAGGCGATGTTCGAGACGCTCGAGTTTGCGCCCGGACAGCTTCCGGCCGATCGTCCGCGCTACCTGATGGGCGTGGGCAAGCCCGACGATCTCGTCGGCGCGGTCGAGCGCGGGGTCGACATGTTCGACTGCGTGCTGCCGACGCGTTCGGGCCGCAACGGGCAGGCCTTCACTTGGAACGGCCCGCTCAACATGCGCAACGCCCGCCATGCCGAGGATACCGGCCCGGTGGACGAACGCTGTGCCTGTCCCACTTGCGCCAAATACAGCCGCGCCTACCTGCACCACCTGCACAAGACCGGCGAGATCCTCGGCGCGATGCTGCTGACCGAACACAACATCTGGTTCTACCAGCAACTGATGGCCGCCATGCGCGCGGCCATCGCCGAACAGCGCTTCGCGGCCTTCGCGGCAGACTTCCGGCGGGATTATTACGCGCGCTAGCTCAGGCTGCGACCGCGCCGACGATTTCGCCCAGAACCTGCGTTTCCATCCGCGTGCCCGGATACTGATAGAACGCGCCCGATCGCGGATCGAGGAAGCCTGCACCAATGGCATAGGCCTGTTCCTGCGCGGTGCGGATGTCGGGATACCACTTGCCGGTGCGATGCGGGGTGACGAAACGATAGTGCATGGTCATGCCGTTTCAATGGCCAAGGGGAAGGGCGGTTCCCTTGATCTGGCGCATCCTGAGGCGGATTCAACGCAGCATGATCGTGCGGCAAAACTTTGCTTCAAAACAGAAAAAGGCGGGGTTTGCGCCCCGCCTTTTTCGTGAACCGATGTGGCCGAGGCCCGATCAGCGCGAGTAGAACTCGACGACCAGGTTGGGTTCCATCTTCACCGGGTAAGGCACTTCGTCGAGCGTCGGAACGCGCACGAAGGTCACCTTGTCGCCGTCCTGCGCGACGTAGTCGGGCACGTCACGCTCGGGCAGGGTCTGCGCTTCGGCGATCAGGGCCATTTCCTTGGCCTTCTTGCCGAGGCTGATCACGTCGCCGGGGCGAACGCGACGCGAAGCGATGTTGCACTTCACGCCGTTGACGAAGATGTGGCCGTGCGAAACGATCTGGCGGGCCGAGAAGATGGTCGGCGCGAACTTGGCGCGGTACACGACCATGTCGAGGCGCTGTTCGAGCAGGCCGATCAGGTTCTGACCGGTGTCGCCCTTCATGCTCGACGCTTCCTGGTAGGTGCGCTTGAACTGCTTTTCGGTCACGTCGCCGTAGTAGCCCTTGAGCTTCTGCTTGGCGCGCAGCTGGATGCCGAAGTCCGAAACCTTGCTCTTGCGGCGCTGGCCGTGCTGGCCCGGGCCGTACGAGCGGCGGTTCACCGACGACTTGGGACGACCCCAGATGTTCTCGCCAAGGCGACGGTCGATCTTGTGCTTAGAAGCATGACGCTTGGACATGCGCTTTCCTTTCCAATCTGCTGGCCGGCGGCGGGATTGCCATCGGCGGTGTCGCTTCCGGAGCGCACCATCCGGCCAGTTGCCGGATGCGGCCGCCGCTTCACCGGAATTGCGGGGCCAATAGGATGTCCGGCAGAATCAGATTCCACCGGGTCCAAAGTGAAGCGCGGCCCTTACAGGCTTGGCTGGGCGAGTCAAGGTCAGTAAGTCAGGCTCAGTCGGGGCGTTCCTCGCGCGGGCCGGGCTTGCGGCGCAGCGACGACAGCACCCCGCGGAAAGTCCGCAGCTCAAGATGGTTCCACGCGGGCTTGGTCAGCATCGTGCGCAGCGTGCGGCGCGTGGCGGCGGCGCGGCTGTGCGGCTCGAAATAGCCGCGCGGCTCCAGCAGGTCGCACAACTGCTCGAACATGCCCTCGAATTCCTCCTGCGGGGCAGGGGGCAGCAGGTCTTCGACCGTCGGCTGCACCAGATCGAGATGCTTGGAATATTCATAGGCGCACAGGATCACCGCCTGCGCGAGGTTGAGCGAGCCGAATTCGGGGTTGATCGGCGCTGTCACGATCGCGCGGGCGAGCGCGACGTCCTCGGTTTCCAGCCCCGAACGTTCCGGCCCGAACACCAGTGCGCTGCGCCCCGGCGCGGCGACAATATCCCGCGCCGCCTGTTCGGGCGTCAGTACGGGCTTGGTCACGCCGCGCTTGCGCACGGTGGTGGCATAGACGTTGCTGCAATCGGCGACGGCATCGGCCAGCGTTTCGTAGACCTGCGCCTTTTCCAGCACCACGTCCGCACCTGCAGCAGCAGGCCCGGCGGATGGGTTGGGCCAGCCATCGCGCGGCGAGACGAGGCGCATCTCGTCCAGCCCGAAGTTGAGCATGGCGCGCGCGGCCTTGCCGATGTTCTCGCCCAGTTGCGGGCGCACCAGCACGATAATCGGTTTTCCGCTCATTGCCCGCCGACCTCGCGCCCGCTCATCTCGACCACGCTGCTGGCGAATTCCTCGAAGTCCTTGGCCTCGGAAAAGTCGCGATAGACGCTGGCGAAGCGGATGTAAGCCACGCTGTCGAGCTGGCGCAGGCCTTCCATCACCATTTCGCCGATCTGGCGCGAGGTGACTTCGGTCTCGCCCATGGTCTCGATCTGCCGCTGAATGCCCGAGACGAGCTGGTCGAGCCGTTCCTGTGCCACGGGGCGCTTGCGACTGGCGAGCGAGACCGATTGCTCGATCTTGGCGCGGTCGAACGGCTCGCGCCGGTCGTTGCTCTTGACCACGGTGACTTCGCGCAGCTGCACGCGCTCAAACGTGGTGAAGCGCGCGCCGCAGCCTTCGCACTGACGGCGCCGGCGGATCGAGGTGTTGTCCTCGCTCGGCCGGCTGTCCTTCACTTGGCTGTTGTCATGGGCGCAAAACGGGCAACGCACGTGTGGTTACTTCTTGATCCTCTGCCAGAAGGCCCAGCCTGCACCCACGGCAAGGCCCAGCGGCAGCGAAACCACCGGCAACAACGCCCCCGCCACCGCGCCCACACCCGCGCCGATCAGCACCGGCTTGGTCGAGGGGTGGTCCATGCCTTGCTTGGCCATGGCCGAAATTTCGGCCTTGGCGCGGGCGGCGAGGTCGTCGTTGCTGCTCATCGGTTCAAAGCTCCGGGTAGATCGGGAACTGGGCGCACAGTGCCTCGACCTTGTCGCGCACGCGCTGCTCGACCTGGCCATCGCCATCATCGCCGTTGCGCGCCATGCCGTCCACCACTTCGGCGATCAGCTGGCCGATTGCACGGAACTCTTCCTCGCGGAAGCCGCGGGTGGTGCCCGCCGGCGTGCCGAGACGGATGCCCGAGGTGACGAAGGGCGAGCGCTTGTCGAACGGAATACCGTTCTTGTTGCAGGTGAGCCACGCGCGATCGAGGCCCTTTTCCGCCGCCTTGCCGGTGACGTCCTTGGCGGTCAGGTCAACCAGCATCAGGTGGTTGTCCGTGCCGCCCGAAACGACGCCGAGGCCCGCATCGACCAGCGAAGCGGCAAGGGCACGCGCGTTGGCGACGATCTGCGCGGCATAGGCCTTGAACTCAGGCCGCAGCGCTTCACCGAAGGCGACCGCCTTGGCCGCGATCACGTGGACCAGCGGGCCGCCCTGCAGGCCGGGGAATACGGCGGTGTTGAACTTCTTGGCCAGATCCTCGTCATTGGTGAGGATCACGCCCGAGCGCGGACCGCGCAGCGACTTGTGGGTCGTGGTGGTGACGACGTGTGCGTGCGGGAAGGGCGAGGGGTGCGCGCCACCGGCGACGAGGCCGGAGAAGTGCGACATGTCGACCAGCAGCCAGGCGCCCACTTCATCGGCGATCTCGCGGAAGCGCTGGAAGTCCCACACGCGGGAATAGGCCGTGCCGCCGGCGATGATCAGCTTGGGCTTGCAGTCGCGCGCGATGCGGGCAACCTCGTCCATGTCGATCAGGTGGTCGTCGGGCCGCACGCCATAGGGCACGGGCTTGAACCACTTGCCGCTCATGTTCACCGGCGAACCGTGCGTCAGGTGCCCGCCCGAATTGAGGTCGAGCCCCATGAAGGTGTCGCCCGGCTGCAGCAGGGCGAGGAACACGGCCTGGTTCATCTGGCTACCCGAATTGGGCTGCACGTTGGCGAAAGCGCAGCCGAACAGCTGCTTGGCACGCTCGATCGCCAGCGTTTCGACCACGTCGGCATATTCGCAGCCGCCGTAGTAGCGCTTGCCGGGATAGCCTTCGGCGTACTTGTTGGTGAACACCGAACCCGTGGCTTCGAGCACGGCGAGCGAGGTGATGTTCTCGGACGCGATCAGTTCGATCTTGTTCTGCTGGCGCTTCAACTCGCCCCGGATCGCGGCGAAGACTTCGGCGTCGGCGGTGGCGAGGTGCTCGGTGAAGAAACCGGGCTTGCGGATCTCGGGGGCGTTAGAGGCCATGGCGTCGGTCTCCTGAAGGGTCAGAACGAAGGGTTGGAAAGCTTTTCGACGCGGCCCGCGTGGCGGCCTCCGCCGAACTCGGTCGAAAGGAAGGCGTCGAGGCAGGCCTTGGCCATGTCCTCGCCGGTCAGCCGCGCGCCCATGGCGATGACATTGGCGTCGTTGTGTTCGCGCGCGAGGGCGGCGGACAGCGGCTCGCCGACCAGCGCGCAGCGGCACGCAGGGTTGCGGTTGACCGCGATCGAGATACCGATGCCCGAGCCGCAGAGCGCCACGCCATAATCGACGATGCCTTCGGCAACGACGGCGGCGAGCTTGTAGCCATAATCGGGGTAGTCCACCCGGTCGGCGGTTTCAGGGCCGAGATCGGCGACTTCGTGACCGAGGCCGATCAGGTATTCGCGCAAGGCGGCCTTGAGATCGACGGCGGCGTGGTCGGAAGCAATGGCAATGCGCATGGGATCGGGTTTTGCCTGACGTGTTCTCGGGGAGTCGTTGGCGGCCCTTTAGGCCGATGTCACGATGCAATCCACCGCAAATCGGCCTGCATGCCCAAGAGAGCGTGCTTCAAAATGCGGGTCAGCCAGCAAGCGATATCAGATGTTTGACTGACTAAGCTTAGCGTCAGATTGTGGCTGGCGGTTTGAAATGAATTCTAGTTCCCCGCCATCCCAGCCGTGTCGCGAGCCTTCCATCAAGGATAGAAAGCCGTTGTCGAAACACCACTGCGTCTCCCGGCCACGATCACGGAGGCCAAGCGCAGCTCGGTGTTTGGCTTCAGCGGCTTCAGACTGACACGGTTTTCCGTATACCTGAATTAGCTGATTGCGCAGTCGGACGTATTCTACTGAATTAAATGTAGCATCCAAATAATCGAAAGTCCCATCAACGAATTGCGCCTTGGCATTCTGTACGTCGACGCCAGCAATTTGAGATCTATGAAATCCACATAGCGTGGATCCATCATCGTAATTCTTTTGGCATTCAGTAAGAATATCTTGCGACGAAGCTTCGTCAATTTTAGTTTCAAGTGCGACCATATTCCTAAAGGAAAAGAGGTTTTTGGTCGAGGGTGTGGCGCTGTGTTTCGGAGCTTCGCAACTGGAGAGCGCGGCTAGGGCGATAAGGGTGAAGCGGATGTTCACTGCCACTCCTAATATTCTACTTCCCCAGCCGCAAATCTTCAGACTGCCTGCCTTACTGATCCAAGAAAGACCGCATCTTGCGGCTGCGGCTCGGGTGCTTGAGCTTGCGCAGGGCCTTGGCTTCGATCTGGCGGATGCGTTCGCGGGTGACCGAGAACTGCTGGCCGACTTCTTCGAGCGTGTGGTCGGTGTTCATGCCGATGCCGAAGCGCATGCGCAGCACGCGTTCTTCGCGCGGGGTCAGGCTCGCCAGAACCCGCGTCACGGTTTCCTTGAGGTTGGCCTGAATGGCCGCGTCAACCGGGATGATCGCGTTCTTGTCCTCGATGAAATCGCCCAGGTGCGAATCTTCCTCGTCGCCGATCGGCGTTTCGAGGGAGATCGGCTCCTTGGCGATCTTCATCACCTTGCGCACCTTTTCCAGCGGCATCGAAAGGCGCTCGGCCATTTCTTCCGGCGTCGGCTCGCGGCCCTGCTCGTGCAGGAACTGGCGGCTGGTGCGCACCAGCTTGTTGATCGTCTCGATCATGTGGACCGGAATACGGATCGTGCGCGCCTGGTCTGCGATCGAACGCGTGATCGCCTGACGGATCCACCACGTCGCATACGTGCTGAACTTGTAGCCGCGGCGGTATTCGAACTTGTCGACCGCCTTCATCAGGCCGATGTTGCCTTCCTGGATGAGATCCAGGAACTGCAGACCGCGGTTGGTGTACTTCTTGGCGATGGAGATAACCAGGCGCAGGTTCGCCTCGACCATTTCCTTCTTGGCGATACGCGCTTCGCGCTCGGCCTTCTGGACGGTGTTCACGATGCGGCGGAATTCGGCGAGCGACATGCCGGTCGCGCTCGCGATGTCCGAAACCTCGGCGCGGATGCGTTCGACCGCGCCCGCTTCGTTGGCGGCGAAGGCGGCCCACTTCTTGTCGCGCCCGGCGTTGGCCTGCAGCCAGCTGTCGTCCAGCTCGTTGCCGACGTAGCGGTCGAGGAAGTCCTTGCGCGACACCTTGTGGCGCTCGGCAAGGCGCAGCATCTGGCCGCCCAGCGTCGTCAGGCGACGGTTGAAGGCATAGAGGTTGTCGACCAGGTATTCGATCTTGGTCGCGTGGAACTGCACCGATTCCACTTGCGCGGTCAGTTCTTCGCGCAGCTTGTGGTACTGTGCTTCCTTGGCCGCGGGGAAGGCGTTGCCAAGGCCGAGCGCGTCGAGCCGGTCGGCCTGCAGCTTCTCGAACTGGCGGAACAGGCTGGTGATCTCGGCGAAGCGTTCGAGCGCCGCAGGTTTGAGCTGCGCTTCCATCTGCGCGAGGCTGAGGGTGTTGTCCTCCTCTTCCTCTTCGGCGGGACGGGCGCGGCGCTCGCGCAGCTCGTCGTCCTCGTCGTCGGCGGTCTCCTCTTCCTCGACGTCCTCTTCTTCCTTGAAGGTGGGGCCGGCGGTGGCTTCGGTGATCTCGCCGTCGACTTCCTCACCGTCTTCGGAGAGGTTTTCCGGCTGCGGCTCCTTCGACAGCATCGCGTCGAGATCGAGGATCTCGCGCAGCTGCATTTCGCCCGCGTTGAGCGCTTCGGACCACTGGATGATCGCGTGGAAGGTGATCGGGCTTTCGCACAGCCCCATGATCATGGTGTCGCGACCGGCTTCGATGCGCTTGGCGATGGCGATTTCGCCTTCGCGGCTCAGCAGCTCGACCGCGCCCATCTCGCGCAGGTACATGCGAACCGGGTCGTCGGTGCGCTCGATCGTTTCCTTGCGCTTGACGATGTCGGGGCGGTCCTCGACGGTCTCGGCCTCGTCGAGGTCGTCGTCCGCCTGCTTCTCCTCGGGATCGACCGCGTCTTCGTCGCTTTCGACGATGTTGACGCCCATTTCCGAGATCGCGGCCATGATGTCCTCGATCTGCTCGGAAGACATCTGGTCCTGCGGCAGGGCCTCGTTCAGCTCGTCATAAGTGATGATGCCGCGGCGCTTGGCGCGCGCGATCAACTTCTTGATCGAAGCGTCGTTGAGGTCGATCAGCGGAGCGTCGCCGCTATCGGTCTTGTCGTTGGAAGCCATTGAAACCCGGTACCACCTGTCATCCGCCGACCCTTGCGAGGCCGGACCGCGTGTGTCGTATAATTATAACGAAAGCCGAGCACGGCCCATCTGCCCCAAACGGGCAAGCAACGCCAGCCTTCGTTGCAGCAATCGTTCCTTCTCGGCTTCGGTTTCCGGGGTTAACTCGGCCTGATAGCGCCGATTTGCCTCGGCGAGGGCCTCGTCGACCATCGGAATCTCCACCAGCAGGATGATCGCGCCCGCCAGAGCATCGCCATCGACTCCCGAGTCGCCGATCAAACCGTATCGGAGGCTGCCGAGCGAGGCGAGAGTGGGCGCATCGATCCTGCGTTCCGCCAATATGGTCTTGATGCGCCCCGATTCAAGCGATCCGCCATTCGCCGCGATGGCCAGCAGCGCGTCGAGCGTCGCGGCAAGCGCGGCATCTTCCGTGTGAATGCCTGCCAGCGCCTCGGCATGCGCAGCGATCAGGTCTGGCCGCTCGATCAGCGCGACCAGCAGCGCGCGCAAGGGAGCAGGGCTGATACCAAGCCCGACATTGCGCAGGCGCTGCGAATCCTCCTGCGCCAGCGGCGGCGGGGCAGGCTTCCACGGCTGGCCTTTCCCGCCGGAACGCGGCGCGGCCTTGCGCTGCTGTGGCTGGAACGGCGGACGCTCGGGCCGGGCATAGGCGAGGTCTCCGAACCGCCGGGTCAGCTCGCTGCGGTAGAGCGCCTTGATGTCGGGATGCCGGATCGTCTCGCAATGCGCCAGCAGCCGCGCTTTCAGGCCCGCCTTGTCCTCGGGCGTGGCCAGCGGCGCGGCATCGCGCTCGGCCTCCCACAGAACGTCAACAAGGCTGCGCGCCTCGCCCAGCAGGGCTTCCATCGCCTGCGGGCCTTGCCGCTTGACCACGTCATCCGGGTCCATGCCCTGCGGCAGGGTGACGATGCGCAAGCTATGGCCCGGCATCAGCATCGGCAGCGCGCGCACCACTGCGCGCATCGCTGCGCGCTGGCCGGCGCTATCGCCATCGAAGCACAAGGTGGGACATTCGGTGACGCGCCAAAGCCGTTCGATCTGGTGCTCGGTCAGCGCGGTGCCGAGCGGGGCCACTGCCTCGGCAATCCCGGCGGCGGCCAGCGCGACCACGTCCATGTAGCCTTCGACCACCACGATCCGGCCCGAATGCCGCGCAGGCGGCCCGGCGCGGTGCAGGTTGTAGACGGTGCGCCCCTTGTCGAACAACGGCGTGTCGGGGGAGTTCAGGTATTTGGGCGCATCGGTCTTTTCCGCCGACAGGATGCGCCCGCCGAAGGCGATCACGCGGCCCCGTGCGTCGAGAATCGGCAGCATCAGCCGGTCGCGGAAGCGGTCGTAGGGATCCTTTCCTTCGACCACGATGCGCAGGCCCGCCTCGATCAGCATGGCTTCGGGAAAGGCAGAGAGTGCCGCCTTCATTCCCTGCCGGTCGTTCGGGGCGTAGCCGAAGCCGAATTCGCGCACGATGCTGGCCGGAAACCCGCGCGATGCAAGGTAGCTGCGCGCCGCCGCGCCGCCGGGGCCGTGCAGCGAATCGACGAAGTAGGCTTGTGCCGCCGCCATTACGTCGTGCAGCGACTTGTGCTGCTCGGCCCGCTGGGCCGCGCGCGGGTCGGGGGCGGGCACGTCCATCCCCGCCTGCGCCGCCAGTTCCTTGACCGCGTCCATGAACGGCAGGCCCTGATGGTCGGTCATCCAGCGGATGACGTCGCCATGCGCGCCGCAGCCGAAGCAGTGATAGAAGCCCTTGTCGTCGTTGATCGTGAAGCTGGGCGTCTTCTCGTTGTGGAACGGGCAGCACGCCTTGAACTCGCGCCCCGCCTTCTGGACGCGCACACTGCGCCCGATCACGCCCGACAGCGAGATCCGGCTGCGCAGTTCGTCCAGCCATTGGGGGGAGAGGCTCATGCCCGCATCAGGCGGAAAGCGCCGCCTTCACCAGCCCGCTTGCCTTGCCCATGTCGAGCTGGCTGCCGTGCCTGGCCTTCAACGCCGCGACGACCTTGCCCATGTCCTTCATCCCCGCAGCGCCGGTTTCGGCGATGATCGCGGCGATCGCGGCCTTGGTGTCGTCCTCGGACAGCTGCTGTGGCAGGAATTCCTCGATTACCGCCAGTTCGCCCTTTTCGATGTCGGCGAGTTCCTGGCGCCCGCCCTGTTCGTAGAGCGCAATCGATTCGCGGCGCTGCTTGGCCATCTTCTGCAGCACGTCGACCACCAGCACGTCGTCGTCGGGCACGCTGGCGGCGGTGCGCAGTTCGATGTCCTTGTCCTTCAGCTTGGCGAGGATCAGGCGGACGGCGGCGAGGCGCGGCTTGTCGCCCGCCTTCATCGAAGCGACCTGCGCGGCCTTGATCGTATCGCGGATCATCGTGATTTCCTGTATCCAGATATGTGGGGATGGCGCGTCATGGTCGCACCCGAACCCGTCATGTAGGCGAAACTTTCTGCCTCCGCTAGGTTGACGCTGCGGCGCGGTAGGTCTAGCGGGCGAGCCTTAGCAACATCGTCATATCCCTTGCCAACGGAGCGCCCCAAATCATGGCCGACCCCGCACTTTCGCACGCGCCCAAACCTGAAGGCGCGACGGGAGTCCTCGTGACTGCGGATGGTTCGGTGGCCTGGGGACGGGGCTTCGGCGCGGTTGGCGCCTCGGTGGGCGAAGTGTGCTTCAACACGGCCATGACCGGCTATCAGGAAGTGATGACCGATCCATCCTACGCGGGGCAGGTCGTGACCTTCACGTTCCCCCACATCGGCAACGTCGGCGTCAACCCCGAGGACGTCGAAAGCGCGGGCGTGCCCGGCGCGATCGGCTGCGTGGTGCGCGAGGACGTGACCGATCCCGCCAACTTCCGCTCCACCGGCACCTTCCAGAAGTGGATGGAAACGCAAGGGAAGATCGGCCTTGCCGGGATCGACACTCGCGCACTGACCCGCCGCATCCGCCTGTCGGGCGCGCCCAACGCAGTGATCGCGCACGATCCCAAGGGCAATTTCGACATTCCCGCGCTGGTCGAGCGCGCGCGTTCCTGGCCGGGGCTCGAAGGCATGGACCTTGCCATCAAGGTCACGCGCGAAGCCAACGAGGAATGGGAAGGCTCGATCTGGAAGCTGGGTGAAGGCTTCACCAAGCCTGAAGGTAATGGCCGCCCGCACGTCGTCGCCATGGATTTCGGCGCCAAGGACAACATCTTCCGCAACCTGGTGGCCGCAGGCGCGGACGTTACGATCGTGCCGGCCGAAACCAGCGCCGACAAGATCCTCGCGCTCAACCCCGCGGGCGTGTTCCTCTCGAACGGCCCGGGCGATCCTGCCGCGACCGGCGCCTATGCCGTGCCGGTGATCCAGAAGCTGCTGGAAAAGGACGTGCCGATCTTCGGCATCTGCCTTGGCCACCAGATGCTGGCGCTGGCGGCGGGCGCACGCACCACCAAGATGCACCAGGGCCATCGCGGCGCGAACCACCCGGTTCTGCGCAAGGCCGACGGCGTGGTCGAGATCACCTCGATGAACCACGGCTTCGCGGTCGACAATGCCGCGCTGCCCGATACGGTCGAGGAAACCCACGTCTCGCTGTTCGACGGCTCGAACTGCGGCATCGCGGTCAAGGGCAAGAAGGCCTTCGGGGTGCAGTACCACCCCGAGGCCTCGCCGGGACCGCAGGACAGCTTCTACCTGTTCGAAAAGTTCGTCGCGTCGCTCGGTTGAGCGGCAGATTTGAGATATTCCAGCCCGGCACGGTATCAATCGTGATCCGGGTGTCGAGACACGAGAGCGAAAATGCCCAAACGCACTGACATCTCCTCGATTCTGATCATCGGCGCCGGGCCGATCATCATCGGCCAGGCTTGCGAGTTCGACTATTCGGGCACGCAGGCGGTGAAGGCGCTGAAGGAAGAGGGCTATCGCATCGTCCTCGTCAATTCGAACCCCGCCACGATCATGACCGATCCGGACATGGCCGACGCGACTTATGTCGAGCCGATCACGCCCGAGATCGTCGCGCGCATCATCGAGAAGGAGCGCCCCGACGCGCTGCTGCCGACGATGGGCGGGCAGACCGCGCTCAACACCGCGCTGGCGCTGTTCAACGACGGCACGCTGGAAAAGTACGGCGTGCAGATGATCGGCGCCAATGCCGATGCCATCGACAAGGCCGAGGATCGCCAGCGCTTCCGCGAGGCGATGGACAAGATCGGGCTGGAATCGGCGCGTTCGGGCGTGGCCCACTCCGTGGAAGAAGCGCTGGCCGTGCTGGAGACGACGGGCCTGCCCTCGATCATCCGCCCCAGCTTCACCATGGGCGGCACCGGCGGCGGCATCGCCTACAACAAGGACGAATTCGTCAAGATCGTGCGCGGCGGGCTTGAAGCCAGCCCGACGACCGAAGTCCTGATCGAGGAATCGCTCCTCGGCTGGAAGGAATACGAGATGGAAGTCGTGCGTGATCGCAACGACAACGCCATCATCATCTGCTCGATCGAGAACGTCGATCCGATGGGCGTCCACACGGGCGATTCCATCACCGTCGCGCCGGCGCTGACGCTGACCGACAAGGAATACCAGATCATGCGCAACGCCAGCATCGCGGTGCTGCGCGAGATCGGCGTGGAAACCGGCGGTTCGAACGTGCAGTTCGCTGTCAATCCCGCCGATGGCCGCCTGATCGTGATCGAGATGAACCCGCGCGTGTCGCGGTCGTCGGCGCTGGCGTCGAAGGCCACGGGCTTCCCCATCGCCAAGGTCGCGGCGAAGCTCGCCGTGGGCTACACGCTCGACGAGATCACCAACGACATCACCGGGGCCACCCCGGCGGCGTTCGAACCGACGATCGACTACGTCGTCACCAAGATCCCGCGCTTCGCCTTCGAAAAGTTCAAGGGCGCTGAATCGAACCTCGGCACCGCGATGAAGTCGGTCGGCGAAGTCATGGCCATCGGCCGCAACTTCAAGGAATCGCTGCAGAAGGCGCTGCGCGGGCTCGAAACCGGGCTCGACGGCTTCAACCGCGTGGTCGAGCTGGAAGGCGCAAGCCGCGACGAGATCAAGGCCGTGCTGAGCCGCGCCACCCCTGAGCGCCTGCTCGCGGTCGGCCAGGCCTTCCGCGAAGGCTTCACCGTCGAGGACGTCCACGCCGTCACCAAGTACGAGCCGTGGTTCCTGCGTCACATTGCCGAGATCATCGCCGAGGAAGCGAACGTGCAGGCCAATGGCCTGCCGGTCGATGCCGCCGGGATGCGCCGCCTGAAGGCCATGGGCTTTTCCGACCGTCGCCTTGCCACGCTGGCGGTGCGCTCGGTCGGCGTCGCGGGCGGCCTGGGGGAAACCCAGGCCAAGCGTTCGGGCCTGCTGCACGATGCGATCCGCGCCATGGGCGGCGCAACCAGCGAGGACGAGGTGCGCGCGCTGCGCCACAAGCTGGGCGTGCGCCCGGTGTTCAAGCGCATCGACAGCTGCGCCGCCGAGTTCGAGGCGGTGACGCCGTATATGTACTCGACCTATGAAGGCGCACTGTTCGGCGAGCCGGAGAACGAGGCCAACCCTTCGGACCGCAAGAAGGTCGTGATCCTCGGCGGCGGCCCGAACCGCATCGGGCAGGGCATCGAGTTCGATTACTGCTGCTGCCACGCCTGCTTCGCGCTGGAAGACGCCGGGTTCGAGACCATCATGGTCAACTGCAACCCCGAAACCGTCTCGACCGACTACGATACCTCCGACCGCCTGTACTTCGAGCCGCTGACGGCCGAGGACGTGCTGGAAATCCTGGAACTCGAAAAGTCGAAGGGCGAGCTGGTCGGCGTGATCGTCCAGTTCGGCGGGCAGACTCCGCTGAAGCTGGCGCAGGCGCTGCAGGATGCCGGCATCCCGATCCTGGGCACCAGCCCGGATTCGATCGACCTTGCCGAAGACCGCGAACGTTTTGCCGCGCTCGTGGAAAAGCTGGGCCTGCTCCAGCCCGCCAACGGCATTGCACGCAGCCGCGACGAGGCGATCGCCGTGGCCACGCGCATCGGCTACCCGGTGCTGATGCGCCCCAGCTACGTGCTGGGTGGTCGCGCGATGGAGATCGTCGACAGCCAGGCGCAGCTTGAGGACTACATCGCCACCGCCGTGAAGGTGTCGGGCGACAGCCCCGTGTTGATCGACCAGTACTTGCGCGATGCGATCGAATGCGACGTCGATGCGCTGGCCGACGGCGATCAGGTGACGGTCGCGGGCGTGATGCAGCACATCGAGGAAGCGGGCATCCATTCGGGCGACAGCGCCTGCACCCTGCCGCCCTACAGCCTTCCGCCCGAGATCGTGGCCGAGATGGAGCGCCAGGCGGTCCTGCTCGCCAACGGGCTGTCGGTGCGTGGGCTGATGAACATCCAGTTCGCGGTGAAGGACGGCAAGGTCTATCTCATCGAGGTAAACCCGCGCGCCAGCCGCACGGTGCCGTTTGTCGCCAAGGCGATCGGCCAGCCCATCGCCAAGTTCGCCGCGCGCGTGATGGCGGGCGAAAAGCTTGCCGATCTGCCCGCGATCAAGCGCGAGATCGACTACATGGCGGTCAAGGAAGCGGTGTTCCCGTTCGCGCGCTTCCCCGGTGTCGACCCGGTGCTTTCGCCCGAAATGAAGTCGACCGGCGAAGTCATGGGCATCGACGACACGTTCGCGGTCGCCTTCGCCAAGGCGCAGCTGGGCGCGGGCACACGCCTGCCGACCGGCGGCACGCTGTTCGTCTCGGTCAAGGACAGCGACAAGCCGGTCGTGCTGCCTGCGGTGCAGAAGCTGGCAGGCCTCGGCTTCAGGATCGTGGCGACGGGTGGCACTGCCAGCTTCCTTGCCGAACACGGCGTGGCGGTGGAGCGCGTCAACAAGGTGGCCGAAGGGCGCCCGCACATCGTCGATCGCATCATCGACGGTGACGTGTCGCTGATCTTCAACACCACCGAAGGCTGGCAGAGCCACAAGGACTCCGCCTCGATCCGTGGGTCGGCGTTGGGCGGCAAGGTGCCGTACTTCACCACCGCGGCGGCTTCCGTCGCGACTGCGGAAGCGATCGAGGCGCTCGGGCGCGCCCACCTTGCGGTCCGCTCGCTGCAGGATTATTATCGCTGAGCTTCCACGGGTTCCCCCACCACCGCCGGATGTGAAGTCCCGGGCCGCCCGTGCGGCCCGGCGGGAACGGTTTTCCCTTGCTGGAGTAGCGCAAGGGATTGAAAGAAGAAGGAATACTGATGGCCAGTGTCGAAAAGCTGCCGATGCTCCAGGAAGGCTATGACAAGCTGACCGTCGAGCTGAAAGCGCTGCGCGAGGAGCGCCCCAAGATCGTCGACGCCATCGAGGAAGCGCGCGCCCACGGCGACCTTTCGGAAAACGCCGAATACCACGCCGCCAAGGAGCGTCAGGGCCAGGTCGAAGCGACGATCGCCGATCTTGAGGACAAGATCAGCCGCGCGCACATCATCGATCCCACCACGCTGTCGGGCGACCGCATCGTGTTCGGCGCGACCGTGACCCTGCTCGACGACGACGACAAGCAGGTGCGTTACCAGATCGTGGGCCAGGCCGAAGCCGACGCCAAGGTTGGCCGCATCAGCTACAACTCGCCGCTCGGCCGCGCCCTGATCGGCCGGAAGGTCGAAGAGGAGATCGAGGTCACGGTGCCCTCGGGCGACAAGTTCTACGTGGTCGAAAAGATCGAGTTCATCTGATCCGAACGACACCTGACCGCACCTGAAACGCACCAAGGGTGCGTTGAAGGCACGAAAAAGGCCCCGGAAGTTTACCTTCCGGGGCCTTTTTCGTGTCGTGCCGGACGAACTCAGGCTTCGGGCAGCTTGGGTTCCAGCAGGCGGTGCAGGTGGACGATCACGTAGCGCATTTCCGCGTCGTCGACCGTGCGCTGCGCCGCGCCGCGCCAGGCGTCTTCGGCGCTGGCATAGTCGGGATAGACCCCGACCATGTCGATGGCGCCCAGATCGACGAATTCGAGGCCCTGCGGGTCCTTGACCCGGCCACCCATCACGAGGTGCAGCTTTTGCATAGCGATTGTTCCTTGAGGGGAGGAAGATTCGCTAGCGCCACTGGCAAAAGGAATGGGCAGTTGCAAGTGCGACTAAGGGCGTAGTGCCAATTAGGGTTTCACGCGGTCCTTGAATTCGTTTGCGCGGCGGATCGCCATCTCGCCCACGTCGCGCAGCGCGGCCGTGGCGATGTCCGCGAAATCGACGGCGCGCTTCTTCGCCTCGCTGGCGCCATCGCCAAGCTTCTCGCCGACCGTCCCGCCGATGTCCTCCAGCTTGTGCACGCCTTCGCGGCCCTTTTCGGCGGCCTTGGTGGCATAGGCGACGGCCAGTTCGGCCCCCAGCGCAGCCAGCGCGCCCGCGCTCTTGCCGGCCTTCCTGACCGGCGAACGGGGAATCATCCGCGCGATCAGCGCGCCGATCAGGATGCCGCCCGCCAGCGCGGCGACGGGATGTTCCTCGATCACGCCCTTGACGGTTTCCACGCCGGAGCGGGCGATGTCGCGCGCCTTGGCGGAATCGAGGCGTTCGCGGAGGCGGGTTGCGGTATCTTCGGTCACGGTATTCTCCTGAAACGGAAAAATTGCGATCAGCGCTCGATCATGTCGGCAATGGCGTCGCCCAGGTTCTGCGCGACGCCTGCGATCGGGCGGCGCAGGAACCAGCCGACGAGCGCGGCGAGGGTGAGGCCGATCACCGTCTTGTTCTCGGCAGCGACGTCGCGCGCGGTTTCCACCACGTCGACGACTTCGCCGGTCGCGGCGTCCTTGATGCGCTGGCCGATGGACCGGGCTTCAAGCCCTGCGCGCAAGTCGTCGATGTCCTTGCGCACGAGCACCCACGCTTCGGTGCGCAGGCCGCGCAGTTCGGCCAGGCGAGGGGCATCGCTCATGCGCTTGCATCCTTGCCCATGATCACGTCGCGCGCGGTGCGGTAACGCGAAACGGCGCTGAAGAAGCACCCGGCGGTCCCGGCCAGCAGCGCCAGCCCGACGATCCCCAGCGCGCCCCACGCCCCCACCAGCGGCGTGAGCGCGAGCAGCAGCCCGACCACCAGCGCCACCAGCAGGAAGAAGGCGAAGAACAGCGCGGCCACCAGCAGCAGCGCAATTCCCTTCGCGCGACCGAGCGCATAGCCTACCCGCGCCTGCTGAAAGGCCAGTTCCGCCTCGAACAGCGTCTGGCCATCTTCCAGCAGCGCACGGATGCCATCGCCCAGCGCGAAGTCGCGCGCGCCATCCCGCGTCGGTTCGGTCTCGGTCATGCGGCCAGCACTCCGGCGGGCGGCATCAGGCGTCGGTCTTGTCCGAGCCCGAGAACAGCCGCGCCAGCGCGAAGCCTGCCACCGCGGCGATGCCGACGGCCAGTGCCGGGCTCTTCCGCACGGTTTCCTTCAGGTCCTCGCCCAGTTCGGCGAAGTCCTTGGCTTCGAGGCTGGCAGCGGTTTCCTGTACCTTGCGCGCAGCGCTGCGGGCATAATCGCCATATTGGACGCCCAGCTTTTCATCGATCGTGGCGGCGCTGCCCGAAATCGTCTGGCCCAGCGCGGAAAGCGCGTCGCTGGCCTTGGTCTTGCCGACCTTGGCGAGTTCGGCACCCTTCTCCTTGGCCTGCGAGGCATAGGCACCGGCCTGCTCCTGCCAGTCGCTGGCGGTGCTGGCGGCGGCATCCTTGTAGGCGGCGGTGCGGCCAAGGGCTTCGTCCTTCAGCGCGGCGGCGCCGGCCTTGGCTTCCTCGATCGCCTTGCCGAAGCGGGTCTTGGCATCCGCCAGACCTTCGGGCGCGCCCTCGACCGGGGTGGCAGCGCCAATGTCGGTGTCGGCGGTGGGAGCGGTGGTGTCAGCCATGGGTCGGTTCCTCTGCAACGTGGGGCCAGTCCCGGAAAGGGAAGCGGACAATAGACGATCGCGACGTTTATTGCCCGCAAATGTTGCACCTGCGCAATAGCAGGCGTTCGAAGCGTTCAACGCGGGTTGCTTGCGCCGGTTCCAGCCGATAGGAGCCGCCCCAAGGCCCGGACCCGGCCGCTCGTTCCACATGTCGCCATATCGGCGATCTTGCCCACATCAGGGGGGAGCCCACCATGACCGCGATCATTGACATTCACGCCCGCGAGATCCTCGACAGCCGTGGCAACCCCACTGTCGAAGTCGACTTGTTGCTCGAAGACGGCTCGTTCGGCCGCGCCGCCGTGCCCTCGGGCGCCTCGACCGGCGCGCACGAAGCCGTCGAACTGCGCGATGGCGACAAGGGGCGCTACATGGGCAAGGGCGTGACCAAGGCGGTCACCGCCGTGAACAGCGACATCGCCGAACTGCTTGTCGGCCTCGACGCCGAGGACCAGCGCGACATCGACCTCGCCATGATCGAACTGGACGGCACCGAGAACAAGTCGCACCTCGGCGCCAACGCCATCCTCGGCACCAGCCTTGCCGTGGCCAAGGCTGCGGCCGATGCGCGCGGCCTGCCGCTTTACAGCTATGTCGGCGGCGTTTCGGCGCATGTCCTGCCGGTGCCGATGATGAACATCATCAACGGCGGCGAACATGCCGACAACCCGATCGACTTCCAGGAATTCATGATCATGCCGGTCGGCGCGCCTTCGCTCGCCGAAGCCGTGCGCTGGGGCGCCGAAGTGTTCCACACCCTGAAGAAGGGCCTGCACGAGAAGGGCCTTGCCACGGGCGTGGGCGACGAAGGCGGCTTTGCTCCCAACATCGCCAGCACCCGCGACGCGCTCGATTTCGTGATGGCCTCGATCGAGAAGGCGGGCTTCAAGCCGGGCACCGACATCGTGCTGGCGCTCGACTGCGCCGCGACCGAGTTCTTCAAGAACGGCAAGTACGAGATCAGCGGCGAAGGCCTCTCGCTCTCGCCCGACGCCATGGCCGACTACCTCGCGGCGCTGTGCGATGCCTACCCGATCAAGTCGATCGAGGACGGCATGAGCGAAGACGACTTCGAAGGCTGGGCCGCGCTCACCGCCAAGGTGGGCAAGAAGGTGCAGCTGGTGGGCGATGACCTGTTCGTCACCAACCCCAGGCGCCTGACGATGGGCATCGGCAAGGGCCTCGCCAACTCGCTGCTGGTGAAGGTCAACCAGATCGGCACGCTGACCGAGACGCTCGAAGCCGTCAGCATCGCGCAGCGCAACGGCTACACGGCGGTGATGTCGCACCGTTCGGGCGAGACCGAGGACGCGACCATCGCGGACCTCGCGGTTGCCACCAACTGTGGCCAGATCAAGACCGGCTCGCTGGCGCGCTCGGACCGTCTGGCCAAGTACAACCAGCTGATCCGCATCGAGGAAGAGCTCGGCCGCAACGCCGTCTATGCTGGCGCCGCCGCGTTCGGGCGTCTCGCGGGCTAAGCCTCGCAAGGCATCGCAAGATCAGGGAGGGGCCGTCCGGTTGGGCGGCCCTTCTTGCGTTGGCGATGGTGCCGACCGATGGAACGGCCTTCAGTGGCCGAGCGCGTGTTCCTCTGCGGTCACCGCCCATCCATGCCTTGGAAGTTGCGAGACCGCTCCGGTGATCCAGACCGTTGAAAGCGCCACGATGGCGAGCAACAGGCTGGCTCCAAGCACGTAGCGCATGACATGGAGTGTCGCCCCTGCGCGCGCTTCGTCTACGTCGACATGGACTTCTTCACCGAGCTTCTTCATCTCCCATACTCCCGATACGCCAGCCCGTTGCGGGCCGTCGTCTACCCGCACCACGAAGCGAGGTACGTGTCGCAAGGGAGCGGACGTGCCCATGATACGCCTGTCCTGACCTTGGCGCCATGGGGACGGAAAAGATCAGGCCGAGCGCTGCGGCCGGGCGATCAGGAGGCCAGCGCCGTTCACCGCCCCCGCATATGCGCCCGGAACTTGGCGAGCATATCGCGGAAGGTCAGCTCGGCATCGACCTGCGTGTAGACGCGCATCGGGCGGCCAGAGGGGGTGTCCGCGTAGGTGCCGTCCGCATTCAGCCTTGGGGTAGGCTTCGCGGTGTAGCGGCTGGAGGCGGGGTCGGGCTGGAATTGCGTGACGAGCGCGGTCAGCGTCACCAGCGGGCTGTCGCCCAGCACGTAGGTCTCGGTCGGCGGGATCGGGGGCAGGCCGGGGATGCTGGCCATGACTTCGACCACCTTGTCGATCTGCGCCTTGAGGTGCGCGCCGAGCGGGCCGGTTGCGCCAAGCTCCTCGATCTCGGCATTGGGGAATAGCATCTGGCGATAGGCGTCGCGCGGGACCTGCCAGATCTCGATGTCGGATTCGTTGAAGATCACCTGCGCGGCGATCGGATCGATGGTGAAGTTGAACTCTGCCTCGTCGGGGCCGGGCGGGGGAGCGGCAAGGCCGGGATGCTCGCGCCCGCCGATCCAGATCAGCTTCAATCGCTTGCCGATGCGTGGTTCGGCGAGCCATGCCAGCGCGAGGTCGGTGAGGCCGGCACCGACGCAATAGACCAGCGGTTCATTGGTGTCCTCGCGCATCGCCTCGCGCACGATGGCGGCGGTGGAGACGGTGGGCTTCCACGCATTGCGTGCGGGGATCGAGGTGTCCGCGCCCGCGACGATCGGCGGAGCAGGCAGGCGCATGATCTCGATCAGCTGGCGCGCCTTGGCCGCTGCCGCAGCGCCTGTGGGGACCGGCGCGTTCGGGCCGGAAAACGGCATCTGGGGCAGGTGCGATCCGACGATCAGCGACACGCGCAACGACTTGCACAGCAGGTGGTGCGCCAGTTGGAACAGCCCGTCGGGATCGCCTGCGAAATCGTTGTCGAGGATCACGCGGGCAAGGCGCGGCGGCTCTGCGCCAAGGCTCGCGCCGCCGCTTGCCAGCGTGCTTGCCAGCGCCGCGCCCGATCCCACGAATCCGCGCCGCGTCAGATGAATGGTCATGCGTGCTGACTCCCGATCCCTTGCCTCGCGCCTTCATGGCGGAGCGCGGCATCGGCGTAAAATAAGCAGACCGGGCAGGGCCATCAGCCGAGGCTAATTGTCACGTAGCAGCATCCTCCGCCGCCACCTCGGCCTTTGCTTCCTCGGCAATCTCCTCGGCCTTCTCGATCTCGCGCTTCTTGGTGGGGCTGAGCAGGTATTGCCACACGCCCCAGCCGTTCACCGCCAGCAGCAGCGCGTTCTGCACGACGATCGGCGTGGTCGCATTGGCAAGGCCCGAGGCGATCCACGCACCCGATACGGCCACGAACAGCACGAAGGCCCACCCAGTCCAGCGTCGGCCAAGGTCCGCCGCGATCATGCCGGCGGCGACGATGGCGCCGATCGCGCCGAACCATTCGAGAGGGCCGTCCATGCCCGAGCAAACCCGCGCGCGCCGCGCCGGTTCCATTGCGTGCAATCTGTTTAAACGATCAATTAAATTGCTTCACAAGCGCGCGTGGCTCTGCCAGCATGTCTTCGGGAGAGAATGATGACAGCATTTCCGAAGTCTGCGGCCGAGGTGACGATTCCCTGGCTCGAAACCCGTTTGCGTGCGTCTGGCGCCCTTGGCGAAGGGCGGATCACCGGGCTCGAATACGTCTCGATCGGCACCGGGCAGGTGGGCGATACCGCCCGTTTCACCCTTAGCTACGACCGCGATGGGGCGGGCCCCGCCACCGTCGCCGCCAAGTTCGCCTCCAGCGACGCGACAAGCCGGTCCACCGCGGGGATGTTCGGGCTCTATGCCAAGGAAGTGAATTTCTACCGCGAACTGGCGCCGAAGATCGACGTGCGCACGCCGCAGGTGTTCGGCTCCGAACTGAACGAGGACGGCACCGACTTCATCCTCGTGTTCGAGGATCTCGGCCCGTGCCGTGGCGGCAACCAGCTGACCGGCTGCACCATCGAGGATGCGCGCCACGGCGTGCGGCAGGCCGCCGCGCTCCATGCGCCGACGTGGAACGCGCCCTGGCTGGGCGATGCGCCCTGGCTCCAGCCGCGCCCCGGCACGCAGGAACAGATGATCGCGCTCTATCCGCAGGCGCAGGCGATCTTCCGCGAACGCTACGCCGATACGCTCGAGCCCGAGATGATGGCGGTGTGCGAGGCGCTGAACGACATGGTGCAGGCCTATTTCACCCGCACTTCGCCCGATTACAGCGTCACCCACGGCGATTTCCGGCTCGACAACATGCTGTTCGACGTGCGCGGCGGGGCGGACCCGGTCGCGGTGGTCGACTGGCAGACCACGGGCGCCGGCTGCCCGATGATCGATCTCGGCTATTTCCTGGGCTGCGGCATCGGCGATGCGGTGCGCCGCCCGCACGAGGACGAACTGCTCGACCTCTATTGCGAGGAAATGACGCGGCGCGGCGTGCCGCTGACCCGTGCGGACATCTGGGACCGCTACCGCGTGGGCGCGCTGCATGGCGTGTCGACTGCGGTGTTCAGCGCCGCCTTCGTCGTGCGCACCGATCGCGGCGACCAGAACTTCCTCTCGATGGCCCGCAATTCCTGCGGGCTGTGCCTCGATCATGACAGCATCGGCGCTCTCAAGCGCCTGACGGAGACCGTGTGATGTTGACCAAGGGCGACGATTATCCGATTCACCAGACGTCCGAGCCGATTGCCTATGCAGGCACCGACCGGAACTTCTACGACCGCTATTTCTTCAACGGCTATGCCCCCGATGGCAGCGGCTTCTTCGCCGTGGCGTTCGGCATCTATCCGCATCTTAACGTGGCCGACGCCGCGTTCTGCGTGGTGCGCAACGGCAAGCAGTACAACCTCCACGCCTCGCGCGAACTCAACATGGAGCGCATGGACCTCGTCGTCGGGCCGATCTCGATCGAGATCGTCGAACCGCTGCAGGAACTGGTCGTTCGCGCCGATGGCGAAGGGATCAAGGCCGAAGTGCGCTTCAAGGGCCGCGCCTTCCCGATCGAGGAGCCGCGCTTCGTGTTCCGCAACGGGCCGCGCACCTTCATGGACTACACCCGCCTGACGCAGAACGGCCACTACACCGGCTGGATCGAGATCGACGGCGTGCGTGAGGAGCTGGCGCCGGGCAGCGCGGGCACGCGCGACCGCAGCTGGGGCGTGCGCCCGATCGGCTCGCCCGACATGCAGCCGCACGCGGGCAACCAGGTGCCCTCGTTCTTCTGGCAATGGACCCCGATCAACCTGCCGACGCGCTCGGTCTACTACCACATCAACGCCGACGTGAACGGCGCGGCGTGGAACACCCGCGCGGCGATCGCCACCGATGGCGCGAACCACGATGGCCACTTCGAGACGCCCTCGGCGACGATGGTTTCGCCGATGCTGTCGGGCACGCGCTGGCCGGCCTCGGGCGCCCTGACCATCCAGGCGGAGAATGGCCCGCTCACGCTGACCTTCGAACCGCTCGTGCGCTTCCAGATGAAGGGGCTGGGCTACATGTCGCCCAAGTGGGCGCATGGCCTCTATCACGGCCCGCTCGAAGTCGAGCGCGAGGACTTCGACCTTGCCTCGATCGACCCGCTGGCGATGGAAAACCTGCACGTCCAGATCGTCAGCCGGATCACCACATCCGATGGCGAAGTCGGCACCGGCGTGTTCGAACAGCTCGTGATCGGGCCCTACAACCCGTGGGGCCTGACCGGCTTCGCCGACCACGGCTGATCCTGTGGCGGCCAAGCGACAGGGCGGGGCGTACTGGCCATTTCTGGCCATGGCTGCGCTCGGCCTTGTCGCGGGCACGGGCTCGGCGCTGTGGACGATGAAGCAGGGGCTGGGCCGCGAGGTCCATGCCGGCTGGTCGGGCAGCAAGGTCACGGGTTCGGTCGATGCCGACCCGTGGACCCGCGCGCAAGTTGCGCTCACCGGGCTGTTGGCGTTGAACCGGCAGCAGGCGATCTACTTCTCCCGCCGCACCGACGATGCCGGACAACCCTTGCGCGAGGATTGCCGCTACCGGGTGGAGGGGGCAACGCTGCCCGCGCGCTGGTGGTCGGTGACGGTCTATGCCGCCGACGACTATCTGCCGCTCAACGATGACGATGCGCTGTCGTTCGATGCCACCGAAGTGCGCCGCGATGCGAAGGGGCGCTGGGCCGCGACGGTCGCCGCACAACGGCCTGCCAGCGGGGCCTGGGCATCGAGCCGCAATGCAGGCGCCGTTGATCTGACGCTGCGTCTCTACAACCCCACGCCTGCCGCACAGGCCGATTTTGCCGCGATTGCTTTCCCGCGCGTGGTGCGGATCGGCTGCGGCAAGGGAGATGCGGCATGAAGCGGGCGCTCGCGCTGGGCCTGACTTTCGCAGGCGTTGCCCTGGCCGCGCATGTCGGCACGATCCTCGTTGCGCCGCACGCGCTGATGACGCTGGCGATGCGCAAGCTTTCGCAGGGCGATGGCAAGGTCAACACGTTCCAGTTCGCGCGTCGCACGACCGCGCAGTCGCGCGCCATCGTGCGCCCGTCGCCTGATCTGGCCTATGCCAGTTGCGTCTACGATCTGGCGCAGGGGCCGCTGCTGGTCAGTGCCGCGCCGACGCCGGGCGGCGGCTATGCCTCGATCTCGGTGTTCGCGGCCAACACCGACAATATCGGCGTGTTCGATACCATCGCCCACCCGCAGGGCATCCGCTTCGTGCTGGCGCGTGCCGGAGAGCCCCTGCCGGACAAGGCCACGCGCCTTGCGCTGCCGGTGGTGCTGTCGCCTTCGCGCAAGGGCGCGATCCTCGACCGGCGACTGGCGCCGACAACCGAAGCATTCGCCCTTGCCGAGAAGGCGCGGCGCGCGGATTCCTGCGCGCCGCTCCGCTAAGTTCAGGCGTACTTTTCGCGCAGCGCCAACAGCGCCAGCGCGGCCTTTGCCGCTTCGCCGCCCTTGTCCTTCTGTGCGGGATCGGCGCGGACCAGCGCCTGTTTTTCGTTCTCGACCGTGAGGATGCCGTTGCCGATGGCAAGGCCATCCATGGTCAGCGCCATCACGCCGCGCGCGCTTTCGCCCGCGACGATCTCGAAGTGGTAGGTCTCGCCCCGGATCACCACGCCGATCGCGACATAGCCGTCGAAATCGCCCGACTGGTCGGCCAGCGCGATCGCACCGGGGATTTCCAGCGCGCCGGGCACGGTGATGACTTCGGCCTTGTGGCCTGCCGCCTTGATCGCGGCCTTGGCGCCCGCGACGAGCATGTCGTTGAGGTGGTCGTAGAAGCGCGCTTCGACGATGAGGAACTTGGCCATGTCAGCGATTACTCCGCGGGAATCGGCCGTTCGCCGACGATGTTGAGGCCGTAGCCTTCGATGGCGACAACGTTGCGATGCGCGTTGGTCAGCAGGATCATGTCATGGATGCCAAGATCGGCGAGGATCTGCGCGCCGATGCCATAGTTGCGCAAGTCCATCTCGCCGCCCGGCTGGCCGCCACGCGCGGGATCGCTCTCGCGGTTGGGGAACAGCAGCACGATGGCGCCTGCGCCTTCCTTGCCGATCTCGACCATCGCGCGCTGCAGCGTGCGCTTGCGCGGCCCCGGCGCGCCGAGGATGTCGTCGAAGGGCGAAAGCTGGTGGACGCGGGTCAGCGTGGGCGTGCCCGGTTCGACCAGACCCTTCTGCAGCACCAGGCTGTCGCTGCCGTCGATCTTGTTGCGGTAGGTCAGCAGGCGCCAGTCACCACCATAGTCGGATGTGAACGCGATATCGCTCACGCGTTCCACAAGATGATCGTGGCGGCGGCGATATTCGATCAGATCGCGGATCGTGCCCATCTTCAGCCCGTGCTTGCGGGCGAAGGGAATCAGGTCGTCGAGACGGGCCATGGTCCCGTCGTCCTTCATGATCTCGCAGATCACGCCCGAGGGATTGAGCCCGGCAAGGCGGCTGATGTCGACCGCTGCCTCGGTGTGCCCGGCGCGCACCAGAACGCCGCCATCGCGCGCGATCAGCGGGAAGACGTGACCGGGGGTGACGATGTCGTCCTTGGTCTTGGCGCCGTCGATGGCGACGGCCACGGTGCGGGCGCGGTCGGCGGCGGAGATGCCGGTGGTGACGCCTTCGCGCGCTTCGATCGAGACGGTGAACGCGGTTTCGTGGCGGGTGCCGTTGTTGCGGCTCATCAGTTCGAGGCCGAGCTGTTCGACGCGCGGACGGCTCAGCGTCAGGCAGATCAGGCCGCGCCCGTGGGTCGCCATGAAGTTGATTGCATCGGGCGTCGCCATCTGCGCGGGGATCACGAGGTCGCCCTCGTTCTCGCGGTCCTCGTCGTCGACGAGGATGAACATGCGGCCGTTGCGGGCTTCGTCGATGATCTCCTCGATCGGGGCGAGGGCGGGGGCGTCGTCGCTTTCGGTCAGCACGCGCTCCAGCTTGGCGAGCGTGTCGGCCGTGGGATTCCACGTCGGCTGCGTCACGTCGCGCAGGGTGTTGGCATGGAGCCCCGCCGCGCGGGCAAGGCCGGAACGGGACATGCCGCCGTCGGTGACGAGTCGGCGGATTCGATCGATGAGGTCGCTTGACATGGCTTTGTGATTTCACATCGTGATGTGCATTGCAAGCCCGTAAAATCACATTAGGGTGCGCATTGCGGCCAGAACGCGCATCGCGGCTGTGCCCTTCGCGACACATTTGTCCGGTGTGGCATCACCTTGTCGCCCCGGAACGCATCCGTGTTAATTATCCGGTTGACAAGTTGGCCGTCACACTATGTCTTTGACCTTCAGGAGACCTGCAAAAAGACGGGCTCCGCTGGAGAGAGAGGTCTGAAAGATGAGGGGCAAGCTTACCCTGCTGGCCGGCGTATGCGCCGCTGCCGTTACCACTCCGTCCTTTGCGCAGAGCGCGAATGCCGGCGCTGGCGTCGAAGAAATCATCGTCACCGCGCAGCGCCAGTCGCAGCGACTTCAGGACGTTCCGATCGCGGTCAGCGCGTTCACTGCTGAAAATCTCGACAAGCAGCAGATCAAGAACACCAGCGACCTTCAGCTGACCCTGCCGAACGTCACGTTCACCAAGACGAACTTCTCGTCGGCCTCGTTCACCATCCGCGGCATCGGTGACCTCTGCGTCGGCGTCACCTGCGACAGCGCCACCGCCATCCACATGAACGATGCGCCGCTCGGCGGCGCCACCCGCCTGTTCGAAGGCGAATTCTACGATCTCGCCCAGATCGAAGTGCTGCGCGGGCCGCAGGGCACCCTGTTCGGTCGCAACGCCACCTCGGGCGTGGTCAACTTCCGCACCGCAAAGCCCGATCTCAACAAGTTCGGCGCCAATGGCGAAGCCGAATACGGCAACTACAACTCGGTCAAGGTGAAGGGCGCGATCAACGTTCCGTTGAGCGACACCTTCGGCGTGCGCCTCGCGGGCTTCTACCTGAACCGCGACGGCTACACCAAGAACCTCTACGACAACAGCCGCGTCGATGGTCGCGACATGTACGGTCTGCGCGGCTCGATCACCTGGGAGCCCAGCCCCGACACCACGATCGATTTCATGGCCCAGTACTTCAAGGAGGACGACAACCGCCTCCGCATCCAGAAGCAGCTGTGCGACAACGATCCGACCGGCATCCTTGGCTGCCTCAACACCTCGTACGGCTATGGCACGACCAATGCCAATTCGACCGCCGGCTCGATCCTGATTTCGAAGCAGTTCCTCGCGCTCAACGGTCTCAGCGGGCTGGGCTTCGGCCTGACCGACGTTTACGGTAAGAACATCTACCAGAACGTGGTCAATCCCAAGGACCCGCGCGTCATCAACACCGACTTCACGCCGTACTACAAGGCCGAGGAGCTGATCCTTCAGGGTCGCATCAATCAGAAGCTGGGTGACAAGTTCAACCTGCGCCTCACCGGCCAGTACACCCACGTCAAGAACGACTCGGGTCAGGACTACAACCTCAGCGTGGGCGATGCCTCGGTCTATACGGCTGGCCTCGCCGCCTTCGAAGCAGCTGCTCTGGGCGCCTACGACGGTTTCCTGCCGGGCTTCTCGAACTACGTGAAGCCTGCCTACAACGCGCTGCTGCCGAAGGGCCTGGCGGGTGGCCAGTACTGCACCTCGACCGGTGATTTCAGCAACACCGGCGTCTACGGCGGCCACGCGCTCTGCGCTTCGACGCCCGAGGACTTCGACCGCTCGACGCTCAACACCTCGCAGTGGTCGGCTGAAGCCGTGCTGACGTCGGACTTCGATGGTCCGTTCAACTTCCTGCTGGGTGGCATCTACGCCCAGGCGCACGTCACTGACGCCAGCTACTTCGTCAACTCGTTCCAGCTCGACTATGCCAGCGCGCTGCTGGGCGCCGCGACGTCCTACTTCGCGGTGGATGCGTCGGGCAATCACCTCCTGCCGCCGTCGTATCTGGGCTCGCCCAACTTCCACTCGGACTCGACCGATCTGCGCCTCAAGAGCTACGGTCTGTTCGGTGAAGGCTACTTCAAGTTCAACGACAAGTTGAAGATGACGGTGGGTCTGCGTCTCAACCACGACGACAAGAAGAACCGTGCGGCCACCACGCTGCTCAGCGCGCTGGTCCCCTACGGCACTGCCAACTTCGATGACTCGCCGTTCGCGGGTTCGTTCGACGGCGATCCCTCGGCCTCCAACCCGGGCGTCCAGCGCTGGCAGGAACGTCAGGTCAAGTTCACGCGCCTGACCGGTCGTGCCGTGCTCGATTACCAGGTCACGCCGGACAACCTGCTCTATGCTTCGTACTCGCGCGGCTACAAGTCGGGCGGCATCAACCCGCCGCTCTCGGCCGAAGTCGCGGCAGAGGTGCCTGAAACCTTTGCCCCGGAAAAGGTCGATGCCTTCGAAATCGGTTCGAAGAACACGTTCTCGAACGGGGCTTTGCAGCTGAACCTGACCGGCTTCTACTACAAGTACAAGCAGCTGCAGCTGTCGCGCATCGTCAACCGTACGTCGGTCAATGACAATATCGATGCCGACATCTACGGCGTGGAAGCGGAAGCGGTCTTCCGTCCCAGCCGCGATGTGACCATCAACGCCAACTTCAGCTATCTGAAGACCAAGGTGACGACGGACAAGCCGATCTCGAACTCGCGTGACTACGGTGGCGGTCGTTCGGACGCGGTGATCATCAAGGATCTCACCAACGCAGCCAACTGCGCCGTTGCCTCGAAGTCTGGCAATGCCGCGACCGCAAACAACTATGTCAACACGATCAACGACATCCTGAACGTTGCCAAGGGCACGGACCTGCAGCACACGACGACGTTCCCGAGCAACAGCGGCATCGCTTCGACCGGCGCGTTTTCGGTTTGCAGCGCGCTCAAGACCGGCCTGGGTGGTGCGGTTCCCATTCCGGAAGACCTTGAATTCTACGGCTCTGGTGTCCCCAGCAGCGTCAAGGGCAACAAGCTGCCGGGTGCGCCGACCATCAAGTTCTCGGTGGGCGCGCAGTACGATATCCACATCGGCGATCTGACCCTGACGCCGCGTGCGGACCTTGCCTTCACCGGCGAATCGTACGGCAACATCTTCAACGGCAACGTCAACAAGGTCCCGGCCTTCACCCAGGTGAACGCCCAGATCCAGCTCGACGGGCCGGAGAAGAAGTGGTTCATCCGTGGCTTCATCCAGAACATCACCAACAGCAACTCGATCACTGGTCTCTACGTGACCGACCAGTCGTCGGGTCTGTTCACCAACATCTTCACGCTGGAACCGCGTCGCTACGGCGTCGCTGCGGGCTTCCGCTTCTGAGCGTGACACCAGCATAACAGGGGCCGGTCCAGCCACGGGACCGGACAGACTGGCGCCGGGGGGAAACCTCCGGCGCTTCTTCTTTGGGGGGTGTTGGCAAGCGATACGATTGGACAGGCGCCGCCTGTGGTGCGGCCCGCCCCGCTGCGACTAACGCTTGCTGCGCAAGCGCAAGTCTCGCGCCCCTCCCGCTTGCGGCAGGGGAAGAGCAGTTCTCCTATCTCCCCTCCCGCAAGCCGGAGGGGGCTGGGTGGGCCGATATCAGCCCACCGCCCCGATCAGTCGAACTGGGCCTTGGGCGCGCCCGAACCGTCGTAGACCGGTTGCTTGGCATCGACGCGGTACTTGTTGACGTCCGCCCCGGTCATCCCGGCGTCCGCCAGGTATCCCGCCATGTCGCGATAGAGCTGGCCGTCGAGATGCGCCTGAAGATCCTCCACGCGCTCCCATTCCTCGAACACCCACACGCGATGCGTCTGCACAGGGTCTGCGGTCCACACGTAGTGCACGCAGCCCTGCTCGCCATACGTCGGGGCGATCAGGTGCGTTGCGCCCCGCACGATCGTGGCCGCGTCCTTGCCGTCGAAATCGATCCAGCCCCACAGCGTGATGCGTTCCATCTCCAGTCTCCTCTCACAGCGCCCGTTGCGGGCATGGCTTACGGAGATAGGCGCGGGGCAGGGCGGTGCGAACCGCACCTTTTCGTCAGGTCATGGCAAAGGGGGTGGTGGACGCACTAGGGCTCGAACCTAGGACCCGCTGATTAAGAGTCAGCTGCTCTACCAACTGAGCTATGCGTCCGTATCCCGTATCGGGAAGGGGAATGGTGGACGCACTAGGGCTCGAACCTAGGACCCGCTGATTAAGAGTCAGCTGCTCTACCAACTGAGCTATGCGTCCATTCCCGTATCGGCGTTTGGTCGCGCCGGGAGCCGCCCCCATAACGATTCTGGCGCGCCTGCCAAGAGGAAAATTGCAACTTTCCTACAGAAGTCCGGTGCCGCTGCGGCGCGACCAGCGATCGACCGCCATGATCGTGCCGATGCAGATCATGTTGGTCATCATCGACGAGCCGCCATGGCTCATGAACGGCAGCGGGATGCCCACCACGGGGGCCAGGCCCATCACCATCATCAGGTTGATGCAGACATAGAAGAAGATCGTCGTGACCATCCCCGCCGCCAACAGGCGCGAGAAGCGGTCCGGCGCGTTCATTGCCACCTTCAGCCCCCAGTGGAACACCAGCGCAAACACCGCGAGCACGAACAGCCCGCCCAGCATCCCCCATTCCTCGCTCATCGTCGCGAACACGAAGTCGGTGTGCGCTTCGGGCAGGTAGTCGAGGTGGCTTTGCGAGCCATGGCCGAAGCCTTTGCCCAGGAACCCGCCCGAACCGATCGCGATCTTCGACTGGGTGATGTGGTAGCCCGATCCCAGCGGGTCGCTTTCCGGGTCCATGAACACCAGCACCCGCTTGCGCTGGTAATCGTGCAGCAGCGTGAAGAACGCGATCGGCGCGACGATGGCGCCCGCCAGCGCGCCGCCGATGAACAGGCGCAGCGGCAGGCCCGCCAGAAACATCATCACCACCGCGCCGAAGCTGATGGCAAGCCCGGTGCCAAGGTCGGGCTGCAGCATCACCAGCCCCGCCGGAAACCCCAGCAGCAGCACGGCGGGCGCAATCGCGCGCCAGCCGTTGACCTCGCCCACCGGCAACACGCTGTAGAACCACGCCAGCACCAGCACGATGCCCGGTTTCATCAGCTCGCTCGGCTGCAAGGTCATGAAGCCCAGGTTCAGCCAGCGCTGGCTTCCCCCGCCGATGCCGCCGATCAGTTCCACCAGCACCAGCAGCACGCACAGAATGCCGTAGATCGGCAGCGCCGCGCGCTTGAACCACTCCTGCGGCACCCGCGCGATCAGCGCGGCCATGACCAGGAACACGAAGAAGCGCGCCACGTGCATCCCCGCCCAGGGACGGATGTTGCCGCCCGCCGCCGAATAAAGGACGAGAGAGCCGAACACGACCAGCGCCAGCAGCGGCAGGATCACCCGCCAGGGCTGCCGCGCGATCGCCTGCGGGATGTAGGCGCGCTGCATCGTCAGGTTCCGGGCGTCGGCGTGGGCGCCGGGGAGGGCACTGCGGCGGGTGTGGGCGTCGCGACAGGCGCGGGCTCCGGCTCGGGGGCGGGCGCGGCGGCGTCGGTCTGCGCGGCGGTCGGTTCGGGCGCGGGCTTGTTCTCGGCGGCGACTTCCTGCGCGGCCTGCTCCTCGTCGGGCGCGGCGGGCGCGGTGGTGCCGAACTTTGCGGCATATGCGTCGTACTTCGCG
The DNA here is from genome assembly GCF_020179425.1 of Novosphingobium percolationis. GTDB lineage: Bacteria > Pseudomonadota > Alphaproteobacteria > Sphingomonadales > Sphingomonadaceae > Novosphingobium > Novosphingobium percolationis. The sequence goes on along the minus strand of NZ_JAILYM010000001.1, from coordinate 814,329 downwards.
CGCATCCGCGTGCGCACGTCGCCGCCCCACTGCTTTTCGAAGCCTTCGAGCACTTCCATCGCCTTGGCCGGATCGAACAGGTAGGTCATCACGTCGCGCGCGATGGGATAGGCCGACGGACTGCCGCCGCCATGCTCGATCACCACCGCGCAGGCATAGCGAGGCTTGTCGAAGGGCGCGAAGCAGATGAAGTGGCCGTGGTCGCGGTGCTTCCACTGGCCGCCCTTGCCGTTGCCGATGTTGAGACCGACGACTTGCGCGGTGCCGGTCTTGCCCGCCATCTGCACGTTGGCGATGGGCAGGCGCGCATGGCCCGCGGTGCCGCGTCCGTTGACCACTTCGTTCATCGCCGAATGGATCAGGTCGAGGTGCTGCTGGGAAAATCCCATCGAGCGCGGCGGCGGGGCGTGGCGATCGAGCAGCAGGCGCGGCTTCAGCTCAAGCCCCGAGGCCAGCCGCGAGGCCATGACCGCCTGCTGCAACGGATTGACCAGCATGTAGCCCTGGCCGATCGTCGCATTGACGGTGTCGTAGATCGCCCATTCCTTCTTGTACTTGCGCAGCTTCCACGCCGGATCGGGCACGGTGCCATAGGACTGCCCCGGATAGGGCATCTCGAATTCCTGCCCCAGCCCCAGCCGCCGCGCCATCTTGGCGATGGTGTCCATGCCGATGGCCTGCGCAAAGTGGTAGAAGTACACGTCGCACGACTGGTAGATGCCCTTGGCCATGTCGACGCTGCCGTGGCCGCGATGGTTCCAGCAGTGGAACACGCGGTTGCCCACGCGCAGGCCGCCGACGCAATTGACGCTGGCGCTGGGATCGAGCCCCGCTTCGAGGAACGAGAGCGCCACCATCGGCTTGACCGTCGATCCCGGCGGGTACAGCCCGCGTAGAACCTTGTTGCGCAAGGGCACGTGGTCGTCTTCGGACAGCATCTTCCATTCGATGCGGCCGATGCCGTCGCTGAACGAATTGGGATCGAAGCTGGGCATCGAGACCATCGCCAGCACGTCGCCGGTCAGGCAGTCCATCACCACCACCGAGCCGCTTTCCAGGCCGATGCGCCGCGCGGCATAGTCCTGCAGGCCGGCCATGATCGTCAGCTGGATCGGCTTGCCCGGCACGTCCTCGCGCGTGCCCAAGTCGCGCACCACGCGCCCGCTGGCGGTAGCCTCGACACGCCGCGCGCCGGGCACGCCGCGCAGGCGTTCTTCGAAATGCTTTTCGAGGCCGTCCTTGCCGATCTTGAACCCCGGCGTGATCAGCAGCGGGTTGCGCTCGCGCTCGTAATCGTCGGCCGAGGCGGGGCCGACATAGCCGACGAGGTGGCCGACCGAGGGCCCGGTCGGGTAGAACCGCGAATAACCGCGCTGCGGGATGACGCCCGGCAGTTCGGGCAGGCGCACCGACACGGCGGCGAACTTGTCCCAATCGAGGTTCGAGCCGACTTCGACCGGCTGGAACCCGCGCGCCTTTTCCAGCCGCGCCTTGATGTCGTCCACCTTGTCGGCGGTCAGGCCCAGCAGCGGGCCCAGCGTCGCCAGCGTCGCATCGGCATCGACCACGCGGTCGGGGATCAGGTCGACGCGGAAGTCCGCGCGGTTTGACGCCAGCGCCGCGCCGCGCCGGTCGAGCACCCAGCCGCGCCGGGGCGGGATCAGCGTCAGGTTGACGCGGTTGCTCTCGGACGCCGCGCGATACTTGGCGTTCTCCGCCACCGACAGGTAGCCCAGCCGCGCCGCCAGCAGCATGCCCACCGTCGCCTGCCCCATGCCGAGCACGAAGGTGCGCCGCTCGAACTTGTTGGTGAGGATCGCCGAGGTCATCGGCAGCTTGGCCTTCACCGCGATCAGATCCGCTTGAGCGGCAGCAGCCGCACCCGGTCGAGCATCGCGACAATGCGCGTCACCGGCGGGAACAGCACCACCGCCAGCAGCAGCTGCGGCCCCACCGTCATCGGCAGCGGATAGCCTGCCGCGATGCCCGCAAACCCTGCCGCCAGCAGCAGGTAGCCCGCCAGCAGCGCCGAGCCTGCCAGCCAGTCCTGCACGAAACCGCGCCACAGAAAGCGCCCGTCGATCGCCTCCATCGCCAGCATCGCTGCAGACCACAGCACGATGCCGCTGCCGAAGGGCTGGCCGCTATAGAGGTCGTCCCACGCGCCCAGCGGCAGACCGGCCCAGATCGGGAGCAGCGTGGGGCGCAGCATCCGCCAGGCGAGCAGCACCATGAACGACAGCGGCGGCAGCACCGGGGCCGAGGCGATGATCGGCGAAAACGTGACCATCGACGCCAGCATGATCGAGGCCCAGGGCAGCCCGATCGCCAGCAGCGGTGAGGGCGCGCGGTTGATCCGCGCGCGCGCGCGGCCCGATCGCAGCGATTCGCGCGTGCCGATCACGGCGCGCCGTCGTCGGTGGGCGGGGGCGGTGCGGCCTTCTCGCTCGCCTGCAGGGCGGCGACGGCATTGGCCTGATAGACCGGCAGCACCAGCACGTAGTCGGCGTCCGAGGGATCGCTGGCCAAGTGCCCGGTCGCACCGTCGCGATGCGGTTCGGTCGCGACGGCCACCGGGATCCCCGGCGGGTAGATCCCGCCCGAGCCCGAGGTCACGAACACGTCGCCCTTGTGCAGCGGGTTGACCCCCATGTTGATCAGGCGGATCTCGATCCGCCCGTTCGATCCGCCCTGGATGAAGGCGGGCAGGCCGTCATTGGCGCGGCGCACCGGCACGACGTTGTCGGGGTCGGTCACCAGTAGCACGCGCGCGGTGTCGGGCCCTGTTTCGACCACGCGGCCGATCAGCCCGCTGCCGCTGCGCACCGGCTGGCCCGCGCGCACGCCCTGGTTGCTGCCGACCGAGATCACCGCAAAGCGCCGCGCGCTGGCCGATGTCGAGCCGATCAGGCGTGCTGCGGCCACGGGGCGGGGCGGGGCCTCGGCAATGCCCAGCAGCGCCTTCAGCCGGCGATTTTCGCCTTCGATCGCGCGCATCGTCACCGCATTGGCGCGCGCGGCGGCGACTTCGCGCGAAAGCTCGGCATTCTGCCGCCCTGCGTTGAGGTAGGCGGCGATGCCTGCGAACAGCCCCTGGCTTGCCACGCGCGTTTCCGCGCCGGCCTGGCCCACGGGCCGCGCCACTTCGGCGGCACCGGCGCGGGCGAACGCGAAAGCACCCGGGTTGAACAGCGACACGACGAGCAGTCCCGCGCCCAGCACCACGCCAAGCACCGCGATCACGTAGCCGGTGAAGATCCCGACCTGCGCCCTGCGTGAAAAGCCCGGACGCCGGTCCTGCGACCGCGCCATGTCAACTACCCCTTCGAACCGCGCCCGACCGCTCGCAGTCGCTGGTGTGCATTCCCGTGTGAACCCGCCGTTTACGCGGTCATCAGCACGCCGCGATAGATCGGATCTTCCATCGCGCGTCCGGTGCCCAGCGCCACGCACGAAAGCGGGTCTTCGGCCACCGACACGGGCAGGCCGGTCTCTTCGCGCAAGTGTTCGTCGAGCCCGCGGATCAGCGCGCCGCCGCCGGTCAGGACGATGCCCTGGTCGACGATGTCGGCGGCGAGTTCGGGCGCGGTATTTTCCAGCGCGATGCGCACGCCTTCGACGATCGCGCCGATCGGTTCGGCCAGCGCCTCGGCGACGTTCGCCTGCGTGATGGTGATTTCCTTCGGGACCCCGTTGACGAGGTCGCGACCCTTGATGTGGATCGTCTCGCCGATGCCGTCGGCGGGCACCGTCGCGATGCCGTAGTCCTTCTTGATGCGCTCGGCGGTGGCTTCACCGATCAGCAGGTTGTGGTGGCGGCGGACGTAGGAAACGATCGCTTCGTCCATCTTGTCACCACCCACGCGCACGCTGGTGGTGTAGGCCAGGCCGCGCAGCGAAAGTACCGCGACTTCGGTGGTGCCGCCGCCGATGTCGACCACCATCGAGCCGACCGGCTCGGTGACGGGCATGTCGGCGCCGATCGCGGCGGCCATCGGTTCGAGGATCAGGTAGACTTGGCTGGCGCCCGCGTTGCTCGCCGCATCGCGGATCGCGCGGCGTTCGACGCTGGTCGAGCCCGACGGCACGCAGATCACGATTTCGGGATAGCGCAGCAGGCTCTTTTTGCCGTGCACCTTCTGGATGAAGTGCTTGATCATGGCCTCGGCCACTTCAATGTCGGCGATCACGCCGTCGCGCAGCGGGCGGATCGCCTCGATGCTGTCGGGGGTCTTGCCCATCATCATCTTGGCGTCGTCGCCGACGGCCTTGACCCGCTTGACGCCGTTGATCGTCTCGATGGCGACCACGGAAGGCTCGTTCAGCACGATGCCGCGATCCTGCACGTAGACCAGCGTATTGGCCGTGCCGAGGTCGATCGCAATGTTCTGGGAACCGAACTTGAAGAATCGGGAAAACATCGAAGCCATCAGGGAATCCGTCGAGAATCTGTGGGTTGGCGCAAGACCCGCGCGCCGCCCTATCCAGAGGTGTGCGTGCAGCGAAGGCGGCTCATTAGCGCAAGCCTTGCGCAAAACCCAATGGTTTGTGGGGCGCGCGCGGGGATAAGTGGCACCGCTTGTCTCGAAATCCGCCGCGCTCGTCGCTAGGTTCAACTCTCCGATGTTGCACCATCCCCGCACCATACGCCGCCTGCCCGAAGTGCTGGTCAACCGCATCGCTGCGGGCGAGGTGGTCGAACGCCCGGCGTCCGCGCTCAAGGAACTGGTCGAGAACGCCATCGACGCGGGCGCGAGCGCGGTCAGCGTGCGCCTGACCGACGGCGGCCTCTCGTTGATCGAGGTGACCGACGACGGCTGCGGAATGCGCGCCGACGAGATTGAACTGGCGCTCGAACGCCACGCCACCAGCAAGCTGCCCGATGAAGCGATCGAACTCGTCGCCACGCTGGGCTTCCGGGGCGAGGCGCTGCCCTCGATCGCCTCGGTCGCGCGCGTCACGATCGAGAGCCGCAGCCGCGACACGGGCGAGGCGTGGAAGCGCGTGGTCGATCACGGTGCGCTCGCTTCCGAAGGCCCCGCCGCGCTGCCGCCCGGCACCCGCGTCCGCGTGGAAGACCTGTTCGGCAAGATCCCCGCGCGCCGCAAGTTCCTGCGTTCCCCCCGCAGCGAATGGGCGGCCAGCCTCGATGTCGTTCGCCGCCTTGCCATGGCCCGGCCCGACATCGGCTTCACGCTCGAACACGACGGCCGTCGCGCGCTCCACGTCCAGCCCGGCGACAGCCTCGAAGCGCGCGTGGCGCTGCTCGTCGCGCGCGAATTGAAGGACAACGCGGTCGCGGTCGATCTCGCGCGTGGCGACTATCACCTTGTCGGCGTGGCGGGCCTGCCCACCTACAATCGCGGCATGGCCGATCACCAGTACCTGTTCGTCAACGGCCGCCCGGTGAAGGACAAGCTGCTCAACGGCGCGGTGCGCGGCGCCTATGCCGATATGCTCGCGCGCGATCGCCATGCGGTGCTGGCGCTGTTCCTCGACGTGCCGCCCGGCGAAGTCGATGTGAACGTCCATCCGGCCAAGACCGAAGTGCGCTTCCGCGATCCGCAACTGGTGCGCGGGATGATCGTCTCGGGCCTCCGCCACGCGCTTTCCGAAGGTGACAGGCGCAGCGCGCAGGCGCCCGACGCCGCCGCCATGGCCTCGTGGCGCGCCGAGCCGCTGGGCGGCCCCGACTTCCCCGCGCCGACGCCCACGCAGGGCAACATCTTCGCGCAACCGCGCCTGTCCGAAGCGGGGCAGGCCTGGCGCGGCTACGAAGCGGGCGTGTTCGCGCCGCCTGTGGCCCGCGCCGAAGAAGCGCAAGGTGCGGTGCCGCAGGCGGTCGCGCACCCCCTTGGCGTCGCCCGCGGGCAGGTGGCCAGTACCTACATCGTCGCCGAAGCCGCCGATGGCCTCGTCCTCGTCGACCAGCACGCCGCGCACGAACGCCTCGTGCTCGAACGCCTGCGCGCTGCCGGGATGGGAGCAGGCGAGGCCCCGAGCCAGGCGCTGCTCATCCCCGAAGTGGTCGAGCTGGAGGAAGTGGCCGCCGACCGCCTCGAAGAGGCCGCACCCAAGCTGGCAAGGTTCGGCCTGATCCTCGAACGCTTCGGCCCTGCCGCCGTCCTCGTCCGCGCGGTTCCCGCCGCGCTCGCCAAGGGCGATCCCGCCGCGCTGGTCAATGACGTGGCCGACGATCTCGCCAAGCACGGCGATGCGCTGCTGCTCGAAGAAAAGCTCGACCTCGTGCTGGCGACGATGGCCTGCCACGGCTCGGTCCGCGCGGGACGCCAGCTGTCGGTGCCGGAAATGAACGCCCTGCTGCGCGAAATGGAAGCCACCCCGCGATCAGGCCAGTGCAACCATGGCCGCCCGACGTGGGTGAAACTCGCCCACGGCGACATCGAGAAGCTGTTCGGCCGGAAGTAGGGCGCGCCGATTACCCTTCCGTCAGCCCTGAGGGTGGAGGAGGGTAAATGCTACCGCACCCCCACCAGCTCGCTCTGCCCCCAAGGCGCAATCGGTCCGCCCTCGCGCTCCTGAAATGCCTTGGGCAGTTCCTCGACCATGTCCCAGCTCGCGCCCAGCCGCCCGAAGCCGACGCAGAGCGCGGCAAAGATGCCCAGCTCGACGATCTCCGGTTCGCGGAAGTGTTCCTTCAGCTTCGCGTAATAGCCATCGTCGAGCGAGAGGTGGTTGGTCGCCAGCCGCTCGCCATAATCGATCGCCAGCTTTTCGCGTTCGCTCAGGTTCTCTGCCTCGGCGGGCCGTTCGAGCGAGCAGACCAGCGCCTCGTCCACGCCATCCTCCGCCGCCGCCGAATAACGCACCGCCATGCAACTGCGGCACTGGTTGTGGAAGGCGATGCGCAGCCGCATCAGCTCGGTCAGGCGCTCGGGCAGGGTGCGCTCGGCCCGCAGCGCGCCGAAAAAGCCGACGAAGCCCAGCGAGGTTTCGGGCTTGTGCGCCATGATCCGCAGCGTGCCGCGTTCGAGCGGCGTCATTGCCTCGGGGTTGGTCGCGACGCGCAGGGCCTCGCTCCAGCCTTCGTGTTCGATCATCGAAATGCGCGTCATGCCGGGCCTCTCCTGCCACTTGTGTTCTGGCCCGATCACACTCCGCCCGCCCCCTTGCCGCAATGCGCATTTGCGATAGGCTGGCCGCAAACAGCCGAGAGGACCCCCATGCGCCGCCTGCTTCCGTTGATGATCCTGGCCCTGGCCGCCTGTTCGGACAAGCCCGGGCAAAGCGATGAAGAGGCCATCGCGCAGGTCAAGGCGGCACAGAACGCCAGGCCGCCCGCCAAGCCGATCGATCCGCAGCCGATCGGCTATTTCGACATCCGCGACAACAAGCTGATCGCGGCGGGCTGCAACTTCGTCGCCGATGGCGGCGGCATGGGCGCGACGGCGCTGGCGCAAGGGGAGCGTGCGGTGATCAAGCTCGACGGCAAGATCGTCGTGCTCGCCGCCGACAAGGGCAGCGCCCGGCTGCCGCAAGAGGCCTGGTCGCGCTATAGCGGCAAGGAATATGCGTTGAGCCTGACCAGGATCGAGGGCGGCAAGTCGATCGTCAACGGCGCGGTCGAGATGTTCGATGCGCACCTCACCATCACCGACCCGCACGATCAGGTGGTCTACGACAGCAAGGGCTCGGCCCAGTGCAAACCCATGTAGGTGTGCAAGCCGATGTAGGTGCCGTTCGGGTCAGTCGGTCCCGTCGGGATGGCGGGTGCGGATGAAGCCGGTCGACTTCATTGTCATCACGATTTCGCCGTGCTGGTTCATCACTTTGACTTCGTTGCGGAAACTGCCCATCTCGGGGCGCGACTTGCTGCGCTTCTTGTCGATCGTCAGCCGTTCCACGGTCAGCGTGTCACCCGGATAGACCGGCTTCACCCAGCGCAGCTCGTCCACGCCGGGCGAGCCGAGGCCCGCCTGTTCATGCTGCCTGAGCTGTTCGACCAGCATCGCCATGGTCATGGCGCACGTGTGCCAGCCGCTTGCCGAAAGCCTGCCGAAATAGGTCTGCTTCGCGGCCTCGTCGTCGAGGTGGAAGGGCTGCGGATCGTACTTCGAGGCGAAATCGATCACTTCCTCGCGCGTCACGGCGTAGGAACCGAAACGGTCGGTGCTGCCGGGTTCGATATCTTCGTAATACTGCATGGGCGCCAAGCTGCCCGCGTCGCCGTTCCTCGTCAACCGATCAATTAAACCGCGCTCTCGCGGCGTCGACCACGTCGATTGCCGGGACCACGCGGAAGCGCGCGCAGATCAGGCTGAACAGCCCGAACACCAGCAAACCCGCCGCGACCGTCAGGTAAAGCGCCTGCGTGCCGCGCAATTGCGCCAGCACCCCGCCCAAGTCGCGCACTTCGGCGTGGCGCACCAGCCAGGCCGAGCGCAGCAGCGACCAGCCGACCAGCGCAAAGACCACGCACCGCGCGGCAAGGCCGATCCGGCCCAGAGCTTCGGTCCCCTTGGGCGCATCGGCGGCGATCCGCTTCATGAACCCGCCCGTCGCCGCGCCGATCGCCTGAAACGCGGCGGCGGCTAGGAAGGCGAGGCCCACGGCCGCGACCAGCACCCAGCCCAGCGGCCAGCCGAGCACGCCGCCTGCCATGTCCGCGCCGCCGTGCGCGCCCTGGCTGGCATAGTGGCGATAGCCGAGCGCGAATTTTCCCGCAGCCCACGCCATTGCCAGATAGGCCAGCGCGCCGGCGCCAAGCCCGGTGCGCACCGCCAGCCCCTTGGGCGCATGGCCATGACGTTCGAGGTCGAGCAGCGCGCTCGCCAGCTTGTAGATGCCATAGGCAACGAGGCCCGCCACCAGCAGGCCGAGGACCGCTCCGCCGCCGGGCATATCCTGCACCATGTCGAATACGGCGTTCTGGCCGTTGTCGGCAGCGCCGCGCGTACCCAGCGCCAACCAACCCAGCAGCGCATAGACCGCCCCGCGCGCGGCGTATCCCGCGCGGGCCAGCACATCGGCTCTCGTGATTTTCGTCATCGCATCCCCTTGTTTCGCAAGGGGGAACGGCGGGGAACCGGATTGGCTCCCGCGCCGCCGTGTTCAGTGCCTCAGACGTTGAACTTGAAGTGCAGCACGTCGCCGTCCTGGATGACGTATTCCTTGCCTTCCTGCCGCAGCTTGCCCGCATCCTTTGCCGCCGTTTCGCCGCCCAGCGCGATGTAGTCGTCATAGGCGATGGTTTCGGCACGGATGAAACCGCGCTGCATGTCCGAATGGATCTCGCCCGCCGCTTCGGGGGCCTTGGCGCCCTTGTGCACGGTCCAGGCGCGCGCTTCCTTGGGGCCGACGGTGAAGAAGGTGATGAGGTGCAACAGGTCGTAGCCCGAACGGATCACGCGGGCGAGGCCGGTTTCGTGCAGGCCCATTTCCTCGAGGAACACGGTGCGCTCCTCCGGGTCCATGCCTACCAGCTCGGATTCGATCGCGGCGGAGACGATCACCGCGTTGGCGCCTTCGGCCTTGGCCTTTTCGAACACGCGCGCGGAAAAGGCGTTGCCATTGGCCGCGCTTTCCTCCTCGACGTTGCAGACATAGAGCACCGGCTTGGCGGTCAGCAGCTGCGCCTGCGCGAAGACGCGCGCTTCTTCCTCGTCCCGGGGAACGGTCAGCCGCGCGGGCTTGCCTTCGCGCAGCAGTTCCAGCGCCTGACCCAGCACCGAAGCGATGATCTTCGATTCCTTGTCACCGGCCGCGGCCTTCTTCTGCGCGGCGGGCACCCGCTTTTCGAGGCTTTCGAGGTCCGACAGCATCAGCTCGGTCTCGACCGTGTCGGCGTCGGAGATCGGATCGACCTTGTTGTCGACGTGCTGGATGTCGTCGTTTTCGAAGCAGCGCAGCACGTGGACGACGGCGTCCACCTCGCGGATGTTGCCGAGGAACTGGTTGCCGAGGCCTTCACCCTTGCTTGCGCCGCGCACCAGCCCGGCGATGTCGACGAAGCCCAATTGCGTCGGGATGATCTTCTGGCTGCCTGCGATCGCGGCCAGCTTGTCCAGCCGCGGGTCGGGCACGCCGACGTTGCCGACGTTCGGCTCGATCGTGCAGAACGGATAGTTCGCCGCCTGCGCCGCCTGCGTTTCGGTCAGCGCGTTGAACAAGGTCGACTTGCCGACATTGGGCAGCCCGACGATTCCGCAACGAAAACCCATTTTCCGGTAACTCCTGCTTTGCGCTGGCCCTTAGCGATCAAGCGCGCGATTGGAAACCTTCACCGGACGTTTATACCTTGGCGCGATCTAAGGTCCGGAATGGTGGGAATCGACCGGATGAAAAGCGTAAACGTGATGCTGCTGCCGCTGGCGTTCGCTCTGGCGCTGACCGGATGCGGCGAAGACCCGGCCAGGCGCTTCGCCCGCGCGGGCGAAGCGTTCGCGCGTCACGATTATCTGGCGGCGCAGGGAGACCTCGCCGCCGCGCTCGCCGCGATGCCTGACGATCCCAAGGTTCTGGAACTGCATGCGCGCAATGCGCTGGCCATGGGCGATGGCGTCGCTGCCGGGGCGAGCCTTGCCAAGCTGCCCGTTGCCCGCCGGCCCGGCGATTATACGCTGCTCGTCGCCGAAGCCGCGCTGCTGCGCGGCAAGAGTGCGGATGCGCTGGCGGCGCTGGGCAACGATTCCTCCGCGCAAGGCCAGCGTCTGCGCGCGCTGGCGCTGCTGGGCAAGGGCGATGCCGATGCCGCCGGGCGCGCGTTCGACATGGGCCTTGCCGCGCACCCCGACGATGCCCGCCTGCTCGCCGCCGCCGCGCGCTTCCGGCTGGGGCAGGGCGACCGGCTGGAGGCGCGGGCGCTGGTCGATCGCGCACTCCAGGCCGATGGCGGCGCGCTCGACGCGATGCTGGCCGATGGCAGGATCTCGACCGCCGAAGGCGATCTGGCACGGGCGCTCGCCTCCTACGACAAGGCGGCGAAGGCCTATCCCGGCAACCTGCCCGCGCTGGTGGGTCGCGCGGGCGTACTCGGCGATCTCGGGCGGCTCGACCAGCTCGAACAGGCGATCAAGGGGCTGACGGGCGTGGGCAGCGATGCTGACGTCACCTATCTCTCGGCCCGCCTCGCGGCTGCGCGCGGGCAATGGCAGAAGGTGCGCGATCTGCTCCAGAGCGACGAGGGCAAGCTGGCCGGGCGCGACGATGCCGCCGTGCTCTATGCGCAGGCGCTGGTGGCGCTGGGCCAGCCCGAACAGGCGCGCGCCCGGCTCGCCCCGCTGCTCGCGCGCCACCCCGAAAACCTCGTGGTGCGGCGCGAACTGGCCAAGGCGCAACTCGCCGGGCGCGATGCGGCGGGCGCGGTGGCGACGCTGCGCCCCTTCGCCACCAGCAAGACCGCCTTGCCCGAAGACCTGCGCCTGCTGGCGCAGGCGGCGAAGGCTGCGGGCGATACCGATCTGGCCTCGTACGAAGCGCGCGCGCGCTTTCCCAGTCCGCGCGCCATGGGGGCGCTGCTCGCCGATGGCGATCTTGCCATGCGGCAGGGCAACTGGGGCAATGCGGTCGATGCCTACGAACGCATCCTCGCCGCCACCGATGGCCGCAACGCGATGGTGCTGAACAACCTCGCCTGGGCCTACGGACAGCTGGGCAACACCGACAAGGCGGTCGATTTCGCAGGCCGCGCGTTGCAACAGGCCCCGGGCAACCCTTCGGTGATGGATACGCTCGGCTGGCTGCTGGTCACCTCGGGCAAGGATCGCGCGCGCGGTGTGCAATTGCTGCGCGATGCGGCGGCCAAGGCCCCGCAGAACGGCACGATCCAGCGCCACTATGCCGAGGCGCGCAAGGGCTAGGGCAAAGAGAGGCGTCGCTGCGCTGCCCCAAACGAAAAGAGCCGACCCGAAGGCCGGCTCTTGTCCAAGACCGTTGCGGCAAGCTTCAGGCGCGGCGCAGCACCTGGCGGCGGCGCGACAGGGCGAGCCCGGCAAGGCCGAGCGCGAACAGGCCGAGCATTCCCGGCTCGGGTACGGCGGTGCCGCCCGTGCTGGTCGAGGTGCTGGTGCTGGTGGTGATGGTGCCCGCGCCGCTGGCCGAGCTGATGCCCGGCACGCCGACGATCGACTGATACCGCACGAAGAAGTCGCTCAGCGTAACCGCCGTGGCGGGCGAGGAGAACGACAGCGAGAACGAGCCGGTGCCCGTCTGGCCCAGCGTCAGGCCACCGCTGCCACCGCCCGCGCACGACCCCGTGGTGGCGTCCTTGAAGCAGACGTCGACGGTGCCGATGCCGTTGGGATAGTTCGAATTGAGCGTCGTCTGCGCGAACGCCCCGGTCGAGGTCGCGCTGGCGATCGTCGGATCGGTGTTGAACGCGAAGCTCGAAATGCGCGAGCCGTCTACAGGCGTGGTGCTGGTGTTCGTCACCGAATAGTCGAAGCTGTAGGTGTTGCCCGAAACGCCCGTCAGCGTGAACGTGGTCGAGCCGGTAAGCCCGCCGATCGAGGCGCCGCCGTTGCCGCTGTAGCCGTTGTAGGTCAGCGTCACGGTCTTGTTGATGTCGCCCGAGCCGAACACCATCGAATCGGCGAAGGCCGTGCCGGTGAAGGCGAAAGTGGCCGCTGCGGCAAGGCTGGCGATGGTCCGGGTCAGGCGCATGGTGCGGGCATCCACTGGTTAACGGTTTCTGCCGTTACGCTACGCAAAACACGTGCCAGTGGCGCTATTCAGCCATTTTTAATGGTTAACATCTTGGCTGTTGTAAAAGCGTCCGACAATTTCGGCGCCGCCTTCACCGAAATTTCAGCGCTCGCTGGCAAGCCCGTTGGTCATGACGTCCCGTACATCGCACCTGATCCTCGCCCCTCTGTTCCTCGCGCTCGCCGCCTGCGGGCAGGGCGGGGGCGACCATGCGGGCAGGGCGCGCGCCGCCTTCGCCGCCGACGACTACGCAGGCGCCCGTGTCGAGGCGCTGGCTGCGCTGGAGAGCGACGGGCGCAATGCCGACCTGCTCGCGCTGCTGATCGAAAGCCAGTTGCGCATGGGCGATGGCGATGGCGCGCAGGCGACCTTGCGGCGGCTGATCGAGGCCGGACGCGGCGGGCCGGAACTGGCGCGCTGGAAGGCCGAAGCGGCGCTGCTGCGGGGGCAGCCGCGCGCAGCGCTGGAATGGGTCGCCAATGACGAAAGCGCGGGCGGCTGGCGCATCCGCGCCGCCGCGCTGGTCGCGCTCAAGGACTATGCGGGCGCGAGCGCGGCCTATCGCCGCGGCACGGCGGGCCAGCCCGACCTGCTGCTGGCGCGCGACCACGCGCGGATGCTGCTGGAGGCGCAGGACTGGACCGGCGCGGCCGCCGCGCTCGCGGTGATGCAGCGCCTTGCGCCGGATGTGCTCGATACGCGGCTGGTCGCGGGCGAACTCGCGCTCAAGCAGGGCCGCCGCGACGAGGCGGCGAAGATTTATGACGATGCCATCGCCGCCAGCCCGCGGCGGGTCGAGCCGCTGCTCGCCCGCGCCGCGCTGGCCGACATGGCGGGCAAGGTCGACGCCGCCGCCGCGCTCGTCGCCCGCGCCGCCGCGCTCGCGCCCGCCGATCCGCGCGTGATCGAGATGACCGTGCAGGTCGCGGCCGAAAAGGGCGATTGGGAACAAGTGCGCACCACGCTCGCACCGCAGGAAGCCGATCTCGATCCGCGCTCGCCCAACGGCCTCAAATATGCCGAGGCGCTGCTGGCGCTGAACCATCCCGAACAGGCCCGCGCGATCTTTGCCAAGGCGCTGCTGCTCTCGCCGCAGAATCCCTTTGCGCGGATCATGCTGGGCGAAGCGGAACTGGCGACCGGCGACGGGGCAGGGGCCTTGCGAACGATCCGCCCGCTCGCGGATTCGGCGCTGGCGGGCCCGCGCGAACTCGATCTGGCGATGCGCGCGGGCCGTGCGGCGCACGATCCGGCGGGCGATGCCTATGCCGCGCGCCTCGCCTCGCCCGCGTTCAAGGCTGCACAGGCCGCGCTGGGTGAAGCGCGCGCGGCGCTGGGGCGGCAGGACTGGGCGGGCGCAATGGCAGCGGTCCAGCGCGTGCCCGGCGCGGACGGCGATGCCGAGGCGCAGAAGCTGCTGGCCTTCGCGGCGAGCAAGGCTGGCCGCGCCGACGAAGCCCTGGCCCATGCCGATCGCGCGCTGGAGCTTAGCCCCCGCAACCCCGACATGATTCACCTCGCGGGGCTGGTCCGGCTGGAAGCCGGGCGCGACCACGAGGCGATGGTGCGGCTGTTGAAGCAGGCGAGCGAGGCGGACCCCGCCAACCGCCTGTTCCGCGCCGATCTGGTGCGGGCTGGCGCGGCGCGCTGAGCGCCGCGCGGCCACGCTATCCGAAAATCAGCCGCGGCGACGACGTGCGAGGCCCAGGCCGGCAAGGCCCATCGCCATCAGGCCGAGCATGCCCGGCTCCGGCACTGCGGTCGGCGGGGTCACGCCGCCCGTGGTGGTGCCGCCCGACGTGGTCGTGGTGCCGCCCGAAGTCGTGGTGGTACCGCCCGACGTGGTGGTGGTGCCACCCGAAGTCGTCGTGGTGCCGCCCGAGGTCGTCGAGGTGGTGGTCGACGAGCTGGTCGTGCTCGAGCTGGTGCTCGAACCCGTGCACATGCCCGAGCCGGTCGAGTCCCCGCAGTTGCAGTAGTGGACGTGCCACCAGGTCGCATGGGCCGGCGTGGCGGCGAGCGAGCCGAGGAGGGCGGTGGTGGCGATGACGAGCGAGCGCTTCACGATCTGGAGTCCCCTGTTGGTAATTCGGTTAACTCCATCAAAAGCAAATCCGGTGCCAAACGCCGATTTCTGCGGACTTTGCTGGTTAATCGCCGATGATCCACCCGCCATGTGTAAATCGTTCCGACCGTCCGAATCGGATAATTAATATGGCTTTCACAGCCGGTTACGTAACGCTTCCGCGACGGTTTCAGTCCTGCTGGCGCAGCGCCACGTCGTTCATGAAGCGGGTGTCGTCGCCCTTGGCCAGCCAGTCCGCCTCGCTCCCGACCGCGCCCAGCATCTCGGCCAGGTCGTCCTGTTCGGCCTTGGCATAGTTGCCCAACACATAGCCGTGGACGCGGTCCTTGTGACCCGGATGCCCGATGCCCAGCCGCACGCGGCGGAAGTCCGGGCCCAGGTGCTGGTCGATCGAGCGCAGCCCGTTGTGCCCGGCGCTGCCGCCACCGCGCTTCACCTTGACCTTGAAGGGGGCGAGATCCAGTTCGTCATGGAACACGGTCAGCGCGTCGGTGCCCAGCTTGTAGAAGCGCAGCGCCTCGCCCACGGCGCGGCCGCTTTCGTTCATGAAAGTGGCAGGCTTGAGCAGCAGCACCTTGTGCGTGCCGATGCGGCCTTCCTGCACCCAGCCCTGGAACTTCTTCAGCACCGGGCCGAAGTTGTGAATCTCGGCGATTGTGTCGAGCGCCATGAAGCCGACGTTGTGGCGATTGAGCGCATATTGAGGCCCCGGATTGCCGAGCCCGACCCAGACTTGCATCGCTGTTGTTCCCGAAAAGACGTGGCCGCGCCATGCCAGAAGCCGGCGGGCAAAAAAAGAACCCCTCCGGCCCGAAGGCGGGAGGGGTTCCCTTGTTCGTTGCGTCCTTCCGTTGCCGGAAGGCCACCATGTCGGGCGATCAGCCCTCCTTGGTGGTGTCGCCTTCTTCGCTCTTGAGCGCCGAAGGGGCGACCACGGTGGCGATGGTGAAGTCGCGATCGGTGATCGCGCTCTTCACGCCGGCCGGCAGGGTCACCGCGCTGATGTGGATCGATTCGCCCACGTCGTAGCCCGACACGTCGATGACGACGTCATCGGGGATCGCATCCGGGGCGCAGACCAGTTCCAGCTCGTGACGGACGATGTTCAGCACGCCGCCCTTCTTGAGACCGGGCGACTTGTCTTCGTTGGCGAAGATCACTGGCACGCTGACGTGCACGACATGGTCGGCCGAGATGCGCAGGAAGTCGACGTGTTCCGGGCGATCCGAAACGGGGTTGAAGGCAACGTCCTTGGGCAGGGTGCGAACGGTCTGGCCGCCCACGGTCAGCTCGACGATCGAGTTGAAGAAGTGGCCGGTGCCCAGCGCCTTGACCAGCGCCTTTTCTTCGACGTGGATCGCGATGGGTTCCTGCTTCTCGCCATAGATCACGGCGGGGGTGCGGCCTTCGCGACGCAGAGTACGGGAGGCTCCCTTGCCAACCCGATCGCGCGTCTCGGCAGCCAGCGTAAGCGTCTCGCTCATGGACTGTACCTTCCGAAAATTGCTTGTTGTTCCAATTCTCCCGCCACGCCTCCAGGGATGACCATGACGGGGAAGCGGCGGCCCTTAGCCGATCGGGCGCGAAAAGCAAGGAAAAGCGGGACGAGGGCGGAATGGCTGGTTGCGCCCGGTTGCGGACATTTGACTCTAATACTGCTGAAGCTGAGAGACGCGTTTTTGGACTTCGGCCGCGAAGCAATCGGAAGTTGCTTCGTCGAGGATTTTGGCGTCATTTCCGAGCCAGCAACTCTCATTCAGGCGTGCAAGCCAAACCCTCTGAGAATTGCGAAGAGATAACCGGTCTTTTGGCGGTAGCGACCTCATCTTGTTTTGGTAAGTGCGGTTTAGAAGCGCATCGAGTCTAGATAGGCGCCGACATTCCGATCTTTCTAGGCCCCAATGTACATTTCCGGTTTGGGGTCCCATTTCAAGGCACTTGCCCGCCACGTACAGAAAGTCGCCATCCGGATAAGGGGTGGCTTGTGCCAGTAGAAGTGAGAAGAAAAACGACAAGCCTGATGTCCTCCCTCAGCATTTAAGCTGGCATGGCCAGCCGAGCCTGTCCACTTTCGTCCTTCATGCGAACGACCGCTTCCCACCTAAACACTACCGTCGCCCCGTGCTTGACACGGGGCTCGGCTTCCCTTGCGCCCCCTCGTTTGGCATGCTGGCGCGATGGAAAAGGGCGGCTGGGTCTACATCATGGCAAACCGCTTTCGCGGCGGGATGTACGTTGGCGTCACCTCCGATCTGATCCGTCGCGTATGGCAGCATCGTGAAGGTCGGGGCTCGATCCACGTAACGGACTTTGACAAGACCAGGCTGGTCTATGCCGAGCGGCATGCGGAAATCGAACAGGCCATTGCCCGCGAGAAACTGGTCAAGAAATGGCGCCGGGAATGGAAATTCGCGCTGATCGAGGCGGACAATCCCGACTGGCTTGACCTTTGGGGCCAGTGGTATCCGGTGCCGGCATCGCAAAGCGAGAGCGCAAAGTAGCCAAGCCCCGTGTTAAGCACGGGGCGACGGAGAGCTTATCTGTCAGTTTGGCAGCGACCACCCAATCCCGGTCGCGCCGCTAACAACTGAACTTGTCCCCGCCACCTAGTCGACCCGACGCACCTTCCAGCCGCGCGCCATCAGCATCCGCGGCAAGCCGTCGCTGCCCGCGACGTGCGCCGCGCCGACCGCGACGAAGGGCCGCGCACCGCGCTTCATCATCGCGTCGATCTGGTCCGCCCATGACCGGTTGCGACCATCGAGCAGCGCTTCGTGGATCTGCGCGTCGGCGAGGAAGCCGGTGGTCGATTCGCGCGCGATGCCCAGATCGTCGCCGCGCAGCCACAGTTGCATCATGTCGGCCTCGTCGTCCTTTGCGTCGACCACTTCGACCGCCACCTGTTCGAGCAGCACCTGCTGCGCGCGCGGGGGCAGGCGGTCGAACACGCCGAACTGGCCGTCGAGCGTTTCCAGCCCCTCGACCGGGCGATTGCCGTTCATCCGCCGCAGTTCCGGTTCGACGCCGCTATCGGGCATCATGCCTTCCTTCTGCCCGCCGATCGCCGCGATCTGGAGCGCGACGGCCCAGTCTTCCTGATCCTTGAACCCGGCATCGTTCAGGCCGAGCTTGCGATAGGCCCTGGCCAGCACGTCGCGATATTTCGGCCCGACGCGCGCAGAGGGCGGCGGCAGTCCTTCGGTAAAGGCCAGCCGCCCCATCGCTTCGCCCGCCACCTTGTCGTCGAGTGGTTCGCCGATCTCCAGCACCAGCCGGTC
Organism: Novosphingobium percolationis; assembly: GCF_020179425.1. Lineage (GTDB taxonomy): Bacteria > Pseudomonadota > Alphaproteobacteria > Sphingomonadales > Sphingomonadaceae > Novosphingobium > Novosphingobium percolationis. The sequence continues at coordinate 796,302 of NZ_JAILYM010000001.1, read as the reverse complement.
GGCCGAAGCCAGCGCCTGCTCGATGGCCGGGCGCTTCCACGGCGTGTTGAGGGGCAGGGCATGGATCGTGCCGAACAGCCAGCCGTGAACGCCGGTCTCGTTGGAGACTTCCCACAGGGCCACCTTGGCGGGGGGCTGGGTGGGGGCGGGGGCGTGGCATCCGGCCAGCAGCAGGATGGCGAGCAGAAGGCGCAAGGGACGGGTCATCGGCGCCAGCGATGAACCAGCCCGCCACGCGCCGCAAGCCGCCATTTTCGCGCCCTTCGCTGTCGCGCAAAGGTTGATTTGAAGCGCCCTATCGGCCAAAGCCCGCGCCATCATGGCCGATACCGCACAACCGCCGCTCAGCCTGCAGGACATGATCCTGCGCCTTCATGCTTTCTGGGGCGATCAGGGCTGCCTGATTCTCCAGCCCTACGACATGCGCATGGGCGCGGGTACCTTCCACCCCGCCACCACCCTGCGCGCGCTGGGGCCGGAACCGTGGAACGCCGCGTTCGTCCAGCCGTGCCGTCGCCCGACCGATGGCCGCTATGGCGAAAACCCCAACCGGCTGCAGCACTATTACCAGTATCAGGTGATCCTCAAGCCCAGCCCGGAAAACCTGCAGGAACTCTACCTGCAGAGCCTTGCGGTGATCGGCATCGATCCGCTGGTGCACGACATCCGCTTCGTCGAGGACGATTGGGAATCGCCCACGCTCGGCGCCTGGGGTCTGGGCTGGGAAGTGTGGTGCGACGGGATGGAAGTCACCCAGTTCACCTATTTCCAGCAGATGGGCGGCTTCGATTGCCGCCCCGTGGCGGGCGAGCTGACCTACGGCCTCGAACGCCTCGCCATGTACATCCAGGGCGTCGACAACGTCTACGACTTGGCGTTCAACAATCATGGCGTGAGCTATGGCGACGTGTTTCTCGAAAACGAGAAGCAGATGTCGAAGTGGAACTTCGAGGTGGCCGATACCGACAGCCTGTTCGAAGGCTTCCGCCGCGCCGAAGAGGAATGCCGCCGCTCGCTCGATGCGAACGTGCCCATCGCCGCCTATGAACAGGCGATCGAGGCCAGCCACCTGTTCAACCTGTTGCAGGCGCGCGGCGTGATCTCGGTGCAGGAACGCGCCAGCTACATGGGCCGTGTCCGCGACCTCGCGCGCGGCAGTTGCGAAGCCTACATGGCCAAGTTCAAGGACGAATGGGCCGCAAAGTATCCGGAGTGGGCGGCATGAACGCGGCAGACTTTCTTCTCGAACTGCGCTGCGAGGAAATCCCCGCGCGCATGCAGGCCGGTGCGCGCGCCGATCTGGAAAAGCTGTTCCGCAAGGAGCTGGACGCAGCCGGCCTCAAGCCCGGCGCGATCACCGTGTGGTCCACGCCGCGCCGTCTTGCGCTGATCGCGCGTGACCTGCCGCTGGCAACGCAGGCGGTCAGCGAGGAAGCCAAGGGCCCGCGCACCAGCGCCCCCGCACAGGCGCTCGAAGGCTTCCTGCGCAAGACCGGCCTCACCAAGGATCAACTGACCGAACGCGACGGCGTGTGGTTCGCGATCACCGAAAAGCCGGGCCGCGCCACCGAGGACGTACTCGCCGCCGCGATTCCTGCGATCATCCGCGCCTTCCCCTGGCCCAAGAGCCAGCGCTGGGGCGCCGCCTCGATCGCCACCGATGCCTTGCGCTGGGTGCGCCCGCTGTCGGGCATCGTCGCGATCCTGGGCGAAGACCTCGTCGAATGCGAAGTCGGCGGCATCCGCTCGGGCTACGCCACGATGGGCCATCGCTTCCACCATTCGGGTGAGATCACCATCGGCGGCGCGCACGATTATGCCGACAAGCTGCGCGCGTGCCACGTGATCGTCGATCATGTCGAGCGTGAGGGGCTTGTGCGTTCGCAGGCGAGTGCAGCCGCGCAGGCCGCCGGCCTCGTGCTGGTCGAGGACGAGGGCCTCGTCATCGAAAACGCCGGGCTGACCGAATGGCCCGTGCCGCTGCTGGGCCGCTTCGACGAAGCCTTCCTCGACGTGCCGCCCGAAGTCATCCAGCTGACCGCGCGCGTCAACCAGAAGTACTTCATCTGCCGCGATGCGAATGGCAAGCTGGCCAACGCCTTCGTCTGCACCGCCAACATCGCCGCCACCGACGGCGGCGCGGCCATCGTCGACGGCAACCGCAAGGTGCTGGCCGCGCGCCTTTCCGACGCCCGCTTCTTCTGGGAGCAGGACAAGAAGAAGCCGCTTGCCGCACAGGCCGAAAAGCTGGGCCGCATCACCTTCCATGAAAAGCTGGGAACGGTGGCGGACAAGGTTGCGCGCGTGGCGAAGCTGGCGGAATGGCTGGCGAGCGAAGGCATTGTGCCGAATTGCGACCCCGCGCTGGCGCGGCAGGCGGCGGAACTGTGCAAGGCCGATCTCGTCACCGAGATGGTTGGCGAATTCCCCGAACTGCAAGGCCTGATGGGCGGCTACTACGCCCGCGCCGAAGGCCTGCCCGATGCCGTGGCCGACGCCATCCGCGACCACTACAAGCCGGTCGGGCAGGGCGACGACGTGCCGACCGCGCCGGTGACGGTGGCCGTGGCGCTTGCGGATAAGCTGGATACGCTGCGCAGCTTCTTCGCCATCGACGAGAAGCCCACCGGCTCGAAGGACCCCTTCGCGCTGCGCCGCGCCGCGCTTGGGATCATCCGCCTGATTACCGAGAACGACCTGCGCATGAGTGCGGGCGAGGGCGACCTCCTCGCCTTCTTCGCCGACCGTCTCAAGGTCCAGCAGAAGGAAGCCGGCGTCCGCCACGACCTGATCGACGCCGTGTTCGCGCTCGGCGGCGAGGACGATCTCGTCCGCCTGCTCGCCCGCGTCCATGCGTTGCAGGCCTTCGTCGGCACCGAGGACGGCACCAACCTGCTCGCAGGATACAAGCGCGCCGCCAACATCCTCAAGAAGGAAGAGTACACGCCGGCGGAAGCGGCCTATGCGCCCGAACCCGCCGAAGCCGCGCTCATCGCCGCGCTCGATGCCGCCGAACCCCAGGCGGAAGGCGCCGTCGCGGCCGAGGATTTCACCGCCGCGATGGCCGCGCTGGCCAGCTTGCGGGCGCCGATCGACGCGTTCTTTGATCAGGTGACGGTGAACGATGCAGATGCGAACAAGCGCGCCTCGCGCCTCGGGATTCTGTCCCGGTTTCGTGCTGCAGTGCACAAAGTTGCAGACTTCTCGAGGATCGAGGGCTAAGGCGGCGTGACGGTCGGGCCAGCAAGGCCCGGCCCCACGACCTGTTTGGGAGCGTCGGCGGTATCATGAGTGCATACGTATTCCATTTCGGCGGTGGCGCGGTTTCGGACAGCGCACGCGCGAAGGACAAGACGATTGTCGGCGGCAAGGGCGCGAACCTTGCGGAAATGGCCAGCATCGGCCTGCCGGTGCCCCCGGGCCTGACGATCAGCACCGAAGTCTGCGCACTCTACAACGACAACGGCAAGACCTTTGATGCGGACCTGCGCGCCGCCGTCGCCGCTGGCGTGGCGCATATCGAGCAGGTCACGGACCGCGTCTTCGGCGATGCCGCCAATCCGCTGCTGGTCTCGGTCCGCTCGGGCGCGCGCGTGTCGATGCCGGGCATGATGGACACCGTGCTCAACCTCGGCCTCAACGACGCGACCGTCGAAGGCCTGGCCGCCGGCTCGGGCGATGCGCGCTTCGCGTGGGACAGCTACCGCCGCTTCATCCAGATGTATTCCGACGTTGTGCTCGGCCTCGATCATCATCGCTTCGAGGACGCGCTCGAAATCGTGAAGGAAGACAACGGCTTCTTCAACGATGTCGAGATGGGGGCCGAACACTGGCAGGCGCTCGTCGGCCAGTACAAGGCGATCGTGGCCGAAGAACTGGGCTGCCCGTTCCCGCAGGACGTGAACGAACAGCTGTGGGGCGCCATCGCCGCCGTGTTCGAAAGCTGGGAATCGGACCGCGCCAAGGTCTACCGCAAGCTCAACGACATTCCGCAGAGCTGGGGCACCGCCGTCAACGTGCAGGCGATGGTGTTCGGCAACATGGGCGATACCAGCGCCACCGGCGTTGCCTTCACCCGTGATCCCGCGACCGGCGAGAAGGCTTATTACGGCGAATGGCTGGTCAATGCGCAGGGCGAGGACGTGGTCGCGGGCATCCGCACCCCGCAGTACCTGACGCTGCGCGCGCGCGAAGCGGCAGGGGCCAAGCCGCTGTCGATGGAAGAGGCGATGCCGCAGGCCTACGCCGAACTCGCCGCTGTCTTTGAGCTGCTGGAAAAGCACTACAAGGACATGCAGGACATCGAGTTCACCGTGGAGCAGGGCAAGCTGTTCATGCTCCAGACCCGCTCGGGCAAGCGCACCGCCAAGGCCGCGCTCAAGATGGCGGTGGACATGGTGGCCGAAGGACTGATCGACGAAGCCACCGCGATCCGCCGGATCGACCCGATGGCGCTCGACCAGCTGTTGCACCCCACGCTCGATCCCAAGGCGGTGCGCGATGTGCTCACGCGCGGCCTGCCCGCCAGCCCCGGCGCGGCGAGCGGCGCGGTGGTGTTCGATGCCGATACCGCGCAGACGCTGGCCGAACGTGGCGATGCGGTGATTCTCGTCCGCGTCGAGACCAGCCCCGAAGACATCCACGGCATGCACGCGGCCAAGGGCATCCTGACCGCGCGTGGCGGCATGACCAGCCACGCTGCCGTGGTGGCGCGCGGCATGGGCCGTCCCTGCGTCTCGGGCGCGTCCGCGCTATCGATCGACATGAAGACCCGCACCGCGCGCATCGGCAACCGCGAGATCGCCGAAGGCGACGTGATTACGCTCGATGGTTCGAACGGCGATGTCATGGCGGGCCGGGTCGCGACCGTGGAGCCCGAACTCGTCGGCGACTTCGGCACGCTGATGGTCTGGGCCGACAAGCACCGCCGGATGAAGGTGCGCACCAACGCCGAAACCCCGCTCGATTGCCAGGTCGCGCGCCAGTTCGGCGCCGAAGGCATCGGCCTGTGCCGCACCGAACACATGTTCTTCGAAGCGGGCCGTATCTCGTTGGTTCGCCAGATGATTCTGGCCGAGGACGAAGCGGGCCGCCGCGCCGCGCTCGCCAGGCTGCTGCCCGAACAGCGCAGCGACTTCCAGGCGATCTTCGAGGTCATGGCGGGCCTGCCCGTCACCATCCGCCTGCTCGATCCGCCGCTGCATGAATTCCTGCCGCACGCCGATGCCGAGTTCGAGGAACTGGCCGAAGCGACCGGGCTCGGCGTCGATCACCTCAAGCGGCGTGCCGGGGAACTGCACGAATTCAACCCGATGCTCGGCCATCGCGGGTGCCGTCTCGGCATCACCTTCCCCGAAATCTACGAGATGCAGGCGCGCGCGATCTTCGAAGCGGCGTGCGACGTCGCGCTCGCCAGTGGCGAAGCGGTCGTGCCCGAAGTGATGATCCCGCTCGTCGCCACCAAGCGCGAGCTGGAAATCCTGCGCGCGCTGGTCGATCGCGTTGCGGCAGAGGTCTTTGCCGAAAAGGGCAAGGTGCTGGACTACATGGTCGGCACCATGATCGAACTGCCGCGCGCCGCGCTGATGGCGGGCGAGATCGCAGAGGAAGCCAAGTTCTTCTCGTTCGGCACCAACGACCTGACGCAGACCACGCTCGGCGTCAGCCGCGACGATGCCGCGCGCTTCCTCAACCCTTACGTCGATCAGGGCATCTACCCGCGCGATCCGTTCGTCAGCCTCGACATCGAAGGCGTCGGCCAGCTGGTCGAACTGGCGGCGGAGCGCGGCCGCAAGACGCGGCCCGACCTCAAGCTCGGCATCTGCGGCGAACACGGTGGTGATCCCGCCTCGATCGCGTTCTGCGAAAAGACCGGCCTCGATTACGTCTCGGCCAGCCCCTACCGTGTGCCGATCGCGCGGCTTGCGGCGGCGCAGGCGGCGCTGGGCTGAAACGGACAAGGGCGGCGGGGCCATGTGGTCCCGCCGCCCTTTTCGCGTTGGAAAGCGCGGGGCACGCCGCGCTTTCGATCAATACTTGTACGACTGTCCGCCGTCGATCGGCACGGTGGTACCGTTGATGAACGGCGCTTCGCCCGACAGCAGGAACGCGACCAGCGCGGCCACTTCCTCGGGCCGCCCAAAGCGCTTCATCGGGTTGACCGAGACGAACTGCTGGCCGACTTCTTCCCAGTTGTCGCCGCCGATCTGGCGCAGCGATCCCTCGACCATCGCGGTCATGATCGCGCCCGGCGCAATCGCGTTGATCTGGATTCCGAACGCGCCATATTCGACCGCCGAGTTGCGGGTCAGGCCGACCACGCCGTGCTTGGCGGCGGCATAGCCGCTCTGGTTGCCCACGCCCCGGATGCCGCCGACCGATGCGGTGTTGACGATCGCGCCCGATCCTTGCGCGTGCATCACCTTGAGCACGGCGGCCATGCCGAAGAACACGCCGTCGAGGTTGACCGAGATCACGCGGTGGAATTCTTCCGCGCCGAAGTTCTCGGTCAGGTTCTGGCGGCCTTCGATCCCGGCGTTGTTGAAGAAGCCGTCGATCCGGCCATGCGCGGCGACGGCGGCATCGACATAGGCCTGCACTTGTGCGGCATCCGAAACGTCGGCCTGCACCAGCGTGACCTTGGCGTCGGCGGGCAGGGTCGCCTTGGCCGCTTCCAGCCAGTCCTGCCGCAGATCGACCAGCACCTGCGTCGCGCCTTCCGCCGCCAGCCGCTGCACGGTCGCAAGACCCAGGCCCGAGCCTGCGCCGGTGGTGATGACGACCTTGTCCTTGAAGCGCATTCCTTCATCCTCTCTGTCGTTCCGGCCCATGCCGGATCGCCGCGCAAGTTGAAGGTCCGTGCGCGTGCGCTCAACTGATGGAAACGGGAGTATCAGAACTTTGGCGCGCGTAGCGGCTTGGCCCATCCGCTTAGGGTAAGTATTTCGAATTCCTCGATAAATTTAGTTTCTGTTGAAAGCCGCTCGAATGCCTGCTGCGCCCGCGTCCAGCCGGAACGGCCCAGCGGCGGCGCCTTTCGTTGAAGGCAGCAACCAAGGCCCTGTGCATGCACATCGTCAACTAAACCCCGCAGCGAGCGGTAGCTGACCTTCAGCGAACGGCTGTCGATCACCGGATCAGCGAAGCCCGCGCGTTGCAGCAGTTGCCCGCCCGCGCGCACATCGACTTGCGGGTGGATGCGCGCCGCCGGGCGATCGCCGTCGGCTTCCAGCATCAGCGCACGCAGGCCGGTCACGCTGCCTGCGCCCATCATGCTGATCACCGCCAGCCCATCGGGCCGCAGCGCGCGGCGCAAGTGGACCATCGCGCCGGGCAGGTCGTTGACGGTGTCGAGCGTGCCCAGGCTGGCGATCAGGTCGAAGCCTTCGGCAAAGGGCAGGGGCTGCTCCTCGTCGACCGCCACTTCGCCCGCCACCGGCGCCGGATCGGCGCGCACCACATCGCACCCTTGCGCGGACAGCGCCTCTGTGAGCTGGCCCGTCACGTCGCCGATGAGCAGGGCCCGCTGCGGTTCGTGGCGCAGGAAGGCCAGCCGTTCGAGCACGTCCTCGGCCATGTCGTCGGCGAGGAACCGCGCGGCGTTCGGGCGCTGTTGCAGGACGCGCATCCGCGCGCGCACCGCGCGGCGGCGGGCCGGGGAAAAGATCGTGGGGATCGTGGGGGAAGGGGAGCTTGCCATCGCGCGCTGCCTGCCCGCTCGCTCGTCGCTTGCCAAGGGGCTTGGCGCGGACAATGCTGGCGGCGATGGTCAACTTCGCCGCCGCGCTCGAACCCGTCGTGGACCTGGTGTTTCCACCGCGCTGCCCGCTGTGCGGCGAAGCGCTGGCGCGGCACGGCGGCCTGTGCGCGGCCTGCTGGTCGACGCTGGTGCTGCCGGGCGAGCCGAGTTGCGCGCGTTGCCAGCGTCCGCTCGCGCATCATGGCGATGGGCACGAGCCGGACGAGGGCGAATCGGGCCTCGTCTGCGCACCATGCCTTGCCCAGCCGCCGCGCCATGACGGGATCAGTGCGGCCACGCTCTACACCGAGCCATCGCGCAAGCTGGTGCTGGCCTTCAAGCACGGCCGCAAGGTAGCGCTGGCAGGCCTGCTCTCGCGCCTGATGCTGGCGCGATTGCCGGTGCTGGAGGGCGCATGGCTGATCGTGCCCGTGCCGTTGCACCGCTGGCGCCTGTGGAAGCGCGGCTACAACCAGTCGGCGCTGCTGGCGACCCGGATCGCGAAGGCACGCGGGGTGCCGCTGGTGGTCGATGCGCTCGAACGGATCAAGCCGACGCCCTCGCTCGGGGGGCTGGGGCGGCGCGCCCGAGCGCAGGCGCTGTCGGGCGCGATCCGCGCGCGGCCATCACGTGCAGGGCAACTGTTGGGCGCGCAAGTGCTGCTGGTCGATGACGTCCTGACCAGCGGGGCTACTACCGATGCCTGCGTGCGCGCGTTGAAGAAGGCCGGCGCGGCCAGGGTCCGCATCGCCTGCTTCGCGCGCGTGCTGGACGAAGCGATCGATGATGCGCGGGCGAATGCCGTGGAAGCGATGGCTGGATAGCAGGCACAAACGAAAACGCCCGGAGCCGAAACTCCGGGCGTCCTCGTGACGAATTCGGTGGCGTCGCTTTCGCGCAAGGTATGGTTCCCCCGAACCAACCGTCGCCATTTCCCTCACCATCCGATGTCGCGCCGCCCGGTGTCACCATTCGGTGTCTCACGGGATCAGCCCGAACATCGGCCCCTCGTTTTTCCCCTGAACTTTGGCGCTTTTGCGCCGCCCTGCGGCGGTTCAGATTGTGGTTCCCTCAAACCACGCAGTCTCTTTCGGACATCGCTGCCCGAAGCGGAAGTGCTATGTGAACCGCGCATGGATTTTGGACGCGATCTGTGGTTATCCTGCAACAAATGGTCGCACGCGCCGCCGGGCGCTGGCACGAATGCGAAAGGTCTGCCCCATTTCCACGCACGATAGCGAAACCACCCTGCGCGAGCTGGGCACTGTCTTCATGCCGAAGTTCGACGCTTCCGGTCTGCTCACCGCCGTCGCGGTCGACCATGCGACGGGGCAACTGCTGATGCTCGCCCACATGGATGCGCAAGCGCTGGACAAGACGCGCGAGACCGGATTCGCGCACTTCCATTCGCGTTCGCGGGGCAAGCTGTGGATGAAGGGCGAAAGCAGCGGCCACGTGCTCAAGGTGATCGAGATCCGCGTCGACTGCGATCAGGATGCGATCGAGCTGCGCTGCCAGCCGGCCGGGCCTGCCTGCCACACGCTCGCGCCCACCTGCTTCTTCCGCCGCCTTGATACCGACGGCTCGCTCGTCCGGATTGAAGATTGACGCTTACGTAAAGGTCAGTTAGCCTGCGGGGCATGTCGACCACCACGCTTGCCCACAGCTCCGATCATACCGGCCACCTCGATCATCCCGATGCGCTGGCGCGTGAAAACTTCACGATCTCGGACCTTTCGGCCGAGTTCGGGGTAACCGCGCGCGCCTTGCGCTTCTACGAGGACGAGGGGCTGATTTCGCCGACGCGGGTCGGCCTGTCGCGCATCTATTCCAAGCGTGACCGGGCGCGCCTCGCGTGGATCATGCGCGCCAAGAACGTCGGGTTCAGCCTGTCGGAAATCCGCGACATGATCGATCTCTACGATCTGGACGACGGCCGCGCCGAACAGCGCCGCGTGACCATCGCCAAGTGCCGCGAACGGATCGACAACCTCCGGCGCCAGCAGGCCGACATCGCTGCGACGATCGAGGAACTGGCCAGTTTCGTCGATCTCGTCGCCGCGCGCGAAAAGGCCGCTGGCCGCGACGTCGACTGACCCCATACCCTTCCACGAAAGGCACCCCTCATGCCCGTCTACAAGGCGCCCACGCGCGATACCCGTTTCGTGCTCAACGAACTCGTCCGGCTCGACAGCTACAGCCACCTGCCGGGCTTCGAGGGGGCGACCCGTGACATGACCGATGCGGTGATCGAGGAAGCGGGCCGCTTCACCTCCGAAGTGCTCGCGCCGCTCAACCAGGTGGGCGACCGCGAAGGCTGCATCCGCCATGCCGATGGCAGCGTGACGACACCTGCGGGCTTCAAGGAAGCCTACAACCAGTTCCGGGAAGCGGGCTGGGGCACGCTGACCGCGCCCGAACGCTTCGGCGGGCAGGGGCTGCCGCACGCGCTGGGCTTCGCCTTCGAAGAATACATGGGCGAATCGAATCAGGCCTTCGCGATGTATCCCGGCCTTGCCGCGGGCGCGATCTCGGCAATCCTGGCCAAGGGATCGGACGAGCAGCAGGCGAAGTACCTGCCGCGCATGATCTCGGGCGAATGGACCGGGACGATGAACCTGACCGAGCCGCAGTGCGGAACGGACCTTGGCCTCATCCGCACCCGCGCCGTGCCCAACGCCGATGGCTCCTATGCCGTGACCGGGACCAAGATCTTCATTTCGGCGGGCGACCACGATCTTGCCGACAACATCATCCACCTCGTGCTGGCCAAGACACCCGATGCGCCGGATTCGACCAAGGGCATCTCGCTGTTCATCGTGCCCAAGGTGCTGGTGAACGATGACGGTTCGCTGGGCGCGCGCAATGCCGTCTCGGTCGGGGCGATCGAACGCAAGATGGGCATCCACGGCAACGCCACTTGCGTCATGAACTACGATGGCGCGACCGGCTGGCTGGTGGGCGAGGAGAACAAGGGCCTCGCCGCGATGTTCATCATGATGAACGCGGCGCGTCTGGGCGTTGGCATCCAGGGGCTGGCGCAGGCCGAAGTCGCCTACCAGAATGCGGTGGTCTATGCGGGCGAGCGCCGCCAGGGCCGCGCACTGACGGGCGCGAAGGAGCCGGAGGCCAAGGCCGACCCGCTGTTCGTCCATCCCGACGTGCGCCGGATGCTGATGGACGCCAAGACCTTCACCGAAGGGATGCGCGCGCTGTCGCTGTGGGGCGGGTTGCTTGTCGATCTGTCGCACAAGGCGGCGAGCGAGGACGAGCGGCAGGAAGCCGACGACCTGATCGGCCTGCTAACGCCGGTGATCAAGGGCTATGGCACCGACATGGGTTACAAGACCGCGACCGACATGCAGCAGGTCTGGGGCGGCCACGGCTACATCATCGAGAACGGCATGGACCAGTTCGTGCGCGATGCGCGCATCGCCATGATCTACGAAGGCGCCAATGGCGTGCAGGCGATGGACCTTGCCGGACGCAAGCTGGCGCAGAACGGCGGCCGGGCGATCCAGCGCTTCTTCAAGCTGGTGGACGACGAATGCGCCGCTGCTGGCGAAGATGCGGGCGTACAGCGTGTCGCGGGCGCACTGGCCAAGGTGAATGGCGAACTGAAGGCCGCGACGATGTGGTTCATGCAGAACGCGATGGCCAATCCCGACAACCTCGGGGCCGGCGCCTATGCCTACATGACGCTGGCCGGGATCGCCGCCACCGGGCTGATGTGGCTGCGTATGGCGAAGATCGCGGCCAAGGGTGATGGCGGCGAAGATGCAGCGTTCTACCACGCCAAGCTGGTCTGCGCGCAGCACTGGGCGGCGCGCTTTGCGCCCCATGCCGGCGCGTTGCGGCGCGAGATCGAGGCCGGGGCGGAGACGGTGATGGCCTTGCCGCCCGAAGCTTTCGCGGCCTGAACCGCAATAGTCGTCCTTGACCACCTCTCTCCCGTCCGCTTAACCAAGCGGTTAAGAACGAACGGGAGAGAGTGTGATGGCCAAGCGCAGCCCCAAGGAGCTGATCGAGCTTTACTGGACGGAAGTCTGGAACAACCGCAACGCGGAGATGATCCGCGAACTGTGCGCCGATCCGATCATCCGCCACGATGCCGGCAGCGTCACCGCGCTCTCGATCGAAGACCAGATCGCGCGTGTGCGGCAGCAGTCCGAGCGCGCCGAGCCGTTCTTCACCCATGAAGTGCTGTGCGCTGATGATACCCACGTCACGTCGGTGTGGAACATGCACACGCGCAAGGGCGAGCGCGTCGACCTTTGCGGGATCGAGGTGTTCAAGGCGGTGGACGGCAAGTTCACCGACTGCTGGAATTCGACGTATGTTCCGGGGCGCTGGGGCGTGGAGGGTGATAGCTCGGTACCGCAGGACTTGCCGGAGCCGGCCCTGATCGGCAGCGTCGACCAGATCACGCCGACGTGGGTGCAGGCGATGTTCCAGCACGCGGGCGTTCCGGCGCCGCGCGTCAGCCTGCTCGCCACGCGGCCCATCGGGCATGGCAACATGTCGCAGACGATCCACACGCAGATCACCTACAACGCCAATGCCGCCGATGCCGTGCCGTCGGTGGTGTGCAAGATTACCTCGGCCATTCCGCAGGCGGTAGATATCGCGGGGACCGCCAACGTCTACGCTCGGGAATGCGCTGTCTATGAATTCCTGGGCGATACCCCGCCGCTCGCCACGCCGCGCGCCTATTGGCGCAAGGTGAGCGACGATGGCCGCGCGATCAATCTCGTGATGGAAGATCTGTCCGCGCGGACCCGCCCGGGCGACCAGATCTCCGGATGTTCGGTGGACGAGGCGCGGGCGGTTGCGGCCGAACTGTCGCGCCTTCATGCCGCGGCTTGGGGCGATCCCCGGTTGGAAGGGGCGGACTGGTTGCAGGATCGCGCCGGCGGTGCGGTGGATTCGGCGCAGGGCTATGCCGCCGCCGCTGTCGAGTTCCGCAGCCGCTATGCCGGACGCACCGATGCCGCCGTGCTCGACGCGATCGACGCCATGGTCCCGCGCATGGAGCAGGCGATCCGCGATGCGGCGCGGGGCGAAACACTCGTCCACGGCGAGCCGCGCGTCGACAACGTGCTGTTCGAGGATACTGCAGGGGGCCCGCGCGCCTGGCTCATCGACTGGCAGTTCGCGACCAAGGCCAGCCCGATGGTGGACCTCGCCTACTTCCTCGCCGGGTCGCTGTCGCCCGAAGACCGCCGCGCTTGCGAGGCCGGGTTGATCGAAGCCAGTGTTGCTGCCATTGCGCCGGTCGCGCCGCACTGGACGCTGGACAAGGCCCGCGCCGACTATGCCGCCGCGCTGCCGATCGCGCTGCAATTCACGGTCGGCGCGATCATGGCGATGCCCTCCAGCGACCACAACGACCGCCTGCTGCTGACGCTGGCCGAGCGCAATGTGGCCGCGTTGACGGATTGGGCGCTGGTCTAACCCAGCACTTCGTCGAGCAGCGACATCAGCGCCGCCCACGATTGCCGGTCGGCGCTGGCGTCGTAGCCGATGGCGGCAAGGCCGCGCGCGTCGCTGCCGGGGTCGGTGAAGCCGTGCTTCACGCCCGAATAGCTGTGGAAGTGCCAGTTGGCCGCAACCGCGTCCATCTCGGCCCAGAACGCGAGCACGTCCTCGCGCGGTGCGAGCGGATCGGCATCGCCGTGACAGACGAGGACGCGCGGCGTGATCGTCCGATCGGCCTTGCGGTCTGTGTTCAGCAATCCGTGGAAGCTGGCGACCAGCGCCAGGTCCTCGCCGCTGCGCGCGGCTTCCAGAACGGCCTGTCCGCCCTGGCAATAGCCGATCGCGGCCAGCGGCAGGCCCGCTGCTGCCGGATGCGCGCGCAAGGCGGCGATCCCGGCGGCGATGCGGGCACGGTAGACGTCGACGTCCGCCTTCAGCGCCGCCGAAAGCGCCTGCGACGCCGCGAAGTCTGGGGGAATCTCGCCATAGAAGTCCGCGATCAGCGCGACGTAGCCCGCGTCTGCCAGCATCTGCGCGCGCCGGTCCATGGGCGCATTGCGGTTCATGATCGTGGGGAAGATCACGATCGCGCCGCGCGCCACGCCCTGGGGCCGGGCGAGCCACCCCTTGAGCGCGACGCCGCCGTCGGCGTAATCGACCTGTTCAAGCGCCATCGGCCGCTTACTCCGGCAGGAAGTCGGGCACCGACAGGTAGCGCTCGCCGGTGTCGTAGTTGAAGCCGAGCACGCGACTGCCGGCGGGCAGGTCCTTCAGCTTCTGCGCGATGGCGGCGAGCGTTGCGCCCGAGCTGATGCCCACGAGCATGCCTTCCTCGCGCGCGCTGCGGCGGGCCCATTCCTTGGCCTCGGCGGGATCGACCTGGATCGCGCCGTCGATCGACTGGGTGTGCAGGTTACCGGGGATGAAGCCCGCGCCGATGCCCTGGATGGGGTGGGGCGCAGGCTGGCCGCCCGAGATCACCGGCGAGAGCGTCGGTTCGACCGCCCACGCCTTGAGCTTGGGCCAGGCGGCCTTGAGCGCTTCGGCGCAGCCGGTCAGGTGGCCGCCGGTTCCCACGCCCGTGATCAGCGCGTCGATCGGCGTATCGGCGAAGTCCTTTAGGATCTCCTGCGCCGTGGTGCGTACATGGACCGCGATGTTGGCGGGGTTTTCGAACTGCTGTGGCATCCACGCGCCGTCGGTGGTCTCGACGATTTCCTGTGCGCGGGCGATGGCGCCCTTCATGCCCTTTTCGCGCGGGGTCAGGTCGAAGCTGGCGCCGTAGGCCAGCATCAGCCGCCGCCGTTCGATCGACATCGAATCGGGCATGACGAGGATCAGCTTGTAGCCCTTGACCGCCGCTACCATGGCGAGGCCGATTCCGGTGTTGCCGCTGGTCGGCTCGACGATGGTGCCGCCGGGGCGCAGGCTGCCGTCAGCTTCGGCCGCTTCGATCATCGAAAGCGCGATGCGGTCCTTGATCGAGCCACCGGGATTCGTGCGCTCGCTCTTCACCCATACCTCGTGGTCGGGAAACAGGCGGGACAGGCGCACGTGCGGGGTGTTGCCGATAGTGGCGAGGATGGATTCCGCTTTCATGTCGCAATGCTCCCAGGTGTTGAGCTTCAGATTCTACGTGTACTTCGCCGCAAACGTCCGGGCCCGGCGCAGTTCCGGGAACCAGACCGCCCACAATGCGGTAACGACTATCGCACCCACGCCGCCGAATACAACCGCGCCTGTTGCGCCGAGCAGCGCAGCGGCAACGCCGGACTGCATTTCGCCCAGTTCGTTCGAGGCCGATATGGCAAGGCCCGATATCGACGAGACGCGCCCGCGCACCGCGTCGGGGGTGTGCAACTGGACCAGCGTGTTGCGGATGAACACCGAGATCATGTCCGACGCACCGATCAGGGCGAGGAAGAGCAGCGAAAGGAAGAAGTTGCGCGACAGCGCAAAGCCGATCGTGGCGGCACCGAAAGCCGCGACGGCCAGCAGCATCTTGTTGCCGACGTTGGTGTCGATCGGCCTCCTCGCCAGGACCGTCGCGACCAGCGCCGCACCCAGCCCCGGCATCGCGCGCATGAAGCCGAGGCCATAGGAGCCGACCGCATGGCCTTCGAAGGTCAGGATGTCGCGTGCGAACACGGGCAGCAGCGCGGTCGCGCCGCCCAGCAGCACCGCGAACAGGTCGAGCGTGATGCAGCCGAGCAGGAAACGCTCGTTCCGCACGAAGGACAGCCCCTCGCGGATCTGCTTTATGGGGTGGACGTTGCGGTTGTCGACGGAGGGCGGCAGCGGACGGATGCCGAGAATGCGCACCGCACCGATCAGCAGCAGCACCGTCGAGAGCGCATAGGGCAGGGGGGCATAGGCGGCGAACAGCAGCCCCGCCGCCGCCGGCCCGCCCAGCGATCCGATCTGCCATGCCATAGAATTGATCGCCACCGCGCGCGGCAGCAGCGCCGGCGGCACCACGTTGGGCGCGATCGAGGCGAGCGCCGGGCCGAGAAACACGCGCGCCGTGCCGTGCAGTGCGCCCAGCCCGAACAGCAGCGGCAGGCTCAGCACATGGAAATATGTCGCCAGCGTCAGCGCCAGCGCGATCATGGTGTCGAGCAGCATCGATAGCCCCGTCACCTTGCCCCGGTCGAAGCGGTCGGCGACCACGCCCGCCACCGGCGTCAGCAGGAACAGCGGCAGGAACTGGACGAGCCCGAGCAGTCCGAGCTGGAACGAGGCCTGCCCGATGCTCATGCCATAATGACTGCGGGCGACGTCGTAGAGTTGGTAGCCCAGAATGACGACCATGCCCGTGGTGGCGAAGGACGAGGCAAGCCGCGCAGTCCAGAACCGGCGGTAATCCGGGATCTGGAGCGGCGATGTGGGTTCGGCAGGGGGGGCATTGTCTGACACGCGCTCTAGGTGGCAGGGGGGCCGGGCCTTGCCAAGCAACGAATTCTTATAGTGCCGCAACCGACGGCGATGGATGGCGGTTCCGGCGCGACGGGAACGGTCCGCCACGCCGGAGCCGCGCGTGTCAGATCTTCAGCGACACCGTCAGCCGCACGTCGCGCCCGGCGATGGGCACGAAATCGCGCGTTTCCGAAGTGGCGAGACGACCCGAAACGTCGAGCAGGTTGTCGCCCGACAGGATCAGCGAGAGCGGGCCGTCCTTGCCCTGTGGGCGAAAGGTCAGGCTGGCGTTGACGAGGGTGAAGGCGCTCACCGGATTCTCGTTCGCCGCCACGCGGTTCTGCGCGGCGTTGTGAACCACCTCGGCCCGTGCGTCGAAACGGTCGGAATCAAGTTCCACTCCGCCGCGCAGGCGCAAGGGCGGGATGCGCGGGGCAGGGCCCACGCCCGTCAACTGGGCATGGACGTAATCGAGCCCGCCATCGATGCTGACGGCGTTGCCATCGCCCCATTCGAGCGCCTTCCACGAAGCTTCGGTCTCTATCCCGCGAAACTTCGCAGGCACCTGCACGAACTGATAGACCGGGTAGCCCTCGATCTGTGCGCCCGTGGGAAGCGGCGCGATGTAGTCCTTGAAATCGGTGGCATAGGCCGTGACCGCCGCTGCGATGCGGTCACCGTGATAGCGAAGGCCCGCTTCGACAGTGTTCGACCGTTCCTTGCGGAAGGCGGGGTTGCCGCGCTCGTACGACTGCGTGGCATCGTGCACGCCATCGATGAACAGCTCCTCCGAACTCGGTGCGCGTTCGCCATGCGCGGCGGAGAGGCTCACGGTCACGCTTTCGGCGGGATGCCAGGCGAGACCAAGGCCGCCGGCGTATTGATTGAAGCTGCGCCTGTCGCCGTCCTTGGTGGCAATGGCGGTGTGTTCGTAACGGCCGGTCGCCTCGAGATCGACGGTTCCCAGCTTCAGCTGCTGGCGGGTGAAGACGGCGAAGCGGTCGGTCGTGCTGTCGGGGATAAGCCGCTCGTCGCCCGCCACCGACAGGTCGCGCGTGGAAAGCTGCACGCCGCTCTGTCCGCGCCAGTCGCCATGTTTCGCCTGCACGAGATCGAGCCGGCTTTCGATCGCCTTGTTGAAGAAGCGCGTGGCGGCGACGCCAGAGTGCAGTTCGGCGTGGGTGTAGTCGCCATACGCCGCGCGCAGGTCGATGCGGTCGAGGAAGCCGGTGGTGTTCAGGCTGGCGCGCAAGTCGTAGCGGGTCTGCCGCAGCGACAGCGAGACCGGATCGGGATTGCCCACCGCAGGGCGCGGCGGAATGCCGTAGTCGCTGGCGAGGCGCTGCACCGACAGGCCGATGCTGCCGCCCTGATCGATGAAGGCGAGGCCGCCGCCGAAGGTGTAGCCCTTGGCCCAGGAATTGGTCAGGCGACCGTTGTGGTTGGCCTGCGCGGTCAGTTCGGCCGCGCCCGTCGCATCGCCTTCTGTCGCAAGGTCTGCCGCCGAGGCCAGTGTCGCGCTGCGCAACTGGGGCGACAGCACGTCGCCACCGATGCGCAGGTCGCCCGCGTGGTTGTAGCTGCCATCGACGTGCGCGACGAGGCGCGGCGCGATCACCACGTCCGCCGCCGCGCCCAGGTTCACCGCATCCGCTGCCGTGCCATAGGAGCCGAGCGCGGTCAGCGAGACGTTCTGGTCGGGCACCTTGCGTGGGATGCGCTTGTCGATCGCGTTGACCGCGCCGCCTGCAGGGTCTGCGGCATAGAGCAGCACGGCGGGGCCATGCAGCACGTCGATGTGGTCGACATTCAGCGTATCGAGCGCGACGCCGTGGTCGGCCGAGACCGAAGCCGCGTCGAGCGAGCCGAGGCCGTCGGTCAGCACCTGCACGCGCGGGCCATCGAAGCCGCGCAGCACCGGGCGGCTGGCGCCCGGCGCGAAGCCGCTGGTGGAAACGCCGGGGAGCTTGGCCAGCATCGTGCCGATCTGCGGAGCGGCATTGCGGGCGAGCGCATCGCCGGTCATCACCACGGGGGCCGAGATCGTATCGCGTTCGCCGCTGATGAGGCGGCCGCTGACGATGATCTGCGCATGGCCTGCATCATCGGGCGTGGCAGGATCGGGATGCTCGGGGGTCTCCCCGTTCGTCGGTGCGTCTGCGGCGCGCGCGGCGACAGGCAGGGCGGAGAGCGTGGCCAGCAGGGTGGCGCGCAGGAGGGAGGCGCGGAGGATCGAGAGGGAGGTCAAGGCTGCACCCGTTGTGGTTGGTCTGCGCAGCTTCCTAATGAAATGATATAATATATCAAGTGCGATGCGGCGAACGTCAGAACAAGGGCGGCGATGCCGCCCTTGTTCGTGCCTCAGCGGTTCGAGCGAAGGCGCGGGTTGGGCTGCAAGGCCTTGATCAGCTTCATGAAATCGTCGTGGCGGATGATCCGCTCAAACTGGAAGCCGGCACGCTCGCCGTCGTTCCATACAAGGAACGCCTCGATTCGCCCGACGACCTGCAAACGGATCGTCAACCGTTCGCCACGTCCGAGCGCGAGTTCGCCCGACGTCATGAATCCGGTCGCGGAAATGTTGACGATATTCAGCATGACATCGCCAAGCTGGCGATGCTCGCCGATCACGGGCAGGTGCACCGGGTGCCGCGTGGCGCGGCGCTGGTCGGTGACGGAAAGCTGTGCTCCGCCGGACATCGTTCCTCCTTGCCGGTGTTAGGTGACCGACAAGCTTTTGGTCCGAATTGGCTTATATTTCGTAAAGGGGCGGCAAAGTTCTGCCGGGCAGGAGACGGAGCCCGGCAGAAGCCTGCCATTAACGGCTGCGCAGCACGCCGTGCTTCTTCTTGCCCGACGAGACGCGAATCTCGTTTCCGTTCAGCGTAATGGCGTGCGAATCGTTGGTTACCGCGACGCCATCGACGCGAGCGCCGCCGCCTGCGACGAGCCGCTTGGCCTCGCCCCGGCTGCCAGCGAAGCCGAGCCCGATCAGCGCATCGATAATGGAGATTTCGCCGCCTTCGACGTCGAGCGTGGGCAGGTCGTCGCCCAGACCGCCGCCGGCAAAGGTCGCTGCCGCCGTCGACTCGGCAGCCCTGGCCGCATCCTCGCCGCGCACCAGCTTCGTCACCTCGTTGGCCAGCACCACCTTGGCGGCGTTGATCTCGCTACCTTCGAGCGCCTCGAGCCGGGCGATCTCGTCGAGCGGCAGGTCAGTGAACAGGCGCAGGAACCGGCCGACGTCGCGGTCGTCGGCATTGCGCCAGTATTGCCAGAAATCGTAGGCGGGGAGCGCGTCCTCGTTCAGCCATACCGCGCCGTTCATGGTCTTGCCCATCTTGGCCCCGTCGGCGGTGGTGAGCAGCGGCGTCGTCACGCCGAAGACCTCCTTGCCATCCATGCGCCGCGTCAGCTCGATGCCGTTGACGATGTTGCCCCACTGGTCCGAGCCGCCCATCTGCAAGCGGCAACCCAGTCGCTCCGACAATTCGCGGAAGTCGTAGGCCTGGAGGATCATGTAATTGAATTCGAGGAACGACAGCGACTGTTCGCGATCGAGCCGCTGCTTCACCGAATCGAAGCTGAGCATTCGGTTGACCGAGAAGTGTTGCCCGACCTCGCGCAGGAAGGGGATGTATTCCAGCTTGTCGAGCCAGTCGGCGTTGTCGACCATCACCGCGTCGGTGGGGCCATCGCCGAAGGTCAGGAAGCGTTCGAACACGGTGCGGATCGAGGCGACGTTGGATGCGATCGTATCGACCGTCATCAGCTTGCGCGCATCGTCCTTGAAGCTGGGATCGCCGATCTTGCCGGTGCCACCACCCATCAGCACGATCGGCTTGTGGCCCGCCTGCTGCAGGCGGCGCAGCAGCATGATCTGCACCATCGAGCCGACGTGCAGCGATGGCGCCGTGGGATCGAAGCCGATATAGCCCGGGACCACGCCTTCGCTCGCCAGCTTGTCGAGCCCTTCGGCATCGGTCAGCTGGTGGATGTAGCCACGCTCTTCGAGCAGGCGGAGCAGGGTGGACTTGTACTGGGTCATCGGAGCCTTCTTTCTTGCGGTGGCGCGCCTAGCACGGAGATCTGCGCTTGGAAACTTTCGAGCTTGTCCCACACCCTGCGCATCCCCCACTCCACGTCACCGCCGTCGCCGCGCGGATCATCGGGAAGGACGCGCACTGGCTCACCGTGCGCTGGCGGGTCGAGGGGACGCAGGCGCTGGTCCTGCCGCCGTTCGCGGGCAGGGTGCGCACCGATAGCCTGTGGCAGACCACGTGCTTCGAACTGTTCGTGAAACCCGATGGAGGCGAGGCCTATGCCGAGTTCAATTTCAGCCCTTCGGAGCGCTGGGCCGCTTATGATTTCTACGGCTATCGCGAAGGCATGGCGGAACGTGCGATGCCTCGCCAGCCCATCTGCACCCCACGGCGCGGACAGGCCGTGCTGATCTTCGATGCCGTGCTGCCGGTCGCCGCGCTGCCAGCGCTTCCCGCAAGCTACGCATTGACCGCCGTGATCGAGGAGGATGGCGCGGGCAAGTCCTATTGGGCCATGGCGCATGGGCGAGAAGTGCCTGATTTCCACCACGCATCTTGCTTCGCCGCGCGCCTTGCGGCACCGCAAGCGGCATGAAGTTCGGCATCGACCGCCTGCTGGCGGATAAATCCTTGCGCGCACCGCTGGCCGGTCGCCGCGTCGCCCTTGTCGCGCATCCCGCTTCGGTCACCGAAGGTCTGGTCCATTCGCTCGATGCGCTGGCGAGCCTGCCGGACGTGAACCTTGCCGCCGCCTTCGGCCCGCAGCACGGGCTCAAGGGCGACAAGCAGGACAATATGGTCGAGACGGCTGACGAGCTGGACCCGACGTACGGCATCCCGGTATTCAGCCTCTATGGCGAAGTCCGCCGCCCTACCGCGCGCATGATGGACAGCGCCGACGTGTTCCTGTTCGACCTGCAGGACCTGGGCTGCCGCATCTATACCTTCGTGACCACGCTGCTCTACTTGCTCGAAGCGGCGCATGGCACGGGCAAGGCGGTGTGGGTGCTCGACCGGCCCAATCCGGCGGGCCGCCCGATCGAGGGCACCACGCTGCTGCACGGCTGGGAAAGCTTCGTCGGCGCGGGGCCGATGCCGATGCGCCACGGGCTGACGCTGGGTGAAATGGGCCACTGGTTCGTGGCGCACTTCAATCTCGACGTCGATTACCGCGTGATCGAAATGGAAGGCTGGCAGCCCGAGCAGGGCCCCGGCTTCGGCTGGCCGGAAAGCCGCATCTGGATCAACCCGTCGCCCAATGCCGCGAGCCTCAACATGGCGCGCGCCTATGCCGGGACGGTGATGATCGAAGGTGCGACCCTGTCTGAAGGGCGGGGCACCACGCGCCCGCTCGAAGTCCTGTTCGGCGCGCCCGATGTGGACGCCAAGGCCGTCCACGCCGAAATGCGCCGCATCGCGCCGCAGTGGATGCAGGGCGCCGCAATCCGCGAATGCTGGTTCGAGCCGACCTTTCACAAGCACGCGAGGATGCTGTGCGGCGCGCTGATGGTCCACGCCGAGGGGGCCTTTTACGACCACGCCGCCTTCCGGCCCTGGCGCTTGCAGGCGCTGGCGTTCAAGGCAATCCGCAACGTCTATCCCGACTATCCGCTCTGGCGCGATTTCCCTTACGAGTACGTGTTCGACAAGCTGGCGATCGATGTGATCAACGGCGGTCCCGCCTTGCGCCAATGGGTCGATGATGCGGGCGCGGGCGCGGCGGATCTCGATGCGGTGGCGACGCATGACGAACAGGCCTGGGCCGAAACGCGCCGCCGCTTCCTGCTTTACTGAAGGGGTTTCCCCGGAAGGGGCAAAGGCCGTTTCAGCACCCCGCTTCGCGCAATTGCGGTGCGGCAATCATCGCTTCGGCCACGATTTGCAGTTCGCGCCCATCGCCCGGTTTCCCCAGCGCGACGGCCACCGTGCGGAACATTGTGCAGCGCGCAGGGTCCGTCGCCCCGCCGCCGTAGCGGTTGGCGACTTGCGTGACATAGCGGTCGTATCCCGCGCCGTGATCGCCGCCGAGGACGGCCTCGATGGTGGCCTGTGCCTGTGCGAAGTGGGGCGCGTTGGCGGCAACCATGCCGTCGTAAGCGGCGCGCAGGTCCACACCTGTGCGCGCGCATCGCAATGACACCGTCATCATCAGCGTCTCGAACTCGACCAGCCGCGCTGCCTGCGTCAGCGCTGTGGCGGCGCAAGCCTGCGCCTGCGCCGCCTGACTGCCCGCGAGGGACGAGAGCGTCGCCATGGCGATCGCGACGCCGATGGGCCCGCGCGGGCGGGTCATTTCGCAGTGCCGCAAGGCTGGAGCGGCACGGCCATCAGCGCATCGAAGGCGCGCACCAACGCCGCCTGTTGCGAGAACGTGGCCGCCGCATCGGCTTGATAGGCGCGCGCTTCTGCCGCCAGCGCGTTCATCGCAGCGGTATCCTTGCCCAGGTCGTAGCCGTCGTAGATACCCTGCAACTGCTTGAGATAGGCGACGGCGGCATCGTTGTTGCGCTTGGCCGCATCCACGGCGGGGCGGTAGACCGTGTCGTGGAAGCGGTTGCGATCTTCGGCTGAGCAGAAGCCCGGCGGCAGAACCAGGTCGGGCACTGCTACCATCTGCGGGCGTTGCGGCACGACGTAGCGCGCAGAGACCGGCGAAACCGGCGCGACTGCCGGGGGGAGGGGGGCAGCGGACGGCGTTCCCGCTCCCGGCGCGGGCGTCTGCTGCGATCGGGTAAGGTCGGCCAGCAACTGCCCCAGCGCGACATTGGCGACCGGCGCGGCCGCTGCGACAGTGCCCGGCACCGCGAGCGGGGCGGCCATTGCCAGCGCGGGGCCGACGGCGGGGGCAGGCAGCGTCGTCGCGGCGGTGGCGGCGACAGGTGCGGGTGCCGCCGTCGGAACCACGGCGGCGGCCGCGGCTGGTGCGGGCGGTGTCGTCGCACCGTGCCGCAGTGCCGCAGCCTTGGCACGGGCCAGCGCGGCGAAGGTTCCTTGCGGATATTGCTGGAGATAGGCTTCGTAGAGCGCCGGATCGTCGCTGGTCCCGACCGATTGCCAGAACGCCAGTTCAAATGGTGTCCCGACGCCGTTGGCCGCTTGGGCCTGCGCTGCGGTGCCCTGCGTGGCCACTGCCAGCGCCATTGCCGCAAGCGCGGCGCGCATCCTGCCGATTCCCGTGTTTGCTGGCATCATTCGATTCCCGACCCGCGATCAGGACGGTATCGTTCATCTACCTCGCCACGCCTTCAACGAGTGCGGTTAAGCCGGAAATAACCGTGATACTGCTTAGGCGGGCGGCGCTTGCGTGGTAAATATGTGCTGATATATACTGCAGTTTATATCAGCGAGGGCACCTAGGCCTGACATCCTTCAGGACAATCCGGAACTCTTTCTCGGCAGTCGGCTCAAGCGGCTGGCCGAACGGATGCAGGCCGATGCCGCGCGCGTCATTCGCGATGCGGGTTTTCCGATCGCGCCTGCGCAATTTCCGATGCTGGCGGCGGTGCATCGCCATGGGCCGCTTACCGTGGGGCAGGCGGTCAAGGTGCTAGGGCTCAGCCAGCCCGTCGTGACGCGGACGCTCGGTGGGTTGGTCGCGCTTGGCCTGCTCGATACAACCCGCGACGAGGCCGATCTCAGGCACAAGACGATCCGCCTGACCAGCGCCGGGCAGGCGATGATGACGCAGGCGACCGCCACCGTGTGGCCGCGCGTGACTGCGGCGGTCAAGCAGCTGTGCGCCCCCTTGCAAGGAGGATTTTTCGACATGGTGGACCAGATCGAAACCGCGCTCGATAGCCA
The DNA here is from genome assembly GCF_020179425.1 of Novosphingobium percolationis. Classification (GTDB taxonomy): domain Bacteria; phylum Pseudomonadota; class Alphaproteobacteria; order Sphingomonadales; family Sphingomonadaceae; genus Novosphingobium; species Novosphingobium percolationis. The sequence continues at coordinate 772,326 of NZ_JAILYM010000001.1, read as the reverse complement.
GTCGCTCGTCGCGCGCGTCGGGGCGCAGGCACACGGCCTGTCGATCCGCCCTTATGCCCCGGATCTCGACGAGACATTCCAGCGCATCAACGCCGAATGGATCAGCGAGATGTTCACGCTCGAACAGAACGACATCGACATGCTGACCAACCCTCGCCAACGCATCATCGACGGCGGCGGCGAGATCCTCTTTGTCGAGGCGCCCGACGCGGGTGTGATCGGAACCTGCGCGCTGATCCGCATGGGAGAGGGCGTGTTCGAACTGACAAAGATGGCCGTCAGCAGCGCCGCGCGCGGGCGCAAGGCGGGCGAATTTTTGCTCGCCGCCACGCTTGATCGCGCACGCGCGATGGACATCGAAACGCTCTATCTTCTGACCAACCGCAAGTGCGCCGCGGCGATCCACCTGTACGAAAAGCTCGGCTTCGAGCACTCGGCAGAGATCATGGAGCGCTATGGCAAGCGCTACGAGCGCTGTGACGTGGCCATGCTGTATCGCTGGTAGCGATGGAAAGGATGGCCGGGAGGGGTGTGCCCGCCCCGGCCAGTCCCGAAATCAGAAGCGCATGCCGATCTTGGCAGCGACGTGGCGGCGCTGGAAATTGATGCCAGCGAAGCTGCCGAGGTCGGCGTAGTCGAGTTCGATGCCGGCGTATGCATTGCCCGAGATGACGTGGTCGTAGCCGACTGCGCCCATGACGCCGTCGAGCGTTTTGGTCGCCGACGTACCACCGAACGACGCCTTCAGGCGGAAGCTGTCGTAACCTACCTTGGCAAACACTTGGCCCTTGTCGCCGACGTTGAAGCCGATGCGGCCGCCGGTTGCGATGTTGCCGTTCGAGCCGAGGCAAACGCTGCCGTCGCAGGACTTGGCGCTGGCGTATTCATAGTTGACGAAGGGGCCGACGACGACGTTGCCCAGCGGAATGTCGTAACCGGCTTCCGCGCCGATCGAGGCAGAGTTGCCGATCTTGTAGACGTCGCCATCGCTGACGGTCGGGGTTTCGTAGCCGACTCGCGCTTCGATGCGCAGGCCCGAGCGCTTTGCTGTATCGTTGCTCTGGGCAAGCGCCGGGGTGGCGGCAGCGATGGCCGCGACGAACATGATGGACTTGATCATTGTCTTCCCTGTTTTCGTGGCGCAACCGATAAATGATGCGCCTGCATTGGCGGGGAAGTCACTATAAGAATATAGAAAACTGCCCCGCGGTCGGTGCGCGTAGGGAGGGCGCGATCGAAGGGCAATAATAAATTGTCATATTCATTCAATGTGGTGGAAATGGACTGCCATCTTATTATGAATTGTCAGTGCTTCTTGCGAGTCAATTCGCGCATCGCTCCGTCGAGACCTTCAAGAGTCAGCGGGAACATCGAGCCGTTCAGCAGGTCCTTGATCATCTTGGTTGACTGCGAATAGGTCCACTGCTTCTCGGGCACGGGGTTCAGCCACACCGTCGCCGGGTATGTCTGCGCCACGCGCTGCAACCACACCGCGCCCGCTTCCTCGTTGAAGTGCTCGACGCTGCCGCCGGGATGGCTGATCTCATAAGGGCTCATCGCCGCATCGCCCACGAAGATGATCTTGTAGTCGTGGCCGTACTTGTGCAGCAGGTCCCAGGTCTTGGTGCGGTCCGACCAGCGGCGCTTGTTGTCCTTCCACACGCCTTCGTAAAGGCAGTTGTGGAAATAGAAGAATTCCATGTTCTTGAACTCGGCGGTGGCGGCGCTGAACAGTTCCTCCACCAGCCGGATGAACGGGTCCATCGACCCGCCGACATCGAGGAACAGCAGCAGCTTGACCGCATTGCGCCGTTCCGCTCGCATGCGGATATCGAGCCAGCCCTGCTTGGCGGTGCCTTCGATCGTGCCGTCGAGATCAAGTTCGTCCGGATTGCCCTCGCGCGCGAAGCGGCGCAGGCGGCGCAGCGCCACCTTGATGTTGCGCGTGCCCAGTTCCTTGGTGTTGTCGAGATTCTGGAACTCGCGCTTTTCCCAGACCTTGATCGCGCGCCCGTGCTTGCTTTCGCCGCCGATGCGCACGCCTTCGGGGTTGTAGCCCGCATTGCCGAACGGGCTGGTACCGCCGGTGCCGATCCACTTGTTGCCGCCCTGGTGGCGCTTTTCCTGCTCCTCCAGCCGCTTCTTGAGCGTGTCCATGATCTCCTCCCAGGAGCCCATGGCCTTGATCTTTTCCATTTCCTCTTCGGTGAGGAATTTTTCGGCGACGGCTTTCAGCCAGTCCTCGGGAATGTCGACCGGGCGCTGGCCGTAATCGGTCAGCAGGCCCTTGAAGACCTTGTTGAAGACCTGGTCGAAGCGGTCGAGGAGGCCTTCATCTTTCACGAAGGTCGCGCGACTGAGATAGTAGAACGCCTCGGGCGTCTGCTCGATGACGTCCTTTTCGAGCGCCTCCAGCAGCACCAGGTGCTCCTTGAAGCTCGCCGGGATTCCGGCGGCGCGCAGTTCGTCGATGAAGTTGAAGAACATCGAATCAGGTCCCTGAAGGGGGAGGGGGTGCCGCAGGCGGCTGTTGGGGCCAGCTTTCGCGCGTCGGATCGATCTGCGCCCACGCCGGCGCGTCTTCGGTCCAGATCACGACTTCCGGCTCCAGTCCGTGCCCTGCATCCAGCGCGCCGAAGCGCACCGTCTTGAGGTGCGGGCGGGCCGAGCTTTGCGCGAAGATCTGCGTGCCGCAGGCGGGGCAGAAGTGGAAGGTCAGCGTGTTGCCGCTTGCTGCCTGCCATGCGGCATGGGCGAGCGTGCCGCTGATCTTCACTGCGGCTGCCGGAAAGATCGCGTTGTGCGTGGGGCCGCCGGCGGCGATCTGCTGGCATTGGCGGCACCAGCACTGGCGGGTGCCGACCGGCTCTGCCGCAATCGCCAGCGTGACCGCGCCGCAGGCGCAGCGCCCGGTGTAAGGTGCGGTCATCGTCGGCGACTCCTTTCGCTCAGCTCGGGCGGCGGGCCATGAACGCCAACCGTTCGAACAGCATGATATCCTGTTCGTTCTTGAGCAATGCCCCGTGCAGCGGGGGGATCGCCTTGGTCGGATCGCGGTTCTGCAGCACGTCGAGCGGCATGTCCTCGTTCAGCAGCAGCTTGAGCCAGTCGAGCAGTTCGCTGGTCGAGGGCTTCTTCTTGAGGCCGGGCACTTCGCGCACTTCGTAGAACACCTCCATCGCCTTGGCGACGAGGGTCTTCTGGATGCCGGGGAAGTGGACGTCGATGATCGCCTGCATCGTGTCGCGATCGGGGAACTTGATGTAATGGAAGAAGCAGCGGCGCAGGAAGGCGTCGGGCAGTTCCTTTTCGTTGTTGCTGGTGATGACCACGATCGGGCGCTCCTTCGCCTCGATCCGCTCCTGCGTTTCGTAGACGTCGAAGCTCATCCGGTCGAGTTCCTGCAAAAGGTCATTGGGGAACTCGATGTCGGCCTTGTCGATCTCGTCGATCAGCAGAACGGGCAGCTGGGGTGCGGTAAATGCTTCCCACAGCTTGCCTTTCTTGATGTAGTTGCGGATGTCGTGGACGCGTTCATCGCCCAGCTGGCCGTCGCGCAGGCGGGCCACCGCGTCGTATTCATAGAGGCCCTGTTGCGCCTTGGTCGTGGACTTGATGTTCCATTCGATCAGCGGGGCGCCGACGGCCTTGGAGATTTCGTGCGCCAGCACGGTCTTGCCGGTGCCGGGTTCGCCCTTCACCAGCAGCGGGCGGCGCAGCAGCACCGCGGCGTTGACCGCCACCTTGAGATCGTCGGTGGCGACATAATTCTGAGTGCCTTCGAAGCGCATCGGCTGCCCCTTGCTCTGTTCTGGTCGGGTTGTTTGAATTAATCGGTTGGTTAAACGATAGCAGCCGGGCGGCGGCTGGCAAGTGTCTCTTGCGCTTCATGCGCCGTACATTGTCCTGTCAGTTTTGAGGGGCTAGGGCCGCACGCGCATGATCCCCGAGGCCGCACCGTATGTCCCTTCGCGCTATGGCGCTTCGAAACGCGACCGGCCTCGTGCCTTTGCGATGGCCGCAGCGGTGTGTCTGGCGCTCGGCGCCATCGTGGTGCGGATGGGTGATTTCGTGCCCTTCGGTGGCGAGGGTCGCGGGCAACTGACCGCGATCAACCTCAGCCCCTCGAAAGGCGAGGAGACTAGGAAGGCCGCGCCCAAGGCCGCTGCGAAGCAGGCCGCGCAGCACCAGGAGGTGGTGCAACCGCAACCGCAGGCTGTGAAGATCCCGCCGCGCGTGATCGTGCCCAGCGACAGCCCGACGCTGCCGCCGGGCTTTATCGTGATGAGCCGCAAGGACTTCGCCTCGACCGACATCGGCAAGATGGCCCGCGCTGCGCCGAGCGCGGGCCAAGGACAGGGCGAAGGCGGCGGCGCGGCGGCGGGCGTGGGCGAGGGGCCGGGCGGCGCGACGCTCTATGCCGCGCAATGGTATCGCGAACCGCGCGACGCCGAGATCGGCCCCTACCTTCCCGCCACTCGTGCGCCGGGATCGTGGGCCATCATCGCCTGCCGCACGATCCAGGACTACCACGTCGAGGACTGCCGCGAGATGGACGAGTCCCCGCGCGGGTCAGGCCTTGCCCGTGCGCTGCGGCAGGCGGCGTGGCAGTTCCTGGTGCGGCCGCCGCGCGTGGACGGCAAGGCGCAACTTGGAACCTGGGTGCGCATCCGCTTCGACTTCACGAAGCCGAAGGCAGAGAGCGACGCGGGCTGAGCAACCGGGCCGAAAGGCGCGCGCGCAGCGGTTCGTCCCACAGCTTGAGGCCCGCCCAGCCGAGCAGCACCATCGCTGGCGGGATCGCCAGCGCGACCGGCAGGATCGCGGATTCGGCGGGCTTGGCGAAGATTGCCCAGTCGGCGAACTTGTAGATAAACGGGTAGTGCAGGATGTAGATCGGGTAGGACAGCCGCCCCAGGATGCGCGCGGTGGCGAGCGTGCGCGGGCCGACGTTCGAATGCGCGCCCAGCAGCACGATCAGCGGGAACAGCACGATCACCATTGTCGCTTCGAGCGCGCCATTGGCCGCAGCGTTCGGCGCCGTGCCAAGGAAAGGCAAGGCCAGCGCGACCGTCATCACGATGCCCAACGGCACCAGTCCCAACCGCAGCCGGGGCAGCGAAGGCAGTGCCCGGTGCAGCCAAAGCCCAAAGAGGAACGGGAAGGCGAGGCGCACGAAGGCATAGGGGAAGGTGTCCCAGCCGAAGCCCAGCGAGAGCTTGCCGCTGGTCACGCCCGCCCACGCCAGCACGCCACCTGCGATCACGGCCAGCGCCAGCAGCGCGCCATTGCCGAGACGGCGCAGCACGAGAGCATAGGCAAGGTTGCCGACATATTCCTGAAACAGCGTCCAGGTCGGCCCATCGAGCGAATGCGTGTCGGTCCAGCGGCCCGGCAACGTGGGATAGGGCAGGACCAGCAGCGCGAGCGCGATGGTGGAGGCGATGGCGGTCGCGCTCATGCCCCAATCCGGTCCCCGGAAAGGGCCGAACCAGTAAGCCACAGCGCCGATTGCCGTGGCGAGGATCACCAGGGGGTGCAGGCGTATCAGGCGGCGCAGCGCAAATTGCCCGAGCGTCATGCCCTCGGCCCAGCGCTTGTCATAGGCATAGGATACGACAAAGCCTGAAAGGCAGAAGAAGAAGTCCACCGCCAGCGCGCCGTGCGGCAGCACGTTTTGCGCCGGGTCGCCCATCACCAGAATCTCGCTGACGTGAAACACCAGCACCAGCAGCGCGGCCATCCCGCGCAAGCCGTCCAGCACGTCGAAGTGCGGTCTCTCCTGCATCCCTTCCCCCTGTTCCTTATGGTGACAGCGTGAGACAAAATGACGCGCCGCGCAAGGGGGAGCCTTTGCCGGGGGTGCAGCGTTGAACCGGACAAGGAGATATCGCCATGGCCAAACCCTTCAAGTTGCCCAAGAAGATCAACGGATTCCGGCTGCCGAAAACGGCGCGGCGCGAAGCCAACAAGTTGATTGCCCGGTTGCAGGGCGAGGAACTGGAAGCGCTGGTCGCGGCCGTGCTGGCCGCAGCGGTCATGCATTTCGCAGAGCGCGGCCGCGAGGGTCGCGAACCGCTGTCCAAGCGGCTGGCTGGCGCAGTGGGCAGCCACCTGAAGCACTGAAGCCTGTCGACATCCGGCGTGCCGCCCGAATGGGAGACGCGCGCCCGCACATGGAGCGATCGCCTGTTGCGCGCATCGTCATTGTGCGTGCGCTGCAAAAATGGGGTGAGGTCGGCGGCTGGCTTGCCTGCCGCTCAGGCGTCGATCAGTTCGGGATCGATCTCGCTCGCCCTGTTCTGGATGAACATGAAGCGTTGTGCCGGGTCGCGGCCCATCAGGCGGTCGACCAGATCCTTCACCGCCGCGCGGCCTTCGTATTCGGGCGGCAGGGTGATGCGGATCAGGCTGCGGCTCGCAGGCGCCATTGTCGTTTCGCGCAGCTGCTGCGGGTTCATTTCGCCCAAGCCCTTGAACCGGCCGACCTCGACCTTCTTGCCCTTGAACCTGGTGCGCTCCAGCTCGGCGCGGTGGGCGTCGTCCTTGGCATAGGCGGAGGTGCTGCCACTGGTCAGGCGATAGAGCGGAGGCTGCGCAAGGTAGAGATGCCCGCGCCGCACCACTTCAGGCATTTCCTGGAAGAAGAACGTCATCAGCAGCGTGGCGATGTGCGCGCCATCGACATCGGCGTCGGTCATGATGATCACGCGATCGTAGCGCAGGGCGTCGGCGTTGCAGTCCTTGCGCATCCCGCAGCCGAGGGCGAGTGCGAGGTCGGCGATTTCGCTGTTGGCGCGGATCTTGTCTGCGGTGGCGCTGGCGACGTTGAGGATCTTGCCGCGGATGGGCAGGATCGCCTGCGTCTTGCGGTCGCGCGCCTGCTTGGCGCTGCCGCCGGCCGAATCCCCTTCAACGATGAACAGCTCGGTCTCGCCATCGCCTTCGCCCGAACAGTCGGTCAGCTTGCCCGGCAAACGCAGCTTGCGCGCGTTGGTGGCGGTCTTGCGCTTGACCTCGCGCTCCTGCTTGCGGCGCAGGCGATCGTCCATGCGCTCCATCACCGCGCCGAGCAGCGCCTTGCCGCGTTCGAGGTTGTCGGTGAGGAAATGGTCGAAGTGATCGCGCACCGCGTTTTCGACGAGGCGCGCGGCTTCGGGGCTGGTCAGGCGGTCCTTGGTCTGGCTCTGGAACTGGGGATCGCGGATGAACACCGACAGCATGATCTCGCTGCCGGTGATCATGTCCTCGGGCGCGATGTCCTTGGCCTTCTTCTGGCCGACGAGTTCACCAAAGGCGCGGATGCCCTTGGTCAGCGCGGCGCGCAGGCCTTGTTCGTGGGTGCCGCCATCTGGGGTGGGAATGGTGTTGCAGTACCAGCTGTAGGAACCATCGGACCACAGTGGCCAGGCGATCGCCCATTCGACACGGCCCATTTCCTCGCCTTCGGGGCCGAGCGGAAAGTCCTGCCGCCCGGCGAAGGGAACCGAGGTGACGCATTCGCGCCCCGAAACCTGCTCGGCGAGATGGTCGGCAAGGCCGCCGGGAAACTGGAACACGGCTTCGGCAGGCACGTCGTCGCTGGTGAGGCTGGCACCGCACTTCCAGCGGATTTCGACGCCGGCGAAGAGATAGGCCTTGGACCGCACGAGGCGGAACAGGCGCGCGGGCTTGAACTTGGCGTCTTCGCCGAAGATCTCCGCGTCGGGTATGAAGGTGACCTGCGTGCCGCGCCGGTTGGGCGCGTTGCCGATGCGCTGGAGCGGGCCGGTCGGCAGGCCCCGGCTGAACTCCTGCGCGTAAAGCTCCTTGTTGCGCGCTACCTCCACGCGGGTGAGCGTGGACAGCGCGTTGACCACGCTCACGCCGACGCCGTGAAGGCCGCCGCTGGTGGCATAGGCCTTGCCCGAGAACTTGCCGCCCGAATGGAGGGTGGTCAGGATCACCTCGAGCGCGGACTTGCCCGGATACTTGGGATGTTCGTCCACCGGGATGCCGCGCCCGTTGTCGCCGATGGTCAGCCGGTTGCCTTCCTCCAGCAGCACTTCGATGCGGTTGGCATGGCCCGCGACGGCTTCGTCCATCGCGTTGTCGAGCACTTCGGCGGCGAGATGATGCAGCGCGCGCTCGTCGGTGCCGCCGATGTACATGCCGGGGCGGCGGCGGACCGGCTCGAGACCTTCCAGAACCTCGATCGCGGAGCCATCGTAGCTTTCGGACGGGGTGCTGGCAGGCAGCTTGTCGAACAGGTCATCGGACATGGGAACGGGTATAGAACACACAGGAATCCGGGCGCAAGCGGGGCTGCATCCTTATCCGGCGCTTTTCGAGCCTTTTTGAGGGCTCAGAACCGTGAAGGCGCCGGGCTGACGGTGACGAATGTGCCGCCCGACACCTCGCGCACTTCCATCGCGCGTTCGGCGACGCCCAGATCGTTGAAACGGAACACCCCGTCGAGGCCGATGTAGCCATCCTTGTCGTAGAGGCGGCTGGTGGGGAATACGGTGCCCGGCTTCCAGCCGCGCGCAACGTTCAGCGTCAGCAGCACGGAATCGTAACCGAGCGTCGCGAGGCGCGCGGGAGCGGCGCCGAAGCGGTTGCGGTAGGACTGTTCGAACTGGCCGAAGCGCCGGTCGGACACGGCGGCGAACCACGCGCCCTTCATGGCCGGGCTTTTGGCGATGGTGGCATCGCCGCTCCAAAGCTCGGTGCCGAGCAGGCGCGTGCCGCCCGCCTGCGGCGCGGCGGTAAGCGCGATGCGCGGGCCATCGGCGATCAGCAGCGCGTCGACCGGGCCTTTCGCCTTGGCGCGGCGCACGGCGCTGGCGACCGACGTGTTGCCGCGCGCGTAGCTTTCGATGCCAGTCAGGGTCACGCCTTCCTGCCGCGCACTGGCGGTGAGCGCGGCGGTCACGCGCTGGCCATAGACTCCGCCCGGCACCAGCGCCGCCACGCGGTTGACGCCATGCGCCTTGGCGTAGCCGAGCACGCGCGCGACCGACTGGCCGGGCGCCTGGCCCAGCACGAACACGTCGCGATCCGCAACGCCGGTATCGTTCGAATAGGTGATCATCGGCACCTTGGCGGGGCGGGCGATCGAGGCCACGGCCACCACGTCGTCGGCCAGCAACGGCCCGAGTATCAGCTTGTTGCCATCGGCCACCGCGCGACTGGCGGCAATCGCGGGACCGGCGCTGGTGTCATACGTGGTGATGCGCAGGCTTTGCGAATTGGTGTCGAGCAGCGCCATCGTCGCGGCATTGGCGATGGCTTGCCCCACGGCGGCGTTGGGGCCGCTCATCGGCACCAGCAACGCGACCCGGTGACGGTCGGCGTCGGTCGGCAGGGCGTTGGAATCAGGCGCAGTTTCGCTCGGCACGGGAGCAGGGGCGGGGCCGTTCCTGGGGATCACGGTACAGCCCGCGAGCAGTGCCAGCGTCGTCGCCATGGCAAAGCGGCGGGTCACGCCGGTGGTCAGTCGCAGATTGCCTTCACGCATGGTCTTGCCGCTCCCCGAGACCCGGTCCATTGGGAGGCGCATGGACACGCCACCGCTCCAAGCCGGGCTCTACATTGTCGCCACGCCGATTGGCAATCTCGGCGACCTGACGAAGCGGGCCGCCGAGGTGCTCTCGGCCTGCGCCGTGATAGCGTGCGAGGACACGCGCGTCACGGGCAAGTTGTTGAATCATTTGGGGATCAAGCGCCCCATGCGGCGCTATGACGATCACGCGAGCGAGGAAGCGCGCGAAAGGCTGCTCGCTGAAATGTGCGAAAAGCCGGTCGCGCTGGTGTCCGACGCGGGCACGCCGCTGATTTCCGACCCCGGATACAAGCTGGTGCGGATCGCGCGCGAACGCGGCATTCCGGTCACCAGCCTGCCGGGGCCGAGCGCGCTGGTGGTGGCGCTGACGCTGGCGGGCCTGCCGACGGATCGCTTCATGTTCGCCGGATTCCTGCCATCGAAGGACAAGGCGCGCGGCGATGCGCTGACCGGACTGGCGGCGGTTCCGGCCACGCTGGTGTTCTACGAAACCGGACCGCGTCTGGTCGACAGCCTGACCGCGATGGCGCAGATCATGCCGGGGCGCGAGATTGCCGTCGCGCGCGAACTGACCAAGCTGCACGAGGAATGCCGCACCGGCACGGCGGAGGATCTGGCAGCGCACTACACCGCGCATCCGCCGCGTGGCGAGATCGTGCTGCTCGCCGGGCCACCGCCCGCGCCGCCTGCGCCGGAAGAGGCCGATGTCGATGCGGCCTTGCGCGCCGCGCTGGCGGACATGAGCGTATCGCAGGCGGCGGGCAGCGTGGCCAAGGCGCTGGGGCTCGATCGCAAGACGCTGTATGCGCGGGCGATGGAACTGAAGTGAGCGGAAGGCGCGCCGAGGCCGAGCGGCAGGGGCGGCGCGGCGAAACGCTGGCGTGCTGGTATCTGTGGCTCACCGGCTGGCGCATTCTGGCGCGCAGGCAGCGTGTCGGCGCGGGCGAGGTGGACGTGGTGGCGCGCAAGGGGCGCACGGTCGCGTTCGTGGAAGTGAAGTGGCGCCGGACGGCGCAGGCGCTCGATCTGGCCATCGATGCGCACCGGCTGCGGCGCGTGGCGCGCGCGGCCGAGGTGCTGGCGGCGCGCTATGCCAAGGTGGGCGATGATATCCGCATCGACGTGATCCTGATCGCGCCCGGAACGTGGCCGCGCCGGATCGCCAATGCCTGGCAACCCGGCGCGTGACCTGCAGCCCTTAGTGGGGCTTATGTTCGTCCTTGTGGTCGCCGTCCTTGTGGTCGCCGCCGTGATCGTCCTTGGGGTGTTCGGTCGGGTGCGGCTCGGGGTTGGCGAGCGCGGCGGCGCTCCAGCCCAGCACGGTGGCAGCGGCAGCGGCGGCAGTGATGATCTTGCGCATGGAAGGTCCCTTTTCCGTTTGCGGAGATGAAGCCGGTTCGGCTCGCCCGCGAAAATGGTCGCACCGGGGGTAAATCGGCTTTAAGGCCCCACCAGAGTTTTGACTGAGGTACTTGCCCCATGACCTTGCGTGTCGCCGTTCAGATGGACCCTCTCCAGTCGATCAATATCGGCGGGGATTCGAGCTTCGCGCTGATGCTTGCAGCGCAGGAGCGCGGGCACGAGGTGTTCCACTACGACGTTGGCGCGCTTTCGCTCGACGAGGATGACCGGCTGATTGCACACGCCACGCCGGTGACGGTGCAGCGGGTGGTCGGCGATCATTTTCAGGCGGGCGAGAAGCGGCGGCTGGATCTGGGCCGCGATATCGACGTGGTGCTGATGCGGCAGGACCCGCCGTTCCACATGGGCTACATCACTGCCACGCACCTGCTCGAACGGATCGAGCGCGAGACGCTGGTGGTCAACAACCCGCGCAGCGTGCGCAATGCGCCCGAAAAGGTGATGGTGCTGGACTATCGCCGGTTCATGCCGCCGACGCTGGTGACGCGTTCGGTCGACGAAGTGCGCGCGTTCCAGAAGAAGCACGGCGCCATCGTGATCAAGCCGATCCACGGCAACGGCGGCAAGGCGATCTTCCGCGTTTCGGAAGAAGGCGAAAACCTGGGCGCTCTGTTCGAGGTGTTCAACCAGACCTGGCCCGAACCGCACATGGTCCAGGCCTTCCTTCCGGAAGTCGCCAATGGCGACAAGCGCATCGTGCTGGTCGATGGCGAAGTGGCGGGCGCGATCAATCGCAAGCCGGGCGAGGGCGAATTCCGTTCCAACCTCGCCGTCGGCGGCTATGCCGAAAAGACCGAGCTGACGCCGCAGGAGCAGGAAATCTGCGCCGCGCTGGGGCCGGAACTGAAGCGGCTGGGACTGATCTTCGTCGGCATCGACGTGATCGGCGGCCAGTACCTGACCGAGATCAACGTGACGTCGCCCACGGGCATTGTCGCCATCGACCGGTTCAACGGCACCGATACCGCCGGCATGATCTGGGATGCGATCGAGGGGCGGGTGTAGGGGCCGCCTCTTCGCCACCCTTCGGGTGGTGGCTCTCCCCTTGCAGGGCGGAACTCGGGCGCTGATCCTCCCCTGCGACGGGAGGGGGCAGCCCGCATGGCGGGCGGAGGGGTAACGGTGTCGCCTGTCCGCTCGGATCAAGATGGCCCCGGAAGGCGTTGCCCACTTCATGAACGACTGGATCTTCCACCTGATCGAAGGCGGCGGCTATTGGGGCATCGCGCTGCTGATGGTGCTGGAAAACCTCTTCCCGCCGATCCCGTCAGAGGTGATCATGGGGGTGGGCGGCATCGCCGTGGCGCACGGCCGGATGGAGATCGTGCCGCTGATGGTGGCGGGCACGCTTGGGTCGACGCTGGGCAACTACGCGTGGTTTCTGCTGGGCCGTGCGCTCGGCTACCAGCGCCTGAAACCGTTCGTCGATCGCTTCGGTCGGTGGCTGACGATGGATTGGGAAGACGTGGCGAAACTCGTCGTGTTCTTCCAGAAGCACGGCCAGTGGGTGGTGTTCGGCATGCGCTTTTCCCCGTTCATGCGCACGATGATCTCGCTGCCCGCAGGCCTTGCGCAGATGGGCCACGCGCGGTTCCTGCTGTTCACGCTGGCGGGCGCGACGATTTGGAACGCGGTGCTGGTGTGGGCAGGCTGGCACCTTGGCCGCAACGTCGGCGCGCTGGAAAAGCTGACCGGCCCGGTCGCGGCGGTGGGGATGGTGCTGCTGGCGCTGGTCTATGCGTGGCGCGTGGTGCGCTGGAAGCCGCGCGGGGATTGAGCGCAGCAACAAAAAAGCCCCCGCCGAAGCAGGGGCTTTTTCGAAACCGTCGATCTGGCGCGGGATCAGGCGTCCTTCGCCAGCCATTCTTCCAGATACTTGATGGTGTAGCCGCCATCCAGGAACGTCGGGTCGGTCAGCAGGCGCTGGTGCAGCGGGATCGAGGTCTTGACGCCGTCGATCACCATTTCTTCCAGCGCGCGCTTCAGGCGCATGATGCAGCCTTCGCGGGTGCGGCCATAGACGATCAGCTTGGCGATCATCGAGTCATAGTACGGCGGGATCTTGTAGCCCGCGTAAAGGCCGGAATCGACGCGCACGTGCATCCCGCCCGCCGCGTGATAGCTCTTCACCAGACCCGGCGAGGGCGCGAAGGTGAAGGGATCTTCCGCGTTGATGCGGCATTCGATCGCGTGGCCCTTGAACTCGATCTCGTCCTGCTTGACCGAAAGCTGCTTGCCATCGGCGATGCGGATCTGTTCGCGCACGAGGTCGACGCCGGTGATCGCTTCGGTGACGGGATGTTCCACCTGCAGGCGGGTGTTCATCTCGATGAAGTAGAACTCGCCGTTTTCCCACAGGAACTCGATCGTGCCCGCGCCGCGATAGCCCATGTCGGCCATGGCCTTGGCCACGATGCCGCCCATGCGGTCGCGCTCTTCGCTGGAAATGACAGGCGAGGGGGCTTCTTCCAGAACCTTCTGGTGGCGGCGCTGCAACGAACAGTCGCGCTCGCCCAGGTGAATGGCGTTGCCATTGCCGTCGCCGAAGATCTGGAATTCGATGTGGCGCGGGTTGCCGAGGTACTTTTCGATATAGACCGTGGCGTCGCCGAACGCGGCCTTGGCTTCGCTGCCGGCCTGCTGGATCAGCGTTTCAAGCTCTTCGGGGCCGTTGCACACCTTCATGCCGCGCCCGCCGCCGCCCGATGCCGCCTTGATGATCACCGGATAACCGGCGGCCTCGGCAATCGCCTTGGCTTCGGTGATGTCCGACACCGCGCCGTCCGAGCCCGGCACCAGCGGCAGCCCGAGTGCGCCGGCGGTGCGCTTGGCCTCGATCTTGTCGCCCATGGTGCGAATGTGTTCGGGCTTGGGGCCGATCCAGATCAGCCCGTGCGCCTCGACGATCTCGGCGAACTTGGCATTTTCGGACAGGAAGCCGTAGCCGGGGTGGATCGCATCCGCGCCGGTGATCTCGGCTGCCGAGATGATCGCGGCGACGTTGAGGTAGCTGTCCTTGGCCGCGGGCGGGCCGATGCAGACCGCCTGGTTGGCCAGCCGCACGTGCATGGCATCGGCATCGGCGGTGGAGTGCACCGCCACCGTCTCGATGCCCATCTCGTGCGCGGCGCGGTGGATGCGCAGCGCGATTTCGCCGCGGTTGGCGATCAGCAGGCGCTTGATGGCCATGTGGGCGGCCTTACGCGATCACGACCAGCGGCTGGTCGAATTCGACCGGCTGCGCGTTTTCGACGAGGATCGCCTTGACCGTGCCCGAGGCGGGCGCGGTGATGGCGTTCATCACCTTCATCGCCTCGATGATCAGCAGTGTGTCGCCCGCCTTCACCGCCTGGCCCACCGCGACGAAGTTCGCCGCTTCGGGATTGGCCGCGAGATAGGCCGTGCCGACCATCGGCGACTTGATCGCGTTGGCGTGGTCCGCCGCCGGAGCGGCTTCGGGCGCGGCAGCGGCGGGCGCGGCGGCCACCGGGGCGGGCGCGGCGGCAGGGGCCGCATAGGCGACCGGCGCGGCGGCGGTCAGCGTACGGGCGACGCGGATCTTGCGCGTGCCATCCTCGACCTCGATTTCCGAAAGGCCGGTATCGGCCAGCAGCTCGGCCAGTTCGCGCACCAGCGCGCTGTCGATGGCCATTCCTTCGCTCTTCGCGCCGCGATCCTGCGTCATTCGTTATCCTCGCGCGGGTTTGATGGGTTCAAGCAGCGGCCCATGCCCGCCTGTGCGCGCGCTGGCAAGGCTTTGCGGGTGCGTGTGGTGGAAAACCGGCGTCTGTGCCGCTCAAAGCCGCGTTACGGCATCCAGCGCGACAAGGTAGCTGTTCGCGCCGAACCCGCAGATCGTGCCCTTGGCCGCCATGCCGACATAGGACTTGTGGCGGAAGGCCTCGCGCGTGTGCGGGTTCGAAAGGTGGACTTCGATGACCGGCGTGCGGATCGACTTGATCGCATCGTGCAACGCGACCGAGGTGTGGGTGAAGGCGCCTGCATTGAGCAGCACCGCCCTGGCGCCCACTGCCTGCGCTTCGTGAAGCCAGTCGACAAGGTGGCCTTCGTGGTTCGACTGGCGCAGATCGATCTCCAGCCCCAGTTCGAGCGCACGATCCTCAAGCATGCCGGCGATATCGTCTAGCGTCTGCGTGCCATAGATTTCAGGCTCGCGCAGGCCCAGCAGGTTGAGGTTGGGTCCGTTGAGGACATAGACGGTTTCGGACACGGACACCCCCGGCAGCAAAATCTGTTGCGCCTATTCGCACTGTGGCGCGAAGCGCGCAAGGCTGCGGCGCTGGGTTCAGCCGCTGTTGGGGATGACGGGCGAGGGTGGCGGCGGCGGCGCGTTGCCGTTGTCTGCCTGCGGGCCGTTCTGGAACTGGGGATCCTCGGTGCTGGGATCGGTGACCTGGTTCACGTCGGGATCGAGCTGCGGAAAGGCATCGTTGCTGACGTAGGGGTTGGGAGCGGCGTGCCGGGCAATGTCCTCGGCATTGCGCGCGCGCTTTTCTGCAGCTTCGGCGCGCTTTTCCACCGAAGCGAGGCGTTCTTCCAGCGCGGCGACGCGATCGGGCTGGGGGGCTGCGCCGCAACCGGCAAGCGCCAGCGCCAGCGCGGCGACCAGAAGGCGCGGGCGGAAGGCGGCAGGAAGGGCGAGCGGTTGGCGTTCCATCACTACGTCGGTCTAGCAGGGAAAAGTTACCTGAAACTAACCAGACCTCGCAGCCTCCGATCAGGCATCATCGCCGCGCATCTTTCCCCATTGCCGGGCGACGGTGTAGCCGACGTACCCCGTGCCGAAGAGCGCATAGAGCGGCTCGGGCAATCCGCGAAAATAGGCGGCCATGGCGGCGATCATCGCCTGCGCCGCTTGCGGTCGGACGGCGCCGAGCAGGCCCATCGGGATCGACCACAGGATCAGCAGATACATGACGTAGAGGAACGTCGGGCGGGCGTGGGCGACGAAGCGATCGT
This sequence comes from Novosphingobium percolationis, assembly GCF_020179425.1. GTDB lineage: Bacteria > Pseudomonadota > Alphaproteobacteria > Sphingomonadales > Sphingomonadaceae > Novosphingobium > Novosphingobium percolationis. The sequence goes on along the minus strand of NZ_JAILYM010000001.1, from coordinate 756,380 downwards.
CGGCGCGGCGGGAATGGGTTGAAGCGGCGCTGGCGGTCATCGGCGTCCTCGGTGGCAAGGGGAATGAACGCTTCTGCAGATAATCGCGTGACGCTGTGTAGGAAAATAATTTGTTCATTGTGCTTGCAGAATTCGCGCCTCTTTAGCGCAAATTGGTACAAAGTCTTACTTGCTTTTATTTGTACCCTGTGGCGTTCTTGGTGGAGCGGGATCGATCTGGAGGCGTGAGCGGGCAAAGCCGTCGCGCAACATCGTGGCCAATGGCCGATACCTGGAGTCGATCTTGTCACATCCCTTCTCCGGTCATGCCGCGCCCGACATTGCCGACTATGACGAAGCCTACGGCCCTCCGCTCTGGCCCGAGGACCCGATCGAGGGACCGCGCACGTTCGAGATCGGTCTGGTGCTGGCGGGCGCGGTGTCGGCGGGGGCTTATATCGGTGGCGTGCTCGATTTTCTGTTCGAGGCGCTCGACGCCTACGAGGCCGAGCGTTCGCGGGCCATCGCCGCGGGCGAGCCGGGCGCCGCCGCGCGACACAAGGTGCTGGTGCGCGTGATCAGTGGCGCTTCGGCGGGCGGCATGTCGGCGGCGATGGTCGCGGCAGCGGCGCGGCGGCGCTTTGCGCCCATCCGCTGCCGGGCGGACGCTGATGCGCTGGGCGAGCGGAACCCCTTCTATGCCCCGTGGGTCCGGCAGGTGGACATGCGCTGGCTGCTGGGCGAGGCCGATCTTGCCGGCGCGCGCGCGCCGGTGCGCTCGCTGCTCGATTGCAGTGTGCTGGACAAGGTGCGCGACGAGATCCTGGCGTTTCCGCAGCGCGCCGACGCGGCCGATGTTCCGGTCGATCGCCCATGGCTGCCCGATCGGCTCAAGCTGTGCTTCACCGTCACCAATTTGCGCGGCGTTCCCTACAGCTTCGCGTTCGATGGCAGTCCGGGCGCAAGCTACACGATGACGCGCCATGCCGACATCGCGCGCTTCAGCGTGAAACTGCGCGGGCTGGCCGATGCGCGGCCCGACGAAGTGGACCTCGCCTGCGAATCCAGCGCCGCCGACCCTGCGTGGACGCTGCTGGGCAATGCGGCGCTCGCCACCGGATCGTTCCCGCTGGCGCTGCGATCGCGCACGATCGCGCCGCTGTCCGCGTTGTACAGGGCGAGCTTCTTTCCCGATCATGCGCGCATTTCGCCCGCCACGGGAAATCCGCCGCCGCCGGTGGTGGCCTACCGCATCGACGGCAGCGTGAAGCACCTTGCGGACGATCGCTGCAAACCTGCGTCCTACAGTTATGCCTCGGCCGACGGGGGCATGATCGACAACGAGCCGCTCGAATGGGCGCGGATCGAACTGGCGGGCATCCTGGGGCGCAATCCGCGCGGTGCGGAGGCCGCCTGCCGCGCCCTGATCATGGTCGATCCATTCCCCGATCCGCCGCTGGTCAAGGAGCGCCTCGCTGACGACGCTCGCGATGCCTACGCCGACGCGGAACAGGAAACCCTGCTTTCGCTCGCGGGCGGCATGATCACCGCCATGAAGAACCAGGGGCGCTTCCATCCCGAGGACATCCGCCTCGCGCTCGACAGCTCGGTCGCCAGCCGGTTCATCATCAGCCCGAGCGGGCGGGACAAGGTTCCAAACGACCGCGATGCGGGCAATTTTACCGGCGGCGCGGCGCTGGCGAGTGGCGCACTGGGCGGCTTTTCGGGCTTCCTGTGCGAAGCCTATCGCCACCACGATTTCATGCTGGGCCGTGAAAACTGCCGGTCGTTCCTGCAGAAGTACTTCCGAATTCCCGTCACGACGCCCGATGCCAGCGGCAACCCGGTCCGGTCGTGGCTCTTTGCCGAGGAACCCGAAGCACTGCCCGACGATGACCCGGAGCGCGGGCGGGCGATCATCCCGTTATATGGCACGGCGGCGCAAGAGCCGAGCCCGCGCTGGCCGGACTGGCCGGTGAACGTGTGCGACGCGGGGGATCTGCGCAAGCCGATCAGGCGGCGCATCCGGCTCGTGGCGGACCGCTCGATCGAGGCGATGGCGCCGGGCGGCTTCAAGGCCGTGCTGGATTTCGGATGGCGCGCGGTTGGCGGTCTGGCCTCTGGCGCGATGGCGAAGAAGGCGGTGGCGCGGATCGAACACGCCTTGCGCGCGCACCAACTCGTCAACGACGATTAGGCCGCGATCACAACCTCGATCCCGCGCGCGGCGAAGGCTTCGTGCAACTGGGGCGGCAGGCCTGCGTCGGTGATCAGCACGTCGACTTCGTCCAGCCCGCACACGATCGTGCCCGAACGGCTTTCGAACTTGGAACTGTCGACCAGCAGGATCACTTCCTCGGCGCGGTCGATCAGGCGGCGCTCGGCGGCGACCAGCACCACGTCGGCCTGCATCACGCCCTGAAGCCCCACGGCGGCGGCGCCCATGAACAGCTTGGGCGCGTGGAAGCGGGGCATCGATTCCTCGCCAGCGGCGGCAAGGATGATGTTCTGTTCGCGGAACACCGTGCCCGATGGCACCAGAATGCGCGTGCCCGCCTGCGGCAGCAGCGCGTTCACGATGTGCAGCGAATTGGTGAGGACTTGCAGGTCCTTGCCGTCGAGGTGGTGGCACATCTGCAAGGTGGTGGTGCCGCCGTCGATCATGACGCCTTCGCCGGGCTGGCAGCGTGCGGCGGCGGCGCGTCCGATTGCCTGCTTGGCGGCGAGGTTCTGGCCGATCGACTGTTCGAACGGCGTGCCTGCGAGGCTGAACGAAGGCGCGGTCGGCGTGTCGTCCGTTTCGGCGAGCTTGGCTCCGCCGTGGACGCGCACGATCTGGCCTTCCTCCTCCAGCCGCGTCAGGTCGCGCCGGATGGTCGCGGGGCTGGCCTCGAGCTGGGCCTCAAGCTCGCGGTAGCTGACGAACCCGGTGGGGCGCAGCGCCTCGATGATCAGCCGTTCGCGTTCCGCCGCGTGCATGTCCGTGCCTAACCCCTCAAGCCTTGCAGCATGGCCTATGCCGCAAGGCTTGAGCGAATTCCATCATTCTTGCGCGGATAGGTCCTCAACCGGAGGTAACCGCAGCATCGAGCATGTTGCCCGCGCCGATCACCACGGTCGCGCCCACCAGCAGGCCGATGCCGGTCCACACCAGCGCGCGGGTGCGCGGGGCGGCGCCCTTCCATTCCTTGAGCGCGAAGCCCCACAGCGTCGAGAACAGGATGATCGAGGCCATGTGCAGCGTCCACGACGAGAAGCCGAAGCGCCCCATCTGGCTTTCGCCCATCGTGTAGAAGAAGAACTGGCCATACCACAGCGTGCCGCCCAGCGCGGCCAGCAGCCAGTTGGTGAGCAGCGGTGCGCGGCCGCCATTTTCGGGATCGGATACCGCGCCGAAGAACTGGCCGAAGCTGCGGTTCTTGCGGATCAGCCAGGCGCACCACAGCAGGTTGGTGGTGAGGCCGCCCGCAAGCACCACGCACAGCACCGGAAGCCCCTGGCTCAACGGGTCGGTCCCGGCGGCCAGCGTCAGGTCGCGGATCGGCTGGCCGGCATCGAGGCCCCAGGCAAAGCAGCCCGACATGCAGCCCGAAAACACCGCGATCAGCAGGCCCTTGCGCAAGTTGAACTCGGCCACGCCTTCCGACGCCTTGCCGCCCAGGTCCTTCTCCTTGGCGCTGCCCGCGCGCGCCACTACGACGATGCCGACAAGCGTGATCAGGATGCCGAGCAGGGTCAGTTGCCCGCTGGTCTTGGCCGCGATCTCGCCGATCGTGCCGTGGAAGATCGGTGGTCCCATGGTGCCGATCACGGTGGTCAGCCCCAGCGCGACCGCCATGCCCAGCGACAGGCCGAGATAGCGCATGGTCAGGCCGAAGGTCAGCCCGCCAAAGCCCCACATGGCGCCCCAGAACCAGCACCATGCCAAGGTGTTACGCGGCGCGGCGGAGAGAACGCCCAGCAGATCCTCGGTGCGCAGCGACGCGAAGATCCACGGCGCGATCAGCCACGAAAAGAGGCCACCGGCCAGCCAGAACACTTCCCATGACCAGCGCTGAATGCGCTTGTAGGGCACATAGAAACTGGCCGAGGAGAAGCCCCCGATCCAGTGGAATAGCACGCCCAGAACCGGGTTCCCGCCCATCAATCCAATCCCTTCTTGTCGTTCTTATCGGTTGGCGAGGATCGAGCGGTCGATCTCGCCGATGGAGCCGACCCCGGTGAGCGTCATGGCGACGCGCATTTCGGCTTCGATCAGCTTGAGCATGTGTTCGACGCCTGCCTGTCCGCGCGCGGCGAGCGCGAAGGCCCATGCCCGGCCCAGCAGCACGCCCTTGGCACCCAGTGCCAGCATCCGCAGCACGTCGAGCCCGGAGCGCACGCCGCCGTCGGCCAGCACGGTCAGCTTGTCGCCCACCGCATCGACGATCGGCGGCAGCGCCTGCGCCGAGGACAGCACGCCGTCCAATTGCCGCCCGCCGTGGTTGGACACGACGATGCCGTCCGCGCCGATCGCGGCGGCTTCCTTGGCATCCTCGGGGTCGAGCAGGCCCTTGATCACCAGCGGCCCCTTCCATTCCGAGCGGATGAAATCGAGGTCCGCCCACGAGATCGAGCTGTCGAAGTTCTCGCGCATCCACGCGAAGAAGTCCTCGATCCCGGTCTTGCCCTGCAGCTTGCGCGCGACGTTGCCCAGCCCATGGGGGCGGCCCATCACGCCGACGTCCCACGCCCAGTCGGGCTTCATCGCGCCCTGCAACGCGCGGCGCATCGCGCCCTTGAGGCCCGGCGCACCGGCAAGCCCCGAATGGTAGTCGCGGTAACGGCTGCCCGGCACCGGCATGTCGACGGTGAAGATCAGTGTGGAACACTTCAGCTCCACCGCTTCCTGCAACAGTTCGCGGATGAAGCCGCGGTCGCGGATCATGTAGAGCTGGAACCAGAACGGACGGCTGGCGGCCTTGGCGACTTCGGCCATCGAACAGGCCGACACGGTGGACAACGTGAAAGGAATCCCCGCCGTTTCTGCCGCGCGCACCGCCTGGCATTCGCCGCGCCGCGCGTTCATGCCGGCCAGCCCGATCGGGGCGAGCGCCACCGGCAGGGCCTGCTTTTGGCCGAACAACTCGGTCGAAAGGTCTAGGTTCGACACATCGCGCAGCACGCGCTGGCGCAAGGCGATGTCCTCAAGATCGGCGATGTTCCGCCGCAGCGTGACTTCGGCATAGGAGCCGCCGTCGATGTAGTCGAACAGGAAGCGCGGCAGGCGGCGGCGGGCGAGTTCGCGGTAATCGGGGATCGACGCGGCGATCATGCAAGGGCCTCCACTTCAGCCTTCCAGCGGCTGCGATAGGTGTCGAGATCGGCGTCGAGCGGAGCCACGCGCACCAGTTCGTCCTGCGGCTTGAGGCCGGGATCGATCAGTCGCAGCGCACCGAACGAGACGTCGTTGTGCGCGTTGGCGGTAAAGACCTCGCAATCCGGGCGCAACGCGGCGAGCGCGCGAACGAAGACTTCGGCTTCGGCAAAGCGCCCTTCGACGAGGATGCGTTCGGCGGAGCCGATCAGGTCGAGTGCGGTATCGGCCACCAGCGCGGCATAGAGGCAGGCGAGCGCGCGGCGTTCGTACCAGTCGTCGGGCCGGTTGATCCACGCGAAGGTGGAAGCGGGGTAGGGGCCGCACCCGCCGCATAGCGTGGGCAGGATCATGCGGCCCTGCTTCAGCACTTCGGGCACGGCAGCGAGCAGCGCGGGCTGGTCGGGCTTGATATCGACGCGACGGGTGTCGATCTCGATCAGAGTCTCGATCTCGCGGCCGCCCATGAAGCGCGCGGACGGCACCGGGCGGCCATAGGCATCGACGTTGACGAGGCAATCGCGCGCTTCTGGCAGCAGCGCGGTTTCCACGGGCTGCGCGGGCAGGCGCATGGCGATGAACCATGTGCCGGTCGAGAGCACGGTCGCTTCGTTGTCGGCGATCTCGGCAAAGCCGCGCGCGGCGAGCAGGGCGGCATTGGAATCGTGGAGGCCTGCCAGCACCTGCACCTCTGGCGATAGACCGGTCGCGGCGGCGACATCGGCGGTCAGCGTGCCGACCACGTCGCCCGCGCGCACCACCGGCAGCAGCTTTTCAGCCCAACCCATGCGCTTGGCCAGCGGCGAGAAGTCCGCGGCTTGCGGGCACCACAGGTCGGAATGGCAGCCAAGGCTGGTCACTTCGCTGACCGCGCGGCCGGTCAGGAAGAACGCCCAGTATTGCGCCCATGGCACCAGCGTCGCGCGGGCCATGACCTCGGGATACAGCCGCTCCATCCAGAACAGTTGCGCGCCGAAGTTGAGGCCTGCGGGCAGGGCGGGTGAGCCGGTAACGGTAAAAGGATCGCGTGCCGCGCGGTATTCCGCCAGCACGTCGTCGGGCAGAACCTGTTCGTAATCGAGCGGCGGGAAGGCGAGGTGGTCGCCCTTATCGCTTTTGGCCAGCGCGCAGACTGCCGCGCCATGGCCCACCGGCACGATCGTGCGAATCGGATGATCGGCATAGCGCGACAGCGTTTCGAGCAGCCATTGCGCCGTGCCGCCCGCATCGAGACGGCGCACGCCGTCGACCTCGATGGGCGCGTTGGGCCGCACCTGCCGGTCGATCATGCGTCCGTCCAGATCCCAGAGGCTGACCTTGCTGAGCGTCTTGCCCAGATCGATGACGATGGTGGTGCCCGTTGGCACGCCGCTCTCCCGTGTTTCTGCGTTGAAATGATCAATAACAATCAATGTTGATCATTTCCAGTAGAAATGTTAGCACCCCTTCCGAACGGCGCAATGCCGGCCTGACGACCCAAAGGGATGCCATGAACGCCCAGACGCAGATTTCCGTAGCCGCGATCCCCTTCGCCGTGCCCACCAGCCGCTGGAACGACTCGGTCGCCGCCACGCTCAGCCCGGCCGAACTGCTGCTCTATCGCTCGAACCTGCTCGGCTCGGACCTCACCGTCACCAACTTCGGCGGCGGCAACACCTCGGCCAAGCTGGCGGAGATCGATCCGCTGACCGGCGAAAGCGTCGAAGTGCTGTGGGTCAAGGGCTCGGGCGGCGACATCGGCTCGATTAAGCTCGATGGCTTCGCCACGCTTTACCAGTCGAAGCTGCTCGGCCTCGAAGCGCACTATGGCGGGCCGGACGATGACGACAAGATGGTCGGCTACCTGCCGCACTGCACTTTCAACCTGAATGCCCGCGCGGCCAGCATCGACACCCCGCTGCACTCGCTGCTGCCCTTCGCGCATGTCGATCACGTCCACCCCGACGCGATCATCGCGCTCGCCGCCTCGTCGGGCGGGGAAGCGGCCACGCAGGAAATTTGGGGCGGCAAGATCGGCTGGCTGCCGTGGAAGCGCCCGGGCTACACGCTGGGCGTGATGCTGCGCGATTTCGTCGCCGCCAATCCGGGCGTCGAAGGCGTCATGCTGGCAGGCCACGGCATCATCTGCTGGGCCGATAGCGCCAAGGCCTGCTATGACCACACCGTCGCGCTGATCGCGGACGCCGCCAATTACCTCAACGCCAAGCTGGGCGAAAAGCCCGCGTTCGGTGGCCAGAAGGTCGCCCCGAACCCCGATCGCGCCGCGATCGTGGCAGACCTCATGCCCCGCCTGCGCGGCTTCATGACGGGCGCGCGCCGCAAGCTCGGCCACTATTCGGACGATGCCGAGGCGCTGGAATTCACCGGCTCGGTCGAGTTCGAACGCCTTGCCGCGCTTGGCACCTCGTGCCCCGACCACTTCCTGCGCACCAAGATCGCGCCGCTGACGCTCGACCCCGCGCGCCTGACCGACGACGCCTACCTCGCCGAGCAGGTCGCCGCCTATCGTGATCTCTATGCGGCCTATTACGAGCGCTGCAAGCGCGCCAACAGCCCGGCGATGCGCGATTCCAACCCGGTCGTCGTGCTGGTCCCGGGCGTCGGTCGCATCACCTTCGCCACCGACAAGACCACCGCGCGCCTTGCCGGAGAATTCTACGGCAACGCGATCAACGTGATGCGCGGGGCCGAGGCTATCGGCGACTATATCGCGCTCGATGAGCAGGAAGCCTTCGACATCGAATACTGGCTGCTGGAAGAAGCCAAGCTCCAGCGCATGCCTGCGCCCAAGCCGATGGTCGGCAAGATCGCGCTCGTCACCGGCGGCGCCGGCGGCATCGGCGCCGCCACCGCCGCGCGCTTCCTGCGCGAAGGGGCCTGCGTGGTGCTTGCCGATCGTGACGCCACCGCTGCCGAAGAAGTGCGCGCCGGGTTTGCGAAGCAGTTTGGCAAGGACGTGGTCCGCGCGGTTGCCTGCGACGTGACCGATGAAGCGCAGGTCGCCGCCGCGTTCGAATACACCGCGCGCGAATTCGGCGGACTGGATGTGCTCGTCGCCAATGCGGGCATCGCTTCGTCCGCGCCGATCGAGCAGACCACGCTCGACCTGTGGAACAGGAACTACGACGTGCTGGCGCAGGGCTATTTCCTGACCGCCCGCGCGGCCTGGCCGCTGCTCAAGCGGATGAAGGAACAGGGTGGTTCCTCGGTAGTGTTCATCGGCTCGAAGAACGCCGTCGCGGCGGCCGCAGGCGCCTCTGCCTATGCCTCGGCCAAGGCGGCGGCCAACCACCTCGCACGCTGTCTTGCGCTCGAAGGCGCGCCCGAAGGCATCCGCGTCAATGTCGTGAACCCCGACGCGGTGATCCGTGGCAGCAAGATCTGGGACGGCGACTGGCGCAAGGAGCGCGCGGCGTCGAACGGCATCGACGCGGGCGACGAACTCGAAGCGCACTACCGCAACCGCTCGATGCTCAAGCGCGATGTGCTGCCCGAGGACATCGCCGAAGCCGCCTACTGGCTGGGTTCGGAAGCCTCGGCCAAGTCGACCGGCAACATGATCAACGTCGATGCAGGCAACGTGCAGGCCTTCACGCGCTGACGCCGATGGGAGAGGATAAGGCAATGAAAACAAGAAAAGCCGTTCTGCTTGCCGTGACCCTGGCCGTGGCCGCGCCTGCCTTCGCGCAAGGCGGGCCGCCGCCGTCGGAACCCGCCACCGCTCCGGCCGAACCCGGTGCGATTGCGCTCTATGGCGACAAGACCCCCGGCAGCGCTGCCAGTGAACAGTGGATCAAGTTCGCAGGCCGCGACCTTGCCGTCCGCAATGTCACCCGGCCCACGATCACCCCGGTCCTGCCCGATCCGGCCAAGGCCACGGGCGCGGCGGTGGTGGTCGCGCCGGGCGGGGCGTTCATGCTGCTCGCCATGGACCACGAAGGCTGGAACGTGGCGCGCGCACTGGCCGATCGCGGCATTGCCGCCTTCGTGCTCAAGTACCGCCTCAACCCCACGCCCAAGGACGAGGCCGAAGCGGGCAAGTTCATGGGCGCGGCGTTGCAAAGCGAACTGGGCCACCCGATGACCGGCGACCTGCTGGGCAAGTCGTCCGCGCCCGCAGACGGCAAGGCCGCGGTGGCGTGGGTGCGCGCTCATGCCGCGCAATACGGGATCGATCCCGCGCGCGTCGGCATGATGGGCTTTTCGGCAGGCGCCATGACCACGCGCCGGGTGGGCCTCGATGCCGACACGCCCTCGCGCCCGGCTTTCCTCGGCTACATCTACGGACCGCAGGATGCCGAACCCGTATCCGCCGATGCGCCGCCGATGTTCGATGCCATCGCGCTCGACGACAGCCTGTTCCCCAGCAAGGGCTTCCCGATCGCCCAGGCCTGGCTCGCCGCCAAGCGCCCGGTGGAAATCCACGGCTACCAGCGGGGCGACCACGGCTTCGGCCTTGGCATTCCCGGCACGACCACCACTCTCCTGATTGACCAATTCACCGCGTGGCTCTCGATGCAGGGCTTCCTCGCGCGAAAGGACAGCAAGTGACCCTTCCCATTTCCGCAGACCTGATCGCAGAGCGCAACGCCGCGCACCTCGATGCGCTGGAAGACGATTACGCCGCGCTGGGCCGCAAGCTGGCGCGCACCGGCATCGACATCGATGCGATCAAGGCCAAGGTCGCTGGTTTCTCGGTCGCCGTGCCCTCGTGGGGTGCAGGCCGTGGCGGCACGCGCTTCGCCAAGTTCCCGATTGCGGGCGAGCCCACCAACATCCACGAAAAGCTGGAAGACTGCGCGGTCATCCAGCAGCTTTCGCGCGTCACCCCGCGCGTTTCGCCCCACTTCCCTTGGGACAAGGTGAGCGACTACAAGGCCTTGCGCGATGAGGCCGCCAGCCTCGGCCTCGGTTTCGACGCGGTCAATTCGAACACTTTCCAGGACCAGCAGGGGCAGGCGCATACTTACGCCAATGGCTCGCTGTCGGCGCAGGATGCCGCCACGCGCCAGCAGGCGGTGGACCACAACATCGAATGCATCGAGATCGGCCAGCAGCTCGGCTCGACCGACCTGACCGTGTGGGTGGGCGATGGCACCAACTTCCCCGGCCAGCAGGACTTTGCCCGCAGCCTCGACCGCTATCTCGAAGGCGCGGCACAGATCTACGCCGCGCTGCCCGACGACTGGCGGATGCTGCTCGAACACAAGATGTTCGAACCGGCGTTTTATTCGACCGTGATCAGCGACTGGGGTTCCTCGATCCTCGCCGCGCAGGAACTCGGCCCCAAGGCCAAGTGCCTCGTCGACCTTGGCCACCATGCACCCAACGTCAACATCGAGCAGATCGTCGCGCGCCTCCACCGCTTCGGCAAGCTGGGCGGCTTCCACTTCAACGACAGCAAGTACGGCGACGACGACCTCGATTCGGGCTCGATCAACCCGCACCAGCTGTTCCTCGTGTTCAACGAACTGATCGAGGCCGAGTTGAACCCGCGTGATGGTTTCAACCCCAGCTACATGATCGACCAGTCGCACAACGTGACCGACCCGATCGAATCCATGCTCTCGTCCGCCGAGACGATCGCCCAGTGCTTCGCCAAGGCACAGCTGGTCGACCGCGCCGCGCTGCACGGCGCGCAGGAAGCCAACGACACGATGATGGCCTTCCAGGCGCTGCGCCGGGCCTACAACCTCGACGTCGCGCCGATCCTTGCCAAGGCGCGCATGGAAGCGGGCGGCGCGATCGACGTGCTCGAAGCCTACCGCCTCAGCCAGTACCGCGGCCGCAAGGCGCAGGAACGCAAGGCCGTCGGCCTCGGCGCGGGCATCGTCTGAGATAATCGAACCAGAACAACGAAATATCGGGAGTGAGCAGCATGAACCTTCGCCGGGGCCTTCGGGTCGCAACCGTCCTTGCCAGCACCACGCTGCTCACCCCATTCGCCATGGCGGACACATCGCCCCCGCCGCAGCCCCCCGTCTATCCAATGCCGGTCGAGCCGGTGAACGCCGCGCCCAGCCTTGACCAGCAGTTCCAGGACCCGCCGATGGACGCGCGTCCGCGCGTCTGGTGGCACTGGATGAACGGCAACATTTCAAAGGACGGCATCGCCAAGGATCTGGCGTGGATGAAGCGCGTGGGGCTGGGCGGCCTGCAGAACTTTGATGCCGGGCTCGCCACGCCGCAGATCGTCGATCACCGGCTGGTCTACATGACGCCTGAATGGAAGGACGCCTTCCGTTTCGCCGCCGCCGAGGCCGATCGGCTGGGCCTCGAACTCGCCATCGCGGCTTCGCCTGGCTGGTCGGAAACCGGCGGCCCCTGGGTGAAGCCCGAGGACGGCCTCAAGAAGGTGGTGTGGAGCGAAACGCTGGTCACCGGCGGCAAGCGCTTTGCCGGCAAGCTGCCGCAGCCGCCGCAGGTCACCGGGCCGTTTCAGGACATGGCGCTCGACGATCCGATCGCCAAGCTTTCGGGCGAACACGGCTTCGTTGCGCCTGAACGTTATGCTGATATCGCCGTGCTGGCGGTGCCCGACCTCGCGCCGGCCGACCTGACGCCCGCCTATGCCGGGCCGGACGGCAAGCCGCTTGACGCAAAGCTGCTCTCGGACGCCAGCCTGACTACCGGCGTGACCGTGCCGCGCGGGCCTGCCGAGGCGCCGACCACGCTCGTCGCCAGCTATGCCAAGCCGCAGACCATCCGCTCGGCCACGCTGTTCATTCCCGGCGCGAAGGGGATATTCTCGGGCGCCACGGTCGAGCCGCGGCTTGAAGCAAGCGGCGACGGCAAGACCTGGCGCAAGATCGCCGATTTCCCGATCACGGCCGCGCCGAGTACCATCGGTTTCCCCGCCGTCACCGCACGCGCGTTTCGTGTCGTGCTGGTGCCCGCGCCGTTCCGCGGTTCGAACCTTGGCGATCCTGCACCCGGTGTCGATACCGACAGCGGCTTCCTCGCGATGATGGCTGCAGGCGCGAAGGCGCCGTTCGAGATCAAGCAGTTCACACTGTCGGGCGAGGCGCTGGTCGATCAGTACGAAGCGAAAGCGGGCTTCGCCATCGAGCGCGACTACTATGCGCTGGGCACCCCCGATGCCGCAACTGTCGGGGCGGACCCGGCCAGGGTCATCGACCTGACCGCCCAAATGAAGGCCGACGGCACGCTCGACTGGACCCCGCCCAAGGGCCGCTGGAAGGTGATCCGCCTCGGCGCCAGCCTGCTCGGCACCACCAACCACCCGGCGCCGCCCGAAGCGACGGGGCTTGAAGTCGACAAGTTCGATGGCGCGGCGGTGCGCGGTTACCTCGAACACTACCTCGGCATGTACAAGGACGCCGCCGGGCCGGAGTTGGTGGGCCAGCGCGGCGTGCGCGCGCTGCTGACCGATTCCATCGAAGTCGGCGCGGCCAACTGGACGCCGAAGATGGTCGCCCAGTTCAAGCGCCTGCGCGGGTATGACCCGACGCCGTGGTTCCCCGCGCTCACCGGCACGCTGATCGGCAGCCGCGCGCAGTCCGACGCCTTCCTGCGCGACTATCGCCAGACGCTGGCCGACCTGATGGCCTCCGAACACTACGGCACCGTTGCCAAGGTCGCGCACGAAAACGGCCTGAAAGTCTATGGCGAGGCGCTGGAGGACAACCGTCCGTCGCTGGGCGACGATATCGCCATGCGTGCCCACGCCGACGTTCCGATGTCGGCGCTGTGGACCTATTCGCGCAAGGCCGGGCCGAACCCCAGCTACATCGCGGACATGAAGGGCGCGGCGTCCACCGCGCACATTTACGGCCAGAACCTCGTCGCGGCGGAATCGATGACCTCGGCGCTCGCGCCCTGGGCCTATGCGCCGAACGAGCTGCGCCGGATCATCGATCTCGAATTCGCCAGCGGCGTCAACCGCCCGGTGGTCCACACCTCGGTCCACCAGCCGGTCGACGACAAGAAGCCCGGCCTTTCGCTGATGATCTTCGGCCAGTTCTTCAACCGGCACGAAGCCTGGGCCGAGCTGGCGCGCCCGTGGGTGGACTACATGGCGCGCTCCTCGCTGCTGCTGCAGGCGGGGCGCAACGTGGCCGATGTCGGCTACTTCTATGGCGAGGAGGCGCCGATCACCGGGCTTTACGGGCAGGCGCGCGTTGCCGATGCGCCCAAGGTCCACGCCTACGACTTCGTCAACCGCGATGCGCTGTTCGAAGCGCTCGACGTGCACGACGGCGAAGTCGTCGCCAAGGGCGGTGCGCGGTACAAGGCGCTCTACCTCGGCGGCTCGTCGCGCAAGATGACGCTGCCGACGCTGCAACGCCTCGCCGCGCTGGTCGAAGCGGGCGCGACCGTGGTCGGCATGGCCCCCGAAGGTTCGCCCAGCCTCAACGACGATGCGGCGGCGTTCAAGGCGCTGACCGGCAAGCTGTGGGCCGGTGCCGCGGTGACGAAGCTCGGCGCGGGGCAGGTGATCGCCAGCAGAGACATCGACGCCGCGCTGGCAGGGGCCGGCGTCGCGCCCGATTTCCGCATGGACGGCGCGAGCAAGGATGCCGAGGTGCTGTTCGTCCACCGCCAGCTGGCCGATGGCCACGCGTGGTTCGTGAACAACCGCAAGCAGGGTGCCGAAACCTTCGAGGCGCACTTCCGCGTCACCGGCAAGCAGCCCGAGCTGTGGCACGCCGATACCGGCCGCACCGAGGCGGTGTCCTATCGCATCGTGGGCGGCGAAACGGTGGTGCCGATGACGCTGGCGGGCGAGGACTCGGTCTTCGTCGTGTTCCGCAAGGCCGCGCAGGCCGATGCCATGGCGATCAAGCAGCTGGCGCCGGTTCCGGTGGGCACGCTCGACGGCGCATGGAAGGTCGGCTTCGAAGCCGGTCGCGGCGCGCCCGCTTCGGTCGACCTGCCCATGCTCAAGCCGCTCAACGAAAGCGCCGATGCCGGGGTAAAGTACTTCTCCGGCCTTGCCACCTACACCCGCAGCTTCACGTTGCCCAAGGGGGTGAAGCCGGGCGCGCCGCTGTGGCTCGATCTGGGCGAAGTGGGTGAAATCGCTGCCGTGTCCGTCAACGGCAAGGACGTGGGCTATGCCTGGCACAAGCCCTATCGCGTGGACATCGCAGGCGCGGTGAAGAAGGGGGCCAACACGCTTCAGGTCAAGGTCGCCAACCTGTGGGTCAACCGCCTGATCGGCGATGCCCAGCCGGGCGCGACCAAGGTCACCTGGACCGCCATCCCCACTTACAAGGCCGACGCCCCGCTGCGGCCTTCGGGCCTGATCGGGCCGGTCACGCTGTTGGGTCAGGCGAAGTAACGCCAGCCTTTCAGTGCTGAACGACAGGCGCCGCCGGGGGAAACTCCGGCGGCGCTTTGTTGTGCAAGGCCCACCCCCAGCCCCTCCCGCTTGCGGGAGGGGGGGAAGGAATAACGATCTCCCCTGGGAGGGGCAGCGAGCCTTGCGCGTGCGTAGCAAGTGCTAGTCGCAGCGGGGTGGCCCAGAACAACGAAATCCATATCCTCATCCTATGGAACGATAACCAATCAATATTTTACCCGGCAGTCAAAATCGGTCAAACCCAAGCGCAAGGGCTTCACGCCTCGACAGGGAGAGACACATGCGGACCCTTTTCCGCGACGTTCGCATTTTCGACGGAATCCAGCTCATCGCGCAGCACGGCGCGGTGCTGGTCGATGGCAATCGCATTGCCCGCGTGGCCGACAGCGCCGACGCGCTCGACGGCGAACAGGCCGACACCGTGATCGAAGGCGCGGGCCGCACCCTGATGCCGGGCATGGTTGAATCCCACGCGCACCTCACCTGGGCCTCGTCGGTCGAAAAGATCTACCACCAGTTCATCCTGCCGCCCGAAGAGCTGAAGGTTGCCGCGTGGCGCAATGCCCGCGTGCTGCTCGATCACGGCTTTACCAGCGCCTATTCCGCAGGCGCGCTGGGGGATCACATCGAACCCGAGCTGGCCGCCGCAATCGACGCTGGCGAAACGCCGGGGCCGCGCCTGATCCCCTCGACCCTCGAACGCAGCCCCGAAGGCGCGGAAGGCGTCGAAACCGGCGACGTGTTCAATGGTCGTGGCCCGGATGCGATCCGCCAGTTCGTGTCCTACTGCAAGGACAGCGGTGTGCGCTCGCTCAAGCTCGTGATTTCGGGCGAGGACGCGCTGAAGCCGGGTTCGGCCAAGGACGTGCTCTATACCGACGAAGAGATGGAAGCAGCCGGTGCCGCCGCGCGCGAGGCGGGCCTGTGGATCGCGACCCACGCTTATTACCCCAAGGCGATCGAACTGGCGCTGAAGGCCGGGGCGCGGATCATCTACCATGCCTCGTATGCCGATCAGGCGGCGATGGACCAGATGGTCGCGGCCAGGGACAGTACCTTCTACGCGCCGAGCCCCGGCGTGTCGGTGGCGACGCTCGAAGCGACCCCGCCGCCGCACATCGACATGAGCCACATGAAGGCCAGCGCCACCGAGCGCATGGCGCTGGAATCGAAGGTCGTGCCCGCGCTCAAGGCGCGCGGCGTGAAGATCCTGATCGGTGGCGACTATGGTTTTCCGTTCAATCCCAATGGCCGCAACGCGCGCGACCTCCAGATCTTCGTCGAGCACTTCGGGTACGCGCCCGCAGAGGCACTCAGTGCGGCGACGAAGCTGGGCGGGGAGCTGATGGGGCTTGATGTCGGGCAGGTGAAGGAAGGCTTCCTCGCCGACTTGCTGCTGGTCGATGGCGATCCGACTGCCGATGTCGCGATCCTTCAGGACAAGGACAAGCTGGCCGCGATCATGAAGGATGGCGCGTTGTACAAGGCTCCGGTGGCCTGATGTTCGACGTTGCGATCATCGGTTGCGGTCCGGTCGGGGCGATGGCGGCCAACCTGCTGGGAAAGCAGGGTTTGTCGGTCGTCGTGCTCGAAAAGGAGCTGGAGCACTATCCCCTGCCGCGCGCGGTGCACCTCGACCACGAGATGATGCGCCTGTTCCAGAGTGCGGGGGTGATCGACCGTGTCGAGGGCGACATGGTGGCGACCGATGGGCACCTGCACGTCGGCGCGGACCATGGCGTGATCCGCTACATGGGCACCGTGGGCAAGCCGCGTCCGTTCGGCTGGGCCAACGATTACTTCTTCTATCAGCCTGAACTTGAAGCGCATTTGCGCGATGCGTTTGCCGACAATGGCCGGATCGAACTGCGCCTTGGCGCGGCCTTCACCGGGCTGGAGCAGGACGAAAACGGCGTCACGGTGCACTATGACCTGAACGGCACTGAACCGCACCCGAACGACACCTACGGCCACGTAAAGGCGCGCTGGGTCATCGCTTGCGACGGGTCGCGCAGCCCTGTGCGCAAGGCGCTGGGCGTCGAACTGGACGACCTCCAATTCGAGGAGCCATGGCTCGTCGTCGATGCCGAAGTCGAAGGCCCGGTGACGTTCCCGGCCCTGACCGGCGTGCCCGCCGATGCCGACCTGCAGCGCCTGTCGGTCATGATGTGCGATCCTGCGCGTCCGGCGACGGTGGTGCCGGGGCGGCGCAACCATCGCCGCTGGGAATTCATGCTGCTGCCGCACGAAGACGATGCGGTGATGATGCAGCCCGAGAACGTCGCGGCGCTGGTGGGCGCGTGGATGAAGGACGTGCCGCACACGATCGTGCGCGCGGCGACCTATCGCTTCCACGGTCTTGTGGCCGAACGCTGGCAGGTGGGCCGCGTGTTCCTGGCGGGCGATGCCGCGCACCAGACCCCGCCGTTCTTTGGCCAGGGCATGTGCCATGGCCTGCGCGATGTGGCGAACCTTGCGTGGAAGATGGCGGCGGTGGCGAACGATGGCGCGCCCGAGAGTCTGCTCGAAACCTACCAGCCCGAACGCGATCCGCACGTGCGCGGCGTGATCGGCGCGGCGGTGGCGGCGGGGCGCTATATCTGCGAGCTTGATCGCGCCAAGGCGGCGGCGCGCGATGCTGCCATTCGTGCGCAGGCCGCGCAGAAGCAGGGCGAGACGGCGGCGGACCTGATCCCCGCTATTGCGACCGGGATCGTGTTGGCGGGCACGCCGTCCGCCGGCGAACGCTTCATCCAGCCGGTGCTGGCCGACGGCCGCAAGCTCGACGATCTGGCAGGGCAGGGCTGGCGCCTGTTCCAGCGTGATGCGGACCTGCCCGACAACGGTGCGGTGGCGGCGTGGCTCGATGCGCGCGGGGTTCCCGCCGTGCTGGTGCGGCCCGACCACTACGTGTTCGGAACGGGTGAGGCACAAACCCTTCTTGAAGCCCGGGCTGCCATGCTCGGAACCAGCCTGACGGTGGCGGCATGAGCACCTCCCTCTCCCTTCATGCCGCCCAGTCCATCATCGTCGGCGCGCTTGATGCAGCGCGGCAACGCGCGGCCAGGCCGCTGGCGGTGGTGGTGCTCGATGCCGGGGGCCATCCGGTTGCCTTCGCGCGCGAGGACGGCGCGAGCCTGTTCCGCTTCGACATTGCCCGCGCGAAGGCGATGGGCGCGGTCGGCATGGGCGACAGCACGCGTGTGCTGGCCGAACGCGCCAAGGGCAATCCCGTGTTCTTCCAGAGCGTGACCGCGGTGGTCGGCGGCGACGTGGCCTTTTCGCCCGGCGGCGTGCTGGTGCGCCATGAAGGCGCGATCGTCGGCGCGGTGGGCATCAGCGGCGATACCGGCGATTGCGACGAGGAATGCGCGCTGGCGGGGCTGATCGCTGCCGGTTTCAACACGGAGTCCAACGCATGAAGTTGCGCAGCATCGAACTGGCGCTGCCTGATCCGGCAGCCGCCGCGGCCTTCATGGTCGATATCTGGGGACTGACCCCTGCCGAGCAGCGCGGGGACACGCACTACCTGCGCGGTACGGGCACGTTCCCCTACCTCGTCGCGTTCGAAACGGCCGACGACGAGTTCGTGCGTTCGACCACGTTCGTGTGCAGCGAGGACGAGCTTGCGGGCCTCAAGGCGCGCGTTGCGGCCAAGGGCTGGCCCGCCAAGGCGGTCGTTTCGAGCGATCCGGGCGAGGGGCATGGCCTGCTCGTCGAAATGCCCGAAGGCACGATCCTGCGCTTCCTGACCGGGACCACCGAAGTGGCGCCCATCGAAGGCTTCGCCAAGGCGACCAAGCGCGTCTCGCCGGTCAAGCTGACGCACGTGGTGTTCAACGCCGCCGACGCCGAAGCCTGCGGCGATGCGGTGGAGGAGGTGCTGGATTTCCGCGTTTCCGACCGCACCAAGGGCATGGTCTTCGTGCGTTGCAACGACAGCCACCATTCGACCGCCTTCGCGCGCGCCGGGTTTTCGAGCCTGAACCACATCGCGTTCGAGATGGACGATCTCGACGCGGTGATGCGCGGCATCGGCTGGATGCGCGACAACGGCTTTGCTCCCGCATGGGGGCCGGGGCGCCATGGGCCGGGCGACAACGTCTATGCCTACTACATCGCGCCGTTCGGCCCGGTGATCGAATATTCGACCGCCGTGGAAAAGGTGCTCGCCGACTATCAGGCAGGCGCACCCGAGGACTGGACCTGGCCCGAACAGCGCATCGACCAGTGGGGCATCTCGGACAAGGATTTCGCCGGATTGCGCACGGCCGAGGAGCGCTTCCGCTGCCGCCGCGACTGGCAGGCGGATGCAACGATTGAAGTTTGATCGACGCGCCTTTGTGGGCGCCACGGCCGCAGCCCTGCTGGCAGGGACCAAGGCTGGAGCGACGACGAGGCGACGGGGAGAAAAGAGAATGAGCAAGTACATCAGCTTTCGCCGCCCCGACGGCGTTCCCAGCTTCGGTCGCCTCGACGGTGACACCGTGCACGATCTGGGCGCACAAGGGCAGGCGGCGTTCCTGAAGGATGCGCTGGCGGGCGACCTGGCCGCCCTGGCTGCGACCGCGACCTACGCCCGCGCCGACGTGCGCCTGCTGCCGGTGGTGCCCAACCCCGACAAGATCCTGTGCGTGGGCCTCAACTATGCCACGCACGTTGCCGAGACGGGGCGCGAGCAGAAGGAACACCCGGCGATCTTTACCCGTTGGGCCGACACGCTGATCGCCGATGGCGAGCCGCTGCTGCGCCCGAAGGAATCGGTGCGCTTCGATTATGAAGGCGAACTGGCCGTGGTGATCGGCAAGGGCGGCCGCCGCATTCCCCGCGCCAAGGCGATGGAGCATGTTGCGGGCTATTCGATCTTCAACGATGCCTCGGTGCGCGATTGGCAGCGCCACAACATCCAGTTCACGCCGGGCAAGAACTTCCCCGCGACGGGCGCGTTCGGCCCGGCCCTGGTGACGCCCGACGAAGTGGGTGACCTTTCCAGCCAGCGCGTGACGACCACGCTCAACGGGCAGGTGGTGCAGGACCAGCCGATCAGCGACCTGATCTGGGATATCGCCTTCGTGATCGAATATTGTTCGACCTTCACCGAGCTGCGCCCGGGCGACGTGATTGCCACGGGCACCCCGGGCGGGGTCGGAGACAAGCGCACGCCCCCGCTCTACATGAAGGCGGGTGACCGCGTGGACGTTTCTGTCGGCGTGATCGGCACCCTGAGCAATCCCGTCAACGACGAAATCTGAACAACCTGCCGCGCGGGGCAGGGGACTGGCGCGCGCGGCCAAAACTGGAAGTTAGGGGAGTAGAAGACATGATCCGATTGAACCGTTCCGCCCTGCTGGGCGGGCTGTGCCTTGCCGCGCTTTCCACGCCCGCCTTTGCGCAGGAGGCCACGCCGCCGCAGGCCGATAGCGCAGCCCCGGCCAATGCGGGCGAAATCATCGTCACCGCCACCCGCCGCGCCGAGCGCCTGCAGGACGTGCCGATCGCCGTTTCGGCCGTGACCAGCGCGCAGCTGGCGGCCACCGGGTTCAAGGACCTGACCAACATCCAGTATTCGTTCCCGTCGGTCCAGTTCGGCCAGACCCCGAACGACGCCGGCTTCCGCATCCGCGGCGTGGGCACGCTGGGCGGATTCACCAGCTCGTCCGAACTGCCGGTCGGCCTCGTTGTCGACAACGTGGTGATCGGCTTCGGCAACCCGGTGCAATCGCTGGGCGACCTTGAGCGCATCGAAGTGCTGAAGGGCCCGCAGGGCACGCAGTTCGGCAAGAACGCGTCTTCGGGCGTGATCAACATCACCACCAAGCGCCCGGACCTCGACAAGTTCTCGGGCTCGCTGTTCGGCTCGTACGGCTCGCTCAACGAGCGTGACATCCACGGCTCGGTCAACCTGCCGCTGGGTGGCAACGCGGCGCTGGCGGTCTATGCCTTCGACCGCGCCAACGACGGCTATGTCGACAACGTCGTCCGCAACGAAAAGTGGGGCGGTCAGGAAAGCTATGGCGGCCGCGTGAAGCTGCGGTGGGAGCCGAGCGACGCGCTCTCGATCTACGTGATCGGCGACTATTCGAAGACCAAGACCGAGGGCCCCGGCCAGCTGTGGACGCTGAACCACCTCGACGCCAACCTGACTGCGCCCGGTGGCGTGGTCGGCCTGCCGTTCGTCAACCTTGCCGCGCTGGGCGTGAAGATCGACGAGCACAACAACAAGTCGATCGACGATGGCGCGGGCTTCAGCTCGGTCGAATATTACGGCGCGTCGTTGCAGGCGGATCTGAAGCTGGGCGACTACACGCTGACCTCGGTCAGCGCGTTCCGCGAGCAGAAGGAAGGCGCGTTCGCGTTCTCGATCGACGGGCTGCCGTACGAGAAGTTCTATGCGCGCGATCCGGGCCAGACGCGCCGTTCGTACTCGCAGGAACTGCGCGTGACCTCGCCTTCCGGCCAGGCGCTGGAATTCATCGCGGGTGCCTTCATATCGCGGCAGGAAACCGGCGTCGGCCTTGGCCAGAGCGCGACGCTCAGCCCGGCGCTGCCCTATTCGGCGTTCCCCACGATCTCGATCACGGCGGGCTACAACCACACCGATACGAAGACCGACAGCGTAGCGGGCTATGTCGACGGCAAGTTCCACGTCAGCGACACGTTCGCGCTGCTGGGCGGCCTGCGCCTGACGCATGACAGCGTCACGTCGCACAACTACAGCACGGTGGATCCGGACCTTGCGCCGTTCATCCCGCCGATGCCGTCGAACGGTTTCACCCCTTCGGGCACGCTGCCTTATGAAACGCGTGACCTCGTCACCGGCAAGACCAAGGCGACCAAGCTTTCGGGCCGCGTGGGCGCCGAGTTCAAGCCGAGCCGCGACCTGCTGTTCTACGCGACTTATGCGCGTGGTTACCTCGGGCCGACGGTGACGTTCTCGGGCCTGACCGGCACGCGCAGCAACGTGAAGCCGCAGCAGGTCGACGACGTGACCGTGGGCGCGAAGATGCAGTTCCTGGATCGCGCGCTGACGGTCAACGTCAATGGCTTCTGGGACAAGTACAAGCAGCTCCAGACCTCGGTGTTCAACGGGCAGGAATTCCTGACCGAGAACGCGGGCGGCGCCGAGGCCAAGGGCTTCGAAGTCGAACTGGTGATGCGCCCGAGCCGGTCGCTGTCGTTCAACGTCGCGTACACCTATTCGGATGCGAAGTTCACCGACTACCTGACGGCCTGCACCGACTACCAGATCCGCTCTGGGCTGGCCTCGTCGGTGTGCGACGCTTCGAGCGGAACGTCGCTGTACCAGGCCAAGGGTGAGGCCCTGCCGGGCGCGCCCAAGCACGCGGTCACGTTCGGTATGTCGTACGAGCGACCGATCAACGATACGCTGAAGGTCGATTTCGCGGTCAACACCTCGCTGCGCAGCGACGTGTCCTATGCGGTGGGCGATCCCAACCAGCGCCAGGATGGCTATGCGATCGTCAACGGCAACATCGGCCTTGGCACGATCAACGACCGCTGGCGCGTTGGCGCATTCGTGCGCAACCTGTTCAAGCAGGACTTCAACGCGGCGGTGATCAGCCTGCCGTTCACCAACGGCGGCTACGTCAACTGGCGCACCCGCGAAGCCGAGCGGACTTTCGGGGCCAGCCTCGAAACGAAGTTCTGATGATGCCGGGCGTGATGCGTTCGATGATCGGGCTGGCGCTGGCCAGTTCGACCATCACGTCCGCATCTGCCGCCGAAGTACCGGCGTGCCCCACCTTTCGGTGGGTCACGCTGGGAACGGCGGGAGGGCCTGTTCCCACGCCAGATCGGTCAGAGCCTGCCAACCTGCTGCTGGCGGGCGACCGCGCGGTTCTGGTCGACGCGGGTGATGGCGCCGTTGGCCAACTGGCCAAGATCGGTGTCGGTCTCGGCCAGATCGACGCGGTGGTGATCAGCCACAACCATCTCGACCATACCGGCGGGTTGGCCGCGGTGATCGGCTTGCGCTGGATGAACCAGTTTCCCGGCGTGCTGACCATCTATGGACCACAGGGAACGAAGGCCGTCGTCGACGGGATCGTGGCTTCGATGGCGGCTCCGGCAGCCATCGGGTTTGGTCTGGGGGCGCTGCCTCCCCAACCTGCCGACAAGGTCAAGGTCGTCGAACTGACGGACGGGGCGGAGCAGTCGATCGGTCCCTTCGTGATGAAGGTGGCGGCAAATTCGCATTTCGACCACGCCGGCCCGCACACCGCCAATGCGCCGCAATCGTTCAGCATACGCTTTGCGATGGATTCGCGTGTCATCGTCTACACCGGCGATACCGGCCCGAGCGCCATGCTGGCGTCCTTCGCAAAGGGGGCGACGCTGCTGGTGAGCGAAGTGATCGACCTCGACAGGATCGTCGGCGCCATCCGCCAGTCGCGCAAGGATGCGAGCCCCGAGATGCTGGCCGATATGGAGCGCCATCTCGCAACGCATCACCTGCGGCCCGAAGAAGTTGGCAAGATCGCAGGCGAGGCCGGGGTCAGCCGCGTGGTGCTGACGCACTTCGCCATTCCGCCGGGGCCGCTGGCGCAGTCGGAGCCGGCGTTGCGCCAGGGGATCGCGACGCGATTTGCGGGGACGGTTGACCTCGCGCGGGACTTGTCCAGTTTCGACCTTGGTTGCGTACGCTGACGGAGCACATGCCATGACGACACCTCGGACCCGCACCACGATCGCGGACATGGGAACCACGCTCGGCCCTGCGGTGATCGAGCAGTGCCGCGCCTTGTTCGAGGACGAACAGCGCGCGCTGGCGGATCGGGTGGTGCCGGTCGCGGTCGATTGCGTCTATGGCGCGCATCCGCGCAACCGGCTTGATCTTTACGGGCAGGGGCCGGGCGCGCCGGTGCTGCTGTTCGTGCATGGCGGCGGGTTCCGCGTGGGGGACAAGGGCGGGGCCGACTGGCAGAATGCTGCGGTGGGACGCATGGCGGCCGAGGCAGGATTGCTCGGCGCAGTGATGAACTATCGGCTGGTGCCCGATGCTGGCTGGCCTTCGGGCGGGGAGGACGTGCTCGCCGCGTTCGACTGGCTGGTCGCAAATGCTGCGCAGCATGGCGGCGATCCGGCGCGGATCGTGCTGGTGGGCACGTCGGCAGGCGCGGTGCATATCGCGGGTGCGCTGAAGCTGCGGCCCGATCTTGCGGCGGCGGGGCTGGTGCTGCTGTCGGGACTTTATGGCTACACCCCGCACGATGAGCGCGACGTGGCCTATTATGGCGAGCAGGCGCTCTATATAGAGCGGATGCCGCGCGCGGCGCTGGTCGAGACCGCGCTGCCGCTGCTGGTGGCCTGCGCCGAGTTCGATCCGCCGCGTTTTCAGGCCGAGTTCCTGGGGCTGATGCAGGCGCGGCTGGCGCGGCACGGGGCGATGCCGCGCGGATACATGGCGAGCGGGCACAACCATTATTCGATGGCGATGCACCTCGGCACGTCCGACTGCCGGTTGGCGGAGGAGATCTTCGGCTTCGTGGAGGCGTGCGGTGGCTGACTTGCCGCGCGGCTTCGTGGCGCAGCAGGCGCTGACGAGCGCAGGCATCAATGCAGGCTTCAGCCTGGCGTTCTTCCTGCTGGTGTTCGGACTGCCGGGCCGCGTGCTGACGCTGGGCGCGCCTGATGGTCTGGCGCTCGATTTCGTGCCGCAGTCGGGCGCGGTGGCGCTGATGAGTGCGCTTGTGCCGGTGCTGGTGACGCGGGCCGAGGTGGCGCGGTTGCGTGGCAGCACGCCGCGACCGGTGCGCTCCATCGTGCTGGCGGCGCTGGCATGGGCGCTGGCCGGACTGGTCTTCGGCGGCATGGTTGCCTTCGTTATCGGCGCACTGGGTCCGGCGGTGCTGGCAGGCTGGCCCGCCTTCGCGATGAAACTGACTTATGGCGGCGCGCTCGGCGCGACCGTGACGGCGCTTGCGCTGAGGAGAGGATGAAAGATGATCGATAGGCGTGGCATTCTGGCTGGCGGCATGGCGCTGGCGGCTTCCCCGGCGCTGGCCAAGGCTGGCGCGCGCAAAGCTGACGCTCGGCAGGTGGAAGGGGCATTCCCCAAGGGCTTCCTGTGGGGCGCGTCCACGGCCGGGCACCAGGTGGAGGGCAACAATACCGCCTCCGACCTGTGGTTCCTCGAAAACCAGACACCGACGGTGTTCGCGACGCCTTCGGGCGATGCGGCGAACAGTTTCGAGCTGTGGGAGAAGGATCTCGATCTCGCGCGTGACATCGGCCTCAACTGCTATCGCTTCGGCATCGAATGGCCGCGGATCGAACCGGAGAAGGGGCTGTTTTCGCGCGCGATGCTCGACCACTACGCGCGCATCGTCGATGGCTGCCGGGCGCGGGGGTTGGCGCCGGTGCTGACCTACAGCCACTTCACCGCGCCGCGCTGGTTCAGTGCGCAAGGGGGGTGGACCAATCCCGAAAGCGCGGACCTGTTCGCGCGCTATGTCACCCGCGTGACGCAGGCGCTGGGCGACCGGCTGCACGCCGCGATCACGTTCAACGAGCCCAATATCCTGCTGATCCTCGAACAGATCCTGCCGCCGCCGGTGTGGGACATCCAGAAGCTGACGCTGGAGACGGCCTCGAAGCGGCTGGGGGTACCCCGGTTCCTGCCCGCCAACGTCGCCACGCGCGCCGACATTCCGGCGTTGCAGGCCGGGATGCTGGCCGCGCACCCGGCGGCGAAGGCGGCGATCAAGGCCGTGCGCGGCGACTTGCCGGTGGGGCTGTCGCTGTCGATGCTGGATGATCAGGCGGCGGGCAAGCACTCCATCCGCGACCGCATGCGCGAGGCGATGTACGGCCCCTGGCTGCGCCTTGCCGCGAAGGACGATTTCCTCGGCGTGCAGAACTACGAACGCGCGATCTGGGGCGAGAGCGCCAAGCTGCCCGCGCCGGCGGATGCGGTGCGCAACTGGTCGGGCACTGAAGTCTACGCCCCCTCGCTCGGCAATTCGGTGCGCTATGCCCATCAGGCGAGCGGCGTGCCGATCCTCGTGTCCGAACACGGCGTGGGCACCGAGGACGACACCATCCGCGCGAAGTTCATTCCCGAGTCGCTGGTGGGCCTCAAGGCCGCGATCGACGATGGCGTGCCGGTGCTGGGCTATTGCCATTGGTCGCTGATCGATAATTTCGAATGGATCTTCGGCTACAAGCCCAAGTTCGGTCTGGCCAGTGTCGATCCGGTCACTTTTGCGCGGAATCCCAAGCCCAGCGCCGCTGTTTACGGCAAGATCGCCGGCGCCAATTCGCTCTGATCCCACCCCGTGTCACGGGCCTGCCTGCCCGCAGCCCGTGACGTTTCCCCTTTACAGTTAAGTCGATTGACCTAGCCTTTCGATCAGTGGCGGCGCCAGACCGCCCAAGGAGAGGTTTCATGAGTCTGTTCGACATGACCGGCAAGGTGGCGGTCATCACCGGCTCCACGCGCGGAATCGGCCGCGCGATTGCCGAGGAAATGGCGACGCAAGGCGCGCGCGTGGTGATTTCCAGCCGCAAGCAGGATGCCTGCGACGCCGTCGCCGCCGAAATCAACGCCAAGTTCGGCGCGGGCGTGGCGACTGCCATCGCCGCCAGCATCTCGTCCAAGGATGCGCTCGAAACGCTGGTTTCGCGCACCCAGGCCGAAGTCGGCCCGATCGACGTGCTGGTCTGCAACGCCGCCAGCAATCCCTACTACGGGCCGATGAGCGGGATCAGCGACGACCAGTTCCGCAAGATCATGGACAACAACGTGCTGTCCAACCACTGGCTGATCCAGCTGTGCCTGCCCGGCATGATCGCGCGGCGCGACGGCGCGGTGATCGTGGTCAGCTCGATCGGGGGCCTGCGCGGATCGCCGACCATCGGCGCCTACTGCATTTCCAAGGCCGCCGACATGCAACTGGTGCGCAACCTTGCGGTCGAGGTGGGCCAGCACAACGTGCGCGCCAATGCCATCGCGCCGGGCCTGATCCGCACCGATTTCGCCCGCGCGCTGTGGGACAATCCTGAGGCCGAAAAGGCCTACAACAACAATCATCCCATGCGCCGGATCGGCCTGCCCGAAGAACTCGCGGGTGCGGCGGTATTCCTCGCCTCGAAGGCGGGCAGCTACGTCAACGGCCAGACGATCGTGGTCGATGGAGGATCGACGATATGAGCGAACTTGATCTGGGCTTCGACCCGGCCGCGCTGAAACAGCGCTACCTCTCTGAACGCGACAAGCGCCTGCGCGCCGACGCGAATGAGCAGTACGTCGAGATGGCGGGCAAGTTCGCCCATTTCCTCAGCGACCCTTATGTCGAGGGGCCGGTCACCCGCGCGCCGGTGACCGACGAACGCGATGTGGTGGTGGTCGGCGGTGGCTTCGGCGGGCTGCTGGCGGGCGCGCGGCTGCGCAAGGCGGGCATCGACGACATCTGCCTGATCGAGAAGGGCGGGGAATTCGGCGGCACCTGGTACTGGAACCGCTATCCGGGTGCGGCCTGCGACATCGAAAGCTATGTCTATCTGCCGCTACTCGAAGAAACCGGCTTCATGCCCGAGCGCAAGTATTCGGGCGCCGACGAGATCCGCGCCTATTCGCAGCGCATCGCGGATCATTTCGACCTGGCGCGCGGTGCGCTGTTGCAGACCGAAGTGACCGACATGACGTGGGACGAGGCGGCGCGCCGCTGGATCGTCTCGACCAATCGCGGCGATGCCATCCGTGCGCGCTTCGTGATCATGGCGAACGGCCCGCTGCACAGGCCCAAGCTGCCGGGCATTCCGGGGATCGAACAATTCGAGGGGCACACCTTCCACACCAGCCGCTGGGACTACGACTATACCGGCGGCACGTCGAAGGGCGGGCTCGACAAGCTCTCCGACAAGGTGGTCGGCGTGATCGGCACCGGCGCGACCGCAGTGCAGGCCGTGCCGCACGTGGGAGCCGCTGCGAAGCAGACTTTCGTGTTCCAGCGCACGCCGTCGTCGATCGACGTTCGCGGTGACAGGCTGACCGATGCGCAATGGGCAGCCTCGCTCCAGCCCGGCTGGCAGAAGTACCGTATCGAGAACTTCAATACGCTGGTTTCGGGGGGCTGGGCCGAGGAAGACCTTGTCGCGGACGGCTGGACCGAGATCATCCGCAACCTTGGCGTGATCGCGCGGATGCGGGCGGAGAAGGAAGGCGCGGCCGATCCCGACGAACTGGTGCAGCTGGCCGACTTCAAGAAGATGGAATCGATTCGCGCGCGCGTCGATGAAAAGGTCAGTGACCCGGCGGTGGCTGCCGCGCTCAAGCCCTGGTACAACCAGTTCTGCAAGCGTCCGTGCTTCCACGACGAATATCTCGATACGTTCAACCGGCCCAACGTGTCGCTGATCGACACCGACGGAAAGGGCGTGGAGCGCATCACCAGGGACGGCGTGATCGCGGGCGGCAAGGAGTACAAGCTCGACTGCCTGATCTTCGCCACCGGCTTCGAAGTCGGGACCAGCTATGCGCGCAGGGCGGGATACGACATCCACGGGCGGGCCGGGCGCACGCTGGAACAGAAGTGGCAGCAGGGCGCGCGCACGCTTCATGGCATGACCGTCAACGGTTTTCCCAACTGCTTCATCTTCTCGGTGATCCAGTCCGGCTTCACCGCCAACTATCCACACTCGCTCGACGAACAGGCCAGCCACACCGCGCACATCATCGCAGAAGCGATGGGCCGACAGGCGACGCGCGTGGAAGCGACCGAGGAAGCCGAGCAGGGCTGGACGCGCGAAGTGCTGGAATCGCTGATGGACCGGCGCAAGTTCCTCGAGGAATGCACCCCGGGCTATTACAACGGGGAAGGGCAGTTGAGCCCGCTCGCCGCGAGCTTTGCGTCCTATGGCAAGGGTTCGCCTGCGTTCTTCCGCATCCTGGACGAATGGCGCAAGGCGGGCGATTTTGCCGGGCTGGAGATGGACTGAACGGAGCGCCGCAACGCAACCACCGCCGACCCCTCCCGCCTGCGAGAGTTGGTCCGCCGTTAGGCGGGCCCGGTCGCAGCGGGGTGGGGTTGGCGCCGCACCGCCGCCAGAATCAAAAAAGCCGAGCGATCCGGAACGGAAAGCTCGGCTTTTTTGATTGGTCGGGACGAGAGGATTCGAACCTCCGACCCCCACACCCCCAGTGTGATGCGCTACCAGGCTGCGCTACGTCCCGACCGGAGCGGCGGCCTATAAGCAGCACTTTTCGGCATGGCAAGGGGCTTGCTGACAGTTTGTTGCGGCTTTGCTTCGAACGCCGTTCGCGCCGGGCTTTGTTTGCCTTGGCGCGGCAAGGCTGCTAGGCGCGCGGCCACGCAAATTTTCCTTGGGGTGCGGGCGTTCGCGCGCCATGCCCCCATCCAAGAAGAGATCACGCCGATCCCATGAACGGTCCTGCCATGCTCAGCCTTCTCGCCTCCGCCGCTCCTGCCGCCGCAGGGGGTGAGCCGCCCGCCTATCTCCAGTTCCTGCCGCTGATCGCGATGGGGGCGGTGTTCTACTTCCTGATCCTGCGCCCGCAGATGCGCCGCCAGAAGGAGCACAAGGCCAAGCTCGAAGGCATTCAGAAGGGCGATCAGGTGGTCACCGCCGGCGGCCTGCTGGCCCGCGTGGTGAAGGTCGACGAAAACACCGTCGAGCTGGAACTTGCGCCCAACGTGCGCGTCAAGGCGATCAAGTCGACCATCGGCGACATCGTGCCGCCCGGCGGCGTGAAGCCCGCAAACGACTGATCCTTCGGCAGGACGCTTGAACCCATGCTCGAATTTCCCCGCTGGAAGGTGATCTGGCTCTGGGCGCTGACGTTGGTCTGCGCCCTTGCGGCCGTGCCTTCGCTCACCTCGATGACCAACATCCAGCTGCCAGCCTCGCTGCCGCAGCCTCGGGTCAACCTCGGCCTCGACCTTGCCGGTGGCAGCCACATCCTGCTCGAAGCCGATCCTTCGCAGGTGCGCCAGCAGCGCATCGAGGGCATGGACGAGAGCGTTCGCGGCAAGCTCAAGACCGCGCAGATCCGCATCAGCGACATCTCGAACAACAATGGTGTGCTGACCTTCCTCGTCGAGGACGTGACCAAGGTCGACGCGGTGCGCGAAGCGATCCTGCCGCTGACCAACGGCGCGGGGCTGACCGGCAAGCGCGACTGGACGATCACTGTCGTGGACGGCAACCGCTTCGTTCTGACGCCGACGCAGGAAGGCGTCGACCAGGCGGTCAGCCAGGCGATGGACACCGCGGTCGAAGTCGTGCGCAAGCGCATCGACGCGCTCGGCACCAAGGAGCCGACGATCATCCGCCAGGGCGCGAACCGCATCGTGGTGCAGGTTCCGGGCCTTCAGGACCCGCAACAGCTCAAGAACCTGCTGGGCCAGACGGCGAAGCTCGAATTCAAGCTGGTCGATACCACCGCGCTGCCCTCGGACGTCGCGCGTGGCATCGCTCCTGTCGGCAGCGAGATCGTGCCTTATGCCGATGCGCGCGAAGGCACGGCTCCGGCGATCGCGGTCAAGCGGCTGGGCGGCATTCGTGGCGATGAACTGACCAACGCGCAGCAGACCAACAACCAGCAGACCAACGAACCGGTCGTCAATATCACCTTCAACACCGAAGGCGGCGCCAAGTTCGCCAAGCTGACGACGCAGAACGTGGGCAAGCCCTTCGCCATCATCCTCGACGGCAAGGTTCTTTCGGCCCCCAACATCAACGAGCCGATCCTGGGCGGCAGCGCGGTCATTTCGGGCCGCTTCACCACCGAAAGCGCCAATGCGCTCGCGATCTCGCTGCGTTCGGGCGCACTGCCGGTGGACCTGAAGGTGGTGGAAGAACGCACCGTCGGGCCCGATCTCGGCGCGGATTCGATCCGCAAGGGCATGATCGCGATGGGCGTCGGCACGCTGGCGCTCGCGGTGTTCATCCTCGTCACCTACGGCCGTTTCGGCGTTTACGCCTGCCTCGCCCTCGTCCTCAACGTGTTGATGATCCTGGGCATCATGGGCATCGTCGGCACCACGCTGACGCTGCCCGGCATCGCTGGCTTCGTGCTGACCATCGGTGCGGCGGTCGACGCCAACGTGCTGATCAACGAACGCATCCGCGAAGAGCGCCACCGCGGGCGGCGCGTGGTTGCCGCGGTGGAGATGGGCTACAAGGAAGCCAGCCGCGCGATCTTCGATGCCAACATCACCAACGTGATCGCGGCGGCGCTGATGTTCGCGTTCGGCTCGGGCCCGGTGAAGGGCTTTGCGGTCGTGCTGCTGATCGGCATCGCCACTTCGGTGTTCACCGCCGTCACGCTCACCCGCCTGTGGGTCGCCCAGTGGCTGCGCCGCGCGCGCCCGGCCGACCTGAACCTGTAAGAGGAGACGAAGGACATGAAGCTCCTCAAGCTCGTTCCCGATCACACCAACATCCACTTCCTCAAGTGGCGCGTGCCCTTCTACCTCATCAGCGTGGTGCTGATGGCGGCCAGCTGGGGCCTGGTGCTGACCAAGGGGCTGAACCTGGGTGTCGATTTTGTCGGCGGCCAGATGATCCGCGTGACCTTTGAACGCAGCCCCGAAGCCCCGGTGGGCGCGCTGCGCAACGAAGTCGCCAAGCTCGGCTATGGCGAGCCGATCATCCAGCGCTACGGCAAGCCCAACGAGATCTCGATCCGCATGAAGCTGCCCGAAGGCGCGGATCACGATGCCTCGCTGTCGGACAAGATGGCCCGCACCATCACGGCGGACGTCAAGAAGAACCACGCCGACGCGCGGATCGACGGCGTCGACTCCGTTTCGGGCAAGGTTTCCAAGGAGCTGGGCTGGGATGCCTTCAAGGCGCTCGGCTTTGCCGCGCTGGCGGTGGCGGCCTATATCTGGCTGCGCTTCGAATGGCAGTTCGGCATCGGCGCGCTGCTCAGCCTCGTCCACGACGTGACGCTGACGCTGGGGCTGTTCGCCATCACGCAGATGGAGTTCGACCTCAACATCGTGGCCGCGCTGTTGACGCTGATCGGCTATTCGCTGAACGACACGATCGTGGTCTACGACCGCATCCGCGAGAACCTGAAGAAGTTCCGCAAGATGCCGATGCCCGAACTGCTCGACCTGTCGGTCAACGAGACGCTGGCGCGCACGATCGTGACGTCGCTGTCGATGCTGATCACGCTGGTGGCGCTGCTTCTGCTGGGACCGGACGTGATCTTCGGCTTCACCGCCGCGATCACGCTGGGCATCTTCGTCGGCACCTACAGCTCGATCTACATGGCCGCGCCGATCCTGATCTGGCTGAAGGTCAATCCCAAGAGCTTCGTGCCGACCGAAACGGCGCTGGAAAAGCAGGAACGGCTCGCGCGCGAAGGCGTGTAAGCGGGCGGTTGCCGGAATTTGAAAACGGGTCGGAGGCGGGAGCTTCCGGCCCGTTTTTGTTTTGGGCGAGGGCGCGGGAAAGAAAGAAGTGGGGTTCGCGCAAAGACGCGAAGACGCAAAGAGCAAGCGCTAGCGGCGAAGCCGCCTTCCGTCCCGAACGTTGGCGCAGGCGGGATTTGCCTGCGGCGCTGACATCTTTGCGCCTTCGCGTCTTCGCGCGAAAATATCTCTTCGATCCGCGCGATCTCTGCGCGAAATCCTAGACAAGCCCACCGTAGATTTCAGCGAGCGCCGCCGCATTCGCGTCCCAGCTGAAGCGCGCGGCACTCGCCGCGACAGCATCCTGCGGGGCAGGGGCCGCCAGCACATCGGCAAGGCCTGCCGCAATGGCTTCGGGCGTGCGTTCCACGATCCGTCCGGCGGCGGGGGTGTCGAGCACTTCGCGCGCGCCGCCGATGTCGGGGATCACCAGCGGCGTGCCGCAGGCGAGCGCCTCGATCCAGGCATTGGCCAGCCCCTCGCGCTCGGAGGGCAGCACCATCGCATCGGCGGCGGCCAGCAGCACCGGCAGCGTTTCGTGATCGACCGCGCCGAGGAAGCGCACGCGTGAGGACAGGCCCAGCCGCTCGGCCAGTGCCTTGAGCGCAGGCCCTTCCGCACCATCGCCCGCAATCGCCAGCGTCACGTCGGGGGGCAGATGCGCCAGTGCCTCGATCGCCAGCGCCGTGCCCTTGACCGGCACCAGCGCGCCGACGCTCAGCACCAGCGCGCCCGTCGTGGGCAGGCCGAGCGCCGCCACCCGCGCGCGCGCCTCGACGCGGGGCAGGGGGCGAAAGCGCGCGCGGTCCAGCCCGGTATAGTGGACGTGCAGCCGCTCGCCCGGAAGGCCCAGCGCCACCATGTCGCGGCCCAGCGCCGCCGATACCGACAGCAGCGCGCCCGCCTGCCGTGCGGCGGCGCGCATCTGTTTCAGCGCGGCGTCTCGCGTGCCCCAGTAATGGATGTCCGATCCGCGCGCCTTGATCGCCAGCGGCAGGCTGAGCGCGCGGGCTACGCGCGCGGCGGCAGGACCATCTGGGTAGAAGAACTGCGCATCGACCATGTCGAAGGGGTGTTCGGCATGAAGCCTGCGCGCCAGCGGCAAGACCGCCTTCGCGATCAGCGCCGGATTGAACGCACCAGAAAGCCCCGGCAGCAGCGTGAAGCGCGGATGGTGGATGCTGACGCCGCCCGCCTCGGTCCGCGCCGGGATCGCCCGCAGCGCGGCATAGCGCTTGAGCGGCAGCGGCGGCAGGCCGATGGGGTTGATCACCGTCACCTGCCAGTCACCGCGTGCGGCCAGCGCCTCCATCTGTCGCGCGACGAAGCGCCCGAAGCCGGGGCGACCCGGCGCGGGATAGAGCGTGGCGATGGACAGCAGGCGGCGGGTCAAGACGGGATACTAGAGCCGCCGCACCAGCATTTCGGCGACGCCCAGCCACGCGGGCTGGTCGATCACCACCTGCCGCTGGCCGATGCCGGGCGGCAGCAGCGCGACGCGTCCGCTGTCATGGTCGATCATCCGTCCGAAGGCGAAGCGCCCGGCGGGGCGGGGGGCCAGCACATCGCGGTTGAGCGCGCGGGCAAACTCATCCGGCCCAACCTGGCGTAGCCATACCTGGTCGCCGGCGCGATATTCGCCCACGCTGGTTTCCACGCCGAGTACCACCACCGGCGTATCGCCATCGGGGGCGAGCGGGAACACGGCCTCGATCGGGCGGGTCAACGCCTCGGCACCTGTGGGGCCAAGCTTGGCCACCATCGCGGTCGGCCGGTCGCTTTCGGCGCCGACCAGCAGTTGCGGATCGACATCGAGCGCCGCGGCAATGCGGTTCATCCACGCCAGCGAGAGCGAGCGCATCCCGGTTTCCAGCCGCCCGATCGTCTGCGCCGTGGTCGGCGGACTGCACCGTGCCGCGACGTCGGCCAGGGTCAGTCCCTTTTGTCGGCGAATATCGCGAATACGGTTAATCATGGCACCGCGCTTTCGGGAGGGGATCGGCAGGAGCGTGCGACTTAATGCTTTCCTACAAATGACGATTTCGGGCAAGCACTTCCATCGTTCCTTTTACGTTCCTTAATTTGTTCTAAATATGGGAGTTGCGGACATGGCGCAGGTTCTCGAAGAGCGTGAATTGACCAGCGAAGGGCCGCGATTGCAGCCGGGGGTGGCGCGCGGCGTGCGCAGCGCCAAGGTCAATCTGGCGGAAAGCCCGCTGACCTGGCTCCACGCGCGCGGCCATCTCAGCGACCGGCGCTTCCTCGCAGGCGAACGGTTGCGCGCCGATTGGGAGGCCGCGCAACTCGCGCCGGTCGTGACGATGAGCTGGAATCCGGTGCGTGTGGGTCGTGGCCCGGACCGCGACCTGTCTGCCGGAGAGCGCCAGCTGGCCGCGCGGCAGCGCTTCGATTCGGCCATCGCCACGGCGGGCGCGGGGCTGTCGGACGTGCTGTGGCGGGTGGTCTGCGCGGGCGAGGGCCTGCCCTTGGCCGAACGCGCGCTGGGCTGGCCGGCGCGCAGCGGCAAGCTGGTGCTGGGCATCGCGCTCGATCGCGTGGCGGACTTCTACCGCATCCGATGAACCGTCGACCGGCATCGACAGGCGACATGTAAGTGCTTCCCCAACCGGAGGTCAGGCGGTAACGCTTGCAACCACCGGTTCGGGGAGCATCATAATGGAAAGACGTGAGTTTCTGGCCCTGTCGGGCAGCGCGGTGGCGGCTCTGGGCCTCGGCTGGCCCGCTCGTGTGCTGGCGCAGGGCAGCGCGGACGCCGCGCTTACCACCTTGCTCGACCGGATTTTCTACGACGACCTCTTGCTCAGCCCCGAACAGGCCACCAGCATGGGGCTCGACACCGGCGTCCGCGCCCAGTTGCGGTCGCGCCTGAGCGACGGCAGCCCGGCGGGACAGGCCGCGAGCGAGGCCTTCAACCGCCGTGCGCTAGCCCAGATCCAGGGTTTCGACGCCAGCGGGTTGAGCGATGCGGGCAAGCGCATCCGCGCGATCGCCGCCTACAAGTACGAACAGTCGCTCGTCGCCAAGCCGCTCGGCGTAGACGACGTGCAGTCGCCCTATCCGATCACCCAGCAGGACGGCGCCTATTTCGGCATCCCCGATTTCCTCGATAGCCAGCACCCGATCGAGACGGTCGACGATGCCGAGGCCTATCTCACCCGCCTGCGCTTCTTCCGCTTTTCGCTCGACGAACAGAGCGAGGATCAGCGGCGCAAGGCGGCGAAGGGCATCCTCGCGCCCGGCTGGTCGCTCGACCTCGCGCTCGGCCAGATGAAGAAGCTGCGCCAGAGCGCGCCCGAACAGAACGGCATGGTGCGCTCGCTGGTGAGGCGCGCGGCGGCCAAGGGCATCGCGGGCGATTGGGAGGCCCGCGCCGCGCAGATCGTTTCGGGCGAGATCTATCCCGCGCTCGATCGCCAGATCGCGCTGATCCAACGCCTGCGCCGCACCACGCGCGCGGGCGACGGCGCGTGGCGCCTGCCGCGCGGCGATGAAATCTACGCCGCCGCGCTGGCGCAGGCGACCACGACGACGATGACGCCCGAGCAGGTCCACAAGGTCGGGCTCGAACAGGTTGCGGACATCACCGCGCAGCTCGATGCGATCCTGAAGGGCGCGGGCTACACCACCGGCAGCGTCGGCGCGCGTCTTACCGCGCTCAACCACGCGCCCGACCAGCTCTATCCCGAAACCGACGAAGGCCGCGCCGCGCTGATCGCCGATCTCAACGCCGGGATTGCCTCGATGCAGGGCAAGCTGCCGCGCGCCTTCGCCGATATCCCGAGCGAAAAGCTGGAGATCCGCCGCGTGCCGGTGGAGATTCAGGATGGCGCGCCCAACGGCTATTACTATTCGGCCACGCTCGATGGGTCGCGCCCGGCGATCTACTGGATCAACCTGAAATCCACCGCCGACTGGCCGCGCTATTCGCTGCCCGCGCTGACCTATCACGAAGGCATTCCCGGCCATCACCTGCAGGGCGGCTACAGCCGCACCGGCGGGGCGCTGCCGATGATGCTCAAGGACTACTTCCTGTCGGCTTATGGCGAGGGCTGGGCGCTCTATGCCGAGCAGCTGGCCGACGAGCTGGGCGGCTACACCGGCATCGCGCGCGCGGGCTACCTGCAATCGTTCCTGTTCCGTGCGGCGCGGCTGGTGGTCGATACCGGGCTGAACCACTACAAGTGGAGCCGCGAGAAGGCGACCGACTACATGGTCGAAACGGTCGGCTTTGCGCGACCGCGCAGCCAGCGCGAGATCGAGCGCTATTGCGCCTCGATCGGGCAGGCGTGCAGCTACAAGATCGGCCACACCGCCTGGGTGCGCGCGCGCCAGAAGGCCGAAGCCGCGCTGGGCGACAAGTTCAGCCTGCCTTGGTTCCACGAGATCCTGAAGGAAGGCGTCATGCCGCTCTCGATGCTCGAAGCGCGCATCGAACAGCGCACCGCCGAGCGCCTGCGCACCGCCTGATCGCGAACACGAAGGACATATCCCATGGAACGTAGGCAATTTCTCGCCGGCACCGGCGCGCTGGGCATGGCCGCGCTGGCCCGGCCCGGCATGGCGTTCGCCGCCGGTGACGCGGACACGGCGCTGACCGCGCTGTTCGACCGCATCTTCAACGATACGCTCGCGCTCTCGCCCGAAACCGTCAGCTCGCTGGGTCTCGACAAGGCCGCGTGGGCGGGCATGAAATCCCGGCTCGACGACCGCACCGAGGCGGGCGTTGCGGCCGACGTGGCGCAGACGAAGCAGGCGCTGGCCGATCTTGCCAAGGTCGACCGCGCCGCGTTGTCGAACGCCAACCGGCTGAACCTCGATGTGGTGAACTACCAGCTCGAAACCCGGCTGGATGCGCCGCGCCTGCACGTCGATTCGGTGCAGCGGCCTTATCGCCTCTACCAGCAGGGCGGGGCGTACTTCTCGCTGCCCGATTTCCTCGACAGCCGCCACACCATCGAGACCGCCGCCGATGCCGAGGCCTACCTCGCGCGCCTCGCGCTGGTGGGCAGGGCGCTCGACGAGGACAGCGCCGAGCAGAAGGCGCAAAGCGCGCGCGGCCTCATTGCGCCGGGCTGGTCGCTCGACCTGACGCTGGGCCAGATGCAGAAGCTGCGCGCGGTGGCGGCGGGGCAGAACACGATGGTCGGCTCGCTCGTCCGCCGCACCGCGGCCAAGGGCATCGCGGGTGACTGGCAGGCGCGCGCCGAAAAGATCGTGGCAGACAGCGTCTATCCCGCGCTCGACCGCCAGATCGCGCTGGTGCAGCAGTTGCGCTCGCAGACCCCGGCGGGCGACGGCGCGTGGCGTTTGCAGAACGGCGATGCGATCTACGCCGCCGCGCTGCGGCAGGCGACCACCACCGAGTTCAGCCCTGAGCAGGTCCACCAGATCGGCCGTGAACAAGTTGCCGACCTGACCGCCAAGCTCGATGCCGTGCTCAAGGCGGCCGGCATGACCAAGGGCACGGTCGGGGAAAGGCTGGCCGCGCTCAACGCCCGTCCGGACCAGCTCTATCCCGAAACGGAAGCAGGCCGCACGGCGCTCATCGCCAGCCTCAACGCCGGCGTCGCGCGCATGACCGGCCTGCTGCCCAAGGCCTTCGCCACGCTGCCGGGCCAGCCGCTGGAGATCCGCCGCGTGCCGGTGGAGATCCAGGACGGCGCGTCTAACGGGTACTACTACCGCGCCGCACTCGATGGTTCGCGCCCGGCGATCTACTGGATCAACCTCAAGGAAGTGGGCGACTGGCCGAAATATTCGCTGCCCTCGCTGACCTACCACGAAGGCGTGCCGGGTCATCACCTGCAGATCAGCATCGCGCAGACGTCGAAGGACATCCCGATGCTGCGCAAGATCGGCGGCTTTTCGGCCTATTCCGAAGGCTGGGCGCTCTATTCCGAGCAGCTGGCCGACGAACTGGGCGGCTACGACGGGATCGAGAAGGCGGGCTACCTCCAGTCGTTCCTGTTCCGCGCCGCGCGCCTCGTCATCGACACCGGCCTGCACACCAAGCGCTGGAGCCGCGAGCAGGCGACCGACTACATGGTCGCCACCACCGGCTTCGCCCGCCCGCGCAGCCAGCGCGAGGTCGAGCGGTACTGCACGATGATCGGGCAGGCGTGCAGCTACAAGATGGGCCACATCGCGTGGGTCCGGGCGCGCGAAAAGGCGCAAGCGGCGCTGGGCGCGAAGTTCGACATCCGCCAGTTCCACGAAGTGCTGCGCGAAGGCGCGATGCCGCTTTCGATCCTCGAAAAGCGCATCGACGAACGGACCGCCGCGGCGCTGAAGGCGTAAGGATCAGGCCCCTCCTCTGACGAGGAGGGGAAGCCGATCACCCCTCGGCCATTTCCGCCAGTTCCAGCCAGCGCTCCTCGGCCGCGTCCTTGTCGGCGCGCACCTTTTCCAGCGCGGCCATCAGCGCGTCGAACTTCTTCGGGTCCTTGGCATAGAGGTCCGGGTCGGCCAGTTGCGCCTCGCCGCGCGCGATGGCGGCGTCCAGTTCCTCGATGCGCTTGGGCAGCAGTTCGTAGTCGCGCTGGTCCTTGTAGGTCAGCTTGCCCTTCTTCGGCGGCGGAGGCGGGGGAGGGGGCGTGGCCGCCTCGCTCGCACCGCCAGCCTTCGCCACCGGCTTGCCCGCCTCGCGGGCCTTGCGCATCTTCTCCCAGTCGGCATAGCCGCCCGCCACCACGTCGACCCGGCCCGAACCATCGAGGCCCAGCGTGATCGTCACCGTGCGGTCGAGGAAGTCGCGGTCGTGGCTGACGATCAGCACGGTGCCGTCGTAGTCCGCGATCACTTCCTGCAACAGATCGAGCGTTTCGAGATCGAGATCGTTGGTCGGCTCGTCGAGCACCAGCAGGTTCGACAGACGGGCGAATTCGCGGGCGAGCAGCAGGCGCGAGCGTTCCCCGCCCGAAAGCGTGCCCACGCGCGCCTCGACCAGCCCCGGATCGAACAGGAACTCCTTGAGATAGCCGTGGATGTGCTTGCGCACGCCCCGCACGTCGATCCAGTCGCTACCTTCGGCCAGCACGTCGCGCACGCGCTTGTCGGGCGCCATCAGGCTGCGCTGTTGGTCGATCACCACGCCCGACAGCGTCTTGGCGAGCGTCACCGTGCCGCTGTCGGGGGCCAGTTCGCCCGTCAGCAGCTTGAGCAGCGTCGTCTTGCCCGCCCCGTTCGCGCCGACCACGCCGATGCGGTCCTTGCGCGTGATGCGAAGCGAAAAGTCCTTGATGATCGGGCGATCGCCGAAATACTTGGTGACCTTGTCGGCGACGATCACCGCCTTGCTCTTGGCGTCGTCGTCGGTGCCGAGCGCCAACTTCGCCGTCCCTTGCGGGCTGAGCATCGCGGCGCGTTGCGCGCGCATCTCGTACAGCTTTTCCAGCCGCCCCATGTTGCGCTTGCGCCGCGCGGTGACGCCGCGTTCCAGCCAGTGCGCCTCGATCTTCAGCTTGGCGTCGAGCTTGTCCGCCGCGCGCGCTTCCTCGGCATAGACCTGCTCCATCCACGCCTCGTACCCGCCGAAGCCGATCTCCTTGCGGCGCAAGGCGCCCCGGTCGAGCCACAGCGTCGCACGCGTCAGCCGCTCGAGGAACGTACGATCGTGGCTGATCACCACGAAGGCGCCCCGGTAGCGTTGCAGCCAGTCTTCCAGCCAGTCGATCGCGGCAAGGTCGAGGTGGTTGGTCGGCTCGTCCAGCAGCAGCAGGTCCGGGTCCATCGCCAGCGCTCGGGCAAGGGCCGCGCGACGGCGCTCGCCCCCGCTCGCGCTGTCGGCCTTGCGCGTCAGGTCGATGCCGAGCTGGCCCGCGATGGCCTCCACCTCGTGCCGTTCAGGCGCATCCGGACCGGAAAGGGCAAAGTCCATCAGCGTGTCGAACCCGGTAAAGAACGGGTCCTGCTCCAGCGTCACGACCTTGATCCCCGGCTGGATCGAGCGCGTGCCCTTGTCGCCTTCGATCTGTCCGCCGATCAACTTCAACAGCGTCGACTTGCCTGCGCCGTTGCGCCCGATCAAGGCCAGCCGGTCACGCGGGCCGATGTTGATGTCGAGATCGCGAAAGAGCCAGCTGGTGCCCTGGTTCAGGCCAAGGCCCTCCCAGCTGAGAATTGGTGCTGCTGCCATAATGCGCCGCGCCTAGCCTGCGCTGTGCGGTGATGCAATCGCGCCACCGTCATATGAACCTCATGCGACGCTGGCATTCAGAACTTGTTCAATGCGCAAAGGCTAGGCATCTCCACATCATGCATCGGAAAACTCCTCTGCTCGCGGTACTGGCCGCGCTGGCGCTTTCGCCCGTCACCGCCCATGCGGAGCCACGTGGCGAACAGGACGAGGCGCGCCGCGACTTGCGCGCGGGCAACGTGCAATCGCTGCGCGACATCGAACGCCGGGTGCTGCCGACCAAGCAGGGCATGCAGTACCTTGGCCCTGAATACGACCCGACCGCCATGGCCTATCGGCTCAAGTTCATCCGCGATGGCCGCGTGGTCTTCGTCGATGTCGATGCGCGCACCGGGCGGGTGCTGGGCGAATCGCGCTGAACACCACCTTTTCGGCGCGTTTCTTGACCGTTCAGGTTCTTGGGACCATCTAGCCCCTTAACACGTTTGGCGCTGAAAGCTCCCGCACGGGGGTGCAGCGCAAGAAGGGGCAGCCGCGAATGCGTATCCTGATCGTCGAGGACGAACCGACCCTTGGGCGCCAGCTCAAGACCACGCTCGAACAGAACGGCTATGCCGTCGACTTGTCCGTCGATGGCGAGGACGGCCATTTCATGGGGTCGAGCGAGGACTATGACGCGGTGATCCTCGACCTCGGCCTGCCCGAGATCGACGGCCTGACCGTGCTGGGCATGTGGCGCAAGGAGGGGCGCAAGTTCCCCGTGCTCGTGCTCACCGCGCGCGACAGCTGGTCGGACAAGGTGGCCGGGCTCGATGCCGGGGCCGACGACTATCTCGCCAAGCCCTTCCAGACCGAGGAACTGATCGCCCGCCTGCGCGCGCTGATTCGCCGCGCTTCGGGCAACAGCTCCAGCGAGTTGATCGCGGGCGACGTGCGGCTCGACACCCGCTCGGGCCGCGTCACGCTGAACGGCGAGCCGGTCAAGCTGACCGCGCAGGAATACAAGCTGCTGTCCTACCTGCTCCACCACAAGGGCAAGGTCGTCAGCCGCACCGAACTGATCGAGCACATCTACGATCAGGACTTCGATCGTGATTCCAACACCATCGAAGTTTTCGTCACCCGCATCCGCAAGAAGCTGGGGCCTGACGTGATCACGACCATTCGCGGCCTTGGCTACAGCCTCGATGATCCCGCGCAGCCCAAGCGCGGGTGAGGGCGGGTAGCGCCACGACCGGAACGGGCGCAACGATGAGCGCCGAAACTTCGCCTGCCTCCCTCCAGGCTGACTTGCCTCGGGACACCCCGCGCGCGCCGCATACCGGCTCGCTCGCGCGGCGCATGTCGCTGATCGCGATCGCGTGGATTACGGTGCTGCTGCTGGGCGGCGGCATCGCGCTCGATCGCACGCTGTCGGGCCTTGTCGTGCGAAACTTCGATGAACAACTGGGCTACATGCTCACCGCCATGGTCGCCTCGGCCGAAATCGGGCCCGATGGCGAGGTGTTCTTCAACCGCCCGTTGGGTGACCAGCGCTTTCTCGAACCCAACTCGGGCCTTTACTGGCAGATTTCGGGGCAGGGGCACGAGGATTTCCCCTCGCGCTCGCTGTGGGATCGTACGCTCAAGCTGCACAACGATCACTTCGACAGCCAGCCGCACATCTACGATTCCGACCAGTTCGAAGGCGAACGGCTGCGCGTGATCGAACGCAGCGTGATCCTGCCGGGCAGCAACACGCTCTGGCAGTTCTCGGTCGCGGCCGGTCGGGGCGAAATCGATTCGCAGATCAGCCGGATCCGTTCAATTCTCGTCTGGTCGTTCGTGGTGCTCGGCCTCGGCCTCATCGGCATGGCCTCGCTTCAGACGTATTATGGCCTTTCCCCGTTGCGCCGCGTGCGTCGAGCCATCCAGCGCATGCGCGAAGGTGGCGCGGCGCGCGTGGACGAACCGTTGCCGCTTGAAGTCCAGCCGCTGGTGGAGGAACTGAACGGGTTGCTCGAACACTCCGAGCGGCAGGCCGAGGAAGCGCGTACCCATGCGGGCAATCTCGCCCATGCGCTCAAGACCCCGCTGACCGTGGTGATGAACGCCGCCACGGCCAAGGCCGACGATCTGGCAGACACGGTGATCCGCGAAGCCGCCGTCATGCGCCGCCAGGTCGATCACCACCTGGCCCGCGCCCGCGCCGTCGGTCGCCGCGCCACCGGCCTGTCGCGCGCGCTGGTGTGGGAAAGTGCCGAAGCGGTCGAACGTGCGGTCGCCCGGCTCTATCCGCACGTCCGCATCGACAAGGACGGCAACAAGGAAGCCTTCGTCGCGATCGAGCGGCAGGACCTCGATGAAATCCTCGGCAACCTGATCGAGAACGCGGCCAAGTACGGCGGGGGCTCCGTCTTCATCACCGTCGATGCCAACCCGCTCGATCCGAAATACTGCGACATCTGGGTCGAAGATGACGGCATGGGCATCCCCGAGGACGCGCGCGAACGCATCTTCGATCGCGGCGCGCGGCTGGATACCGGCAAGCCCGGCACCGGCCTTGGCCTCGCCATCGTGCGCGACGTGGCGGAATTGTACGGCGGCTCGGTCACCCTGGGTGAAAGCGAAGACCTGGGCGGCCTGCTGACCACGTTGCGCCTGCCACGGGCCGCCGCCGCCAGATAGTGCTCTCCTCGTCAGAGGTGTGGGAGCCTTTTTTGTTCGCGTCTTGGCGCGATCCCGTTCTTTTCTCTTTGTTCCCTGGCCGCGCCTTCAAGCCCGAGGATGCGCGCTCCGGTACACGTCCAGCAGCGTCGCTGCGTCCACCTTCGTATAGATCTGCGTCGAAGACAGGCTCGCGTGGCCGAGCAGTTCCTGCAAAGACCGCAAGTCCGCCCCCGCGCCCAGCAGGTGTGTCGCAAACGAGTGACGCAGCGCGTGCGGGGTCGCGGTAGGCGGCAGGCCCAGCACGGTGCGTGCCCGTGCGACGGCGCGCTGGATCATCGCCTGCGCCAGCGGCCCGCCTTTGGCCCCCCGAAACAACGGTTTGTCGCGCGCGAGCAGGTACGGCACCTTGGCGGCATAGTCGTCGACCGCTGCGCGTACGATCGGCAGGATCGGCACCACGCGCTGGCGGCCACCCTTGCCGGTGACGGTCAGCGTCTCGCCCAGCGGCAGCACGCTGGCGGGAAGTCCCAGCGCTTCGGCGATGCGCAGGCCCGCGCCATAGAGCAGCAGCAGCACCGCCCGGTCTCGGGCGGCAATCCACTCCTCGGCGGCGTCTTCGGCCACGGTCGCCGCCAGATTGACGGCCTCGTCGGGCGTCACCGGGCGCGGCAGGCCCTTTTTGATGCGTGGCCCGCGCACGCGTGGCGCAGCTGTATCCGCAAGGCCCGCCTGTTCGCGCGCGAAGGCGAGGAACGCCTTGAGCGCCGACAGCTCGCGGGCCGCCGATACATTGCCGATGCCATCGGCGCGGCGGCTGGCCAGCTGGTCACGCAGGGCGGGGGCCTCCAGCCGGGCGAGCGAGGCCCAGGTCTGGCCGTCGGGCAAGGCTTCCAGCAAGCGCCGGGCGGTGGCGTGATAGGCGCGCACCGTGTGGGGCGAACGTCGCCGCGCATGGACCAGATGGTCATGCCAGGCGCGCAGCATGTCGCCCCGCTCGATCATGCCACGAGGGTTTCCGGGACCAGCTCTCCCAGCAGCCCGTCGAGCACGCCCATGCCGCGTTCGGTGACGCTCAGCGTGCCGTAGGTGTCGTTCTGGTGCGTGTAGGTGTCGTTCAGGTAGCCCATCTCGCGATAGAATCGCCGCTTGGCAGGCACGATCAGGTCCGCTTCGGCAAGGCCGAACCTTGCGGCCAGTTCCACCGGGCGGATGCCCTCGGCCAGCCGCAGCCCCATCATCACCGCCTCGGCGGCCTGTTCGCGGTGGCCCAGCGGGCGCGCTTCTGCCAGGCCATGCCCTTGTTCCGAAACGGCTTTCAGGAAGTTCTCGGGCTTCTTGTGGCGCACCGTCGCCATGCCATTGCGCCGACCATGCGCGCCAGGGCCGATCCCTGCGTAATCGCCATAGCGCCAGTAGGTCAGGTTGTGCCGGCTTTCCTCGCCGGGCCGCGCATGGTTGCTCACCTCGTAGGCGGGAAGGCCCGCCGCAGTGGTCATTTCCCGTGTCATTGCAAAGAGTTCCGCCGCCGCATCATCATCCAGCGGAGCGAGCTTGCCCTCGCGCACCAGCGTCGCAAAGCGGGTGCCCGGCTCGATGGTCAGCTGGTAGAGCGACAGGTGCCCGGTGCCGAACGACAGTGCCCGCGCCAGTTCTTGCCGCCACGAATCGGGGGAATGGCCGGGGCGGGCGTAGATCAGGTCGAAACTGACCCGCGAAAAGTGCGACTGTGCCAAATCGAGAGCGGCGAGACTTTCCGCTACGGAATGCAGGCGTCCGAGAAATCCAAGGGTTGCGTCGTCGAGCGCCTGGAGCCCCAGTGAAACACGGTTGACGCCCGCCTGTGCCAGTGCGGCGAAGTTGGCCGCTTCGACCGACGAAGGGTTGGCTTCGAGCGTGATCTCGACGTTGCTCGCAAGTGACCAGTATCTGCTTGTTTCGGAGATGATTTTCTCGACGAGCGCGGGCGGCATCAGCGAAGGTGTGCCGCCGCCGAAGAAGATCGAGGTGACTTCGCGTGCCGGCATCGCCGCCGCCTCGAACGCCAGATCGGTTAGCAGCGCCTGCTCCCACGCTGCCACGTCAACCCGAT
The DNA here is from genome assembly GCF_020179425.1 of Novosphingobium percolationis. Lineage (GTDB taxonomy): Bacteria > Pseudomonadota > Alphaproteobacteria > Sphingomonadales > Sphingomonadaceae > Novosphingobium > Novosphingobium percolationis. The sequence goes on along the minus strand of NZ_JAILYM010000001.1, from coordinate 711,422 downwards.
CGCGAACATGACTGTTGAAGTCGCAATATGGGCATTTCCTTAGGCAGTAGGGCCAGTGTACATAGAGAGCCAACGACATCGGGCGCATCTCGTTTTCTTAACAAAGGTTTGTATTGGGAACTTCGATGGTTGCCTGGAACGGGGCGCGGTCCGCCTCGATGGGGCTTTTGCTGTTGACGGCAAATTTCGGCCCCGCCAACGCCCGGGACAATTCCGCCGTCGGCGACCCGCCAACGGCGCAGATCGCGCGCGATTCCGCCAGAGGCGACATGGTCGAGCGGCAACTGCTGGACGCGCACAACGCAGAGCGCCTGCGCCTTGGGCTGAAGCCCTTGGAATGGAGCGAAAATCTTGCCGAGGAAGCCCGCAACTGGGCAGAGCAGCTCGCCCGCATCGACGACCTTGAGCATTCCGACAATTCCGAGCGGGTCAACATCGGCGAAAACCTCTGGATGGGGTCCAAGGGCGACTTTTCCCCGCAGGAGATGGTCGACGGCTTCATCGACGAACGCAAGGATTTCACGCCCGGCACGTTCCCTGACGTGTCGGCGACGGGCGACTGGATCGATGTGGGGCATTACACCCAGCTGATCTGGCCCGATACACGCGAATTGGGCTGCGGCATCGCGCACAACCGCCAGAGCGACGTGCTGGTCTGCCGCTACTACCCGACCGGCAATGTCGAAGGCGAACGGGTGCCCTAGGCGAACTGTTCGGCGACGAGCTTCGCGAAGGCATCGGCACGGTGGCTGATCGCGTGCTTTTCGGCAGGGTCGAGCTCGGCGAACGTGCGCGTATCGCCCATGGGTACGAACACCGGGTCATAGCCGAAACCCATCGTGCCCCGCGGCGGCCACGTCAGCGTGCCCGGCGCGCGGCCTTCGTAGACCGCTTCCGTACCATCGGGCCAGGCGATCGCCAGCGTGCAGGAAAACCAGCAGTCGCGCGGCGTTTCGGGGCCCTTGCCCGCGAGCTTTCCTTCGACCTTGCCCATTGCCATGTACCAGTCGCGCCCCGGCCCACCTTCGAAGGGGGCGGCCTCGGCCCAGTCGGCCGTGTAGACGCCCGGCGCGCCATCGAGCGCCACCACGCACAGGCCGGAATCATCGGCCAGTGCGGGCAATTGCGCAGCCTGCGCCGCCGCATGCGCCTTGATCAGCGCATTTTCGGCGAAAGTCGTGCCGGTCTCTTCCGGCTCGGGCAGCCCAAGGTCCCCGGCAGCGAGGCATTCCATGCCGTAGGGCGCGAGCAGGGCCTGGATTTCCCTGAGCTTGCCCTTGTTGTGCGTGGCGATGATCAGCTTGCCGGGGGCCAGCCTGTTCACCGCGAAACGGCCTTTTCCTGCGCCGCGAAGATTTCGGTGCAGCCCATGCGGGCAAGGCGCAGCAGGCGCAGCAGGCCTTCCTCGTCGTAGGTCGCACCTTCGGCGGTCGCCTGAACTTCGGCGATGTGGCCGCCTTCGATCAGCACGAAGTTGGCGTCGGCGTCGGCCGAGGAATCCTCGATGTAGTCGAGATCGAGCACCGGGTTGCCGTTGTGGATGCCGCAGGAGATGGCGGCCACCTTGCGGGTCAGCGGGTCTTCCTTGATCGCGCCTGCATCCATCAGCTTCTGCACGGCAAGGCGCAGCGCCACCCAAGCGCCCGAGATCGAGGCGGTGCGGGTGCCGCCGTCGGCCTGGATCACGTCGCAGTCGAGCGTGATCTGGCGTTCGCCGAGCTTCTTGAGATCGGTCACGGCGCGCAAGGAACGGCCGATCAGGCGCTGGATTTCCTGCGTGCGGCCCGACTGCTTGCCCTTGGCCGCTTCGCGGCTGCCACGGGTGTGCGTGGCGCGGGGCAGCATCGAATATTCGGCCGTCACCCAGCCTTCGCCCTTGCCGCGCAGGAACGGCGGCACGCGCTCTTCGATCGAGGCGGTGACGAGCACCTTGGTATCGCCAAAGCCGATCAGCACCGAACCTTCGGCGTGCTTGGTGAAGCCGGTCTCGATCGAGATGGCGCGCATTTCATCGGCGGCACGGCCTGAAGGTCGCATGGAATATTCCCTCGGAAAAACGGTGAATGACGAATTTGGCGAAAGCCTCTGGCGCATTGCCCTTGAGCCTGCAAGGGGCGGGGCTAAATTGGAGGACGACATGACCGGCCCGACGCTCTCCGAACTCTCCGCCCGCGCGCGGGACATCTTCCGGCTGGTGGTCGAAGGCTATATCGCCAGCGGCCATCCGGTGGGGTCGAAGACGCTCGCCGGATCGGGGGCGGTCAACCTCTCGCCCGCCTCGATCCGATCGGTCTTGCAGGAATTGCAGGACGCGGGATTGCTCGCCGCGCCGCACACCAGCGCGGGCCGCTTGCCGACCGAGGTGGGCCTGCGCCTGTTCGTCGACGGCATCATGCAGGTGGCCGAACCTTCACTGGCCGATCGCGAGCAGATCGAGCGCGGATTGGCGAGCGGCGGCACGATCGAGGCGGCGCTGGCGGCTGCGACATCGGCCCTGTCGGACCTTTCTGCGGGTGCGGGCGTGATCATGGTACCGCGCCGTGAAGCGCGGCTGGTGCAGATATCGTTCGTATCGCTGGGGCCCTTGCGTGCGCTGACCGTGCTGGTGGGCGAGGACGGCAGTGTCGAGAACCGGGTGATCGACTTGCCCGCGCAGGCGTCGGCTTCGACGCTGGAGCAGGCGTCGAACTATCTCACCAGCCGGCTGGCCGGGCGCACGCTGGGCGAAGCGGCGGCGGCTATCCGGGGCGAGATCGCGGGCGGGCGTTCGGCGCTCGATGCCGTGAGTGCGGATCTGGTGCAGCGCGGGCTTGCCGTCTGGTCGTTCGACGCGGCGCAGCGCCCGGTGCTGGTGGTGCGCGGGCAGGCCAACCTGCTCGACGAAGCGGCGCTCCACGACATCGAGCGTGTGCGGCAACTGCTCGACGAACTCGAAAGCGCCGAATCCATTGCAGGCGTCCTCGATGCCGCGCGCGAGGCTGAAAGCGCGCGCATCTTCATCGGCAGCGAGAACCGGTTGTTCTCGCTTTCGGGCTCGTCCGTCATTGCCTCGCCTTGGCGCGATGGCGAGGGCCGCGTGCTCGGCGTGGTGGGGGTAATCGGGCCGACTCGGTTGAATTATGCGCGCGTCGTCCCCATGGTGGACTTCACCGCTCAGAGCTTGAGCAAACTCATCGCACAGGACGGATTTTCCAGAAAATGACCGAGAACGAGACGCGCCCGCAGGATGCCGAGGTGAAGGCCGAACTCGAGGGCGTTCCCGAGGAACTGGTGCTGGGCAGGGAAGACGAAACCGCATCGACCGTCGAACTCGACGCCGTGCGCGCCGAACTCGAAACGGCGCAGCAGGACGTGCTCTATGCCCGCGCCGAAACGCAGAACCTGCGCCGTCGCATGGAAAAGGACATCGCCGACGCGCGCGCTTATGCGGCGACGTCGTTCGCGCGCGATATCCTGTCGGTGGCGGACAACCTTTCGCGTGCGCTGGATTCGATCCCCGCAGACCTGCGCGAGGACGACAAGATGAAGAACCTCGTGACCGGGCTTGAAGCCACGGGACGCGAGATCGAGAAGGTGTTCGGTAGCCACGGCATCGTGCGCATCGCCGCCAAGGGGCTGCCGCTCGACCCGCACCAGCATCAGGCGATGCTGGAAATCCCCTCGGCCGATGTCGAGCCGGGCGTGGTGATCCAGGAACTGCAGGCGGGCTACATGATCAAGGACCGCCTGCTGCGGCCCGCGATGGTGGCGGTGGCCAAGAAGCCGGATTGATCGGAAGGGCTGCGCGGGAACCAGCGCGCCCGTCTACTCGTAGTCCTTGTGCATGGGGGCTGCGAGGAGAACCAAGATGGCTTCGAAATTGTGGATTCCGGTGGTCGCGGGCGCTTTGGCGCTCGGCGGCTGCGCCAGCAACTATGCGGGCGAGGGCGCGCTGGCCGGTGGTGCGGGTGGCGCGCTGATCGGCGCTGCGACGGGCGGCGATGTCGCCACGGGCGCCGCGATCGGTGCGGCAGCGGGCGGCGCGGTGGGCGCGCTGATCAAGAAGAACGGTCGCTGCTATCGCCGCGACAGCAACGGATACGAATATCGCGTGCGGTGCTAGGACGCCTCTGTCGAGGCGTTGGGCTGGGGCGTTCGCGGCTTTTCGGCTGCTGCCCTCAGTCTCGCGGCCAGAGTCTTGGCTTGCTGGGCAAGTTCCTCCAGCGAACTGGCCGTGAACAATCGTGCGGTGGAGCCGAGCTTGGTCGTCTCGCGAATGTTGACGAACGCCGCGATCGTCAGGTCCGGGGCCTTTAGCACCGACAGCGTGCCGTGAACCAGATCGTGCCGCAGCGGGAGGATTGCCTCGATTTCCGGCAGTACTTCATGGACAGTAGCGCGCTGCTTTTTCGAGTAGTTCGAACTCGCGGCCACGGCTTTTAGCCGCTTGATCTTCTGGGAAATCAGTTCGCTGTCGTGGCCGGGGCAAAGCCTCGCATTGATGGCCGAGACTTCGAATTCGATTGCAACAAAGGCGTCGATGCACTGGCTGCGGCGAAGGTGAAGTTGCAAGTCGGTATCAATCGCGCTCATGATGAGCATACTACGGAAATCATCTCAACTATTCGTAAACGGTATTAGGCGAGCGAATGCTTCGTGAGACGGAGCGTGGTCGTGCCTGAATCCGTGCCGTGCCAAAAACCAATGCCGCACGATCTCTGCCTGCTGTTCGATGCCATAGGCTCCGAACGGTTTGCCGGGCACGAAGCGATAGTCGTAGCGGCAGAAGGGGTGGCGCATCAGTGGCAGCCACCAGCGGCCTCTTTGCTGGGTCTGCCAGACGTGGACCATCTCGTGGATGAACAGCCCTTGCAGCGATAGTGGCGCGAGCGCGAAGTCTTCGCGCCAGTGCGGGCCGCGGGGGTGGAAATGGATGTGGCCCATCGGGGCCATCACCGTGCCGCGCGGCTGGAAGGGGAAGAACCGGCGGCGTTTCAGGCGGACCGGCTCCAGCGCGATGGCTTCGCCGAACACGCTGCACACGAGCGCGCATTCGCCGGGCGTCAGCGCGCGTTCGGAATTGTCGGCCATCCTCACATCTTCATGGCATGATCGCCCATGGCATCACCGCCGCCCACGCCTTCGACCTTGGCCGAGACGCTGACCTTGTCGCCGTTGTCGAGCGTGACCGTCAGTTCCGCCGTGCCGCCCGCTTTCACCGTGTCGGCCAGCCCGAACAGCATGACGTGGTAGCCGCCGGGCGCGAACTGGACGGTCTTGCCGGGTTCGAGCGCCACTTCGCTGACCGCGCCCATGGTCGAAACGCCGTTCTTCATGGCGCTTTCGTGCATTTCGGCGCGCTCGACGCCATCGACGTGGATGGCGGCCACCTTGCGCGGTGCGCCCGATCCTTGCGCGATGGTGAAATAGGCGACGCCGGGGTTGCCCGGAACGGCGGGCAGGCGCACCGTGGCGTCGGAAACGGTGATGCCGGGCGCGGCCTCCGGGCCTGCCGCAGCGGGAGCCGATGCGGTCGCATCAGGAGCCTGCGCGGGCTTTTCGCTGCATGCCGCCAGCGCAAGGACAATAGCTGAGCCAAGGGCCGAGCCAAGGGCAAGATACTGGGCGCGCATAGGTTTCCACTCCATTCGAAAGAGAGTTCCTGACCTAGTGCGGCCGAGCCCTTGTGCCAAGTCGAAGCGCACCTATATCGCCCCTCGTCGGAGCCGCACAACGCCGCCCGCCCGGCAGGGGGGCGACAGGTCTCGCGGTGTCTCTTTTGGAAGGAATTGGGGAAACCATGGCTAAAGTTATCGGTATCGACCTTGGCACGACCAACAGCTGCGTCGCGGTCATGGATGGGGGCACGCCCAAGGTCATCGAGAATTCCGAAGGCGCGCGCACGACGCCTTCCATCGTCGCCTTCACCAAGGACGGCGAACGTCTGATCGGTCAGCCGGCCAAGCGCCAGGCGGTCACGAACCCGGACAACACCATTTTCGCGGTCAAGCGTCTGATCGGCCGTCGCTACGACGATCCGCTGACCCAGAAGGACATGAGCCTCGTCCCCTATTCGATCGCCAAGGGCAAGAACGGCGATGCGTGGGTGACGGCCGGTGGGCAGGACTACAGCCCGTCGCAGATCTCGGCCTTCACGCTGCAGAAGATGAAGGAAACCGCCGAGAGCTATCTTGGCGAGACGGTCACGCAGGCGGTCATCACCGTTCCGGCCTACTTCAACGACGCGCAGCGCCAGGCGACCAAGGACGCCGGGCAGATTGCGGGCCTCGAAGTGCTGCGCATCATCAACGAGCCGACTGCGGCGGCGCTGGCCTATGGCCTCGACAAGCAGGACGGCAAGACGATCGCGGTCTATGACCTTGGCGGCGGCACCTTCGACATCTCCGTGCTGGAAATCGGCGACGGCGTGTTCGAGGTGAAGTCGACCAACGGCGACACGTTCCTCGGCGGTGAAGACTTCGATACGGTCGTGGTCGAATACCTGGCCGACAAGTTCAAGGCCAAGGAGAACATGGACCTGCGCGGCGACAAGCTCGCCCTGCAGCGCCTGAAGGAAGCGGCGGAAAAGGCGAAGATCGAACTGTCTTCGGCCCAGACCACCGAGATCAACCTTCCGTTCATCACCGCGCGCATGGAAGGTGGCAGCACCACCCCGCTGCACCTCGTCGAAACGATCACCCGCGCCGACCTTGAAAAGCTGGTGGCGGGCCTGATCCAGCGCACGCTGGAGCCTTGCAAGAAGGCGCTGGCCGATGCCGGCGTCACCGCCAAGGACATCGATGACGTCGTGCTCGTGGGCGGCATGACCCGCATGCCGCGCGTGCGTGAAGTGGTGAAGGAGTTCTTCGGCAAGGAACCGCACACCGGCGTGAACCCGGACGAAGTCGTCGCCATGGGGGCGGCGATTCAGGCCGGCGTGCTGCAGGGCGACGTCAAGGACGTGCTGCTGCTCGACGTGACCCCGCTGTCGCTGGGCATCGAGACGCTGGGCGGCATCATGACCCGGATGATCGACCGCAACACCACGATCCCGACCAAGAAGAGCCAGGTCTATTCGACTGCCGAGGATAACCAGCAGGCGGTGACGATCCGGGTCTTCCAGGGCGAGCGCGAGATGGCGCAGGACAACAAGCTGCTCGGCCAGTTCGACCTCGTCGGCATTCCGCCGGCGCGGCGCGGGGTTCCGCAGATCGAGGTGACCTTCGACATCGACGCCAACGGCATCGTGAACGTCAGCGCCAAGGACAAGGGCACCGGCAAGGAGCAGCAGATCCGCATCCAGGCCTCGGGTGGTCTTTCGGACGCCGACATCGACCAGATGGTGCGCGATGCCGAGAAGTTCGCCGAAGAGGACAAGAAGCGTCGCGCCGACGCCGAGGCGAAGAACAACGCCGAAAGCCTCGTCCACGCGACCGAGCGCCAGCTCGAAGAAAACGGCGACAAGATCGACGCTACGCTGAAGGGCGAGATCGAAGCCGCCATCGCCGACGCCAAGAAGGCCATCGAAGGCGGCAACGCCGACGACATGAACGCCAAGACCCAGGCGCTCACGGAAAAGGCCATGAAGATGGGCCAGGCGATCTACGAGAAGGAGCAGGCCGCTTCTTCGGCTCCGGGCGGCGACGCACCCAAGGCCGATGACGATGTGGTCGATGCCGAGTTCTCGGAAGTCGACGATACCAAGTGATGTTGCGATGAAACCAGCCCGCCGCTCGCGTCAGATCCGTGGGCGGCGGGTTGTCTATGCAGGGAACCGCAATGTCGGCCGAGATTGATTTCTACGAGCTGCTCGAGGTCGAGCGCACCGCGGACGACAAGACGCTCAAGTCCGCCTATCGCAAGCTCGCCATGAAGTTCCACCCGGACAAGAATCCGGGATGTGCCGAGAGCGAGGCGAAGTTCAAGCAGATCAACGAGGCGTACGGCTGCCTCTCAGATCCCCAGAAGCGCGCGGCCTATGACCGTTATGGCCATGCTGCGTTCCAGCAAGGCGGTACAGGCGGCGGTGGCGGATTCGGCGGCGGCGACTTCGGCGATCTCGGCGATATCTTCGAAAGCATCTTCGGCGGCGGGTTCGGCGGCGGACGTCAGCAGGCCCGCCGTGGCGCGGACTTGCGCTACGACATGGAGATCAGTCTCGAAGACGCCTTCCATGGCAAACAGGCCGAAATCGCGGTCGAAATTTCGCAGAAGTGCGAACCGTGCGAGGGTTCGGGCGCGCAGCCGGGCACGTCGGCGCGGCGCTGCAACTTGTGCGGCGGGCATGGCAAGGTCCGTGCGCAGCAGGGCTTTTTCATGGTCGAACGGCCGTGCCCCACCTGCCACGGCCGGGGCGAGGTGATCGAAAAGCCGTGCAAGCATTGCCGGGGCGAAGGCCGCGTCGATGCCGAGCAGAAGCTTGAAGTCACGATTCCGCCGGGCGTCGACAACGGCACGCGCATTCGCCTTGCCGGAAAGGGCGAGGCGGGGCCGTTCGGTGCGCCGCCGGGCGATCTCTACATCTTCCTCCACATCAAGCGGCACCGCGTGTTCGAACGGGAAGGCACGACATTGCTCACCCGCGCGCCGATCAGCTTCACCACGGCGGCGCTGGGCGGCTCGATCGAGATTCCCGGCCTCGATGGCGAACGCCACCAGATCGACATTCCGGCTGGCATCCAGTCAGGCAAGCAGTTGCGCAAGCGCGGCGCCGGGATGCCGGTGCTGCAGGCGCGTGGCGCAGGTGATCTGGTGATCGAGATCCAGGTCGAAACGCCGTCGAAGCTTTCTGCGCGCCAGAAGGAACTGCTGCGCGAATTCCAGGCGACCGAAACCGGGGAGGAATGCCCGCAATCCAAGGGCTTTTTCGAACGCATCAAGGACGTGTGGAGCGACCTGACCGAATAAGCGTCAGGCGTCCGCGAAAGCGGCGCGCACTTCGCGTTCGATCCCTTCGACAAGGCCCGGCTCGGCAACGAGGCGGGCCTTTTCTTCGTCGAGGATCGCCAGGAACGCATCGCGCTTGAACCGGCGCACGACATCGTTCGGCAGCGTGGGTTCGACCGTCGAGGCGATCAGGTCGATCATGCGCTCGGCCCCGTGCAGGCGGCCCCACAGGTAGTCGTTTTCGCGATAGGCGCGGCTGAAGAACGCGCCGAAGTTGAAGAATTCCACCCCGCGCAGGCAGGCGAAGGTACCGCCCGGCCGGATCGAGGTGGCATCGTCGGGCGAGATGCGATCGACCTTGACCGGATCGAACTCGCCCAGGCCTTCGCCCTGCAGCAACGGCAGCGTGGCCACGTCGTAGAACGGAAAGCCCAGATAGGCGTGGAGAAAGCGTCGCCGCAGCGGCTTGCTCATCGCTTCGAGCGCGGCGACGATCATCGCGTCGACCTGAAGGTCGATACCCATCAGGTCGCGTCGCGCGGCGATGGCGGCCAGGACGGCGGCGGGATCGGAGGTGGCGACGGCGGCGGTCTCGGTAAATCCGGGGCCAAGGCCCGCAACCGTCTCGCGCCCCTGATAAAGCGCCTGCGCGCGGTAGACCATGTCGCGCGCCGCTTCGCGATCGGCGGGGGCGACGCCTTCGGCCTCGTCCCAGTCGTAGGTCAGGCGGCGCGCGAGCAGCTTGAGGCGGCGGATACGGAAGGACAGGTCGTGGCTGCGAAAGAAGGCGATCGCGTCTGCCCGCGCCCCGCCGCGCAGTTCGGCGAGGTGGTCGAGCCCTTGCGCGGACAGGTGTCGCCACAGCGCCGATTCCACGGCGGGACGCGTGGCGGCGTCCGGCGCGGCTTCGCAGACCAGTTCGGCAAGGTCGGACACGATCCCGGCCAGCTTGACCTGCGCATAGCCGTGAAAGGCGAAGCCTGCCTGTTCGGCGGCGGCTTGCTGCGCCTTGTTGCGCCAGCCGGTCAGCCGTTTGAGCGTGGGGGAATCGAAGAACAGCGTGTAGCCGAACAGCTTTTCCACCGCGTCCTCGATCTCGGGCCGCAAGGCATCGACGATCGCGCGCATCCGCCCCCGCTCGCGCGATTGCTGCTCCAGGGCTTCGAGGTTGTCGCGGATCGGCTGTTCGCGCGGGATCGAGGAGAGGGAGCCGAAAATCGCCGAGAAGAAGCCGACCGTCGCGCCGCCCTTGGGCGCGATGCGCATGTGGTCGGGGCTTGGGTCGATATAGACGAAACGGCGGTCGACCTCGCGCTGTGCGGGGCGGTCGCGCAGCACGCCCATGGCCTGCGCGAAGGGACGATTGACCAGCACCGCACCATCGACGAGCGCGGCCCCGTCGATATGCCCGCGCTTCCAGCGGCTGGGCATGATCCGGCGCAGGAACGCTTCGCGGCCCGGCCAGCCGAGCCCGCGTTCATCGACCAGCTGGTCGATCTCGGCCACGGTCAGCGGCGGAAAAGCGCCGGGAAAGCTTGCAGTGGCGCGCGCGGCGAAGACCATGTCGGGGCAGGGCGCAAGGTCGTGTGTGCCGGGGCCGCCTGCAGCGCGGCGGAAGGCGATGGCGAGGCGGTGTTCGCTTTCCACCACTTGCGCCGGGCTGTTGAGCCGCAGTTCCTCGAGGTGGCCGTTGAAATCGGTCGCCGTCACCAACAAGTCGAGCGGGTGGCCTTCGGGCAGTACCGGCCCGCCGTCCGCACCGGCCGTTGCCATGGCGTCCAATGCCTCGGCGATCAGGCGTGAAAAGCCGATTCCGCTGAACGGCGGGGCGAACCAGCGGGCCCGGATCAGGCGCGAGACCTTGCGCCGCACTTCAGAGCGCGTGCCCTCGGCCACCGTGCGCGAGACCACGTTGCCCGGCCATTTCAGCACGAACCACACGATCGGCTGCGCCCAGAACTTGGCGAAGCGCCCCCACGGCTTGGCGTCGGGATCGAGCAGCACGTCGATGTCGGCGCGTTCGAGCCATAGCGTGGTCAGTGGTTCAAGGCTCTGCCCCGTCGCCAGCGCCTGTCCCAGAAACACGCCGTTGATGCCCCCCGCGCTCGCGCCCGAGATGATGTCGGGCAGGAGGCGCAGCTTCATGCCCCGCAGGTCGTGCGCGGCTTCGAACAGGCCGCGATAGACGGCTTCGACGCCGGTCGAGCGGGGCTCCTGATCCGGTGCCGGGCGATGGAAGGCACGGCTGGCGCGGGTCGCGCGCCACAACTCCTTGGTCACGCCATGCATGTAGACGGCAAGGCTGATTCCGCCATAGCAGACCAGCGCGATGCGAAGTTCCTTTTGCCGCATCGGTACAGCATGACAGGCCCGGGCGCGCCTTGCCAGTAGGCATGGCGGAACAAGCGGGCCTCGCAGGCATTTTCCGGGCAAGCTGAAATTGTTCTGAAAGGTGCCAGCATCATGGTCGAAGAACGCATCGTCGAAGTCGAACGCCCCGTGGGCGCCACGCACACCCACACCACCGTCTACGAAGTTCGTCCGAGTTCGGGCGGCGGCGCCGGGTGGCTGCTGGCCATCGTTGCCATCGTCGCGCTGATCGCGGCGGTCTACATCTTCTCGAACATGTCGAACAGCCGCGCGGCCAAGGACGACGCCATCGCAGGTGCCGCGCGCGATGTCGGCGCGGCGGCCGACAAGGTGGGCAACGCTGCGCAGGATGCCGCCGACAAGGTGACGCAGAAGTAACGCTGCAACTGTAAGCAGAATCGACAGAAGGGCGCACGCGGATCATCCGGGTGCGCCTTTTTGCTGTATTTTTATCACTTGCCTGGCCGAAAGGTGCTGTCAAATTTACCGACGCTTTACGTCCGGGGGATAGTACTGCCGCACAGGCGGCGCGGTCCCCATGACCGGGACGGTGGCGAGCGGAGTGACGGCAGGCAGATGTTCCGGCTTTTCAAGCACTACATTCCCAACGCCGTGATCGTGCTGGCGCTGGTCGATTTCATCCTGCTGATCGTGGCGGGGGAACTCGGCTGGTATCTTCGTGCGCGGCAGATCGGGATGGACCCCGGCATCGCCTCGCAGCGCATTGCGCCGCTGCTCAGCTTCGCGGTGCTGGTGCAGCTCGCGATGATCGCGGTGGGGGTCTATGGCTCCGATGCCTTGCGCTCGATGCGTTATGCCACCGCCCGGCTGCTGGTGGCGGTGAGCCTGGGGATCATCGCGCTGTCGGTGGTCTATTTCCTGCTGCCGGGGCGCACGCTGTGGCGCTCGAACCTGTTCTACGCGATGGGCATCGCGATCGTGCTGCTGGTGTTCGTGCGCGTGGTGCTGGGCGGGGTGCTGGGCACCGCACCGTTCCGGCGGCGCGTGCTGGTGCTGGGCGCGGGCGCGCGGGCAGACCGCCTGCGCAAGCTGGCCGAGCGGCCCGAGGCTGGTTTCGTCATTGTCGGTTATGTCGCCATGAGCGACCAGAAGCACGCCATCGAGGAAGCCATCGCGCGTTCGGCGATCCATAACCTGACGCGTTATGTCGACAACCTCGGCGTGGGCGAGGTGGTGCTGGCGCTGGAGGAGCGGCGCAACGCACTGCCCTTGCAGGACCTGCTGCGGATCAAGACCACCGGCGTCCACGTCAGCGACTTTTCGACCTTCATCGAGCGCGAGACCGGCCGCGTCGATCTCGATACCGTCAACCCCAGCTGGCTGATCTTCTCGGACGGCTTTTCGTCGGGGCGGATGCTGTCGGCTGCGTTCAAGCGGCTGTTCGACGTGATCGTCAGCCTCGCCCTGCTGGTGGCGACGCTGCCGGTTGTCGCGTTGTTCGCCCTGCTGGTGAAGCTAGACAGCCGCGGCCCGGCGTTCTTCCGCCAGACCCGCGTGGGGCTCTATGGCGAGCCGTTCAACCTGATCAAGCTGCGTTCGATGCGCACCGATGCCGAAGTGGACGGTGCGCAGTTCGCGCAGGAAAACGATCCTCGTGTCACGCGCATCGGCCGCTTCATTCGCAAGGTGCGCATCGACGAGTTGCCGCAGGCCTGGACCGTGCTCAAGGGCCACATGAGCTTCGTCGGACCGCGCCCTGAGCGGCCCGAGTTCGTCTCCGAACTGGAGCAGCAGCTACCCTACTATGCCGAGCGGCACATGACCAAGCCGGGCATCACCGGGTGGGCGCAGATCAACTATCCTTATGGCGCGTCGATCGAGGATGCGCGCCACAAGCTCGAATACGACCTCTACTACGCCAAGAACTATTCGCCGTTTCTCGACCTGATCATCCTGTTGCAGACGCTGCGCGTGGTGATCTGGCGCGAAGGCGCGCGTTGAGGAGGGCGGGGCGATGCTGACGCCTCTGGGCTGGAATGGCCTGGGCCAATGGGCCTTCCTGCTGGCCGCGTTCGGAGCCATGCTGCTGGCGGTGTGGTTGGCCGACCGTCGCCGGCGCGGAAAGCCGGCCAGCCGCAGCCAGATCGCCGCGCTGGGGCTGAACGCGCTGTGGTCGCTGTTCGCGGCCGGGATCGGGCAGGAATACCTGGTGACGCAGGCGGCCGAAGTGCTGCGCAACCTTGCCTGGCTGGGCGTGGTCTATGCCCTGTTCGCGCGCGATGGGCGGCACACCAGCGTCGGCCCGGTGCGCCCGGTGCTGATCGTGCTGGCCCTGCTCGAACTGTTCCAGCCCGGCCTGCTGCTGCTCAACGTCCGCTTTTCGGGCATTCCGGCGGCGCAGTCGATGATCTTCCAGATGTCGGTCATGTTCCGCCTGCTGCTGGTGACGGGCGGGCTGGTGCTGGTCCACAACCTCTACGTCGGTGCGCTGTCGGTCCAGCGCGCGGCGGTGCGCTGGACCTGCGCGGCGCTGGCGGTGCTGTGGGGTTACGACCTCAACTATTTCACCATCGCCTATCTCGGCAACCAGATCCCGGCGGAAATGGCCGCGCTGCGCGGGCTCGCCAGCCTGTTCGCGGTGCTGCTGCTGTTCGTGGGCGCGCTGCGCGGGCAATCCATGCTGCGCTTCTCGCCCTCGCGCACGGTGGCGTTCCAGTCGCTCTCGCTGCTGGTGATCGGCGGCTACATGATGGCGATGGTCGCGGCGGCGCAGTCGCTCAGTTGGCTGGGCGGCAATGTCGGCCAGCTGGCGCAACTGGGCTTTGCCTTTGCCACCACCATCGTGGTCGTTGCGCTGGTGCCCTCGCGGCGGTTGCGCGGCTATCTCAACGTCCTGCTGGCCAAGCATTTCTTCCAGCACCGCTATGACTACCGTGCCGAGTGGCTGCGCTTCACTCGCACGATCGGGCGCGGCGGGGCGGGCGCCACGCCGCTGCACGATCGCGTGGTGCAGGCGGTCGCCGACATCACCGACAGCGCTCGCGGGCTGTTGCTGGTGCCGGGCGAACATGGCGAGCTGGTGCTGGCCGCGCGCTGGCAGTGGCCGACCATCGAAGTCCCCGCCGAAGCGATGACCGCCTCCAGCGCCGCGTTCTTCGAACGTCGCGGGTTCATCGTCGATTGCGACGAGATCCGCGCCGGGATCGATCACGAAGGCGAGACCGCGCTGATGCCGCGCTGGCTGGTCGAGGACGAGAGCGTTTGGGCGCTGGTGCCGCTGCTCCACTTCGACCGCCTTGTCGGCCTTGTCGTGCTCGGCCACCCGCCGCTGCCGCGCAAGCTCGATTGGGAGGACTTCGACCTGTTGCGCGTCGTCGGCCAGCAGCTGGCGAGCTACCTTGCCGAGCATGGCGGCCAGATGGCGCTGCTCGAAGCCAGCCGCTTCGACGAGTTCAACCGCCGCATCGCCTTCGTGATGCACGATATCAAGAACCTGGCGAGCCAGCTGGCGCTGCTGTCGCGCAATGCCGAGCGGCATGCCGACAACCCCGAGTTCCGCAAGGACATGCTCGTCACCCTGCGCAGCGCGGCGGACAAGCTAAATGCCCTGCTCGCGCGCCTGTCGCGCTATGGCACGGGCAATGTCGAGCGGCTGGAGGAGATCGACGCGGCCGATGTGATCCGCGCCATCGCCGCGCGCTACGATGCGATGCAGGGGCAGGGGATCGCCGGCTTGCAGACCGTCGACGTCTCGCGCGTCTATGTCACCGATGCCCAGCCGTGCAAGGTGCTGGCCAATCGCGAAACGCTCGAACAGGTGCTGCTGCACCTTGTCCAGAACGCGGTCGATGCCAGCCCGCCGGGCATGGCGGTGTTCCTCCAGACCCGCAGCGAAAGCCTGTGGGGCTATGTCGAGGTGATCGATACCGGCTGCGGCATGAGCGCCGATTTCGTGCGCAACCGCCTGTTCAAGCCCTTCGTCTCGACCAAACAGGGCGGCTTCGGCATTGGCGCGTTCGAGGCGCGCGAACTGGTCACCGCCATGCGAGGGCGGCTCGACGTCGAAAGCCGCGAAGGCCTTGGCAGCCGCTTTACCGTGCGCCTGCCGCTGGCGGCGACGGCCAGTCTCATCGAATCCATGTCCGGCAGCCACGGCCCGGACGACAACGACAACACGAAGAAAGTGGCATGATGGCGGACGAACGCCCCAAACTGCTGATCGTCGAGGACGATCCCGGCCTGCAGGCCCAGCTCAAGTGGGCCTATGAGGATTTCGAGGTGTTCATCGCGGGGGACCGCGCCAGCGCGCTGGCGCTGTTGCGTTCGGAGGAACCGGCGGTGGTCACGCTCGATCTTGGCCTGCCGCCCGATCCCGATGGCACCAGCGAAGGCTTTGCCGTGCTCGATGCGATCACCGCGCTCAAGCCCGATACCAAGGTCGTCGTCGCGTCTGGCCACGGCGCGCGTGAAAGCGCGCAACGCGCGATCGCGCAAGGGGCCTACGACTTCTACCAGAAGCCTGTCGATATCGACGCATTGGGCCTGATCGTGCGCCGCGCGCTCCACGTCCACCGGCTGGAGGTGGAGAACCGCCAGCTGGCCGAGCGCGCGCCGCAGGACAACCGCGTGCTGGGCCGGATGATCACCGGCGCGCCCGAGATGGTCAAGGTCGCCCGCACGATCGAGCGCGTTGCCAACACCAGCGTCTCGGTCATGCTGCTCGGCGCAAGCGGGACCGGCAAGGAACTGCTCGCGCGCGGATTGCACGAAGCTTCCACCCGGTCGAAGGGCGCGTTCATCGCCATCAACTGCGCCGCGATCCCCGAAAACCTGCTCGAAAGCGAACTGTTCGGCCACGAAAAGGGTGCGTTCACCGGCGCAGTCAAGACCACCGAGGGCAAGATCGAACTGGCCGATGGCGGCACGTTGTTCCTCGATGAAGTGGGTGACATCCCGCTCCAGCTTCAGGTCAAGCTGCTGCGCTTCCTGCAGGAACGCACGATCGAGCGCATCGGCGGGCGCAAGTCGATCGAGGTCGACACGCGTATCGTCTGCGCCACGCACCAGAATCTCGACGCGATGATCGCCGATGGCCGTTTCCGCGAAGACCTGTACTATCGCCTGGCCGAAATTGTCGTGCGCATCCCCAGCCTTGCCGAACGCCCCGGCGACGCAACGCTGCTGGCCAAGGTGTTCCTGACGCGCTTTGCCAAGGACATGAACCCGCAGGTCAAGGGCTTCGCTCCCGACGCGCTCGCCGCGATCGACGCATGGGGCTGGCCGGGCAACGTGCGCGAACTGGAAAACCGCGTGAAGCGGGCGGTCATCATGGCCGATGGCAAGCTGGTGACCGCCGCCGATCTCGATCTGGGCGATGGTGCGGACGAGGCGGAGAACCCGCTCAACCTCAAGTCCGCGCGCGAGGCGACCGACCGCAAGGTGATCCGCCACGCGCTGGCGCGCAGCGAAGGCAATATCTCCAGCACTGCGCGCCTTCTGGGGATCAGCCGTCCGACGCTCTATGACTTGCTCAAGCAGTACGACCTGCAGGCCTGATCGGCGCCTTCGGTCGCTGCTCGCGCTCGCCCTGGCGGCGGCGTTGGCCGCACCTGCCAGCGCGGGTGGCGGGCCGATCGAGGCCGCGCGCGCAGCGGCGGTCAAGGCGCTTGCCAAGCGCGATGCCATCGCCGCCGAGGTGATTTTGCGCCAGGCGGTCAAGGCTGGCGCGCCGCTCGATGCGCTGCGCGCGCAACTGGGCGAGGCGTTGCTGCGGCAGGGGGAACGCGGCGAAGCGCGCAAGCTGCTCGTGCAGGGGGCTTTCACCCCTGACAGCGCCGGGCTCGGCTGGCGCGTGCGCGGCCAGCTCGAATTGTCCGAGGGCAACCTGGGCGGCGCGGCACAAGCCTTCGACCGCGCGCTCGCCATCACGCCCAACGACGCCGACTTGTGGACGGAAATCGCCTCCTTGCGCTTTTCAGGCGGCGAACAGGCGCAGGCGGTGGCCGCGGCCGATCATGCCGTCCAGCTCGATCCGCGCAACCCGCGCGCACTGGCGCTGCGGGGCATGCTGATCCGCGAACAGTATGGCCTCGTCGCCGCGCTGCCCTGGTTTGAGGCGGCCTTGCGGCTCCAGCCCGACGACCCCGGCCTGCTCGGTGAATATGCCGCCACGCTGGGCGATATCGGCGAATATCGCGCGATGTTGATCGTGTGCCGCAAGATCATCGACGTGGACCCGAAGAACCCGCGCCCGCTCTACCTTCAGGCCGTGCTGGCCGCGCGGGCAGGCGAAACCGACCTTGCCCGCGCCATCCTGCTGCGCACCGGCACCGCGATGCGCAACGTGCCTGCTGCTATCCTGCTGACAGGCGTGCTCGAATACCGCGCGGGCAACGTCAACGTCGCGGTCGAACAGTTCGACCGCCTCGTCCGCCTCCAGCCAGAAAACGCACAGGCGCGGCGACTGCTCGCTCGTGCGCTCGATCGCATGGGCGATGCGCGGCAGGTGGTCGCGCGCTTCGATGCCGATGCGCAGGCACCCGATGCTGCGCCCTATCTGCTCGACATCGTCGGGCGTTCGTGGTCGCGGCTCGGCCAGCCCGCGCGGGCGAAGGCACTGCTCGCGCGTGCGGCCGTGCATGGCGCGCGCCCGCCCCAGCCGCTGCGTACCGATGCCCCCCTGCCGGTCCTCGCCCAGCGCTACGCCGACGCTCCGCGCTTTGCCGTCAATGCCGTGCCCTATGCGCGTGCGCTGCTGGCCGCGGGCCGCAAGGACGAGGCGCAGGATGTTGCCGACACCCTGCGCGATGCCAACCCCGGCGCCTCCGAAGCCTGGCTGCTGTCGGGCGACGTGCTGATGATGCAAGGGCGCACAGCGGACGCACTCGACGATTATCAGAGCGCCGCCGCGATCCGTTTCACCGAACCCGTCCTGCGCCGCATGGACGCCGCGCTGCGGGCGCTGGGACGGCGGCAGGACGCCAACGGCATGACCTCGCGCTACCTCGCGCAGAATCCGTCGAGCCTTGCCGCCATGAAGCTGCTGGCGGCGGGCTGGCGCGATGGCGGGCCCGCCGATGCCCGCGCCGCACTGGCACGGGCACTGGAGGCGCGCGGGCAAGGGACGTTCATCCGTTAGCCGATTACCTCTCGACAGGCCCGCTCGGCTGCGTCTATTCCCCTTTTCAATCGATCAATTAAATTCATTGGGAGTGGATGATGGCAGGCGCGCTCGAAGGTCTTACGGTTCTGGAATTCGCAGGCATCGGACCGGGGCCGTTCGCCTGCATGATGCTTGCCGACCATGGCGCGAAGGTGATTCGCATCGAACGCCCGGGCAAGCCCGGCCGCCATGGCGACGCCGGCCAGCGCGACATCCTCAACCGCAACCGCGTTCGCATCGAACTGGACCTCAAGGACCCCGCCGCGATTCTCCGCATCCGCGAACTGGTCAAGGAAGCCGACGCCATTGTCGAAGGCTACCGTCCCGGCGTGATGGAGCGCCTTGGGCTCGGTCCCGAGGCCCTGCTCGCCGACAATCCCAAGCTCGTCTACGGCCGCATGACCGGCTGGGGCCAGGACGGTCCGATGGCCCCGCTTGCCGGCCACGACATCAACTACATCGCGCTGTCGGGCGCGCTCCACACCTATGGCCAGGCGGGCGGCAAGCCGCAGTTCCCGGTCAACGCCGTGGGCGATTTCGGCGGCGGCGGCATGGTCATGGCCTTCGGCATCATGGCGGGCGTGTTCTCCGCCCAGCGCACGGGCAAGGGGCAGGTGATCGACGCGGCCATGGTCGATGGCGCGGCGATCCTGTCGGGCATGACCTGGACGTTCTACGGCAACGGCACGTGGAAGGACGAACGCGGCACCAACCTGCTCGATGGCGGCGCGCACTTCTACGACACCTACGAAACCTCGGACGGCAAGTGGATCTCGCTCGGCTCGATCGAGCCGCAGTTCTATGCGCTGCTGATGGAAAAAACCGGCCTGACCGCCGATCCGCAGTTCCAGCGCCAGATGGACCCCACCCAGTGGCCCGAACTGAAGGAGCGCATCGCGGCGCTGATCCTGACGAAGACGCGCGACGAATGGTGCGCGCTGATGGACGGCACCGACATCTGCTTCGCGCCCGTGCTCAGCCTCGCCGAAGCGCCGTCGCATCCGCACAACGTCGCGCGCGGCACCTTCACCACGGTCGAAGGCATGGTCCAGCCGCGCCCCGCGCCGCGCTTCCTCGGTACGCCCGCGCCCGAACCGAAGCTGGCCAGCGTGCCGCTGGATTAAGGCCTTAATCTGCCCGGACGGCGGCCTCGATTTCGCCGTCCGGGAACTTCCGGTTGTGGCGCACCGACCAGTAGAGGGAAGCGCCGATCAGTACCGCGCCGATCAGGCCGGTGACGGTCTCGGGAATTTCGTAGCGCGCCGACGCGAGCATGATGCCGCCCAGTGCGATGATCGCCCAGAATGCGCCGTGTTCCAGATAGCGGTATTCCGACAGCGTCCCGCGCTGGACCAGCAGGATGGTCATCGAGCGCACGAACATCGCGCCGATCGACAGGCCGAGCGCGATCACGATCATGTTGTTCGACAAGGCAAAAGCGCCGATCACGCCGTCGAAGCTGAACGAGGCGTCGAGCACGTTGAGGTAGAGGAACCCACCCAGCCCTGAGCGCACCACCGCGCCCGCCGCCTTCTGCGCGGCGTCGCGCATTTCCAGCACGGTGCCGATGGCCTCCACCGCGATGAACGCCACGATGCCCAGCGCGCCCGATACCATGAAGGTCAGCGCTTCGTGGGGCGGCAGCAGCAGCGAAACGCCCCACAACGCCAACAGCAGCAGGGCGATTTCGGCGGCCTTGACGTTCGAGAACAGCGCCAGCTTTTCCTCGATCCAGTCGATCCAGTGGACGTCCTTTTCATCGTCGAAGAAGAACGAGAGGCCCACCATCGCCAGGAACGCACCGCCAAAGCCCGCGATGCCGATATGCGCGCTGCTGACGATGGCTTCATAACGGGCAGGTTCGCGCAACGAGAGTTGCAACGCCTCGACCGGGCCGATGCCTGCCGCCATGGCGACGATGGCGAGCGGAAACACGATCCGCATCCCGAACACGGCGATCACCATGCCCCAGGTCAGGAATCGCTTCTGCCAGACTTCGTCCATCTCCTCGAGCACCGTGGCGTTCACCACGGCGTTGTCGAACGACAGCGACACTTCGAGCACCGACAGGACGACGACGATCCACACCAGCGACAGCGTCGCCGAAACGGATTGGGTCTGCCACCAGCCATAGGCGACCGCCAGCGCTAGGCAGGCGATGGTGAAAAGGATCGATCCCTTGAAGTTGGCGAGCAGGGATGGGTTGGGCAAGGCGCGTGTATCCTGTTTGACGGTCCGGGCGCGCCTCTAGCCCGCCCGGACAGCGTTCGCAAAGCCTTCAGGGACGCCTAGGTGTCGTTCTACCCCTTTTAGGTGTCGTTCTGTTCAGGCCTTGGGCGCGCGCGGCTGGTAGGTCTGTTCGACCCCGGGGAAAGTGCGGGCACGCACTTCCTTGGCATATTTCGCCGCTGCGCCAGAAATGACTTCGGCAATGTTTTCATAGACTTTGACGAAGCGGGGCACGCGTTCGAACATCCCCAGCATGTCCTCGGTAACCAGCACCTGACCGTCACACTGCGCCGAAGCGCCGATGCCGATGGTCGGGCACGAAACCGCCTGCGTGATTGCGATGGCGATCGGTTCGACGACGCCTTCGATCACGACCGCGAAGGCGCCGGCATCGTCCAGCGCCTTGGCGTCGCCGACGATCTTGGCGGCTTCGGCATCGCTGCGGCCACGTGCATTGTAGCCGCCCAGCACGTTAACCGCCTGCGGGGTCAGTCCGACATGGCCCATCACCGGAATGCCGCGCTGCGTCAGGAAAGCGACCGTGGGCGCCATCGCCTCGCCGCCTTCCAGCTTGATTGCGGCACAACCTGTTTCTTTCAATATCTTGCTGGCATTTTTAAAGGCTTGTTCGGGGCTTTCCTCATACGTGCCGAAGGGCATGTCGACCACCACAGCGGCATGGTACGACCCGCGTACCACCGCCGCACCGTGCGCGATCATCATGTCCAGCGTCACCGGCACACTCGACGGCAGGCCATAGATCACCTGGCCGAGCGAATCTCCGACGAGCAGCAAATCACAATGTGCATCAAGCAGTTGCGCTTGCCTTGCGGTGTAAGCCGTTAACATCACCACGGGGTCTTGCGTGACGCCATCCTGCTTGCGCTGGCGCACGGCGGGGATGGTCAGGCGCTTCATCGGCGCAGGCGTCGGGTTGGCGCGGCTGGTGGCGGTATCGAGCTGGAAGGTGGTGGACATCGGAAAAGTTCTCTCCCTTCAAGGGCAAAGGTTCTAGCCCATGGGCGAAAACCCGCAAGCGTGCGCGCAAGGCTGGGGAAAAAGCGCTTTGCGCAGGTCCGGCGACCCGCTAGCGTCCGGTGGCATAACCTGGTTACTGGTGCAACCACTGCAAGGGGGTGGTGCGTTGCGCCGCCCGCGTTCGGGAGAAATGCATGTTCGGTCGCGTCAAACCACTCGACGCCATTCTGGCCACCGCAGAGAAAAAAGGCCTCCATCGCTCGCTAGGTCCTGTTCAGCTGACCCTGCTCGGGGTCGGTGCGATCATCGGCACAGGCATCTTCGTGCTGACCGCTGCCGCCGCGCAGAAGGCCGGGCCTGGCATGATGTGGAGCTTCGTCATTGCGGGCTTCGTCTGCGCGGTCGCGGCGCTCTGCTATTCGGAACTGGCCTCGATGGTGCCGGTTTCGGGATCTGCCTATACTTACAGCTACGCCGTGGTCGGCGAACTGCTGGCCTGGATGGTCGGCTGGGCGCTGATCCTCGAATACGCGGTGGCAGCATCTGCTGTTTCCGTGGGTTGGTCTGGCTACTTCATGGGGCTTGTAAAGAGTCTTACCGGGTTCGAACTGCCCGACATGCTGAGGGCCGGACCGACCTGGACAATGAACGGGTACATTCCCCATCCCGATTTCTCGACCGGGCTGATCAACGTTCCTGCAATCTTCGTCGCGCTGGCGGTCACCGCGTTGCTGGTGCGCGGGACCAAGGAAAGCGCCACGTTCAACGCGGTGTTGGTGGCGATCAAGGTCGCTGCGCTGACAATGTTCATCTTCCTGACGCTGCCGGTGCTTGATCGTGCGCACTTCGCCCCGTTTGCGCCCAATGGCTGGTTCGGCCCGGCGGGCACCTCGGGCATGGGCATCGTCGGCGCTGCCTCGTCGATCTTCTTTGCCTATGTCGGTTTCGACGCGGTTTCTACCGCGGCGGAAGAGACCAAGAACCCCCAGCGCAACGTTCCCATTGGCCTGATCGGCAGCCTTGCCATCTGCACCGTGTTCTACCTGCTCGTCGCCGCTGGTGCGATCGGCGCGATCGGCGCGCAGCCGGCGGGTCTTGGCATCGCTCCGGGATCGGCCGAGTTTGCCCAGCAGTGCGCGCAGCTTGCCGCGCAAGGGCAGCAGCCGCTGGTCTGCTCGAACGAGGCGCTGGCGCACGTTCTGCGCGCGATCAACTATTCGTGGGCGGGCGACCTGATCGGCCTGGCCGCGAACCTCGCGCTGCCCTCGGTCATCCTGATGATGATGTTCGGCCAGACCCGCATCTTCTTCGTGATGGCGCGCGATGGGCTGCTGCCCGAAAAGCTCGCCAGCGTGCACCCGAAGTGGAAGACGCCGCACGTCGTGACGATGGTGACCGGCGTGTTCGTGGCGATTGCCGCCGCGCTGCTGCCGGTGGGCCAACTGGCTGACATCTCGAACTCGGGCACGCTGTTCGCCTTCTTCATGGTGGCGGTCGCCGTGCTGATCCTGCGCCTGCGCGATCCCAACCGCGTTCGTCCTTTCCGCACCCCGCTTGTGTGGGTAATCGGGCCGATCGCGGCGGCGGGCTGCGTGTTCCTGTTCTTCAACCTGCCGTTCGAAGCGATGATCGTGCTGCCGGTGTGGGGCGCGATCGGGCTGCTGTTCTACTTCGCCTATGGCTACCGCATGAGCCATGTCGGGCGCGGGCTGGTCGAGGTCCACGAAGAGGACAGCGACGTTCCGCCGCAGCCGGTTCCGCCGGTGGCCTGATCGGCGCCATACCGCATGAAAAAGGGCGTCTCCCCCGCGCGGGAGGCGCCCTTTTCACATGGGAAGGCTTGTCAGAGCGTCGTCTGCGCGAAGCCGCCCTTGATGTCGTCGGTCACGTTCATGCCCAGAGCCATCTTCACGGTGTTGAGCGCGCCGACTTCGCCCGCCCAGATCGAGGCATCGCCCAGATCCATGCGCAGCATCAGCAGGTTCGGATCGTCCTTGCCGCCGGGAAACCACGCCTCGACGAAGGTGCTCCACTGTTCGTCCAGCCGTTCCCGGCTGGTTTCCTCGACCAGCGTCCCGGCAAAGCGTGCGAACAAGTCATGACCCTTGGACGCAAACGTGGCGGTTGCCGCGCCCATGCGGGCGAAGCGGTTGTCGCGTGAGGTGAAGAACCAGATCGCGCTGTCCGCGTGGCGGTCGAGCTGGGCAGTCATCGGCGCCGCCGAATCCGGATCCTGATCGAGCTGGAGCATGAGATACGGGGAGGCCGACAGCGCCTTCCAGAACTTTTCCTTCAATTCCTGCGGGTTGCCCTGATCATATTTCATCGCATCCATCCTGTTGCTTCATCCAAGGGTCGAAACGGCAGGCAGGCCCGGCTGGTTCCGTTCCCGGCCCGAATGGGCAGCGGCGCAGGCGGTGGCGCGCAGGGGCTGGTCACGGCGGTGGCGGGAACATATAAAGAACAAATGGCGCAGCAATCCGTGATGGAACGACTCGAGATCCTGGCCGATGCGGCAAAGTATGATGCCTCGTGCGCATCGTCCGGCACGGCCAAACGCAACAGCAAGGACGGCAAGGGCATCGGTTCGACCGAAGGCATGGGCATCTGCCATGCCTATGCGCCTGATGGTCGATGTATCTCTCTGCTCAAGATCCTGCTGACCAACCACTGCGTGTTCGATTGCCACTACTGCATCAACCGCAAGAGTTCGAACACGCGCCGCGCGCGGTTCACGCCGCAGGAAGTGGTCGACCTGACGCTGGCGTTCTATCGCCGCAATTATATCGAAGGACTGTTCCTTTCTTCGGGCATCCTCAAAAGCTCCAGCCACACCATGGAGCAGTTGATAGAAGTCGCCCGTATCCTGCGGGAAGAGCACGATTTTCGTGGCTACATTCACCTTAAGACGATTCCCGAAGCGGACCCGGAACTGGTCGCGCAGGCGGGGCTTTATGCCGATCGCGTCTCGATCAATGTCGAACTGCCCACCGTCGCCGGGCTGACCCGACTCGCGCCCGACAAGTCAGCGGTGCAGATCGAAGGCGCGATGGGCACGGTCAAGGATGCGATCGTCGAGGCAAAGGATGCGCGGCGGCGGTTCCGGTCTGCGCCCCGGTTTGCGCCCGCCGGGCAATCGACGCAGATGATCGTGGGCGCCGACGCAGCCAGCGATGTCGATATCGTCGGGCGCGCCAGCACGCTTTACGGCCGCTTTGCCTTGCGCCGCGTGTACTACTCGGCGTTCAGCCCGATCCCTGACGCCAGCGCGGTGCTGCCGCTGAAACGTCCGCCGCTGATCCGCGAGCATCGGCTCTACCAGTCGGACTGGCTGATGCGCTTCTATGGCTATGCGCCACAGGAAGTGCAGCAGGCGGCGGACGAGGGGGGGATGCTGCCGCTCGACATCGACCCCAAGCTCGCCTGGGCACTCAAGTTTCGTGAGCGCTTCCCGGTCGATTGCAACCGCGCCCCGCGCGAGGCACTGCTGCGCGTGCCGGGGTTGGGGGTGAAGGCGGTGAATGCGATCCTGGCGGCGCGGTGCCAGCGCCGGTTGCGGCTGGAAGACGTGGGGCGGCTGACCGTATCGCTGGCCAAGGTGCGCCCGTTCATCGTCACCGAGGACTGGCGGCCGGTGCTGTTGACCGATCGCGCCGACTTGCGCGCTTTGGTGGCACCGAGGAAGGCCGAGCAACTCGAACTGTTCGTGGGGTGAGGTCATTGCCGTCTCCGGCTGATGATTTTGAAGCGTGGCGCGACCGCGCGCGCGACCTGCTGCGCGCGGGCACGCCGCCCGATCACGCTACGTGGGATGCGGCAGCCGGTGATCTGTTTGCGCTCCCGGTGCCGGAGCAAGGGGGAGCGGCGGTTGATACGCATCAGCCACGCGTGGCTCTGGCCTTCATGCAGGTTGCGCAAAGCGTATTTCTTCACTCTGATCCAGAACGATTTTCCTTGCTATATCGCCTGCTCTGGAGACTTCAGGGGCAGCCGCGGTTGATGGAGGAC
Source organism: Novosphingobium percolationis (assembly GCF_020179425.1). Lineage (GTDB taxonomy): Bacteria > Pseudomonadota > Alphaproteobacteria > Sphingomonadales > Sphingomonadaceae > Novosphingobium > Novosphingobium percolationis. Next base: position 685,849 of record NZ_JAILYM010000001.1, on the reverse strand, counting down.
CAGGCCGACCCCGACGTGCGCCGTGCGGAGCGGCTGGCGCAGCAGGTGCGGCGCGATATCCACAAGATGCGCGCCTTCCTGCGCTTCCGCGCGGTCGAGGAGCCGGACGGAAGCGAGCGCTACGTCGCGTGGTTCGAACCCGACCACCACATCCTGCGCGCCAATGCCGGGTTCTTCGTGCGGCGTTTCACTACCATGCGCTGGTCGATCCTGACGCCACTGGGATCGCTGCACTGGGACGGCGAGACCTTGCAGGAAGGCCCGCCCGCGCAGGCAGCCGATGCGCCGGCTGGTGATCCGACCGAGGACTTGTGGCGCGGCTACTATGCGTCGATCTTCAACCCGGCGCGTTTGAAAGTCGGAGCCATGCTCAAGGAGATGCCCCGACGGTACTGGAAGAACATGCCCGAGGCGGCGCTTATTCCCCAGCTAATCGCTACGGCACAGGCGCGCGAGGCGAGGATGGTGGCGCAAGGATCGCCGGAAATGGGCGAGCGGCCCGATACCTTACGCGAAATCGCCGAACTGGTTCAGGCGTGTCGGCGCTGTCCGATCGGGTGCAACGGCACGCAGGCGGTGGCGGGCGAGGGGCCGGACCGGGCTGGGCTGATGATCGTGGGCGAGCAGCCGGGCGATGTCGAAGAGCAGGCCGGGCGCCCCTTCGTGGGGCCCGCGGGGCAGGTGTTGCGCACGCATCTGGACGAGGCTGGCATCGATCTGCCCCGCGCCTACCTGACCAACGCGGTCAAGCACTTCAAGTTCACGCCCACCGGCAAACGCCGCCTGCACCAATCGCCCACTGCGGGGGAGATCGACACCTGCCGCTGGTGGCTGGAAGGTGAACGCGTCCTCGTGCGCCCGCGCGTGATCCTTGCGCTGGGCGCCAGCGCGGCGCGGGGGCTGCTGGGGCGGACTGTCAGCGTGCAGAAGGAACGCGGTCGCCCGCATGTGCTGGAGGACGGCGCGGAGCTGTGGATCACCACGCACCCTAGCTATCTGCTGCGCCTGACGGACGAGGCCAGGGCAACCGAGGAGCGGCGCTTCGCCGAAGACCTGCGCGCCGTCGCCGGCCGGGTGCGCGTGCAGGCGGCCTGACGCGCGGCTCAGGTGCGCAGGCGTTCGATCCCCTGTGCCAGCGCGACATAGAGCTTGCCCATGTCGGACGAGAGCAGCGTGACGCCCAGCGCATTGCCGTCGCGGGTGGAGAGCAACTGGCGCAGCATCCCCTCGAAGTCGTGGACGAAGCGGTTGACGTGTTCACGGAACTCGGCGTCGGTTTCGTAGTGCTGCTGCACCGCGCGCGCCTCGCCGCCTTCCAGCAGCGACACCGCGCGGCGGGTGAAGATGCCCCGGTCGCCGCGCAGGTACGAGGCCCACGCCGTTTCCGAGACATCGGCCGACAGCGCCTTGGCGATGTCGATCGCGGTGGAGTTCAGCGATTCGGTGATCAACGCGGCGCGGCGCGCGAAATCGTTGTCGACCTGTTCCTGCGCGCGATCACGGGCCCGCGTGACGCGGTCTTCGAGCGCGGTCGCCAGTTCGTCGACCTTGGCGAGTTGCTCGGTCATCTGCAGTGCGGTGTCGCGGCTGGCGGCGGCGGCGGTATCGATGGCGTCTTCCAGCCGCGCGACAAGTTCGGCCCCACGGCCCTGCAGCACCCGCATGATGGCGGCCTGGCTCTCTTCGCCAAGGCGTTCGGCCATGGCGTCGATCTCGGTCGCGGTGCCATCGCGCAGCGATGCGCCAGCCTGTTCGGCGGCTTCGGACAGCTTCGCGACCGCCCCGGAAAGGCGGGCCTCGATGTCCTGCGACAGCGCTTCGCCCTCGTTCCGGGCGGCGGCGAGAACCTCGCGCAGCGTGGCGAGCCGGGCTTCCTGCTCGGTGGCGCGGCGGGCGAAGGCCTCCTGCATCCGCGCGATTTCGCTGTCGATCGCGCCGACGTCGCCGCGCGTATCGGCCATGCGTTCGGACAAGGCGCGACCGCTGTCGCCCGCTTCGCGCAAGGTGTCGCGCAATGCGAAGACGCGGTCCTCGATCCTGTGGAGGCCCGCCTCGGTGCTGCGCAGCGCTTCGGGGATCTGGGTGCGGGTGTGATCGCCACCGGCCTGGATCAGTTCGAGCAGGCGCACGGCGGATTCGGTGAGCTTGCCGATCTGCGCATCGGTGCCGCCCAGCGCCTCGCGCATCTGGCCGAGCCGCGCGTTGAGCATGTCCATCGCGCGGTCGACGGCGGTGGCGGTCTGTTCCCCTTGATCGCCCGAGGCGCGCATCGTCGCCGAAAAGGCGGAGACGCGGGTGGCCACGGCGTCGCAATGTTCGGCGAGGAGGCGTGCCTCCTCGCGCTGGCGTTCGCGCTGGGCGTCCACCGCCGTATCGAGCCGCGCGAGCGTGTCAGCCAGCGTTTCGGCGGCGCTCGCCCCGGCGGCGGCGATGGCCGCGCGGCGGTCCGCGATGAGGCGGTCGAGTTCGGCGAGGCGCTGGTGCAGAGCGTCGCGCTGGCTCTCGAAATCGCGTTCGAGCTGCGCGCGGCGGCTGGCGAGCGCGGCGTCGAGCTGCTCGGCCTCTGCCGACAGCGCGCGCGCGCGCATTTCCAGCCCGGCGAGCGCGGCCTGTTCGGTGGCGTCCAGCGTTGCGTTGTGGCTGGCACTCTGGCGTTCGAGCGCGGCGAAGCGGGCGTCGGCCACCGCGCCGATGCGGTTGGCAGCCTCGTCGAAGGCGGCAAGCGCTGCATCGACCCGCTCGCGCACCTGGCCCACCTGCCGTTCGCTGGCGACGCCGAATTCGTTGAGGCGCTGGAAGCCGTTGACCAGATCCTCGATCTGGACATGGGCGGAGCGGCCCGCACTGGCGATGTTGTTGGTCACATCCTTGGCGGCATTGGCGATGACCGGCAGCTGGGTGCGCAGCTTCTCCATGTTGTCGAGCGCATGGTCGGCCACCTCTCCGATGCGATCGACTTGCGCGCCGTTCCCGGTGATCAGCTCCTGCAAGCGTCCGGCCGAGCCCGACAGGCGATCGACCGCGATGCGGCCCAGCGCCTCGAGATCGCGGCTTTGCGCCGCGATGAAGTCGCGCGCCAGCGACAGTTCGGTATTGACCGAGACCAGCCGGGTCTCGAGCCGTTCGGATTCTAGTGCAAGCAGGCGCGCGGCATCGTTGAACCGCACTGCCTCGCGCCGGGAACTGCGCAGAACGATCAGCAGCACGACCAGCACCAGCAGCACAGGCATCGTCCAAGTGGCGATCAGTTGTGCGCCATCGGCGGGGGTGACCCCAGCCTGCAGGCGGGGCAGGCTGGCCCAGATGAAGAAGGCGCTCCAGCCTGCAACGGCAAGGCCCGCGACGAACGGGGCGATCGCGCGGCGAGACTCGGCCGGTTGTTCCTCCGGCGTATCCAGTTCCAGCGGTTCGGGCGCGATCATGCGCGTCTCCACGCCATCCTCGCCCTTTGCCACAGCCTCGACCGCGGGGCTGTCGCCCACGCTGCCGTCTATCGGAATGATCCGCGATCCCCCAGTCATGACGAAGTCATACCACGCTTCCGCCCTATCCTTAAACCCCGCCTTAACCCGCATAGCCGAAGGTTCGTCGCATGGCGTACCTTGGTTATCCGATCGACGCGAATCTAGCCGCCGCCGCCGGGGAGGATCCCGAGCTGTTTCGCGTGCTCGGCATGGCCTTTGCCGAAAGCGCGCGCGCGCAGCTGGATCTGCTCCAGCGCGCCCGCTGCGACGCCAACTGGCGCACGGCGGCCTTGCGCATGCAGAACCTTGCCGCCAGCTTCCACGCGTCGGAATTGATGGCGCTGGCAGAGGAAGCCGCAGCCGGGGCGCCGGGTGACCCTGCAATTGTGCGCCGGATCGGCGCGCTTCTGGCTGACTGGCCCGCCTGAGATCGCGTTACGTTCCCGCTGCGGCTTGGCATGGGCCCGCGCGCGCCCTACGATACGCGCCTCAGGAGGCCTTCTGCTTGCGTGTCGCACTGCTATCGTCGCTCGAAGCCGTTCCGGGCGAGCCGCAAGGCTTGCGCGGCGACCTGCCCGTGGGCGGTCGTTCGGTGCTGCGGCACCAGTTGGCGCTGGCGTTGGCGTTCGGCTGCAAGCGCATCGTCGCGCTGGCCGAAACGCTGACGGGCGAGCTGGTGGGGCTTCAGCACGTGGCCGAGGAGGGCGGCGCGCGCTTCCATGTCGTCGCCAATACGCGCGCGATCGTGCCGCTGGTCGCGCCGGAGGATGAATTGCTCGTGCTGGCCGATGGCCTGCTGGCCGCGCCGGGAGAGGCGCTGCGCCTGCTCGAAGCGGGGCCCGCCATCGTGACCCTGCCGGTCGAGACCGGGATCGCCGCCGGGTTCGAGCGGATTGACATCAATCATGCCTTTGCCGGGGCGATGCGTGTTCCCGGCCGGATTGTAGCGGGTCTGGGAGACCTGCCTTCGGACTGGAACCCGGTATCGGCGCTGCTCCGGCTTGCCGTGCAGGCGCACCTGACGATGCGCGATCTGCCGGGGCCTGTGTTCGCCGAAGGGCGCTGGGCGCTGCTGCGGACCGAGGCGGAGGCCCATGCAATGGAGCCGAAATGGCTCAGTCTTCATGCCGCGGGCGCTTTCGTCACTACGCCGACGGGCTGGCTCGCAGCGCTGGCGGTGCGCCTTGCCGGATCGGCGCTGCTCCATGCCGGAACGCGGCCGCTCGTGTTGCACCTTGCAGCCGTGGTTCTGGTCCTGCTGGGGCTGGGTGCTGGCTGGTTCGGCTGGACCGCAGCGGGCCTGCTGGCGTGCGGTCTGGGCGCGGTCGTATCCCGAACGGGAGATCTGCTGGGGCGGATCGAACGCAATGCGCTGCTGACGCGCGCGGCGCGGCTTTCGCCCGAGCGATTGTTCGGCTGGGCGCTCGATGGCGCCATCGTGTCGCTCTGCGCCTGGCGTAGCGCGGTGACGGTTGCGGTGGCGCGTGTCGGCGCGGGTGCAGAGGGGGTGGTCTGGCTGCAGCGCTGCTTTGCGCCAGTGGCGCTGCTGCTGGCACTGCGCCTGCTCGCGCGGGTGCTGCCGGCGAGCAGGCGCATGGCATGGTTCGGCGATCGCCTGCTGGCCACGGTCGTCCTTGCCATCCTGGCGAGTTCGCGGGCGTTCGATGCCGGGGTGGGCGCCATGGTGGTGGGCCTGCTGGCGTTCGCGCTGGCCCGCCCAAACCTGGGCCAGAATGGGGCAGCCATCGATGGACAAGCACCTAACGGCCCATTAACCAGCAACGTGTAAAACGACCGCATGGCACAACCCGCACAATCCGGCAGCGCGCCACGCGCCATCGAGGCTCTGTTGAAGGCAGATCTCGCCGTCGCCGATCGTGCCATCGCCAGCAACGGTCCGATCCTTGTCCACCTGCTGTGCAGTGATGACAATTCGATCTTCAGCGACGAGATTGTCGCCCGTGTGCGCGGCATGTTCAACGACCTGTCGCGCCAGCTTGTCGTCGCCTTGGCCGAGGCGGCGGGCCATGCCGATCCGCAGGCCTGGGCGCAAACCATCGTCGACGATCTTGCCCGCCAGCTCATGGCCGAGGAAGCGCTGCTTGCGCATCTTCACGCGCTGGCGCTGGAATGGCAGCTGACTGAACGGCTGCAGGGACGGCTGGCGCTGGATCCCGTGCTTCCGCCGCTGTTGCAGGCGCGCATCGCTTCAAGCGAGCCCGAAGTCTCGGCTACCGCGATGAACCTCCTCGCCGCGCAGGCGCGGTTCGGTCAATTGCAAAGGCGGATGCAACTGCCGCTCGCGGAACTGCCGTCGGACCTGTTCGACGGCGCGCTGGCGATGCTGCGCGCCTTTGCCGGAGACGACCCCGGGTCACGCGATTATGCGATGAGCGCGGAGCACAGCTTGCGCGCCCGGCGCGACGGCGATCGCAGCCGACTGGCGCTGTTGCAGCGGGTGCTTGCAGCGATTCCGGCGGGGGAGGCGGACTTGGCGCTGTCCGTCGAAAATGCAGGCGTCGGCATGTTCGTCTCGGCGATCGCGGCGGGCTCCGGCCAGCCCCGCGACCTGGCGATCATGGCGACGACGGAACGGCAACTGGCGCGCCTGGCACTGACGTTGGCGGCCTGCGGCCTGCGGCCCGAGGCGATTGCCGCGCAGTTCATGGCGCTCCATCCCGACGTGGCGCTGCCCGAAGGACTGGCGCTGCTGAAGGCGGATGCCGCCGCCGCCATCCTTGCCGATGCGGCGCACGGCCGACACGCGGCAGGATGATCGAGGCAACGCCCATTCGCGCCCGTTGCGATGCGGCCAACCGGCTGGTCGAGGCCGACGAGCCGCTCGCCGGGCTGCAACGTCGTTGCGGCGGCGAGATTCCCGGCCTCATCGCAGTGCCATCGCTGCTCGCGCTGGTGCGCAAGTCGCGCCGCGCCCGTCTTCCCCTGTCGCGCATGATAGTGGCGGTAGACGAAGGGCGCGCGATCGCGGCCTGGGCCTCGGTGCGCCCCAGTGCCGACGTAACCTACGTAGAACTCAGTCAGTGGCGGCCGACCAACATGGCACCGCCTGTTACCGATCTGGCCCCCCCCGAGGACCTGCTGCGGCAGCTTGCGGAGGGTGAACTGCTGCTTGATCCCGAACAGCGCGTGCTGGCGGCAGATTTGCGTGCGCCGGACTTGGGCGGGCTGGCCGCTGCGCTCGAACATGGTGCCGGACGTTTCTGGACGGACTTCGTACGGCTCGACCGCGCCGGTGCGAAGCAGCCGCTGCACTGGCGGCTGCTCGATGACGTGACCTTCGCGGTGTCGGGGTCGCTGCGCCGCTGGCGTGCCCGCATCCTTCCGCAAGTCGGCGGGCGTTTCGCGCTGCTGATGCTGCCTGAAACCATCGATCGCCTGCCGCATGAATTGCCCGACACGGTGACCACGCAGCCGGCGTGGAACAGCCTGCTCGGTCGGGATCTGGCGCCTGCATTGCGTCAGCCGATCAACCGGATCATTGCCAATGCCGAGACGATCCGTACCCGGTTGGCGGGGCCGCTGGCGGACGAATATGCGAACTATGCGACCGATATCGCCGAGGCGGGGCGGCACCTGATGGGGCTGATCGAGGATCTCGCCGACCTCGAAGCGGTGGAGGCGTCCGATTTCAGCCCCGCGCCCGATCATATCGATCTGGCCGATTGCGCTCGCCGTGCGGGCGGCATTCTCTCGGTGCGCGCGCGGGAATGCGGCATCGTCGTCGAAACGCCGCCGGCGTCCGAAACCGCGCCTGCGATCGGAGAATTCCGCCGCGTGCTGCAGGTGCTGTTGAACCTCCTGTCGAACGCCTTGCGCTATACGCCCGGCGGCTCGACCGTGCATATCACCGTTGGCGTGGAAGGCCGGACCGCTTGGGTTTCGGTATCGGACGAAGGCGAAGGTCTGACCGCGCAGCAGGCCGCGCGCGTTTTCGAGAAGTTCGAAAGGCTCGGCCGCAGCGGAGATGGCGGCAGTGGTCTAGGATTGTACATCTCGCGCCGCCTGGCGCGCGCGATGGGGGGCGATCTCCAGGTCGCCGCAACCCCCGGAAAAGGCGCCTGCTTCGTACTGACGCTGCCTGCCGATCAGGCAGAAGCCCTTCGCGTCGGGCTCTAGCGCCGCCGTCCGGCGCGCAGCAGGAGGACGAGGCCGAGCGCGGCCAGCAGCAATCCCCACAGCGCCCACTGGCGCTGGGCCAGCATGAAGCTGGAGGCGGGCCACATCAGCAGACCCGTGCCCTGGGCCATCCAAAGCAGTCCCATGAAAATGGCGGCCATGCCGATGATTTTGAAAACCACCTTCATCGCCACCATTCCCTTTTCGTCAATGTGGCACCGAAGGCGTCGCAGTCACGACGCCGACGGCACCTGGCGCATCAGCGCTTGTCGAGCGGCACGTAGTCGCGCTGCGTCGGGCCGGTGTAGAGCTGGCCCGCCCGGTTTTCCTTGGAAAACCGGCACAAAACCAACTCCGCGCCCGACCTGCATCAGCGCTTGTCGAGCGGCACGTAGTCGCGCTGCGTCGGGCCGGTGTAGAGCTGGCGCGGACGACCGATCTTCTGGCCGGGATCGCTGATCATTTCGTTCCACTGCGCGACCCAGCCCACGGTGCGGGCCAGAGCGAACAGCACGGTGAACATCGTGGTCGGGAAACCGATCGCAGAAAGGATGATGCCCGAATAGAAGTCGACGTTCGGGAACAGCTTCTTCTCGATGAAGTAGGGATCGTTCAGTGCGATCTCTTCAAGTCGCAGCGCAGTCTCGAACAGCGGATCGTTGACCTTCAGCGCGTCGAACACTTCGCGCACGGTCTTCTGCATCACGGTCGCGCGCGGATCGTAGTTCTTGTAGACGCGGTGACCGAAGCCCATCAGGCGGAACGGATCGTTCTTGTCCTTGGCGCGCTCGATGTAGTGCGGGATCTTGTCGGGCGTGCCGATTTCCTTGAGCATGTTGAGCGCGGCTTCGTTCGCGCCGCCATGCGCGGGGCCCCACAGGCAGGCAATGCCTGCTGCCATGCAAGCGAACGGATTGGCACCCGAGGACCCTGCAAGACGCACGGTCGAGGTCGAAGCGTTCTGTTCGTGGTCGGCGTGCAGGATGAAGATGCGGTCCATCGCCTTTTCGACGGCGGGGATCACTTCATATTCCTCGGCGGGGACGCCGAAGGTCATCTTCAGGAAGTTCCCGGTGTAGGACAGCTTGTTGTCCGGGTAGATGAACGGCTGGCCGACCGAATACTTGTAGGCCATCGCGGCGATCGTCGGGATCTTGGCGATCAGGCGGTGCGAGCTGATCTTGCGATGCACCGGGTCCGAGATGTCGGTGCTGTCGTGATAGAACGCCGACAGCGCACCGACCACCCCGCACATCACCGCCATCGGGTGCGCGTCGCGACGGAAGCCGCCGTAGAAGCTCGAAAGCTGTTCGTGCACCATGGTGTGGCGCGTGATCGTGCGGCTGAACTCGTCCAGCTCGGCCTGGCTCGGCAGTTCGCCGTTGAGCATCAGGTAGCTGACTTCCATGAACGAGCTGTGCTCGGCCAGCTGGCCGATCGGGTAGCCCCGGTGCAGCAGCACGCCTTCGTCGCCATCGATGTAGGTCAGCGCGGAATCGCAGCTGGCCGTCGAGGTGAAGCCGGGGTCATAGGTGAACATCCCGGTCTGGCCATAGAGCTTGCGGATGTCGATGACGTCCGGGCCAATCGTGCCGCTCTTGACCGGCATCTCGATGGTCTTGCCGTCGGCGGTCAAAGAAGCCTGGTTATCGCTCACGCTACGCCCTCCTTGTTCAATGTGCGGTTCCGCATCCGGGGATTCATGCCGCCTGGTCGCGGATACGAGCCAGCGACTCGTCCTTGCCCAGCAGCGTCAGTACGTCGAAAATTCCGGGCGAGGTAGTCGTCCCGGTCAAGCTTGCGCGCAAGGGCTGGGCAAGCTTGCCTAGCCCAAGTCCGAGGTCGCCGGCCATCGCCTTGAGGCTCTCTTCCAGCGCTTCGTTGGTCCAGCTCGCGGCAGCGTCGAGCCGCGCGGCGATCTGCGCCAGCAGGGCGCGCGCATCATCGGTCAGCAGCCCTGCGGCCTTTTCGTCCACCGGCAGCGGACGCTGGGTGAACAGGAACATCGCGCCGCGCGCCAGTTCGTTGAGGTCGGCGGCTCGCACCTTCAGCACCGGCATGGCTTGCGTCAGCAGGGCCAGGTCGCGCTCGGCATCGAACGACGCCACCAGCGCGGGGAGGCGCTGCGCGACCAGCCCCGCCAGCCGCACATCGTCGGCTTCGCGGATGTAGTGGCCATTGAGGTTCAGCAGCTTCTTGAGATCGAAACGCGAGGCGCCCTTGTTGACATCGACGATGTCGAACCACTCGATGGCCTGCGCCGTGCTGATGATTTCCTCGTCGCCGTGGCCCCAGCCCAGACGCATCAGGTAGTTCAGCACCGCTTCGGGCAGCAGCCCCATCTCGTCGCGATAGGCATCGACACCCAGCGCGCCGTGGCGCTTGGAAAGCTTGGCCCCGTCCGCACCATGGATCAGCGGGATGTGGGCATAGGCAGGGTCCGGCCATCCGCCCTCGATCGCATGCATCGCGCGGATGAGGACAAGCTGGCGGAAGGCGTTGTTGATGTGGTCATCGCCGCGGATCACGTGGGTAACGCCCATGTCATGGTCGTCCACTACCACCGCCAGCATATAGGTCGGTGTGCCGTCGCTGCGCAGGATCACGTAGTCGTCGATCTCGGCGTTCTGGACCGTGATCGGGCCCTGCACCAGATCCTCGATCACCGTTTCGCCATCACGCGGCGCCTTGATGCGCACGACGTAGGGCTTGTCCGTCGGCCAGGTTGCGGCATCGGCATCGCGCCAAGGGCTGGCGATGCGGAACGGACGCTTTTCGGCCTGCGCATTCTCGCGCATCGCGGCCAGCTCTTCTTGGGTCAGGAAGCAGCGATAGGCGTGGCCTGCCTCGAGCAGCTTGTGCGCCACTTCGGCGTGGCGATCGCTGCGCGCGAACTGGAAAACGGCGGGTTCGTCACCGCCCAGGCCCAGCCATTCCAGCCCGTCGAAGATCGCGTCGATCGCCGCGTCGGTCGAACGCGCGCGGTCGGTATCCTCGATCCGCAGCAGGTAGGTGCCGCCGTGATGACGTGCGAACAGCCAGTTGAACAGCGCGGTGCGCGCGCCGCCGATATGAAGATAGCCGGTCGGGGAAGGGGCGAAACGGGTAACGACGCCAGAGCGGTCCGAACCGCCGGCAAGAGCCGATCCTGCAAAAACGGTATCAGTGGCGCTTGCCATTTTCGAGCCGCGATCCTTCCAGTGCATTCGTATGGCGACCCGAGCCGCAGACTCGTCCGCACCCGAACCGGAAGGCTGGCTTCCGGCCCGTTCGGCGCGGCATTGGGACAAACTGAGACGCTTGTCTAGTGTGCAGCGCACAATAGAAAAATTCCTTGCGGGGCGCGATCTGGAGCGCGGGCCATGGCTGGTTGTTGCCTTCGGCCTTGGTATCGCTGCATGGCTGCTGCTGCCCGGCCGGGTGCACTGGCTGGCCTTCGGAACGCTGTGCGCTGCGGCGGGAACGGGTGCTTTGGCGCTGGATCGCGAAGGCGAATACCAGCGCCTGCGCCTTGCCGTGGCATCGCTGTGCCTGATGGGCCTGTTCGGTCTCGCGGTGGTGTGGAGCAAGTCGGCGCTGGTTGGCGCGCCGGGGATTGCGCATCCGACTTTGGTCGAGGTGCTGGGGCCGGTGATCGACCGGCAGGATCGCGGCGCGGAAGACACCATCCGTCTGGTCGTGGCGACGCGACTCGAGCCGGCAGGTCCGGTGCGGCGCGTGCGCGTCAATTTGACCTCGGCGCAGGACGATCCTGCGCTGGTCGAAGGCGCGCAGGTGCGCTTGCGCGCGCGGCTGATGCCGCCTGCGCCGCCGATGTTGCCCGGCAGCTACGATTTCGCGCGTGCGGCCTGGTTCCAAGGGCTTTCCGCAACGGGCCGCGTCCTTGGCCGGCCGGTGCTGGTCGCGCCCCCGCCCGGCGGTGGCTCGCTGGGGCAGGTACGCCGTGCGCTGGCCGATCACGTGCGGGCGCGGCTCGCTGGTTCGCCCGGTGCTATTGCGGCAGCTTTCGCCAGCGGCGATCGCGGCGCCATAGCGCAAGCCGACGAGGACGCGATGCGCGACGCCGGGCTCAGCCACCTGCTCTCGATCAGCGGATTGCACGTCAGCGCCGTGGTCGCAGCGGTCTACGTGCTGGTTATCCGCTTGCTCGCGCTGGTTCCGCCGATCGCGCTGCGCGTCCGCCTGCCCTTGGTCGCGGCGGCGGCGGGCGCGCTGGCGGGCATCGGCTACACCATCCTTACCGGATCGGAAGTGCCGACGGTGCGCTCGTGCGTCGGTGCGGTGCTGGTGTTGGGTGCGCTCGCGCTGGGGCGCGATCCGCTGTCCTTGCGCATGGCCGCGGTGGCGGCGTTCTTCGTGCTGCTGTTCTGGCCCGAATCGCTGTGGGGACCCAGCTTCCAGATGAGCTTTGCCTCAGTCATCGCGATCATCGCCTTTCACAATGCGGCGCCCGCGCGGCGTTTCCTCGCCCCGCGCGACGAAGGCACCGTGACCCGCCTGCTACGCCATCTTGCGCTGCTGCTGGCGACGGGCGTGGTGATCGAACTGGTGCTGATGCCGATCGCGGTGTTCCACTTCCACCGCGCCGGTCTCTACGGCGCGGCGGTCAACGTGGTGGCGATTCCGCTGACCACCTTCGTCACCATGCCGCTGATCGCGTTGGCACTGGTGCTCGATCTGGCCGGATGGGGCGGGCCGGTGTGGCTGGCCGTGGGCAAGTCGCTCGACCTGCTGCTGTGGATGGCGCATGTCACCGCCGCGCAGCCGGGCGCTGTGACGATGCTGCCAGGCATGACCCGCGCCACCTTCGGCCTGTTCCTTGGCGGATTGCTATGGCTGGCGTTGTGGAGTGGGCGGGTGCGCCTTGCCGGGGTGGTCCCCATCGCGTGGGCGAGCGCGATCGTGCTGCTTTCGCGCGCGCCGGATGTGCTCGTGTCTGGTGATGGCCGCCAGGTCGGCGTGGCTATGGAGAGTGAGGGCAACGGTGCAGTCCTGCTGGTGCTGCGCGAGGGCCGCAGTGATTTCACCCGCGACACCCTGCTGGAAGCGGCCGGCCAAGCCGGCGACGTAACGTCCATCGATGCTGCGCCGGGCGCACGGTGCAACCCCGACTTCTGCCGACTCGAGCTGCGCCGTGCGCGGCGTCCCTATGTCCTGCTGATGAGCCGGGGTCGCGATCTCGTTCCGATCTCCGACCTCGCGCGGGCCTGCGCCACCGCCGATATCGTGATCGCCGACCGCCGCCTGCCTCGCGCCTGCCAGCCTCGCCTGCTCAAGGCCGACCGCGCGCTACTGCGCCGGACGGGCGGACTCGCCATTGATCTGACCACGGGCGACGTCCGCACCGTCGCCGAAACGCAAGGCCGACACGGCTGGTATCCCTGGCCCACCATTCCCGACGCTGACGGCACGAAGGCAGTCCAGCCGCAGCGGGGCGTCCATTCCCCGCAGCCCAAAGCCCCGCCGCCTCAGTGATAGCGGCGCAGGAGGCCCGCCAGCTTGCCCTGGATCTGCACTTCATTGGGTGAATAGAACTGCGGGTCATAGGCGGCGTTGGCCGGATCGAGCCGCACCATGCCCTTTTCGTGGCGAAGGGTCTTGAGCGTGGCTTCCTCGCCGCGGATCAGCGCCACCACGATTTCGCCATCGCGTGCGGTTTCGGTGCGGCGCACCAGTGCGAAGTCGCCGTCGAGGATGCCCGCTTCGACCATCGAGTCCCCGGAAACTTCCAGCGCGTAGTGCTCGCCCGCGCCGAGCAGCGCGGCGGGGACAGGGAGGGTCGCGGTGCCTTCCAACGCCTCGATCGGGGCGCCAGCTGCGATGCGGCCGTGCAGCGGCAGCTCGATCACATCGTTGGCAGGTTCCGGTGCGCGCGCAGGCGCACGCAGTGGCGGCGTGGCGGTGTTGCTGTTGACCGCAGCCGGCGCCGCAGAGGTCGGCGCCGCTATGCCGCCATCGGCGCCGCGCAGCACTTCGAGCGCGCGGGCGCGGTTGGGGAGCCGGCGGATGAAGCCGCGTTCTTCCAGCGCGGAAATCAGGCGGTGCACGCCCGACTTGGACTTGAGGTCGAGCGCCTCCTTCATTTCCTCAAACGAGGGCGAGATACCCGATTGTTCGAGCCGGTTCTGGATGAAGGTCAGCAATTCGTGCTGCTTGCGCGTCAACATCGGCGCGTGCTCCCTATAGCCGTTCCATCGCCGCCTGCTCTGTTCCTCTGGCGAACGAATGCGGAACGAATAAGCAACCATCAAGGGGGCGTCAAGCAATTCCGCCAGTTTCGAGCAGATAAACCGGAACATCCGTTCCGGCCGGAACCGCGGCCGCGCCCGCCTCGCGCACCACCAGCGCATTGGCGCGCGCCAACGGCGTCAGCGCACCCGAATCCTGCAAGGGATCGAGCGCTACCGCCCGTCCGTCCCAGTACGCGCGCAGGAACTCCATGCGCCCGCCCCCTGCGGCCATGGCACCCGTCAGCGGTGCCCGGATCGGGTGGGGCAGGGGCTCGGCCGCGCCCGAGGCGGCGCGCAGCAGTGGCAGCATGAACAGGAAGCCGGTGACGAACGCCGAGGCGGGATTGCCGGGAAGTCCGAGTATGACTTGCGCCACCGCGCCAGATCGCTGTCGCCGCCCGACCAGCAGGGGCTTGCCCGGCTTGATCCCCACGCGCCAGAAGTCGATCTCGGCGCCCGCGGCTTCGAGCGCGGGGCGGATCAGGTCATGATCGCCCACCGATGCGCCGCCGCTGGTGACGATGATATCGGCCTTCTTGGCCTGATCCAGTGCGGCGACCAGCGCGTCGAGGCGATCGGGCACCGGGCCGATGCGCGTCACGTCGACCGGGCAGAACGCGGCGAGCGCGGCCAGCATCGGGCCGTTGCTGGCGGGAATTTGGTGCGGTTGCAGGGGCTTGCCGGGGCCGGCCAGTTCGTCGCCGCTGTCGATCACGGCAAGGCGCACCGGGCGGCGCACGCGCAGGTACTGGTGGCCGCCCGCAATGGCGAGCGCGATCTGCGCCGGGCCGATACGCGTGCCCACGCCCAGCAGGGGTGTGTCGGCGAGAAAGTCCATGCCCTCAGGCCGGATGTGGCGCCCGACGGGCGAGGGGGGCGTGCCGGTAAGCGTGACGGCATCGCCTTCGCGCGCGGTGTCCTCCTGCAAAAGCACCATGTCGGCACCATCGGGCAGGCACGCGCCGGTGCTGATCCGCACTGCCTGTTTCGAGCCGATCCTCCCGGTGAAGGGATGCCCGGCGGCGCTTTCGCCGATCACCGTCCACGGGCCCGGCAGATCGGCGGCGCACAGGGCATAGCCGTCCATCGCCGAAAGCGGAGCGTCGGGCTGGGTGCGGCGCGCCGTCACCGGGTGCGCGAGATAGAATCCGCCGCATTCGGCCACGGCGCGGTGCTCCACCGGCAGTTGCGGCGCGAGGAACAGCAGGCGTTCCTGCGCCGTGCGCAGTGGCAGCGGCGGGGTCTTGGTCGGCGTATCGGTCATGCGCGGTCTTCCTCAACGGCCTTCCAGTCGCCCGACTTTCCGCCGCGCTTTTCGATCAGGCGAACCTGTTCGATGACCATGCCTTTGTCGATCGCCTTGGCCATGTCGTAGATCGTCAGCAGTGCGATGGAGGCAGCCGTCAGCGCCTCCATTTCCACGCCCGTCCGCCCGGTCAGTGAAGCGCTGGCGGTCACCTCCACGCCCCGGTCTGTCATCCTGAAATCCACCGTCACCGCATCGAGCGCCAAGGGGTGGCACAGCGGGATCAGTTCGCCCGTCTTCTTCGCGGCCAAGATCCCCGCAATGCGCGCGGCCGCCAGCACGTCGCCCTTGGGCACCGCGCCATCGCGGATCGCGGCGACCGCCTGAGCGTTCATGCCGATATGTCCGCGCGCCACCGCAACGCGCTGCGTCTGCGCCTTGCTGCCGACATCGACCATGCGGGCATGGCCCGCCGCGTCGAGATGGGTGAGGCCCGTCATCGGTGCGAGCGCTCGAGTTACGTGGTTCTGCGAAAGTTCATGGCGTTGTCCATGCCAGAACCCCGCTTCGGGGAACAAGGCAAATCGCGCGCCGCACTCGCCGGGCGGCGGGCAGTCCGCTAAGGCGCCGGGGCACCGCAAAAGGAGATTCGCGTGGCCGAAATCGTGGCGCGGCGGCTGGTCTACGACGGCTGGTACAAGTTCTGGCGGCTGGAAGTCATGTTGCCCGATGGCATGGTGGTGGAGCGCCACCTGCTAGACAACGGTCAGGCCGTGGCGGTCCTGCCCTACGATGCGGTGCGGCGCGTCTGCATGCTGGTGAGCCAACCGCGCGCGGCGGTGTTGGCGGCGGGAGAAGCCCCATTGCTCGAAGCGATCGCGGGCAATCTCGACGCGATGGCGCCCGAAGCGCGCATCCGTGAGGAAGCGCTGGAGGAAGGCGGCCTGCGCCTCGGCCCGCTCGAGCCGGTCGCCAACATCTGGCCGATCCCGCCGGTCTCGACCGAGCGCGTGATGCTCTACCTCGGCGAATATTCCTTAGCCGACCGCGTGGCCGAGGGTGGCGGCGCGGACGGTGAGTTCGAACACATCTGCGTCCACGAAGTGTCGCTCGATGCCCTGCGCGCCATGGCGCTGGCGGGCGACCTTACCGACGCCAAGACACTGGTGCTGGCCCAGGCGCTGTTGCTGCGCCGGCCGGAGCTGTGGGGCTGAGGGGCTAGCCTTCCAGCAGCGCCCGCGTTGCTGCTGCCACGTCGTCCTGCCGCATCAGGCTTTCGCCGACGAGGAACGTGCGTGCCCCGCAATGCTCCAACCGCAACAGGTCCGCGTGGGTGTTGATGCCGCTCTCAGCGACCAGCAGCGTGCCGGCGGGCGCGAGCGGGGCGAGACGTTCGGTGGTGCCGAGGTCGGTGACGAAGCGCTTGAGATCGCGGTTGTTCACGCCGATCAGGCGCGAGTGCAGGCGCGCGGCGCGTTCCATTTCGGCTTCGTTGTGGACTTCGACGAGCACGTCCATGCCCTGTTCGCGTGCGGCGTCCTCGATCTCGGCCATTGCCACGTCCTCCAGCGCGGCGACGATGATCAGGATCGCGTCCGCTCCGATCGCGCGCGCTTCGGCGCACTGCCAGGGATCGATCATGAAGTCCTTGCGGATCACCGGCAGATCGCAGGCGGCGCGCGCTTCGATCAGGAAGTCTTCGTGGCCCTGGAAATAGGGCGCGTCGGTCAGCACCGAAAGGCACGCAGCACCGCCCGCCTGATAGGCGCGGGCGTGATCGGCAGGGCGGAAATCGGGGCGGATCAGGCCCTTGGATGGGCTTGCCTTCTTGATTTCGGCGATCAGCGCATAGCCGCTGGCAGCGCGGGCGCGCAGCGCGGCCTCGAACCCGCGAGGGGGCGTCTGTTCGCTCGCGCGCGTGGCAAGGTCTGCGAGTGTGGTGGCGGCCTTGCGGGCGGCGACTTCTTCGCGCTTGGTGGCGCAGATTTCGGCGAGCTTGTCGGTCATGGCGTCCGGGCCTTAGCGGGGTTTTCGTCCGCTGGGTAGGGTGCGGGAGGCCGGGTTTTGCGCAGAGACGCTGCCCTGGCGGGGCAGCCGCCCTTGCTTGCAAAGGCCGAGATCAGGGCAGGCTGGAGGCAGGGATTGGCCTTGCCGTCAGCGATGGCTCTGTGCCTCTGCGCGAAACACCCTACTTCAGCGCGTCGATCCAGCAGTTGAGCAGGGCGTTCGCCAGCCCCTTGTCGATTGCTTCGGCAGCTTCCTCGACACCTTCGTGCCAGGAATGCGCCTCGCCCGCGACGATCAGCGCGGCGGCGGCGTTGAATAGCACGGCATCGCGATAGGGGCCATGTTCGCCCAGCAGCAGCGCGCGCAGGGCAGCGGCGTTATGGTCGGCATCGCCCCCGCGGATCGCTGCGACCGGATGAACCGGCAGCCCGGCATCGGCGGGCGACACGCGGCGCATCAGCACGCGCGCGTCCTTCACTTCGGCCACTTCGTTGCCGCCCGCAAGGCTCAGTTCGTCGAGGCCTTCGTCACCCGAAACGACAAGGCCGTGCTCGCTGCCGAGCGCCAGCAGCGCGTCTGCATAGATCGGCACGTAAGCGGGCCGTGCGATCCCGACGAGTTGGCGCGTGACGCCTGCCGGATTGGCCAGCGGACCCATCAGGTTGAAGATCGTACGCCGTCCGATCGCCTTGCGGATCGGCATGATCCGGCCCATTGCCGGGTGGTATTTGGCCGCGAACAGGAAGCCGATGCCGATATCGGCCAGCGTCGCCTCGGCGGTCTCGGTCGCGCGGTCGAGGTTCAGCCCGAGCGCCTCGAGCGTATCGGCTGCGCCCGCCTTGGAACTGGCGGCGCGGTTGCCGTGCTTCGCCACGGGCACGTCGCAGGCCGCCACGACCAGCGCCACGGCGGTCGACACGTTCAGCGTGTGGTGCCCATCGCCGCCGGTGCCGCACACGTCGATGGCGCCTGCAGGCGCGCTGACCGGGATCATCCGCGCGCGCATGGCCCGTGCCGCGCCGGTGATCTCGCTCGCCACTTCGCCGCGATCCGACAGCGCAAGGAGGAAACGTGCGATGTCCTCATCCGCCGGGCCGCCATCGAGGATCGTGCCGAACAGCGCCTCGGCCTCGTCCGCCACGAACGGGATGCCGGTAACGTCGGGAAGGCGGGTGCTCATTGCGACGATCAGGCTGCGCGGGCGAGCGGAGCCATCCCGCAGATGCGCAGGAAGTTGGCGATCATCGCATGGCCGTGTTCGGTGGCGATGCTCTCCGGGTGGAACTGCACGCTGTGGATCGGCAGCGACACGTGGCGGAAGCCCATCACATGCGTATCGTCGGACCGTGCGTTGACGATCAGGCAATCGGGCACGTCCTCGACGATCAGCGAGTGATAGCGCGTGGCGATGAACGGGCTCGGCAGCCCTTCGAACAGTCCTGTGCCATCATGCGTGACGGGGCTGGTCTTGCCGTGCATCAGCCCGCCGCGCACGACCTTGCCGCCGAAGTGCTGGCCGATCGATTGGTGGCCCAGGCACACGCCCAGCAGCGGCTTGCCCGCCTGCGCGCAGGCGGCGACCAGATCGAGGCTGATCCCGGCTTCGTTGGGTGTGCAGGGGCCGGGCGACAGCAGGAACCCGCGCGCGCCGGTGGCGATGGCCTCAGCCGCGCTCATCGCGTCGTTGCGGATCACTTCGACCGTGGCACCCAGCTCCATCAGGTAATGGACGAGGTTCCAGGTGAAGCTGTCATAGTTGTCGATGACGAGGATGTCGGGAGGTAGAGCCATGAGGGAAGTGCCTTACTGTCCGAACCGGGGCTCGCTGGCGACGCGGATCGCTTCGCGAGCGGCAGCGAACAGCGCGCCGGACTTGGCCTCGCATTCGCGCTGTTCGTATTCGGGATTGCTGTCGGCCACGATGCCCGCGCCTGCCTGCACGTGCAGTACGCCATCCTTCAGGATGCCGGTGCGCAGGATGATGCAGGAATCGACCGAGCCATCGGGAGCAAAGTAGCCGACGCCGCCAGCATAGGCCCCGCGCGTCTCCGGCTCCAGCTCGGCGATGATTTCGCAGGCGCGGACCTTGGGAGCGCCGCTGACGGTGCCCGCCGGGAACCCGGCGAACAGCGCATCGACGCTGTCGGCGCGGCTCGTGTCCAGCTTGCCCACCACGTTCGACACGATGTGCATGACGTGGCTGTAGCGCTCGATCGTGTAGCTTTCGGTGACTTTCACCGTGCCCGCCTGCGCCACGCGGCCCACGTCGTTGCGGCCAAGGTCGAGCAGCATCAGGTGCTCGGCGCGTTCCTTGGGATCGGCGAGCAGGCTGGCCTCGTTCTCGCGGTCCTCCTGCGGGGTGCCCCCGCGCGGACGGGTACCCGCGATGGGCCGGATGGTCACCTCGCCATCGCGGATCCGCACGAGGATTTCCGGCGACGATCCGACCAGCGCGAAGCCCGGCAGGTCGAGGAAGTACAGAAACGGCGAGGGGTTGATGCGCCGCAGCGAGCGGTACAGCGCCGAGGCCGGAAGCGGGAAGGGCGCGGTGAAGCGCTGCGCCAGTACCACCTGGAAGATGTCGCCCGCCTCGATGTAGTCCTTGGCCTTGCCCACCATCTCCGCATACTGCTCGGCTGGCATGACCGGGGTGCGCGCGACCTCGACCGGCTGGGCAAGCTGAGTATCGGCAGGCACCGGGTCCGACAGGCGACGCAGCGTTTCGTCGATGCGGTCGGCGGCGGCTTCCAGCCGGTGCGCCGGATCGCCCGCGCCCGCCCACACCGGGGCCACCGCGACGAGTTCGTCCGACAGGCGATCGAACACCAGCAGCACCGTCGGCCGCACGAACAGCATGTCGGGCAACACCAGTTCGCTGTCCGGCGCGCGCGGCAGCTTCTCGACAAGGCCGATGGTCTCGTAGCCGAAATAGCCGACGAGGCACGCCAGCGCAGGAGGCAGGCCCTCGGGCACGTCGATCCGGCACGCCTCGACCAGCGCGCGCAGTTCGGCTAGCGCATCGCCGTGCAGGGGCGCGAAGGCGGCACGGTCGTGCCGCCAGATGCCGTTGACTTCGCAGGCATGCCCGGTGGCGCGGAACACCAGATCGGGATCGAGTCCCAACAGGCTGTAGCGCCCACGCACCTCGCCGCCCTGCACGGATTCGAGCAGGAAATCGCCGCGCCCGCTCTCGATCAGCTTCAGCGCCGCACCCACCGGCGTTTCGGTGTCGACGATCAACTTGCGCCAGATCAACGCGGGCTTGCCGTTTTGCAGGGCCTCGGCGGCGGCGTCCCAGTTTTCGGGACGGGCACCGGCAGCAACGGGCAGATCAAGCGCGCTCGTCATCGTCTTACTGGCCACCACCAACAAGCTGCGTGCGCACCGCGCGGATGCCGTCGGCATTGCGCTTCACGCCCACTTCGTTGCGGATGGCGGTGCGCAGCGCCTCGGCGTATTCGCGGCCGAGCGAGGCACCCAGTTCGCGCGCGGCGGCGGGCACGATCGGATCGTCGGCCTTGACCTCGCCGGGGATCACCTTGGCCAGCGACACGATCACCCAGCCCGACTGGTCGGGGGCGAGGATCGACTTGGAAGTGCCCTGCGCCATCGCGAACATCAGCGCCAGCGCTTCGGGAATGCGTGGCTGCATCGCGTTGAGTTGCTCACGGCTCATCGCCACGGGGCTGGGCGGGGGCAGCGCGACGCCCGCCGTCTTGAGCGCGTCGGCGAGCGGCGTTCCCTTCTTCAGCGCGGCAAGAATGCCGTCGCGCGCGGTGCGGGCCTTGATGCCGCCTGCGTCGATCGCCCAGTCGCGGGCCACGCGCTCGCGGATCTGCGCCAGCGGAGCGGGGGCGGCAGCTTCGATGCGGGCCACGTCGAACATCACGACCTTGCCGCCCGATGCCTCGGCGATCTGGGCCTGGCCTTCGCGCTCCATGGCAAAGGCAGCCTGCACCAGCGCAGCGGCTTCGGGCGCGGGCTTGACGCCCGGCTTGCCGAACACCGCGCCATCGGCCTGGAGCGGATCGGAGGTAACCAGCGTCAGGCCCAGCGACTTCGCCGCATCGGCCAGGCCGCCACCATTGCTGAACTGTTCCTCGATCTTCGCCGAAATGTCGGTCAGCGCGGCGCGGCGCTTTTCGGCGGAAATCGCGGCAGCGATCTCGCCACGCGCCTGGTCGAGCGATTTGCCGGGGTTGGCATGGACCGCTTCGACGCGGATCACGTGCCAGCCGATCGGGCTCTTGGCGGGGGCGGTAACCTTGCCCTGTGCGGTCGCGAACACGGCATCGGCCACCGCGCGCGAGGTCTGCGACGTGAGCGCATCGCGCGTCAGGCCCGGCAGCTTCGCGCTCGACAGGCCCTTGGCCTTGGCCGCGGCATCGATTGCCTTGCCCCCGGCGATCTCGGCGGCGAGCGCCTTGGCGGTGGCTTCGTCGGCGACGATCACCTGCGCCAGATCGCGCGTCTCGCTCGGCGCATAGGCTGCGGCGTTCAGCTTGTAGCGCTGCTGGATCTCGGCTTCGGTCGGGGCGGGAGCCGTCTTTACCGCGGTATCATCGAACACGGCGTAGCGGATCGTGCGGCGCTCGGGCACCATATACCGTTGCCCATGCGCCTTGTAGAACGCGGCCAGCGCGGCGTCGTCCGGGCCCTGCTTGGGCGCAAATGCGGCAGCGGGCACGAAGGCGAAGGCGCCCTCGCGCTTTTCCTTCAGCAGCGAGGCATAGCGCAGCGCAACCCCTTGCGGGAACTGGGCGCCGAAGCTCGCCGGCACCAGGATCTGACGGGCCATCAGGCCCTGCGAGATGTCGGTGCGGACCATCTTGTCGCTAAGGCTCTTCTGCGCGAGCAGCTGCTTGTAGGCGCTTTCGCTGAACTTGCCGTCGGGCCCCTGGAAGGCGGGAATCTTGACGATTTCGCTGTCGACGAGGCGGTCGGACACGGCCAGGCCGTGCTGTTCACCCCACTGGACCATCGCGGTACGGTCGATCAGACCCGTCAGCACTTCGTCGAGCGCGCCCGCGCCGAGGAAGTCCTTCATCGTCAGCTGCGGGTTCTGCTGGCGCTCGCCCTCGAAGGCGTTGGTCACGGCCTTGCCCAGTTCGGCCGTGCCGATGCGGGCCTTGCCGATCGTGGCCACGCGGTCACCCCCGGCGACCCCGCCAAAGCGCGAGCCGGTAACATCCGCCCCGGCAAAGGCCAGCGCGATCAGGCCAAGGAACACCAGCGCGACCAGCGCGCCGATGCGGGAATGAATCATGGAGCGCAAGAAACTCAGCATCGCAGCCGATCGTCCGAATAGGGGTTATGCAACAGCGCGCTGCCTTAGGAGCCAAACGCGCTTCCCGCAATGGCGCTTGAGGGGGCGCTTGCGCGGCCTGTCGCGTCGCAAGGACGTGGGAAAAGCGTTCAACCGTTTTGCATTCGGTCGCCGCATTTGATAGCCGCGCCAGCAGAATTTGCGGGAATCACCAGATCAGGGGGGCTAGTCGAAGCCGATGTCGCATCGACCCTATATTGTCGGCAACTGGAAGATGAACGGGACGCGGGCCATGCTCGCCGAGGCGCGCGCGATCGATCGCGCGGCGCAGCGCTACCCCGACGTCGATATCGCGCTGGCCCCGCCGTTCACCCTGATCGGCGCGCTGCGTGCCGAAGTTACCGGCATCGGCGTTGGCGGGCAGGACTGCCACGTCGCGGTCAAGGGCGCGCACACCGGCGACGTCTCCGCTGCCATGCTGTCGGACATCGGCGCCGACTTCGTCATCCTCGGCCACAGCGAGCGCCGCAAGGACCATGGCGAAAGCGACGCGTTGGTGCGGGCCAAGGCCGACGCGGCGCTCGCCGCTGGTCTCGGCGTGATCGTCTGCGTGGGCGAAACGCTCGAAGAACGCGATGCTGGCAAGGCCGAGGCGGTCGTTTCGGGCCAGATCGACGGTTCGATTCCACTGGGCGATGCCGCTGCCGATGCGGTTGCCGCGGGCAAGGTCGCGGTCGCCTATGAGCCCGTGTGGGCCATCGGCACCGGCCGCGTCGCCGAAGTGGCCGACGTCATCGCCATGCACGCTGCCGTGCGCGCGCGTCTGGTCGCCGCCTATGGCGATGCGGGCGAGAAGGTGCGCATCCTCTACGGTGGCTCGGTCAACGCTGGCAACGCCGCCGATCTCCTTGCCGCGCCCGGCGTGGGCGGGGCGCTGGTGGGCGGCGCTAGCCTGACTGCCGATGCCTTCCTGCCGATCGTCGCGGCGGCTGGTTCGGGCGAGGCCTGAGCGCATTTGCATTGCATTAGGGGCAGGGCGCGGGTTGCGCTCGGCCCCGCCTGCGCCTAGATGCGCCGCAACAGTTTCAGCGAGACCCGGATGTCGCTCTTCATTTTCCTTACCGTCGTGCAGGCGCTGGTTGCAGCCGCTCTGGTCGGCGTGATCCTGATCCAGAAGTCCGAAGGCGGTGGCCTCGGTGTCGGCGGCAGCCCCTCGGGCTTCATGTCGGCGCGGGGCGCGGCTGACTTCATGACCCGCGCGACTACCGTGCTGGCGACGCTGTTCGTCGTGCTGTCGATCGCGCTCGCGGCGCTGGCCGTCAGCCAGAGCTCGGGCCGCAAGATCGATACCTCGCTCGATCGCACCGTGCCTGCCGCGCCCGCTGATCCGCTGGCCCCGGCGCAGGGTGCCCCGGCCGCCGCGCCGGTTGGCTCCACCCAGCAGCAGGTGCCCGCTACCGATCCGCTTTCGCCCGCCGCGAAGCAGTAACCTTCGACGGGCAGGGGCGCCGTACAAGGCGCCTCGCCGCAACCTTCCGCATCGGCCGATCGGGCCTCGCATCATCGGATGCGGGGCCAGATGGCTTTTTTCGTGTTCTGCTTGTGGATTGCCGCGATCATTTCGGCGGCAACCGCTTGCGCGTGTGCAACTTCTGACGCTAAGGCCCAACTCCCATGGCGCGGTACATTTTCATCACCGGCGGCGTGGTTTCCTCGCTCGGCAAGGGACTCATGGCAGCGAGCCTCGCGGCTCTCCTGCAAGCGCGCGGCTATCGCGTGCGAATCCGCAAGTTCGACCCCTATCTCAACGTCGATCCGGGCACGATGAGCCCGTATCAGCACGGCGAGGTGTTCGTGACCGACGACGGGGCCGAGACCGATCTCGACCTTGGCCACTACGAGCGCTTCACCGGCGTCTCCGCGCGCCAGGCCGACAACATCACCTCGGGCCGCATCTATCGCGACATCATCGCCAAGGAGCGCCGTGGCGATTACCTCGGCGCGACGGTGCAGGTGATCCCGCACGTCACCGACGCGATCAAGGACTTCGCGCAGGCCGAGACCGACGATCTCGATTTCGTGCTGTGCGAGATCGGCGGCACCGTGGGCGACATCGAGGGCCTGCCCTTCATCGAGGCGCTGCGCCAACTGCACAACGAACTGGACCGCGAGCTGACCTGCTTCGTCCACGTCACGCTGGTGCCCTACATCGCCGCCGCGGGCGAGCTCAAGACCAAGCCCACGCAGCACTCGGTGCGCGAACTGACTGGCCTTGGCATCCAGCCCGACATCCTGCTGTGCCGCTGCGAGAAGCCGCTGCCCGAAGGCGAACGCGCCAAGATTGCGCAGTTCTGCAACGTGCGCAAATCGGCCGTCATTCCCGCGCTCGATGCCGCCAGCATCTATTCGGTGCCCTTGCAGTACCATGCCGAGGGTCTCGACAGCGAAGTGCTGCGCCATTTCGGCCTGACCGCACCCGATCCCGATCTGGCGCGCTGGGACGATATCGTCGATCGCCACCAGAACCCCGAAGGCGAAGTGACCATCGGCGTCGTCGGCAAGTACGTCGGCCTGCAGGATGCGTACAAGTCGCTCAACGAGGCGCTCGTCCACGGCGGCATGGCCAACCGGGTCAAGGTCAACGTGCGCTGGATCGATGCCGAACTGTTCGAGAAGGAGGACGGCGAGATCGCCGCCCATCTCGAACCGATGCACGGCATTCTCGTCCCTGGCGGCTTTGGCGAGCGCGGCTCGGAAGGCAAGATCGCCAGCGTTCGCTTCGCCCGCGAACGCGGCGTGCCGTTCTTCGGCATCTGCCTCGGCATGCAGATGGCCTGCATTGAAGGCGCGCGGAACACCGCCGGGATCAAGGACGCCAGCTCGACCGAGTTCGGCCCGACCAACGAACCCGTTGTCGGCATCATCACCGAATGGATGACCGCCGAAGGCCTCGAAACCCGCCAGGCCGGCGGCGATCTTGGTGGCACCATGCGTCTCGGCGCCTATCCGGCCAAGCTGGCGGGCAACAGCCACGTCGGCCGCGTCTATGGCGCCAGCGAGATCAGCGAACGCCACCGCCACCGCTACGAAGTCAACGTCGCCTACCGCGAAGCGCTGGAAAAGGGCGGCCTCGTGTTCTCGGGCATGTCGCCCGATGGCCTGCTGCCCGAAATCGTCGAGCGGCCCGACCACCCGTGGTTCATCGGCGTGCAGTTCCACCCCGAACTCAAGAGCCGCCCCTTCGACGTCCACCCGCTGTTCAAGGGCTTCATCGAAGCCGCCGTGAAGCAGGCGCGGTTGGTGTAAATCAGCCCACCCCCGCCTGCGGGAGTGAAGCACTAGGCAAAGTCCCCCTCCCGCAAGCGGGAGGGGTTAGGGGTAGGCAGCGCCACAGCGCCACCCCCCGAAAACTACCCCATCATCTCCGCGCAGATCTCGTGAAACCGCCGGATGCCGCTTTCCAGCGTCCCGAGCGTCAGATCGACCACCGCGCCCGACGACAGCCCCTGCTGCCCCAGCTCCGCCGCGCGAAAATCTTCCGATCCGAACACCCGCCCGTCGAGCAGCTCCCAACTGCGCTGCCAGTGATCGCGCGCCTTGTCGTCGGCGGGTGCTTGCGGAATCAGCATGAAATCCTCGACCAGCGTGCGGTCCACGCCGCGCGGCATGATCGTCATCAGGTTCACGTAATCGGGGCTGACGACCACGACCGTCGCCGGGAACAGCTGGTAGGCGAATGTTCCCAGCCGCCGCAGCGTCGGCCAGTCCGACAGGTCCAGCCCTTCCATCTCCGCCGCGCGCCCCACCAGCGAGCGCTGGTGCGGGCCGATGCGGTCGCCCGCCGTCACCCCGTCCTTGAAATAGGGCGCGATCGAGCCTGAATGCAGCCGCAACACGTGGTAGCTTTCCAGGAAAGCGTCCATGATCAGCTTCCAGTTCGCGGCCACGTCATGCGTCCGGCGCGCGAACAGGTGGTGCCCGCCAAGGTCGATCGCGCCGAAATCGGCGCTGATCGCGGCGGCATTGGCAAAGTCCGCCGCGACGGGCGCGAACCAGATCATGCCGCCCGATTCCATGCTCGGCAGTTCCACCAACCCGTGCGCGGCCTTGTCGAACCCCGGAAAGGTTTCGGGGCGGGGCAGGGCGAGCAGCCGCCCGTCGGTGGCATAGGTCCATGCGTGATAGGGACAGACCATGCGCGCGCCGCACTGGATCGCGCTGCCTTCCACCAGCCGCGTGCCGCGATGGCGACACACGTTGAGGAACACGTGCGCACGCCCCTCTCCATCGCGCGTGACCAGCAGCGGGCGCCCGGTGGCATCGTGCGGCAGCGCCATGTTGCGGTCGGGCAGCAGCGCGGACGGAACCAGCACTTGCGGCAGGCGATCGAACAGGCACGCCTTTTCACGCGCCCAGTGCAGCGGATCGACATAGGCCGAGGCCGGGACATGGGTGATCTGGCCCGATGCGTCCGCGCCCCCTTCGGCAATGCGCCGCGCCAGCGCGATCTGGCCTTCGGTGGGCCTCAGGTCGGTCATGATCCTCTCCGTTTTTTGCGTTGCACCCGGCCCACCCCGCTGCGACTAGGCCGCCTTTCAGGCGACCAAGTCTCGCGCCCCTCCCGCAAGCGGGAGGGGTTGGGGGTGGGCAGAAGCGCAGCGCCCTTATCAAGCACTAGCCTTACCCCGAATCCCCGCTAATCTCATACGCCAATCACACGAAGGACACCGGATCGCATGGCATCGACCGCCGCCGCAGACGGCGCAAAGCCTGCTCGCCCCAAGGGCTGGCGGCTGCTGAAGATCGCGCTGCAAAAGCGCAAGTCGGCGACGATGCTGGGCTTCGGGTTTTCCTCGGGGCTCCCCTATGCGCTGCTGATCGGCACGCTCAACGCCTGGCTGGGCGAGGAGAAGGTCGACCTCGCGACCATCGGCGTGCTGTCGTGGATCGGCCTGTCCTATTCCTTCAAGTTCCTGTGGTCGCCGCTGGTGGACCGCCTTCCGTTGCCGGGGCTGGATCGCCTCGGTCGCCGCAAGAGCTGGATCTTGCTGTGCCAGGCCGTGCTCGTGCTCGGCTTCGGTGGCCTTGCCGCGACCGATCCCGCGCACGCCATCGGCACCTTCGCGCTGTTCGCCTTCATCGCCGCGCTGGCTTCCGCCACGCAGGACGTCGCGGTCGACGCCTGGCGGATCGAGGTGGCCGACGAGGACACCCCGGTCGAGCTGCTCTCCTCGATCTACCAGTTCGGCTATCGCATCGCTTCGATCGTCGGCGGCGCGCTGGCGCTGGTGATGGCGGGCCGCATGAGCTGGCCGCTGGTCTATCTCTCCATGGCCGGGCTGATCGTCCTGATCATGCTGGTGACGCTGCGCGCACCCGATACGCCGCGCCCCGAACAAGGCGCGCTCCACGCCGCGCTGGCGCAGCCGGGCGAGCTTGCCCCTGCCGCGCGCTGGGCCGCGCTGGCCGTGGTCGGCATGAGCTGGGCCTGGGCCATCGGCACGATCGGCCACTTCATGGTGGGCATGCTCGCGCCCGCCGATCCCGCCAGCCCGCACCCCTCGGTCGGAGATTTCACCAAGGCCTATGGTCCGTGGATCGTGGTGGCCACCGTGGTCGTGCCGCTGCTCGTCGCGGCGACCACCAACTGGCTCAAGGCCCATGCCCGCTCGGTCCTCACAGCGCCCGACACGCGCGTTTCGCCGCTGCGTACGGCGGCGAACCATCTCTACGTCGCGCTGGTGTCGCCGCTGGCGGAGCTTTCGGGGCGGCTGCGCTGGGGCGTGCTGATCGTGATCGGCATGATCCTCACCTACACGCTGTGCTACAACATCTGGTCCAGCTTTGCCTTCCCGTTCTATCTCGAACACCTGCACTACACCAAGGACGAGGTCGCCTTCGCCTCCAAGCTGTTCGGCATCTTCATGACGATCCTCGGCATCAGCCTCGGCGGCTACCTGTTCGTGCGGTTGGGGCGGATGCCGACGATCCTGATCGGCGCGATCCTCCCGATCCTCGGCAACTTCGTCTATGCCGACCTTGCCGAAGGCGCCCGCCACATCGACGCGGTGGGCAACGCCACGGGCCTCAATGCGCTGTTCGCCTTGTTCGGCTTCGATGCGCGCATGGTGCGGCTGCTGCTGGCGATCAGCTTCGAGAACGTTTCGACCGGCATCGCCGGCGCGGCCTTCGTCGCCTACATGTCTGGCATCGTCAGCAAGAGCTACACTGCGGTGCAATACGCGCTGCTGTCCTCGCTGACTTTCCTGATTGGCTCACTGGGGCGCGGCATCGCGGGCGAGGCCTTCGACACCTACGGCTACGCCACCGTGTTCCGCTGGACAGCGGCGGCAGGGCTGGTCGCGGTGGTGATGGTGCTGCTCGAATGGGGCCGGGTGGCCCGCGAGGCGCGCAATGTTCAGTCCGGCACTTCGTGATTGAGCCGCAGCACTTCGCCGGCGAGGTAGAGCGAGCCGACGATTAGCACGTCGCCCTGCGGCGGCAGCGCGGCGATCGCGGCGGGGACGTCGCCGAAGCTCTGCACCGGCAGGGCGCTGAACGGGGCGAAGTCCTCAGGCCGATGCGCGTCATGGCCCGGCGCGGGCACGATCGACAGCGACAGCGCATGGCTGCCCAGCGGGCGCAGCAGCGCGCCCGGATCCTTGTTCGCCAGCATCCCCATGACGATGTGCACAGGCTTTTGCGCGGAAAGGTGCCGCGCGATCGCCTCGCCCGCATCGGGATTGTGCCCGCCATCGAGCCACACGGTGCGCGCACCCGCAAGGTCGGTCAGCGGGCCATGGCCCAGCCGCTGCAACCGCGCGGGCCAGCGCGCATCGACGATGCCCTTGCCCATCGCCGCAGGACTGACCTCGACCACGCTCTGGTGCCGCAGCATGGCCACCGCCAGCGCGGCATTGTCCGCCTGGTGCGCGCCGAGCAGCGCGGGTAGGGGCAGTTGCAAGTCGCCCTTCGCATCGCAGTAGTGGATCGAGCCATCGGCGCGCGAATCCCAGTCGCGCCCGCGCATCACCACGCTCGCGCCCAGCTTCTGCGCGGTTTCCAGCACCGAGGCGGTGGCAGGGTCGGGATAGGCTTGAGTCACCAGCGGCACGCCCGCCTTGGCAATGCTCGCCTTCTCGAATGCGATGCGCGCCAGCGGGTCTGCGGGAACGCCGTCCTCTGGCGTCAGCAGGAACGCCTCGTGGTCGATGCCCAGCGTCGAAATCCCGCAGGATGCCGCCGTTTTCAGCACGTTGGTGGCATCGAGACGCCCGCCAAGGCCGGTCTCGATCACGCAGACATCCGCCGGTTCACGGTGAAAGGCGAGGAAGGTGGCGACCGTCGTCACTTCGAAGAATGAGGGCGCCAGATCCTCGCCGCAATCCAGAACTTCCTTGAGCAGTTCGGCCAGCAGTTCGTCCGAAATCAGGCGTCCCGCCAGCCGAATCCGCTCGTTGTAGCGGACAAGGTGCGGCTTGGTCGCGGCATGGACCTTCAGCCCCTGCGCTTCCAGCATCGCGCGAAGGTAGGCGCAGGTCGATCCCTTGCCGTTGGTGCCCGCGACGTGGAACACCGGGGGCAGATCGTCCTGCGGGTTGCCGACGCGGTCGAGCAGGGCGCGGACGGTGTCCAGACCCAGCCGTCCGCTCGGCAGCGAAAGCGCGCCGAGGCGGTCGAGCTGGGCCTGCACCGCAGGGTCGTCGGAAACGGCGAAATCGCGCATCTGGGAACCTGTCAGCGGTGCTTAGGTGTCGTTCAGGTACGTTTAGGTGTCGTTCAGGCCGCCTTGGCGTTTGTCAGGTAACCGATTGTCTTGGCAAGGGTTTCCTTCAAATCCCGGCGGTGTACGACCATATCGAGCATGCCGTGGTCGTGCAGGTATTCTGCCCGCTGGAACCCCTCGGGCAGCTTCTCGCGAATGGTGTCCTGGATCACCCGCTGGCCGGCAAAGCCGATCAGCGCGCCCGGTTCAGCAATCTGCACGTCGCCCAGCATGGCGTAGCTGGCGGTGACGCCGCCTGTGGTGGGGTCGGTCAAGATCACGATATAGGGCTGGCCCGCCGCGTGGAGCCGCGCGATGCCCACGGTGGTGCGCGGCATCTGCATCAGCGAGAGGATACCCTCCTGCATCCGCGCGCCGCCCGCTGCCGTGACGGCGATATAGGGGCACTTTTCCTTCACCGCGCGTTCGATCCCGGTCAGGAAGGCATTGCCCACGGCCATGCCCATCGAGCCGCCCATGAACGCGAATTCCTGCACGCCGACCACGGCCTTGGCCCCGTCGATGGTGCCGAAGGCGTTGGTCAGCGCGTCGGGGTGCGGGTTCGCAGCCTTCGCCGCGCGCAGGCGGTCGGTGTACTTCTTGCTGTCGCGGAACTTGAGCGGGTCTTCCTTGACCTTGGGCGCAGGCAGCAGCTCGAAACCGGGGTCCAGCAGCTGCGCCAGCCGCGCATCGGCGCCGATGCGGCCATGGTGTTCGCAACGCGGGCAGACCGAGAGGTTGTCCTCGTATTCCTTGGTGAACAGCATTTCGCTGCACGAAGGGCACTTGATCCACAGGTTGTCGGGGGTGTCGCGCTTCGGGGTGAAGGGAAGCGCATTGCGGACGCGGTTAAGCCAGCTCATGCGACATCCTTTCGCGCCGAATGCACCGCATCGGCAAGAGCGGAAACGAGCTTGCGCACAGGTTCGGCAGCATTGGCGCCATGCTCGGCGATCAGGTCGATCAGGGCCGAGCCGACGACGACGCCATCGGCGACGCGGGCGATCGGGCCGGCCTGCTCGGGCGTGCGCACGCCGAAGCCGACCGCGACCGGGATCGTGGCATGGGCCTTGATGCGGACCATGGCCTGTTCGATCGAATCGAGCGCGGCGGACTGCTTGCCGGTGATCCCGGCGACCGAGACGTAGTAGAGGAAGCCGCTGGAGCCTTCGAGTACGGCGGGAAGCCGAGCTTCGTCGGTGGTCGGCGTGGCGAGGCGGATCAGCGAAACGCCCTTGCTCCGCAGCGCCGGGCCGAGTTCGGGGTCTTCCTCGGGCGGGATGTCGACGCAGATCACGCCGTCGACGCCAGCCTTCTCGCACTCCTGGGCGAACCATTCGGGGCCGCGCGTGGTCATCGGGTTGGCATAGCCCATCAGCACCAGCGGGGTTTCGGGGTGACGGCCCCGGAAGTCGGCGGCGATGCGGAAGATGTCGGCGGTCTTCGTGCCAGCAGCGAGGCTGCGCAGGTTGGCGAGCTGGATCGCCGGGCCATCGGCCATGGGATCGGTGAAAGGCATGCCCAGTTCGATTACATCGGCCCCGCCTTCGACCAGCGCATCGAGGATGGCGGGCGTGGCCTCGGCGGTAGGATCACCGGCGGTGACGAAGCAGACGAGCGCTGCATGGCCCTTGGCGAAGGCGGAGGAGAGGCGACTAGGGGTGAGACGCATGCTCATCAGATCTTCACCCCCAGGTGTTCGGCGACCGAGAAGATGTCCTTATCGCCGCGGCCGCAGAGGTTGGCGAGGATGATCTGGTCCTTGGGTAGCGTCGGGGCGAGCTTGGTCACCGCCGCGATGGCGTGGGCAGGTTCCAGCGCGGGGATGATGCCTTCGGTACGGCAGAGCAGTTGGAAGGCATCAAGCGCCTCGGTATCGGTGACCGAGGTGTATTCGACGCGGCCCACTTCCTTCAGCCAGGCGTGCTCGGGACCGATGCCGGGATAGTCGAGGCCCGCCGAGATCGAGTGGCCTTCGAGGATCTGGCCGTCCTCGTCCTGCAACAGATAGGTCTTGTTGCCGTGGAGGATGCCAGGGCGCCCGCCTGCGAGGCTGGCGGCGTGGAGCTTGTCGAGCCCGTGGCCCGCCGCCTCGACCCCGAGCATCTTGACGTCTGCATCATCGAGGAAGGGGTGGAACAGGCCGATGGCGTTGGAGCCGCCACCGATCGCCGCGACCAGCACGTCGGGAAGGCGGCCGATGCGGCTGAGCATCTGCGCGCGCGCTTCCTTGCCGATCACGCTCTGGAAATCGCGGACCAGTTCCGGATAGGGGTGCGGGCCGGCGGCAGTGCCGATGATATAGAAGGTGTTGTGGACGTTGGCGACCCAATCGCGCAGCGCCTCGTTCATCGCGTCCTTGAGCGTGCCCGCACCCGCCGTGACGGGGACGACTTCGGCGCCCAGCAGCTTCATGCGGAACACGTTGGGCTGCTGGCGCACGACGTCGGTTGCACCCATGAAGATGGTGCAGGGCAGGCCGAAGCGCGCACAGACCGTGGCGGTGGCGACGCCGTGCTGGCCCGCGCCGGTTTCCGCGATGATCCGCGTCTTGCCCATCCGCATGGCGAGCAGGATCTGGCCGATGCAGTTGTTGATCTTGTGCGCGCCAGTGTGATTGAGTTCGTCGCGCTTGAACCAGACCTGCGCCCCCATCCCGGGCTGCGCCGCCTTCGCGAGTTCCTCCGTCAGCCGCGGCGCGAAATAGAGCGGGCTGGGGCGACCGACATAGTGTTCCAGCAGGTCCTCGAATTCGGCCTGGAATGCCGGGTCGGCCTTGGCCTTTCGGTATTCGGTTTCGAGTTCGAGGATCAGCGGCATCAGCGTTTCCGCGACATAGCGGCCACCGAACTGACCGAAGTGGCCGCGTTCGTCGGGCAGGGTGCGGAAGCTGTTGGGAGTGGGCGTAGTCATGCGCGCGCGTTGGCAGAGGGCGGCGCGATTGTCCAGTTTTCAGCCATTTCACACCCCCTTCACCTTCGTTCATCCTGCTGCAATGCAGCACGCCTAGGAAGGTCGGGCTACGTCGTGGAAGGCGGTTCCGGAAACGGGGCCGCCTTTCTGCTTCTCTGCGTGCCCTGGCTGGTCTGCATATTTTGCAATTATAGTTCCACTTTACGCAACTGTGTGTGGCGCGTGAGTCACGATCACGTGATAAATTGCACTTTTATTACGTAGGGCGGTTGAACGACCCGTCTCCCATGCCTACTTCGCCGTGACCTGACGATATCTCCCGCTGTGAATAGCGATAATATTATGACGATTTTGGCGGTGAGGGCGCAGATATAGCGCTGTAGAGCAAAAATATTGTTGGGTTCCAACAAAATAAATGTATCGATTTGTAGCAAGCGCATTCGTGCGTTTAAATTAGGAATTTTGCGTCTACCTTACAATGTGTTGCCAATTGGACACGATGATCTTCGGTTGATTCAAAAATTGCATGCGCCGTGTTGCGAACCCTGATCTCGAGGACTAGCTGCGCCCTCGGCCCCCGCCAAGAAGGGGCATCCAATCAGGAGTTTACACCATGCGTACCATTCTTCTCGCCGCCGCTGCCTCGCTGGTTGCCGCCACCCCCGCCCTTGCCAACGAAGCCCGCGTCGAAGCGCGCGGCGGCATCGTGTGGAGCCAGGGTGACAGCGAGGCGATCGCCGGTGTCGCCGCCGGTTACGACTACGACCTCGGCTCGACCGCGTTCGTCGGCGCCGAAGTGACCGCCGACAAGATCCTCACCGGCAACACCCGCGTGACCTTCGGCTTCAACGGCCGTGGCGGTGCCAAGCTCGGCGAAAACGGCAAGCTCTATGTCGTCGGTGGCTACAACACCAAGAACTGCGAGTTCTGCGACGGCACCTGGACGGCTGGCGCCGGCTACCAGCACGCCTTTGGCAACGTGTACGGCAAGGTCGAATACCGTCACTTCTTCGTCGACAACAACCAGCCCGACTTCAACGCGGTCGCGGTTGGCGTCGGCTACAAGTTCTGATGCCGGGCGGCTTGCCCGCCTGACGTGAGATCTTGAGAAAAAGGGGGCGGTCTTCTTCGGAAGGCCGCCCCTTTTCTGTGTCAGGCGCGTACGGCCCGGGCGAAGGCGGCGATGCGGGCTTCGTCCTTGACGCCGGGCGCGGATTCCACGCCCGAGGAAACGTCGACCAGCGGTGCAGCCGTCACACGGATCGCTTCGGCCACGTTGTCGGGCGAAAGGCCGCCCGCAAGGCCCCAGGCGAAGGGCGCTCGGTAGTTTGACAGCAGCGTCCAGTCGAACACGAGGCCGAGGCCGCCGGGAAGGTCGGCACCCTTGGGCGCCTTGGCATCGAACAGCACCAGGTCGGCAGCGCCGGCATAGCGCGCGGCGGCGTCGATATCAGCGCGGCTGGCGACCGAGACCGCCTTCCACACGGGCAGGCCCAGTTGCGCGCGCAAGGCGGCCACGCGCTCGGGCGATTCCTTGCCGTGAAGCTGGATCGCATCGAGTCGGGCGGCGGCAACGGCTTCGAGGATGGTGGCGTCGTCGGCATCGACGAACAGGCCGACGGATGTCGCACGCCCCGCAAGGCGCTGGCCGAGTGCGGCGGCCTGGGGCAGGTCGACGTTGCGCGGGCTTTTGGCGAAGAACACGAAGCCGAGGTAGTCGGCGCGGTGGCGCACGGCGGCGTCGAGCGCGGCGGGGGTGTTGATCCCGCAGATCTTGATGTGGGCAGTGCTCATGCTCGCAGCCGATAGGACGGCTGCGAGCATGGCGTCAAATATCAGGGAGCGAGTTCGTAGGTCACGGTGACGTTGGCGCGCATTTCCAGCTCGCCCGCCGAGACGGGGCTAGGCGGCGCGGGTGGCGCGTCCATCATCTTCTCGGCGCGGGCGAACATCACCGGCTGGGGCGACCAGCCACCGCTTTCGTTGATCGTCAGAACGCGCAGGACGCGCATCCCTGCCGCCCTGGCGTAGAGATCGGCGCGGGCGCGGGCCTTCTTCATCGCCTCGATCCGGGCTTCGTCCATCGCGGCGTCGCTGTTGTCGAGCTGGAAGCTGGGTCCGTTGACCTGATTCGCGCCCGAGGTGACGAGCGTGTCGATCACCTTGCCGTACTGGTCGAGCTTGCGCTGACGTACCTGCACTTGGTTGGTTGCCTGATAGCCGATGATCACCGGGTCGCCCTCGGTGGTGCCATCGGGCAGGCGGCGCGGCTGGCCATAGACCGGGTTCACCGACAGGTTGCTGGTCTGCACGTCGCGGTCGGCGATGCCAGCCTTCTTGAGCGCAGCGATCACCGCGTTCATCTTGGCGGCGTTTTCGTTCAGCGCGGCGCTGGCGGTCTTCGCCTGCGTGGTGACGCCCGCGTTGAACACCGCGAGATCGGGCGTGCGGGTGGACTGGCCATCGGCCGAAACAGTCAGCACGGCATCGCCCGGCGCGACGACGGGGGCGGTGGAAAGTTGCTGAGCGTGGGCTGCCAGCGGCAGGGCCAGCAGCGGAAGGGCGGCGAGAATCAGGCGTTTCATGGGTCGGTCTCCCTGTGCGTCTGCCCGTCGATGTGGACGGGGCGAGGTTGCGCCGGGATGAACCGTTCAGCCGATGTCCCGTTCCAGCACGACCATGGCAAAGGGATGGTCGCCCGGCACGGGGAAGGGCCGCGTCTCGCCCGTGCGGATGTAGCCGCGCCGTTCGTACCAGGCGATGAGTTCGGCGCGCTTGTCGATCACCGTCATTTCCATCACGGTCGCCCCGAAATCGCTCAGTGCCTGCGCTTCGGCGGCGGCGATCAGCGCGCGACCAAGGCCTGCCGCCTGCAACACGGGATCGACGCAGAGCATGCCCAGGTAGGCGTGGGTTGCGCTCTTGCGGGTGATCGTGACCGTGCCGGTGAAGGCGCCGTCCTGTTCGGCGACAAGCACGCGGGCTGCGGGATCGGCCAGCGTGGCGGCAAGTTCGGCCTCGTCGGTGCGCTCGTCGTCAAGCAGGTCGGCCTCGTGCGTCCAGCCGCCGCGCGCGCTGTCGCCGCGATAGGCGCGCTCGACCAGCGCGCGCAGGGCGGGGATGTCCGCAGGCGTGGCCAACCGGACCTGCATCATCGGATCAGAGCGTCGCCTCGATTGCGCGGGCGGCGGCGACCGGATCGGTGGCACGGCTGATCGGGCGGCCGATGACGAGTACGCTGGCCCCGCCATCGCGGGCCTGACGCGGGGTAACGGCGCGCTTCTGGTCGCCCAGCGCCGCGTCCGCCGGGCGCAGGCCGGGAACGACGAAGTAGCCGTTCTTCCAGCGCTTGTGGATCGCGGCGACTTCGTGGCCGGAACAGACGATGCCGTCGAGGCCCGCTTCCTGCGCCAGATCGGCAAGGCGCAGCGCCTGGTCGTGCGCGCTGCTGCTGACGCCCACCGCCGAGAGGTCAGCATCGTCGAGGCTGGTCAGCACGGTGACGGCGACGACCTTGCAGTGCTCGCCCGCAGCAGCCTTGGCGTCTTCCATCATCGCGCGCCCGCCGCCTGCGTGGATGGTGACGATCGCGGGCTGGAGGACGTGGATCGATTGCATCGCGGCGGCGACAGTGTTGGGAATGTCGTGCAGCTTCAGGTCCAGGAAGATCGGCAGGCCGACCTTGGCGACCTCGTGCACGCCGTGGTGGCCGTGGGCGCAAAAGAATTCGAGGCCCAGCTTGAGCCCGCCGACATGGCCGCGCACCTTTTGCGCAAGGGCGACCGCTGCGTCGAGGCGGGGCAGGTCGAGGGCGAGATAGATCGGGTTGCTCACGGCGTCTCTGTCGGTTGCGGCGCGGCTGCATCGAGCTGCGTGGAGGTGAGGGCGGCGGACGGCACGGCCAGGTTCGCTTCCAGCGTGGCGATGCGCTTGGCAAGGCGCCAGCGGGTGGTGCGATAGACCAGCCAGGTGGGCACGAGGCCGAGCAGGAAGGCGAAGATAACCAGCGCCGGCAGCTTGGTATCGAGCACGAGGCCCTGCCAGATGCGCACTTCGACCGGCTGCCAGTTGGCGACGGTGAATGCTGCAAGTGCGGCCACCACCAGCAGCCAGGAAATCGTGCGCAGGACTTTCATGCTTCCCCTTCCGGTCCCCTTCCGTCCGGCCCGACACTAGGTCGGTTCGGCGCGGAAGGCGAGTCCGGAGCGATTCGCGGGCTTATTCGCCGAAGACGCGGGCGAAGATCGTGTCGATCGCCTTGAAGTGGTAGTCGAGGTTGAACTTGTCCTCGATCTGCTCCGGCGTCAGCACGGCGGCGACTTCGGGATCAGCCTTGAGCAGCTCCATCAGCGAAAGCTGGCCGTCGGATTCCCATACCTTCATCGCGTTGCGCTGCACGAGGCGGTACGAGGCATCGCGCTCCAGCCCAGCCTGCGTCAGCGCCAGCAGCACGCGCTGCGAGTGGACAAGGCCGCCCATCTTGTCGAGGTTCTTCTGCATCCGCTCGGGGTAGACGACGAGCTTGTCGACCACCGAAGTGAGGCGGGCGAGCGCGAAGTCGAGCGTGATCGTGGCGTCGGGACCGATGAAGCGTTCGACCGAAGAGTGCGAGATGTCGCGCTCGTGCCACAGCGCCACGTTCTCCAGCGCGGGGGTGACGGCCGATCGGACCATGCGGGCAAGGCCGGTGAGGTTTTCGGTCAGCACCGGGTTGCGCTTGTGCGGCATGGCCGACGAACCCTTCTGGCCGGGCGAGAAGTATTCTTCCGCTTCCAGAACCTCGGTGCGCTGCAGGTGGCGGATTTCCACCGCGAGGCGCTCGATGCTGCTGGCGATGACGCCGAGCGTTGCAAAGAACATCGCGTGGCGATCGCGCGGGATGACCTGCGTGCTCACCGGCTCGACCGCGAGGCCCAGCTTGTCCGCGACATATTCTTCCACCGACGGGTCAATGTTGGCGAAGGTGCCCACCGCGCCCGAGATGGCGCACGTGGCGACTTCGGCGCGCGCGGCGATCAGGCGCGTCTTGCAGCGGGCGAACTCGGCATAGGCTTCCGACAGCTTCTTGCCGAACGTGGTCGGTTCGGCGTGGATGCCGTGGCTGCGGCCGATGGTGGGGGTGTACTTATGCTCAAAGGCGCGGCGCTTGATCGCGGCCAGCAGCGCGTCGATATCTTCGAGCAGGAGGTCGGCAGCGCGCGCCAGTTGGACCGCCAGCGTGGTGTCGAGCACGTCGGAGCTGGTCATGCCCTGGTGCATGAAGCGCGCTTCGGGGCCAACCTGCTGCGCCACCCAGTCGAGGAAGGCAATGACGTCGTGCTTGGTCACCGCTTCGATCGCGTCGATCGCGGCGACGTCGATGCTGGGGTTGGTCGCCCACCAGTCCCACAACGCCTTGGCGCCCGACAGGGGCACGACGCCCAGCTCGCCCAGCTTCTCGGTGGCGTGGGCCTCGATCTCGAACCAGATGCGATAGCGGGCTTCCGGTTCCCAGATGGCGGTCATCGCAGGGCGGGCGTAGCGGGGGACCATGGTTCGACTCCGAATGATTGCGTGCCCGCGCCGCTAGGGAAGGGGGGGCGCAGATGCAAGCCATGGCTGCGCCGACGTTGATAACGGACGTGTCAGTTATGGGGAGGTGCACTCATTGATAACGGGCGCGTCAGTTATTCCGGGTGATCAAAGCCCATAACTGACGTGTTCGTTATCAACGTCCGGCCTGTACCGGCCAGCTGAAGCGCAGCATTGTTTCGCCGGTGGGCGCGGCGTCCGGGGCAAAGCGGCGTTCGATGATCGCGCCTTGCCCTGCTTGGTCCACTGCGATCACCGTCGAACAGCGGGTTCCGTACGTGGAATTATCAATAAACACCGAGGTGAAGCCGGGCAAGGGGCCCGCACCGTTTTCGCCCGGCGCCAGCGGGGTAGCATCGCGCAGGGCATCGAACAGCGCGGCCGGATTGTCGCCCGCCGCCAGCCAATCGGCCAGCACCGCTTCGAGGCGCAGCGTCTTGGCCCAGCGGTCGTCGAAGCCGCCGTTCGACAGGCCGTGGATACCGGCCTCCAGCCGCGTTCGGGCAGGCGCGGGGTAGTTGGTCAGGTGCCACGCGTCCTCACCCGCGATCTGCAGCAGGTGGAACGGGTTCATCAGGCCGATGTCGCCGGGCGGCTGCCCTTGCAGCCAGTCGGTCACGAGGCCACCGCGCGAAGGGCGGCCGGGCTTGGGGTGGCCTTCGACGCGATAGTTGGTGACGAGAGCCAGCCGTCCCGCGTCGTTCAGGCCCAGCCACGTGCCGCCCGCCTGCAGGTCCTTGCCCGCGATCGTGCCGTCCTCCCAGCGTGCAAGCGGCGCGGAGGGGCGATCGTGGAACTCGTCACGATTGCCGATGATGACGAGACGCCAGCGCGGATGCGCGCGCCAGGCGATGGCAGCAACGCACATTGTTCAGCGCCGCGCCGGGTGTTCCGGCCCGTTCAGGATGGCCAGCAGCGCCGCCAGTGCAGGGGGCACCATCGCGAGCAGGCCGACGATCAGGCTGGCCTCGGCAATGTCGCCGACAAGGAACGTGCGCCCTGCCACGCTCGCCGTTCCGGCAGGGCGGTGCAGCAGGTCGATCGCGAATTGCAGGCCGGTCAACAGCCAGATCGCGGGCGGCAGCAGGCGCAGGCGTATCGCCACCGAGGCCCGGCGCGGCTCGCGCATGGCCAGCGCCTCGATCAGTGCATAAGCCTGGATCATCGCCCATGACGTAAAGATCCAGCCGAGGAAGTTGCTCAGAGGCACCCCGAAATAGCCGGAAGGGTGGGCATAGGTCCAGCCGCCGCCAACGGTCGAGCCCATCGCATCCACCACGAGGTCGAAGCCCGGAATGACGAAGCCAGCGAGCAGCGGCGCCGCGATCAAGCGCTGCGCCGAAGGGCCGGGCTCCTCGCAGCGCAGGATCGCGCACGATATCCGCCAGCCGAGATAGGCATAGACCATGTAGCTT
Source organism: Novosphingobium percolationis (assembly GCF_020179425.1). Taxonomy (GTDB): domain Bacteria; phylum Pseudomonadota; class Alphaproteobacteria; order Sphingomonadales; family Sphingomonadaceae; genus Novosphingobium; species Novosphingobium percolationis. Next base: position 645,835 of record NZ_JAILYM010000001.1, on the reverse strand, counting down.
GGCGGCACGATCAGCGGCACGCCCAGCGGACGCGGCATGGCGGCATGGTGGACGTAGAAGCCGAACGGAAAGCCCATGGCGATGCTAGAAGCTTCCAGAAGGAACGAGATCGCCATCGTCACCACCGCGAAGGCTGCCAGCGCGCGGCCACCGATGGTGATCGAACCGTGCGCCAGCACCAGCGCGAGCAGGACGAAGAACGACAGCCCGGGCTTGCCCGCGATCTTTTCGCCCACGAACAGCACCAGCCAGACGAGCGCCAGCGCCGTGGTCAGCGTGGCGACAAGGCCGCCGCGATTGGTATTCCTGCCATCATCCAGCATCGTATTCCCCCATCTTTGCGCCGTTCATGGCGCGTGGGCGGGGGGCTTGTCCACTGCCTGCGTCGGACCGGGCAGAGGTCCTGGCGGATAGAGGGGCGTTGATCCTCCCCATTTGCACTTCGCAAAAGCGGGGAGGGTCAAAAGATCCGCTGCCCCACCATCAAAAACTGCCGTCACCCTGGGCGTGCCCCGGGGCGCCCGCTGTTCGGCCGTCGTGCCGTAAAAGCGGGATTCCTGGGCAAACGCGGGATGACGAAGGCTGGCGCCCTGCCGATGCAGGTGCGACGCCCCCCAACTTACCCCTAGATCAACCCTTGCGCCTTCAGCGAGACGTGGCCTTCGCGCCCGATGATCACATGATCGTGGACCATGATGCCTAGCAGCCGCCCGGCCTCGATGATCTTCTGCGTGATCTGGATGTCGGCCCGGCTCGGCTGCGGGGAGCCGGAGGGGTGGTTGTGGACGAGGATCAGCGCCGCCGCGCCGATGTCCATCGCCTTGTGGATCACGCGGCGTGGATGGATCGCGGCTTCATCGATGTCGCCATCGGCGACCTTCTCATCGAGGATCAGGCGGTTCTGCGTATTCAGGTAGAGCACGCGCACGCGTTCGTGGTTGAGGTGCGCCATGTCGATCGTCAGGTAGTCGATCAGCGATTGCCAACTGCCCAGGATCGGCAACTGTTGCACGCCGGTGCGGGCAAGGCGCCGGGCCGCGACGCCGACGATCTTCAGCGCGGCGGCGGCCGTTTCCTTGATTCCCGGCGTTTCCACGAGCGCGCGCCAATCGGCATTGAATACGCCGGCCAGAGAACCGAAGCGCTGGAGCAGCATCCGCGCCTGCGGCTTGACGTCCTTCTGTGGGATCGCCGTCATCAGCAGGTATTCGATGACCTCGTGATCGGCGAGCGCATCGTCGCCGCCATCCAGCAACCGTTGGCGCAGGCGGGCGCGATGGCCCGAAGGGTCGTTCCCCGCCTCGCGCACACGATCGCGCTGGCGCGGTTGCGATTCCCGTTCAGGAAAGAGTCGGGGTTCGTCCTGCATACCATCCCTTGCGGGCACCATCACGGCGTTCGCGCGTTGTTGCGCCGGTGCATTGCCTATGCCGGGGCGCTGCGCAAGAAGGGGGCCGATGGGGGACAGCACCGTTTTGGCAGAAGATTTCGACGACGCCCCTCTGGCGCCGCCCGAAGCCGCGCGCCCGCGGCGCCGCGCGCGTCGTGCGCTGCTGGTAACGGGGACTGCCTTGGCGGCAGCTCTGGGGGGGCTGTGGCTGGCGCGCGATCGCATTGCCGATCGCGTGATCGGGCAGCAACTGGCCGGCCTCGGCCTGTCCGCGACTTACGAGATCGATACCATCGCCCCCGGCGTGGAAGTGCTGCGCAACATCGTAGTTGGCGACCCGCGCCATCCAGACCTGACCATCGACCGTGCGGAATTTCGCGTGGTCTATGGGCTTGGCCTGCCCGAGATCGGCAAGGTGATCCTGACCCGGCCCCGCATCCATGGGCGCTGGCAGGATGGGCGGTTGAGCCTCGGTGCGCTCGACAAGCTGATCTATCCCGCAACGCCATCCAAAGCGCCGTTCCGGCTGCCGAGGCTCGATCTGACGGTGATCGACGGGCAGGGAATGTTCGATAGCGAGGCCGGGCGCATTGCCGTGCGCGCTGCGGGCAGCGGCGCGTTGCGCGACGGCTTTGCCGGCACGCTGGCCGTGGCCGCGCCGCATCTCAATGCGGGCGGGTGCGACGTGCGCGGCGCGAACCTTGCCGGGCGTCTGCGGATCGCGGGCGAAAAGCCCCATCTGGCAGGGCCCTTGCGCTTCGACCGGCTTGATTGCGCAACGCGGAAATCGACGGTCGACGATGCCGTGCTCGATCTAGATCTGACCATGGACCGGGATTTCCAGGGGCTGGTGTCCAGGAGCGGCTTGCGGACAGGGGCGTTCGCGTTGGGCGGGTTGACCGGCGAATCGCTGGCACTCGATTCGGCGCTGGCCTGGCGCGGTGGCGTCCTGGGCGGGCGGCTTGCCGCCAATGCCGGGGGCGTCCACGCCAATGGCGCGACCGTGGCACTGCTGTCGGTCGATGGACGGATTGCCACCCGCAAGGGCTTTTCGGCGATCGAGTTTCGCGGTGGCATCGACGGCCAGGGCTTGCGGCGCGGCGCCGTCCTCGATCGAGCGCTGGCTTCGACCGGGGCGCAAGTCGAGGGCACGTTGTTCGCCCCTATGGTCGCGCAAGTGCGGCAGGCGCTCGCGCGGGAAGAACGCGGCAGCCGCGTGACCGGCGAAGTCTCGTTCCGCAGGCAGGGCGGCGACTGGAGCCTTGTCGTCCCAGCCGCCGCCCTGCGTGGCGGCAGCGGGGCGGCGCTGGTGTCGCTCTCGCGCTTTCAGGTGGCGGGCGCGGAAGGGCGGATGCCGCGCATGGCGGGAGCCTTTTCGACCGGCGGTGCGGGGCTTCCCCATCTGTCGGGCAGGCTGGAACAGTCCGTGCCGGGGCGCGCGGTGTTCCGCCTGGCGATGGACGAGTACCGCGCGGGCGGGGGCGCAGTTGCGATCCCGGCGCTGATGGTTGCGCAAGTGGAGGACGGCTCACTGGGCTTTTCGGGCGAAGCACGCGTTTCGGGTGCAATCCCCGGCGGGCGTGTGCAGGGTCTCGTCCTGCCGCTCCATGGCGCCTACTCCGCGCGCGGCGAACTGGCGCTCTGGCGGCGGTGCGTCACGCCGCGCTTCGATGCGCTGCAACTGGGTGCCATGGCGCTAGACCGCCAGAGCCTGACGATCTGCCCCGCCGGCGGCACGGCCATCGTCCGCCAGGGCGCGGGCGGTCTGCGCATCGGCGGCGGCACGGATGCGCTCGCGCTGTCGGGCAAGCTGGGGGAAACGCCCGTCCGGTTGCAAAGCGGACCTGTCGGTTTCGCCTGGCCCGGCACGATCACGGCGCGCGGGCTGAACGTGGCGCTGGGGCCTGACGACACCGCGACGCGGCTGAAGCTCGCGGAACTCGTCGCGCGGCTGGGCGGCGATTACGCGGGCACCTTCGCCGGGGTCGAGGCGCGGCTTGCGGCCACACCGCTCGACGTGACCGGCGCGAAGGGCGACTGGCGCTATGCCGATGGCAAGCTGGTGCTGGCCGATACGTCGTTCGACCTGACCGATCGGCAGAATCCGGCGCGCTTCGAAAAGCTGATCGCCCGTGGCGCGACGCTGACGCTGGCCGACAACCGCATCGATGCCGAGGCGTTGCTGCGCCACCCGGCCTCCGACCGCGAGGTGGGGCGCGCGGTGATTCGCCACGACCTGACCACTGCCACTGGCCACGCCGATCTGACCGTTCCCGGCCTCGTCTTCGACAAGGGATTGCAGCCGGACGAGCTGACGCGCTTGGCGCTCGGCGTCGTCGCCAACGCCGCCGGCACGGTGAAGGGCAGCGGCCGCATCGACTGGACCCAGCGCGGCGTCACCAGCAGCGGAACTTTCGGATCGGACAATCTGGACCTTGCAGCTGCCTTCGGCCCGGTGAAGGGCCTATCCGGCTCCTTGCGCTTCACCGATCTGCTCGGCCTCGTCACCGCCCCGCACCAGGTGCTCAAGGTGGCGGCGGTCAATCCGGGGATCGAGGTCAACGATGGCACGATCGACATCCAGCTGCTGCCCGGACAGGTGCTGCGCCTGAACGGGGCGCACTGGCCGTTTCTTGGCGGCAACCTCGCGCTCGAACCGACCGAGCTGCGCCTCGGCCTTGCCGAAACGCGCCGCTACACGCTGTTGGTAGACGGGCTGGACGCGGCCAAGTTCCTCGCGCGGCTGGAGCTCGGCAACCTGTCGGCGACGGGTATCTTCGATGGCAAGCTGCCGCTCGTGTTCGATGCCGACGGCGGCCGGATCGAAGGCGGCAACCTTGTTTCGCGTGCCCCCGGCGGCAACGTCTCCTATGTCGGCGCGCTGACCTACAAGGACCTGTCGCCGATGGCGAACTACGCCTTCGACCAATTGAAATCGCTGGATTATCGCAACATGGCCATCGCCATGCGGGGCGATCTGGAAGGCGAGATCGTGACCAACGTGAAGTTTGCAGGCGTGAAGCAGGGCGCTGGAATCAAGCGCAACTTCCTCACGAAGCAGCTCGCCGACCTGCCCATCCAGTTCAACGTCAACATCCGCGCGCCGTTCTACCAGCTGATCACGTCGGTGAAGGCAATGTACGACCCCGCCTTCATCAAGGACCCGCGCACGCTGGGCCTTGTCGATGCGAAGGGCCGACCGATCACGCGCCTTTCCAACGGCGTGCGCCCGGGCGGAACCCCAGTGATCGTGCTGCCCGCAATGCCATCGGGCATTCAGCCTCCAGCAAGCGGAAAGATGCCATGAGGAGCCTCGAATTGACCACAGACGCGAACCCTGCGACCCTTTGCCTCATGAGGGAATGCGAAACACGGTCGAAACGGGGCTGGCGCCTGCTGCGGGCGCTTCCGGTGCTGGGCGGAGTGGCGATGCTGGCGGGGTGCATTTCGGTGAAGGCCCCGGACAAGCCGATCGTCATCGAGCTCAACATCAACATCAAGCAGGAAGTCATCTATCGCCTGGCGGCCGACGCCGCGCAGACGATCGACAAGAACGCGGAGATTTTCTGACTATGGCGCGCATTCTGACCAAGGCTCTGACTGCCCTCGCGCTGGCGGGCGTTGTCCTGCCGGTCGCCGCTTTCGCACAGCGCGATCCGGCCTATGCAGCCGCGCGCGCCGCAGGGCAGGTGGGCGAGAAGATCGATGGCTACCTCGGCTTCGTGGTGTCGCCCAGCCCGGCGCTGCGCGCGGTGGTCGAGGACATCAACATCAAGCGCAAGGCCGTCTATGCCGACAAGGCCAAGGCCAACAGCGCTACGGTCGAGGAATATGCGCTTACCTCGGGTTGCCTGCTGATCGCCCAGACCAGGCCGGGAGAGAAGTACCAGTCGCCCGACGGCTCTTGGCAGACGCGCACGGCCTCGCCTCCCTTGCGCGATGCGCGCTGCCCGTAAGGTTTTGCCTTCGGCATTTGCGGAACGCGCACAGCACCGGCCCGGTACCGAAAGCGCAGCCAGATGGGCTTCCCGCCCGCATCCAACAGCGCATACGTAGCAAATGGCGCAATTCCGCCCCTTCCTGCCTGAGCGGGAAGGGGCTTTTCATTTCGGATCGTCATGGGCCTGTAGCGGTTGACTTGGGACATACCCCCGCCTAAGGGGCAGGCGCTCCCGGCGGACAGCCGTTGGTTGCGCTGCGCTTTTTGTCGGGTCTACCTTGATCTGGGGAGAGCAGCATGACCGACGACACATCCGACGTGACGCCCATCGGCGAGGATCCGCGGATCTCCACGCTCGACGAGCGGCTCAAGGCCGCCCGCCAGCGCGAGGACGAGCGGATCACCAAGCCGGCACCGGATGGGTCCGACGCGAACTATCGCCTTGGCAACCGCGTGCTGGCTGAACTTGTGGGCGGCATGGTGGGTGGCGCGTTCATCGGCTGGGTCATCGACCAGTTTGCCGGAACGAAGCCCTGGGGGTTGTTGGTGATGCTGTTCGTGGGGGTCGGAGTCGCCTTCCGCAACATCATCAGGATTTCGAACCAGCGCCCCGAATAAGGGCGCTGTTGTCTTATTTTGAGTAGTGACGGGGAAAGCACGTGGCCGAAGGCAAGGTCGATCCGGTTCACCAGTTCACGATCGAGCCGTTGTTCGGCACCGATCACTGGTCCATCGCCGGTTACAACGTGATGTTCACCAATTCGGCACTGTGGATGGCGATCACCGCCGTCGTGCTGATCGTGTTCGTGGCCGGTGGCGCCAAGCGCGCTGTCGTGCCGGGTCGCTGGCAGATGGCGGTCGAAGGCTTCACCGGCTTCGTCGACAACCTGCTGATGTCGAACATCGGTGAGGCGGGGCGCAAGTACCTGCCGTACATCTTCTCGCTGTTCATGTTCATCCTGTTCGCAAACCTGCTGGGGCTGCTGCCGCTCGCGCTCGTCGGGCTTCACCCGTTCACCGCCACCAGCCACTTCACGGTGACGGGCGTTCTGGCGGTGATGAGCTTCGCGATCGTGCTGATCGTCGGCTTCGCCAAGCATAAGCTGCACTTCTTCTCGCTGTTCGTGCCGCACGGCACGCCCGTGCCGATGATTCCGATCATCTTCCCGATCGAACTGATCTCGTTCATGGTGCGTCCGTTCTCGCTCGGCCTGCGTCTCTTCGTCGCGATGATGGCCGGCCACGTCCTGCTGGAAGTGCTGTCGGGCTTCGTGATCTCCGGCACCAATGCCGGCGCGCTGACCTTCGGTATCGCCGCGCTGCCCAGCTTCCTGCTGATGATCGGCATCTGCGCGCTGGAACTGCTGGTTGCCGGCATCCAGGCTTACGTGTTTGCCTTGCTGACCTGCGTCTATCTCAACGACGCGGAAAACCTTCACTGATCCGTTTCATCCGTTCCACTACAGATTTGAAAGAGGGAGTTTTTATCATGGACGCACAGAGCGCAAAGCTTCTCGGCGCTGGTCTGGCCGCCATCGGTGCGGGTCTCGCCTCGCTCGGCGTGGGCAATGTCTTCGCGAAGTTCCTCGAAGGCGCGCTGCGCAACCCCGGCGCTGCCGACGGCCAGCAGGGCCGCCTGTTCATCGGCTTCGCGGCCGCGGAACTTCTCGGCCTGCTCTCGTTCGTCGTCGCGATGATCCTGATCTTCGTCGCCTGATCGAACGTTTCGAATACTGTTGATGCAACGGCCGGGGTTCGCAAGTTTTGCGGCCCCGACCGCAAGAAGCGCGGATAAACGCGATGCCTCAGATTGCACAGCTTGCCACCACCTACTCCAGCCAGGTCTTCTGGCTGCTGGTGTGCTTCGGTCTGGTCTTCTTCGTGGTCGGCTTGGGTCTTCTGCCCAAGGTTACCTCGACCGTCGACCTGCGCGACAAGCAGATCGCCGACGATCTCGCCGCGGCTGAAGCCGCCCGGACCGCCGCCGATGCCGAGGAAGAGGCATGGCGGGTCACCGCCGCCAGGCAGCGCGCTGAAGCCCAGGGCGTGATTGCCCAGGCCAAGCTCGATGCCGCCAAGTCGACCGAAGCGGCTCTGGCCGTTGCTTCGGGCAAGATCGACGAAACGCTTGCCGCTGCCGAAGCGCGCATCGATGCCGCCCGTACAGCCGCGCTGGGCGAGATCGAAAGCGTCGCTGCTGAAGCGGCGCAGGATATCGTCGCCCGTCTCGCCGGTATCTCGGTTCCGGCCGAACAGGCTCAGGCCGCCGTGAAGGGAGCGCTCGCTCATGGCTAACGCCGCGCACACCACCGCCACTGTCGAGCAGCCGCACGGCGCCGAGCATGAAGTCGAGCCTGCTGCGCTCGGTCTTACGCCCGGCATGTGGGTTGCCGCCGCGATGCTGGTGTTCCTCCTCATCCTCGTGGTGAAGAAGGTTCCCGGCGCCATCGTCGGCGGTCTCGACAAGCAGATCGGCGCGATCCGCCAGCAGCTTGATGAAGCCAAGGTGCTGCGCGCCGAAGCCGAAAAGCTGCGCGCGGAATACGCGGCCAAGATCGCCAACGCCGAAAAGGACGCTGCCGCGATGCTCGATCACGCCCGCCATGAAGCGGACATGATCGTCGCCAAGGCTGCGCAGGACACCACGGACGTGATTGCGCGTCGCGAAAAGATGGCCGCCGACAAGATCGGTGCCGCCGAACGCGCTGCAGTTGATGATCTGCGGGCCAAGGTGGCTTCGGCTGCTGCTGCAGCGGCAGGCCAGCTGATTGCCCAGAACCACAGCGCTGGCGCCGACAAGGCGCTGGTCGATGGCGCGATCGCCGGGCTTGCCCACTGATCGACCTGCCGGTCCGCAAGGGCTTGCATCACAAGACAAGAACCCCGCCGGAAACGGCGGGGTTTTTTGTTGCGTGGGCGGTGCTCCGTCAGCCTCCTCCCACAAGCGGGAGGGGCTGGGGGGTGGGCCGGATGCGAAGCAACGTTAAAGCGCCCGATGCAGCACCAGCGCATCAACGAACCCATGCGCGGGGTGATCGAAGGCCAGCGGCAGGCGGCCCACTTCGGCGAAACCGAAGCATTGCCACAGCGCCACCGCGCGGGTGTTGGTGCTGACCACGAAGTTGAACTGCATGGCATGGAAGCCTTGCGCACGGGCGCGGTCCAGCGAGTCCGCGCACATCTGCCGGGCGACGCCCTTGCCGGTGGCGTGGGGCGCGGTCATGTAGCCGCAATTGCACACGTGCCCGCCGCCGCCTGCTTGGTTGGCGCGCAGGTAGTAGGTGCCCAGCACGCCGTCGGCTTCCTCGAACACGAAGGTCTGCTTGTCCGTGCCGCACCAGTAGGCAAGCGCCTGTTCTCGGGTCATGTCGCGGTCGAGTGCGTACGTCTCGCCCGCGCGGATCGCCGGCTTCAGAATGGCCCAGAGCGCGTCGGCGTCGGCAGCGGTGGCCGGACGGACAGCCAAGGTCAGTCCCGCGTCGAGCCGCGCACCACAAGGCGTACCGGGACGCGGCGGGGCGACGGGGCCTCGCCGCCGATGGTGGCGATCAGGCGATCGACCAGCAGCGATCCTGCCACCTCGAAATCGGACTCGACCGTGGTCAGCGGCGGGATCGACCATTGCCCGGCGCGCACGCCGTCGAAGCCGACCACCCCGATGTCCTCGGGCACCTTGTAGCCACGCTGGGTCAGTTCCTTGAGCGCGCCCAGTGCGATCTCGTCGCTGACGCCGAACACGGCATCGAAGGGACGGCCGCTTTCGATCAATGCGGCGGCGGCACGGCGGCCCTGCTCCTCGCGCGGCAGACCACGTTCGATCCTCTGCAGGAAGGGTTCGAGGCCTGCTTCCTGCATGGCAGTGGCATAGCCGTCGAAGCGTTCCTTGAACTGGCGCTGGGGCGACGTTTCCGACCCCAGGCACACGATCTGCCGATAGCCGCGCACCAGCATGTGCCGCGTGGCCAGCATCGCGCCTGCGGCATTGTCGCTGCGCACCCACGGGAAGTCGTCGCTCGGTGCGCCCCAGCACACCCAGTTGGTGCCTTCGGGCAGGCGGGCGAAATAGTCCCACGCCTCGGTGTTCTCGCTCGTGCCGATCACGATCATGCCGTCGGCCTTGCGGCGTTCCTGGTAGTGGCCCCAGAAATTCTCGGGGCTGTCCTGAAACGCGACCAGCACCTCATAGCCGCGCGCCGAGGCGGCGGCGCACGTGCTGCCCAGCAGGGCGAAGTAGAACGGGTTGAGGTCCTTGCGATCCTGGCCGGGTCGGCAGATCATCACCAGCGCCAGCGTGCCGGTCTTGCCGCGGCGCAGGCGGGCTGCGTTTTCGTCGACCTGGTAGTTCAGGCGCTGCGCGGCCTCGAGCACGCGCTTGCGCGTCGGCTCGCTGATCGATGTGTCCCCGGCGAGCGCGCGGCTGACGGTCGACTGGCTGACGCCAGCCGCTTCGGCAACGTCGAACGAGGTCACGCGGGTTAGGCGCTTTTCGGGCATCGGCTTGGTCTTTCCCTCCACGTCGGCGCTCTTACCGGAAGTCGTCCTTCGCCGCACGCAGCGCGGCAAAGGTCGCAACCGCATCCGCGCCGCCCCATCGTGCCTGCATGGCAGGATCGTCGGCGCGGAGGAAGGGGTTGGTGGCCAGTTCCCGGTCAAGGGTTGTGGGAACCGTGGGCTGGTTCGCATTGCGCCGCTGTTCGACTTCGGCGGCATAGGCGGCCAGCGCCTTGTTGTCCGGGTCGGCGTAGAGGGCGAAGCGGGCGTTCGAGGCGGTGTATTCGTGCGCGCAGTAGATCGCGGTCGCAGGCGGCAGCGCCTTGAGGCGTTCGAGGCTGGCCCAGAATTGATCGGGCGTGCCTTCGAACATGCGGCCGCAGCCGAGGGCGAAGAGGGAGTCGCCGACGAAGGCGATGCTGGCTTGCGGCAAGTGGTAGGCGACGTGGCCGTTGGTGTGGCCGCCGACGTCGATCACGTGGGCTTCGAAGTCACCCAAGGTCACGCGAGTGGCGTGTGTGACCGTGCGGTCGACCGCCGCGATGCGGGGAGCGTCACCTGCGGGGGCGGTGACGGTGCAGCCGGTCGCGGCCTTGATCGCCTCGTTCCCGCCAGCGTGGTCCGGGTGCCAGTGCGTGTTCCATATTTGTGTTATTTTCCAGCCCTTTAGTGATGCTTCGCGCAAGTAGGCTTCGGCATCCGGCGTGTCGATCGCGACGGTTTCACCGCTGGCATCGTCGTGGACGAGGTAGCCGTAGTTGTCGGACAGGCAAGGGAACTGGTGGACCTGAAGGGGCATCGTCTTCTCCTGGCCGCGGACCCTAGCGGCACAGCGCCCATAAAGCAAAAGCCCGCCCGGATCGCTCCGGACGGGCCTTGCTTGTGTCCCGCTTGGGGCTCTCGCTCTTACGAGCGGGCCTTCAGCGCGGCGCCGAGGATGTCGCCCAGCGAAGCGCCGGCATCCGACGAGCCGTACTGTTCCACCGCTTCCTTTTCTTCGGCCATCTGGCGAGCCTTGACCGAGAAGTTCGGCTTCTTCGAACGATCGAAGCCGGTGACCATGGCGTCGAGCTTCTGGCCGACCTGGAAGCGGTCCGGACGCTGTTCGTCGCGGTCGCGGCCGAGGTCCGAACGCTTGATGAAGCCGGTCGCGCCGTCTTCGCCAGCCTGCACTTCGAGACCGCCATCGCGGACTTCGAGAACGGTGACGGTGACGACTTCGCCACGACGCAGCGAGCCCGACGAAGCAACGCCGCCGGCCGCCGGAGCGCCCTTTTCAAGCTGCTTCATGCCGAGGCTGATGCGTTCCTTCTCGACGTCGACGTCGAGAACCACGGCCGAAACCTGCTCGCCCTTGCGGTGCAGCGCCAGCGCGTCTTCGCCCGAGATGCCCCACGCGATGTCCGACATGTGGACCATGCCGTCCACGTCGCCATCGAGGCCGATGAACAGACCGAATTCGGTCGCGTTCTTGACTTCGCCTTCCACGGTCGAACCGACCGGGTGCTTTTCGGCGAAGGCTTCCCACGGGTTCTGCTGGGCCTGCTTGAGACCGAGCGAGATGCGGCGCTTGTCGCTGTCGACTTCCAGCACCATGACGTCGACTTCCTGCGAGGTCGAAACGATCTTGCCGGGGTGGACGTTCTTCTTGGTCCAGGACATTTCCGAAACGTGGACGAGGCCTTCGATGCCCGCTTCCAGTTCGACGAACGCACCGTATTCGGTGATGTTCGTGACGGTGCCGCGCAGCTTCGCGCCGACCGGGTACTTGGCGGCGACGCCATCCCACGGATCGCTTTCGAGCTGCTTCATGCCCAGCGAGATGCGCTGCGTGTCCTGGTTGATGCGGATGATCTGGACGCGCACGGTGTCACCGATGGCGATGACTTCGCTCGGGTGGTTGACGCGCTTGTAGCTCATGTCGGTGACATGGAGCAGGCCGTCGATGCCGCCGAGATCGACGAACGCACCGTAGTCGGTGATGTTCTTGACGACGCCGTCGATGATCTGGCCTTCCTTGAGGTTCTGGATCAGGCCCGAGCGCTGTTCGGCGCGGGTTTCTTCCAGCACCGCACGGCGCGAGACGACGATGTTGCCGCGACGGCGGTCCATCTTCAGGATCTGGAACGGCTGCGGCATGTCCATCAGCGGGGTCACGTCGCGGACCGGGCGGATATCGACCTGCGAGCCGGGCAGGAAGGCCACGGCGCCGTCGAGATCGACGGTGAAGCCACCCTTGACGCGGCCGAAGATCACGCCTTCGACGCGCTTGCCTTCACCGAATTCGTTTTCAAGCTTGTCCCAAGCGGCTTCGCGGCGGGCGCGGTCACGCGACAGCATCGCTTCGCCGTCGGCGTTTTCGACGCGGTCGACATAGACTTCGACTTCATCGCCGACCGAAAGGCCATGCGGCTGGCCGGCCATCGCGAATTCGCGCAGCGGCACGCGGCCTTCGCTCTTGAGACCGACGTCGATGACGGCCTTGTCGTTTTCGATGGCGGTGATGGTGCCCTTGACGACGCGGCCTTCAAAACCGCCATTGGCAGCGGCGCCGAGCGTCTCGTCGAGCAGCGCGGCGAAATCGTCGCGCGTGGGATTGGTAGCCATGGTGTGCTTCCTGTATCGTGTTATTCCGGCCAGGCGGTTGTCTCCGCCGGTCTTTCCTCCGCCTTTCGCACCATGCGAAACAGACGGGCCAAAAAGGGCCGAACCACCCGCCGGGCCGGATGCCATGGCGGGTATCCGCGCATCGGGCCGCTGGGGCCGTCCGAGGGACTGCGCGCCCCTAGGTCAAACCTTCGCGAAACGCAAGCAAAACCGTGCTTTTTGCAAGTGTCCGATTGCGCTGGATCAAGTTCTGTCATGCTGCGGGTGCTAACAGGCCTCCATCCTGAAAACGCAGGAGATTTCGATGACCCGGACCACTTTGGCGGAGCTTGCCCCGATGACCCAGATGACCACCCGTGACGGCACCGTGCTGAGCGTGCGCGCCGCCTTTGCCGAGGACGAAGCCGCGCTGGCCGACTTCTTCGACAAGGTGAGCGCCGAGGATCGCCGCTTTCGCTTCCTGACGGCGGTGCAGCATCTGGAGCACGAGCAGCTGCAGCCGCTGACCCATGTCGACCACTGGCGCACCGAGAGCTTCGTGGCGTTCGATGCGGCCAGCGGTGAGATCGTCGCGTCCGCCATGCTGGCCTGCGATGCTAAGATGGATACGGGCGAGATCGCGATTTCGGTCCGCAGCGACTACCGCGGGCGCGGCGTGGGCTGGACCATGCTCGACCTGCTGGCCGACGAAGCGTGCAAGCGCGGGTTGAACCGCGTGATCTCGATCGAGGACCGCGACAACCACGCGGCGATCGAACTGGAGCGCGAAAAGGGCTTCGAGGCGCACGGGGTGGAGGGCGATCCGCACCTGGTGATGCTGGAGAAGCGGTTCGGGTAAATCCGGCGGGGTTGGGCGGTGGGGTTTGTTCGCCCCCGACCCTTGCCGCTTGCGGGAGGGGGGAAGCGGGACCCCGGGTCAAGCCCGGGGTGACGAAGAGAGTAGTTATATCCTGATCCGTCATCCCGGACCTGATCCGGGATCCCGCTTTCGGCTTACACCCGCGCCAGAATGTCCCGTGCGAACAGCGACAGGGTGTCGTCGCGCGCGCCCATCACGACCACGCGGTCGCCGGGCCGCGCGAGTGTGACGATGCGGTCGGCGCAGTCGGCGCGCGAGGCGATGTGTTCGGCCTGGCCGCCGTGGGCTTCGATCAGGCCGACGATGCGTTCGCTCCCGACCGAGCGATCGACCGTGCCGCCGAAATAGACCGGATCGCACAGGATCGCGATGTCTTCCGATCCGAGCCGGGTGGCGAGCACTTCGGCCAGTTCCGCGCCCATCTGGCGCAACGGGCCATAGCCGTGTGGCTGGAAGAAGGCGATCACGCGGCCGGGGTGCGCCTTCAGCGTGGCGAGCGTGGCGGCGACCTTTTCGGGGTTGTGGCCGAAATCGTCGATCACGGTGACGCCCGCGGCGCTGGTGCCGACCACGTCGAAGCGGCGGGCGAGGCCGGTGAAGGTTTCCATGGCAGCAACGGCATCCGCCACCGGTATGCCGGCAGCGTTCGCTGCGGCAATCGCGGCAAGCGCATTGGATGCATTGTGTTGACCGGGAACACGAAGGCAGACGGTGTACGATTGTCCGGCGTGTTCCAGTTTGAACCGGCTGCCGGCCGGCAGATCCTCAAATTCCGAGGCGTGGAAGTCTTCTTCACCCAGATCGGAACGGAAGCCGAAGCAGATTGCCTGATCGAGCGCCATGAAGGGCGTGCTTTCCGCGTCATCGGCGTTGACGACAGCAACCTGCGCCTTGGTGAGAAAATCGGCGAAAAGGGCGTGCAGTTCCTCAAGGCTCTTGTGGTCGAGGCTGACGTTGTTGAGCACCGCGATCGTGGGCGTGTAGAGCGCGATCGAGCCGTCGCTTTCGTCGACCTCGGACACGAACACGCCGCCATTCCCCACGCGGGCAGACGCGAAGGGGGCGTCCGGGGCGACAAAGTTCTTCATCACCGCGCCGTTCATGATCGTGGGATCGCGGCCTGCTTGGGTGAAGATCCAGCCGATCATGCCGGTGACGGTGGACTTGCCGCTGGTGCCGCCGACCGCGATGCCGGTCTTGCTGGCGTTGAACAGGCGCGAGAGCAGTTCGGCGCGGCTCATGCGCGGGCAGCCCAGATCGCGCGCGCGGACCATTTCGGGCACGGTGTCTTCCACCGCGGCGGAGGCGACCAGCACTTGATCTGCCGAGGTGACGCCGCTGCCGTCCTGCGGGAACAGCGCGAAGCCGAGGCTTTCGAGCCAAGCGAACTTTTCCGGCGTGCGGCCCTGGTCGCGGCTGCGGTCGGAGCCGGAGACCTCGGCGCCGAGGCCCTTGAGGATCAGGGCGAGGGGTAACATGCCCGATCCGCCGATGCCGCAGAAGAACCAGGGGTGGGCCGTAAGGTCGGTACGGGTCGGGGCGTTCATGGGGCAAAGGCACTACAGGATTGGGTGCGCCAGTCCAGAGCGTGCGGCGACCTTTGCGCCGATGCGCGCATGGCGCTATGCCGAGCCGATGCGTGTCGCCATCTGTGCCCCCTCGACCCCGTTCACCCGCGACGATGCCATGCGGGTGGAGGCGTTGGCGAGGGCGGAGTATCCGCAGGTGGCGCTGGATTTCCATGAGCAGTGCTTTGCCGTGGAGGGGCACTTTGCCGGGGCGGACGCGGTTCGGCTGGCGGCGTTTCTCGATTGCGCGAACGATCCGGCGTTCGACGCGGTGTGGTTCGTGCGCGGGGGCTATGGCGCGAACCGGATCGCGGGCGATGTGCTGGCGCGGGCAGGGGATGCGGCGCGGGCGAAAGTGTATCTGGGCTATTCGGACGGGGGCACCCTGCTGGGGGCGCTTTACGGTTCGGGGATAGGCAGGGCCGTTCATGCGCCGATGCCGACCGATATCCGGCGTAGCGGGGGCGAGGCGGCGGTGCGGCGGACGCTCGGCTGGCTGGCGGGCGGGCGCGATGGGGTGGAGGCTTCCGGCGACGCGGTTCCGCGCGTCGCTTTCAACCTGATGACGCTGGCGATGCTGATGGGCACGCCGCTGATGCCGGATCTTCGCGGGCACGCGGTGCTGGTCGAGGAAGTGGCGGAATACCACTATGCCGTCGACCGGCTGCTGTTCCATGTGTGCCATGGGCTGGCGGCGCAGGGCGCGGCGGGGCTGCGGTTGGGCCGCGTGAGCGATGTGCCGGAGAACGACCGGCCATTCGGCATCGAGCCCGAAGCGATGGCGCGGCATTGGTGTGCCGTCGCGGGGCTGCCGTTTCTGGGAAGTGCCGACATCGGGCATGATATCGACAACAAGATCGTCCCCTTCGGGCTTGCCCCGCAAGGATGACGGCAATAGGGCGCGCGCCCAAAGGAGCTAGGACATGAGAGCTTTCGTTTTCCCCGGGCAAGGCAGCCAGAAGGTCGGCATGGGCGTCGAACTCGCCGAGGCGAGCGCGGCGGCGCGCGAGGTGTTCGAGGAAGTGGACGAGGCGCTGGGGCAGAAGCTGTTCCAGATCATGAAGGACGGCCCCGAGGATCAGCTGACCCTGACCGAGAACGCCCAGCCCGCGATCATGGCCAATGCCATCGCCGTGCTGCGCGTGCTGGAAAAGGAAGGCGGCATCTCGCTCGCCGACAAGGCGGATTTCGTCGCGGGCCACAGCCTTGGCGAATACACCGCGCTGTGTGCGGCGGGCGCGTTCAGTCTTGCCGATACGGCGCGCCTGCTGAAGCTGCGCGGGCAATCGATGCAGGCGGCGGTGCCGGTGGGCGTGGGCGCGATGTGTGCGCTGCTGGGCGCGGACCTCGAACGCGCGACCGCGCTGGCCGAAGCGGCGGCCGAGGGCGAAGTCTGCACCGTCGCCAACGACAACGATCCGACGCAGGTGGTGCTGTCGGGCCACAAGGGCGCGATCGAGCGGGCCGTGGCGCTTGTCAAAGAGCATGGCATCAAGCGCGGCGTGCTGCTGCCGGTGTCTGCGCCGTTCCATTGCCCGCTGATGCAACCCGCCGCCGATGCGATGGCCGCAGCATTCGAAAAGACGCCGCCGGGCGCGCTGCGTGTGGCGCTTTACGCCAATGTCACCGCTTCGGTCGTGACCGATCCGGCGGACGTGAAGCGGCTGCTGGTCGAGCAGGTGACGGGCCGCGTGCGCTGGCGCGAAAGCGCGATCGCGATGAAGGACGCGGGCGTCGAGCAGTTCATCGAACTGGGCGGCAAGGTGCTTTCGCCGATGATCAACCGTACCGTGGCCGACGTTTCGGTGACGAGCGTGGTCGGCATGGCCGACATCGAATCCATCCTGAAGGACATCTGAGCCATGGAAAACCGCCTTTTTGATCTGACCGGGATGACGGCTCTGGTGACTGGCGCCGCCGGTGGCATTGGCTCTGCGATCAGCCATGCGCTGGCGCGGCAGGGGGCGCGACTGGCGCTTTCGGGGACCAATCCGGGTAAGCTGCGCAGCTTCCGCGAGGAGCTGAACGACACCTATGGTCACGATCACGTCGAGATCACGTGCGATCTTTCGAACACCGAGCAGGTCGAGCATCTCGTTCCTGCCGCGATGGATACGCTGGGCAAGGTGGACATCCTCGTCAACAACGCCGGGATCACGCGCGACAACCTCGCCATGCGCATGAAGGACGAGGAATGGGACGCGGTGATCAAGGTGAACCTTGAAGCGGCCTTCCGCCTGATGCGCGCGGCAACCAAGCCCATGATGAAGGCGCGCTTTGGCCGCATCATCACGGTGACGAGCGTGGTCGGCGCGACCGGCAATCCGGGGCAGGTCAACTATGCCGCCGCCAAGGCGGGGCTTGTGGGCATGAGCAAGTCGCTGGGGCAGGAATTGGCGAGCCGCAACATCACCGTCAACTGCGTGGCGCCGGGCTTCATCCGCACCGCGATGACCGAGGTTCTGCCCGATGCGCAGAAGGACGCGCTGAACGCGCGCATCCCGATGGGCCGCATGGGCGAGGGCAGCGATATCGGCGCGGCGGTGGCCTACCTTGCCAGCAAGGAAGCGGGCTATGTCACCGGCCAGACGCTGCACGTCAACGGCGGCATGGCGATGATCTCGTGAGGGTACGGGCGCTCCTGATCGCGCTGGCGCTGGGCGTCGGCGCGCAGGGCGCCCATGCCCGTCCGCCCGAGGCGCTGGCCTGCGCGATCAAGGCCGCGCCCGCCGGGCTGGATGCGCGGGTGGCCGACGTGATCGTCAGCCAGGACCCCGACCGGGGCCGTCCGACGCTCGACGAATTGCGCGGCGTGGTCGATGCCTGCGCGCGCG
Organism: Novosphingobium percolationis; assembly: GCF_020179425.1. Lineage (GTDB taxonomy): Bacteria > Pseudomonadota > Alphaproteobacteria > Sphingomonadales > Sphingomonadaceae > Novosphingobium > Novosphingobium percolationis. Next base: position 628,146 of record NZ_JAILYM010000001.1, on the reverse strand, counting down.
ACCAGTTTCTCGATCCCAAGCAGACCGAGGCCTATCTCGACTATACGATGGGCCGGATGGGGCGCGACGTGCTGGACGCGCGGCTGGCCGGGCAGGGCATTGCCGTGGGCCTGATCGACGATGCGCTCGATATCGGGCCGGGCAAGGCCAACAACCCGGCGGAAAAGATCACGCAGGGCGATCTCAACCGCGTTTCGGGCGCGCTGCGCGATGCGGGACACGATCCGGCCAGCGTCAGCGTGGACGGCTGGCGGCTGATCAATGCGTGGATCACCGCCACCGCCACGATGTTCGACGGCCTGCGCCGTCTGGATTGAGGGTTCGACGGCTTGCGCCGCCTCGATTGAGCGTTCGACGGCTTGCGCCGCCTCGATTGAGCGTTCGACGGCCTGCGCGCCTCGATTGAGGCGCGATTCCGGCGATTTATGCACAGCTTCGCTTGACGGCGCGCGCAGGGCGCTTGCCCGCGCGGCCTTGCGCGTTAAGGAAGGTGGTCCGAACTGAAACTGCGTTTCCGGGCGATTCCGCCGCAGGAAACCACCGCTGACACCGACCGGCCGTGCCGCTCTGGCTCTGGCCGACTGGGGGGACGAGAGACGAGAATGAAGGCGACGATCGAACGCGCTACGCTCCTGCGCTGCCTGTCCCACGTCCAGTCTGTGGTCGAGCGGCGGAACACCATTCCCATCCTGTCGAACGTGCTGATCGAAGCCGCGCCCGACAATACGGTGCGGCTGATGGCGACCGACCTCGATTTGCAGATCATCGAATCGATGCCTGCCGTCTCGGTCGAAGGGCCGGGCGCGATCACGGTTTCGGCGCACCTGCTGTTCGATATCGCGCGCAAGCTGCCCGACGGTTCGCAGGTCAGCCTCGAAACGGTCGACAACCGCATGGTGGTCAAGGCCGGGCGCACGCGCTTCCAGCTGCCGACGCTGCCGCGCGACGATTTCCCGGTGATCGTCGAAGGCGATCTGCCGACCAGCTTCGAGATCCCGGCGCGCACGCTGGCCGAACTGATCGACCGCACCCGCTTCGCGATCTCGACCGAAGAGACGCGCTATTACCTCAACGGCATTTTCTTCCACGTCGCCGACGACGTGCTGAAGGCGGCGGCGACCGACGGTCACCGGCTGGCGCGCTACACCATCGCGCGCCCCGATGGCGCAGAGGGGATGCCCGACGTTATCGTGCCGCGCAAATGCGTGGGCGAGTTGCGCAAGCTGCTCGAAGAAGTGCTGGATACCGCCGTGCTGGTCGACCTTTCGGCGAGCAAGGTGCGCTTCACGCTGGGCGGCGAACATGGCGTGGTGCTGACCAGCAAGCTGATCGACGGCACCTTCCCCGATTACAACCGCGTGATTCCGACCGGCAACGACAAGCTGCTCAAGCTCGATCCGCGCTCGTTCTTCCAGGGCGTGGACCGCGTGGCGACGATCGCCACCGAAAAGACCCGCGCCGTGAAGATGGCGCTGGAACCTGACCGCGTGACGCTGTCGGTCACCAGCCCGGACAACGGCACCGCGGCGGAAGAACTGCCCGCCGACTATCGTTCGGATGGTTTCGAGATCGGCTTCAACGCCAATTATCTCAAGGACATCCTGAGCCAGATCGACGGCGATACGGTGGAACTGCATCTGGCCGATGCAGGGGCCCCGACGCTGATCCGCAAGGACGACAAGTCGCCCGCGCTCTATGTGCTGATGCCGATGCGCGTCTGATGCGACGGGGCGCGCGTGTGGCGCCCTGATGATCGGCAGGCGCGGTGCTGCGGCACCACCCCCAACCCCCTCCTCTCAAGAGGAGGGGGCTTTTTTTGGTTGGGGAACGGGGTTGCCGGGCAATGACCGGAAGCGGTTTATTTTTGTTGCCGTAATGTTGCGTAGGATGCGTTGAGGGCGCTGACAGTCGGCCCCGTATAACGTTGGCGTGCAACAATTTCTGGACACGCCCTGATGGACACTTCCGCCGGTTCCCTCGCCCGGACTCTGGACTTCTTCCATATCGACGAAAGCGACGTGCGGCGCTTTCCGGCCATTGCCCGTGCCATGGCGCGGCTTGCGCCGCCTGCGCTGGAGCGGCTCTACGACCGCATCGCCACGACGCCCGAGATCTCGGGGCTGTTCTCGTCGCGCAGCGCCATGAACCATGCGCGCGACAAGCAGCTCGATCACTGGCGCATGATGTTCAGCGGCGCGCCCGACACCGCCTACATGGAAAGCGCGCGGACGATCGGGCGGGTCCATGCAAAGATCGGCCTGGCACCGGAATGGTACATTGGCGGCTATGCCAGCGTACTCGATGAAGTGCTGGTAGGACTGGCAGGCGCAGGGCCTGCGTTGAACGCACGGAGCAAGGCAAGGATCGGCGGCACGGCGCTGAAGATGGCGCTGCTCGACATGACCATCGCGCTGTCGACCTATTTCGAGATGGAGGAGAAGAACCGGGTCGAAGTGATCGGGCAGGTCGGTTCGGCCCTCCAGAAGATGACCGGCGGCGATTTCCGCAGCGCGGTTTCGGGAATGCCGACGGAATATGCGGCGATCCAGTCCGACTTCGAGACGATGCGCGGCAAGGTGGCGACGGCGCTGGCCGAAGTGGCCGAAACATCGCAGGCGGTGGACACGGGCGCGCAGGAGATCCGCCAGGCCTCCGACGATCTGGCGCGGCGCACCGAACAGCAGGCCGCGAGCCTGGAGGAAGCCTCGGCGGCGATGACGTCGCTGGCAGGGAGCGTTCGCAGCACGGCCGATGATGCCGAGCATCTGCACGATTCGGTCCGCCAGGCGCACGAGGATGCCCAGACCGGCGGCACGGTGGTGGGCGAGGCGGTGCAGGCCATGAACGACATCCAGCACGGCGCACAGGAAATCGGCAAGATCATCGCGGTGATCGATGGCATCGCCTTCCAGACCAACCTGCTGGCGCTCAACGCGGGCGTCGAGGCGGCGCGCGCGGGCGATGCGGGGCGCGGCTTTGCGGTGGTGGCCAACGAAGTGCGGGCGTTGGCGCAGCGCTCTGCCGAAGCTGCGCTCGATATCAAGAAGCTGATCGGCCACAGCTCGGCGCAGGTCGACCGGGGCGTGGCGATCGTGGGGCAGACCGGCGAGACGTTCGGGCGCATCGTCGGGCGCGTGGGCGAAATTGCCGATCTGGCGAGCAGCATCGCCGAATCCGCGCGCAACCAGGCGACGAACATCGGCCACATCCGCGAGACCGTGGGCGAACTCGACACCATGACCCAGCAGAACGCGGCGATGGTCGAGGAAGCGACGGCCGCTGCGCGCAACCTGGCGGGGCAGGCGGATCGCATGGCCGAACTGGTCGATCGCTTCGACGTGGGGACCACGGCCCGGACCGCGCGACGGATGCGCCGCGCGGCCTGACAGGGTTCGCGCTATCCGCGGGCGCGGATCATCTCGGCCACGTCGACGAATTTTTCGCGCGGGGCGCCATCGCGGGCGCGCGCGGCTTCGGCTTCCTCGATCTTCTTCCAGTCGCGGAAGGTGACGACTTCGAGCCCGCGCGCGGCGGCGAGGGCATCGAAGCCTTCGCGGCCCTTGCGCCCGGCAGGGGCGGGCATGTCCTCGGCGATCCTTTCGACCACGCCGAAGCCATCGGGCCGGTTGGTGCCGATCGTGCCCGAAGGCCCGCGCCGCGCCCATCCGACGCAGTAGAGGCCGGGCAGGATGCGGCCTTCGTCGTTGGCGAAGCGACCCGCGCGTTCATCGAACGGCACACCGGGAATCGGCGCGGTGCGATAGCCGATGCAGGCGACGACGAGGCTGGCGGGGATTTCGTAGAATTCGCCGGTGCCGACCGCGCGGCCATTCTCGATGCGGGTGCGCTCGACCTCGATCGCTTCGACCTTGCCTTCGCCCAGCAGTGCACGCGGTGAGGCGAAGAAATCGAACTCCACCTCGATATCGACATCGGCGCGGTGGCTTTCGGGGATCGCGGCGAAGCTGCGCAAGTGGTTGACCGACTTGCGCAATCCGGGTTCGAGCAGAGCGTCTTCGCCCACATCGGGCAGGTCCGCCGGATCGACGCGCGGCGCCGCGCGGGTGAGGTGGCCCAGTTCACCCAGTTCCTTGGGCGTCATCATGATCTGGTGCGGGCCACGCCGGCCGAGCACGACGATGCGCCGGATCTTCGAGGCGACGAGCGCTTCGAGCGCGTGGCCGACGATGTCGCTGCCGGCGAATTCCTCGCGCGTCTTGGACAGGATCCGCGCGACGTCGAGCGCGACGTTGCCCATGCCGATGACGACGGCGGTGTCGCCCGACAGATCGGGATCGAGCGCGGCGAATTCCGGGTGGCCGTTGTACCAGCCGACAAAGGCGGCGCTGCCGTGGACATTGCGCAAGTGGTCGCCGGGAAGATCGAGCCCGCGATCGCGCGGGGCGCCGGTGGCGAGGACGACGGCGTCGTAGAGGCCGAGCAGTTCGTCGATCGACACGTCCTCGCCGATGGTGACGTTGCCGACGAAGCTGACGTTGTCGGACAGGGCGGTCTGTTCGTAGCGGCGCGAGACGCCCTTGATCGACTGGTGATCGGGCGCGACGCCCGTGCGGATCAGGCCGTATGGTACGGGAAGACGGTCGAAGATATCGACCTTGACGTCATCGCCCCACTGCTTTTGCGCGGCTTCTGCCGTGTAGTATCCGGCAGGGCCTGAACCGATAATCGCGATATGCCGCATGCGCTCTCCCGCGCCTGTTGTGATTCTGTCGGCGATGCTAGCCGACCGGTCACAAAAGGAAAGCGCCGTGCAAGGTCTTGCGTGATCAGGCGGCGCGGGGGGCTTCGTCGAGGAACTGCGTCAGCGTCTCGCCGAATTCGTGGGGCTTGGACAGCATGAACAGGTGGCCGCCGCCTTCGAACATGGCGATACGGCTGTGGGGAATGGCCTTGTGCAGGAAATGGGCGTTGGCAGGCGGGATGAGCTGGTCCTCCTCGTCGGCCATGACCATTGTCGGCACGCCGATGAAGGGCAGGAAGGGCACGCTCGACCAGCCCGAGAAGGCGGCCATCTGGCAGGCCCAGCCGAGCGGGGACGGCGCCTTGGCCGCGTTGAGCGAGACGCGGCCCGATCCGCCGCCGTTGTAGAGCATGGCGAGGTTGCGGCGCAGCGTCTTTTCGACGGTGTATTCGCGCGGGTCGGACAGCTTGCCCAGCAGCGAGAAGTTGCCCGGCACCATCGTTGCGCCGCCCGCCGCCGTGGCGGCCAGCACCATCTTGCCCAGCCGCGCGCGGTGCTGGAAGGCGAACTGCTGCGCCACGGCGCCGCCCCAGCTGATGCCGACGAGGTCGACCTGGTCGATCCGCAGCCGGTCGAGCAGCGCGGCGAGCGTCAGTGCCATGCACGGGATGGTATAGGGGAACACGGGATCGGGCGAACCGCCGATGCCGGGCATGTCCACGCTGATGATGCGCCGGTCGGTCACCGCGCGGGCAACGGGTTCGAGCAGTTCGATGTTCATGCCGATGCCGTTGAGGATCACCAGCGGGCGCGGCGCGGCTTCAGCGACGTTGCCCCGTTCGACGTGCCCCCGTTCGACGTGCCCCCGTTCGACGTGCCATTGCCCGAGGCGGAGCCTTCGCCCTGCCACGCCGATCATCGAAAATTCAGCCGTCGACGCCAATTTGTCCTCGTCAGGTTGCGGTCGCGGCAAAGCCCTAGCAGCTTCGCGGCCCGCGCAAAAGCAAGGTCGCGCGCGCAGCGGGGATTGCGGGAGGCCTTAACCGTTTCTCAAAGCAAATCCGGCAATCGGAGAGCCATGTCAGATGCTCCGGCTCCCCATGCCGCCGATCCCGCCGATCACCCCCAGACGGGGCGCGATTACGCCCGCACCCACAGGCGGGGGGAGCGCAGCACCGCGCGCCCCGCGGGCGAGGCGTTCCTGTTCGGCGAGCGGCGCAATCGGAGCCTGATGGCGCCCGAATGGCCGACGCTGGCGTTGCCGATGGCGGCTGGAATCGTCGGGCTGGCCGTGGTCAACGGGGCGTTTTCTTCGTGGACCGCGCCGGTGCTGGCGCTGGTCGGCGCGCTGCTGGTGTTCGTGTCGCGCTATCTCGTGCGGATCGAGGCGCAGGGGCGGCTGTCGACGGCTGCGCGAATGGGGCTGCTGGCATTGGCCGTAGCGCTGCCGATGTTCGTCTATGGCACCGCCGCAGGGCTCTGGGCCAATGGCGGGCACGTGTCCTGGGTGCATTGCCTGGCGCTGCTGGTAACCATATCGCTGTTCGCCACCGTGACCCAGTCGGGGCGGCTGGCGGCGGTGCTGGCGGCGCAGGTTTCGCTGTGGTCCGGGGTGACGTGCGTGGTCAGCTTCGAGGGCGGCGCGCTGACGTCGCTGATCGGCGTGGCGATCGCAGGCGTTGCCTTCATGCGCCAGCGCGAGATCGACCTGCGCAGCGAGGAGCGCGTGCAGGAGGAAGCGCGCATCCAGACCCGCGCGCAGGAAATCCTGGCCGACTACGAGGAGACCGGGCAGGGGTGGTTCTGGGAGACCGACCGGCGCGGGCAGATCACTTATCTTTCGAGCCCGGTCGCCGAGACGCTGGGACGCGAGGTAGGGGAGCTGCTGGGCCGGCCCTTTGCCGAACTGTTCAACCTTGCCGAACAATCGGGCGAGGGCGAGCGCACGCTGGCCTTCCACCTTTCCGCGCGATCCAGCTTCTCGGAACTGGCGGTGCGCGCCGCGGTGCACGACGAGGAACGGTGGTGGTCGATCACCGGCCGCCCGACCTACGACACCTTCAACAACTTCCAGGGCTTTCGCGGATCGGGTTCGGACCTGACCGAGAAGCGCCGTTCGCAAGAGCATGCCAGCCGGCTGGCGCACTTCGATTCGCTGACCGGGCTGTCCAACCGTTTCCGCATGTCGCAGTCGCTGGAGAAGATCCTCAACGCGCCGCAGGTAAGCCATCGGACCTGCGCGGTGTTCCTGCTCGATCTCGACCGTTTCAAGCAGGTCAACGATACGCTGGGTCACCCCGCCGGGGATGCGCTGCTCAAGCAGGTGGCGCAGCGGCTGGAGCGCGTGATCGGCAAGCACGGGCGCGTCGGGCGGCTGGGCGGCGACGAGTTCAAGGTGATCCTGCCGGGCAAGAGCGAGCGCACCATGCTGGCGCAACTGGCGGGGCAGGTGATCGAGAGCCTGTCGCAACCCTATTCGATCGAAGGCAGCCGGGTGATGATCGGCGCATCGGTGGGCATCGCGCTGGCGCCCGACGATGGCGTCACCAGCGAGGCGCTGATCCGCAACGCCGACCTTGCGCTCTATGCCGCCAAGGACGGCGGACGGGGCCGATACCATTTCTATGCGCCCGACCTGCACAGCGATGCCGAGGAGCGTCGCCAGCTGGAGGAAGACCTGCGTGACGCGGTGACGCATGGGGGGCTGGAGCTGTACTATCAGCCGGTGGTGCAGACCGCGACGGAACGCATCACCGGGTTCGAGGCGCTGCTGCGCTGGCGGCACCCGGAACAGGGCTTCATTTCGCCCGCAAAGTTCATCCCCATCGCCGAGGATACCGGGCTGATCGCCACGATCGGCGAATGGGCGCTGCGCACCGCGTGCCAGGACCTGTCGAAGTGGCCCAGCAACGTGCGCGTGGCGGTGAACGTCTCGCCGTTGCAGTTCTCCAACCCGTCGCTGCCGTCGATCGTCACCAATGCGCTGGCCCATGCGCAGGTCGATCCGCAGCGGCTGGAGCTGGAAATCACCGAAAGCGTCTTTCTGAACGATGATTCCGACACCGAGGCGATGTTCCGCGCGCTGAAGTCGGTGGGGGTGCGGCTGGCGCTCGACGACTTCGGCACGGGCTATTCCTCGCTCGGCTATCTGAAGAAGGCGCCGTTCGACAAGATCAAGATCGACCAGTCGTTCGTGCGCGGCGCGACCCAGCCGGGCAGCCGCAACGGCGCGATCATCGCCTCGATCGTGAGCCTGGCCGAAGCGCTGGGCATGGAAACGACGGCAGAGGGCGTGGAGACGCTCGACGAGCTGGACCTGATCCGCGTGCTGGGGTGCAGCCACGTGCAGGGCTACATCTATGAACGGCCGCTTTCGGCGGAGGCAGCGGCTTCGCGGCTGTCGTCGGGGCTGGTCGCCATCGCCCAAGGGCCGCGCTCGGCCCGCGCCAGCCGCCAGACGATGTTGCGCAAGGTGGTGCTCGACCACGCGGGCCATCGCTATCACGGCACCGTGCGCAACATCAGCCGCACCGGCGCGCTGATCGAAGGGCTGTGGAATGTGCCGCCGGGCACGATCTTCCGCGTGCTGCTGTCGGACAGCTACCCGGTCACCGCCACCTGTCGCTGGTCGAACGACGATCGGCTGGGGGTGGAGTTCTCCATGCCGCTCGAACTGGACGAAGACGGCCGGATCGCCGCGGTATCGTTGCGGCCCGCGCCGCAGGAAACGGCTCAGCGCAAGGTCGGGTGAAGGCGGCGGGCGGGGACCTGCAGGTCCGCGACGTCATCGGGTTGCAGCCGATAGGCGTAGCCCCGGTTCGACAGGATGATCCAGCCGGGCGCAAGCTTGGCGCGCAACTTGGAAATCACCACTTTCAGCGCGGCGTGCGACAACGGCTGGGATTCGATGCCGAATTCGGAAAGGATCGCCGATCGTGGCAGCCCGGTCGACATATGCGCGGCCAGCAGGCTCGCCACCTGAAGCTCGCGCGGGGTGAGCGGGGACGCGAATGCCGCCTTGAGCGTCGCCGCGCCGCCCCCCAACCCGCGTCGGCGGCTGGCCTGGCCATAGATGGCGTTGCGGCGGGACATCGCCGCGATGCGCAGCTGCGCTTCGGCGATGTTCGTGCGGGCATCGAAGACATCGTCAAAACCGGCCATCAGCAGCGTGGCGCGCTGCGGCGGGCGACTGGAAGCGAGCAGCGCGATCTTCAGCTTCGCGCTCAGCAGCGGCTTGTTGTAGCGCAGGAATTTCCTGGCACGCTCAAGGTCGTTGGCGGCAACGATCGCGACGGCATAAGGCTCTTCGCCATCCATGAAATTGGCGATGTAGGTTTCTGAGATGAAGCGTCGACCCGCCAGCGGAAAAGCGGCCGATATCCACCCATCCAGTTCCGTCGCCCTGCAATCGGCAAAGCGGAAGACGCGCACGGTATCGTCGCGGACCTGCAGTGCAGGCAGGTCTTGGTCGAAGTCCGGGAAGTTGTACCGGCCGACTTGCGTGGATGGGACAAAGTTCGTCTCAGGAAAAGCTGAGGTCATGATAGCTTCCATGGCCTGAGGGATCGCTGGCTGGTTATTTCAGGCTCAAGTAATCTAGTACACAACCCTTAGATGCAGCAACGGACGGCAAGGGTTAAGGAAAACGCTGGATTCGGAAACCGGATATCGAATTTTCCATCCCTACAAGGCCTTGTCCCGATTTTGCGGCCATGGGGGAAGGTGGAAATTGGTTAATTCGTCTTTCTGCGTAATATGCATTTTATATACGAAAGGTTATATAAATTTATTGTGATGCTACGTCGCGGTCAGAGGGCTGGTATTGTCGATCGGCCACACTTGCCGGCGCGGAATTGTGGTGGCGTTCGCGGTGACGTCTGCCGGTGCCCGACGCAGTTCAGGAATGCGGTTCCAGGCCCGCGTCATCGAGGCGGCCGCGAGCGCGCAGGTGCGCGAACAGGCGGTTGATGACGGGGTTCGACCAGCCGCAGTTGGTGGCGAAATCGCGCTGCAGGGTATCGTGGTGGATCTGGTGCGCGGCGGGCGTCATCAGCAGGCCTATGCGGCGCAAGGCGTTGATGAACCACGGGTTCTCGCGCCGATGCAAGGTGCCGTGGAAGTATTGCGCGAAGCCACCGCCCAGCAGCATGGCCGACAGCAAGGCCAAGGCCCAGCCCGGCACGGGCCAGAGCAGCAAGGCGGCGTTTCCGGCAAGCGACAGCGGCAGCGCGGCGACCAGCACGGTCGAGCCGATCAGGCGCCACACCGAGCGCCGTCCCAGCGCATCGGGGCGGGGGTGGTGGTTCTTGAAATCGTAGGAGATGCGCTCGAAGGCGTTGACCCGCTGCATCGTTGCACGGTGGAGCGCGGCATATTCAGGTGAGCCGCGCCGGCCTTCATAGAAGTAGATCGCGGCAAGCCCGCGTCCTTCGGGACAGGGGCGGTAGTCCATGACCATGTGGACCAGCCCCGAAAGCAGGTCGGCCAGATACCATCCGGCCAGCGCGGCGGGCAGGGCGAGCAGGTGCGGATCGCGCAACGCACCCCACAAGTTAAACCCGACCGAAGCCAGGAAAGCGGCAAGCACCAGACGTTGCCAGATCATCGTTTCAACGGCCCCCTATGCCGTCCCTGCGCTTGTAGGCCAGCCCTCGGCGCGGTTCAACGCGCTTCGTCCGGCTGGTTGCCCATGTGCCAGGCAAGGCTTTCGACCTTGCCCATGATCGCATCGGCCATGGGGGAAGGTGTCGCCAGTTCGCGCCACGCCTGCCGGAAGCACAGCAGCCAGCCTTCGATCTCCGCCTGCCCGATGGGGGCGACGAAGTGGCGCATCCGCAGGCGCGGGTGGCCGTACTTGTCGGTATAGAGCGGCGGGCCGCCGAGCCAGCCGGTGAGATATTCGAACAGCTTCTGCTCGGCGCTGGCGAGCGAAGGCGGATGGACGGCGCGCACGGCTTGCGCTGCGGGCAGGGTGTCCATCAGTGCGTAGAACCTGGCGCACAGCGCGCGCACGAAGGCTTCGCCGCCGAACAGGTCGTAGGGGGTCTGGTCCATCGTCGCGCCATGGACCGGGGCAGGCGAAAAGAAAAGGGCGCCCCGCCGCAGCGGAGCGCCCCCTTCCTCGCCCCGGACGATCAGTGCTTGCGGCCGCTCGTCGGGATGTCCTTGAACGCGACGGTCTTGTCGACGCGGATGTCGCCGGGCAGGCCCAGCACGCGCTCGCCGATGATGTTGCGCAGGATTTCGTCCGAGCCGCCTTCGATGCGGGTGGCGGGCGAGCGCATCAGGATCGCCTGGAAACGGCCATCCGACGGACCGTCCTTTTCCCAGATTACGCCCGACTGGCCTTGCAGATCGAGCGCGAACATCGCCAGATCCTGCATCGTGGCACCGGCCACGAGCTTGCCGATCGAGTTTTCAGGCCCCGGCGTTTCGCCCTTCGACAGCGCGGTGATGGCGCGCATGCCGGTGTACTTGAGGCCCATTTCGCGCACCGCGAACTGCGCCAGCTTCGACCGCACGTTCGAATCCTGCACGGCAGGCTTGCCGTCGATTTCCACGTCCATGCACAGCGACAGCAGCGAGGGGAAGCCGGTCGACATGCCCGAGCCGATCGACAGGCGTTCGTTCATCAGTGTGGTGAGCGAGACTTCCCAGCCTTGCCCCACCGCGCCGAGGCGCTGCGCATCGGGGATGCGGACATCGGTGAAGTAGACTTCGTTGAACGACGACTGGCCGTTCGCCTGCTTGATCGGGCGAACCTCGACGCCGGGCGTGTGCATCGAGAGGTAGAACATGGTCAGGCCCTTGTGCTTGGGCACATCGGCGTCGGTGCGGGTGATCAGCAGGCCCCAGTCGGAGTTCTGCGCGCCGCTGGTCCAGATCTTCTGGCCGTTGATGATCCAGTCACCCGAGCCGTCTTCGGCCTTGACCGCGCGGGTGCGCAGGCCGGCAAGGTCGGAACCGCTCGCGGGTTCGGAGAACAGCTGGCACCACACTTCCTCGCCCGAAGACAGCGGGGGCAGCAGGCGGCGCTTGGCCTCTTCATCGGCCCAGGCCATCACGGTGGGGCCGCACATGCCCTGGCCGATGGTGAACAGCCCGCCCAGTGCGCGGAACAGGCCTTCTTCCTGATTCCAGATCACGCGCTCCATCGGCGTGCGGTTGCCGCCGCCGTATTCCTTGGGCCAGTGCAGGCAGGCCCAACCAGCGTCGGCCTTCTTCTTCTGCCACGACTTGCAGGCCGCGATCGGGTCTTCGCTGGTGATGCCGATGTCGCCGAAGTTGGCGCGCTTGAGCTGGTCTTCCAGATGCTTGGGTGCGTTGGCGTCGATCCAGCTGCGCACTTCGGCGCGGAAGGCGGCTTCCTGCGGGGTATCTTCAAAGTCCATGATGTGTCTCCGGAAGCTGGATCAGGCGGCCGCGGCGGCGTTGCCGGCGGTCATGCGGTCGACCAGCAGGTCTTCCCAGGTGGAAACCGAGCCCAATGCGAGCGCGAGCGCGTTGGCGCGGCGGTAGAACAGGTGGCAGTCGTATTCGAAGGTGAAGCCCATGCCGCCGTGGACCTGGATGTTGTTCTTCGAACAGTGCTGGAAGGCCTGCGACGCCGAAACGCGCGCGGTGGCGGCGGCAACCGGCAGCTCCGACGCGCCCGAAGCGAGCGCCCATGCGCCATAGTAGCAGTTCGACCGCGCGAGCGTGGCCGAGACGTACATATCGGCGAGCATGTGCTTGATCGCCTGGAACGAGCCGATCTGGCGACCGAAGGCCATGCGCTCCAACGCATAGTCGCGCGCCATTTCCAGCGCGCGGTCGGCACCGCCGAGCTGTTCGTAGGCGATCAGGATCGCGGCGCGGTCCATCACCTGCGTGGCGATGTGCCAGCCATCGCCTTCGCCGCCCAGCAGCTCTGCGGGGGCGTTGGTGAAGGTGAGGGCGGCCTGCCCACGGCTGGGGTCGATCGAGTTCAAGGTGCGGCGTTCGACGCCGGGACCGTTGAGATCGACCACGTAGAGCGAGACCTTGCCGCTGTCCGACTTGGCGGCGACCACCGCGACATCGGCGCAATCGCCATCGGCGACCGGGCTCTTGGTGCCGGTCAGTTTGCCGCCCGAAACGCTGGCGCGGACCTTTTCCGGCCCCATGCGGCCTTCGCCTTCGTTCAGCGCGAAAGCGCCGATGGCTTCGCCGGCAGCGAGCCTGGGCAGCCATGCCTGCTTCTGCGCCTGCGACCCTGCTTGCAGCAGCGCTTCGGCGACGAGGTAGATCGACGAGGCGACCGGCACCGGCGCGATCACGCGGCCCAGTTCCTCGGCCACCACGCAGAGGTCGAGGTGCGAGAGGCCGACGCCGCCGAATTCCTCGGGGATGGCCGCACCCAGCACGCCGAGTTCGGCGAGGCCCTTGTACAAGTCCTTGTCGTAGCTGGCATCGCTCGTCAGCACGGCGCGCATCTGGGCAACGCCGCCGCGATCTTCGAGGAACCGCCGTACCTGATCCTTGAGCGCTTTCTGCTCGTCGGAGAAATCGAGATTCATCCGCCACTCCCATGGGCTGTGTTCTCGGCACGCGCGGATTCGCTTCGCGCCGTTGCCCCAAGGCTGCGACATCTCTCTTAATTGATCAATTAAAAAATCGCGGAAAGGTTTTCCTACATCGCGACGCGCTGCTAGAACGGCGGCGCAAGGGGGCAGATGACAGTTGGCTTGCGCGCTGCTAACGGGCGCGGCATGACCGACCTTTCGCTGATCCGCAACTTTTCGATTATCGCGCACATCGACCACGGCAAGTCGACGCTGGCCGACCGCCTGATCCAGTATACGGGCGGGCTGACCGAGCGCGAGATGAGCGCGCAAGTCCTTGATAACATGGATATCGAGAAAGAGCGCGGGATCACCATCAAGGCCCAGACCGTCCGCCTGAACTACAAGGCCAAGGACGGGCTGACCTATGAGCTGAACCTGATGGACACGCCGGGCCACGTCGACTTCGCCTATGAAGTCAGCCGCAGCCTGGCCGCGTGCGAAGGCGCGCTGCTGGTGGTGGACGCAGCGCAGGGCGTGGAAGCGCAGACGCTGGCCAACGTCTATCAGTCGATCGAGCACAATCACGAGATCGTGCCGGTGATCAACAAGATCGACCTTCCCGCCGCCGAGCCGGAAAAGGTCAAGGCCGAGATCGAGGAAGTGATCGGGCTCGACGCGAGCGAGGCGGTGCTGACCAGCGCCAAGTCGGGCATCGGCATCGAGGACGTGCTGGACGCGGTGGTCGCCAAGATCCCGCCGCCCAAGGGCGAGCGCGACGCGCCGCTGACGGCCATGCTGGTGGACAGCTGGTACGATCCCTACCTCGGCGTGGTCATCCTGGTGCGCGTGATCGACGGGGTCATCAAGAAGGGCCTGCAGGTCAAGTTCATGGCCGGCGGCACCGAGCACCTGATCGACCGCGTCGGCTGCTTCACGCCCAAGCGCGAGGAACTGGCCGAGCTGGGGCCGGGCGAAATCGGCTTCATCACCGCGCAGATCAAGGAAGTGGAAACCGCCAAGGTCGGCGACACCATCACCACGGTGAAGGGCGGGGCCACGCAGGCGCTGCCGGGCTACAAGGAAGTGCAGCCGGTGGTGTTCTGCGGGCTGTTCCCGGTCGACGCCGCCGATTTCGAAAAGCTGCGCGAAAGCATCGGCAAGCTGCGGCTGAACGATGCCTCGTTCAGCTTCGAGATGGAGAGCAGCGCGGCGCTGGGCTTCGGCTTTCGCTGCGGGTTCCTGGGGCTGCTGCACCTGGAGATCATCCAGGAACGCCTGACCCGCGAATACGACCTCGACCTGATCACCACGTCGCCGTCGGTGGTCTATCGCATCCAGCTGCGCGCCAGCCGCAACGACGATGCGCGCGAGATCCTGCTGCACAACCCGGCGGACTATCCCGACCCCAGCCGGATCGAGCAGATCGACGAGCCGTGGATCAAGGCCACGATCTACACCCCGGACGAATACCTCGGCTCGATCCTGAAGCTGTGCCAGGACCGGCGCGGCATCCAGACCGGGCTGACGTATGTCGGCGGGCGCGCGCAAGTGAACTACGAGTTGCCGCTGAACGAAGTGGTGTTCGATTTCTATGACCGGCTGAAGTCGATCAGTCGGGGCTATGCCAGCTTCGACTATGAACAGATCGGCCTGCGCGAAGGCGACCTCGTGAAGATGAGCATCCTCGTCAACAACGAGCCGGTCGACGCGCTGTCGATGATCGTCCACCGCGCCGTGGCCGAAGAGCGCGGGCGCGGCATGTGCGAGCGGCTGAAGGACCTGATCCCGCGCCACCTGTTCAAGATCCCGATCCAGGCGGCCATCGGCGGCAAGGTGATCGCGCGCGAAACGATCGCCGCGATGCGCAAGGACGTGACCGCCAAGTGCTATGGCGGCGACATCAGCCGCAAGAAGAAGCTGCTCGACAAGCAGAAGAAGGGCAAGGCCCGGATGCGCGAATACGGCAACGTGTCGATCCCGCAGGAAGCGTTTATTGCAGCGCTGCGGATGGGCGAGGAATAGGGCGCGCGATTTTAGCCAGCGGCGCCGGGGCGACTATTGAGGGTGCTGCAGTACTGTGGGTTTGCAGGACTGTTGTGGTTCGCGGATGCGCTTGCGTGCGCAATCCCCCCGCCTTCGTCATCCCGGGCTTGACCCGGGATCCAGCTTACTCTCCCTCGCTCAAAGACAGCTGGACCCCGGGTCAAGCCCGGGGTGACGGCAGTTTTTGATGGTGAGGAAGTGTGCCGCAAACGGCGGGAATGTTGGGGAACAGATCTTGTCGTTGCGCGTGCCCCTCCACCATGCTGCGCATGGTCCCCCTCCCTGTGCCGGGGAGGAACCGGGGGGGGCGCTGACCTTTCGCCGGGAGACGTGATGGGAGCGCGAGGGGGTAACCCCCTCGCATCCTGTACTTTCTATTCCTCCGGCGCGGGCAGGGCGCGGTGCTGGGCGATCTGGTCGGGCGTGGCGCCCCAGGCGGCGAGTTGGCGTGTTTCGGCTTCGATGCGTTCGCGCGCGCGTCTGTCTTCGATGTTCTGGCGCATGATCTGCAGCTTGGTGTCGATGCCGCGGCGGATGCGGGCGAGTTCGGTGGGGTCGTTCTGTTCGGCCAGCCATTCGGCGCGCCATTGCTTCTTGAGCTTTTCGAGTTCGGCGCGGGCGACGGCGTCGGGGCGGGTGCCGGCGTCAAAGCGTTTGCGGGCGCGGTTGCGCAGGAGGAACATCAGCAGGCGGTCGTTGTGGATGCGGCGGGTGCCGACGAGCTTGCCGTAGGAATAGACGGGCGCTTCGACGCCTTCGAGCGCGCGTTCCATGGCGATGTCTTCGAGGCGCTGGACGCCGAGGGCGAGGGCGGCTTCCCACGCCTTGCGGAATTCGGCGGCTTCGGGGTGGCGGCGCAAGAGGTAGGCGCCTTCGGGCGTCATGTTGACCGCGTGGGCGGCGCGCTTGACGCTGCCGGTATCGGCCAGCGCTTCTATGAAGCCGCGCTGGCGTTCGGGCGTCCACCCATCGTGGCGGTTCCAGAAACGGGGGACGGGGGCGAAATCGGGAAGGGTGCCCTTGCAGGCGGCGTCGGCGCCGGGGCGGGACTTGTCGATCATGCGCGGCTCCTTGGGAAAAGGGGCGCAGAAGGTGGCATGGAACGGGGTTTGTAGGACAGAACAAACAGGGGGCGGACCTATCGGGGACAGGGGGTTCAGCAGGCCTTATGGGCAGGTTCAGCGATTCCAACTGGCCCCCGCCCGCGCTTTCGACTAGCGGCGGCGCTGCTCTTGCGAGGCAATCGCCGGGGGCGCACATGGGTGCGGGCGCAACAGGGCGCTGCGACAAGCGAGGCTGGACAAACGCAATGATCGAACCGCGGCAGTTCCGCGACGTGCTGGGGTCCTATCCGACCGGGGTCTGCGTGATCACGGCGCTGGGCGAGGATGGGGCGCGCCATGGTCTGGTGGTCGGCTCGTTCACCTCGATCTCGCTCGATCCCCCGCTGGTGGGGTTCTTTCCCGACAAGCGATCGAGCACATGGGCGCGGATCGCGCCGGCCGGGCGGTTCTGCGTCAACGTGCTGGGATCGGACCAGATCGACCTGTGCCGCCGCTTTGCCGCGCGGGGCGACGACAAGTTCGCCGAACTGGCGCATGGTCACAGTCCTTCGGGCCAGCCGCTGCTCGATGACGCGGTGGCGTGGATCGACTGCACGATCGAGCGCGTGGTTGAAGTGGGCGACCACTGGCTGGTGGTGGGCGCGGTCGAATCCCTTGGGCATCGGGCCGAGGGCGCGCCACTGCTGTTCTTCCGCGGCGGCTACCACGATCTGGCTCGGCTGGACGACTGACGACGAAAAAAAGCGTCCGCCGGGAATGTTTTTCACCGATTTGATATCGGTCAAGGCGAGTCGGGGTGCGTTGGGAGAGAAGGGGCGTGTCGAAAGGACGATCACCCATCCGGAGATCTTCCTCTCGCCGATTTCTCCCCAACTCGGGCGGTCATTTCATGGCCGCCCCATTTTTTTGGGGCTTCGCGGTTGCGGATAAAGTTGTGACGCGCGCCTGTTTTTGATAGGCGCTCGGGTCATGTCGTCATGCGAGACTTGTGTCGTCCGGAACCGGGCGATCTGTGCGGGCCTGGACAACCAGGAAATCGCCGCGCTCAACACGATGGGGCGTCGCCGCTCCGTCGGCGCGGGCGAACCGCTGATCTGGGAAGACGACGATTCGCTGCTGGTCGCCAACGTGATCGAAGGCGTACTCAAGCTGACGACCTCGACCGAGGACGGGCGCGAGCAGATCGTGGGCGTGGCCTATCCTTCGGACTTCATCGGCCGCCCCTTCGGCCAGACCAGCCGCGCGAGCGTGGTCGCGCTGACCGATGCGCGCGTCTGCGTGTTCGCGCGCAACGACTTCGACCGCTTCGCACGTGAACATCCCGAGCTGGAGCACAAGCTGCTGGAGCGCACGCTGGCCGAACTGGACCGGACGCGTTCGTGGATGATGCTGCTGGGCCGCAAGACCGCGCCCGAGAAGATCGCCACGTTCCTGCTGGAAATGAGCGATCGTCTCGACGACACCGGCTGCGCGGTGAAGCTGGGGCCGGCGAGGCGCTTTTCGCTGCCGTTCAGCCGCCAGCAGGTGGCCGACGTGCTGGGCCTGACCATCGAGACGGTCAGCCGCCAGTTCACCAAGCTGAAGAACGACGGCGTGATCGAGCTGCCTTCGCGGCGCGAGGTGGAGATTCTGGATCGCCCGGCGCTGGTGGCACTGGCGGGCTGATTTTCATTATTCCGGTTTGCCGCCTCCCCTTGCAAGGGAGGATCTATGCCACCGAGACTTTCAGCGCGTTGAACTTCGCCCAGCCAAAGGCGGTGAGGAAGGCGACGTCGGCGGCGTCGCGGCCCACGCCGATGATCGCGGTGGTTTCGTCGTTGGCCATCCCCGTCGGATCGACGATGCACCATTGATCGCCGAGGTAGACCTGCGCGACGGCGTGGAAGTCCTGCGGTTCGACGCCGAGCGCATAGGCGCTGGCAAAGCGCGCGGGGATTCCGGCGGCGCGCGCGAGGGTGACCATCAGGTGCGCGTAATCGCGGCAGATGCCCTGGCGCGCGACGAAGGTATCGTTGGCGCAGGTGCTGCTGTTGCTGACGCCCGGCACGTAATCGAGGTGCCCGGCGATCCATTCGCGCATCGCGATCACGCCTGCGCCGGTCTCCACATCGCCGAACGTGCGTTCTGCGAAGCGGTGGAATCGGTCGGACGGGCAATAGCGCGAAGGCATAAGGTAGGGGATGGCATCGCCCGGCAACAGGCGATGCGGCGTGACGGCCAGCGCGGCGAGGTCGGTTGCGGCGCGCTCGACATCAACCGTTGCGCGGTATTCGACGACAAGGCGGCCCTGATGGTTCAGCCAGATGCGCTCGCCGATGCCGTCAAGCGCGGGTACGCGGGTTGGCGTGAGGGCTGGCGGCAGGTTGAGCGCGCTCGATTGCAGCCGCTGGCAGGGCAGGGCAGCCGCTTCGATCTGGAGCAGGATGTCGGTGGGCTCGTCGAACTGGTAATCAAGCAGGACGTCGATCGAAAGCGGGCGGGCCACGGCGGTTTCCTTGGGAGTCGCGAGGGAGCGACTTCAACCGCTGGCGGTAGCGGAAGTTTCCGGTTTTCCAAGGGCGGGCGGTGCGTGCCGACAGTCATGCGCAAAAAGAAAACGGGCGGGTCGTGTCGGAGTGATCCCAGAACCCCGAACGACCCGCCCGCCGCCCCCGGTGCCCGCCCACGCGTGGGGGCAGGACGGGACCGAAGGAACCTGTATCAGAAGCGGTAGCTGACGCCTGCGCTCAGCACCCAGGGATCGAGCTTGTGCTTGGTTTCAAGCGCGAGGTCGCCGTTGGTGTCGTAGAACTTGGCGGTCGGCTTGATGAAGTACTTCTTGGCGTCGAGCGAGAGGCCGAAGCCCTTGTCGCCCAGCGCGATGTCGACGCCGCCCTGAAGCGCGACGCCCAGCGAATTGCTCATGCGCACCTTGTCGATGCCGAGAGCCTTGGCAGTGTCGCCCGGCTTTTCGCCGAACACGAAGAACACGGCGGGGCCGGCACCGACATAGGGCTTGATGGGGCCAAGCGGCATGTGCGCCTTGAGCGTGAGCGTGGCGGGCAGGATCAGCACGTGATCGACGATGCGGCCCGCACCGGCGAGGCCCTTGTCGCCTTCGACGTGGTGGCCGGTGAAGCAGCAGATCGTTTCGGCCGAGAAGTTCGGGGTGAAGAAGTATTCGACCGCGAGCGTGGGCACGACGTTGTCGTTCGCCTTGACGTCGGCGCCGGGGGTGGCCGCAAGCGCGCCACCGAGCGTGGTCGTGGTGTCGATCGACTTGATCTCGTCGATCTTGCCATTGGGCAGCACGGCGGTGCCGAGCACCTTGACCTGCCACTTGCCGTCGGCCGAACCCGCGTGGGCGGCGACAGGGGCAACCAGCGCGGTGGTCGCAAGGGCGGCGCCGAGCGCGGCGGAGATCATCTTCTTCATGAGTATGGTCCTGCAACCGCGGGTGGCCTGCCCCTCGCAGGCCCGGTTCTGGCCTCGCGGTGTGAGAGCCTGATGCACCGCTGCCGAATCAGCCTCATTGACCGAACGCAAAATACCGAATGGGCGGCCTCGACTTTGGTAGTAGGCTGAATTCGGGGCAATTTGACTCGGGTCAATGTTGCAGCCCGCAGGGGGGCGCACGGGCGTCATCACATCTTTCATGGAAGGGAAGGCTCCATGGTATCGTTAGTGACGCGCAGCGCCGTCTGGCTGGCTGTGCTATTTTTCGCCATCATCGCGATGGCGCTCGCAAAGGATACGCCCTTTGCGATCCACATGGGCATCTGCGGCGCTGCCGCACTGATCGGCCTGGTCGTCTCGCTGCGGCAGGCCGACGTGGATGCGATCGTGCGCGGCGTCCTCAAGATGCCCGACCAGGGCCGCTATGACGACGACCCGATCCGCTGGGGCGTCATCGCGACGGTGTTCTGGGGCATGGCGGGCTTCCTTGCGGGGCTTTACATCGCGCTGGAACTGACCTGGCCGCAGCTCAACTTCGGGCTCGAGTGGATCAACTTCGGGCGCCTGCGTCCGCTGCACACCTCGGCGGTCATCTTCGCTTTCGGAGGCAATGCCCTGATCGCCACGTCGTACTATGTGGTTCAGCGCACTTGCCGGGCGAGGCTGGCCTTCCCCGGCCTCGCCCGTTTCGTCTTCTGGGGCTACCAGCTGTTCATCGTGCTGGCCGCGACCGGATACCTGCTGGGCGTCACGCAGGGCAAGGAATATGCCGAGCCCGAATGGTACGTCGACCTGTGGCTGACCATCGTGTGGGTGTCGTACCTGGCGGTGTTCGTAGGCACGATCCTGAAGCGCACCGAGCCGCACATCTACGTGGCCAACTGGTTCTACCTGTCGTTCATCATCACCGTGGCGATGCTGCACCTGGTGAACAACGCGGCGATCCCGGTCAGCTTCTTCGGCTCGCACTCGGTTTCGGTGTTCGGCGGCGTGCAGGGCGCGCTGGTGCAGTGGTGGTACGGCCACAACGCGGTCGGCTTCTTCCTGACCGCCGGCTTCCTCGCCATGATGTACTACTTCGTGCCCAAGCAGGCCGAACGCCCGATCTACAGCTATCGCCTGTCGATCATCCACTTCTGGGCGCTGATCTTCCTGTATATCTGGGCTGGCCCGCACCACCTGCACTACACCGCGCTGCCCGACTGGGCGCAGACGCTGGGCATGGTCTTCTCGGTCATGCTGTGGATGCCGAGTTGGGGCGGCATGATCAACGGCCTGATGACGCTGAACGGCGCGTGGGACAAGATCCGTACCGATCCGATCATCCGCATGTTCGTGATGAGCCTGGCCTTCTATGGCATGAGCACGTTCGAAGGTCCGATGATGTCGATCAAGAGCGTCAACTCGCTGTCGCACTATACCGACTGGACCATCGGCCACGTGCATTCGGGCGCGCTGGGCTGGAACGGCATGGTGACGTTCGGCTGCCTCTACTACCTTGCGCCGCGCCTGTGGAACCGCGAGCGGCTCTATTCGCTGCGTCTGGTGAACTGGCACTTCTGGCTCGCGACCCTGGGCATCGTGTTCTACGCGGCCTCGATGTGGGTGGCCGGCATCATGCAGGGCCTGATGTGGCGTGAATACGGGCCGGACGGCTACCTGGTGAACTCGTTCGCCGAAACCGTCGCCGCGATGCACCCGATGTTCATCATGCGTGCCTTCGGCGGTCTGCTGTACCTCAGCGGTGCCAGCATCATGGCCTACAACATCGCCCGCACGATCATGGGTTCGCCGCTCCGCCAGGAAGCCCCGATGACCGAGACGCCGTACGACGCTTCGCGCGACGTGCCCGTCACCACGGCCGCCCACGCCTGAAGCACCGGCAAGGAGACACGACAATGGCACTCTCCATCGTGGAGCGTCACAAGAAGCTGGAACGCAACATCACCCTGCTGGGCATCTTCGCCTTCGCAGCGGTGACCGTGGGCGGCATCGTCGAGATCGCCCCGCTGTTCTGGATCGACAACACCATCGAGAAGGTGGAGGGCATGCGTCCCTACACCCCGCTCGAACAGGCAGGCCGCGACATCTACGTGCGCGAAGGCTGCTATGTGTGCCACAGCCAGATGATCCGTCCGTTCCGCGACGAGGTCGAACGCTATGGCCACTACAGCCTTGCCGCGGAATCGATGTACGACCATCCGTTCCAGTGGGGCTCGAAGCGCACCGGGCCGGATCTCGCCCGCGTCGGCGGCAAGTATTCGGATGAATGGCACGTCCAGCATCTGAAGGATCCGCGCGCGGTCGTGCCGGAATCGATCATGCCGACCTACCAGTTCCTGGCCGAAAAGGACCTGAACCCGGGTGACATGACGGCGGAGCTGCAGGCGCTCTATCAGGTCGGCGTGCCCTATTCGAAGACCGACCTTGCCAAGGCGAACGACGACCTCAAGGCGCAGGCCGATCCCGAAGCGGACGCGACCGACCTGAAGAAGCGCTATCCCAAGGCGCAGGTGCGCGACTTTGACGGCGATCCCAAGCGCCTGACCGAAATGGACGCGCTGGTCGCGTACCTGCAGGTGCTGGGCACGATGGTCGACGTCAACGCCCCGGCGGCGCAGGAGGATCTGGCCAAGGAGAAGGGACGATGAGCGCCTTCACCCTGTCCACCCACTCCACCTACGACATGCTCCGCCACCTGGCGGACAGTTGGGGCCTCCTCGCGATGGCGGTGGTGTTCCTGGTGCTGTGCCTCTGGCCGTTCCGGCCGGGCGCGCGCGACCAGAACACGCAAGCGGCCACCTCGATCTTCAAGGATGAGAACGATGGCGAACGATAAGCGCATCGACGAAGCCACAGGCGTCGAGACCGTCGGCCATGAATGGGACGGCATCGAGGAACTGAACAATCCGCTGCCGCGCTGGTGGCTGTGGACCTTCTATGCCTGCATCGCCTTCGCGATCGGCTATTGCGTGGTCTATCCCGCCATTCCGGGGCTGCACAGCGCGACCGCGGGCACTTTCGGCTGGTCGAGCCGGGGCGCGCTGGCGAGCGAGATGAAGGCCGCCGACGACAGCCATGCCGCGATCCGCGCTGAAATCGCGGCCACCCCGGTCGAGCAGCTCGCGGGCAACGAGAAGCTGCTGCGCGCCTCGATCGAAGGCGGCCGCGCGGCGTTCAAGGTGAACTGCGTGCAGTGCCACGGCGCTGGCGCGGCCGGGGCCAAGGGCTACCCGAACCTGAACGACGACGACTGGCTGTGGGGCGGCGATGTCGCCACGATCCACCAGACGCTGCTGCACGGCGTGCGCCAGCCGGGTGACGATGCCACGCGCATGAGCCAGATGCCCGCATTCGGGCGTGACGGCATCCTGACGGCGGCGCAGATCCAGGACGTGGTCAGCCACGTGCGCGTGATCAGCGGGCAGGAAAAGGCCAGTGGCTCCTCGCAGCGCGGTGCGGCGATCTTCGCGCAGAACTGCGCGGTGTGCCACGGCGCGAACGGCGAAGGCAGCCGCGCGGTCGGCGCGCCGAAGCTGAACGATGCGATCTGGCTCTATGGCGGCGATCGGGCGACGATCACCGAGACCGTCACCAACGCCCGCTATGGCGTGATGCCGGCCTGGGGCAGCCGTCTCGACCCGGTCACGGTCAAGATGCTGGCAGCCTATGTCCACTCGCTGGGCGGCGGTGAAGCGGCTCCGGCTCCGGCTGCTGCGGCGGCTGCGGCACCTGCCGCGACTGCCAAATAACGACGTACCGGCCGCCGCGCCCGGTCGGGCGCGGCGGCCACCTCTTTCAGGGAAGTACCATGACGAACGCGCACGATCCCAAGCTCGCCCGCGCGGACCATTCGGACGAGATTTCCTTCTATGAAAAACGCAAAGGTGTGTTTCCCCGCGGCAGCGACGGCGCGTTCCGTCGGCTGAAATGGGCAATCATGGCGTTCTGCCTGATCGTGTACTGGGGCACCCCGTGGCTGCGCTGGAACCGTGGGCCCTATGCCCCGGATCAGGCGGTGCTGATCGACCTGGCGCACCGCCGCTTCTACATGTTCGACATCGAAATCTGGCCGCACGAATTCTACTTCGTGGCGGGCCTGCTGATCATGGCGGGGATCGGCCTGTTCCTCGTGACCAGCGCCGTGGGGCGCGCGTGGTGCGGCTATGCCTGCCCGCAGACGGTCTGGACCGACCTGTTCCAGCACGTCGACCGCCTGATCGATGGCGACCGCAACGCGCAGATCCGCTTGCAGAACGCGCCGTGGACGGCATCGAAGGTGGCGCGTCGCGTCTTCAAGTGGGGCGTGTACCTGACCATCAGCTTCCTGACGGGCGGCGCGTGGATCTTCTACTTTGCCGATGCGCCGACGTTGCAGCGCGAGTTCTGGACGGGCACGGCGGCGCCGGTCGCCTATGCGACGACCGGCGTGCTGACCTTCACCACGTTCTGGCTGGGCGGCTTCATGCGTGAGCAGGTGTGCGTCTACATGTGCCCCTGGCCGCGCATCCAGACCGCGATGCTCGACGAAAAGTCGCTGACCGTCACCTACAAGCACTGGCGGGGCGAGCCGCGCGGTTCGGTCAAGGCGGCGCAGAAGCGGGTGGAGCAGGGGCTGGACCCGCTGGGCGACTGCATCGACTGCAAGCAGTGCATCGCGGTGTGCCCGACCGGCATCGACATCCGCGAAGGGCCGCAGATCGGCTGCATCACCTGCGCGCTGTGCATCGATGCCTGCGACAAGGCGATGGCCGATGTGGGCCGCCCGCGCGGGCTGATCGACTACTTCACGCTGGACGATGAAGCCAAGGTGGAGCGCGGCGAGGAGCCGGCGCCGGTGCTGAAGACGATCTTCCGTCCGCGCACGCTGATCTATCTGGGTGTGTGGTCGGCGATCGGCGTGGGGATGCTGTTCCTGCTTGGCCAGCGGACCCGGCTCGACCTGTCGGTGGCCAAGGATCGCAACCCTGAATACGTGATGCTGTCGAAGGGCGCAGTGCGCAACGGCTTCACCATCAAGCTGCGCAACATGGAAGACCGTCCCCGTGCCGTGGTGGTGTCGATTTCCGGCCTGCCCGGCGGCGCGATCTATACCGACGAGATGGATTCCGACCTCGCTCGGCAGTCGCTCGCCGTCGAAATCCCTGCGGACACGACCAAGCGCATCCGCGTCTACGCGGTCGTGCCCAAGGGGGCCAAGCCTGCCGAATTTTTGTTCGATCTCAAAGCGTCGGACAAGGAAGGCGGGCATGACGTCGCCAAGACGACATTCACTACAGCGGAAGGAAACGGCCAGTGACCCAGCAGCGCCGTGCAGCCGCCCCCGGCCAGAAGGGGCAATTCACCGGACGACACATGGCCGCGATCATGGTCACGTTCTTCGGCATCGTCATCGCGGTAAACGTGCTGATGGCGCGGTTCGCGATTTCGACGTTCGGGGGCGTGGTGGTCGAGAACTCCTATGTCGCGAGCCAGCACTTCAACGGCTGGCTGGACGAGGCCCGGGCAGAGAAGGCGCTGGGCTGGAAGGCGTTGTTCGGCCGTGACGGGTCGGGCCGCGTAGCCATCGACTTGCGCGATGCGGCGGGCAAGCCCCTGACCGGCGCCACGGTGACGGCGGTGGCCGAACATCCGCTGGGCCTGCGCCACGATGAAAGCCTGACCTTCCGCGAGGAAGCGCCCGGCCGCTATCGCGCGGCGCTGGAGAACGGGCGCTGGCGGCTGCGGCTGGCGGCGAACGTGGCGGGCAAGACCTGGCGTACGGTCGGAGACGTGCAGTGACGGCAGCGGCCCGGTTGGTGGGGACCGAAGCTGCGCCCCCCATCCATAGCGTGTTTTCCGTGCCCGGGATGCATTGCGCCGGGTGCATGGGCAAGGTGGAGCGCAGCCTCAACGCCGTGCCGGGGGTGACCTCGGCGCGGACCAACCTGACCGCGCGCACGGTCGAAGTGGTGCACGGCGAGGGGGTGGAGACCCCCGACCTAATCGCTGCGCTGGCAGGCGCAGGGTTCGAGGCGCAGCCGCGCGTGATTGCGGAGGAGGCACCCTCGGCGGTCAAGCCGCTGCTCGCGCCGCTGGCGGTGGCGGGCTTCGCGTGCATGAACGTGATGCTGATGTCGGTGAGCATCTGGTCGGGCGCGGAAGGCACCACGCGCGACATGTTCCACTGGATTTCCGCGGCGATCGGCGTTCCGGCCATCGCCTATGCCGGAAAGCCGTTCTTTTCGTCGGCTTTTGCCGCGCTGAAGCGCGGGCGCACCAACATGGACGTGCCGATTTCGATCGGCGTGACGCTGGCGACGGGCCTGTCGGTCTATGAGACGGTGACGGGCGGGGCCGAGGCGTGGTTCGACGGCACGCTGATGCTGCTGCTGTTCCTGCTGGCGGGGCGCGCGCTCGATGCGATGATGCGCGACCGCGCGCGCGCCGGGGTGGATGCGCTGCTGCGGCAGGCGGCGAGCGGAGCGATGGTGGTCGAAGCCGATGGCACCACGCGCTGGACGGCCGCGGCAGCGCTGGCGCCGGGCATGGTGATGCGCGTGGCTGCGGGCGAACGGCTGGCGGCGGACGGCGTGCTGGTGCGGGGCGCAAGCCGCTTCGACCAGTCGCTGCTGACGGGCGAAAGCGCGCTGGTGGCGGCCAAGGCGGGCGATGCGGTCCACGCGGGCACGCTCAATGCCGAGGCGCCGGTCGACGTGGAAGTGACGGCGGCGGGCACCGATACCGCGCTGGCCGAAATCGCGCGGCTGATGGAGGCGGCGGGCCAGTCACGCTCGGCCTATGTGCGGATCGCGGACCGTGCCTCGCGACTCTATGCTCCGGCTGTGCACACGCTGGCGGCGCTGACCTTTGCCGGTTGGATGCTGGCTGGCCAGGGGATCTATCATTCGCTGGTGATCGCCATCGCGGTGCTGATCATCACCTGTCCTTGCGCACTCGGCCTTGCCGTGCCGGTGGCGCAGGTCGTGGCGGCGGGCGCACTGATGAAGCGCGGCATTCTGGTCAAGGACGGCTCTGCGATGGAGCGGCTGGCGGATGTGGACCGCGCGCTGCTCGACAAGACCGGCACGCTGACGCTGGGGCGCCCGGTGCCCGATGAAGCCGCGCTCGATGCGCTTTCGGCGGACGAGGCTGCGGTGGCGCTGGCGCTGGCGAGCAACAGCCGCCATCCGCTCTCGCTCGGGTTGGCACAGGCGCTGGCTGCGCGCGAGGTGCGGGCAGCGGTGCTGGAGGACGTGGCCGAGGAGCCGGGGCGCGGCGTGACCGCGCGCTGGCAGGGACGGCGCGTGACGCTGGGGCGTCCGGTCGCGGCGGAGGGTATGGCCACCGCGCTCGATCTGGGCGAGGGCCCTGCGCGCGTGATCGGCTTTGCCGACCGGCTGCGGCCCGATGCCATCGAGGCGCTGGGCGAGCTGAAGGCCCTTGGCATCGAATGTTCGATCCTGTCGGGCGACGGGATCGTGGCGGTGAGCGAAGTGGCGCGCCAGACCGGGCTGACCGCGCGGGCGAGCGCGTCGCCTGCCGACAAGCAGCAGAACATCGCCAGCCTGCAGAACACCGGACGCCGCGTGCTGATGGTGGGCGACGGGCTGAACGATGGCCCCGCGCTCGCCGCCGCCAACGCCTCGATCGCGCCGGGAAGCGCAAGCGACGTGGGGCGGCAGGCCTCGGACTTCGTGTTCACCGGCGAAAGCCTGATGGCGCTGCCGCGCGCAGTGCGCGCCAGCCGCCGCACGATGCGCGTGGTGCGGCAGAACTTCGTGCTGGCGATCGGCTACAACGTGCTGGCAGTGCCGCTGGCGATGGCGGGCCTCGTCACGCCGTTGATCGCGGCGGTGGCGATGTCGACCAGCTCGCTGATCGTGGTGGCCAATTCGCTGCGCTTGCAGGGGGCGGCACGATGACCTCGCTCGCGTTCCTGCTGCCGATCGCGCTGGGCATGGGGCTGTGCGGGCTTGCGGCGTTCTTCTGGGCGTTGAAGCGCGGGCAGTTCAGCGACCTTGACGGGGCCGCCGCGCGCATCCTGATCGATGAGGACGAGGACGAAGCGTGAGCCGCCTTTTCGCCATTCTTGCGCCGCTGGCGGTCTTGCAGATGGTCGCACCGGCCCCTGCGCAGGCGGCGTTCGTGGCCGTGCCGATCTGCGGCGAGCCGGGCCATTCGCAGCCCATTCGCGTGCCCGGTCGCAATGATGGCCCCTCTGGCGCGCCATGTTGCAAAATTTGCCATATCTCAATGCGCAAGCGCAGCGGCGGGGATAGCTGTTGCGACCATGACGAACCTGGTGAGGATGAGGCCGATGTCGGCTGAGGTGCGCGGAAGCGAAAGCTTCGGCGACTGGACCTACTATCCCGAGCTGCTGGCGACCCCGGTGCCGCGCTACACGAGCTATCCGACGGCGGCCGAGTTCGTCGAGGAAAGCTTCGAGGATGCGCAGCGCGCCGCGTTGCAAGGCGTGCGGGGGGCGGCCTCGCTCTATATCCACATCCCCTATTGCCAGGAGATCTGCTGGTATTGCGGGTGCAACACGGGCGCGGCGAACAAGCGGCACCGGCTGACGGCATACCTTGAGGCGCTGCACCACGAGATCGAACTGGTGGGGCAGATGCTCGACCCGTCGGTCCGCATCAACCGCATCGCCTTTGGCGGCGGCAGTCCCAACGCGATCAAGCCGACCGATTTCGTGCGGCTGGTCGATACGCTGACGCTGAACCTGCGCATGGAGCAGCCGGTGCTGTCGATTGAACTCGATCCGCGCAGCATCACGCCCGACTGGTTCCTCGCGCTGCGCGGGATCGGCGTGATCAAGGCGAGCATGGGCGTGCAGACCTTCGATCCCACGGTGCAGGCCGCGATCGGGCGGGTGCAGCCGATCGCGATGATCGAGCGCGCGGTGGACGGTTTGCGCAAGGCGGGCGTCGATTCGATCAATTTCGACCTGATGTACGGGCTGCCGTTCCAGACCGACGCAGTGCTGGCCGAAACGCTCGACCGCACGGTGGCGATGGGCGCGGACCGGGTGGCGCTGTTCGGCTATGCCCACGTTCCGCACATGATCCCGCGCCAGCGCCGCATCGACGCGAGCGAGTTGCCCGACCAGCGCGCGCGCTTCCGCATGGCGGCGGAAGGCAACGTGCGGCTGGTCGAGGCGGGCTATCAGGCGGTGGGCTTCGACCACTTCGCGCTGCCGGGCGACGATCTGGCCCGCGCGGCCCGCGAGGGGCGGTTGAACCGTAATTTTCAAGGCTTTACCGACGACGAGGCGCCGGTGCTGATCGGCCTTGGCGCCAGTTCGATCAGCGAGTTCGACGGCCTGTTCGTGCAGAACGAGAAGAACGCCGGGCGTTATCGGATGCTGGTGGGCGCGAACCTGCTGCCGGGGCGCAAGGGCGTGATCCGCACCCCGGAGGATCGCCGCCGGGGCCGCATCATCACCGACCTGTTGTGCAAGGGCGTGGCCGAGATTGACCGCGACCTGATGATCGGCGCGCGCGAGCGCCTGGAGCCCTTTGTTGCGCGGGGGCTTGTCCGCGTGGAGGGCGAGCGGCTAATGCTGGCGCACGGCAGCGAGCCTTACGCCCGCTCTGTCGCAGCGGTGTTCGATGCCTATCGCATCGGCGCGCATCAGTTCAGCTCGGCCGTCTGAGAGGGACCGGGCCGGGTCGCAGGCGCTTCCCCGCGTTGCCGTTTTCCGGCGTACACCAGGGTAATGCGGGGAAGCGCCACCGATCGCAGGGAGCGATCGGTCGGGTAATAGCTATGCGCATGACGTGTTAGCGGCTGCACAATGGGGGTTTGCGCGTTACTCTTTGCGGGACCATCATCTTCCCGCGAGAGAGTAGCCCCATGAAGCCGATCGAAACCATCATGCGCACCGCGCCCGTCATTCCGGTGCTGGTGATCGAGGACGTGGCGCACGCCGTTCCGATCGCGCGCGCGCTGGTGGCCGGTGGCCTGCGGGTGCTCGAAGTCACGCTGCGCACACCCGCCGCGCTGGAGGCGATGCAGGCAATGAAGGGCGTGGAAGGCGCGATCGTCGGTGCGGGCACGGTGACCAATCCCGACCAGCTCAAGGCCTCGATCGACGCGGGCGCGGAGTTCATCGTCTCGCCCGGCCTGACCGCGCGGCTCGGCGAAGCGGCGGTCGCTTCGGGCATTCCGTTCCTGCCCGGCACCGCCAATGCCGCCGATATCATGCTGGGGCTGGACCTTGGCCTGACCCACTTCAAGTTCTTTCCGGCGGCAACGTCGGGCGGGCTTCCGGCGCTCAAGGCGCTGGCCGCGCCCTTCCACCAGGCCCGGTTCTGCCCTACGGGTGGGATCACGCTGGAAACGGCGCCCGAATGGCTGGCGGCCGACCCGGTGCTGTGCGTCGGCGGAAGCTGGATCGTGGGCAAGGGCGTTCCCGACGAAGCGAAGATCGAAGCAGCGGCGCGCGCGGCCTTCGCGCTGCGACAGGGCTGAACCGCGCCCGTGGCAAAGGCGGCGCGTAGAGGGGGAAGAACGGCGATGAAGACGGTCGAGGCTCTGCGCGAGCGCTTGCAGGTGCTGCACCAGCGAACGGCGGAAACACCGCTGTTCAACCCCGTGTTCCAGTTGAGCCACGACCTGTCGCGCCAGCTGGAAAGCGGCGCGATGAGCCTGGCCGACGTGGCCGGGCTGGTGGCCGAGCTGGAATGCGAGGCGCTGCAGAACCGCGCGGCGCGGCTGCGACGGCTGGTCGCGCCGACTGACGCGGGCGAAAACCTCGATCGCATCGGCGCGCTGTCGCCCGAGGAGGATGGCTTCTCGGAATTCCGTGCGCGCTGGGAAAAGCCGCTGATGCACGCGGTGTTCACCGCGCATCCGACGTTCCTGCTCAACCCCGTGCAGTCCGATGCCGTCGCGACCGCCGCGATGAGCGACGATCCGCTGGCGGCGACGGTGTGCACGGTGCCATCGGACGGGCCGCCGATCACGCTCGATTTCGAGCACGTGGAAGTGTGCGACGCGATCGAGCGCGCGGCCGCGGCGCGCGATCGCATTGTCGCCACGCTGCTGTCCCACGCGCAGCGCCGCTGGCCCGCCCGCTGGCTCGATTTCAAGCCGCTGCCGTTCCGCTTCGCCACCTGGGTCGGCTATGACATGGACGGGCGCACCGACATTGGCTGGCACACGTCGATTTCGTACCGGCTGGAGGAGAAGGCGCGGCGGCTGGCGGGCTATGCCACGAGCCTGAAGGCGATCGACGCGGGCCATGCGCTCGTCGCCACGCTGCAAGCGGCGCAAGGGCATGCGGCGGAGATGGCCGGGCTGTTTTCGCGTCCGCTCGATGCGCCCGAGGCGCTGGCGGCGGCGGCGAACCGGCTGACGGCGGACGATCCGGCCAAGCTGCTGAGCCTTGCCCCGCTGATCGCGACGCTGGAGGCGGACGCCAAGGCGGCGGATGACGACACGGCGCTGGCGCTGGCCACGCTGGCGGCGGCGATGCGCGCCGATGGCCTGGGCATGGGCTGGATCCACTTCCGCGTGAATGCCAGCCAGCTGCACAACGCGCTGCGGCGACGGATCGACCCCGAGGCGACGCTCGACCTTTCGAGCAAGAGCGCGATCTCGCGCCTGCGCGAGCTGCTGGCCGAAGTGAAGCCGCTGCGCGTGAACTTCGCCGCGCTCGCCATCGAGACCAGCACCGCGATGCGGCAGTTCCTGGCGATGGCGCAGATCCTGCACCACATCGACGCCGATGCGCCGATCCGGATGCTGATCGCCGAATGCGAACAGCCGCAGACGGTGCTGGCGGCGCTCTATTTCGCCAAGCTGTTCGGCATCGATGACAAGGTCGACGTTTCGCCGCTGTTCGAGACCGAGACCGCGCTGGAGCATGGCGGGCGCTTTCTCGAAGCGCTGCTGGCCGAGGAAAGCTATCGCGCCTACGCGCGGTTGCGCGGGCGCGTTTCGATCCAGACCGGTTTTTCGGACGCCGGGCGCTTCATCGGGCAATTGCCCGCCGCGCTCGCCATCGAGCGGCTGCAGGGGCGCCTGGCCGAAGCGATGAAGGCCAATGGCCTGACCGACGTGGCCGCGCTGATCTTCGATACGCACGGCGAATCCATGGGGCGCGGAGCGCATCCTTCGGGATTTGCCGATCGGCTGACCTGGCCGCTGTCGCGCTGGGCGCGCGCGCGCTTTGCTAAGGCGGGGATCGCGCTGGAGCCGGAAGCGAGCTTCCAGGGCGGCGATGGCTACCTGTTCTTCCGCAACGATGAGCTGGCGCTTGCCACGCTGACGCGCATTGCCGAGGCCGAGGCGCAGATCGCGGGCGAGACCGCCCCTGATGCGTTTTACGACCGGACGGACCTCAGCCTCGATTTCTATCGCTCGATCCGCCGCGTGCAGCGCGAGCATCTGGAAAGCGCGACGTATGCGCGCGCGGTGACGGCGTTCGGGCTGGGGCTGTTGAAGGCGACCGGCAGCCGCGTGTCGCGCCGCCAGTCGGACGTTGGCGCCGACCGCACGATGAGCCTGCGCCAGATCCGCGCGATCCCGCACAACGCCATCCTCCAACAGATCGGCTATCCGGTGAACGTGATCGCGGGCGCGGGCACGGCGGCGAGCGACGAAATGGAAGCGATCGCGGACCTGCTCGGCCATTCGGTGCGCGGCAGCCAGCTGGTGCGCCTGCTGCGCAGCGCCAACGGGCTGGCCTCGATCAAGACGGTGGCCGCCTATGGCGAGCTGTTCAATTCGGCCTACTGGGCGAGCCGGCCTTATCGCGGCACCGAGACCGCGCTGGAAACGGCGTGCCTCGCCATGGCCGAGCACCTGACCAAGGACGATCGCGCGGGCGTGTTCCGCCGCCTCGTTTCGCGGCTGCGGGTGGACTGGATGAAGCTGCACCGGCTGCTGGCGCTTACGGCAAAGTCAGGTTCGGGGGGGAGCTCGACCGAGCGCGAGCCGGGGACCGACGCCGAGCGGCGCAATATCGGACTGCTGCAATCGGTGCGGCTGGCGCTGCTGATGCACATGTTCCTGCGCGCGGTGTCGGTGCCGCCGTTCGCGCGGTCGAACGACGTTTCGCGCGACGACGTGCTGGAAATGGTGCTGTCGCTGCGCGTGGAGGACGCGCTGGCGCAGATGCGGCGGGCCTATCCGGTGGTGGAGCCGGAAATCTCGGACTTCGCGGTGGACGAGCCGACGCAGTTCCCCGACCATCGTGGCGAGGATTACGGCGCGATCCGCGCGCGGTTCATCGATCCGATCGAGCAGGCGCACGCGCTCAACCTGCGGATTGCCGTGGCGATTTCGAACTACTTCGGCGCGCACGGGTAAGGGGCGCTTTGGCGCGGGTGTGGCGTGTTGGCGCGGCCCACCCCCGGCCCCTCCCGCTTGCGGGAGGAGAGGATTGTGCCTCAGTCCTCGGCCAATACGGCCACGCCCCATGCGGCGAGGTCGAGCGTGCCGCCTGCTGCGATCGCCTTGCCGGTGAGCAGGTCGTGCGCCTTGGGCAGCGCGAGCGGGGCGCCGGTCGGGGTGGCGGAATAGTTCAGGATGTAGTGGACGCGCTTGCCGTCGGTGAGCGTGCCCGAACGTTGGATCAGCGGCCAGTGCAGGGCAGGGTGCTGCACCCCGGCGCGGTCGCTGGCTTCGGCGAGGATCTTTTCGGCCAGATCGGGCGTGGGCAGGAAGCCCATGTATTCGACTTCGCCCTTGCCGAAGGCGTTGCGGGTGAGCGCTGGCGTGCCCGGCCAGCCGCCGCCCTCATAGCGGGCCAGCACGCTGGCGGTGGTGGGTTGGAGCAGTTCCTGCCATTCGGTGACGGCGTTGGCCGCGCTCGCCTTGTAGGGATCGCCCGCGAGCGTGACGCCCTGCGGCACGGTGAACTGGCTGTAGGTGACGCCCGCCGCTTGCGACAGACCGCCCGGCTGGGCGCTGGCGCGGACGCGGGTGTTCTCGTCCGCAAAGCCGCTCTTGAAGGTGGTGAGCACGTGGCCGCCCGCCTTGGCATAGGCGTTGAGCTTGGCGAGCTCGGCATCGCTGGCGGCGTAGAGCGCGGGGACGATCACCAGCTTGTAGCGCGACAGGTCTGCCGCGCCATCGGGCGAGACGATGTCGGCCTCGATGTTCTGGCGGTAGAGCGCGTCATACAGGCGGCGCACCACATCGTTGTACTTGAGCTTGTCGCCGGTGACGAAGGCGAAGGAATCCATGCCCGTCAGCGCCGTATTGCTGACATAGAGCGCGACCTGGTTGTCCTTCTTGAGGTTCACCAGCCGCTTGCCGAGGCGCTTCAGGTCCGCGCCGATGGTGGCGGCTTCGGCCAGAACCGGGTTCGGCGCGTAGTCCTGCGAGAGCAGGCCCTTCCAGTAGGTTTCCAGCCCGGCGCTGGTGCTGGCCCAGTGCCAGTAGGCGATCATGTTAGCCCCGCTGGCGAGGTGGCTGTAGGCCTGGAGGCGCAACTGGCCGGGGTAGGGCGTCCATTGCGGGAAGCCCTGCGCCTGCGTTTCGATAACGAGGTAGTTCTGACCGCCCCTGATCGAGCGGGCGAGATCGCCACCGAAAGCGATTTCCGCGCCGCTCAGCGCGGATTGCGTCGGGTGGTAGATGTCGACACCCGCGACATCGAGCGCCTTGCCCGCCTGCCAGTGGTTCACATCCGGCTGGACGCCGTAGGAGTGGCCACGCCATTCGAGATCGAAGTTCTGCGTCAGGAACTGCGAGGGTTTCGCGTGGGCGCGGACGAGGCCCGCCTGCCAGCCGAGGTATTCGGTCACGAGCCCGCGCTGGTATGCGGCAAAGGCGTTGCCCAGGCTGGCGTTGATCGTGCCTGTGACGTCGGGGAAATCCTCCCAGCGGTTGATGCGGTTCGACCAGTAATCGAGCCCGAACGCCTTGTTCAGCGCATCGGTGCTGCCGAAGCGCTGGCGCAGGGATTGCTGGAAGGCGGCCTGCACGCGCGGCGAGGCCACGCCATAGGCCTTGGTCTCGTTGTCGAGCTGGTAGCCGATGACGGCGGGGTGATCGCGCACGTGGTCGATCAGCGCCACGATCACGCGTTCGGCTGCGGCGCGGAAATCGGGGTCGGTAATGTCCATGTTCTGGCGCGGGCCGTAGCGCGCGGGGCCATCCTTGCGGACGACCAGGACGTTGGGGTGGGCCTTGGCCAGCCAGGTGGGCAGGGCGTAGGTCGGCGTGCCGACGATCACCTTGATCCCGTTGCGGTGCATTGCGGCCAGCGTGCGGTCGATGCTGGTAAAATCGAACTTGCCGGGTTCCGGCTCCAGTGTGGACCAGGTGCTTTCGGCGATGCGAACGACGGTTACCCCTGCCGCCTTCATCATCGCTGCGTCCTGTTCGGCGCGGGGCGAGGGGGTGTATTCGTCGTAGTAGGCTGCGCCGAACAGAATGGTGTCGGGCAGCGCCGGGGCGGCGTGCGCGGCGGTGCCCGCCAGCAACGCGGCGATTGCCGAAAGAGTGCGAACGGCCTTCATCCTCTTGATCCCCATGGTCTGTCTTGCGCTGTCACAGGTTGCGCAAGGGGGCGGGGGATGCAAGCGAAATGTCGGAGTAATCAGCCGATCCAGCTGCGCCCCTGCTTCACCGGCCGCGCTGGTTCGGAAAAGATCGCGCCTGCCGAAAGGCGGCTGCCGCGCACCACGAGCATGACCTGATCGCCCGGTTCAATGCGCACGTCCTCGCCCGGATGCTCGATCGACTGGCCATTGGTGCGCTCGATGCGGACGACGAAGAACGCGCCATTGCCGCGCCGTTCGGCCTCGCCCACGGTCTCGCCGGTCAGCGCGCCCTTGTCGGCGGCGCGGACCACTTCGAGATCGAGACCGAAGTCGTGGAGGTTGCGCTTCACCACGCCCATGTGCGCGCCATCGGCCATGGCGTCGGTGGCGGGGTAGAGGATCAGTTCGGTGATGCGTTCCGCGCCGATGTGGGTGGGCAGCACCACCTTGTCCGCGCCGGCATGGAACAGCTTGCTTTCAGTGCTGGGCGCTTCGCCGCGCGCGATGATCTGGACACGCGGGTTGAGGTTGCGGGCCGAGAGCGTGATGAACACGTTGGCGGCATCATCGGGCAGCACCGAGGCGAGGACGCGGGCGCGCTCGATCCCGGCGGCCTTGAGCGTCTCTTCCTGCGTGGCTTCGCCCACCAGCGTCAGGTAGCCGTGCGCGCGCGCCTCCTCGGCCTTGGTCGGGCTGCGTTCGAGGATCAGGAAAGGCGCGCGCGCTTCGGCGAGCGCTTTGGCCAGTTGCACGCCGATCCGGCCATAGCCGCACACGATGGTGTGGTGGTTGAGCTTTTCGATTTCGGTTTCCATGCGATCAAGCTCCAGCAGGCGGCGGAACTGGAAAAGGGTGAAGACCTGCACCAGCGCGCCAGTCAGCACGATCATGCCGGTGCAGCCGAGCACGATGGTCACGGTCGTCCAGACGCGCAGGAAGGTGGTGTCGATCGGGCGGACTTCGCCATAGCCGACCGAGAAGATCGTCAGCAGCACCATGTAAGCGGCATCGCCCAGCGGCCAGCCTGCGCGGACGTAGCCCATGGTGGAGACGCAGAACAGCGCGGCGACATAGATCACCGTGCCCGACAGCAGCCGCAGCGGCGAGCCGAGCACGGAATTCGCGCCCTGCGAAAGCGCCGATGTTTCCCCGTTCCTGTCCATTCGAGGGTGCTTTTGGCAGATTTGGGTGGGGGCTCCAAGGGCCCACCCGCTGCGACTAACGCCTTCTGCGGAGGCGCAAGTCTCGCTGCCCCTCCCGCTTGCGGGTGGGGGCTGGTTTACACGGCGTCGAGCGCCTGTTCGAAGTCGGCGATCAGGTCGTCGGGGTCTTCGATGCCGATGGAGATGCGCACGAGGTTATCGGTGATGCCGAGCAGCGCCTTGCGTTCATCGGGTACCGAGAGATGCGTCATCGCGGCGGGGTGGCTGGCGAGCGTTTCGGTGCCGCCGAGGCTGACCGCCAGCTTGGCGAGCCGCAGCGCGTCGAGAAAGCGGAAGCTCTCGGCCTCGCCGCCCTTGATGAACAGCGAGAAGGTGGAGCCCGCGCCGGTGCAGTGACGATCGAAGATGTCCCGCTGGCGCGGATCGCTGATCATGCCGAGGTAGCCGAGGCCTTCGACCGTGGGGTGTGCGGCGAGGAAGGCGCAGACCTTCGCCGCGTTTTCGCCCGCGCGGGTCATGCGCAGTTCGACCGTTTCGAGGCTGCGCAGCAGCATCCACGACGAATGCGGATCGAGGATCGTACCCATGACGTTGCGAAGCGAGCGGATCGGGTCCATCCACTTCTTTGCGCCGGAAAGGCCACCCGCGACGAGATCGGAATGGCCGCCGACGTACTTGGTCAGGGAATAGACCACCACGTCCGCGCCGTGGAGCAGCGGCTGCTGCCACAGGGGCCCGAGGAAGGTGTTGTCGATGGCGATGGGCGCACCGTCCTGCCCCATCACGGCATCGCGCGCCTGCGCCACGGCTTCGATATCGACCAGCGCGTTGGTGGGGTTGGCCGGGCTTTCGAGGTAGATCAGCGCCAGCTTGCCGCCATTCTGCGCGGCTTGCGCCTTGCCCTGTTCTAGCATTGCTTCAATCTGGGCGCGCGTTGCCCCGGCGGGAAAGTCGAGATACGTCACGCCGAAGCGGGCCAGCACCTTGGCAATGAAGGTTTCGGTGGCGGCATAGAGCGGGCCGGAATGGACCACCACGTCGCCCTTGTCGCAGCGCGAGAGCAGCAGCGTGGCGATGGCCGACATGCCGCTGGAAAAGACGAGGCTTTCCTCTGCCCCGTCCCAGATGGCGAGGCGGTCTTCGAGGATTTCCTGATCGGGGCCGTTGAAGCGGCCATAGACGAGGCCGTCGGCGCCGCCGGGGCGCTTGCCGGTGATGCCTTCGAAGTGGCGCTTGCCCGCCGCCGCGCTTTCGAAGGCGAAAGTGGAGGTGAGGAAGATCGGCGGCTTGAGCGAGCCTTCCGACAGCTTCGGATCGTAGCCGTGGCCCATCATCAGCGTGGCAGGCTTGAGCTGGCGCCCGCCGAGGGTGGTATCGGCGGGCTTGGAGCGGTCGGTCATGCGGGGGACGTCCTCTGGCGAAACCTGTAATGGTTTCAGGTGTAACCGGTGTAGGTTGCCTTGGCCAGCGCTTCGGCCTTCACAAGAACGGCCCTGGCGCGCGGGCGTTCCGTCAGAGGCGGAGCAGCCCGGCAACGCCCCATACCACGCCGACGATCAGCGCCGCCCCGACAAGGTCGAGCAGCAGCCCCGCCTTGAGCACGCGCGGCATGGCGATGTGGCCCGTGGCCCAGGCGAGGGCGTTGGGGCCGGTGCCCGCCGGCAGCATGAAGCCCCAGCTGGCCGCGAGCGCGGCGGGCAGCGCGAGTAGGATCGGGTCTGCCCCCAACGCGCCGCACAGCGCCGCGACGACGGGCATGATGCCGCTGGCCGCCGCGATGTTGCTGGCAAACTCGGTGACGCAGACGACGAAGGCGACCAGCACCAGCGCCACGATCGGCAGCGGTACATGGGCGAGCGGCAGCATGGCCTGGCCCATCCAGTCGGCAAGACCGGATTCGCTCATGCCCATGGCCATGGCGAGGCCGCCGCCGAACATCAGCACCACGTCCCAAGGCGCGCGATTGGCTTCCTTCCACACCAGCATCGGGCGGCCCGTGCCATCGGGCAGCACGAACAGCACCAACCCGGCGATGGCGGCGATGGTGCCGTCGGTGAGGCCGCCCTTGGGGAACAGCGGCTCGGTCAGCGGCTGGGTGACCCATGCCAGCACGGCGAGGATGAACACGGGCAGCAGGCGCTTTTCGGGCGTGGTCCAGGCAACCGAATGTTCGATCGCGGCGCGCGCGTGGGCGGGGTCGAAGCGGTCTTCGTGCAGGCGATGGACGCGCGCGATGATCACCGCCGCCAGCGGCACCGAGATCAGCACCACCGGCAGGCCGAACGCCGACCATTCGATGAAGCTGATCTTCACCCCCAGCGTGCGGTCGAGCAGGGCGACGGCGATGGCGTTGGTGGGCGTGCCGACGATCGTGCCATAGCCGCCGATCGTGGCAGCAAAGGCCACGCCCATCGGCAGCGCGCCCGCCATGCCGGTGGTCTCGCCTTCGCGCACCCCGCCAGATGACAGGATGGCGAGCGCCATCGGCATCATGATCAGCGCGGTCGAGGTGTTGGAGATCATAGTCGAGATGGTGGCGGTGGCGGCCATCACCGCCAGCAGCAGGCGGAACGGGCTGGAGCCCGCATGGTGGAGCATGGCGAGCGCGAGGCGGCGGTGCAGTCCGGTGCGCTCGATCGCGAGCGCGAGGAACGCGCCGCCCACGAACAGGAACATGATCGGCGAATAATAGGCCGACGCGGTCTTGTTGGCATCGGCAACGCCGGTCAGCGGCAGGATGATGAAGGGCAGCATGGCCGTCGCCGACAGCGGCAGCGCCTCGCTCATCCACCACACCGCCATCCACCACACGAGGCCGGCGGTGACCCAGGCGGTCGCGGCCATGCCGGCGGGCGGGCTGAGCAGCAGCGTGAGCGCAAAACCGGCAGGCCCGGCCAGCAACGCCAGCTTGCGAAGATCCATCAGCCCCAAACCCCTCGTTTATCCTGCCAGGCGCGTAGCATGGCGCGCCAGCCGGGGGGAAGGCCCGCACGCGTCACGCGGGGACATTGACGAAGCAATGATGCGGCAAACGTTGTCTGGAAAAATGTGCCAGTATTTGAAATTTCTGTATTTTTCTTGACACCGGCTATCTCTGGGATAGCCAGCCCGGTATTTCGGGGGTCTTCGGGATTTAGGTAGTTGCAATATTACAACATTATAGATCTACTTGCCTGAAAAATATGCGATCAATATTTACGCGTAATGGTTGCGAACATATTGGCCCGCCTCCTTGGGATACCAAGAGAAAAAGGAGGACCCATGAAGAATATCGCAACCGCGCTGGTGCTCGCTGCTTCGGCGATCGCTGCTCCCGCCATGGCGCAGGACGTTTCGGCCCCGTCGGGCCCGCGCGCCGAAGCGGTCGTCGGTTATGACCGCATTTCGGTCGAGCCGGTCAGCGGCGTGACGCTGCACAAGGATGGCGTCGCCTATGGCCTGGCCGTCGGCTATGACATTCCGACCGCTGGCTCGGTGGCGTTCGGCGTGGATGCCGAAGTGACCGGCGCTTCGACCAAGGTCGTTTTCGATGACGGCACGGACCGTCTCGAGGTCAAGGCTGGCCGCGATCTCTATGTCGGCGCCCGCGTGACGGCGGCGGTCAATCCGCGCCTCAACCTCTACGCCAAGGTCGGCTACACCAACGCCCGAATTTCTGCCGAGTACAACGGTGAGGGCCTTGGCGGCGAAAACGGCGACGGCGTGCGCTTCGGCGTTGGTGGCCAGCTGGCGATCATGCAGCGTTCGTACCTCTCGCTCGAATATCGCTATTCGAACTACGAAGGCGGCTTCTCGCGCAACCAGGTTCTGGCTGGCGTCGGCGTCCGCTTCTGACGCTGATGGGCGGGGAGGGGCCGTGGCGCCTTCCCGCCTCGACACAGAAAAAGGGGCGTCGGATCGAGTCCGGCGCCCCTTTTTCTGTGTCGGTCGAAGCCGATGCTTACTTGGGTGCGAGCACCATCAGCATCTGGCGGCCTTCCATGCGGGGGAAGGCTTCGATCTTGGCGATCTCGGCCACGTCGTCCTGCACCTTGCGCAGCAGGTTCATGCCGAGCTG
Organism: Novosphingobium percolationis; assembly: GCF_020179425.1. Lineage (GTDB taxonomy): Bacteria > Pseudomonadota > Alphaproteobacteria > Sphingomonadales > Sphingomonadaceae > Novosphingobium > Novosphingobium percolationis. The sequence continues at coordinate 587,666 of NZ_JAILYM010000001.1, read as the reverse complement.
CTGATGGGACAGTTCGCGGCCACGGAAGCGCAGCGTCACCTTGACCTTGTCGCCTTCGCCGATGAACTTCACGACGTTACGCATCTTCGTGTCGTAATCGTGGTCATCGATGTTTGGACGCATCTTGATCTCCTTGATCTCCTGCGTCTTCTGGCTCTTGCGGGCGAGATTCGCCTTCTTCTGCGCCTCGTAGCGGAACTTGCCGACATCGAGGAACTTGCACACCGGCGGGTCGGCCGTGGGCGAGACTTCTACAAGGTCGAGGCCGACTTCGGCTGCCTGTTCGATCGCCTCGCGGGTGTACATCACCCCCAGGTTTTCGCCAGCTTCATCGATCACGCGCACCTTGGGCACGTTGATCATCTGGTTGTAGCGTGGCCCGCTCTTGACGGGGGGCGCCATACTGCGCCGGGGAGGGGGTGCTATTGTGTGTGCTCCTGCAGTTGCTGAAAGTTACGGCTTTGCGCGCGCTCATATCACAATGGCGCAGCAGATAAAGACCCTGTCTTGCGAGATGGTGCGTAAGTCCATCCGGTTCAAGACGCAGGCTGGCCTTCGCGCAACAGGGGGAAGCGCGCGAGGCGCTCTCCCGCAGTCACGAGCGCGTCGATGTTTCTTGCCGGGTGCATCGCGGCGAGGATCGCTGGATCGCCCGCATCGAGCCCGCCGGTGAGCGCGCCGAAGGCGGGCAGGATCAGCTTGCGCTCGCTCATCACGGCGCAAGGGCGCGCGATGCGGCGGCCGCGAGCGGTGATGCGCAGCTTGGGATGGAAATGGCCTGAAAGTTCGGGCCGGGTTTCGCCGGGGCAGGCTTCGTGCCGCAGCAGCAGGCCGGACACTTCAAGTTCGGACAGGTAGGTGCCGGGCGCCGATCCGCCCTTTTCGTCGTGGTTGCCGGTGATCCACACCCAGTCCGTGGCGCGGGTGAGCGCATCGAGCATGCCCGCCGCATGGGATTCCAGCCGCGCCGGGCCTTCGGCATCGTGGAAATTGTCGCCAAGGCAGAACACCCGCCGCGCGCCGGTCGTGCGAATCGCGCCTGCCACGCGCCCCAGCGTTTCGCGGCTGTCGTAAGGAGGCAGCATCTGGCCGAAGCGGGCGAAGAAGCTGGCCTTTTCGAGATGGAGGTCGGCCACCAGCAGCGCCTGCTCCTCGGCCCAGTAGAGCGCGCAGGCTGCACCCAGCCGCAATTCCTGAGCTGCGAACGAAAAGGGAACCATGGCTTCCCCTTGCCGCAGCGCGCATAGCTTGGCAAGGCCTGCGCATGAGCGAACAGAAGACCGACTGGACCGACCAGACCGCCGCCGCCCGTGCATGGTTCGAATCCCTGCGCGACCGCATCTGCGCCGAATTCGAGGCGATCGAGCGCGAGGCGGGCAGCGATGCCAGCTTCGCCTACACGCCGTGGAATCGCGAGCATGAGGGCGAGCCTGTCGAGAACGGCGGTGGCGGCGTGCAGGGGCTCATGAAGGGCAAGGTGTTCGAGAAGGTGGGCGTCAACGTCTCGACCGTGGGCGGCGCGTTCTCGAAGGAGTTTGCAGGTTCGATCAACGGGGCGAGCGTGGAGAACCCCGGCTTTACCGCCACGGGCATCAGCCTGGTTGCGCACATGGCCAACCCGCACGTCCCCGCCGTGCACATGAACACGCGCTTCCTGACGACGCAGAAGGCGTGGTTCGGCGGCGGTGGCGATCTCAATCCGCCGATCCCCTATGAAGAGGATACCGCCGAGTTCCACGCCGCCTACAAGGCCGCGTGCGATGCCCATGATCCCGAATACTACCCGCGCTTCAAGGCCTGGGCGGACGAGTATTTCTACATCCCCCACCGCAAGGTCCATCGCGGGGTGGGCGGGATCTTCTACGATCATCTCGAATGCGCCGATGAAGCGGCTTTCGAGGCGAACTTTGCCTTTACCCGCGACGTGGGCGAGGCGTTCCTTGCCGCGTTTCCGATGCTGGTGCGGCGGCGCATGGGGATGGCGTTCAATGACGCGGAAAAGCTGCAGCAGTTGCAGTGGCGCGGGCGCTATGCCGAATTCAACCTCGTCTACGACCGCGGCACGCTGTTCGGGCTGAAGACCGGGGGCAACATCGACGCCATCCTGATGAGCCTGCCGCCCGAAGCGGTGTGGAGTTGAGGCCCTGAAAATAAAGTCGCCGGGGTGAGTCCAACGGGCCACACCACCACATCTTGAGTCCACTGGTGCGCGCCGGACTCAAGATGTGCGATCCGGACTCCTTCCGTTCTCATCCCGCGCCTCGCGCGACTCGCCGGATTCCGGCGAGTCGCGGCTTGACGGCGAGTCCGTCATGATTCAGGAATCCCCCTCACACCTACAGGGATACCGGATTTCATGACGACTGCGGTCAAGCTGCGTTCGCGCGCGCTCAGGGCGACTATCGCCGATGCCAAGGTTACTGCGCCCGCGCTGCCGCTCAACCGCATCCTGCGGGGCGATTGCATCGCGGAAATGCGCGCGCTGCCCGATGCCTCGATCGACATGATCTTCGCCGATCCGCCGTACAACTTGCAGCTGGGCGGCGATCTGGCGCGGCCCGATGGCAGCCATGTCGACGCCGTGACCGACGACTGGGACAAGTTCGACAGCTTCGCCGCCTATGACAAGTTCACGCGCGAATGGCTGACCGAGGCGCGCCGCCTGCTGAAGCCCAATGGCTCGATCTGGGTGATCGGCAGCTATCACAACATCTTCCGTGTCGGCGCGCTGCTCCAGGACCTGGGGTTCTGGATTCTCAACGATATCGTGTGGCGCAAGGCCAACCCGATGCCCAACTTCAAGGGCACGCGCTTTACCAACGCGCATGAGACGCTGATCTGGGCGTCCAAGGGCGAGAAGGCCAAGTACACCTTCAACTATCGCGCGATGAAGACGCTGAACGACGAATTGCAGATGCGTTCGGACTGGGTGCTGCCGATCTGCGGCGGGCAGGAGCGTATCCGCAAGAACGGCACCAAGGCCCACCCGACGCAGAAGCCCGAGGCGCTGCTCTATCGCGTGCTGCTGGCGACGACCAACAAGGGCGACGTTGTGCTCGATCCGTTCTTCGGCACCGGCACGACCGGCGCGGTGGCCAAGCGGCTGGGCCGTTCGTTCATCGGTTACGAGCGCGAGGACAGCTATATCGCGGTGGCAGAGGAGCGCATCGCCGCCGCGCTGCCGCTGGATGAAAGCGCGCTCTCCACGATGCAGTCGAAGCGCAGCGCGCCCAAGGTGGCGTTCGGCCAGCTGGTAGAGACCGGCTGGATCGCGCCGGGGGCGAAGCTGTTCGACAAGAAGAACCGCTTTGCCGCCACGGTGCGCGCGGATGGCTCGCTGGTGGCCGACGGCGTGGAGAACGGCTCGATCCACGGCGTGGGGGCAAAGCTGCAGGGCGCACCTTCGTGCAACGGCTGGACGTTCTGGCACATCGAGCACGAGGGCGAAGTGAAGCCTATCGACGCGCTGCGGCAGCTGTACCTGCTGGCGGTGGAGGACTAAGCGTCCGCCCCATCATGCCCAAGCTCTACATCCGTCCCATCGCGCTCGCCGAAAGCCCGCAGAGCGAGCATGGCGGGGCCGTGCGGCTGGCCGGTGGCCTGGTCTATGCGAGCCGGTTCGCGCTGATCGTCCGCGAGGGCGCGCGGGTCGTGTCGCGCAATCTGGTCGGCGCGAGCGACATGGCCGAGGCGCTGGGGCGCCTGCCCGATGCGCTCGCGGCAGCGGGCGAGGCGCAGTGGGGCGCGCTGCGGATGGCGCATCCGCCGCTCCAGTGCGGCGCGCGCACGCTGCGGCTCGACCAGCCGCAGGTGATGGGCATTCTCAACGTCACGCCCGACAGTTTTTCGGATGGCGGCAAGTTCCTCGACGATCCGGCGGCGGCGCTGGAGCACGCGCACGCGATGCTGGAGGCGGGAGCCTCGGTCATCGACGTGGGCGGGGAATCGACGCGGCCCGGCGCGGCGGCGGTGTGGGAAGGCGACGAGGTAAAGCGCGTCGTGCCGGTGATCGAAAAGCTGGCGGCGAGCGGCGCGGCCATTTCGATCGACAGTCGGCGTTCGAGCGTGATCGAGGCGGCGCTGGCGGCGGGCGCGCATATCGTCAACGACGTATCGGCGCTGCGGCACGATCCGCGTTCGCTGGAAATCGTGGCGCGGTCGGGCGCGCCGGTGGTGCTGATGCACGCGCCGGGCGATGCGGACGACCTCCATGCCGATGGCGTCTATGCCGACGTGGTGCTCGACGTGTTCGACTGGCTGGCCGAGCGGCGCGATGCGGCGCTGGCGGCGGGCATTGCGCGCGAAAAGATCCTGCTCGATCCAGGCATCGGCTTCGGCAAGTCGCTGGCCGAGAACCTCGCGCTGATCAACGCGCTGCCGCTGTTTCACGCGCTGGGGCACCCGGTGCTGTTCGGTGCGAGCCGCAAGCGGCTGATTGGCGCGCTGTCGAACGAGGCGCCCGCGCACCAGCGGCTGGGCGGATCGCTGACGCTGGCCCTGCGCGCGTTCGATGCGGCGTGCCAGATCGTGCGCGTGCACGACGTGGCCGAGACGGTGCAGGCGCTGCACGTGTGGCGGGGCCTGCGCGATGCGGCGCTGACCGACTTTTCGCAGATGGGGGACTAGGCCGCTCTTTCCGGCGTGGAATCGATGCCGAGTTCGGCCAGCTTGCGGTAGAGGGTCGAGCGGCCGATGCCGAGGCGGCGGGCGACTTCGGTCATGCGGCCGCGATAGTGGCCGATGGCGAGGCGGATGACGTCGGCTTCGATGTCTTCCAGCGGGCGCAGGTTGCCGTCGGGGGCGTAGAGGGTGATCCCTGCGCCTTCGCTGATCTGGGGTGAGGGGCGCGGGGCGTCGCCGACGACGCTCGACAAATGGGGGAAATCCTGCGCGGTCAGCATCTCGCCATCGCAGAACACCGCCGCGCGGAACAGCGTGGCCTGCAACTGGCGAACGTTGCCGGGCCAGTCGTACGCCGAAAGCAGCGACAAGGCCCCGTCGGTCACGCCCAGCGGGCGCAGGCCCGGTTGCTCGCCGATGCGGGCGAGGAAGTGGCGGGCGAGCGCTGGGATATCGGCCACGCGCTCGCGCAAGGGGGGCAGGTGCACGACAAGGCTCGAGAGCGCCTCCGTCAACGCGGCGCTGTACATGCCGGTGTCGGCCAGATCGCGCAGCGAGGCGTTGGCGCAGAGCAGCAGGCGCACGTCGACGCGGAACGAATGGCGCGCGCCGATGGGCTGGACGTCGCCGCGTTCGAGGAAGTGGAGCAGGCGGTCCTGCACACCTTCGGGAAGGCGATCGATCTCGTCGATCACCAAGGTGCCGCCGTCGGCGTGCTGGAGCGCACCGACGTGGCGTTCGAAGGCGCCCGCGAACGCACCCTTTTCGTGGCCGAACAGCACGGATTCGATCTGGTTGCCGGGGATGCCGCCCGCGTTGACGATGCGCAGCGGGCTGCGCGCGCGCGGGCTGGCGGCGTGCATGGCGCGGACTAGCATTTCCTTGCCGGTGCCGCTTTCGCCTTCGATCAGCACGCTGTTCTGCGTGCGCGCGGCCTTGGCGGCCACCGCGAGCGCGGCGCGGAAGGACGGGGCGGCGCCGATCATCGAATCGAAATCGAGCGCGGTGTCGAACTTTTCGGTGAGCGGTTGCAGCTCTGCCGAGGGCTGCTCGCGCGTGGTCGCGCTGCGCAGCGCCTGGAGCAGGCGATCGGGCGAGACGGGCTTGATCAGGTAGTCGGTCGCGCCCGCGCGCATCGCCTCGACCGCGAGCAGCGGCGAGGCGCTTGTGGTGAGCATCAGGATCGGCAGTGCGGGGCGGCGGGATTTGAGTTCGGCGATGAGCGTGCAGGCCTCGTCGCCCGGAACCCATTGATCGAGGATGATCGCGCCCAGTTGCATCCCCTGGCGCGTGCCGAGCGTGGCAATGGCGGTCTCTGCGTCGCGCGCGACAATGGTGCGCCAGCCTTCGCGCCCGGCCAGTGCCGTGACCAGGCGGACCTGCGCGGGCTCGTCGTCGATCAGCAGCAGCAGGCGATCTTCGGGTTCGGCCATCGTGGGAACGTCTTTCGCAAACCTTCTGGTCCGAACGGCCGCACCCCACCTTTTGGACAGGCCGGTCATTTGGACAGGCGCAGCGTTACGGCGTTCGGGTAAAAAGGCGATTAAGCCGCACCCCGTGACGTGCAGGCCAAGGCATGCCGGAAAGCCGGTGCTTGAGAAGTGACGGGGCTGTGGCTAGAGGAAGCGCGCTGTAGCGAAAGCGTGGGCAGCGCGTGAGTTGAGGGAAATCTTGAAATGGCTTCTGCAAACGACATGAAGGCCGCGCAGGCGACCTATGATGGCTTCATCAACCTGGTGAAGGTTTCGACGCCGATCATCGCGGTGATCGTCGCCTTTATCGTCGTGATCATCCAGTAACCGCATCGTGACGGGGGCAACCACCATCGCCGTCCTTCGCGAGAGGGCGGACGGAGAAACGCGCGTCGCAGCCACGCCCGAGACGGTGAAGAAGTTCATCGCGCTGGGCGCGAAGGTGCGCGTGGAAAGCGGGGCCGGCGCCACCGCTTCAATCGCGGATGACGACTATCGCGCTGCCGGCGCCGACGTGGTGGCCGAAGGCGCCGCTGCCGGGGCCGACATCGTGCTGGGCGTGCAGGGGCCTGAGGTTGAGCTGCTGGCTGGCGCGAAGCCGGGCGCGTGGATCGCGGCGGGGCTGGAGCCCTTCCGTCGCCGCGACCGGGTCGATGCCTATGCCGCCGCCGGTTTCGAGGCGCTGGCGATGGAGTTCATGCCGCGCATCACCCGTGCGCAGTCGATGGACATCCTCTCGTCGCAGTCGAACCTTGCAGGGTATAAGGCCGTGCTGGTGGCCGCCGACCATTATGGTCGCGCGTTCCCGATGATGATGACTGCCGCAGGCACCGTCTCGGCGGCCAAGGCTTTTGTCATGGGCGTGGGCGTTGCCGGGCTTCAGGCCATCGCCACGGCCCGCCGCCTTGGCGCGCAGGTTTCGGCGACCGACGTGCGTTCGGCCACCAAGGAGCAGATCCAGTCGCTCGGCGCCAAGCCGATCTTCGTGGAGAACGTGGCCGGGATCGAGGGCGAAGGCGCAGGCGGCTATGCCACCGAGATGAGCCCCGAATACCAGAAGGCGCAGGCCGAGCTGGTGTCGAGCCACATCGCCAAGCAGGACATCGTGATCACCACCGCGCTGATCCCCGGCCGGCCCGCGCCGCGCCTGATTTCGGACGCGCAGATCGCCAGCATGAAGCCCGGTTCGGTCATCTTCGACCTTGCCGTGGCGCAGGGCGGCAACGTCGAAGGTTCGGTGGCGGATCAGGTGGTCGTGAAGCACGGCGTCAAGATCGTCGGCTATTCGAACACGCCTGCACACCTGCCGGCGGATGCTTCGGCGCTGTTCAGCCGCAACCTGTACAACTTCCTCTCGGCCTTCTGGGACAAGGAACAGGGCAAGCCCGTTCTGGACGAGGAAATCGGCAACGCCATCCGCCTGACGCAGGGCGGCAAGGTGGTCAACGAACGTCTGCTCGGCTGAGGGGGGCTGCCATGGACTTCATATCAATTCTCTCGATCTTCGTGATGGCCTGTTTTGTCGGCTATTACGTGGTCTGGTCGGTGACCCCGGCGCTGCACACGCCGCTGATGGCGGTGACCAACGCGATCTCCTCGGTGATCGTGGTCGGCGCGCTGGTCGCGGCGGCGGCTGAAGGGTCGGCCGTTTCCAAGTGGCTCGGCCTTGGCGCCGTGGTGCTGGCTTCGGTCAACATCTTCGGCGGCTTTGCCGTGACCGAGCGCATGCTCGCGATGTACAAGAAGAAGGAGAAGAAGTGATGGAACACGTCACTGCTGTCCCTTCGTGGGCGATGTTCGCCTACCTCGTTTCGGGCGTCCTGTTCATCCTCGCGTTGCGCGGCCTTTCCAGCCCGGCGACGAGCCGCGCGGGCAACCGCTATGGCATGATCGGCATGACCATCGCGATGGTCACCACGCTGCTGACGCATGGCGTTGCCAGCCTGCCTGAAATCGTCGGTGCGCTGGCGATCGGCGGCGGCGTCGGCTTCGTCACCGCGCGCAAGATCAAGATGACCGACATGCCGCAGCTGGTGGCGGCGTTCCACTCGCTGGTCGGCCTTGCCGCGGTGCTGGTGGGCCTTGCCGCCTACCTCAACCCGCAGGCGTTCGGCATTGCCGGGGCGGACGGCATCATCGAGCCGCAGAGCCGGATCGAAATGGGCCTTGGCATCGCCATCGGCGCCATCACCTTCTCGGGCTCGATCATCGCGTTCCTGAAGCTGGCGGGCAAGATGAGCGGTTCGCCGATCATGCTGCCGGGCCGCCACGTGCTGAACCTCGGCACTCTGATCGCAATTCTTGGGCTGGTGGCCTACTTCACGCAGGACCAGAGCCAGTGGGTGATCGCCACGATCACCGTCCTGAGCTTCATCATCGGCTTCCTGCTGATCATCCCGATCGGCGGCGCGGACATGCCGGTGGTCGTCTCGATGCTCAACTCGTATTCGGGCTGGGCCGCGGCGGCGATGGGCTTCACGCTGCACAACACCGCGATGATCATCACCGGCGCGCTGGTGGGTTCTTCGGGTGCGATCCTTTCGTACATCATGTGCAAGGCGATGAACCGCAGCTTCATCTCGGTGATCGCGGGCGGCTTTGGCGCGGCACCGGAAGCAGCGGGCGGCGCGGCCAAGGAACAGCGCCCGTGGAAGCGCGGCAGCGCCGAAGACGCGGCCTACATGATGAAGGAAGCCGAAAACGTCATCATCATTCCGGGCTACGGCATGGCGGTTTCCCAGGCACAGCACGCGCTGCGCGAAATGGGCGACGTGCTCAAGAAGGAAGGCGTCAACGTCAAGTACGCCATCCACCCGGTTGCGGGGCGCATGCCCGGCCACATGAACGTGCTGCTGGCCGAAGCCAACGTGCCCTATGACGAAGTGTTCGAGCTGGAAGACATCCAGAGCGAATTCTCGCAGGCGGACGTGGCCTTCATCATCGGCGCCAACGACGTGGTCAACCCGGCCGCCAAGACCGACAAGTCCTCGCCGATCTACGGGATGCCCGTGTTCGACGTGGACAAGGCCAAGACGATCTTCTTCGTCAAGCGCTCGATGGGCGGCGTGGGCTATGCCGGTGTCGACAACGACGTGTTCTACATGGACCAGACCATGATGCTTCTGGCCGACGCCAAGAAGATGGTCGAAGACATCGTCAAGGCGCTGGCGCACTAAGCACGGCCGCTTCGGCAGGATAAGGCCCGTCGTTCCGGCAAGGAGCGGCGGGCTTTTTCTTTGGGCGGTTGCGGGGCGAAGGAGAGAACGCGCGTCGCGGATTGACTTACACGCGTGTCAGCGCATTCTCTGCGCCCATGAGGATGCCAAACAAGACGATCGCCACGGCGGGCGCGCTGCTGCTCGCCGCCAGTTCCACGCTTGCCTGTGCCAAGACCATCGCGGTCGCGCCCGGCGATGGCGCGCAAGGCCGCCTCCAGGAAGCGTTGATCAACGCGCAGCCGGGCGATGTCATCGAGCTTGCCGCAGGGCGGTTCGCATTGGACGATGGCCTCTCACTCGATGTCGACGGCGTGACCGTGCGCGGTGCCGGGATGCACGCGACCGTGCTCGATTTCAGCGGGCAGAAGGGCGCGGGCGAGGGGCTGCTGGTCACGTCCGATGATGTGACCTTGCGCGACTTCGCGGTGGAGGACGCGCACGGCGACGGGATCAAGTCCAAGGGCGCGGACCGCGTGGTCTATCGCCGCGTACGCGTGACATGGAACGGGGGCCCCAAGGAAACCAACGGGGCCTATGGTATCTACCCGGTGCAGAGCACGGGCGTGCTGATCGATGGCTGCGTGGTGCGCGGGGCGTCCGATGCCGGGATCTATGTCGGCCAGAGCCATGACATCACCGTGCGCCACAGCCTCGCGACCGAGAACGTGGCCGGGATCGAGATCGAGAACAGTCGCAACGCGCTGGTTGCCGCCAACATGGTGACGGGCAATACTGGCGGCATCCTGGTGTTCGACCTGCCCGGCCTGCCGGTGATGGGCGGCGGCAACACGGTGATCGAGAAGAACCTCGTCGTCGCCAACGATACGCCCAACTTCGCGCCGAAGGGCAACATCGTGGCAGGCGTGCCGCGCGGGACGGGCGTAATGATCATGGCCAACGACGGCGTGCTGGTCGAAGGCAATACGCTGGAGGACAACCCGACCGCGCAAGTGCTGGTCGTCGCCTATCCCAAGGTGTTCGAGGACAAGCGTTACAACCCCTATCCCCGCAACGTGACGATCGGCGTGAACGCGATTTCGGGCGGCGGCGATGATCCCCAACTGCCCGGCGGCGATCAGTTGAAGGCCGCGTTCGGCGGGGCCTTGCCCCCGGTGCTGTGGGATGGCCTGGGCAAGCCGGGCGAGGCGCTGAAGGTGGCGGCAGGAACGCCCGGACTGTCGCTCAACCTGCCCGCGCAGGGTGCTTCGGCTGAGACGGCGAAACCCGGTCCGTTCATGGCATCCGTGCCGGTCAAACTGGTCGACCGCAAGAGCGTGGGCGCGCCCGCCGCTCTGGAGGCGCGCGCGCGTTGATCCGGCAGGCGCTTCTGTCGGTCGCCGCGCTTGGGGCGCTGCTGGCCGCTACCGCGCCGCATGGGGGCGCTGTCAACGATGCCGCGATCACGGAGACGGCCTATCCGCAGGCGCTGTCGGACTATGGCTTCTTCGCCGATGCCGCCGCGCAGGTGCCGGCTGCCGGGGTGACGCTCTATCGGCTGAACACGCCGCTGTGGTCGGATGGGGCGGAAAAGCTGCGCTTCCTCTACCTGCCGCCGGGCACACAGGCGCGCGCGCAGGGCGAGGGTCTGCTCGACCTTCCCGTCGGCGCGGCGTTGATCAAGACCTTCGCGTTTCCAGTGGAGGGCAAGCGCCGCCTGATCGAGACGCGCGTGCTGCTGCATCGGGCCTCGGGCTGGGTGGCGTTGCCCTATCGTTGGAACGAAGCGCAGACCGAGGCGCGGCTGGTGCTGGCGGGCGCGCGGCTGCCGGTGACGACGCCTGCGGGCCAGGTGATCGACTATGCCATTCCCAACAAGAACCAGTGCAAGGAATGCCATGCGCTGGCGGGCACGGTGACGCCGATCGGCCCCAAGGCGCGCAACCTGTCGGCGCAATGGCTGGCGCAGCAGCATGCGGAGGGGCGGCTTGACGCGGTGCCCGCGGTCGCCACGCGCGTGCCCGTGTGGGAGCAGCGCGAACGTGCGCCGGTGGCGCTTGCCGCGCGCGGCTACCTTGAGGCCAACTGTGCACATTGTCACAATCCGGAAGGGTCGGCGTCCAATTCGGGGCTGGACCTGCGTTGGGAGCAGCAGGACGCCTATCGCACCGGCATCCTGAAACGCCCGGTCGCGGCGGGGCGCGGGGCGGGGACGTTCGAGTTCGACGTGGTGCCCGGCGATCCCGATCATTCGATCCTGCCGTACCGCATGGGCAGCACCGAAGGCGGCATTGCCATGCCCGAACTGGGCCGCGCCAGCATCGATCCGGCGGGGCTTGCCATCGTCAAGCGGTGGATAGCCGCGATGAAGCGCTGAAAGTGGCAGGAGAGGCGGTAGACGGTGAAATGGCACTTGCGTAAGGCCTGAGGGGACAGGGGACGACCATCCCGCGGGGAGAATACACGTTGCGCAAGATCGGCCTGATCGGCGGCATGAGCTGGGTTTCGACCCGCACCTATTACGACCACATCAACAAGCTGGTGCAGGCGCGGACGAGCAAGCTCGCCAGCGCCCCGATGTTCATCGAGAACCTCGATTTCACCGACCTCGTCAGGCTTTCGAGCGCCGAGGAATGGGCGCGCGCTGGCGGTGTGCTCAAAGACAGCGCCAAGCGGCTGGAGCAGGCGGGTGCGACCGCGATCCTGATCGGGGCCAATTCGATGCACAAGGTCTATGACCGCGTGGCGTCGGCGGTGTCGGTGCCGGTGCTGCACATTGCCGATGCGGTTGGCGCGAAGATGCAGGCGAATGGCGTCAAGACGGCCGCGCTGATCGGTTCGCGCAATGTCATGGTCGAAAGCTTCTATCGCAAGCGGCTGGTCGAACATGGCGTCACGCTGCTGCCGCCGGTGATGGACAACGTCGAGGAGATCGACCGCATCATCTATGAAGAACTGATGCAGGGCCGCGCGACCCGCTCGGCCGAGCGCACGTTCAAGACGATGCTGACCAACATGGGGCAGGCGGGTGCGCAAGGCGTGGTGCTGGGCTGCACCGAACTCGACATGGTGATCGACGTCGATGCCAACGTGCTGCCGGTCTATGACGGCACGCGCATCCACGCCGAAGCGGCGGTGGACTGGATCATGGGCGGGTGAGGTGATGCGCGCGCCCTACGCTTCTGATCCTGCGCGCACGCGCGGGCGCGAATACGGGCTGGAGCCGGAGACGGCGCGCGGCCCACGGTCGGCGTTCCAGCGCGATCGCGATCGCATCGTCCATTCGATTGCGTTCCGGCGGCTGCGCCACAAGACGCAGGTGTTCATCGCGCCCGATGGTGACCACTATCGGGTGCGGCTGACGCACAGCCTGGAAGTGGCGCAGATCGGCCGCGTGATCGCGCGCACGCTGGGGCTGGACGAGGACCTGACCGAAGCACTGTGCCTGGCGCACGATATCGGCCACCCGCCGTTCGGCCATGCGGGCGAGGACGCGCTGGAAGAAGCGATGGCAGGCTTCGGCGGGTTCGATCACAACGCCAATTGCCTGCGCGTGCTGATGCGCCTCGAAAGCCCCTATTGTGGGCATGAAGGGCTGAACCTGTCGTGGGAGACGCTGGAGGGCATCGCCAAGCACAACGGCCCGATCCATGAGCCCAACTGGGCGCTGGCGGACCTCGACGCGGCGTTTCCGCTCGATCTGGCGAGCCATGCCTCGCTCGAAGCGCAGGTGGCGGCGATTTCGGACGACATCGCCTATGACAACCACGACATCGACGATGGCCTGCGCGCAGGCTTCCTGACGCTCGACGACCTGCTCGAACTGCCATCGATCCGCGAACAGTGGCGCACCATCGAACAACGCTTTCCCGGCGCCCCGCGTGAGCGGATGCAGCGCGAACTGGTGCGCGGCCAGATCGGGCGCATGGTCAACGACGTGCTGGCCGAAACGCAGGCGCGGCTGGCGCAAAGCGGCGTTCATACGGTGGAGGAGGTGCGCGCCGCTGGGCACACGCTGTGCCGCTTCTCGCCCGCGATGGCGGAAGAGGAGCGCACGCTCAAGAAGTTCATGTACGACCGGCTGTACTACCATCCCGAGCAGCTTTCGGCGGCGGAACGGGCGCGCCATGTCGTGGCGCGGCTGTTCGAAGCCTATCGCGTCGATCCGGCGGCGCTGCCCGAAGGCTGGCGCGATGGCCTGCCGGACGCGGAACCGGCGCGCAGCCGTCATATCGCGGATTTCATCGCAGGCATGACCGACCGCTATGCGGCGGACTGCTATGCGCGACTGTTCGGCGAGGAGCCTGAGGGGCTGCGCAATGTCTGACGTCAGGCGCGTTCTGCTGATCGGTGCGACGGGGCTGGTCGGCAAGGCGGTGATTGCCGCCTGCGCCCCCCGTCCCGACATCCACCTCGTCGGTCTGGCGCGCCGCGAGATGGCGATGCCGCCGGGGGCGAGGATCGAACTGCTGTTATCCGACCCGAGCCATTGGACTGACGCCATCGCCGATGCGCGGGCGGAAACTGTGGTGATCGCGCTGGGCACCACGATCAAGGCGGTGGACGGTGATCGCACCGCGTTCCGGGCGGTCGACCATGATCTCGTGTTGGCCTGTGCACGGGCGGCGAAGCAGGCGGGCGTGCGGCAGTTGATCGTTGTTTCTTCTGTTGGTGCAGCGCTTTCGTCGCGGAACTTCTACCTTTCCGTAAAGGGAGAGGTGGAGGATCAACTGGTGAAGTTGCACTTCGACCGCCTCGATATCCTGCGACCCGGCCTGCTGCGGGGGCAGCGCGAAGGGGCCGGGCGTCCGGCGGAGCGGTTGGGCATGATGGTGGCGCCGGTGGCCGACATTTTGCTGGCAGGCAGCCTTGCGCGGTATCGTTCGGTTCGGGCGAGCGACCTTGGCCGGGTGATCGTGGCGCTGGCCGGAGCACGCCCGGATGGCCGTTTCGTGCATCACAACCCCGAGTTTCGCCGTCTGCTGGCGCGCTGACCGGCACTTTTCCCGAAAAGGCGTGCCACGCGCATTGACTTGGCCATGCTGCATGCGCGAAAGCGCAGGGGTCGCTGATCGCGCGGGAGAGCTCCTGCGATTCGGGTCTCTTCGGGGATCGGGTTCGCAGGGCGCCGAAGGAGCAACCGCCCCGGAATCTCTCAGGCAAAAGGACCGCGTGGGTCGATAGCGACGCTCTGGAAAGTGTCTTCGCGAAGGCGAGGGCCGCCGAAGGGGTAACCCTACAACAGCCTGAACAGGGCCGGAGTGGGGGAAAGCTCTCAGGTTTCCGTGACAGAGGGGGCACCGAAATGGTGCCACACTTGCGCGCGGATTCCTTGATTTATGAGCGACTTGATCAACTCTCCCGAGACCGATTTCGAAGATCCGGATGTGCCTGCTGGGCCGCTGGAACTGCCGCTCGATGCCTGGCATCGCGTGCGCGGCGGGCGGATGGTCGAATTCGCCGGCTATTGGATGCCCGTCCAGTATGAAGGCATCATCGCCGAACACCTGTGGACGCGAACCAGCGCCGGGCTGTTCGACGTCAGCCACATGGGCCAGCTCTACATCTCGGGCGAGGGCGTCGAAGCCGCACTCGAAGCTGCGTTGCCGATCGATCTTGCGACGCTGCCGCTGGGCGGCGTGCGCTATTCGCTGCTGCTCGACGAGACCGGCGGCATTCTCGACGACCTGATGGTCACGCGCTGGGGCACGGGGTTCTATCTCGTGGTCAATGGCGCGACCAAGTGGGACGATCTCGCCCACCTGCGCGAGATCCTGCCGGACGCGGTGACGATCAACCACCTCGACGACAGTGCCCTGCTGGCCTTGCAGGGGCCCAAGGCGGCCAAGGCGCTCGCGCCGCTGGTCACGGGCGAGCAGGCGCTGGAATCGCTGAGCTTCATGCGCGGCGCGGCGTTCAAGCTGGGCGGCGTGGATGCGTGGATCAGCCGTTCGGGCTACACCGGCGAGGATGGGTTCGAAATCTCGATCCCGGCGGAAAGCGCGGCGGCCGTGGCGGACCTGATCGCCGGGCAGGCCGACGTCAAGCCGATCGGCCTTGGCGCGCGCGACAGCCTGCGGCTCGAAGCCGGGCTGCCGCTTTATGGCCACGACATGACCGCCGACAACGAGCCGGTCGAGGCGGGCCTGTCCTTCGGCATCAACAAGCGCCGCCGCAGCGAAGGCGGCTTCCCCGGCGCCGACCGCATGATCGAGGCGCTGATGGAAGGCCCGGCGCGTCGTCGTGTGGGCCTGTCGATCGAAGGGCGCATGGCTGCACGCGAAGGCGCGGTGGTGCTGCTGGGCGAAAACCCGGTGGGCGTCGTCACCTCGGGCGGGTTCTCGCCCAGCCTCGAACGCCCCATCGCCATGGCCTATGTCGAGGCCGCGCACGCCGTGCCCGGCACCAACCTGTTCATCGACGTGCGCGGGCGCAAGCTCAACGCCACGATTGTTCCCATGCCGTTCGTCCCCCATCGCTACCATCGGAAAGGAGCCGCCTGATGCCCCGCTATTTCACCAAGGACCACGAGTGGATCGAGGTTGAGGGCGATGCCGCAACCGTGGGCATCACCGACTACGCCCAGAGCCAGCTCGGCGACATCACTTTTGTCGAACTGCCGCAGGCAGGTGCCAGCGTGGGCAAGGGCGACAGCTGCTCGGTGGTGGATTCGGTCAAGGCCGCGAGTGACGTCTATGCGCCGGTTTCGGGCAGCGTGACCGAGGGTAACGCCGTGCTGGAAGACCAGCCCGAGTTGGTCAACACCGCCGCCGAAGCCGAGGGCTGGCTGTGGCGCATGACGCTGGCCGATGCCGGCGAACTGGCCGACCTGATGGACGAAGACGCCTACAAGGCCTACGTCGCGGAGCTTTGATCGCATGCGCTATCTTCCCCTGAACGATGCCGATCGCGCCGCAATGCTGGACGTCGTCGGTGCAGGTTCGATCGACGACCTGTTCGTCGACGTCCCTGCCGAGGCGCGGCTGGCGGGACCTGTGCCCGGCCTGCCGATGCACGCCAGCGAAATGGCAGTCGAACGCCACATGGCGCGGCTTTCCGCACAGAGCCTTACCGCGGGCCAGGCGCCGTTCTTCCTCGGCGCGGGGGCCTATCGCCACCACGTGCCGGCGAGCGTCGACCACCTGATCCAGCGCGGCGAGTTCCTGACCGCTTACACCCCCTACCAGCCCGAAATCGCGCAGGGCACGCTGCAGGTGCTGTTCGAGTTCCAGACGCAGGTGGCGCGCCTGTTCGGCACCGATGTCGCCAATGCCTCGCTCTACGACGGCTCGACCGCTTGCTGGGAGGCCGTGACCATGGCCGGGCGCATCACGAAGCGGAAGAAGGCGGTGTTTTCGGGCGGCGTGCATCCGCACTATGTCGAGACCGCGCGGACGATGGCGAAGTTCACCGGCGACACACTGGTGACGCGCCTGCCCGAACTGCTGGCGGCGAGCGACGATGACGCGGTGATCGCGGACATCGACGGCGAGACGTCGTGCGTGGTGGTGCAGTATCCCGACATTCTGGGCCGCATTCCCGATCTGGCGAAGATCGCGGGGGCGGCGCAAGCCAAGGGCGCGTTGCTGATCGCGGTGGTGACCGAGCCGGTCGCGCTGGGCCTGCTGGAAAGCCCCGGGACGCTGGGCGCGGACATCGTGGTGGGCGAAGGCCAGTCGCTGGGCGTGGGCCTGCAATTCGGCGGGCCGTACCTCGGCCTGTTCGGCTGCCGCGAGAAGTACCTGCGCCAGATGCCGGGGCGCCTGTGTGGCGAAACGCTCGATGCCGATGGCAAGCGCGGGTTCGTGCTGACGCTGTCCACGCGCGAGCAGCACATCCGGCGCGAGAAGGCGACGAGCAATATCTGCACCAATTCAGGACTTTGCGCGCTGGCTTTCTCAATTCACCTGACCTTGCTGGGCGGCAAGGGGCTGGAAGAGATGGCAAAACACAGTCGCGTGCGTGCGGCGCAGACGGCGCAAGCGCTGTCGAAAGTCGCTGGCGTCAGCGTGGTGAATGCCAGCTATTTCAATGAGTTTGCCGTGGTTCTTCCGCGCGATGCTCGGGACGTTGTGCGCGAACTGGCGGACAAGGGCGTGCTGGGCGGCGTGTCGCTCGGACGGCTTTATCCGGGCGCGGATGGCCTGGCCAACGGCCTGCTGGTGACCGCGACCGAATGCACGACGACCGAGGACATCGAGGCGCTGGTCAAGGCGCTTGAGGAGGTGCTGGCATGAACGAGATCAACCGTTCGGGCTGGCGGCCCGCCATGGGTTCGGCCGGTGAAGCTGAGGCCATCGAGACCACGACCGGCAACCGGGGCCTGCAACTGGAAGAGGCGCTGATCTTCGAGATCGGCAACCTCGACCATTGCGGCGTCGATTTCGACGGCGCGATCGACGAGAGGCTGCTCGAAGGCCTGCCTTCGCGCCGCAGCGCACCGGTCGATCTGCCGGGCCTGACCGAGCCGGAAGCGGTGCGCCACTACACACGGCTGTCGCGGCAGAATTATGCCATCGACCTCGGCCTGTTCCCGCTGGGATCGTGCACGATGAAGCACAACCCGCGCCTCGACGAAAAGGTCGCGCGGTTCCCCGGCTTTGCCGATGTCCACCCGTTGCAGCCTCAGTCCACGGTGCAGGGTGCGCTCAAGGTGATGGACGAACTGGCCCAATGGCTGATCACGCTGACCGGCATGGCCGGGGTGGCAATGACGCCCAAGGCCGGCGCGCATGGCGAGTTGTGCGGGTTGCTGTGCATTCGTGCGGCGTTGGAAGCGCGCGGCGATGCGCGCGAGGTGATCCTGGTGCCCGAAAGCGCACATGGCACCAATCCGGCGACAGCGGCCTTCGCGGGCTATCGCGTGGAGAACATCCCGGCGACGGCGGACGGCCGCGTGGACGTCGACGCGCTGACGGCGCGGTTGGGGCTGGACGTGGCGGGGGTGATGATCACCAATCCGAACACCTGCGGCTTGTTCGAGCGGGATCTGAAGACCATCGCCGATGCCGTTCACGCAGCAGGCGGTTTCGTCTATTGCGACGGGGCCAACTTCAACGCCATCGTCGGGCGCGTGCGTCCGGGCGACCTTGGCGTCGACGCCATGCACATCAACCTGCACAAGACCTTTTCCACCCCGCATGGCGGCGGTGGGCCGGGTTCCGGGCCGGTGGTGCTGTCCGCCGCGCTCGCGCCCTTCGCGCCGCTGCCGTTCACCACGCGCGGTGCCGATGGTTCGGTGCACCTGATCGAGGAAGAGAACGCCGCGCAGGAGGGCCACGCGCAGGCTTTTGGCCGCATGTGCGCGTTCCACGGCCAGATGGGCATGTACAGCCGCGCGCTGGCCTACATCCTCAGCCATGGCGCGGACGGCCTGCGGCAGGTGTCGGGCGATGCGGTGCTCAACGCCAACTACGTTCTGCGCAGCCTTGAAGGCGTGCTCGACGCACCGTTCGGCGCGGCGGGGCCGTGCATGCACGAGGCGCTGTTCAGCGACGATGGCTTTGCCGAAGGGTTCTCGACGCTCGATCTCGCCAAGGGGCTGATCGACGAGGGCTATCACCCGATGACGGTCTACTTCCCGCTGGTGGTCCACGGCGCGATGCTGGTCGAACCGACCGAGACCGAGAGCAGGGGAGGGCTCGACCAGTTCATCGGCGCGATGCGCGTGCTGGCCGAGCGGGCCAAGGCGGGCGATCCGCTGCTGAAGTCGGCGCCGCACCTGGCGCCGCGTCGACGGCTGGACGAAACACTGGCGGCGCGCAAGCCGAAGCTGGTGTGGAAGGGGTGATCCCGCCCCTCCAGTCCTGAAAAGCGAAAACCCCCGCACCGGGCGACCGGGCGGGGGTTTTTCTGTGCCAGTAAGGGCGATCAGCGCCCGTTGATGGCGTCCTCGGTCGACTGGCTGGCCGACTGGAGATCGCGGCCCGCGCCCTTGACGGTGTTGCAGGCCGAGGCAGAAAGTACGAGGCCGCCGAGGGCGGCGGCAAAAAGCATCTTGCGGACCATCGCTTTTGCTCCTTTAATCGGATAATTAACAGGTGACGGGCTGGGGCGCCGAGCGGGGCGCTCCGGTCCGTCGCTGCTTGCTACCGGAGGTTGACGGAGCAAGAACGGTTGCAGCCTGTGCGGGTTCCGCGACAGGCAGGGAGAGGAATGAAGAGATGCGTGAAACCGCCGATTTCCTGACGTTCGATGAGCATTTCCGCCATTGGGCCGCCGATCGTCCCGAGGCGATCGCGATGGAGCAGGGCGACAGGCTGACCACTTATGGCGAATTGGAGGTCATTTCGCGCCGGATCGCCGCATTCCTCGAATCGAAGGGCGTGAAGAAGGGCGACCGCATCGCCTGGATCGGCAAGAACGACGACCTGTACTTCCAGCTGCTGCTCAGCGCGGGCCGCGTGGGCGTGGTCATGGCCCCGATCGGATGGCGTCTTGCCCCGGCAGAGATGGCGTACATTCTCAACGATACCGGCACCAAGCTGGCCGTCATCGGCGAGGAATTCCTCGGCCTTGCGGACACGTTGAAGACCCAGTGCCCCGCGCTGGAGCATGTGCTGGGCGAGACGGAAGCGCGCCGGGCGATCATGGCCACGGCGCCCGCCGAAACGATCGTGGCGGCAGAGCCGGAGGATGCGTTCCTCCAACTCTACACCTCGGGCACCACGGGCAACCCCAAGGGCGCAGTGCTGTGCCAGCGCAACATGTTCGGCCTGCGCAAGGCGAGCCTTGAAGCCGGGCTGCCCTGGGCGGAATGGGACAAGGACGAGGCGATCCTGGTGTGCATGCCCTGCGCGCACATCGGCGGTACGGGCCTTGGCGCGATGGCCTTTGGCGCGGGCGTGCGCGGTATTATCCATGCCGAGTTCACCGCCGAGGGCGCGCTGACGGCGATTGGTCAGGGCATCACCCGCTTCTTCATCGTGCCTGCGGCGTTGCAGATGCTGATCCAGCATCCGCTGGCAGCGGGCACCGATTTCAGCAAGCTGAAGTACGTGATGTACGGCGCTGCGCCGATCCCGCTCGAATTGCTGCGCGAGGCGGTGCAGACCATTCCCAACGCCGGGTTCATGCAGTGCTATGGCATGACCGAGACGACCGGCACGGTCGTTTCACTGGTGCCGGCGGACCACGATCTGAACGGCAGCCCGAAGATGCGCTCTGCCGGGCGCGCCAACCCCGGCGTCGAAGTGCGCATCGTCGATGCCGATGGCAACGAACTGCCGCGCGGAGAGGTGGGCGAGATCGAGACCCGCTCGGCCAACAACATGCTGGGATACTGGAACCTGCCCGAAGCAACCGCCAATACGCTGAGCGCGGATGGCTGGGTGCGCACGGGCGACGCCGCCTACATGGATGAAGAAGGCTACATCTACATCCAGGATCGCATCAAGGACATGATCATCTCTGGCGGCGAGAACGTCTATCCCGCGCAGGTGGAAAGCGCGATCTATGGCCACCCCGATGTCGCCGAAGTGGCGGTGATCGGCGTGCCCGATGCCAAGTGGGGCGAAGCGGTCAAGGCGGTCTGCGCGCCCAAGCCCGGCCACACCATCGACCCTGACAGCGTGATCGCCTGGGCGCGCGAACGCATCGCCGCGTTCAAGGTGCCCAAGAGCGTGGATGTGATCGATGCGCTGCCGCGCAACCCTTCGGGCAAGATCCTGCGCCGCAACTTGCGCGAGCCGTACTGGGAAGGGATGGATCGCCGGGTGAACTGACGGGGAGTTGCGTGCCCGGTCCGCGGTCCTATGCCATGCAGATGCACGGGGCCGCGGCGGGGCAGGCGCACGCTTGGCAGGGAGGTAGCGTGCGGCGAGACACGACAAATGCGCAGCATTATCATTGGGGAGAAGGCTGCGATGGCTGGGTGTTGGCACCCGGACCCGAACTGCTGGCGATAGAAGAGCAGATGCCGCCCGGAACAGCCGAGCAACGGCATTTGCATATGGAGGCGCGGCAGTTCTTCTATGTTCTCGACGGCGAACTGACGATGGAGCTGGAAGGCGAGCGTCACGTCCTGCCTGCTCGAACCGGGATCGAGATCACGCCCGGCCAGCGTCACCAGGCGCGCAACGATAGCAATGGTCCGGTGCGCTTTCTTGTGGTTTCCAGCCCGACAACGCGCAGCGATCGTCGCGATGTGGAAGGCACGGCGTGAGCTTCAGGCGTTAAGCAGGGCGGTGCGTTCGCGTGACAGGACGTGTTCGCGCCACGCGATGATCAGGCCCGCCGCGACGATCAGCGGCGCGCCGGCCCAGGTGGCGGCGGGCGGCAGGTTGCCGAAGAACACAAGGCCCCACAGCGTGGCCCAGGCAAACTGCGAATAGTCCATGACGATCACGCTCGCCACCGCGCCATAGCGCAGGGCCGAGGTCATCAGGATCTGCGCGAAAAGGCCGGACAGGCCGATCCCGGCGAGCATCGCCCACTGCACGGCATCGTGATGCACGCCGCTCCTGAACAGGGCGAGGCCGAGGACGGGGGTGCTCATCGCCGAAAACCAGAACACCACGGTCAGTGGCTCTTCGGTGCGGCCAAGGTCGCGCAACTGGATCGACACGAGCGCGACGAAGAACGCCGCGCCCACGCCCACGGCGAGCCCGAACAGCGGCAGGTGGCCGCGGTCGGGCCCCGCGATCACGACGATCCCGGCGAGGCCCAGCATCACCGCTGCCCAGCGCCACGGCCCGACATGTTCCTTGAGCAGCAGGGCCGAAAGGATCACCGCAAAGATCGGTGCGGTAAAACCTAGCACGGTCGCTTCGGCCAGCGGCAGGATCTGCACGACGCCCAGCGTCATGAACATGCCGGTCGTCCCGATCGCGGCGCGGCGGGCGTGAACCCATGGGCGCTGCGTTTTCAGCCGTCCGATCTGGCCTTTTGCCGCCAACCAGCCGAGCAGCAGGGCGGCGGGGATCGCCTGCCGCCAGAACATCGTTTCGGGTAGCCAGACGCCGCGTTCGCCGGTCAGTTTGACCAGCAGCAGCATGACCGACAGCATCAGCATGGCTGCAAGGCGCAAGGCCAGCGCGAACATCGGGCGATGCAGCGGGTGGTTGAGGGCTGGCCCGTGCGGCGAGTGCATGGGCTCCGCCTTACGGCGGCGCACCATGCGATCAAGCCCTTATCAGAGGCAGGCTTCGAGGTAGGCCTGATCGAACCCGAACTGGCGCGCCTTTTCCAGCGTGTAGGGACGCAGGCCCGAGGGGCGAAATTCGCCGATGATCTTGCCGTCGTCGGTCTCGTCCAGATACTCGAACTTGAACAGTTCCTGCGTCACGATCACGTCGCCTTCCATGCCGATCACTTCGGTGATGTTGGTGGTGCGACGCGAACCGTCGCGCAGGCGCTTGACCTGCACGATCAGGTCGACGGATTCGGCGATCTGGCGCGAAATGGCTTCCTTGGGGATCTTGATGTCGCCCATCAGGATCATGTTTTCCATACGGCCAAGGCATTCGCGCGGGGAGTTGGCGTGAAGCGTGCACATCGACCCATCGTGGCCGGTGTTCATCGCGGCCAGCAGGTCGAAGCATTCTGCGCCACGGATTTCGCCCAGGATGATGCGGTCAGGACGCATGCGCAGGGCGTTCTTGACGAGATCGCCGATGGTTATGGCGCCCTGGCCTTCAAGGTTCGGGGGACGGGTTTCGAGCGGCAGCCAGTGCGGCTGCTGCAGGCGCAGTTCGGCCGCGTCCTCGATCGTCAGCACGCGCTCGCCCGGATCGATCATCTTCGACAAGGCGTTGAGCATCGTCGTCTTGCCCGAGCCGGTGCCGCCCGAGATGACGATGTTCATGCGGCAGGCGCCTGCGATCTTGAGCGCGGTGGCCATCTTGTCGGACATCGAGCCGAAATCGCGGAGCATGTCGATCGTGATCGGCTTTTCGGAAAATTTGCGGATCGAGATCGCGGTGCCGCGCAAGCTGAGCGGCGGCACGATGACGTTGACGCGGCTGCCGTCCTTCAAGCGGGCGTCGGCCAGCGGCGTGGTCTGGTCGACGCGGCGGCCGACCTGGTTGACGATGCGCTGTGCAATCTGGAACAGGTGGCTTTCATCGCGAAAGCGGATCGGGGCGAGCTGCAGCTTGCCCTTCTTTTCGATGTAGGTCTGTTCGGGCCCGTTGACCATGATGTCGGACACGTCGGGGTCGTTCAGCAGCTCTTCGAGCGGGCCGAAGCCGAGCAACTCGTCGATCAGCACCTTTTCCAGAGCGAACTGTTCGCGCCGGTTGAGCGTGACCTTCAGCTCGGCCAGCACTTCCATGATGATCGGGCGGAATTCCTCCGACAGCTCTTCCTTGGTGAGCGTGGCGGCCGCTTCGGGATCGACGCGTTCGAGCAGGCGCGGCAGCACCTGTTCCTTGATCTTGTGGACCGACGCCTCAAAGCCTTCGGCCTGGTACTGGTTGTCGACCACGGCGTTGGCGCGGTCGGCGAGGCGGGTGAGGGCATCGGCCTTGAGCGCGGCGCTGCTGATCGGCTGGTCGACCATGTCCATCGGCGGCAGCGGTGGGAACTGGTCGCCGCCCAGCGGCACCGGGGCGGGGGCGGGTTGGGGGACCGGCGCGGCGGTCTCGCCGGTCTTCATCGGGCGCGCGACACCGAACGAGGGGCGCGGCCCTGCCGACGTCCCCCCCATGCCCGGTTTGCGACCAAATGCGCTCATGCTTGTGCTTCCCGTGTTCTGTCGCGTGGGGATGGCCTGCTCGTGGTCATCACCGTCTCTAGGGATATGGTGAATAGGCTGGAAAGGTTCAGGATTTCCTAAGAAGCGAGAAGGGCGTCCTGTCGGTCGAGCGGCTGGCCATCGGTGCGCGGGGCGGGCAGGCGTTCCCACACCGAAATCTGACGCTTGTTGAAGTCAACGGTCGCGGTGCGGCGATAGTCGCGCGCCAGCGCAGCGCGCAGCAGTTTCGCGTTGGTCTGGTTCAGCCCCGGCGGCAGCGGCGGCCAGGCGGTGACGATCGCGCCGGGGCGCGAGGCGAGCACGCGCGACATCTCCGCCCCCGCATCGACGCCCAGCGCGTGCTGTTCGATGCTGTTGGAAAGATGGTCCGGGAAGGCGAAGCGCGTGGGCACGCAGGCGTGAGTCGTCATGTAGAGCGAGACCGGGCCGTCGTAGACATAGAGGCAGCGCGCGGCATCGACATGGGGGGCCGCCGCCTGCGTCAGTTGCGCCATGGCGTGGCGGGTTTCTGCGTCCTCGGCAGGCGTGCGGATGACGGCCGCCTTGAACGGATAGGCGGCCAGCAGCGCGAAGACGATCAGGCCCAGCCGCTTGTCGCGCAAGGTGCCGCCGCAGGCCAGCGCCAGCGCCATCGCTACCGGCTGGAAATAGGCGAGGTAGAAGTTGCCGATCATCGCGAAGCTGGCGAAGGCGGCGGCGCTCCACAGTGCGATCCATGCCGAGAGCGCGCGGTTCTCGCCACCATCACGGGCGATGCGCATAAGGCCGAGCGCGCCGCAGATGACCAGCGGAAGGCCGATCACGGCGATATATCGCACAACGAACACGCGCCCACCCGCCAGCGATCCGCGCAGGAACAGCGAAGTGACGTTGGCCTGGACGAAGGCGTCGAGATGCCCCGCCTGCCAGTACCATGCGACCACCAGCGCGGTCGGGGCCAGCGCGATCAGGATGTAGGCGGCAAAGGCGAGCACCAGCGTCTTGTGCCCGCCGCCCTGCCGCCATGCGAGCCACAGGAAGGCGCAGCCGTAGAACGCGCCCAGCGGCACGACGGTGTACTTGATCTGCAGCGCCAGCCCCATCAGCACCATCACCAGCGCGCCGACGCGCAGCGTGCCGCGCGCTGCGCCAAGATCGCGCGCGCGCAGCAGCAGCCAGAACGAGGCGGCGGCCAGCAGGTTTGTGAAAGTGCCCGTCTGCCCGCCGCCGCCGTCGAACGGCTCCTGCCAGACGACGAAGGCCAGCGCGGGCAGCACGGCGCTCCACGGATCGAGCCAGCGCCGCGCAATGGCCCACAGGAACGCGGCGGTCGCCATCACGCAAAGCGCGGAAACGAACAGGTACTCGGTAAAGCCTTCGCCCCCCAGCATTCGTATGCCGGCATAGATCGCGAAGAGCAGCACCGGCTTTCGGTCCCAGATATCGACGTAGGGCACCGCGCCGTGCAGCATCCGGTCGCCCGCCAGCAGGTAGAAGTTCTCGTCGTAGCTGAGGCCGGGGTTGCCGAAATGGATCGCGCGGAAGGCAAGGATCGCGGCCAGCATCAACGCCAGCGGCAGAGCCACCCTTTGGGGCCGCACGGGTTGCATGGTTGCGCTTTCGTTCGATATTCCAGTGTCCACCATGGCGACCCACCTACCGAAAAAGCGGTTAACAGCGGCCTAGCATGATGATCGAACCGGGACTTTGCTGGCTCTGCGCGCGGCCCTTGGGGCGAAAGGTGGAATGGCACCACCCGGTGCCCAAGTCGCGCGGCGGGCGCGAGACGGAAGCCTTGCACCCGATCTGCCACCGGACCTTGCACGCGACGTTCACGAACGTGGAACTGGCGCGGCTGGGTGCCGATAGTGAGGTGCTGCGGGCGCGGGCGGAACTGGCGGCCTTCCTGCGCTGGATCGCGGGAAAGCCGCCGGATTTCCATGCGCCGACGGCGAAGCGGCGATAGCGTCAGGCGGCCTCGCGCACCCGCAGCGTCGCCAGGGCAGCCGCCAGCATCACCAGCGCGGCGACGAGCATTGTCCAGACCGGCTCGGTGGGGAAGAAGCTGCGGATCACGCCACCCATTACCGTCGCCACCAGCAGCTGCGGCAGCACGATGAAGAAGTTGAACACGCCGATGTAGATGCCGAACTTGCGCGGCGGCAGCACGCTGGTCAGGATCACGTAGGGCATCCCCAGGATCGAGGCCCAGGCGATGCCCACCAGCGCCATCGGCACCAGCAGCAGCGTCTTGTCGCGGATGACCAGCATCAGCGCGAAAGCGAGCGCGCCCGCCATCAGGCAGACCATGTGCGTCTTCACGTTGCCGATGCGGCGCGCCAGCACCGGCAGCGCGAAGGCGGCGAGCGCAGCGACGCCGTTGTAGAACGCGAACATCACGCCCACCCAGTCCGCGCCCGCGTTAAAGGCGGCACTGGTGGTGTCGGTCGAATGGAACACGTACTGCGTCACCACCGGCGTGGTGTAGATCCACAGCACGAACAGAGCGCTCCACGTGAAGAACTGCGCGAGCGCAAGCTGCTTCATCTGTACCGGCATCTGTGCAAGATCGCTGAGGATATGCGCGACCGCCCCGGTCGAGCGGTGCATGCGGTTGATGACCTGCGCGAGCCCGAAGGCCACCATCCCGCCGCCCAGCACGAACAGCTGCTTGTCCAGCCCCATGAGCGCGACCAGCGCCAGGAGAGCGATCCCCGCCACCGCCCACAGGTGCCCGCGCGCCGGATAGACGAGCGGCTCGGGCGCTTCGGGCGCGTCCGGCGCGCGGCCTTCGAAGCGCGCCATGTCCTCGGGGCTGTATTCGCGCACCGTCAGTGAGGTCCAGCCCACCGCCAGCACGATGGCGGCGGCGCCCAGCAGGAAACTCGCGCGCACGGAAGGTGGGATTACGCCTTCGGGCGCGGTGTTGGCGATGCCCATCGCGGTGAACAAGGCAGGCGCGAGGCTGCCGATCACCGCACCCGCGCCGATGAAGCAGGTCTGGATGGCGAACCCTGCCGCGCGCTGGTCGGGCGGGGTCATGTCGCCCACGAAGGCGCGGAACGGCTCCATCGAGATGTTGAGCGAGGCATCGAGCAGCCACAGGAAGGCGGCGGCCAGCAGGAGGGCGCCCGCATGGGGCAGGCCGACGAGCGCGAGGCCCGCCAGCAGCGCGCCTGCCATGAAATAGGGGCGGCGGCGGCCGAAGGGGCCCCACGTGCGGTCGGAAAAGTGCCCGATCAGCGGCTGCACCAGCAGGCCTGTGACCGGCCCGGCGATCCACAGGAAGGCCAGATCGTCGACATTGCTGCCCAGCGACTGGAAGATGCGGCTGACATTGGCGTTCTGCAACCCGAACGCGATCTGGATGCCGAAGAACCCGAAGCTGATGTTCCACAGCCCCGCAAAGCTCTGGCGCGGCTTTGGGGTGGGAAGGGCAGTGCTGGAAAAGGGGGGGCTGGCGGCGGTCATGGCGTCTCCCGGCCGGGCATCGCTGGGCCGGTGTGCGGCGTGCCCGTTAGGCCCGATGGAATCGCATGAGTGGGGCGGGGCGGCAATCGCATTGCATACGAATACCATTCCCATGCGGGGCGGGATGTGGGTGGCCCGTTCCCGGCGCTACCCCCCGGAACTCGCGCGCACCACCAGCCTTGTCGGCAGCACCGGGGGCGGGGTGGGGCGGTCCTCGATCTGGGCGAGCACGGTTTCGACCAGCGCTTCGCCCGCGTGGCGCATGTCCTGCATCACCGTGGTCAGCGGCGGGCTGGTGTGGCTGGCCGCGGGCAGGTCGTCGAAGCCGACCAGCGCCACGTCCCGCGGTACGACCAGCCCCGCTTCGCCTAGCGCCCGCAGCGCGCCGATGGCGATGAGGTCGCTGGCCGCGAACACGGCATCGAACGGCTTGCCGCGCGCCAGCAGAGTCTTGGCGGCGGCATAGCCGATTTCTTCGGACGAGATCGCATCGACCACGAGGTCCGGGTCCTGCTTCAGCCCGGCGGTCTGCATCGCGCGGACAAGGCCTGCGTGGCGCTGCTGGAACTCG
Source organism: Novosphingobium percolationis (assembly GCF_020179425.1). Taxonomy (GTDB): domain Bacteria; phylum Pseudomonadota; class Alphaproteobacteria; order Sphingomonadales; family Sphingomonadaceae; genus Novosphingobium; species Novosphingobium percolationis. The sequence goes on along the minus strand of NZ_JAILYM010000001.1, from coordinate 559,703 downwards.
GGATAGTGCGAATCCGCCTGTCCCAGAAAGGCGATGGCGCGGCGTCCGCGCGCCAGCAGGTGTTCGCCCACCAGCCGCCCCGCGCCGAAATTGTCACTGCCGATGGTCGCGCCGATGGTGTCGCGATCGACCGAGCCCCAACGCACGAAATGCGTGCCGCTGCGCACGAGTTGGCGCAGGCGCGCCTCGTAGAGCGTGTAGTCGCCATAGCCGAGCAGGATCAGCCCGTCGGCGCGGTGGCTTTCCTGGTATTTCTTGTGCCAGTCGTCGTCGAGCTTCTGGAACGAGATCAGCAGGTCCAGCCCCTTGGCCGCGCAGTGCCGCGTGATCGAGCCGAGCATCGACAAGAAGAACGGGTTGATGTTCGATTCATCGGGCGTCGGGTCTTCGAAGAACAGCAGCGCCAGCGTGTTCGAGCGCTGCGAGCGCAAGGATGAGGCGTTCTTGTCGACCGTGTAGTTGAGCTGGCGCGCGATCGCCTCGATCTTCTGGCGCGTGGCGAGGCTGACCGCCTTGCTGCCGCGCAAGGCGCGGCTGACGGTGGGTTGCGAGACGCCCGCGAGATAGGCGATGTCGAAGCTGGTCGGCTTGTTCGACGGACGGCGCCCCATCGCGGCTTCTCCCCTTTATAAGCGGCAGATTAGACTTGGCTTTTCGGGCTTGCAATTGCCCCCGAAAGGCAATCGGGGATGGTGTACTTTACGCAAACGATTGCCGGATGGTATACGTATGCCATGTTCGTTCGGCCATGCCCCCGGCGTACCTGCCGTGGCGGAGAGGATGGCGAACGACATGCTGCGGCTGGACGGCCGCCCCCCTCCATTTCGGGCCATGCGCCACACAGGGTTCAGGCCGGCACGCGCCGGTTTGGGGGAGACAAACTAGATCATGAACAAGCACGCAATTCCCGCGGGTCGCCTTGGCAGCTCGCTCGTCGCGCTGACCGTGGCGATGCTCGCCGCGCCGTCGTTCGCGCAAGAAGCGCCGCAGGCCGGCGCTGCTGCCGCCGCCGATGAAGGCGGCATCGTCGTCACCGGCATCCGCGCCTCGCTCAATGCCTCGGCCGCGATCAAGCGCACCACGCCGAGCATCGTCGAAGCGGTTTCTGCCGAAGACATCGGCAAGCTGCCTGACGTGTCGATCGCGGACTCGCTCGCCCGCCTGCCCGGCGTCACCTCGCAGCGCCTCGAAGGCCGCGACCAGCGCCTGTCGATCCGCGGCCTTGGCCCCGATTTCTCGACCACGCTGCTGAACGGGCGCGAGCAGGTCACCGTCGGCGACAACCGCGGCGTCGAATACGACCAGTATCCCAGCGAGTTCTTCAAGAACGTGGTCGTGCACAAGGCCGCCGATCCCTCGCTGGTCGCCGCGGGCATCGCCGGCACGGTGGACCTGCGCATGTTGCGTCCACTGGCGCAGAAGGACCGCATCGTCGCGCTGCAGTTGCGCGGCCAGATGAACGGCCTCAAGAAGCTCAACCCCGATGGCAGCCGCTATGGCTATCGCGCATCTGCCGCCTATGTCGACAAGTTCGCCGACGACACCTTCGGCATCGCCATCGGCGTTTCGGCGACCGACGCGCCTTCGCAGAACGAGCGCTACAATGCCTGGGGCTTCCCCAACGCGACCTACGACGACAACGGCACGACCAAGTGCTTCGCGCCGGTAGGCGACGGCACCTGCGCGCTCGTCCTCGGTGGCGCCAAGCCTTATGTCCAGACCAACAAGCTGCAGCGCTATGGTGCGGTGGCGACGCTGGAATACCAGCCGAGCGACAACTTCCATTCCACGCTCGACGTGCTCTATTCCAAGTTCAAGGAAACGCAGCGCCTGCGCGGCATCGAGTTCCCGATCGCCCCGGCCTGGGGTTCGGGCTCGACCATTCCGACCGACGCCGTTGTCACCGACGGCCTGGTGACGTCGGCCACGTTCGGCAACATCCACGCCGTGCAGCGCAACGACTACAACAAGCGTGACGCCGACAACTTCTCGGTGGGCTGGAACAACGTCATCGGCCTGGGCGAAACCACGCACCTGACGGTCGATGCCAGCTACAGCCACGCCAAGCGCACAGACTTCCTGCTCGAGACCTATACCGGCACGGGCTATGGCGCAACGGGCGCTGCCGACACGATCAAGATCTCGGCCAACGGCAACGGCACGTTCGATATTGTGCCCACGCTCGACTACTCGGATGCCTCGCTGTTCGGGATCACCGACCCGCGCGGCTGGGGCTACAACGGCACCACTGCGGTCGTGCAGGCAGGCTTCCTCAACCGTCCGAGCTTCAAGGACGACCTCGCCTCGCTGCGCGCCAGCCTTGATGGCGAGTTCGGCAACGCCGGTCCGATCAAGGGCTGGGAAGTGGGCGTGAACTACAGCCACCGCAAGAAGACTTCGGCGTTCAAGTCGTACTTCCTGTGCCCGACCGGCACCACGACGAACTGCGCCGCCAGCTCGGGCACCGACAAGTTCGTGCCGATCCCGCAGCAGGCGATCGTCGGGTCCACCCCGCTGGGCTATCTCGGCGTGCCCGCGATGCTGGCGCTCGATCCGGTCTATCTCTACAAGAACAGCCTCGACAGCGTGTACGACAACCGCCCGGTATCGCTGGTGCGCGACAACTCGGTTACCGAGAAGGTCTGGACCGCCTACGCGATGCTCAAGCTCGACGGCGACGTGGGCGGCAAGGCGCTGACCGGCTCGCTGGGCGTGCAGGTGGTGCACACCGACCAGTCGTCGATCGGTTCGATCTCGAACTTCTCGAACGGGGTGGTCACGGTGCTTCCCGCTTCGGGTGGCGACAAGTACTGGCGCGTGCTGCCGAGCGCCAACGTGGCGATCGAAGTGGCCAGTGCCAGCTACCTCAAGCTCGCCTCGTCGCTGACGATGGTGCGCCCGCGTCTCGACCAGGAACGCGTGAACCAGGAGTTCGGCATCGATCCGTCGAAGCTGGGTTCGCAGGATCCGGCCAACAGCGTGTTCAGCTCGAACGGCGGCAACCCGCGCCTGCGCCCGTACAAGTCGTTCAACGTCGATGCCTCGCTGGAGCATTACTTCCCCAAGGGCGGCTACGTCTCGCTGGCGGGCTACTACAAGCGCCTGACCGACTACGTCGATCCCAGCGCCAGCTTCGTCTACGACTTCGCCGCGGCGGCCTCGTCGCTCTCGCCCGAACAGCAGGCCGCGCTCGGCACCACGCTGGGTCTGGTCAAGGCGCCGAACAATGGCGGCAAGGGCAACATCAAGGGCTTCGAAGCCACGCTGTCGCTGCCCTTCGCGCTGCTGACGCCGTCGCTTGACGGGTTCGGCTTCTTCGGTTCGGGTTCGTACACCAAGAGCGAGATCCAGCTGGCCAGCAATCCGGGCCAGACGATCACGCTGCCGGGCCTGTCGGCGTGGGTGGCCAATGCGTCGCTCTACTTCGAGAAGAATGGCTTCCAGGTGCGCGCCTCGTACCGTTACCGCTCGAAGTTCCTTGCCGAAGTCGCAGGGTTGTCGGCCAATCCGACCTACCGCACGGCCAAGGCCGAGGGCATCCTCGACGCGCAGATCGGGTACGAGTTCCAGGAAGGCTCGCCGCTCGCCGGGTTGTCGATCCTGCTTCAGGCGAAGAACCTGACCGACCGTCCGTTCATCACCTACCAGAACGACGATCCGCGCCAGGTGATCGACTACCAGCGCTACGGACGCGACTACTACATCGGCCTCAGCTACAAGTTCTGAGGACCGGGTCGCAGGCCGGGCGGGGGCGCTTTTGAGCGCTGCCGTCCGGCCAAACCCGCCAATTTCGGGGGAGAGTTGTCGTGGCCGATGTCCAACCCGTTGAAATCGTGATCGTCGGTGGCGGCACCGCCGGCTGGATGACCGCTGCGGCGTTCGGTCACTTCCTCGAATCCGGTTACAAGATCCGCCTGATCGAATCCGAAGCCATCGGCACGATCGGCGTGGGCGAGGCAACGATCCCGCAGATCCGCATGTTCAACCAGGCGCTCGGGATCGACGAGGACGCCTTCATCCGCGCCACGCAGGCGACCTTTAAGCTGGGCATCGAGTTCGTCGGCTGGACGAAGCCCGGCGAGAGCTATCTCCACGCGTTCGGCGACGTGGGCCGCGCGGTGGGCCTGTGCGGTTTCCATCACGTGTGGTCGCGCGGGCGTCGACTGGGGCTGGCCGGGCCGACGCACGACTATTGCCTCAATGACATCGTGGCGAAGCAGGACCGGATGCACCGGGGCCGCGCGCTGACCGCGCCGACGGTGCCCGAAATGCCCCACGCGTTCCATTTCGACGCCTCGCTCTATGCCCGTTTCCTGCGCCAGTTCGCCGAGGCGCGCGGCGTGGTCCGCAGCGAGGGCACCATCGACGAGGTGCTGCGCGACGGCCAGACGGGCGACGTCACCGGCCTTCGCCTCGCTTCGGGCGAGATCGTTGGCGGAGACCTGTTCATCGATTGCTCGGGCATGCGCGCGCTGCTGATCGGGCAGGCGCTCGGGGTCGCTTACGAGGACTGGAGCCACTGGCTGCCCTGCGACCGCGCGCTGGCCGTGCCGAGCGCGCGCGTCGAGCACTTCACGCCCTACACCCGCTCCACTGCGCACGATGCCGGGTGGCAGTGGCGCATCCCCTTGCAGCACCGCACCGGCAACGGGCGCGTCTATTGCAGCGCCTTCACCAGCGACGAGGCGGCGGCGGACAGCCTGCTGGCGCATCTCGACGCGCCCGCGCTCGACGATCCGCGACCGATCCGCTTCACCACCGGGCGGCGGCGCGAGGCGTGGAAGCACAACGTCATTGCGGTGGGCCTGTCGAGCGGGTTCCTCGAACCGCTGGAATCGACCTCGATCCACCTGATCCAGTCGGCGATCTCGCGCATTCTAAAGTTCCTGCCGGGCAAGGTGCAGTCGCAGGTCGAACGCGACGAATACAACCGCCAGTTTGCCTTCGAGATGGAGCGCATCCGCGACTTCATCGTGCTGCACTATACGCTGAACGAACGCGACGAGCCGTTCTGGCGCGCCTGCCGCGATATGACGCTGCCCGGCTCGCTTGCCGATCGCATCGCGCTGTTCCGCGAAGGTGGCCACATCTTCCGCGATAGCGACGAACTGTTCAGCGAAGTGGCGTGGTTTCAGGTCATGGCGGGGCAGGGCATCGTTCCGCTGCGCAGCCACGGCATCGCCGAGGCGCTCGACGTGGCCGACCTCAAGGCGTGGCTCGACACCATCGCCGCGCTCTACCAGCGCGAGGCGGCGCAGTATCCCACCCACGCGGACTACATCGCGCGCCATTGTGCCGCGCCTGCCATCGAGATGGTGCCAGCATGAAGTTTCTTTCCCTCGCGCTCCCGGTCCTTCTGGCCGCCCTCCCTCCCCCTGCCCAGGCACAGGCGTTCCGGGAGCGCACCCCTGCGGGCGAGACGGTCTATTTCGTCCTGCCCGATCGCTTCGACGATGCCGACCCGAAGAACGACAAGGGCGGGCTTAAGGGCGACCGGCTGAAGACTGGTTATGATCCCACCTCGAAGGGCTTTTACCACGGCGGCGATATCAAGGGGCTGATCCGCAGGCTTGATTACATCAAGGGGCTCGGCGCGACCGCGCTGTGGGTCGGCCCGATCTTCAAGAACAAGCCGGTGCAGGGGCCCAAGGGTCAGGAAAGCGCCGGTTATCACGGCTACTGGATCACCGACTTCACGCAGGTCGATCCGCATTTTGGCACCAACGCCGATTTCAAGGCGCTGGTCGATGCCGCCCATGCCAAGGGCATGAAGGTCTACATGGACATCATCGCCAACCACACGGCCGATGTGATCCAGTATCGCGAAGATGCGAGCACCGGCTATCCCTACCGTGCCCGTGCCGACTACCCCTATTCGCGCGCTGGCGGGCTTGGCGGCAAGGCGATCAACCCCGGCTTTGCGAGCGACGAGGATTCGAGCGCAGCCAACTTTGCGAAGCTGACCGATCCGGCCTTCGCCTACACGCCCACTGTTCCCAAGGGCGAGGAACACGCCAAGGTTCCCGACTGGCTCAACGATCCGGTCCACTACCACAATCGCGGCAACACCACGTTCTATGGCGAGAGCGCGCGCTTTGGCGATTTCGTGGGGCTGGACGACCTGTTCACCGAAAGCCCGGTGGTACGCGATGGCATGATCGCGATCTACGCGAAGTGGATCGAGGATTTCGGCGTCGACGGCTTCCGCATCGACACCGCCCGCCACGTCGATCCCGGCTTCTGGCGCGCCTTCATCCCGGCGATGCAGGAAACGGCAAGGAAGCGCGGCATCCCCAACTTCCACATCTTCGGCGAAGTGGCGCACGAAGGGCCGGACAACGGCTACATCGCGCAATACACCCGCCGCGACGGCTACCCGGCGGTGCTCGACTTCGCGTTCCAGAGCGCGGTGCGTGCCGCGCTGGGGCAAAGCACGGGGACCGACGTGCTGGCCGAGATGTTCGATGGCGACGTGCTCTATGAAGGCGGTGAACGGGCCGCGCTCGCGATGCCCACGTTCCTCGGTAACCACGACATGGGCCGTTTCGCCATGCTGGTGCGCAAGGACCGGCCGGGTATCGCGGATAAGGAGTTGCTCGACCGCGTGGCGCTGGCGCACGTGATGCTGATGACTCTGCGCGGCTCCCCGGTGATCTACTATGGCGACGAACAGGGCTTCGTCGGCCACGGTGGCGATCAGGACGCGCGCGAGGACATGTTCCCGTCGCGGGTTGCCAGCTACAACGACAACGCGCTGCTGGGCTCCACCCGCACCACCGCGCAGGCGAACTTCGCGACCGGCCACCCGCTCTACAAGCTGCTGGCGCAACTGGGTGCGCTGCGCGCCGCGACGCCTGCGCTGGTGCGGGGGCAACAGGTGACGCGCGGCTATTCCGACAAGCCAGGGCTGTTTTCGGTCTCGCGCTTCGATCCCGCAACCGGCGGGGAAGTCCTGATCGCCTTCAACACCAGCGACCAGCCGATCCACGCGGCCTCGACCATCGGCGCGTCGGCCGATAGGCTCGAAAGTCTGTTCGGGTCCTGCCCGGCGCGCGTGGCCGCGCCCGGTTCGGTCATGCTCGATCTTCCCGCCTTCGGCAGCGCGGTCTGCCGTGTCCTTTCCGATCCCTCCCCGGACCATCCGAACCCATGAAGCATCCCGAAATCCAAGAGCCCAAAAACCAAGAGCTGGCGGCCACCCAAGTCGAAACCCCCTGGTGGCGCGGCGCGGCGATCTACCAGATCTATCCCCGCAGCTTTGCAGATTCGAACGGCGACGGCATCGGCGATCTGCCGGGCATTACCGCGCGGCTCGATCACGTGGCGCGGCTCGGCGTCGACGCGATCTGGATCTCGCCGTTCTTCAAGTCGCCGATGGACGATTTCGGCTATGACGTGTCGGACTATTGCGACGTCGACCCCATCTTCGGCACGCTCGCCGATTTCGATGCGCTCGTGGCCCGTGCGCACGCGCTGGGGCTGAAGGTCACGATCGACCAGGTCTATGCCCACACCTCGGACCAGCACCCGTGGTTCGTGGAAAGCCGCCAGTCGCGCGACAATCCCAAGGCCGACTGGTACGTCTGGGCCGACCCCAAGCCCGATGGCTCGCCGCCGTCGAACTGGCAGTCGGTGTTCGGCGGCCCGGCGTGGCGCTGGGATGCGCGGCGCTGCCAGTACTACCTGCACAACTTCCTTGCCAGCCAGCCGCAGGTCAACGCGCACAACCCGGACGTGCAGCAGGCGCTGCTCGACGTGATGAAGTTCTGGCTGGATCGCGGCGTCGACGGCTTCCGCATCGATGCGCTCAACTTCCTGATGCATGATCCGGCGCTGCGCGACAATCCGCCCGCGCCCGAGGACGGCCGCCGCCGCACGCGCCCGTTCGATTACCAGCTCAAGATCTACAACCAGTCGCACCCCGGCATCGTCGGCTTCATCGAGCGCATCCGGTCCTTGTGCGACAGCTATGGCGCGGTGTTCACCGTGGCCGAAGTCGGCGGCGACCTTGCCGAGACCGAGATGAAGGCGTTCACCGCGGGGGAGACCCACCTCAACAGCGCCTATGGCTTCGACTTCCTCTATGCCGACAAGATCACGCCGCAGTTCGTGAAGGATGCGCTGGCCAAGTGGCCCGACGAACCGGGCCTCGGCTGGCCAAGCTGGGCCTTCGAGAACCACGACGCCCCGCGCGCCGTCTCGCGCTGGACCACGCCCGATCAGGCCGACGCCTTCGCGCGTATGAAGGCGGTGCTGTTCGCGGCCTTGCGCGGCAACATCATCGTCTATCAGGGCGAGGAACTGGGGCTCGAACAGGTCGAAATCCCGTTCGAACTGCTGCAAGATCCCGAAGCGATCGCCAACTGGCCGCTGACGCTGTCGCGCGATGGCGCGCGCACGCCGCTGCCGTGGACGGTGCAGGATGAACAGGGCGGCTTCACCACTTCCACGCCCTGGCTGCCGGTGGGTGCGGGAAACCTTGCGCGCGCGGTCGACCGGCAGGAAGCGGACCCGGATTCGCTGCTCAACCTGACGACGCGCCTGCTGAGCCTGCGCCGCCAGACCCCGGCGCTGCGGCTAGGCGACTTCACCGTGATCCATGCAGACGAATGCCTTCTGGCAATCCGGCGCACATCGGGTACACAAACGATTGTCGCACTGTTCAACATGGGCCCGGAACCCCGCAAGGTTCCGGTCGGGCTGGTGCAGGGCGGCGAAGAACTGGCGTCGGTCAACGGCGCCACGCTGGAGCAGCTGCCGGGCTTTGCCGCGCTGCTGGTCGACGAGAGGATCTGACATGCGCATCACTGCCGTTTTCGCAGCGCCGTTGGCGCTGGCGATGTCCTGCGCCCTCGTTCCGGGCGTTGCCACTGCCCAGAACGCGCCGACCACGGCGACTGCCGCGTCGCCCGATGGCTCACTGGTGTTGACCGTTACGACCGACAACGATGGCCGCCCGAACTACAGCCTGACGCGCAAGGGCAAGCTGCTGGTCGGCGCCTCGAAGCTCGGCTTCATCCTGACCGACGGCGCGCCGCTGCAACGCGGCTTCGCGCTGGTTGGCAGCACGCCTGGCGCGGGCCGCGAGACGTGGGAGCAGCCCTGGGGCGAGCGCCGCTACGTTACCGACAACCACACCGAACTGCTGGTGCGCTTCCACCAGAGCGCCGACTGGGGCGGGCGCGACATGAACGTGCGCTTCCGCCTGTTCGATAACGGCTTCGGCTTCCGCTACGAACTGCCCGAGCAGGCAGGCCTCAAGACGATGCGCATCGCCGACGAGATCACCGAGTTCGTGGTGGCGCAGAACGGAACCGCATGGTGGATTCCGGGCGGCGAATGGAACCGCTACGAGCAGGTCTACCAGAAGACGCCGATCGACGGCGTCTCCACCGCACACACGCCGATCACGATGAAGCTGGACGACGGCACGCACCTTGCGTTTCATGAAGCCGCCCTGGTCGATTATTCGGGGATGTGGCTCAAGCGGGTCACCGGCACCAGCTTCCGCGCCACGCTCTCGCCGTCCTCGCACGGCGCGCGCGTGACCCGCGACCTGCCGTTCAACACGCCCTGGCGCACGATCCGCATTGCCGACAACGCGGCGGGCCTCGTCGAGAACGACCTCGAACTCAACCTCAACGAACCCAACAAGATCGGCGATGTCAGCTGGTTCAAGCCGATGAAGTACATCGGCATCTGGTGGGGCATGATCCGCGGTGACTGGAGCTGGGCCGAAGGGCCGAAGCACGGCGCGACCACCGAACGCACCAAGCAGTACATGGACTTTGCCGCCAAGCATCACTTCGGCGGCGTGCTGGTCGAAGGCTGGGACAAGGGCTGGAACGGCAACTGGTTCGGCCACGGGCAGGACTTCAGCTTCACGCAGGCCGTGCCCGATTTCGACCTGAAGGCGGTCACCGCCTATGGCGCGAAGAAGGGTGTTCAGCTGATCGGTCATAACGAGACCGGCGGCAACATCGCCAACTACGAAGCGCAGCTCGACGATGCGATGAAGCTCTACCAGTCGCTGGGGATGCATTCGGTCAAGACCGGCTATGTCGCCGATGCGGGCGGGATCATCGCGCCGGGCGATGCGCCGGGCGAAGTGCGCATGGAATACCACGACGGCCAGCGCAATGTGCAGCACCACCTCAAGGTCGTGGAAACGGCGGCGAAGTACCAGATCGCCATCGACGCGCACGAACCCGTCAAGGACACCGGCCTGCGCCGCACTTATCCCAACTGGATCGACCGCGAAGGTGCACGCGGCATGGAATACAATGCGTGGGGCGCTTACGCCAACGGGCCGAGTCACGAACCGACGCTGGTCTATACGCGGATGCTCTCGGGTCCGATGGACTTCACCCCCGGCGTGCTCAGCCTCGAAGGCGCGAACCACGTGCCGCTCGCCTCGACGCTGGCCAAGCAGCTGGGGCTTTACCTTGCGATCTATTCGCCGATCCAGATGGCGGCAGATTTCATCGAGAACCTCGCGAAGTACCCGAAGGAGCTGGACTTCATTTCCAAGGTGCCCGCCGATTGGTCGGAAAGCCATCTGATCGCGGGCGAAGTGGGCACGCACGCGATCTTTGCGCGCAAGGACCGCAATAGCGCCGACTGGTACGTGGGCGGCGTGAACGACGCCACAGCGCGCGACGTGACGCTGGCCATGGACTTCCTCGATGCCGGCAAGACCTACACCGCCACGATCTACAAGGACGGGGAAGGGGCCACCTACGAAACCGAGGCGCGCCACCGCATCGCCTATGAAACCCGCAAGGTGCACAAGGGCGACGTGATCAAGCTGTGGCTCGCGCCCGGCGGCGGCGCGGCCGTGCGGCTGCATCCGGGCAGGTGAGGGATGCTCCGCGTCATCCACAGCGCGGAGCGCCCGGCCATACGTATGAGGATGGACAAACCCGTAAAATCCGTCATGACAGCGTAGTACAATTTGCCGGGTCGCTGGTCCGGCATCGAAGGAGAGACCTGAAGCCATGGCGCTAGCACCCGCCGCCCAGCCTTCCGCCGACGGCGGAGAGGCAGGCCACATCGACGCTCCCGAGCTGCGCCTTTTCGTCATGGCGCTGTTCTTCATCTTCGGCGGCATCACCTCGCTCAACGATGTGATTATCCCCAAGCTGAAGGAGCTGTTCACGCTGAACTACACGCAGGCGATGCTGGTGCAGTTCTGCTTCTTCACGGCCTACTTGCTGATCGGCATTCCCGGCGCGGCGCTGGTCAAGCGCGTGGGCTACATGCGCGGTGCGACCGTTGGCCTGCTTACGATGATGGCGGGCTGCCTGCTGTTCATCCCGGCTTCGCAGAGCGCCGCCTACCCACTGTTCCTGTTCGCCCTGTTCGTGCTGGCTAGCGGCGTGGTCGTGGTGCAGGTCGTGACCAACCCGCTGATTTCGCTGCTCGGCCCGCAGCGCACCGCCAGCAGCCGCCTGACCTTTGCGCAGGCGTTCAACTCGCTCGGCACCGTGATCTTCCCGACCGTGGGGGCGACGCTGATCCTGGGCAGTCTCGCCAAGGTCAGCGCGGCGGACCTGACCGGCCCGGCGCTCGACGCCTATCGCGTCGCCGAAACGCAGGCGGTGGCGCGCACCTACATCGGCCTCGCCATCGCGCTTGCCATCGTCGCGGGCGTGGTGTGGATGAACCGCAATCGCCTCAAGGGCGAAAGCCATGATGGCGGCTCGATCTTCAAGAGCTTCGACCTGCTGCGCCGCCAGCGCTTCGCCTTCGGTGCGCTGTGCATCTTCCTCTACGTCGGCGCGGAAGTTTCGATCGGCTCGCTGATCGTCAACTACTTCCAGCAGCCGCACGTGCTGGGCCTGACGGCTGAAGCGGCCGGGCACTACATCCCGTACTACTGGGGCGGCGCGCTCGTTGGCCGCTTCCTTGGCTCGGCCGTGCTGTCGCGGATCAATCCGGGCAAGGTGCTGGCCTTCAACGCGGTCGCGGCCATCGTGCTGCTCGGCGTCTCGGCCTCCACCGGCGGCAACGTCGCGGCGTGGAGCCTGCTGCTGATCGGCCTTGCCAACTCGATCATGTTCCCCACGATCTTCACGCTCGCCAGCGAAGGCCTTGGCCGCCGCGCGGCGGACGGGTCGGGCCTGATCAACATCGCCATCTTCGGCGGCGCGGTCGTGCCGCTGCTGACCGGCGGCGTGGCCGACCTTTCGGGCAGCCTGACGACGGCGCTGGTGCTTCCCGCGCTGTGCTATGGCGTGATCGCGACGTTCGGGCTTTATGCCCGGCGTCCGGCGCAGGGATAAAAGGCCCACCCCCAACCCCTCCCGCTTGCGGGAGGGGAGAGGCAAGCGCGGTGGGGTGGGCAAGCGTGACGCCCGCCCACAGGATAAATCTACCGGCGCCGTTGACTTTTACCGCCGAAAGGCCAAATTCGCTCCATGCTTTCGCAGAAGACGCGATACACCATCCGCGCGCTGCAACACCTCGCCGACACATTCGGGCAGGGGCCGGTTCGGCTGGACGCCATCGCAGAAGCGCAGAACATTCCGCGCAAGTTCCTCACCGTGATCCTGTCGGAAATGGCGCGCGAAGGCATTGTCATCTCGCTGCGCGGGCGCGATGGCGGCTATGAACTGGCGCTGCCGCCGGTCGACGTCCGCTATGGCGACATCATCCGCCTGACGCGCGGCAGTCTTGCGCTGGTGCCTTGCGCCAGCCGCAACGCGCACGAAACCTGCGCCAACTGCCTGCCCGAAGCCGAATGCCGGTTGCGCGGGCTGATGCTGCAATTGCGCGATGAAATGGCCGCCATGCTGGACCGCGTGACCCTGGCCGATGCCATTCCGCTCGAACCACCGTTCACCGAAGCCGACGCTTTCGCCTGATCCGGCGCGAGATTTCCCCAGCCCCGATTAACTTCACTTGGCGTTCATCGGGGGGCTGGTTATAGCGCTGCCCCATGACCCTTGCTGCTTCGCTCCGCACCCCTGTGCGGCTCGCCGTCCTCGCCGCCGCCACCGCCGCCATCGGCCTTACCGCGGGGTGCGCGGGCGGGGCCAAGGCGAAGAAGGACGTGGCCTATGTCGCGCGCGACGTGGACACGCTTTACGCCGCCGCCAAGGACCGGCTCGATCGCAACAACCCGAAGCAGGCCGCCGCGCTGTTCGATGAAGTCGAACGCCAGCACCCCTATTCGCCCTGGGCGCGCCGCGCCCAGTTGATGAGCGCGTTCAGCTATTACGCCGGCCGGGATTACGCCAAAGCGGTGCAGTCTGCGCAGCGCTTCCTCTCGATTCACCCCGGCAACAAGGACGCGCCTTACGCCTATTACCTGATCGCGCTGTGCTATTACGAGCAGATCAGCGACGTGACGCGCGACCAGAAGATCACCCAGCAGTCGCTGACTGCGCTGAACGAAGTGGTCCGCCGTTATCCAGGCACGCAGTATGCCACCGACGCGCGCCTGAAGATCGACCTCGTCAACGATCACCTCGCGGGCAAGGAAATGGAGATCGGCCGTTTCTATGAGCGCAGCGGCAAGTGGCTGGCGAGTACGCTGCGCTTCCGCACCGTGGTCGACAAGTATCAGCCGACCAGCCACACCCCCGAAGCGCTCTATCGCCTCGTGGAAAGCTACCTCGCGCTGGGCGTGCCGGAAGAAGCGCAGAAGGCCGCCGCCGTGCTGGGCAGCAACTATCCCGGCACCGAGTGGTACCAGAAGGCGTTCAAGCTGATGAACGATAAGGCCCCCGGCACGACCGCGTCCTGATCGGGGCGTCTGTCCCCTGAATTGTTCATCATTGCGAGCCCCGCGCAAGCAGGGCGGAGCGATCCGGTGTGGCCTCTGTGACGAGGGTGGATTGCTTCGCTGCGCTCGCAGTCACGATGCTCGCTGAACCGACAAAGGAAAGGGGCCGTGCCAGCAAGGCGCGACCCCTTTTCAGTATGCCCGCCCGCGTAGGGGGATGGGACGGGCGAGGGATTGCGGATCAGGCCGCGATGGGTTCGCGCACCTGCTTCGTGGCGGCAGCGGTCAGCGCGGCGAGGAACTGGTCGGTCGCGCGGTCCCAGTTGTAGCTGGCACCATACACCGCCGCGCCCATGCGGTCGCAGCGCAATGCCTCGGAAATGGCGCGGCCCAGATCCTCGTGCAGCGCGCCGACGCGCATTGGCAGGTCGCCTGCCGGACCATGGCCGCCCGCGCCGACTATATCGAGCGGGCCAGGCACCGGATAGGCGGCCACCGGCACGCCGCAGGCCAGCGCCTCGATCATGACGAGGCCGAACGTGTCAGTCCTGCTGGGGAACACGAACACGTCCGCACCGGCATAGGCCCGCGCCAGTCGCTCGCCCGAGAGAGCACCGAGGAACTTCACGTGGGGATAGCGCGCGCGCAGCACGGCAAGATCCGGTCCGTCGCCGACCACGACCTTCGTGCCTTCCACGTTCGCATCGAGGAACGCGGTCAGGTTCTTTTCCACCGCGACGCGGCCGACGTTCAGCATGATCGGGCGCGGCAGGTCGGCGTAGTCGTCCAGCGGCGCATGCTGCGGATGAAACAGCGTGCCGTCGATCCCGCGCGACCACAGCTGTGCATGGCCGATACCCTGCTGCGCCAGCTCGGCGGCGAGCGTGGGGGTGGAGACCAGCACCGCATGGCTCGCAGCGTGGAAGCGGCGCATCAGCGGCCAGAAGTGCGCCGCGTCGATCCCGGTCCGCACGGCCGCGTAATCGGGAAAGCGCGTGTGGAAAGCCGAGGTGAACGGCACCCGGTTGGCCTTGCACCAACCGCGCGCGCTCCAGCCAATCGGGCCTTCGGTGGCGATGTGGACGATGTCGGGCGCGAAATCGCCCAGCGTCCGGCGCGTGCCGAAGCGCGGCGCCATGGCGAGGCGGATCTCGCTGTAGCCGGGCAGGGGCAGCGTGAAGAACTGGCTCGGCGTCACCAGCTCCACTTCATGCCCGCGCTGGATCAGCCGGTCGACCGTGGTGGCCAACGTGCGGACGACGCCGTTGACTTGCGGGTGCCAGGCGTCGGTGCAGATCGCGATCCTCATGCCGGTTCCTTCTCGGTGGCGCGGATGGGAGCGGCCGCGGCGGCGCGGGCGGCGTGGCCCTTGCGCGTTTCCTCCGCCCAGTCGACGATGCTCATTGCGCCGCAGAAGTCTTCCACCAGCGCGGTGCAGCTTTCGACCCAGTCGCCATCGTTGTAATAGGTCACGCCGCCGATCTCGCGGATCTCGGCGCAGTGGATGTGCCCGCAGACCACGCCATCGACGCCGAGGTCCCGCGCGGCGTGGGCCACGGCTTCCTCGAAGTCGCAGACGAACTGCACCGCGTTCTTCACGCGCTTCTTCATGTAGGCCGACAGCGACCAGTAGGGCAGCTTGAACTGCCGCCGCACCGCGTTGACCCAGCGGTTCGAGCGCAGCAGCACTTCGTAGGCCTTGTCGCCCAGGAACGCGAGCCAGCGGGCATAGAGCACCACGCCATCGAACCCGTCGCCATGCGTCACCAGCAGCCGGCGTCCGTCGGCGGTCTCGTGGATCGTGTCGAGCGCCAGTTCCACCCCGCCGAAGCTCATCCCCGCATAGGGGCGCAGCATTTCGTCATGGTTGCCCGCGATCAGCACCACGCGCGTGCCGCGATGCGCCATCTTGAGCACGCGGCGGACCACTTCGTTGTGCGCGTCGGGCCAGTACCAGCCCTTCGACAGCCGCCAGCCATCGACGATATCGCCCACCAGATAGAGCGTCTCGCATTCGATCTGGCTGAGGAAATCGAGCAGCATCGGCGCATTGCAGCCCCGCGTGCCGAGGTGCAGGTCCGAGATCCACACCGTGCGCACCTTGCGCTTGGGGCGGAAGCTGACCGGTTCGGGATGTTCGAGCCAGGCCGGAATCGACGTGGCGAGTTCGGTAACGCTGGGCAGACCCTTGCGGGCGCTGGCGGGGGCCTTGGGGTAGGTCGGCACGGCGATGCCTCCTCGTTGGTGATCCTGCCCGAATCTCCTGTCACATTCACATTTCGTTCGCATGGCACCCTGTCACGCAGCTGCAATATGGCCATTTGCGGGCGAACAAGCCAAGAACAGAGGGTGACGCGGGAAAATCCCCGCGCTAAGACCCGTCTCCAGATGCTGACCGGGCTTTCCATCCGCAATGTCGTGCTGATCGAGGCGCTGGACCTGTCGTTCCCGCGCGGGCTCGGCGTGCTCACCGGCGAAACCGGGGCGGGCAAGTCGATTCTGCTGGATTCGCTCGGCCTGATCCTGGGCGATCGCGCCGACAGCGGCCTCGTTCGTGCGGGCGAAGAGCAGGCGCTCGTTACCGCCACGTTCGAATTCGCCGCCCTGCCCGAAGCGATCCGCGCCGCGCTGGCCGAAGCCGAAGTCGATGTCGAACCCGGCGAGCCGCTGATCGTGCGCCGCCGCGTGCGCGCCGATGGGGGCAGCAAGGCCTTCGTCAACGACCAGCCCGTCGGCGTTGCCCTGCTGCGCGAGATGGCGCGCGGCCTGGTCGAACTGCACGGCCAGCACGACGATCGCGGCCTCGTCAACGCGCGCGGCCACCGCACCCTGCTCGATCGCTACGCCCGCGCCGATGTCGCCGCCGTCAGCGCCGCGTGGGACAAGTGGCGCGCCGCCGAAACCGCGCTGGCCGAAGCGACCGCCCGCGTCGAACAGGCCGCTGCCGAACAGGACCTGCTACTGGCGCACCTCGCCGAACTCGCCGCGCTCGAGCCGGTCGAGGGCGAGGAGGAGGGGCTGGCCGAACAGCGTGCCTCGATGCAGAAGGGCGAGCGGCTGTCGGGTGATCTCATCCACCTGCAGCACTTGTGGACCGGATCGGACTCCGCGCTTGCCAGCTTGCGCGGCGCATCGCGGCGGCTCGATCGCATCGCGCACGAACACCCGCTGCTGGCCGAAGCGCTCGATGCGCTCGACCGCGCGGTGATCGAGGCGGGCGAAGCCGAGGACAAGCTCGCCGCCGCCGCCGAGGCGTTGGCGCACGATCCCGCGCTGCTCGACCGCATCGAGACGCGCCTGTTCGATTTGCGCGCTGCTGCGCGCAAGCACCATTGCGCGGTGGACGACCTGCCCGAAAAGATGCGGGTGATGCGCGAAACGCTCGAAGCCATCGAAGGCGGCGGCGCGCAGATCGCCTCGCTGCAACGTGCCGCGCAGGAAGCCGGGCTGGATTACCGCGCCAAGGCCGAAGCGCTTTCGGTCGCCCGCGCCGAGGCAGCGCGCCGGCTCGACAAGGCGGTCGCGGCCGAACTTGCGCCGCTCAAGCTCGATGCCGCGAAGTTCCACACCGCCGTCGTGCGCCTGCCCGAAGATCGCTGGAGCGCGCTGGGCGTCGATGCGGTCGAATTCCTCATCTCGACCAACCCCGGCGCGGACTTTGCCCCGCTGGCCAAGATCGCCAGCGGCGGCGAGCTGTCGCGCTTCATCCTCGCGCTGAAAGTCGCGCTGGCCGAAGAGGGCGGCGCGGCCACGATCATCTTCGACGAGATCGACCGCGGCGTGGGCGGCGCGGTCGCCAGCGCCATCGGCGAACGCCTCGCGCGCCTCGCCTCGGGCGGCCAGCTGCTGGCCGTCACGCACAGCCCGCAGGTCGCCGCGCGGGGCAATGCGCACTACCTGATCGCCAAGTCCTCGGAAGGCACCGTCACGCGCACGTCGGTCACGCTGCTCGACGCGGGCGGACGGCAGGAGGAAATCGCGCGGATGCTCTCGGGCGCGGAAATCACCGCCGAAGCGCGCGCGCAGGCAGACCGATTGCTGGAGCAGGCATGAATACCGAGCATCCGCTGGAATCGGCGCTGGACCGCCCGATGTGGAACGCGCTGGGCGGTCCGCAGGCCGCCTTGAACGTGGGACAGGGCAACCTGCGCCGCGTCGATCCCGCCTATGGTCCCTTCGCCGGGGCCGAACCCGGCCATGACGCCGATCTCGCCGCGCTGGTGGCCGGGGGCGGCGAAGTCTGGCTGGTCGAACCGCACGAGATCACGCCACCGCCCGGAATGCGCCTGATCCGCAGCGCGCCGCTGTTGCAGATGATCGCCGATGGCCCCGCGCCCGCTGGCGCGGACGATACGGACATCGTGGCGCTGGGCGAAGCCGACGTGCCCGAAATGACCGCACTCGCGCTCGCCACCGAGCCCGGCCCTTGGGGGCCGTCGACATGGCGCTACGGCCAGTTCTTCGGCATTCGCATCGACGGCAGGCTCGCCGCGATGGCGGGCGAACGGATGCGCCCGGCCACGGGCCTCGCCGAAGTCAGCGGCGTCTGTACCTGGCCCGAATACCGCGGCCGGGGCCTTGCCGCCCGCCTGATCCGCCGCGTCATGGCGGGCCAGTGCGCGCGCGGCGACGTGCCGTTCCTCCACAGCTACGCGGGCAACGCCAGCGCCATCCGCCTCTACGAAACCCTCGGCTTCCGCGCCCGGCGCGCCATGGTGGCCACGATCCTTGGAAAGGCCGAATGAGCGCCGATGGAACCACCGAAGCCGATGCCGCCAACGAGCTGATGCGGCTCGCGCGGGCCATCGCCAAGCACAACCGGCTCTATCATGCCGAGGATGCGCCCGAGATTTCGGACGCCGAGTACGATGCGCTCGTGCGCCGCAATGCCGAGCTGGAAGCCGCGTTCCCGCACCTGATCCGGCCCGATTCCCCGAGCGCGCAGGTCGGGTATGAAGTTGCCGCCTCGCCGCTCAGCAAGGTGCGCCACGAGGTTCGCATGATGAGCCTCGACAACGCCTTCTCCGACGAGGAGGTCGAGGAATTCGTCGCCCGCGTCCGCCGCTTCCTCAACCTGTCCACCGAGGCCGAGGTGGCGATGACCGCCGAGGACAAGATCGACGGCCTGTCCTGCTCGCTGCGCTACGAGAACGGGCGACTGGTCCGCGCCGCCACGCGCGGCGACGGGCAAGTGGGCGAGGACGTGACCGCCAACGTCGCGCATATCGCCGACATTCCGCAGGAGCTGAAGGGCGAGGGGCTGTTCGACATTCCCGCCGTCTTCGAGATCCGCGGCGAAGTCTACATGGCCAAGGCCGATTTCCTTAGCCTCAACGAACGGCAGGCAGACGCGGGGGACAAGGTCTTTGCCAACCCGCGCAACGCCGCCGCCGGATCGCTGCGCCAGAAGGATGCAAGCGTCACCGCCGCGCGGCCTTTGCGCTTCCTCGCGCATGGCTGGGGCGCGGCGAGCGAAGTGCCTGCCGCCACCCAGTTCGAGATGATGCGCAAGATTGCCGCGTGGGGCGTGCCGGTCTCGCCGCTGCTGGTACGCTGTGCCACCAGCGCCGAAATGGTCGCGCATTATCGCGCCATCCAGCACCGGCGGGCCGATCTGCCCTATGATATCGACGGCGTGGTCTACAAGGTCGATCGGCTCGATTGGCAGGAGCGGCTTGGCTTCGTGGCCAAGGCGCCGCGCTGGGGCATGGCGCACAAATTCCCCGCCGAGCAGGCCGAAACCACGCTGGAAGCCATCGATATCCAGGTGGGGCGTACCGGCAAGCTGACCCCGGTGGGGCGGTTGAAGCCGGTGCTGGTAGGCGGCGTAACCGTCACCAACGTAACCTTGCACAACCGCGACGAGATCGGTCGACTGGGCCTGCGCGTCGGCGATCGGGTGGTGCTCCAGCGCGCGGGCGACGTGATCCCGCAAGTGGTCGAGAACCTGACGCGCGACGACGTGCGCGAAGCCTACGCCTTCCCCGACCACTGCCCCGAATGCCAGTCCGAAGCCGTGGCCGAAGAGGGTGAAGTCGACGTGCGCTGCACCGCGGGCCTGATCTGCCCGGCGCAGCGGGTGGAGCGGCTTAAGCACTTCGTCAGTCGGGGCGCGCTCGATATCGAGGGGCTGGGCGAGAAGACCATCGTCGAGTTCTTCGGCCTCGGCTGGCTGGAAAGCCCCGCCGACATCTTCCGCCTGCGCAAACGCCGCAGCGATATCGTCGGGCGCGAGGGCTGGAAGGACAAGTCTGTGGACAACCTGTTGGCAGCGATCGAGGCGAAGCGTTCGCCCGATGCCGCCCGCCTGCTGTTCGGGCTCGGCATCCGCCACGTCGGCGCGGTGACCGCGCGCGACCTGATGAAGCGCTTCGTCACGCTTCCCGCCTTGCGCGAAGCCGCTGAGACGGCGCGGGCAGGGGAGGCAGAAGCCGGTAGCGATGCCGTTACCGACCTGCTCTCGATCGATGGCGTCGGCCCCGTGGTGGTCGAGGCGCTGGGCGACTTCTTCCACGAACCGCACAACATCGCAGTGTGGGACGATCTCCTCTCCGAAGTCAGCCCGCCCGACTACATCGTGGAAACCCGCGCCAGCGCGGTCGCGGGCAAGATCGTGGTGTTCACCGGAAAGCTCGAAACGATGAGCCGCGACGAGGCCAAGGCGCAGGCCGAATCGCTGGGCGCGCGTTCGGCGGGCTCGGTTTCGGCCAAGACCGACCTGATCGTTGCCGGGCCGGGCGCGGGATCGAAGCTGAAAAAGGCGGCCGAACTCGGCATCGAAGTGATAGACGAGGCGGCCTGGGCGGAGATCGTCCGCGCAGCAGGACAAGGTTTGGACAGGTAAGCGCGATGGCATTGCACACCTGGTGGCTGTTCGTGGTCACCGTCTTCTTCGTCTCGGCCTCGCCGGGGCCGAACATGCTCCATGTGATGGCGCGCAGCGTCGAACTGGGACTGGCGCGCGCGATGCTGGCGATGGCGGGGTGCTTCATTGCGGTGCTCAGCCTGCTGACCGCTTCGGCGCTGGGGCTGACCGCGCTGCTGGTGGCGATTCCGGGCGTTTTCACCGCCTTGCGTCTGCTCGGCGCGGGCTACCTGATCTGGCTGGGGTACAAGGCGTGGGTCAGCGACGACGCGCCGGTCGATGTGGGCGAAAGGGAGATCGCGCCGGTGCTGTCGGCGGGCAAGGTGTTCCGCACCGCCTTCGCGATCGGCATCTCCAACCCCAAGGCGCTGCTGTTCGCCGCCGCCTTCCTGCCGCAGTTCATCGACGCCGCGCGCCCGCAGGCCCCGCAGTTCGGGATCATGGTGGCGACCTTCGGCGTGATCGAGATCTCGTGGTACTTCGTCTATGCGCTGGGGGGCCGCTCGATCGCCGCCGCGCTGACGCGGCCTGCGCTGAAGACCGCGTTCAATCGCGTGACTGCCGCGATTTTCGTTGCGTTCGGCCTTGCCATGCTCGGTTCACGCGCCTGATAAGGCGCTGAAACGACAAGGGGATAGGAATGCTGGAAGATCTGGCCGCGCTTGGCGCGCAAGGCGGCGCGCTGCTCAAGGTGCGCGGCGAAAAGATCGCGGTGGTCGATGGCGCGACGGGTGGGCTGATTTCGGCGGGCCTGCTCGCGATGCCCGGTGCGTCAGCCTATTTCGCGGGGGCCGGGATCGTCTACACGCTGAAAGGACGACGCATCCTGCTGGGGCACGAACCGGGAAGCTTGCGGCAATTTCGTTCGGCAACGGAGCCTTATGCGCTGCGGCAGGCCGAACTGATCCGCGATCGGTTCGATGCCGACTGGGGGCTCGCCGAAACCGGCGCGGCGGGGCCGGGCAAGCACCCGCTGGGGGTGGCTTCGGGCACCAGCGCGATCGGTCTGGTGGGACCGGGTGGGATCGCCACTTCGGTTCTGGTGACCACTGGGAGCGAGGACCGGCTCGCCAACATGCAGGTGTTCGCCGAAGCAGCGCTGACGCTGCTCCGGGACACGCTCATGACGCTCTAGGTGTCGTTAGGTAACGTTCTGGCGCGGTCAGGTGCCGCACCAGAACGTCATTCGGGTACGTAGTTGGGCTTCCGCTTTTCGAGGAAGGCCTGCATCCCCTCGGCGAAGTTCTTGCTGCCCGCGGTCATCAGCTGGTTGCGGTTTTCCAGGGCCATGACGTGTTCGAGGCTGGACCCGTCGACCGAGACGTTGATGCCTTCCTTGGTCATGCGCAGCCCCATCGGCGAAGCGGCGAGCATGTCGTCTACCCAACCCTGGCCGCAGGCTTCGAGCTGGTCGTCCGGCACGACTTCGGAGACGAGGCCGACCGCCAGCGCGCGCGGGGCGTGGATGAAACGGCCCGTCAGCATCAGTTCCGAGGCGATCCCGGCGCCGACGATGCGCGGCAGGAAATAGCTGACGCCCATGTCGCACGACGACAGGCCGAGCTTGATGAAGGCCGCGTTCATCTTCGCGCTTTCGCCCGCGATGCGCACGTCCGAAGCAAGCGCGAAGGCGAAGCCGCCGCCGCACGCGGGGCCGTGGAGGAGCGAGATGATCGGCTGCGGGCAGCGGCGCATCTTGATGTAGACATCGGCCAGCCAGCCTTGGAAGCCGAAGCCGCCGCCGAACGGGATCTCGTCGCGGCCTTCACTGCGCTGCTTGATGTCGAGCCCCGCGCAGAAGCCGCGCCCTGCGCCGCGCATCACCACCACGCGCACCGTGCGATCATGGTAGAGCTTGCCGAAATAGTCGTTGAGTTCGCCCACCATTTCCGACGAGATCGAGTTGAGCGCGTCGGGGCGATTGAGCGTCAGCCAGTCGGCATCCCCGCGCTTTTCGATCAGGATCGTGTTGTAGCCCATCGCTTGCCTCATCCCTTCTTAATCGGTTGATTAAGTCAGGTGGATAAACGAGCCGAGGGGCCACGGCAAGCCGTTCTCTACCAGTGCTTCGACCATTCGGGCAGCGCGCCGACGCGGGTGGAGCGCACGCGCGCACCGTTACGGCGGCGGAGCCACAGGATCGACCAGTCGCCCCGGACCATGCGCGCAGCGAGGCGCAGGCCCGCCTTGCGATAGGCAGCGCGCACGGCGGGTTCCTGCGCTTCGAGCAGGCCCGCCAGCAACACGCTGCCGCCCGGCGCGACGGCATCGGCGAAATCGGGGGCCAGTTCGACCAGCGGCCCGGCGAGGATGTTGGCGATCAGCAGGTCATAGGGCGCGGCGGCCGCGAGTAGCGGATGGTCCATGCCCGAGGCGATCACCATCGCGAGCTTGCCCGCCCCATCGCCCAGCGTGACGCCGTTGGCATCGGCATTGTCCGCCACCACGGGGCCGCACACGGCGTCGATGTCGCTCGCCACGGCGCGGGCACGCGGCCACAGGTGCATCGCGGCAAAGGCAAGCAGGCCGGTGCCAGTGCCGATGTCGGCGAGGTTGCGGATCACCACGCCCTGCCGCTTCATGTGCGTGAGCATGGCAAGGCACCCCGCCGTCGTGGCGTGTTGCCCCGTGCCGAAGGCCTGGCTGGCCGGGATCAGGAAATTGCGGACGCCCGGCTCGACGATATCTGCATATTCGGGGGTATGGACGTAGAAGGCGCCCTCGCGGATCGGTTCGACCCCCTGCTGGCTAAGCGTAACCCAGTCTTCGTCGGGCAGGAGTTCGACCAAGAGATCGACCTTCGTGTGGCCGAACAGCGCGGCGATGGCGGCCTTGTCGCCGGACGTGGGCTCACGGCCGAGCCAGGCTTCGAGTTGCCAGTCTTCGGGCTTGTCCTCGGCGATTTCGCTGCCGGCGATGACGATGTCGGCATCCCAATCGAACGCATCCTCGTGTGTGATGAGGGCAGCCTGCACCACGTCACGCGGGGCGAATACGGTGATTTTCCAGCTTCGATCAGCGGACATAGCTGGCTCCATTGGCATCGATGGTGGTGCCGGTCATGCTGGGCGGGGCATCGAGCGCGCAGAATGTGGCGATGGTGGCAATTTCATCCGGAGTGGCGACGCGCCCGAGCGGAATGTCGGCCAGCAGTCCTGCCCCGCCGCGACTGGCGAGATAATTGCCCGCCATGGCGGTGTCGGTAAAGCCCGGGGTGATCGCGAAGCTGAGGATGCCTTGCGCGGCATAGCCCCGCGCGATGGTCTTGTGCATGGCAATCATCCCGCCCTTGGCGGCGGCATAGTGCCAGTGCGCGGGGGAATCGCCGCGATATCCGGCGCGGCTGGCGACATGGACGCAGCGCCCGGCAAACCCGCGTTCCTGCCAGTGGCGCACGGCAAAGCGCGACAATTGCGCAGCGGCGGTGAGGTTGATGCGCACGGTATCCTCGAAGGCGTCGAGCCAGGCGATGTCGGAGGCATCGAGCGGGTTCGCCGCGAACAACCCGGCATTGTTGACGAGTACGTCGATCGTACCGCCCGCTGCGCCCAGCGCATCGCGCCACAGCGCCTGCGGGGCTTGCGGATCCGCCAGATCGGCGCCGATCACGCCGGGCCCGACGCGGCTGCCGTGGCGCACCACGCGGGCGCCGCGCGCTTCGAGCGCGGTGGCGATCGCCGCGCCGATGCCGCGCGTGGCCCCGGTGACGAGAACCGTCGGGGCAGGGGGAGAGGCAGGGGACGGGGTGGTCATGCGCCCCTCTAGGCCCAAGCTTTGCCATGCGGCAACAACGCTTTGGAGCTTGCACTTTTGGCGTGGTTGCACGACCGGACATTTCGACTAATACGAATCGCGTCCCGGCCGTGGCACAGTGCCCGGCGTATCAATGGTCTATCGAGGGGGTTCAAATGGCGCAGGCGCGCAGCAACCGGCCGCTTTCTCCGCATCTGCAGATCTG
This sequence comes from Novosphingobium percolationis, assembly GCF_020179425.1. Taxonomy (GTDB): domain Bacteria; phylum Pseudomonadota; class Alphaproteobacteria; order Sphingomonadales; family Sphingomonadaceae; genus Novosphingobium; species Novosphingobium percolationis. The sequence continues at coordinate 535,151 of NZ_JAILYM010000001.1, read as the reverse complement.
GCGATGGGGTCCGGCGATGCTGGTTTCGATCCTGCATCGCGTCACCGGCAACGGCCTTGCCTTCGCAGGCATCGGCCTTTTGCTGTGGTGGATCGGCGCGATCGCAAGCGGGCCGGAGGCCTATCAGACGTTCCTCGACTACGTGTGGACCGGCGCTCCCGGCGGGCTTGCCGTCGTCACTGCACTGCTTGGCAAGGTGGTACTGGTCGGGCTGACCTGGGCCTTCTTCCAGCACGCCGCGAGCGGCGTCCGCCACCTCGTGCTCGACATCGGCGCGGGTTACGAGCTGGAAGCCAACGCCCGCTGGTCGTCGCTGACGCTGGTGTTCTCGGTGCTTGCCACCATCCTGTTCTGGGGCTTCGTGCTGCTGCGCTGAGGCGCCGGCACGATCTGCACCTTCAACCTTCGGGGGTTTCATGGGTAACGGTACCTCAATCGGCCGCGTTCGCGGGCTCGGTTCCAGCCACAAGGGCACGCACGACTGGTTGCTTGCCCGCCTGACGGGCGTGGGCAATCTCGTCCTCGTGCCCTACCTGCTGGTCAGCCTGCTGCTGCTGCCCGCGCACGATTACGTCACGGTCCGCACGTGGATGTCGCAGACCATCCCGACCACGGCGCTGGTGCTGATCATGATCAACACCATCAGCCATGCGCGCCACGGCGTGCAGGTCATGCTGGAAGACTACGTGCACGAAGAAGGCGGCAAGATCGCTGCCTGGCTACTGGTCAACATCGTGCCCTTCGCCGCTGCCGCCTTCGGCATCATCTCGGTTATCCGTATCGCTCTCGGGGGCGCCTGAGCCATGACTTCGACCCAACCTGCCTACAAGATCATCGACCACACCTACGACACGGTCGTCGTGGGGGCCGGCGGTTCGGGCCTGCGCGCCACCATGGGTTCGGCCCAGGCCGGCCTGCGCACCGCCTGCATCACCAAGGTATTCCCGACACGTTCGCATACCGTTGCGGCGCAGGGCGGCATCGCTGCCAGCCTTGGTAATAACAGCCCGGACCACTGGACCTGGCACATGTACGACACCGTCAAGGGGTCGGACTGGCTGGGCGACCAGGACGCGATCGAATACATGGTGCGTGAGGCACCTGCCGCGGTGTACGAGCTGGAGCACGCGGGCGTGCCTTTCAGCCGCAACCCCGAAGGCACGATCTACCAGCGTCCGTTCGGCGGCCACATGCAGAACATGGGCGACGGCCCGCCAGTGCAGCGCACCTGCGCTGCGGCCGACCGTACCGGCCACGCCATGCTTCACGCGCTCTATCAGCAGAGCCTGAAGTACGACGCCGACTTCTTCATTGAATACTTCGCCATCGACCTGATCATGGAAAACGGCGAATGCCGTGGCGTGATCGCGCTGTGCATGGACGACGGTTCGATCCATCGCTTCCGCAGCCATGCGGTGGTGCTGGCGACGGGCGGCTATGGCCGTTCGTACTTCACGGCCACGTCGGCGCACACCTGCACGGGTGACGGCGGCGGCATGGTGCTGCGCGCGGGCCTTCCGCTGCAGGACATGGAATTCGTGCAGTTCCACCCGACCGGCATCTACGGCGCGGGCGTGCTGATCACCGAAGGCGCGCGCGGCGAAGGCGGCTACTTGACCAATTCCGAAGGCGAGCGTTTCATGGAACGCTATGCTCCTTCGGCGAAGGACCTGGCCAGCCGCGACGTGGTTTCGCGCTCGATGGCGATGGAAATCCGCGAAGGTCGCGGCGTGGGCCCGCACAAGGACCACATCTTCCTGCACCTTGACCACATCGACCAGAAGGTGCTGGCCGAGCGCCTGCCGGGCATCACCGAAAGCGGCAAGATCTTTGCCGGTGTCGACCTGACCCGCCAGCCGCTGCCGGTGGTGCCGACCGTCCATTACAACATGGGCGGCATCCCGACGAACTATCACGGCGAAGTCGTGACGATCGGCGCGGACGGCAATCCGGAAACGATCATCCCCGGCCTGTTCGCGGTGGGTGAAGCGGCCTGCGTTTCGGTCCATGGCGCCAACCGCCTCGGTTCCAACTCGCTGATCGACCTCGTGGTGTTCGGCCGTGCGACCGGCCTGCGCCTGAAGGAACTGATCAAGCCGGGCACCGCGCACAACTCGCTGCCCAAGGACAGCGCCGACCTCGCGCTGACCCGCCTCGACCACTTCCGCAACGCCAAGGGCGGCTCGCCCACGGCGGAAGTGCGCACCGAGATGCAGCGCACGATGTCGGCCCACGCGGCGGTGTTCCGCACCGACGAACTGATGGCCGAAGGCAAGGTGAAGCTGGCCGAGACCTACAAGCGGATGGAAGACATCCACGTTTCGGACCGTTCGCTGATCTGGAACTCGGATCTTGTGGAGACGCTGGAACTGGACAACCTGATCAGCCAGGCCACAGTGACCATGCATTCGGCGCACAACCGCAAGGAAAGCCGTGGCGCCCATGCGCACGAGGACTTCCCCGATCGCAACGATGCCGAGTGGATGAAGCACACCGCCACCTGGTTCGAAGGCTGGGGCGGCAAGGGCGGCGCGGTCAAGATCGACTACCGCCCGGTCCACGAATACACGCTGACCGACGACGTCGAGTACATCAAGCCCAAGAAGCGCGTGTACTGACGACGGCGCAAGCTGCCGGTTGAACGGGGGTCGCAGGCGACAAGCCTTGCGGCCCCTTGTTTTTTGGCGTGGCAGAGTCGTGGTGTTCGCTGGGTCGTCGTGTTCGGGCCACCGTGCGGCGACGAACGCTCCCCTCCCGCTGACGGAAGGGGGTGGGGGTGGGCCTTGTCGCCTACGCCGTTCGTCCGCGCGGGCCGCGCGTTGGTCGAGGGCACGGTGACGCGGGCCGTGCGTTGCGTAAGGTCGGCGCAGGTTCGGGGGAACCTTCCGGAAGGACCGACAATGCACATTCCGACGCGACCCGCCCTGATCGTGGCGACGCTGGCGCTGGGGGGCCTGTTCCCCGTCGCCGGAGTCCTGGCGCATCAGGGCCAGGCCGAGTGGCCCCAGCCGCCCGCGCCGCCTGCTCCCCCGTCACCGCCCGAAAGCCCGGCCATGCCCGCGCCGCCCGAACCTCCGGCCCCACCCCTGGTCGAACAACGCGACATCGCGCGCATCGTGGAAGACAGCCACCGCGAGGCACTCGCTGCGATCCGCGAGGCACGGCGCGAGGTTGAGCAGGAGCGCAACATGCCGCGCGATATCCGCGCGCGAGTGCTCGCCGAACTCGATGCGGCGGTGGCACGGGTCGAGCGCGACTTCCGCCACCCGCGCGACTGAACGCGCGCTTCAGCGGCGCTTGGGAGGATCGCTGGCGCGCGATTGGGCCCTGGCGGCCTCTTTTGCCGCGTCCTGACGCGCGCGGGCGGCCTTGATCAGCGCAAGGTCGTTCGCGGTGGCGGCGCGTGCCGGATAGCGACAGCCCTTCTGCGCGCCGATGCCTTTCAGGTAGGCGCGGCGCACCGAACCTGCATACATCGCGATCTGCCACTGGCGCTGGTTCTCGTTCGCGCCCGAAATCTCTCGAATCACGCCGCCGAAGGGGATCAGCGAGCCGATCACCGACTTGGCGATGTTGCCCACCGCATTGCCGCGCTTTTCGCCCAGCGACTTGTCCTGCGCCACGTCGATGTCGTCGCCCAGCACAACGTCGAGGCGGCGTACTTCCTCCTGCAGCGCAGGGCAGGTGCGCAGGCCTGTGGTCGCGTAGGCGTTTTCGCGCGCTGCGAGCAGGATCGGGGGGATCTCATCCTTCTTGAGGTTAACGTCGGCCAGCGGCTTGGTCACGACGTCTTCGGCGGTCACATCCTTGGGTGCGACGACGGTTTGTGCGCAAAGCAGCGTCGGCGCGATGGCGTACAACGCTGCGGCAATCAGGGCAGGGCAGCGGTATTCGAAGCTGATCATGCGGAGAGTCCCCTGTTTCCTGCACTACGCGAGATGAGGCCCACGGGTTCCGCGATCACGACGCGAAGGTGTCGCAGGCGTTGGGATCGCCGCTGTCGAGCCCCTTCTTGAGCCATTCCATGCGCTGGGCCGAACTGCCGTGGGTAAAGGCGGCCTCGACCGGGCGGCGGCCGGCGGCCTTCATCAGCGTGTCATCGCCGATCTGGTGGGCGGCGCGCAGGCCCTCCTCCATATCGCCGGGCTCGATCCGATCGCGATTGGCGGCAGCCCAGACCCCGGCGTAGCAATCGGCCTGAAGCTCCAGCCGCACCGAAAGCTGGTTGGCGCGCGAGGGACTGCGCTGCTGCGCCTGGTGAACCTGTTCCGACACGCCCGACAGCGCCTGGATGTGGTGGCCATATTCGTGCGCCATCACGTAATCGCGGGCGAAATCGCCGCCTGCGCCCATCTGCTTGTCCATTTCGGTGTAGAAGTCGGTGTCGATGTAGATGCCCTGATCGCTGGGGCAGTAGAACGGCCCCATCGCGCTCTGCGCCGCGCCGCAGCCCGATTGGCCCGATTGGGAATAGAACACCAGCTTGGGCGGGGCGAAACTGCCCGCCATGATCGGTTGCCACGTCTTGTTGAGCGATGACAGCGCGTTGCAGCTTTCGTGGCTGAAGGCGTTGACGCTGCAGCTCTCGGCCACGGTCTTGCCGCCCTCGACGCCTGCGGGACTTTGCAATGCCGATTGCCCGCCTCCGCCCAAAAGGTTGCCGAGGCCACCGAACAGGGCAAGGCCGATGACCACCACGATCACCCCGCCGATGCCAAAGCGGCTGCCGACGAGCGCCAGCAGGCCGAAGGGCAGGCCGCCGCCACCACCAAGGCCGCCCGCGCGACCGCGCTGGTCCTCGACGCGGATGGAATCGTCGTAGTCGTCGAGCCGCATGGGGCATCCTTTGCTATTGGCCTGCTTTCCAAAATGCGCACGCGGCTTCTGGTTCCGCAAGAGGGCGCAGCCGTGCGTGTGATCGCGCTCACAATTTGTTCATGCTGGCTGCGTCATCGGGAACTTGCGGCGCCGACGGCGTTTTGACAGTCAGGATCGTGCGGCAGAGCGTTTGGGGGCGTCGATGAGTCGTTGGACATGGCGACGGAAGGGGGAGCGCGGGCTGCTCCTTGTCGCCATGGCTGCGCTTGCCATCGGGGCGGCCCCGATCAGGCGCGATGCGCAGATCGAGACGGCCTTGCGCCAGCACGTCGAAACGCTCGCTAGCGACGACTTCGGAGGGCGCGAGCCGGGGACCGAAGGCGAGACGAAGACGCTGCGCTACCTTGCGCGGCAGTGGTTCGACATTGGCATGGAATCGGGCACCAACGATCCCGCGCATGGCTGGTTCGCGCCGGTCGATCTGGTCGAGCGCGAGCCGCTATCGTTCCGCGCCAGCTTCACGCGCGGGCGCAAGCGGCTGATCCTGCCCGAAGACGCCGGGCTGGTGGTGACATCGGGCATCCGCAGTCTGGTCGAGAACGCGCCGGTGCTGTTCGTCGGCCACGCCACGGGCCGCGTGCCTCCCCGCACGGACCTTGCCGGGCGGATCGCGCTGATGCTCGACAGCGGGCGCGGGGAAGACGGTGCCGACGGTCGCGTGGAGCGGTTGCTCGATGGCGGCGCGGCGGCGGTGGTCACCGTGCTGGATGGCAAGCGTACCATCGAGGACGTGATCGCCCGGCGCAGGCGCGCGGGCTATGCGCTGGCGGGCGAGCGGCTCGGCGACGAGATCGAGGCCTTCGTCAGCCCCGGATTCGCCGAAAGCCTGCTTGCGAGCGGCGCGGCGCCCGGCGCGCTGGCGGGATCGCCCGCGCACGATCTTGCCGCGCTGCGCCGCGAGGCCGACGGGGCCGACTTTGCCGCGCGCCTGCTGGGCGTGACCGGCACGCTCGAGGCGACGAGCCGCGAGACACGGATCAGCACGCACAACCTGATCGGCAAGCTGGAGGGGCGCAATTCCGCCGCCGGGGCGGTGCTGCTGGTGGCGCATTGGGATCATTTCGGCCAATGCGCACAACCCCCGGCGGAGGATCTGATCTGCAATGGCGCGATCGACAATGCCAGCGGCCTTGCCGTGGTGACCGAAACCGCGCGCCTGCTCTCGCGCGGGCGCACGCTTGACCGCGACGTCTATTTCCTTGCGACGACGGGCGAGGAACTGGGCCTGCTGGGGGCGCTCGCCTTTGCCGAGAACCCGCCGCTGCCGCTCGACCGGATCGTCGCGGTGTTCAACGTGGACAGCACGGGGCTTGCGCCTGCGGGGCAGGCGGTCAGCGTGATCGGCAGGGGCGCGACCCCGCTTGACGATGGCATTGCCCAAGTCGCCCGCATGATGAAGCGCAAGCTGGCGCCGGGGGATGGCGCGAATGCCTACATGAAGCGGCAGGACAGCTGGGTGTTCCGCCAGCACGACGTGCCGGCGGTGATGGTCAGCAGCAGCTACACCGATGCCGCCCGGCTCGAAGCGTTCATGGACGCGGATTACCATCGCCCCTCGGACGAGGCGCGCAAGGTGCAATATGGCGGCATGGTGGACGATGTGTTGATGCAGGCCGAGCTCGTGCGGTTCTTTGCCGACGTGCGCCGTTATCCAGGCGGGGCAAAGACGGTGCGCCATACCCCCTAGCCGAATGCGCCCGGCTTGATTACATGGGCCGCCACGAATCTCCCCGCACAGGAAGTGGCGCGCATCATGGATATCCCTCTCGGCCTTACGTTCGACGACGTTCTCCTGCGTCCCGCCGAGTCGGACATCGTGCCTTCTATGGCGGATACCCGCACCCGGCTGACGCGTGGCATCGCGCTCAACATTCCGATCATCTCGTCGGCCATGGACACCGTGACCGAAGGCGACATGGCCATCGTCATGGCGCAGATGGGCGGCATCGGCGTGCTCCATCGCAACCTGACGATCGAGGAACAGTGCGCCGCGGTCCGTGCGGTCAAGCGCTTCGAAAGCGGCATGGTGGTCAACCCGATCACGATTTCGCCCGATGCCACGCTGGGCGAGGCGCGCGCGATCATGCTCGCCAACAAGATCAGCGGCATTCCGGTGGTCGAGGCTTCGGGCAAGCTGGCAGGCATCCTGACCAACCGCGACGTCCGCTTTGCCGACAACCCGGCGCAGCTGGTGCGCGAACTGATGACGCACCAGAACCTTGCCACGGTGCAGGCGGGCGTCAGCCAGGAAGAAGCGCGCCGACTGCTGCACCAGCGCCGGATCGAAAAGCTGCTGGTGGTCGATGACGCCTATCGCTGCGTCGGCCTGATCACGGTGAAGGACATCGAGAAGGCCGTCACGTATCCCAACGCGACCAAGGACGAGGCCGGCCGCCTGCGCGTGGCGGCTGCGAGCACCGTGGGCGACAAGGGCTTCGAGCGCACCGAGGCGCTGCTCGCTGCCGAATGCGACGTGATCGTGATCGATACGGCGCACGGCCACAACCGCGATGTCAGCCGCGCGGTGGAGCGCGTGAAGAAGCTGTCGAACTCGGCGCAGGTCATCGCGGGTAACGTCGCCACCGCCGAAGCGGCGCGCGCGCTGTGCGATGCGGGTGCGGACGGCGTGAAGGTGGGTATCGGGCCGGGCTCGATCTGCACCACGCGCATCGTCGCGGGTGTCGGCGTGCCGCAGCTGACCGCGATCATGGAAGCCGCCGAAGCTGCCGACAAGGCGGGCGTGCCGGTGATCGGCGATGGCGGTCTGCGCACGTCGGGCGATGCGGCGAAGGCGTTGGCGGCGGGCGCATCGGTGGTCATGGTCGGCTCGATGCTGGCCGGCACCGAGGAAGCGCCGGGCGAGACGTTCCTGTACCAGGGCCGCGCCTACAAGGCTTATCGCGGCATGGGTTCGGTCGGCGCGATGGCGCGCGGCTCGGCCGACCGCTACTTCCAGCAGGACATCAAGGACCAGATGAAGCTGGTTCCCGAAGGGATCGAGGGCCAGGTGCCGTACAAGGGCCCGGCCAAGGACGTGGTCCACCAGCTCGTCGGCGGGATCAAGGCGGCGATGGGCTATACCGGCAGCGCTACGATCGAGGATCTGCGCCGCAAGGCCCAGTTCGTGCGCATCACCAATGCAGGCCTGCGCGAAAGCCACGTCCACGACGTGACGATCACGCGCGAGGCGCCCAACTACAAGGTCGGCTGATGCAACATTCTCCCCTCCCGCAAGCGGGAGGGGCCGGGGGTTGGCACCGCCACGCCCGTTGCGCCGGTCCCCAGCCCACCCCAAACCCCTCCCGCGTGCGGGACGGGCTTTTCCTATGACACCCGCCGCGCGCGTCCAGTCGGCGATCGACCTGCTCGACGCGGTGATCGCGGCGGCGCGTTCGGGCGGCGCGTCTGCCGATCGGGTCGCGGCCGAATGGCTGCGTGCGCGCCGCTTCATCGGCTCCAAGGACCGGCGCGCGATCCGCGATCTGGTGTGGGCGGCAATCCGTGCCTGTGGCGACGTGCCGGCATCGGGGCGGGCGGCGATGCTGCGGGCGGCGGCGGACGATGCGGCGCTGGCGGCGTTGTTCGATGGGTCGCGCTATGGCCCGGCGGCGGTTCAGCAGGGCGAGCCGGTGGCGGAAGGCGGCGTTGCACCTGAATGGTTGGCGCGGGCGCTCGCCGATTCGGGACTGGCCGAAGGCGAGCAGCGCGCGCTGCTGGGTCGCGCGCCGCTGGATATTCGCGCCAATACGATCAAGATCACGCGCGATGCCTTGCGCGCGCGCCTGCCGGTAGCGGTGGAGCCGGTCGTCGCGCGCCATGGCCTGCGGCTGGAAACCGGCGCAGCGGCGGAAAGCTGGCCCGAATATGCCGAGGGCCTGTTCGAAGTGCAGGACGCGGGCAGCCAACTGACCTGCGAGGCGTTTGCCGCCCAGCCCGGCGAGACGGTAATCGATCTGTGCGCGGGCGCCGGCGGCAAGACACTCGCTCTGGCGGCCGCAATGGACAACACCGGCCATCTTATCGCCTGCGACATCGATCGCGCGCGCCTTTCGCGCCTGCCGGAGCGGGCGGCGCGCGCCGGCGCGAGAGCCGAAACGCGGCTGCTCGACCCGGGGAAGGAGCGTGTCGCGCTGGCGGACCTGCTCGGTCGGTGCGATGCAGTGCTGGTCGATGCGCCGTGTTCGGGCACCGGCACCTGGCGGCGCAATCCCGAAGCGCGCTGGCGACTGACGCCTGCCGCGATCCAGCGCTATGCCGCGATGCAGGACAATGTGCTGGCGGTGGGCGCCGACCTTGTCGCGCCGGGCGGGCGGATGCTGTTCATCGTCTGCTCGCTGCTCGATGCCGAGGGGGCGGACCGCATCGAGGCGTTCCTCAAGGCGCGGCCCGACTGGGTGGCGGTGACGCCCGTCTGTCCGCTGGGGCGCCCTCGCGGGCAGGGCTGGCGGTTGACCCCGGCGCACGACGCCACGGACGGGTTTTTCTTCGCAAGCCTGCGGCGCGTGTGATAGGAATCCGACATGGGACGCCGGGGATCACGCAAGCCGAAGAACCGGCTCAAGGAGTTTTTGATGCGCTACACGCCCGCTGCCGCCGCCTTGTCCCTGCTGGTGCTGGTCACCGGAAGCATGGGCGCGGCGAAGGTCAACGAAGCGGTTGACCCGCGCGCGCAGGTTCTGCTCGACGATGGCCGGGCGCAGCTTGCCAAGGGCATGGTCGATGCCGCGACCGACAGCTTCGAGGCGGCGCTGGCGGTCGATCCTGCCCACACCGGCACCTACATCGCGCTGGGCGATGCCGCGCGCAAGGCGGGGCTTCAGGGGAAGGCGATCCACTATTACCGCGAGGCGCTGGACCGCGATCCCAACAACCTGTCCGCCATTTCCGGCGAAGGCGGGGCGCTAGCGGAAAAGGGCGCGCTGGAAAAGGCGCGCACCAACCTTGCCCGGCTTGAAGGGCTGTGCGGCAAGGGCTGCGCCGAAACCGAGGCGCTGTCCGCCGCGATCGCGCATGGCGCCGCGCCCAAGGTGGTCGCTGCCGAAGCGGTCAAGCCCGCGCCGGTAATCGAGAACAACTGAGCGGTTCGTGGGCCAAAGGCCCACCCCCGGCCCCTCCCGCTGGCGGGAGGGGAGAATGGGCCGCGCTCAGATCAGTGCGCGGAATTCTTCCAGAACCTGGCGGTAGACGCGCCGCTTGAACGGCACGATCAGATCGGGCAGCAGTTCGGGTTCGACCCATTTCCAGTCGAGAAATTCCGCCGGATCGTGCGCGTTAAGGTCGATGTGAGCGTCTTCGCCGTTGAAGCGCAGCAGCAGCCACTTCTGGCGTTGGCCGCGATATTTGCCGCGCCACAGCTTGCCGAGAAGTTCGGGGGGAAGATCGTAGAAGTGCTCTTCCCGGCTCTCGGCGATCACGGTGACGAGATCGGGCGTGACGCCGGTTTCCTCGTGCAGTTCGCGCATCGCGGCGGGGTGGAGATCCTCCCCGTCGTCGATTCCGCCCTGCGGCATCTGCCAGGCGTCCCCTTCCTTGTTGTCGATGCGCTTGCCCACGAAGACGCGGCCTTGCGCATTGACCAGCATCACCCCGACGCAAGGGCGATAGGGAAGCCCGGCAAACTGGTCATTCATCTGCAAATGCGTCCTTTGTTGAGATTCAGACCCCGGCCTTGGCCAGCTTGACCTTCACTTCCGCGAGGATCGCGGCAAGATCGTCGTTGGCGCTGGGCAAGGCCTTGCGGGTCTGCGCGAAGCCGTGGATGGTGCCTTTCATCTCCAGGTATGTAACGTCAACCCCTGCTTGGATGAGGGCCGCGCCATAGGCCCGTCCGCCATCGCGCAGCGGATCGAGCCCGGCGGTGACGAGCACGGTCGGCGGAGTGTTCGCCAGATCGCCCTTGATGGGGGCCGAGCGCGGATGACCCTGTTCGGCGGCATAGCATTCGCCGAACCAGATCATCGTCTCGCGCGTCAGCAGGAAGCCTTCGGCAAAGGCGTGGTAGGACCAGTCGTCGAGGTTGTCGTCGGCCACCGGGTAGAGCGGCGCCTGCACCAGCATCGGCACGGCGGCAGGATTGGCGGCGAGCGCCTGCGTGACGACGATGGTGAGGTTGCCGCCAGCCGAATCGCCCGTGCTGACAAGTCCGGTAACAGTGCGGCCCAGTTCCGCCGGGCTGCCGGCGACCCAGCGGGTGGCGGCTTCGCAATCGTCCGGCGCTGCGGGGAAGGGGGCTTCGGGGGCGAGGCGATAGTCGACCGCGACGACCGGGAGGTCGAGCTGCTCGCAGATCGCTGTGCACAGGCTGTGGTGCGTTTCAAGGTCGCCGATCACGAAGCCGCCGCCGTGGTAGAACATCACCACCGGGGACGGATCGCGGGTTTCGCGCGTGTCGTAGAGGCGCAGCGAGATGTCGCCGGCGGGGCCAGGGCAGGTGAGGTCGCGGATCACCGCCAGCGGACGCGGATCGGCTTCGGCCATCTGGCCCATCGCGACGTAACCTGCGCGCGCCATCTCGGCCCCGACCGCGCTCATCGGAGGGGCTTCGACGGCGTTCATCATGTCCAGGAACGCGCGCACATCGGGGCGAACGTAGTGCTGGGGCTTTTCGATGGTCTCAGTCTCGGACATGGCTTCCTCGTTCTTCCCGTGTGGTGGTGCCGGTGGGGTTGGTAACCCCCTCTTTCGCGGCGTGCACCATATTGAGTCTGCTTTTTGCAACTTGACTAGCCCCCGCGTTCGGAATCAAGTCGGTGGAGACGTTTTCGCGGGCAGGAGATTTTCTTCTTTGCGTGGAGGCGTGAGGGGGAATAGGCGCGACACAAGCCTTGCGGGGGATCACATCCCCGGCGCGCAGCAGAGGATATTATGGCGACACTTGCAGACGGACCGGACGCTCTGACGGGCGGCAAGGAAACCCCCGCCCCCGAGGCGGTCGTGGTGCGTTTTGCCGGCGACTCGGGCGACGGCATGCAGCTGACCGGTGGTCAGTTCACGCTTTCGACCGCGCTTTCGGGCAACGACCTGGCGACTTTCCCGGACTTCCCGGCCGAAATCCGCGCGCCGCAGGGCACGCTGTTCGGCGTTTCGGCGTTTCAGATCAACTTCGGCTCGACCGAGATCGATACCGCGGGCGACCAGCCCGACGTGCTGGTGGCGATGAACCCGGCGGCGCTCAAGACCAACGTCGGCGCGCTCAAGATCGGCGGCCTGATCATCGCCGACAGCGGTGAGTTCAACAAGCGCAACCTCGAAAAGGCCAAGTACGAGGTCAACCCGCTCGAGGACGGCAGCCTTGAAAAGTGGCAGCTGCTGGCGTTCGACATTTCGGCGCTGACGCTCGAAGCGGTCAAGCCCTTCGGCCTTGGCAACAAGGAAGCGCTGCGCTGCAAGAACATGTGGACGCTCGGCCTTGCGCTGTGGATGTTCGACCGTGACCGCCAGCCGCTGGTCGACTGGCTGAACGCCAAGTTCAAGAAGAGCCCGGTGCTGGCCGAAGCCAACATCGCCGCGCTCAACGCCGGGCACGCCTATGGCGAAACGGCCGAACTGGCAGGGCCGCTCAAGCAGTACCACATCGCGCCGGTCGAAAGCGAACCGGGCCTCTACCGCACCGTCACCGGCGCCGAAGCCATCAGCCTCGGCCTCGTCGCGGGCGCGCAGCTGGCGGACCTGCCGATGTTCTTCGGCGGCTACCCGATCACGCCTGCTTCGGCGATCCTGCACAACCTGGCCCGGCTCAAGGAGTTCGGCGTCACCACCTTCCAGGCGGAAGACGAGATCGCGGCGATCGCCTCGGCCATCGGCGCAAGCTATGCGGGCCAGCTGGGCGTCACCTCGTCGTCCGGCCCCGGCATCGCCTTAAAGGGCGAGGCGATGGGCCTTGCCATCATGACCGAGCTGCCGCTGGTGATCGTCAACTCGCAGCGTGGCGGGCCTTCGACCGGCCTTCCCACCAAGACCGAGCAGTCGGATCTCTACCAGGCGATCTATGGCCGCAACGGCGACGCGCCGATGCCGGTAATCGCCGCGCGCAGCCCGTCGGACTGCTTCGAATGCGCGATCGAGGCGTGCCGTATCGCGGTGGAATACATGACTCCGGTGATGCTGCTGACTGACGGGTACATCGGCAACGCGGCCGAGCCGTGGAAGGTGCCTGATCCCGAAAGCTTCAAGCCGTTCCCGGCGAAGTTCCTCTCCGAGAAGAACGGCCCGAACGGCGAGCTGCTGCCCTTCGCTCGCGATGAGAAGGGCGCGCGGCCGTGGATCAAGGCGGGCACGCCCGGCCTGATGCATCGCATCGGCGGCATCGAAAAGAACCCGGGCACCGGTAACATCGATTACAGCCCTTCCAGCCACCAGACGATGACCGATGCCCGCAAGGCCAAGGTCGATGGCGTCGCCAACGGCACGCCCGCGCAGGAGGTCACGCTGGGCGAGACCACCGGCAAGCTGGCGGTCGTGGGCTGGGGAAGCACTTATGGCCCGATCCACCAGGCCGTACGCCGCGCGCGCCGCAAGGGCCTGTCGGTCAGCCAGATCCATGTCCGCCACGTGTGGCCGCTGCCGACCAACCTGGGCGAGCTGCTCAAGGGCTACGACAAGATTCTCGTGCCCGAAATGAACACCGGCCAGTTCAAGACCGTGCTGCGCGACCAGTATCTGGTCGATGCCCAGCCGCTCAACAAGACCAGCGGTCAGCCCTTCACCATCGCGGAAATCGAAGCCGCGATCGAAGCTGCGCTGGCGTAAGGGGAACGAACATGAACGACATGACCCCCATCGAGAAGTTCCAGACCACCATCAAGGACTGGGAAACCGACCAGGAAGTACGCTGGTGCCCGGGTTGCGGCGACTACGCGATCCTCAAGGCTGTGCAGCGCGTGCTGCCCGAAATCGGCGCGGATCCGTCGAAGACCGTGTTCGTTTCGGGCATCGGCTGCTCCAGCCGCTTCCCGTACTACGTGGAAAGCTATGGCTTCCACACGATCCACGGCCGCGCGCCAGCGTTCGCCACCGGCATCAAGTTGGCCAACCCCGAACTCGACGTGTGGCTCGTCACCGGCGACGGCGACGGCATGTCGATCGGCGGCAACCACACGATGCACATCCTGCGCCGCAACGTGAACACGCAGATCCTGTTGTTCAACAACGAGATCTACGGCCTCACCAAGGGCCAGTATTCGCCGACCAGCCGCGAAGGCACCAATTCGCCGACCTCGCCGCTGGGCTCGGTCGATCGTCCCGCCTTGCCTTGCGCCTTCGCGCTGGGCTCGGGCGCGCGTTTCATCGCGCGGGCTTATGACGTGTCGAAGGATCTGGGTTCGGTACTCAAGGCCGCCCACGCCCACCAGGGCGCGGCGTTCGTGGAAATCTTCCAGAACTGCATCGTCTACAACAAGGACCGCTTCGACGACTTCACCGCGAAGGGCGTGGCCGACCAGAACCAGCTGTGGGTCAAGGATGGCGAGCCGATGCTGTTCGGCAGCGTCAAGTCGGGCGGCGTGAAGGGCATCACGCTCGACATGGACACGCTCAGCCTGAAGGTCGTCGACGTGGCGGCAAAGGAAGACGGCACGCCCGATTGGCAGGCGGCGGGCGTGATCGTCCACAACGTCAAGAACCGGGCTATCGCGCACATGCTGGTGGAAATGCCCTTTGGCCCGTTCCCGATGGCGCTGGGCGTGATCTACGATGATCCGCGCCCGACCTACGAATCCACCGCGCTGGCGCAGGATGAACAGGCACGCGCGGGCAAGGAGGCGAACCTCGCCAAGCTGCTCGGCAAGGGCCAGACCTGGACCGTGGGCAACACCGCCGCCGATCCCATCTGACCGGCGCTCTCTGCAAGCACACGAAAGGCCTCGCCATCCGGCGAGGCCTTTTGCGTTTCATCCGCCCGGGGTCACCCTGTCGAGCGCATCGGAGGCCTGTTCAGCCACCGCCTTGGCCGGGCGATGCAACAGGGCGGAGGCGAGGAAGGCCCAGCCCGCGCCGCCGAACCAGCCCGCCGCGACGTCGCTGGGGAAATGGACGCCCAGCCACACGCGGGTGAAGGCGACGGCGAGGCTGAGCGCGACCGCCACGCCGATCACGGTCCAGCGCACGCTGCGGCGCGGACTCATGCTGGCAAAGGCGAGCGCAATTGCGATGTAGACCACCGCCGAATTGAAGCTGTGCCCGCTGGGGAAGCTCTGTCCGCCTGCTTCGGTCAGGTGCGGCACGATCAGCGGGCGAGGGCGGCCCACTGCCAGCTTGACCAGCGTGTTGACGATCCATCCCCCCGCAACCGTGGCTGCGAGCACCACCGCCTCGCGCCGCAAGCGCAGGAACAGCAGCGCCGCCAGCGCGCCCGCCGCAACGAGGTTGCGCAGCAGCACCCCGCCCAGCGAGGTCAGGTCGCGCACCGCTTCGAGCAGTCCGGGTGGCCCCGCCGGTGCAAAGTCTGCGCCCCGTCGCCAGAACAGCAGGCCTGCGCTGTCGATGGTGCCGCTGCGGCCGGTGGCAACGCTCCACGTCACGAAAGCGAAGCCGAGCCAGCACAGGCTGGCCGCAAGCAGCGCGTGGCGCGAGGCTATCCGGTACGTCCTTTGGGGCAATCGGCCTTGGGCAACGGGTTCGGTCATGGCAGTTCGGAACGGCGGAGCATGCCGAGGTGTTCCCGCGCGGTATTCTTTGATGCAACAGGAAAAACCATCGTGACGTCCGCCCCTACCATCGTCTGGCTGCGCCGTGACTTGCGCCTTGCCGATCAGGCGGCCTTTGCAGCGGCGGCTGCGGCCGGCGGGCCGGTGATCCCGGTCTATGTGCTCGACGATGATACCCCGAAGCATCGCCGCATGGGAGCGGCTTCGCGCTGGTGGCTGCATCACAGCCTGGCCAGCCTCGATGCCGATCTGCGCAAGATCGGGTCGCGCCTGATCCTGCGCCGGGGCAAGACGCATGAGGAACTGGCCGCGATCCGGCGCGAGACCGGTGCGCGCACGGTTCATGCCCTTCGTCATTACGAACCATGGTGGCGCAATGCCGAGAAGTCGGTGGGCAAGGCGTTCAACCTTGTCTGCCACGACGGCAATTATCTCGCCCCGCCCGGTTCGGTTACGACGGGGGCAGGGGCGCCGTACAAGATCTACACGCCGTTCTGGCGCGCGCTGACCCAACGGATGCCGCCCGCCGATCCGCTCGCGCCGCCTCAGCGCCTACACGCGCCCGAGCACTGGCCCGCCAGCGATGCGCTCGAGGATTGGGGGCTGCTGCCGGTCAAACCCGACTGGGCAGGCGGGATGCGCGGCGAATGGACCCCGGGCGAGGGCGGGGCCCGCATCCGGCTGGCAGATTTCGCCGACAAGGCGCGCCGTTACGAACTGTGTCGTAACCTGCCGTCGATGGAAGGCACCTCGCGCCTTTCGCCGCATCTCCATTTCGGCGAGATTTCTCCGGCGACGATCTGGCACGCCGTGGCCGACGCGGGCGGTTCGGTGGCCACGTTCCTCGGCGAGCTGGCCTGGCGCGACTATGCGCAGAACGTGATCCTGCAAATGCCGGAATACGGCGCGCGTAACGCACGTG
Source organism: Novosphingobium percolationis (assembly GCF_020179425.1). Taxonomy (GTDB): domain Bacteria; phylum Pseudomonadota; class Alphaproteobacteria; order Sphingomonadales; family Sphingomonadaceae; genus Novosphingobium; species Novosphingobium percolationis. The sequence goes on along the minus strand of NZ_JAILYM010000001.1, from coordinate 518,708 downwards.
ACGCCTACGACGCGCTGGAATGGCGCGATGCGCCCGATGACCTGGCGGCGTGGCAGCGGGGGCGCACCGGCTATCCTATTGTCGATGCGGGAATGCGCGAGCTATGGGCAACGGGCTGGATGCACAACCGCGTGCGCATGATCGCGGCCAGCTTCCTGGTGAAGCACCTGCTGATCGACTGGCGCGAAGGCGAGCGCTGGTTCTGGGACACGCTGGTCGATGCCGACTATGGCTCGAACGCGGTCAACTGGCAGTGGAGCGCAGGGACGGGCGTCGATTCCAACATGTTCGTGCGGATCATGGCACCGCTGACGCAGTCGCCCAAATTCGACGCCGCCGACTACATCCGCCGCTGGCTGCCCGAACTGGCGCACCTTCCGGACAGCGAGATCCACGATCCCGCGCGCCCGCCGCGCGGCTATCCTGCGAAGATCGTGGGCCATGCGGAGGCAAGAGCGCGGGCGCTGGCGGCGCATGCGGCGATGAAGGAAGACGCCTAGCGACCGACACCCTGATACTGGGCGATCATGCTGTCGAGCACGATCGGGCTGAGCAGATTGGCGAAGGCGCAGCCGACCAGCCCGTCCTGCCACCATGCCACTTCGGCTTGCTGCGATTCGAGGCCGGGCAGCGACAACCAGCACATAGTGCCGACATGCATGCGGTTGAGCGCCGTCGCCGAAAAACCGCCGAGCGAGAGGTCGTGGACCGTGGTAGGAAAGCTCTTGGAGCCCGAGGCGCGCAGGCTCGCCGGGATCCTGACGCGTGTGCGCGGCGCGCAACGGTCTTCCTGCGCCGAGTATTCGTAGCTCCCCGGACCGAACCGGGAATCGCGCCAGGTGGTGCTCATCGACCCAATCCCGTACGCCGGATTACCCGGCAGGATGGACCGAATGTGACGTGACGCTCTTAACGTCACGTTACCCCGGTTGGTTAACGCGCTCGCGATGAGGGGTTGAAAACGGTTCGCAAACAAGCGCGGCGATGCGTTCGGCGACAACTTCCGGTTCCTTGACCGTTTGCGGGTCTTCGCCGGGGTAGGCCTTGGCGCGCATGGCAGTGCGCGTCGCGCCCGGATCGACCACGGCGACGCGCACGTTCGAGATCGCGCGGACCTCCTGCGCATAGCAATCGAGCAAGTTGTCGAACGCGGCCTTCGACGAGCCATAGGCGGCCCAGTAGGCACGAGGGCTTGCGCCGACGCTGCTCGTCACGCCGATGACGCGCGCGTCCTTGCTCTTCTTGAGCATCTTGTCGAAGCCCGCGATCAGCGCCTGCGTCGCCAGCACGTTGAGCGTGAGGCCGCGCATGAAGTCGCGCTGTTCGATCTGCCACACGGGCGTCAGAACCGGCAGCACCGCGGCGTTGATCACCATGATGTCGAGCGCGTCCCAGCGCCCCGAAATGGCCGTGGCAAGGCGGGCGATACCGTCGGGTTCGGCGAGGTCGACCGGCGCGATCGTGGCGCTGCCACCGGCCGCGAAGATATCTTCTTCGACCTTTTCCAGATCCTTGGCGGTGCGCGCGACGAGAATTACGTGCGCGCCCTTGGCAGCCAAGGCCTTGGCCGTGGCCGCGCCGATGCCGCGGCTCGCACCCGTAACGAGCGCGAGCTGGCCGTCGAGCGGCCGCGATCCTTCCGCCATCACGCCACCTTTTCGGCCGGTTGCACGACACCGTCGCGCTCGCCAAGGTCGGTCAGGCGGGTCGGGTATTCGCCGCTGAAGCAGGCGTCGCAATATTGCGGGCAGGCCTTGTTACGCTGCGCTTCGCCCACGGCGCGGTACAGGCCGTCGATCGAGACGAACGCCAGGCTGTCGGCGTGGATGAACTTGGCCATGGCCTCGACATCCATGCGCGCGGCGAGCAGCTTCGAGCGTTCGGGGGTGTCCACGCCATAGAAGCACGAATGCTCGGTCGGCGGGCTGGCGATGCGCATGTGCACTTCGCTGGCCCCGGCATCGCGCATCATCTGCACGATCTTGAGGCTGGTGGTGCCGCGCACGATCGAATCGTCGATCAGCACGATGCGCTTGCCCGCGACGAGCGCGCGGTTGGCGTTGTGCTTGCGCTTCACGTCAAGGTTGCGCGCGCCGTCAGACGGCTGGATGAACGTGCGGCCCACGTAGTGCGAGCGGATGATGCCGAGTTCGAAGGGAATGCCCGACTGCTGAGCATAGCCCAATGCGGCAGGAACGCCGCTGTCGGGCACCGGAATCACCAGATCGGCATCGGCCGGGGCTTCGATCGCCAGTTCGCTGCCGATGGCCTTGCGCACCTGATAGACCGAACGACCGCCCATGATCGAATCCGGACGGCTGAAATAGACGTGTTCGAAGATGCACGGGCGGCCCGCCTGGTCGCCGAACGGGCGATGGCTGCTGACCTGCCCATCGAGGCCGACCTGCACCAGCTCACCCGGTTCCACTTCGCGCAGGAAGTCCGCGCCGACCACGTCGAGCGCCACCGTTTCGCTGGCGAAGACCACGGCGTCGCCCAGCTTGCCCATCACCAGCGGGCGGATGCCCAGCGGGTCGCGGCAGGCAATCATGCCTTCGGGAGTCATGCAGATCAGCGAATAGGCGCCTTCGATCAGGCGCAGGGCATCGACGAAGCGGTCGAGCAGCGTGGGATAGCGGCTCGTCGCGACGAGGTGGATGATCACCTCGGTATCCGATGTCGACTGGAAGATCGCGCCCTTCTGGACGAGGTCGCGCTTCAGGAACATCGCGTTCGAGATGTTGCCGTTGTGCGCGATGGCAAAGCCGCCCGCCGCAAGATCTGCGAACAGCGGCTGAACGTTGCGCAGGCCCGAGCCACCCGTGGTCGAATAACGGACGTGGCCCGACGCCATCATCCCCGGCAGTTCGGCGATTGCCTGGCCCGAGGAGAAGTTGGCGGCGACATGGCCGATGCCGCGACGGGAGTAGAACTCCTGCCCGTCGAAGCTGGTGATGCCCACGGCTTCCTGCCCGCGGTGCTGCAGGGCGTGAAGGCCGAGCGCGACCATCGCGGCCGCATCGCGCGCGCCGAGTACGCCAAAAATGCCGCACTCTTCGCGCAGCTTGTCGCCGTCGCGGCTGAGAAAGGGATCGGTGATGTTCATGTTTCTTGGTGGACTCGCAAGGGCGCGACCGCGCCGGCCAGGGTCGGCGCCCATGTGGCGACCTTTGTCACAGAACGCAAGGGGCTTGCGCGCGCCGCTGTCCCATGCAGCGGGCCGGCTCGGGGTGGAACGCGCGCGGGCAACGTCCGTTTCGCATCTGCAACATAGCGTGAGAAGGCAAACCTCCCATGACCGCCCACATCATCCGTAGCGCCATCCTCGTCATCGCCGTGCTGTTGATCGGGCTGATGACACTGACGTATGGTGCCAGCGTTGTGATGTATTAGCCGGGAACCCTTCGTTCGGCCGGAGGTTGAGCGCGCCGACGGCAGTGCGAGCGCGGACCATTGCCACTCCGCGCGACTGGTCGTACATCCGGCGCGTCCCGGCCCCCCGAGCGAAAGATTGCCTGCTTGATCCTCTCGCCGTTCGAATGGACCATCGCCAAACGCTACATGCTGCCGGGCCGGGGCGAGGCGTTCATCGCCCTCGTCGCCGGGATCAGCTTCGTCGCGGTCACGCTAGGCGTCGCCGCGCTGGTGATCGTGATGAGCGTGATGAACGGCTTTCGCGCCGAACTGCTCGACAAGATCGTGGGCCTGAATGGGCACGCCATCGTCCAGGCCTACGGCGGTCGGCTGGATGACTGGCAGTCGATCCTCAAGCAGGTGGAGAAGACGCCGGGCGTTACCCGCGCTTCGCCGCTGATCGAGCAGCCATTGCTGGCCAGCTTCAATGGGCGGGTCGAAGCGATCCTCGTGCGCGGCAATACCGAGGCTGACCTCAAGCGCTTGCAGGAAAAGCGCGTGGCGGGGTCCTTCGGTACGCTGGCGTCGGGATCGAACAACGTCGCGCTCGGCTCGCGCCTTGCCGAAAACCTTGGCGTGCGGATCGGCGACACGATCACGATCATCAATCCGCAGGGCCGATCCACCCCCTTCGGCACCGTGCCGCGCCAGATCGGCTACACCGTGACAGCCATCTTCGAGATCGGCGTCTACGATTACGACAACGCCTATGTCGTGATGCCCATTCCCGATGCGCAGACCCTACTGCTGACGGGTGACACCATCGGCATGATCGAAATCACCACCACCAATCCCGACACCGTGATGGACACGCTCGGCCCCCTCAAGCAGCAGCTTGCGGGCCGCGCGGTCGTTACCGACTGGAAGACGATCAACGCCAGCCTGTTCGAAGCGCTGGCGGTGGAGCGCGTGGCGATGTTCGTGGTGCTGTCGATCATCGTGCTGGTCGCGGTGTTCAACATCCTGTCGTCGCTGATCATGCTGGTGCGCGCCAAGACGCGCGACATCGCCATCCTGCGCACGATGGGCGCGACGCGGAAAAGCCTGCTTAAGGTCTTCGTCACCATCGGCTTCGTCATCGGCGCGCTGGGCACGCTGGGCGGATTGGGACTGGGCTTCGTGTTCCTCTATTTCCGCCAGCCCGTGGTCCACGCGGTCGAGTTCCTCACCGGGCAGAACCTGTGGGACCCTTCGATCCGCTTCCTTACCGACCTGCCGAGCCGCAGCGACCCGGTGGAGATCGCGGTGATCTGCGTGATGTCCCTCGTGCTCAGCTTCCTTGCCACGCTCTATCCGGCGATGAAGGCGGCGAGCACCGACCCCGTTCAGGTGCTGCGTTATGAGTGATCCTGTCGCCATGAATCCTGTCGTGCGCCTGCAGAATCTGCGCCGCAGCTTCACCCAAGGGGGCGTCACCATCGACGTCCTGCGCGGGGTGAACCTCGAGATCCGGCCCGGCGAGATCGTCGCGCTGCTGGGGCCCTCCGGCTCGGGCAAGTCCACGCTGTTGCAGGCGGTTGGCCTGCTCGAAGGCGGCTTCGAAGGGCTGATCGAGATCGCGGGGACCAACGCCTCGGCGCTGTCGGGCGATGCGCGCACCACGCTGCGGCGCGATCACCTCGGCTTCGTCTACCAGTTCCACCACCTGCTGCCCGATTTCAACGCGATCGAGAACGTCGTGCTGCCGCAGATGGTGGCGAGCAAGCCTGCCGCGGAAGCGCGGGTGCGCGCGACCGAACTGCTGACCGCGCTGGGCCTCGGCCACCGGCTGGAGCATCGGCCCAACCAGCTTTCGGGCGGCGAGCAGCAGCGCGTGGCCGTGGCCCGCGCGCTGGCCAACCGGCCCGAACTGGTGCTGGCGGACGAGCCGACCGGCAACCTCGACGAAGCCACGGCCGACCGCGTGCTGGAGGAATTGCTCAAGCTGGTGCGGGGCGAGGGCAGCGCCGCGCTGATCGCCACCCACAATGAACGGCTTGCCCTGCGCATGGACCGCGTGGTCCGGCTTCACGAAGGCGTGCTGCAATAGCGCGGCGGGATACGGGAACCGGCTTCGCGCGTTGATAGGGCGCGAAAGGAGATCGTATCTTTATGAACACCACGATCCGCGCCGAATCCGGCGATACCCGTGCCGATTTCTGGAATGACCACGCCACCGTCCTGCGCCGCGAGGCTGCGGACGGCGTGCTCCACGGCTTTGCCGCGCTCCACGCCGGCAGCTTTTCCGACATGGTCCGCCTCGTCGCACGAATGCCCGAGAGCGAGCGCGCGGGGCTCGTCATCGAGAAGTCGGGAGACCGCCAATATGGCCCGGCGGAGATTCTCGCGCTCGCCCGGCGCAACGACTTTCCGGCTTGATCGATCGTGCTGGCTATGACACCTATTATATTGCACGCAATCTAATAGGGGGAATGGAATGTCGGGTCCGCGCACGATCGCCGATTTCAAGGCAAAACTGCCCGGCGGCGACGAGATCGACCTTGCCGGAAAGGCGGGGAAGGTCCTGCTCGTCGTCAACACCGCTTCCAAGTGCGGTTTCACCCCGCAGTATGACGGGCTGGAGAAGCTCTGGAAATCGTATGGGGACAAGGGCTTCGAGGTGCTGGCCTTCCCCTGCAACCAGTTCGGCGGGCAGGAGCCGGGGAGCGCCGAGGAAATCGACGGCTTCTGCAAGGTCAACTTCGGCGTCAGCTTCCCGCTGATGGCCAAGATCGAGGTCAATGGCCCGGGCGCCGATCCGCTCTATGACTGGCTCAAGGCCGAAGCGCCGGGGATCATGGGCACCAAGGGGATCAAGTGGAACTTCACCAAGTTCCTGATCGACCGTTCGGGCAAGGTCGTGCGCCGCTATGGCCCGATGGACAAGCCCGAAAGCCTCGAAAAGGACATCGAAGCGCTGCTGTGACCGGTTGATAACGCCGCCGCCCGCGCTCGCCAAAGGCAGTGGCGTTTCCTACATTGATCGCATGGCCGGTTACGCTCCCTTCGTCCCGCTTCGCGTGTTCTCCTCCTACACCATGCTCGATGGCGCGGTGGACCCCAAGGCGATCGCCAAGACGGCGGCCGAGCGCGGCTTTCCCGCCATCGCGATCACCGACCGCAACGGACTTTACGGTAGCGCTGCCTTTGCAAAGGCGTGCAAGGACGTTGGCGTGCAGCCGGTCATCGGCGTCATGCTCGCCGTCGCCCGGCCCGAGCGTGAAGGCGCGGCCACGGGCTTCGGCCCGGCCCAGCCGACGATCGACTGGCTCGGCCTCTATGCGCAGGATTCTCGCGGCTACGACAACCTGTGCCACCTCGTCAGCAAGGCGCACCTCGACCGTCCGCTCGAATTCGCACCGCATGTGGTGCTGGCCGACCTGGTAGGCCACACCGACAGCCTGTTGTGCCTGACCGGCGGGGGGGAGGGCGCGCTGACCCGACTGTTCGCCGATGGGCAGCAGAGCGCCGCCGAAGCCTATGCCGATCGGTTGCAGGAACTGTTCCAAGACCGCCTCTACATCGAACTCGCGCGCACCGGCGATCCCGCCGAAAGCGCGGGCGAGGCGGGGCTGTTCGATCTTGCCTATGCGCGGGCCATCCCGCTCGTCGCCACCAACCCCGCGTGCTTTGCCGAAGCCGGGTTCTACGCCGCGCACGATGCCATGCTGTGCATCGCCAGTTCCACGCATGTCGACAGCACCGACCGCCCGCGTTCGTCGCGCGAATGGTGGATCAAGCCCTACGAGGCGATGGAGCAGCTTTTCGCCGACTGCCCCGAGGCGCTGGCCAATTCGATGGTCGTCGCGCAGCGCACCGCCTGCATGCCGCCCAAGCGCAAGCCGATCCTGCCCAGCCTTGCCGGCGACAAGGAAGGCGAGGCCAAGGCCTGCGCCGCCGACAGCCGCACCGGCCTCGTTGCGCGGATGAAGCCCTATTACCCCGAAGCGGCACATGGCGAACTGGCCGAGATCCTGACGCTCGGCCCCGATGCCGAGCCGGACCCGGCAGCCTATCCGCAACTGGCCGCCATCGGCGCGGTCGAGGAAGTGCTGAACTACCGCCAGCGGCTCGAATTCGAAGTCGGCATCATCAACCGCATGGGCTTTGGCGGCTACTTCCTGATCGTGGCCGACTTCATCAAGTGGGCCAAGGACCAGGGCATCCCGGTAGGGCCGGGGCGTGGTTCTGGCGCAGGCTCGCTGGTGGCGTGGGCGCTGACCATCACCGATCTCGATCCGATCAAGCTGGGCCTGCTGTTCGAACGCTTCCTCAACCCCGAACGCGTGTCGATGCCCGACTTCGACATCGACTTCTGCGAAACCCGGCGCGGCGAGGTGATCCGCTACGTCCAGCAGAAATACGGCGAGGATCACGTCGCGCAGATCATCACCTTCGGCAAGCTGAAGGCGCGGGCGGTGCTGCGCGACACGGGTCGCATCCTGCAGATGAGCTATGGTCAGGTCGACCGGTTGTGCAAGATGGTGCCCAACCATCCGACCGACCCCTGGCCGCTGCCGCGCGCCCTGAACGGCGTGCTGGAACTGAAGCGCGAATACGACCGCGATCCCGAGGTCAAGCGGCTGATCGACCTTGCGATGCAACTGGAAGGCCTGCCGCGCAACAGTTCGACCCACGCGGCGGGCGTGGTGATCGGCGACCGCCCGCTGGCTCAGCTCGTCCCGCTCTACCGCGATCCGCGTTCGGACATGCCGGTCACGCAGTTTGACATGAAGTTCGTCGAGGACGCCGGGCTGGTGAAGTTCGACTTCCTCGGCCTCAAGACCTTGTCGGTGCTGCGCAAGGCAGTGGACTTGCTCACCAAGCGGCACATCGACATCGACCTGTCGGCGCTGCCGTGGGACGATGTCGACACCTACAAGCTGCTGCAATCGGGCGACACGGTCGGCGTGTTCCAGCTCGAATCCGAAGGCATGCGGCGCACGCTGGCGGCGGTGAAGCCGACCAATTTCGGCGACATCATCGCGCTCGTTTCGCTCTACCGTCCCGGCCCGATGGACAACATCCCGCTGTTCGGGCGGCGCAAGAACGGGCTCGAAAGCATCGAGTACCCGCACGACAAGCTGGCGGGTATCCTGTCCGAAACCTACGGCATCTTCGTCTATCAGGAACAGGTGATGCAGGCCGCGCAGATCCTCGCGGGCTACTCTCTGGGCGACGCCGACCTTCTGCGCCGCGCAATGGGCAAGAAGGTGCAGGCCGAAATGGACGCCCAGCGCCAGCGCTTCGTCGATGGCTGCAAGACCGTGTCCGACATTCCCGCAGCCAAGGCCAACGAGCTGTTCGACTTGATCGACAAGTTCGCAGGCTACGGCTTCAACAAGTCGCACGCCGCCGCCTACGCGCTGCTCGCCTACCAGACGGCGTGGCTCAAGACGCATTACCCGCACGAATTCTACGCCGCCTCGATGTGCTTCGACATGCACCAGTCGGAAAAGCTGTCGGTCTTCGTCGATGACATGCGCCGCAACGGGGTGGCGCTGGCAGGCCCAGACATCAACCATTCCGAGGCCGAGTTCACCGTCGAACGCACGCACGATGGCTATGCCGTGCGCTATGCGCTGGCGGGCCTGCGCAACGTCGGCGAAAAGGCGATGGACGCGATCGTCGCCGAGCGTGAGGCGAACGGCCCTTTCGCCAGCCTCGACGACCTGTTCCGCCGCTTGCCCGCGGGATCGATGAACCGGCGCGGGCTGGAAGCGCTGGCGGCAGGCGGTGCGCTCGATTGCCTTGAACCCAATCGCGCCCAAGTCACCGCCAATGCCGAACTGCTGATGGCCGTGGCGGACGAAGCCGCGCGCGCACGCACTTCGGGGCAGGGGGGCCTGTTCGGCGGTGACGACCACGCCGTGCCCGCCACGCGCCTTGCCGAAACCAAGCCGTGGAGCCGCGCCGACCAGATGGCGGCCGAGCGCGAGAACTTCGGCTTCTACTTCGCCGCGCACCCGGTCGAGGAATATCGCGCGGTGGCCTCGGCCAACGGCGCGCGCTCCTATGGCAGCCTGATGAGTGGGGGCGGGGAAGGCGGGGGCGGCCGATCCGGCGCGGTCATGGCGGCGCTGGTGGAGAACGTGCAGAAGCGCAAGACGAAGCGCGGCAAGGACTTCGTCATGGCCGACTTCTCCGATTCGTCGGGATTGTTCTCCGCCTCGTGCTTCGAAGAGGCGCTTGTCGACAACTTTGTGCAGTGGGCCAAGGACGGCGTCTGCGTCCTGCTCAACGTCGAACTCGATCGCCCGAACCCCGACGAGCCGCCGCGCGTCACCGTGCGCAATGCCCGTCCGCTCGATTCCGTGACCAGCGCGGCGCGCATGATGCTCAAGCTTGACGTTACGAAACCTGAGGCCATCGCCGAGCTGGCTATGCTGCTGCCGCGCGCGGCCGATGCCAAGGGGGAGGTTCTGGCGCGCTTGCGCACCGGGGGGGCACGCGAACCGCTGGTGCGGCTAGGGACTGATTTCCGCCTCGACAGCGACTTAATCGAACGATTGATTCCCATCGAGGGCCTTGCCAATGTGGCCCTTACCGCAAGACCGGAACGGCATCTGCGGCTGGTGGAATAAGGGAGAGCGATGATGATGCAGTTGGGCGCCATGCAGGACTGGAAGCTGCGCGTGACCCATCTGCTCGATCATGCCGCGCGCGAACACGGGCCGCGCGAGATCGTCTCGCGCTGGGCTGACGGCAGCGAAACGCGCACCAACTGGGCCGGGATCCGCCACGATGCGCTGCGCATGGTGCAGGCGCTGCGGCGGCTGGGGGTTGGGCCGGGCGACCGCATTGCAACGCTGGCGATGAACCATCACCGCCACCTCGTCAGCTGGTATGGCGCGGTCGGCGCAGGCGGGATCCTTCATACCATCAATCCGCGGCTGTTCGACGACCAGCTCGATTACATCGCCAACCATGCCGAGGACAAAGTCCTGCTGTTCGACAAGGTGTGGGCGCCGGTGGTCGAGCGCATGAAGCCGCGCTGGCCGACGATCCAGCACTACATCTGCTTCGACAGCGATGAACCGGCGCAGTCTTTCGAAGACTGGATCGCGCTTGAGGACGGGCAGGCGCATTGGGCCGATGGCGACGAGCGCGACCCCTGCATGCTTTGCTATACCAGCGGCACCACCGGCAATCCCAAGGGCGTGCTCTACGAACACCGCTCGACCATGCTCCACGCCATGACCTGCCAGTCGCCCGCCGTGTTCGGGTTGGACACGCGCATGGTGATGATGCCGATCGTGCCGATGTTCCACGCCGCCAGCTGGGGCATCCCCTGGGCGGGCGCGGCGGCGGGCGCCAAGTTCGTCTATTGCGCCACCAACGACGCGGCGACGCTGTGCGAGCTGTTCGAGAACGAGAGAGTCACCGCCTCTTCGGGCGTTCCCACCGTCTGGCTCAGCCTGCTCCAGCACCTCGACGCCACCGGCAAGGACATCCCCGCCAGCCTGCGTCAGGTGGTGTGCGGCGGCTCGGCCATGCCGCGTTCGATGATCGAGCGCTTCATGAAGAAGGGCATTCGGGTCGCCCATGCCTGGGGCATGACCGAAACTTCGCCCATCGGCACCACCGGGGCCGAGCCGTGGAACTGGGACGACCTCAGCTTCGACGAACAGGTTGCGGTGAAATCGAAGCAGGGGCGCGTGCCTTTCGGCGTCGAAATCCGCTGCGTCGATCTGGACGATCCGGCGAAGGTTCTGCCACGCGATGGCAAGACGTCCGGTACTTTGCATGTGCGGGGGCCATGGGTAGTCAAGCGCTACTTCAAGGCCGAGCAGGACGCGACCGACGCCGACCAGTGGTTCGATACCGGCGACGTCGCCGTGATCCATCCCGACGGCAGCCTGCAGCTGACCGACCGGACCAAGGACGTGATCAAGTCGGGCGGCGAATGGATCAGCTCGGTCGAGCTGGAAAACGCCGCCGTCGGCCACCCTTGCGTCGCCGAAGCCGCGGCCATCGGCATCCATCATCCCAAGTGGGACGAACGCCCGCTGCTCGTCGTGATCCGCAAGCCCGGCACCGACTGCACCGAAGCGGAATTGCGCGACTATCTGTCGCAGAAGGTCGCCAAGTGGTGGGTGCCCGATGCCGTCGCCTTCGTGGACGAAATCCCGCACACCGGCACGGGCAAGATCAGCAAGAAGGACTTGCGCGACCAGTTCCGTGACTACGCCTGGCCTGCTGCCTGAAGGACGCCCGATGACCGCCTATATCGATCCGAGCCGCGAAAACTTCGACCATTTCAAGAGCCTGCCGCGCGATACGCCCGTGCACATGCTCAACCTCGTGAAGTTCAAGGCGCTGGCGGACTATCCCGCAGGCCATGACCTTGCGGGCAAGGGCCTGACCGGCGCGCAGGCCTACGCCGAATACTTCCGGACCATCCAGCCGGTGCTGGAACGCGCGGGCGGGCATATCGTGTGGAAGGGCGGCTTCGAAGCCATGGTGACCGGCCCGGCGCAATGGGAATGGGACGAAACCTTCGTCATGGCCTATCCCAGCGCCGCCGCGTTCATGGGCATGGTCAAGGACCCCGATTACGCGCCCGTGGTGGTGCACCGCCAGGCTGCGGTCGAGGACAGCCGCCTCGTCCGCTTCGCGCCCATCGAAGGATAAGATCTTGAGCACAAACCCGCTTGCGCAACCCCTGACTTTCGCGCGCGGCCCGGCGTGGAAGAACCGCTTCATGCTCGCCCCGCTGACCAACCAGCAGAGCAACCCCGACGGCACGCTGGCCGACGATGAATACAACTGGCTCGTCGCGCGCGCCAAAGGCGGCTTCGGCATGGTGATGACCGCCGCCGCGCATGTGCAGCGTGTGGGGCAGGGCTTCGTTGGCCAGATCGGCATTTTCGATGACGCGCACCTGCCGGGCCTGACGCGGCTGGCCGATGGCATCCGCGCCTATGGCGCGGTGTCCTCGGTGCAGCTGCACCACGCGGGCTATCGCTCGGACAAGGCGGTGGTCGCGCATCCCGTCGCCCCGTCAGATCACGCCGAAAGCGGCGCGCGCGGCCTTACCACCGCCGAAGTCGAACAGCTGCGCGACGATTTCATCGCTGCCGCCGTCCGCGCCGAAAAGGCCGGGTTCGATGGCGTGGAGATCCACGGCGCGCACGGCTACATCCTCGCGGCATTCCTTTCGCCCGAATTCAACCTACGCGACGACAAGTACGGCGGCAGCCCGGAAAACCGCGCGCGGCTGGTGCTGGAGATCATCGACGGCATCCGCGCCGCCTGCGGCCCGCAGTTCCAGCTGGGCCTGCGCGTTTCGCCCGAACGCTTCGGCCAGAAGCTGCTCGAGATCCGCGCGCTGATCGGCAAGGTCATGGCCGAGGGCAAGCTCGACTACGTCGACCTGTCGCTGTGGGACTTGCGCAAGGCGCCCAACGATCCTGAAGGCGAAGGCCGCCTGCTGATCGACTGGTTCATGGACCTGCCGCGCGGGGATACGCGCGTGTGCGTCGCGGGCAAGCTGCTGAGCGCCGACGATTGCGCTTGGGCGCTCGACAAGGGCTGCGATTTCGTGGCGATCGGGCGCGGCGCGATCCTGCGACACGATTTCCCCGATCGCGTGCTGGCCGATCCCGCCTACCAGTCGCCCGCGCTGCCAGTGACCGAACAGCACCTGCTCGACGAGGCGCTTAGCCCCACCTTCGTCCACTACATGAAGAACTGGAAGGGCTTCGTCGCCGAGGTGGCGTAAGTCGCCTGCCCACCCCCATCCCTCCTGCCTGCGGGAGGGGGCAGGGGCGGGCAGATCCTCAGAACAAAGCCAACTGGCCGTCCCGCGCAGGCGGGCGGAACTGCGAGCAGTCCAGTTCCAGCGCCACCCGCTCCATCCCCGCGCGCTTGCAGGCCAGGCGAAAGCGCGTGCGGATCAGGTCGGCCCACACGCCCTGCGGCTTCATCCGCGTGAAGAACCGCGCATCGTTATCCTTGCCCCCGCGCACGTCGCGGATGATGCTCATCACCTTGCCCGCGCGGTCGGGAAAATGGGCCTCCAGCCATTCGCGGAACAGCGGCGCGACCTCGTGCGGCAGGCGCACCATGATCCAGCTGGCCGAAGGCACCCCCAGCGCGCCGGCACGCTCGATGATCCCTTCCATGAACTCGTCGGTGATCGAGGGAATGACCGGGGCCACCGATACGTGTGCGGGCACGCCTGCCGCCACCAGTTTCCCCAGCGTCGCCAATCGCTTGGCCGGGGCCGAGGCGCGCGGCTCCAACAGGCCCGACAGGTGCGGGTCGAGGCTGGTCACGGAAATCCCCACCGCCGTCAGCCGGTGCCGCGCCAGTTCCGCCAGCAGATCGAGATCATCGAGCACGCGCGCTGACTTGGTGGTGATCGTCACCGGGTGGCGTACCTCGAGGCACAGTTCCAGCACGGCGCGCGTAATGCGATAATCTCGCTCGATCGGCTGGTAGGGATCGGTGTTGGTGCCCATCGCCAGCGGTCTGGGTACATAGCCCCGGCCCGCGAACGTCTTGCGCAGGATCTCGGCGGCCTTGGGCTTTGCGAACAGCGTTGTCTCGAAATCCAGCCCCGGCGACAGGTCGTGAAAGGCGTGGCTGGGCCTCGCATAACAATAGACGCAGCCATGCTCGCACCCGCGATAGGCGTTGAGCGAGCGGTCGAACGGGATGTCGGGCGAGCGATTAAAGCTCATCACCGTTTTCGGAAATTCTTCGGTGACGGTAGTGCGCAGCTTGCGTTCCGGTCCGTCGACATCCTCGCGCGCGTCTAGCCAGTCGCCGTCGTCCTCGCGCACGGCAAGACCGAAGCGCGTCGGCACCGCGCTGGACGGTGCACCGCGGCCATGGATCGGCGGTGTTCTCATGAGGGGGCATGAGAACATAAATGGAACATTTGCGCAAGCGCGCCGAAGGTGGAGCTTACGTTTCCAGCAGCCGCGGCATCAATTGCACGAAGTTGCAGGGCCGGTTCCGGCTATCGAGCTGTTCGGCCAGGATGCCGTCCCAGCCATCCTTCACCGCGCCGTTCGAGCCGGGCAGGGCGAAGATGTAGGTGCCCCGTGCCACCACCGCGCAGGCGCGCGATTGGATCGTGCTGGTGCCGATGGTCTTGAAGCTGAGCCAGCGGAAAAGTTCGCCAAATCCCGGAATGTCGCGCGTCTTGACCTTGTCGAGCGCCTCGGGCGTCACGTCGCGGCCGGTAAGCCCCGTGCCGCCGGTGACGATCACGGCATCGACCGCGCGGTCGTCGATCCAGTTGTTGAGGCGGCTGGCGATTCGGGCGGCATCGTCCTTTTCGATCGCGCGCGCGGCAAGGCGGTGCCCTGCGCCCTTGATGCGCTCGGCCAAGATATCGCCCGAGGTGTCCTCGTCGGGCCCGCGCGTGTCGGAAACGGTAAGAAGGGCGATCGCGATAGGCTTGAATTCGCGCGACGTATCAATGCTCAAGCGAGGCGATCCTGACGTTCTGGGCTCCATCGAGCCCGGGGAATTTCGGCCACAGGCCCTGCACCAGCCCGACGCGGCTTTCGGAGGTGCCGCCCGCCTGCCGTTCGTACATCCAGTAATTGCGCATCACCGTGGCCACGTAGCCGCGCGTTTCCCAATAGGGGATGGATTCGATCCACAGCAGCGGATCGCCCTTGTCGCGCACTTCCACGTTCCAGCGCCCGATCGGCATCGGCCCGGCGTTGTAGGCGGCGATCACCTTGGGCAGCAGCCCCTGCGTTTCGGGCCGGGTCTTGAGCTGGGAGAGGTAAGTCTGTCCGAACGCGAGGTTCACGTCGGGCAAGTCGAGCTGCTTTTCACGGCCCGCCATGATTGGCTCGACGCGGGTGAGGTCGCGCGCGGTGCCGGGCAGCACCTGCATCAGCCCCTTGGCGCCTGCCGGGCTGGTGACCGAGGTGCGGAAGTTCGATTCCTGCAAGCTGTGCGCAAACAACAGCGCCGGATCGACCTTCCAGCCATTGGCCGGGGTCCACTTCGGCGCCGGGAAGCGCGCGGCTTCGTCCGCCCGCGCACCCGCAGGCGCGTTGTAGGCCATCCACAACTGCGTAGAAGGCAGGCCCAGATCGCGCGCAAGGCGCGAGAGCGGCGCATATTGCCCCGGCGCGCCGATCCGCGCCTGATAGCGCAGCACTTCGTCGGCCAGGCCATCTTCGCCGACTTCAGCCAGTTGCACGGCAAGGCGCACGTTGTTCACCGCGCGCAGCTGCTGCCAGTCGCTGTCCGAAAAGTCGGGCGCGGCGGCGGGCACGGCTTCACGCAGGCCCAGCGCTTCGGCCGCCATCATGCCATAGAGCGAGTCGCGATTGCGCGCGGCGGCGCGTAGCGAGGCGGCGACCTTCTCCGGCTTGCGGCAGCGCATCCACGCGCGGCCCGCCCAGTAATTCGCGGCAGAGGCCAGTTCGGCGTTCTGCGTCATGCCCGCGGCGCGTTCGAAGGCCTCGCCCGCGGCCATGCAATCGTCCATGCGCCAGGCGGCAAGCCCGGCGGTCCACAAGGCCTCGGGCACCCATGCGCCATTCCCCGCATCGAAGGCGGACAGCGAGATCGTGCGTGCGTTGGCGTCGTCGTTCTCGATGTAGAAGGCCCAGCCCACCTTCTGACGCCATTCGGCGCGCGCTTCGGCGGAAAGTGTGGCGTCCACGCCATCAAGCAGCAGCCGCGCGCCTAGCGGATCGTCGTTCTTGATACGGTCGGTGATCGCGGCGGCGATGGAATCGGGCATCGTGCCATCGGCGACGCTGCGCGGCTTCAGCCGCTTCGACAGCGTCGGCACGTTGAACAGCGCCTGCGTGGGCGGGAGCGCGACGGGCAGGGCGGTTGCACCCCGCTTCAGCGCAAGTCGTCCGATCTGGTCGGACCAAGGCAGATCGGGCGCCTGGCTGAGCAGGTCGGTCAGTGGTTGCAGTTCGACCTTGGGCGAGGTGGCGGCAAGGTAGAACTGCGCGCGGGCCACGGCGTGGAGCGGGCCATCGGCGCGCTGGGCGAACATCTGCTGTACGGTCGACCAGTCCTCGCGCTCGATCGCGCCGAACAGGCCTTTGTAGAACGTGCGGTCGTCCTGGCTGAGCAGCGTGGGCACAGCCGTGCGATCGGCGCGGCTGCGGAAATAGTCGGCTGCGGCGCTGTTGGCCTTTGCCGGAAGCGCCAGCCCAAGCACAAGGCCACCAGTCAGGACCGCAAGGCCTGCGCGCAAATGCCGCCGTTTGGTCACGCTTGTTCTGTCCCCGTCCATTCCAGCCAGCGATTCCACAGGCTTGCCTTGAAAGCGGGTCGCGCCAGCAGGGCATCCAGATCATACGTGGAAATCGCCGGAGTGCTGCCCCCTTCATGGTTAAGTGGCCGTAAATCCGAAAGACTATGCGGCGAATCGTGGTCGATCAGCGCCGAGACGAGCGTTTTCCCGAAGATCAGCAAACGTTGCGGGCGAGCCAGCGCGACGTGATGCGCCAGCACGTCGCCGAGCCGTCGCGCCTTCCAGTCATCCCAATCGGGCATGGCGATTCGGGTTGGCAGGACCGAGGCGAGGTAGGCCTGCTCGCGGGCAAGGCCCATCGCGCCCAGCATGGAATCGATCATCCGCCCGCCGCGGCCCGACAACAGCTGCGCGGTGTCGTCAGCTTCCGGCATGGCGACCAGCACCATCAGGCTTGCGCCCTCGGGCCCCTGCGGCGGCACGCGCGGGATGCCTGCGGGGCTAAGCGAAGGCTCGGCCATCCACCAGTCGGCAAAGCCTTGCAACGTGGCAGGCCAGCCGTCGCGTGCGCCGCCTGCGGGCGGCGGTGCCGTAGGGGCGGGCGGTTCGGTGGCGGCCATCCGCTGCGGCTTGGGCGAAGGGGCAGGGCGGGCGGCGGCGAGCCAGTCCTGCGGATCGTCGACGAAGGCGCAGTCCACGCCCGCGTCACGCCACCAGTCGAGCGCCGCCCCCAGCGCATCGGCCATCCGCGCGCTTTCGTTGTTCGCGATTTCGCTCACCTGTCTCTATGTCCAGTCACGAAGGCGGTATTGACCTTGGACGCGCCAGCTTTCAAGGCGGACGCATAGTCAATCGAGCGTTTAGTCGGAGCCAGGGGAATGAGCGAACGGGAATCGATGCCCTATGACGTGGTGATCGTCGGGGGCGGTCCTGCGGGGTTGGCGGCGTCCATCCGTCTCAAGCAGGTCAATCCGGACCTTTCGGTCTGCCTGCTGGAAAAGGGCTCCGAAGTCGGCGCGCACATCCTTTCGGGTGCGGTGGTCGATCCGCGCGCGCTCGATGAACTGCTGCCCGAATGGCGCGACATGGGTTGCCCGATGGCGGAAACCCCGGTCACTGACAACTGGCACTGGGTGCTCACCCGCAAGGGCAAGATGAGCATTCCGCACTGGCCGATGCCTCCGTTCATGTCGAACCACGGCAACTACACCGGCTCGCTGGGCAGCCTGTGCCGCTGGCTCGCCGAACAGGCGATGGAACTGGGCGTCGAAATCTTCCCCGGTTTCCCTGCCGCCGAAGTGCTGTTCGATGAAAACGGCGCGGTCATGGGGGTCGCCACCGGCGACATGGGCATCGGCAAGGACGGCGAGAAGAAGGGCGATTACCAGCCCGGCATGGAGCTGCACGCCAAGTACACGCTGTTCGCCGAAGGCGCGCGTGGCCACCTGACCAAGCGGTTGAAGGCGCATTACGACCTCGAGCGCGATTGCGAGCCGCAGGTCTATGGCATCGGCATCAAGGAACTGTGGGACATCGATCCCGACAAGCACGTTCCGGGCCGCGTGCTGCACACGCAAGGGTGGCCGCTGTCGGAAAGCAACACCTGGGGTGGTGGCTTCCTGTATCATCAGGCCAACAACCAGGTCGCGATCGGCTTCGTCACCGCGCTCGATTACGCCAACCCCTATGTCTTCCCGTTCGAGGAATTCCAGCGCTGGAAGACCCACCCGGAAATCCGCAAGATCCTCGAAGGCGGTCGTCGCGTGTCCTACGGCGCGCGCGCGATCAACGAAGGTGGCTGGCAGTCGGTGCCGCGCCTGTCGTTCCCCGGCGGCGCGCTGATCGGGTGCTCGGCGGGCTTCGTCAACGTGCCCCGCATCAAGGGCAGCCACACCGCGATGAAGAGCGGGATGCTGGCCGCCGAATCGATTGTCGCGGCGATCGCGGCGGGCCGTGAAAAGGACGACATGGTCGAATACGACACTGCCGTCCGCGAAAGCTGGATCGCGACCGAGCTTAAGAAGGTCCAGAACGCGCAGCCGCTGATCGCCAAGTTCGGCGGCGAGCTGGGCACGGTCCTGGCCGGCGCCGACATGTGGCTGCGCCAGCTGTTCAAGTTCGGCATCGCCAAGCCGCTCAAGCACCACCGCGACAGCGAGGCGACGCAGCGCGCCGACCTGTTCAAGCCGATCGCCTATCCCAAGCCGGACGGCGTGATCAGCTTTGACCGCCTGTCGAGCGTGTTCCTCTCAGGGACCAACCACGAGGAAGACCAGCCCTGCCACCTCAAGCTGAAGGACCCCACGGTCCCGACGCGCATCAACCTGCCGCTCTATGCCGGGCCTGAAGCCCGCTATTGCCCGGCGGGCGTCTACGAGTTTGTCGGCGTGGAAGAAGGCAATCCGCGCCTGCAGATCAACGCGCAGAACTGCGTCCACTGCAAGACCTGCGACATCAAGGACATGACCCAGAACATCGACTGGGTGACGCCGGAAGGCGGCGGCGGCCCCAACTACCCGAACATGTGATCGGGTGACCAAACAGGACGAGGCGCCGGGGGCTTGCTCCGGCGCCTTGTTTCGTTTCAGAGGGGCTGCAATGACCCTTTCCGAAACCGCCTACGCCAAGATCAACCTCGCGCTCCACGTCCGCCGACGCCGCGAGGATGGCTATCACGAACTCGAAACGCTGTTTGCTTTCGTCAATGCGGGCGATGCTCTGACCGCGCGCGCCGCCGAGCAGGACCGCCTCCACGTCACCGGCGAGTTCGCCGGCACGCTCGATAATCCTTTCGACAACATCGTCGCCCGCGCGCTCTCCTCGCTTCCGCACGGAGCAGGCTGGGACGTCACGCTCGACAAGCGCCTGCCCGTCGCGGCGGGCCTTGGCGGCGGGTCGGCCGACGCGGGCGCGGTCTTCCGCATGGTGCGCGATGCTCATGGCCTGCCCGACGACTGGCATGCTCGCGCCGCAAAGCTGGGCGCTGACGTCCCCGCCTGCGTCGAAAGCCTCGCCTGCATCGGTCGCGGCACCGGCATCGAGCTGGAGGCCCTGGCCAACGACCTTGCCGGAACTCCCGTGCTGCTGGTCAATCCGCGCATCCCGCTCGCCACCGGCCCGGTGTTCAAGGGCTGGGACGGCGTCGATCGCGGCGCGTTGCCGCAAGGTAATTTACGCACCATCGCGCTGGAAGGCCGCAACGACCTCGAAGCCCCCGCGCTCGTGCTCGTCCACCAGATCGCGGACGTCCTCGCCGCCCTGCGCGCAACCGGCGCATGGCTCGCCCGGATGAGCGGATCCGGCGCGACCTGCTTCGCGCTGTACGACACGCCTGAACAGCGCGACGCGGCGCAGGCGCAAATGCCACCCGCATGGTGGACCCTCGCCGGAGCCCTCCGCTGATGGAGCACGAAGCCTTCCGCCTGATCGGCACCCCGCGCTTCGGCGGCATCCTCGTCGTCTCCGACCACGCCTCCAACCGCGTTCCCGCCGACATCGACCTCGGCATCGCGCCCGAGATCCTGACCCAGCACGTCGCCATCGACATCGGCGTCGGCCCGATCGGCGCGGCCATGGCGCAGCGTCCCGGCGTCGCTGCCTTCCAGGGCAACGTCAGCCGCCTCGTCTGCGATTTCAACCGCGACGAGCATTTGCCCACGGTCGTTCCCATCGCCAGCGACGGCCACGCCATCCCCGGCAACGCGCTCGACCACGCCGGCCACGTAGCCCGTCTCGCCCGCTTCTTCCGTCCCTATCACGATGCGCTCGCCGCCACGATCGAGGCCGCGCCCCCTGCGCTGATCCTCTCGCTGCACAGCTTCACGCCTCAGCTTGCCACCAGCGATGAGCCGCGCCCCTGGCACGTCGGCGTGCTCTACAACCAGGACGACCGCGCCGCCCGCATCGCCATTCCCCTGCTCGAAGCCGAAGGCCTGATCGTCGGCGACCAGCAGCCCTATTCGGGGCGCTTGCTCAACGCCACGATGAACCGCCATGCCGAAGCCGATGGCCGCCCCTACCTCGGCATAGAGATCCGGCAGGACCTGATCGACCACGCCGAGGGCCAGGCCGAATGGGCCGAACGCCTCTGGCGCATTGCCAATCGCGTGGCCATTGCCATCGGCGAATGAGCTCCAATCTAGGTCGGAAGTCGTCGCAAATTTAACCTTCGACGGCTGACGATTGCTACGGTAGGGCCGCAGCAAAACCCGAACCAACCCTCAACTTCGGAGTCGATCCCATGCCCGCCTATCGTTCCCGCACCACGACGCACGGACGCAACATGGCGGGCGCGCGCGGGCTCTGGCGCGCCACGGGCATGAAGGACAGCGACTTCGGCAAGCCGATCATCGCGGTGGTCAACAGCTTCACGCAGTTTGTTCCCGGCCACGTCCACCTCAAGGATCTTGGCCAGATGGTCGCGCGCGAGATCGAGGCTGCGGGCGGGGTGGCCAAGGAGTTCAACACCATCGCGGTCGACGATGGCATCGCCATGGGCCACGACGGCATGCTCTATTCGCTGCCCAGCCGCGACCTGATCGCCGACAGCGTCGAATACATGGTCAACGCGCACTGCGCCGATGCCATGGTGTGCATCTCCAACTGCGACAAGATCACGCCGGGCATGCTCATGGCCGCGCTGCGCATCAACATTCCGGTGGTGTTCGTTTCGGGCGGTCCGATGGAAGCGGGCAAGGTCGTGCTGCGCGGCAAGGAAGTCGCGCTCGATCTCGTCGACGCCATGGTCGCCGCCGCCGACGAAGCCTATTCCGATGAAGAAGTGCAGACCATCGAGCGTTCGGCCTGCCCGACCTGCGGATCGTGCTCGGGTATGTTCACCGCCAATTCGATGAACTGCCTGACCGAAGCGCTGGGCCTCTCGCTGCCCGGCAACGGCTCCACGCTCGCCACCCACGCCGATCGCAAGCGCCTGTTCCTCGAAGCGGGCCGCGTCGCGGTCGATCTGTGCAAGCGCTATTACGAACAGGACGATGAGAGCGTGCTGCCGCGCGCCATCGCCAGCTTCGGCGCGTTCGAGAACGCGATGAGCCTCGATATCGCCATGGGCGGCTCGACCAACACCGTGCTGCACCTGCTCGCCGCCGCGCACGAAGCGGGCGTCGATTTCACGATGACCGACATCGACCGGCTGAGCCGCAAGGTGCCGTGCTTGTCGAAGGTCGCCCCGGCCAAGTCCGACGTCCACATGGAAGACGTCCACCGCGCGGGCGGCATCTTCGCCATCCTCGGCGAACTCGATCGCGCCGGGCTGCTCCACACCGACCTGCCGACCGTCCACGCGCGCACCATGGGCGATGCGCTCAACCAGTGGGACATTGCGCGCACCAACGCACCGTCGGTGCAGGAATTCTTCAAGGCCGCGCCCGGCGGCGTGCCCACGCAGGTCGCCTTCAGCCAGAACCGTCGCTGGGAAGAACTTGACCTCGACCGCGAAAAGGGCGTGATCCGTTCGGCCGAGCATGCCTTCTCGAAGGACGGCGGCCTCGCCGTGCTCAACGGCAACATCGCGCTCGATGGCTGCATCGTGAAGACCGCCGGCGTCGACGACAAGATCCTCAAGTTCACCGGCCCGGCCAAGGTCTATGAAAGCCAGGACGCGGCGGTGACGGCGATCCTCACCGGGCAGGTCGTGGCGGGCGACGTTGTCGTGATCCGCTACGAAGGGCCAAAGGGCGGCCCCGGCATGCAGGAAATGCTCTATCCCACCAGCTACCTCAAGTCGAAGGGGCTGGGTGCGGCTTGCGCGCTGCTCACCGACGGGCGCTTCTCGGGCGGCACCTCGGGCCTGTCGATCGGCCACGTCTCGCCCGAAGCGGCTGAGGGCGGCACCATTGGCCTGGTCGAGAACGGCGACGTGATCGCCATCGACATTCCGGGCCGTTCGATCGTGCTGCAGGTGTCGGAGGACGAACTCGCCCGCCGCCGCGCGGCACAGGATGCCAAGGGGTGGAAACCCGCCAAGGATCGCCCGCGCAAGGTGTCCACCGCGCTCAAGGCCTATGCCGCGATGACCACCAGCGCCGCGCGCGGCGCGGTGCGCGATATTTCGCAACTCGATGCGAAGGGCTGACGCGCTCCTTCCACTGCTGGCTCTCGCCGCCTGCGGTCAGGGCGGTGAGGTAGGGCCACCGCTCCGGCACATCGACTGCGCGCTGGCGGGCGCGACTGCGTTCAAGCCGGACTGCACCGTCGAACCGGCGGTGCAGAATGGCCGTACGGTGCTGGTCGTCGCCGCACCCGACGGCATGTTCCGCCGCTTCGAGAAAGTGGGCGACGGTCGCGGCGTGATCGTGGCAGACGGCGTCGAGCAATCCACCGCGCACTGGGTTGCCGATGGCGTGCTCGAAGTCAGCGTCGGACAGGATCGTTATCGCTTCCCCGCCAGCCTCAAGCCGGATACCAGTCCGTCCGATGCCCCGACCCCGTGATGCAACGCTCCGCCAGATCCTGACCGTCGCGCAAATGCGCGCGGCCGAGGAGGAGCTGATCGCGGGCGGAACCGCGGTCGAAGCGCTGATGGAGATCGCCGGGCGCGGTGCGGGGGAACTCGTCCGCCGCCTTGCCGCAGGGCGTCCCGTCACCGTGCTGTGCGGCCCCGGTAACAACGGCGGCGATGGCTATGTCATCGCGCGGCACCTGATGGAGCATGGCAACGCGGTCACCGTCGTTGCGGCGCGCGATCCCGCCACGCCCGCGGCGATCAACGCGCTCGGCCTGTTCACAGGTCACGTAACGGATGCGCAAGCCTCTGTTTCCGGGGATGTTTTCGTCGATTGCCTGTTCGGCAGCGGGTTGACCCGCGCGCTGCCCGACGATCTGCTGGCGCTGCTCCAGCGGCTCGCTGCCGCGCACCATCGCACCGTCGCGGTGGACTTGCCCAGCGGCGTGGACAGCGACCGGGGCGAGCCGCTCAACACAGGGCTTCCCGCCAACGCCCTGACCATCGCGCTCGGCGCGTGGAAGCACGCGCACTGGACAATGCCCGCCACGGCCACGATGGGCGCGCTGCGGCTGGTGGACATCGGCGTAACGTTGCGCGCAGAAGCGCCGTGCCTGCTGCAACGCCCCCGCTTCGCCGCACCCGGGCCCGATGCGCACAAGTACCGGCGCGGCTTGCTCGGGGTAGTCTCGGGCAATATGCCCGGCGCGCCCATCCTCTCGGCCACGGCGGCGCTCAGGGCAGGGGCCGGGTACGTCAAACTGCTCCAACCTGTCCTCGCCGCAGTGCCTCACGCCTCGTCCAGCACCCCGCCCGCCGAACTCGTCGTCCGTCAAGGACCGATCGGCGACCTGCTGACCGAGCCCCGGTTCGCCGCGCTGCTGATCGGCCCCGGTCTTGGCCGTGACGAGACGGCGCGCCGCCATCTGGCGGCAGTCATTGCGCGTGCGATTCCCACCGTTCTCGATGCCGATGCGCTCGTGCTGCTCGGTCCTGACCTCCCATTGAAAGCGCCCGCCATCCTCACTCCCCACCAAGGCGAAATGGCCGCGCTCGAAAGCGCCTTCGCGCTCTCCGGTGCAGGCCCGCGCCACGCCCGCGCAGCCGCGCTGGCCAAGGCCGCGACGGCAACCGTCCTGCTCAAAGGCCCCGACAGCGTGATCGCCGATCCCGATGGCGCCGTCACCGTGGCGCCGCGCGCTTCGACCTGGCTCTCCGCTGCCGGGACCGGGGACGTTCTCGCAGGGCTGGTCGCCAGCCGTCTTGCGGTCACTGGCGATGCACCGCGCGCCGCGCGCGAAGGTCTGTGGCTCCACGGCGAGGCCGCGCGCTTGTCCGGCCCCGCCTTCACCGCTGGCGATCTCGCGCACGCCGCGAACCGCGCGCTGGCAGGAGCCATGTCATGACCGGCACCCGCGTGATCCGCATCGCCGCCAAGGGCGAGGGCCAGACCGCCGACGGCCGCTACATCGCGCTCGCCGCGCCCGGCGATATCCTCGAAGCCGACGGCAGTGTGACGCGCGGCCCCGACCACGTCGATCCGCCATGCCGCCACTTCCCCGCCTGCGGCGGCTGCCAGCTCCAGCACCTCTCGGAACGCGCGCTGGAAGAATATGTGTTCGGACGCGTCGAAGGCGCCGCGCTTGGGCAGGACATCGCCCCGCCGCCCGCCGAGCCCGCGCACCTGTCGCCGCCCAGCACCCGCCGCCGCGCCACGCTCCATGCGCAGGCGATCGGCAAGCGCGTTGTCCTCGGTTTTCGCGAACAGGGCAGCCACAAGATCGTCGACTTGCGCGAATGCCACGTGCTCGCGCCCGAACTGCTCGATCTGATCGCGCCGATCAAGCGCCTGCTCGAAAGCTGGGCGACGCGCAAGCTGGCCGTCGACGTCGAAATGACGCTGGCGGATCAAGGGGTTGCGCTCGCCCTTCACGGGATCACGGCGGACGATCTCACCCGCACCGAGGCGCTGCTCGACTTCGCGCGCGATCACAAGCTTGCCCGCCTGACGCTCGACAACGGCTATGGGCCGGAAAGCGTATGGGAGCCCGATCCCGTCACCGTCACGCTCGGCGATACGCCGGTCGGCCTGCCTCCCGGCGCCTTCCTGCAAGCGACCCGCGATGGCGAGGATGCTCTGACCGGCGCCGCGCGTGCATGGCTGGCGGGCAGTTCCACTGTTGCAGACCTGTTCTCAGGCCTCGGCACGTTCGCCTTCGCGCTGGCAGGCCCGCAGACCAAGGTTCTCGCGGTCGAAGCCGCACGCGACGCGCACCTTGCCTGCCAGGCAGCGGCGCGATCCAGTGGCCGCCCCGTCCACGCGCTCCATCGCGACCTGTTCCGCAATCCGCTGCGCACCGAGGAACTCGACCGCTTCGGCGCCGTCGTTCTCGATCCGCCAAGGGCCGGGGCAAAGGAACAGGTGGCGCAGATCGCGGCGAGCAAGGTGGCGCGGGTCTGTTACGTCAGCTGCAATCCGGCGAGTTGGGCGAAGGATGCCGCGACGCTGATCGCGGGCGGCTATCGGCTCGCAGGCTTACGCGCGGTGGGGCAGTTCCGTTGGTCGACCCACGTCGAACTCGCCAGCCTGTTTCTCAAGGACGCATAAGGCCGCCTGAAACGCGTTCAGGCGGCCCTTGGTGCCGTTAGGTGTCGTTCAGGTGCGTCTAGGTGTCGTTCAGAACACCGCCAAAGCGGCGTGCAGGACCAGCGCCATCAGCGCGAGGCTGGAGAGCGCGAACAACAGGAAGCGGACGTTGACCTTGTTGACGGTCGACTGCCAGAGCGAGTGGAGTACGCGCAAGGCCACGTAAGCCCAGGCGATCTGAGCGTTGAGGCCATCGCCCTGACCGATCATGGCAAGCACCACGCACACCGCATAGAACACCGTAGGTGCTTCATGCAGGTGATTGTAATTGTGCGCCTTCCACTGGATCTCGCGCGGGATCAACGTTTCCAGCATCGCGCCGGTCCAGCCCTGGTCCGCCCCCGGTTCGGAGGGCTTGGGCAGCTTCGCAATCGCGGGGATGCGGGTGACGTACATCCACACCCACATCACCATGGTCCACGCCGCCAGCGCGACCACGGGTTTCAGGATCGTCATTCCGATCATAGGTTTCACTCCCCCTCTTCAGGCAGTTTCCGAACATTGCCGAGCTGCCGTGGCGAAAGAGTGCGTGGGCCTGGGTCGATTGTCAAATGCAACCCATTATCGGTTGCGGGTCAGCACTCCGATCTGGAAGTATCCCAGCGGCCCGCGTCGCGTCGTCGCGGCGAAGGGAGCGTCCTCGCACAGTGCCGCCAGCGCCGCGCCAAGGTCGGTGCGCGGGGTGACGTGGAAGCTCGCCAGCCAGCCCCGAAGGCCCACGCGCAAGGGGGCGGGCAGGCCGGAAAGATCTCCGAAATCAACGATATGCAGCGATCCGCCCGGCGCCAGCAGCGATGCCGCATGGACCACCGCCTCGCGCCAGACGGGGATCATCGACACTGCGTAGGAAATCACGATCCGGTCAAAATTGTCGCGTCCGAACAGCGCCTTGGGATCGAAATTGGTGGCATCGCCCAAAGCTAGCGCAGCCTTTGTGCCCAACCGGCCCGACGCGATCAAAAGCATCTCCTGCGAGATGTCGAGCCCGTGCAGCGCCGCGCCCGGCCAGCGCTTTCCGATCAGCGCCAGATTGCGCCCGGTGCCGCAGCCCACTTCCAGCACGCTGGTTCCGACCGGGGCATCGAGCGCCGAAATCAGGGTGTCGCGCCCGAACAGGTAGTACTTTCGCGTGGCGTCATAGATGTGCTTCTGCCGCCGGTACACGGCATCCATCAGCGCGCCATGCGAAGCGGTAGCGACGCTTGCCATCACGCCAGCTCGTAGAGGTGGACGCCGCCATAGATCGAGGAGCGGTCGCGGCGGGTGTAATCGAGGCTGGCCTCGGCATGGTAGTTCCAGCGCGCCAGCACCGCGTCGTCGAGGCGGCCCGGCAGCAGGCTCGGCTCGGCGGCGGTGCGGAACAGCACGCGCGCGCCGGGACGGGCGGTGCGCGTGATCTGACGCCAGAGGTCGTTCAGCTGGTCGTCGGTCATCCAGTCCTGCGCGTCGAGCAGGACGTAGCGATCGAGCGAGGCGTCGGGCTGGGCCGCCAGATGCTCGGTCATGTTGGCGTGGCGCACGTCGACGCGGTCGACGCGGGCGCGCACCGTCTGCCAGTTCGCGGCCTGGAGATAGGGCGGCAGCGGGCATTCGGCCGCGCGGCCATATCCGCGTGAAAAAGCCTGCCATGCGAAATAGTTGTCCGAGACATCGAAATCGCAGGCGAGCTTTTCGAGGCGGCGGCGCAGCACGTTGGCCATAGGCTGATCGCCCGCCAGCACGTCGAATTGCGCCGGGGGAATGCCGAGGCCGAACAGCGAGGCAGGCTGGTCGGTCAGCCAGCGCACGAACTTCTTGTCGAACACCGGCGCCATCTCGGTCTCGAACACCGCGCGCTGTTCCTCGATCGAACGCGCGGCAAGGATCTTCGACAGGTCGATGCGATAGACCTTAGCAAGAAGGTGCGCCACACCGATGAAATTGCCCAGCAATCCGCGCTTGTAGATGCCCTTCTGGAAACCGCCGATGCGGCGGCGGCCGATCAGGTCGCGGCCTTCCCAGTAGCGGCGCGTCGGCTCGTCGAGATGCGGCGCGATGAAGGCGTGGTAGGCTTCGATATTGGCCTTGCTGTCAGCCTCGCCGAAGAAACGGCGGAACAGCGCGTAGTCGGGCAGGTGCCGCGCCGAGGCGAGCTTGAGCTTGTTCAGCGCCACGTGCGCGGTGTTGAGGTCGACCGCGGTGATCGCCTCCGGGTTGGCGACGAGATAGGACAGCACGTTGCAGCCCCCGCTGGCGATTGCCACGATCCGGCTGTCGGTCTGGATCTGCAGCGCCTCCATGTCGACGTCCGGGTCTTCCCAGATCTGCGCGTAGACAAGCCCCCGGAAGGCGAAGGCGAAGGCGTGGTCGAGCAGGCGCGTGCCGACGCCCACGCTCTTGCGCACCATCGCGCCCTTGACCTTCTTCTGCGTTTCGGCGGCGAATTGCGGCTTGCTGGTCTGCATGGGGCTCGCTCAAGTCCTTTTGCGTCGGTCCTTGGCTCGGGCCGATAGGATTATCGCGTTGTGGTATTGTGACACTCGCTTGGCGAGCGGGTTGGGGCGGGTTGCCGATAGGGTATTGGGTTTGTAACGCCCTTGCCCTAAAGGCGCTGGCCATGTCCGCCGCGCGAGCATCCGTCCGCGGCCTTCACACTGCATTTTTCCGGGAGTTATCCATGGCCAAGGTCCTTGTCATCGGCGCCGGCGGCGTCGGCTCGGTCGCCGTCCACAAGATGGCGATGAACCCCGACATCTTCGGCGAAATCGCGCTGGCGAGCCGCACGAAAGCCAAGTGCGATGCCATCGCCGCTTCGGTGAAGGAGCGCACCGGCCAGACGATCGCGACTTATCAGATCGACGCCGACGACGTCGCTGCAACCACCGCGCTGCTCAACGAGGTCACGCCGGTGCTGGTCGTCAACCTCGCTCTGCCGTACCAGGACCTGCACATCATGGACGCCTGCCTGGCCGCTGGCGTCAACTACATGGACACCGCGAACTACGAGCCGATCGACGAGGCCAAGTTCGAATACAAGTGGCAGTGGGCCTACCAGGAACGTTTCAAGGAAGCCGGCCTGATGGCGCTGCTCGGCTCGGGCTTCGATCCGGGCGTGACCAGCGTGTTCGCAACCTGGCTGAAGAAGCACAAGCTCGACACGATCCGCACGCTCGACATCCTCGATTGCAACGGGGGCGATCATGGCCAGCACTTCGCCACCAACTTCAACCCGGAAATCAACATCCGCGAAGTGACCGCGCCCGCGCGCCACTGGCTGAACGGCGAATGGATCGAGACCCCGGCGCTGACCATCCGCGAGAACTTCGATTTCGAGGCGGTCGGCCCCAAGAACATGTACCTGATGTACCACGAGGAGCTGGAAAGCCTCGCGCATCACCTGCCGGAAATCGAGCGCATCCGCTTCTGGATGACCTTCGGCGATGCCTACATCACGCACCTGACCGTGCTGCAGAACGTGGGCATGACGCGGATCGACCCTGTGATCTACGAGGGCAAGGAGATCATCCCGCTCCAGTTCCTCAAGGCCGTGCTGCCCGAGCCCGCCTCGCTGGGCGCCACGACCAAGGGCAAGACCAACATCGGCGACATCGCCACGGGCCTGAAGGACGGGGTCGAGAAGACCTTCTACATCTACAACATCTGCGACCACGAGGACGCCTATCACGAGACGGGCAACCAGGCGGTCAGCTACACCACCGGCGTTCCGGCGATGATCGGGGCGGCGCTGATGGTGCAGGGGATCTGGAAGGGTGAGGGCGTGTTCAACATCGAACAGTTCGACCCCGATCCCTACATGGACATGCTCAACAAGCATGGCCTGCCCTGGCAGGTGAAGGAACTGGCCGGTCCGCTGGCGTTCTGAGGCTTGGCCAATCATCTAGAGAGTGTGGCCTAGTCATTCATGAGCGTAATTCAGACTCTCTATCGCGGGATCAAATTTCGTTCTCGGGCTGAGGCGCGTTGGGCTGTTGTTTTCGATGCGCTGGGTTGGCGCTATGACTATGAGCCAGAGGGCTACCGCTTGCCCTCTGGCTCTTACCTTCCAGACTTTTATCTGCCGGAACTGGAGGCTTTTTTTGAAGTGAAGGGGCGCCCACCAGACCCCTTAGAATTCTTAAAAGCCAGCGAACTTTGTGTCGCCACCGAACATGTAGTTATACTGAGTCATGGACCGCCGAACCCCCATCGAAATGAGTGGGATCGGGATCTTTCCACCTTTTCCCCTGACCGGGACACCGAGGATAATGTGTTTTCAGACTGGCATGAGGGTGGCTTTGTGAGTGGCCGCTTCAGCAACCATCCTCCCTGTTCTATCGATCTAGGAAATCTGGGCCATCTGGGCGGCCGCTCCCGACTTGGCTGGAAAGAGGCCTTCTTGCAGGCTGCAAACCACCGTTTCGGTGTACACGAGAAGTGAGTTGATATGGAAACCAGAGCCGGCGATCCGGGCGCGTTTGCGCAGTTCGACATGGGGCGGGTGGATAGCCCGGCCTTTGTCGTGGATGCGGCGAAGCTCAGGCAGAATCTGAAGATCCTTGCCAATCTCCGTGATGCGGCAGGGATCAAGGTGCTGTCGGCGCTCAAGGCGTTCAGCATGTGGCGCGTGGCGCCGATCGTCGGGGACTACCTCGATGGCGTCTGCACCTCGGGCCTTTGGGAAGCGTTGCTGGCAGCGGAGCATTATCAGGGCGAGATCGCGACATACTGCGCGGCCTACAAGGCGGACGACCTGCCCGAGATCCTGCGGCTGTCGGACCACGTGATCTTCAATTCGCCGGGGCAGCACGCGCGCTTTCGCCCGCAGATCGACGCGGCGCGGGCGCAGGGTGAGGTCTTCGACATTGCCTTGCGGATCAACCCGTTGCATGCCGAAGGTGAAGTGCCGCGTTACGATCCGTGCGCGCCGCATTCGCGGCTTGGATTCCCGATCGACCAGCTTGAGGACGCGCATCTCGAAGGCGTGACGGGCCTGCATTTCCACACGCTGTGCGAGCAGGACTTCGAACCGCTTCAGCGCACGTGGGATGCCTTGCGCCCAAGGATCGAGCGGTTCTTCCCCCAGCTCGAATGGCTGAACTTCGGTGGCGGGCATCATGTCACGCGCGCCGATTACCAGCGCGATGACCTCATCCAGTTTCTCAAGAATGTGCGCGAAGAGACGGGGTGCCAGATCTATCTCGAACCGGGCGAGGCGGTGGCGCTCGATGCGGGCATTCTCGTCGGCACGGTGCTGGATACCCACTGGAACGGGATGCCGCTCGCCATCACCGACATTTCGGCGACGTGCCATATGCCCGACGTGATCGAGGCGCCCTATCGCCCTGCGATGCTGGGCGAACTGCCGATCGACGAATACGAAGACGGGCAGGGTGATGCTCCCGTTCGCCTCGGCGGGCCTTCTTGCCTGGCGGGTGACGTCATCGGCGATTACCGGCTGCCGGTGCCCTGCGAGCCGGGTGCGCGCTTCGCGTTCCTCGACCAGGCGCACTATTCGATGGTCAAGACAACGACCTTCAACGGCGTGCCGCTGCCGTCGATCTGGCTGTGGGACAGCGAGACCGATGCGCTCGAACGCGTGCGGACGTTTTCGTATCAGGACTTCCGCGACCGGCTGTCCTGAGGCATCCTCCCGTCCGACAAGATAAGGGCGGGAGAAAGCCGATGGCGAAGGAAATGCTCGACGGGCGCACCAGCGATCCGGTGACGATGGGCTGGATGCAGGGCAATCCACCGCCGCCCGACCGGCGCATCCTGACCGCGCGCGCGGACCACATGCGCTTTCCGATGATCCGCTGGTCCTATGCGAACATGCGCCAGTTCCTGCCCACCGTCCGCGTGGCGGCTTCGGGCGAGGGGCAGCCGTTCCCGAGGGCGTTGCGTAACGATTTGGCCGACGTGCGCTTCGTGCCTAGCGGGCGAGAAACGCCCATCCGTTTCGAAGATTCGCTGGTCGACGCCTTCACCGACGGAATCATTGTACTGCACCGTGGGGCCGTGGTGTTCGAGCGCTGGTTCGGCGTGACCGGGCCGGAGGCGCGGCACATCGCGTTTTCGGTGACCAAGAGCTTCATCGGCACGCTGGCGCGGCTGCTGATCGACGAAGGGCGACTCGATCCGTCAGCGCACGTGCGCGACATCCTGCCGGAACTGGCGCAGGGCGGGTACGGTACGGCGCGCGTGTCGCACGTCCTCGACATGACCACGGGGCTCGATTTTTCGGAAGACTATGCCGATCCGTCGTCGGGAATCGGAGCCTACAGCGCGGCGCTGGGGCTGACGCCAAGGCCGAATTCCTACGAGGGCCCGCGCGACTTGTGCGCCTTTCTCGAAACCGTGCGCCCCGATGGCGCGCATGACGTCAAGTTCACCTATCGCACGATCAACACCGAGGTGCTGGCGTGGATCGTCGCGCGGGTGGAGGGCAAGCCGCTGGCGCAAGTCCTGTCCGAGCGTATCTGGCGCCCTTGCGGAATGCTGGGCGATGCCGACCTGATCGTCGACGAGATCGGCACGCCGTTCGCAGGCGGCGGGCTTTGCCTGCGGCTGGAGGATCTGGCCCGGTTCGGCGAGGCGATCCGCACAGGGGGGCTTCTGCCGGGCGCGATCGCGGCGATCCGCGCGGGCGGCGATCCGGGTAAGTTCGATCCTGCGCGCTACCCGCAGTTGCCGGGCTGGAGCTATGGTAGCCAGTGGTGGCATGCCCACGACGAAGGCGGCGCTTTCAGCGCGCGCGGCATCCACGGGCAGACGCTGTGGATCGATCCCGCAGCCGAAATGGTGGTGGCACGATTCGCCTCGCATCCGACGGCAGCGAACGGGGCCAACGACCCCTTGTCGCTGCCCGCGTGGAGAGCGCTCGCAGATGTGCTGAAACTGTAGGAAAACCGCCACGTTGGTAGTGTTTGTTTCATTTTTTTGACGGAATTCTGAATCGCCCTTTTTTTCACTTGATGTTCAGCGCGAGGGTCCTATTTAGCCCCCTCTCGCTGCCCCATGGGGACTTCCAAACCGCAAGGCAGCTTCGTTCAACAGTTCCGTTTGGGGGTCCCTTGAGTTGCACATCCATCCTGACGCACTGGCTGTAGCGCGCACCTTCGCGCCCGACCAACCCGCTGTTTTGAACCGCCCGCACGCTGCGGCGCGGGCCGCGAAGTTCTTTGTCGAGAATTTCCCGGGCCGCTCGCTTTATGCCGTGAAGGCCAACCCGTCGCCCGACCTGCTCAAGGTCCTGTGGGATGCGGGGGTGACCCACTACGACGTCGCTTCGATCGCCGAGGTCCGTCTGGTGCGCTCGACCCTGCCGCAAGCGACGCTGTGCTTCATGCATCCGGTCAAGACGCCAAGTGCGATCGTGGAAGCCTACCGCGACCATGGCGTGCGCGTTTTCAGCCTCGATTCGCTCGAGGAGTTGGAGAAGATCGCGGCCGCGACCACCAAGGCCAATGGCGGCGTGATCCCCGAAGACCTGACGCTGTGCGTGCGTCTGCGTGTTTCGTCGGAATATTCGGAACTCAGCCTTGCCAGCAAGTTCGGCTGCGACCTGACGCAAGCGGCGGAACTGCTGCAGGCTACCCGCCAGATCGCGGATTCGCTGGGCATCTGCTTCCACGTCGGTAGCCAGGCGATGAGTCCCCATGCCTACGTGCAGGCGCTGGAAAAGGCGCGCGCCGCTATCGTCGATGCCTCTGTCACAGTCGACATCATCGACGTGGGCGGTGGTTTTCCGTCGATCTATCCGGGCATGGAACCGCCTCCGCTCGAAGACTACTTCGACGTCATCGACCGCACCTATGAATCGCTGCCGGTGTCGTATTCGGCCGAGCTGTGGTGCGAGCCGGGCCGTGCGTTGTGCGCCGAATACAACTCGATCATCGTGCGCGTGGAAAAGCGCCGCGGCGAAGAGCTGTACATCAACGACGGTGCCTATGGCGCGCTGTTCGATGCGGCTCACGTGGGCTGGCGCTTCCCGGTCCGCCTGCTGCGCGATGGCGCTTCGGCGGACGTGGAGGGCTTCTCGTTCTGGGGGCCGACCTGCGACGACATGGACCACATGGACGGTCCGTTCGAACTGCCGGGCGACATCCGGGCGGGCGATTTCATCGAGATCGGCATGCTCGGCGCCTATGGCGCGGCAATGAAGACCGCGTTCAACGGCTTCGACGCCACCGAGGTCTACACCGTCTCGGACGAGCCGATGGCCAGCCAGTATCGGGGCGACCGCCGTGATCCGCGCGTTTCGGACAACGTCGTTTCGTTGCGCTGATCGTCGCTGCACCAACAAGAAAAAGGCCTCGGCACGGATGCGTGCCGGGGCCTTTTCTGTGGTGCGGGCGCAGCGCGGGGCTTCAGCCCACCCCGCTGCGCGACGCACAGCAAAAAGCCCCCTTCCGTGTGGAAGAGGGCTTTTTGTAAAAGCTCGTGATATCAGGCGGTCAGGCCGCCTTCCTCACTTCCAGGTCGAGCCGTTCCCAGATCTCCACCAGCGCCTTGGTCAGATCGACCATCATCGCTTCGCTGTGGGCAGGGCCGGGCGTGAAGCGCAGGCGCTCGGTGCCGCGCGGCACGGTCGGGAAATTGATCGGCTGCACGTACACGCCATATTCGGCGAGCAGGATGTCGCTGACCTTCTTGGCGCGCACCGGATCGCCGACCATCAGCGGCACGATGTGCGTGGTCGAAGCCATCACCGGCAGCCCTGCGTCGCGGAACAGCTCCTTGAGGCGGGCGGCGGCGGCCTGCTGGCCCTCGCGCTCGACGCTGCTGGCCTTGAGGTGGCGCACGCTCGCCAGCACGCCGGCGACCAGCACGGGCGAGAGCGAGGTGGTGAAGATGAAGCCCGGCGCGTAGGAGCGGATCACGTCGATGATCCGGGTGTCGGCCGCAATGTAGCCGCCCATCACGCCGAAAGCCTTGCCCAGCGTGCCTTCGATGATGTCGATACGGTGCGCCGCTTCATCGCGATCGGTGATGCCGCCCCCGCGCGGGCCGTACATGCCCACGGCGTGAACTTCATCGATGTACGTCAGCGCATTGTACTTTTCGGCGAGGTCGCAGATCGCGTGGATCGGGGCGACATCGCCGTCCATCGAATAGACGCTTTCGAACGCGATCAGCTTGGGCAGCGCCGGATCGGTTTCGGCCAGTAGCTCCTCCAGATGCTCGATGTCGTTGTGACGGAACACCTTCTTGTCCGCGCCCGAATTGCGGATGCCCGCGATCATCGAGGCGTGGTTCAGCTCGTCGGAGAAGATCACGCAGCCCGGCAGGATCTTGGCCAGCGTCGACAGCGTGGCGTCGTTCGAGACATAGCCCGACGTGAACAGCAGCGCACCGTCCTTGCCATGCAGGTCGGCCAGTTCCTGTTCGAGCTGGATGTGATAGTGCGTGTTGCCACCGATGTTGCGCGTGCCGCCCGAGCCCGCGCCCACGTCGTGCAGCGCCTCTTCCATCGCGGCAATCACTTTGGGATGCTGGCCCATCGCAAGGTAATCGTTGGAACACCACACGGTGATCGGCTTGGGCCCGTTGTGCCCGGCAAAGCACCGTGCATTGGGGTAGGCGCCCTTGTTGCGCAGGATGTCGATGAAGACGCGGTAACGTCCCTCGGAATGCAGACGTTCGATAGCGGAATCAAAAACCTGATCGTAATTCACCCCGCCGCTCCTCTGCTGCATGGAGACCGACCGTCTCCAGACAAGGGCACCCGATCCCACAGGCCCCTCATCGGCGAATGTGGCGGCTCTTACGCCTCTCGCAAGGCCTTGGCCAGCATCAATTGTTGGCGTCGCTGTCGGACACGACGTCGCCATCGGAGAGCACGCCGCGCCGCTCGCCCGAGCCGTAGCGGAAGGCGCTCCTGAAATGCGGCCCGCGCCGGCTTTCGAGCCAGGTGAGATCGCTGCCGTAGACCACCGTCAGGCCCGGCGCCTGCGTGTGCAGGGCTGCCAGCGCCTTGAGCCATCCGACGACCGCGGCGCGATCCTCGCCCCCTTGCCAGGCCGACGCGAGTCGCGAACGCGGGCGCTGCCAGGTGACGTTGCGCTGCATCGCCGCGGTATCCCCGGCGAACAGGTATTCGCGCCCATCGGCAAGACGCACGTAGATCATCTGCGAGCCGCGCGAATGGCCGGGGGTGGGCACGAACACCACGCCCGGCGCGATCGGCGTGGGCCCCTGCGCGTCGACAACCGGCGCGACCTGCGCCTTCACGCCGGGGCGCATGCGGTCCATCGTCTCGACTTGCACGCGCGTCACCACGACTTTGGGCGCGATCTGGTCGAACAAGGCCGAGGTGGTGAAGCCGCCCACGAAATCGGGATGTTCATGCGTGAAAACGATCCGCCGCGAGCGCATCATCCAGCCATCGACCTGGTGCCGTGCGGCATCGTTGAAGTGGTCGAAGCCGATTTCCTCTGCCTGCGCGCGGTTGGGGCCGGCATCGATCACCGTGTCGCCGCCGGGCGTGACGAGGCGATAGGCCACCTTGCCCACCAGTTGCGAGCGCAGACCGCCGCCCGCCACCAGCATCGTGCCTGCCATGCGGCGCACCGCGACGGGAGCATAGGCTATCTCCACCGGGCGAGGGCCGGGAATGCGATCAGCGGCACGGCGCAGCGCGGCGATGTCGATCCGTGGCGTCGGGGCTTCAGCGGTGCGCGCGTCGATCAGGTACCAGTAGTACGGGCCGGCCGTCAGCAGGAACAGCGCGATGAAAATTCTCGACGGCAGTCCCACCGTAGCCCCCTTCAGAACACGGCCACGCGGGCGAGCCCGTGCGCGGCGAGCGCCCCGGATAGCCCGGTGATGGAATCGTCGGCCCGGGTGAACAGCGCCAGATCGGGCGCGTCGCGCCGCCAGTCCTGCCCTTGCGTCAAGGCGGCGATGCGCCTTGCGATCCCGTCCGATCCATCGATGAAGCGGACGTCCGGCCCGAAGGCCTGTGCCAGTTCGTCCTGCACCAGCGGAAAGTGGGTGCAGGCCAGCACCACGGTGTCGATCCGTTCGCCACCGGGCATCGCGCGCAAGGCGGCAGCGGCGCGGGTATAGACTTCGGGATCCACCGCTTCGCCGCGCAGCTTGGCTTCAGCCGCGGCGACCAGTTCGGGCGCGCCATGGCGCAGCAGCAGCTTGTCGGCGGCAAATTCGGCCTCCAGCCGATCGACATAGCCCTGCCGGATCGTGGCGGCGGTGCCGAGCAGGCCGATCACTCCGGTGCGCGTCATCGCGGCGGCGGGCTTGATCGCGGGCACCGTGCCCACGATCGGCACTTCCAGCACCTCGCGCACCGAAGCGAGCGCGATGGTCGAAGCGGTGTTGCAGGCGATGCAGACGAGGCGTGGGCGGAAGCGTTCGGTCATGCGGCCCAGCAGGCCCGACACGCGCGCGGCGATCTGCGCCTCCGTCTTGTCGCCATAGGGCAGCCCGGCATTGTCTGCGGCGTAGATCACCGGTGCCTGCGGGAGCAGCTTGCGCACCTTGGCCAGCACCGACAACCCGCCGACTCCCGAATCGAACAGCAGCAGCGGAGCGGCTGGATCCGCCGCCACCGCGCTGGTTCGCGCCATTTCGGACGCAACTCGATCCTGAAAGCCTGCCCTCATAGGGGGCGTTCTACTGGCAGAGCCGCCAAAAAGGAAAGCCGCCTCTCCCTTTTGTTTCGCAGCGGCGATATGACCCCGCTTGTGGAACAGATTTTCGCGCTCGCGCTCGGCTATGCCCTGGGGTCCGTCCCCTTCGGCCTCATCCTCACCCGCCTGACCGGGGCTGGCGACTTGCGCGCCATCGGTTCGGGCAACATCGGAGCGACCAACGTGCTGCGCACCGGGCGCAAGGGGCTGGCGGCGTCGACGCTGCTGCTCGACATGGGCAAGGGGCTGGCCGCGGTGCTGCTCGCCCGCCACCTGTGGGCCGGAGCCGAAGCGCTGGCGGCTCTGGGCGCGGTGCTGGGGCACTGCTTCCCGGTGTGGCTGCGCTTCAAGGGCGGCAAGGGCGTGGCGACGCTGATGGGCGTTTCGCTCGGGCTCGCCTGGCCGATCGGGCTGGCCTATGCCGTGGTGTGGCTAGGGATGCTGGCGATCACGCGGATTTCCTCGCTCGGCGGGCTGTCCGCCGCCCTGGCGGCCCCTGTCGCGGCAGTGATCCTCGGCTATCGCGACGATGCGCTGGTGCTGGCGCTGCTCGCGCTGCTGGTGTTCTGGCTGCACCGCGCCAACATCGCCCGCCTGCGTGCGGGCACGGAACCGAAAGTCGGGTCGAAAGGGTGAGCGAGGCGCAGGCGCCCGCACTGAGCCGCGACGAGGCGTTCGCCCGCATCCGCCTGCTGCGCTCGCCCAACGTCGGGCCGGTCAGCTATGCCCAGTTGCTGCGCCGCTTCGGTACCGCGAGCGAGGCCATCGCCGCGCTGCCCGACCTGGCGGGGCGGGGCGGTGCGCGTTATCGCCCCGCCGAGGCCGCGCGGATCGAGGACGAGATCGCGGCGGTGCGCAAGCTTGGCGCGCGTTACCTGTTCCACGATTCTCCCGACTATCCCGAAGGCCTCGCGCGCCTTGAAAGCCCGCCGCCGATCCTGACCGTGCGCGGCGATGCGGCGCTGTTCACGCGGCCATCGGTGGCGGTGGTCGGCGCGCGCAATGCCTCGGCGGGCGCGGTCAAGCTGGCGCGCCAGTTCGCGACCGCGCTGGCGGGCGAGGGCTACGCCGTGGTCTCCGGTCTTGCCCGGGGCATCGATTCCGCCGCCCATGCGGGCGCGCTGGCGGGCATGTCCGAAGGGGGCGGCACGATCGGCGTCATCGCCAGCGGCATCGACGTGACCTACCCGCCCGAGAACCTGGACCTGCAGGAAGAGGTCGCGACACGCGGGCTGCTGATCGCGGAAATGCCGCCGCGCACCGAACCGCTGGCCCGTCACTTCCCCTGGCGCAACCGCATCATCGCCGGGCTGGCAAGTGGGACGTTGGTGGTGGAGGCGGCGCCAAAGTCTGGCTCTCTGATCACCGCGCGGCTTGCGGCGGAGGCGGGGCGCGAGGTCATGGCCATTCCCGGCTCGCCGCTCGACAGCCGCTCGCAGGGCTGCAACCACCTGATCCGCGAAGGCGCGGTGCTGGTGCAGAGCGCGCAGGACGTGATCGAACTGCTGGCGGGCTTCGACGGCGCGCCGCGCTCGACCTTTCGCGAAAGCGAGCCGATGGCGTTTGTGCCCGCCGAACCGGAAGACCCTGCCGATATCGCGGGCCTGCTGGGCACCGCGCCGGTGCCGGTGGACGAGATCGTCCGCCAGAGCGGCGCGTCGACTGGAGCCGTGCAGACCGCGCTGCTCGAACTGGAACTGGCAGGGCGTCTCATCCGCCATGCCGGGGGCAGGGTCTCGCTCGCCTGACGACATCCCCCGATCGTGGGATGGTGACGGTTTTGCAGCGCTCTAGGGTGTGGCTACCGTTTCCGGGGGATGCTGCCATGACCAAGAGCCGTCTGTTTTTTCTCGCTGCGCCCGCGCTGGCGCTTGCCACGATCGCCGCCCCTGCCGCCGCCGCGCCCGACCAGCTCGTCAAGGTGTCGGGCAAGGACGCGGTCAAGGGCGCGAGCGCCGTGGCGATTGGCGCGTTCAACGTCGGCTTCATCTTCGAATCGACCGACCAGACCAAGGCGACCGGTGGCATGATCGGGGCCTTTGGCGGCACGACCAAGGCGAAGTCCTCGCTCGTCGGCGTCACCCCGCAGATGATGCAGGCGGTGGCCGATGCCGCCTATGCCGATTTCGTGACACAGCTGACCGGCGCGGGCTTTGCCGTGCGCGATGCCGCCACGGTGTTCGCCGCGCCCGAACTCGCCAAGCCGCACGGCAATCCCTCGCCGCTCGACGTGTCGATCATGCTGGAGAAGAAGAGCAAGGGGAAGGCGACCTACGTCAAGCCGACGGTGCTGCCGACACTGATCATGCTGCCCGGCGATTTCCAGGGCAGCGGCCTGTCCAGCATCGGCCTGTCGATGGAGGCGGGGCAGGCCAGCATGGCGCTGTCGAACTATGCGAAGGCGGCGGGCGTGCCGGTGATCGGCGTGACCTACCTGATCGACTTTTCCGACCAGAAGCGCCCCGGTGCGTTCAGCTTCGGCGGGTTGGAGGTCAATGCGAACGTTTCGGTCGTGTCCGGCTTCTCGCGGATGACCGTGCTGGGCAGCAACGGCAAGACGGTGACGATGACGCTGGCGCGTGGCATTCCGGTAGACGGCGACCTGATCGAGAAGCATGATGCCTCCAGCGGCCTCGACAAGACCACGCAGGCCGCCGCCAACGTCGCGGGCGGGCTGATGGCGGCTTTCGGCCACGGTGGCATGATGTTCGGCAAGACGCGCAAGTTCGAATTCCAGGCCAAGCCCGGCAACTACGAACAGGGCGCAACCAAGGCCGCCAGCCTTGCCAACCAGCGTCTGGTGGAGCAGATCGTCGTCCTTCGCTGACAACGGGCGAAAGGGGAGGCGATGGCCGAAGCACGACTGGCGCAACGGATATTCCGGAGCGCGGCGCTCTGGGGCTTTCTCGTGCTGCCGCCGCTCTACCTCGTGCCACTGCCGCATCTGGGCGCTGAAACCTTCCTCGGCTTCGTCGGCTGCGCGATTGTGTTCCAGGCGGTATTCTGGATCGTGGGCGGCGATCCGGTGAAGTACCGCGCGCTGATGATTCCGGCCGTTTTCGAAAAGCTCGTGTTCGGCGTACCCGCGCTGGTGCTGTTCACGCAGGGGCGCGTCCTGCCGATTGTGGCCTTCTTCGCCGCGATCGATCTGCTGCTGGCGGTCTTGTTCCTCATCGCCTGGCGGGCTACGCCCCGCGCCTGACCGGACGAGGGTATGGGTTGACGAGAGGCCGTTCGTCTCGCCACCCTCGTGCGTACGCATACGTGTAAGGGTTCAGTTTCACCGCCATGCAGCTTGTCATCGTCGAATCCCCGGCCAAGGCCAAGACCATCGAGAAGTATCTCGGTCCCGGCTTCCAGGTCCTCGCTTCCTATGGGCACATCCGCGATCTTCCGGTGAAGGACGGCTCCGTCCGCCCGGACGAGGACTTCGCGATGGACTGGGAACTGTATGGCGACAAGCAGGCGCGGGTGAAGGCCATCACCGACGCTGCCAAGCAGGCCGACCGCCTGATCCTCGCGACTGACCCTGATCGCGAAGGTGAAGCCATTTCCTGGCACGTCAAGGAGTTGCTGGGTAAACGTCGTGCGCTTCCGAAGGAAGTCGAACGCGTCACCTTCAACGCCATCACCAAGCAGGCGGTGACCGAGGCGATGAAGCGCCCGCGCGAGCTGGATCAGGACCTGATCGATGCCTATCTGGCCCGCCGCGCGCTCGACTACCTGTTCGGCTTCACCCTTTCGCCGGTGCTGTGGCGCAAGCTGCCCGGCGCCAAGTCGGCGGGCCGCGTGCAGTCGGTGGCCCTGCGCCTGATCGTCGAGCGCGAGCGCGAGATTGAGGCGTTCAAGTCGCAGGAATACTGGTCGGTCGTCGCGAAGCTGGAGCAGGGCGGCACCGAATTCCTCGCCCGGCTTGTGAAGTTCGATGGGCAAAAGCTTGAAAGGCTTTCGCTGGGTGAGGAGGGCATTGCCCTGCGCGCCAAGTCCATCGTCGAAGCGGGCACCTTCCGTGTCGAGGAGGTCGAGACCAAGCCGACCCGCCGCAATCCGTCGCCGCCGTTCACCACTTCCACGCTGCAGCAGGAAGCGGCGCGCAAGCTGGGCTTCTCGGCCAGCCACACCATGCGCGTGGCGCAGACGCTCTATGAAGCGGGCGCGATCACCTACATGCGTACTGATGGCGTGCAGATGGACCACAGCGCCATTTCGGCGGCGCGGGTGGCCATCTCTGACCGCTATTCGGGTCATTACCTGCCCGAAAAGCCGCGTCATTACGAAACCAAGGCCAAGAATGCGCAGGAGGCGCACGAGGCGATCCGTCCGACCGACTTCACCAAGGACCGCCACGGTTCGGGTGACGAGGCGCGGCTCTACGACCTGATCTGGAAGCGCGCGCTGGCAAGCCAGATGGCCTCGGCCAACCTCGAACGCACCACCGTCACCCTGCGTGACGGCACCGGCAAGCACGAACTGCGCGCCACGGGGCAGGTGGTGAAGTTCCCCGGCTTCCTCGCCGTTTACGAGGAAGGCCGCGACCAGAAGAGCGACGCGGACGACGATGAAAGCGGCCTGCTGCCGGCGATGGCGGCGGGCGACACCCCCGCAAAGCGCGGCGTCGAGGCGAGCCAGCACTTCACCCAGCCGCCCCCGCGCTATTCCGAAGCAAGCCTCGTCAAGCGGCTCGAGGAACTCGGCATAGGCCGCCCTTCGACGTATGCTGCAACGCTCCAGGTGCTCAAGGACCGCAATTACGTCCGCACCGAAAAGAACCGCTTTTTCGCAGAGGAAAGCGGGCGGCTGCTGACGGCGTTCCTCGAACGCTTTTTCGATCGCTACGTCGCTTATCAGTTCACGGCCGGGATGGAGGACGAACTTGACGACGTCTCGGGCGGGCGCGCGGCTTGGAAGAAGGTGCTGGAAGCGTTCTGGCGCGACTTCAAGCCCAAGTCCGATGAGGTCATGGAGAAGAAGCCCAGCGAGGTAACGGCCGAACTTGACATCTTTCTTGAAGATTACCTGTTCCCGCCGAAGGACGACGGCAGCGATCCACGCCTGTGCCCCAAGTGCCAGTCGGGCCGCCTTGCCTTGCGCGGCGGCAAGTATGGCGCGTTTGTCGCCTGCTCGAACTACCCTGAGTGCAAGTTTACCCGCAAGTTCGCGCAGCCCGGAGGCGCCGAGGATGGCGGCGATGGCGGCGAGACCGTGCTGGGCAAGGACCCGGTGACCGATCTTGACGTCACCCGCCGCACGGGCCGCTTCGGTCCCTACATCCAGCTGGGCGAGGGCAAGGAAGCCAAGCGCGCCTCGATCCCCAAGGACAT
Organism: Novosphingobium percolationis; assembly: GCF_020179425.1. Lineage (GTDB taxonomy): Bacteria > Pseudomonadota > Alphaproteobacteria > Sphingomonadales > Sphingomonadaceae > Novosphingobium > Novosphingobium percolationis. Next base: position 476,065 of record NZ_JAILYM010000001.1, on the reverse strand, counting down.
CGGCGAGCTGGATCTAGAATGGGCGCTGAAGCTGCTGTCGCTCCCGCGCGAGATCGGCGTGCACCCCGAAAGCGGCAACGTTATTACCGCAAGCATAGGGCGTTATGGGCCGTACCTCGCGCATGATGGCAAGTATGCACGGCTCAAGGCGACCGCCGAAGTGTTCGAAACCGGCATGAACGCCGCCGTGATCAAGCTGGCCGAAGCGGCGGCGGGCGGCGGGCGTCCGGCGCGTGGCGCGGCGGCCGAACCGCTTAAGCTGTTGGGCGCACACCCGACCTCGGGCGGCGAAATCAAGCTGATGGCAGGGCGCTATGGCCCCTACGTCACCGACGGTACGACCAACGCCACCCTGCCGCGCGACAAGCAGCCCGAGGCGCTGACGCCAGAGGAAGCCATTGCGCTGATCGACGCGCGCGCGGCCAAGGGGCCCGCGAAGGGCAAGAAGAAAGCCGCGCCGAAGAAGGCCGCTGCCCCCAAGAAGGACGCGGCGGAAAAGAAGGCGCCTGCGAAGAAAGCGCCTGCGAAGAAGGCCGCACCCAAGGCCAAGGCTCCTGCCAAGGCTCCTGCCAAGGCCAAGGCCGTCAAGTCCGCGGAATGACGCGCCGCGCCGGAGGGGCTATCCCTTCCGGCGCCGCCACAGGCCGAAGGTGTGCGTGCCCAGCTTCACGCTGGCGTAGCGTTCGTAGCCGCGGGCGAGGAAATCGCCCACGATCGCACGCGTTTCCCAGTTGGGCAGGTAGAACGGCCACCATTCCGCCACGACCACCACGTCGGGCCGCGCCATCAGGATGCGCGCGACTTCGAGGTTGGGATCGATGTCGAGCGCCTGCGCCTCGGTCCAGGTGTTGAGGTGGTTGGGGAAGGGATAGCGGCCCGGAAGGCAGCTTCCCGCCATGCGATAGAACGCCGGTTCGCCATCGAACACGAAGGCGCAGCCGCCGTGCAGCTCGCTGCGGATCGCGGTGGCGACGTGGTCGGCCTGCGCCTTGGTGCCATGGCGGCGGATGCTGTCGGCCATGACCACCACGCTGGCGATCGCGCCGAAGCCCAGCAGCAGCACGCAGCGCCAGCGCGCGCCCGGCACTTGGGCCAGCGCGGGCGCGGCCAGCACGCTCAGCGGCACGAGCACCGGCGTGACGTAATGGTCGTACCACGATCCGAAGGCGAGGAACCCGGCAAAGGCGGCGATCGCCCACAGGCGCAGGAACCACAGCGCCGCCGGATCGTGTCCTTCGCGCGGAGCCAGTCGCCGGTCGGCCCACAGGATCGCCAGCCAGAACGGCACGAGGCCCAGCATTTCGCTGCCCAGCCGCGACCACGAGGCCATGCCATCGGAACGGCGGTTGAGGATCGACAGGAAGTTGGCGTGGATGAAGGCCTCGCCATGCCCCAGCGCGGCATAGACGGCCAGAAACGCGAGCGTGGGCGCGATCGCAACGGCGCACCACAGCAGGGCAACCCCGGCCAAGCGCCCCGCATTCCAGCCCAGCGCACGCGCGCGGGCAAGCAGGACGACGCCGAACGCCGCGCCTTCGAACACCACCGTGTACTTGATCTGGATCGCCAGCCCCAGCAGCGCCATCGCCTGTACGCCGCCGCGCACGAAGTCGCGTTCGTCGCGCGCGCGCCAGGCCTCTAGCGTGCGCAGCGCCGCAAGCGCCACGGGCAGGTTGTAGAACACCGGGGCCTGCCCGATGCCGAAGCAGTACACCGGCAGGAACAGGATATAGACGGCGCCCGCCAGCCGCGCGGCGGCAGGACTGGCGATCTCGCGCGCCAGTCGCTCGATCACCAGCGCGGTTGCCGCGCACGCGGCCACGCCGAACAGCTGGTACGTAACGACGCCATCGCCCGGAAACAGCAGGAAGAAGCGGTAGAGCAGGAACAGCCCCAGCGGCTTACGGTCCCAGATGTCGACGAAGGGCAGCGCGCCGTGCCGCATATGGTCGGCGACGAGCAGGTAGAACTCCTCGTCCACATGCAGCACCGGATTGCCGAACTGGATCAGATGCAGGGCCAGCGTCAGCGCAAGGAAGCCGAGCGCGGAGACGAGCGGGCGGGGGAGGTCGGTCGGCCAGGTCCAGCGCGGTACCGGGACTGCAAAGGGCCCGCTACCCGCCAGTGCAATTCCTGCAGCCGCAGCATCGTTGCCGCGCAGTTCAGACATCAAGATGCTCCATCGACCGCACGACGCTCGCACTCTGTGCACGAACTGACAGTATTGTTCCAATAAAATCAGTATGCATCAGTCCTGAAAATGCGCCAGATCGAATAAAGGCCTGAATTAATTGGCGCGCTGTTGAAAGAAGGGAAGGCCTGCGCAAATCTCTGAAACAGCCGTTGCAATTCTATACGTTCCAAACGTGACAAAGCCACGCGGCGGGGCAACGGCGCGTACGCTGAAAGGCGCGCGGTCCGTGTCGCCGACCGTGGCATTGCCGGTCTGTTGCAAGCTTAACGCCCTGTGCGGCGTTTCCCTTCGCGGGTCAGGAAATCGCGCGGGCGACGGCTTCCAGTTCGTCCTGGGGCACCAGGATCGCGCCGCCGCGCGGGCGGTCGAGATCGAGGATGGTGACGAAGGCGCCCGCCAGCAGCGCGAAGAAGATCAGCGAGGCCAGCGTATGGCGCCGCCCCGTACCGGCGAGCGTGTAGCCGAGCATGGTCGCGCCCGCGCAGCAATAGAGCGCCAGCAGCAGCAGCACCTCTTCGGGCAGCCGTGCCTTGCGCGCGGCATGGCGCGCGGTGGCAAGGTCGCTCATCTCGTTGTAAGCCTGCACCAGCACGGGGCCGCGCGTATCGGGCGGCATCGAACGCAACGTTGCGAACAGCAGGTTGCCGAATCCGTCGCCCAGACGCGCCGCTTCGTCCACCGCGCCCTGCCAGCGCGCATCATCCTCGATCTTGCCCGCTTCTGCGCGGGCGCGGGCATATGTCGCGAGCGGGAGGCGCAGTGCTGCGGCCTGGGGCTCGTCGAACAGGCTCAGGCGGCTTGCCATCGTCGAGATCGCGTTGGCCTCGTCGACCACCAGTTCGCGCCGCGTCTCGTAACGCCCGATGGCGAGGCTGAAAGCGAAGGCCATCAGCAGCGCAAGCAGGCCGAACACCCCCGACAGCACATAGCTCTCGTTGCTGGTCGCCCCGTCCTCGCGCCCGCGCAGCAGCACGCCGTGCAGGACCTGGCCAAGGCCATAGGCCGCCAGCATCGCGATCAGCAGCACGCACCCGATCAGCAGCAGTGGCGCATTGTCGATCATCCGGTCGGTCCTCCCGCTGAAGGGATGCGGCAAGCCCGCAATCCGGTCAACCGCGCCTTGCCAGCAACCGCGCGAGGCCTTCGGCAATGGCGCCGTGCGCCTTGGGGCCGGGATGCAGCGGCACGCCGCCATCGGGCTCGCCCGGCGCGATCCCCAGGCTCCAGGGATCGGCCTCGCACGGACCATGGCCTTGCGTCAGCGCCGAAGCCCTGAACAGCAACGCCCGGTTGCGGCGTGCCACCCGCGCGGTGATGGCGGCCAGCCGTCGGGCCTGCGCCCGGCTCGATGCCAGGGCATCGGCGTCGCCCGGCAAGGCCGCACAGCCGCCCGTGGGGCCGACGATCGTGACGTAATCCACGAACACCAGGCGCGCGCGCGGCGCACGGGCATGCACTTCGGCGGCGATCCGCGCCATCCGTTGTTCGACCCCGCGCCAGTCGGCCTCGCTCACGACGCGAGGGCGGGGACACTGGGGCGGGCGCGCAGCTTCCGGCATCGTCGCGCAGGCCGCCGCGCCAAGGTTGGTCACGAAGCCGACATCGTTGCCGCCGGTCGTCACCGTGACGAGACGCGTGTCGGCGGTGACCGCCTCGATCTGCGGGGCGATCTCGTTCCAGGGGCCGAGGATATGCTCGGTGGTGGAGCCGCTGCAACTCGCATCGGTCAGCTTCAACCGCAGCTTGGCTGCAAGCTGACGGGGATAGCTCGCAGCGCCATGGCCGCAGCGCGCCGGGGCGCCATCGGCGACCGCGCCAAGACCCGGCCCTGCCGCATAAGAGCTGCCAAGCGCCACGTAACGGTCGCCGGGCGCCGGGGCAGGGCGCGCCTGCGCGGTGGAGCAGGCGATCATCGCCGCCAGCGCCAGAGCGGCCGGGCGCATCACTTCACCCAGTCGAGGCCTATTTCCTCGTAGATTTCCTTGCTCTCGGCCCAGTTTTCCTCGACCTTCACGTGCAGGAACAGGTGGACCTTCGTGCCCAGCAGTTCGGCCAGCTCCTTGCGCGAGGCTTCGCCGATCGACTTGAGCTTGGATCCGCCCTTGCCCAGCACGATCCCGCGCTGGCTGTCGCGCGCGATGACGATCTGCTGGTGGATCTCGACCGAACCGTCCTTGCGATGGGTATAGCTTTCGGGCCGCACCGCGCTGTCATAGGGCAGCTCGTCGTGAAGCTGGCGGTAGATCTGCTCACGCGTGATCTCGGCGGCGAGCAGGCGTTCCGAAGCGTCGGACACCTGATCTTCGGGATAGTGCCACGCGCCTTCGGGCATCAGCTCGGCCAGCCGGGTCTTGAGTTCGGCCACGCCATCGTTGGTCAGCGCCGAAACGAAGAACACCTCGTCGAAATTGCCCAGCGGCGACAGTTCCTCCGCCGCGACAAGCAGGGGTTCCTTGGGGCTCGCGTCGACCTTGTTGAGTACGAGGATCTTGCGTTCGGGGCGGTCCTTCAGGCTGGTCAGGATCGGTTCGAGATAGTCGCGCTTCTTCTTGCGGGAATCGACCACCAGCAGGATGGCATCGGCTTCCGAAGCGCCTTCCCACACCGCGTTGACCATGGCGCGGTCGAGCCGGCGCTTGGGTTCGAACAGGCCCGGCGTGTCGGCGAGGATGATCTGCGTCTCGCCTTCCAGCGCGATGCCCATCAGCCGTGCACGGGTGGTCTGCGCCTTGGCCGAAACGATCGCCACTTTCTGGCCGACGAGCGCGTTGACCAGGGTGGACTTGCCCGCATTGGGGGCGCCAATCACGGCGACGAGGCCGCACTTTTCCGTCACGTTACGAGTATTCCGTTCTTTTCGAGGATCGAAGTGGGGCTGAGTATATCAGCCGAAGCGCTCCATGAACATCCGGGCCGCTGCGGTCTCGGCTTCCTGCTTGCTCGAACCGCGCGCTTCGGCTTCGCCCACCCCGCCCACGGCGACGCGCACGGTGAAGATCGCGGCATGGTCGGGCCCGTCGCGGCTGGCGAGCGTATAGACCGGGGGCTTGCGCCGGTTGCCCGCGGCCCATTCCTGCAGGGCGGCCTTGGGATGCTTGCGCTGCCCGGTGCCGCCGCTCATCGGCCGGGCCCAGGCCTTCCGCACGAAGGCGCGGGCGTCATCGAAGCCGCGTTCGAGGAACAGCGCGCCGATCAGCGCTTCCATCACGTCGCCGAGGATGTTGTCGCTGTTCGCGCCGCCATCGTCGCGGGCCTGCTTGCCCATGCGGATGTGCGGCGGGATGCCCAGCGTGCGGGCAACGTCAGCGCAGGTCTCGCGGCTGACCAGCGCGTTGAGCCGCTGCGACAGCTTGCCTTCGGCCGCACCGGTGTTCTCGAACAGCCAGTCGGCGATGACGAGGCCAAGCACGCGGTCGCCCAGAAACTCCAGCCGCTGGTAATCGACCGGCTCTCCCAGCGACCCGTGCGTCAGCGCAGCGTGCCACAACGCGGCGTCACGTTGCGCCGCGCCGGTCAGCTCGGTCAGGAAGCGCGCCGTCTCTTCGGTCAGCGAAGGGGAAGGGGTCTTGCTCAGAACGTGCCCCCTATCCGGTTCCAGCGCGCGGCGGTGAACCACGTCCAAGGCAGGAACCAGTTGGCGCTGCCGTCGGTCGACCACATCACGATCGTGGCGCGCCCGACGAGGTTGTCCTGCGGCACCATGCCGATGCCCGCGCCTTCAACGGCGGGGAAACGGCTGTCCATCGAGTTGTCGCGGTTGTCGCCCATCAGGAAGATGTCGCCTTCGGGCACCATCACCGGCGGGGTATCGTCCTGCGGGCGATAGCCGAGGTCGAGGACGTTGTAGCTCCGGCCCTCGGGCAGCGTCTCGCGGAACTGCGGGTAGTGGCACGAAGCCGTGCCATCCTTCTCGGTCGCCTCGAATTCGGGCGCGACGCAGTTGGTGTTGGCCGAAACCGGGATCACGAAGTCGGCAATGCGCTCCTTCTTCACCGGCTTGCCGTTGATGTGCAGCACGCCACCGATCATCTGGATGGTGTCGCCCGGCAGGCCGATCACGCGCTTGATGTAGTCGACATCGTTGCCCGGCGGGGCCTTGAAGATCACCACGTCGCCGCGCGCAGGCTGGCCCGCCAGAATGCGGCTCGGCAGCAGTGGGGCGCTGAAGGGCAGCGAGTACTTCGAATAGCCGAACGGCCACTTGGCGGCGAGCAGGTAGTCGCCGTTCTCCAGCCGGGGGAGCATCGATTCCGACGGGATGTTGAAGGGCGAGAAGATGAAGCTGCGGAAGATCGCGACGATCAGCACCAGCTTGATCAGGAAGACGGGGAAGCTGTCCTCCTTCTTCTCTTTCTTCACGCGTGTGCGCGCCATGTTGGGTTCTCCGGGCTGGCCCGGCGCTGGCGCGGAGGTCCCTTCCACGGGTCCATTGTCGTCGGGTGAGGTCATCGTGGCGGTCATGTGGAGGGGCCTTGCCTACGTCAAGCGGGATTCGTGGCCCGACCTGCCCACAAAATACGATTTCGCACAGGCCCCATCGATGAACGGCGGTGCTTGGCGGACGAAGCCCGAGCGGGCATTGAGGGGCGAATACCGCAGTTGCGAAAGGACAAGACAGATGGCGGACCCGGCCCAGGCGCTCTGGCGCGAACTCGAGAGCCTCGATGCCCCCACGCTTTCCGCGCTTTTTCAAGGCGATGATCGCCTCGCGCGCTACTGCACGGAGCTGGAGATTCCCGGCGGCCCGATTCGGTTCGACTGGGCCAAGACCCACCTGACGCCTGCGGTCGAAGCCGTTCTGGCGCGCATCGCCGCCACCATGGGCTTCGAAGCCAAGCGCGACGCCCTGTTCGCGGGCGAGCCGATCAACAACACCGAAGGCCGCGCCGCCGAACACAGCGCCGAGCGCGGTATCGGCTCGCCGACCGCCGTGGTCGAGGCCGAAGCGCTGCACGCGCGCATGAAGGGGCTGGTCGACGCGATCCACGAAGGTCTGCTGGGCGAGGTGAAAAGCCTGATCCACATCGGCATCGGCGGTTCGGCGCTCGGCCCGGCGCTGGCGATCGACGCGCTGGCGCGCGAAGATGCCAAGGTCGCGGTCCATGTCGTCTCGAACATCGACGGTTGCGCGCTGGAAGCGGCGATGAAGCAGTGCGATCCCGAAACCACGATGATTGCACTCGCGTCCAAGACCTTCACCACCACCGAGACCATGACCAACGCCGCTTCGGCGCTGGAATGGCTGCGGCAGGGCGGCGTCGCCGACCCCTATGGCCGGGTCGTGGCGCTGACCGCCAGCCCGGACAAGGCCGTGGAATGGGGCATCGACGAAACCCGCGTGCTGCCGTTCAGCGAGACCGTAGGCGGGCGCTATTCGCTGTGGTCCTCGATCGGGTTTCCGGTCGCGCTGGCGCTGGGATCGGACGCCTTCGCCGAATTCCTCGACGGTGCCGCCGCGATCGACACGCACTTTATCGAAGCGCCGTTCGATGCGAACGTGGTGGTGCGCGCGGCCTTTGCCGACCTCTATTACACGCAAGCGCGCCGCTGCCAGACGCGCGCCGTCTTCGCCTATGACGAACGCCTCGCGCTGCTGCCCGACTATCTCCAGCAGCTGGAGATGGAATCGAACGGCAAGCGCGTGACCGCGAATGGCGAGCCGCTGGAACGCCCGTCCGCCCCGATCACCTGGGGCGGCGTGGGCACCGATGCGCAGCACGCCGTGTTCCAGCTGCTGCACCAGGGCACGCACCTGATCCCGGTCGATTTTCTCGCGGTGAAGGTGCCGGGCCACGATCTCGATCCGCTGCACCACCAGATCCTGCTGTCGAACTGCTTTGCGCAAGGCGCGGCGCTGATGGCGGGCAAGGCGTCCGAGGACGGCGCGCGCGCCTATCCGGGCGACCGTCCTTCGGCGACGATCCTGTGCGACGACCTGACGCCCGGCACGCTGGGCGCGCTGATCGCGTTCCACGAACACCGCACTTTCGTTTCGGCGATGCTGCTGGGGATCAATCCCTTCGACCAGTTCGGCGTCGAGCTGGGCAAGGCGATCGCCAAGCAGATCGACGCGGGCGGCGGCGAAGGCTTCGACGCTTCCACCGAGGCGCTTCTCGCGGCCGCCGGCATCGGCGGGTGATCTGAAGGGGCGGCGCTGCCCACCCCCGCCCCCTCCGGCTTGCGAGAGGGGGCACGCAGCGTGGACACGGGCTGCGGGGAGCGGGACGACCGACAGACAAGCTACCCGTCGCCCCGTGCTTGACACGGGGCTCGGCTTCCCTTGCGCCCCCGCGTTTGGCATGCTGGCGTGATGGAAAAGGGCGGCTGGGTCTATATCATGGCAAACCAGACCGAGGCGGCATGTATGTGGGTGTCACCTCCGATCTGATCCGTCGCGTATGGCAGCATCGTGAAGGTCGTGGCTCGATCCACGTAACGGACTTTGGCAAGACCAGGCTGGTCTATGCCGAGCGGCACGCGGAAATCGAACAGGCCATTGCCCGCGAGAAACTGGTCAAGAAATGGCGCCGGGAATGGAAATTCGCGCTGATCGAGACGGACAATCCAGACTGGCTGGACCTTTGGGACCAGTGGTATCCGGTGGCGACACCGCAAAGCGAGAACGCAAAGTAGCCAAGCCCCGTGTCAAGCACGGGGCGACGGTAGATGTTGGGTGGTTAGCGGTCGTTCGACGCAGCGAGCAAAACGCTAGTCGTCTTCGCTAAGAACCGCGCGTCTCGTTCGTTGATCGCACCGCAGAGCAAGGCGGCAGCCTTGCGCGTATCAACAGGTGCTATCCGAACTTGGCGTATCAACTCCGCTCGGGATGCCTCGGAGTTCAGTATCCGCATCAAAAGTATTGATGCCCAACGGCTTGAACCAGCCACCACGCCGGACAAGGCGGCAAGGAAGTGCCTGATATACGTTGCGTCATCAAAATGCTCGGCAGCGTGGACCAGTGACCATAGACCCTCATCTTCCACGTCATCGGTCAACATGAGCAGAAGTGGCGCTATTGTTCTCGGATCCCCGACAGAGCCGATTGGCTTAAGGGCAGCATCGATGTCGCGGGCTGCTGCACCGCGTGCGATCACCCGCCGTAGCTGCGCTAGGTCGTCTTCAAGCATGAGGCACGATGGCTCGGCGACGGAATGTCTGCAAGTGGGCGCAAACCGCCGTTCGAATATGGCCCCACCTCTTGGGGCAGGCCGGTTCCCGCGCTTCTCCCTTGGCAACCGCCCCCCGTCCGCCCCATATGCGCCGCAAAGGAGCATTTCATGGCCGAGCAGGACTACGACTACGACCTTTTCGTCATCGGCGCAGGTTCGGGCGGGGTGCGCGCCAGCCGGATCGCGTCGAGCCACGGCGCGCGCGTGGCCGTGGCCGAGGAGTTCCGCGTCGGCGGCACCTGCGTCATCCGCGGCTGCGTGCCCAAGAAGCTGCTGGTCTACGGTTCGCACTTCGCCGAGGAACTGCAGGATGCGGCCAACTATGGCTGGACGGTCGAGGGGATGCGCTTCGACTGGCCGACCCTGCGCGATGCGGTGAACAAGGACGTCGACCGGCTGAACGCGGCCTACACATCGACGCTGGAAAACAACAAGGTCGAGCGTTTCCTCGAACGCGCCGAGATCACCGGGCCGCATTCGGTGCGGCTGGCCGACAGTGGGCGCGAGATCACCGCCAAGGTCATCCTGATCGCCACCGGGGCCTGGCCCGTGACGCCGGACTTCGAAGGCGCGGAACATTGCATCACCTCGAACGAGGTGTTCCACCTGCCCGAACTGCCGAAGAAGGTGGTGATCGCAGGCGCGGGCTACATCGCGATGGAATTTGCCGGCATCTTCAACGCGCTGGGCAGTCACGTAACGGTGGTCAACCGCAGCGAGACGCTGCTGCGCGGCTATGACGAGGCCCTGCGCGACCGCCTGCTCCAGATCACCATGGCGCGCGGCATCGAATACAAGTTCAACTGCCCGTTCGAGAAGGTGGTGAAGCGCGAGGACGGCTGCCTCGAAGCGTACCTCAAGAACCAGCCCGATCCACTGGTGGCCGACGTGATCCTTGTCGCCACCGGGCGCCGTCCCAAGGTCGACGGGCTTGGCCTTGAAAACGCCGGGGTGGAGCTTGGCGAGCGCGGCGAGATCAAGGTCGACGCCTTCAACCGCACCACGTGCGACAGCATCTATGCGGTCGGTGACGTGACGGACCGCGTGCAGCTGACGCCCATCGCCATCCGCGAGGGCCATGCCTTTGCCGACCGCGTGTTCGGCGGCAAGGACGTGTCGATCAGCTACGATTGCATCCCCAGCGCGGTGTTCTCGCAGCCGCCGCTGGCCGCTGTCGGCCTCACCGAAGGGCAGGCGCGCAACCAGTATGGCGCGGTGAAGGTCTATTCGTCGGACTTCCGCCCGATGAAGAACATCTTCGGGCACCGGCCCGAGCGGGGGCTGTACAAGATGGTGGTCGATGCCAACACCGACCGCGTGCTGGGCATCCACATGATCGGGCCGGAAGCGCCCGAAATCCTGCAGGCAGCGGCCATTGCCGTGAAGGCCGGGCTGACCAAGGCAGCGTTCGACGATACCGTGGCGCTGCATCCGTCGATGGCCGAGGAACTGGTCCTCCTCAAATAAAGTTGCGGAATGCAACTTATGTGATAGTCTCCCCCGCAACGACAAGCGGGGGAGATGAGACATGGACCTGAACGGCAAGCTGGTATTGCTGACCGGCGGCACCGACGGCATCGGATTGCGGCTGGCGCGGCAATTGCGGGGCAAGGGGGCCGAGGTGATCGTTACGGGACGCACGCCTGACCGCATCGAAGCGGCGCGCGGCGAAGGGTTCGAGGTGATCTCCGCCGATCTCGCCACCAGCGGAGGCGTTGCCGGTCTGCTCGCGCAAGTGGCAGGTCGTCCGATCGACGTGCTGGTCAACAACGCCGGAATGGGCGCGGCGCACGACTATCGCGCCGCCATGCCCGATGCGGCGGCGGACGAACGCACCCTGCAGCTCAACGTCCACGCGCCCATCCGGCTGATTGCCGGGCTGATGGAAACCCTGCGCGCGCGGCCGGAGGCAATGATCGTCAACGTCACCTCGGGCCTGGCCATCGCGCCCAACACGGCCAGCGCGATCTACTGCGCCACCAAGGCGGCGCTGCGCAGCTACACCATCGCGCTGCGCGAACAGCTGAAGGCCACCCGCATCCACGTGCTGGAAGTGCTGCCGCCGGTCGTGGAAACCGCGATGACCACCGAGCTCCACATGAAGAAGCTGTCGCCCGAGGCCTGCGCCGCCGAGATCGTCACCGCGATGCAGCGCAACGCCGACGAGGCCAACGTCGGGCAGGTGAAGTTCCTGCGTCTGGTCTATTCGCTGTCGCCCGCGCTCGCGCGCCGCCTCATGCTGGCATTCTGAAAGGGAGCAATCCGATGAACGGAACCGTTCTTGTCACCGGCGGCAGCGGCTACATTGCCGGCTTCCTGATCCGCCAGCTGCTCGACGCGGGCTGGCACGTGAACACCACCGTGCGCAGCCTTGCGCGTGAGGCGGAACTGCGGCCCTTGCTGGGCGGAACGCCCGAAACGCTGAAGTTCTTTGCCGCCGACCTGACCTCCGACGCGGGCTGGGACGAGGCGGCGGCGGGATGCAGCCATGTGGCGCACGTGGCCTCCCCGTTTCCGCTGCACGTGCCCAAGGACCCCGAAGAGCTGGTCGGGCCCGCGCGCGACGGTGCGCTGCGCGCCCTTCGCGCGGCGAAGAAGGCGGGGGTGACGCGCTTTGTGCTGACCTCCTCGTTCGCCGCGGTGGGCTATGGCCATCCGCCGCATCGTTACGTGGCGGGCAAGGTCTTTGCCGAGGGTGACTGGACCGTGCTGGAGAACCCCGCCGTGCCGCCCTACATGCGCAGCAAGACCGTGGCCGAACGCGCCGCCCGCGACTGGATCGCGGCGGAAGGCGCGGGCATGGAGTTCGTTTCGGTCAACCCCGTGGCGGTGCTCGGGCCGGTGACGAGCGGCGATCTTTCGACCTCGATCGAACTGGTCAAGCAACTGCTCGAAGGCGCGATTCCCGCGCTGCCCGATGTCGGCTTCGGCATCGTCGACGTGCGTGACGTTGCGGACCTGCACGTGCGCGCGCTGACCGAGCCGGGGCTGGCGGGCGAACGCTTCCTCGCCTCGGGGCCGTTCCTGACCTTTTCCGAGATCGCCGCCATCCTCAAGCGGCGGCTGGGGCACGAGGCGCGCAAGGTGCCGACGCGGCGGCTGCCCAATTTCGTGGTGAAACTCGGCGCGCCGTTCAGCTCGGCGCTCAAGCAGGTGTCGACCGAACTCGGCAAGGTCCGCGCGGCGAGTTCCGCCCATGCGGAACGGCGCGTCGGCTGGACCATGCATCCGGCGGAGGACACGATCATCGAGACTGCGCGCAGCCTGATCGACCTCGGGCTGGTGAAGGTGTGACGTTACGCTGCGGGCGAGGACGGCGGGCTCAGATCCCCGCGTACCACTGATAGCCGCGGTGATCTTCCCAGTATCCGCCGCCGCCGCCGTGGATGCCCGCAAGGCTGGCGACCGCTTCGATCCGCATGACGTATTTGGCCTGCTTGTAGCCCAGCTGCCGCTCGACCCGCAGCCGCAAGGGGGCGCCGTGGCCAACTGACAGTGGCTGGCGGTTCATGGTGTGGGCCAGGATTGTTTGCGGGTGGAAGGCGTCGACCATGTCGATGCTCTCGTAATAGGGCTTGCCCGCATAGTCGTCGGCGCAATGGAACACCACGTAACGCGCGTTTGCCGAAAGCCCGGCATGGCGCAGCACAAGCGCGAGCGGCACGCCGGTCCATTCGCCGATCGCGCTCCAGCCTTCGACGCAATCGTGGCGGGTGATCTGGCTACGCGCGGGCATGGCGCGCAGTTGTGCGTGGCTCAGCGACAACGGATGTGCGACCATGCCGCCCACGGCAAGTCGCCAGTTCGCAAAGTTTTCGGCTGCGTGGCGCTGATAATCCGCTGATCCCGGCGCGCGGGTGCCGTTGACCCGGAAGCTGGGCGACAGATCGGCGCGCGTAAACTCGGGCGCGAGCGCGTTGCGGTCCGTAACGAGACGTTGCGCGCTCATCGTCGCCTTCTCGCCCAGCGTCAGCACCTTCCTCACCGTGGGCGATGCGACGATGCGGTCGCACCCGGCGAGCATCAGCCCCGCGCCACCGACCAGAGCATTGCGGCGGGTGAGGATCGTCATGGCCGCTTCTCCATTGGCAACCTGTACCACCCCGTCACCATCGAGCGCAGTTCGTTGAGCGGTCCGGCCAGCAGCACCATCGCCAGATGTGCCGCGATGAACAGGGCGAGCCCGCTGGCGCAGAGGAAATGGATCGACCGCGCCGATTGCCGCCCGCCGAACAGGTCGAGCAGAACCGGAAACGCGGCGTTGAGCGCCGGGCTCATCGTCAGGCCGGTCAGCACCACCAGCGGCAACAGCACGAGCAGGACGCCGAGATAGGCGAGCTTCTGCAAGGGGTTGTAGGCGCGCGCGGCGTCTCCGGTGGGGAAGCGCAAGGCCGCGTGCGCCTTGATATCGCGCCACAGGTGGCCGGGCGATCGCTCCTCGCGCCGCAGCCAGAGATCGCGCACAAGGTGGCGTGACGTGACGGCGTAGACCAGAAAGGCGACAAGGCTTGCCGCCAGCACCCACGCGAAGAAGAAATGCCACTGGCGCGCGGCCGCAAGGTCGTAGCGGCTGGGGATCGTCAGCAGCGGCGGGAAGGGCACGTCGCTGCCGGGGAAGTTGGGGATTTCCAGCCAGGCATGGTCGGGATTGGCGCCGAACTTGCCCCAGTAGAGCCAGGGATGGGCGTTGAGGATCATCATCCCGCTCATCAGCATCACGAACACGCTCAAGGCGTTCAGCCAGTGCCAGATCCGTACCGGCAGGCGCGTGCGATAGATCAGCGCGGCGTGGTCCATCGGTGTTCTCCGGCGAGTGCGATCAGGTCGCGGCGGGTATGGCGCCGCGCGGCGGCGCCCTCGTGGCACGCGCGCGGCACCGGGCGCAGCGCGCGCAATCCGGCCCGCGCGATCCACTGCAGCTTGCGCCCGTTGCTCACCACCGTGCGGCTGTGCCACGCCCGCTCACCCCGGCGCTCCACCTCTCGCGCGATCTCGCCATAGATGCCCGCCGCCGCGAGGATCGCCCAGCGCTGGCGGGGCTTGAGCCGGCCAGCGCCCACCCGCGCGGAACATTCGTGCGCGTGCGCCAGGCGGCACATGCGCTGCGCCAGCGCGGCCATGGCCTTGCGGTGGATCGGCTTCATCTGCTCGCCGGGGGGAATGTCCATTTCGGCCAGCCATTCGAGCGGTACGTAACAGCGCTCCGCCGCATCGTCCTCGGCGAAGTCGCGCGCGATGTTGGCGAGCTGGAACGCAAGGCCAAGGTCGCAGGCGCGATCGAGCGTATCCTCGTCGGTGGGCGAGACTCCCATGACCACGGCCATCATCACGCCGACCGCGCCCGCGACATGCCAGCAATAGCGCATCAGGTCGGCCTCGCTACGCGGCTGCCAGTCGGCCGCATCGAGCGCGAAGCCGTCGATCACCGCGTTCGCCATGTCGAGCGTCAGCCCGGTCTCGGTCGCCACCAGCCCCAGCGCGTCAAAAGCCGGATCACCCGCAGGCATGCCCGCGAAGGCGAGAGCGGTCCGGTCGCGCACCTCGGCGAGACGTTGCGTTACGTCTTTGGTGCTGCCCAACCTGCCACCATGGTCCTGATCGTCGATCAGGTCGTCGCAGCGGCGGCACCAGGCATAGAGCAGCCACACCCGCTCGCGCGTCGCGCGGTCGAACAGGGCGCTCGCCGCGGCGAAACTCTTCGATCCCTTGCGGATCGAATCGCGCGCCGTGGCGACGAGGCTACTTCGATCTTCCATCTCCCCTGACCTTACAGGTCCTCGGCCTTCATCGCAAAGATCGGTTGGTGCGGTTCGTGCGCGGCCATGCGCGCCAGCAGCAGGTCCAGATCGTGTTCGGCGATGAGAATGCCCGCGTGGGCAGGCCGCACGAAGCCCACCTCGATCATGTGGCGGTTGAACGCCAGCAGGTGATCGTAGAACCCGAAGGCGTTGAGCAGACCGACCGGCTTGGCGTGGTAGCCGAGCTGCGCCCAACTCACCGCTTCCCACAGTTCGTCCATCGTGCCGACGCCGCCGGGCAGGGTCAGGAACCCGTCGGACAGGTCGGTGAAGGCCTGCTTGCGTTCGTGCATCGAGCGCACCACGTGCAGTTCGGTGCAATCCGGGTTCGCGACTTCGGGGCCCGCCAGCGCTTCGGGGATCACGCCGATCACTTCGCCGCCTGCCGCCAGCGCACCCGCCGCGACTGCGCCCATCAGGCCCAGTCGCCCGCCGCCATAGACCATGCCGATCCCGCGCGCGGCCAGCGTCGCGCCCACCGCGCGCGCCAGCGCAACGTAACGCGGGTCCGCCGGGGAAGCCGATCCGCAATAGACCGCGATACGCTTCACGCAAGATCCTCCAGCATGAGCTTCGCCGTCGCTTTGGCGCTGCCGACAACGCCCGGAATCCCGGCGCCGGGATGCGTCCCCGCGCCCACCAGATAGAGGTTGGGGATGGCATCGTCGCGGTTGTGCGCGCGGAACCAGGCGCTCTGCGTCAGCAGCGGTTCAAGGCTGAACGCGCTGCCCAGATGCGCCGACAGGTCCGTGGCGAAGTCGCTGGGGGCATAGTGGAACTTCGTCACGATACGGCTGTGGATGTCGGGGATCAGCCGACGCCCCACTTCATCGAGGATGCGCTTTTCCAGCAGCGGGCCGATCTGCTCCCAGTCGACCGGCAGCTTGCCCATGTTGGCGACCGGCACCAGCGCATAGAACGTGCTCATTCCCTCGGGCGCCATCGACGGATCGGTGACGGTCGGGTGGTGCAGGTAGATCGAGAAGTCCTCGGGCAGCACGCCGTGGGTATAGATGTCGTCGAGCAGCCCCTTGTAGCGCGGGCCGAACAGGATCATGTGGTGCGGAATGCCCGGCCAGGTGCCTTCGATGCCGAAGTGGACCACAAACAGGCTGGGCGAGAACTTCTTGCGCTTCAAGGCCTTGGCCTGCCGCTGCGCGTGAGTGCTGGTGCTCAGCAGGTCGCGATAGGTGTGCATCAGGTCGCCGTTGGAGGCGACCGCGTCGAAGTTCGACTGCCACCCGCTGCGCGTCTCCACGCCCGTAACGCGGTTGCCCAGCGACTGGATCTTCGTCACCGGATCGCCCAGCCGCACCGTGCCGCCGATCCGCTGGAAATGGCGCACCATGCCATCGATCAGGCGGTTGGTGCCGCCCTTGGCCCACCACACGCCGCCGTCCTTTTCCAGCTTGTGGATCAAGGCATAGATCGCGCTGGTCTGCATCGGATTGCCGCCGACGAGCAGGGTGTGGAAACTGAACGCCTCGCGCAGCTTTTCGTGTTCCATGTACTTGGAAACGATCGAATAGACCGAGCGCCACGCCTGATACTTCGCGAGCGCCGGGGCGGCCTTGATCATGCTGGCAAAATCGAGGAACGGCACCGCGCCCAGCTTGACATAGCCTTCCTCG
Organism: Novosphingobium percolationis; assembly: GCF_020179425.1. GTDB lineage: Bacteria > Pseudomonadota > Alphaproteobacteria > Sphingomonadales > Sphingomonadaceae > Novosphingobium > Novosphingobium percolationis. The sequence goes on along the minus strand of NZ_JAILYM010000001.1, from coordinate 459,273 downwards.
AACACGCCTGCGGCATAGTCGACGAACGCTTCGTATCCCGCAACGTCACGGGGGCTGATCTTGGCGATCTCCGCGCGCAAGGCGCTCTCATCGTTGGAATAATCGAAGTTCGTGCCATCCGCCCAGTTCAGCCGGTAGAACGGGCTGACCGGCATCAGCTCGACATCGTCCTCCATGCGGTGGCCGTTGAGCGCCCACAGCTCCTGCAGGCACGGCGGATCGGTGATGACGGTCGGCCCGGCGTCGAAGGTGAAGCCGTCGCGCTCCCAGAAATAGGCCCTGCCGCCCGGCTTGTCGCGGGCCTCGATCACGGTTGTCTCGATCCCCGCCGACTGCAGGCGGATGGCCAGGGCCAGCCCGCCGAACCCGGCTCCGATAACGCACGCCTTCTTCATCGTTGCGACTTCCTCATTTCGTGCGGGCTCATTTCGTGCGGTTTCCGGCCAGCGACAGCGGTTGCGGCTTTTCGCCCAGTCCCGTCAGCACGCCCAGCGCGCGCGTGATCGGCACCGGCGGCTTGCCCGACAGGACGCGGATCTTGTCGAATGCGGTCGTGCGTCCGGCATAGAAACGCTCGATCAGCTTCTCGTCGAGCCGGTAGAACCGTTCGAGCACCTTGTAGCGATCGACCGGTGCCGCCGCGCCATAGAGCATGGCGGTCAACTGGCGAAGGAATAACCCTTTTTTCCAGTGTGTTCTGGCATATTCTTCGGTATATCGCGCAAGTTCTTCGCCGCCGCAATCGGCCCGTCGCGCAAGGGCCAGTGCAAAGCGCACCGCATCGGGCACCGAATAGCTGGTGACGGCGTGGAACAGCCCGGCCCGCGTGCCAGCGCGCGCGATTTCCTTGCCCGTGGAGCGCCAGAACGCGTCGAAATCGCCGCCCGACACGACCGGCAGCACGCCTTGCTCTTCGGCCACGACGCGTTCCACCGTCCAGCCCTGGCGGCGCACGTAGTCGGCAATACGCACCGACAGCACCTCGCCGTCGATCGTCGCGCTGTCGGAATAGTACGTGTCCTCGACGAAGACCTCGTCCTCGGCAAAAGGCAGCACATAGATGAAGCGGTAGCCATCGAGTTGCTCGACGGTGGCGTCCATGATCAGGGGGCGGACCACTCCGTGTGGGTCAGACAACTTCAGGCGTTGGCCCAGGAACTTCTGCCAACCCCCTGTAAGATGGCCCATGTTGCGGATGCCGCGAGCGTCGATCACGGCCCGCGCCTCGATCCGCGTGCCATCGGCCAGCGTGGCGTTGCGGGAGCTTGCGGCAAGCACGCGTGCGCCTGTCAGGACGGCGTCGGCAGGCAGTGCGGCGCGCAGCGCGGCATCGAAGCGGTCTGACGTCATCGCGTAGTAGCTGGTCGACAGCGTGCGGGCGTGCGCCGGAAAGCGCACGTCATAGCCTTTCCACGCGGCGGCGACGGCCGGTGCCAGCAGGTCGCGCCCGGGCTGGCCGACATCGCTGCCGAAGAACGACCAGATATGGTTGCCGCCAAGCCGTTCGTCCTGCTCGACCAGCAGCAGCGACAGGTCCGGCCGGTGCCGCGCGAGCGCAAGCGCGACGAGGCCGCCGGCAAGGCCGCCCCCGAGGATCGCGATGTCGCAGCGTCGAACGGTCATGACGAGGGCGTTAAGGGCAAGGGCAAGTCCACGCAACCGCAGCTTGCGCCCAAAGGGCCCGACGGGCACCAAAGGGAAGGACAGCGAGATGGGGGATGGGGATGCGCGCGCAAAGCACGGATACGACGTTGCGACCGGATCGAACGGGTAGCGGGGTGGCGCTGGCCGGGGGTCTGCTCGTCGTCGCCATCCTGCTCGCCATGCATCGTCCGCCGATCTGCCCGTGCGGGACGGTGCGCCTGTGGGCAGGCGTGGTCCAGTCGCCCGAAAATAGCCAGCAATTGACCGATTGGTACAGCTTCAGCCACGTGATCCACGGCTTCCTGTTCTATGGCGCGGCGCACCTGCTGTGGCGCAAGGCGGGGCTGGCGCGTTACGTTGCGAGCCGCTGGGCGCTGGTCGTGGCGGTGCTGGCCGAAGGCGCGTGGGAAATCCTCGAAAATTCGCCGATCATCATCGACCGCTATCGCGCGGTCACGGTCAGCTATGGCTACAGCGGCGACAGCGTGCTCAATTCCGCGTCGGACATCGCCTGCATGGCGCTGGGCTTCCTGTTTGCTGCCCGCGCGCCCGCATGGGTCACGGTGCTCCTGGCGCTGGGATTCGAATTGTTCACGCTCGCCATGATCCGCGACAACCTGGCGCTCAACGTCCTGATGCTCGCCTGGCCGATCGAGGCGGTCCGCACTTGGCAGGCGGCCGGGTGATCGACTTTCTTTTTTAACCGACCAACGAAAAGGGCCTGCCGAATCCGTTTCGATTTGATATTGGTCAAGGCGTCCTAGACAAGAGACGGCACTGATGCCGCATATCAAGCGATAATCGAGTGGAGAGAGCGTTATGGCACGAGCGGATACGGCCCAGCATTTCGATGTGCTGATCGTCGGCGCAGGCATTTCCGGGATCGGTTCTGCTTATCACCTGCAGGACCAGTGTCCGGGCAAGACGTACGCCGTGCTCGAAAGGATGCACACGTTCGGCGGCACCTGGGAAACGCACAAGTACCCCGGTGTCCGCTCCGACTCCGACCTCTACACCTTCGGCTACCGCTTCAAGCCGTGGACCGACGCGCCGATCGCCAGCGCGCAGGCGATCCTCGACTACATGGGCGAGGTGATCGAGGAAAACGGCATCGGCCAGCACATCCGCTATGGCCACACGATCACGCAGTGTTCCTGGTCGAGCGCGGACAACCTTTGGACCGTTACGGCACGCACGGAGGATGGGGTGGAACACGTGTTCACCGCCACCTTGCTGTGGATGTGCCAGGGCTATTACGACCACGAGGTTCCCTACATCCCGCCCGAATGGAAGGCGAAGAACCTTGATGCCTACAAGGGCATGTTCGTCCACGCCCAGCTTTGGGACCCCGACATCGACTACACCGGCAAGCGCATCGTGGTGATCGGTTCGGGCGCGACGGCGGCGACCGTGGTGCCGGCTTTTGCGCAGAAGGCCGCGCATGTCACGATCGTGCAGCGTTCGCCCACCTACTTCTTCTGCCACCCCAACCAGAACGAGCTGGCCGACCGCCTGCGCGAGATCGGCGTGGACGAGCCGACCATCCACCGCATCGTGCGTATGCAAGTCATGCACGACCAGGCCGTGATGGATAAGCGGTGCGTGGAAGAGCCCGACGTCGTGGTCGAGGAACTGCGCGCGCTGGTCCGCGCCTATGTGGGCGAGGACTTCCAGTTCGAGCCGCACTTCACGCCCAAGTACCGCCCCTGGCAGCAGCGGTTGGCGTTCTGCCCCGATGCCGACCTGTTCCAGCTCGCCGCGCAGGGCAAGGTAACGGTCGTGACCGACACGATCGACCATTTCACCGAGACCGGCCTCGTCGTCAGCTCGGGCGAGGCGGTCGATGGCGATATCATCGTCGCCTGCACAGGCTTCAACCTGAAGGTGCTGGGCGACATCCCGTTCGAGGTCGATGGCCAGAAGGTCAACTGGGGCGATACCGTCACATATCGCGGCATGATGTTCACCGGCGTGCCCAACATGCTGTGGGTGTTCGGTTACTTCCGCGCCTCGTGGACGCTGCGGGTGGACATGCTGGGTGATTTCGTGTGCCGCTTGCTCAAGCACATGGACGAGCGCGGCGCGCACAAGGTGGAAGTGAAGCTGCGGCCCGAGGACAAGGACATGAAGATCCTGCCGTGGATCGAAGGCGACAACTTCAACCCCAACTACCTGATGCGCGATCTCGACAAGCTGCCCAGGCGGGGCGACAACGAAGTGTGGCGCCACAACCAGAACTACTGGGCGGAAAAGGAAGCGATCCCGGCGATTGACCTCGACGGGCCAGAGTTCTGGTACGACAACCAGCCCGCCGCGCGCGAGGTGCTGGAGGCAGCTGAATAGCCCGTTACGTTATCGGATGAAGGGAAGGGGCGAGCTGCAAGGCTCGCCCTTTTCCTTTGAGGTTTGTGCCGGTTTTGGCCCACCCCCGGCCCCTCCCGCCTGCGGGTGGGAAGAGGGCAGTGCTGTACTGCTAATCCCCCTCCCGCAAGCGGGAGGGGTTAGGGGTGGGCTCGATCCTAACCCAAGTTTCAGGCCGCTTCAGCAACCTCCGCGCGCGCCACCACCGGCAGGGCATGGCCCTTGGCCGCTGCGCGCTTCGCGCCGCGCTCCAGTTCCTTCTTCAGCGCGCGGACATAGTGGTCGAAGTCCAGCTGGATCGTGTGGCGCCGCGCAGCATAGTACCCGCCGGTGTAGTATTCCTCATCGTCCTTGATGATCTGGTGCATCTCGGCCGGGGGCGGCGGCGCATATTGCCCGGTGAGGTATGCCGCCACCAGCTTCGACTGCTGTTCGGCAAAGTTCACTAGCGTCGGCAGCGGCTGGGCCAGGCCGACGTAGAACAGGTCCGGCACCTCGGGCTTGAGGATGCGCTTGTACAGGGCGGGCGGCTTGTTGTCGGCATCGGCGCAGAAGGCCGGTTCGTCGAAGAACGGGAACTTGATGTCATAGCCCGTCGCCCACACGATCGCGTCGATCTGTTCGCGGCTGCCATCGGTGAAGACCACGCCATCGCCATCGAGCCGTTCCACACCTGGCTTCATGTTGATATCGCCAGACCCTGCGCGCAGCAGGAACTCGCCCGACACCGTGCCGTGGCTCTCGAACGGCTCGATCTCCGGCTCGGGCAACCCGTAGTCGCTCATCTTGCCGACGAGGTTCTTGATCATGCGGCTGCCCAGCCACTGGCGCAGCTTCTTGGGCATCCACGCCGGGGCGGGGTTCTTGTCGAGCGGCTGGCCGCGGTAGTATTTCGGGAAGATCCACACCCCGCGCCGGGTGGACACGAACAGCTTGGCCGCCATCGGGCGCTGCGACAGTTCGCTGGCGATATCCATCGCGCTGTTGCCCATGCCCACCACCAGCACGCGCTTGCCCACGCAGTCGATCGGCTCGAACGGGGTGCGATAGTGGTGCGAATGGACCTGTGGCCCGTTGAACGTGCCGGGATATTCGGGAATGCGCGCCGCCCAGTGGTGCCCGTTGGCGACCACCAGCGCATCGTAACGCAGCACCTCGCCGGTCGAGAGCGTCACCTCCCAGCCGCCGCCCGACAGGCGCTTGGCCTTCTCCACCCGCGTGTTGAAGCGGATCGACGGGCGCAGGCCGAAATGGTCGACGTAGTCGTGGAAATACTGGAGCAGCTGCGAATGGTGCGGATAATCCGGCCATTCGGCGGGCACCGGGTAATCCTCGAACGCCAGCCGCCATTTCGACGTATCGATGTGCAGGCTCTGGTAGCACGACGAGACCCCGTTGGGGTTGTTGTAGTACCAGTTCCCGCCGATGTCGTCCGACGCTTCGAAGATGTCGAACGGGATGCCGTGGTCCTTGAGCCGCTTGGCCGTGGTGAAGCCGGAACATCCGGCCCCGATGATGCACACTTTCGGCAGGCTCATGGCCGCATTTCTCCCGTTACGTTATGCCAGATGCTTGAGGCTCGGTTCAGTCTTTCTCGATCTTCACCGGCATGGCGGTGAAGCCGTGGAGGAAGGGGCTGGCGAGGCGCGTCGGCGCGCCCTGCGGCACGATCCGCCAGCGCCGCGCGACGATTTCCTCGATCACTGCGGTGATCTGCACTTCGGCCAGCCGCGCGCCCACGCAGCGGTGGATGCCGTGGCCGAAGGCGATGTGGCGGCGTGCGTTCTCGCGCGTCACGTCGAAGCGTTCGGCATCGGGGAACACCGTCTCGTCACGGTTGCCCGAGATGTACCACAGCACCACCTTCGAGCCTTCCGGGATGAACTGCCCGGCCAGCTCGGTATCGCGCGTGGTGGTGCGGCGCATGTGGGTGACGGGTGATTGCCAGCGGATGATCTCCTGCGCGGCATTGACCGCCAGCGACGGATCGGCGCGCAGCTTTTCGAGCTGGTCCGGATACTTGTCGAGTGCTTCGACCAGCCCGCTCATCGAATTGCGGGTGGTGTCGTTGCCGCCCACGATCAGCAGCGCGATGTTGGCGATGCGCTCGGGCGGGGTGAGGTGGCCCATCGCCTCGGAATGGACCATCCGGCTCAGCAGGTCGTCGCGCGGCGGCTCGTTGCGGCGCGCTTCCAGCTCGCGGTCGAAGCGTTCGAGCATCTGGCCCATCTGGACCATGAACTCGGCGCGGTACTCGTCGTTCAGCGCATCTTCCGAAACGCCACTGCCCCAGTCGGACCAGCGCTTGATGTCAGGCCATTCCTCGAACGGCATGTCGAACAGGATCAGCAGCATGCCGATGGTCATCGGGATCGAGACCTGTTCCACCCAGTCGAACGTTTCGCCTTCGGGCAGGGCGTCGAGCAGCCTGGTCACGCGCTCGCGCACCAGCTTTTCCAGCTTGACCATCTGGCTCGGGCCGAACGCGGGTGCGATCACCTTGCGCTGGGCGGTGTGGACGGGCGGGTCCATCGCGATGAAGTTGGGAAACGCGGTCTCGTTGACCGAATCCGCGATGGTGATGTTCCCGCGATCCCACGACGAGGAGTACGTGTCGGTGTCCAGCTCCACTTTCTGGATCAGGTCGAGCGTGGTGACCGACCAGTATGGCCCGAACGGGCTTTCCTCGCGGTAGCTGACCGGCGCGTTGGCGCGCAGCCATGCGAACGGCTCGCGCCAGCGGTCCTCGGTGTAAAGCGCGTTGAGGCTGACGTCGTAAGGATTGAGCGCCTTGTCCCGCGTGAGGGATGCGGTTGCCATGACAGTTCTCCCGAAATCCGATTCTGGTCGGTCTTGACCGGACTATCCTTAATCGTCCGCTTAAAGTCCAGCGCCGTTCGGTGGAACACTCGCGCAAAGTGACAGGTCGGCGCACACCGGCTGGACTCGTCCGCAAAGCGCGGGTAATCCTCGCACCATACCCCGGGGAGCCAGTGCTGGCTGAGAGGGGCTGGTCATGCAGCCCGACCCGTCGAACCTGAACCCGTTAGCACGGGCGGAGGGAAGGGCCGGCCACATCCGCGCCCTGTTCCTTTTGCCTCAGAAGGAATGCGCATGGCCGACATCAACTCCAAGCTGGAAATCGGCGTCACCACCGGCCCGATCCGTGGCAGCCGCAAGATCCACGTCGAAAGCGTGCGCTTTCCCAACGTGCGCGTCGCCATGCGCGAGATCGCGCTCGAAGCCTCGTCGGGCGAACCGCCGGTGCGCGTCTACGATACGTCCGGCCCCTACAGCGATCCGGCCGTCGCCATCGACATTGCCGCAGGCCTGCCCAAGCTGCGCCGCGACTGGATCATGGGGCGCGGCGATGTCGAGGCCTACGACGCACGTATGGTGAAGCCCGAGGACAACGGTCTGAAGGGCCCGGATCGTTCCGCCGGGGTGCCCGCGTTCCCGGCCGTGGAGCGCCGCCCCCTGCGCGCCAAGGCGGGCCAGAATGTCAGCCAGATGCATTACGCCCGCAAGGGCATCATCACGCCCGAGATGGAATATGTCGCCATCCGCGAAAACCTCGGCCGCAAGAAGGCCAAGGAAGCGCTGATCCGCGATGGGCAGGACTGGGGCGCGGCGATCCCCGATTACGTGACGCCCGAATTCGTGCGTGACGAAGTCGCGCGCGGCCGGGCGATCATCCCCAACAACATCAACCACCCCGAAAGCGAACCGATGGCGATCGGGCGCAACTTCCTTGTCAAGATCAACGCCAACATCGGCAATTCCGCCGTGGCGTCGGACGTGGCGAGCGAAGTCGACAAGATGGTATGGTCGATCCGCTGGGGCGCGGACACCGTGATGGATCTGTCCACGGGCCGCAACATCCACGACACCCGCGAATGGATCCTGCGCAACAGCCCCGTGCCGATCGGCACTGTGCCGATCTACCAGGCGCTGGAAAAGGTCGGCGGCGTGGCCGAGGACCTGACGTGGGAAATCTTCCGCGACACGCTGATCGAACAGGCCGAACAGGGCGTCGACTACTTCACGATCCACGCGGGCGTGCGCCTGCCCTACATCCCGATGACCGCCAAGCGCGTCACCGGGATCGTCAGTCGTGGCGGCTCGATCATGGCCAAGTGGTGCCTCGCGCATCACAAGGAATCGTTCCTCTACGAACACTTCGACGACATCACCGAGATCATGAAGGCGTACGACATCGCCTACAGCCTCGGCGATGGCCTGCGCCCCGGCTCGATCGCGGATGCCAACGATGAAGCGCAGTTCGCCGAACTCTACACCTTGGGCGAACTGACCAAGCGCGCGTGGGAACACGACGTTCAGGTGATGATCGAAGGCCCCGGCCACGTGCCGATGCACAAGGTCAAGGAGAACATGGACAAGCAGCTCGCCGCCTGTGGTGAAGCGCCGTTCTATACGCTCGGGCCGCTCGTCACCGACATCGCGCCGGGCTACGACCATATCACCAGCGGCATCGGCGCGGCCATGATCGGCTGGTTCGGCACGGCGATGCTGTGTTACGTGACGCCCAAGGAGCATCTGGGCCTGCCCGACCGCGACGACGTGAAGGTTGGCGTGGTTACCTACAAGCTCGCCGCCCACGCGGCCGATCTTGCCAAGGGCCACCCCGCCGCCAAGCTGCGCGACGATGCGCTCAGCCGCGCCCGCTTCGAATTCCGCTGGCGCGACCAGTTCAACCTGTCGCTCGATCCTGAAACGGCGGAACAGTACCACGACCAGACGCTGCCCGCCGAAGGCGCCAAGTCGGCCCACTTCTGCTCGATGTGCGGGCCGAAGTTCTGCTCGATGAAGATCACGCAGGAAGTGCGCGAATTCGCCGCCAAGCAGAACTCGGCCGTCGAAACCTTCGTCGCCAACGAAGCCGAGGCCGAAGCCGGCATGAAGGCGATGAGCGAAAAGTACAACGAAGGCGGACGCGAACTGTACATCGGCGCCGGCAACCGCGAACACGACTGATCGTCATCGCCTCCTTCCTCTTCGTGGGAGGGAGGTGGGGCGTGGCCGCGACAGTGCCAAGGTTGCATCCAGCCACATCCGGCGTTATAACGCCTGTATGAACACGGCCGTCAAAATCGCGAAGATCGGCAACTCGGCCGGAATCGTCCTGCCCAAGGAGCTGCTGGCGCGGCTCAGGGTAGGCGTGGGCGATACCCTGTACGTAACGGAATCGCCCGATGGCATCCGCATTACCGCTGCCGATCCCGACTTTGCCGACAAGATGGCGGCCGCCGAGCGCGTGATGCGCGAAGACCGGGACATCCTGCGCGAACTTGCGAAGTAGCTCGCCATGACGCTCCGTCTCGAGCCGGTGTCGCTCGACGCGCGCCTCGCGCTCGCGATCCATGACCGGCAATTGGCCGAACACGGTGGCCCTTCGGGTGTGCGCGATCCCGGCGCGCTCGAATCGGCGCTCGCCCGCGCGCGCAACCAGTGGGAATACGGCGAGGACGACTTGCCCGCGCTCGCTGCCGCGTTCGCCTTCGGCGTCGCTCGCAATCACCCGTTCACCGACGGCAACAAACGCACGGCCTGGGTTCTGGCGCGTACATTTCTCGTCTTGAACAGCGTGGAAATCAGCTTTCTGCCGCAAGATGCCTTGGCGATGGTTCAGGCCCTCGCCGCAGGCGAACTCACCGAAGACGAACTGGCGGACTGGTTCCGCCAGCGCATCGCCGCGCGCCCGGCCTGATCACCCAGACCGGCCTACGCCTCAGGTCCGCTTCATGTTGTCCAGCCCCGCGACCACGCCAGGCTTGATCGAAGGGTTGGAAGCGTTGAGCTTCTTCGGCTTCTCGGCCTTGGGCTTGCGCGCTTCCTTGTTGGACTTCTTCTGGCCCTTGGCCATGATCGTTCTCCGGCGGGCGGTTGCCCACCTTCGGGGCTAGGCGCTCTCGCCGGCGAAAGCGAACGCAATCTGCCGCCGGTCAGCGCGCCAGTCGCACCAGCGCCTCGTCCAGCGCCTGCAGGAAGCGCGACCGGTCGGTCTTGGCAAATGGGGCCGGGCCGCCGACCACGTCGCCGCCCGCGCGCAAGTCCGCCATGATCGCCCGCGTCGCTATCTGGCCACCGATCGAACTGGTCGTGAACGGCTTGCCAGTTGGCGACAGCACCGTGGCGCCTGCCTTCAGGCACCGTTCGGCGAGCAGGATGTCAGCCGTCACCACCACGCTGCGTTCGTCCGCTTCCTGGGCGATCCAGTCGTCGGCGGCGTCGAAGCCATCGCTTACCACCACCCGGCGCACCAGCGGGTGCAACGGCACGCGAAAGGGCGAATTGCTGACCACGGCGACCGATACGTTACGGCGCCAGGCGACCTTGTAGATCTCCTCCTTCACCGGGCAGGCATCGGCATCGACGAGGATGCGTACGGCAGTGGCGGTCGGCGTCATGCGGGCCTCCTGTCACACCGCGCGCGCCACGTCGACCACGTTGGCCCCAAATGCTGCATATGCACGATGTGGCTGCAACCTGGATATGCAGCGATCATCTTGCACCTGCATATTGTACCTGCATCATGCATATGCACGGTCGGCACGCACGATTACGGGGTGGGCAAGGACGATGCGCTTTGCCATGGGTCAGCCATGACCCCGACCATCCCGCTCGCCAGTGCCAACCCGGCGGCCGAAATCGCCATCCGTGCCGCCCGCGCCGCGTTCAACCGCGCGTTGGCTGACGCAGACTTGGCCGCGATCGGTGCGTTACTCACGCCTGACGTGATCCTGGTGACCGGCAGCGACAGCGCGGTGATCGCGGGCCGCAAGGCGCAGTTAGCCGCGTGGAAACGTGAGTTTTCCGCGCGTCCGCGCACGATCTACACGCGCACGCCCGGTAGCGTAACGGCCTCGCAGGTGGAGCCGATTGCGATGGAGCAGGGCCGCTGGCAGGGCGTGGCGCAGGGCAGCGAGGCACCGATCGCACAAGGCATCTACAGCGCCAAGTGGCGCGAGGCGGGAGGCGTCTGGCGGCTCGTGGCAGAGATCTTCGTCACGCTCGGCTGACAGCGTGCCAGAACGTCCCGGGAACTTGTGCCGCCGCGAACCATTGCAGCTATGAGCGGGGCGCGCACGGCGCGTTCTCCCGACCTCTCGCACAAGGAGCAGGCCCCATGAACAAGGCCCTGATGCTTTCCGCCTTGGCCGCCGCCACGCTGACGACGGCCTGCACCGACATGGGCTACGGCGATCGCCCCGGCTATGCCAGCGACAACTACGCCGGCGATTGGGGCTACTACGATCGCAACACCTACGATCGTTATGGCCGGTACGATTACAACAACCCCGACCCTAGCTACGGCGGCTATTATGCGGATCGCTATTACCGCCAGAGCCCGCGCTATCGCGAACGCAACCTGACCTATGACGACCGCGTCTATCGCGGCCGTGACGGGCGCTACTATTGCCGCCGTTCGGATGGTTCAACCGGCCTGATCGTCGGCGGCCTTGCAGGCGCTGCGGCAGGCGCGCTGATCGCGCAGGGCGACAGCAAGCCGCTTGGCGCGATCATCGGCGCCATCGGTGGCGCGGCGGTGGGCGCCGCGGTCGACAGCAACGGTCGCAGCAACGTACGCTGCCGCTGATCGCAGGAAAACGCAGGGCAGGCCGGTGGCGGACAGGGTGGGATTCGAACCCACGGTGAGCTTGCACCCACGGCGGTTTTCAAGACCGCTGCCTTAAACCACTCGGCCACCTGTCCGCACTGCCGTCGCCGATAGCGGCGGTGCGGCCTGTCGCAAAGGGGAATTGTGCGTGCAGGGGATTCCCAAACCGGCGCGCCCTGTGCGACAAGCGGGCGGATGACATTGTCCTTTGGTTCTTTTCTGAAGCGCGCCGCCCTGCTGGCCGGTGGCGCCGCATCGCTCGTCTTCGCCCCGGTTGCCTGCGCGCAATCGGACGAGGAGGCGGGTTTCGCCGGCTATCTCCAGCTGCTCGCCGCGCGGGCTCGCGCCGAAGGGGTGCGGGAATCGACGATCTCCAGCGTGACTTCGACGCTGACGTTCAGTCCGCGGGTGATCCAGCTCGATCGCAGCCAGCCCGGCGGGGGGCCATCCTCCGCCATCCCCGCCTTCGCGCCTTATCGCCGGATGCACGTCGATGCCGCCCGGATCGCCGGGGGGCAGCGCGAGTATGCCGCCAACGCCGCCCTGCTGGGGCAGATAGAGCGGCGCTATGGCGTACCGGGCAAGGTTGTGCTGGCGATCTGGGGGCACGAGAGCAACTACGGCCGCTATACCGGCGATTTCGACCTCGCCCGCTCGCTGGCGACGCTGGCCTACGAAGGGCGGCGGCGCGAACTGTTCGCCGAGGAATTCGTCGCCGTGCTCAAGATGATCGACCGCGGCGTGCCGCGCAGCAAGCTGGTCGGCAGCTGGGCCGGGGCCTTCGGCAATCCGCAGTTCCTGCCCAGCGTCTATCTCCGCGTGGCGCAGGATGCCGATGGCGACGGGCTGGCCGACATCTGGTCCAGCAAGCCCGATACGCTGTCCTCCATCGCCAACTACTTTCGCGATGCGGGCTGGCGGCCGGGGCAGCCCTGGGGCGTCGCGGTGGACGTTCCGCCCGCGCTCGATCGCGCCAGCCTTGGCACCAGCCTCGTCAGCCCGCGCTGTCCGCAGGTCTTCGCGCGGCATTCGGCCTGGCGCACGATGCGTGAATGGCGCGCGCTGGGCGTGACGCCGCAGGGGGCAGGGCAAGGCGCGGGCCTCGCTGACGACGTTCAGGCCACTCTCATCGAACCCGACGGACAAGGGCGGACCGGTTACCTGCTAACCGGAAATTATCGAGTCATCCTCGATTACAACTGCTCGAACTTTTATGCCCTGTCCGTGGGATTGCTTGCCGATGAGATTGCCCGTTAGGCTACCGACCCTGATCGCTGCCCCGCTGCTTGCCATCGCGCTGCTGGGCGCGAGCCCGCCGCCACCTGTCGATCGCCTTGGTCCGGCGGGGGATTATCCGGTCACGGTGGGCGATCCGTTCACCGTCGACGGCCAGACCTATACCCCGCTCGATACGATGAACTACGATGCCGTCGGCTATGCCGCCGAAACCGAGGGCGCCGGCGTGGCGGGCGGGCACCGCACCTTGCCCTTTCCTTCCTATGTCGAAGTCACCGCGCTCGATTCGGGCAGGACCGCGCTGGTGCGCATCGACCGGCGCGGCCCGATGGCCGGCGACGGACTGATCGAGCTGACCCCGATGGCGCGCGCACAACTCGGCCTTGCTCCCGGGCAGCGCGCCGCCGTGCGCGTGCGTCGCGTCAACCCGCCCGAACCCGAACGCGCGCTGCTGCGCACCGGGCAGCAGGTGCCAGCGCGGATGGACACGCCGCCGGGCCTGCTCGCCGCGTTGAAGCGCAAGCTGGGCATCGCGCCCCCAGCGCCCGCGCTGGTGGATCTGCCGCCTTCGGTTCCGGTCGTGGCAGCGGTGGTGACCAAGCCTGCTGCGGCGAAGCCCCAGCCCGCAGCGCAACCCAGGCCACTCGCGCGGCACACTCCGTTGGCGCATCCCACCTCGTCCGCCACGGCGACCGTCTCGCGCCATGTCCAGGTCGGCGCGTTTTCCACCCGTGCGCGGGCAGAGGCCGCGGCCAGGCAGGTCGGCGGCACCGTCACGCCCTCGGGGAACCTCTGGCGCGTGCGCATCGGCGCGTCGTCCACCGCGCAGGCGCAGGCGGCTCTGGCGAAGGCGCGCCGGGCGGGCTATGCCGACGCGCGGGTCCTGACCGAAAAGTAAGGCGCAAAGGGCCCGCCACTTGTGGGGTTCTGCTTGCACCGACCGATTGCCCTTGCCGCCGCGTTCGCTCTCGCTTCAGCGCCCGTGCGCGCTGCGGCGCCTATCGTTCCGACCGAGATGCCCCAGATCACCGCGCCGATCGGCCTGCTGATCGACGTCAATTCGGGCCGCGTGCTGTTCGAGCGCCAGTCGCATCGCCGTTTCGTGCCCGCTTCGTTGACCAAGATCATGACCAGTTATGTCGCGTTCGAACTGATCGAGCAGGGCAAGCTGCGGCTTGACCAGAAGTTCACGATGAAGCCCGAGACATTTCGCAAGTGGCACGGCGTGGGCAGCACGATGTTCCTGGGCAACAACAGCCAGACCACCGTCGCCGACCTGCTCGAAGGCATCGTCACCGTGTCCGCCAATGACGGCTGCGTCGTTCTGGCCGAAGGTGTCGCTGGGTCGGTCCCCGGCTTCACCGCGATGATGAACGCCGAGGCGCGCAAGCTCGGCATGCGCGATACGCATTACAATACGCCCAACGGGTGGATGGACGAGGGCCAGACCTGGGTCTCCGCCGCCGACCTCGCCAAGCTGTCGATGGCCCTGATCACGCGCCATCCTGTGCTCTACAAGACGTTCTACGGCCACCCCCACGCCACGCTGGGCGGCATCACCCAGAACAACCACAACCCGCTTTACGGCCACACCGAAGGCGCGGACGGCGTCAAGACCGGCTTCACCAACGAGGCCGGGTACGGACTCGTCGGCACGGCGATGCGCGACGGACGGCGGTTGATGATGGTGGTCGGCGGCTATGACCGGCCCAACGACCGGGCCCAACAGTCGCGCGCGCTGATCGAATGGGGCTTTGCCGCATGGGCTGCGAAGCCGCTCTATCGCGCCGGCGCGCATCTGGGCGAGGCGCAGGTGCAGGGGGGCGAGGCGCGCAGCGTCGGACTCGTCGCGCCGCACGATCTGGCGCTGACGCTGCCCGCGGGCGTTTCAGCCAAGCCCACGCTGTCGATCCGCTACAAGGGGCCGCTGCGCGCGCCCATCGCGAAGGGCCAGCAGGTCGCCACGCTTCTTGTCAGGACGCCGGGGCAACCCGAAGAGGCCCTGCCGCTCGCTGCCGCCGAGGACGTGCCCGAAGGCGGCGTGGTCGCCCGTCTGCGCGACGGTATGCTCGCGCTGGTCGGCCGATGACCGGGCTGTTCATAGCCTTCGAAGGCGGGGAAGGGGCGGGCAAGTCCACCCAGGCGCGCCTCCTTGCCGAAGCCTTGCGCGCGCAAGGGCGCGATGTCGTGCTCACCCGCGAACCCGGCGGCACCGCCGGGGCCGAGGCGATCCGTGCGCTTCTGCTCAGCACCGAGGGCGAAGGCTGGGGCCCGCGCGCCGAGGCGCTGTTGTTCGCCGCTGCGCGCGCCGATCACGTCGAGCGCCTGATCCGCCCGACGCTGGCGCGCGGGGCCATCGTCATCTGCGATCGCTTTCTCGATTCGAGTCGTGCCTATCAGGGCGGCGGCGGCGGCGTTTCCGACGAAGATGTGCTGGCGCTCCACGCCATCGGCAGCGAAGGTCTGCTGCCCGATCTCACCGTACTGCTGACACTCGCCCCCGACGAGGCCGCGCATCGCCTCGCCCTGCGTGATCAGGGCCAGTCCGACCGCATTGGCGGGCGCGACGCTGCCTATCACGCCCGCGTGGCCAAGGCGTTCGAGCGCTTCGCCGCCGCCGAGCCGCAACGTTTCGCCCGTATCGACGCTGCCGGAGATCCGGCGCAGGTCCACGCCCGCGTGCTGGCCGCGGTCGAGCGCGTGGCGTGAGCGACATGATCGGCCACGAACAGGCGTGGGCCGCCTGGCGCGCCGCGATGGCGGGGGGGCGTATGCACCACGCCTGGCTGCTCGCCGGGCGCGAGGGGCTGGGCAAGGCGAGCTTCGCCGTCGCCGCCGCCGCCGAACTCGTCGCCGAACCCGGCGTGTCACAGCCGGCGCCCGAACATCACCCCGACATCCACGTGCTGATCCCGCTGCCGAACAACGATGACGAGGCGAAGAAGAAGGACGACGGCAAGCCCTACCAGAAGAAGCGCAGCATCAGCGTCGACCAGATCCGCGCGATGCAGCGGCGGCTGGTTACCCGCCCGACGCTGGGCGCGCGCCGCGCGGTGATCATCGATTGCGCCGACCAGCTCGAAAAAAGCGCGGTCAACGCCCTGCTGAAAAGCCTCGAGGAGCCGCCGCAGGGCACATTCTTCCTGCTCGTCGCGCACCAGCCCGGCCGCCTCCTGCCGACCATCCGCTCGCGCTGCCTCGTGGTGCGCTTCCACCCGCTCGAAGTGGACCAGATGGCCCGCGCGCTCGGTCAGCTGGCCCCCGAACTCGACGACCAGACCCGCAGTGCCGCCATCGCCGTTGCGGCGGGATCGCCCGGCGCGGCGCTGTCCTTTGCGGAGCAGGATCTCGGCATGGTGTTCCACGTCATGCGCCAGCTGGCGCACGACGGCGATCCCGATTTCGCCCTGCGCGGTCGTCTGGCCGAGGCGATGGGCGCTCGCCCTGATCGCGAACGCCAGCTCGCCGCGCTCGAGGCCGCGCGCATGGTGCTGGTGCAGGCCTTGGCATCGAGCGACGACCGCACTCGGCTCAGGATCGCCGAGGCCCATGCCAAGCTGGTCACGCTCGCGGCACAAGCGCCCACCTACAACTACGATGCCGGACTGCTCGTGCTGGAAATCGGCGGGTTGCTGGCATCGGCTGCGCGGACTAGGGAAGGCGCAAGCTGAAGCCTTGCGTACATTCCAGAGGAAGTGACCGTCCCGATGGGCGAACCCTATTACATCACCACCGCCATTTCCTATCCCAATGGCAAGCCACACATCGGCCACGCCTACGAAGCGATCGCCGCCGATGTCATCGCGCGCTTCGAGAAGGCGATGGGGCGTGACGTGCGCTTCCAGACCGGCACCGACGAACATGGCCTGAAGATGGCGCAGAAGGCGCGCGACCTGGGCAAGACGCCCAAGGAACTCGCCGATGAAATGTCACAGCATTTCATCGATATGTGCGCGGCTCTGAACATCAACTATGATGTCTTCCTGCGCACCACCGAGGAACGTCACCACGCCGCCACGCAGGAAATCTGGCGGCGGATGGAAGCCAATGGCGATCTCTATCTCGATCGCTACGAAGGCTGGTACTCGGTCCGCGACGAAGCCTACTACGACGAGAGCGAACTGGTCGCGGGCGACGGCGGCGAAAAGCTCTCGCCGCAGGGCACGCCGGTCGAATGGACCGTCGAGGAATCGTGGTTCTTCCGTCTGTCGGCCTATGGCGACAAGCTGCTGGCGCTCTACGAACAGAACCCGGACTTCATCCAGCCCGACAGCCGCCGCAACGAGATGATCGCCTTCGTTTCGCAAGGCCTGCGCGACCTGTCGGTCTCGCGCACCAGCTTCGACTGGGGTGTCAAGGTGCCCGGCAGCGAGAACCACGTGATGTACGTTTGGGTCGATGCGCTGACCAACTACCTGACCGGCCTCGGCTTCCCTGAGGAAACCGAAGCCTTTGCAAAGTATTGGCCCGCAAACCTCCACCTGATCGGAAAGGACATCGTCCGCTTCCACACGATCTACTGGCCGGCCTTCCTGATGAGCGCCCAGCTGCCGCTGCCGCGCCAGGTGTTCGGCCATGGCTTCCTGCTCAACCGCGGGCAGAAGGAATCGAAGAGCCTCGGCAACGTCACCGATCCGATCGAACTGGCCGGGCGCTTCGGGGTCGATGCGCTGCGCTATTTCCTGATGCGCGAAGTCGCCTTCGGGCAGGACGGCTCCTATTCGCCCGAGGCCATCGTCACCCGCTGCAACGCCGAACTGGCCAACAGCTACGGCAATCTGGTGCAGCGCACGCTGTCCATGATCTTCAAGAACATGGATGGCGAACTTTCGACCTTTTCGAGCACCGACGCCGACGATGCCCTGCTGGCGCAAGTGCATCAGGCCTGCGCGGCTGAACTGCCGCGCGAGTTCGAGGCCCTGAACTTCTCCGCCGGCATCGACGCGTGGATGCGCGCGGTCTTCGCCTGCAATGCCTATGTCGATGAACAGGCGCCCTGGACCCTGCGCAAGACTGACCCGGAACGCATGCGCGCCGTGCTGCTTTGTCTGTTCATGGCCATCCGCGACCTGACCATCGCCATCCGTCCGGTCGTGCCGGGCGCGGCCGACAAGGTGCTCGACCAGCTCGGGATCCCCTCGGACAGGCGCGGGATTGCGGATCTGGGCCATGCGGACTGGTTCATGGACCGCGTGAACAGCGGCGAGAAGCTGGCCGCGCCGGTCGGGGCTTTCCCGCGTCTCGACCTGCCTGAGGACGACGCGGCCTGATGCTGATCGATTCCCACTGCCATCTCAACTACAAAGGGCTGGTCGAGGAGCAGGACAGCGTCCTCGACCGCGCCCGCGCCGCTGGCGTCAGGGGCTTCCTCAACATCTCCACCCGCCAGCGCGAATGGGCCGATGTCGTCGCCACGGCGCATCGTTCGCCCGATGTATGGGCCAGCGTCGGCATCCATCCGCACGAGGCGGATGGCCACGCCGATCTGGGCGAGGCGGTGCTGCGCGAGGCTACGGCTGACGCGAGGGTCGTGGCTATCGGCGAGACCGGGCTCGATTACTATTACGACCACTCCGACCGGCAGGTGCAGCAGGACCTGTTCCGCGTACACATTCAGGTTTCGCGCGACACCGGCCTGCCGCTGATCATCCACACCCGAGATGCCGAGGACGACACCTTGCGCATCCTGACCGACGAAATGGGGAAGGGGGCCTTCCCGGCGCTGATCCACTGTTTCACGGCCACGCCCGATTTCGGCCGCGCGGTCCTCGATCTCGGCTTGACGATCTCGCTTTCGGGCATCGTGACATTCAAGAATGCCAAGGACTTGCAGGCGTTCGCTACGGAAATACCGGAAGATCGCCTGCTGGTCGAAACCGATGCGCCGTTCCTCGCACCGATCCCGCATCGCGGTAAAACGTGCGAGCCGGCGTTCGTGGCCGACACGCTGCGTTTCGTCGCGGCCTTGCGCGGGATCGAACCTGAGACACTGGCTGAATTGACCGGGGCCAACTTCTTCAAGCTGTTTGCAAAGGCGGCGGTGTGAAGCTGATCGTCCTGGGGTCGGGCACGTCCACTGGCGTGCCGCGCATCGGCAACGACTGGGGCGAATGCGATCCCGCCGAACCGCGCAACCGGCGCACGCGCGTGGCGATCGCGGTCGAAGGCTACGACGGCGCGCGGGTGCTGGTCGATACGCCCACCGACTTGCGCCACCAGTTGCTGTCTACCGGTATCGACCGGATCGACGGCGTGGTATGGACGCACGATCATGCCGATCACACCCACGGTATCGATGATCTGCGCCCCTTGCGCATGGGCCGTGGCGCGCCGATCCCGGGTTACGCCGCCGATGAAACCGTGCGCCGCCTGCGCCAGCGCTTCGGCTATGTCTTCGCAGGCCAGCACGGCTATCCCACGATCTGCAATCTCGACAATCTCGATCGCGTGCGGATGATCGCCGGGATCGGCGTCAGCCATTGCCAGATGCTGCATGGGCCTGCGCAATCGACCGCGTTTCGCTTCGATCAAGGTGGAAAGTCCATCGGCTATGCCACTGATTTCAGCGAGATAAATGCCGACATGGTTGCGCTGTTCGACAAGGTCGACGTGCTCGTCGTCGATGCCTTGCGCCGCCAGCCGCATCCCACGCACGCGCATCTCGGCATGGCGCTGGAACTGGTGGAGGCATGTCGCGCCGGGCGCGGCGTGCTGTCGCATCTCGACAAGTCGATGGATTACCGCACGCTGCTGGATGAAATCCCGCCGCACGTCGAGCCGGGCTACGACGGCATGGTGATCGACCTGTGAGCGGCGACACGCTCGTGGCCATCGCGGGCGTGATCATGGCGCTGGTGCTCGTCAGCGCGAACGGCGGACTGCGGCGTCTGCCACGCAAGCGGATGTTCGTCGTGGCCGCGATCTGGCTGGCCATCATCGTGGCCGTCGCGCTGGCGTTCACCGTCGTCCATCCGTCGTTTATTTAACATAATCATTATTATCGAACTGGAGTTTGTTGAAGGTGGAAAACGGCCCCCCTGCAGGCACTTCATCAACAAAACCCCCTCTCGACCGCCTGCTGGCGATCATGGCCACCTTGCGCGATCCGCAGCGAGGCTGCGATTGGGACAAGGCGCAGACTTTCGCCACGATCGCGCCGTACACGATCGAGGAAGCCTACGAAGTCGCCGACGCGATCGAGCGCCACGACATTGACGGCTTGCGCGAGGAACTCGGCGACCTGCTGCTCCAGGTGGTGTTCCATTCTCGCATCGCAGAGGAAGCCGGAGCCTTCGCCTTCGACGATGTCGCCACCGCCATCGCCGACAAGATGGAAGCGCGCCATCCGCACATCTTCGGGACCGCCGCTGGCACCGATCATGCCCGCGCCGAACGCTGGGAAGCCGCCAAGGAAGCCGAGCGCGCGGCCAAGGGCGCGACCAGCGCGCTGGATGGCGTGGCCCAGGCGCTGCCCGCGCTGATGCGCGCCGACAAGCTGCAGAAGCGCGCCGCGCGCGTCGGCTTCGAGTGGCCGGATACCGACGGTCCGGTGGCCAAGCTGGCCGAGGAAGTCGCCGAACTGGCTGCGGCAGAAACGGATGAAGAACGTCTGGACGAAGCGGGCGACCTGCTGTTCTCCGCCGTGAACGTCGTGCGCAGCTATGGCATCGCACCCGAAGAGGCGCTGCGCTTCGCCAACATCAAGTTCGAGCGCCGCTTCCGGGGCATGGAAGCGCTGGCCGACGGTGCTTTCGCCTCGCTCGATCTCGATGCGCAGGAAGCGCTCTGGCAGCAGGTCAAGGCGACCGAGAGGAACGCCTAGATCCGGGTGAAGCGCCCCAGTTCCTTGGGGCTCAACCGCACGTTCAGCCGCAGCGCCGGAACGCCTGCCTCATCCTCGACTTCGCGTTCCGACAGCACTTCGCCATGCGCGTGAAGCCATGCGAGGCGCTGGCCATCGGAAAGCGGCACGGTCAGCTCCAGTTCCTGCGCGCCGCCGGTCAGCAGTATCGACAGGCGGTCAAGCAGGTCGGACACCCCTTCCCCCGTCGCCGCCGAAATGGGCACGACCGGCACTTCGGGCACGCCATGCGCGATCAGGTCGTGGCGCATTTCACGCTCGTCGGGGGTGAGCAGGTCCCACTTGTTCCACGCCTCGATGATCGGGACCGAGGAGCCGTCCTCGCCGATCACGCCAAGGTCGGCGAGGATCTCCTCCACTTCGATCTTCTGCTGCGCGGTGGCGGGATTGGAGATGTCGCGCACGTGGACGATCACGTCGGCGGCGGTCACTTCTTCCAGCGTGGCGCGGAAGGCGGCGACAAGCTGCGTCGGCAGGTCCGAGATGAAGCCCACCGTGTCCGACAGGATCGCCTTTTCGACGCCCGGCAGCCGGATCGCGCGCATGGTCGGGTCGAGCGTGGCGAACAGCAGGTCCTCGGCCATCACGTCCGCGCCGGTCAGGCGGTTGAAGAGCGTGGACTTGCCCGCGTTGGTGTAGCCCACCAGCGCGATGATCGGCCAGGGCGCGCGCTGGCGCCGGTCGCGGTGCAGTCCGCGCGTACGGCGCACCTGTTCGAGTTCGCGCCGCAGCCGCGCCATGCGGTTGCGGATCATCCGGCGGTCGGCCTCGATCTGGGTTTCGCCGGGGCCACCAAGGAAGCCGAAGCCGCCGCGCTGGCGTTCGAGGTGGGTCCACGACCGCACCAGACGCCCCGCCTGATAATCGAGGTGTGCGAGTTCGACCTGAAGCCGTCCTTCGGCGGTGGCGGCGCGCTCGCCGAAGATTTCGAGGATAAGCCCGGTGCGGTCGATGACCTTGTGCTTGAGCTTTTCTTCGAGATTGCGCTGCTGGATCGCCGAGAGCGAGCCGTCGATGATGACCAGCTCGGCCTCGTTCTGCGCAAGCGCCACGCCGATCCGTTCGACCTGGCCTTCGCCGAACAGCGTGGCGGGCCGAACCGCGCGGATCGGCAGGACGAAGGCATCGACCACTTCGATGCCGATCGCGCGGGCAAGGCCCTTGCCTTCCTCCAGCCGGGTTTCGGCGTCGTCGCCCAGGGCTGCGCCCTTCTGGCCTCTGCCCTTCTGGCGGATGTCTGGCAGCACGACGATGGCGCGCGCGCCTCGGGTGACCTCACCTTCGAGATCACCCTCGTCGCGGCCAAATTCGAACGTGCTCAAAGGTCAGGCGCCCTCCCCGTCCCAGTCACCCGACAGGTCGACGTGACCGGCGGGCTGGATGGTGGAGACGGCGTGCTTGTAGGCCAGCTGGACGTAGCCTTCGCGTTCGAGCAGCATGCAGAACAGGTCGTACGAGGCGACCTTGCCCTGGAGCATGACGCCGTTGACGAGGAACATCGTCACCTGCACTCCGGCATCGCGCACGCTCGACAGGAACACTTCCTGAAGCAGGCGCTTCTTGCCGTTGTCGTCGCCACCGCCCTGGAAGTGGGCGACCGAGAGCTGCTGGCCCGGCATGATCGTGCTGATCGCATGCTTGTAGACCAGCTGCGACTGGCCATCGCGGCGCAGCAGGATCGAGAAGTTGTCGAACCAGGTGACGATGCCCTGCAGCTTCACGCCCTTCACCAGGAACATGGTGACAGGGATCTTGTTCTTGCGCAGGTGATTGAGGAAAAGGTCCTGCAGGTTCTGGCCCTTGCCACCGGAGGGGCCGCCCGAGGGGCTGGGCGCGGCCGATGCGGCAGGTGCGGCAGCGGCGGGCGCTGCTTCTGCATCGGCAGGGGTTTCCACGGGCTTCGAGCGCGGGCGCGCAGACAGGGTCCGTCCGGTCATTCTTGTGACTCCTTTGTATTGGCGCGGTGCTTTTGCTCACCGTCGCGATCTGGCCTCGGTGTGGTCCGAATCCGTTCGGAACACCTTGGCCGGGTTCGATGACAACTTATGACCCGATCCCTCGCGCGTAAACCGGGAAGTTGTGCTGCGGTTCCCCATGCGGGACCGGATAGCTATTCGCCCTCGTCCTCTTCGTCCTCGCGCCGGTCGACCATGCCCAGCAGCTTTAGCTTGCGGTGAAGCGCCGAGCGCTCCATCCCGATGAACGTCGCGGTCTTGGAGATATTGCCCGAAAAGCGGCGGATTTGCACTTTGAGATATTCGCGCTCGAAGTTCTCCCGCGCCTCGCGCAAGGGAACGCCCATCAGCGCCGAGGTCGAGCTATCCCCGCCGATCCGCGTGCTGACGATCTCCGAAGGCAGCATGTCGGCCTCGATACGTGCCAGCCGGTCACGCGGGGCGAGGATGATCGTACGTTCGACCACATTGCGCAGCTGGCGGACGTTGCCCGGCCAGTCGTAGGCCTGCAACGCGGCCATCGCCTCGGGCGAGATCGCGGGGGGCGCGATGCCCTGTTCGCTGGCGTAGCGGGTGAAGAAGTGGTCGACCAGCGACGGGATGTCGTCGCGCCGTTCCGTCAGCGGCGGGATCGAGACAGGCACCACGTTGAGCCTGTAGTACAGATCCTCGCGAAACCGGCGCTCGGTAATTTCCTTTTCGAGTGGGCGCGAGGACGACGAGACCACGCGCACGTCGACGCGGATCTGGCGATTACCGCCCACGCGCACGAAGGCCTGATCGGTCAGCACGCGCAGGATCCGCGCTTGGCTGGAGGCTGGCATGTCGGCCACTTCATCGAGGAACAGCGTGCCGCCATCGGCCATTTCGAGCAGCCCTGCCCGCACCAGCTTGCCGTCGGCCTCTTCGCCGAACAGCTCCTGCTCGAAGCGTTCGGGGGTGATGCGCGCGGCGCTGACTGTGACGAAGGCGCTCTGCGCGCGTGGGCTCCACGAATGGAGCAGCCGCGCGGCCACTTCCTTGCCCGCGCCCGCAGGGCCCGTGATCAGCAGGCGGCTACCGGTATTGGCAACGCGCTTCAGCGTGGCGCGGACCTGGTTGATCGACGGGCTGTTGCCGGTGAACTCGTCGGCCATGGCGAAGCCTTCGCGCAGGCGCTGGTTCTCGCGGCGCAGGCGCTCGGTCTCGGTGGCGCGTTCGACCAGCAGCAGCAGGCGCTCGGCCTCGAACGGCTTTTCGATGAAGTCCATCGCGCCCCGGCTGATGGCCGAGACGGCGGTGTCGATGTTGCCGTGGCCCGAGAAGATCAGCACCGGCAGTTCGGGCTCGCGCTTCTTGATTTCGTCGAGCACTTCGAGCCCGTCCATCGGGCTGCCGTGCAGCCACACGTCGAGCAGCACGAGGCTGGGGCGCCGCTCGTCGATCGCGGCCAGCGCGGCGGTGCTGTCGCCTGCGGTGCGGCAGCCATAGCCTTCGTCGCTGAGCACGCCGGCGACCAGTTCGCGGATGTCCCGTTCATCGTCGACGATCAGGATGTCGAGTGCCATCTTGAATAAAGTCCTGCTGCTTGATTACGAGTTGGCCGAAGCCGTTTCGGAGGAATAGGAGGCCGAGGGATTGCGGGCAAAGCGCATGGTCATGCGCGTGCCGCCGCCCGGTTCGGGTGCAAACTGCATTTCGCCGCCGTGTTCCTCGACGATCTTGTTGACGATCGCGAGGCCGAGGCCGGTGCCCTTCTCGCGCGTGGTCATGTAGGGTTCGAGAATGCGGTCTCGCTCTGCGGGAAGGCCGACCCCGTTGTCCGCCACGGTGACGGTGACCGAATGCGCGTCCCCGGTCAGAGTCACCGCGATCCGGCCCTTGAAGTCGATGTCCTCGGCTCTCGCGCGCGTCTCGATCGCCTCGACCGCGTTCTTGAGCACGTTGGTCATGGCCTGGCCGAACTGGTGGCGGTCGGCTTCGAAAGGCATTGCCCCCTCACCCGTGAACCCGAAGTCGATCTCGGAATGCGCCACTTCCTGCAGGAACAGCGCCTGCCGCACCAGATCGCTGGCGTCCTCGCGGCGGAACATCGGCTTGGGCAGGCGCGCGAACGAGGAGAACTCGTCGACCATCTTCCGCAGGTCGCCGACCTGGCGGATGATCGTGGCGGTCAGTTCCTCGAACAGTTCGGGATCGGTCTCGATCTGGCGGCGATAGCGGCGCTTCAACCGTTCGGTGGCGAGCTGGATCGGCGTCAGCGGGTTCTTGATCTCGTGCGCGATGCGGCGCGCGACGTCCGACCACGCCGCGCGGCGCTGGTCGAGCAGCTGGCGGGTGATGTCCTCGAAAGTGATGACATGGCCGTTGGCATCGTGCGTGACCTTTACCGCCAGCGTCAGCAGGTCGCCGTTCTTGGCATAGTGGACAAGGCCGCTCGACTGGTCCTCGGCGATCAGCTGAGCCAGCTGGGGCGCGACGTGGGCCAGCGTCATCCCCACCAGCTCGGGCGCGTCCTGCTGGCGCAGCAGCTTCTGTGCAGAGCTGTTGATCAGGCGGATGCGGTCCTCGCGATCGACCGAGAGAATGCCCGCGGTGATCGATTCCAGCACGGCCTCGATGAAGGCGCGGCGCACTTCGAGCTGGGCATTGGCGCTGACCAGGGCCTGCGTCTGGCCTTCGAGTTGCGCGGTCATGCGGTTGAAGGCGCGGGCGAGCAGGCCGACTTCATCGGTACCGCTGCCCGGCGTCACGCGCATTGCGAAATTGCCGCTGCCGACGTTGCGCGCGGCCGAGACCAGCTCGACCAGCGGGGCCACCTGCCTGTCGGCAAAGCGCAGCGCCACCCACACCGCCAGCGCCACCAGCGCAAGACTGATGCCGAACAGCGCAAGGTTGAAGCGCAACTGCAGGGCGCGAGCGCGGCGGGTGAGAATGTCGTAGGCCTTGAGCACCGACTGCGCGCGCTGCCACTGGTTGAGCGCGAGCGCATCGGAATTGCGCGCGACGTAGAGGTAGATGCCGCGCGTGCGATCGACCGCGGTGACGGCCTCGATCCGTTCGGCCGAGGCGTTGACCACCACCGGCTCGCCCGCGTCGATGCGGCGCAGTTCGGCCAGCGTGATGCGCTGGCGGTTGTCGTTGGAATTGGGATCGACGATCGCGGCGGTGCGCAAGCTGCCATCGGCGCCGCGTTCCACCAACGCGGATTCATTGAGCTTGCGGTTGATGACCTGCCAGGAATAGCCCTCGGCGAAATCCTGGCTGGTGATCGGGGCCTGCGCCAGATAATCGCGCAAGTCGCCCGCCATGGCGACGCTTTCGTTGCCCACGTCGCGCAGCTTGTCGGCATAATAGCCGCGCGCGAGGTTGTTGGCGTTTTCCAGCATCCCGCGTGAATTGTCCGAGAACCAGAACTCGACGCCCGACTGGAACAGCAGCGATGCGAAGACCACCACCAGCAGCGTAGGGATCGCAGCGATCAGCGAGAACAGCCACACGAGGCGCAAGTGCAACCGCCCGCTGCCACCCAGCACGCCCTTGGAGGCGCGGCGCAGCGCCATGCGGCGGCCGAGCAGGACGATCAGCGCCATCGCCGGAACGAGCGTGCCGATCAGCAGGCTGGATGTCTGTCGCGAGGGAAGGAGCTGGTTGGCCGCGTTGTTGGCGCTGACCGCCGCCCAGCTTGCCCACAAGGCTACCGCGAGCAGCAGCGCTGCGGCCAGTTCGAGCAGCAGAAAGACGTTTGCCCGCCGCAAGGTCACGAGCAGGCGACGCCACCAACGGGGCGAACGGCGGGACTCGGCGCGGGGCGGAACAGGCATCGTTGCAGAACAACAACACCCCTGTTGCGGCTTTGCAAGAAGTTTCGTGCTACCCGCCTGCTGGGGCGATGCCCTTAGTTCTTATGGAGAACTGACTCCGGCGCGATCTCCAGCTCGGCGAGGCGCTTGCGCAAGGTGTTGCGGTTGATCCCCAGCAGTTGCGCCGCGCGCAGCTGGTTGCCGCCGGTGGTGGCGAGCGCGTGGAGGAACAGCGGCCGCTCGAACGCGGCGAGCGCGGCGTCGTAGAGCGTGCCGGGCGCGGGATTGGCCTCGCCCAGCCAGCGTTCGAGCGTGGCGGCAAAATCGGCGGGGCCCTCGTCCGTTTCGGCAGCGCGGGGGGCTGCGCCCTCGCCCGCCAGCAGCGGCTCGATGGTGGCGGCATCGATCACTTCGTCGCGCGCCAGCAGCGCGAGGCGATAGACGAAGTTGCGCAGTTCCCGGACATTGCCGCGCCAGGGCTGGCGGGCGAGCAGCGCCGCACCCGCCGGGGAGAGCTGGCGGCGTGGCAGGCCTTCGGCGGCGGCGCGGGCGAGGAAGTGACGCGACAGCGCCTCGATGTCGTCGGCCCGCTCGCGCAAGGGCGGCAGCGCGATCGGCACTACGGCGATGCGGTAGTACAGGTCTTCGCGGAACTGGCCTGCCGCGATCATCGGCACGAGGTCGCGATTGGTCGCCGCGACGATCCGGCAATCTAGCGTGATCTCTTCCGTGCCGCCGACGCGACGGATGCGCCCCGATTGCAGCGCG
Source organism: Novosphingobium percolationis (assembly GCF_020179425.1). Lineage (GTDB taxonomy): Bacteria > Pseudomonadota > Alphaproteobacteria > Sphingomonadales > Sphingomonadaceae > Novosphingobium > Novosphingobium percolationis. The sequence goes on along the minus strand of NZ_JAILYM010000001.1, from coordinate 432,027 downwards.
CGCAGCAGCCGGGTCTGCGCCTGCATCGGCATGTCGCCGATCTCGTCGAGGAACAGCGTGCCGCCGCTGGCCTGCTCGAACTTGCCGATGTGGCGGGCGTGCGCGCCGGTGAAGGCGCCCTTTTCATGGCCGAACAGCTCGCTTTCGATCAGCTCGGCGGGAATGGCGGCGGTGTTCACGGCGATGAAGGGCCCGGCGGCGCGGTTGCCCAACTGGTGGATCGCTTCGGCCACCAGTTCCTTGCCGGTGCCGGATTCACCCAGGATCAGCACGGTCAGGTCATTGCGCAGCACGCGCGTGATCATGCGGTAGACCGCCTGCATGGCCGGGCTGCGTCCCACCAGCGGCAGCCCTTGCGCCACCTCCTCCGGCCCCTCGGGCGCATCGCCGCTTCCGCTTGAACCGATGGCCTGGCGGACGGTGCGCACCAGTTCTTCAAGGTCGAAGGGCTTGGGGAAATATTCGAACGCGCCGGTGTCGCTGGCACGTACCGCCGTATCGAGCGTGTTCTGCGCGCTGAGGATGATCACCTGCATCTGCGGAAAGGCTTCGCGCACGCGGCCGAGGGTCTCGATGCCATCACCATCGGTCAGCATCACGTCGGTCAGCATCAGGCCATAGGTCTTACCCGCCAATAGCCGGTCGCGCTCGGCGATCGAATCGCAGCGGTCGACGCCGAAACCGTCCGCCTCGAGCGCGGCGGTAATGACCATGGCGATGGAGGCGTCGTCCTCCACCAGCAGGATGGACCGCTTCACCGGGTGTCTTCCTTGTTCGTTTCCAGTGGGACCGTCCCGGCCACGGGCAGGTGCAGGCGGAAATGGGTCCAGCCCTTGGCCTCGTCGCGATCGTGTGAGATGCGCCCATGCATCTCTCGCACCAGCTTTTGCACCAGCGCCAGACCGAGGCCCTGTCCGCTTTTTTTGGCGGTTACGAAGGGCTCGAAGATGTGATCGCGCAGTGCGGGGTCGATGCCGGGACCATTGTCGCTGACGCGCAGTTCGATCGGCAGGCGCAGCGGCTTGCCGCCCGGTCCGGCGTGGAGCTGGATGCCGCTGGCAAAGCGCGTGCGCACCGCAATGCGCGCGCCCTTGCGCCCTTCGCAGGCCTCGCGCGCGTTGGTCATCAGGTTGAGCACGACCTGCACCAGGGCATCGGGATTGGCCATGATCGGCGGCAGCGAGGGGTCGAACTCCTCTTCGAACACCACTTCGCCCGGCTTCGATGCGGCGACGATGGCCTGCGCGTGGCGGACCGCTTCGTGCAGGTTGCACGGCGCAACCGGCTCCTGGCTGCGGCGCGAGAGCGATTGCATCTGGTCGATCAGCTTGGCGATGCGGTCGACCTCGGTGGTGATCAGGCCGGTCAGCGCCTTGTCCGCGCCTTCCAGCTTGCGGTCGAGCAATTGCGCCGCGCCGCGAATGCCTGCGAGCGGGTTCTTGATCTCGTGCGCCAGAACTTCCGGCGCGCGCAGGGCCACGCCCTCGCCCCCGCCCGAGCCACCGCCGTCGCCGGTCAGCGCCTCGACCCGGATCGCTTCGTGCAGGATCAACATCTGCCACCCCGGCGAATGCGTCACGGGCGAGGTCATCACGTCGAGCCGCCGCGCCGCCCGTCCGAGCACGCGCACGTGTGCATCGCGCGCGAAGAGCTGCGCCTCGCCCTCGCCCAGTCGGCCGAGGATCAGCGGCTCGTCGAATTCGAATATCTCGGCCACGGGGCGGCCGACAAGGCGGCGTGCGCCCTGCCCGACGAGTTGCTCTGCCGCAGGGTTGACCGAGGCAACGTGCAGGTCCGGTCCCAGCAGGAACAGCGCGACCGGCAAGCTGGCGACGAGGCGTTTGGGATCGGGGCGCTGCGCATCGGCGCGCCGTCCCTCCCCCGCTGCGCTCACGCCGTCGCCAGGCTCATGCGGCGGCACGCCTGTCGCTTCCATGGTCTGCATCCAGCAGGCGTCCGTAGAACCCGGCGAGGCTTTCCAGCACGGCCTTGGCATCATCGATGAAGTTGACGCGATTGCGGAATTCGGCGGAGCCGGGCAGGCCCTTGGTATACCAGCCCAGATGCTTGCGCGCCATGGCGACGCCGGTGACGGGCCCATAGTGTTCGAGCATGGCGTGGTAGTGTTCGATCAGCACGGCGTACTGTTCCGCCAGGGCCGGATCGGGCCGCTGTTCGCCCGTTTCGAGCCAGTGCATCATCTGGCCCAGCAGCCACGGCCTGCCATAAGCGCCGCGCCCGATCATCACGCCGTCCGCGCCGCTCTGGTCGATCGCCGTGGCCACGTCTTCTATGGTGCAGATGTCGCCGTTGACGATCACCGGAATGTCGACCGCTTCCTTCACGCTGCGCACGAAGGCCCAGTCGGCTTGGCCCTTGTACATCTGGTTGCGGGTGCGCCCGTGGACGGTGATCATCTTCGCGCCGATATCCTGCGCGATGCGCGCCAGTTCGGGGGCGTTCAGGCTGTCATGGCACCAGCCCATGCGCATCTTGACCGTCACCGGCACCGAAACCGCCTTCACCGTCGCCTCGATCAGCCGGGTGGCGAGCGGAATGTCGCGCATCAGCGCCGAGCCTGCATCGCCGTTGACGACCTTGCGCACCGGGCAGCCCATGTTGATGTCGATGATCGCCGCGCCGCGGTCTTCCTGCAACTTCGCCGCCTCGCCCATCTGTTCGGGTTCGCAGCCGACGAGTTGCATCGACACCGGCTCTTCGGTCGGATGCCACATCGCCTTCTGGATCGACTGGCGCGTCTCGCGGATCGCGGCGGGGCTGGCGATCATCTCGGTGACGTTGAGGCCCGAGCCATAGCGGCGCACCATCGTGCGGAACGGCAGGTCGGACACGCCGGTCATCGGCGCGAGCACGACCGGGCAACCCACGGTGACGGGGCCAACGGAAAGCGGCGCCAGCTTGGGCGGGGTGGGGAGCGAAGTCATCGTTTTGGGAGGTTCTGCCTAAAAAACAGGCAGTCCTTACGCGATCTGGCCCGTCCGGGCAAGGTTTTGTCGGCTTGCCTGCCCCGCCCAAGGTGGTAGAGGCCCGCCCGCATGACCGCGCCCTTCCCCTTCAACGCCAGCACCGGAGTCGCAGCGATGCACGTCGCCGCCGTGATCGTCGCGGCAGGAAAGGGGCTACGCGCGGGAGGCGACGTGCCCAAGCAGTTCGTGCCGTTCCGTGGCAAGCCGCTGCTGCGCCACAGCGCCGAGGCGCTGGCGGCGGCTGGTGTGACACCGATCGTGGTCGCCATCCCGGATGGCTGGGACGATACGGCAGCGCAGGTGCTGGAGGGCATCGCCGACGTGCGCTTCGTCCATGGCGATGCAACGCGGCAAGGCTCGGTCCGCCGCGCGCTCGAAGCGCTGGCCGGGCATGCGCCTGACGCGGTGCTGATCCACGACGCCGCGCGGCCCGACCTGCCGCAGCGGGTGATCGCCGCGCTGGTTGCCGCGCTGGCGGATCGGCCGGGCGCCATTCCCGTGCTTCCGGTGGTCGACAGCGTGGTGCGCGGGGCCGAGGGCCTGCGTCGCAGCGCCGTCAGCCGCGATGGCCTCTACCGCGTGCAGACCCCGCAGGCCTTCCGCTTTGCCGATATCCTTGCCGCGCACCGGGGCTGGCAGGGAGCGCCGGATGCAGGCGACGATGCCGAAGTGGCGGAAGCTGCTGGCCTGCCCGTCGCGCTGGTCGTGGGCGACGAACGCTTGCGCAAGGTCACTTTCGCCGCCGATCTTGAGGAGAACGCCGTGGCCAACCCCTTCCCCCGCACCGGCATGGGCTTCGACGTGCACCGCCTCGTCGAAGGCGAGGACTTGTGGCTGTGCGGCGTGAAGGTGCCGCACGCGAAGGGCCTTTCCGGGCACAGCGACGCCGACGTCGCAATCCACGCCCTGGTCGATGCATTGCTGGGCGCGATCGGCGCGGGCGACATCGGCGATCACTTCCCGCCGTCCGACCCGCAGTGGAAGGGGGCCTCTTCCGATCGCTTTCTTGCCCATGCCGTCGCGCTGGTGCGTGCGAAGGGCTACGATGTCGGCAATGTCGATGTCACGATCATCTGTGAAGCCCCCAAGATCGGTCCGCACAAGGCGGCGATGCGCGCGCGTCTTGCACAGATCATGGCCGTGGCGAGCGAGCAGGTGAGCGTGAAGGCGACCACCACCGAAAAGCTCGGAACCACGGGACGCGGCGAAGGTATAGCGGCGCAGGCCGTGGCCACGGTGGTCCCGGTTCAGAACGGAGACAGGCCATGAGCACAACCCGCAAGATCGTCGGTGCCCTTGCCGCCTTGTCCGGCCTTGCCTCGGCGCAGGCCGCCGTCGCGCAGGATTGCCTGACCCGGCCCGAACTGACCGGCATGGTGACTTATGCACTGCCCGTGGTGATGGACGGCGCGATGAAGGCGTGCCGCCCCAGCCTGTCGCCGCAGGGCTATTTCGCCACGCAAGGTCCGGCGCTGATCCAGCGCTATGCCGAGCGCAAGCAGCAGGCCTGGCCGCTGGCCAAGGCGGCGCTGCTCAAGATCGGCGATACCAAGGACGCAGGCATGAAGGCGATGGTGGCAGGCCTGCCCGACAGCGCGCTCCAGCCTTTTGCCGAAGGCATGGTGGCGCAGATGGTGACCGAGGGCATCAAGCCCGACCAGTGCGTGGCGATCGAACGGGCGACGCGCCTGCTCTCGCCCCTGCCGCCAGAGAACACCGCCGAGCTGCTGACCTTCATCGTCGGCCTTGCGGACAAGCCCCGACCCGGCAAGAAGGCGGCGCTGCCGCTGTGCCCGGCCGAATCAGCAAAGTCGAATTGAGCCCAGCCATGGACAGCCTTCTTCCCGCCGACATCGTCGATCTGGCCCGCCGCGTGATCGAGGAGAACGCCGCGCGCGGCCGGACCCTCGCGGTTGCCGAAAGCTGCACGGGCGGCCTCGTCGCCGCTGCGCTGACCGAGATCGCGGGAAGTTCCGCCGTGCTCGATCGGGGCTTCGTTACCTATTCGAACGAATCCAAGCACGAATTGCTCGGCGTTTCGATGGACGTGATCGACACCTTCGGTGCGGTTTCGATCGCGGTCGCCTGGTCGATGGCGCAGGGCGCGCTCAAGCATTCGGGCGCGGACGTGGCCGTCGCCATTACCGGCGTGGCGGGCCCTGGTGGCGGATCGGACAACAAGCCGGTCGGCACCGTCGTTTTCGCCCGTGCCGAACGCGGCGAAGATCCCGAAGCGGTGAATGCGGAGCTGAAGTTCTTCGAGAACGCGCGCACGCGGTCCGAAGTGCGGCGCGAAGCCGCGATCTGCGCGCTGGAACTGCTGCTGCCTGCGGCAGAATAGGCTTCAGGACGCGGTCTGCGGCAGGCCGTAGAGTTTTTCGGCGCGCGTTTCGAACGCGGTCACCATTTTGCGGAAGGCGCGGTCGAGATATTGGCCGGCCAGCTTTTCGAAGATCGCGTTGCGGAAGGTGAAATCGACGCAGAAGTCGATCACGCAGCCGCCCTGCCCGTCGGGCGCGAACTCCCACGAATTGGACAGGTTCTTCATCGGCCCGTCGAGGTATTCGACCTCGATCCGGCGCGGGCGGTCCTTCTTCACGCGCGACGTGAACTTTTCGCGCAGCGCGTTGAAGCCGACGAGCATGTCGGCCACCATCTCGCCCTCGCTGTCCGACTTGATCCGCGTCGCGACGACCCAGGGCAGGAACTCGGCATAGCGCTTCACGTCGGCGACGAGGTCGAACATCTGTTCGGGCGACCACGGCATCCGGCGCTGTTCGGAAATATGCGGCACGTCGGCGTCAGCCCTTCAGCGCGGCCTTGGCGAGCTGCGCCTCACGCGTGGCGCGCATCTGCTGGAAATCGTCGCCCGCGTGATAGCTCGATCGCGTCAGCGGGCTCGATGCTACCTGCAGGAAGCCCTTGGCCCGCGCGATCGCGCCATAGGCGTCGAAGGCCTTCGGCGTGACGAACTCGATCACCTTGGCGTGCTTGGGCGTGGGTTGCAGGTACTGGCCCATGGTCAGGAAGTCGATCTGCGCGCTGCGCATGTCGTCCATTACCTGGTGGACTTCGAGCCGTTCTTCGCCCAGCCCCAGCATCACGCCGCTCTTGGTGAAGATCAGCGGATTATGGCGCTTTACTTCCTCCAGCAGCCGCAGCGAGGCGTAGTAGCGCGCACCGGGGCGGATCGTCGGGTACAGGCGGGGCACCGTTTCGAGGTTGTGGTTGTAGACGTCCGGCCCCGCCTCGACAATCGCGGCGACGGAGGCGGCCATCTTGCCGCGGAAATCGGGTGTCAGGATCTCGATGGTTGTGTTCGGGGTCTGCTCGCGCAGGGCCTTGATCACCTTCACGAACTGGCCTGCGCCACCGTCGGGCAGGTCGTCGCGGTCGACCGAGGTGATCACAATGTGCTCAAGCCCCATCTTCGCTGCCGCTTCGGCCACGTGGCCTGGCTCGGATGCGTCGACGGCGCGCGGCATGCCGGTCTTGACGTTGCAGAATGCGCAGGCGCGGGTGCAGACATCGCCCAGGATCATCACCGTGGCGTGCTTCTTGGTCCAGCATTCCCCGATGTTGGGGCAAGCCGCTTCCTCGCATACGGTGTTGAGCTTGAGATCGCGCATCAGCTGGCGCGTCTCGCCATAGCCCTTGCTGCCGGGCGCTTTCACGCGGATCCAGTCGGGCTTGCGCTGGCGGGCGGGGCTCTGTTCGGTCTCGATCTTGGCGACGTCGGTCATGGCGCCCAGATAGGAGCATCGACGCGGACTTGAAAGACTCAATCTAACCCTGCAAAGGCCTTGGTTCATGGCAACCGACAGATCCCCCGAGCTGGACCAGCTCATCGCCGGCTACCGCCGTTTCCGTGAACATGGCTGGACCCCCCGTCTCGAACGCTGGAAGGAACTGCGCGAAGGGCAGGAACCGCAGGTGATGATCATCGCCTGTTCCGACAGCCGCGTGGACCCAGCGCAGATATTCGACACCGATCCCGGAGAGATGTTCGTGGTGCGCAACGTCGCCGCGATGGTCCCGCCGTTCGAGACCAATCCCGGCCACCACGGCGTTTCGGCCGCGCTGGAATTCGCGGTGCAGGTGCTCAAGGTCAAGGAAATCGTGGTCATGGGCCACGGCATGTGCGGTGGCTGCAAGGCCGCACTGACGCAGGACCTCAAGGGCGCCGAGCCGGGCGAAGGCGGCTTCATCGCCGACTGGATCGGCCTGCTCGACGAAGCGCGCGAGCCGGTCGCGCACGAGCACGGCACCACCGGCCGCGCGGCCGAGCGCGCGATGGAGCAGGCCGCCGTCAAGGTCAGCCTCAAGAACCTGCGCACCTTCCCCTGCGTGCGTTCCAAGGAGCGCAACGGCGAACTGCGCCTGCGCGGGGCGTTCTTCGCGATCTCCGACGGGCTGCTACACGTGCTGGACGAGGAAACCGGCGCGTTCAGCCCGGTTTCCTGATCAACCATCCCCCCGAATCGAAAAGGGCGGCCCTGCAAGGAGCCGCCCTTTCTGTTTGTGCCGAAGCCCGAAAGGCTTACTTGCCGGCGGCCTTCTGGTCGACCCAGACGGTCCACAGGCGGGCCATCGGTGCGCGCAGGCCGGTGACCTGCGCGAAGCTCGCCTTGGCGTCGGCCCACTTGGCCTGGTCAGCCTGGGCAATGCCGAGGCGGGTCAGCGCGCGGTCCTTGTCGATGCCGCCCTTGGACAGCGCCATCTTGTAGAACTCCTCGGCCTTGGCCGCGTCGCCGTACTGCAGGAAGGCGTCGCCGGCGGCATTGGCGGTCACGCCGTTGGCGGCGGCGGCGGCATCCTTGGCCAGACCCGGCAGCGAGGCCTTGTCCGCCGCGATGCGGCCCTTGGCCTGCGTCATCGCGTCAGTGACGAAGGTGTCGGTCGGCTTGAGCGCGCCGAAGGTCAGGCCGTCCTGCGCCACGCGCAGCACTTCGCCGGGGTTGCGGCGGGCGTCGGCGGCCTGGATGTAGTCGACGTATTCACGCTCGGTGTAGCGCGGGTCGGACTTGAGCGCGCCCGAACGGTCCATCAGGCGACCGAGGTCGAGGTTTTCCTGCGCGGTGAAGGCGCTGGCGTTGCGCACCAGTTGGATCGCGCCCAGCCAGTTCATCGGCGTGGGATAGGCTTCGGCGAGCAATGCGCCCCATTCGGCCGATTCCGCATTCAGCTTGGCTGTATAGGCAACGCGGTTGGCGCGGCTGTACCAGCTTTCCGGAGCGGCGCCGCCAGCGGCCTTGCGCGCGGCGATCGCCTGCTTCAGCGCATCGAGGCCACCCTTGGGATTGCCGGTCTGGGCATAGCTTTCGGCGAGCATTTCGGCAGCGACGTCATCGCTGTAGTTGGCTGCGACGACCGGCTGCAGCGCCTTGACCGCGCCGGCGTAGTCCTTGGCTTCATAGGCCTTGGCGCCGATGAAGAACTGCACGAGGCTGACCTTGTCCGCGGGAAGCTGGCCGGAATCGAGCATCGCCTGAAGGCCGGTACGGACGAGCGCGTTGTCGCCGGTCCAGTTGCCGACCGACTGCTGCCATTGGCCGAAGATGATCTGGTCTGCGGGCGTCTTGACGTTGGGGGCGATCGCGGCGAGCTGCGGCACCAGCGCCTGGCCGGCGGCCTTCTGCTCGTCGCCCTTCAGCGCCTGCGCGGCATTGAACGCAGGCTGGAAAGCCTGCGCCGCCTTCACGAACTCGGGCGAGTTGCTGACCTTGCCGCCCTTGGCTTCCTTTTCCTTGGCAACGGCAGCGGTCGAAACGAAGCCGCCCGCCGCAACGCCGGTTGCCAGCGCCACGCCCAGCGCTGCGCGCGCCACGGCCGACTTGCCGAATTTCCCGAAAGAACCCCGCATCTTCATGATCTCCTGTTCGACCCGGACCTGTGTCTGTCCCGCAGGCGTCATCGCCCTTGCGGTTCCTCTCCATGGTCGCCTTGCGCTACTGGCGCGGAATTGCGCCCTTTGCAACGGGTTGAAGCGTTAGAAGGCGTGCGCTGAACGCGCTTTGAACGGCAGTTTGTCCCGCCGTTCAGGCAACTGGCCGCATGTGTGGAAAAGTCCTCGGGAAAAGCACCGAACGGTCGCGCATTGCTGGCCTTCGCGCGCGTGATGGCCTAGTGCCGGAACCTTCCCATAAATCAAAAGCGATAACGCGGATCATCACGTGAGCGACGACACCCAGACCATCGACCCCGCAGCCCTTGGCGGCGAAGGCGAATTCCAGCGGATCGACATCGTCGACGAGATGAAGACCAGCTATCTCGATTACGCGATGAGCGTGATCGTGTCCCGCGCGCTGCCTGACGTGCGCGACGGGTTGAAGCCGGTCCACCGCCGCATCCTCTTCGCCAGTCAGGAAGGCGGCTTCGTCGCCGGGCGCCCCTATCGCAAGAGCGCCAAGATCGTTGGCGACGTGATGGGCAACTACCACCCGCACGGCGACAGTGCGATCTACGATGCCCTTGCGCGCATGACGCAGGACTGGTCGATGCGCGTGCCGCTGATCGACGGCCAGGGCAACTTCGGCTCGATGGACCCCGATCCGCCGGCCTCGATGCGCTATACCGAGGCGCGCCTTGCCCGCGTGGCCAACTTCCTGCTCGACGATCTCGACAAGGACACGGTCGATTTCGCCGACAACTACGACGGGTCGCGGCAGGAGCCGACCGTCCTGCCCGCGCGCTTCCCCAACCTGCTGGTCAACGGCGCTGGTGGCATCGCGGTGGGCATGGCTACCAACATTCCGCCGCACAACCTCGGCGAAGTGATCGACGGCTGCCTTGCCTACATGGACAACCCGCTGATCTCGATCGACGAGCTGATCGAGATCATTCCCGGGCCAGACTTCCCCACCGCGCCGATGATCCTCGGCACGGCTGGCGCGCGCAAGGCGTACCACGAAGGGCGCGGATCGATCATCATGCGCGCCCAGCACAAGATCGAGGAAGGCAAGGGCGACCGCCGCTCGATCGTGCTGACCAGCATCCCCTACCAGGTCGGCAAGAACAGCCTGGTAGAGAAGATCGCCGAAGCGGCCAAGGACAAGCGGATCGAGGGCATCTCGGACATCCGCGATGAATCCAACCGCGAAGGCGTGCGCGTGGTCATCGATCTCAAGCGTGACGCCACGCCCGAAGTCGTGCTCAACCAGCTGTGGCGCAACACGCCCGCGCAGTCGAACTTCCCGGCCAACATGCTCGCCATCCGTGGTGGCCGTCCGGAAACGTTGAGCCTCAAGGACATCATCGAGGCTTTCGTCCGCTTCCGCGAAGAGGTCATCACCCGCCGCACCAAGTTCGAGCTGAACAAGGCGCGCGATCGCGCCCATATCCTGCTCGGCCTCGTCGTCGCGGTGACCAACCTCGACGAAGTGGTGAAGATCATCCGCGGCTCGGCCAACCCGGCGCTGGCCCGCGAAACCCTGCTCGCGCGCGAATGGCCCGTGGGCGAGATCGCGCCTTACCTGCGCCTTGTCGAAGCCATCGAGAACGACGCCGACGACGGTTCGGGCAAGCCCTACCGGCTGTCTGAAATCCAGGTCCGCGCGATCCTCGACCTGCGCCTGCACCGTCTGACGGCGCTCGGTCGCGACGAAATCGGCGACGAACTGGGCGTTCTGGCCAAGGCGATCGAGGAATACCTGTCTATCCTCGCCGATCGCATCAAGCTCTATGCCGTGATGCGCGAGGAACTGGTCGCGGTGCGCTCGGCCTTCGCCACCCCGCGCCTGTCGCAGATAGCACCCGCCGCCGATGGCATCGATGATGAAGACCTGATCGAGCGCGAGGACATGGTCGTCACCGTCACTCTCGACGGCTACATCAAGCGCACCCCGCTCTCGACTTTCCGCGCGCAGGCGCGCGGCGGCAAGGGCCGCAGCGGCATGGCGACCAAGGACGAGGATGCCGTGGGCACCATGTTCGTGGCCTCCACCCACACGCCGGTGCTGTTCTTCTCGACCGCGGGCAAGGTCTATCGGCTCAAGGTGTGGCGCCTGCCCGAAGGCGGGCCGACCACCCGTGGCCGCCCGGTGGTCAACCTCCTGCCCGCGCTCGACAAGGACGAAACGATCGCGGCGGTGCTACCGCTGCCCGAGGACGAAGGCGAATGGGGCAAGCTCCACGTCATGTTCGCGACAGCCAAGGGCAACGTGCGGCGCAACGCGATGGATCTGTTCGCCAATATTCCGTCGAACGGCAAGTTCGCCATGCGCTTCGATGAAGGCAGCGAGGACCGCCTGATCGGCGTCGCTCTGCTGTCCGAAGGGGACGACGTGCTGCTGGCGAGCCGTGCTGGCAAGGCCATCCGCTTCCCGGCGGACGACGTGCGCGAATTCCAGAGCCGCACCTCGACCGGCGTGCGCGGCATGACGCTGAAGGCCGACGACGAGGTGATCTCGCTGTCGATCCTCCACCGTGTCGGCGTGAAGGATTCGGACGAGCGCGAGGACTACCTGCGCTTCGCTCCGTGGAAGGCGGAAAAGGAAGGCGAACCGCAGATGAGCGCGGAACGCTATGCCGAACTGGCCGCAAAGGAACAGTTCATCCTCACCGTCTGTGCCAACGGCTATGGCAAGCTGTCTTCGGCCTACGAATATCGCCGCACCGGGCGCGGCGGCCAGGGCATCACCAACATCGACAACATCGCGCGCAACGGGCCGGTCGTGGCCAGCTTCGCGGCGGTGCAGGCCGACCAGCTCATGCTCGTCACCGACCAGGCCAAGCTGATCCGCCTGCCGCTCACCACGCTGCGCGTGATCGGGCGCGGTTCGGCGGGCGTGCGCCTGTTCAACGTCGCTGGCGAGGAACATGTGGTCAGCGCCGTGCGTCTTGCCGATGACGGCGGCGACGACGAGGCCGTTGCGGACGTGCCCACCGAGAATGCGGGCATCCAGGAAAGCAGCGAGCAGGGTGAATGAGCGAGACACCGCAGGTCGCCTACAAGGTCCTGACCGCCGCCCAGATGGCGGATCTTGAGGCGCAGGCGGTGTTCAAGGGCGCGCCGGTCGACCGGGCGGATGGCTACATCCACCTCTCGACCGCCGCGCAACTTGCTGAAACGGTCGACAAGCATTTCGCCGGGCAGGACGACCTGCACATCGTCACCGTCGACCTCGCCGTGCTGGGCGATGCGGTGAAGTGGGAAGTGTCGCGCGGCGGCGCGCTGTTCCCGCACATCTACGCCGACCTGCCGTTGAGCGCGGTGCTGGCCTATGGCCCGCTCCACCGCGACGAAACGGGCGCGATCGTGCTGCCGGTGGCGGGCTGAGCTACTCCGCCCGGAACTCGCCGCGCGCCTTCAGCGCGCCGATCACGCCGGTGCAGATCAGCAGCTGCCCGAAGTAGTACAGCGGCCAGATCAGCAGGTGCGGCAGCGGGCTTTGCGCCAGTGGTCCCATGCGCGCGAAGATCAGCAGGTCAGAGGCCGCGAACATCATCGCACCCAGCCCGACACGATAGCGCGGGAAGTCGCTGAGCCATGCCGCGGCGGCCATGCCGCCCAAGCCCAGCGCGTAGAACGCAACCGGGAACTGGCCGGAAAGCTCAAACGAAATCAACGGCACGCCGATCAGCGTCGCCACGCCCAGCGCCTTCTGGCTGGGGCTCGGCGTGGCGCGGCGATGCCGCACATAGAGCGAGATCGCTTCCAGATGACCCAAGAGGAACGCGATCGCGCCCAGCGTGAAATTGATCTCCAGCACCATGTCGCCCAGCGCGCCGAAGGCCATGACCAGCGCGATCCGGTGCGCGTCCTTCGTCGGATGGTGCGACCACGCGTAGGCCGCCAGCAGCGCCACGCCGCCGCCCTTCCACGCGATTTCGTAGAGGCCGGGAACGTGCGAGTGATCGGCCAGCCAGTAGCTGATGCCGAAGACGAGGCTCAGCGCCAGCCACGGCCTGCGATCCGCGAGTGCTCCTGCCGCCATGGCTCCCCTTCCCTTCCAGCCCGTTCCTCTTGGGGTTGTCGACGCTGCGATGCAATGCCAATGCGAAGGCATGGCACATCAGGTACACATCATCGGCGGCGGCATGGCTGGCAGCGAGGCCGCGTGGCAGCTTGCAAGGCGCGGAATTCGCGTGAAATTGTCCGAAATGCGCGGCGGTGGCGATAGCACCCCGGCGCATCAGGGCACAGGCCTTGCCGAACTGGTGTGTTCCAATTCGTTCCGCTCTGACGATCACGAGAAGAACGCGGTCGGCCTGCTCCACCAGGAAATGCGCCGCTGCGACAGCCTGCTGATGGCCGCTGCCGAAAAGGCGCGGGTGCCGGCAGGGTCGGCGCTGGCGGTGGATCGCGAGGTCTTTTCGGCGGCGGTCGAGGAAGCGCTGGCGGCGCAGCCCACGCTGGAGATCGTGCGCGAACGCGTTGATATCCTTCCCGAATCCGGGCTGACCATCGTGGCCACGGGGCCGCTGACGGCCCCTGCCCTCGCCGGTTCCATCGGGGCGGCGACGGGCGCGGATTCGCTCGCCTTCTTCGATGCGATTGCGCCGATCGTCTATCGCGAGTCCATCGACATGGACGTGGCGTGGATGGCCTCGCGCTGGGACAAGGGGGCCGAGGCTTCGCTGGCGCTGGGCGGCGATGGGCGCGATTACATCAATTGCCCGATGACCAAGGAGCAATACCTTGCTTTCTGGGAAGAATTGCAGGCAGGCGAGAAGACCGAGTTCCGCGAATGGGAGGCGAACACGCCCTATTTCGATGGCTGCATGCCGATCGAGGTGATGGCCGCGCGGGGGCTGGAAACCTTGCGGTTCGGGCCGATGAAGCCGGTCGGGCTCGACAATCCGCACTGGGCGACGCCGGAGCATCCCAACGGGCGCTGGCCCTATGCCGTGGTGCAGCTGCGGCAGGACAACAAGCTGGGCACGCTGTGGAACATGGTCGGCTTCCAGACCAAGCTGAAATATGCCGAGCAGGTGCGCATTTTCCGGACAATTCCGGGGCTTGAGAACGCCGAGTTCGCGCGGCTGGGCGGTCTGCACCGCAACACTTTCCTCAATTCGCCGACGCTGCTCGACCGCCAGCTGCGGCTGAAATCGGCGCCGCACATCCGCTTTGCGGGCCAGATCACGGGCTGCGAAGGCTATGTCGAAAGCGCCTCGGTGGGGATGCTGGCGGGCCTGATGGCCGCTGCGGAGATTGCCGGGCGCGATTGGGTGGCGCCGCCGCGGACGAGTGCGCTCGGCGCGCTGTTGTCGCATATCACGGGCGATGCCGAGGCTGAGAGCTATCAGCCGATGAACGTGAATTTCGGGCTTTTTCCGCCCCTTACGGACGTGAAGAAGAAGCAGCGCAAGGAAGCCTATACCGAACGGGGCAAGGCGGACCTGGCCGAATGGCTGCCGAAACTGCCGTGATCTGAACGACACCTAAAGGGGGCAGAACGACACCCGACGCCCCCACAGGCCCACCGACGGGGTGCCTAGCGGCACTTGCAGGCGGGCTTTTTTGGCTTGGCCTTGGTGGTGGCGTATTCGGCCCTGTCCAACACGCCGTCGCCGTTGGCATCGGCCCCCTTGAACTTGTTTGAGGTGGCCGTGGCCCACTCCTCGAAGGTCAGGAGGTTGTTGCCGTCGGCATCGAGCTTGCGGAAATCCTTCACGCGGGGACTGAGCATCTCGTTGCGGGTGATGCGGCTGTCGCGGTCCTTGTCGAGCCGGTCGAAGCGGCGCTGTTCGCGGCTCTGTTCGCTCGCCTGTGGCAAGGCCGGACCGATCGCATCGCCCGCATCGGCTTCGGGCAGTTCGTCCTCTGCCTCCGCACTCGCATCGGTGGCGAGCGCGAGGCGCGGTGCTGGCGCATTGCGTTCGTCGGCGGCGCGGCCTTCCCACCAGAACACGCCCGAGGTAACGAGCAGCAGCGTCGCCATCGCGCCGATCAGCACCCGGTTCACCGCTCTGCGCTCCTTACCCCGTCTCTCGGGGAAACTACTGAGCGAAAGCGCGGCAACCAACGCCAACTGCCTCCATTTTAGCGGCCCAGCATCCCCAGCCGCAGCAGCGTGAGGAAGCGGCGGAGCGGCGGGCCTTCCTCTCCGCGCAAGGCCATGCCGCGCAGCACGACGAGCGGGCGCATGGCGCGGGGCAGACGGATGGTCCCCGCCCCACTCCTGTCCAGCCATTCGGCAGCGGCGCGGCGGACATCAGCCAGCACCGCACCGTCGCGCGCGCCGCCGATGCGGGCCAGCGCTTCGAGCGCGGCAATGCGCGCGCTGCGCAACGCGGCGCCGCCGTCCGAGCCGACGTTGCGGGCTTCCCAGCCATCGACCATGGCGGAAAGTGCAGACCGTTCGGCGTCCCATGCCGTGAGCATGGCGAGCAGTGGCTCGCCGGCAGGCCAGCGCGCGGCGGGCTCGGCCATGCGATCGCGCCACCAGGCAAGGCGCAACTGGATCATGATCGGATCGCGGCCTTCGCGCGCGGCATCGGCAAGGCGGCGGTCGAAGGCGAGAAAGCCGCGCCAGGCGGGCCGAACCGTGCCGGGCGCATAGGCCACGGCGAGCCGTTCGATCGGGTCGAGCCCGTCGTCGGGACCAAGTTCGTCCCCGGCATCAACGCTTTGCATGATCGGGTCGCAATCCTTGTGAATTCGGTGTGACGGTAACCGCGAATTAACGGCATCGGTTGCACATCCCCTAACCAACGGACCGTATTTGGCACCAGGGAAGCAGGGATCGCTTCTCGCAAGCGCCGCATCGGTCCGCAACAGGAACGGAAACATGCTCGGCAGGATCGGCTCCATGGTTCGCAATTGGCGCACGCGCAAGCGCGGTCTCATGCAGGCGCTTGCCGCGTGCAAATCGGGCAATGCCACGGTCCTGATCGCCATGTCGGCGCCGGTGCTGGTCTCTGCCGCGGGATATGCCATCGATACAGCGCAATGGTTCCTGTGGCGGCGAGAGTTGCAGTATGCGGCGGATCAGGCCGCGATCGGCGGCGCATGGTCACTGGCCAAGGGCATCAGCAAGACGGCCTATACCACACACGCCCAGCAGGAATTCGCCGCGAACCTGGCGGTGACGACGGACTTTGCCGCGACCCCCACGGTGTCGCTGGTCAACTACAATAATGGCACGTCGAACGCGATCCAGGTCAATGCCTCGGCCACGCGCCAGTTGCCGTTCTTCGGCTTCGTGACCGGGCAGACCACGACGGTCTCGGTTTCGGCACAAGCGAGCTTCGCCAAGGGTGCGACCTATACCAGTTGCATGATTGCGACGAACCAGTCTGCCGATGGCGCGATCACCATCGGTGGTAGCGCGGTGCTGAAATCGGGCTGTGGCCTTGCCGCCCTGTCCAATTCGACCAATTCGATCCGCGTGTCGGGCAATCCCGAGATCGACGTCAACTACCTGATGTCGGCGGGCGGCATCGACGACTGGTTCGACACGCACACCGACGACGTGGTCAAGGAATACATGACCACGCTGTCGGACCCCTTCGTCAACCTGACGCCGCCCAACAACACCGCAACCGGCACGACCTATGCCTGCGTGAAGTCGGGCAACACGACCGTCGCAACGCTCAACCCCGGCACCTACACCAACATCACCACAGCCTGTAACACGGTGCTCAATCCGGGGGTCTATGTGATCAACGGCGGTGGCGTGACGATCCGCGCGCAAGATGCGGTCACGGCCAACGGCGTAATGTTCGTGCTGAAGAACGGCGCCTATTTCAAGCTGAACGGCGGCTCGTCGATCAACCTGACGGCGATGACGCAGGCGCAGCTGGTCAGTGCGGGCGTTTCCTCGACCGAAGCGGCCAAGCTGGAAGGAATGCTGATCTTCGAGGATCGCAACAGCGCGGGCAATATCTCGACGCTGAACGGCAATTCGGATTCGATCATCAACGGCACCGTCTATTTCCCCAAGTCGACGCTGGCCTTTGGCGGCACCGCGCGCGTCACCAGTCGCTGCCTGCAGATCACCGCCAACATGATCTCGATCCAGGGCAACGTGAACATGACCAGTTTCTGCCCCGTCGGCCTGACGACGACGACGTCTGTGGGCACCGATGCGCCCAGCGTGATCCTGGTATCATGATCGGACGGCTGCGCGGTCTGCTGGGGCATCTGACCGGATCGGGCGACGGTTCGGTGGTGATCGAGTTCGCGTTCGTCGCCCCGCTGCTGGCGCTGCTGGGTCTGGGCACGGTGGACGTGACCCGCCTGGTGGCGCGGCGCACCCAGTTGCAGGGTGCGATGAGCGAAGCCGTGCAGATCGTGCTGGCCGCCGTGCCCGACAACGACGCCAAGCTGACAACGATGAAGGGTGTTCTTTCAACGACGACCGGCGTTCCGGTGGCGAACATTGCGATCACCACGGTCTATCGTTGCGGGGTGGACACGGCCTATGTGTCGCTGCCCGGTTATTGCCCGGTGACGGGCGAGATCGCCAAGTACCTGCGCTTGCAGGTGACCGATACCTTCACGCCCATGTGGACCGATTTCGGCATCGGCGCGCCGATCACGACGACGATGCAGCGCACGGTGCAGATCTCGTGAGGGGGGCAGCTCTCGTGGTCGAGCGCATGGCCTCGATCCTGCGCCGGTTGCGGCAACGGCAGGAAGGTTCGGCCACGGTCGAGTTTGCACTGATCGGGCCGATGTTCATCCTGTTGATGCTGGGCATCTTCCAGTTCTCCATCGTGATGCAGGCCTATGCGGCGCTGGGCTGCGCGGCGGCGGACGTGCAGCGGCAGGTGGTGACGCAGGGGCAGACTGGCAACAAGCTGACCACGGCGCAGATGCGCGATACGGCCATCGCGGTGGCATCGTCGGCGCCCTATTTCATCAGGGCAGACCAGTTGACGCTGGTTCGGGTCGATCCGGTATCGACATCGCGCGTGGCGGGGGCATCGGAATATACCCTGACGATGACGTACCAGGCCCCGGTGGTGGTGTGGATCACCTCTCTGACATTCTCCACCACCTATACCCGATCGATCTTCCTCAAGGTCTGAGCCTTAACCATGGCGCGCGCGCGGGATGGCGGGAATGTCCGGCCGGGGCGTTCGGTTTCGATGCAATTCGGTCGGCGACATTAACCTGATCTTTCCAGACCTGGCGCTAGTCCTGCCGGGGTGAAGGTTCTGCTTGCCCTGCTCGGTTCGGTGTTCGGTGCGCGCGCTCGCGCGATGCGCGTGCCTGCCAGCCCGGGCGTCGAGGACGGTTTCCTGACCCGCCTCGCCCGAGATCGGGCGGGCAATACCGCGATGATCATTGCCGGCGCGCTGCTGCCGCTGATGGCGCTGGTGGGCGGCGGCGTCGACGCGGGGCGGCTCTATCTGATCCAGTCGCGGTTGCAGCAGGCCTGCGATGCGGGCGTGCTGGCCGCGCGCAAGCAGATGGGCGCGATCACGAATTTCAACGCCGCAACCGATACGGCCAAGGTGGTCGATCGCGGATCGCGGATGTTCAACGTCAACTTCTCGTCCGGCACGTATGGTTCGACCGGGCGGAACTTTGCCATGGTGATCCAGGACGATCAGTCGATCGCGGGGACCGCGACGACCAGCGTACCGATGACGATCATGCAGATGTTCTCCGCCCAGCCGGTGGCGATGACTGCGACCTGCACCGCCCAGCTCAACGCGCCCAACACCGACATCATGATGGCGCTCGACGTCACGGGCTCGATGAACGAGATCAACAACGGCGACACCAGCCCCAAGATCGCGATCCTGAAGACCGTGGTGAAGAACTTTTATGCCACGATGGAAGGCGTGAAGCAGCCGGGCAGCCGCATCCGCTATGGCTTCGTGCCCTATTCCTCGAACGTGAACGTCGGCTCGTTGCTGGCGGACGACTGGATGGTGAAGAGCTGGGCCTACCCTTCGCGCACGCTGGTCGGCACGGGGTCGGCGAACGGGACTTATACCTACGACACCGGCACCGATCTTGTTTCCGGCACGGCGTGGGACAGCACGTACACGTTCGCCGCCACCAAAACGTGGTTCGGGACCTATACCTGCTCCGCGCCCGCGAACACGTTGAGCAGCAAGACCAACAAGATATCCTCTACCCAGACGGCCGTGACCGGGCCGCCGGCGGGCACGCGCACAGTGACGACCTACCAGATCGTCTACAATGGCGCGAACTATGGCACGGTGACGCGTTCGGGCACGACGTGTTCGACGACGAAGACGACCTATACCAACTACACGCTGCAATACGACACTATCACCGAGCCCAAGCTCGGCAGCGGCAGCCAGTGGTGGTACAAGGACGTGACCAAGGATGTGAGCGGCTGGCGCACGGGCTCGGACGGCTGCATCGAGGAACGCGGCACGTACGAGATTACCGACTATACCAATGTCGACCTGACCAAGGCGCTGGATCTCGATATCGACACGGTGCCCACCGCCGGGATGGCGGCGACGCAGTGGCGACCGCACTATCCGGCGGTGATCTATAACCGGGCGCTGCTGTGGAACGGCACGGGCAACTGGTCGACCAGCGAGGTGACGACGCAGAACGAATACATCTCGCCCTATTATGGCGGGTTTGCCGATTGCCCCGCGATGGCCAAGAAGCTGCAGACCTGGACGACGAGTTCGCTCGCGACCTACATCGACAGCCTGAAGGCGGGCGGTAGCACCTATCACGACATCGGCATGATCTGGGCCGGGCGGCTGATATCGCCCACGGGGCTGTTCGCGAGCGAGAACGCCAACGTGACGGCGACCCGCCCGACGAGCCGTCACGTGATCTTCCTGACCGATGGCCAGACCTCGTCCTATGACCTCACCTATGGCGCCTATGGCGTGGAACCGCTCGCGCGGCGGCGGTGGGGGCCGTCTTCGGCGCTGACGCTGACGCAGACGGTGGAAAAGCGGTTCTCGTTCGCGTGCGAGCAGGTGAAGAACCGCAACATCACGGTGTGGTTCATCGCCTTCGGGACCGACCTCAACCCGATCATGACCGAGTGCGCAGGGGCCGGGCACTATTTCTCTGCATCCAATTCCACCGAGCTGGATGCCGCCTTTGCCAAGATCGCGCGCTCGATCGGCGACCTGAGGCTTTCGCAATGAGGGCGCTGCATACGCTCTGGCGCGCGCGGGAGGCGGCCACCGCCGCTGAGTTCGCGCTGGTTCTGCCGGTGTTGGTGAGCGTGCTGATGGGCATGTTCGACATGGGCTACAACATGTGGGCCACTACCATCCTGCAGGGCGCGGTGCAGCAGGCCGCACGCGCCTCTACGCTGGAAAGCGCCAGCGGGCAGACCGCGACGATTGATGCCAAGGTGACGGCGCGGGTGCAGCAACTGGTGCCTTCGGCGACGCTGGCGTTCAAGCGCAAGGCCTACACCAACTTCAGCAACGTCAGCACGCCCGAGGACTATACCGATACCAACGCCAACGGGGCGTGCGACAATGACGAGGCGTTCGAAGATGCCAACGGCAATGGCGTGTGGGATGCCGACCGCGGCGTGACGGGCCTTGGCGGGGCGCGCGATGCGGTACTTTACAGCGCGACGATGAGCTATCCGCGCGCGTTCCCGATGGCGGCGCTGGTGGGGCTGTCCTCAACCGTATCGACCACGGCGACGACGGTGCTGCGCAACCAGCCGTTCAAGCTGCAGGAAGCATCGACCAAGGTGGGGAATTGCAAGTGAAGCGGGGGCTCAAGGCTCGTTGGCGCGCGCTGTGGCGCGCCCGATCGGGCGTGGCGGCATCGGAATTCGCGCTGTCGCTGCCGCTGCTGCTGACCGTGGGCATGTGGGGCACCGAACTCGCCAACCAGACGATGGTGCGGATGCGGCTGTCGCAGCTGGCGATGCAGATCGCCGACAACGCCTCGCGCATCGGCGACCAGTCGGTGCTGTCGAGCCGCAAGATCTATGAAAGCGACGTGACCGACCTGCTGGCGGGCGCGGGCGTGCAGGCGGGCGCGCTCAACCTCTATGCCAACGGGCGGGTGATCATCAGCAGCCTGGAAGTGCTGCCCGGCACGACGAGCACGCAGTACATCCACTGGCAGCGGTGCCGGGGCAAGAAGTCCGTGGTCAGCGCCTATGGCGTGGAAGGCAAGGGGGCCGACGGCTCGCTGGTGGGCCTGGGCCCCGTGGGCGAGGAAGCCAAGGCCAGCGCGGGCGATGCGGTGATGTTCGTCGAACTGACGTACGATTATCAGCCGCTGATCTCGAACCTGTTCACCGGCGGATCGCAATCGAACACGATCAAGGCCACCGCCGCCTTCAACGTCCGCGACGACCGTGACCTGACGCAGATCTATGTGCGCAACGTGACGGACGGCGTGGCGAGTTGCCTGACGTATACCACCTGAAACGCGAAAGGACCGCTCCCTGCGGGAAGCGGCCCTTCGGTTTCGCAGCAGTCTTGCGCGATCAGCGATAGCAGACCTTGCGCACGGCGGCGGCGATCTTGCCCGCATCGATCAGTGCGGCCTTTTCGAGATTGGCGGCATAAGGCAGCGGCACGTCCTCGTCGCACACGCGCAGGACTGGGGCATCGAGGTGGTCGAAGCCGTCTTCCATCGCGATGGCGATGATTTCCGAGGCGATCGAGCAGACCGGGAAGCCTTCCTCGGCCACGACCATGCGGTTGGTCTTGGCGAGCGAGGCCAGCACGGTGGCCTTGTCGAGCGGACGCAGCGTGCGCAGGTCCACCACTTCGGCGTCGATGCCTTCGGCAGCGAGCGTTTCGGCGGCTTCCAGCGCGAAGCCGACGCCGATCGAATAGGACACGATCGTCACGTCCTTGCCTTCGCGGACCACGCGCGCCTTGCCGATAGGCAGGACGAAATCGTCGGTCTGGGGCACGTCGAAGCTCTTGCCGTAGACCAGCTCGTTTTCGAGGAACACGACCGGATCCTGGCTGCGGATCGCGGCCTTGAGCAAGCCTTTGGCATCGGCGCTGTCATACGGCGCGATGACGACGAGGCCGGGCACGGCGGCGTACCACGGGCCGTAGTTCTGGCTGTGCTGCGCGCCGACGCGGCTGGCCGCGCCGTTGGGGCCACGGAACACGATCGGGCAGCGCATCTGGCCACCCGACATGTAGTTGGTCTTGGCGGCCGAGTTGATGATGTGGTCGATCGCCTGCATGGCGAAGTTGAACGTCATGAACTCGACGATCGGACGCAGGCCGCCCATCGCCGCGCCCGCGCCGATCCCGGCAAAGCCGTATTCGGTGATCGGCGTGTCGATCACGCGCTTGGGGCCGAACTCTTCGAGCAGCCCTTGCGTGACCTTGTAGGCGCCTTGGTATTCGGCCACTTCCTCGCCCATCACGAAGATGCGATCGTCGGCGCGCATTTCCTCGGCCATGGCGTCGCGCAGGGCTTCGCGGACCGTGGTGGCGACCATCGTGGTGCCAGCGGGCACTTCGGGATCGCGCGCGGGGGCCGGTGTAGCCGTGACAGCAGCGGCGGCGGCCGGCGCAGGGGGCGCTGCAACGGGTGCCGGGGCCGGAGCGGCGACAGGGGCCGGCGCGGCGGCGTCCTCGCCCTCACCCGCGATGCGCGCGATGACGGTGCCGACCTTCACGCCTTCGGTGCCTTCGGCCACGAGCAGTTCGGCCACGGTGCCTTCGTCGATGGCTTCGAATTCCATCGTCGCCTTGTCGGTCTCGATCTCGGCGAGGATGTCGCCGGATTTCACGGTGTCGCCGGGCTTGACCAGCCATCTGGCGAGGGTGCCCTCTTCCATCGTCGGGGAGAGGGCGGGCATCTTGAGGTCGATCGCCATCTCAGTAGGTCTCCACCAGGACGTCGGTGTACAGTTCGTGCGCCTGCGGCTCGGGCGAGCTTTCGGCGAAGTCGGCGGATTCGGCCACCTGCTGGCGGATCTTCTTGTCGATGTCCTTGATGCGCTCTTCGGTCACGCCGCGCTTGAGCAGTTCCTGCTTGGCGCCTTCGATCGGATCGTGTTTGTCGCGCATTTCCTGCACTTCCTCGCGGCTGCGATACTTGGCGGGGTCGGACATGGAGTGGCCGCGATAGCGGTAGGTGTTCAGCTCCATCAGCACCGGACCATTGCCCGCGCGCACGTATTCGAGCGCGACTTCGGCGGCCTGGCGGACTTCCAGAACGTCCATGCCGTTCACGTCCATGCCGGGAATGCGGAACGCGGTGCCGCGACGGTAGAAGTGCGTCTCGGCCGAGCCGCGCTTCACCGCGGTGCCCATGGCGTAGCCGTTGTTTTCGACCACGAACACGATAGGCAGCTTCCACAGCGCCGCCATGTTGAAGGTTTCGTAGACCTGGCCCTGATTCGAGGCGCCATCGCCGAAGTAGGCCATGCACACGCCGCCATCGTCGCGGTACTTGTGCGCAAAGGCCAGCCCCGCCCCCAGCGGCACTTGCGCGCCGACGATGCCGTGGCCGCCATAGAACTTGTGCTCGGTGCTGAACATATGCATCGAGCCACCCTTGCCGCGCGAAATGCCCGCGCCGCGCCCGGTCAGCTCGGCCATGATCACCTTGGGATCGATGCCGTAGGCGAGCATGTGGCCGTGATCGCGATAGCCGGTGATGACGCTGTCGTGGCCTTCCTTGAGCGCCGACTGCAGACCGACCGCGACCGCTTCCTGGCCGATGTAGAGGTGGCAGAAGCCGCCGATCAGGCCGAGGCCGTAAAGCTGCCCCGCCTTTTCCTCGAAGCGGCGGATCAGGACCATCTGCTCGTAGAACTTGAGCAGTTCCTCGTCGCTCGCCTCGAAGCGTTTGTTGTTGGCGTGCGCCTGCTGAAGGCTGCGCAGCGCGAAGGCGGCGTCGTCTTCGGCGGCGATGGCGTCGCTGGACTGCACAACCGGGGTGGCGGCGGCAGGAGCGGTCTTGGGGGTTCTGGCGGCGCGCGGCCTGGCAGGTTTGGCCAAGTCTGGGGTATCCTTTTCTGGCAGCCTCGCTTCGCATCACATTGCGAAAGTCCCTGCCCCTATAGGCGTCGGGACGAGCATTCTGCAATGTCGAGGCGCATCAGCGTGGGCCGCGTGGATACCTATTCGGTCACGGCAGGCGTCATAAAACCTATGCGGTGAATATTAGAAAAGGCGAGAACCGAAATGTCTCGCAAAGGTGCACGCCTGCTACGTGGGAGTGGCGGTCGACGATGGTCGGGGACAGCGTTGTTGCTGAAAGCGGCGAATGGCGCACCCGGAACGATTCGAACGTCCGACCCTCAGATTCGTAGTCTGATGCTCTATCCAGCTGAGCTACGGGTGCATAACCATGTCGCGCCGCGCGAGGCCGGAAGACCTCTGCGGCATCCCTGCACCGCCCTGCAAAGGGAGGTGGCGCACCCGGAACGATTCGAACGTCCGACCCTCAGATTCGTAGTCTGATGCTCTATCCAGCTGAGCTACGGGTGCTTGGGAGACGCGCCTTTACGGGGGCGATTCCGGCTTGGCAAGAGTTTTCAGCCCAGAGATTTCAACATTGTGACGACAGCATTTGCGAGCGGTACGTCGAGCGGGGGCATCGTGCCCGGCGCCAGCGCCAGCGAGGACAGGCTTTGCGCATCATGCCAGGCGATCGCGGCGCCCTCGCCGGCATCACACGCGGGCACGAGCGGCGTGCCGGTCCAGTCGCGACAGGCGTAGAGCAGCAGCACGACCGCACGTTGCGCCGCTGCCCCGCTCGCGGCGAAGGTCACGGGTTCGAGGTGCTGCGGAGCGACGTCGATGCCCAGCTCCTCGGCCAGTTCGCGCGCAAGGGCTGCGTCGGGCGTTTCGCCGCGTTCGACCTTGCCGCCGGGAAACTCCCAAAGCCCGCCATGCTCCTTGGCATCGGGCCGACGCTGCACCAGCACGCGCGCGCGCTCGTCGATCAGGGCGGCCGCGACCACCAGCAGGGGAAGATTCATGGCGGTGCGAATCACCTTCTCGGCGTCGGGTTTAGGAAAGGATTTGTTAGCATAGGCGCTTTATCTGTGACGGTGCCGAAATGAACGGGAAACGACGGTGAAGCAAACCATGCGCAAACTGCTGCGGGATCAATCCGGAGCCACGGTCATCGAATATGGCCTGCTGCTCGCGGTGTTCTCCACTTTCGTGATCTTCGGCATCAAGGCCGTCGCCACAGGCTCTGGCGGGCTGTGGTCGCTCGTCGAAGAGAAGGGCGTCGCGGCGATGACTATGCATTAATCGGTTCTTAGGAACTTGTACGCATAACCACGAATGCACGCTCCGGGGACAAATTGGAGCGGGCCGGGAATACGAAGACATCAACAGGAGACTGACCATGAAGCTTTTCCGTGACATCGTTCGCAACGAAGACGGCGCCACCGCGATCGAATACGGCCTGATCGCTGCCCTGATCGCCGTGGCCGCCATCTCGGCGATGACCACCCTGGGCACGAACCTGTCGGGCACCTTCAACAAGGTCGCGACGACGGTTGCCAAGTAAGACCACAAGGCCTTACCAGCTTTCCGACGGGCGGGGGTTTCCCCCGCCCGTTTTCGTTTGCGCGCAAGATTTCCGGCCTCGCCGGATTGCCGCCGCGCAAAATTTTGTTCCGGTGAGGCGCTACCGATGAAAAAGTCGGTCGGCTGATAAGTCGGTCTTAAGAATTGCTGCGTAGAACCACGAATGCAAGCTCCGGGGACAAATTGGAGCGGGCCGGGAATACGAAGACATCAACAGGAGACTGACCATGAAGCTTTTCCGTGACATCGTTCGCAACGAAGACGGCGCCACCGCGATCGAATACGGCCTGATCGCTGCCCTGATCGCCGTGGCCGCCATCTCGGCGATGACCACCCTGGGCACGAACCTGTCGGGCACCTTCAACAAGGTCGCCACCACGGTTGCCAAGTAAGACCGAGCGCCAGATCGGTTTTCCGACGGGCGGGGGGTTCCCCCGCCCGTTTTCGTTTGGCGCGCCGCCGTCGTCACGAACCGGCCGAAAGGTCCTGTAAACTATCGAATGGAAGTCGATGACCCAACTGAAGTCCATAATGGTTCTTCCGATGGGTGCGGCGATAATATGATTTTAAGGATTACTGCGTAGAAACACAGTCGCTCACTCGGGGGGGAACGCTCCGGGCGGGGGGACAAACAAGACTTTGCAGTGAACCATTCTGGAGACTGACCATGAAGCTTTTCCGTGACATCGTTCGCAACGAAGACGGCGCCACCGCGATCGAATACGGTCTGATCGCTGCCCTGATCGCAGTGGCCGCCATTTCGGCGATGACCACCCTGGGCACGAACCTGTCGGGCACCTTCAACACGGTCGCGACGACGGTTAACAAGTAAACGCGAACTCCCTTTCGGGGTGTGTGACGGGCGGGGCTTCCCCGCCCGTTTTCGTTTGTGCCGCGGTCGCATCAGGGGCGCAACCAAGGTTGAACGCTGTCCTTAATGGACGATTAGCTTAACCTTCTGCCCGGGCACGAGACGGGCATTGGCGGAAAGGCCGTTGAGCACGAGGAAGCGGTCGAGCGGGCGGTCGGTATACGCCATGCGTGCGGCAAGCGACCGCACGGTGTCGCGCGCGGTAACGGTGGCGATAGCAATCTTACGCGGACGAATCGCGGCGGCTTCCTCGGCACTGATTCGCCGCATCGAACCGAACATTGCATCGAACGCGGGGCGGCTTTGCGAATCGGTGCCGACTTGCGTGCCCGCCTGTGTGATCGTGGCGAAGTGGAAGGCCTGTTGCGGCCCCCAGGCGTAGGCGAAGACCGTGACATCGACAGGGTTGCCGCCGCTGGTCATGCGGCGCGTGGCATAGGCTGCCGGAATGCCGTTGACGGTGGTGCTACGCACGTCCTGCACCGTGGCCTGCCCTTCGGTGAGCGCGGAGAATGCTGTACGCACATAGGCGCCAAGATCGCCGTTGTAGGGAGCAGTCGCCAGCTCGCCCTTGGCCGACTGGCCGGAAATGGCGACTGACTTGGTGCCGTTGACCAGATAGAATCCCGGCGGGGCGGAAAACGCCATGCGGAAGCCGGGGTGCACGAAGTTGCGTCCTTCGACAACGCCTTGCGCGGGATCGTCGCCATAGGTCAGCCCGTCAATGCGGCTGAGGAACACGTCGCGGTTGGTCAGGCCCCTCGCCTGCCCGGCTTGGGCCAGAGCGGCGCGTACGCGCGAGGCGGGATCGGGGTGGGTGCTGGCCCATTCGGGCATCCGGTCGCCGCTGCCGCTGATCTGAGAATCGAGCGCGGTCTGCGCGGCGAGGCTTTGCAGCACGCTCGACATCGCGCGCGGATCGTACCCCGCGCGGCGCAAGTAGAGTACGCCGAGGTTATCGGCCTCGGTTTCCTGCCCGCGCGAATATTTGAGCGTGAGAAGCTGGCTGCCGGTCGAGAAGATCTGCTGCCCCACCTGCCCTAGCGCGGTGTTGCCGAAGATCGCACCCGACAGCACCGTGCCCAGCACGCCGAGGATGGCGTTGCGGGTGGCCGCGCTTTCGCGCTTGGCGGCGTGGCGGGCGGCGACGTGGCCGACTTCGTGGCCGAGCACGCCCGCCAGTTCGGCCTCGTTGTTCATCAGTCCAACGAGCTGGCGGGTGACGTAGATGTAGCCGCCGGGGATGGCGAAGG
The DNA here is from genome assembly GCF_020179425.1 of Novosphingobium percolationis. Classification (GTDB taxonomy): domain Bacteria; phylum Pseudomonadota; class Alphaproteobacteria; order Sphingomonadales; family Sphingomonadaceae; genus Novosphingobium; species Novosphingobium percolationis. Next base: position 404,512 of record NZ_JAILYM010000001.1, on the reverse strand, counting down.
CATTGTTGACCGGGGAATTGAGCAGCGCGACGGTGAAGTCGCCGCGCGCATTCGACAGGCCCGATTGCACGGCGATGGTCTTGCCGACCTGCTCGACATATGTCGCCTGAGGCCCCTTCATCGCGCCGCCGAATTCCTGCAGCAGCTGCGGGTTGGCCTTGGCCCCCTGTGCCTTGTCGGCGGCGCTGATGGCGTTGACGGTCCCTTGCGCGGCGCTTTGCTGGAACGCGATTCCACCGGCCGCGACGGTGGCCAGCGAGGCAAAAGACAGGAACAGGCGACGGCGCATCATGGTCTCCCCGGGGTTTCGCGGGTCGAACCGATCAGCATGGGCTGCGGTTCCCGACCGCGAATGGCTGAACGAATCAGGCGCCGATCTTGAGGAAGCGTTCGGCACGCAGCGCGCGCAGCGCGTCGGGCGCCTTGCCCGCCAGCGCGTCCAGTTCCTCGCCGATGGCCTTGCCCAGCGCCAGCGCGGTGCCGGCAGGATCGCGATGCGCCCCGCCGACCGGTTCGCGCACGATGCGGTCGATCACGCCAAGGCCGAGCAGATCCTGCGCGGTCACCTTCATCGCCTCGGCGGCTTCGGGCGCCTTTTCCGAGGTGCGCCACAGGATCGAGGCGCAGCCCTCGGGCGAGATTACCGAATAGACCGCGTGTTCGAGCATCAGCACGCGTTCCGCGCTGGCGAGCGCGACCGCGCCGCCCGAACCGCCCTCACCGACGATCGTGGCGACCATCGGCACGCCGAGCGCAAGGCAGGCCTCGGTCGAGCGCGCGATGGCTTCGGCTTGCCCGCGTTCCTCGGCCTCGACGCCCGGAAACGCACCCGAAGTATCGACCAGCGTGACGACCGGCAGGCCGAAGCGGCTCGCCATTTCCATCAGGCGGACCGCCTTGCGATAGCCTTCGGGCTTGCCCATGCCAAAGTTGTGGCGGATGCGGCTTTGCGTATCGTTGCCCTTTTCGTGGCCGATCAGCATGACCTTGCGCCCATCGAGCGTGGCGAAACCGCCGACGATGGCCTGATCCTCGCCATAGAGGCGATCGCCGCCAAGCGGCATGAAGTCGCTGAACGCGGTCGCGACGAAATCCCTGAAGTGCGGGCGCGCCGGGTGCCGGGCGACCTGCGTCTTCTGCCAGGGCGTCAGCGCCTTGTAGGTGCTGGCCAGCAGCTCCGCGCTCTTGGCTTCGAGCCGGCGGATTTCGGAGGCGATGTCGAGTTCGCCGCTCTCGGCGGTCTCGCGCAGCTCGGCAATGCGGGCTTCGAGGGCGGCGACCGGCTTTTCGAATTCGAGATAGGAAATCATGAAGGATGCGCTACGGGCGCTTCGCGCGTCGGTCAACGGGAACCGACATTTCCCAGCGGATGGCGGGCATTCACAAGCGCCACGAGGCGCGCCGAATCGACGTGCGTGTAGATCTGCGTGGTGGCGATGTCGGCATGGCCGAGCAACGTCTGCAGGACGCGCAGATCCGCCCCGCCTTCGAGCAGGTGCGTGGCGAAGGCGTGGCGCAGCACGTGCGGGCTGACCTTTTCCGGGTCCAGCCCGGCGCGCAACGCGAGATCGCGCAGAAGCTGGAACAGCCGCACGCGCGAGAGGTGTCCGCCACGGGGCGACGGAAAGACGAAGCGCCCGCCCCCGCCCCGCGCGCGCAGCCATTGCGACAGGGCAGCCTGCGCCCTGCCCCCGACGGGAACCATGCGCTGCTGCCCGCCCTTGCCGGTGATGGTGACGAACGGGGCGTCGCGCGGCACGGCCATCAGCGGAAGCGAGACAAGCTCGGTGGCGCGCAGGCCCGAGCCATAGAGCAGTTCGAGCAGGGCGAGCATCCGTGCGCCTTCGGGCGTAGCTGCCGCTTCGGTTTCGGCCAGCGTGAACAGCGCGGCGACTTCCTGGTGCGAGAGGACGCGCGGCAGGGGGCGGCGCGCCTTGGGCCGGGGCAGCGCCGGGGACGGATCGTCGTCGCGCAGGCCTTCGTCGACGCAGAAGCCGTAGAACTGGCGCAGCGCCGAAGATTTGCGCGCGAGGCTGGCGGGCGCAAGATCAGCCCAGGCGCTGGCGAGGCGTGCAAGGTCGGCCTTGTCTGCGCGCAGCAGGTCGCCGATCACCTCGCCCGCGCCCGTCAGGTCGCGGCGATAGGCGGAGAGCGTGTTGGCCGCAGCGCCGCGTTCGGCAGCCAGCATGGCGAGGAACGCCCCGACAGCGTCCTGCGCCACGCCGTTTCCCTCAGACGCGCGAGACCGCCTCGGCCGCGATCATCCGCGCTTCCCCTTCGAGGCCGACGCGGCGCAGGGCCGAAACGATGTGGTAGAGATGGACCGGGGTCATCTTGTCCCAGCTGGCGCCCTGCATCCCGAAACCGGCGAGCAGCGCGACGAGCGCGGGGTTGTTCGAATCCGCCGCCGCATCGATGGCGCGGGTCCAGCGCGTCTGGCGGTTGATATCGAGCGTGAGCTTCTTGGCGAAGCCCTGCGCCGTCTGGTCATCGACGCGGCCCAGCCCCATCAGCCCGGCGAGGAGGAAGCGCGAGCGGATCGCGCCTTCGCTCGAATCGCCATCCTGGAAGCTGCCCAACGCATCGCCGCTGACGGCGGCGAGCTTGGCGGGGGCGGATAGCGCGATCAGGCCCCAGGCCTCGCTGCCCACAGGCACGAAGGGCGCCCAGCGCGCCACGTTGCGATCGAGCCCGGCGGTGAGCATCGAGGAAATGAGCGGCGCGGCATCGTCGGCCATGCCCTCGCCCGGAACCACGCGCGCGGCGGCGTAGGCGGTGAGGACGAGGCGCGAATAGGCCTTGTCGGGATCGCCGCCATCGCCCCACAGCCCCTTGATCGCGGCGAGGCGGTCGGCGGCGTCCTCTGCCACGTAGGCGGTGCGCAGTTCCCCGGCGAGCGGGCCCCAGGTGGCGTCGCCATCCTCGATCGCGGCGATCTGCGACCACAAGTCCACCATCGCCGCGCTGGAAAGCACGCCGCGCCCTGCGGCGTAGTCGGCGGCGTCAGCGCGGGCGGCGAGCGGCAGCATCGGCGCGCGCACGGCCATCATGGCATAGGCGCCGCCTGCCTGCTTGCGCAGTGCTTCGGACGGTTCGAGCCCGGTGGCGAAGGCGAGGCCGGTGCGCCACGGGGTGAGGCTGTCGACGTCCTTCCATTCGATCTGCACCGCGCGGCGGGCATTGGTGCCCGATCCTGCGAACTTCTGCGCGAGGAAGATGTCGATCTTGTCGCCGCTCGGGGCCGAGCCGCCGCGGCGGCGCATGGCAAGATCGAGCTGCGCCATCGCGGGCGGGCCATCGCCGGTGAAGGCCGAACAGATCGCGCGGGAAAGCGCCCACTGCCATTCGCTGCGCCCGGCGGCGGTCAGCGCACTGATCGGGCACAGGCCCACCGGGTCTGCCGTCGCAAGGAAGCTGCCCATCGCTGCATCTTCGAGGCTGCGCGTGAAGAAGCCACTATCGACCTGCTGGACCAGCGCGCGCGCGGCGTCGGCCTCACCCATGCGCAGCAGCAGTTGCGCACGGATCGCGGCCCAGTCCGCACCGTTCATGCCAACGGGCGTGTCGAGTCGGCTCGCCAGCGCGCGGCGCAACAGGATGTGGCCCCAGCGCGAGACCAGCGGCCCCTTGATGCCATTGACGACGCCTTCGACGAAGGGACCGTTGAGATAGTGGCTGGAGACGGCAGGCAGGCCGCCATCGGCTTCGGCGATCAGGCCGACACGCGACAGGCTGCGCTGGGCATTGGGCGGAATGTCGTATTTGGGCCGCACCTTGTCGACCAGTTCGTCGATCAGCACGGGGTCGATCCCGGCGAGCGGATCAGCCGCAGGCGCGACCGGGGCCGCCACGACCGGGCCGGTCGGCAGAGGCTGGACCACCGGGGTTGCCGTTGTCGCGACCGGCTGCGGCGCTGGTGCGGTACTTGCCGGACGTGGGGCGGGAGAGGCTGCGGCGCGCGGGCTGGCCGAGGGGGCGGGGCGCGGCGTGGACGCGCGGCTCGGTTGCGGAGCGGGCTTGTCGTCGAAGCCGGGCGGCAGCAGCGACTGTTGCGCGCCGGCCATGCCGGTGATCCCGGCGATGGCGGCGCAGGCGAGAAGCCAGTGGCTCTTGCGCATCACGTCAATGCATCCCGGCGGGCGCGGCCACGGGCGTTTCGATCCAACCCCTCGGTCTCGTCCCACCCATCATCCATGCCACCACCAGAACTGCGAGCAGGACCGCAAACGCGATGACTGCCGCCAGGATACGTTTGTTCACGCGACCTCATCAATTTTCCGGCTCACCCGTTTTCCTGCGGGAACCGCCCCGCCCGCCGTGGCGCTTGCACTGGGCAGTAGCGCAAGTATAGGCGGCGCCGCAATGGACCACGAAGCGACGCCTCTTCCCCACGCCGGACCTGCCGGGCTCGCTGCGGCGGAAATCGCGCGCATCGCCCGCCGCATCGACCGGCCGATCGTGCTGGTGGGCATGATGGGCGTGGGCAAGACGACCGTTGGCCGCAGGCTGGCCGCGATGCTCGACCTGCCGTTCGTGGACGCCGACGAGGAAATCGAGAAGGCGGCCCAGATGCCGATCCCCGAGATCTTCGCCCAGTTTGGCGAACCCTATTTCCGTGATGGCGAGCGCCGGGTGATCGCCCGCCTGGTTGGCGCTGGCGCAAGCGCTGATCGCAAGGTGCTGGCAACGGGGGGCGGTGCCTTCGTCGATCCCGAGACGCGGCGGCTGATCCTTGAGCGCGCGATTTCGGTATGGCTCGACAGCGACGTCGATACGCTGGTGGAGCGCGTGGGGCGCAAGGACAATCGCCCGCTGCTGAAGCAGGGCAACCCGCGCGAGATCCTGGCGCGCCTGCGCGAAGAACGCCGCCCGCACTACGAGCAGGCTGCGATCCATATCGTCAGCGGCCAGCAGCCGCATTCGGTCACCGCAAACACGATCCTGAAGGCGATTGATTCATGGCTGTGATTCCCGTCGCCATCGCTGGCGCCCCTTACGAAGTCCGAATTGCGGCAGGCATCTTGACCGAAGCGGGCCGGCATTGTCGCCCGTTCATCCGCAAGAACAGCGTTGCGGTGGTGACCGATGTCAATGTCGCGGCGACGTGGCGCGGCGTGGTCGAATCTTCGCTTGCCGCCGAGGGCATCACCTCGGAATGGCTGGTGCTGCCTTCGGGCGAGAGCACCAAGTCGTGGCAGTATCTGGCCGAGACGGTCGATTTCCTGCTGGCGCAGGAAGTAGAGCGCAAGGACAATGTGATCGCGCTGGGCGGCGGCGTGATCGGCGACCTGACGGGCTTTGCAGCCTCGATGGTCAAGCGCGGCTGTGGCTTCATCCAGATGCCGACGACGCTGCTGGCGCAGGTCGATTCGAGCGTGGGCGGCAAGACCGCGATCAACACCGCGATGGGCAAGAACCTGGTCGGGGCGTTCCACCAGCCTTCGCTGGTGCTGGCCGACCCGCTGGCGCTCGACACGCTCCCTTTGCGCGATACGCGCGCGGGCTATGCCGAAGTCGTGAAGTACGGGCTGATCGACGACGCCGACTTCTTCGAATGGTGCGAAGCCAACGGCGAAAAGCTTTTGGCCGGTGACGCCGAGGCACGCGAGACCGCGATTGCCCGTTCGGTGGCGGCCAAGGCGCGGATCGTCGCCGAGGACGAGAAGGAAACCACCGGCGTTCGCGCGCTGCTCAATCTTGGCCACACCTTTGGCCATGCGCTGGAAGCCGAGACCGGCTTTTCCGACCGGCTGCTGCACGGCGAAGGCGTGGCGCTGGGCATGGTTCTGGCCGCGCGCTTCTCGGTGCGGCAGGGATTGATGGCCGGGCAGGACGCAGAGCGCGTGGTGCGCCATATCGGCGCTGTGGGCCTGCCCGCCTCGCTCAAGGCGCTGGGGCTGGATTGCGACGGGCGCCGGCTTGCCGACCACATGCTGCACGACAAGAAGATGGACGCAGGCACCCTGCCCTTCCTGCTGATGCGCGGGATCGGACAGACCTTCCTGGCAAAGAATGTCGATCTGGGCGACGTTGCAGCATTTCTGGACGACGAACTGGCTCCTTAAGGCAGCAGGTCGACCGCGTCGAAATCGGCCAGCACGGCCTTGCGTAGCAGGGTGCGGTGGCAGCCACAGGCCTGGCGTTCGTAGCACAACAGGGCTGTGCGCTTTTCACGCGCGAGTTCGGCCAGTTGCGCGCCCGCGACCATGGCCTCCGGCAGTTCGAGTTGCCCGGCATAGACACGTTCGAGCGTGGCGTGATCGTTGGCGCGCGCGGCAGCGCGGCCGTCCGCCGGGGTGCCGAGCGCCTTGAAATGCCGATATTCGATGCCCGCATCGGCAAGGTTCGCCGCCAGTGCCGACTTGGAAAAGCCGGGTCGGCGCGAGAGCGGCAGGGCGCGGACGTCCGCCAGCACCTCCACCCCTGCCCCCTGGAGCGCGGCAATCAGCGCGGGGATGGTGCTCTGCTCGTAGCCGATGGTCCAGATTGTCATGGCGTTCATGTGGGGCCTGAACTTGTCGGCGCAAGGTTCAGAAAAGGCGCGATCCGTTGGGGACCGGCCGATCGGCCGCGAACAGCACGACACGGCCCTCCTCGTCGGCGAAGCCGAGCGTCAGCACTTCGGACATGAACTTGCCGATCTGGCGCGGCGGGAAGTTGACCACGGCGGCGATCTGGCGGCCGGTCAGGTCTTCGGGCGCATAGAGCGTCGCGATCTGCGCGCTGCTTTTCTTGACGCCGATGGTCGGGCCAAAATCGATTTCCAGCTTGAGGCTGGGCTTGCGGGCTTCAGGGTACGGTTCGGCGCGCAGGATGGTGCCGATGCGGATATCGACCTTGAGAAAATCGTCGAAGGCGATGGGATCGGCGGCGGGGGCGTCAGCGGCGAGATCGAGGTGCATCGCGCATCGTGAGCATGGGTGCTGGCCCGATGCAATTGCGTTTTTGCGCGCCCCCCCCAACCCCTCCCGCAAACGGGAGGGGGGAAATGTGCTGCCTTACTTCCCCTGGAACTGGGTCTTGCGCTTTTCGAGGAAGGCGAGGACGCCTTCGCGTGAATCTTCGCTGTCGCCGGCCTTCTGCTGGCCTTCGGCTTCGGCGAGGAGCGCGCTCGACAGGTCGCATTCCAGCGCCTTCAAAAGGTTCTGGCGCATCTGGCCGAGCGCGACCGTCGGCCCCTTCGCCAGCCGCTCGGCCAGCGCCATCGCCTCGTCCTGCAGCTTGTCGTCGTCGACAGCCTTGTAGATCATGCCCCAGTTTTCAGCCTGTTCGGCGCCGATCTTCTCACCCAGCATCATCATCTGCGTGGCGCGCGCCTTGCCGATCAGGCGCGGCAGGATCCAGCTCGACCCGCCGTCGGGCACAAGGCCGATGTTGACGAAGGCCTGCAGGAAATAGGCGCTGCGCCCGGCGATCACGAAATCGCCCGCGAGCGCGATCGAGCAGCCCACGCCTGCGGCCGGGCCGTTGACGGCGGTGATGATCGGCACGCCCAGCTTCGCCAGCTTGGCCACCATCGGGTTGTAGGCTTCGGTCAGCGCCTTGTAGCTGCCCGCGCCGCCGGTGATGGGCGAAGGGCGATCACCGCGCGCGGCAAGGTCTGCGCCCGAGCAGAACGCGCGACCTTCGCCGGTGATGACCAGCGCGCGCACGTCCTTGCCCATCAGCGTCAGCGCGTCGGCGATTTCAACCGCCATGTGCGGCGGGCAGGCATTGAGCCGCTCGGGGCGGTTGAGCACAAGCTTGGCGACCGCGCCGAAGCGCTCCAGACGGATGGTTTCGAATTCCATGGGGCACCCTCTCCTGAATTAATCGAATGATTAACTCAGGAGCTAAGATACCCGCGCACGCTTGGCAAGCGCCAAGCGCCATGCACCTCTCAGATGTGGTGCGCTTGCGCGAAGGCCGCCGCCGCGCCGAACAGGCCGGGCTGCGGATGGGTGATCAGCTTGACCGGCATCGCGGCCATCAGGCCTTCGAAGCGGCCCTTGGCCCGGAAGCGGTCGGCAAAGCCGGAGCGCAGCAGCGTGTCCTTGATCCGCAGGCCCAGCCCGCCCGCCATCACCAGCGCGGAGGCGCCGTGCGCCAGCGCCAGATCGCCCGCGACGCTGCCGAGCGACAGGCAGAAGCGATCGACCGCGGCGGCGGCAAGGCTGTCCTCGCCACTAGCGCCCAGCGTCCACAGCTCCTTGTCCTCGCGCGGGGTGAAGGGATGGCCTTCGATCCCGGCGAGCGTTTCGTAGATATCGACGATGCCGGGGCCCGCGACCACGCGCTCGGCCGAAACGCGGCGGTGGCGCTTGCGCAGGCGCGCGAGGATCGCGTCCTCGATCGCGTCGAGCGGGGCGTAGTCGATATGGCCGCCTTCGGTCGGCTGCACGCGATAGCGTCCGCCATCGCGCCACAGCTGCGCGACGCCAAGGCCCGTGCCGGGGCCGACGACGCTGATCGTGCCGGTTTCCGGCAGCGCCTCGTCGGGGCCGGTCAAGTGCTGGAAGTGTACAGGGCCAGCCTGCGCCACGGCATGGGCCACGGCGGCAAAGTCGTTCACGACGATGTAGTCGTCCGCGCCGAGCTTTTCAGGGATCATCGCAGGCCGGATGATCCACGGGTTGTTGGTGAACTTGATGATCTCGCCACCGACCGGGCCCGCGACGGCGATGGCGGTTGCCTTGGGCAACGGCGTGCCCACATGGCGGCCATATTCTTCCCACGCGAGCTGGAAGCTGGCGTGATCGGCGGTCTTGAGCGTGACGGCTTCACCCAGCGAAACGACGCGCCCGGTCTCCACTTCGGCCAGCGCGAAACGCGCATGGGTTCCGCCGATATCGACGGCAACGAGCTGCATTGTACTACCCCTCCCCCAGCCGCCGGTCAGATCCCGGCGGGGTATCTTGTCCGCCGGTCAAAGCCCGGCGGCGGCCAGCATGGCCGATCCGCCACGCTCGGCCGGATCGGAATGATGGCGCATCAATGCGAACAGTTCGCGGCCCACGCCCATGGTTTCAGCGGGCGCGACCGCGTGTTCGCGTGTCGCCCATTCTTCCGGATTGACAACGGTGTCAAGCGTGCCGGTTTCGGCGCAGACGCGCACCACGTCGCCATCGCGCAGCTTGGCGAGCGCGCCGCCCAGCTTGGCTTCGGGCGAGACGTGGATCGCGGCGGGAACCTTGCCCGAAGCGCCCGACATGCGCCCGTCGGTGACGAGCGCGACCTTGAAACCGCGATCCTGGAGGACGCCCAGCGGTGGGGTCAGCTTGTGCAGTTCGGGCATCCCGTTGGCGGCAGGGCCCTGGAAGCGGACGACGACGACGACATCGCGTTCCAGTTCGCCCGCCTTGAACGCGGCCAGCACTTCGTTCTGGTCGGAGAACACGCGGCAGGGCGCTTCGATCGTCCAGCGCGACTTGTCGACCGCGCTGACCTTGATCGTGCCGCGCCCGAGGTTGCCGCCGAGCAGGCGCAACCCGCCTTCGGGCTGGAACGGCGCGGACACGGGGCGCAGCATGGCATCGTCGCCGCTCTTTTCCGGAGCGGGCTTCCAGCGCAGCGTATCGCCGTCCATGAACGGTTCCTGCGCGCCCTCGCCCAGCCCGTCGCCATAGACGGTGAGGATGTCGCCATGCGCCAGCCCAGCGCCGACCAGTTCCTTGATCACGTAGGGCATCCCGCCCGCCGCGTGGAAGTAGTTCACGTCGCCCGCGCCATTGGGATAGACGCTGGCGATCAGCGGCACGGCGCGCGACAGCTCGTCCATGTCGTCCCAGTCGATCTGCACGCCCGCCGCGCGCGCGATGGCCGGCAAGTGGATGACGTGGTTGGTCGAACCGCCCGTCGCCAGCAGGCCGACGATGGCATTGATGATGGCCTTTTCATCGACGCAGCGACCCAGCGGGCGATAATCGTCGCCATCCCAGCCGATCTCGGTGGCGCGATGGACGGCGGCGCGGGTCAGTTCCTGGCGCAGCTTGGTGCCGGGCAGGACGAAGCTGGAGCCGGGCATGTGCAGCCCCATCATCTCCATCATCATCTGGTTGGAATTGGCCGTGCCATAGAACGTGCAGGTGCCCGCCGAATGATAGCTCGCGCTTTCGCTTTCCAGCAGTTCGTCGCGCCCCACCTTGCCTTCGGCATAGAGCTGGCGGATGCGCACCTTCTCCTTGTTGGCAAGGCCCGAAGGCATCGGCCCTGCCGGGACGAGGATCGTCGGCAGGTGGCCGAACCGCAAGCTGCCGATCAGCAGGCCGGGCACGATCTTGTCGCAGATGCCCAGCAGCAGCGTGCTTTCGAACATCGCGTGGGACAGGCCCACGGCGGTGGCCATGGCGATGGTGTCGCGGCTGAACAGCGACAGCTCCATCGAATCCTGACCTTGGGTCACGCCGTCGCACATCGCCGGAACGCCGCCCGCCACTTGCGCGGTGGCGCCCTTCTCGCGCGCGAACAGCTTAATCTGCTCGGGGTAGCGGCCATAGGGCTGATGCGCCGAGAGCATGTCGTTGTAGGCGGTGATGATGCCGATGTTCATCGCCTTGCCGCCGCGCAGCACGGCCTTGTCCTCGCCCGAGGCGGCAAAGCCGTGCGCGAGGTTGCCGCACGACAGCTGCGGGCGGTTGAGCCCGGCATCGCGCTGGCGCGCGATCAGGTCGAGATAGGCGGCGCGGCTGTCCTTGGACCGCTGGACGATGCGGTCGGTCACCTTGGCGACCACGGGATGAAGGGTCATCATTCGCTCCAGTAGATCGTGACGGGCGGGCCGTAGCCGCGCAGGAAATCGGAGACCGGGTAACGGTCGTCACCGGCCAGTACGCGGTCGAGCAGCGCCTTCTTCGATGCGCCGGTGACGACGAGGATGATCTCGCCGCACGCCTTCAGCGCCTTCTTGTTCAGGCTCAAACGATCGAACGGCGCTTCCGGGGGCAGCGGGATCGGCGTGGTGGCGATCACCGTCGGGCCGGGACGGACCAGCGCGTTCATGTGCGGAAACAGCGAGGCGACGTGGCCGTCCTCGCCCATGCCGAGCCAGACGAGATCGAACGGCGCGACTGCCATGCCCTCTTCCAGCCGCTCGAACCGAGCGCCGGTATCCCCCAGCGCGGCGTGGATCTTGCCGAAGTTCGATGCCGGATGATCGTCGGGAACCCGGCGGTCGTCGGTCAGCGCGATGGTCACCTGCGACCAGTCGAGCGGGCGGCCCTGCAGCAGCGCCAGCACCTTGATCGGGGTCGACCCGCCGGTGAAGGCGATGCGCTTTTGGCCGGGCTTGGCGAGTTCGGTCGCGATGCGGTCGGCGACCGCCGCCGCGTCGCCCGGCTGCGCCCAGCGGACCTGGACCTGCTCAGTCATTCCAGCTTCTCCCGTCGCGCTCGGTCAGGGCAATGCCCGCGTTCGGCCCCCACGAGCCTGCGGCATAGGGCTTCACTTCCATGTCGCCCTTGGCCCAGACTTCGCGAATGGCGTCAGTCCACTTCCACTGCGCTTCAACCTCGTCGCGGCGCACGAACAGGGTCTGTTCGCCTTCGATCAGGTCGAGCAACAGGCGTTCGTAGGCGATCCGCTTGCGCGCCTTGGCAAAAGCCGCAGCGAGCGACAGGTCGAGGTTCACTTCGCGCAGGACGATGCCGCCGCGATCAAGGCCCGGCTCCTTGGCCATCACCTGAAGCCGCACGTATTCCTCGGGCTGGAGGCGGATGACGAGGCGGTTGGCGCGCAGCTTGCCGCCGCGTTCGGAAAAGATGTTGTGCGGCACCTGCTTGAATTCGACGACGATCTCGCTGCGCCGTTCGGCCAGCCGCTTGCCGTGGCGCAGGTAGAACGGCACGCCCTGCCAGCGCCAGTTGTCGATGTGGGTCTTGATCGCGACGAAGGTCTCGGTGTCGGAATCCTGCCCGAGATCGTCGAGGTAACCGTGGACGCTTTCACCCTTCACCGCGCCTGCACGGTACTGGCCGCGCACCATCTCCTCGGGCTTAACAGGCCGCAGCGCGCGGAGCACCTTGACCTTTTCGTCGCGGATCGAGGTTGCATCGTAATCGCGCGGCGGTTCCATCGCGGTGAGCGCGAGCAACTGGAGCATGTGGTTCTGCACCATGTCACGCAAAGCGCCGGTATCGTCGTAGAAGCCCTTGCGGCCTTCGAGGCCTACCGTCTCGCTGACCGTGATCTGCACGTGGTCGATCCCCGCGCTGTTCCAGAGCGGTTCGAACATCATGTTGGCAAAGCGCAGTGCCATCAGGTTCTGCACCGTCTCCTTGCCGAGATAGTGGTCGATGCGGAAGATCTGCTGTTCGGCAAAGCCTGCGGCGACGGCATCGTTGATGCGGCGGCTCGATTCCAGGTCGTTGCCTAGCGGCTTTTCCAGGCCGATGCGCACGTTGGCATGGGCGAGCCCGGCGCGGCGCAAGCCTTCGATCGTCGGTTCGAAAAGCGCGGGCGCGGTCGACAGGAAGATCGACAACCCGCAGCTGGTATCGCCGAGCTTTGTCGCCAGCGCGCCGAACGAGTCGATGTCCGAGGCATCCAGCGTCTGGTATTCGAGCCGGGCGAGGAAGGTGCCCAGCTTGGCGTCGTCCTTGCGGTCGGCGGGCAGGAACTCTTCCAGCGCGGCCTTGGCAAAATCGCGGAAGCCCGCGTCATCATGTTCCGATCGCGCAGTGCCGACGATGCGCAGCGTGGGGTCGATCAGGCCGTCTTCGTGCAGGGCATAGAGCGAGGGCAGCAGCATCCGCCGCGAAAGGTCGCCGGTCGCTCCGAACAGAAGCAGAGCGGAACAGCTGGTCTCGGCCATCGAAACGGATCTCCCTCGGCACGCCGGGGCGAGCCCGGCCGATATCGCCAGCAGCAGCCCTAGACCCGTTTCGAGCGGGGTCCAGACTGCATAAGTATGCAAGCGGCGTCACCGCCAACCGCGCATACTTTTGCACTGCATTGCGGGTGCTGCAATCCGGCTTAAGGGACGGAAGTTCCTTGCACGATCGCGCCGGCAGCTTCCAGCGCATCGAGGTCATCGCCTGCGAGCGACAGCCACGCGGCAAGGCCGTCGCGCGTCTGTTCGCCCACGCGCGGCGGGGCGCTGCGATAAGTGGCGGGGGTGGCCGAAAGCTTCGCCGGGAAGGCTACTGTCGGGATCGTCGCGCCGTCTTCGCGGGCGAAAGTCTGCACCGTGCCGCGCGCCTCGACGAAGGGATCGGCGAAGACGTCCTTGAGCGTGTTGACCGGCCCTGCGGGAACATTGGCAGCCACCAGCCGGTCGATCAGGGCAAGGCCGGTCTCGTGCGCGACCTTGCTCTGGATCAGCGCTTCGATCGCATCGCGGTTGACCTGCCGCGCGGCGGAGGTGGCAAAGCGCGGATCGGTGCCCAGTTCGGGGCAGCCCAGCAGGTCGCAGAGCGTGCGAAACTGGCCATCGTTGCCCACCGCAATGATGATCTCGCCATCGGCGACTCGGAACGTGCGATAGGGGACGACGGTGGGGTGGCGGTTCCCCAGTCGGCCGGGATTGATCCCGCCCACCAGCCACGACGATCCCTGGTTGGCCATCATCGCGATCTGCGTGTCGAGCAGCGACAGGTCGATCTGCTGGCCCTCACCCGTGCGTTCGGCATGGCGCAGCGCGGCGAGGATCGAGACGGCGGCGTACATCCCAGTGGAAAGGTCGGCCATCGCCACCCCTGCCCTGAGCGGCCCGCCGCCTTCTTCGCCCGTTACCGACATGAACCCGCCCATGCCCTGCGCCACGAAGTCATAGCCGGGCCGGTCGGCATAGGGGCCGGTCTGGCCGAAACCCGTGACCGAGCAATAGACGATGCGCGGGTTGATGCTGGCGATGCTGGCGTAATCGAGCCCGTAGCGGGCGAGCCCGCCGACCTTGAAGTTTTCGACCAGCACATCGGCCTTGGCGGCCAGTTGGCGGATCAGGTCCGCGCCCTTCGGTGTCGCGATATCCACCGCCAGCGAGCGCTTGTTGCGGTTGCAGGCGATGTAATAGGCACTTTCCTGCGGGTCTTGCGCCCCATCGGGCAGCGACAGGAACGGCGGCCCCCAGGCGCGGGTGTCGTCCCCTCGCCCCGGATGCTCGATCTTGAGCACGTCGGCACCAAGGTCAGCCAGGATCTGTGTGGCCCAAGGGCCAGCCAGCACGCGCGAGAGATCGAGCACGCGCACGCCGTCAAGGGCGGCGGCAGGGCTGGCGGTCATGCGGTGGGTCTCCCGAGGCTTTGCAGGGCAGTCCTAGGGAGCGGGCCACACCCGCTCAAGCAGCAGGTGTGGCCTTTCATCAGGTTGAAAGCGAAACGCTTACTTGGCCGCCTGCGCGAGATAGGCGATCAGGTCTGCGCGGTCCTGCGGGTTGGGCAAGCCGGCGAACGGCATCTTGTTGCCCGGAATGAACTTGGCCGGCCCGGCCAGATAAGCATCGAGCGACTGGGCGTTCCAGGTAATGCCCTTGGCCTTCATCGCTGGCGAATAGGCGAAGCCAGCGACCGAACCGGCCTTGCGCCCCATGATTCCCTTCATCGACGGCCCGAGGCGCGTCGCGCCGGTGTTAAGATCGTGGCAGGCAGCGCAGCGGGCATAGACGGTCTTGCCCTTGGACGGATCGCCAGCGGCCTGCGCATCGGCGGCCGAAGCACCGGCGACCAGAACAGCGCCAACAAGAACCAAAGGCATGAACTTCATCGCAAACTCCCCTGAACAATTCTCGGTCGCTCTAGCGCGCGAGGGCTTTCGCGCCACTGAACAAATCGGCGCGCGCGTGCAAACCCCTTTTTCTTTAAACCGGGTTCGGCATAGCCCACCCCACGGCGACTAGTGCCGCCTTCGGCAGCGCAAGTCTCGCTCCCCGCCCGCAAGCGGTAGGGGGTGGGGGCGGCGCGTCAGGCCGCGACTGGCGCCGTGACCAGGCCAAGTTCGGGAATGCCGACCGAGCGCCTGCCGCCGTAGTCGGTGCGCACAACGATCAGGTTGCTCTTTTCGAGGTGTTCCAGCAGCCGCCGGATGCGGCCGGGCGAGCGCGTGCCATAGACTTCGGCGAGGCGGTCGTCGTCGGGGCACGGCGCGCCTTCGACGGCCGCCACCGCCAGCAGTCCGAACGGCGCCAGCAGGTCGTCGGGCACGGCGCGGGCGATGCGCAGCACGTCCTGCCAACGCGGCTCGGCATCGTCGGGAATGCCCGCCACGGCGAGGGCAAAGCGGCGGCGGAAGGCGGCAAGGTCGATGCCGGTGTTGGCAAGCCGCTGCATCCGGCAGCGCACGGTGAAATCCTGATAGAGCTGAGCGGCAGGCTGGAAGGTGCAGTCCGGTTCCTGCGCCATTTCGGCGAGGATCGCAGCGACTTCGGCGGCGGTCTCCTCCTGCGCGAACAGGCTGGGTTCGACGGGCGCTTCCACTTGCTCGGAAACAGGTACGGTGCTTTCGATCTGGCCGAGCAGTTCGTTGCTGTCGACAGGCGGCGCTTCTGGCTCGGGCGCGCGCGGCACGGGTTCCATCGCCAGCGGCTCGGCCAGCAGCAGCGATTCCATCTCCGCACCGCCTGCGTTGGGAAGCGGCATCAGCCCCTGCACCACGTTGCGCGCGCGGGTCTGCACATCGCCGATGCGCACGCCGACCGGACGGCGCGCGATGGCAGGGCCGAGACCGAGGAAATGGCCGCGTTCCAGATCGCGGATCTGTTCGGCCTGCCGCCGCTCCATGCCCAGCAGATCGGCAGCGCGGGCCATGTCGATATCGAGAAAGGTGCGCCCCATCAGGAAGTTGGACGCTTCAGCGGCAACGTTCTTGGCCAACTTGGCGAGGCGCTGCGTGGCGATCACGCCCGCAAGGCCGCGCTTGCGGCCACGGCACATCAGGTTGGTCATCGCGCCCAGCGACAGGCGGCGCACTTCGTCGGTGACGTCGCCCGCAGCGGCGGGGGCAAAGACCTGTGCTTCATCGACCACGACCAGCACGGGATACCATTCGTCGCGCGGGGCATCGAACAGCGTGTTGAGGAACACCGCCGCGCAGCGCATCTGCGCTTCCATTTCCAGCCCGTCGAGCGCGAGGATCACCGAGGCGCGATGCTTGCGGATGCGCGCGGCGAGCTTGGCGATCTCTGCCGGGTCATAAGCTGCGCCATCGACCACCACATGGCCGAAAGGCTCTGCCAGCGACACGAAATCGCCTTCCGGGTCGATCACCACCTGCTGGACCAGACTGGCGCTTTCTTCGAGCAGGCGGCGCAGGAGGTGCGACTTGCCGGACCCGGAATTGCCCTGCACCAGCAGGCGGGTCGCCAGAAGTTCCTCGATGTCGATCCGGACGGGAGAGCCGCTGCGCTCTGCGCCGATGACGATGGATGCGCTCACGGCGATGGTCTGTGGCCGCGCAGGGCCGAATCGGCAAGGCCGGGGCGGCGGATTTCCCCGGCCTTTCCGCTGCTGATGCGATCAGTTGCCGGTGATCCCCGCCCCACGGCGATAGAGCGGATCCGCGCTGTCGTCGGGATAGGCAGGATGTTGCGCCGCCACAGCCGCCGCCGAGGACGGCAGTTCGAACGGCAGGTGGCCTTGCGGCTTCGCCTTGCCGGTCACGAGGTCGAGCAGAACGGCATCGCTCGCGCCGAACAGGCCGTAAAGCGCGGCGGCCTTGCCCCGGATCGCGGTAAGCACGGCGGGACGGTCGAGATCGACTGCGACGATCGTGGGCACTTTGGCCGCGGCCCGCGCGATGGTCTCCGTCGCGGGATCGCCTGGGCGGAAATCGAGGCGGCCTTCGTTCTGGCGGCTGCCGAAGAAGTGGTCGGGGTGGACCATTTCGTGCGGGGTCTGAACGCGCACCAGCGCGACTTCGGCTTGGTCGAGGCTGTCGACCGGGACCAGTCCCGCCGCACGCGCGGCATCGGCTGAAACGCCCGAGAGCCACACCCGGCGCGTGGGGGCCAGCGGCAGGATTCCGGCGCGCGCTTCCAGCAGCACTTGTGCCGCGCGTTGCGCCGCATCGGCTTCGGCCTGCGTGGCGGGGTTGCCGACGACCTTCGCGGCAGCTTGTTCATCGACGTAGGGGTTGTCGAACAAGCCCAGTTCGAACTTCAACGTCAGCACCCGGCGCGCCGCTTCATCGACCCGCGTTGGCGACACCTTGCCTGCCTTCACTGCCGCCATCAGCGGTGCCGGATCGTTCACGCCGCCGAACTGGTCGATCCCGGCGTTCGCGCCCAGTGCGAAGCGGTCGCTTTCGGGCAGATCCTCCACGCCCCACGGCATTGCGATGGCATATCCCTGCGGCGCGTCATGCGTCGGTGCGCGACAGGCGGCGGGGCAGTCGTTGGTGATCGCCCAGTCGGACACGACCAGCCCCTTGAAGCCGTGGTCGCGGCGCAGCAGCCCGTCGATCAGCGGCTTGTTGAACCCGCCGCCGACGCGCGGCAGCGGCAGGCCCTGATACGTCACGCCTTCGGGGATGATGTAGGTCGGCATCACGCCTGCCGAGCCTGCCGCCAGCGCATCGTCGAAGGCGCGGACGTGGAGCGCGAAGCTTGTGTCGTCGAGCTTGCCGGTGCGGCCATAGTAGTTGTGGCCGTCGAAGCCTTCAGGCTCCGCGCCATAGCCGACCCAGTGCTTGACCACAGTGGCGACCCCGCCCTTCGTCAGCCCGGTGGCACTGCCCTGAAAGCCGCGCACATAGGCGCCCGCTAGGCGCGACACCGCCGCCGGATCAGACCCGAACGTGGCATTGCCGCGAGGCCAGCGCGGTTCGGTGTAGAGGTCGGCCTGCGGCGAAAGCGCCATGTGGATGCCCACCGCGCGGTACTCTGCCGCCGCGAGCTGGCCGAAGCGTTCGACCAGCTTTTCATCGCCGATCGCGGCAAAGCCCAGCGGTTCGGGCCACTGCGAAAACCCGCGATTGGCCGAGCTTGCGCCGACCACGACCTGGAAATGGTTGCGCGGATCGGTGCTGATGGTGACGGGAATGCCCAGCCGCGTGGCCTCGGCCAGCTTCTGTACCGCGTTGTTCTGCGCGGCGAAGGTCGCGGGATCGGCGGAAAGGCGCGTGATGAAGCTGTTGACGCCCCTTTCGAGCAGCGCCTTGGCGGCGGCCTGATCATAGCCTTCGCCCATGCCCAGCACCATGCCGCCCGCGCCGGGCAGCGTGCCGTGAAGCATCAGGCCCACCTTTTCCGCCAGCGTCATGCGGCGGACGAGATCATCGACTCGCTTCGCCAACGGCAGGCGCGCATCCTCGTAAGGATCGAGGCGGCCATTGTGGTTGAGATCGCGGAAGGCCTCGCGCACGGCCGGCCTTGCCGGGACGCGCGCGGGCGCCATCGTGGTGCCCAGAACCGCCAGCGCCGCGCCTGCCAGACCCCAGCCCATTACCCGCTTCATGCATGCTCTCCCATCCCCCGCGCCTGTTTTTGACAGCGCAGTACAATGTCAGCGGCCTATCGCCTTGTGCCGACAAAAGCAAACGGCGGCGCGCCCCCGTTGGGACACGCCGCCGTCCTGCGACCGGAAGGGCTGTGGGGATATCAGCCGTGCCGGATCAGGTGATCGAATGCGGAAAGCGCGGCCTTGGAGCCTTCGCCCATGGCGATCACGATCTGCTTGTAGGGCACCGTGGTGCAGTCGCCCGCCGCGTACACGCCGGGCACGTCCGTCGCCCCACGGGCGTCGATCTCGATCTCGCCGCGCGGGCTGAGGCCGACCGAGCCTTTGAGCCATTCGGTATTGGGCACGAGGCCGATCTGCACGAAGATGCCTTCGAGCGGGACTTCGTGAAGCTCCTCGGTCTCGCGGTTGCGGTAGACGAGACCCGTCACCTTCTCGCCATCGCCCAGCACTTCGGTCGTCAGCGCCGAGGTGATGATCGTGACATTGGGCAGGCTGCGCAGCTTGTCCTGCAACACGGCATCGGCGCGCAGCACGGCGTCGAATTCGATCAACGTGACGTGGGCGACGATCCCTGCCAGATCGATCGCGGCTTCCACGCCCGAATTGCCACCGCCGATCACCGCCGTGCGCTTGCCCTTGAACAGCGGGCCGTCGCAGTGCGGGCAATAGGCGACGCCCTTGTTGCGGTACTGGTCTTCGCCGGGCACGCCCATCTGTCGCCAGCGCGCGCCGGTGGAGAGGATCACGGTCTTCGCCTTCAGGCTCGCCCCGCTGGCCAGTTCGATCGTGGTCAGCCCGTCGTCGCCGGCCGGCTTCAGCGCGCTGGCGACCTGCAGGTTCATCACGTCGACCTCGTAGTCCTTCACGTGCTGTTCCAGCTGTGCGGCCAGCTTCGGCCCCTCGGTGTGCGACACCGAGATGAAGTTCTCGATCCCCATGGTATCAAGCACCTGCCCGCCGAAGCGTTCGGCGACCACGCCGGTGCGGATTCCCTTGCGCGCGGCATAGATCGCTGCCGCAGCCCCGGCCGGGCCACCGCCGACGACGAGCACGTCGAACGGCTCCTTGCCCGCGATCTTCTCTGCCGCGCGGGCAACCGCCCCGGTATCCACCTTGGCCATGATCTGCGCGAGGTCCATGCGGCCCTGCTCGAAGACTTCGCCGTTCAGGAACACCATCGGTACGGCCATGACCTTGCGGCGCTCCACCTCGTCCTGGAACAGCGCGCCGTCGATGGCGACGTGCGTCACGTTCGGGTTGAGCGCGGCCATGATGTTGAGCGCCTGCACCACGTCGGGGCAGTTCTGGCAGGTGAGCGAGAAGAACGTCTCGAAGTGCAGCGGGCCTTCCAGCGCGCGCACGGCGTCGAGCAGGTCTGCCTCCTCCTTGGGCGGGTGGCCGCCGACGTGGAGCAGCGCGAGGATCAGCGAGGTGAACTCGTGGCCCATCGGCAGGCCTGCGAACACGGCCTGCGCTCGGCCTTCATCCGCGCGGATGGCGAAGCTGGGCTTGCGGGCGTCGGTGCCGTCGAAGCGGGCGGTGACCTTGTCCGATTGCGCGGCGATTTCCTCGACCAGCGCGCGAGTTTCGGCGGACTTGGCGCTGTCGTCCAATGAGGCGACCAGCTCGATCGGCCGGCGCAGGTTGCCGAGGTAGGCCTTCAGCTGGGCGGTGGTGGCGGCATCGAGAATGGGCATGACGGTTTCCTAACGGCAGGACAACAGGCGCGCCACGGCGAGAGCCGGGCGGGGAAGAACGAACAGGGGATCGCGGGGGGCGAAAATGTTTCCCCGGGGAAACATTTTGGGAACAAGGGGCCGGGCGGCCGAAATGGTAAAGCCGCCCGGCGGGGTCGGGATTGCTCCCGAACAATATTTTTTAGATCTTGCCGACGAGGTCGATCGACGGGGCAAGCGTTTCGGCGCCGGCTTCCCACTTGGCCGGGCAGACCTGGCCGGGGTGTTCGCGGACGTAGATCGCGGCCTTGATCTTGCGGAGCAGTTCCTCGGCATTGCGGCCGACGCCTTCGCAGGTCGTTTCCATGATCTGGATCACGCCGTCCGGATCGACGACGAAAGTGCCGCGATCCGCCAAGCCTTGGCCTTCACGCATCACGTCGAAGTTGCGCGTGATCGTGCCGGTGGCATCGCCGAGCATGTAGTAGTTGATCTTGCCGATGGCGGGCGAGCTGTCGTGCCAGGCCTTGTGGCTGAAGTGGGTGTCGGTCGAAACCGAGTACACTTCCACGCCGAGGCTCTTCAGTTCCTCGTACTTGTCGGCGAGGTCTTCCAGCTCGGTCGGGCACACGAAGGTGAAGTCGGCGGGGTAGAAGAAGAACACCGCCCACTTGCCCTTGAGGTCGGCATCGCTGACGTCCACGAACTTGCCCTGCACATAGGCGGTCGTGGCGAACGGCTTGATCGAGGTTCCGACGAGAGACATGCGATATCCTTTGCAGTCGTTGGTTGAAGGCTTGGGTTTGTGAACGGTTGAAACGGCGCAGTGCCGCTGCAGGGCATGAGCTAGACCCGGCGTGTTTCAATTTCCAATGATCTATTCCGGCCAGATTGATTGAAAACGTCGATCAATGAAGCCGCTCTCGTTCGGAACCGCAGGCAATGTCAAATGTTACCCCGCGCGATGCGTGTTGCGGCTGATGGATGTTGCGGTTGCGAAAAGCGCAAGCCCCTCCCGCTTATTTGCACTTGAAACCTTTTGACAGCGCCGCCAATTGCGGCTCATAAAACGAAACGTTCTCGTTTCATTAACAGGATCCCCCGATGAGCGAGCCCACTGCCCCGCAAGATTCCGCCGCCCCCGAAGCGTCCGCCCCGCAACCCGGCAAACGGCGCCTGATCGGCCGCATCGCGCTTGGCGCGCTGGTGGTAGGCGCGGTCTATGGCGTCTATGCCTATGCCGACTACCGCATGAACGGGCGCTACTTTCAGGAAACCGAGGACGCCTACGTGCGCGCCGATGGCGTGGCGATCAGCTCGAAGCTGGCGGGCTATGTCCGCCAGGTGGCGGTGGCCGACAACCAGGCGGTGACGGCAGGCACTTTGCTGCTGCAGGTCGATCCCACCGACTACCGCACCCGGCTCGATCAGGCGGTCGCGCAGGTGAACGTCGCCCGCGCCACCCAGACTGCCACGCTGGCGGGCATCGGCGAGGCCGAGGCAGGCGTCGGACAAGCCAGCGCCGCGCTCTCTGCCGCGCAGCGCGATCTCGCCTACCTCAACGGCGAAGTCGCCCGCTATCGTCCGCTCGTGGCGAGCGGCGCGGAGCCGAAGCAGGCGCTCGACCAACTGGTTTCGCACCGCGACAAGGCCGCCGCGCAAGTGCGTGCCCAGCAGTCCGCGCTGGCGGCCGCGCGCAGCAAGGTGGAATCGGTGCGCGCCCAGGCCGGGCAATCGGCCGCGCAGATCGAGGCCGCCCGCACCCAGCAGGCCGCCGCGCAGAACGATCTTGCGATCACGCGCCTTGTCGCGCCGGTCTCCGGCAAGGTCGCGTCGTCGGGCGTCCGGCTTGGCCAGTTCGTGCAACCCGGCCAGCGTCTGATGACGATCGTTCCTACGGACAAGATCTATGTAGAGGCCAACTTCAAGGAAACGCAGATCGGCCTGATGCGCCCCGGCCAGCCGGTGAAGATCAAGGTCGATGCCCTGCCCGACGTCGAATTCCACGGCGTGGTCGAGAGCATCACGCCGGGCACGGGCGCGAACTTCTCGCTGATCCCGCCGCAGAACGCGACCGGCAACTTCACCAAGATCGTCCAGCGCGTGCCCGTGCGCATCCGCATCAATGCAGGCGCGGAATCGCGCAAGGTGCTGGTGCCCGGCCTGTCGTTGAGCGTCGAGGTGGACACCACCTCGGCCAAGGGCGCGATTGATGCGATCCAGGCCGAGCAGGACCGGGCGCACCCGGCCCGATGAGCGGCGCGGCCACCCTTCCAGCGGGCACAGCGCCCGCACCCGCGCCCGTACAACAGAAGGCGGACCTGTCGGCCTGGCTGGCGGTTTTCGCGGGCGCGATCGGCGCGCTGATGGCGACGCTCGACATCTCGATCGTCAACTCCTCGCTGCCCACCATCCAGGGCGAGATCGGCGCTTCGGCGAGCGAAGGCACTTGGATCGCCACCAGCTACCTCGTCGCCGAGATCGTGATCATCCCGCTGACCGGCTGGCTTGAACGCGTGTTTGGCCTGCGTCGCTTCCTGCTGATCGCGGCGACGCTGTTCACCGCGTTCTCGATCGTGTGCGGGCTTTCCACCTCGCTGACGATGATGATCATCGGGCGCATCGGACAGGGCTTCACCGGCGGGGCGATGATCCCCACCGGCATGACCATCATCGCCACGCGCCTGCCGCGCCACCAGCAGCCGGTCGGCACCGCGCTATTCGGTTCAACGCTGATCCTGGGGCCCGTGCTGGGGCCGCTGGCTGGCGGGTGGCTGACCGAGAACCTGTCGTGGCACTACGCCTTCTTCATCAACCTGCCGGTCTGCCTGATCCTGATGGTTTTCCTGCTGGTGGGGCTGAAGGGCGCGAAGGCGCGGCTGGACGAGCTGTGGAGCGCCGACTGGCTGGGCATTGCGGGCATGGCACTGGGCCTTGGCGGGCTGACCGTGGTGCTGGAGGAAGGCAACCGCGAACAGTGGTTCCAGTCCACGCTGATCTGGCAGCTTTCGGCGGTGACGCTGCTCGGCTTCGCGTTCATCGCCATCGGCCAGCTGACCGCGCGCCGCCCGGTGGTGAAGCTGGCGCTGCTGCGTAACCGTGCCTTTGCCGCCGTGTTCGTGCTGGGGTTGCTGATCGGCGCGGTGCTTTATGGCACCAGCTACGTGATCCCGCAGTTCCTTGCCGCGATCGCGGGCTATAATGCCTATCAGTCTGGCGGGATCGTGTTCCTGTCGGGCATTCCGGCGGCGATGATGATGCCGCTGTTCCCGCTGCTGATCACGCGCATCGATTTGCGCGTGGCGGTCGGCGCGGGGATGCTGATCATGGCGACCTCTTGCTGGCTTGACACCACGCTGACGCTGACCTCCGACGGTTCGGACTTCGTGGTTTCGCAACTGCTGCGTGGACTGGGCCAGGCGCTGTGCATGCTATTCCTCAATCAGGCGGCGCTTGCCAGCGTGGATGCCGATGATGCGGGCGACGCTTCGGGCCTGTTCAACGCCGCGCGCAACCTTGGCGGCTCGATCGGCCTTGCCCTGCTGGCGACGCTGCAGGAACGCCGCCTCGATTTCCACCACTGGACGCTGCACTCGGCCCTCGGTGCCAATGATGTCGGCGTGCAGGACTGGATCTCGAACCAGGCCGCCGGCTTTGGCGGCGGGCCCGAAGGCCTTGCCGCCGCGATCCGCTCGATCGACGGGACGGTGCTGCAACAGGCGATGGTCATGGCCTTCAGCGATGAATTCATCGCGCTGGTGGCCGCGATCGTGGTGGTGGTTCCGCTTGTTTTCCTTCTCCGGCCGCTTCCCAAGGGCCGCTTCAAGATGGCGATGCACTGATGCGACGCAAGACCCTTCTCTCCCTCGCCCCCGCGCTCACCGCTGGCCTGCTGCTGTCGGCCTGCACCGTCGGTCCCGACTACAAGGGCCCGCCCGAGGTCGCAGCGAACGCCGCCGCGCGCAGCGGCTTCCTGCGCGCCGATGGGGTGGCCAACCCCGACGCTCCCGCGGCGCAGTGGTGGACCGCGCTGGGTGATCCGGTGCTCGATCAGCTGGTGGCCGATGCGCTCAAGGATTCGCCCAACGTCGCTATCGCCAACGCCCGTATCGCACAGGCGCGCGCCGGGCTGGCTGCGAACAAGACCGCGGTGCTGCCCACCTTCAACGTGTCGGGCGCGGCGCCCTACATCAACGTGCCGGGCGGGCTGCTCAGCACCAATGGCGAGACCGGCGGGCGCGATTCGATCAACGCCTACAACCTAGGCTTCGACGCTTCGTGGGAAGTCGATCTGTTCGGCGGCACCCGCCGCAAGATCGAGGCCGCCTCTGCCCGCGCCGAGGCCGCCGACGCAGGACTTGCCGATGCGCAAGTGACCCTTTCGGCTGAAGTCGCGCGTGCGTATGTCGCGCTGCGCGCACGCCAGCAGGGCCTCGCGCTGCTCGACCGGCAGGCGCAGATAGACGATGCACTGGTCGCGCTGGCGCAAGCCCGCTTCACCGGCGGCACGGCACCCGAACAGCCGCTGAACCAGATGCGCGCCCAGCGTGCCCAGACCGAAGGCGACCGCGCCAAGGCGCGCGCCGAGACCAACGTGCTGCTGGATCAGCTCGCCGTGCTGACGGGCCGCGAACCCGGCGCGCTCGATGCGACGCTCACCGCCCCTGCCCCGATTCCGCTGCCGCCCGAAAGCGTCGCGGTGGGCGATCCGGCGCGACTGCTGCGCAGCCGCCCCGACGTGCGCATGGCCGAGCGTCAGCTTGCCGCCGCCAATGCCGATGTCGGCGTGCAGATCGCCAATCGCTTTCCCAAGCTTTCGTTTCTCGGCCTGCTCGGGCTGGGTGGTTCGAACATCGGCGACGTGTTCGATCCATCGAAGATCATCGGCCTCGCCCTGCCCCAGCTCAAGTGGAACCTGTTCGACGGGGGCCGCGCGAAGGCGCAGATCAGCAACGCGAAGGGTGCAAAAGCCGAGGCCGAGGCCAACTATCGCGCCAGGGTGCTGGGCGCGCTGCAGGATGCCGAAGGGTCCCTCACGCGTTTCGGCGGCCAGCGCGTGGCTTTCGCGCAGTCTGCTATCGGCGCGGCGCAGGCAGACCGTGCCGCAGCCTTGCAGAACCAGCGCGCCGCCGCCGGCACGATCGGCCGCAGCGAAGCGCTGACCGCCCAGCGTCAGGCCCTGCAGGCCGGGCTTGCCACCGTTTCGGCACGGGCGGACCTGACCAACAGTTTCATCGCGGTCGAAAAGGCGCTGGGCCTTGGCTGGACCGGGGCCTGAACGGAAGGCGGAGGGAGGCGCGAAAATGGACCTGAACCGTCTCGATATTCCGTCTTTTCAGCGGATCGATTCTGTATCACTCTCATTTCCTATCAGAACGCCGCAAAGGCGAATGAACGGGAAGAGAGATGGACTGGATTTCGGACATGGGTCGCCGATTCTGGCAGGCATATACCGACGGGCTGGCGATGAGCTGCCCCATGCACCGCGTGATCTGCGAAAGCGATCCCGAGGCGAACCAGTCGCCTTGCCACATCGACATGAGACAGCATGATGTCCATGTCGCCCTCCAGCAAAGCACCGCCGTCCGCCACTGACGACTTCGGCAGCGCATCGCGCGACCAGCCTCTTGACGGTGCCCCGCCGCGGCGTGGTCGTCCTTCGGTTGCCGAGGCGCGGATGCTGTCCGACAAGATTCTGGAGGCGAGCTGGCAGGTCCTGCTCGCTCACGGCTTCGAAAACTTCACGTTCGACCGCGTCGCGCGCCACGCCCATATCGGCAAGGCGACGATCTATTCGCGCTTTGCGGGCAAGACCGACCTGATGCAGGCGTTGCTCGCCTGGCGCATGGAGCGCCAGCGCAGCGAGATTCTGTCCGAAAGCAGCGCGCTTGCGCCGCAAGAGGCCTTCACTTTGCGCGCGCGCCGCGTGCTGGAAGTGCTGTTCTCGCCCGATGGGGTGCTGATGGAACGGCTGATTGACTGGGTTGATCAGGAGGCGGGGGCCGGCAACGGACGCGGCGAAGTCTATCGTAGCGCGCTGCAATCCATCGCTGCCGAATTCGAGGCTACCAACGCCGCAGGGCAAACCGCCATCGCCGATGTCGATCTGGCGGCGCGGTTCTGGCTCGAAGGGCTGCTAGGTCACGCCCGCCTCGCCAGCAGCCAAGGCAAGGAGGGACTTGCCGAAAGCGAGGCCTGGGCGCGCGATTATGTCGCGTTCTTCTTTCGCGGCTTGGCGGCCATGCGGGATCATGGTTAGCAAAAGCTGATCGGTCCCCGGTGGTCCGACCGGGGGCCCGCCTTCATCGCTTTCGCAGCATTGTTATCCATCGTCGTGCCGGTCGTGGGGACGTGAAGGGCAACATGAAGGGCGTGATCTTCAACCTGCTGGAAGATGCGGTTTCGGCCGAGCACGGCGCGGAAGCCTGGGCCGATCTCCTCGACCTCGCCGCGCTGGACGGCAGCTATTTCTCGCTCGGCTCCTATCCCGACGCTGAACTGCTGGCCATTGTCGATCACGCCTCGATCATGCTTGCGGCACCACCGGCGCAGATCCTGCGCTGGTTCGGGCAGCGCGCCATTCCGTTGCTTGCCGAGCGGTTCCCCCCGCTGTTCGGTCATCACAAGTCGGCGCGCTCGTTCATCCTCAGCGTGAACGACATGATCCATCCCGAAGTGCGCAAGCTCTATGCCGGAGCAGCCTGTCCGCGCTTCCATTTTCACGATACCGACGACGGCCGCCTCGCCATGGCCTACCAGTCGCGTCGCCAGCTGTGCCATCTGGCGCATGGTTTCATCGATGGCGCGGCCGCGCATTATGGCGAGGCCATCACCGTCGATCACCTCGCATGCACGCACCATGGCGACCCGGTCTGCCGTCTCGCGCTGGGGTGGCACGGATGAAGCACGAGGCATTTCCCCTCCCGCTCGATGCGACGCCCGCCGATGCGCAGACCGTCGAGAAGCTGCGCCGCTTGCTGGAACAGGAACGGCGGGCGCGCCGCGATGCCGAAGCCATTGCCGAGCGCGGCCTGCGCGAACTGTACGAAAGCCAGGTGCGCCTTGCACTGCTTCAGCGCATCACGGATTTTGCCAACCAGTCCAATGATTTCGGGGCCGTTCTGGACATGGCGCTCAAGGAAATCTGCGTTCACATGGGCTGGGACTTCGCCAATGCCATCAGGGTTGCCGAAGGTGGCCGGGAGGCCGTGGCCTGCAACACGTGGTATGCGGCCGATCCGAAGCGACTGTTTCCTTTCGTGGAAGTTTCGCGCGAATTCACCGTCCCCCGCGGTGAAGGCCTGCCGGGCCGCGTCCTGCGCGACGACCATCCGCACTGGATCGACGATATCGCCGACGAGGCGTGGTTCCACCGCAGGCGTGAAGCGTTGCAGGCCAAGCTGCTCTCGGCATGCGCCTTCCCGATCAGCGTGGGCGAGGAAATGGTCGCGATCATCGAGTTCTTCTCGAGCAAGCCGATGGTCGACAAGGACAACATACTCCTGACGATCACGCAGGCCGGGACGCAGGTGGGGCGGGTCATCGAACGCGAACGCGCCCGTGCCGCCCTGCTGCATGATGCCCTGCACGATGCCATGACGGGCCTGCCCAACCGTGTCCTGCTCGATGAACGCTGCCGCGCGGCGTTCCAGCACCTGCCTGCGGATCGCACGGGCCTGGCGATCATGGTCATCGACCTCGACGGCTTCAAGGCGATCAACGACAAGTACGGCCACCACGCGGGCGATGCCCTGCTGGTCGACGTGACGGGCCGGTTCGAAGCCGCGATCGTTGCCTTCCAGCAGTCGTCGGGCCGGGCCGGTCACGCGACGCTGGCGCGCGTGGGGGGCGACGAATTCGTCGTGCTGCTCGATGGCCTGCCAGATCCGGAAGCGGCGGAGCGACTTGCAGCGCTGCTGCACGACGTGTTGCGGGCCCCCACACAAGTGGACAACGATCTCGTCAACGCAGGTGCATCGATCGGCATTGCCTACTCCGGGCCGGTCTATGACGATGTCGAGCAGATCCGTCGCGATGCTGACCTCGCCATGTACGAAGCGAAGGGCGAAGGATCCGGGCGGACCGTCACCTTTACAGACGCGCTCGGCACCGAGGCGCGCAACCGCATGGCGCTCGAACGCGAACTGCGCGAGGCGATCCGCGACAAGCAGTTCGTGCTGTTCTACCAGCCGATCTTCGCGCTGGGCGGCGACCGCCGGCTGATGGGCTACGAAGCGCTGATCCGCTGGCAGCATCCCACGCGCGGGCTGATCGATCCGGGGGCGTTCCTCCCGGCGGCCGAGGAAAGCGGACTGATCGTGTTCATCGGCGACTGGGTGCTGCGGCAGGCCTGTACCGCCCTCGCCCGGCTTCACGCGCGCATGCCGAAGGGATCTGGCGAACCGCCGTTCATCTCGATCAACATTGCGCCGCAGCAGTTCCTTCAGCCCAGCTTCGCCCAGCAGATCCAGCGCGTACTGGCCGAAACCGGCGTGCCACCCGATTGCGTACGTCTGGAAGTGACCGAGGGCGTGGCGATCATCGACGCCGACCGCACCCGGCAGGTGCTGGAGGAAATCCGCGACTGGGGCGTGCGCACAAGCCTCGATGATTTCGGCACCGGCTATTCCTCGCTGTCTTACCTCCAGAACCTGCCGTTCGACACGCTCAAGATCGACCGCTCGTTCGTCGCTTCGATCGACGATCCCAAGAGCCGCAACATTGTGCGCGCGATCCTCGATCTGGCCGGGAGCCTGAACCTGTCGGTGGTCGCCGAGGGCATCGAATCGCAGGATCAGGGGCGGACGCTGATCGAGATGGGTTGCGAATACGGACAGGGCTTCCACCTGGGCGTGCCGCTCGATGAAAAAGCCGCGTTCGCGCTCGTCGACGAACGGCGCGCGGCGTAAGTCGGGCGTCACTTTTCCTTCATCGGCGGGGCGCTATTCTCGGGTCATACCACCTGAGGAGGACCATCCGTGGCGCAAAGTCCCTGGCAGCACAGCCGCAGCCCCAGCATTGCCGATGACGTCGATTTCGAGATCAAGGGGCAGGAACTCCAGTTCCTCGAGATCGAACTGGACCCGGGCGAAAGTGCCGTCGCCGAAGCGGGCGCCTTCGTGTGGAAGGACGCCAGCATCGGCATGACCACCGTGTTCGGCGATGGTTCGGGCGACAACGGCGGCGGCTTCATGGGCAAGCTGATGGGCGCGGGCAAGCGTCTGCTGACGGGCGAAAGCTTGTTCACCACCGTGTTCACCCACAATGGCACGGGCAAGGCGCGCGTCGCCTTTGCCGCGCCCACGCCGGGCGCGATCCTGCCGATCCGCTTGTCCGACGTCGGCGGCACGCTGATCTGCCAGAAGGACGCTTTCCTTGCCGCCGCGCGCGGGGTGTCGATCGGCATCGCCTTTCAGCGCAAGGTCATGACCGGGCTGTTCGGCGGCGAAGGCTTCATCATGCAGCGGCTCGAAGGCGATGGCTGGGTCTTCGTGCAGATGGGCGGCATGGTGATCGAGCGCGAACTGGCACCGGGCGAACAACTCCACATCGACACCGGCTGCCTTGCCGCGATGACGCCGTCGGTCGATTTCGACCTGGTCGGCGTGGGCGGGGTCAAGTCGATGCTGTTCGGCGGCGAAGGGGTGTTCTTTGCGCGGCTGACCGGCCCCGGAAAGGTGTGGATTCAGTCGCTGCCCTTTGCCCGCCTCGCCGGGCGGATGATGGCGGCGGCGATGCCGGGCGGCGGCCAGAACCGGGGCGAAGGCTCGGCGCTGGGCATGTTCGGAGACTGGATCGACGGCAATCGCTGAACAGTACCTGACGGGGGCAGAACGTCACCTGGCATGGGTCAAGGGGCACGTAAGCGACCGCTTACACGTCCCGACATAAGCAGCAAACCCATGGCCGCCGCGTCTGTCGGCAGGCATCCCGATCGGCATCGATCCGATCGAGGAGCCTGCCGATGACGACCACCTTGGACACCCGCCTTCCCCCTGCCTACCCTCCCCGCCGTCGTAACTGGGATCCGGTGGTAAAGCTGACACACTGGTCCGTCGTGGCGGCTATTCTGGCCAACGCGCTTGCGACCGAGGAGGGATCTTCGGCGCATGTCTGGGTGGGCTACGCGCTCGCCGCAGTCCTGGTGCTGCGGCTGCTGTGGGGCCTGATCGGCCCAGCCGAGGCGCGCTTCACCGCCTTTCCGCCAAGCCCGCGCCGCGCCCTGGCGCATATTCGGGACATCGGCAGCGGGAAAGCGAGCCATCACGCCTCGCACAACCCGTTGGGCGCGCTGATGGTCTATGCGATCTGGAGCTGCCTTGGCGTGATCATCGCGACGGGGATCGCCATGGCCGGACTGCCCAACCAGCCCCGCGAAGGGGCGGAACTGCGCGAAACCGTAGCGGCGGCCTCCGTCGAGCGCGAAGATGGCGAGGAGGGTGAAGGTGGCAAGGAAAGTCCCCTGGGCGAAGTGCACGAGTCGGCGGTGAACCTGCTCTATCTGCTGATCGTGCTGCACATCGCCGGGGTGGCGTTCGAGACACGGCGCAACGGGCGCGATGTTGTGCTGGCGATGGTGCCGGGCAACCGCTAACCCCGCCGCGATGCAGGACCGTCATCGCCAGTTGCAACGCAAGGCTGCCGCACTGACCGTGCTGGTGGCCTTGCAGGCCATTGCGGCGCTGTTCTTTGCACTAGACCTTGCAGCCGACATTATCGCCGACGGGATGGGCGCACATCTTGCCGCCGAGGCCGCGGCTGTCGTTGCGCTGGCCGTCGCAGTGGTGCTGGGCGCATTCCAGGTGCGTGCGCTGGTCCTGTCGGCGCGCGCGGACGAGACGGCGGTCGCGCTGGCGCGGGGCGCGGCGGCCGACCTGGCGCGGCGGCGCTTCGCCGAATGGAAGTTGACCCCGGCAGAGGCCGACGTGGCGCTGTTCGCGCTGAAGGGCTGCGACGTAGCCCAGATCGCAGCCCTACGCGGCGCGGCGGCCGGCACCGTGCGGGCGCAGCTGACGCGGATCTACGCCAAGGCGGGCGTGGCATCACAGACAGCGCTGGTCGCGCTGTTCCTCGAAGACCTGATCGACCCCGTTCAGGAAGGCCCCGGGGACGCGTGATCCAGCAAAGTTCTTGCTGGATGCATTCAACAAATTGACATTGCACCACATGAGGATCGGCCTATCTCTGCACGAAAGCACGGGCATACTTCGACTGGTCCGAAGCTTGTGGAGCACGGCAATGAAGAATCTTGCTGGGAAGAATTTCGCTGGAACGATCCTTTCGGGCGCGCTGCTGCTCGCTTCGCCGGCAATGGCAGGCGCGATGACGACGCCCCCCTCCTCCCTGCCCCCCTCCTCCCCGGCCCTGCCCGCGCCGCTCGATTTTCACTTGTTCGAAGCCGATCTGGCACGGACGGGACAGGTGGAGAGCGGCGCGGCGCAGGTGCGCGAGGCCATTCCGGCCGGGACTGACGCGCGCGTAGCGGTCGCGATGCTGCGCGCGGCGGGTGCTTCGTGCCAGTCGCCGGACCGGCATCCCGAGGCAGTGGGGTGCTACTATCGCGAGACGATCGGCGCCGAGCAGTACCTGCGGACCTACGCCACCTGGGACATGACGTTGAGCATTGCGGACGGCAAGGTTCGGTCGGTCGCGATGGCGCGATCGACGGAGCAGCGTTCCTGACATGGATATCGCTACCGCGCGGACGTTCATGGAGATCGTCCGCACCGGCAGCTTCGTCAACGCCGCCGCCGCGCTCAACCTGACGCAGACGGCGGTGAGCGCGCGCATCCGCGTGCTGGAGGAGCAGCTGGGTCACCAGTTGTTCGTGCGCAGCAAGAGCGGGGCGAGCCTGACGCTGGCGGGCGAACGCTTTCAACGCTTTGCCAGCGACATGGTCTTTGCGTGGGACAATGCGCGCCGCTCGCTCGCGTCGCCTGCAGGCAGCACGACCGTGATCGCGCTGGGCTTCGAGGCGAGCCTGTGGAACCCGCTGGCGGCGCATTGGCTGCACGGCATGCGGCAGACCCATCCCGATTTCGCCTTGCGCGTGCGCATCGGCCCGGCGACGACGCTGGTCGAACAGGTGGCCGAGGGGACGCTCGATGCGGCGGTGGTCTATGGCGCGCCGCAGCAGCCGGGGCTGGCCGCGGAACTGCTGATGGAGGAGCGGCTGGTGCTGGTGCGCACCGGGCCGGAGATCGCGCCGCTGGACCCGGCGAGCCATGTCGCGATCGACTGGGGCGCGGATTTCGACGCGCGCTTTCGCGCCGCGTTTCCGGATTTCGGCGAGCCGATGGTGGCCATCAGCTATGGCCCGCTGGCGCTCGACCACTTGCTGGCGCACGGCGGCAGCGCATGGTTCCGCCGCGGGTTCCTGCGTCCCTGGCTGATACGCGGGGCCTTGCAACTGGTGCCCGACATGCCCGAGTTCCCCTACCCCGCGCATCTGGTCCACGGCGCGCGCCTGCCCGATGGCGTTATGGTCTGCCTGCGCGAAGGCCTGCGCGCTGCGGCCGGGGCGACGCTGGGCGAGACACTCTGACAATCGCCAGCTTTCGTGTGAAACGCCTGTCGCATACCTCCTGAGACTGAAGATGCCCGCTCAACCAGAGAGCGTGAGGGCGCGAACAGGAGAGTGCGATGACGGGCGAACGCGGACAGGCGACGTGGGACTATGTGATCGTCGGCGCAGGCTCGACCGGGTCGGTGCTGGCCGAGCGGCTGTCGCGCGACCCTGCGCACAAGGTGTTGCTGGTCGAGGCCGGCGGCCCAGATACCAGTCCGCTGATCCATATGCCCAAGGGCATCGTCAAGCTGGTGCAGAGCCCAGCGCACATCTGGGCCTATCAGGTGGAACAACCGCGCACGCCGGGCAGCAATGTTCCCGAGGTGTGGATCCGCGGCAAGGGCATGGGCGGATCGTCCTCGATCAACGGCATGATCTGGAGCCGGGGCGAGCCTGAGGACTATGACATCTGGGGGCGCGACCATGGCTGCACCGGTTGGAACGGCGGCAGCATGACCGCTGCGTTCAAGGCGATCGAGGACCACGCGCTGGGCGAAAGCGACATGCGCGGCAAGGGCGGCGCGGTGCGGATCACGCCGGGCACGCAGCGCTATCCGCTGGCCGAAGCGATGATCGCGGCGGGGCGCCAGATGGGCTTTGCCGAAACCGACGACCTCAATTCCATGGTCGGCGACCGCGTGGGCTATTATTCGCACAACATTCGCCGGGGACGGCGCGACAGCGGCGCGCAGGCTTTCGTGAAGAAGGCGAGGAAGCGCGCCAATTTCCACGCGATGACGCACACGCTGGTGCGCCGTGTGGTGATCGAACAGGGCCGCGTGACCGGGATCGAGCTGGTCGACAAGGACGGTGCGCGCTGGATCGAGCGCGTGGCAGGCGAAGTGATCGTCTGCGCCGGCACGATGGAAAGTCCACAGGTGCTGGAGCGTTCCGGCATCGGCGATGGCGCGGTGCTGCGCGGCGTGGGGATCGAGACTCTGGTGGATAGCCCCGACGTGGGCAAGCGGATGCGCGAGCACCTGTCCTACGCGCTCGCCTTTCGCTTGACGCGCAATGTCGGGATCAACCGGAAATTCCTTGGCCTCGGCCTCGTACGCGAAGTGCTGCGCTACTACCTGACCCGCACCGGGGCGATGGCCTATGGCCCGTTCGAAGTGGGCGCGTTCTGCAACGCCGCGCATCCCGATGGGCGCACCGATCTTCAGGTCTACATGGGCGGCTATGTGTTCGCGCTGTCGGATGACAACCATCCGGTTTCGCTGGGGGTGATCGATCCCAAGCCGGGCCTGTCGGTCTATGGCCAGCTTCTGCGCCCAACCAGCGAAGGCTCGGTCCATGTGCGCACGACCGAAGCGGGCGACAATCCCAGCATCATCCCCAACTGGCTTTCGACCGAATACGATCGCGACGCGGCGATCAAGTCGGTGCGGTTGATGCGCCAGATCGCGGCACAGCCCGCGCTGGCCGACGTGATGGGCGAAGAATTGCAACCGGGCGCAGGCGTGGAGAGTGACGAGGACATCCTCGACAACTTCCGCCGCAACGCGACCAGCGGCCTGCACGGCACGGGCACGTGCCGCATGGGCGCGGACGAGCGCGCGGTGGTCGATCCCAGCTTGCGCGTGCGCGGCGTGACGGGGTTGCGCGTCGCAGACTGCTCGGTGATGCCCGACCTGATCACCGGCAATACCAATGCGCCCGCGATGGCGCTGGGCTGGCGCGCGGCGGACATCATCCTTGCCGAACGGAAGGCCGTCGCCGCCTAGCATTATCGCGGTTGTGCCCGCCCGGCGCACAGGGCTATGCCTCTGATTCAAGAGCCATGGCCGCGACGCCGGGACGGGAGAGCAGAGACGTGCAGGATGTAAGCGGCTGGATCGCCAGCCTTTATCGCGCGCTGGTGGCGGGCGATGCCGATGCAGTGGCAGGCCTGTTCCTGCCCAACGGTTTGTGGCGCGACTTTCTGGCATTCGACTGGACGCTGGCGACCCATGAAGGCACCGAGGCGATTGCCGCCTTTGCCGCACGGCGGGGCGCCGAAACGGTCGCGCGCGGGTGGCGGACCGAGGCTGCGCCGGGCGCCACCGAAGGCGTGATCGCGTTCGAGACCGCGCAGGGCGAGGCGCAGGGCTATGTCCGGCTGGTCGAGGGCAAGGCGCTGTCGCTGCTGACGGTGCTGCGCGATCTGCGCGGGCACGAATTCCCCTTCGGCAAGCGGCGTCCGAGTGGCGAGATCCACGATCCGCAGGGGCGCAACTGGAACGATCTGCTGCAGGCCGAACGCGCGGCGATGGGCGTGACCGAGCAGCCTTACGTGCTGGTGGTGGGCGCAGGGCAAGCGGGCCTTGCCATCGGTGCGACGCTGCGACTGCTGGGCGTGCCGCACCTGCTGGTCGACAAGCACAAGCGCATCGGTGACCAGTGGCGGTCGCGCTACAAGTCGCTGACGTTGCACGATCCGGTCTGGTACGATCACATGCCGTACCTGCCCTTCCCCGAACACTGGCCGATGTACACGCCCAAGGACAAGATGGGCGACTGGTTGGAGTTCTATGCCGGCGCGATGGAACTGAACGTCTGGAACGAGACGGAGCTGGTTTCGGCCAAGCGCGACGACGCGGCGGGGGCATGGGAAGCGACGGTGCGGCGCGGGGGCGAGGACATCGTGCTGCGGCCGACGCATCTCGTCATGGCGCTGGGCAATGCGGGCTTCGCGCGCGTGCCCGAGATCGAGGGGCAGGACGTCTTCCAGGGCGTGCAGTGCCATTCGAGCCAGCATCCCGGCGGCGAAGGGCTTGCGGGCAAGAACGTGGTGGTGATCGGCGCGAACAATTCGGCGCACGACATCTGCGCCGATCTGGTCGAACATGGCGCGCATCCGACCATGATCCAGCGGTCTTCCACGCACATCATCCGCCAGAGCACGATGGCGGACATGATGATGCGGCCGCTGTTCTCGCAGGAAGCCTCCGATGCGGGCGTCACCAGCGACTTTGCCGACCTGATGGTCGCATCGGCCCCGCTGCGGCTGATGGAGATCGGCGCGCGGCAACTGTGGGAGACGCTGCGCGAGATGGACGCCGAGTTCTATGCCCGGCTCGAAAAGGTCGGCTTCCAGCTCGACTTTGCCGAGGATGGCGCGGGGATCGCGGCCAAGTACCTGCGCTCCGCGTCGGGGTACTATATCGACGTTGGCGCGTGCGAGATGATCGCCGACGGGCGCGTGGCGGTGAAATCGGGCGTCGAGATCGAGCGGCTGACGGCTGACGGCGTCCAGATGGCGGACGGCACCCACCTGCCCGCCGACGTGATCGTCTATGCCACGGGCTTCGGCTCGATGGAGGAATGGGTCGCGCGGCTCATCGGCGAGGACGTGGCGCAGAAGGTCGGCCGCTGCTGGGGCTATGGATCGGGCTTCAAGGGTGATCCCGGGCCGT
Source organism: Novosphingobium percolationis (assembly GCF_020179425.1). GTDB lineage: Bacteria > Pseudomonadota > Alphaproteobacteria > Sphingomonadales > Sphingomonadaceae > Novosphingobium > Novosphingobium percolationis. The sequence goes on along the minus strand of NZ_JAILYM010000001.1, from coordinate 368,502 downwards.
GGGAAGGCGAGCTGCGCAACATGTGGAAGCCCACGGCGCAGGATGGCCTGTGGTTCATGGGCGGCAATCTGTCGCAGGCGCGGTTCTATTGCCGCCTGCTGGGGATGCAGCTGAAAGCGCGGTACGAAGGGATCGTCGCGTAAGCTAGCCCAGCGTTTCCAGCAGCGCCCGCAGCGCTTTCCTGGCGACGGCCACGCGCGGTTCGCGCAGGGCGGCCGGCGACCAGACGAGGTAGTAACGGTTGGTCGGGCAGGCGACGGGCGCGGGGATTTCCACCAGCTCGCCGCTCGCCAACTGTTCGCGGCACAAGTAGTCGGGCAGCGTCGACCAGCCGAACCCGCGCGCCAGCAGGCGGCGCAGCGAGCGCAAGTCCTGCCCGATCATCGCGGCCTGCAACGGCCCGCGCGCCAGGCGGTTGGTGGTGAGCCATTCATCGACCAACTGCTGTTCGAAATCGTAGGCCAGCACCGGCTCATGCTCCAGCGCATCGGCAAGGTCGGGCGCGGCGCACAGGCGTGCCGCCACTTGCGGAGCGGCAACGGCGTGGAGCTTCTCTTCGTGTACCAGTTCGCTGCGCAGGCGGCGGTCGATGAGCGGGTAGGCCGAGACCGCCAAATCGCATTCGTTGGAGAGCAGTGCTGAGCGGATATCCTCGCGGTCGCCGGTGACGAGGCGCACGCGCATTCCGCTTTGCAGCAGCGGCAGCAGCCGCGGCACGACGAGTTCGGCCATGAAATCGCCGTGGCCCATGATCCGCACCATGCCGGTCAGGTCGGGCGAGCGCGCGCGCACTTGCGCCAGCGCGGCCTCGGCGGTTTCAAGCCGGTCGCCGAGGCTGGCGGCAAGTTCGCTGGCGGTGGCGGTGGGCTCTACCCCGCGGGCGTGGCGTTCGAACAGCGGTTTGCCGATCGCCGCTTCGAGCGCGGCAATATGCTGTGATACGGCGGGCTGGGTCAGGCCGAGCACCCGCGCGGCGCTGCTGAGCGAGCGTTGGCGATAGACTTCGACGAAGGTGCGCAGTTGCAGCAGCGACATGGTGTGAAGCCATAAACTAAATGATGGGTTCGCGCAAAATGTGTTAGAGGTGGTGGCGTGGTTTCGCGTGTAGGCGGGATTCTTCCATGCTCACCCCTGCGCCCTCTCCGTTCCCGCGATGCCGGATGCGCCCGTGCTGTGGCCCGCGCCGATGACGCGCGCGCGCTGGATGGCGCTGGGCTTTGCCGCCCGCACCGCGCTGGCGGCATTGCTGGCGTTGTGGGTGGCGATGTGGGTCGGCCTGCCTATGCCCTATTGGGCGATGACCACCACGTTCATCGTCGCCAGCCCGTTGTCGGGCGCGACCCGGTCCAAGGCGATCTATCGCGTGATCGGCACGGTGATCGGCGCCGCAGTGGCCGTGGCGCTGGTGCCTGCGCTGGTGGAATGGCCGCTGCTGCTGTCGCTGGCGCTGGCGTTGTGGTCGGGTGGGGCGCTGGCGGTGTCGCTGCTCGATCGGTCGCCGCGCGCTTACACGATGATGCTGGCGGGCTATAGTGCACTGATGGTGGGCGTACCCGCGATCGACCGGCCCGAGGCGGTGTTCGACATCGGCGCGGCGCGCGTGACCGAGATCGTGCTGGGAATTACCTGCGCCACGCTGGCGCATAGCCTGCTGTGGCCGCAATCGGTCGGCGCGGCGCTGGCCCCCCGCTTGCGCGCCTGGCTGGCCGATGCGCAAGCATGGCGCGAGAATGCCCTGCACGGTGCCGGTCCACAGGCAACCGAGCGGGCGCGGCGCGCGCTGGCGGTCGACGCTATGGATTGCGCCATCCTGGCGACACACGTGCCGTTCGATACCTCTCACTGGCGCGAGGCCAGCGCCTCGGTCCAGGCGCTGCTGCGCCGGATGCTGCTGCTGCTGCCGTTGCTGTCGGGCCTGTCCGACCGGCGTGCGGCGCTGGACGAACGGGCCGCGCAAGGCGCACCCGATGGCGTGTGGGCCGCGCTACTGCGGGAAAGCCATGCGGTGCGCGCGCGGCAGGCGGCACGCGTTCTCGACGAATGCGAGGCACTGCTGGCGCATATCGACGACCCCGCGCTGCCGACGCCGATGACGGCGGCCGAGCGCGCACGCCCGATCACGCTCCACGCCGACGTGGGCTTCGCGCTGCTGTCGGGTCTGGCCGCGACGATCAGCATCCTGCTGTGTTGCGCGATCTGGATCCTGACCGGATGGGCAGACGGCGGCGTGGCCGCGCTGATGGCCGGGGTGTTTTGCGCGCTGTTCGCGGCGATGGACAACCCGGTGCCGATGATGTTGCGCTTTGGCGGGGCGATGATGGGCGCGTTGCCGGTGGCGGCGCTGTACTTGTTCGTGCTGCTGCCTGCGGTCGACGGGTTTGTCGCGCTGGCGCTGCTGCTGCTGCCCGCCACCCTGGTTGCCGGGCTGATCATGGCGCACCCGCGCCACGGCCCGGTCGGCGCGGCGGCGATGATGGGGTTTGCCAATGCGCTGGCGTTGCAGGAAACGTTTCAGGCCGATTTCGCGCGTTTCTTCAACGCCAACCTTGGCCAGGTGCTTGGCTTGATGGTCGCGGTGGGCGTGACAGCCTCGATCCGCACGATCGGCGCGGACGCGGCGATTGCCCGCCTCAACGGGCGCCTGCGGCGCGATCTGGTGGGGCTGGCGCGGGCCGGATCACCGCCCGACAGGGTGGGCGTGCTGGGGCGGGCGACCGATCGGCTGGCGCTGATCACGCAGCGGCTGGGCGACGAGGCAGACGGGACCGACGGGGCCGCGCTCGGGCTGCACGAGGTGCGCGTGGCGATGAACATCGTGACCTTGCAGCATGTCCGCCCGCACGTGGAGCGCAAGCTGCGGCTGGCGCTGGAACGCGTGTTGCGCGACGTGGCCACCGGCTTCGAGCGCAGCGACAGGCAGATGCCGCCGCGCCTGCTGCCACGGCTGGACACCGCGATGCGGCTCATGATCGCAAACCCCGAGAGCTGGGATATTCCGGGCGAGGACATCCTGACCGGCAGCCCCAGCGAGGGTCTGGCTGCGCTCGTCGCGCTGCGGCGCAACCTGTTCCCCGATGCGCCGGACTTTGTGGCGGAGACCCCAGCATGATCGCGGACTACCTGATCGGCAACATCCTCGTCGCCGCCGCGCCGATCGATGGCTGCATCGCGCTGGCGGTGGCCTTTGTGGTGCACCGCGTGCTGGCGGCGTTCCGCTTCTATCGCTGGGTCTGGCATCCGGTGCTGTTCGATACGGCCCTGTTCGTCGTGATCTGGGCCCTGCTGGTCCTCACCCTTCCCTCGCTGTTTCCAGGATTGATCCCATGACGCTGCCCTCCCATTCGCGTGCTCGCCAGGCCATCGGGGCTGGGCTAACCGGCGTGCTGGTGCTCGTCGCGATCTGGGCGGGCCTCGCGCTGTTCAACTACTACCAGGACGATCCGTGGACGCGCGACGGGCGCATCCGCGCCGATGTGGTGCGCGTGGCGGCAGACGTTTCGGGGCTGGTAACAGCGGTTCATTTCGACCACGACCAGCCCGTCCACAAGGGCGACGTGCTGTTCGAGATCGACCCGTCACGCTATCGCATCGCGCTGACCGAGGCCGAAACCGGCGTGCGGCAGGCCGAGGCCGATCTGGCGGCGGCGCGCGCCGGGCTGGCCGGGGCGCAGGCGCGGGTGAGCGAAGCAAGGCGTGAGGCGGTGCGCAACCGGGGGCTTGGCGAACTCGTCGCCAGCGAGACCACCGAGCAGAGCGAGAGCAAGGCGCGCGAAGGGGTGGCCGCCGCTGCCGAAGCGGGTGCGGCGATCGCGCAGGCCGAGGCCCGGCTTTCGGCCGCACACGATGCGGTGGACCTTGCGCGGCTGAACCTGGCGCGGACCAAGGTGGTGGCGCCGGTGGACGGCACGCTGTCGGACGTGGCGCTGCGCGTGGGGAACTATGTGAGCGCGGGCAGCCCGGTGATGGCGCTGGTCGATACCTCCAGCCTGCGTGTCGAGGGCTATTTCGAGGAAACCAAGCTGCCCAACATCCGCATTGGCCAGCGCGCCACGATCCGCGTAATGGGTGAGGACAAGCCGCTGCACGGCCACGTCATCGCCATTGCCGCCGCGATCGAGGACCACGACCGCAAGGCGGGCAGCAACCTGCTGCCTGAAGTGAACCCTTCGTTCAGCTGGGTGCGCCTGCCCCAGCGCGTGCCGGTGCGCATCCGGCTCGATGCGCCGCCGCGTGAGGTCGCATTGATCGCCGGGCGCACCGTTTCGGTCGCGCTCGACATGGCCAAAGGGGACAGCGATCGCAAGGAGAAGGCCAAGTGAAGCGGCTTGCAGCGTTCGCTTCGGTTCTGGCACTGGCTGGATGCACGGTCGGGCCGGACTACCACCTGCCCGATCAGGCGGAGATCAACCGCCCTGCGAGCAAGGGCGCGCTTTCGGGCACGGGTGGGCTGACCGCCGCCGACCCCCTGCCCGCGCGCTGGTGGGCGCTCTATGACGATCCGGTGCTGGCGCGGCTGGAGGAGCAAGCGTTGGCCGCGAACACGGACCTGCGCGTGGCGGGCGCGAACCTTGCGCGCTCGGCGGCGATGGTGCGCGCGGTACAGGGCGCGGGCGATCCGCAACTGGCGGTCGATGCCGCCGTGCAGCGGGCGCGCATTTCGGGCGAGAGCTTCCTCAAATTCGAGACGATCCCGGTCGCCACGCTGGGCGAAGGTGGGGCGGAACTGAGCTACCAGGTCGACCTGTTCGGTCAGATCAAGCGGCGGGTGGAAGAGGCGCGCGCCGATCACGAGGCGACCGAGGCGCTGGTGGAAGTGGTGCAAGTGTCGGTCGCGGCGGAAGTCGCCCGGGCCTATGTCGCGGTGTGCGGCGGCAACGAGGCGCTCGATCTGGCCGAGGAGGCCGTCGCCGCGCAGGAGCGCATGGCCGATGCCGCGCGGCGGCTCCACGCCGCGGGCAAGATCGGCGCGGTCGAGGTGACGCGCGCGGAGGCGGCGCTGCTCGATACGCAGGCGCAACTGCCCGCGGCGCACGCACGAGTACAGGCCGAGCTGTATCGCCTCGCTTTCCTCACCGGGCGCGCGCCGGCCGAGTATCCGCGCGAGGCCGAGCAGTGCCACACCGTGCCGCAACTGGCGCGGCCCCTGCCCGTGGGCGATGCGGCCATGCTGCTGGCGCGGCGGCCCGACGTGCGCGCCGCCGAGCGGCTGCTGGCGGCATCAAGCGCGGCGACCAACGTGGCGCGGGCCGATCTCTATCCGCACGTGGGCATCGGGCTTGGCGGGGGCACGACGGGCCTTGTGGGCGACCTGCTGACGGCGATGTCCGGGCGCTGGGCATTCGGCGGGATGATCAGCTGGGCTTTCCCCAGCCGGACCGCGCGCGCGAAGGTGGCGGCAGGCAAGGCGGGCGAACAGCGCGCGCTCGCCGATTTCGACGGCACGGTGCTGCGCGCGCTGCGCGAGACCGAGACGGCGCTGACCTGGTATCGCGAGAACCACAACCGCGCGGTGACGCTGGGCGAAGCGCGCGCGCAGGCCGAACTGCTCGCCGCGCAGCAGCGCCGCTTGCACCAGGCGGGCAAGGCGGACTTGCAGGCCGACCTTGGCGGACAGGCGCGGCTGATCGAGGCGCGCGACCGCGAGCGCGCCGCGCGCGATGCCGTGGCGCAGAGCCAGGTGGACCTGTTCCTCGCGCTTGGAGGCGGGTGGTAGAACCCCCAGCGGATTGCCCAGAGATCCCTTTCCGTTTGCGCCGCCGCGCGAATCGTGCATTCTATATCGCGTGATAAGCGCGAATTGCCGGTTCGAGTCCGGCAGATGGAACCGCGCGCAAAGAGGAGAGAGATCATGTCCGCCACTGCGCAACTGTCCCGCGTGCGAAAGTCGATCCTGCCGCAAGGCGGCGATACCTGGGAAACCATCGCCGCGCGCGAACTGCCCGGGATGGCGGCAGCCGATGCCGTTGCGGCGCTGCAGAGCTGGAACCTGCACGTGTTCATGCGCGCGGCGGGCGGCGTCGGTCGCCTGCGCAGCGACAACCCCATCCTGCCCAGCGACGTGATCTTCGTCGAAGCGCCGCAAGCGTGATCGCGTGAGCGGCGCGACCATCAGCCAGGTGCGTATCGCCGCCGCGCACGATGGCGAGGCGGAACTGCTCGTCACGCTGGCCTTTCCGAACGGCGGCCAATCGCTGGTGACGCTGGATGAATATGCCACGCGCGCGCTGATGGCGTCGAGCGGGGCGCAAAGCGCCGACGCGCTGATTGGCGCGGACTGGCGCCATGTGCGCGATGCGCTGGTTGCCGCGTCCAGTCGCTTTGCCAAACAATCTGCATAAAAAGATCTGGGAGATAACGTGATGTACGATCTGGTCATCCGCAACGGGCGCGTCGTCGACGGCTCGGGAATGCCTGCCTTCAATGCCGACGTCGCGGTCAAGGACGGGCGCATCGCGCGCATCGGCCGCGTCGACGAACCTGCCCGCCGCGTGATCGACGCCAGCGGCAAGGTGGTCGCGCCCGGCTTCATCGACCCGCACACGCACTTCGACGCGCAGCTGCTGTGGGATGGCTATGCCAAGCCCGCGCTGTCGCATGGGGTGACCACGGTCGTGGCGGGCAACTGCTCGTTGTCGCTTGCGCCGCTGAAGGCCGAACACCGCATGAAGCTGGTGGGCATGTTCAACCAGATCGAGGAAATGCCGCTCAAGGCCTTCAAGGAAGGCGTGGTGTGGGACTGGGAGAGCTTTTCGGAATACCTCAACCGCATCCGCAAGGGGCTGGCGATCAACGTCGGCCAGCTGGTCGGGCACAGCGTGCTGCGCCTGTGGGTGATGGGCGAAGCGGCGATGGAGCGCACCGCGACCGAACAGGAAATCGGCGCGATGCAGGACCTGCTGCGCGAATGCCTCGATGCAGGCGCGATCGGGCTTTCGACCAGCTATGTCGACATGGACGAGACGCTGAAGCCGGTGCCGAGCCGCTATGCCGATGCGGGAGAAGTCGATGCGCTGGCGAGCGTCTTGAGCGAATATGGCCGCGTGCTTCAGATCGTGCCCGAATTCTACGATCCCGACCTCACCATCGCGCGGCTTGACCAGCTGGCCGAGCTTTCGCTGAAGTATGCGATCCCGACCACGTTCTCGCCCCTGTTCGTCAGCGCGGACAATGTCGCGGCGGTGGAGCGAGTGATGGCGCGCGTGGATGAACAGTTCGCACGTGGCGCGCGCGTCTGGCCGCAAGTTCAGACCCGCCCGATCGACATCAGCTTCAGCTTCGCGGTGCCGAGCCTGCTCTTCATCCGCCTGCCGGGCTGGTACAACGTGATGCGCTTCGGCACGCCGGACGAGATCATCGCCGCGTTCAGCGAGCCGGAAAGCCGGGGCAAGCTGGTGGCCGAAGCCATGTCGCAGATGGACCTGTGGGCTTCGCTGCGCCTGCGCCATGTCGCCGGCGACGCGAACCGCCAGTACGTGGGCAAGACGCTGGCGGAAATCGGCCAGCTGCGCGGCGTCTCGCCGCTTGAGGCGATGATCGACCTGTCAGTCGAGGAAAAGCTGGACGCACACTTCCTGTCGGAAAGCATGGGCCACAACCAGGACGAACACGTCGGCGCGCTGCTGCGTCACCCGCGCGTTCACATCGGCGCGAGTGACGGAGGCGCGCACATCCTCTCGTTCTCGACCTATGGCGATACGGGCTACCTGTTCGGCCACTTCGTGCGTGACGAAGGCCTGCTGACGCTGGAACAGGCGGTCAAGAAGGTCACTTCGGACACCGCGGCGATCTGGGGTATTCCCGATCGCGGTCTGCTGCGGCCCGGCCTCGTGGCCGATATCGTGGTGTTCGATCCGGAACAGATCGATCGCGGGCAGGAAGTCTACGTGCAGGACGTGCCGGGCGATGGCAGCCGCTACGTGCGGGATGCCCACGGCGTCGACACCGTGATCGTTGCGGGCGGTATCGCGTGGAGCGCAGCGGACGGGTACACCGACGATGCGCGCGGGGCGATCCTGCCGGGCGAGCTGGTCGCGGCCTGATCAAGGCAGGGGCTGCCGACGGACGGCAGCCCCCTTCCCCGTCAGCGGATGGTCTCGGCGTTGTCGACGACCATGTTCGTGCCGGTGATATGGCGCGATTCATCCGAAGCCAGAAACACCACGAGGTGGCCGATATCGGAAGGCTGCCCCATCCCCAGATCGCGGTTCTGCTTGAGGCCCGGATCGTCGGCATCGAGCGAGGCGACGGCCTGTGCGGTCATCGGCGTTACGATGCCGCCCGGCGCTATCGAGTTGCAGCGGATGCCGTAGCCCTGTTCCTGGCAGTGGACCGCGATCGAGCGGGTCATGGCGATGATCCCGCCCTTGGCCCCCGCGTAGGCGGGAATGGCGCTGATGCCCTTCATGCCGCCGATCGACGCCATGTTGATGATCGAGCCGCTGCACGTGCCGTCCGCCGCCTTGGTCATGTGCGGAATCGCCGCCTTGCAGCCGAGGAACGTACCATCGAGCATGACGTCGACCTGCAGCTTGTAGTCGGCGTAGCTCATGTCCTCGACGGTCGCGAAGCGCACCAGCCCGGCATTGTTGACCAGCACGTCGAGCCTTCCGAACGCGCGGATCGTTTCGGCGACCACTTCGGCCCAGCGGCTTTCGCTGCGCACGTCGTGGTTAAGGTAGAGCGCGCCGGGAATTTCGGCGGCGACCTGCGCGCCCAGATCGTCCTGCACGTCGGTGATGACGACCTTGGCGCCTTCGCGCGCCATCATCCGCGCGTCTTCGGCACCCAGGCCCGAGGCCCCGCCCGTAATCAACGCAACTTTGCCTTCAAGGCGACCCATAATCGTCTCTCCCGTTATTGTGGCGCTCAACGGCGCCCTTCGAGGTAATCGTTGATGACTTCGTGGAAGCGGCGCACGCGCGTTTCCTGCCCGGCAAGATAAGCGTCGGTAAATGCCATGGAGCGCAGGCCCTTCTGCTGCGTTTCGGCAAGTTCCAGATCCTGCGCGAGGAAATCCCCCTGCGCGATCGTGGTCTGGTAATCGCCGAAAGAACCGGCTTCGTGGTCTGCTTCCTCGTAAGGCCGCATCCCGTAGAGCGTGGCGACTTCGGTGGCGCCTTCGACGTGCGGCACGAGATACCAGTAGTCGAAGGTCGACCAATTGGGATCTTCGGCGTCGGGCTCGGTGCGGAACACGTGCAGGCCTTCGGCGGTCAGCGTCAGCGTCAGGTTCGGGAAGCAGGTGTGGTGCATCTGATCGGTCAGCTCGTCATCGGTGAGCTTGTCGAAATAGGCATAGCCGCGCGCCGGGCCGAGCTTGCGCCGGGCCTGCTGGAGCGCGAGGCGACCTTCCTGCGCGCGACCGTCGAAGTCCGCGGGATCGAGGTCCCATTCCTTGAGCACCTCGGCCCACAGCGGCTTCATCTGCTGCGCATCGGGATAGCGGCTGGAAGGCTGCAGCTTTTCGATCATGCGGTTGTGCCCGTTCGGGTACATCTCGAAGATCGTGGTGGAATAGTGATCGTCGATCATCGGCTGGAATTGCGGATGGACGACGGGCACGTGGTAGGCCTCGTTGAAATTGTCGGAGGCGAACTTCCAGTTGGTCTTCACGCGCAGCGTCCGCCACACGACGCGGGTGTAGCTTTCAAGATCGCGGTTGGCGAACAGCGTGGGGATGGGATCGAGGTATTCGAGCAACGGCTTGGCGTCGGGATCGAAGCTCCAGAAGATGAAGCCGCCCCACGTCTCGCACCGCAGTTCCTTCAGCTTCAGCTTGCCGCACGGGTTGCCCTGGGCGAAGTCCTCGGGGTCCTGCACCGCGTCGAGGCCGCCGTCGATGTTCCATTTCCAGCCGTGATAGGCGCAGGTGAACGCGCCGTTCACGCCGCCTTCGGTCACGCTGACGAGGCGGTTGCCGCGGTGCATGCAGACGTTGAAGAAGGCGCGGATCGAGCCATCCTGCTGTTTCACCATGATCACGGATTCATGCAGGAAATCGTGGACGATGAAATCGCCCGCTTCTTCCAGTTGGTTGACCCGGCCGCCGACGTGCCAGACCTTCTTCCACATGTGTTCCCATTCACGGGCAGCGAAGTCCTTCGACCAGTAGCGGTCGCCGGTGATGGCGTCGCCACGGGCGGCGGGCACCTGCGCGTCGGGGTGGACGGGATAAGTCGGGCGGGCGTCGGCGGTCTGGGTCATTGGAAGCTCCTGAAGATCAGCGCCTGAAAATCAACGCTCGCCGTGGATCTGGGCGAGCGAACCGGGCAGCGGCATCATCGAGAACATCGAATAGCGCTGGCACTTCCACGCCCCGTCGGCCTGCTTCACCGCCTCGAAGGTGTACTGCACGTTCACCTCGACGCTGTTGCCGTCCTTCGACTTGCCGAGGCCGATGACATAGGCGGTCATCGCGCCCGTCTGGCCGTCATAGGCGATCGGGCGGAAGTTGGTGATGTAGTGCGCGTGGTGGCTCATGTCGGCAAAGACGCCGTCGAAGAAGGCCTTGATCTCGGCGCGCCCGTTCATCAGCGGCAGGCCGATTCGGCTGAAATCGAGCACCGCGTCTTCGGTGAAAAGGTCGAGCAGCCCGTCAACATCGGCAAGCTTGTCGACCGCATAGCAATAGGCGGTCATCAGGTCCTGGAGCGCAATGCGCTCTTCAAGCGGAATCGCGATCATGTTGGTAAATCCTTGAAAAGAGGAATTGGGCCGGCCGTCATGGGAGGGATCGGCCGGCCCGCGCCGTTACCAGCGCACCTTGAAGTCGAGCCCGTATTCACGCGGGTTCCCGACCGAGGCCAGCGTGCCGATGCCGACGAGCGTCAGCTTCTGGCCATAGTACTTTTCGTTGAACAGGTTGCGGCCCCACACGCCGATCGACCAGGCCTCACCCTCAGGCGCCCACGACAGGGTGGCGTTGACGAGGTTGACCGGCGTGACGAACTCGGTGGGGCGGTCGGTGAAGGCGGTGAACTTGCCGCTGGTGTAGGTGTACTGGCCCGTCGCGGTGACATTGCCCGAACCCACCGGCTGCTTGACCGTGAAGCCGGCCGAAGCATTCCACTTGGGCGCGTTCATCAGACGGTTGCCGGCATAGCTGACGGCAACGGTGTTGCCGCTCGCATCGAGCACGAACGTGTCGTACTTGGTGTAGTAGGCATCGAGATACGCGACCGCGCCGTTCAGCGTGACGCCTTCGACCGGAACCACGGTGGCTTCCAGCTCGAAGCCCTTGGTCCGCGCGCCGCCTGCGTTGCGGATGGCCGCCGAGTTCTTGCCATCGAGGTACGTCAGGTTCTGCGTGACCTGCATGTCCTTGTAGACGTTGTAGAACCCGGCGAGGTTGAGGCGCAGGTGACGGTCGAGAAGGTCGGCCTTCACGCCCGCTTCGAAGGTGTCGAGGTGTTCGGGGTTGAACGGCCCGATATCTTCCGCACGCGCGATGCGCCCGGTGAAGCCACCCGACTTGAAGCCGCGCGCATAGTAGCCATAGAGCATCACGTTCGGCGTTGCCTGCCAGTCGATGCCGACCTTGTAGCCCACGTTATCCCACGCCTTGGCGCCCTTGGCGATGATATACGAATCGGGAATGACCGGATCGCCGAAGTTCGAATAGCCGCCCTCGACGGTTGTGAACGAGTTCGCGGTGGTGGAAACCGCAGTGGTCTTTTCATGGCTGAAGCGGATGCCGCCCTGGATGCGCAGGGTGTCGGTGATCTGACCGTAAAGCTGGGCAAAGCCCGAGATCGACCAGTTCTTCTGGTGCTGGCTCTGCGGCTGGCCGAGGCCCTTGAGGAACCCGTCGAGCTTGGTCCCTTGCTGGAGATCGTATTCCTGATCGAAGTAGAAGCCGCCCAGCACCATCTTGACGCGGTCGCTGAGGTCGGTGTGAAGGCGCAGTTCCTGCGAGAACTGGTGCTGGTTCGACACGCGATGCGTCTGCAGCAGCACGGCGGTGACGGCGTCGTCATCGCTGTAGAGATCGTTGTCGTACTTGCGATAGCTGCTGATCGAAACCAGCTTGCCCACGCCCGTGTCGAGATTCTGCGTCAGCGTGACGCTGTAGCTGTTGCGGTTGTTGTAATCGGGCTGGTCGCTGCTCATGCCGCGCTTGAAGTTGAAGCCCGATCCGGTCTCGCCCGGCTGGTAGAACAGTTCGTCCGGCCCGGCGATCAGCACGCCCGTCTGCCCGCCGTTGCGGGTGCGGTCGTATTCGCCGATCAGCGTCGCGTCATAGCCGCCCGAGTTGTACTTGAGGTAGCCGCGCAGCGCGGTCATGTCGCGCTTGCCGAGGCGATGGCCGTCCGAATAGCTGCGGAAGAACCCATCCGAGCCGGTGTGCAGCACGCTGACCTTGCCCGCGAGGCCTTCGGCGATCGGGAAGTTCACCGCCGCGTTCAGGTCGAGCCGGTTGTAGTTACCATAGACGACCTGCGCCTCGCCGCCGAACTGGCCGGTGGGCTGCTTGGTCACCACGTTGACGACGCCGCCGGTGGTGTTCGCGCCGAACAGCGTGCCCTGCGGCCCCCGCAGGATTTCCACGCGCTCGATGTCGAACAGCGAAAGCAGCGCGCCGGTGTTGACGCCCACGGGCACGCCATCGACCACGACCGACACGGTGGTGCCGACATAGGGGTCAGCATCGTTCACGCCGACGCCACGGATGGTGAACACGGCCGAATCCGGCGAGTTCGAGAACGAGTTAATCTGGACGTTAGGGATCGAGTTGGCGAGGCCCTGGATGTCCTTGACCTGCGCGCGTTCCAGCGCCGCGCCGCTGACCGAGGTGACCGCGATCGGCACCTTCTGCATGTTTTCGGCGCGCTTCTGCGCGGTGACGACGATTTCCTCAACGCCGCCGCTGCTGGCGGGCTGCGCCGCATCCTGCGCGTGAGCGCTGGTAGTTGCCAGAATTGCCGTCGACGCCATCAGCGCGACGCGCGCGAACGCACGTGTGCCCTTCATCAGTCTCTCCCTCAGGCGTCCGGCCCGCGCCGGAGTGCGCGGCGCCGCTGTGACGCTCTAATGGTGCAATTGCACTATTTTCAGGGGGAGGCGAAGCTGCTGTTTTGATTAGGGAGCGGCGGTGCCGATCAGCCGCTCAACCCCGCCGCGCAGAAATTGCTCCAGATCGTCGTAGAGCGCGCCGACGGACTGTGCCGAACGCGCGATGCCCGACCGGCGCAACATGGCGTCGACGTTGACGTACAGCGACAGCAGGTTGGTTTCGATCAGGTGGTAGGCGGCGCGAATGCGCGCTTCGGAGGCGTGCGGAAAGCATGCCGCCATGGCGGCGACCACGCGCTCGTTGAGCGGCCGGAAGGCCTCGCCGTGGCGACGCACATAGTCGGGCTGGTCGAAGCTCATCGTGCTGAGCGCCAGCATCCGCAGGTAGCGGTGCCGCCCGGTGTCGTCGGAAGAAAGCCACGCACGCGAGATGGCGGTGACGGCGCGGACCGTGGCGGCAAGATCGGCCCTGCCCGCAGCCGCCAGGGCATCGAGATCCGCGACCGCAGCTGCATAGCCTGCGCAGACGTCATCGAGCCGGCGCTCCAGCACCGAGGCGAAGACATCCTCCTTGCTAGGGAAGTAGTACTGGATCTGGCCCATCTGCACCTGCGCTTCGTCCATGATCTGGCGCAGCGATACGCCTTCGAAGCCGCGTTCCGCAAACTGCCGCTCGGCGGCATCGAGAATGGCGTCTCGGGTGCGCTGGCCCTTCGACGTGAGCTTCTTGGGGGCGACAGGGGCAGTATCGGTCATGGCACCGGTCATATGACCTCGCCGCGCCGCCGCAAGAGCGAAAGAGGACAGGTGCGGGCCCGGATGCATCCGGGCCCGCACCGGGTTACGCAGGCCAGGCGCGCGTCTGGCCGAAGTCCGCGCCGCGCCGCCCACCGCGCGGCAGGTCGTTCTCGCGCAGGAACGCGTCGGCGGCCGGATCGGTGCGCGCCCAGTCGATCAGTTCCTTGCGCCGCACGATGCGCCAGTCGCCATTGCGGCAGGCGTATTCGTCGATGTAGCGCCCCGCCACGATCAGGTCCTTGGGCATGCCATCCTCGGCGATGCGGTGGTAGGCGTAGAAGTAGACTTCGCCGCTAGCCTTGTCGCCATTCACCGAAAGCTGCACCTGCCCGATGATGTGCTGGCTGCTCTCGATATCGGCCAGGAACCCTTGCGCGAAGGCGACGAATTCATCCGCCGTGCCGTTCATCAGCCCGCAGTCGACCCAGGCGTCATCGTGGAAGGCAGACCGGTGCAGAACCGGATCGAGCCGGTCCTGACCGCGCATGTAGCGGCACAGGGCGTCGTTGATGTCGCGCCGCGCGGCAAGGTCGCGGACTTCGGCTTCGAGATCGAATGCCATGGCTCAACCCTCCGCCGCGAGGTACTTGTCGACCACCATCTGGAAGTGTCGAATGCGCGACTCCTGATAGTTGCCGAGGTGCTGCACGCCCGTCGCGCTGGCGCGGAAGCCGTCCTGCTGTGATCGCAGGTTGTCGGTGTCCTGATCATAGACCGCGCCCATCGCCGCATCGAAGCCGGGCGCCGACGCATAACTCTCCATTTCGGCGACGTGGTACGGCTCGGGCGGTTCCGGCGCTTCGCCATTGGCGGGCTTGGGACGCAGGAACAGGATCTCGAACAGCGTGCGGTTGGGATCGCTGCCGATCGGGCGGAAGCGATAGACCATCGGCAGCGAAAGCCCCGGGAACAGCACCATGTTGGGGAACACATGGTATTCGATGGTATCGATCATCTCGCTGTCGGAAACGGTCGAAAGATCGGTCTGGTACTGTTCGCCCATCACCTTGCGCAAGTGGCGTGCCATGACGGTGCGCGCGGTTTCGCCCTCGCCCACGGTCAGGCTGTCCCCGCGCGAATCCTTGTCGCCCAGGATCATGGTCGATAGCAGTTCCTGCTCGGTCAGCGGCCTGGCGAGGTGCGGCGAATTGATGCCGCTGGCGGCATAGAAGCGCGTGACGTGGTCCGAATGGCAATCGTACTGCACGTTGGCATCGCCCACGCCCTTGAGCAGCTGCGGGTGCGTTTCCAGCACGTGGTAGGATTCGAGGAAGGCTTCTTGCGCGGTCTTCCAGTTGCAGGGCAGTTCCTTGGCGACGTGGACCGAGACGTAGCGGTCGGCGATCGCCCAGTCCTTGAAGTGATCGGGCAGCGGCGCGAGAAACTCTTCAAGGCTCGGTCCGTCCTGCGCGGGGTTGATGAAGATGAACCCGCCCCAGTGGCCGACGCGCACCTCGGGAAGGTTGGTCTTGGCCGGATCAAGATGCGCAAAGTCCCAGGCGCAGGGCACGGACTTGAGTGTGCCGTCGTTGTTCCACGTCCAGCCGTGGTAGGGGCAGCGCAGGTCGTTGCCCGCGCCGATGCCTTCGCCCTTCTTGAACTTGGTCGAGCGGTGCAGGCAGGAATTGACGAAGCCCTTCACGCTCATGTCCTGCTGGCGCACGACGACGTAGGACAGGTGCGCGACTTCGTAGGTGTAGAAGTCGCCCGGTTCGGGGATGTGATCCTCGCGGCAGACCCACTGCCAGGTCTTCTTCCAGATCTTCTCGATTTCGGCGGCGAAGATTGCGGGATCGAAATAGCGATCGACCGAGACCGGCGCACTGCCGAGGTAGGCAGGCTGTTCGAACGTCAGCACTGCGGGCGGCGGCAGCGGGTCCTTGGCCACGATTTCCTGCACGCTCGGCGCCGGGCAGCGGATCGTGGCGAGGTCTTCATCGCTGGCGGGCGCACGCGGCAACCCGTGTTCGCGGATCGAATCGAGCATATGTCCTCTCCGTTCTGTGCGGTTGCAGCATAAAACAATCCGCGCGGACTGTTTTATGCTGCAAGAGTCGGAGAGGTGGCAACCTGTCCCTATGGATAGAGGGTCAGGCGGCCATCAGTTCGCGCCCGCGCCGCACGAGGCGTCCCGGCAGCGCGCCGGTGGGCTGGCCATTGCGCTGGATCACCACGCCCGAGACCACCGTGGCGACGTACCCATCGGCATCCTGCTGCATCCGCTTGCCCCCGGCGGGCAGGTTGTAAGCCACGAACGGCAGGTGCAGGTCGAGCGCGTCGAGGTCGATCACGTTGAGATCGGCCTTCATGCCCACGGCGATGCGGCCCCGGTCCGTCATGCGCACGGCAGCGGCAGGGCGCGAGGTCAGTTCGGCCACGGCATCCTCGATGGTGATGCGCTGGTCGTCGCAAGCATCGCGCGCCCAGCGCTGGAGGAAGTAGGTCGGGAAGCTGCCGTCGCAGATCAGGCCGTAGTGTGCGCCGCCATCGGCGAGGCCGAGCAGCGTATCGGGATGGCCCAGCATTTCGCGCACGGCGTCGAGGTTGCCCGCGGTGTAGTTGGCAGCGGGCAGGTAGAACATTTGCCGCCCTTCGTTCCTGAGCAGCAGGTCGTAGGCATATTCCGGCCACGACTGCCCTGCCCGTTCCGCGCGCTGTTCGATGCGATTGTCGCGCACCGGCTCGTAGTCGGGGCGCGGACCGTCCCATTCGTGCGTGGCGCGGAAGGCGTCGATCAGCGCCAGCGTGGTCGGGTTGGTATCCTCGGGCTGTTCGGACAGCAGCTGCGCGCGGAATTCGGGATCGCGCATCTTCGCCACGCGCTCGGCCAATGGCAGATGCGCGATCGCCTTGTACGAAGGATGCGAGCTGAACGGGTGGAGGCTGAGGTCGAGGCCGTAGAACATCCCCACCGGGCGCGGCGCGACCTGCCCGCGCATTTCAAGGCCATCGGCGCGCGCCTGTTCGAGCGCTTCGAGCATTCCGCGCCAGCCCTTGCCCGGCTGCCCGGCGACATCGAGCAGCGTGAACGAGACCGGGCGGCGGCCATGCTCGGCGATCTGGCGCAGCACCGCGAACTCCTCTTCTGAGTGGCCGGACGGCGCGGGGATCATCTGGAACACGCCCGCATCGGCCTGGTTGAGCCCATCGGCCAGCGCGCAGAGCTCATCGACGTCCGAATAGAGACTGGGCGCAAGCTCGCCCGCCTTGGTACGGTGCATGACGTTGCGCGACGTGGTGACACCGAACGCGCCCGCCTTGATCGCTTCGGCCACCAGCGCGCGCATCTTGTCGAGATCCTCGGCCGTCGGCGCTTCCTGCCGCGCGGCGCGCTCGCCCATCACGAAGATGCGCAGCGCGGAATGAGGAAGCTGCGTGGCGATGTCGATGTCCAGCTCGCGCTTTTCCAGCGCATCGAGGTATTCGGGAAACGTCTCCCAGTTCCACGGCAGGCCTTCGGTCATCACCACTTCGGGGATGTCCTCCACGCCTTCCATCAGCTTGACCAGCATTTCGCGCTCGTGCGGGCGGCAGGGGGCAAAGCCAACGCCGCAATTGCCCATCAGCACGGTGGTGACGCCATGGGCGGAGGACGGGGCGACGCGGTTCTCCCACGTGACCTGCCCGTCGTAATGGGTGTGGATGTCGACGAAGCCGGGGGTGACGATCCTGCCGGTGGCTTCGATCTCCTCCGCGCCGCGTCCGGTCACATCGCCGACCTTGGCGATGCGGCCATCCTTGACCGCGACGTCGGCGTGGAAGGCAGGGGCGCCGGTGCCATCGCACACCAGTCCGCCGCGAATGACGAGGTCGTATTCCATGATCGTACTCTCCCGGTCTTTATCGTTGATCTTGTGGTTTCGTGGTCTTGTCAGATGCGCTCCAGATGGAGCCGGATGCGTTCGACGTGGGCGCGGGCCTGCGCTTCTGCTTCGGCGCACTGGCCCGCCAGCACGAGGCGGCCGATGGCCGCCAGCTCGCGCGCGTGGTCCTGCCGCAAGCCGGCAAAGCCGAACTGCCCGCGCAGCACGTGGACGCGGGTCTGGTCGAGCAGGCGAGTCAATTCGGGGTTGTCGGCGATCTGCGCCAGCGCGCCGAACAGGTGCCGCCGCGCGCGCATATAGTCGCCCGCCGCCGCGCCATCCGCGCAAGCGTCCAGTTCGCCGATAGCGTGTTCCAGCGTCGCTGTTCCTGACCCGGCAGCGATACGTCGGGCGGCGGTGCGCGCGGCGAGGCCGAACAGCAGTTCGGTCACTTCCAGCGTCAGCGCCGCCTGTTCGGGCGTCATGTGCAGGATATGCGCGCCGCGATTGGGCACGATATCGACCACGCCGACCATCTTGAGCCGTTGCAACGCCTCGCGCACGGCTTGCCGCCCGACGCCGAAGCGCAGGCACAGGTCCGCTTCGACAAGACGCTGTCCGGGTGCGAACTCTCCGGCTTCGAGCCCCTGGACGATCGCGCGTGCGATCTCCTCCGACGAGGGCAGTGCGGCGGACTTCTGGGCGATGGTCGTGGGACTCGGCATGGCGTGACCATACGCCAATGCGCAAGATTGCCAACAGATTGTCGACAATCTGTTGGCGGGGAGCGCCGCAGCCCTCCCGGCCCCAGAAAATCAGCCGATCAGAACGGCTTGTTCAGCCGTGACAGTGCGCCTTCAAGCATTTCCGCATGGACGTGCGGATCGCCGTGCGCGAGTTGCAGCTTGCCCACGGCAACGCTGGTTTCGATCACATCGCGGCAGCGATCGAAGCGCCGGGCCTGATAGGCCTGCAGCCCCTGCTCCACGCTGTCGGCGCGCGCCAGTTCCTCGGCGAGCACGATCCCGCTTTCCACCGCCATGCCCGCGCCCGAGGCCAAGTGCGGCGTGGTGGCGTGGACGGCATCGCCCAGCAGCACGATGCGGCCATTGTACCACGGCCCCGGTTGCAGCACGGCGGCGAGCGGGCGGTAGTTGATCCAGTCGTCGCGCGTCATGGTGTCGCGGATCCACCCGGCATTGCCGCCGAAATCGGCCAGCAGCGCCTTGAGCGTGTCGAACAGTTCGTCCTCGCTCATGTGCGTATCGCGTTCGACGTGCGGGGTGAGCATCCACATATAGACGCTGTCCGGTCCGCAGGCGGTGATGCCGCAGGGGTTGGCGTGGCCGAGGAAGAACTCGCCCATTTCAAGGCCAGGTGGCTTGGCAATCGAGATGCGCCAGCAGCCCTGCCCGGTCGGCACGGCCGGTCTCATGTGCGGGAAGGCAATGTCGCGCACGGTGGAATAGACGCTGTCGGCCCCCACGACGAGGTCGTAGCGACCCGAAGTCTCGTCGGAGAAGCGGACATCGACGCCATCGGCGCGGTTTTCGAGTGCGGTGACGGTCAGGCCGAGCCGCACCGGGATTTCCAGTTCGCGCACGCGCTTTTGCATGATGTGGTGCAGGATGGGGCGCATGATGCCGCCCGTGGCAGGCAGGCCTTCCTCGATCACAGGCTCGTCGAGATCGAGAATATGCGTGCCGTCGTATCGGAACAGGCGCGTCTTGCTGGTGATCGCGCCCTGCTGCTTGATTTCTTCCAGCAGGCCGAGATGCTTGTAGGCGCGCAAGGTCGGCCCCGTGATGGTGATCCCCGCGCCATAGACACGCCAGTGCGGATCAAGGTCGATCAGATCGACCTCCACGCCCCGTTCGGCGAGGCTGATCGCGCTCGCCATGCCACCGATACCGCCGCCGACGATCAACGCCCGCGCGATGCTGCTGATGCTCTCCCCAGTCATGCCGCTTCCCTGCGTGACAGGCCGCCAGCACACAAATCGGTAAGATGGATGAAGGCTATCCACACAATCGGAAGGACGCGCGGCAATGGCGGCGGTATCCGCAATGCCAAGCACATTCGTGCACGCAATAAACATGGGGAGGGAAAACCATGCGCAAGCTGCTTCTGCTGTCGTCCGCGTCCGTCGTCGCCGTTCTGGCCACGCCTGCTTTCGCCGAGGATGCCGCGCCTACGACCGGCAACGATACCGCCGAGATCATCGTCACCGCGCAGAAGCGTACCGAAAAGCTGCAGGACATTCCGGTCGCCGCCGCCGTTCTCAGCAACAAGCTGGTCGAGCAGGCCCACGTTACCGACCTGTCGGACATCAACCGCGTGGTCCCCTCGGTCGAGATCAAGGGAACCTTCAACGGCCGCGTGCCCTACGGCCTGCGCGGCATTTCGACCAATGCCAACGAAGGCGCGATCGGCCTGACATCGGGCGTCAACATCCAGATCGACGGCGTGCCGGTGCCGGCGGACAGCTTTGCCGCCAACAACGTGGCCGACGTGGCGCAGCTCGAAGTGCTGAAGGGTCCGCAGGCGACTTTGGGCGGGCGCACCGCGTCGGCGGGCGTCATCAACTTCGTTACCAACGGCCCGACCGAGGATTTTCGTGGCCACCTCAACGGCTCGATCACGGATGACGGCGAATATCGGGGCGAAGCGGCGATCAGCGGCCCGATCGCGCAGGGCGTGCAGTTCAGCCTGACCGCGTTCGGCGGGCACACCCCCTACCCGGTTAAGAACCTGACCCGCGACGAGAAGAGCGCTGCGGAAAACTGGGGCCTGCGCGGCAAGCTGAAGTTCGAGCTGGGCGAGAATTTCGACGCGACCGTGATGGGCCACTATGCGCTGGCCACTTCGCGCGGGGAGAATTTCACGCCGCAGTATTTCACGCTCGGCGCGACGCTGTTCCCGTTCATCCCTTCGGCCTTCGATGAACATGGCGTTCCAACCGCCTTCGGCATCCCGCAGGACGTCGCCTTCCCCGGCTATGCGATCAAGTTTGGCAACACCAAGTACGCCTCGCCGGTGGAAATGCGCTCGCGGTATGAGGATGCCGACGGTTCGCTGCAGCTGAACTACCATCTGGGCGACCTGACGCTCAGCTCGCTGACCTCGTACTTCGAGGAGAAGCAGTACCAGTCGCAGGACGTGTTCATGTCGAACGTCTATTTCTTCGACGTCCTGACCGGCGGACATGCGCCCCACTTCGGCAATTTCCAGGAGGCGAGCGGCAAGGTCAAGCAGACCACGCAGGAGTTCAAGATCGCGTCGAACCCGGCAAACCCGGTCAATTTCCTCGCGGGTGCATTCTATTCGGACACCAAGGTCGACCAGCTCGTTGCGCGCAACTGGGTGGCGAACGCGCAGAACAAGCGCAACATCTCCACCACCGAGAACATCGCGGTCTATGCGCGCGTGACGGCCAGGCTGGCGGATAAGGTCACAGTGGTCGGCGGCCTGCGCTACAACCACGACAAGATCGGCTGGAACGTCAGCCAGTTCTTCGATCCTGCCAATGGTGTGTTCCAGGGCTGCCTGTTCAACGGGCAGGCCAGCCCGCCGACTGGCGCGTTCCCGTGCCAGTGGGATCTGCATGACAAGTCCGACGCGGTGGTGGGCGACGTTGCGCTGCAGTTCCGCCCCAGCCCGGACACGATGGTCTATGCCTCGTACACGCGCGGCTACAAGCCCAAGGCTTTCAACACCGTCCACGATTTCAATTCGCTGCAATCTGCGCCCGCTGCCACCGACAAGCCGTTCACCAAGGCCACCGATCAGGAGCACATCAACAGCTTCGAATTGGGCT
The DNA here is from genome assembly GCF_020179425.1 of Novosphingobium percolationis. Lineage (GTDB taxonomy): Bacteria > Pseudomonadota > Alphaproteobacteria > Sphingomonadales > Sphingomonadaceae > Novosphingobium > Novosphingobium percolationis. Next base: position 347,073 of record NZ_JAILYM010000001.1, on the reverse strand, counting down.
TCAAGTCCTCGTTGCTGGACCGCCACCTGACCTTCAACGCGGCGGCGTTCTACACCAAGTACAACGGCTATCAGGCGCAGTTGTTCGATACCTCGCAAGTGGTCGGCGTGCTGGTGCTGGCCAACGCAGGCGCGCGCACGGCGGGCGTGGAAGCGGACCTCAACTACGTCAAGGGCAACACCCGCGCGATGATCTCGGCGGCGTATATCGACGCCAAGTTCGAGAAGTTCGCTGGCGCGACCTGCTGGCCGGGCCAGACCGCCGCGCAAGGGTGCGTAGGCGGCGTGCAGGACCTTTCGGGCAAGCCTCTGCCGGCCAGCCCGAAGTTCAAGATCAGCGCCAACGTGGCACAGACGGTTCCGTTTGACGCGTTCAACGTGGTGCTGGGCGGCAACGTCTCGGCCCGGTCGGGCGCGCTGCTTCAGGGTAACCAGAACCCCGAAACGCGCCAGCCCGGCTTCGCGCTGGTGGATCTGAGCGTTGGCATCCAGAGCAAGGATGAGCGCGCCGAAGTGACGTTCTTCGTCAACAACCTGACCGATCACTTCTACCTGACCAATGCCGAGGATTTCTTCGCAGGGGCCACGGGAACGGCCACGCTCGCGGGCTTCACGCCCGGCAACTACGTGATCGGCCAGCCTGCGCGGGATTCGCACCGCTATTTCGGCGCACGCGTCAGCTATCGGTTCTGAGGGGGAAAGAGGGCATGAAGGTTCTGGTCACGGGTGCGGGCGGCTTTGTCGGGCGCGAACTGGTGGCGCGGCTGCTAGCGGCCGGACACGATGTGACCGGGATCGACACCGCCGCCGGGGGCATCCCCTCCGGCGCGCGGGCCATCGCGGGCGATCTGGGCGATGGGGCCGTACGGACCGAAGCGCTTGCCGGGGGATGCGATGCGCTGGTCCATCTGGCGACCGTGCCGGGCGGCGCGGCCGAGGCGGATCCTGTCGCGTCGCGCCGGATCAACGTGGATGCGATGTACGACCTGCTGCTGGAAGCGAGCGCGAGCGGCACCTGCCCGCGCGTGGTCTATGCCAGCTCGATCGCGGTGTTCGGCGATCCCCTGCCCGCCTTTGTGGACGATGCCACGCCGCTGTCGCCCCGCATGATCTACGGCGGGCACAAGGCGATGATGGAACACGCCGTCGCCATGTTCAGCAATCGCGGGCTGATCGACGGCGTGACCGTGCGCCTGCCTGGCATCCTCGCGCGGCCCAAGGGGCCTTCGGGGATGAAGTCCGCGTTCATGAGCGACTTGTTCCATGCGCTGAAAGCGGGCGAGGCGTTCACCTGCCCCGTCTCGGCCGAGGCGACGATCTGGGCGCAATCGGTGTGCCGCTGTGCGGACAACTTCGTCCATGCGCTGACGCTGGACAGCACGACCTTGCCGGTGACGCGCGCGGTCACCCTGCCCGCGCTGCGGGTGACGATGGGGGCCTTGGCCGACGAGATCGCGCACCAGTGCGGGGTTTCCTCAGCCCTTGTCAGCTACGCGCCCGACGCCGCGCTGGAAGCCGCGTTCGGGGCGCAGCCGCCGCTGGCCACGCCGGCCGCGCAAGCGGCGGGTTTTGCGCATGACGGTGATCTTGCTATGCTCGTCGCCAGCGCTCTCTCCACGATCTAGAACAAGGGGCGCGCGGGAGATGGCGATGCGTTTCGAGAGGCTCGACCTCAACCTGCTGGTGGCGCTAGACGCGTTGCTGACCGAGCGTAGCGTGAGCCTCGCCGCCGACCGCCTGTGCCTTTCGCAATCGGCGACATCGAGCGCGCTGGCGCGGCTGCGCGAATATTTCGGCGACGAACTGATGGTCGTGCGCGGGCGGGCGATGGTGCTGACCGCACGGGCCGAGGACCTGATCGAGCCGGTGCGCGCGGTGCTGGAGCAGATCCGATCGACCATCGCGGTTGCCCCCGCATTCGACCCTGCGACATCCGACCGCCAGATCCGCATCATGGCGTCCGACTATGTCACCGAAGTGCTGCTGGCCGCGATGCTGCGCGAAATGGAAAGCGCCGCGCCGGGCATGCGCTTCGAGATCCAGCCGATGCACGATCAGCCGGTCGAGGCGCTTGACCGCAACCTTGTGGACCTGCTCGTCACCATCGACACCGCGATGAGCAGCGACCACCCCTCGCGCATCCTGTTCGAAGAAGGCCATGTCGTGGTCGGTTGGGACCAGAACCCGGCGCTGCAGCGCGAGATGACGCGCGAGCTGTATTTCGAACTGGGCCATGTGACGGCGCGCTTTGGCAAGACGCGGGTGCCCGCGTTCGAGGATGCGTTCATGCGGCGGATGAAGCAGCCGCGCCGGGTCGACGTGGTCGCGCCTTCATTCCTGTCAGTCCCGGGGCTGCTGGTCGGGACCATGCGCATCGCCACGATGCACCGCCGGCTGGCGCAGCAGATCGCCAGCTATGCCCCGCTTGCCGTCCGCGAGCTGCCGTTCGATGTCCCGCCGATCCGCGAGGCGGTGCAGTGGCATATCTCGAACAATAACGACGCCGCGATCCGCTGGGTGATCGAGCGCATCGCGCTCGCGGCCGAAGTTTCGGTGCGGCCGGCGGAGAAGTCGGCATCGAACGTGGTGCCGCTGGCCGAACGGCGTGTGGGCGATCAGTCCGCGTCCTGAGCGTCGAACCTCGCCCGCGCGTCCAGAATGACGTCGCGGTTGGCGTTGACCCAGTCGATCAGGCGCTCCGCCTGGGCCTTCAACTGCGCGCCCAGCGGCGTGAGCGCATAGCTGACCTTGGGCGGCACGCTCTCCACCACGTGCCGCGCCACGAAGCCTTCGCGTTCGAGCGTGCGCAGCTTGAGCGTCAGGACGCGCTGTGAAATGCCCTCCTCCGCGCCGAGGCGGCTGAGTACGCGGCGCAGCTCTGCATGGCGCCAGGTGCCCATGCCCAGCACCAGCAGGATCAGCGTCGACCAGCGATCGCCGAGCAGGCCGAAGGTCGCGCGCACCGGCTCTTCGCGGCGCGTGCCGTGTGCCGCCATCTGGCGGGCGAGCGCATCGACGGGAGCGTGGAAGGCGGCGTCGATGCCGGTCAGATCGATCGCCGCACCTTCCATTCCGCGTGCTCTCCCCCCTCCGGCAAGGCACAAAAAAGTGCCTTCTTCCGCGCCTTCGCCAACGGTCTAGACGATGGGACACAACGATCAAGCGGGAGAGACGGAGATGGCGACAGACGCCACGCGCTTCGATGGAAAAGTGGTGATTGTCACCGGCGGGGCCGGCGGGATCGGCGCGGCGACGGCACGGTTGCTGACGCAGCGCGGGGCGCAAGTGGCGGTAGCCGACATTGCGCTGGAGCGCGCCGAAGCACTTGCCCACCAACTGCCCGGCGCGATTGCAGTGGCGCTCGATCTGGAAAGCGAGGCTTCGACCGAGGCCATGGTGCGCACTGTGGCGCAGCATTTCGGGCGGATCGACGTGCTGCACAATAATGCTGCGCTGCTGGGGCCGGATATCGCCCAGGCCGACGGCGATGTGGAGCATATGGTCACCGCGCTGTGGGACCGGACCTATGCGGTCAACGTGCGCGGCACGATGATCGCGTGCCGGACGGCGCTGCCGTTCCTGCGCGAAGTGCGCGGCAATATCGTCAACACCGTCAGCAATCTGGCGCTGCAGGGTCATATCATCCAGGCGGCCTATTCAAGCAGCAAGGCGGCGGTGATCCAGATGACGCGCGCCATTGCCGCCAGCCACGGCAGGGCGGGCGTACGCTGCAACGCGCTGGCGCCCGGCATGACGATGACGCCCGCGCTGCGCGACGCTTTTCCGGCGCCGCTTCGTGCCGTGGTCGAAGGCGAAACCCTGCGCAACCAGCTGGGCGATCCTGAAGACATTGCCGAGGCGGCGGCGTTCCTCGCCAGCGAGGCCGCGCGCAACATTACCGGGCAAGTGCTGGTCTGCGATGGCGGCGGGGCATCCCACGTGCCGGGCCTGATCGGCTTCCGGTCCTTCTTCGCAGGAGATCAGTGACATGAGCCAGTACGACATCGTGGTGATGGGCGCGGGCCACAACGGCCTGACCGCGGCCGCCTACATGGCCAAGGCGGGAAAGAAGGTGCTGGTGCTGGAACGCAAGCCCCATTTCGGCGGCGGCGTTTCCACGCGCGAATTGCTGCACCCCGGCTTCTGGCACGATGAACATTCGAACGTGCACATCATGATCCAAGGCAACCCCATGCTGCGCGAGGACGAGCTGGGCCTGCTATCCAAATTCGGGCTGGAATACATCTACCCCGATCTGGTCCACGTTTCGATCTGGGAGGATGGCACCGTCATCCGCAGTTACAAGGACCTCGACCGCACGTGCGAGGAACTGGCGCGCGTGGCCGGGCCGAAGGATGCCGAGGCCTATCGCAAGTTCGTGCAGATGAGCCAGACCGCGCTGCCCATGCTGATGAGCGGGATGTACGCCCCGCCCTTCCCCTTGGGCGCGTTCGTTGCGATGATGGACCAGTCGGACGAAGGGCGCTTCCTGCTCGACCTGATGCAGCGCACCGCGCTCGACATCGTTGACGCCTATTTCGAAAGCGACCTGCTGAAGCTGCACATCGTGCGCATGGTCACCGAAAACCTGCAGATGCCCGATGAACTGGGCACCGGCATGGGCGCGTTCGTGATGCCGGGGATCGTCCACACCTTCGGCTGTTCCATGCCCAGGGGCGGGTCGGGCCAGCTGTCCAAGGCGCTGGTGCGCGCGATCGAGCATTTCGGCGGCGAAGTGCGCTGCAATGCGGAAGTCGCCCGCGTGATCGTGTCGGGCGGCAAGGCGGTCGGCCTCGAACTGAGCGATGGCGAGACGTTCATGGCCAAGGATGGCGTGATCGGCGCGATCCATCCGCACGTGCTGCGCAAGTTCGTGGCCGAAACGCCCGAACCGGTGCTGGAACGCGCCGAACGGGTCACGCAGTCGACCTTCTCGATCAACCTGACGCACCTGACGCTGAAGGAGCGGCTGAAGCTCAAGGTCGGCAACGACTGCAACGCGATGATGACCGAGCTGATGGACTTCTATTCGGTGCGCGAAATGTGCCTCGAATATGACAAGCTCCGGCGCGGCGAAGTGAGCGAGCGGCTGATCGCGGGTGGCGACAACACGATCTTCGATCCCTCCCGCGCGCCCCAAGGTGCAGGCGTGTTCTATGGCGTGAACTTCGCGCCCTACAACCTCTATCCCGACGGCCCGCAATCGTGGGACGAGCGCAAGGAGCACGTCGCTGACAGGGCACTGGCGCAGTACCGCAAGTTCTATGCGAACCTGACCGACGAGAACATAACGGGCCGCCTGATCCGATCGCCCATCGATCACGAGCGAGACAGCCCGGCCAGTTTCGTGCGCGGCGACATCCACGGCTGCGCGCCGTTCTTCTACCAGTCGGCAGGGCATCGCCCGACGCCCGATCTCGGCTCGCTGCGCGTGCCCGAGATTGAGGGGCTCTATCTGGTGGGACCGTTCATGCATCCAGGCGGCGGCGTGTTCGGCGCAGGGCGTGCCACCGCAATCCAGATGATGGACGACATGGGGATCGATTACGACAAGGTCTGCGGGAGGGTGATCTGATGGGCAACCAACGCAACAAGGTGCCGGTGGCAAAGATCCTCGACGCCAACGACAAGGAATTGATGGCGATCCGCAAGTTCGATCGCGACGGCAACACGCTGGTGATCCGCGGCAAGATCTTCGGCGCGATGCCGATGGTCGCCAGGCTGACCCCGGCGGAGGCCCGCGCGGCACTGAAGCTGCTCGATCTGCGGACGGTGCTGTTCCTGCTGACGCTGCTGTTCCGCAGGTGATGGGCCACGCATCGCCACGGTCGATAGGCACGGTCCGGAATCATGCGTTTCCGGGCCGCGACCGCGCGGGGCATAGCGATCTCCTGTGAGAGAATGCGGGAGCAATCATGACTGTCCTTGGCGTTGAAAGCGTTGTCTTCGGCGTGGCTGACCTGGCCGAACACACCCGTTTCTGGAGCGATTTCGGCCTGCCGCTGGAAAGCAGCAGCGACACCGAAACCGTGTTCCGGCTGATGTCGGGCAGCACGGTGATCGTGCGCCTCCACGGCGATCGGCGCCTGCCCAGCCCCGACCCGTTCGCGGGCGACGGGGTGAAGGAAACCGTGTGGGGCGTCGATACGGCGGAAAGCCTCGACCGCATCGCCGCCAGTCTCGCGACTGAAGTTTGCGTCACGCGCGATGTCGATGGCACCGTGCGCTGCGTGTGCCCGGATGGCCAGCCCATCGCCCTGCGCGTGTGGAACAAGCGCGCCGTGGTGTCGGAAACTAGCCCGGTCAACACGCCCGCCCAGTGGCCGCGCTTCAACCAGCACCGCATCTGGCGCAAGCGCGCGATGCCCAAGACGATCAACCACGTGGTCTTCTTCAGCCCCGACTACGTGGGCAGCTTCGAATTCTACGAACGCCACATGGGCTTCCGCTATGCCGACCATTCGAAGGGCACCGGCATCTTCGCACGCGCGCCCGGCACGTTCGAGCACCATTCGATCTTCTGGGTGAACTGCGACCTGCCGATCGCGCCCGACCACTTCAAGTTCATGCACATCGCCTTTGGCTGCGACGACATCGACGAGGTGATGCTGGGTGCGAACATCATGGACAATCGCGGCTGGAAGAACACCACGATGAACACCAGCGGCGGCATCTCGCGCCACCGCATTTCCAGCGCGATCTACTACTACTGCGAGATCCCCGGCCACGGCGGCGAGGCGGAATATCACGCCGACACCGACTACCTCGACGACAGCTGGGTGCCGCGCGCGTGGGACTTCAAGTTCGGCTCGCTGCTATGGTCGGCCAACGCGCCCGCGATCTTCCGGGGCGAGAACATCCCCTGGGACATGACCTTCGACGCCGACCGGGCGAGCTTCGAGCCGTTCCGCAAGGCGACACCGGGCAAGCGCCCCATCGGCGGCGATCTGGCGAACCTGACCGACGAGGACGAACACGCGATCTGATGTAGAAAGGGGACCGGAAACGGTCCCCTTTCTACATCAGATCACCGTGCTGACGTGTTCCACGCTGGGCGGCGCGGCAAAGAACGGCGAGGCCAGCGTCCGCCAGTGCTGGAAGCCTTCGGAGGCGCGGAAATCGACCATGTGCGCCTCCACGCTCTCCCAGCCCACCACCAGATGATAGCGCTCGGGCGTTTCGATCGAGCGTTGCAGGCCGAACGAAACGAACCCCGTGGCCGCCTCGAAGTGCGGGCGCGCGGCGGCGACGGCGGCTTCGAAATCGGCGGCGCGGGCCGGGTCGATGGTGATCGTGGCGATTTCGTGGATCATGCCGCAGCCTTGCCCTCCCCACGCGCTGCGTCAAGCGACCACGGCCCCGCCCCGGCAGCAGACAGCCACAGGAACACGAAGCAGAACAGGTAGGCACTCTCGCCCATGTTCAGCACCGGGAACGGCCCTCGCGGCGCGTGCGCCATCCAGTAGGCGGCCGCCATCTCGCCCGCGAGCAGGAACGCGATCGGCCGCGTGAACAGGCCGACCAGCACCAGCACCCCGCCGACGATCTCCATCAACCCGGCCACGCCCATCAGCGATGCGAGCGGCGGCGCGGGCATCTGCGAGGCAGGAAAGCCCAGCAGCTTGAGCGACCCGTGCGAAACGAAGGTCAGCGCGGTGGTGATGCGCAGGACGGCGTGCAGCGGCCCGGAAAGGCGCGCCATGTTGAGCGGATCGGTGTTCATCGTCTTCTCCCCCTAAAGCCAGCGGATCAGTCGCCGGGTTCTTCTACGAACTCGATCAGGTTGCCCGCGCAATCGCGGAGGAAGCAGCCCTTCCCGAACGCCTCGCGCACCACGAATGCGACATCGACCTGCTTATCCTCCATCTCGGCCAGAAACGCGTCGAGATCGTCCACGCGGAACGCGACATGCTTGTTGCCGTGGGTGCGCAAGTCGGCGGGCGGGTGGCGGCGGTCCTCGGGCAAGGGCGCGGCGCCCTCCACTTCGAACAGCTCGAACCGCAGCGGCCCCTTGCGGACCATGGCCGTGTGGCTCTTCGCCGCCTCGATATAGAACCGTTTCTCGACCTCGAAGCCCAGCACGCGCCCGTACCAGTCGACCGCCGCGTCAAGGCTTGGCACCGAAACGCCGCCATGGTGAAAGGTGAACTCCGCCATGACGTCAGGCCATTTCGGCAAAGGTCTGGGCGCACCAGTCGGCGATGTAGTCGCGCATTCCGGTGCCGTTGTCCGCGCCGCAGTGCTCGACCTCGAAATCGGCCTTGGTGAACATGCGCAAGGTACGCTTGGGACTGTTGACCGCCTGGTCGTAGCTCATCTGTGCGTTGTAGGCCGGGATCTGCCGGTCGTTTTCGCCATGGGTGATCAGGAAGGGAACCTTGATCTTCTCCACCTGCCCGTCGAGTGTGATCTGGTCGGCATAGGCGAGGAATTCGTCTCGGTCTGCAAACCCGAACACCCACATGACGTGGTCCCAGTAATGCGGCACGGGGTTCTCGCCCTCGTTGGCGACGCGTTCGCGCTGGCGCTGGCCCCAGACATGGTTCGCGCCCATCACCGCGCACAGCGCATAGCGCTGATCGTTCGCGGCGATGCGCGGCGCGTGATAGCCACCGAACGACAAGCCGAAGATGCCGATCTTGCTGTGGATCACGTCTTGCCGTGTCAGCAGGTAGTCGAACGCCGGGCTGCCCCAGCGCTCGGCGTCGAACACGGCGGGCAGATTGCGCTTGCGGATCGCCTCGCCGGTGCCGGGCTGGTCGACGAACAGCGTGTTCATGCCGCGCTCGAGGTTCGACGCCCCGTGCCCCGCCATGTTGACCTGTTCCTTCATGGAATCGAGGCCATTCACGGACACCAGCGTCGGGCGCGGCGTGCCGCTGCCATCGTGGACGAAGATCGCGGTGTAGCTGCCGTCGTCGTAGGGAATTTCCACGTGATCGACGTGCAACCCGCGCAGGCCGCTGCCCTTGCGATACAGCGCCAGCCCCTTGTCATAGGCCGCCCAGCGCGGCGCATAGTCGCGGCTCTGCATCCGTTCGGCGGCAAGGTAGTAGCCAGAGGCGCGCAGGTACTTGCTGCCCGCCGAAAGCAGGAAACCTTCGGCCTCGTCGCGTTCGGCGTTGCGCGTCACCTGGTCGGCCACGCGGATCCAGCTGTCGAACATCTGCGCCGATCCGGCATCGGCGCCAGCCTTCGACGCTTCCATGATCGGCCGGTTGGCCTCGTCGATCTCGCCATGGTTACCCCCGCACACGAGCGCGAGGTTGGTGGCGAGGTTCCAGACGTAGTTTCCGGGAAACGGTTCAAACATGGGTGTCCTTCCTAGTCTGCGGTCCATCCGCCATCGACGACGATGCTGGTTCCGGTAACGAGCGCGGAGGCATCGGAGGCGAGGAACAGGGCGGCGCCCATGAGGTCCTCGACCGAGCCGATGCGGCCCAGCTTGATCTTGGCCAGCACGCTGGCGCGAAACGCCTCGTCCTCGAAGAACGGCTTTGTCAGCGGGGTTTCGATGAAAGTGGGCGCGATGGTGTTGGAGCGGATGCCGTGGGGGGCCAGATCGAGCGCGAAGGCCTTGTTCATGCCCTCCATCGCCCACTTGCTGGCGCAGTAGAGGCTGCGATTGGGCCCACCGACATGGCCCATCTGGCTGCCGATGTGGATCAGGCTGCCCCTGATGCCAGCGGCGAGCATCGCCTTGACGCAGGCCTGCGCGACGAAGAACGCGGCCTTGAGGTTGAGATCGAGCACCGCGTCGTAATCGGCCTCGCTCACATCCCACAGCGGCTTGGGCCGGTTGGTGCCCGCGTTGTTGATCAGGACGTGGAATGCGGGGCGGCCTGTGAAGAACGCGGCCACCGCGCCCGTGTCCGACACATCGAGCACGGCGCTGTCCGCCTTGTGCCCGGCGGCGCGGATCGCGGCGGCGGCGTCCTCGATCTCGCTGGCGGTGCGCGCGGCGAGCGTGACCTCTGCCCCGGCTTCCGCCAGCGCCACGGCGAGCGCGAGGCCGATGCCCCGGCCCGCCCCGGTGACCAGCGCGCGGCGGCCATCGAGGCGGAAGCTGGGCGTGCGGGGAAGGTCGATCACGCCCGCGTCAGTTCGCTCGGGGTCGCCTGCCCGGCATAGGGCACGTCGCGGTGACCGAAGCGGCGGACGCGGATGTTGGCCTGCTCGCCATGGCCGGCAAAGCCTTCCAGCGCGCAGAGGCGCGAGCAGTATTCGCCGATCAGCGCACTGGCCTCGTCGGTCGTAACCTTCTGGTAGGTGCAGGTCTTCAGGAACTTTCCGACCCACAGCCCACCGGTGTAGCGCGCCGCCTTCTTCGTCGGCAGCGTGTGGTTGGTGCCGATCACCTTGTCGCCGAAGCTGACATTGGTGCGTTGGCCCAGGAACAGCGCGCCATAGTTGGTCATGTGCTTGAGGAAGTAGTCGGGATCGGCGGTCATCACCTGCACGTGCTCGCTGGCGAGGTCGTCGGCGATGCGGACCATTTCCTCGTAGCTTTCGGCCACGATCACCTCGCCGAAGGTCTCCCACGCCTTGCGGGCATGATCGGCGGTGGGCAGGATCTGCAGCAGGCGCTCGATCTCCGCCATCGTCTCGCGGGCAAACTTTTCCGAGTTGGTCAGCAGCACGCCGGGGCTGTCGGGACCGTGCTCGACCTGGCCGAGGATGTCGGTGGCGGCCATTTCGGGATCGCAGCCGATCTCGTCGGCGATGATCAGCGTTTCGGTGGGGCCTGCGAACAGGTCGATGCCGACGCGGCCGAACAGCTGGCGCTTGGCTTCGGCGACGAAGGCGTTGCCGGGGCCGACGAGGATGTCGATCGGGTCGATGGTCTGGGTGCCGATGGCCATGGCGCCGATCGCCTGGATGCCACCCAGCGCGTAGATCGCATCGGCGCCGGCCATGGCCTGCGCTGCGACGATATGGCGCGCGACGGTGCCCTGAAACGGCGGGGCGCAGGTGATCACGCGCTTCACGCCTGCAACCTTGGCGGTGATGACCGACATGTGGGCCGAGGCGAGCAGCGGGTACTTGCCGCCGGGCACGTAGCAGCCTGCCGCGTTGATCGGCACGTGGCTGTGGCCCAGCACGACGCCGGGCATGGTCTCGACCTCGACGTCCTTCATGCTGTCGCGCTGGATCTGCGCGAAGTTACGCACCTGCGCCTGCGCGAACTCGATGTCCTTGCGCTCCTGCGGGGTGAGGCTCTCGACCGCGCGGTCGATCTCGGCCTGGCTCAGGCGGTAGTCCTCGCGGTCCCAGCCATCGAACCTGATCGACATGTCGCGCACCGCGGCGTCACCGCGCTGCTCGATGTCGGCCAGCGACGCCTCGACAATGTCCCGAACCTTGCGATCCGCGTCCGCCTTCGCTTCCGCACTCGCCCCACGCTTCAGCCAGATGGCCATGATCTTCCCCAGTGGTGTTGCTGTTTGCCCTGCCCTTGCCAGCGGCGACAGCGACGGACCAACGCATAGCGTCGATGGATTGGTATCGACGCGCCGCCGTTGTTCGTGTGCGCGTCGCTGGCTACCGCGAGCAGCGGAGAAATTGGGAAGAGGACAGGCCATGCGCCTTGCGACTTTGCGGAACGGAACGCCCGACGGGCAGTTGGTGGCGGTTGCGCCCGATGGCGCGCATTACGCGGTGGCCCCCGTCGCAACCTTGCAGCAGGCGCTGGAGGACTGGGATGCCGTGGCACCGCATCTCGCCGCGATCGACAGTTTCCCCGAAGCCCTTTCGCCCAAGGACGTCGCCGCGCCCCTGCCCCGCGCATGGCAGTGGCTCGATGGCTCGGCCTTCGCCAGCCACGGCGACCTGATGGACAAGGTGCTGGGCGTGACCCCGATCAAGACCGCCGCCCCGCTGATGTATCAGGGCGTGTCGGACACCTTCCATGCGCCGCTGGCCGACGTGAAGTTCCCCGACGAGGCGCTGGGCATCGACTTCGAGGGCGAGTTCGGCGTGATCGTGGATGCCGTGCCCATGGGCACCAGTGCGGCTGATTGCCTGAAGCACATCAAGCTGATCGTGCAGATCAACGACTGGTCGCTGCGGATGCTCGCGGGTCCGGAAATGAAGACCGGTTTCGGTTGGGTGCAGGCCAAGCCCCCCTGCGGCATGGCCCCCTTCGCGGTGACGCCCGACGAACTTGGCGATGACTGGCGCAATGGCCGGGTGTGCCTGAACCTCAACGTCGACTGGAACGGCACGCGCTTCGGTGCCGCCAATGGCGAGCCGATGGGCCATGGCTTCCACGATCTCGTTGCCCACGCCGCGCGCACGCGCGATCTGGTGGCGGGCACGGTGATCGGATCGGGCACCGTCTCGAACGCCAATTTCCGCGAGATCGGATCGTCGTGCATCGCCGAACGTCGCGGGATCGAGATCGTCGATGAAGGAAGCCCCCGCACCGAGTTCATGCAGTTCGGCGACGTGGTGCGGATGGAAGCGCTCGATGGCGCCGGACGCGCGCCCTTCGGCGTGCTTGAGCAGAAGGTGATCAAGGCATGAGCGACATTTCCGACAGCGGTCTGCCGCCGGTGCAGCGCGTCGTCACGGGGCACGACGCCAATGGCCGTGCGGTGTTCAAGTCCGAGGACGTCAGCCCCACGAAGATGATCCCTTCGGGCGATGCCTCGTTCCTGCTGGTGTGGACCACGCCGACCGTTCCTGCCGACAACAACGACGAGACCGATGGCCGCCACCGCGAGGCCGGGCTGACGCTGGAAGGCGGATCGGTGATCCGCATCGTGGACATGCTGCCGGGCAAGGAAAGCCCGATGCACCGCACCAACTCGATCGACTATGGCATTGTGCTGGAAGGCGAAATCGAGCTGGAGCTGGACGACGGCGCGAAGCGCACCGTGCGGCAGGGCGGGATCATCGTGCAGCGCGGCACCAACCACCTGTGGCGCAACACGACCGACAAGGTATGTCGCATCGCCTTCATCCTGATCGAAGCGCCCGCCTACCTCCACAACGGCGCGCCGCTGCCCGAGGACAGGCCCGAGAACAAGCACTGAGCGGCACCTAACGACACCTGACAGGGGGAGAGAGCGATCATGCGCGGACATTGGATGATGCTGATGGCGGGGGTTGTGCTTGCGGGAACCGCGGTGGCGCAACCCGCCCGCAAGCCGTTCCACGAAACGCCCGCTGGCCCCCGCGCGCTGCCGGGAGATCGCCTGCCGCCCTTCGCCATGATCGACGACAAGGGTGACCTTCCCCTCGTCCCTCCGCCGCTGCCGCCGGGTGTCCATCTGCCGCAGCCGGGCGACGGTCCGGAATCGACCGCGCCGGGTCCGAACCTGATCGAGGCGACGCGCATGGCGCAGGCCGCGCTCGCTGCCTGTTCGCATGACGGCTTTCGCGTCGGCGTGGCGGTGGTCGACAGCGTGGGCGAGGCGCGGGCGTTGCTGACCGCCGATGGCGCGGATGGCAGCCATGTGTTCGTGGCCATGCGCAAGACCGAGGTGGTGCGCGCGTTCGGCATGGCGAGCGGGGCGGCGAATGCGGCCTTGCAGAAGGATGCCGGGCTTCGCGCCAAGGTCACGCTTGCAATGTTCGTCGAAGGGGGCGCGCTGCCGATTTTGCGCGATGGCAAGCTGATCGGTGCGATCGGCGTTTCGGGTGCGGCGGGGATGCCGGTGGGGCATCAGGACGAGGTCTGCGCTGCAGCGGGCCTGGCAGCGTTGTGAGGGCGGCGCTGTGACGGCGGGCTTCCGGCTTGATGGCAAGGTGGCGCTCGTCACCGGATCGACGCGCGGGATCGGGCGGGCGATTGCCGAGGCGCTGATCGCGGCGGGCGCGCAAGTGGTGATCTCGAGCGAGGATGCCGCCGACACAGCGCGCGTTGCCGAGGAACTGAGGCAGACAGGCATTGCCTGCGATGTGTCGGACGATACGGCGCTCGCCGCGCTGGTCGAAGGCACCTGCGCCGCGTTGGGCGGGATCGACATTCTGGTGTGCAATGCCGGGATCACCGGGCGCGCCGGGCCGTTCGCCGAGATGGACATCGCCGACTACGCGCGCGTCCTCCAGATCAACCTGACCAGCCAGGTGGTGCTGGCGACCCTCGCCCTGCCGCGCATCGCGGCGCGCGGTGGCGGATCGGTGGTGCTGATCTCCAGCCTTTCAGGCCTGCGTGGCAACGGGCGGATCAACGCCTATGCGCTGGCCAAGGCGGGGGTGGCGCAACTGGCGCGCAATCTGGCGGTTGAATGGGGGCCGAAGGCAGTGCGCGTGAACGCGATATCGCCCGGCTTCATCGCCACCGAACTGTCCGCGCCGTTGCTGGCGGACGAAGCGTTCATGACGCGGCGCATGGGCATGACCCCGCTGCGCCGTCCGGGCACGCCGGAGGAAGTCGCGGGCGCGGCGGTGTTCCTCGCCTCGCCTGCGGGCGCGTTCGTGACCGGGCACAACCTTGTCGTGGATGGTGGAACGCTGATCACCGACGGCAGCTAGCGCGTCACCACGCCGTCGCGCCGCCGTCCACCGCGATGTCGGCACCAGTGACATAGCGCGCCTCGTCGCTGGCAAGCCAGGTGGCGGCACAGGCGATATCGTGCGGTTCGCCCAGCAGCTTGACCATATTCTTCGCCAGCACCTGATCGGCAAAAGTCGGATCGGCGGCAAGGTGGCGCTCGGTCGCGGCGGTGCGGATGAAGCCGGGGGCGATGGTGTTGGCGCGGATGCCGTGGGGGCCGCCCTCCATAGCGAGTTGCCGGGTCATCGCCAGTATCCCGCCCTTGCCCGCGCAATGCGCCAGCGCGGGCGAGCCTTCGAGCGCGTGGCGCGCGTTGGCGCTGGCGAAGTTGATCACTGAGGCCCGGCCGCTCGCCTTCAACCAGCCCCACGCAGCACGGGTGGGCAGGAACACGATGTCGAGTTCCCCTGCCAGCGTGCGCTTCCAGTCGGCGTAGGACAGGTGCTCGATCCAGTCGAACACGGCGAAGGCGGCGGCGTTGACGAGCACGTCGATGCGCCCATGCACCTGCCCGATGTCCGCGAATAGCGCAGTCACGGCGGCTTCATCGAGCAGGTCGCAGGTGCGATCCGCCCCTTCGCGGTCCACGCCGATCACGGTTGCCCCCTCGGTGCGGAACATCGCGGCGCAGCCCTGCCCGCTGCCGCTGGCCGCGCCGGTGACGACCGCGACCTTGCCTGCCAGACGCCCGCTCATGCCGCGCGGCTCCGGCCGGCCAGCGTGGCCAGGGCCACCAGCGCGCCGACAGCTGCGGTTGCGGAAAGGACGCTGAACGCGCCCAGCAACCCACCCACGGCCTTGCCGCTCGCCGTCACCACGATTGGGCTGAGGAACTGGCCGAAGGCGAAGGCCGATTGCCAGAAGCCCGTGCCGCGCCCGCGAAATTCGAAGCGCAGGATGCTCATCGACCAGACCAGCAACGTCGGCAGCAGCAGCCCTGCGCCGACCTGGTTGATGAAGCAGCCGATCAGGAAGCCGGGCACCGATCCGCTCTTGCCCATCAGCGCGAAGCCCAGTGCCAGCAGCGTGAATTCGGCGAGAAGCAGAAGGGCGACGCGCGCATGGCCGATCCGCGAATAGACCAGCGTGCCCAGTGGCACCCCGATGCTCGCCACAGAGGTCAGGAAACCGATCCGCGCCGGGCTGGTCAGCCCCAGCGCGGCAAGGCCGCTCGATGCCTGGATCTGCACGGTATAGAAGAACACTGAGCCGTAGATCGTGATGCCCACGATCATCGCCATGACCGCCCACGGGAAGCCCGCCCAGCTGGTGTTGTGCGGGGCCTGGGGCGCAGGTTCGGCAGTATCCCGCGATCCAGGCTCCCACGTGAAGCGCAGCACCAGCGCAAACATGACCAGCGCCGAGGCATAGACCCAGAACGGCGTGCGCCACCCAGCCTCGCCCAGCGCGCCGCCGAGGTTGAAGAACAGCAGCGCCGACATCGAGGCGAAGGCCGTCTGTCCCGCCAGCCAGCGATCGCGCGCCGCGCCCGAATAATAGTCGCCGATCATCGTGGTCGAAAGCACGTAGATCAGCGACTCTGCTATCCCCACGCCCACCCGCGAGAGCAGGATGGCGTTCAGATCATGCAGGAAAACCGGCGCGATGCCGACCAGCGCATAGAGCAGGAACGAGGCCAGCAGCAGGCGGCGGCGGCCGAAGTAATCGCCCAGCATTCCGGCAAAGGGGCATAGCAACGCCACGCAGAGCGAGGGCACCGTCAGGATCATCGGCACGCGGTATTCGCTGTCGGCAATGCCCGCGAATTCGCGCATCATCTGCGGCACCACCGGCGCGAGCAGCACAACCGCCATCGTCGTCAGGGTGATCGGCAGGAGCAGCGAGATACCGGTCATGAAACCGGGCTGGCGGGCGGCGTTCATGTGCGAATCCGCATCCAATTGGCCCACCGAAATCGTGGTCATCGCTTCTCCCATCGCGCCGTTCTGGTCCGCGCCACCCACCCCGCTCGCAGATCGTTCGCCTTCTGGCCAATCGATTTGCGGCGATGCCTCGCATCGGCCGCATCAATTCCTGAGCGCTTCCACCGCAGCGCGGATATGGCGTACCGCATCGACCTGTGGATCGATCAGCGACTGGAGCTGCAAGCCATCGGCCAGCGCGATCAGCAGCCGCGCCTCGATGTCCGGGTCGTGGCGCTCCGCAACCGTGCCCGCGCCCTGTTCGCGGCGGATCGCGGCAGCTAGCCTCAACTTGACGTGTTCGAAGCGGGTCTGCACGAAGTCGTGCGCCGGGTGCAGCGGGTCCACGGCTTCGGCCGCGAAGGCAAGGTAGAGGTGGACCACGCCGGGGCGCGCGAGATTGGCGCGGACCACTTCGGCAAAGCCATCGAGCGACATCTCGCCGTCACCGTCGCCTTTGTTTCCCTGCGACGTATTGTCCGCGTCCGAGCGCCGGATTACCGCCTGCATCAGCGCCTCGCGGCTGCCGAAATAGTACAGGATGTGGGCGGGTTCGAGCCCGAGGGTCCGGCCGATCGCCTTGAGCGAGGGATTGCGCAGCTCACCCCGGTTGAGCGCCGCCATCAACCCGGTGAGGATCTCCTCGCGTTTGGCCTGCCCCTTGGGCAAGCGGGCGGCCTTGGCTGCCCTGCTCGCCCCGGTCATCGGACGGTCACTTCACGCCTTTCAGGTAGGCAATCGACTGTGCCATGGCGCCAAACGCGTCGGTGGCAAAGGGCGGCTCCTGCTCCACGAAATAGCCTGTCACGCCCTGCGCGCGGGCGAGGTGGAGCAGTTCAGGCCAGGGGACCACGCCCTTGCCCACCGGAGCAGACACCTGCTGACCTGCAAAATTGGGCTTGGTGGAGGGGGCGATGTCCTTGACATGGAGCATGCGCACCCGCCCCGGGTTATGGCGCAGGACCGCCACCGGATCGCGTCCGGCCGCCGCGACCCAGCCGACGTCCATTTCAAAGCCGACCAGCGCCGGGTCGGTCTCGCGCATCAGCACGTCCCATCCCATGGTGCCCGCCACTGGCGCAAATTCCATGTTGTGGTTGTGATATGACAGCGCCAGCCCAGCGCCGCGCAGCACCTCGCCGCGCTGGTTGAGGAAAGCGGCACTGCGCTGCCAGTCGGCCACGGTGAACGCCGCGACCCCGCCGGTCAGCCCGGCGAAGCCCTGCGTCTGGATCGTGCTCACGATCTCGTCGGACAGCAGCGGGAGCGGCATCACGACATTCTTAACGCCCAGTGCATGGAGGTCATCGACAAGGGCTGCCAGATCCGCATCGACCAGCGCGCGATCGGTCGGCGCCATCCGCAGCTGCGCCTGGATGTGTGCAGAGACGATGGTCAGGCCCGCGCGGTCTGCGGCGGCCTTCAGTTCGTGAGGGCGCTTGCCGTGAAATCCGGCCGTCTCGACCGCGCGGTAGCCCATCGCGGCAAGCCGCGCGAACGTGCCGTCGAGATCCTTCGTCACCGCATCGGAGAGAGGGTAGAGCTGTACGCCCGGCACCGCATGACCTTGGCCGAAGAACGTTGCCGCCCGCGCAGGCAAGGCCGCCGCGATCCCGGCCAGAACGCCCCCTGCGAGCGTGTCCCGACGGCTGAGGCCCACGTGCTTCTTGATCGTCATGTCGTCGCTCCTGCCGGGGTCGGAAAAATCGGGCTCAGCACGTGGCCGGGCGCAAAGGGCCGGGCGTCCGCGGATCGACGGCAAAAGCGAACAGCCGCAAGCGCGCGGCCCTGGGCCCCTTTCCCACAGCACTCTCCCCTATCGCATGATGCAATTCTTTAATTCGATTAAACTCTTTGACCCGAGGTGTAAACCGTTACAGATCGTGGGCGGATGCATCGCCTCGATGCGAAAGGGATCGACGAAAACGCCGTGGCGACGATCAGCGAAATTGCCGCGCGCGCAGGCGTTTCCGTGGCGACGGTGTCGCGCACGTTCAGCCACCCGCACCTTGTCCGTTCAAAGACGCGCGACAAGGTGCGTGCCGCGATCGACGAGTTCGGCTATCGCCCCAACGCGATTGCCCGGAACCTGCGCCGTCAGCGGACCGAGACGGTCATCGTCATCGTGCCGCAGATCCAGAACACGTTCTTTTCCGGGATCATCCACGGGATCGAAGCGGTCGCGCATGATCGCGGCTACAAGGTGCTGCTGGGTGAAACACGCGGCGATCAGGTGCGGATCGATCACTACGCCGATCTGATTTCGACCCGCACGGCAGAAGGACTGATCCTGCTCGGTTCCTTGCTGCCCACCGCCGTC
Source organism: Novosphingobium percolationis (assembly GCF_020179425.1). Lineage (GTDB taxonomy): Bacteria > Pseudomonadota > Alphaproteobacteria > Sphingomonadales > Sphingomonadaceae > Novosphingobium > Novosphingobium percolationis. Next base: position 328,329 of record NZ_JAILYM010000001.1, on the reverse strand, counting down.
CGCAGCGCGATGCGCGACGGGGCCCCCCTGCCTATCCCGCTGGTGCTGGCGTGCGAGCGGTTCGAGGGACTGGCGTGCCCGACGGTCGCGATCGACAATGTGGCGGCTTCGAAGACGGCGGTCGCGCATCTGGTGGCGCAGGGTTGCAAGCGCATCGCCATGATTTCAGGGCCCAAGGGCAACACGTTGAGCGAAGATCGCCTTGCCGGGTATCGCGCCGCGCTGGCCGAGGCAGGCCTGCCGCGCGATCCTGCTTGCGAAGCGCATGGCGACTTTTCGATAGAGACCGGCCATGCCGCGATGCGCGCGTTGCTCGCCTTGGTCGAACGGCCTGACGGCCTGTTCTGCGCCAGCGATGAAATGGCGATGGGCGCGCGCGAGGCGATCCGCGCCGCGGGCCTGCGTGTGCCGCAGGATATCGCGATCGTCGGATTTGACGATATCCGCTTCGCAGCCTTCATGGAGCCGCCGCTGACGACCATGCGCCAACCTGCCAAGGAGATCGGCGAGACCGCGATGCAACTGATGATCGACCACCTCGAAGGCGATCCCGCCGCATGCCCCCACCGCGTATTCGCATCGGACCTGATCGTGCGGCAATCAACGCTGCGCTAATCGGACGGTCACTTTCAGCAATCGTTTGCACTAATCGAGAAGCTGTGCGAGAAAGGGTGTCACAAGGCCCGGAGCAGGGTCAATCGACGCCCGCTGCGGGCAAGGGGAAGAGGCACATGCAACCCGTTCGACCTCATTTGCGGCTCAGCCGGATACTGGAGATGAACCTCGGCTTCCTGGGGCTGCAATTCAGCTTCGGGCTGCAGCAGGGCAACATGGGGCCGATCTACAGCTACCTCGGCGCGAACGAGGCACAACTGCCGATGCTGAGCCTGGCCGGGCCGATCACGGGGCTGCTGATCCAGCCGCTGATCGGCGCGTTGAGCGATCGCACGGACAGCCGCTGGGGTCGGCGGACGCCCTACTTCATCGCGGGCGCAGTGCTGTGCGCGCTCGGGCTTTTCCTGATGCCGTTGTCGTCGTCGCTGTTGATGGCGGTGTCGCTGCTGTGGGTGCTCGACGCGGGCAACAACATCACCATGGAGCCTTACCGCGCCTACGTTTCCGACCGGTTGAACCCCAACCAGCGCCAGACGGGGTTCTTGTCGCAGAGCGCGTTCACCGGGCTTGCCCAGATGCTGGCGTTCCTGACGCCGTCGCTGCTGGTGGCGTTCGGCATGAACAAGGACTGGGTGGACGCGCACAACATCCCCTACACCGTGCGCGTGGTGTTCACCGTGGGCGCGGTTCTGTCGCTGTCGACGATCGTGTGGTCGGTGCTGCGCGTGCCCGAACTGCCGCTGACGGACGAGCAGCGCGCGCATATCGCCGCCGCGCCGAAGGGCTTTTCTGCCACGCTGGCCGAAATCGGCTCGGCCATCCGCGACATGCCGCAGGCGATGCGCAAGCTGGGGCTGATGAGCCTGTTCCAGTGGTTCGGGATGTCGGGCTACTGGACTTATGCGGTCTATTCGATCGGCCGCACGGTCTATGCCACGCAGGACGCGCATTCGCCCGATTTCCACAGCGCGGTGCTGACCAATGGCGAAGTGGCCGCCTTCTACAATGCGGTCGCCTTCGTCGCGGCTTTCGCGATGGTGCCGCTGGCCAAGCGGATGGGGCCGGGGCCGCTGCACGCGCTGTGCCTGGCGGCGGGTGGGATCGGGATGATCGCCCTGCCCCACGTGACCGACAAGGCGCTGCTGTTCGTGCCCGCGATCGGCGTGGGCCTCGCGTGGGGAAGCATCATGGGCAACCCCTACACCATCCTTTCGAACGCCATCCCGCCTGCACGTACCGGGGTCTACATGGGCATCTTCAACATGATGATCGTGATCCCGATGCTGCTGTTCGCCGTGCTGATGAGCAGGCTGGACCTTGGCGTCGTGTCGCTGGGCTTCGGCCTGTACGAACGCGCGCTGGGTAACGACCCGCGCCAGATGCTGACGTTGTGTGGTGCGATGCTGGTCTGCGCGGCGTTGTCGGTACTGTGGGTGCAGGAAGGACGCGCGGCGGCAATCCGCCTGACCGAAGCGGGCGCTGCATGAGCAAGCGCATCCTCTCGCTCGATACCGCGACCACGAGCCTGGTCATAGAACAAGCCGTTGCCGGTGCGCCGGCATGGCGACACTGGGGCGCCCGCGTGGTTTCCTCGGCCCTTGCGCCGCTGGCCGACACGCGCAGCGCGGCATCGTTCTCGCTTGATGGCGACGTGCCGTTTGGACCGGCCTCGGTCGGCGGGCTCGGCTGGTTCGGCGAAGAAGCGCTGCGGCTGTCGCGCAACGGGCGGGCCATGGCGGTGAGCTGGGCGACGTGCACGGCCACGGCCACGCCGGACCGCATCGTGCTGACCTGCAGCGATCCCGTGGCGGGAGTCACGCTGGAACAGACCTTCGCAGCAGCGGATGGCGGAGTGATCGCCTGTTCGGCGCGGGTCGAGAACACCGGCGATGCGCCGTTTGCCGTCGATTGGCTGGCGAGCGCGCTGCTGCCGCTGCCCGCCGACAGCGCACGGATCGTGTCATGGCGCGGACGGCACAACGCCGAACTGGTCGAATGCGAAGAGGCCATGCCGCAGCAGCGCTGGATGCGCGAAGGGCGGCGCGGGCTTTCGGGCCATGGCGGCGCGCCCGGCGTCTACGTGCTGGGGGAAGGCGCAGGGTTCCATTCGGGCGAAGTGCGCGCGCTGCAACTGGCGTGGAGCGGGGACAGTCGCATCGCGATCGAGCGCGACGACGAAGGCTTCTGGACGCTGGCGGCAGGTGCGGTGCCAGCCCCGGGCGAGATCGTGCTGGCGCCGGGCGCTTCGTGGGAGGCGCCGGTGGCGCTGACCGCGTTTTCCGACGCGGGACGCAACGGCGCAGCGGCGGCATTCCACGCCGCCGTCCGCGCGATGCTGCGCTGGCCGGGCGGAGAGCGATCCGCACGCAAGGTCCACCTCAATTCGTGGGAGGCGTGCTACTTCGACCATGACCAGACCCGCATCGTCGCGCTCGCCGAAGCGGCGGCGGCGGTAGGGATCGAGCGCTTCGTGCTCGACGATGGCTGGTTTCGCGGGCGCGACGACGATCGCGCGGGCCTTGGCGACTGGACGCCCGATCCGGCCAAGTATCCACACGGGCTGCGCCCGCTGGCCGAGCGCGTGAACGCCCTGGGCATGGAGTTCGGCTTGTGGGTCGAGCCGGAAATGATCAATCCCGACAGCGACCTATATCGCGCCCACCCCGACTGGGCGCTGGCGCTGCCGGGCCGCGCACGGCCGACCGCGCGCAACCAGCTGGTGCTCGACATGCGGCTGCCACAGGTGCGCGACTACCTGTTCGATCGCATCGACACCGTGCTGCGCGACGTGCCGATCGGCTATCTCAAGTGGGACCACAATCGCGACCATGCCCCCGGCGGCGGCGTTGCGCAGACGCAGGGCGCGCTGGAGCTTTTCGCACGCGTGCGCGCGGCGCACCCGATGGTGGAGATCGAGGCCTGCGCTGGCGGCGGCGGGCGCAGCGATGCGGGTATGGCTTCTTACGTCCACCGCTACTGGACGAGCGACAACATCGATGCGGTCAGCCGCGTTGACATCCAGCGCGGGTTCCTCGCCTTCCTGCCGCCCGAAGTGATGGGCAGCCATATCGGCGCGAGCCCCGCCCACGCCACCGGACGCAGCCAGTCGCTGGCGTTCCGCGCAGGCGTGGCGATGCCGGGGCATTATGGCGTAGAGATGGACCCGCGCACACTGGACGAGGCAGGGCGTGCCGAACTGGCCGACTGGATTGCGTTCCACAAGCAATGGCGCGACCTGCTCCACGGCGGGACCGTCTGGCAGGGCCGCGGCGCGGACGGCCTGGTCTGGCAGGCGCAGGGCAGCCCGCGCGATTTCCTGCTGTTCGCGATCCGCACCGCACCGCCTCTCGACCGGCGCGCGCAACCGCTGCGCCTGCCGTTCCTTGCCAACGCGGGCCCATGCGCCGTGCGACTGCTGCGCGTGGCCGGTGGCGAGCATGGCCATGCCGCCGCATCGACCGCCATGGGGCGGGCGATGCAGGCAGATGGCGTCACGCTCGATGGCGGCTGGCTCGCCGCGCATGGCCTGCCGCTACCTCCGACCAAGGCCGAAAGCGTGGGTATCTTCCACGTGACAACCCGAAATTCCTGACTTGCTGGGACCCCATCAATGACCTTCCCCTTCGACCCCGCTGGCATCAGCCGCTGGGAGCCCGATCAGTTCGACCGGGTGCCCGAACTCGCGCCAATTTCGGCAAACGATATCTGCAAGATACTGCCGGGCCTCGACCTGTGGGACAGCTGGCCGCTGGCGCACGAGGATGGTCGCACGGTGGTGCATCAGGGGCGGACCTGGTGGTTCTTCCTGTCCGCGCCCGAACTGCCCGATCCTGCCGCCCGGCATGACATGGCGCGCATCCGCCTGGCCTCGCACGGCGCGGATGGCTGGCGCGACCATGGCAACGCGCTGCCCGATGGCCTGAATCCGGGCGCGCGCGAATGGGCGGGCAGCGCGGTACTGGCCGACGATGGCGTAAGCGTCAGCCTCTATTACACCGTCGCGGGGCGCAAGGACGGTCCGCCCAGCTTCGAGCAGCGGCTGTTCGTGTGCGAAGGCACGCTCGTCGCCGATGGCATCGCCGGCTGGCAGCCCCCGCGCGAAATCATCGTGGCGGACGGGGTGCGCTACGTGCTCGATCGGCAGGAACGCGAAGCGGGCGCGCCGGGCATGATCAAGGGCTTTCGCGATCCGGCGTGGTTCCGGGATCCGCAGACCGGCGAGGCGCACATCCTGTTCACCGCCAGCGCGGCATGGAGCGACGATCCGCACAACGGCGTGGTCGGCATGGCCACCTTGCGCGACGGACGCTGGGTGCTCGGCGATCCGCTGATCGAGGCAATCGGCGTCAACAACGAACTGGAGCGGCCCTGCCTGCACCATCGCGACGGACGCTACTACCTGTTCTGGTCAACGCAGCGGCACACGTTCTCGCCCAAGGCGGTGGCAGGCCCGAACGGGCTCTATAGCGCCGTGGCAAACGATCTTCGTGGACCGTGGAAGCCGGTCAATGGCAATGGCCTCGTCGTGGCGAACCCGCTCGCAGAGCCTCGCCAGACCTACAGCTGGTGGGTGACGGGCGAGGACGAGGTGTGGAGCTTCGTCGATTACTGGGGTCTGGAAGGCAGGCGACCGGAGGACAACCCCGACCTGCTGCGCACCCGCTTCGGCGGCACGGTTGCGCCGGTGTTCCGGCTTGCCTACGACGGCGACAGGGTAGCCGTCGCCGCCGGATGATCAGGCGCTACCCCGGACCACCAGTTCAGGGACGATGACGTGCGAGGGCGCTTCGGCGCCCTCGATACGGCCCAGCAGGGCGCGGACCAGCGCCTGCGCGCCCTGCACCACGTTCTGGCTGACGGTGGTGAGTGGCGGATCGGCCTGCGCCGCCAGCGGCAGATCGTCGTAGCCGACGACCGCGACGTCTTCGGGCACGCGCAGTCCGGCTTCGCGCAAGGTGCGCATGGTGGTGGTGGCGATCAGGTCGGTGGCGGCAAAGATGCCGTCGATCTCGCCGCCATGGCGATGGACGAAGCCCGCGATCGGCGCCTGCATGTCGTCCTGCGAAAGCGATACTTCGAAGGCTTCGAGCGTCACGTCGGCAGCCTGCTCGGCAGCGCGCCGCGCCCCTGCCAGGCGGTCAGCGATTTCCGGGCCGCGCACGTCGCCAAGGAAAGCGAGGCGGCGGCGGCCCTGCCCGATCAGGTGCTCGGCCGCCATCTGGCCGCCCGCTGCATTGTCGGTGCCGACGGTGCAGTGCCCGAAGCCTACCTTGCCCCAGACCACCATCGGGGCATAGCGCTGCGCAACGCGCTCGATCGTATCGACCTGGTCCGACTGGCCGATGACGATCGTGCCGTCCAGCATCCCCGAATCGACAATGCGGTCGAGCCATTCGCCATCGCCCGGCACCACGCGCGAGAGCATGAGATCGTAGCCGGATTCGGTCAGCTGATCCGCCAGCGCTCCCAGCATCGTCATGAAGAACGGGTCGGAGATATGTTGATGACGCGCGTGGCCGAGCGGAAAGACCACGCCGACCACGCCAGTGCGCTGCGTCCGCAGGCGGCTGGCCATCTGATTGAGCCGGAAACCGTGCTGGCGGGCCAGTTCGACCACCTTGGCGCGCGTCTTTTCACTGAGCGTGCCCTTTCCGGTCAGCGCGCGCGATACCGTGCCAGGAGACACCCCGGCCAGCTTGGCCAGCTCGATGATATTCTTGATTCGCGCTGGCGGCGCAGCGTCCGCACTCTTCGTGGTCTTCGGCATAATTGCGTATTAGGGTGCGGCGCAGCAATGGCAAGACGTTTGGCAGACGTTTGCGAGAAGGCACGGATTCCCGCCGTTCCAAGGCTCGCCCTCACCGTCGATGTTGCACGAATGCTGCACGCAAGGGCATTTTCGCAAACCTTTGCTATTTCCGTTGCAAACGATTGCCGAAAGGACTAGGTGGAAGCATCAGCTTGTGCCAATGATGGCAGGGCTCACTTGGGGGAGATGCAACATGAGGCTTTCGGCCTTCACCACCTGCGCGTCCGCGCTTGCCATCGCCGGCGCGATGATTGCCGTTCCGGCTATCGCCCAGGACGCCGCCGCGACGCCCGCCGATGCCGCCGCCAGCGACGGCAGCCTTGATCAGATCGTCGTCACTGCTTCGGGCCGCGACAAGACCCAGCTGAACAGCTCGGTGTCGGTCAGCTCGATCAGCGCCGAAACCATCCAGAGCCTCAAGCCCTCGTCGGAAGCCGAAGTGTTCCGCATGATCCCCGGCATCCAGGTTGCCGGTACGTCGGGCCCGGGCGGTAACTCGAACATTGCCGTGCGCGGCCTGCCCGTCGCCACGGGCGGTTCGCCGTTCGTGCAGATCCAGGAAGATGGCCTGCCCACCGTCCTGTTCGGCGACATCCAGTTCGGCAACAACGACTACTGGACCCACTTCGACGCCACGGTAGCCAACGTCGAAGGCGTTCGCGGCGGTTCGGCCTCGACGTTCGCCAGCCAGGCGCCGGGTGCGGTAATCAACTACATCAGCCAGACCGGCAAGACCGAAGGCGGCTTCATCGGCGTCAGCAAGGGCGTCAACTACGACGAGACCAAGGTCGATTTCCGCTATGGCGGCCCGATCAACGACACCACGTATTTCCACGTCGGCGGCTACTTCAAGAACGGCCGTGGCCCGCTCCACGCCGGGTACACCGTGTCGGACTCCATCCAGGTCAAGGGCAACCTGACCAAGGAATTCGACGGCGGCAAGGGCTACTTCCGCCTGCTGTTCAAGGTGGCCGACACCAAGGAACCGAACTACACCGGCGCCCCGGCGTACGCCCAGATCAACGGCAAGAACGTCACCGACATCCGTCCCTTCGACGGGTTCGACGGGCGCAAGCAGTCGAACTATTCGGCGTTCAACCAGGACTTCCTGATCTACAACCGCGACGGCAACCTCGAACGCGTGGCGATGGACGGGATCACCACGAAGGCGACGTCCTTCGGCGGTCAGTTCCACTATGAATTCGATGGCGGCATCACCGTCGACAACAACATGCGCTACACCAAGATGAAGGGCGGCTTCGCTTCGCCGTTCCTCAACGTGGGCAGCACCGCGAGCGTCCTCGGCTCGACCGTCAACGGCGCGACCGTGGCCGACATCCGCTACGCCAGCGGTGCGAAGGCCGGGCAGTCCTACATCTCGCCCTACATCGACAACAACGTCAACGTCCGCACCAACATCCGCGACATCGGCAGCTTCGCCAACGATCTGACGCTGGCGGCCAAGCACGATCTCGGCACCGCCAAGGTCACGGCGCGCGGCGGTCTGTTCTACATGAACCAGAAGATCGCGATGGACTGGCACGTCAACAAGTCGCTGCGTGCGCTTGAAGGCGACAACCCCTCGCAGCTCGACCTGTTCGATGCCGAAGGCAACAAGCTGACCCAGGCCGGCATTTCGGGCTACAACAACAACTGGGGCAACTGCTGCGCCCGCGACTACAGCCTGTCCTATGCCGACACGGCCCCCTACCTGTCGCTCGACATCGACCACGATGCCTTCGACATCGACGGCAGCGTGCGCTTCGACAGCGTGAAGGCCAGCGGCTATGCCATCGGTGGCGGCGCGGAATTCCCGATCGACAGCAATGGCGTGACCATCCCCGCCATCACTTCGAACGGCACCCGCGAAGACCTCAACTACACCCGCAAGTACACCTCGTGGTCGGTGGGCGCGCTGTGGAAGGCCAGCTCGACCACCTCGCTGTTCGTCCGTGCCTCGCGCGGTGGCCGCTTCAACGCCGACCGCCAGACGCTGGGCGGCAAGATCCGCAACGACGGCCAGCTCTGCACATCGGCCGATATCGGCAGCAACGGCTGCACCGCCGATGGCGTGACGCCGTCGGTCGATATCGTGAAGCAGTACGAACTGGGCGTGAAGAGCAAGGGCGACCTGCTGGGTGGCCGCTTCACTGTCGAACTGACGCTGCTGAAGGGCAACTTCAAGCAGTCGACCTATGAACTGTCGGCCACCAAGTGCCCCGGCGGCGCAGGCGGTTGCGTGATCGACGCCAAGTACAAGTCGACCGGCGCGGAACTGTTCGCCACCTATCGCAACGGCGGCTTCAGCCTTGTCGGCAACGCCACCTATTCGAAGGCGAAGAAGCAGGGCGCCGGCGCAACCAGCTTCCAGCGCGCGGATGGCATCCCCGACCTGATCTACTCGGTCTCGGCCAACTACGATGTGAACAAGATCGCGACCGTGGGCCTTGCCGTCACCGGCCAGACCAACGCCATCGACAGCAACGGTTACCAGTATCCCGGCAAGGCGATCTTCAACCCCTCGCTGCGCGTCTATCCGATCGATAACCTCGAACTCGGCGTGCAGGTCTACAACGTGTTCAACACGTTCGACCTGCGTGGCAACGGCGGCATCGCCAACCTCGGCAGCAACCCGGCGGTGATCAGCGGCGCTCCGGCGCTGGGGCGCACCGTCAGTGCTTCGGTCCGCTACAACTTCTGACCGAGCCCCGCGAAGGAACCCCGGCCATTCCCTCCGGCCGGGGTCTCGTCTCGCACACCAAGCCCGTCAGGGTCGCACAGGAAAAGGCGGGAGCGGTCCACTGGCCCGCCCCGCCTTTTTCCGTTTCCAGCCCCGCCCATCCGCCTTATCCGGTGATGCCATGACCCAATCGCCCCACAGCATTCGTTCGATCCTGATCGTCGGCGGGGGTACCGCCGGATGGATGACCGCCGCCGCGCTGGCCCATGCCCTGCGCGAAGGTTGCACGGTCACGCTGGTGGAGTCCGAGGAGATCGGCACCGTCGGCGTAGGTGAGGCGACCATCCCGCCCATCCGCACCTTCAACCAGACGCTGGGCATCGACGAGCGTGATTTCCTGCGTGAGACCAAAGGCTCGTTCAAGCTCGGCATTGAGTTCGTGAACTGGGGGCGGCAGGGGCATCGCTATTTTCACCCCTTCGGCCCCTATGGCCGCGCGTTCGATATCGTCGACCTGCACCAATACTGGCTGCGCGCGCGCGAAGAGGGCGAGACCGCCCCGCTCGACGATCACGCGATGGCCTGGCAGATCGCGAAGGCGGGCCGTTTCGCCCCACCCTCGCCAGATCCGCGCAACGTGTTGTCGACGTTCGATTATGCCTACCACTTCGACGCCGGGCTCTATGCCGCGTTCCTGCGTCGTTACGCCGAAGCGCGCGGCGTGGTGCGGGTGGAAGGCAAGATCGCATCCGTGCGCCAGAACGGCGAGACCGGCTTTGTCGAAGGCGTGACGCTGGAGGACGCGCGCGCGCTCGATGCGGAATTGTTCATCGATTGCTCGGGCTTCCGTGGCCTGCTGATCGAAGGCGCGCTCAAGGCCGGGTACCAGGACTGGACGCACTGGCTGCCCTGCGACCGCGCGGTGGCCATGCCGTGTGAGAATGTCGCGCCGCTGACGCCCTACACCCGCTCCACCGCGCAGGAAGCGGGCTGGCAATGGCGCATCCCGCTGCAGCATCGCACCGGCAACGGCTATGTCTATTCCAGCCAGTTCATGTCCGAGGACGAAGCGGCGGACAAGCTTACGCAGCGCCTCGACGGCAAGCCGCTGGGCGATCCGCGTCCACTGCGCTTCGTGACCGGGCGGCGCAACAGCTTCTGGACGAAGAACGTTGTCGCCATCGGCCTGTCGAGCGGGTTCATGGAGCCGCTCGAATCCACCTCGATCCACCTGATCCAAGCGGGCATTTCCAAGCTGCTGGCGCTGTTCCCGGACCGCAGCTTCGATCCGCTGGTGATCGAGGAATACAACCGCATCGCGGTGAACGAGTTCGAGCGCATTCGCGACTTCCTGATCCTGCATTACAAACTGACCGAGCGCGACGACAGCGAGCTGTGGCGCTATTGCGCAGCCATGGACATTCCGGACACGCTCGCCACCAAGATCGAGCATTTCCGCCGCCATGGCCGTCTCGTCCAGCGCGACAACGACCTGTTCGGGCCGCCAAGCTGGCTCGCGGTCCACGTCGGGCAGTTCAACCTTCCGCAGGGCACCGATCCGCTCGCCGCCTATCGCGGCGTCGATGGGCGCGAATGGCTGGGCAAGCTGCGCGCAGCGATGCAGGCAGCGGCGCAACGCCTGCCCAGCCACGAAGCCGCGATCGCCGCCGCGATTGGTCAACCAGCCGGCGACCATGGCTGACGACGCCGGCGCGTGGCTGGCGCGCGCAGCCGCGGCGCGCGCGGGCCAGCGCATGGAAGAGGCGCTCGACGCCATCGGCAAGGCCGCCGCGCTCGCACCCGATGCGCCACAGGTTGTGCTGGGTCTGGCGCAAATCCGTTTCGAATGCGGGCTTGCCGCCGCGCCGCAGTTCGCACGCGCCGCCGCGCTGCTGCCGCAGCGGCCCGACGTTCTGCGCAGCCATGCGATGGCGCTCGCGGCTGAGGGCGAACCCGCTGCCGCGGATGCGATGCTCGATGCGCTGGTCGCCGACAACCCGCTGTGGCTCGACGGGCACCGCGCGCTGGCATCATTGCGCACCACAGCGGGCGAGCATGATTTCGCGCGCAGCTATGCCCGCGCGATCAAGGCGCAGCCGCAGGTGTTCGGCCTGCGCATGGCCCTGTTTCATGCGCTGTGCGCGGCGAAGCGCTGGGACGATGCGCGGTCCGTCCTCAATGCCGCCGAGAGCAACCTCGGCCAGCAACGCGCATCGATCATGGGCCGGGCCTACCTGTTGAGCGAATCCGGCGAAGGCGCAGACAATCCAACCCTGTTCGATGCATTGGAGGGGGAGCAGGACACCGGACTGGACCTTGCGCGCGTGCGCCATTTCCTGCGCGGCGGGCAGATCGAGCGCGCCCGCGATGTGGCGTTGCGGCATCGCGGGGCACCGACGATGGGGGCGTTCTGGCCCTACCTGTCGCTGGCGTGGCGGCTGCTGGGCGATCCCCAGGCGGAATGGCTCGATCGCGGCATGGATTTCGTCCGCGCGTTCGACACCGAACTGACGACGCCTGATCTTGCCGAGCTGGCGACCACCTTGCGCACGCTCCACACCGCGCAGGCGCCCTGGCACGAACAATCCGTGCGCGGGGGCACGCAGACCGAACGCCCGCTGCTGCTGCGGCTCGATCCCGTGATCCAGCGCGCGCGCGCCGCGATCGAGCGCGCGGTCCGCGCCTATATCGACGCCCTGCCCGCGCCCGATCCGGCGCATCCGCTGCTGTCACGCCCGCGTGGCGAATTCCTGTTTTCGGGCAGTTGGTCGGTGCGCCTGCGCCCACAGGGATTTCACGCCAGCCACACGCATCCGATGGGCTGGATCAGCTCGGCGCTCTACGTCACCGTGCCGCAAGGCGATGATCTCGGCCCGCCGCCCGCCGGGCACTTGCGCTTCGGCACGCCGCCGCCCGAACTGGGGCTGCCGCTGGAACCCTATGGCGACATCGCGCCCGAACCGGGCCGCCTCGCCCTGTTCCCTTCGACCATGTGGCACGGCACCGTGCCCTTCGCCGACGGCGAGCGCATGACCATCGCGTTCGACATTGTCCCCAAGCCCTGAGGCCTAGATGCACCCGCGCTATCACTATGCCCCTGCCCGCAACTGGCTGAGCGATCCAAACGGCCTCGTCCACGACGGCACGCACTGGCACATGGCCTATCAGTACAACCCGCATGGCGAGGAATGGGGCCACATGGCCTGGGGCCACGCGGTCAGCGCGGATCTGGCGCACTGGCAGGAACGTGCGCCCGCACTGGTCGAGGAGGCCGGCGTGATGGTCTTTTCCGGCTCCGCCGTGGTCGACCGCGCCGACAGCGCCGGGTTCGGAAAGGACGCGATCGTGGCGATCTGGACGGGCGCAGACATTCCGCACCAGCGCCAGAGCCAGTGCCTTGCCGTCAGCACCGACAAGGGCGCGACATGGAGCAAGTACGCAGGCAATCCCGTGCTCGACATCGGGCTTGCCGATTTCCGCGATCCCAACGTTTTCTGGCACGCCCCCACCGCGCGCTGGATCATGGCGGTGGTGCTCTCGACCGAAAACCGCGCCGCGATCTACGCCTCGCCCGATCTCAAGGCGTGGACGCTGCAAAGCCATATCCCGACGCTCGACGCGCCGGGGCACTTGTGGGAATGCCCGTTGCTGATCGAACTTCCGATCGAAGGCGAAACCGCCTCGCGCTGGCTGTTCAAGGTAGACGTGCTGTCGGGCGCGCCGGGATCGGGCGCACTCTATCTGACGGGCACGTTCGATGGCGCGGCCTTCACGCCCGATGGCCCGTGGCAACTGGCAGATGCCGGGTCGGACTTCTACGCCGCGATCGCCTGGCATGAACCGCGCGATGAACAGACCCGCCCTTGCTGGATCGGGTGGATGGGCAACCATGCGTATCAGAAGCACTTGCCGTTGCAGGGCTGGCGCGGTGCGATGAGCGTGCCCCGTCGGCTCTCGCTGGTGCGGCGCGAAGGCGCGCTGGTGCTGCGGCAGGACATGGAACCCTCGACCGCCCGCCGCTTCGGGCCGGACGCGCCGCTGACGCTGTCGCTTGCGGCGCAGACAATGCCGATAGCCTCGCGCATCGCGATTGCCGATACCGGCGCGTGGTCGCTGGAGATCGGTGCCGCCGATGGCCGCCACCTGTTGATCGAACGCGATCATGGCAAGGTCAGCGTGGCCCGCCACGATCCGGTCACGCCCGAACTCGACGGGCGCTGGCAAGCCCCTGTCGCGGCCGGAGCGGCCCTGACGCTGTGGCTGGACGTCGGCAGCATCGAACTGCTCGATGCAACAGGCGCGCTTTCGTTGACGCTTCAGCACCGGCTTGGCGGCGCGGACGTGTACCTGCGCGCCGACCGGCCGCTGCCGGTCGGTCTTTCCGCGCTATAGCGCCTGCCGCCCAAGCGCGATGGCCCCGGTGATTCCGGCATCGTCGCCAAGGCCCGGCGCGACGATGTAGCGTTCCAGCCCCGGATGGAGCCGGGGATGCTTCACATAACCGCCAAGTTTCGCTTCGGTGTGGCGACGCACCGAAGCCAGAACGCCCGGCGCCTTCATCACCCCGCCGCCGAAGATCAGCCGGTCCGGCATGTGCAGCAGCACCAGCGTTGCGGCGAGGTGCGCGACATAGCCGCCGATCAGGTCGACCGCGCCCGCATCGTCCACCAGCTGGTCCAGGCTGCGGCCCCAGCGCTTCTCGATCGCCGGGCCGCAGGCGAGGCCTTCGAGGCAGTCGCCATGATACGGGCAACTGCCATCGAACGGATCGGTCGCGCGATCGTGCGGCGGCAGGATGTGCCCGCTCTCGAAGTGCGAGATGCCCATCAGCGGGCGGCCCTTGTGGACCACCCCGGTGCCGATGCCGGTGCCGACGGTGGTATAGGCGACAGTGTCGCAGCCCTGCCCCGCGCCCGCCTGCCATTCGCCCAGCGCCGCGCCGTTGACATCGGTATCGACCACGATTGGCACGCCGAACCGGCCCAGCGCATCGTGGAAGCGCGCGCCCGACCAGCCCGGCTTGGGCGTGGTGGTGAACGTGCCATAGGCAGGAGAAGCCGGGTCGATGTCAATCGGGCCGAAACTCGCCACGCCGAACGCGGCGATTGCGCCATGCTGGCCTTGCACTTCTTCGAAGAACGCCGCCAGCGCCGGGAAGCAGCGATCGGGCGTTTCGGTGGGGATGCGGACGCGCGCCAGCACGTCGCCTTGCGCCGTCGCCAGCGCGGCCACGAACTTGGTGCCGCCTGCTTCGACCGCGCCGATCAGGCCCGTTGCGCCGCTGCCTTGCTCCATGTGTTCCTCTTCCTTGTCTTTTCCCGCGCGATGGCATGCATGGCGGGCGCTGCCTTGGCACGCAGAATACGACTGCAATCGTTTGCTGGCAAGGTGTGGGGAATGTTCCGGCGCGCGCTCCGTCCGCAAGCGCGCATCGCCCCCACGCCGCGAATCTGCCGAGGCAAGGCCTATTTCGACCAAAATGCCCGAACATCGGCGATATCGGCGGTGGAAAACGCGTCAGGACGAGGCTGTGACGTGTGGCCCTGCCCGCGACCAGCCCCTAAAAGACGCGCTCCAATCAGCGAGGTGTACTCCAATGAACCATGCAGAACTCGTCGAAGCCGTCGCCGCCGCCAACGAGCTGACCAAGGCCGATGCCCGCAAGGTCGTCGATTCCGTCGTCGAAGCCATTGCCGCCGCCGCCGCCAAGGGCGAAGAAGTGTCGCTGAACGGCTTCGGCAAGTTCAAGGTCAAGGACACCCCGGCCCGCGAAGGCCGCAACCCCTCGACCGGCGCGACCATCCAGATCGCCGCTTCGCGCAAGCTGACCTTCGCGCCCGCCAAGGCCGTCAAGGATCGCCTGAACGGCTGATGCCGCACCGGGCGTCGCGCCCTTTGCGCGTGCGACGCCCGGTCCGCTCATGATTTTCGGGATCTGCGGCGATGGAACTCGACGACCAGTTGCGCCGCTTCTTCGGCACGGACGATCTTGGCACCGTCACGCCGGTCGGTCTTGCCGCCGGGATCGAACGGATGCAGGTCGAATTGGGTCTCGAACAGGACCCGGCCCGCCGTTTTGCGCTGTGGTCGCTGCTGCACATGCTCGGCAGCGCGCCCGATCTTGACGTTGCCTTCAAAGACGAAGCGACACGCGACGCCGCGCGCAATTTCATGGACATGATCGACCGCACGCAGAGTTGACGCATTGCCGGCGATCCAAACGACAACGCGCAGTCCGCCGGACCGCGCGTCGCCTTGCCGTGCATGGACGGCGCGCCCCGTCTTGAGGAGGCGCGCGCCCTGTCAGTGGTTGGAGATCACAGTGCCAAGGTGGCGCCCGGCGATGTAGCCGAAGGTCATGCCCGGCCCGAGCGTGCCGCCCGCGCCGCCATAAATGTCACCCAGCACCGCCGCCATGGCGTTGCCCGCAGCATAGAGCCCAGGGATCGGGTTGCCGCTCCAGTCAACGACCTGCGCATCGGCATTGGTCTTGGGCCCGCCCGCCGTCCCCAGCGCGCCCGCTTCCATCTTCACCGCGTAGAACGGCCCCTGGTCGATCACGCCCAGCGTCCGGTAGGGCGGCTCGAAATCCATGTCGCCCCACATGTAGAAGTTGTCGTAGGTATTGTCGCCGCGATTGAAGTCATCGTCATGGCCGTTGCGCACCATGGTATTGAAGCGCTCCACCGTGGCGACGAGGCCCGCAGGATCGATCCCGGCCTTCTCGGCCAGTTCTTCCAACGTATCGGCCTGCATCATGTAGGACGGCGGCGGTGCGCCGGGCCCCGAGCTGAAGTTGTGGTACTTGTTCTTGTTGCGCTGGTCGATGATCAGCCAGTACGGCAGATTGGAGTACGTGTGCGTGCCCGCATCGAAGGCGTGGAGCGACTTGCCCAGCGCGTTGTAGTTGGCGGATTCGTTGACGAAACGCTTGCCCGCGCGGTTGACGAGGATCGCACCGGGGCGCGCGCGCTCGTCCGAGCCAAGCAAATAGTTGGGCTTGGCGTTGCGATGCTGCGGCTTCATTTCCAGCACGCTCTGCATCCAGTAGGCGTTTTGCATGTTGCCGAGCTGCGCCCCGGCCTCGATCGCCATGAGCAGGCCGTCGCCCTCGTTTTCGGGAACGCTGACCGGGCCGGTAAGCGGCCCGCGCACGAAGGCCTTGACCAGCGTTTCGTTCCATTCGAACCCGCCGGTGGCGATGACCACGCCGCGCCGGGCACGCACCTTGAAGTCCTTGCCGCTGGCGTCCTCGGCGATCACGCCGATCACGCGGTCGCCGTCCTTGACCAGCTTGCGCGCGCGCTTCTCGAACTCGACCGGGATGTTGCGGTCGAGCACCGCCTTGAACAGCGACCCGGCCAGCGCCTGGCCGAGCCCGCGATAGTCGCCGCGTTCGCGCTCCGCGAGCGTCGCTTCGTCGAGCGTGCCCTGGGTCGCTTCCATCAGGCTGCCGCGCAACGGGTAGGCCATCTTGCTGGGGTTGACCCGCGCCGCCCACTTGCCCAGCGTTTCGAACGAGAACGCCTCGTTGTCGAGCGAGCGCCCGCCGTCGGGCTTCGCGCCTGGCGCATAAGGCTGGTAGTCGGGGAAATCGTTGAACGCACGAAGGCGCACCGGAGTCTTGTCCGCCAGGTAACGCAGCATTTCGGGGCCGTTCTGCATGAAGGCCCACAGCGTCTCCGGGTCGAGGCCATCAGGCGCGAGGGCGTCGAGGTAGGTCACCACCTCCTCGTCCGAATCCTCATAGCCCGCTTCGTGCTGGTGATGGTTGTTGGGGATCCAAAGCATCCCGCCCGACATCGCGGTCGTGCCGCCGACCATGCCGGTCTTTTCAAGGATCACCACGTCCTTCGCGCCGAAATCGTGGGCCGAGATCGCCGCCGTCATCGCCGCGCCGCCCGATCCCAGGACGACAACGTCAACCTCGCGGTCCCAATTCACACCTTGCACCATCACCCATCTCCCGGATTTTTCTGCCCTGCCCGCGCGGATGGCGTCGGCCACCTGCGCGCGCTCTTGCGTTGCCCTGCACTCTAGGCGGCGGGTTCGACGCCGGGCCACTCCACATTGTTCTAGGGTTTACAACAAGCGTTGTGTGACATTTGCGCGGGATCGACGCGCATTGCGCCGATGCCCGGATCGGTGCGGCCGGGCCGGTCCGTGGCAAGCATTCCGGCAAAGCGGCGCATGGCATGGGGCCTGCCTTCGACACGCAGCGTCAGGTCGTACCAGCGATCGCTCGCGCCAAGCCGCCAGAGGTGGGAGACCTGCGTGCCGGGGCCGACGGCGAGGCGCCGCCGACGCAGACCATGCACGCGATAGGCGGGATCGAGCATCACGGTGAATGCCAGCGGCGCGGCACTGCGGTTGATGAGGACGAGTTCGAGCGCGTCGAGGTCCCGCCTTTCGTGTGCCAGCACGTCGAACGCATCGTCGGCGTGGCCGGCAAAGCGTCGCAGGTAGCCATTGGGGCCGTGGAGCGTGAGATCGAAGGTAGCCGAAGCGCCCCAGTCCGCGTGCGCGTGGGCATGCCCCGCGCCGATGGTGAAATGCCACGGGTCCTGTGCCGCCGCGTTATCGTGGACCGTCATGGTCACACCGACCGGGCCGGGGTTGTCCATGGCGATGCGCAACGCGCCGCGCTCGGTCGTGGTCCCCTGCACGGCGAAGCGATAGGGCAAGGCACGGTGGGCGCGCTGGCCGGGCAGTTGCGCCGTCGGCTGCTGGAGAGCGGGAATGGCGTTGTCGGTTCCGGCGGCGGAGCGCGCCAGCCGTTCGCGCAAGGCGGCGGCGTCGGGCTTCGGCGCAACGCCGCGCGCAGGATCGGCCACGGCGAAATCGAACGCGGAAGTGAGATCGCCGCACACCGCGCGCCGCCACGCACTGATGTTGGGCTCAGCCACTCCGAAGCGCTGCTCGATGAAGCGCAGTACCGAGGTATGGTCGAACAGCTGCGAACAGACGTGGCCGCCACGCGTCCAGGGCGACACGATGATCGTGGGCGTACGGATGCCGAGGCCGATCGGATGCACCGCGCCATGATCGGCTGCCCAGGCGTGCGCCTGCGACCAGTCCTTCGCCTCGCCCGCCAGCGACACCGTGCTGTGCCCGCGATAGTCGCCCACCGGCGGCACTGGCGGGGGCATGTGATCGAAGAAGCCGCCCGCCTCGTCGTAGTTCAGAATGAACGCTGTTCCGGCAAAGACGTCAGGGTGATCGATCAGCGCTGCGAGCAGCCGCGCGGTCAGGTCTTCGCCCTTGGCAGGTTCGGCCTTGGGGTGTTCGGACAGGTCCGCCGCGGTGACGATCCACGAGACTTGCGGCAGCGTGCCCGCGGCAACGTCCTGCCGGAAGGCTTCGACCAGTTGGTCTCCGTCCGACCGCGTGCGATCGGCTCCGGCCTTGTGCTCGCTGACCCACGAACGCCCGCGCCGGTAGAGGTCGGACTGCGTGTCGCAGGGGCGGAACGCGGGAAACACCGACAGCAGGTTGTCGCCGAAATTGTCGTATTCCTGATAGACCTTCCAGCTTACCCCGGCCCGCTGCAGACGCTCGGCATAAGTCGTCCAGCGATAGGCGTCGGGGCGCAAGGGACGGTCGGTCGCCATGTCGGCGCTGGGCGTCTCGTCCTCGCCATAATTGCTCATCTCGGGGTCGCCGCCCACGGTTCCGCCGCCGTTGCACCCGGTGAAAAGGTGCAGACGGTTCGGATAGGTCTGCGTCATCGTCGAACAGTGATAGGCGTCGCAGATCGTGAAGGCGTCGGCCAGCGCATAGTAGAACGGCAGGTCGCCGGGGCCATAGTGCAGCATCCGGTTGCGCAGCTCGCCGCTATGGCCCCAGCGATCGTAGCGGCCCCGGTTGAAGATGTGCATCGCCTCCTGATGCGACTGATCCGCGCCATCGACGGTGAAGGCACGGCTGGTGCGGCTGTCGCCATGATAGGGCAGCACATGGCCATCGGGGTGCTCGGTCGAAGGCTGCGCCCAGACCGACCGCCCGGAGGGCAGGCGCAACGGGCGCGGATCGCCGAAGCCACGCACGCCGTCGAGCAGGCCGAAGTAGTGGTCGAACGCGCGGTTTTCCTGCATCAGCACCACGATGTGGCGCACGTCGGCGATGGTGCCGGTGCGTCGGGCAGGCACGATCGCCAGCGCGCGGTCGACCAGTGCCCCCCAGCTGCCCAACCCGGCCACGCCACCTGCGCCGAGCTTCAGGAAATTGCGCCGGTCGTGTCCGTGCATTCGTTTTTCCCGGTTCTATGCGCCGGCGGATGTCGCCAGCCAGTCACCTTATTGGTATAGTCCAAAATGACGACAGATTGGCGACGTACGCCTCACCCAGCAAGGGAACGGACCGACCGGATGGACAGCAAGCGAATTGACGACGTGATGGCCCCGATCATCCGGTTCGGCGCCCTGCATTATGGCGAGGCGATCACCCAGTACGCGCACGCGGTGCAATGCGCCTGGCTGGCGCAGCGCGAAGGCTGTGGCCCCGCCCTTGTCGCCGCCGCGCTGCTCCACGATGTCGGCCAGTTCATCGACGATGCCGGGAACGCCGCCGAGGGCAAGGGCGTCGACGCCTTGCACGAGGAAATCGGCGCGGCGTTCCTGCGGCCCTATTTCGGGCCCGAAGTGACCGAACCGATGCGGCTGCACGTCGCGGCCAAGCGCTATCTGTGCGCGGTCGAGCCGGGCTATCGCGAGGGCCTGAGCGCGGCATCCGAACTGAGCCTGCAATTGCAGGGCGGTGCGATGGATGCCGACGAGGTGGCCGCGTTCGAACGCGATCCCTTCTTCGCCGACGCCATCCGTCTGCGCCGCTTCGACGATGCGGCCAAGCAGCCCGACCTGGCGGTGCCGCCGCTCGAATCCTATCGGGCTCTGCTGGAGGGGCTGCTGCAGCCTGCTTGACGCCTGCCCCCTCAGCCCTCGCCCTCGCCCTTGACCGGCCCGCGCCCCGCCTGCCATGCTGCGGGAACAATGACGGTGACCCACAGGATGCTCGACCTTCCCGATCTTTCGGACGACGAGGCAGGCCGTCCGCAATACCTCGCGCTGCGCGACCGGATCGCGCTCAACATCGAGATGGGGCGGATCGGCCCCGGCACCCGGCTGCCCTCGGAACGCCAGTTCCAGAGCGAGACGGGGACCGCGCGCGGCACCATCCGCGAGGCGCTGGCGCAGCTGGAGGCCGAAGGGCTGATCTATCGCCGCGACCGCAGTGGCTGGTACGTATCGCCGCCTGCCGTCACCTATGACCCCACCCGCTGGGCCGGTTTCATGCGCTATGTGCGCGAACAGGGCCGCGTTCCGGGGACGGAGACGCTGGACAAGCACGTCGTCCCGGCCAGCCCCGGCATGGCCGATATCTTTCGCATCGCGCCGGGATCGCCGCTGTTCCTGATCGAGCGCCGCCGCACGATCGATGCGCGCCCGGTGCTGGTGGAGCGCATCGCGGTCGATCCCGCGCTCGCGCCCGACCTGCTCGACCATTCGCTCGACGGCTCGCTGACCGATATCCTCAAGACCCACTACGGCATCGCCGCGTTCCGCAACCGCGTGGATATGCGCCCCTGCGCCCTGATCCGCGACGTGGCCGAACGGCTTGGCGTCAAATCGGGCACGCCGGGGCTGAAGGTGACGCGCACCAGCTTCGACGAGGCAGGCCGCGTGGTCGAATACGACCGCGAATACTGGCGGCACGACGCCATCCGCGTACACGTCGACCTGACCGTTCGGGGTTAGCCGATCGGCCCCGGCCAATAGAGTTTAACTGATGGGTAGGCGCGCCAGTGCTTCGGGCAGGTCGGCCACGGTGTCGATCACCAGATGCGCGCCCGCCTCTTCCAGCGCCTTGCGCGCCGCGGCGATGCGCGCCTGGCGTTCGCCCTCGGGCAAGGCGGAGAGCGCTTGCGCGGAAAGGCCCACGCCGTTGCCGCTGGCCGCCACGCCGACGGTCCACACGCCCGCGTTGCGGCCTTCGGCGATGCCCACGGCGGCGTCGTCCACCTTGACGCAGGCGCTGACGGGCCAGGCCTCCAGCTGGATCAGGTTCTCCCACAGCATCAGCGGCGACGGGCGCCCTTGCGCCGTATCGCCCGCACAGACGAGGACATCGGGGGAATAGCCCTGCGCCGCGGCGGCGGGCAGGATGTCGGCCATCATCGCACGGGTATAGCCGGTGCAGGATCCGATCTTCACCCCGCCCGCGCGCAAGGCGTGCGCCACGTCCGCCGCGCCGGGGATCAGCGTGGCGCATTCATTGGCCGCTTCGCGCATCATCGGGCCGATCGCGCCGAACAGGCGGTCGATCGTCGCCTCGTCCGCCGCGCCGCCGTGGCGGGCGGTCCATCCCGCCGCCACGCGGGGACCACGCAGGATGGCCGCGATGTGATCGCGCTTGGCCAGCCCCATGTCCGCGCGCGCTTCGGCCTCTTCGAGCGGAACCCCGTGGGCTTCGAACAGCTTGCACAGCGCCACCACGGGCGCGCGGCTGCCGAAATCGATCATGGTCCCCGCCCAGTCGAACACCACCGCCTTGAGCCCCGGAATCATGCGCAGGTTCCTTCCTTGCCGAACAGGTCGGCGATCACTTCTTCGCCGAGCGCGAAGCCGGTCGATGCGCCAGTGCCGCTGGTCACCACGACCAGGCGCACCCCGTCCGCCGGCGCGCGCACGATGCTGTGCCCGGCGGCGGAGGCATAGGTGCCGGTCCAGCGTTCGACCACGGCCGGTGGCGGCCCCAGCACGGCGGCGTACTGGCGCAACATCGCCGCGTCGATCGCGGCGCGGCTGAAGGGATCGGGGGTCGGACCGTATTCATGGCTGTCGCCCACCACCAGCGTCCCGTCGGCGCTCTGCACCGCGATCAGGTGGATGCCCCAGCCCAGCGCCTCGGGCTCCTCGGCTTCGAGCCGCGCCCTGAGCGCTGCGGCCTCGGGCAGCTCCGCATAGCCAAGGTAGCGGATCAGGCTGAGGTCGCTCATCACTGGCGCGGGCAGCTGCCAGCCCGGCGCGGCAAGGCGCAGCATCTGTAGCTTGCAGCGCGTGATCGCCTCGCCTGCGTAGATCGCGGGGAACAGCGTGGCCCAATCGTCTCCGGGGCAGACGACGATGGCTTCTGCGCGCAAGTCGGTCCCGTCGGCCAGCGCGACCCGGCCCGGCTCGACCGCCACCGCTGCCGCGCCGAAGCGGAACGTCACCCCGTGCGCCTGCGCCAGCCAGGCCGCCAGCCGGGGCAGCGCCTCGCGCGATTCGACGCGCAGGTCGGCGGAACTGAGGATCGCGCCCGCCGGCGCGCTGACGCGGGGGCACAAGTCCTGCGCCTCCGCTGCGGTCAGGCGGGTGCAGCCTTCGGCCATTTCGGTGTCCATGAAGGCATCGAGCACGGGCCCGGCCTCGGCCCGCTGCCCTGCCATCAGCAGGCCTTCCTGTTCGATGCGGATGCCTGCGGGCGCGGCGACCTCGCGCCAGATCCGGGCGCTGCGCCGGGCGCGCTGCCAGACCTGCCCGCGTTGCTGGCCGGTCACGGTGACGAAGCCGAAGTTGCGGATCGAGGCGCCGTTGGCGTGCGCATCACGGTCGATCACGGTCACCCGCTTGCCCCGTCGCGCGGCGGCCAGGGCATGGGCCAACCCGACTATGCCCGCCCCTATCACGATCAGGTCAGTCATGGCCCTTCTCCCTTCCCCGCGCGATGAACACGACCGCCGAACACAGCGTGAAAGCCATGACCAGCACCGAGGCCAGATAGGCGCAATCGATGAACACCGGCAGCCAGTTGCGCCCCGGCGCGAACAGGCTGCGCCACACCAGCAGCGCCACGCTGCCGGCATAGCCGGACGCATCGGCGACATAGATCAGAAACCCGGCGTTGCCCGCCCTGCCCACCACCGCGATCATGCGGTCGAACAGCATGGCATTGAACGGCGTGTAGGCAAGGTAGAGGCCGGCGCCGGTCACGATCATCCACGGCATCGGACCCAGCCACCCAGCCTGGAACGCCAGCGTGCCCAGCCCCAGCATCAGCCCGCCGAGCAGGATCAGCGCGTGCATCGCCAGCAGCGCGCGCAAGTTGTCGCGCACCAGCATCAGCGCGGCGAGGCCCGACAGCGCGATCACCGCGACCGGCACCTCGCTTTGTGAAAAGACCGCCGCCGATCCGCCCATGCCCAGCGCGTTCCACAGCTCGGGCGCGAAGTTGTCGCGGAAATCGCGCATCGCGGTCAGCAGCACGTAGCCGCCGACCAGCAGCGCCAGCGGCAGGCCGTGATCGCGCAGGAACGCGGCGCGATCGGTCCGCCCCATCGGCGCGCGTGGGGCACGTTCGGCCTCGTCCTGCGGCGATGGCGGCGGCAGGCGCTCGAGCATCCACAGCGACAGGAGCAGCAGCGGCATGAAGGGAAGCCCCGTCAGCGCGGGCATCCAGCGTTCGCTCACGCCTGCCTGCAGCAGCAGCGCGCCCGCCGATTTGACCAGCCCCGACGAGACGATGAAGCTGGCGCACAGCATCGCGCCGAGCAGTTCGGACACGCGCCGCCCTTCGACGTAGCTGAACACCAGCCCCCAGATCATGCCCAACGGCAGGCCGTTGAAGAACACGCAGACGAGCCCGAGCGCGGGCGAGACGAGCGCGAAGGCGACCAGCGCCCCCCATGAAACGCCGATCAGCGCGGCGATCGCCCGCGCCCGGCCCTTGCGACCGAAGCCCGCGATCACGCGGATGCCGATCAGCTTGGACAGCGCGTAGCCGATGACCTGCATGATCACGAGCGCCGACTTGTAGTCGAGCCCGAACGGCATGAACCCGACGTCGTCATACGTCGCCACCGTCAGCGGCTTGCGGAAGGCGTACATCGCGAAATAGGCCGAGAACGCCGCGAGGCCGCCCAGCAGCAGCAGCGGCATTTCGCCCGAGCCGAGCGCCTTGAAACGGCTCTGCGCCCTTCGGGCCGGGATGACGGGCGACGACTGCATCGCCATTGGACTAGACCAAACGTGCGGCAGTTCGATTACAACCCGGCCGCGACAAGGTGTTGCAGCACGCGTTTTTCCAGCACGAGCAGGGCGGGCGCGCCATTGGTGCGCATCACCAGCCCATCGGCGAGCGCCCGCGCCGCCTGATGGACGCCGATGGCGAGGCGTTGGAACGCGGGCAGTGCCCGGCCCTGCGTGCCGTGCAGCGCGCCAAGCTGGCGCCAGTCCTGCACGAAGCCTTGCAGCAGGCGTGTAAATGCGTCCGCCTGCGCAGCCCCGCCCTGCAGTTCGGCGCAGAGGTCGTCGATCAGCAGCTGCACTTCGGCGGCGGGCATGGCGGGCGAGCGCTGGTCGGCTTCGGTGAGCACCGCCGGATCGGCCTGCGGGTTCCACGCAAGGCGCCGCCAATCGTCGCGCGGCGGGGTATCGGCAAGCGCGAAGCGCCAGAAGGCCGCGGTGCCCGACGTATCGGCGACGAGATGGATGCGCGGCTGTGCGGCGCCGTTCGCCACGTGGTGACGCCGCCAGTTGTCGAAGATCCACGCTTCGCCGGCGGCCATGTGTACCGCCTCGCCGCCGCAGTGGAAACGCACTTCGGGCGTGGTGAACACGGGGATGTGCAGGCGTACACGGGTGTGCCAGTGGTAATTGATATCGGCGTGTTCGGGCACGCCCACACCGGGGCCGAGCCGCATCAGCCGCGACCGGCTCCAGACCACGCCGAAGCTCGCCAGCGCTTGCCGCACGAACGGCATCTGCGCCAGCCAGCGCGTCGGCAGCATCTGCCCGACGTGGGCATCGTTCTCGCCCCCTTCGGCGGTGATCAGCCGCGCCGCGCTGTTGCCCGCGACGCCATCGGGATGGGGCGCCCAGGCCGCTTCGGGCAGGCTGGCGACTTCGGCCTGCAACCGGGCGATGTCGAACAGGACGGGCAGCTGGTAGAATGGGCGCGGCAGTCGCATGGGTCAGGTCCGGTACGTGGTCAGCGCCGGGCCGAGCGCGCGTTCCAGCGGTTCGAGCCAGCGGGCATAGGCGCGCCACTGGTCGATCGCGGCAGCGTCGATCGGGCGGCGCACCTGTTCGGAACTGGGCGTGCGCACGCTGCGCGGGTTTTCATGAAAGGCGAGGCAGGCTGGATCGAACGGCAATCCGGCGTGCGCCAGCAGGCGGCGCACGTTGCCTTCCAGGTCGGCGACCACGTCCTCGTGATGGACGCGCAGCACGCGCCCCGGCAGCACCGCGTCCCAGTGGCGCATCCGCCCAAGGTAGGCGCGGTAGTGCCGGGCCACGTCATCGATGCCATAGGCGAATTCCTGGTTGGTCGTGCCGAACAACTGCTTGAGATTGCCGACGCAGCAGGCCATCGGCGCGCGCCGCACATCGATGATCGTGGCGCGCGGCAGCATCAGGTGAATCAGCCCGACATGCCAGAAGTTGTTCGGCATCTTGTCGATGAAGAACGGCCGCCCGGCCCGGCGATAGACCTGCGTTTCAGTCAGGAAGCGTTCCCCCAGCGCGCGCGCCTGCCGTTCCGTCAGCCGCGCCAGCGCCTCGGGCTCGACCGGCAGCCCGCAATCGGGATCGGCGCCGCAGATTTCGGCGGCGTAGCGCCCGATCTCGGTCAGTTCGTGCGTGCCCTCCACTTGAGGGTGCGTGGCGAGGATCTGTTCGATCAGGGTGGAGCCCGAGCGCGGCATTCCTACCACGAAGATCGGCGCGGGATCGGCCAGGCCCCAGCCCGCGCGCGCCGCGAAGAAATCGGGCGTCAACACCCCGGCCTGCCGCGCGACGCAGGCTTCGGCCACCTCCGGGCGATAGCGGCCCAGGCGGCGGCGCAGCGCATTGCCGCGTTCGTAGCAGCGCCACGCCGCAGCGTGATCGCCACGATCCTCCAGCGCCTTGCCGAGCGCGAATGCGAGGTAGACGCGCTCCATGGCGGGGATTTCAGCCCCCGCCTCGGCCCTGCGCATCCGGTCGATCTCGTCGTCGGTGAAGCGGTAGGTCTTGAGGTTGGCAAGGCTGAACCACGCGACTCCGCCCGCGCCTTCATCCCCGGCGGCGATGGCGGCGCGGTACTCGGCGATGGCGTCTTGCGTGCGGCCCTCGGCCTTCAGTGCATTGGCCCGCCAGAGGCGCAATTCCGCTGCTTCCGGCCCTGTCGGGGGCGTTTCGGCCAGCAATCCGGTATAGATATCGACCACCGCTGCGTGATCGCCAAGCCCGACGCAGGCGGCGGCATACTGCTTGCGATAGTCGCGGTTGGCGGGCCCATGGGCCAGCAGCCGCACGGCCTCGTCCCGCGCATGCTGGTGCTTCTGCTGCTGCAACAGCGCCATGGCATAGTCGAGCCGCGCCTCGTGCCAGTCGGGTGCCAGATCGAGCGCAGCGCGCAGCAGCCGTTCGGCCCCGGCGGGATCGTCCCGATCGAGCCGGATGCGCGCCAGCAGGCGCAGCGCGCCCGCGTTGTTGCCCTGACCGCGCAAATAGTCGCGCAGGATCGCCTCGGCCTTGTCCCAATCGCCGTCGGCGTGGAGGCTGCTGGCGGCGACGATCTCGACCGGCAACTGCCGCAACACCGCAAGGCGGCGCGCCGCCGCATCGGCACGCGGCGCATCGCCACACATGCGGTAGAGTTGCGCCAGCATGTCCCAGCTTGCCGGCAGCGTGGGGTTGAGGCGCACCGCTTCTTCCAGCGACTGCACCGCCGCCGCCGCATCGCGCCGCAGGACGTGGCACTGGCCGCGTTCCTGGTGCAAGCGGCTGAAGCGCGGCTCGGCCGCCTCGATCCGCGCCAGCACGGCCAGCGCATCGGCGACCTGTCCCTTCGCGCGCAAGCCCTGCGCCTGCTGCAACAGCGCCTCGCGCTCGGCCAGCTTGGGCATCATCGCGCCGCCCCTTGCGCCAGCAGCGGCGCGCGCCAAGCGGGATCGGGCTGGTCGGCGTCGAAATATTCGAAGATCAGGTGGATGCGGTCGGTCTCGCCGCGATTGTGGACCCAGTGCGGGCCGATGTTGTCCACCTCCACCGCCGCCCCTTCGGCGAAATGGTGCTGCACGCCGCCGAAGCTGCACACGACCGCCGCGTTGGTCAGCAGGGGAACATGGATCTTGTGCGGCCAGAGCGCCGCCGGGTTGGCGTCGGTGTGCGGGTGGATCAGGCCGCCTGCGGGCATGCGCGCCAGCATCACGCGCGGAAATTGCCCGCGCTCGTAACCATAGGGGCGCACCGCCTGTGCCAGCACCGGCTCCAGCAGCGCGCGCCAACCGGCCCACGGCGGGCAATCGTACGACCCGCGCCAGTCGCGCGCATCGGCGATGAAGCGAAACACGATGTGGCGGGTCTGGCCCAGCACGTCGAAGCGGTTGGGCTTGCGCGCGTTTTCGGCATCCCACACCGCCTCGGGCAGCGCCAGCACGGCCGCGCGCAAGGGCGTGATCTCGACGTTGCCGAGCACGCGGGTGCCGGTGGTCTTGCGCGGATTGGGGGACGGCCTCATGACCCGCCGTCGAAGCTGTAGCCGAACAGTTCGCAATCGAGCGCGTAGCGACGGGCGATGCCATCGACCAGCGCGCGGTCGTAATAGTGGCGGTAATCGGCATGACTGGTGGCGTTGACCCGGTCGAGCGGGCGTGGCGCGATGCCGATTTTCGCGCAGATCGCATCGTAGGACGCTTGCATGTCCTCGACCCGACCCACCGCATCGGTCAGCAGCGTCCTGCCATCCTCGTCCACCAGCAGCGCTGCCTGCGGCTGGAACAGCACGTGGTGTTCGGGCGGTTCGCGGAACAGGAAGTGATGCATCGCCTCGCGCGGGTGGCGCTGGAACATGTCGCCGCCGCGCAGCATGAAGGCGCAGTACGATACGAAGCGGTCGAACGGATTGCGCACGAAGGCGAACTTGAAATAGCGCGCGAACGCATCTTCGCCCAGGAACGGGCGCACCTGCCGCAGCGAAAGGTGGCCGTGCTGGATCGCCGCCAGTTCCTCCCAGGGCAAGCGCCGGTTGACGAACAGGCCCACCTGTTCGGCGTCCTCTTCGCCCATCTGCTCGCGCAGCGCCTGCCGCACGGCGTGCGTGCCCGTCTTGGGCACGGCGGCGAAGATGAAGCGGTGACGGTGCGAGACGATCATGGGCGCATCATTAGAACGCGATTGCGCCCTCCTTTATGACAAGGGGAGCGCAACACGTGGTCCATCAGGCGATCAAAACTTGTAGGCCAGCCCGCCCATGTAGGTCGTGCCGCTCTGGTTCTGGTTGTAGAGGTAGCGGTTCTGGCCCCAGAACTGGGTGTCCTTCTCGTTGGTCAGGTTGATCGCGTTGAGCGTGATCTGAAGCCTGGGCGTCACGTTGAAGAAGGCCGAGGCATCGACGTAAGTGGTCGCTTCGAACCCGCGCGTGTCCGCGCTCATCACGTCATCGCTGCGCCCGGTGTACCAGCGGTTGCGGTGGCTGAGCGAACCGCGCATCCCCCAGCGATCGGTTTCGTAATAGAGCGTGGCGTTGTAGCTGACGTTGGAAATTCCGGTCAGCGTCTTGTCGGCATCGACATACGTGAAGTTGGCCGTGACGCCCAGATTGTCGAAGGGCGCAGGCAGAAAGCTGAACTGCGTCTGCGCCGCCAGTTCCACGCCGGTCAGGCTCTTGGTCCCGGCGATGTTCACCGGCATCGAGAATTCCTTGACGATCGTGTCCGGCGTCGCGCCGGGGATCGTGCTGGCCGGAACGCCGGTCTGGCTGAAGGGCACGTTGGTCAGCGTCTGCGAACCGATGAAGTTCTTGATCCACTTGTGGAACACGCTGGCCGAAAGCAGGCCGACCTTGCCGAAATAGTGCTCGACCGAGAAATCGAGCGTGGTGTCCTTGTAGGGCTTGAGGTTGGGATTGCCGCGCGAAGCGCTGATCTCGCCGGTGCTTTCGTCCTGGAAGGCAGAGCCCTGCGCCGCGATCGAGCCGAGGCCGGGACGGTTGAGGTTCTGCGTCGCGGCAAAGCGCAGCAGCGTCTCGTCGGTCAGGTCCAGCACCGCGTTCATCGCAGGCAGCACGCCCGAATATTCGCCCTTCACATCCGCCGTGCCGAGGTAGGCGTAGCTGTCGCCCTGGATCCAGCCCTGGCTGCGGGTCTTGGTGTGATAGCCGCGCAGGCCGACGTTGCCGCGCAGGCCCATGCCCATCACTTCGGTGTCCCAGTCGAGCTGGGCGTAGCCCGAAATGGTCTCCTCCTTGGTGGTGTAGACGTTCTCGATGTCCTGCAGAACGCCGCCCGACCCGTCCTTGGTGTTGGTCGAAAGGCGGTGATATTCGTTGTATTTGGCAAAGCCGCGATCGTAGTTGCCGATCAGCCAGGTGCCGAAGCTGTTCGAGAACACGTCGGTGATGTCACCGACCGAGGTGCCGCGCGTCTTGCCCGTGGTGCCGTTGGCGCCGCCATCGTAGAAGTAGCTCGCGCCGTCCTGCCAGAAGCTGTGATAGGCGCCGCCCGCCCGCAGCGTCAGGGTATCGTCCAGCTTGTAGTGCAGGTTGAGCGTACCCTCGGTCAGCTCGGACTTGTTGTAGAACGAGCGGTAGTAGAAGTTGTCCATCGCATAGAGCGACGGATCGGTCAGGTCCGTGCCGGGGTACGAGAACGTGGCCGAGCGGCCGTTGGCGCCATAGTCGGCGACGAGATTGCCCTTGGCGCGCATGTAGAACTTGTCGTCGTACGGCGTGTCGTAGCTCGACTTTTCGAAGCCGAAATGGCCGTCGATGGTCAGGCGGTCATTCACGTCCCACTTGCCGGTCAGCGCGATCTGGTTGAACTTGTTCTTGTTCAGCTCGCGGCGGTGTTCGCTGCCGAACGTGGTGCCGCTGGTGTCGCTCATGGTGACGTAGTTGTTCTTGTCCCAGGCGATGTCGTTGATCGTCGAGCCGGACTGGAACACGCTCGGCCAGGGCGCGCTGGCCGCACCGTCGATGGCGATCGAGCCGGTGCCGTTGATCGGACGCGTGGCGAGGTGCACCTCGTCGCGGTGCGTGGTGAACTGGCCGTGCAGCGCATCGAGCGTCAGCAGCA
Source organism: Novosphingobium percolationis (assembly GCF_020179425.1). Lineage (GTDB taxonomy): Bacteria > Pseudomonadota > Alphaproteobacteria > Sphingomonadales > Sphingomonadaceae > Novosphingobium > Novosphingobium percolationis. The sequence continues at coordinate 298,191 of NZ_JAILYM010000001.1, read as the reverse complement.
GGTTGTCGGCCGGGCGCCACTGCACCGCAGCGGTGATGCCAAGGCGCTCCATGTCGCCGTTCCACGAGGAAATGCGGTTGCCATCGGCCCAGTAGAGATCGCCCGACATGACCTTGGCCTGCTGTTCGGTCGAGAGGTGTGAGATGTCGAGCCCGTTGGCGACCAGATCAGCCATGTCACCAGCGCTGGGCTGGGTGTAGTTGTAGGTGTTGTGGCCCTGCTCGGTGGTCTTGCGCTTGCCATAGGCCGCCGAAATCGTGATGCCGAAGCGGTTGTCCCAGTTCTGGCTGAGCAGCGCGGCGACGCGGTACTGGCCATCCTTGGTGTACTGGTTCGAACCGCCCTTGACCGTGATCGCGCCCTTGGTGCCCGAGGCGTAGTCGAACGGCTTGCCGGTGAACAGGCCGACGGTGCCCGCCATGCCGCCTTCGTTCTGCGCGGCCTGAAAGGTCTTTTCGACCTCGACGCGCGAGAACAGTTCGGAGGCGAAGATGTTGAAATCGAACGCGCGGTCACGCGTGCGCTGGCCGCGGCTGTCCTGCGCGGAGTCGACGTTGCCAAGCACCTCCATGCCGTTCAGCTGCACGCGCGCGAAGTCCGAACCGAGGCCGCGCAGCGAGATGCGGCGGCCTTCGCCCGCTTCGCGGGTGATCTGCACGCCCGGCAGGCGCTGGAGCGATTCGGCAAGGTTCAGTTCGGGGAACTTGGCCATGTCTTCGGCCACGATCGCATCGACCGAGATCACCGCCTTCTTCTTGATGTCGCGCGCGACGACCAGCGACTGGAGATAGCCGCTGACCACGATCTGGTCGGCGGTGGAAGCATCGGCGCCCGCGTCGGGGGCCTGCTGCGCGGCTGCAATCCCGGGCATGGCGCCGACGATCACCGCCGCGACCGTGGCTAGCAAAACGCTCTTCTGGTTGGACTTCGTCATGAGAACCCCCTGGAATTGGTATGAACCAGTTGGTCAAAGCAGACGGTGGCGACTCCTCTGTTACATCGCTCGACAGGCTTCCTCATTTTTCCGCATGAGCGAAGCGCAGGCGCAAAGGTGTGGCAGAATCGCATCATATCTCACGCCCCGCCTGACATCCTGCGTCAGAAGACCCTCTTCGCCAGTGCGGCATTTTCTGCGCGGCAGACCCCGGCGTCGGGCGCGGGTGCACGGACGCGCAGGTCCGCCATTTCCCCGCGCGCGGCTTCCAGATCGGCGCGGAACGCAGGCGAGCCGTGCAACGCAGCCGTCGCCGCCGCGCCTGCCATCCACCCCGCCTCGACCGCGCTCAGGCTGTGCGCGCCACAGATCACGCGGCTTTCGCCAAAGGCCCGGCCACGCGCAAGAATGGCGGTGGCGCGATCGGGCACGAGTTCGGCGAGAATCAGCGCCTCCATCCAGCCCCCGGCGGCATGGCCGGAAGGATAATCGCCGTTCCCCGCCAGATGCGCGGTGCGCGCCTGGCAGATCGGGGCGCGCGTGCCGATGTAGGGCCGCGGCGCGCGATAGAACTGCTTGACCGGATCGACGACGCCCGATGTTCCGGCGCGATCGAGCAGGCGCGCCAGCGCGGGCGCGGTCTGCGCGGTCAGCTTCATGCCCAGCGCACAGGCGAAGTGTTCGAAGGCCTCGCTGTCCACATCGGCGCTCGCCACCCGCCAGCGCGGCGATCCAACGAGCTTGCGCGTTGTCACGAAGATCTTGCGGTCGGCCCTGCCCCGCGGGCTGCCCGGCGCAGGCGGCGGTGGGAGGATGCGCAGGCCATCAGGCGTCGTTGCAGGCGTCAGGTAGTGCGCATCGGGGGAAGCCACCGGAACCTGCGCGGAAAGCGCACACCCCGCCAGCAGCGCGACAAAGCCTTTGCGATTCATCACGTTCCCGTCACCTGCAGCGTCACCCATTCGCCATATCACTGGTCTAGGCCACACCTTTGCGACGGCGGGATGACGCCGCGCCCCGAACACGCCCGCACAGGAGAACCCGCATGGTCATGACGCAGGATCGCCGCAGCTTCATCCGCGCCCTCGCGGCGACAGCAGGGGCGGCCTCGCCGTTCACCCCGGCGATCGCCCGCGCGCTGGAGATCGACGCGCATCGCCGCACCGGCACTTTGCAGGATGTCGCCCACGTGGTGATCCTGACGCAGGAAAACCGCTCGTTCGACCATTACTTCGGCACCATGCGCGGGGTGCGTGGCTTCGGCGATCGCTTTGCCATTCCGGCGGCACCCTTGCCGGGGGCGCCGCAGCGCACCGTGCTGGTGCAGCCCAACGAGTTCGCGCAGGCAGAGCCCGCGCTGATCGCGCCGTTCCGACTCGACACCTCGACCGACTTCCGGCTCTATCGCCCGCTGGGCACGCCGCACGGCTTCACCGACAGCCAGGCCGCCTGGGACAACGGGCGGATGGGCGCCTGGCCGCATTCCAAGCGCAACCACGCGATGGCGCATTTCACGCGCGAGGACCTGCCCTTCCAGTATGCGCTGGCCGAGGCGTTCACGCTGTGCGACGCCTATCACTGCGCGCTGCACCTCAGCACCAATCCCAACCGGCTCTACATCTGGACGGGCACGCACGATCCGCTGGCAAAGGGCAACGGCCCGGCGATCGACAACGGCTACGACACGCTCGATGCCGATCCGCGCAAGCATGGCGGATACGCGTGGACGACCTATCCCGAACGGCTGATGGCCGCCGGGATCGGCTTCCAGATCTATCAGGACATGGCCGACAACTTCTCGGACAACCCGCTCGCCGGGTTCCGGCGGTATCGCGCGGCGCGCACGGCGTCGGACGCCGCCGAGGCGCTGCTGGCGCGACGCACCATGACCACCCGCTCGCTCGACGATCTGAAGCAGGACGTGATGGACAGCAAGCTGCCCGAGGTTTCGTGGATCGTTGCCCCTGCGGCGATGTCGGAACATCCCGGCGCTTCCACCCCATTGCAGGGCGCGGACTACACCGCCCGCGTGCTCGATGCGCTGACCGCCAACCCCGACGTGTGGGCACGCACCGTGCTGCTGATCAACTTCGACGAGAACGACGGCCTGTTCGATCACGTGCCCCCGCCCGCCCCGCCCGCACGCGTCGAAGGGCGCGTGCTGGGCGGTACGACCATCCCCGCCGACGACGAATACCACGCCCATTCGCAAGGGGCGGAAGATGCCGCCTATCTCGGGCGGCCCTATGGTCTGGGGATGCGCGTGCCCCTCTACGTGGTCTCGCCGTGGAGCGTGGGCGGGCACGTCGCGTCCGAAGTGTTCGACCACACCAGCGTGCTGCGCTTCCTCGAAGCGCGCTTCGGCGTGCGCGAACCGAACATCAGCGCGTGGCGGCGCGCGGTGTGCGGCGACCTGACCTCGTGCTTCGATTTCCGCGCCCCTGATACGGTGTCGTTCATGGCCTCGCTGCCGGGAACCACGCAATTGTCGCAACGCGCCGCCCGGCTCGAGGAGATCCCCCCGCCCCTGCCCGCCCGGCTGACCGCCCCGGTGCAGGAAAGCGGCCTGCGGCGGCGGCGCCCCACGCCCTATCGGCTCGACGCGCTGCTGACGCGTGAGGATGGCCGTGCCGCGCTGCGTTTCGCCAACCACGGGACCGAGCGCGCGGCGGTATTCCACGTTCACGACATGGCGCGGCTGCACGAAGCCCCTGCCCGCTACACCGTGGGCGCGGGGCAGGAACTGGCCCATCCGTTGCCCGCAACGGGGGAGACGGCAGATATCTTCGTGACCGGCCCCAACGGCTTCCATCGCCGCCTGAACGGGCGGGCCGACGTGTTCTCGGCCAGCCTGGTCGAGCGCGCCGGCAAGGCCAAGGCGCTGCGGATCATGAACGTCGCGACCGTGCCGCAAACCATCGCCATCACCGACCGGGCCTATGGCGCCGCGCCCCGGCAGATCGTGCTCCAGCCCGGTGCGGCGCGCAGCGTGCCCATCGACCTTGCCGCCAGCCATGGCTGGTATGACTGGCAGATCGCAGCAGGCGGACAGAGCTGGCGCATGGCCGGCCATGTCGAGGATGGACGGGACTCGTTCTCCGATCCTGCGGCCGGAGGGCCGGGGCCGCTCGAACTTTCGCGCTGATGCGGGCAATGGGTGCCGCATCGCCCGTTTCGCGGTTGCACGATCCGGCACGCCGGGTGCAAGGGTGGCAAAGGCGAACGAGGGGAAGAGGCCGAATTGACCGATATCGCAAATCAAGGTGGCGCGAGCCACACGCCACGGCTGTTCCAGCTCGACGCGCTGCGCGGGATCGCGGCGGTCGTGATCATGTTGTTTCACCTTGATCTCGTCTATCGCGTCCACGGCCCGTTCGTGCGCGGATACTTGTTCGTTGACATGTTCTTCCTGCTCAGCGGGTTCGTGCTGGCGGTTTCGACCGAGCGCAAGCTGAACGCAGGGATCGGGGCGCTGGCATTCACCCGCGACCGTTTCGTCCGGCTATGGCCGCTGGTCGCTGTCGGAGCCGGGGTGGCCGCGGCGCAGGCCTTTGCCGTCGGCATGGCGGATCCGCTGACCTTGCTGCTCTGGCTGGCGCTGGATCTGGCGATGATCCCCAGCCTTGCCGGAACCGGGCCGTTCTATCGGCTGAACGGGCCGCAATGGACATTGTTCTACGAATTGCTGGCAAACTTCGTGCATGCGCTGGTCTTGCGCAAGGTGCCGACCCGCTGGATGCTGGCGCTGGCGATGGCGCTGGGCGTGGCGCTGATCTTCACGGTGCGCATCTACAAGACCGACACGATGGGAGTGAATGCGCCCACGTGGGACACCTGGTGGATGGGGCTTCCGCGCGTCGGATGGTCGTATGTGCTGGGCGTGTGGATGGGGCGCAAGTACAAGGACGGTGTGCGCGGCCCCGTGCTGCCGTGGTGGCTGGCCATGGCGTTGCCGGTGGTGGGGATCGCGCTGGTCCCCCGCCTGCCGCTCAGCCTAGCGCATGGCGATCTGCTGTTCGTCATGGGTTTCCTGCCGCTCGCCGTGTGGTCCGTGGCCCAGTCGCAGCCGCCAAAGGCCCTGCAACCGGCGTCCGAATGGTTCGGCACCTATTCGCTGCCGCTTTATTGCGTGCACCTGACCGTGCTCATCTGGATTGCGGGGCTGCTTGGCCGAGCGTTCTGGGTGCAGGTCACGGCGGTTGCGGCTGCAATGGTGCTCGCCTGGGTCTTTTCCCGGCTGGTTTCGTTCAAGGGCAAGCCGACCGTGGTCAAGACGGCACCCCTGACCGGCGATGGATGATCCGGGTCCCCATGCGCACCTGGCACACGTACAACGAATGGAGATCGCACCCGTGCTGAACTTCCTTGTCTTCCTCGGGTCCGTTCGCGACAGCGCGCCGCCGCGTCCGATCCGGCTTGGCCTTCGCGTCGCCCGGCAATTCGCTGCGCGGCTCAACGCCAGCGGGCATTCGGCCGAATTGATCGACCCGCTGTCGCTCGATCTCCCCGTCGCGTTCAAGCCGCATTTCGCCTATGCGGAAGGGGCGGCGCCTGCGGGCCTCGCCCGGCTGGCGGAAAAGATCGCAGCGGCTGATGGCTACGTGATGATCAGCCCGGAATACAATCACGCGATGAGCCCCGCGCTGGCGCACCTGCTGAACCATTTCGGTAGCTCGCTGTTTTCCTACAAGCCCAGCGCGATCGTCACCTATTCGGCAGGCCAATGGGGCGGCGCGCGCGCGGCGGTGGGCATGCGGACGTTCCTGTCCGAACTGGGCTGCCTGCCGGTGTCGGCCATGATCCATATTCCCAAGGCGCAGGAGGTTCTTGCCGAATCCGGCAATTTTGACGCGGATGCAGATGCGCAGGCCTGGCAGATGTATTTCGATCGAACCATGGCGCAGCTGGAATGGTGGGCCGCAGCGGCGCGGGCGCAACGCGCAGCCGTCGGCCTGCCCGCTGCCGCGCCGGCGTTCCAGCGGGATCCATCGCAGCGCAATGCGCCCTGACGGGGCGTTCACCGGCCACACGGCGAAGGTTGAGCAGCGCTCGTCTTGGTCCTGCGATCCGGCTCGGCAGCACGCGCGCTAGGATCGGGGTGGAGCAAGCAGCTGGGCAACGGCTGCCGGGGCAGACGGAAAATAGCCGTGGACGTAGCTTGCCCATAGCGATCCCTGCCGGAATACCGCCTCGCCTGCCGCGCCACCCGGCGCCTGCGCGCGGCTGTGCGGCGAAAGCGGCGTTTCCAGGCGTGAATAGTGGAAGGTGTGGCCGCGCAGCGTTCCGTCGGGCATTTCCACGGATTGCAGGCCCAGCGCGGCCAACCGCCCCTGCAGCGCGGCCTTCCCGCGCATCAGGCCGAGCATCGGGGCCGATCGGCCCTCGCGATCTTCCAGTTCGTCCAGACAGTAGAGCATGCCACCGCATTCCGCGATGATCGGCTTTCCCGCGGCATGATGTGCGCGAATGGCGGCGGTCATCGCGTGGTTGGCCGTAAGGCCTTGCATGTGCAGTTCGGGATAGCCGCCCGGCAGCCACAGCGCGTCGCACGTCGGCAAGGCAGCGTCAGCCAGCGGCGAGAAGAACCGGACTTGTGCACCCATTGCTTCAAGGCAGGCGACGTTCGCCGGATAGATGAAGGAGAACGCGGCATCCCGCGCCACGGCAATGCGCGTTTTCGCCAGCGCCGGAGGAAGCGCGACGGGTTGCGCGCGCGCAAAGACGACCGGCTCGGGCAGCCACAGCGCCGCGTCGGCAAGGCCGGCGGCGGCGCGGTCGATGCGCCGTTCCAGATCACCGACCTCGCTTGCCTGCACAAGGCCAAGGTGCCGTTCGGGCAGCGCCGCCTCGGCATTCGGGGGAAGCGTGCCCAACCAGCGCAGCCCCTCGGGCAGACTGGTCTTGAGCATGTCTGCATGGCGCTCGCCACCGACGCGGTTGCCGATGGCGGCAACAACACGAACGTCGTTGCGATAGCTGGCAAGACCATGCGCCAGGGCGCCGAATGTCTGCGCCATGGCGCTGCCATCGATCACCGCAAGCACGGGCAAGGCGAAGCGCGCGGCCAGATCGGCGGCCGATGGCTGGCCGTCGAACAGACCCATGACCCCTTCGACAAGGATCACGTCGGCCTCCTCGGCGGCCTCGTGCAGCAGGCGGCGACATTCGGCCTCGCCGCACATGAACAGGTCGAGCTGGAAGACCGGCGCACCGCTTGCCCGCTCGAGGATCATCGGATCGAGGAAATCGGGCCCGCACTTGAGCACGCGCACGCGCCGACCCGCCTGCCGGTGGCGGCGGGCCAGCGCTGCGGTGACCATGGTCTTGCCCTGCCCCGATGCCGGAGCGCTGATCAGCAGCGCGGGACAAGCCGCCGAATCAGGCGCGGGAGCGGGCCCGACGCTCAACGGTCGATCCCTTCCTGCGCGCGCACGCCATCACGGAAGGCATGTTTGACATCGCGGATCGCGCTGACGGTATCGGCAGCGGCGATCAGCGCATCGTCGGCCGCACGCCCGGTGACGACCACGTGCTGCATCGGCGGGCGGCCCTCGATGGCGGGCATGATCTCGTCCAGCGCCAGGTAGCGATAGGTGACGAGGTATGTCAGTTCATCGAGTACGACGAGGCTGATGGCGGGATCGGCCAGCGCAGCTTTGGCCTTCTCCCATCCGGCGCGGGCCGCGGCGATGTCGCGCTCGCGGTCCTGCGTTTCCCAGGTGAAGCCTTCGCCGCATTTTTCCCAGATCACGTCGGGATGGGACGAGAAGAAGGCGCGTTCGCCCACGTTCTCCGCCCCCTTGATGAACTGAAACACCGCCGCCTTGCGCCCATAGCCCAGCGTCCGCGCGACCATGCCGAAGGCGCTGGAGGACTTGCCCTTGCCGTTGCCGGTCAGCACCAGCAACAATCCCTTGTCGCGCGTGGCGGCGGCGATCTTGGCATCGACCACCGCCTTGTGCTTGCGCGCCCGCTCGCGATGCGCGGTCTGGTCCACGCTCACTTGCCGCGCTTCGCCAGCAGCGTCGGGCGGGTCATGGCGAGCAGCGCATGGATGCCGGCCGCCGTGCCTGTCCAGAGCAAGGTCGCGTAGAGCGTCGGCGGGAAGTAGCGGGCAAGGCGCGGCATGAAACCGGCCAGCGTCGGATCGGCGAAGCGTCCACCCAGGAAATAGAAGCCACCGCTGGAGAACAGTTCCGAAACGAACGTGGCCAACGCGAGCAGCGCGATCGTCGGGGGCAAAGCCGAAGCCTGATCGCCCAGCTTTTCCGCGGCAAAGCGTCCGGCCAGCCACATCGTGCCATAGGCGGGCACCAGCATCCAGTACGCCGGGGTGAAGCAGAAGCTCGATTGTCCGAACCAGCCGATCACCGTCACGTCGATGGCAAAGCCCAGCAGGAACAGGCCCGCAAAGGCCGCCGCGCGGCGCACGAGGAAGCCCAGCACGAAGAAGCTGGCCAGACTGGTGTCCGGCAGGTGCATCACGTTGCTGAGCGAATGGGTGCGCGTCACCAGCATGACGAGCGCGAGCAGGCCGAAAACGGCGAGATCGGAACGGGAATTGCGAATTGCGGGGCCAACCATGGGTGCCTCCTGAAAGATGGATACGGGAAATGCTGCGGGCGGGCCGGGCGCAAGCTCGGCCCGGCAGAAGCCTTGAGCGCACCGCTGGGGTGCGCGATTCGCTGATGTCAGGTGCTGGTCATCGCGGACTCCCTTGGGCAAAACACACATCGGTGTCGTCCGCGAAGGGGGTGCCTTCGTCCGCCCGGTACATCCCGCCCGCGCAGAGAAACGACGGCAAGGGGCCGGTTTCCTGACTTCCCGGATCGTCGCGCCTTCCGCCGCCTTCTCGGGACGAATCCCAATGGCATGATGGCGATGCGCTCACCGGTTACAGTTGCGGGAGCAGTGCCGGATTGACAGCTTTCGCCGCCGCCCGGACTTCCCGATTAAGCCCTTTCGGGCACCCGTTGCATCTGCATGGATAGGGTAAGTCCATGTTCGGCGCAAGTATTCGCACTTGCAGCAGACCGAATGGCCCGCTACCTGCAGCGCCGCGACAGGTTCCCCGAGAGGGGATCAAAAGGGAACGGGGTGCGAAACCCCGGCTGCCCCTGCAACTGTAAGCGGCGAGCCGACCGGCCAACACGCCATTGGGATTCATCATCCTGAGAAGGCGGCCGGACCGGCCTTGACCCGTGAGCCAGGAGACCTGCCTGACGCAGTCGTTCTTCATTCGGGCAGGGTGCCCCGGATGTTCGAGGTTGCCGTCCGCAAGGTCGGCACAAGCCCTCGCGCAACGACAGCCACTGCCTGCCGGGAAGCCCCGCGCGGGAGGCGTTGCCGCGTTGCGCCTGTTCCGGGCGCTGAGGTCGGGCCGCGTCTCCCTCGCAGGTCGGAACGGCAGGACCATGCCGTTCGTACCGGAGGGAGCCGCATCATGCGCCTTGCCCAATACTCTGTCGTGTCCGCCCTTGCCCTCGTTTCCTGCCCTGCTCTTGCCGAAGAAGCCGTTCCCGGCGACGCGTCCGACCCGTCCATCGTCGTCACGGCACTGCGCAGCCCGGTCGAACAGGACCGGGTTTCCTCTACCGTCACCGTCCTCGATGAAGCGGCGATCCGCCAGCAACAACCCATCGCCCTTGCCGACCTGCTGCTGCGCACGCCGGGCATCAGCCTGAGCCGCAACGGCGGCTATGGCACGGCAACGTCGCTGCGCATTCGCGGCGCGGATTCCTCGCAGACGGTTATGGTGATCGACGGCGTGCGCATTGCCGATCCGTCGGCCACCGGCGGTGGCTATGCGTTCTCGAACCTGCTGATCGACGATATCGAGCGGGTCGAGATCCTGCGCGGACCGCAGTCGATCCTCTGGGGCAGCGACGCGATCGGCGGGGTCGTCAACGTGCTGACCCGCCGAGCGGAAAAGCCGCTGGAAGGCAGCATGGCGGTCGAAGGCGGCACTCACGCGACGGTCAACGCCCAGGCCGGCGTCGGCGGCACCGGATCGCTGCTCGACTGGCGCGTGGCCGGATCCACCTTCTTCACCAAGGGCATTTCTGCGCGCAGCAATGGTACCGAGCCGGATGGCTATCGCCGCACCTCCACCAGCGGCACGGCGACGCTGAAGCTCGCGCCCGATCTCTCGGTCGACCTGCGCGGCTACTGGGCCGATGCCCGCAACGACTTCGACGGCACCACGGGCGATACGCGCGCCTATGGCCTGACGACCGAATGGACCGCCTATGCTGGCGTCAACCTCGCCCTGCTCGATGGCCGCTTGATCAACCGGCTGGCCGTGCTTCAGACCGAGACCGACCGCGCCAACTACGACCCGGCGCGCACGATCCGGCAGTTGAACTTCGATGCACATGGCCGGGTGCGGCGCTACGAATATCAGGGCACGCTGCGGATCAGCGATGCGGTGCAGGCCGTGTTCGGCGCCGAGCGCGAGGAGCAACGCATGACCAGCGCCTCCCCCGGCAACTCGACGGCCGCCTATGCGCTCGTGCCGCAAAGCGCCGACACCAACAGCGTCTATGCCGAACTGCGCGCCACGCCGCTGGCGGGCCTGACCCTCAATGGCGGTGTGCGTCACGACGACCAGTCGCGCTTTGGCGGCAACACCGTGTTCACCGCGGGCGGGGTGTATACGCCCAACAAGGGCCGCACCGTACTGCGCGCGAGCTATGACGAAGGCTACAAGGCGCCTTCGCTCTATCAGTTGTTCAGCCTTTACGGTTCGGCCGCGTTGCAGCCGGAGCGTGCGCGAGGCTGGTCGGTGGGTGCCGAACAGACGCTGGGCCGGATCCTGCACGCGTCGGCCACATGGTTCGAGCGCGATACCGACAACCTGATCGACTTCGCCTTCTGCCCGACGACCGGGGCGCTTCCGCCTGCGTGCTACATCCCCGGCACCGCCGTCAGTCGCTTCGGCTACTACGCCAACGTCCGCAAGGCCCATGCCAAGGGGCTGGAGCTTGGCGCGCGGGCGCAACTGGGCGTGCTCTTTGCGTCGGGCAACTACAGCTGGGTCGCAGCCGAGGACCGCTCGCCGGGGGGCGCCGATCTTGGCCGCCAGTTGGCCCGCGTGCCCCGCAACCTCGCCAATGTCGAAGGCGGGGTGGATCTGCCGCAACGCTTGCGGGCCAGCCTGGCGGCGCGCCACGCGGGCCGCACGTTCGATCGCGCGGGCACTGCCACCGTCCTGCCGGGCTACTGGCTGCTCGATCTGCGCGCGCAATGGCAGGTGACGGAAGGCCTGACGGTCAACGGGCGGGTCGAGAACCTGGGCGACAAGCGATACGAGACGGCGGGCGGCTACGGCGCCTTGGGCCGCACGGTCTATTTCGGCCTGCGGAGCCGGTTCTGATGTTGCGCGCCGTGGAAACCGGCCCTGCCGTGGTCGTCTGCTCCACCTGCCGCCTTTCGCCGGACCAGCGCGAGGATGCGGGCGGGCAACGCGGCGGCGCCTTGCTGGCCGAGGCCCTGCGCGACGTGCAGCGGGACGATCCAGCGCTGGCAGGCGTGGCCGTGCAGGAAATGCCCTGCCTGTTTGCCTGTCAGCGCCATTGCGTGGTCCACGTGCGCGCGCCGGGCAAGGTCGGCTACGTGCTCGGTGGCTTCCGACCGGGCGAGGAGGAGGCGCGCGCGATCCTGGAGTATGCCGCGCGCCACACCGCAAGCGCCGAGGGGGTCGTGCCCTATGGCGAATGGCCCGATGGCGTGAAGGGGCGCTTCATCACCCGCACGCCGCCCGAAGGGTTCGTCTGCACATGATCCGCTTCGCAGACGAGCGCGCCTTTGCACGGGCGCTGGGTGCGCTGCCAGCGCCCGATGCCGCCTCGATCGATGCAGCGCGCCAGCGGCAGGCCTGCCTCACCAAACCTGCGGGCGCGCTGGGGCGGCTTGAGGAGATTGCCGCGTTCATGGCCGGTTGGCAGGGCCATGCGCGGCCCGTCCTGCGCCGCGTGCAGGCGGCGGTCTTTGCCGGAAACCACGGCGTTGCCGCACGCGGGGTCAGTGCCTTTCCCGTCGAAGTCACCGGCCAGATGGTCGACAACTTCCGCGCGGGCGGTGCGGCGATCAACCAGCTGGCGCAAGCCTGTGGCGCGGACCTGTCGGTCGTCGCGCTCGATCTTGACCGTCCGACCGGCGACATCGCGCGCGAACCTGCCATGACGGCGCAGGACTGCCTCGCCGCGCTGAACGCGGGCGCCGCCGTGGTCCGGCCCGATACCAGCCTGCTTCTGGTGGGCGAAATGGGGATCGGCAACACGACGCCTGCCGCTGCGCTGTGCCTGCAGTCCTTCGGCGGCAGCGCGCAGGACTGGTGCGGGCACGGCAGCGGCGTGGATAGCGCCGGGATCATGCGCAAGATCGCGGCGGTGGACCACGCCATCGCATTGCACGGGCCGCATTGCGCCACGCCGTTCGAGATGCTGCGCCGTCTCGGCGGGCGAGAGATCGCGGCGATGGCCGGCGCGATCCTCGCCGCGCGCATGTTGCGTATTCCGGTGATGCTCGATGGTTTCATCTGCTGCGCGGCGATCGCGCCGATGGCCCGCATACGTCCGGACTTCGTCGGGCACTGCCTTGCCGGGCATTGCTCGGCCGAACAGGCCCATGCGCGGCTGCTGGAACATCTCGGGCTGGCGCCGTTGCTGCGCCTCGGCATGCGGCTGGGCGAAGGCTCGGGCGCGGCGGTGGCGGTGCACCTCGTCCGCGCCGCGCTTGCCGCGCACAATGGCATGGCAACCTTTGCCGAAGCAGCGGTGGCGCAGGGGCTGTGAACGCAAGGCTCATCCACCTCGTGCGGCATGGTCCACCCCGCAGCGCCGGGCTGCTGCTTGGTCAGAGCGATGAAGCGCCCGCCGACCCGTCCGGCGGCTTGCGTGATGCCGTGCCCGAAGCCCTGCCGATCAGCCACGTCTGGAGTTCCGATCTGCAGCGCGCGCGTGTCGGTGCCGAAGCCATTGCCAAGCGCCGCAGCATCGGGCTCTCCATCGACCCGCGCTGGCGAGAGCTGGATTTCGGCGAATGGGAGGGTCTTTCCGCAGACGACGTTCCGCGCGAAGGCCTGACCCGGTTCTGGGACGATCCCGACGCATCTCCTCCCCCCGGCGGCGAGCGCTGGTCCGCGTTGCAGGCGCGTGTCCGCGCGGCGCTCGTCGATCTCGCCGACATGGGTCTCGTCGTCACGCACGGCGGTGCGATGCGTGCTGCCGTCGCGGTGTTGACCGGCCTCGATCACCGGCAGGTCTGGGCCTTCGATCTGCCGTATGGCGCGCTGCTTTCGCTGCGGATCTGGCCGGGCGCGGAACCGGCCGGACAGATCATCGGCCTGCGGGCGGGCCACCCTTCATGAAGTCCGTCATCGTCGCCCTGCAATTCATGACCCGCCTGCCGTTCCCGCAAGTCGCGGCGACGCAGGATGATTTCGGCAACGCGATCCGCTGGTTCCCGCTGGCCGGCGTGGTCGTCGGCATCGCGGTTGCAGCAGCCGTATGGATCGGCACCCGGCAGGACCCGGCGTTGGGCGCTTTGCTGGGGCTGGTCACGTGGGTGGCGCTGACGGGGGCGCTGCATCTCGATGGCCTCGGCGACATTGCCGATGCGGCGGGCGCCGCCCATGCCGACCGCGCGCGCCTGTCCGCGGTGCTGGCCGATCCGCACCTCGGCAGTTTCGGCGTTACCGCCATAGCGCTGCAACTGCTGGCCAAGTTCATCACCCTCTCCCTGATCGCACGGTCCGGTGCGCCAACGGTTCTGGCCTCACTGGCGATCGTCCCGGTGCTTGCCCGGATCGGGCCGCTGGTCTGGGCGCGGCTGCTGCCGCCGCTGCACGAAGGGTTCGGCACCTTGTTCCGCAAGGGCGCGAACGTGCCGGTGCTTGTGGCGTGGCTTGCCGTCTGGAGTTTGGGCGCGGCTTTCAGTGTTCCCCTGCTCCTGTCTGCCGCCGCGGCCATCCCGCTATGGGCGCTGTGGTTGCGCTCGCGCATCGGGGGCATATCGGGCGATGGTCATGGCGCCGGGATCGAACTGGTCGAAACCGCCGCCCTCCTCGTGCTGGTTCTGGCCCTATGAATGCCGGGTTCCGACATCACGGCGGACGGCTGGCAGAAGCTTGCGCGCGGTTCGGCGGGGCCCCCAACCAGTGGCTCGACCTTTCGACGGGGATCAATCCGGTGGCGTGGCAGGTGCCTGAGGACGTCGCCGTCGACTGGCGTGCCCTGCCCGATCCTGCGGCCCTCGCCCGGCTGGAACGCGTGGCCGCAGCGCACTTCGGCTGCCCTCCCTCGCTCTGCGCTGCGGTGCCCGGCAGCGAGACCGGATTGCGCCTCGTCGCGCGGGTACTCGGCCTGCCCGGGCTTTACCGGCCTCCGGCTTACGGCACCTATCGTTCCGCCTTTGCGCAGGCAGGCGCCATTGCGGACTTTGCCGACCTCCCCGATCGCGCCACCGCGCTGGTTCTCGGCAACCCGAACAATCCCGATGGCCATGTCATGCCCCCGGCGGATCTGCTGGCCTTGCTCGGGCATCAGCAGCGCCATGAAGGCTGGCTGATCGTCGACGAGGCCTTTGCCGATTGCGACCCCGGCACGAGCATCGCTGCCGAGGTCGCGGCGGGGCGGCGGCTGGTCGTGGTGCGATCGTTCGGAAAGTTCTTCGGGCTCGCCGGGCTGCGCCTCGGCTTCATCATCGCTCCGCCGGATGTGCTGCAGGCATTGCGTGATGCGCTGGGCGACTGGCCGGTCCATGCCGCCGCGCTGGCTATCGGCACCGCTGCCTATGCCGATCCAGCGTGGATCGCGCGTACGCGCCGGGATCTGGTCGCGCGCGCCGCCGCGCTGGACGGCGTGCTGCGGCGGCATGGCCTGCGCGCGGGCGGTGCGTGCCCCCTGTTCCGCCTGATCACCGCGCCGCGCGCGGGCGACTGGTTCGCGCCGCTGGCCCGGCGGCACATCCTGACGCGGCCCTTTGCCGACCACGCCGATCGGCTACGCGTGGGGCTCCCCCCGGACAGTGCCGCGCTAGAACGCCTTGATCGCGCACTCGCCGAAGTTCGCGCGCATGGCTGAACCTGTGGCCCTCTTGGCGCTGGCGCTCGACGCAGCCGTCGGCTGGCCCGCCCGCGTCTATGCCCGCATCGGCCATCCGGTCGGCCTTTTTGCAAGGATCATCACCGCGTGCGAGCGCCGCTGGAACTGCCCGTCTCGCGGTCGCGGCGCGCGCAAGGCGGGGGGCATCGCAACGGTACTGCTGCTCGTTGGCCTCGCCGGCGGCGGTGGCATCCTCCTCACGCTGCTTGCCCGAACCCTGGGCGCCGCGGGCTGGTTCGCGATCGCGATCTTCGCTTGGCCCGCCCTGGCGCAGCGCAGTCTCGACCAGCACGTCCAGCCCGTCATCGCCGCGTTGCAAGCGGGCGAAACAGCCCGCGCGCGAGCGGCCCTGGCCATGATCGTAGGTCGCGACACGCGTGACCTTGATGAATTTGGCATCGCCCGCGCCACCATCGAAAGCCTCGCCGAAAGCTTCTGCGACGGCGTAATAGCCCCATTGCTCTGGCTCGTAACAGCAGGGCTGCCCGGCGTATGGATCATGAAGGCGGTCAACACGGCGGACAGCCTGATCGGCCATATCGAGGAGCCGCACCGCGACTTCGGCTGGGCGGCGGCGCGGCTCGACGATGCGATGAACTTCGTGCCCGCCCGGATCGCGGCCATTCTCATCTGCCTGGCCGGGCCAGGTGGGTGGCGGATAGGTTGGCGCTACCGCCGTGCGCATGCCTCGCCCAATGCCGGATGGCCCGAGGCAGCGATGGCTGGCGTTCTGGGCGTGAAGCTGGCCGGCCCCGTCCGCTATGATGGCGCACTTCGGGACAAGCCATGGATCGGCGAAGGCGACCAGCCGGGTTTGAGAGCGCTGGTACGGGCAAGGCGCGTCTATCACCGCGCCTGTGCGATCGCGTGGGGCATCGTGGGAGGTCTGGCATGGCTGGTATGACATTGCAGGACACGCAAGAAGGAGCGATGACCAGCCTGCTGGTTCTGGGCGGCGCGCGTTCCGGCAAGAGCCGCTATGCCCAGCAACGTTGCGAGGCCTTGGGCGAAAGGCTTGTCTACGTCGCCACGGCCGAAGCCCGGGACGAGGAAATGGCGCAACGCATCGCGCGCCATCGCGATGAGCGCGGCCTCTGCTGGGAAACGATCGAAGCACCGATCGACCTGTGCAGTGCGATCATGGCGGCGGCGTCTGGCCGTGCCGATGCCATCATGGTCGATTGCCTGACCCTGTGGCTTTCCAATCTGCTTCTGGCCGGAGAGGATATCGCGCAGGCGTACCACGCGCTGGTGCAGACTCTTAGAGGCTGCCCCGTGCCGGTAACGCTGATTGCGAACGAGGTGGGGCTCGGCATCGTGCCTGATAACGAATTGGCACGCCGTTTTCGCGATGAGGCCGGATGGCTAAACCAGCTTCTGGCAAAGTCGGTGACCGAGGTCGTGTTCGTCGCGGCCGGACTTCCGGTGAGGCTGAAGGGCTAGCGTCTCGCGGGTGCGCGTTGCCGGCTCGGCAGCGGCCATTCAATTGGAGGGCGCCGTGGATCTGTCCGCGAAGCAAGATGCACTGCGCTGTCCGCTCAAACATCAACGCGTGACAATGCGAGCGGGGAGGCGTAGTGCCGTTGGGTGCGCTTCGCGCGGTGCGGAGGCACAAAACAGTCCGGCTTGCCGGTGGCAAATTCGGATACTTCTTTGCAACGCCTTTGCGAGGCAGCGCGTTGTTTCCATCGAGGGATGCGTTCCCTCATCCTCTATTTCCCAGGCAATCAATTTCATGGCAGGCTACAAGGAACCCGGGCTGGAAGCGCGCCGCGCCGCAGCAGCATCGGCACGAGACAAGGCATTGGCAAAGCTGAAGGCGAAGGCGCCGCTTGATCCGGCTGTGCAGGCAGAACGGATTGCTGCAGCCCAGGCGCGTGAGAAGGCTCAGGCCGAAAAGCGCGAGGAACTGAAAGCGAAGAAGGCGCAGGAACTTGCCGAGAAGGCAGAACTGGCAGCCCGATCGGCACCGGCACCCGTACCGACGGAAGCGGAGCGCAAGGCTGCGCGCGATGCCAAGTATGCCGCCCGCCAAGCGCGGAAGAAGTAGAGGTTGGAAGCGACCTCAGCGAAGATGGCCGATCAGCCATCGGCCATGCCCGGCTGGTCTCCGCTCGATGAGGGGGAGCATCTGGTCGATCTCGCCTTTGTGCCAGACGGCAGTCGCCTGCGGCTGATCCGGAGCGGCGAGGACTTCGCGATCCTGCTCGACCACAACGAATTGATGAGCACTGACCTTTCCGCGTCCGAACAGGTACTGGCAAGACTTGCGTGTGCGGAGCTCGCTGGGAAAGCCTCGGTGAGCATGCTCATCGGCGGCTATGGCATGGGCTATACGCTGAGGGCTGCGCTTGAAGGATTGGGAAGCGACGCCGAAGTCACCGTCGCGGAAATCGTGCCCAAGATCGTTGAGTGGGCGAGAGGCCCGATGTGCACCATCACCAACGGCTGCCTCGACGACCCGCGTGTGCAACTCGTACAGGATGACGTTGCCATGCTGATCGACGCTGCGTCCGAAGGCTACGACTGTATCCTGCTGGATGTTGACAACGGCCCCGAAGGCCTGACCCGGCATGTCAACGACTGGCTCTATTCCGCCGATGGGCTTGCCGCCGCTCGCAGTGCCCTGCGGCCAAGTGGAATACTCGCGATCTGGTCCGCGTCGCACGATGATCGCTTCGCGGGCCGCCTCGCCCGCAGTGGATTTTCCGTCACGGTGATCGAAGCCCAACGATCGATCACCGTCCGCCCGCAGGGTGATACGTCGCAGCATGTCATCATCATGGCCTGCAAGCGTTAGTTTATACTCAGCTACAGGCACGACGCACTGGTGTAACGCGTCGAGATCCCCAGCGTGGCGATTTGCAAGCCGCAGGCAAGGGTCAGATGACTGGATATCTCCAATGGCCGTCTCAAGCGAATTCTATCTCGATCAGATCGCCCAGTGTGGGGAAGCGGCTGCGGCAGCAACTCTGACCAACCAACGCAACAAGTACCTTCAGGCTCGCGCTGCATGGCAGGTCCTTGCTGATCGGGAAGTCCTGAACGAGGCATCACGCGCGAAGCGCGAGGCCGCCAAGGCCATCCAACTTCCCTAACTTGCCCTTCCGCGGCCAGCTTTCGTCGTTGACGGTCCAAACATCCGTGACGACAGAGGCGCTGCACGTCCCGAATACCAAGGGCACAGGAACCTGGATGCTGTGCAAGGCACAGCATCCAAGTTTCGGGGCGCTAACAGTTCTACTTCGCCGCCTGGTCATGTTCGTGCCGGCCGGCGGACCTGGCAGGCGCGGCGGCCTTGGCCGGCGCAGGCTGTCCCGCTACGGCGTGCCTGATTTGCCCGGCAGCCATGGCTGATACCAGTGCGTTGCCGTTGGCTGTGAAATTGCTGGCGGGCAAGGTCGCGGTTGCACCATGGACCTTCAACACCAGCGCCTGGACGTTGCCTCGCGCATCGCTGATCACTTGACGAACAGTGCCGAGACGCAACGCATCGGGGCCCAGTACGGTCATACCCTTGCCGATCGCAAACGCACCTTCGGCCGAAGATGCGAGACTGCCGGCCAGCGCAAGCTTACCCGCGCTCGCGCCGCCAGTGCCCGAACCGGCGGCGCGCCCTGCTCCGCTGGCGCTGCTCGCCACCGAACCCGCCGCAGTTCGAGCGCCTGCCAGCGCGGCATCGCTCGCTCCGGCTGTCGCGGCTTGCGCGGATCCTGCTGCAGAGCGCAGCGCATCGGTGCCGACAAGTTGACCGTCCGCGCCCGCTGAACCATGGCCCGACGCAGTACCTCTGCCGCTCGCCCCGGTGACGGCGTTCAGCGGGCCGGTGGCGGCAGTGATGTTGCCGGTTGCTGCGCTGGTCAACGACCCGTCCGCGCTGCCATCGGCATGCACCTTGCCGCTCTTGTGATCGATTGATTTGTGCGCGCTGGCCGAGCCGGAGCCCCGCACGGTCCCCGAGGCGGCGCCATCGACCGCGTCCATGGCCGAATGGAGCGGAACACCATCGAACGTGCCGCCCAGGGTACCACCGACGCTGCCGCCGAGCGTGCTGCTCAAACCGCCACCAAGTCCACCCCCGCCGAGCAGTTGTGCGTGAGCCGGCGCAGCCACGATCAGCATCGCGGCAGAAGCTGCTAGAATGGTACGCATCGCATGTTCCTTTCGTCGAATTGCGGCGCTTTGTGAGCGTCCTTCGACATGGAAAACGGATGACTGGGCCCGCTTAATGCATCGGAGACCCAATTTTTCTTCAACCTCTGCACGTCCCGCAGAGCAGCCCGCGGCCATAGCTGGCATCAGGGCCGCGTGGTCCCAGGTCCACGGCCTCACGGTCAAGCATCTCGCGCACGTTCCGGCCACTCGCTGCGGCTGCGCGTGCCGCGACCAGCGGTGACGCGAACGAGGTGCCCCGGACCGGAACGCGCTGGCCGCGCGCGTTGGACGCCGTGATGTCCGCTGCCGGGGCAGCATAATCGAGGTGTCCGGCCCTGCCCGCCTCGATCAGAGGTCTGTTTCGACCGTCGACGCCGGTGATGGCCAGCACGCCGGGAAACGACGCCGGGTAGGCAGGTGGCGCCGCTGGACCATCGTTGCCCACCGGTGCGACAATGATCGTTCCTCGCCGCTGTGCTCCAGCCACGGCGCGCGCCAGAACCGGATTGGCCGGTCCCACCAGGCTGATGTTGATCACACGCACGCCCCGTCCGACCAGCCAGTCGAACGCGCGGGCGATGGCAAGCGTGTTGCCGCCCGCCGGGTCACTCCCATAAACATCGGCCACGAACACACGCCGAACGCCTGCAACGTGCAGCAATGAGACAACGGCGCTGCCATGCGTGCCGGGGACGGGTGCGCCCGAGGCAAAGCCGCGCTGTTGCTCCACCGCGCCCCCAGCTCCGCCGTCGATGACGCCCACGGGGGCGTTGATCGGCGCAGGAAGGACGGCTTGCGACGGCTTGGCGACTTTGCCGCGACCGGCTGTTCCACTCGCAAACAGCAGATTGTCCGCAGCCACGTCGGCTTCAGGCAGACGCTGTCGCAATGCATCCTGCGCGCCCGATAGCGTCATTCCGTCTGGGATCGCCACTTGCAGGACCGACAGGTCCAGATCGGCCAGAAGCTCCCGGCCGATGACGTGAAAGCCCGTCCCTTCGAGGCGCTGCACCACATCGGCGGGCGGATCGGAAATCAGCAACATGCCCTTGCGGGCGGGCTGGCCTTCGCGATCGAAGTCGAGATGCTCGCGCTGCTTGCGGACCAGCCGGGCGAGCCGCTCGATCCGGTCGCGCGCGCCCTCAACCGCACGGTCGGGCAGATTGGTCGCCGTGTCGAATGCCGTGTCGAGCGCGGGATCGACGGCTTGGCGCGCCAGCCGTGTCGCCGAATCGACCGCTTCACCAAACCCGGGCACGATGATTTGGGCCCCGAGCTGGGTGGTCATCAGCGTCAGGACTGCTCCGGCAGGGATCAAGTGTTTGTGCATGGCTGACTATTCCCATAAATCCGATTGCCCATGGATGAAACGGACGAACTCATCCGTTGCATCCTGCAGAAAGGCCGATGCCCCTGTCAGACCCGTTCGCCACTGCCCTGCTCGATCTGCTGCCACGCCTGAGGCGTTTTGCGGTCGGCCTGTCACGCGATCGTGCGGAAGCCGATGACCTGTGCCAGGCCACCATCGAACGGGCCTTGCGCAATCGGACGCGATGGCAGGACGGCACCCGGCTCGACAGCTGGATCTACCGGATGATGCGGAACATGTGGATTGACGAAGTGCGTGCGCGGGGCCGGCGTGGCCAGACGTTCATCGCCGACGAACTCGGCAGCGACGTTGGCGCCGATGGTGGGCAGGAAGCAAGCGCCATGTTGGGCGACGTCGATCGCGCACTTGCTACCCTGCCTGACGAACAGCGCGAGGCGGTGATCCTCGTGATGGTCGAAGGCTATTCCTACAAGGAAGCGGCTGAAATCGTGGGTTGCCCGGTCGGTACGCTGAATTCGCGCCTGGTCCGCGGACGCGAGGCGCTGCTGGCGCGACTGGGAGAAGCAACATGACACCTACACCTGAACAGATCGCGGCCTTCGCCGATGGCGAGCTGTCAGGCAGCGAGGCGGCACTTGTGGCCAAGGCCGTCGCCCGGTCTCCGAGGCTTCAGGCCGAAGTGGCATCGCACAAGGCCTTGCGTGCCCGCCTTGTCGCGCATTTCGCGCCGCTGCTGGATGAGCCTGCCAGTCCCGCGCACTTGCACCTGCTCCGACAGGAGGATCGCGTGGTTGACCTCGCGGAGGTCAGGGCGCGACGGCGGCGTTGGGCGTGGGTTGCCGCGCCCGCGCTCGCGGCCTCGATCGCGCTTGCGGTTTTCCTGCGTCCGGCAGCCACGAGCCGAGACTACGCGCAACCGGACTTGGCAGGGATGCTCGATAAGCAATTGATATCGCAACAGCGAAAAGGGGCGGAAGAGCGGGTTCTGCTGAGTTTTCTGACCGCCGACGGACGTTTCTGTCGCGCCTTCAGTACTCCGAATGCCAGCGGCATCGCTTGTCGCGACGATAGCGGCTGGAAGATCGAAAGGGCGGCGTCCGGCGGGCAGCAGTACGGCGAATATCGACAAGCCGCGAGCGAAGCCGACGTCATGCAACAAGCCCAAGACATGGCAGCGGGCCCCGCCCTGGATGCGGCCGAGGAAACGAAGGCGCGTGCCAATGGATGGCGCAGTCGCGACTGATCTACCGGGCGGGAAGTGGGCCGGCAGCCTAAGCTCATTTCGCATGTCGCGCCATACGGCATAGACGGGCGAAGCAAGGGGCGCCGCAGGCGGCATATAGACCAACCGGCTATTACCCCAAACATTGATTACCCTATAGTAATGCAATCGAGCGACGCCGCCAGCGGCACTGAGATCCCTTGACCGGCCGATGCGCCAAGAATGGGTAGACAATGAACGATGCAGCGGAGGAGGCTCCGGATCAAGCCGCGGCATCGATTTTGCTGGTCGATGACGAAGAAGAGATCTTACCGGAATATCAGGAATTTCTGGAGTTGGAAGGGTTCACTGCCGCGATCTGCTCGGCCCCGGAACGAGCTGTGCAGATCGTTCTGGATCAGCCGAGCATCCGTTTGGTGATAACGGACCTGAGAATGGCAAGGCTCGATGGGATGAGCTTGATCAGGCAATTGCGCATGGCGCTGCCGCAGGGTCGGCATGTCGAGTTCATCATCCTCACAGGAGACGCAACCTCGCTGATTTCCGCCGCCATCCCCGACATTCCGGTTTTCATCAAACCGCCCGACACCGATGCGCTGGTGGCGGAGATCAAGTCTGCCCTGGCATGAACGCAATAACCGTCCGCGGGCGCCTTTTTCCCGCTGAATCCCGCGCTGGCGATATCAGCCTGGCGCTGGCTCTCGGTGCGGTGGGCTTTCTGCTCAACATGCTGGAACTCCAACTCGGTTGGGGGATGCATTTCATGTTCGGAAATGCGCTGATTTTCGCGTTTGTCCGGGTTCTGCGACGGCGATGGCTCGTGATGGCTGCGTCGATTTCCAGCCTTCGCAGCGTATTCTTGTGGAACCATCCCTGGGCCTGGGTAATCTGGACCCTGGAGGCAGCCTGCATCGCTCGTTTTGCCAGGAATGCCTCGCCCGTCCGCTGTGATGTCTTGTATTGGCTCGTCGCCGGCACGCCACTGCTCGTCATCTGCTATGGCCTGGTGATGGACATGGACCAGCTTTCGCTTTTGCTGGTGATAGCCAAGCAGGCCACCAACGGCGTTCTGAACGTCGTTATCGGCGAGATCATCTACCTCGCGTTGTTGAGCCTGAAAGCGCCGACAAGATGGCCAGACTGGCCAAAGATGCCGATAGAGAGCTTCTTGATGACCGTCTTGCTGGCCATCATCCTGATCCCCACGACGGTTTACCTCTCGATTGATGCTCCCGCCCGCGAGCAGGCCGCAAGGAGCAGCGTGGACGAAGTCCTGCAAGAGCGCCTGCAGATCACCGGTGCCACGGTCGGCATGTGGGCAGATTCCCGCGCCACGGTCCTGCGCATGTTCGCAGCACAGCAATCTTTCGGCGGTGCGGACCCGGCGCATGAACTGCCTGAAAGTCTACGACTGGAATTCAATGGGGTTGCTGTCGTCGCCAAGGACGGCACGCCGCTGTGGGCCACAGCACCGACAGGCTTCGCCTGGAGCGCGTTGCCGACGCTGGCATCGCAGTACGTGGGCAAAGCGGGCAGCGTCCGCCTTGGCTCCATTGGAGGGCACGGCAAAGATGCGCACCAGCAACTCGTCCTAGTTGTCCCCTTCAAGGCTGATGGAATCCCCGCCGCGATTGTCGCACCCGTGCGCCAGGGCGCTCTGCAAAGGGTGCTTTCCGATGCGGATGGCAGTGCCGTAGACGAGACGTTCCTGACCAACCCTGTTGCGGGCACCATACCCCTGTCCCAGCCTGATCCGTTGGTTATCCGGAACGTTACCAGAATACCTGACGCGGTGCGGGAATCCGCGGTGAAGGCGGCCGTACTCATCAGCGATGTGGTCTATGGCAATGCTCTGATGAGCGACTTGCGCGACGCGCGGATGGCGCGGGCAGGCTCGATTAGGGGCTTACCCGACTGGCGGATT
This sequence comes from Novosphingobium percolationis, assembly GCF_020179425.1. GTDB lineage: Bacteria > Pseudomonadota > Alphaproteobacteria > Sphingomonadales > Sphingomonadaceae > Novosphingobium > Novosphingobium percolationis. Next base: position 274,521 of record NZ_JAILYM010000001.1, on the reverse strand, counting down.
CTGTCCGTTGCCAGCCTTGCGCCTGAGGTGCTCAAGGCCCGCGAGGGCCAGCTTCGGCTGTTCACGGCCCTTTGCGCCTTCGTCGTTCTGGTCACGCTGGTCGCCTCCTTCCTGAGCAAGCAGACCCGGCATTCGTTGCGCCAGCTTGCGCGGTCGGCTGCCGATCTTGCCGTGTTGGGGACCAGGCGGGAGACGATCGATAGCCTTGTCATTGCCGAGCTGAATGAAATTTCCGGGAAGATTGCTTCGGCGAGTTCGACCGTCTCGCAGGAACGCGGCGCACTGGTCAGCTATCAGCGGCGGCTGGACAGCATCTCGCAGCATGCGCCGATCGTGGTCTACGCCCTGGATGTACGCGATCACAGCAAGGGGGAAATGGTCTATGTGAGCGAGGCCATCGGGAAGATCCTCGGTTACACGCGCGACGAGGCTGCGATTGCCGGCTGGTGGAGCCACGCCATCCATCCAGAAGATTACGAGCGCTGCATCGCAGCTTTCAGCAATCTGCAGTCGGGCAAAGTGGTCAATGTCGAGTACCGCCTGCGTCACAAGCTCGGCCACTATGTGTGGGTGTACGATACCCTGTCCGTCGAAGCCAATTCGACGACAGGCAATTTCGAGGCGGTCGGGGTCTTCATCGATATCTCGGAGCGCAAGGCGGCTGCCGAACAATTGCTGCAGGCCGACAAGATGGCCAGTCTTGGGCGGATGATTTCCGGCACGGCGCACGAGCTGAACCAGCCACTCAACTTCATAAAGATGGCAGCTTCGAACCTACGCGAGCATACGCGCCGCGGCGGGATGCCTCCCGAACGTGTCGTGGCAAAACTGGATGCCATCCTGTCCCAGGTCAGTCGCGCATCGGCGATCATCCTTCAGATGCGCATATTCGGCCGAATGCCAAGGGAAACGCCGTTCCCGATGGATATCAAAGCGGCGGTGGACTCCGTCCTGAGAATGGTCGTGCCGCAACTCGAACTTGACGGCACTCGCGTGGAAACTTCGGAACACGCCCCCAGAGTCAGGGTCCGCGCGCTTCCGGTTCTGCTCGAGCAGGTTCTGTTGAACCTCATGCTCAATGCCAATGACGCCATCCGCGCTCGCCGCAATGCCGGCGATCGGCGCGAGGGCTGGATAAAGGTCAGCTTTGGCCAGCATGATGGGCTGGCAACAGTGACCGTGGAGGACAATGGCACAGGACTATCCGCCGAAATCCTTCCCGTGATCTTCGAACCCTTCTTTACGACCAAGCCTCCCAAGGAAGGGACGGGGCTTGGCCTGCCGATCAGCTATGGCATCATTCGCGATCTGGGCGGCACCATTCGGGCCGAGAACACCGATCAGGGCGCGCGCTTCGTTATCGAATTGCCGGTGGCTGAATAGTGTTGGCAAGGGTCGGGCGCACCCGACCATCTCGCCAGCTCCGGGCAGCAACGGTCCAAAAGAACCGGGCCACCTGCGTTGCCGACGCTCCCGCCTTGACTCCCTCTTGGCGCCCCATAACTTCAATCATTGAACCGACTCGTAAGGGCAGTGATGAAGTCCAAATCCTTCGCAGGGAGGTGTCAGTCTGATGCGAAACGTTCTCTCCTGACAAAGCGCCCCCTTTGCCGCACGCGACCTCAGCCCATAAGGTTCTGCCACTCGGCCAGGGCGGCCGAGCGGCGAAGCTTGTAGGTCTGGCGATCAACGAGGTGACGTTCCTGAGAGAAGTGGTTGTGGATCGAAGCATGCACGGACGCGAACTTCTGTAGCGACCTCATCTGCCGAAACCGCTGCATGGCACGCTCTCTTCGTCGGAACGGCAGGTGTGAGTTCTCGGCCCGGTTGTTGGCATGGCGTCCCACCTCGCGGCGGTGGTCGTTGCCCAGTTCCTTCATCGCTGCAGGATACGACCGCAGGCCATCCGTCACGATGACCTCCGCCTGGCCGTGACGCTTCAGAGCCTTGCGCATGAACCGCAGTGCGGCTTGTTTGTCGCGCTTCTTGGTGACGTAAGATTCCAGGACCTCACCCTCTTGGTCAACGGCACGCCAGAGGTAATGCATCTCGCCATTGATCTTCACGTAGACCTCGTCGAGGTGGGTGCTGTCAGTCTAATGCGAACTTGTCTCCACTTGGCGGAGCTGGCGCAAAAGCATCTAAACTTCAGGCTACAAGCGACTGCCACTCGACCAGCGCGGTCGAGCGGCGGAGCTTGAAGGTTTGTCGGTCGACGAGGTGGCGTTCCTGAAAAAAGTGATTGTGGATGGAGGCATGGACCGAGGCGAATTTCTGCAGCGACTTCATCTGCCGAAACCGCAGCATTGCCCGCTCTCGTCGTCGGAACGGCAGGTGTGAATTTTCCGCGCGATTGTTGAGGTGCCGACCGACTTCGCGTCGTCCCTCATTTCCCAGTTCTCGCATCGCCGCGGGGTAGGAACGCAGCCCGTCGGTGACGATGGTTTCGGCCTTTCCATGCCGCTTCAGCGCCTTCTTCATGAAGGTCAAAGCCGCAGTTTTGTCCCGTTTTCTGGTGACAAAACTCTCCAGAACCTCGCCCTCGTGGTCAACGGCGCGCCAGAGGTAGACCATCTCGCCGTTCAGCTTCACGTACATCTCGTCGAGGTGCCAACGCCAGTGCCGGAAACCACGCATCCGGTTCACCCGCTGTCTACGGATATCGGCTGCAAACAGCGGACCGAACCTGTTCCACCACAACCGTACCGTCTCGTGGCAAACGTCGATGCCGCGCTCAAACAGCAGGTCTTCGACGTTCCGCAACGACAGCGGGAAGCGCACGTACATCAACACCGCGAGCCGGATGATCTCAGGGGACGAGTTGAAATAGCGGAACGGGTTGGCGGACTTGCTCATTCCAGCCAGCTACCACCGCCCTGCCCCGCCAGCCAGTTTGCTTTGACAGCACCCGATATCGAGATATTTGAATTTGAGTAAGTGGCGGTGGGAGAGAACCTATGATCGAACGGTCCTAACTCCTTGACCTCAGCCCCCTGTGGAGCATGAACGTGTGAAGCCGGCAGCCTCGGATTGCGGGGCTCAAATCGGTTCAAATGCGCTGGCGCGGACCATAGTCCCAGACACGGCATCGCACCCATCACCAATTGGTAACTGAAACCAACATATTGTGGGTCAGTTCGCCCTTGTAAGCGGGCCAAGTTTCTATCTAGGATGAGCTGCAACCAGTTCAGATGAGCGGAGTGGGCATGAGCGGAATAGGCGATGAGGATAGCCCCGGCAAAAAAGAAGGGTTTGATGTCAGGGAGTTAGACAAACTCATCCGTCAAATCGTCGATAAGGTGAGAGGCAATTATTTTCTCAATGGGGAAACCGCCCGAGGGATTCCCGGGGAAGTAAAGAAGATCATAGACAACAACGTGGACCGCCTCTGATCATGCAAATAGAATATATTCGTATCGAAAATTGGCGCAGCTTTTACGGTGAGAACTCCTTTCTTGTCTCAACTGACCCAGAGAGGAACGTCACCCTTATTAGGGCTGAAAACGGCGTTGGGAAAACGAGTCTATTGGCGGCCATAAACTGGTGCTTTTTCGACATTTTGCCTGCCCCCAGCGAATTTGAGGACCCCGAACGGCTCGTCAACAAATTTGCAGCGCAAAAAGACGGTGCCACCACCACAACCGTTGAGATTGATTTCAGGCACGAGGGAAAAACCTATCGCGCCTCCAGAACCTATGATCAGCCTCGACGTGAAACTAGGCCGCTTCGCCTGAGTGAAATCGATAACGGTGCCGAGGTTCCGAGCGCCAAGGACCGTCCTGATCGCTTCATCAACTCGGTTATCCCTAAAGAGATGGCTCCACATTTCTTTTTTTACGGGGAGGCCACTAGCCGATATACTGGTTCAACCGGGGCCAAAAAATTTGGCGAGGCAGTGAAGGGTATCCTGGGCTCGACGGTCGCTCGGATGGCTCTCGACGACTTGTCCAAGGTAATGGCTGACTATAAGCGCCAAGCATCTGATAATACTAGCGAGGATGCGCAAGCAGCCGAAGCCGCCATTGAGAAGGCCGACGCAAGAATCTCTCAATATCGAGAGCAGGTCACAAAGTTTGAACAAGAGATTGAAGCTGCAGAAGACCGCATTCAGCGCCTCAATCAAGAACTTGCAGGCGCTAAGCCTGCGAAAGAAGCCCAGGCGCGTAGAGCCCGTATCGAGGCCGATATTCGACAGAAGGAAGTCGAAAAGGCGAAGGCTTCACAGCGAGCTGACAGCTGGATGCGTACGTTCGCGACGTCAGTCTTGGCCGAGGAGCTCGTCGAGGAAGCCGGCAATGTCATCCGAAACGAAGACACGCGTGGACGACTACCTGCACCCTATGATCAGAAGTTCGTAGATGAACTTTTAGAAGATGAAATGTGCGTGTGCGGTCGCCCAATCGCTCAGGGCAGCCCCGAGTACGAGAAAATCAAGGCGCTCCTTGAAACCGCCGGAGACCAGGTGGTTATGTCGCGCGTGATGACCACGAGCACGGCCCTCGGAACCCTGGTCGAGAAAAGCAAGCGCGCATGGAGCGACTTTGAACGAAATCAGGAAGACTTGCGACGACTCGAGGGGGAGATTCAGAGGCTCGATGCGGATCTCCAAGAAATATCTAAAGAGCTAGCAAGCAATCCCATCGAGGATATCGCGGCCAAGGAAGCTTCTCGAGAAAGGGCAAAAGAGCAAAAACGGCAAGCGGAACGGCAGCGCAATGATTGCCAGGGATCAATCATTGCCTTTGAAAGGCAAAAGAAAGATCTTGAATATCAGCGAGATCAACTTGTTCAAAAATCTGAAGCCGCGAAGAGGTATGTAAGAACCGATGCAAACCGCATGTTAGAAGCGTATATCGGATACGTCTTCCCCGGCGAAAGCTATAAGGAAGTCCGCGCACACCACAGGGCATCGCTGGCGCTCGCGCTCAATTTACAGCACCGCCGAACGGCAACCCGGCAACTTGCCGCACTTTGCGCCGAAGCGACCGCGTCAACCGTAGCTGTGGTGTCAATCATAGCGAGACCTCACTAATAGCGCTTCATTCAAAGAATGACCTAAATATCCCACGGAATGATACAGCGATCATCAAGCCGAAAGGGTAAGTGACCCCGCGCTTGCATGTCTGCGACAAGGTCCGCGTGCGGATCAGCATGGCATTTTAAACCATCGCCAAAAATGTCAGCGCGAAGGCATTTGGCGACTATCAACTCTATGTCGAGAATGGGATCAGTCTCGTAGTTCAGATAGTATTGTTCATAGTGTTGAGAATCATACACGTCCGGGGCAGCACCGTGGATCACAGCGCCTCTAACACGCATCAGGAGCCGAAGCCGATCTTCTGGGATTGAAGTGTTAATCGTGTCGCGCACAAACTTCACCGCAGCAGCGGTGTGCCGTTCCTTCACGCCGACTAGTGAATCTAGCGACATACATAGCAGCGAGAAACGCTCACGCGGATCAAGGAACCAAGCTCTATAAAAATATTCCAACGCCCGGACGCGCTTGCGCGAATGGAGATCGTCGGCATCAACAAGTTCTGCCAATCGCGCCAACCACGTATGATCGTCGGTAGTCAGCACGATATCATTCATCAATGGCGGCGTGTGGGGAGCATCGCCCATAGACACGATACAATTGCCGCCCGAGAAGGTGCAATGCCCCCCGAACATTTTGCGCTGAGAATGCGAATATCGCTCACGCGGTATAGACGTTAGCGCCACCGCGCCAAGAATGGCCGATGCAATCTTCGTTGACACTTGAAGCAACGGGGATCGCACTCCGAGCCAACTCCCCGTTGGCTTTTTGATGCCCTCCCACCGGGCTATTGGGGGAAAACAGGGTGGATCAAGGTCTTTGGTCTGAACGCCTGCGGGCAATTGATCAGTTGAAAGGTCGGTTGTCGAAGCGAGGAAGAAGCGTGGGCACTCGAATTTCAATTCAACGCGAATCGGGATCAGCGGACACAGCGTTAGTGCGTTTACTGGCTTGAACAGCGCTGATTTTGACAACGCGTCCGCCAATGCCAATTTCCCCGGCAGATCGACCTGCTCGGCATATGAGCAATCGTGTCTCCGCCCCAGTTCGCCATCGCGAATATACCAGAAATTTTCGGTGAGGAATGACGTGACCAGCGATCTTAGGTCTAACACAGAAATCCCGCGAAGGTACGAAGCGCCATTTTGGCGAATGAACAACACCGCTCGGGTATATTCTTCACGCCTGACAAAAATTTCAGTGCGGATTCCTGAAAGACGAAGCCAATTTGGAGCACCCGGTTCGCGAATTATGAACGAACTTAGAAGCATGTCCCCGCTCGGGTAGATCGCGGAAAGCACTTGCTCCACGGCTTCGACGTGAACGGCCTGCTCCATGATGATTCCCCATTAGACGCTTGGCGGCCATGGACCGAAGCCGGATGCTATCGCGTTTAGCTGTCACCAGCGCCGTCAGCAATCGCCGTCGCCCGTCCGCTGGATCGGCTAGAACATCGGTTAGTGATGAGCGGAGATTTTCAGAAAACCCTGCATTTTCGGTCCTTGCAGGGATTGACTGGCGGAGCGGGAGGGATTCGAACCCTCGATACGCTTTTGACGTATACTCACTTTCCAGGCGAGCGCCTTCGACCACTCGGCCACCGCTCCGCATGCACTGGAAGGCGGGCGTTAGCGGCATGGGGTGGCTTTCGCAAGAGCGTCGGTGGTGGCACAACCGGCTTATGAAGCACTTTCTCGTCGGCGCCGCGCTGCTCGCCGCTCCCGCCGCCTTGTTCGCGGCCGTTCCCGCCCCGCTCGCCCCGGCCGAGATCGTGGCGCAGGCGCCTGCTGCGGACTGGACCGCGATTGACGCGCATGACCTGCTGGTGATGGACCTTGCGCCCGATGCCTCGGGCAAGGCGCGCCGGGTGGTGATCCAGTTGATGCCGCCGCCTTTCTCGCAAGGCTGGATCGGCAACATCCGCAAGCTCGCCGCCGCGCACTGGTGGGACGACACGAGCGTGAACCGCGTGCAGGACAATTACGTCGTGCAGTGGGGCGATGCCGAGGCGGAGGACAAGGCTAAGGCGAAGCCGCTTTTAGAGGGGCTGACGGCAATTCCGCAGGAGCGATACCTGACGCCCGTGACATATCAAATCCTCAGGTCTGCTCAAGGAATGGCTCATTTCAATTTCCCAAATCCTTGGCCCATTTCCAAAAGAGATGGATATGCAGATGCGGTAGCATTTTGGCGCGGATGGCCGCTGGCTGGAACGCGTAGTGACGATACTCACGGCGAGGTAGAACTCCCTGCGGACCGTCCAAATCTCTATTGGCCTATCCACTGCTACGGCATGATCGGCGTAGGCCGCGCCATGCCGCCCGACACCGGCTCGGGCGCGGAACTCTATGCCGTCATCGGCACGCCGCCGCGCCATCTCGATCGCAACATCGCGCTCGTCGGGCGCGTGATCGAAGGCATCGAACACCTGTCCTCCCTCCCCCGCGGCACCGGCCAGCTGGGCTTCTATGCAAAGGCCGAGGAGCGCGTGCCCATCCGTGCAATCCGCCTCGGCAAAGAAGTCCCCGGCCTGCCGGCCTACCAGTATCTTTCCACCGAAAGTGCCAGCTTCGTGCGCTATGCCGATGCGCGCGCCAACCGGCGCGATCCCTTCTTCATCCGGCCTGCAGGCGGTGCGGACATCTGCAACGTGCCCGTGCCCATCCGCCGCGCGCCAAGATGAACGAGGCGCACACCCTCACCGTCGCGCTGTGGCGCTGGACCAGCGGCAACGGCGTGGCCTGGTTCTTCGTCACCATCGACGGCCCGGCGGGCGAGGCGCTCTCCGCCACCGCGCTGATGCGCAGGCTCGAAAGCGGGCGCCGTGCGGGCTGGGGCTCGGTGAAGGTGGAAGTCACGGTGGGCGACAGCACCTGGGCCACATCGGCCTTCCCTTCGAAGGACACCGGCTGGATCGTCCCGGTCAAGGCCGCTGTTCGCAAGGCCGAAGGCCTGACCGAAGGCGAATCCTGCCAACTCGACATACGTTTTTAATGCGCCTTGCCGATCAACATGTTGAATGCACGAAATTGTTTGTTCGTGCCCCAGACGCGTCGCAATGATACTGTTCAAGTCAAGGTCCGGGGGAAGTGGACCACCTTAATGATCAGGGGAAGATCATGACGAAGTATTCTGCATCGTTTCTGGGCCTCGCGGCCGCGTTTGCCCTTTCCGGCACCGCTTACGCTGCCGAGGGCGAAGACGTCGCCATCGACACGCCGATCGAAGTCGTTGACCCGGTTGTCGAAACCGCCGTCGATCCGGTCGACGTCAAGCTCGACGATCCGGTCGAGATCACCCGCGCGGGCGATGACGGGATCATCGGCGAAACCGAACGCAACCTCGGCGGCGGCGATCCGCTCGAAAACCCCGACGTGATCTTCTACACGATGGGGGCCGGGGGCGCAGGCTTCGACCCGGTCGAGCAGGCTGCCGAAACCGCTGCCGAACAGGCCGCGCAGCAGGTAGCCGACCGCATGGCGGACAAGGCTGCCGCTAGCGAAGCGCCGCTCCCCGCCGAGCCGCGCTAAGCCCTTTGACATGCCAATTGCGCGCGCCGGGTGGCCTCAGGCCATCCGGCGCGTAGCCATGGAAGCCTTCATCAATGCGCTCCGCCGTGTTCCTCGCCGCAGGTCTTGCCCTGTGGCCATCGCTTGCGCCTGCCCGAAGCCCGGTCAGTGCCACATTCGCCGCCGGCGCTCAGTACGATAGCAACATTTCGGTCGAAGAGGCCGACATTCCCACGCGACGCGGTGACTACGCCCTACTGCTGCAAGGCGCGGTCGCAATAACCCCGATTGAGAGCAAGGCGACGACGTTACGCCTTGGCTACAGTCTGGACGACGAGCGCAATGCCCAACTGTCGGATGTCAACATCACCATCCACGCCCTGTCGGCGGGGATTTCGCGCCGCTTCGGCAAAGCCATGTCCGGAGCCGACTACCAGTTCAGTCACGTGCTGCTTGGTAGCAAGCGCTATCTGGACATTCACACCGCCTCGCCCTCGCTGTCGGCCTTCGTCAGCCGCAACCTGTTCGTACGCCTGGCGGGAACATACCAGCGCAAGGATTTCGTCGAGGTCGACCCGCTCGATGCGACGACGCTGACGCTGGGTGCCGATGCCTATCGCTTCTTCGCCAAGCGCAAGGGCTACGTCGCCATCGCCGTGCGCGGCGATCACGAGCGCACCCGCGCCGCGCAGTACCGCTTCGATGGGGTGCAGGCGAGCGTGCGCGTGCAGATCCCGATCCATGTCGGCAAGTCGGTGTGGAAGGCGCGGGCTGGCTATGCCTTCCAGAACCGGGACTATCTTGCCCCATGGCCCACGCTCGACGAGGCCCGGCACGAGACGCGCTCGACCTTCAGCGCGGGGCTGGAAGTTCCCGTGATCGCGGGAGTGACGTTGCGACCGCAGGCCCGCTACGTTGATCGCCGTTCGAACGTCGCTTTTTACGATTATCGAGAACACGTGGTTTCGGTGACCGCCATGCTCAAGCTCTGAGCCGGTTGCGCGCCGGGCACGTCCGATGCGACGTGTGCAACAGGGGAAAATTTCATGGCCAATCTGCGCGCTACCACCGCATTCTTCGAATTCGACTTCACTCTGGCCGACACGATGTTCGCGCAAGAGCAGTCCACCTTCGGCGACAACGTCAATCGCACGATTGGCGGCAAGACCTTTCAGGACGTCGCGTCCTACGAAACCCGCAGTTTCAGCGGCTATCACGCGTTTTACTTCGGCGGGACGGGCCTCGCGCGAGGAACGGACACGGCGCTTTCGGCGGGCACGGTCACCGGATTTTCGAAGTTCACCGGCCGACTGGATGATTTCAGCCACGCCGAATATCGCATCACCGGCATAGCTCTGACCGGCGCGGACGTCGGCGCAGCGATGAAGACGCAGGCCACTGAGGACGACATCGCGCTGCTTTCCAAGGCCTTTTCGGGCAAGGACACCTTCACCCTGTCCGACGATGCCGACCTCGCCAACGGTTACGCCGGCGATGACGTGATTTACGGCAATGACGGGGGTGACCTGCTTTATGGCGGCGCGGGCAATGACAAGGTCTACGGCGGCGCCGGTGACGACCAGCTCGAAGGCGGTGCTGGCAACGACCTGCTGGCGGGTGGCGGCGGGGTCGACACGCTGTCGTACCAATATGCCGATGCCGGCGTCACGGTCGATATCCGCCTGACAACCGCGCAGGATACCGGCGGCGCGGGCATCGATACCGTTTCGAGCTTCGACCGGCTCTACGGCTCTCTCTACAACGACAAGCTGCTGGGCACCGGCGCCGACAACGAGATCATCGGGCTGGGCGGCAACGATGTCATCAATGGTCGCGGCGGCAATGATCGGATGGACGGCAGCGAAGGGCGCGATATTCTGACCGGTGGCGGCGGAGCGGACAGCTTCGTGATGTTCTCGCTGTTCACCCAGAACGATCGCGACCTGATCACCGATTTCAGCCACGCGCAGGGCGATCATCTGCTGCTCAGCCAGTTGATGTTCCCCGGGCTTTCCGGTGCCGTCGACAGCCCGCTGAGCGACGTGCATTTCTACAAGGCCGCAGGCGCGACGGCCGCGCACGATGCTGATGATCGCATCGTCTACAACACGACTAGCGGCTGGCTCTACTACGATGCCGATGGCGCGGGCGGCCAAGCGGCGATCCAGGTGTTCAAGCTGGGGCTGACCACGCATCCCGATCTGGTGGCCAGCGATATCCTGCTATCGTTCTGAAATTGCGTCCGGGGGCGCCAGTCCCCGGCGTTCAGATCCGCTCGGCCTGCGCCACCGCGTCGCTGGCGCGCAGCGCGCTGACGATCCGCGTCAGGTGCGCCAGATCGCGAACTTCCAGGTCTACCTCGTAGGTATGAAAGGGATTTTCCCGCTGGGTCATTTCCAGATTGACCACGTTGGCATGGTTCTTGGCGAAGATCCCCGCCATTTCCGCCAGCGTCCCGGGACGGTTGTATAGCTCGGCGCGCAAGCGGCCGATCGCACCGTCGGTGCGTGCGTCCCACGACAGGTCGATCCAGTCTGCATCGACGCCGTCGGCCAGGCTCAGGCAGTCGATCGCGTGGACTTCCACGCCCTTGCCCGGGCGGCGCAGGCCGATGATCCGATCACCCGGCACAGGGTGGCAGCATTCGGCGAGTTGGAACGCCATACCCGGCGTCAGCCCGCGCACCGCAATCGCGCGTTGCTGCTTGGGCCATTCCTCGCTGGCAGGAAGGTTGGCGGCGCTGCCCGGAACCAGCGCTTCCATCACCGCACGATCATCCAGCTTGGCCGACCCGATGGCGACCATGAGGTCCTCTTCAGACGTCATTTTCAGCCGTTTGACGGCGTCGGCCAGCGCCTTCTTGCCGATCTTGGACGGTAGGCGCTCGGCGATTTCCTCGTAGAGCTTGCGCCCGATCGCGGCGATCTCCGCGCGCTCCTTCTGGCGCACGAAGCGGCGGATCGCGGCGCGGGCCTTGCCGGTAACGACAAAGGCCAGCCACGAAAGTTGGGGCTCGGCGTTGCGGCTCTTGATGATCTCCACGACGTCGCCGTTGTTGAGCGTCGTGCGCAGCGGTACGTGGCGACCATTGATCTTTGCGCCAACGGCTTGCGCGCCCAGGTTCGTGTGAACTCCAAAGGCGAAGTCGATCGGCGTCGCGCCCTTGGGCAACTGGAACAACGCACCCTTGGGGGTAAAAGCGAAGATGCGATCCTGATAGATCGCCATCTTGGTGTTCTCGAGCAGTTCTTCGGCGTCATGGCTGGCTTCGAGAATTTCGACGAGGTCGCGCAGCCATCCGATCTGGCTGTCGGGCGTCCCCCCCTGCTTGTAGGCCCAGTGCGCGGCGAGCCCGTACTCGTTCAGCTCGTGCATATGCTTTGTCTTGATCTGAACTTCGACGCGCATCGCATTGTTATAAATCAGGGAGGTGTGCAACGAACGATAGCCGTTCATCTTCGGCGTAGAGATGTAGTCCTTGAACCGTCCGGGGATCATCTGCCAGGCCCGGTGCAGGATGCCCAACGCCTTGTAGCAATCGTCCTCGTTGTCGGTCAGAACGCGGAAGGCCATGATATCGGTGATCTGTTCGAAGCTGACGTGGCGTTCGGCCATCTTGCGCCAGATCGAATAGGGGTGCTTTTCGCGTCCTGAAACTTCAACTTTCAATCCAGCTTCCGCCAGCACCTGCTTGATCTGCAGGGCGATTGCATCGACCTGCGCGCCTTCCTCGCTGCGGATCGCGGCGAGACGGCCGGTGATTGTGGCGTAGGCTTCGGGCTCGATCTGCTCGAAGGCGAGCAACTGCATCTCGCGCATGTATTCATACATGCCCACGCGCTCGGCCAGCGGGGCGTAGATCTCCATCGTCTCGCGCGCGATGCGGCGGCGTTTTTCCTCGCTCTTGATGAAGTGCAGCGTGCGCATGTTGTGGAGCCGGTCGGCCAATTTGACCAGCAGCACGCGCAGGTCCTCGCTCATCGCGAGGAGGAATTTCCGAAGATTCTCAGCGGCGCGTTCGTTCTCCGTCATCGTTTCGATCTTGGAGAGCTTGGTGACGCCATCGACAAGGCGCGCGACGTCGGGGCCGAACAGGCGCTCGATCTCCTCGACGGTGACGAGCGTATCCTCGACCGTGTCGTGAAGCAGAGCGGTTACAATGGTTTCCTGGTCCAACTTCAGCTCGGTCATGAGCCCTGCGACTTCGACCGGATGCGAGAAGTAGGGGTCGCCCGAGGCCCGCTTCTGCGTGCCGTGCTTCTGGACGGTGTAGACATAGGCGCGGTTCAGCATCGCCTCGTCCGCATCGGGAGCATAGGCGAGCACGCGTTCGACAAGTTCGTACTGACGGAGCATCTGACCCCTAAAATGGGCGGAAAAGCCTCGGTTCCGCAAGGGAAAAGCGGGGCAAAAGGCTTTCTTTACGCATTGTTTGCCATGATGCACTGAACGACACCTAAACCGCCCTGAACGACACCTAAGGTGACATGAGCGCAACAGAAGCGATCCCGACCGCGCCAGAACCGCCGTCCGAACACGGCTTTGGCACAGTGCTGGCGTCAGTGCGCTCGTTCGCGTTCCTGAACCGCCAGCGGGTTCGGGCCTATGGCGTGATGATCGCGATCGCCTACCTGCCGATGCTGGCCAAGGCCTTCATCGAAGCGACCGGGAGCGTCGGCAGCGACTTCCTCGCGTTCTGGGGTGCGGGCAAGCTGGTCGTGGCGGGGTTACCGGCCAAGGTCTATGACATTGCCACCGAACAGGCGGTGCAGGCGCTGGCGGGTACCGGGCAACTGGTCGTCTACGTCAACCCCCCGCCCTACCTGTTCCTAACCGCGCCGCTGGGGCTGATGCCCTATGCCGCGGCGTGGATCGCTTGGGTCGTGGCCGGGTGGGCGCTGTGGTTCACGGTGGCGCGGCGGTTGCTGCCCGATGCCGGAATCGCGGTGCTGGCCTTTCCCGGCGCATACCTTGCGGCGAGCCATGCGCAGAACGGGTTCGTGACCGGGGCGCTGCTGATCGGCGCGGTGCTGGCGCTGCGGCGGAGCCAGGCGCTGTCGGGCGCGTTGTTCGGGGCCTTGATCATCAAGCCGCATCTTGCGCTGCTGGTGCCGCTGTGGCTGGCAGCAGGGCGCAAATGGACCGCGTTCTGCTGGGCGGCGCTGAGCGCGGTGCTGCTATGCCTTGCCTCGCTGCTGGTGTTCGGCGCGGATACCTGGGCGGCTTACCCCGAAAGCTTCAAGGCGAGCGCGGTGCTGATGGCCAACGAGCACGGCGGGCCTTTCTTCCTGCGCATGGCGACGCTCTATGCAGGCCTTCGGTATCATTTCGATCCGACCACGGCGCTGGTGGGACAAGGCGTAGTGACGATCGCGACCGCTGCCGCCGCCTGCCTGTACTGGCGGCGTGCCAAGGACGAGATGGCGGCGGGTGCGATGCTGCTGGCGGCAACCGCGCTCGCATCGCCCTATCTGTTTTCCTATGACCTGCCGTTCATGGCCATGCCGCTGTTCTGGCTGGTGGCCGAAGCGCGCACGACGGGGTGGCGGCCCTGGGAGAAACTCGCCTGTGTGGCGCTGTGGCTTGCCCCGCTGGCGACGCGCGCGATTGCCTTGCCCCTGCACCTCAACCTGATGCCGCTGGCCGCTGCGGGGCTGGTGTGGATGGTGTGGCGGCGCGGCGCGACGACCGATGTGTGACCGGCATCAATGCTGCATTGCGGGAATCACTTATGGTGCCTAGCATAAGTTTCGTCGCGGACGGTGACTTTGCAAGGGAACGACCATGCTCAACGTGGCCAAGAAAGTGCTTCACTCGGTCGGTCCGCTTCACCGCGCGCTCAGCCGCTCGCGGGGCACGCGCATCCATTCCCCAGTCGCGATCTCTCGGCCGACGCTTCGGCTTGGCTCGGACTATGGGGGTTGGGTGGTCGTGCCTGCGCTGCTGAATGCCGACAGTGTGGTCTATGGCGTGGGCGTGGGCGAGGATATCAGCTTCGACCTTGCCCTGATCGAGCGCTTCGGTTGCAGGGTCGATGCCTTCGATCCGACGCCGATCTGCGGCCAGTGGATCGCGGGCCAGTCGCTGCCCGAAAAGTTCGCATTCCACGCGATCGGGTTGAGCCCGGAAGACGGCGAGATCCCGTTCAAGAAGCCCGCCACCGATGGCCACGTCTCGTTCAGCATGGCCAACGGTGGCTCGTCGAGTTCAGGCGATGACATCGTGCTGTGCCCGGCCCGCCGCTTCTCCACGATCGCGCGCGATCTGGGCCACACCCGCGTCGACCTGCTCAAGATGGATATCGAGGGCTTCGAATACGGCGTGATCGACGACATGATCGCCACCGGCCCGCTGCCCACGCAGTGGCTGATAGAGTTCCATCACACGATGTACGGCCACAAGGCGCAGGAAACGCTGGACGCGGTGGCGAAGATCGAGGCCGCAGGTTATGTGCTGTTCGCGGTCAGCAACGTCGGCCACGAATATTCGTTCGTGCGCAAGAACGCGCTCTGACGCTTTAGCGCAGGTGACAGCCAGAAAGCGGGCCCCCGGATCAAGGCCGGGGTGACGAAGCTGGAGGTGACCTTTGCATCCGACGCTCGTTCGGTCAGCGCAAAACCGGCTGCTGTGGCGCGCTGTCTTCGGGCAGCACCCCGGCGAGGCGCGGATCGGGGAACACTTCGACATAGCGGGCAAAGGGTGTGAAGCCCTGCCCCATGTAGAACGGCAGAGCCTGCGGGCCATCCAGCGTGCAGGTGTGGACCCAGACGCGGGTGACGCCTGGGGCCCAGGCCAGTTGCAGCGCGCGGCGCATCAGCCATTTTCCGAGCCCTTTGCCGGTCGCGCCGGGAATCAGGCCGAAGAAGGCGATCTCGCATTCGCCGTCCACGCGGAAATCGAGTTCGAGCACCCCGACTTCGACCCGGGCGCGGTCGGTGACGGCGTAGAGCTGGACCTGCGGATCGTGGATGATCGCGGCGAGGTCTTCGTCGCTTTTGGTGAGACGCGACCACCACAGCCAAGGGGCACCGACGCGCTTGTAGAGCAGGCGGTACTTTTCGGGCGCGGCATCCTTCCAGCGCGCGAGTTGCAGCGGGACGTCGGTTTCGGGGGCGAGACGGCGCAGGCCTTCGGGCCGTTCGCGCATTTCCAACGCCGTGACCACGCAGGCGAGATCGCCGGGGGCGACGGCGTGGTAGCCTTCAGCGAGCGGCGTAGCGTGGTCGGGCGTGATCATGGGCGTGCGGGTCCGGGCGGATAGGTGGAGCGGGCTTCATGCCCACCCCCGGCTCCTCCCGCAAGCGGGAGGGGAGCAGATGAAGTGCCCCTCCCGCTTGCGGGAGGAGCAGGAAGCGCTTGCCTCGCCTTCGCAGGTGCGACAAAGGCCTCGTTTCATGGAAACTCTCAAGCTTGATAGCCCGCAGGGTGCCGGGTGGCGCCGCATCAACCAGACGCCTGCTGGCTATGGCCGGACGATGCCGCCGATCTTTGCGCGCAAGACCGAGCGCGGGGCGGAATGCTGGGTGCTGCCCGACGAGAGCAGCAGCAACTATCAGGGGCTGGTGCATGGCGCGTTCCTCGCCTCGCTGGGCGAACAGGTGCTGTTCCTGCCGCTGGCGCTGCACGAGCGGCTGGGCGCGGGCGGCGGCACGCTGACGGTGGATTTCGCGATGCAGTATCTTGCGGGTGCGGCGCTGGGCGTGCCGCTGGTGGGCGAAGTGGAATGCATCCGCGAAACGGGGCGGCTGGCATTCATCCGCGGCACGCTGCGGCAGGATGACGAGGCGGTCATGGGCTTCACCGCGACCTTGCGCAAGCTGAAGAGCCGGACGCCGCCGGGCGCGATCAGCGAAAACGGCTGAGCGCTACAACAGCAGCAGTTGCGCCACCGGCGCGAAGCTGCGGCGGTGCAAGGGCGTGGGGCCGTGTTCGCGCAGCGCGGCCATGTGCTGAGGCGTACCGTAGCCCGCGTTGCGGTCCCAGCCATACTGCGGATAGGCCAGCGCGGCTTCGCGCATGATCCGGTCGCGGTGCTCCTTGGCGATGATCGAGGCGGCGGAGATGCAGGGCTCGATCGCATCGCCGCCGACGATGGCGCGCGCGGGCCAGCACCATTCGGGGCGGCGGCCGTGGGGCGTCATGTTGCCGTCGATCAGCACTTCGCCAATCGGCTCGTCCGTCAATTGGTCGCACAACGCCTGCACGGCGAGCGTCATCGCCAGCATGGTCGCGCCGAAGATGTTGAGACGGTCGATGTCGTCCACATCGACCACGCCGACCGCCCAGCGGCAGCGGCGCTTGATCTGGCCTTCGAGTTCGGCGCGGCGCTTTGCGGAGAGCTTCTTGGAATCGTCGAGGCCGGCGGGGCGCGGCTTGCACAGCACGACGGCGGCGGCGACGACGGGGCCTGCCAAAGGCCCCCTGCCCGCTTCGTCCACGCCGATGATCGCCCCCGATGGCAGGGTGACACTTTTGCGGGGCGAAGGCATTGTCGGGGGCATGAAGACGAATCCGTTGTTGATCGCGCTATCGCCCCTTGCCCTGCTGTTGCCAAGCTGCGGGTCGTCCTCGGTGGCGCAAAACGCGCCCGAGGCGGCGTCGGTGCCCTTGCGGATCGAGGACAAGGCGACGTTCAAGGAACCTTGGGCGATGGCGTTCCTGCCCGACGGGAGCGCGCTGATCACCGAGAAGGCAGGCGCGCTGAAGTGGTGGCGCGAGGGCGGCCCCATGCAGAATGTGGCGGGCGTGCCAAAGGTCGATTACGGCGGACAGGGTGGCCTCGGCGACGTGAAGCCCGCGCCCGATTTCGCGACGAGCGGTACGATCTACCTGACGTGGGTGGAGGCCGGGCCGAACGACACCCGTGGGGCCGTGCTCGGCAAGGGCAAGCTGATGCTGGCGGGTGCGCCCCGGATCGAAGGGCTGGCGGTGATCTGGCGGCAGGTGCCCAAGGTCGACGGGCGCGGGCATTTCTCGCACCGGATCGCGTTTTCGCCGGACGGGCATTTCCTGTTTCTGTCCTCTGGCGAGCGGCAGAAGTTCAGCCCTGCGCAGGATCTGAAGGTCAATCTGGGCAAGGTGCTGCGGCTGACGCTGGATGGCAAGGCGGCGGCGGGCAATCCCTTTGTCGGCAAGGGAGGCGTTTCGGACGAGGTGTGGTCCTATGGCCATCGCAACCTGCTGGGCTTGCAGTTCGATGCGAGCGGAAGGCTGTGGGATCTCGAGCATGGGCCGGCGGGCGGCGACGAGCTGAACCTTGTCGAGCCGGGAAGGAATTACGGCTGGCCGCTGGTGTCCGACGGCGACCATTATGACGGCACGCCCATCCCGCGCCATGCCACGCGACCTGATCTGGCGGCGCCCGCGATCAGCTGGAACCCGGTGATCGCGCCGGGGGACTTCGTCTTCTATTCTGGCGACCGCTTCCCCGCGTGGAAGGGGCAGGCGCTGATCGCAGGCATGGGCTCGATGGGGCTGGTGCGGGTGGCGATCGAGGGCCAGAAGGCGCGAGAGGTGGAGCGGATCGCGCTCGACCAGCGGATTCGCGAGATCCGGCAGGGACCGGACGGCGCGATCTGGGTGCTGGAGGACGGCGAGACTGGCCGCCTGCGCAAGATCACGCCGCGCTGAGGAGAGTTGAGCGATGGCATTCGATCCGGCCCGCGTGGACACGTGGATCTTCGATCTAGACTATACGCTCTATCCCGTGGCGGCGCGGGTGTTCGAGCAGATCGACCAGCGCATGGGGCTGTTCATCGAAGAGCTGCTGGGGTGCGATCACGCCGAGGCGCGGCGCATCCAGAAGATGTACTTTCACGACCACGGCACGACGCTGGCGGGGCTGATGCACTACCACGCGATCGACCCGCACGAATTCCTCGGCTTCGTCCACGATATCGACATGGCCGCGCTGGATGAGGCGCCGAGGCTGGAGGAAAAGCTGCTGGCGCTACCGGGGCGGCGGCTGATCTTCACCAACGGCGATGCGCCCTATGCGGGCAAGGTGCTGGACAAGCTGGGCATCGCGCATTGCTTTGACGGGATGTGGGACATCCACGCGATGGAATACCGGCCCAAGCCGGAGCCTTCGGCCTATGCCGGGATGATCGCGGCACTGGGGGTGGAGCCGGAGCGGGCCGTGTTCGTCGAGGATTCGGCGCGCAACCTGTCGCCCGCCAAGGCGCTGGGAATGCAGACGGTGTGGCTGGACCTTGGTACCGACTGGGGCGACCGGGCGAAGGACGATGCCGCGATCGATCTCGTCATCGACGACATCGGCCAATGGCTCGATGCCTGCCTTGCGGAGCTTGCCGTAACCGGGCGGGTCGGCTAACCGCGCGCCCGACCATTTTTCCCAGAGAAAGCCAGATTCCATGACCGCACAGCTCGAAGCCGCCATCGAAGCCGCCTGGGAAGCACGCGCCGACGTCACCCCCGCCAGCGCCGACGTGCGCGCGGTGGTGGAAGAAGCGCTCGAACTGCTCGATGCGGGCAAGGTGCGCGTGGCCGAGAAGGTGGACGGCGAATGGCGCGTCAACCAGTGGCTGAAGAAGGCCGTGCTGCTCTCGTTCCGCCTGAACGACAACGCCGTGATCGACAACGGCGCGGGCGGCGCGCCCGCGTTCGACAAGGTGCCGTCGAAGTTCGAAGGCTGGGGCGAGAACCGCTTCCGCGAGGCCGGCTTCCGCGTGGTGCCGGGCGCCGTCGCCCGCCGTGGCGCGCACATCGCCAAGGGCGTGGTGCTGATGCCGAGCTTCGTCAACATCGGCGCCTTCGTCGATGAAGGCACGATGGTCGATACCTGGGCCACGGTCGGTTCGTGCGCGCAGATCGGCAAGAACGTCCACATTTCAGGCGGCGCGGGCATCGGCGGCGTCCTGGAACCGCTGCAGGCCGGGCCGGTGATCATCGAGGACGGCGCGTTCATCGGCGCCCGTTCGGAAGTGGCCGAAGGCGTGATCGTGGGCGAAGGCGCGGTCCTGTCGATGGGCGTGTTCCTCGGCGCTTCGACCAAGATCGTCGATCGCGCGACCGGCGAAGTGCACACCGGCCGCGTGCCGCCCTATGCGGTAGTGGTGCCGGGCTCACTCCCGGGCAAGCCGCTGCCCGACGGCACGCCGGGGCCGTCGCTCTATTGCGCGGTCATCGTCAAGACCGTGGACGCGCAGACCCGCAGCAAGACCGGCATCAACGAGCTGCTCCGCGACTGATCGGCTGCCCTGTTCCGGGTTCCTGCCCCCGATGGGAAGGAACCCGCAGAGGACTGGGGCGTAGGTTCGGCAACGGGGCGCATCGTCCCGCCGAACAGGAGAAGCCCGTCATGGAACGCCAGGGCGCCGAAACCCACGTTACCACCGAAGAAGCCCGCGGCGGCGAAACGCCCAGCATCATGCGCTGGGTGCTGCTGATCGGCATCACGCTCGCCATCCTTGCGCTGTCCGCGATCTGGATCACCGGAGCGCTGACCTCACCCAAACCCGATCGCGGGGACCAGGTCAGCGGACAGGCCGCGCCACCCACATGATCCGGTACTAAGGCTGGAACCTAGCGCGCGTCCTGCGTTGTCTGAGCAGCAGTGGCTTTGGGAGCACGCTTTGCCATGCCCGTCGGCTGGATCATCGAACCGGAATGCCGTGAGCGCCTGCTAGCGTTGTTTCCGCCACGCTATGCCCGGACAGTGGCACGCCATGTGACCCGGCATGCCATGGCCGAGCCGGACGCCGTGCCTCCCCCAGCCATCGGCCATGCGCGCATCGTCGGGCGAATGGACGACGGCGAAGGGCTGGAAGCCCTGGTCGTCGCGCTCGATGGGACCACTACCCGGCCTGACGGCGGAACCTGGCATGTGATCTGGTCGCTGGCTGAAGACCGGATGACCGAGGAAAGCAGCACGCTGCTGGCGCGCAACGGCTGGGAGCCGTGCGAGGGCGGACCGATCCGCCTGGCGCCCGCCGTGTGGTAGAGCGTTGACAGCGCACAGCCAGGCACCGAGGGTGCGGGCGATGGATAAGGCACGCGACCTGATCGAACGGCTGATGCTGCAGCCGCACCCCGAAGGCGGGTGGTATCGTGAAACCTGGCGAGGCCCGGCGCGCGGGGATGGACGCGCGGTGGGCACCGCGATCCACTTCCTGCTCGAAGCGGGGCAATCGTCGCATTGGCACACGGTCGACGCCAGCGAGATCTGGTTGTGGCACTCAGGCGATCCGGTGCATCTGCGACTTGCTGCAACCGACGCGGGGCCGGTGGAGACGGTCGTGCTGGGCGATGCTATCGCAGATGGCGAGTGCGTGCAGCACGTCGTGCCGGAAGGCCACTGGCAGGCCGCCGCGCCCGTCCCCGATGGCGCCCATGGCTATGCCCTGGTGTCGTGCGTGGTCACGCCCGGTTTCGATTTTGCAGGGTTCCGCCTTGCCGCGCCGGGCTGGGCGCCCGGCGCATGACCGGAAAGGCGATCACGCGCGCGCTGCTCGTCGCGCTCTACATGGCGGCGGGCCTGTTGCACATCTCACGGCCCCTGCCGTTCCTGACCATCACGCCGGGCTGGGTTCCATTCCCCGAAGCGGTGATCTTCTGGACCGGCATGGCCGAGATCGTGGGCGCCGGCGCGCTGGCGCAGACCTTTTCCGGCGCGTTGCGGCGCTGGGGCGGGATGGGCCTTTCGCTCTATGCGGTCTGCGTGTTCCCGGCCAACATCCATCACTTCGCGCTCGACATGGCCAAGCCCGATCATGGACTGGGCCTTGCCTATCATCTTCCGCGCATGGTCGTGCAGCCGGTGCTGGTGTGGCTGGCGCTGTGGTGCAGTGGGGCGATCGACTGGTGGTGGGCAAGGCGCAACGCTGCGGGGCCGTGACGCCCCTTCCCTTTTGCCGCGAACCTGCCATGGGCAAGGCAAAGGGGAATTGCGATGAGCGATGAAGACTACGTCTATGACGAAGACAGCGGCGAATGGCTTCCCGCAAGCGAACTGGCGGCCAAGCGCGCGTCGTCCGACACGATCGAGGTCCGCGATGCGGTGGGCAACCTGCTGTCTGATGGCGATCAGGTGACGCTAATCAAGGACCTCGACGTCAAGGGCGCAGGCCAGACGCTGAAGCGTGGCACGCTGATCAAGTCAATCCGCCTGACCGGCGATGCACAAGAAATCGACTGCAAGTTCGACGGGATCAAGGGGCTCGTCCTGCGCGCGGAATTCGTCCGCAAGCGCTGACGGAACGCGCCGGGCGCAAGGGCGTTGGACGACGCAGGCGCACTTCCGCGCCAGGAGGAGTTCGCCCCATGCCCACCAGCACCGCTTCTGCCCGCTACGAAGGTTTCGGCAAGGAGGGCAAGGGCTCGATCAGCACGCGATCGGGCGCCCTGAACGATCAGCCGTACGGCTTCGGCACGCGCTTCGAAGGCATCCCAGGCACCAATCCGGAAGAACTGATCGCTGCGGCGCACGCGGCATGCTTCACGATGGCGACCAGCTTTGCGCTGGCGCGTGCAGGGCACGGCGATGGCACGCTCGACACCACCTGCAAGGTGACGTTGGAGCAGAAGGACGGTGGTTTTGCCGTCACGCGCTCCGCATTGTCCTTGACGGCGACGATCCCGGGGATCTCCGAAAAGGACTTCGCGGCGATCGCCGACGAGGCCAAGGCGACGTGCTCGGTCTCGAAGCTGCTCAATTGCGAGGTGACGCTGGAGCGGACGCTCAAGGCCTGAGCGCGGGGAGCGGGGCCGCGCTGGTCATCTCGCGCGTACCGTCGAGCTTTCGCCAGACCACGACCTGCCAGCGGCGGCCATCGGCAAGGCGCAGGACGAGCGTGACATTCGTGCCCGCGACCACCTGCTGGCGCGCCTGTTCAACCTGCGCCAGCGTGGGAGGCGGCGGCAATTGTGCAGTTGCGAATTGCGCATCGACCTGCACCTCGGGGGCGTCGGGTGCGACCTGATGCCAGCCTCCAGCGATCGAAGGAGCTGGTTGGAGCGGCGCTGAGGCGCATCCCGACACTGTCCAAAAGGGCAGGATCATGAGGATCTTCATTGCCATGCGCATGGTAAACCTCCCCTTTCCGTAGCGTTAGGTGGCGCATCGAAACTCAA
Organism: Novosphingobium percolationis; assembly: GCF_020179425.1. Taxonomy (GTDB): domain Bacteria; phylum Pseudomonadota; class Alphaproteobacteria; order Sphingomonadales; family Sphingomonadaceae; genus Novosphingobium; species Novosphingobium percolationis. Next base: position 251,886 of record NZ_JAILYM010000001.1, on the reverse strand, counting down.
TTGCATTTCACGCAACCGGGCGGGCGGTGAATGCAATTGCTCGCACCTGCAACATGAATGTAGTGCAGCGCAAACAGAACATGTGACGGGTGCTCGAAGGCAAGATCCAACCTCGCAGAGAATCCGTCTCTCAGAGAAAAAGGGATATTGCCATGATCAAGACTTTCGCGCTGACCGCCGCCCTCATCGTTGCTGCGCCCGCCGTGGCGAGCGCCGAGAGCTTCAAGCACAAGGGCGTCGAGTACAGCTACACCACCGAAGAGCAGAACGGCGAAAAGGTTCTGCGCGGCACCGCCTATTCGGGCAAGGTTCCGTTCGAACTGCGCGTGCGCAAGAAGACCGTCGACGGTACCTTCAACAACAAGCCCGTCAGCTTCTCGCTGACCGAGGCGAAGAAGGCCGGCCTGATCGCCGACGCCAAGTAAGCGCGACTTTCCCCCGCGCTTTGAAAGGCCCCTGCCCGGCGACGGGCGGGGGCTTTTTGTTTGCCACTTCAGAGTTTGCGAACACGGCTGCATCGTCGTCATTCCCAGCTCGATCGGGAACGCCTTCCCCCCTTTGCGCTTTGATGGCGCGGACGGGCATGGAGGCAACGATGGCACGTTTCGACCCGCAGAGCGCAGGGCTGGCCCTGATGGCCGGTGGGCTGGTTCTGGGCGGTGCGCTGGCAGCAGCCACGCCGACGCGGATGCGGCCTGCACCAGAGCCGGAGTGGCGCATTCCCAGCGCTCCGATCCTGACCATCACATCGAGCGACGACAGCGCACCGTGGTTTGCCGCGAACACCTATGAAGTGTTGCCCGCCATCCACCGCGCCGCGACTTACGCCGAGGCCGCCCTGCCGCCCGCCGAGGCGCGCCTGACCCGCAGCTATGGCGACGACGGCGACTGGCGGCAAATCGACGCCGATCGGATCGACGCAGATCAGGTGGAAGTCGCCGGCGCCGACGAGGACGCACCGATCCTTGCGAACGAGGACGACGAAGCCGCGCCGGTCGACGAGCGTGCCGACACGCCCGACATTACCCCGCCTGCATGAAGGCTCGGGTCAGCCCGGAACCGTTTCGAAACCCGGCACCGCGCCAAGGTCCACCCAGTCCTGCCGGCTCTTGGTCCAGACCTGCACCTGCGGCTTGAAGCTGCTGGTATCGTCGAGCGTGCCGGCCTTGACGAAGACCATGCCCGGCGCACTTTCGACCAGCGAGAACAGGGGCGAGCCGCAGGTGCCGCAGAACTGGCGCGTTACCGGCGCGCCACTGTCGCCCTTGTCCATGTAGACCTTGGGTTCGCCCGTGACGCTCAGCGCGCTTTCGGGCACGCCGACAATCATCGAATAGGCGCTGCCCGCCTGCTTCTGGCAGTTCTTGCAATGACACACCGCCTGCATCGGCGGATCGGTGGCAATGCTGTAGCGGACCGCGCCGCAGAGGCATCCGCCCGTATGTTCGGCCATGGCTGTTCCTTCCCGTGTTCGTTTGATGCGAGACTGCACCAGCGGCAGCCCGAGGACAAGCCGGATTAACCGCTTGATTAAGGGATGGCGATCAACCCACCGCCGCGCGCGATGCAGCCTCGATCTTCGCGTTCGACATCAGGCGGATGGTGGAGCTGCCCTTGGCCAGCACCTTGCCTGTGGCGTCGAGCAGGTGGCCTTCGGCAAAGCAGGTGGAACGACCGCCCTGCTCGATCCAGCCTTCGGCCACGATCAGGCCGGGGCGCGCGGGCGCAAAGAAGCTGATCTTCAGTTCGAGCGAAATTGGCGAGACGTCGAAATCGCCCTTTTCATGGTGCAGACCGATGATCGCGTGCGCCATCGCTGCGTCGATCCACCCGCTGACGAAGCCACCCTGCACCACCCCGCCGGAATGGCACATGTGCATTCCGGCCAGGAACTCCATGCGCGAACGCCCGCCGCCCATCGCCACGATGCGTTGCAGGCCCAGCGTTGCCAGCATTTCGTTCGGCGGCTGAACGCCCGCGGCCACGCTATCGGTCATGCACCTACTCTCCGGTCATTTTCTGGTTGACCGGCAGTGACGGCGCACAGCGCGACTTGTCAAGTGATAGGGTCAGCCGAACAGCAGGAAGTCGCCGATCACCAGCGATGGCGCGCCACTCAACGTCGCGAACTTGACCGCATCGTCACCGCCCGCGCCGTCGACATCGTAATAGAGCGCGCCGGTGGAGGTGTCGTAAATCAGGTGCTGGTTGCCGGTGACAGCTTCGGTCGCGCCGTCACCCGCAAGGAACATGCCGTTGGTCACCGCGCGCACCCCGCCAAAGGCGTCAAACACCGCGCGGTCGATCAAGATCTGGTCGCCTTGCGTGTGCGAGAAATCGGTGATTGTATCGAAAGTTTCGTCCAGCGCATCGGTGCCGAACACGAAGTGATCCGCACCGAGGCCGCCGATCAGGCGATCCGCACCGCCGTGGCCGTCGAGTACGTCATTGCCCTTTCCGCCCGAAAGCACGTTCTTGCCCGCATTGCCGGTCAGGTCGTTGTCGAGCTTGTTGCCCGTCCCATTGAGCGCCTTGGTGCCCGTCAGCAGCAGGTTCTCGACATTGCTGGGCAGCACGTAACTGATCGAGGATTCGACCGTGTCCGTGCCCTCGCCGCGCGTTTCGATGACGCGGTCGCCTGCGTTGTCGACAATGAACGTGTCGTCGCCCAGGTCGCCCCGCATCAGGTCTGCGCCCGCGCCGCCATCGATATGGTCGGTGCCCTTGCCGCCGTAGAGGATGTCCCGGCCGGCCATGCCCAGCAGCGTATCGTCACCGCCGCGGCCGCTGAGGATATCCACCCCGCCATTGCCCGTCAGCACGTTGGCCAGGTTGTTGCCCGTACCGGTATGCGTGCCGCCGACGGTGAAGGTGAGGTTCTCAAGGTTGGCACCAAGCCTGTAGATGGCCCGCCCGGTCTGGACGAGGTCCAGCCCTTCGTTGGCCTTTTCGACGATCTTGTCGCCGATCGCATCGACGATGTAGGTATCATCGCCTGCGCCGCCGACCATCCTGTCGTTGCCCGCGCCGCCATCGAGCAGGTCGTCGCCCGCACCGCCGTTCAGCACGTCGTTGCCAGCGAAGCCGTGGAGCGTATCCGCGCCGTCAGTGCCGTCCAGAACGTCGGCGTCGGCCGTGCCGTCGATGATGCGCGGGGCTGGCAGGGGGGTGCGAAGGGTCATGATGGCCTGTGGCGAAGGGATCGGTCGCGCCATGACCAACGCGTGTTGCAATCATGCGACATTTCCAGCCCAAGCCACCGACGCGTCGCCTTTTTCGACAACGGCGGGAACCTGTCGGACAGGTCGGGCGTATTGCCGGTCTCGCGCGCAGACGAAGGCAGCATGGGCCCCACGATTTCACCGACGCAGTATCACAACGGCCCCCACTGCCGGGCCGCAGCGCGTGGGTGATGTCCGCGGCTGGCTGCGCACATCGACCCGTGACTGGCATACCCGCGTGGATGCCGCTTATGCCCGCTTCACCCTCGCTGATCGCGCTTCCTATCGCGATTTCCTGGCTGCGCACGCCAGAGCGTTGATCCCGCTCGAAGACTGGATCGATGCCGCGCGCCTGCTGCCGGGCTGGCGCGGGCGCAGCGCTGCCGTGGCCGACGACCTCGCGACATTGGCCGCGCCACCTCCGCCGTGCCCGCGCATCGCATGGCCAGACAACGAAGCGGCGCGCTGGGGCGCGCTCTACGTGCTGGAAGGATCGCGCATGGGCGCGGCCGTGCTGGCACGCGCGGTCGGGCCGGACCTGCCGACCGGCTATCTCAACGCCAGCGCCCCGCCGGGCCTGTGGCGCAATCTCGTTCAGGCACTCGAACGCGCGGCGGCGATCGGCGGGCCGCTGTGGCGCGAGCAGGCGCTGACGGGCGCGATGCGGGCCTTTGCCCTGTTCGACTCTGCCGCGCGGGAAGCTCATGCTGCACACGGATGATAGCCTCGATACCCCGGTCGATCTCACCAATTGCGACCGTGAGCCGATCCATATCCTCGGGACGGTTCAGCCCTTCGGCTTCCTGCTGGGCGTCGATGGTGATGGACGGGTACGGCGCGCTTCGGCAAACCTTGCCCGGTTCGCACCGTTCCCGCCAGACGTGGCGCTGGGAGCGGACATCGCCGACCTGATCGAGCCCGGCGCGCTGGCGGCGCTGCGCGAGCGTATCCCGCTGCTGCGCGGGGGCGACGCGGTGGAACGCCTGTTCGCGCTCTCGCTGTTCGAAGGTGGCCCGGCCTTTGACGTAGCGGTGCATTTCTCGAACGGAGAATGGGTGATCGAGGCCGAGCCGGCCACCGACGGCGCCGCCGAAGCGGGCAACCTGATCCGCGCGTTCACGGGGCGATTGCGGCAGGCCGAAACGATGCCCGCGTTCCTGCGAGAAGCGGCACGACAGGTGAAGGCGATGACCGGCTTCGACAGGGTGATGGTCTATCGCTTTGACGAGACCGGATCGGGCGAGGTCGTGGCCGAAGCGCTGAGTGCAGGAGTCGACAGCTTTCACGGGCTGCACTATCCCGCATCGGACATCCCCGCGCAGGCGCGGGCGCTGTACTTGCGCAACATCTTCCGCGTGATCGCCGACATCGGCGCCGAGCCGGTGCCGCTGCTGTCGGCAGGCGACGCGCCGGGGGTGGCGCTCGACCAGTCGCTGTGCCTGTTGCGCGCCGTCTCGCCGATCCACATCGAATACCTGCGCAACATGGGCGTGGGCGCATCGTTGTCGATCTCGATCGTTGTGGAAGGGCAGCTTTGGGGGCTTTTTGCATGCCACCACCATGCCCCGCGCCTGCCCGGACTTGCCATGCGGACGACGGCGGAACTGTTCGGGCAGTTGTTCTCCTTCATGCTCGAAAGCCGGCTGCGCAGCGAAACCAGCGACTATGAACTGCGTGCAAGGCGGGCGAGCGACCGCATCATGGCGACGGTAGCGCAGAACCCTGCGCTAATGCAGGACCCGGACTGGCTGGGCGACGTGATCTTCGAACTGATCCCGGCAGACGGCGTGGCGGTATTCCTCGACGGACAGACTGCGCTGAGCGGACTCACGCCGACCCCCGCGCAATGCACAGCCATCCTCGATTTCCTCAACGCGGGACCTGCACGCGAGGTGATGGCGACAGATTCGATCCAGACGCTGCTACCCGCCGCGGCCGCCCATGCCGATACGGCAGCGGGCATGCTGGCGATACCGCTGTCGCGCGCGCCGCGCAACCACGTCGTTCTGTTCCGCGCCGAGCAATTGCGGACGGTGCGCTGGGCCGGAAATCCGGAAAAGTCAGTCGAGCATGGGCCCAACGGGGACCGACTGACCCCGAGAAAGAGCTTCGAGGCGTGGACCCGGCTCGTGCAGGGCACCAGCCTGCCCTTCACCCGCGCCGAACGGCAAGTGGCCGAAACGCTGCGCAACGGGATGCTCGAAGTGCTGCTGCGGCTGGCAGAGGATGCCACGCAGGAGCGCGAGCGCGCGCACGAGCGGCAGGAAGTGCTGATCGCGGAACTGAACCACCGCGTGCGCAACATCCTCTCGCTGATCCGCGGCCTGATTTCGCAAACGGAGCGATCCAGCGAGACGATCGAGGACTTCGTCGCCAACCTCGACGGGCGGGTCCAGTCGCTCGCCCGCGCGCACGATCAGGTGACGCACGACCACTGGGGCCCGGCAAGCCTGATCGAACTGCTCAATGTCGAGGCCAGCGCCTATCTCGACGAGCGGCGCGAGGCACTCTTGATGAAGGGACCGGACGTGCTGCTGCAGCCGGTGGCGTTCACCGCGCTGGCGTTGGTGTTCCACGAACTGATGACCAATGCCGCCAAATATGGCGCGCTGTCGGGCGACGGCATGGTGCTTATCTCCTGGCGGCTCGACGCTGAAGGCGATCTCGTGCTGGACTGGGTGGAAAGCGGCGGCCCGCCGGTCGCCCCACCAACACGGCGCGGCTTCGGGTCGGTTATCATCGAAACGTCGATCCCGCACGATCTGGGCGGGCAGGCAGACGCCGAATACCGGCTCCATGGCTTTGCCGGGCATTTCCGCATTCCGGCCCGCCATGTGGTGGGGACGGGCGGCACGGTGGCGGCGGAACGCGCGCGCGCCCATGTTCCACTAGTCGATCATGCGCCGCTGTCGGGGCTCAAGGTTCTGCTGGCCGAGGACAACATGATCATCGCGCTTGATGCCGAACAACATCTCTTCGACCTGGGCGCGGCGGATGTGCTGGTGGCGGCCAGCGCCGAGGAAGCGCTGGCGATGATCGAGGCTGACACGCCCGATTTCGCCGCGCTCGACTATAACCTGGGTGATGCGACGAGCGTGCCCGTGGCAGAACGGCTGCGCGCACTGGGCGTGCCCTTCGCCTTCATGACCGGGCTGGGCGACACGCTGGTGGTCGAAGGCCTGGAGGACACGCCGCTGGTGCAGAAGCCTTACGGTGCCAGCCAGATCGCGGCCGCTGCGGCACGCGCGCTGGCGGGTAAGCCGAAAGAGTGAGCTGCCGCCGGAGGGACGGCGGCAGCTCGGGGAAAAGTCAGTCCTTCCAGGTTTTGCCCGACAGCTTCACGCTGACTGGCGCGGACAGCGTTTCGGCATCACGGCCCAACGCGAAGCTGTAGCTGCCGGCGGGCATGGTCCAGCCGCCATCCTTCCAGTCGGCCAACAGGCGCGGGTCGATGGTCACGTTGACCTTCTGCGACGTGCCGGGCGCGAGGGTAACGCGCTGGAAACCGACCAGGCGTTGCAGCTTCTGCCCGTTGCGGCCGACAAGATAGACCTGGCCGACATCGTCGCCCGCCACCTTGCCAGTGTTGGTCAGGGTGAAGCCGGCCTTAAGGCCCGCCACCTTGAGCCCGCTGCCCGCGAACGTGGTGTAGGACAGGCCATAGCCGAACGGGAACAGCGCCTTCTGGCCCTTCTTCGCGAACCAGCGATAGCCGACATCGGAACCTTCGATATCGTAGTCGGCGTGGAGCTGGTCCTTGCCCGGCGCGGGATCCCCCGCGAAGTTGGGTTCGACCCAGTCGCTGCCATCGAGCTTGGGACGCGGCAGCTGGTCGACGCTGGCCGGGAACGTAACCGGCAGGCGGCCACCGGGGTTGGTGTCACCAAACAGCACCGAGGCGATCGCCTCGCCACCGCGCGCGCCGGGATACCAGGCCTCGACCACGGCACCGACCTTGTCGAGCCAGGGCATCAGCACCGGCCCGCCGGTCTGGAGAACGACGATGGTGTTGGGGTTGGCCGCAGCCACCGCCGCGATCAGCGCGTCCTGGCCATCGGGCAGCGACAGGTCGGGCTGGTCGGCCCCTTCCATGCGCCATTCGTTGGCGAAGACGATGGCGACCTCGGCCTGGCGGGCCTTTTCCACTGCATCGGTGATGTAGCGGCCATCGCGGAAGGTGACGACGGCGTTCGGCGCCATCGCCTTGATCGCCTTGAGCGGGACCGAGCGGTGGTACTGCTGCGACATCAGCGCCGCGAACGGACCGTCACCGCCGAGCGAACGGACGGCGGCGGGGCCGCCTTCGCTGTGGACCTGGCTCGAGCCTGCGCCCGACAGCACGCCGGTATCGGCATAGCCGCCGATGACGGCGATCGACTTGGCGGTCTTGGCCAGCGGCAGCAGGTTGCCGGTGTTGCGCAGCAGGACGATGCCCTGCTTCGCCGCGTCCTCGGCCACGGCCGCGCCCTTGGCGAAGTCGATCGCGCCGCCCGGCTGGGCCGGGTTCTTGTCGACGCCCGCCGCGTAGATCGCTGTCAGGATGCGCTTGTTCATGTCATCGAGCCGCGCCGCATAGACCGGATCGCTGGCCGCCTTGGCCTTCAGCGCATCGCCGAAGAACGGCGCGGGATCGAGCTGCACGCCCGATTGCTGGTCCAGGCCGTTGAGCGCTGCGCTGACGCCGGGGACCGCGCCCCAATCAGACATGACGAAGCCCTTCCAGCCCCACGAGCCCTTGAGCACCTTGTTGAGCAGCCAGTCGCTGTCGCAGGCCTGGTGGCCCAGCACGCGGTTGTACGCGCACATGGCCGATCCGGGCTGACCGCGCTCGATGCCGATCTGGAACGCCAGCAGGTCGCTTTCACGCGCAGCAGGTTCGGCGATCTTGACGTCCACGTACTTGCGGCCGGTTTCCTGGCCGTTGAGCGCGAAATGCTTGATCGTCGAGATGATGTGGTTCGACTGCACGCCGCGGATCGCCGCGCCGACCAGTTCGCCCGACAGCAGCGGATCTTCGGCGAGGTATTCGAAGGTGCGGCCATTGCGTGGATCGCGCATCAGGTTGACGCCGCCCGCCAGCAGGACATTGAAACCCTTGGCACGGGCTTCGGCACCGATGGTGGCGCCGCCGCGATAGAGCACATCGGGGTTCCAGCTGGCCGCCTGGGCAAGACCCGAAGGCAGCGCGGTCGCGCCGTCCTTGCGCAGGCCCATCACCCACGACACGCCAAGGCTCGCGTCGGTTTCGCGCAGCGCCGGAACGCCAAGGCGCGCGATGCCGGGCACGTAGCCCGCGCCGGGCACGGCATCGGCGGGCGGCGGCGCGCCGGGGAAGCCGGGCAGCGGCATCACGCCGAGCGTCAGCACGACCTTTTCGTCCGGGGTCATCTGCTTGACGGTAGCGGCGGCGCGGGCCTCGGCCGCCTTCATGTCGATGACGGGGGCCTGCTGCGCCTGCGCGGCGCCATGGGCGAGCGCGACGGCGGCGACACCACTGGCGAGGATCCGGGAGATGGTCATGCGAACTCCTTGGGACGGGAATGGGGAATGGGGGATGGAGATCTCAGGCAACGTGACCGGTCCGCGAGGGAGGAGGACCGGCGGAATATTGAAACTTGGTCGCCCCTGAAAAAATGGGCCGCAACGGTGAGGTTGCGGCCCAGTTCAGGGTGGAGAGGTTTAGAACTTGACCCCTGCGCGCACGCCGTAGGTCCGGGGCGCTTCGATGAAGACACCGGCTCCGACACCCGACGCCGCGTGGGCGATCGTGATGTTGTCCTCGATGTTCTTGACGAAGCCCTGGACGTAGTAGCGGTCGTTCGGGGCGGTGTAGGTGATCGTCGCGTCGGTCTTGGTGAAGCCCGGCTGACGGAACTGCGACTTGTTGTTCAGATCGATGATGAAGTATTCCGAGCTGAGGCGGCTGCGCACGCCCACATCGACCTTGCCGGCATCGCCGAGCGGGAACGTGTGGGTCCACGCGGCGGTCGCAACGTGCTTGGGCGCGTGGTCGAGCAGGAGACCGTTGTAGTTGAAGGTCGGGTCGGTTTCAGGCTCGGGCGTGAAGTCGGTGTAGCGGGCGTTGGTGTAGGTATAGCCCAGTTCGAACTTGTCGTTGTCGCCCGGCTGCAGCGTGGCTTCGAGTTCGAGACCATCGACCTTGGCCTTGCCCGCGTTGCTGATCAGCGTGGCCGGGACCGGCTTCAGCACGCCCTGGCTGACCTGGAGATCGGTGTAGTCGTAGTGGAACACCGACGCATTCAGGCGGAACGCGCTCGAAACGCGGAACTTGAGGCCCGCTTCGTAGGACTTCAGGTTTTCAGGATTGTAGTACAACGCTTCCGGGGTCAGGAAGCAGTTGAAACCGCTGCCCGCGATGCAACCGTCATTGAAACCGCCCGCCTTGTAGCCGGTCGAGACGTTGGCATAGATCAGGCCCAGGCCGGGCACGTCGTAATCGAGGCCGACCTTCCAGATCGTCTTGTTCCAGGTCTTCTTCGCGATGTTCTCGTTCACCGTGCAGCGCAGCCCCGTGCAGGGCGGCGTCGCGCCATTGGCTTCGAGCTGGGCGGCCTGATAGGCAGCCACACCCGCAGCGTCGGCAAAGTCAAGCACGGTCGCACCGTCACGCGACTTGAAGTCGTTGGTGTAGCGCACGCCGCCGGTCAGGTGGAAATCCGGGGTGATGTCGAACGTCACCTGGCCGAATGCCGCCTTCGAGCGCGACACCGTCGGGCCCTGCGGAAAAGCGAAACCGATCGCGCCCGGCGCAACGATCCCCGACAGCGGATTGCCGAGGTTGTATTCGAGGAACGACTTCTCGTGGAAGTAGTAACCGCCGACCTGGCCGTGGAAGCGCGAACCCTGGCCGAAGGCGAGGCGCAGTTCGTGGCTGTCCTGCTTGAAGTCACCCGTGAAGAAGGCCGAGTTGTTGAGCGCGCCGAACAGCAGCAGGTTGCGCGTGTCGTCACGCTCGGTCTTGCGGTACGAACCGAGGTAGGTCAGCTGGACCGGACCGAAGTCATAGGTGAAGTCACCCATGATGCCGTAAGCCTTGTTGTCGCGCCAGTTGCGATAGGCAGGCTCGACGGTCAGCGCGCGCTGTTCGTCGCTGCTGCGACCGACATAGACCGGATCATTCTTCAGGGTGAGCGTCGACACATCGTAGAAGCGGTCAAGCGTGACGAAGTTGCCGTTCACGCCGGTGCCGCGCGTGCGCGAATAATCGCCACGGATCACGAACTTGAGGTTACCGGTCTCGCCGCCGAACGAAAGGCGGGCCGACTGCGTGTCGCGGTACGGATCGGTGCGCTGATCCGAATTCGACAACGTGTAGTAAGGGTTCTGGCGCTGGTAGTTCACCGCAGCGCGGATGCCGAGACCGTTGCCGAGGCCAACGTTGACCATGCCCGAAACGTCGACGCTGTCGAGGTTGCCGTAGCTGGCGTCGACCGAAGCGTGGAACGCATCGACCGGGGCCTTGGCGATCACGTTGATCACGCCTGCCGTGGTGTTGCGGCCATAAAGGGTGCCCTGCGGACCGCGCAGCACTTCGACGCGCTCGACGTCATAGAAGCTGCCGAGCGTGTCGGCCGGACGCGCGATGTAGATGCCATCGAGCAGGAACGCCGCCGAGGGATCGCCCTTTTCGGTGGTGTCGGTGCTGGTCACGCCGCGGATCGAGATGCGCGGAGCATCGCCGCTGTCGGTCAGCGCGAGGTTCGGCACGGCCGTGGTCAGCGCGCGGGCGTCGGTGATGCCGGCGTCCTTGAGGCCGTCGCCGGTGATGGCCGAGAGCGTGATCGGGGTCTTCGACAGCAGCGTCGACTGGCGCGTGGCGGTGACGACGATGTCGCCGGTCGGCACGGCGTCGGCACCCTGCTGGGCGGTTTCCTGCGCATGAACCGGCGCGCACAGCGCGATCGCGGAGACCATGCAGACGGTCTTGATAAGCTTCATTGGTTTTTCCTCCCTATTGCGCCAACCGCGAACGGCCAGCGTGAGCCCCGGACGAAGCCGACTGGGCTCGCCGCAAGAAGCACATCGATCACCAAGGGAGAGTACGCCGCGCCATGCCCGGATCTGCCCATCCGGGGTGACGCGAGCCGCGCAGGACGTGCGCGGCAATGCCTGGTCCTCTCCGCTCGGCGGATCGATGTCCGCTTCTCAAGGCTGCAATTGACTTGTCATGACTGCGCTGTCAAGACTGCGCTGTCAGACTAACACGAAGAACAGGGTGAGCGCACCTGCCAGCTCCTTCGGGTCGCATCGAAAAAGGGGCTTGGCCCAAGGGAAACCTTGGCGCACAGGGCGTACGGGAAAGGCTTTCGGGGACATCATGAATACGATTTCGCGCATTCGCGGAAACGGCAACGCCACGATGCAGGATGTTGCGGCCCACGCGGGCGTCTCGCTCAAGAGCGTGTCACGCGTGATCAACCGCGAACCGCACGTTTCCGAAAAGCTGCGCGCCAAGGTGGAGGCGGCAGTCGCCGCACTCGATTACGTGCCCGACATGGCTGCGCGCACCCTGGCCGGATCGCGCTCGTTCATCATCGGCGTGCTGTTCGACAACCCCAGCCCCAACTACACGATGAAGGTACAGACCGGCTGCTATCGCGCCTGCGTGGAACACCAGTACCACCTGCGCATCGACAACATCGACACCTATGGCGGTACCAGCCAGGTGGAACAGCAACTCGCCTCGATCCTGCGCAACGGTCGCTGCGACGGTTTCGTGCTGACCCCGCCGATCACCGACAATGCTCAGGCGCTCGATTTCCTCGAAGCACACGACGTGCCCTATGCGCGGATCGCGCCCGACATCATGCAGGACCGCGCCGCCGGGGTGATGATCGACGATCGCGCCGCCGCCGCCATGGTTGCCGATCACCTGTGGACCAAGGGCCACCGTCGCTTCGGCATCCTCACCGGCCCTGCCGAGCATGGCGCCGCGCACTTGCGCCGCGAAGGCTTCGTCGGGCGCATCGCGGAACTGGGCGGAGAACTGTGCGGCGAAGTTTCGGGCGGGTTCTCGTTCGAAGGCGGCATCGCGGCGGGCGAAGGCCTGTTGCGGCTCGATCCGCGCCCGACGGCGATCTTTGCCTGCAACGACGATTCGGCGGCGGGTGCGATCGTCGCCACATCGCGCGCGGGGCTGACCGTGCCGCAGGACATCTCGATCGTCGGCTTCGACGACAGCTGGGTGGCGAAGTCGGTCTGGCCGTACCTGACCACCGTGTACCAGCCCATCGAGGAAATGGCGCACGATGCGGCGACGATGCTGATCGAGGGCACCGCGCGCGACAAGCCGCTGCGCACGCTCGATTTCCATCTGGTCGAACGCGATTCGGTGGCCCCGCCACCCGCCTGACGCAATACCCCGGCCTGCCCGCCGACATGACTTGAACCAAACCGCCCGGCCCCGACCAGATAACGGGAGCATCCGGGCCACAGGAGAGGAACACCATGTCGTCCAGCGACGAAACCCCGCTTGCGCTCAGCCGCCGCGCCACGCTGCAATTGTTCGGCGCGGGTGCTGCCGCCAGCGTGCTGCCCGCAACGCCCGCTCTGGCGCAGGAAAGCGCCGCGGCCATCCCCGCCGCGAGGGGCACCGCGATCTGGCGCGCGAGCACCGCCGGGCAGCCGTGGCGCAGCCGCGCCGTGCCCGCCCTCGCCGCGCCCGATGCCAACCCGTTCGCGCACGATGTCACGCTTGCGCTCGATCGCCCGCGCCAGACCATCGCGGGCTTCGGCGGCGCGTTCAGCGAACTCGGCTGGGACGCGCTCAACGCCCTGCCCGCGTCCCGGCGCGCCGAAGCGCTGGCGCTGCTGTTCGGCGACGAAGGCTGTGCCTTCACCCAGTGCCGCACGCCGGTGGGCGCCAGCGACTTTGCCCGGCACGCGTACAGCTATGACGAGACGCCGGGCGACCTTGCGCTCAGGCACTTTTCGATCGCCAACGACCGCACCAGCCTGATCCCCTACATCAAGGCCGCGCAGGCCGTGCGCCCCGACCTGCGGCTATGGGCCTCGCCATGGTCGCCCCCTGCGTGGATGAAGAAGGGCGGGCACTATGCCGAAGCGCCGTCATGGCCGGGCCAGCCCGCCAATGGCCTGAAACCGGGGCACGAGGGCAAGGAAGGCGTCGATTCGATGAAGCTCGATGACGCGACCCTGGATGCCTATGCGCGCTATTTCCGCCGCTATGTCGAAGCATATGCCGCCGAAGGCATCCGCATCGGCACCGTCATGCCGCAGAACGAATTCAATTCGGCCCAGCCTTATCCCAGTTGCTGCTGGACGCCGCAGGGGCTTGCACGCTTCCTTCCGCTGCTGGGGCGCGAGATGGACGCGGTGGGCGTCAAGGTGTTCCTCGGCACGCTGGAGCGCGGCAACGCCAACCTGATCTCGGCGGTCATGGGCGATCCTGCCGCCGCGCGCGTGGTCCGGGGCCTCGGCGTGCAGTGGGCGGGCAAGGACGCCCTGCCCCAGCTGGCCGAACGCTTCCCCGGGCTGGAGCTATGGGGCAGCGAGCAGGAATGCGGCATCGGCACCAACGACTGGCGCTATGCCCGCTATGGCTGGGCCACGATCAAGCGCTACTTCGAACACGGCGCGACCGCTTGGACCTACTGGAACATGGCGCTGGCCGAGGGCGGCTGGAGCACATGGGGCTGGCCGCAGAACTCGCTGATCGTCGTCGATCCCAAGGCGGGCACCTTCCGCCCGAGCGAGGACTACTGGCTGATCCGCCACCTTGCCCAATACGTGCGTCCCGGCGCGCGGATGATCCCGGCGGAGACCTTCCTCGGCTTCACCGACCAGCTCGCGTTCCGTAACCCGGACGGATCGCTGGTGCTGGTGGCGAGCAACCCGCTCGCACAGCCGCAGACAGTGCGCTTCGTGCTGGGCGAGCGGATGCTGGCGCTGCCGATGGAGGCGGATTCGCTCAACACGGTGGTGCTGCCCACCGATTAGCGCACCGTCACGATAACCCGGCGATAACGGGTGAGCGCAGGCTCGCCGCTGTCGGTCACGGCAAGTATAAGGTGCGCCTCGCCGCTTTTCGGGCAATCGCCGAAGGTCAACCAGCCCGGCGTGCAGGTCGCTTTGGCGGTGACGGTGGGCGTGGCGCTATCTGCGCCTTCCACCCTCAGCGTCGGCGGCCCGGCATACCCGCCCTCGAACCCCGCTTCGGCATAGGGGAACCAGTGGAACGTCAAGGGCTGGCCATCGGGATCGCGGCTGGCCGAGGCATCGAGCCGGATCGGTTCGCCGACCTTCGCCTGGATCCGCAAGGGGGCAAGGCCTGCCTGCCCGTTCACCTCCACCTGCGGGGGATGGTTGGCCTCGGCAGGCGCCTTGATCGTCCAGTCGATGCGCGCGGCGAAATCGTTCTGAAAGGCGGTCCGCCAACGCCAGATCGTCGCCTGATCGCTGGTCACGCCGTCCACGGTGTCGGCGCTGGTCACGCGCGGGAAGCTGTCGCCACCCTGCGTCCAGATCGGCCGCGTCTCGCCATAGGGCTGGCGCAGCAGGTAACGCCCGCCCCAGCCGCCCCAGTTGGGATTCTCGCCGGGCTGCAACCCGTTGGGGATCAGGCTCAAATAGCTGGGCGTGTCGCCCTCCATGATGAACATGAAGCGCGGGTAGTGCGCGCCCAGCGGGCCCTTGCGGATATGCGCGTCGAGCCATTCGTTGGTGACGGTGGTGAAGTCCGCGCCCTGCCCGTTGCGGTAGAAGCGATCGCCCGAAATCCCGGTCCACGTCGCGCGGGCATAGTCGGAACCATCGGGAGTGCTGGGCGATACGATGTAGAACAGCGCCGGGTAATGCGCGCGGATCCACGGCCCGGCATCGTCCTGATCGGAGATCGAGCTGACGCGCAGCTTGCCCACGATCGCGGCGAAGGCCTCGGGGCTTTTCGTCGCCTGCGCATAGCGCAGCGCTTCGGCGAGCGTGTTTGCCCCGCCCCACAGCGCCACCCAGAGCGGGCGTGCATCGGGGCGCTCGGCGGCGGCTACCAGCGCGCGCGCGGCCGACGACGGAGTCTCGACCGGAGCCTTCTCGAACGCGGCGAGGCCGTAGCCCGTCAGCCCCTCGCTGACCCTGCCCGAAAGCGCTTCGGCGGTGGGATAGCCCGTCGCGTGACGCAGCAGGTTGGCCTGCACTTGCGCATAGCCACCGATCACCTCGCGCGCGATGTCGGGGCGTACTTTGTCCTTCTGCCACACCGAGGTCGTCGCGCCGAAGCCCTCGATGTCGATCTCGTTGGCGTAGAGCAGCAGCCGCACCAGCGACATCTGGTCGTCGGGCTCGTTGCCGATATCGGACAGCACGAACAGGCGCGCGCGCTCGGCCGGTGCAGGAGCGGGCATCGGAAAGGGGGCAGCGGCACGCGGCGGATGCGCGCCGGTCAGGCCCACGGCCATGGCCAGCGCCGCGCAACCGCGTCCGACGTAATGCTTCAACCCGCCTCGCCCGCGCATCGTATCCTGCCCCATTGTTCGTTCGCGCGCGGTGGTGGGACGAATTGACCTGCGCTGTCAAGAACACAGGCGCTTGAACAACATTGCCACGACGTTATATTCGAAATATCGAATGCAAGGCAAGACCGCCATCGCGAAAGGACGCATGACCATGGCCCATAACGAGGTTTCCCCCGCCGAACTCAACGCCATGTTGCAACGGGGCGACGTGCAGGTCGTCGATGTGCGCGAGCCCGACGAATTTGCCGCTGGCCACCTGCCGGGCGCGATCAACGTGCCGCTGTCGGGTTTCGACGTGGCACACCTGCCCGATGCCGGCGGGCGCAAGCTGGTGCTCAACTGCCTTGGTGGCAAGCGGTCGGCCATGGCGCTCGATCGCTGCGCGGCGGCGCAGGCGCTGGTCGACACGCACCTCGCCGGGGGCTTCGGCGCCTGGGCGCAGGCCGATCTGCCGGTCGAACGGTAAGACGCGATGAAGCCCACCGACCTTTCCGAGCTGAAGGCCAATGCCGCGATGATGGCGGGCAAGCTCAAGCTGATGAGCCACCCGGAACGCCTCCTGATGCTGTGCCGCATGGACGAAGGCGAAGTGTCCGTAACGGAACTCGTGAACCTGACCGGGCTTTCGCAATCCTCGGCCTCACAGCATCTCGCGCTGCTGCGCGAGGAAGGTGTCGTCGCTACGCGCAGCGAGGCGCAGACGCGGTACTACCGACTGGCCGACCCGATCGTGCGCGGGGTGATCCACACCTTGTGCGATTTGTGCCCCGTGCCGGGGGCGTGAAGGAGACGCGACCGATGCTGCCCGATCCGCTGATCATCACCTGCCCATCGTGCGCCGCGGCGAACCGCGTTCCGCGCGCAAAACTCGGGGCATCGGGGACGTGCGGGCGCTGCAAGCAGCCGCTGTTCGCCGGCCATCCGGTGGTGCTGACCTCGGCCAATTTCGACGCGCACGCCGCGCGCAGCGACCTTCCGCTGCTGGTCGATTTCTGGGCGACGTGGTGCGGGCCGTGCCGCACGATGGCGCCGGCGTTCGCCGCCGCTGCCGGGCAGCTCGAACCACGCCTGCGCCTCGGCAAGCTCGACACAGAAGCCGAGCGCGAGATCGCCGTGCGCTATCGCATCCAATCGATTCCGACCCTTGTGCTGATCCACAAGGGCCGGGAAATCGCGCGCCAGTCGGGCGCAATTCCCGCCAGCGCCATCACAGCCTGGGCACGGCAGGCAATGACGCAAGCGGGCATCGGGTAGATCAGGCCGCCGCTGCCAGCTCGGTTGCCTGCTTGATCGCCCGCTTTGCGTCGAGTTCGGCGGATTCATAGGCGCCGCCGACCAGTTCGGACGAAATGCCCGCCGCCGCCAGTTCGTCGTGCAGAGTTCGCAGCGGGTCCTGTCCGGCGCAGACGATCACGGTGTCGGCCTCGAACAGCACCGGCTCTCCGCCGACCAGGGTATGAAGGCCCGCATCGTCGATCTTCACGTAGTCGGCGCCCGAGACCATCTTCACCCCGCGCCGTTGCAACGTGATACGGTGCGTCCAGCCTGTCGTCCGGCCAAGGCCCTGGCCCACCGGCGTTTCCTTGCGCTGGAGCAGCGTCACTTCGCGCCCGCTGGTGGCGACCTCAGGCGTCACTCCGGTCACGCCGCCGCGCGGGTGGTTCTTGAAGTCGATGCCCCACTCCTTGGCGAAGACATCGACGTCGAGCGCGCTGCTTTTGCCCGCGTGGGTGATCAGTTCGGCCACGTCGAAGCCGATGCCGCCCGCGCCGATGATCGCCACTTTCTGGCCGACCTCGACCTTGCCGGTTATGACGTCGATGTAGCTCACCACGTTGGCGTGGTCGATGCCGGGGATCGGCGGGGTGCGCGGGGCGATACCGGTTGCAACGACCACGTGATCGAACCCGCCCGCCTTGATCGCATCGACACCGACGCGCGTGTTCAGCCGCACATCGACGCCCAGCTTGTCGAGCATCCGGCCATAGTAGCGCAAGGTTTCGTAGAACTCCTCCTTGCCTGGAATGCGCTTGGCATAGTTGAACTGGCCGCCGATCTCGTCGCCTGCATCGAACAACGTCACGGCATGGCCACGCTCGGCGGCGGTTACGGCATAGGCAAGGCCGGCCGGCCCTGCGCCCACCACGGCGACCTTGCGCTGCGCAGGTGCGGGCGCGATCGTCAGCTCGGTCTCGCGGCAGGCGCGCGGGTTCACCAGGCAGGTGGTCAGCCGCCCGGTGAAGGTGTGATCAAGGCACGCCTGGTTGCAGCCGATACAGGTGTTGATCTCGTCCTCGCGGCCTTCGGCGGCCTTGTTGACCAGATCCGGGTCCGCCAGCATCGGGCGGGCCATCGAAACGAGGTCCGCATCCCCCCGCGCCAGCACTTCTTCGGCGACCTGTGGCATGTTGATGCGGTTGCTGGTGATGACCGGGATCGTCAGTTCCTTGCGCAGTCGGCCCGTCACTTGCGCAAAGGCCGCACGCGGCACCATCGTGGCGATGGTGGGAACGAAGCTTTCGTGCCAGCAGAAGTGCGTGGAGATGACGTTCACGCCCTCGGCTTCCAGCGCCTTGGCGAGACTGACAACTTCGTCCCACGCAAGGCCTTCCTGCAGCATGTCCATCGCGGAAATGCGGAAGATCAGGATGAAGTCGTCGCCCACCGCCGCGCGCGTCCGGCGCACGATCTCGACCGGGAAGCGCATCCGGTTGGCCCATTCGCCGCCCCAGCGATCGGTGCGCTGGTTGGTCTTGGAAACGAGGAAGGTCGAGATCAGGTAGCCCGCCGAGCCGATGATCTCGACCCCGTCATAACCCGCTTCCTTGGCCCGCGCGGCGCAGCTTGCGAAAGCTTCGATCTGCTCCTCGATGCCTTCCTCGGTCAGCTCGTTGGGCTGATAGCGCCCGATGCGCGACTTGACCGGCGACGGCGCAACGCAATCGGGCGTGCCCGCCAGCGGGCCGGTGTGCAGCACCTGCATCACGATCTTGACGTCGTTCGCCGCCGCGTGGACCGCATCGGTCACCTGCCGATGCAGCGCCACCTCATCGGCGTTGATCAGCTTGGCCCCCATCCCCGCCGTCGGGTGCGGCCCGATCCCGCCGGTGATGATCATGCCGACGCCGCCCTTGGCGCGCTCCACGAAGTAGGCCGAAAGGCGTTCCGCCGCATTGGGCACGTCCTCAAGGCCCGTGTGCATCGAGCCCATCAGGATGCGGTTCTTGACCGTGGTGTGGCCCACCTTCAGCGGCGAAAAGACGTGCGGATACTTGATGCTCACGGCGAATCCCCTCTCATACTAAACACTGTTTGGCAGTAGACGTAACGAACAGCGTTCACTATGGCAAGCGCATGGCCGTGCTGCTCACCAAAGAACAGGTCGCCGATGTGCGGCAGAAGATCCGGGAAGTGGCCGAACGCCACATCGCGCGCGATGGTCCGCAAGGGGCCTCGATGCGCGCCATTGCCGCCGAGATGGGCTGGACCGCCGCCTCGCTCTATCGCTACTATGCCAGCAAGGCCGCGCTGCTCGATGCCACCCGCGCCGCCGCCTATGAACGTTTTTCCAATTGCATCGAAACTGCCGGGCAAAGCGGTGGCGACATGTGGGAAAAATCGCGTGCGATCGGCGATGCCTATGCCGATTTCGCCTTTCGCGAGCCCGCCGCCTACCAGTTGATCTTCGCCTTCGAACAAGACGAAGCGGACAAGAGCGCCGAACTTCGCGCCGCACAGGCCCGCGCAGGGAACCTGATGACGCGCTACGTCCGCGACATGGTCGAGGCCGGGCTTCTGGAAGGCGATGCCGACCACATCGCCCACGCCTATTGGGCGGTGCTGCACGGGCTCGTCGTCTTGCAGATGGCCGGAAAGCTCGACCCCGCCCTGCCCTTCGATACGCTGCGCCACAGCGCCGCGCGTCTGATCACGCGCGGCGCCCGGCCTTCAGGACATTAGGCCTTCAGGCGCTTAAACCGCGCCCGCCACGCCGATCACCGCGCAAGCGAAGACCAGCAGGCCAAGCCGCGCCCACGAGGCCGCCTCGCCCAGCACCAGCACCGCGATCAGCGCCACCGCCAGCGGCACCACGGCGGCAAGCAGCGGCATGATCAGGCTGAGCGGACCGCCTTCGCGGATCAGCGTGGCGATCGCCCAGAAACTGGGGGCATAGACAGCCACGCATACCGCGCTCCACAGCGGATTGGTCCAGCCATCGGTGCGGCCCAGCAGCAGCGATCCGCCGATCTGCCCCGCTACCGAGACCGCGAACAGCACGATCATGCGAATGGTTATTCCTGCGGCGACTGCTTCCATGAACCTCTCCCCTTTTTCTGGTATGAATGCCAAGGCTAGGGGCCGGTGAACCGCTTGGGGACTGGCGCTTTGATGGGGTGGGCCGGTTGCTGCGACACCAGCCCTTGGCAGCGCGCGCACTTGGCTGCATGGGCGGTGCATGCCGGATCCAGTATCAAGCCCTACCGAAAAGCCGCTGACCGCGCGCCAGGCGGAACGACGGCGCCGCATCCTTAACGCCGCGCAAGCGCTGGTGGCGCGCGACGGCTACGACGCGGTGACCATGCGCGAAATCGCACTTGCGGCGGGCACGGCGGAAAAGACGCTCTACAACATCTTCGGCACCAAGGACCGGCTCGTCGCGCTTGCAGCGCACGATCGCTCCGAAGGCGTGTTCCAGCGCGCCGCAGCCGCCGAGCCAATGTCCGGCTGGCAGAAACTGCGTCGTTTCTGCACCGAAGCGACCCAGGCGACACTCGATGAACCACTGCTGTCGCGCGCCATGGCGGTGCTGCTGCTCGATCATGCCGAGCTGGTCGGCCTGCATGCCCTGTACGTCGACCACGTCGGCGCCAGCCTGCGCGATATGGTCGGCGAAGGTTATCTTGTGGCCCAAGCTCCGGTCGATGCACTCGTTCGCGCGATTCGCCTCGGCATCGTGTCGAGCGTGCTGTTCTGGTCGAAGGGCGAGGTTGCCGATGCCGAGTTCGAAAGCTGGCTTGTGCGCCAATGTGCGCAACCGCTTTTGCCATGGGCGACGCCTGCTGGAACACGTCAGTTGCTGGCGGAATTCCATGCTGGGCCGGCTGCCTGATCGTTGCCTGGATATCGCTTCAGGCCCCCTGTGATTTTATACAGCTCACTGTAGTTTTCTTTGACGATTGCGGCTGGGAGTGATTGAACGTCTTCCGAACTGCGGTGACGATCTCCTCCCTGTACCCCGGCACCTTTGTGTGCCGGGGTATCTTTTTAGCCGTATTGCAAAGGATGACCCCGAAATGACGATCCTTCAGGGCCAGGTTGCCCTCGTCACCGGCGCTGCTTCGGCCGCCGGTCTCGGCTTTGCTACCGCCCGCAAGCTCGCCCAGCTGGGCGCGACGGTATGGCTGACCGATCTTGCCGAAGCTGCAGTAACGGACCGCGCTGCCGAATTGAACACGGCCGGACTGAACGCGCACGCGCTCGGCCATGACGTGACCAGCGCCGAGGCGTGGGCCTCGGTTCTCGCCACGATCGAACAGGAAACCGGCGCGCCCGATATTCTCGTCAACAATGCCGGCATTGCCGTGCTGCACGCAACGCCCGATCTCGATCCGATCTCGTGGCAGCGCCAGATCGACGTCAACCTCACCAGCGTCTACCTTGGCTGCCGCGCCGCGCTTCCGGCGATGCGCGCCAAGGGCACGGGCTCGATCGTCAACCTGTCGTCGGTCGCGGGCCTCGTCGGCATTCCCGGTGCGTCGGCCTATGCCGCCAGCAAGGGCGGCGTGCGGCTGTATACCAAGGCGCTGGCGCTCGAAGTCGCGCGCGAGGGCATTCGCGTCAACTCGGTCCATCCCGGCGTGATCTGGACCGACATGCAGCAGGTCGCGATCAAGGATAACCCCGACCAGTACGACGCCATCAACGCCTCGATCCCGATGGGCCGCATGGGCGAGCCGGACGACATCGCCGAGATGATCGCCTTCCTCGCCTCGCCTGCGTCCAAGTACGTGACCGGCGGCGAATTCGTCGTCGATGGCGGCCTTACGGCCCAGTAGGCCGAACCCGGGTGACGTGAATGGTCAGTCGACCGGCCCGGCATAGGGCACGGTCGGCTGCCCGCGCACACCGCAGTCCACCTCGAATAACGCGCCGTCGAAAGCCCCGGCGTCGTCCAGCCCGACCGAGGCCGAGGTAACGAACATCCGGTCGTGCGCTTGGCCGCAGAAGGCGATGTTGGTGATCCGCCGCGCGGGCAGCGCGATCGAACGTTCCCGCGTGCCATCGGGCGCAAAGCGGCTGATCCGCCCGCCGTCCCAGTGCGCCACCCACAGGAAGCCCTCGGTATCGACGTTCATCCCGTCGGGATAGCCATCCTCTTCGCCGAAAGTCGCGAACACGCCGTCCTTGCGCGCGTGGCCATCGTCCAGCGCGAAGCGGTAGATCGTCCGTCGGCCGCTGTCGGCATGGTAGAGCCAGCGCCCGCAGGGCGAGAACGCCGGGCCATTGGGCACCAGATAACCTATATCGACCGCCGCCAGTTCGCCGGTCGGGCTGATGCGGTAAAGCGAGCCGCTGGCCTGCGCCTCGCCCATGTCCATCGTGCCGCACCAGATCGCGCCGGTCGCGTCGGTCTTGCCATCGTTCATGCGGTTGCCCGGCAGGTGCGCCTCGACCGCCTTGCGCGGGCCGACCGCCAGCGGATCGAGCCCGATGCGCGCGATGCCCGAGCGGAACCCGCCGACCAGCCCGCCCGCAGCATGGCTCACCACCCAACCCAGCGGCTCGGGCATGGCCCAGCGCGTCACCGCGCCGGTTTCCAGCACCAGCCGGTTGAGTGCGGGCGCGAGGATGTCCACCCAATAGAACGCACCGTCGCGCGGGCACCACAGCGCGCCCTCGCCCAGCGTGTCGCGCTGGCCGCCACGCTCGATCACCTGCCATGCCGACATCAGTGGTTGTCCCGCGGCAGGCCCATGGTCTGGGCGATGCGCTGGTACTTCTCCGCGCCCTCCAGGATCGCCCCGGTGTCGAGCTGGCCGACGATGCTGCGCTGGATTTCCTGCCAGGGCGTCTGCGAGGCGGGATAGGGGTAGCCCCCCGCCGCTTCGAGCGCGGCCCGGCGCTCGGCCAGTTCCGCGTCCGAGATCAGCACGTCGACGCGCCCCTTCTTGAGATCGAGCCGCACCCGGTCCCCGGTCTTGAGCAGCGCCAGACCGCCCATCGCCGCCGCTTCGGGGCTGGCGTTGAGGATCGAGGGACTTCCGCTGGTGCCCGACTGGCGCCCGTCGCCGATGCACGGCAGCGCGCCGACGCCTTCGGTGATGAGGTAGGCGGGCGGCCGCATATTGACGACTTCCGCCGCGCCCGGGTAGCCGATCGGCCCCGCGCCGCGCATGAACATCAGCGTCTGCGCGGTGATGCCCAGCGCCGGATCATCGATGCGGTGGTGGTAGTCCTCCGGCCCGTCGAACACCACGGCCGGGCCTTCGAACGCATCCGGATCGTCGGGGTTCGACAGGTAGCGTGCACGGAACTCCTCCGATATCACGCTGGTCTTCATGATAGCAGCGTCGAACAGGTTGCCCGTCAGCACGAGGAAACCCGCCTCCTCGCGCAGCGGCTGCGCGAACGGGCGGATCACCTTCTCGTCCTCGATCGTCGCATCGCGGCAGTTCTCGCCTATCGTGCGCCCGTTCACGGTCATCGCGTCCTCGGCGATCAGTCCCTGCCCGATCAGCTGCGCGACCACGGCGGGAACGCCGCCTGCACGATAGTAGTCCTCGCCCAGATACTCGCCCGCCGGTTGCAGGTTGACCAGCAGCGGCACCTTGTGGCCCTTGTCCTGCCAGTCGGTCAGCGGCAGCTCCACGCCAACGTGACGCGCGATCGCGGCGAGGTGAATCGGCGCGTTGGTCGACCCGCCGATGGCGGAATTGACGACGATGGCGTTGTGGAAGGCTTCCAGCGTCAGGATGTCCGACGGCTTCAGGTCCTCGCGCACCATGTCCACGATGCGCTTGCCGGTGTGATAGGCGCATTCCTGCCGATCACGATACGGCGCGGGGATCGCGGCGGAACCCGGCAGCATCATGCCCAGCGCCTCGGCCAGCGAATTCATCGTCGTCGCCGTGCCCATCGTGTTGCAATAGCCGGTCGAGGGCGCGGAACTGGCGACGAGCTTGATGAAGCCATCGGCGTCCAGCTCGCCCTTGGCCATCATTTCGCGCCCCTTCCAGACGATCGTGCCCGATCCGGTGCGCTCGCCCTTGTGCCAGCCGTTGAGCATCGGTCCCACCGACAGCGCGATTGCCGGAATGTTCACGGTCGCCGCCGCCATCAGCAGCGCGGGCGTGGTCTTGTCGCAGCCCGTGGTCAGCACCACGCCATCGAGCGGATAGCCGTAGAGCGCCTCTACCAGCCCCAGATAAGCAAGGTTGCGGTCCAGCCCCGCGGTCGGCCGCTTGCCCGTTTCCTGGATCGGGTGGACCGGGAATTCCAGCGCGATGCCGCCTGCCTCACGGATGCCTTCGCGAATGCGTTCGGCCAGCACGATATGGTGGCGGTTGCACGGCGACAGGTCGCTGCCCGTCTGCGCGATGCCGATGATCGGCCTGCCCGACCGCAGCTCCTCGAGGCTGATCCCGAAGTTGAGATAGCGTTCGAGGTACAGCGAGGTCATGTCGATGTTGGCGGGATTGTCGAACCACGCGCGGCTGCGAAGCTTCATTTCAGGCGTCTTGGTCATGGGTATGCTTTCAGGCAGCCGTCAGCGCGCGACGCTGAGGCGATAGATCATGGTGTGGCGATAGGGCTTGCCCGGATCGACGCGGGCGGAAACGAACGAAGGCTGATTCGGCGCGTTCGGGAACTTCTGCGGCTCGAGCGCGATACCGTCGCCCATACGGTAGAGGTGCCCTTGTTTGCCGACGAGCGTGCCGTCGAGGAAATTGCCGGAGTAGAACTGGACGCCGGGCTCGGTCGTCAGCACTTCCAGCACGCGGCCCGAAGCGGCATCCTCCAGCCGCGCGGCCAGCTCGGGCTTCGCCGTCACGCCCTTGTCGAGCGCGAAGTTGTGATCATAGCCGCGCCCGAACACGATCTGCGGATCGCGCCCATCGCGCAAGGCCTCGGCCACGCGCCGGGGCGCGCGGAAATCAAACACCGTGCCCTCGACCTTGCGCAGCTCTCCCGTGGGAATGAGCTTGTCGTCGACCGGGGTGTAAGCCGAGGCCGGAATGGTCAGCACCTGCCCCATCGCGCCGCGCGGCGAGCCTTCGCCCGCCAGGTCGAAGATCGCGTGGTTGGTCAGGTTGACCACGGTGGGCTTGTCGGTCTTTGCCTCGAACGCGATCGTCAGGTTGCCCGCTTCGTCGAGCGAATAGGTCACCGTCGTCGCCAGCGTGCCGGGATAGCCCGAATCGCCATCGGGGCTGACGTGCGACAGCACCACGCTCGCGACGGCTCCGGACTTGACCGAAACGACCTGCCACACCTGCTTGTCGAAGCCCTTGCCCCCGCCGTGCAGGCTGTTGGTCTTGTCGTTGAGCGGCAGCTGGTAGGCCTTGCCATCGAGCGTGAACGCGCCGCCCGCGATGCGGTTGGCATAACGGCCCACGGTAACGCCGAAATAGTTGGGGTGATCGACGTAGCCGGCCAGGTCGTCATACCCCAGCACCACGTCGGCCAGCGTGCCGTCGCGCCCCGGCGCGACCAGCGATTGCAGCGTCGCGCCATACGTCAGGATACGGGCCGAAACGCCGTTGGCGGCCTTGAGCGTGATCGCCGCGACCGCCGTACCATCGGCCAGCTTGCCCGCCGATTCCTGCGTGGCGTCGGCAGCATTGGCCACGGGCACCCCCAGTGCGCTCGCGCCCAGCGCGGCGGCCAGAATCGTGGACGACTTGCGACGAACCCTCATTCCCTTGTCCTTTCGTCTCGCGGCAGGCGCAGCGCGGCCATTGACGTAATGCATCGACACATATAGTCCGACAAATGGAAGGAGCGCAAGCCGGTATGCCATCAGGCCCCGACAGCGCTTTCTGGAGCGAGAGGACATTCACCCAATGCCGCCAGTGGTATCTTCGGGCGCCAGCGCCGCCCCCCATGACAGTTCCGTGCGCTACGGCCCCGCGCTGACGCTGCTGGCCAGCCTGTTCTTCATGTGGGGCTTCATCACGGTCATCAACAACACGCTGCTGCCGCACCTGCGCGCCGTGTTCGACCTGAACTACACCCAGACCACGCTGATCGAGAGCGTGTGGTTCATCGCCTATTTCGTGGCCTCGATCCCGGCGGCCAAGCTGATCGAAAAGATCGGCTACCAGAAGTCGCTCGTCACCGGCCTGCTGATCATGGCGGCGGGCGCGCTGGGCATGATGCTCGCCGCCTCGATCCCGTCCTATGGCGTCACGCTCGCCATGCTGTTCGTGATCGCCAGCGGCATCACGCTGCTGCAGGTCGCAGCCAACCCGTACGTCGCGGTCGTCGGCAAGCCCGAGACTGCCTCCTCGCGCCTCAATCTGGTGCAGGCGATGAACTCGGCGGGCACCATGCTCGCGCCGATGTTCGGCGCCTATCTGATCCTCGGCCGGTCGAAGAGCGGCACCGCCGCCGCAGGCACCGTGCTGACGCAGGCCGAGCGCATCGCCGACGCGCAGTCGGTGATCCTGCCCTACGCGCTTGTCGCGGTGGTGCTGGTCGTGCTCGCCGTGGTGATCGCCCGTTTCCCGCTACCCGCCATGGGTGGTGCCACCCAGCGCCTCGCCGCAGAGGAGCGCAAGAAGCATTCGCTCTGGCAGCACCGCAACCTCGTGTTCGGCGTGCCAGCGATCTTCATCTACCTGATCGCGGAAATCGGCGTCGCCAACCTCTTCGTCAATTTCGTCAGCCAGCCGCATATCGCCAACCTGACGCACGAACAGGCGGGCAAGTACCTTTCGTTCCTGTGGGGCGGGATGATGGTCGGCCGCTTCGCCGGGTCCGCGATCATGCAGAAGATCGACGCCGCACTCGTGCTCGCCGCGTTCTCGGTCGGCGCCTTCGTGGTCATGCTCGTCACCGTGTTCACCACCGGCCCGGTCGCGATGTGGTCGCTAATCCTCGTCGGCCTGTTCCACTCGATCATGTTCCCGACGATCTTCACGCTCGGCATCAAGGGCCTCGGCCCGCTGACCGAGGAAGGCTCGGGCCTGCTGATCATGGCCATCGCGGGCGGCGCGCTCGTGGTGGTGCAAGGCTGGCTGGCCGACAGCTATGGCCTGCAGACTTCGTTCCTGCTGACGGCGGCCTGCGAACTCTACGTCCTGTTCTACGCCCTGTGGGGTTCGCGTCCCACCCACGCTCTGCCCGACGTGCAAGTGGACGGCTGATCCCGCTCAGGCGAAAGAGCAACGGGCGGGAGGGCACGTGCCTTCCCGCCCCTTCATTTTGCCCGCAATCGCTCCGTCAGGCGAAGGCGGAGGCCAGGCTCAGGCCGCGCCTGCGCCCTGCCCCATCGACGTGCGCGTGTCCTCCAGCGCCAGATCGACCAGCACGCCCATCGCCTCGGCCGCGGCATCGGCATCGCCCGCCGAAATCGCATCGAACACGCGCGCATGATCAGGGATCGGGTTGCGCGGCAACTCGCGCGAACGCTGCTTGAACTGCGTGGTCCAGTGGACCGCCGCGCCGATGCTGGCCGATAGCACGACCATCGCCTGGTTGCCCGTCGCGCGCAGGATCGCGTCGTGGAAATCGCGGTCCGCCGCGCGCCCGGCCTCCGTCGTCAGCGTGTGACGACGCATCGCGGCCAGCGCATCGCGCATCACCCGCACGTCGTCCTTGCTCCGCCGCTGCGCCGCAAGCCGTGCCGCCGCCGGCTCGATGATCGAGCGCAATTCGAACAGGTCGCGCACGAAGGCGACGTCCGGCTCGCCGGCAAAGGCCCATGCCAGCACTTCAGGATCGAGCAGGTTCCAGCGCTCGCGTGGCAGCACCCGCGTTCCCGCCTTCGGACGGCTGGCGACAAGGCCCTTGGCGGTCAGCACCTGGATCGCCTCGCGATAGGCGCTGCGCGAAACCTTCAGTTCCTCGGCGAAGGCAACCTCGCCCGGCAACACGTCGCCTGGCACATATTGGCCCGACAAGATCGCGGTTCCCAGCTTGTGCGCCAGCGCGCCATGCAAGCGTCGCCCCGGCCCGCGTGCCGCCCCGCCCTTGGCGTCCAGCGCCTTGTCCTGCTTGTCGGAAAGGGTCTTGGGTGCAGCTTCCGTCACGGTCTCGCGGTCCTCCTTGGCATCCACGCTTATCAGTGCGCCCCGCGCGACGATACGATTAAAACGTTTAACGCCGCCGCATGTTGCCTTTCCCCTGCGGCCGTAATATGTCGGAGTAAATCAGGAGACTCCAATGACCGAATTCCGCTCCGTGGCCGCCGCCACCGGCCAGCCGCAGGGACCTGCCTTCGCCGTTCACGGCCCGCAGGATGTCGCCGCTGCCTGCGCCGCCGCCGCTGATGCCTTCGATGCGTACCGCGCCACCAGCCTTGAAGCGCGCGCCATGTTTCTCGAACGAATCGCCGAGGAAATCCTCGCCATCGGCGACGACCTGATCGAAGCTGCGATGACCGAATCCGGCTTGCCGCGCCCCCGCCTCGAAGGCGAACGCGGCCGCACCGTGGGCCAGTTGCGCCTGTTCGCCGATGTCGTGCGCAAGGGCGCGTGGCAGCAACTGCGCATCGACCCCGCGCTGCCCGAGCGCCAGCCCCTGCCGCGCCCCGACATCCGCCTGCGCATGATCCCGCTCGGCCCGGTCGCGGTGTTCGGCGCCTCCAACTTCCCGCTCGCCTTCTCCACCGCGGGCGGTGACACCGCCTCCGCGCTCGCGGCGGGATGCCCGGTCGTGGTCAAGGGCCACCCTGCCCATCCGCAGACCGGCGCCCTCGTCGCCGCCGCGATCGCGCGCGCCGTTGCTGCCAGCGGGCTGCCCGCTGGCGTGTTCAGCCACCTTGTCGGCCCGTCGAACGATCTCGGCGCCGCGCTCGTACAGGATCCGCGCGTCGCCGCCGTCGGCTTCACCGGATCGCGCAGCGGCGGCCTTGCGCTGGCAAAGCTGGCGCAGGCGCGCGGCGTGCCGATCCCCGTCTATGCCGAAATGTCGAGCATCAACCCCGTCCTGCTCCTGCCCGAAGCGCTGAAGGCGCGCGGCGAAGCGCTGGGCACGGCCTTCGTCGCCTCGCTGACGATGGGCGCGGGCCAGTTCTGCACCAACCCCGGCCTGATCCTCGCGATCGAGGGCGAAGGGCTTGATGCCTTCACCGCAGCGGCCACGTCCGCGGTGCAGGCTGCAACGGCGCAGACCATGCTCACCCCGGGCATCTGCCAGGCCTATGCCAGCGGCGTCACGGCGCTGGAAGGCAATGCGGGCGTCGAAACGCTGGCCAAGGGCCAGCCCGGCGAAGGCACCCAAGGCGGCGCGGCGCTGTTCCGCACCGGTGCCGCCGCCTTCCTTTCGGATAAAGCAATGGGCCACGAAGTATTCGGCGCGGCTTCGGTCGTCGTCGTCTGCAAGGACGAGGCCGAACTGCTTGCCGTCCTCAAGGGTCTCGAAGGCCAGCTGACCGCCACGTTGCATCTGGACGCCGCCGACGAAGCGCTGGCGGAACGCCTGCTCCCCGTGCTGGAAGTCAAGGCCGGGCGCATTCTCGCCAACGGCTGGCCCACCGGCGTCGAAGTGTGCCACGCGATGGTTCACGGCGGCCCCTTCCCCGCCACGTCCGACGCGCGCACCACCTCGGTCGGCAGTATGGCGATCGATCGCTTCCTGCGCCCGGTCAGCTACCAGAATCTGTCCGCCAACCTGCTCCCGCCGTCATTGCGCGACGACGCGTTCGGCGATGGCGCGCCGCGTCTGGTCGATGGCGTCCTGACGATCTGAGAGAGGATAACACAATGTCGCTTCGTCTGCTCCAGCACCGTGCCGTTGATGGTACGCGGTCGGTCGTTCTGGCCGACCTAGGTGTCGCTCAGGTGCTGTTAGGTGTCGCTAGCGTGCGCGAATTGGCCGAGCGTGCAATCGCCGCCGGAACCAGCCTCGCCACCACCGCGCGCACCTGCCCCAAGGGCGCAGAAATCGATCTGGAACAAGAGCTTGCCGCTGGGCGTTTCCTTGCCCCGATCGATCACGACGACCCCGCGCACCTGCTCATGACCGGCACCGGCCTCACCCACCTCGGCTCGGCTGAGGGGCGCGACAAGATGCACCGCGATGCCGCCGCTGCGGCGCACCAGACGGACTCGATGCGCATGTTCCTCGAAGGGCTGGAGGGCGGCAAGCCCGACCCCGGCGCGGTCGGCCAGCAGCCCGAATGGTTCTACAAAGGCGATGGTTCGCAGCTCCTCGGCCCCGGCCAAGCGCTTGAAATGCCGTCGTTCGCGCAGGACGGTGGCGAGGAGCCGGAGCTTGCTGGCATCTACCTGATCGGCGCGGACGGCACTCCCTTCCGCCTCGGCTTCGCGCTCGCCAACGAGTTCTCGGACCATGTGACCGAGCGCCACAACTACTTGTGGCTGGCGCACTCCAAGCTGCGGCAAGCCGCGCTCGGCGCGGAGCTGCTGATCGACGAGACGCCCGCCGACGTGCGCGGAGCCAGCCGCATCGTGCGCGATGGCAAGGTTGTGTGGGAAAAGCCTTTTCTTTCGGGCGAGGGCAACATGAGCCACGCCCTGTCGAACCTTGAGCACCACCACTTCAAGTACGACCTGTTCCGCCGTCCGGGCGATATCCACGTCCACTTCTTCGGCACCGCCACGCTCTCGTTCAGTGATGGCATCCGCACACAGGTCGGCGATACCTTCGAGATCGAGGCCGCACCCTTTACCCTGCCCTTGCGCAATCCGCTGGCTCGCGCTGCCGGCAGCGACGCGCCCGTCGCGGTCAAGGTCCTGTAATCGTTATGGATCCGATCCGTATCGCAGTCGTGGGCGTGGGCAAGATCGCCCGTGACCAGCACCTGCCCGCCATCGCCGGCAACCGCGCTTTCAGCCTTGCCGCCACGGTCAGCCCGCACGATCCGGGCGTGCCGGACGTGCCGCACCTCGAAAGCCTTGAGGCATTGCTGGAGGAAGGCCCGGCGGTCGATGCTGTCGCGCTCTGCACCCCGCCGCAGGTCCGCTACGATCTGGCCGCGATGGCGCTGAAGCGCGGCATCCACGTGTTCCTGGAAAAGCCTCCCGGCGCGACGCTGGCTGAAGTAGCCGCGCTGGAAAGTCGCGCGGACAAGGTCGGCGCAACACTGTTCGCAGCGTGGCATTCGCGCTTTGCGGCAGGGGTCGCCCCGGCCCGCGCCTGGCTGGCCGAGCGCCGCATCGAAAGCGTCGAGATCACCTGGCGCGAGGACGTGCGCGTCTGGCATCCGGGGCAGGCGTGGATCTGGGAACCGGGCGGGCTCGGCGTGTTCGATCCGGGCATCAATGCGCTGTCGATCGTCACCCACATCCTGCCGCGCCCGTTCTTCCTCAAGAGCGCGACGCTGGAAATCCCGGCCAATCGCGCTGCGCCGATCGCAGCGGACATGCATTTCTGCGACACGGCGGGCGCGAAGATCCATATGGACCTCGACTGGCGGCAGACCGGCCCCCAGAGCTGGGACATCGTGGTCGAAACCGACGCGGGGACGCTAAAGCTGGCGCACGGCGGCGCGGTGCTGTCGCTGCCGAGCGGTACCGAACACGCCGAAGATCACGAATACCCCGGCCTCTACGCCCGCTTCGCCACGCTGATCCGCAGCGGCCGCAGCGACGTCGACGTCGGTCCGCTGCGGCTCGTCGCCGATGCCTTCCTGCGCGGAAAGCGCGCGATCACCGACGCATTTCTCGACTAAACACCTCTTGGGAGAGGTCACGATGACAACGACTTTCCGCCGCGCTGCTGCCGCCCTGCTGCTGGCCGCCAGCGCGCTCGCCACGCCCGTACAGGCCGATACCGGCGGCACGCCGACCAGCGCCACGCTGCACGCCGACACGCCGGGGCCGGTCTATGACAAGCGCATCTTCACGCAGTTCGCCGAGCATCTGGGCAACGGCATCTATGGCGGGCTGTGGGTGGCGGGCGACAAGTCCATCCCGCAGACCAACGGCTTTCGCAACGACGTGGTCGGCGCGCTGAAGGCCCTGTCGGTGCCGGTGATCCGCTGGCCCGGCGGCTGCTTCGCCGACGAATACCACTGGCGCGAAGGCATCGGCCCCAAGGCGCAGCGCCCGGTCAAGGTCAACACGCATTGGGGCGGCGTGACCGAGCCGAACGCGGTCGGCACGCACGAATTCTTCGAGCTGCTGCGGCAGGTGGGCGCCGAAGCCTATATCGCGGGCAACGTCGGCAACGGCACGCCGCAGGAAATGGCCGAGTGGGTCGAATACATGACCGCGCCTGCCGGCAGCCTTGCCGACCTGCGCGCGAAGAACGGGCACAAGCAGCCCTGGGCCGTTCCCTATTTCGGCGTGGGCAACGAGTTGTGGGGTTGCGGCGGCAACATGCGGCCCGAATACGCGGCGGACGTGACGCGCCGCTATGCCACGTTCGTCAAGGCGCCTGCGGGCACACGGATCATGAAGATCGCCGCCGGGGCCAACGTCGACGACTACGCCTGGACCGAGACGATGATGCGCGTGGCGGGCGATATGCTCGACGGCGTGTCGCTGCATTACTACGTCCACCCGGCGGGCGGCTGGCCGCCACGCGCGCCCGCGGTCGATTTCGACGAACACGGCTGGGCCGATGCGCTGGCAGGCGCCCGGCGCATGGAAGACCTGATCGCGAAGCACACCGCGATCATGGACAAGTACGATCCCAAGAAGCGCGTCTTCCTCGCGGTCGACGAATGGGGTGCGTGGTACGCGCAGGATCCGGGCACGCATCCGGGCTTCCTGCGCCAGCAGAACACGCTGCGCGATGCGCTGATCGCCTCGATCCACCTCGACATCTTCGCCCGCCACGCCGACCGCGTGAGAATGAGCGCGATCGCGCAGATGGTGAACGTGTTGCAGGCGATGATCCTGACCGACGGGCCGAAGATGGTCCTCACCCCCACCTATCACGTGTTCGAGATGTACAAGCCGTGGCAGGACGGAACGGTGCTGCCCATCGACATCGACGCCCCGTGGTATGCCAAGGACCAGTTCACGATGCCCGCGGTGAGCGGATCGGCGGTGAAGGCGAAGGACGGCAAGACCTACGTCGCGCTGTCGAACCTCGATCCGAACCAGCCCAACACGGTGACGGTCAAGCTGGCGGGGCTTTCCGCCACCGGGGTTTCGGGCCGCGTGCTGACCGCGCCCGCGATCAATGCGCACAACACCTTCGATGCGCCCGAGGCGGTGAAGCCCGCGCCGTTCAGCGGCGCGAGCGTGAGCGGCGACACGCTGTCGGTGACGCTGCCCGCCAAGTCGGTCGTGGTGCTGACGCTGCAATGAGCGCGGCACGCGTTCTTGGCGATTGGGGGGGCACCAACCTGCGCCTGTTCCGGGTGCAGGATGGGGTCGTGACCGCGCGGCTCGACGGGCCGGGGACCACCGCGCTTTCCGGCAATGCGGCCGAGGTGCTGGCCGAACGGCTGGCCCTCTGGCTGGCCGAAGGGCCGATCGCGGGGGTGACGCTATGCGGCATGGCGGGATCGCCCGCCGGGTTGGTGGTCGCGCCCTATGCCCCCTGCCCCGCCACCGCCGCGCAATGGCAGGCCGCCCCCGCCACGCTCACCGTCGCGGGGGTGCCCGTGGCCGTGCTGCCCGGCCTGTCGGCGCGCGATGCCAAGGGCGTGCCCGACGTGATGCGGGGCGAAGAAGCGCAGGTCTTCGGCGCGATGGCGCTCGATCCCGCGCTGGCGCACGGTCGCCATGTCATCGTGCTGCCGGGCACCCACAGCAAGTGGGTCATGCTGGACGATGGTGCGATCACCGGATTCCGCACCGCGCCGACTGGCGAGCTTTATGCGCTGATCGCGGGGCAGTCCTCGCTAACAGGCAACGATGCCCCCGGCGAAGGCAGCTTCGACGATGGCTTCGCGCGCGGTCTTGCCCGCGCCGACGAGCCGATGCCGGGCGCGCTGTTCGAGGCGCGGGCGGCCCGGCTGCTCGATGGCCGGTCGCGGGCGTGGGCGCAGGGGTATCTCTCCGGCCTGCTGATCGGCGCGGAAGTGGCGCAGTTCGCGCCCGATACCGGCTCAGTCGTGGTGGTCGGTGCGCCTGCGCTTGCCGCTCTCTACGCCCGCGCCCTTACGGCGCGCGGCCTTGCCTTCACGGCGGTCGATGGCGATGCCGCCGTGCTCGCCGGCCTTACCCTTACGCTTCAGGAAAGTTCGCAGCCATGACCATCGACGACGTTCTCGCCGCAGGCGCCCCGCCCATCGTGGCGATCCTGCGCGGCATCGAAACGCGGGAAGCCGTGGCCGTGGCCGAAGCGCTGGTCGATGCCGGGGTGAAGCTGATCGAGGTGCCGTTCAACTCGCCCGATCCGGCAGGCTCGATCGCCGCGATGGCGCAGGCGCTGGGCGACCGTGCGGCAATCGGCGGCGGCACGGTTGTGAGCCCCGCGCTTGCCGAAACGCTGGCGCAGGCGGGCGGCACCTTCATGGTCTCGCCCAATGTCGACCCGGCGGTGATCGCACGGTCGCTGGACCTTGGCATGGACGTGCTGCCGGGCTTCCTCACCCCGACCGAAGCCTTTGCCGCGATCAAGGCGGGCGCGACCAGCCTGAAGCTGTTTCCCGGCTCGGTGCTGGGCAGCGGCTATGTGAAGGCGATCGGTGAAGTGCTGCCCCGCGGCACGCGCGTATGGGCCGTGGGCGGCGTCGGCCCTGCCAACGTGGCCGAGTTCCGCAAGGCGGGCGTGTTCGGCATCGGCGTGGGCGGCAGCCTCTACAAGCCGGGCGACGATGCGGCCATGGTCGGCGCAAGGGCCCGCGCGCTGGTCGAGGCCTGGGCCGCGAGCGAGGGCTGACCGTGCTGCGCCGCGCCCTGCTCGCGCTTGCCCTGAGCGTTTCGCCGATGGTTGCGGTGGCGCAAGGCGCGCCGCTGTCGGGCGACCTGACGGTGCACGACCCGGTGCTGATCCGCGAAGGCGCGACGTGGTACGTGTTCAGCACCGTTGGCAGGTACGTGGGCATCAAGACCTCGCCCGACCTGCACCACTGGACCGACGCGGGCTCGGTCTTTGCCGAGATCCCGGCCTGGGCGAAGCAGGCCGTACCGGGGACCGAAGGCATCTGGGCGCCGGACATATCGTACGTGAACGGCGAATACCGGCTGTACTATTCGGTCTCGACCTTCGGATCAAACCGTTCGGCCATTGGCCTGGCCACCAGCCCGACGCTCGATCCGAAATCGAAAGCCTACCGCTGGACCGATCGGGGCCTTGTCGTCCAATCCACGCCTGCGGACGATTTCAACGCCATCGACCCGAACTTCGTGGTCGATGCCCAAGGGCGACAGTGGCTGGCGCTGGGCAGTTTCTGGAGCGGGATCAAGCTGTTCCCCCTCGATCCGAAGACGGGAAAGCCCGCGGCCGGAACCGAACCGTACAGCATCGCCTCCCGTCCTGCTCCGGCAAACGCGCCTGCGCCGATCGAAGCCCCGTTCATCGTGCCGCACGGCGGCGCGTACTACCTTATCGCGTCCTACGACTATTGCTGCAAGGGCGTGAACAGCACCTATTACACTGTGGTCGGGCGCGCGGACAGGATCACCGGGCCGTACAAGGGCCGCGACGGCAGCGCGATGATACAGGGCGGCGGCACGATCCTGCTGCGCGCCGATCTGCAGGAAAAGCAGCGCTATCGCGGGCCAGGCCACGCCGGCGCGTTCACCGACAAGGACGGCACGAGCTGGCTCGTGTGGCACGCCTATGACCGCGAGGCGAACGGCGCACCCGTGCTGCGCGTGGCGCGTCTGCGCTGGGATGCAGACGGCTGGCCGGTGGCCGAACCGATCGACTGACAGAACGAGCCTGAGAGGACTTTCGCGATGACCCTTTCGCTTTCGCGCCGCGCCTTCGTTGCCGGCAGCGCGGTACTGCCGGTGGCCTGCACGGGCCTAAATCGAGCCCTGCCGGCGTCGCAGACAGAGCCCGGCCCGGTCAATCCGCTGGTGCGCCAACGCGCCGATGCGCAGGTGCTCCGGCACGATGACGGGTTCTATTACCTGACCGGATCGGTGCCCGAGTACGACCGACTGGTGCTACGCCGCTCGAAGACCATCGCGGGCCTCGCCACGGCGGAAGAGCGCGTGCTGTGGCGGCATCAGGCAACGGGGCCGATGTCGGGCTTCATCTGGGCGCCCGAACTGCATCTGATCGACGGACGCTGGATCATGTATTTTGCAGCAGGCCCCAGCGGTGGCGGCGAGGACGTCTTCCGCATCCGCACGTTCGCGGTGGCCTGCGACGGGCCGGACCCGATGACCGGCAACTGGCAGGTTCTGGGCCAGTTCCAGGCGCCCTGGGACAGCTTCTGCCTCGATTCCACCAGCTTCGTGCATCGCGGCACGCGCTATTTCGCGTGGGCGCAGCGCGAGCCGGGGATCGAGACCAATTCGAACCTCTACATCGCGCCGCTGGCCAGCCCGCTCACCCTGGCGCGGCAGGCGACGCGGCTGAGCGTGCCGACGCTCGACTGGGAAGTGCGCGGCTTCAAGGTGAACGAGGCACCAGCCGTGCTGGCCCGCAACGGGCGGCTGTTCATGACCTATTCGGCCAGCGCGACCGATGCGCGCTATTGCTTGGGCCTGTTGAGCGCGCCCGACGACGCCGACATCATGGACCCGCGCGTCTGGACCAAGGCGCAAGAGCCGGTGTTCGTCACCTGCCCCGAAACGGGCGTGTTCGGACCGGGTCACAACAGCTTCACCGTCGACGAACAGGGCCGCGACGTGCTGGTCTATCACGGGCGCGATTACGACCGGATCGAAGGCGACCCGCTGTTCGATCCCAACCGCCATACGCGCGTGCAGCGGCTATACTACAAGGCGGACGGCACGCCCGATTTCGGCGTGCCCGTAGGCAACGGGCCAATGCCGGTGCGGTTGCTGGCCGCCGATGGCGTGGCGTTGGCGCACGACGGAATACGGCTGGTCGCCGGTGCGGCGACGCTGGCGGCCACGCAGTTCCGGCTGATCGAGGATGCGCCCGGTGTGGTCACGATCGCACCGATCCTCCGGCGCGACGATCGCGTGACAATCGGCGAGGACGGAAGCCTTGGGCTTGCCCCTGCAGTCGATGGCGCGGCGCAGCGCTTCCTCGTCCAGCGTGCAGGCAGCCAGTCGATCCGCCTCGAATCGGCGGCCCGCCGGGGCGTTGCCATCGCCTCCGGTGCCACGGTTGCCCTCGCTCCGCTTGGCCGCGCAACAGCGTGGAAAGTCGACTAATTAGTCTGAGTTGTTCATACCAATGCACGCGCGTTCACCAGCACCCGTGGCACGCCTGCATCACTGGCAGCGTTGTCAAAATCCAGAACAATTGCGTGATTAATTTTTCGCTTGCCAGCAATATGTCTGACAAATAATTAGTCCGACAAATTTGGGGCACGGCAAGGGGGCCGGCCCGTTCCAGGGAGGGTGATCTCATGGCGCTCAAGCCGTTCGCATTCGGTACAACCTCGATTCTCGCACTCACGCTGTCGACCGTCGCCCACGCACAGACGACGGATACCACGCCTGCCGCAGCTCCCGCCGACGGCGGCGAGATCGTGGTCAGCGGCGTACGCGCCTCGATCGTCGGCGCGCTCAACGTGCGCAAGCAGTCCACCCAGATCGTCGATTCGATCGTGGCCGAGGACGTGGGCAAGCTGCCTGACAACAACGTGGTCGAAGCGCTGCAGCGCGTGACCGGCATCCAGATCACCGACCGCGCGGGTGGCGAAGCGGGCGCGGTGACCATTCGCGGCCTGTCGGACCCGCTGACCACGCTCAACGGCCGCAACATCTTTACCGCAGCGGGCCAGTCGTTCGCGCTGCAGGACATTTCGGCGAACCTCGTCAAGAGCGTCAACGTCTACAAGACGCGCTCGGCCGACCAGATCGAGACCGGCCTTGCCGGGCAGATCGACGTCGAAACGCGTCGTCCTTTCGATTTCAACGGCTTCACCATCTCGGGCCTGGCGCGCGGGATCTACAACCAGCAGGCCGACAGCTATAACCCCAACGTGGCACTGCTGGTCAGCGACCGCTGGGACACCGGCGTCGGCGAGATCGGCCTGCTGGTGAATGCCAGCTACAGCAAGACCAAGTATCGCAACATGAGCACGACGGCTGGCGCCTTCGTGCCCTTCGCCACCGAGAACCCGCCGGAAGGATCGGGCTTCAGCCGGCTGGAACGCATCTTCCCCGGCCCGGACAACGTGAACTGGCAGCCGGGCCTCAACGCCGGCCTGCCCACCGCCGCCGGTTCGACGCTGCACATCAACGGCGTGGACGTGCCCTACTACCTCGGTCGCGACGCCGTGTTCAGCTCGGACCTTTATGGCGAGCGCGAACGCCCGTCGTTCAACGTCGCGCTGCAGTGGGCGCCCAACGGCAGCTCGGTCTATACCGCCGAAGTGTTCTACGCTGGGTTCCGTGGCAACACCTTCAATTCGCTGCAGTTCAGCTTCGTCGACTGGTGGGGCAACCCCGGGCCGGTCACGCTGTATGATGGCACCAACATCATCAAGTCGCGCACCGTGGACAACGTCTATGGCTTCAACAGCGGCGACTACGCCACCAACCGCACCGATAGCTACGTCTATGCGCTGAACGGCAAGTGGGACCTTGGGTCGCGCGGCAAGATCGTCGCCGACGTCGCCTACCAGACCAGCACCAACCAGAACACGTTCCAGGCCATGCGCACCGACCGCGTGGCCGGCCAGATCGTCACCGACTTCAACGCAGGCGGCGGCATTCCGTCGTTCCACTTCAACGACGACAGCCAGCTTGCCGATCCGACGTTGTGGAACGTCGCCGAATTCTACGACAACGCGGGCAAGGCCAAGGGCGACGCCATCACCGGCACGCTCGATGGTTATTACACCTGGGACGACGGCTTCCTGCGCGCGATCAAGGCGGGCCTGCGCGTCGACCGCCGCACCGCCGCGACTTATGTCCGCACGCAGGACGGCGGCCGTCTGAACAAGGCGCTGAGCGACGCCCTGCCCGCCGAGGCGCTGTTCACCAACAGCGGCTTCTTCGATGGCCGGGCCGACGTGCCGACCAGCTGGGTGCTGCCGAGCGGCTACTGGATCAACGCCAACGCCGACACCGTCCGCTCGCTCTATGGCCTCAAGACCTCGGACCAGCTGACGCTCGACCGCGTGTTCGACATCACCGAGACGACGATGTCGGCCTACCTGATGGCCGATGCGCAGATCGACCTGTTCGGACGTCCGCTCAAGATCGAAGGCGGCGTGCGCTTCGTCAACGTCGACACCGACAGCAAGTTCTTCGACCGCTACAACGGTGGCGCGGAAACCGCGGCGTCGAACGGTTCCAACAAGTTCCTGCCGGCGTTCACGCTGCGCTATGAAGTGACTGACAACCTGCGCCTGCGCTTCAACTATGGCGAGACGCTGCGCCGTCCGAACTTCAGCGACATCAACCCCAACTACAGCCTGACCGGCGACCTTACCAACGTAGGCTATGGTTCGGGTTCGGCGGGCACGGCCAACCTGCGCCCGACGCATTCGAAGAACTTCGACCTTGCGCTCGAATGGTACTTCGACCGCGACAGCGCGATCTACGTGACGGGCTTCCGCCGCGAGATCGATGGGTTGGTGGTGCCGCTGACGGTGCGCGAATACATCCCCAACAACGGCATCCAAGCGGGCGCAACCAACTACTTCGCCATCACCCGCCCGGTGAACGCGTCGAACGGCGTGCTGAAGGGCGTCGAAGTGGGCCTCACCTACTTCCCGCACTACCTGCCGGGCCCGCTCGACGGCCTGGGCTTCCAGGGCAGCGTGACGGTGCTGGATTCCAAGCAAAACATCCCAGAATCCGACAGCGCGGGCAACATCGTCGGCCAGTCGACGTCGCAGTTCTTCGGCGTGTCGAAGCTGTCGTACAATGCCACGCTCGCCTACGACAAGGGACCGTTCAACGCCCGCCTTTCTTACATCTGGCGCAAGCAGTTCCTGCACAACAACGAAGCGCGGCTGTTCGCCAATCCGATCGGCGTGTGGTTCCGTCCCGAAAAGAGCCTCGACCTCCAGTTGACCTGGAACGTCACCGACAAGATCGGCGTGACCTTCGACGCGGTGAACCTCACCAACTCGACGCAGCAGAACTACTATCAGTTCGGCGACGTCGGCAACGCCGACCAGTTCAACCTTGGCACGACGCTGCTGGCGCGCACCTTTGCGCTGGGCGTGCGGTTCAAGTTCGACTGATGGCATGATGCGAAGTCCCGTTTCCCGCGCTCCCTTGCGCGGACGGGCCTTCGGGCTGGCGGTCGCTCCCGTTTGCGACAATCCTCTCCCTCTTGCTCGCGAGGGCGACCGCCACCGATCTGGACGTACCCCGGAGCATGGGCAGCATGAGACGCACGCGATGGCAGCAATCTTTGCTCGCAGGCGTCCTTGCTGCCCTTTCGCTTGGCTTCCCGGCCTGCGCAGAGCCGCACAGCCTTGACCACGTAGCGATCGCCCACACCCGCTTCGGCAACGATGCCGATTGGTACGAAGGCCGCATTCCCTTCTTCGAATCCGCCGATCCCGGCCTCGATGCGGTCTACTACTACCGCTGGGCGCTGCTGCGCGCCCACCAGCGCGACCTTGGCGCGCAAGGGTTCGTCTCGACCGAGTTCCTCGACGACGTGAGTTGGCAACGCGAGCCGTTCGCCAGCCTCAACGACGCGAGCGGATTCCACATCAACGAAGCGCGCTGGCTGAACGACCGTCGCTATGCCGACGACACCATCGCCTTCATGTATGCAGGCGGCAACGACCGCCATTTCAGCGACTACATGGCCGACGCGGTGTGGAACCGCTACCTCGTTGATGGCGACCGCGTGGGCGTGACGCGCCACCTGCCGGTGATGCGCCACATCTACCGCCTGTGGGACGAGAAGTTCGACTTCGCCAAAGGGCTCTATTTCATCGAGCCGCTGCTCGACGCGACCGAATATACCGTCTCGTCGATCGACGCTTCGGGCGGTGCGGACGGCTTTCGCGGCGGCGATGCCTTCCGCCCCTCGATCAACAGCTACATGGCCGCGAACGCGCGCGCCATCGCCCGCATCGCCGCGCTGGCGGGCGACGAGGCCACCGCGCGGGACTACGCGGCGCGGGCCGACGACTTGCGCGCGCGCATGGTCACGGACCTGTGGAGCCAGACGCTCGGCCACTTCATCGACCGGCACCAGCAGACCAACGCGCATGTCCGGTATTGGCAGCCGATCCGCGCGCGCGAGCTCGTGGGCTTCGTGCCGTGGATGTTCGACCTAGCGCCCGACGACGCAGTCCACGCGGCCGCCTGGGCGCACCTGCTCGATCCCGCGATGCTGGCTGGAAAGGCCGGGCCGCGCACCGTGGAGGCGGGATACGAATACTACCTGCGGCAATACCGCTATCTGGGCGATGCACCCGAATGCCAGTGGAACGGGCCAATCTGGCCCTATCAGAGCACACAGGTGCTGCTCGGCATGGCCAACCTGCTCGATCACTATGCCGATCCCGGCCCGGTCACGCGCCGCGACTACCTGCGTCTGCTACGTCAGTATGCGGCGCTGCACCGGCAGGCGGACGGGCGGCTCGATCTGGAAGAGGACTACGACCCCGAGACAGGGCGACCTATCGTCGGGCTGGCGCGCAGCCACCACTATTTCCACTCGGGCTTCATCGACCTGATCCTGACCGGGCTTGTCGGTATCCGCCCGC
Organism: Novosphingobium percolationis; assembly: GCF_020179425.1. GTDB lineage: Bacteria > Pseudomonadota > Alphaproteobacteria > Sphingomonadales > Sphingomonadaceae > Novosphingobium > Novosphingobium percolationis. The sequence goes on along the minus strand of NZ_JAILYM010000001.1, from coordinate 210,304 downwards.
GCGCCGATGACATGGTCGAGATCAATCCGCTGCTGCCGCCATTTGGCGATGCACAGGGCCTGCGCTGGTTTCGCGTGGAGGACGTACCCTATCACGGGCACCGGCTGGCGGTGACGTGGGATGCCGAAGGACGGCGCTATGGCCGTGGGTCGGGGCTGACGCTGGAAGTCGATGGCCGCCCCGTCGCACACCGCGACACGCTGGGGCGGATCACCGTGCCGATCGCGCGTTTGCCCGCTCCCGCGCCCGACCGCGCCATCGACCTCGCGGTCCAGCTGGTGCGCGGCGAATATCCCCTGCCCTCGGCTTCGACCAATACGGATGCCGAAGCGCTGCACGATGCCGTGGACGGGCGCATCTGGTTCTTTCCCGAGCAGGCCAACGGCTGGTCCTCGGCAGCCGTGCGCGGGGAGCAATGGTTCGCGCTTGATCTGGGCAAGCCGACCGAAATGGCGCGCGCCGAACTGGCCTTCTTCGCCGACGGCAAGGCGTTCGATTCGCCCGCCCGCTACCGGATCGAGGCAATGATCGGGGGCGCCTGGCAGCCCCTGCCGGCCCGGGCCGACACCGCGCGCGCCAACGGTGTGACCCACATTGCCTGGCCAGTGGTCAGGGCCGCGCGGTATCGACTGGCGTTCGAGGCGCGGCCGAAGCGGGCAGTGCGTCTGGTGGAATTCAAGCTCTTCGCAACGCCGCGCGATTGAGGCGCCCGGCCCGATGGACCGGACGCCTCGGTTGCATCAGAAGCTGGCCTTGAAGGTCACGCCCCAGGTGCGCGGATCGCCCGGCTGGCCCACGATCAGGCCGGTGTTGCCCGACGCCACCGCCAGCTGTTCGTAGTAGTTCACGTCGAACGCGTTGCGCACCCAGCCATAGATGTCGAACCCGTTGTCGGTACGATAGCCCAGGCGGAAGTTCGACAGCGCATAGCCATCGATCCACGTATAGGCGGACGGCGACGGGTTCGACGAGAAGTTCGAACGGTAGTTGCCGTCGAAGCCCAGGTAAGCCTGCCCATCGGTGCCGAACAGGTGCGCAGGCACGTTGCCTTCCGCGCCATAGGAGAACGACCACTTCGACACGCCCGGCAGGCGCTGGCCCGAAATGTTGCATGACAGCGGGCTGACCCCGCCCGGCGTACCCGGCGCGCTGGGGGTGGCGGTCAGGTTGCCGCTGGCGTCGACCGGCTGGCTGCCACCCGAAAGCTCGGGCGGGCACGGCGCATTGGTGAACTTGCGATAGGTCGCGTCGGTGTAGGCGCCGTTGGTGTAGATGTTGAAGCGCTCGCTCGGGCGGGCCGAGAAATCGAACTCGACGCCCTGCGTGCGCACCTTGTCGGCATTGGCGAGGTAGCCGCGCAGCGCGCCCACGGTGTAGTTCGAGACCTGCGCCTGGTAATTGCCGATCTCGGTGCGGAAGATCGAGACGTTGAACGTGGCCTTGCGATCCCAGAACTGCGTCTTGATGCCCGCTTCGAAGTGATTGACCGTTTCGGGCTTCACCGTCGCCAGTTCGAGCAGCGGCACGCCCGCGCTGTCGGTCGGCACACCGTTGAGGTTGACGCCACCCGACTTGAAGGTGTGCGCGTAAGTCGCATAGGCGTGGACATCGCGCGACACGTCATACGACGCAGTCAGGTCGTACGAGACGTTCCAGTCGGAAAAGCGCACGTTGAACTGCTGCGGGGCGAGCACCGCGAGTTGCGCCTTTTCGCGCGAGGAATTGCCCCCCTGCGCCGCCGTCTTGAACACCACGAGCTGGCCCGCACCGTTGGTCACGATCGAGCTGTAGTCACCGACCTTCTTGTCGTAGTTGACGCGGAAGCCCGGCTGGATCGTGAAGGCGTCGGTCACCTTGAAGCTGAGCTGGCCGAACACGGCGGCGCTGGTGTTCTTCAGGCTGATGTCGTTGGTGGCGGTCAGCCCGTCGAGCACGGTCGGATCCTTCGACAGCGCATCGGAGGGCTTGATCAGCCAGGCCGAAGCCGCCGGCCCCTGCTGCTGCACGCCGTTGGTCTGGATCTTCTGGTAGAACCCGAACGCGCCAAGCACATAGCCCAAGCGGCCCGTTTCGCCCGTCAGGCGCAGTTCCTGCGTATACTGGTCCTGCTTCGAGGGATTGTTCGACTTGGTGGTGATGGGCAGGCCGAGGAAGTCGCGGTCGTTCGACGGATCCCAGTCCCAATGGCGCCACGCCGTGATCGAGGTGATCGTGCCAATGCCGGTGTCGATCTTGCCGCGCAGGGACACGCCGCCGATCTTGTTCTTGGCCTGAAGCGGCACGTCGACGTCGGTCACGCGATCAAAGGCGTCGGTGCTCGGCACGCCATAGCCCTGAAGCGCGGCAAGCGCGGCGTACTGCCGGTCGAGCGAGCGCTGCGTGGTGCCGGTGCGCACGTAGATCTGCGCGCAGCAGCGCGGGTTCTGGCGGCTGAAGTCGCCCGCCAGCGTGAACGCAACGCTGTCGGACGGCTGGAACAGCAGCTGGCCCCGGATGCCGAGGTTGTCCTGCTCGTTGATCTTCTGGCCGGTGGCAACGTTCAGGATGGTGCCGTCACGGTGCGTGCTCGACACGGCAATGCGCGCGGCCAGCGTGTCGCTGATCGGACCGGAAAGCGCGGCCTTGGCCTGCAGGAAGCCGAGATTGCCAACGCTGATCTCGGCGCGCCCTTCGGGGGTGAAGGTCGGCTGGCGGGTGGTGATATTGATCGCGCCCGCCGTGGTGTTCTTGCCATAAAGCGTGCCCTGTGGCCCGCGCAGCACTTCGATCTGCTTCACGTCGAGGAAGTCGAACGTGCTCGACGCGACACGCGCCATGTAGACGTCGTCTACGTAGATGCCCACGCCCTGTTCGATGCCGTCGTTGGTCAGGCCCAGCGGCGCACCAAGACCACGGATGTTGACCGAGGTGTTGCGCGGGTTGGAGCTGGTGAACTGCAGCGTCGGCGTCAGCTGCTGCAAGCGGCCGACGTTGAAGCTGCCGGTGGAATCGATGTGGTCGCCACCCACGACAGAGATGGCCAGCGGCACATCCTGCGCGGTTTCCTGCCGGCGGCGAGCCGTGACGACGATGGTGTCGGCATCGGACTGGCCGGTGCCGGCAGAGGTACGCTCGGTGACGGGCGCATCGGCGGCAGCAGCCTCGTCGGCGGCAAAGGCGGGGGCGTTTACGGCGAGCAGCGCGAGGGGCGCGGCCCCTGCGAACAGGAGAACACGGGACATCGTTGGTGATCCTTGTTGGTCAGGGTCACGATGCCTCCAGTGGTCCGGTTGGCAGTCGGTAACGCTTGATGAAAATCGGTTGGGTTCAGGAAATCAGTTCGGCTTGAAACGCTTCTTCTCGGTCACGTCGATCTGAACGACGCGGCCTTCGTGAATGGTCAGCGAAACATTGCCGTAGCGCAGGCCAGCAAGGGCTTCGCGCACGCTGGCGATCGATTCGTCCAGGTGGCGCTCGGCATCGTTGCGGGGCGCAGCGGGGGGCGTATTCATGGCTGTGCTCCTTTTGGTGGGTCAGGCAGGGTTGAACAGGCGGGAACGGCGCGGAACGATGCGCACGTGATCCCCGGCGGCGGGTTGCGGCAGGGCGGCGTCCATGTCGAATTCGACCAGCAGGTCGGTCTCGACGAGCAGACCTTCGACACGCCAGGCGCCGCCCTTGCGGAAGACGTTGTCGACGCGGACGACTTCGCCGCCATCGGCAACGACATCGACATCATGCGGGCGGAAGTGGACTTCACCGCCCTGCCCCGCCACGCGATTGGTTTCGCCCACGAAGTGCGAAACGAACGGCGTCTGCGGGTTCATGTAGATTTCTTCGGGCGTGCCGACCTGCTCGATCCGCCCGTGGTCCATGACCACCACGCGATCGGCGAGTTCGAGCGCCTCCTCCTGGTCGTGCGTGACGAAGATCGAGGTCAGCCCCATCTGCTTGTGCAGGTCGCGCAGCCAGCGGCGCAGATCCTTGCGCACCTTGGCGTCAAGCGCGCCGAACGGTTCGTCGAGCAACAGCAGTTTGGGTTCGATCGCGAGGGCCCGGGCGAGCGCCACGCGCTGGCGCTGGCCGCCCGAAAGCTGGCCCGGATAGCGCTGGCCCAGCCCTTCGAGCTGGACAAGGCGCAGCAATTCCTCGGCCCGCGCCTTGATTTCGGCCTTCGACGGCCGCTCGCGGCGCTTCTTGACCGAGAGCCCGAACGCGACGTTCTCGGCCACGGTCATGTGGCGGAACAGCGCGTATTGCTGGAACACGAAGCCCACATGGCGATCCGCGACCTTCAGCTGCGAGACGTCCTCGCCGTTGAACAACACTTCACCCGTGTCCTGGAATTCCAGCCCGGCGATAATCCGCAACAGCGTTGTCTTGCCCGAGCCGGACGGCCCCAGCAGCGCGACGAACTCGCCCTGCTGGATTTCGAGATCGATCCCATGCAGCGCCGCGAAATCGCCGAAGCGCTTGGTGATGTTCTGGACCTTGATCAATGCTTGGCTCCCGAATGGAGGTCGAAGCGCCATTCCAGCACGCTCTTGGCGACGAGCGTCACCAGCGCGAGGCCGGCCAGCAGCGAGGCGACGGCGAAGGCTCCGACAAAGTCGTATTCGTTGTAGAGGATCTCGACATGCAGCGGCATCGTGTTGGTCTCGCCCCGGATGTGGCCCGAGACGACCGAGACCGCGCCGAATTCCCCCATGGCCCGCGCGTTGCACAACAGCACGCCATAAAGCAGGCCCCAGCGGATGTTGGGCAGCGTGACGTGCCAGAACGTCTGCCAGCCATTGGCACCCAGCGAGAGCGCGGCTTCCTCGTCGTCCTTGCCCTGCTCCATCATCAGGGGGATCAGCTCGCGCGCCACGAACGGGAACGTGATGAACACCGTCGCCAGCACGATGCCGGGCACCGCGAAGATGATCTTGAGGTCATGCTCGGCCAGCCACGCGCCGAACAGGCCGTTGGCGCCGAACAGCAGCACGAAGATGAGGCCCGACACGACCGGCGAAACCGAGAACGGCAGGTCGATCAGCGTGATCAGCAGGCTCTTGCCCGGAAAGCTGAACTTGGTGATCGCCCAGCTGGCCGCGAGGCCGAACACGACGTTGAGCGGCACGCTGATCGCGGCAATCAGCAGGGTCAGCTTGATCGCGGCCCAGGCGTCGGGCGTTTGGATGGCGTAGATGAAACCGCCGATGCCAGCCTTCAAGGCCTCGCTGAACACCGCGACGAGCGGCAGCAGCAGGAAGAAGCCGAGGAAGGCGAGCGCGATGCCGATCAGCAGACCTTGCGTGAAGCGGCCTTCGGTGGTGGCGCGCAGCTTCATGCCCCCATCCTCCGGCGACCGGCGGCCTGCAGCGCGTTGATGGCGAGCAGGATGCCGAAGGACACCAGCATCATAACCACCGCAATCGCGGTCGCACCTTCATAGGCGTACTGTTCAAGCTGGGTAACGATGAGCAAGGGTGCGATCTCGGTCTTGCCGGGCATGTTGCCCGAAATGAAGATCACCGAGCCATATTCCCCCACCCCGCGGGCGAAGGCCATGGCAAAGCCGGTGAGCAGCGCAGGAGCGATGGCGGGAAAGATCACGTGGGCGAACGTCTGCGAACGGTTGGCGCCGAGCGTGGCGGCGGCTTCCTCGACGTCCTTGCCCAAATCGGCCAGCACCGGCTCCACCGAGCGCACGACGAAGGGCAAGCCGATGAACACCAGCGCAATGGTGATGCCCAGCGGCGTGAAGGCCACCTTGATCCCCAGCGGGTCGAGGAACTGCCCGACCCAGCCATTGGGGGAATAGAGCGCGGTCAGCGCAATGCCCGCCACCGCCGTCGGCAGCGCGAAGGGCAGATCGACCAGCGCCGACACCACCTGCTTGCCGGGAAAGGCATAGCGCACCAGCACCCAGGCGACGAGCAGGCCGAACACGGCGTTGACCAGCCCTGCCGCCGCCGCCGTGCCGAAGCTCAGGCGATAGGCGGCGAGCGCGCGATCACTGAAGCCCACCTCGACGAAGTGATGCCAGCCCATGCCGGCAGCCTTCAGGAAGATCGTGGCGATCGGGATCAGCACGATCAGCGACAGCCAACCGATCGTCGTCCCGAACGTCAGCCCGAAACCGGGCAGGACCGAGGGTTTGCGCCATGCTCGGGCGCGCCCCGTCCGTGGGGGAAACTTGGATTGCATCTGCAGTGGCCTGCTCGATCAGAGGATACGCGGGGTTACTTCTTGGCCGTGTAGATGCGGTCGAACACGCCGCCATCATCGAAGAACTGCTTCTGCGCGCGCGCCCAGCCGCCGAAGTCCTTGTCCACCGTGACCATCGGGATCTGCGGGAACTGCGACTTGAACTGCTCGGCGATCTTGGGGTCGCGCGGGCGGTAGAAAGCGTGGGCGATCGCCGTCTGCGCCTCGGCCGTATAGAGATAGCGCAGGTAAGCGTCGGCAACCTCGGTGGTGCCGTGCTTCTTGGCGTTCTCGCTGACGACGGCCACCGGCGGTTCGGCAAGGATCGAAAGCGACGGCGCGACGATCTGGAACTTGCCCTTGCCCAGTTCCTTCTCGGCAAGGAACGCCTCGTTCTCCCACGAGATCAGCACGTCACCAATGCCGCGTTCGACGAACGTGGTGGTCGCGCCACGCGCGCCGCTATCCAGCACCGGCACGTTGGCGTAAAGCTTCCGGACGAAGGCTTCCGCCGCCGCATCCGATCCGCCGCCCGCCTTCTTGCCATAGGCCCAGGCCGCAAGGAAGTTCCACCGCGCGCCGCCGCTGGTCTTGGGATTGGGCGTGATGACCTGCACGCCCGGCTTCACCAGGTCCGACCAGTCCTTGATCCCCTTGGGATTGCCCTGACGCACCAGCAGCACGATGGTCGAGGTATAGGGCGAGGAATTGTCGGGCAGCGCCTTCTGCCAGTCGGCGGGCAGCAGCTTGCCCTTCTTCGCGATGGCGTCGATGTCGTAGGCGAGCGCCAACGTGGCGACATCGGCCTCAAGCCCATCGATCACCGCGCGGCTCTGCTTGCCCGATCCGCCGTGGCTCATGCGGAAGGTCACGTCCTTGCCGGTCTTCTGCTTCCAGTAGGCGGCAAACGCCGGGTTGATGGCCTGGTACAACTCGCGCGTGGGGTCGTACGAGACGTTGGTCAGCTCGACCGCGTTGGGGTTGTTCGACTTCGACGAGCAGCCCGCCAGCGCCGGTGCGAGGACAAGACCCAGGCTAAGGCTGGCGGTGACAAAAGCGCGGCGATTCATTGTCGGTACTCCCTGTTGTGCCGTCGGGATAATCTCAATTCGAAAGGTAGACATTACAGAAGTTCTGTAGCCCCCCAAAGCGCAGCTTCATCGCACCGGCATAAGGCCAAGACACATGCGCATGTCTTGTTCCCGCAGTCGTTGCGCGCCTGCACCGAATCAACTTCCCTCGGCACGGTGCAGCCAGATTAACTCAACCTGATAAGTAGATAATGCCGCAGCGACGAAGCGAGCGCAAATGTCGATGAAATGAGTAGACATTGCACTTCCGGTGGACGCTCCAGCCCAAAGATGGCAGTTTTGGGCACGTGGGGGCGCGATCAAGCGGGGGGCGAACGATCATGACCATTGTTATCGGCACCACCAGCGTGGACGGCAGCACCATGAACGCAGGGTCGGGCGAAGATCTGATTCTTCCCGATGGCGTCGTCATCTCCACCGCAATGGGTAGCGGCATCCGGGCGTCGGCATCGGACAGTGACCTGCTGATCATGGGCAAGGTGTTCGGCCAGACGTACGGCATCGAGATGGGATCGAATGCAGACGTCGACGCCCGCAACACGCTGACCATGACGGCGGACAGCATCGCCTCGGGATATTCCGCAGGGGTGCGGACCGTTGGAAAGTTTGCGGTGATCGACAATGCCGGGCTGATCCGCGGGACAGGCGAAGCGGGCATCTGGGTTTCGAACAACGAATACACGAACGCCGTCACCATCCGCAACACCGGTACCATTCAGGGAGTGACAACCGGCATTATGGTGGCAGGCGGCGCGATGCGCTTGATCAACCATGGCCGTATCGCAGGCGGTGAAACGAACTCTGCCATTCAGGGCGGCTATGCCGTCGACCATATCACCAATCGCGGGTTGATCGATGGCAGCATCGGAACCTTTTCCAGCGACGACGTCGTCATCAATCGCGGCACGATTGCCGGCCCGGTGAGCATGGGAGAAGGCGCGGATCGTGTCGACAACCGCGGCGGAGTCATCGAGGGCGACATCACCCTCGGCGCGGGGGACGACATCTACCTTCCGGGGGCCAGCGCCGAAACCGTCGACGGGGGCGACGGCACCGATTGGCTGGACTTTCGCGCCGCTACAGCTGCCGTCACCATGGCGCTGGACGCGAGCGTGAACTCGGCCGGCTGGGCGGCCGGTGACGATTTTGCGGGTTTCGAGAACGTCATCGGCAGCAACCTGGGCGATACGCTGACCGGAGACGACGGAGCCAACACGCTGAACGGCATGCGTGGTGCCGACAGCATCAACGGCCTTGGCGGGAACGACGATATCGACGGCGGCAGCGGCGCCGACACGCTCAATGGGGGCAGCGGGAGCGATACGCTGGAAGCTGGTACCGGGAACGACATCCTGGTCGGCGGGGTTGGCACCGACGTTCTACGCGGCGAGTCAGGCGCCGATCAGTTTCGCTTCGACGATGCGGACTTCGGGGGCACCAATGAAACGGTCGCCGACCTGATCGCGGATTTCAGCCACGCCGAGGGTGATCGCATTCACCTCTCCCTGGTCGACGCAAAGACCGCCACGACCGCCGACGATGCCTTCACCTACATCGGGTCCAAGGCGTTCACCGGCGTTGCCGGGCAGCTCCGCAGCGAAACCGGCAATGGCAAGACCTACGTCCTGGGCGACACCGACGGTAACGCCATCGCCGACTTCTGGATCGTGCTGACCGGCGCGATCACGCTTGTGAAGGGCGACTTCGTGCTGTGATGCGCAAGGGTCGCGCCGGCACAGCGCGCCGTGGCTCCGCTTGCGCGGTTGGCGCTATGTCAATTCGTACGGTCGTCGAAGGCCCCTTCGCCCAACGTCAGACAGGGCCGGAACGTCAACCCGTCTCGGCCCTGTCGCACATATCGTCAATTGGCGGTTTGGACACGTATTACAGCACGAAGTCCGCCGCCTTGAGCGTCAGCAGACCCGTCAATGCGATCCTGAAATCGGCTGTTCCATCGCCATTGGTATCGCCCAGGACATATGTGGCGCCGTCACTCTGCGAAATGCGCAGTTCCCCCGCGACATTGTGGAACGCGGCCGTCCCGATAAACTGGAATGCCTGATCGCCTGTCGCCTTGGTGCTGGCATCGAGCAGGGAAAGATCGATCCTGTCGCCCTGGGACGACTGGAAATCGTTGATGACGTCCGCATCGCTGATCGTCACGCCGAACAGATCGCCCTTGGCGAAAACGAACCGGTCCGCGCCCGCGCCGCCGGTCGCGTAATCCTTGCCCGCGCCGCCGGTGAGGGTGTCGTTGCCAGCGCCGCCGTCGAGCGTATCGCTCCCCGCGCCGCCGCGCAGGATGTCGTTGCCGACATCGCCGTTCAGCACGTCCTCACCGCTGCCGCCGTCGAGCGTATCGTTGCCCCGCCCGCCATAGAGCAGATCCGCCCCGTCCTGCCCGAACAGCTGATCGTTGCCGCCCAGCCCCGACAGAACGTTGTCCCCAACGTCACCCACCAGCACATCGGCGCCGGTGGCCGACCCCCGGACGTTCTCGAACAGCGAGAAGGTATCCCCAGCAGCCCAGCCGGTGCCATCGAGGCTGAGATCGAGCGCGATCTGCACCCCTGACGAGCGCGTGAAGTCGAGCGTATCGAGGCCGCCGCCCCCGGAGACATATTCGTCGGACGATCCCGCAACGAACGTGTCCGAGCCATTGCCGAGATCGACCAGGCCGTCGATCGTGCCGCTGCGGTTGTCGAACGTGTCGCTGTTATCGCCGCCATAATAATCGCCGATGATCAGCCCGCGGTTGACCACGCAGTCGCTGCCGTCGAACAGGTTCACCGAGCCTTCGATCGTGCCATAGTTGAACACGGTATCATCGCCGACCCCGCCGACGATCGCGCTGCCGTACAGCCCGGTGATCGTGCCGTGGTTATAGATCGTCATCAAGCTCTGTCCGCCTGAAACTCCGGCATAGTAACCCGTGATCGCACCATAATTGCGGATGACGCTGGCGCTGGTGCTGTCGCGATCGGCTTCAATCGCTATGCCATACAAGGTCTCACTCTGGATCTCGCCGTAGTTGACGACATTGTTGCCGTCGCCTGTCAAATAGAGCCCGTTACCATTGGCCGTCACGGTGCCTTGTCGGCCGATATAGATCCTGGCTCCGCCCAGTGTATTGTCGGAACGGTCTGTTTCGAGCGAGATGCCGCTGGTTTCACCATGAACGGCCCCGAAAACGTCCACGCTGCGCCCCCGACCAACGCCGTGTACGGCGCTCGTGTCGGTCGAAATCGAAACCACTCCCGCCGGGACGTAAAGGTTGTCGGTCGCCCCCAGATCGTGACGAAAACCGCCGCCAACAAAATTCCCCGCAACTTGCAACGTCATCGCGTTTCTCCAACCACCTGCAATACGGAATACCTTATTCATTGACGAAAAAGCATGACAAATCTCACAGCTGCACGATTTCATAAGATAATCATGATGCGGGCAATCGCTCGTCGGCCAACCGGAAGCCACCTTCCCAACCTTCGTTGTTGTGCACCGATCGCCGTCAGGGCTTGCCAAGGCCCCCCGCGCGCTGGCACTCAGGGCGCCTTGCAATCCGATTGCAACATACCAACACCATGGCCCCGGGCAGGGTTAACGACAGGCAAGGACAGGCTAGATGCGGACGAATGGCAGCGCGGGAGCGTCAGCAGCCCCCAGCGTGGATGGCCCGCCCCCTGCCGAGCGCTATTTCAATCGCGAGTTGAGCTGGCTCCAATTCAACCGCCGCGTGCTGGCCGAGGCGCAGAACGAAAACTACCCGCTGCTCGAACGGCTGCGCTTCCTGTCGATCTCCGGCAGCAACCTTGACGAATTCGTGATGGTCCGCGTGGCCGGGCTTGCCGGTCAGGTGCGCGAACAGGTCGTCGAAACCTCGATCGATGGCTGGAGCGCGGGCAAGCAGTTGCAGGCCCTCAACCGCGCCGTGTCCGATCTTGTCCACGAACAACACGCCATCCTTGCCACGCTTGCCCGCAAGCTTGAGAAGGAGGCCGGGATCGCCATCATCGGCGATCGCAAGCTCGAAAAGGCCGAGGCCGAATGGCTCAGCGACTATTTCGAGCAGCACGTCCTGCCCGCGCTGACCCCGCAGGCGATTGATCCTGCGCACCCCTTCCCCTTCATCGCCAACCAGGGCACCGGCATCCTGTTCTCGCTGACGCGCGTGGCAGACGGTGCGCAGGTCCGCGAAATGATCCTCGTGCCCCCCGCCTTCCCGCGCTTCGTGCGCCTTCCGGGTCCGGACAAGGCGCTGTGGATCTCGATCGAGAACTTGATCCGGCGCAAGGCGGCGCGTCTGTTCCCCGGCTTTCGCATCAACGGCAGCGGCGTGTTCCGCGTGCTGCGCGACAGCGACATGGAAATCGAGGAGGACGCCGAAGACCTCGTCCGCTATTTCCGCACCGCGATCCAGCGCCGCCGCCGCGGCAAGGTGATCCTGCTGCAATTGCAGGAAGACTTCGACCCCGCCGCCGAGGAACTGCTGCGCGAGCAGTTGCGGCTTGATCATGCGCTGGTGCTGAAGTCGCCCGGCCTGCTCTCGATGACCGGCCTTGCCGCCGTGGTCGAGGAGGAACGGCCCGAGCTGAAGTTCGAACCCTACACCCCGCGCTATCCCGAACGCATTCTCGAACATGACGGCGATTGCTTCGCCGCCATCCGCGAGAAGGACATCATCATCCATCACCCCTTCGAAAGCTTCGACGTGGTGATCGATTTCCTGCGACAGGCCGCGTCCGACCCGGACGTCATCGCGATCAAGCAGACGCTCTATCGCGCGGGCAAGCAGTCCGCCGTCATCGCCGCCCTGATCGCCGCCGCAGAAGCGGGCAAGTCGGTAACCGCCGTGGTCGAACTGAAGGCGCGCTTCGACGAGGAACAGAACCTGCTGTGGGCGAGCCAGCTCGAACGCGCAGGCGTCCAGGTGATCTACGGCTTCCTCGACTGGAAGACCCACGCCAAGGTTTCGATGGTCGTCCGCCGCGAAGGCGAAGGCTATCGTACCTATTGCCACTTCGGCACGGGCAACTACCATCCCGTCACCGCGCGCATCTATACCGACCTGTCGTTCTTCACCGCCGACCCGCGTTTCGGGCGCGATGCCGGGCAGTTGTTCAACTTCATCACCGGTTACATCGAGCCGAAGGGCACCGAGATGCTGGCGATCTCGCCCATCGGCCTGCGCCGCAAGCTCTACGAATGCATCGATCGCGAGATCGCCTTCGCCAAGGCGGGGAAGCACGGCGCGATCTGGGCCAAGCTCAATTCGCTGACCGACAGCCAACTCATCAACCGCCTCTATGAAGCGAGCGCGGCAGGCGTGGAAATCTCGCTGGTGGTGCGCGGCATCTGCTGCCTGCGCCCCGGCGTGCCGGGCCTGTCCGAGCGCATCAGCGTCAAGTCGATCATCGGCCGCTTCCTCGAACACAGCCGCATCTGGGCGTTCGGCAACGGCGGCGCACTGCCCAACCGCCGCGCGCGGTTGTTCATTTCCTCGGCTGACGGGATGAGCCGCAATCTTGACCGGCGCGTCGAAGTTCTGGTTCCGATCCGGAACCGGACCGTCCACGATCAGGTTCTCGATCAGGTGATGCTGGCAAACCTGATCGACACCGAACAGAGCTGGAAGCTCGACAGCGATGGCACCTACCATCGCACGGCCCCGGGGCCCAAGCCCTTCAACGTCCACCGCTACTTCATGACCAACCCATCGCTGTCCGGCCGCGGCGCCGCGCTGACCAAGGGCCGCAAGGTGCCCAAGCTGGCCTTGCGGCGTGGTGGCGCAACGGCCAAGCCCGACTGACGGCGGCAAATTTCGAGATCATGGCCAGCAACCGCAAGAAACCCCTCGTCGTCCCGCCTCGGGCGATCATCGACATCGGATCGAACACTGTCCGCCTCGTCATCTACGGCGGCCCGCTGCGCGCGCCTGCCGTACTCCACAACGAGAAGGTCACCGCCCGCCTCGGCAAGGGCGTTGCCGAAAACGGCCTGCTGTCTGACAAGGCGCGCGCCGCCGCCCTCGCCTCGCTCGGCCGCTATCGCGCGCTGTTGCGGCTGAAGGGCGTGGATCAGGTCGATGTCGTCGCCACGGCCGCCTCGCGCGATGCCGCCAACGGTGCGGAGTTCCTCGACGCCGTACGCGCGCTGGGCTTCGCCCCGCGCCTGCTGTCCGGCGAAGAGGAAGCGGTCACCAGCGCGCATGGCGTGATCGGCGCCTTCCCTTATGCCCGCGGCGTGGTGGGCGATCTTGGCGGCGGCAGCCTCGAACTGGTGGATATCGACAACGGCGAATGCCGCCACGGCGTTTCCATGCCGCTGGGCACGCTGCGCCTGCCCGGCCTGCGCGCGGAAGGCGACGCGGCCTTCGCACGCAAGGTGGGCAAGGCGCTGGCCAAGGCCGACTGGAAAGCCGAGCCCGGCTGCACGCTCTACCTCGTCGGCGGCTCGCTGCGCGCCTTCGCGCGCTATGCGATGGACAAGCTGCACTGGCCGATCGACGATCCCCACGCCTTCGCCATCGACGCCGCCGAGGCCGAAAAGCTGGCGCGCACGCTGGCCCGCATCAAGCCCGAAGCGCTCGCCCCCATCGCCAACATCTCGTCCTCGCGCCTCGCCGGGTTGCCCGATGCCGCCGCGTTGATCGGCGTGCTGGTGCGCAATCTCCAGCCCGCGCGCCTCGTGTTTTCAGCCTGGGGCCTGCGCGAAGGGCTGCTGTGGGAGACGATGCCCGCGCACGTCCGCTCGCAGGACCCGCTCGTCGCGGGCGTGGCCGATTTCGTGCGCGACGAAGGCGTTTCGCCCGGCACCGCCACCATGGTCACCGGCTGGACCGCCAGCGCCTCGCTCGCCGATGGCTCCGAACGCCGCGAGCGCCTGCGCCTGTCCGCGACCATGCTGTGCCTCGCCTCGGCGCTGGTCGAGCCCAACCTGCGGCCAGACCTTGCCCGCGACTGGGCGCTGCGCAAGCGCTGGATCGGCGCCAGTGCGCGCGACCGCGCGATGCTCGCCGCCGCGCTGATCGCCAACACCGGCAAGACCGACCTGCCGCCCGACCTGTTGCGCATCGCCGCCGAGCCGCAATTGCGCGAAGCCGTGGCCTGGGGCCTCGCCGCCCGCCTGTGCCGCCGCTTCAGCGGCTGCACCGCGCAAGGCCTGACCGGCAGCGCCTTGCGCGTCGAAGGCGAAACGCTCGTGCTGACCGTGGACAAGGACCTCGGCGTCCTCGTCAACGACGGCACCGAACGCGACCTGAAGGCGCTCGCCACGCACATGGCGCTGAAAGGCGAAGTGCGGATCGGGTAGCAGGGCGAGAGGACCGCTATTGCCATCAGTCGCCGGCAGGTCGGGGGAACGGACATGATCTCCCCCTCCCCTTCGTCGCCCCGTGCTTGACACGGGGCTGGGCTTTTCTCTCAGCCTGTCGTTCGGCATCGGACGCAGATGGAGAAGGCGGAACCCAGACAGAGGTTAGCCAAGCCCCGTGTCAAGCACGGGGCGACGTGAGTTTTTGATGGTGGGTCAATGTGCTGCAAACGGCAGAAATGTCGGGGGAGGCTGACGTTTAAAGGAACCGAAGGTCAACAACGAGATCGCTGAAATCCACCTCGCCCATTCCGTCGCTGCAACAGATTCTTGTTTGTTCTGATACCTGCTCTATCCGCATTCCTGCATTACCAAGCCACGCTTGCTTCACATCCACCCCGCCCACTTTGCCGCGCCAGACGTTCCATATCTTAAGGCGTGGTACGTCAGTCGACTTTGGCTTGACCTGAACTTGGATTTTCTCAGGCGCGGTATCGTTCCAAAGGACCATTTCCGTGGCCTCCACACCCTCGATCGCGAGTGTGCCGTTCATACATTTTAGATTAATGCCCTGAACCGGGCACTCTTTGGCACGAACGAAAACAAGCTCAAAATCACTCTGGGCAGGCGTCTCGACTAGAGCGAACAGTTGCTGTCCACCCCAGTCGATTTGGGCGGCTTCCGCTTCCTGAAATAGCGTCATCAGGGGCTTGGACATTTGACCTCCAGACCATCACCGTGACTTCTACGCGACCTTCGTATGGTGGCAATGTCGTCGTATCCAGAACGGCAGATTTTGCACACAACGCCCTAATAGCCCCCAAAACCTACCCAGCCTCCCGCGCCGCTTCGGCTTCCGCCGCCGCCAGCACGCGCAGCGCGTTGCCGGACCAGATCTTGCCCACGTCCGCCTCGCTGTAGCCTGCCGCGACCAGCGCCGCCGTCACCTTGGGCAGGTCGGCCACGTCTTCCATGCCCGCAACGCCGCCGCCACCGTCCCAGTCTGCGCCGATGCCGACATGGTCCACGCCCGCCACCTTCAGCGCGTGCAGCACATTGGCCATGAACAGCTCGAACGTCGCGCGGCCCGTCTCCGGATGGAGCCGGTCGATTGCGCGCCGTTCCGCCAGCATCGCCGCGCGTTGCTCGCCCGTCAGCCGCGTGCCTTCGGGGTACTTCGCCTCCAGCGCCTTCATCGCCGCTTCCCGCTCCGGGTTCGGCTCGCCCTTCTTGAGATAGACCGAATTGATCTGGATGACCCCACCCTGCGCCGCCAGCGCGCGCAACTGGTCGTCGCTGACGTTGCGGGGATGGTCGTAGATCGCGCGGCAGCCCGAATGCGACAGGATCACCGGCGTCTTCGACAGGCGCAGCGCATCGGCAAGCGCCGCGTCCGAACTGTGCGACAGGTCGGGCACCACGCCCAGCCGGTTCATTTCGGCCAGCAGTTGTACGCCCAGCGGGCTGAGGCCGTCCCACTTCGGCTTGTCGGTCGCGCTGTCGGCGAACTGGTTCGTGCGGAAATGCGTGAAGCCTGAAATGCGCACGCCAAGCGTGTGGAACACCTCCAGCAGCGAAGGATCGTCGCCCAGCGGCCAGGCGTTCTCGATCGAGAGATAGACCACGCGCTTGCCCGTCGCCTTGATCGGCGCGGCATCGGCAGCCTTGTCGGCCAGCACGAACGCATCGGGGTGCGCCGCCACCATCTCGCGGATCTGCGCCGCGCGGCGGAAGGCGAAATCGCGGGCCTTACGCGTCGAGTCCGGGTCAAGCGGTCCTTGCGCGGTGTAGATCGCCCAGAACCCGCCATCCAGCCCGCCCTTCTTCATGCGCGGCAGATCGACCTGCGTGTAATCACCCTCGTGCGCATCCATGATCGACCAGCCCGGCAGGTCGAGCGAGGCGGGCGTATCGAGGTGCGTGTCGAGCGTCAGCACGCGCTCGTGCAACGAGGGCGCGGGCTTCGCCACGGCGACGGACGCGAGGGCAAGGCAGGCGATCCCGGCGAGCAGCGGGCGAAGGCGTGTGATCATGATTGCCAATGCAGCCGCCCCCCGCGGTTCTGTCAAATGCGTTGTACCAAAGCGTAGTCGTCCTTTTCGCGGTTGCGTAAGGCCGGGCCGCTCCATACCACCCGCGCGCAAACCAGATGCGAAGGGATGGAAGCCACCGATGGAATACCGCAAGCTTGGCCGCACGGACATCAGCGTCAGCGCGATCTGCCTCGGCACGATGACCTGGGGCTCGCAGAACACCGAAGCCGAAGCCCACGAACAGATCGACTACGCGCTCGATCAGGGCGTGAACTTCCTCGACACCGCCGAGATGTATCCGGTCACCCCCAACACCGCCGAAACGCGCGGGCGCACCGAGCAGTACCTTGGCACATGGATCGCCAGCCGGGGCCAGCGCGACAAGATCGTGCTGGCGAGCAAGGTCTCCGGCCCCTCGCGCTATGAAGCGCTGCGTGGCGGCAACAACCACCTCGACCGCCGGAACATCGAGCTGGCGCTGGACGAGAGCCTGAAGAAGCTTCGCACCGACTATCTCGATCTCTACCAGTTGCACTGGCCCGATCGCACCGTGCCGATGTTCGGCGGGCGCGGCCTGCGCCGGTTGAACGATGCGGCCGATACGACGCCGATCGAGGAAACGGTCGCCGTGCTCGACGATCTGGTCAAGGCGGGCAAGATCCGCAGCTTCGGCCTGTCGAACGAAACACCGTGGGGCGTTTCGGAATTCCTGCGCGTCTCGCGCGAAAAGGCCCAGCCGCGCCCGGTCTCGATCCAGAACGCCTACAACCTGCTCAACCGCCAGTTCGAAATCGGCCTGTCCGAATTCGCGCTGCGCGAGCATGTGGGCCTGCTCGCCTATTCGCCGCTCGCCTCGGGCTACCTTTCGGGCAAGTACCTGGGCGGGGTGATCCCCAAGGGTTCGCGCATGGACGTGGCCAGCCAGTTCACCCGCTACGAAACCCCGAATCGCGATGGTGCGGTCGCCCGCTATGTCGGCATCGCGCACGCTTTCGGGCTCGATCCCTCGGCCATGGCCATCGCGTGGGTGACGGCGCAGCCCTTCGTCACCTCCAACATCATCGGCGCCACGTCGATGGATCAGCTCAAGATCGCCTTGGGCAGCAAGGACTTGCAGTTGTCGAAGGACGTGCTCGACGCCATCGAGGCGGCCTATCGCGCCTTCCCCGACCCCTGCCCCTGAGCGGTTAAGCGCTTTTCATACGCGCTTGTGCTAAGGTCGATCGCGGCGGGCGGGCCAGCAGCCCGCCGCTGGTTTCGGGAGTGCGCGGATGGAACCTTCACGACCGATGATCGAGCGTCGTTCGCCACGTCGCGTCGTCAACGTGCGCGCGCAATACCGACGTCGCGTCGCGCGGCTTGGTGCAGAAGTGGTCGACCTGTCGGAGCATGGCCTGCGGCTGCAAAGCTCCGACCGGCTCGCCGTGGGCGAAATCGTGTGGGTTACCCTCCCCGGGCTCGAACCTCGCCGCGCCGTGGTAATGTGGTCCGAGGGCTTCATCGCGGGCTGTTCGTTCCCTGAACCGCTCCATCCGGCGGTGTTCGACGCCGTCGTCGAACGCTGCGGCGGCTGAGGCGCTTTTCATCGCGCGACACAACCGGTAGGGCGGGCCGATGCTGCGCCTGACCGACCTGAAGCTTCCGCTCGACCACTCGCCAGAAGATCTCGACCGCGCGATCTGCGAACGGCTGGAGATCGAGCCGGGCGAACTGGTCCGCTATGCGGTGGCCAAGCGCGGTAACGATGCGCGCAAGAAGACCGCGATCAAGCTGGTCTATGCCATCGACGCCACCGTGGCCGACGAAGCCGCCGTGCTGGCGCGCCATGCAGGCGATCAGCACGTGCGCCCCTCGCCCGACACCGCCTACCGCTTTCCGGTCATGGCGCCCGATGGCTGGTGCGGACAGCGCCCGGTCGTGATCGGTGCAGGGCCGTGCGGGCTGCTCGCCGCGCTGATCCTCGCGCAGATGGGGCTCAAGCCGATCATCGTCGAACGCGGCAAGGCCGTGCGCGAACGCACCAAGGACACCTGGGGCCTGTGGCGCCGCTCGGTCCTCACGCCCGAATCCAACGTCCAGTTCGGCGAAGGCGGGGCAGGCACTTTCTCCGACGGCAAGCTCTACAGCCGCATCAAGGATCCCCGGCATCTCGGGCGCAAGGTGCTGGTCGAATTCGTCAAGGCCGGCGCCCCCGACGACATCCTGACCGAGGCGCACCCCCACATCGGCACCTTCCGCCTCGTCACCATGGTCATGTCGATACGCGAGACGATCGAGAAGTTGGGCGGCGAATACCGCTTCCAGACCCGAGTCGAAGACTTCGAGATCGAGGAGAAGGACGGCCAGCGAACGCTGAAGGGCCTGCACCTGTCCACCGGCGAGTTCCTGCCCGCCAGCCACGTGATCATGGCGGTGGGCCATTCCGCGCGCGACACCTTCCACGTCCTGCACGATCGCGGCGTTCACATCGAAGCCAAGCCCTTTGCCATCGGCGTGCGCATCGAACACCCGCAAAGCTGGATCGACAAGGCGCGCTATGGCCCCTTCGCGGGCAACCAGATCCTCGGCCCCGCCGCCTATGCGCTGTCGCATCAGGCCAAATCGACGGGCCGCACCGTCTACAGCTTCTGCATGTGCCCCGGCGGGCGCGTGGTTGCCGCCACGAGCGAGGAAGGCCGCGTCGTCACCAATGGCATGAGCCAGTATTCGCGCGCCGAGTTCAACGCCAATTCGGGTCTGGTCGTCGATATCGACCCGTCGCGCGACTACCCCGGCGGGCCGCTGGCGGGCATCGCCTTCCAGCGCAAGTGGGAAAGCCTCGCCTTCACGGCGGGCGGTTCCAACTACAAGGCGCCCGGCCAGAAGCTGGGCGACCTGCTGGAAAACCGCGCATCGAGCGGCGATTTCGGCGCGGTGATCCCCAGCTACCAGCCGGGCGTCCACCTGACCGACCTCGCCCGGTGCCTGCCCGACTACGTGCTGCAGTCCTTCCGCGAGGCGCTGCCGGTGTTTGGACGGCAGGTACCGGGATACGATCACCCCGACGTGATCCTGACCGGGGTGGAGACGCGCACGTCGTCGCCCGTGCGCATCACGCGCGGGCACGACCTGCAGAGCCTCAATACCCCCGGTCTCTACCCGGCGGGCGAAGGCGCGGGCTATGCGGGTGGCATTCTTTCAGCGGCGGTCGATGGGATCAAGGTCGCCGAGGCGCTGGCCCTCGACCTGCTGCAGCGCACAAATTTGGACACGAGCGCGAAGACCTGATCGTTTGGCCAGGCGCAAAGGTCAGAAAAACCGCCGCGAAATCGTATGAGTGCAAAAAATGCAACGCCACTTGCTTTGTTCGCACTTGCACAAACACCGAGTCGGAGGCACATAGGACGGGCCTTTCAGGCATCCTCTCCCAAAACTTCCAGGGCCGCCAGGGCAACCGGGCGGCCCTTTTTTTGGCTTGAGGGCAGCGCACCTAGCGCGCAGCCTGCTCCACCGCGCGTAGAAGCCTTTCGCGCAAGCCGGCGGCGTCGCCCAGCCCCAGTGCCGCCGGGTCCGCACTGCCCACGATCTCGTCCTCGCCATAGCATTGCGACAACACGATCGTGTCGGGCCGCACCGGTCCGCCGGTCCGCAGCGAATGGAACACCCGCACCGTCGGCCGGGCGTTGTCCGTCGGGTCCTCATCGACGACCATCGCCAACCGCTCCGAGCGCAACTGGACGAACGCACCGATCGGATAGACGCCCACGGTGTCGACGAAATAGCGCAACACCTCGCGGTCGATCGTCGGGCCCATCGCATCCAGCGTGCGGATCGCCTCGGCTGGGTCCATCGCAGGCTCACCCGCGCCGCCCGAAACGAGGTTGTCGTAAAGGTCGCACACCGCCGCCATACGCGACAGCACATCGATGTCATCGCCCACCAGCCCTTGCGGATAGCCGCTGCCGTCGATCCGCTCGTGATGGCGCAGGCACACCCGCAACACCTGGTCGGGCATGTCTCCTGCCGCCTTCAGCAGCGCGTGCCCCAGCAGCACATGACGATGCAGCATGTCCGGCGAAAGGCCACGATAGTCCCCGTCCACCAGCGCCTCGGCGGGCAATTGCCCCACCCCGATGTCCATCAGCAGCCCGGCCATCCCCGCCTCGCGCATGTCGAGCGGGGTCAGCCGCATCGTCCGTGCCAGCGCGATCATTAGCGCGCTGACCGCCAGCGAGTGGCGATAGACGTATTCACTGTCCTGCTGGCACCGCAGCAGCCCGTTGAAAGCATAGAGGTTGCGCTGAACCGAGGCGTAGATGTCCTCGATCACCGGCTCCACGTCACTGGCCGCCACGACCTTGCCCAGCCGCGCTTCGAGGAATACCCGGCTGATCACCTTACCCGCGCGCGCCACCGCCTTGCGCGCTTCGCCGAACTCCCGCCCAGCGCCGCTGCCGCCTGCCTGCATCAGCGCCGCACGCCGCACAGTCTCGCTCGGCAGGCGATCGCCCGTGATCGGCGAGCGCCGTGCCTGCCCGAACGCTGGCCGCCCGCCCGAAGCCGTCGCCGGCGGGGCCTTGGCGACCACCAGTTCAGGCCCCTTGCGCAACACGTCCCGACCCTTCGAGGTGTCGATGATGACCGAAGGCACGTCACTGTCGAGCAGGCTGTCCAGCGTGCGCTTGTCTTCCAGCAGGAAGCTCGACTTCCAGAAAGGGTGCTTGAACCAACTCCCCTCCAGCTTGTGGATGAACATACCGAGTTGGATGTCGTTGGTATCGACGCGTTTCAGCATGGCAGCCCGGAATCAGCAGAACCGACGGCTTACACGGTCGCAGCTTCCGCTCCTTTGAGGAGTGCCATCCGCATAAACCCCTAGCGCGCGCTCACTCGGCGAACGCAGGCTCGCGCGCCAACGCCACCAGCGCCCGGCCAAGCGCCTCGATCTCGCGCTCGCCCCGCGCGCCTGCGAACAGCGATGCCGAAAGACAGAAGCGCGGTCGCCGCCCCTCGCCCGGCACCACGGGCACAGCGGCGCTGATCGAACAGATGCCGGGGTGATTGAACCCGTCGTCCACCGCGTAGCCGAGGCTGGCTGCGCGCGCGACCTGCTCGATCCATGCCGCACGGTCGATCGATCGCCGCCAGCGCACCTTGGAAAAGCGCCGCTCCAGCTCTGCGTGATCGAGTTGTTCCGCCGCTGCCAGCGCTCGCCCCGTGGAGCCCCCGCCGATCGGCTGGCGCTGCCCTTCGACCATGTGGATGCGGGTCGCCTCGCCGCTTTCGCCCAGCGCGACCAGTTCCAACCGCTCGCCCGAAACAACCTGCCACAGCCCGGTCGTGGTATCGTGTTCGCGCGCGAACCGTGCCAGTACCGGACGCACCCGCGCGATGCGCTGCGCAAGACCGCCACCGTCGAGCACGCTGGCCCGCGCCCAGCCTTCCGCCAGACGATAGCGCTTGCCGGTCGCCTCGCGCTCCAGCGCACCTTCGGCCACCAGCGTACGCAGCAGGTTCAGCCCGCTGGAAGGCGACAGGCCGGTCTCGCGCCCCACTTCGGACAGCGTCAGCGGCCCGCGCTCTGCCAGCAGGCGCAGGATGGCGAAAGCCTGTGAAACGGAGCGGACGGGACCGGGCATGGCCTGCTCATAATTTTCACTGTGGTGAAAAGCAATTCTCCATGTTGAAGTTATTTAATCGAGCGGTTAGCCCTTTGCCCGAGGAAGAGGAGAGACTCGAAATGCCCGGCATTCTCGAAGGCAAAGTCGTCGCGATCACCGGCGCGGGCCGTGGCATAGGCCGTGAAATCGCGTTGCTCTGCGCGCGCGAAGGCGCTGCCGTGGTGGTCAACGATCCGGGCGTGGCGCAAGGCGGCGATGGCGGCGATGCGAGCCCGGCCGACACCACCGTGGCCGACATCGTGGCGGCGGGCGGGCGGGCCCATGCCAACTTCGCCAATGTCGCCGACCCGGCTGCCGCCGCCTCCATCATCGAAGACGCCGTGCAGCGCTTCGGTCGCATCGACGCGGTCGTGAACAATGCGGGCATCCTGCGCGACACCATCTGGCACAAGATGAGCTACGAGGACTGGACCAGCGTCATCGACGTGAACCTGACCGGCGCCTTCAACGTGTCGAAAGCGGCTACCCCCTATTTCCGCGAGCAGGGCTCGGGCAGCTTCATCCACTTCACCTCGACCAGCGGCCTGATCGGCAATGTGGGGCAAGCGAACTACTCCGCCGCCAAGCTGGGCCTGGTCGCCCTGTCGCACTCGATAGCGCTCGACATGGCGCGCTGGGGCGTGCGCTCGAACTGCATCGCGCCCTTCGCGTGGAGCCGCATGACCGCTTCGATCCCCGCCGAAACGCCGGAACAGAAGCTGCGCGTCGAACGCATGAAGACGATGAGCGCGGACAAGATCGCCCCGCTTGTCGCCTTCCTCGCCTCGGATGCGGCGCAAGACGTCAACAACCAGATCTTCGCCGTACGCAAGAACGAGATCCTGCTGTTCAACAAGCCGCGCCCGGTGCGTTCGATGGTCAAGCTTGAGGGCTGGACGCCGCAAGCCATTGCCGATGAACTGATCCCTGCGTTCAAGCCCGCGATGGCGCGCGCCGACGAAGTTTCGGCCCACGTTTTCCCCTACGATCCGGTCTGAGGAGAGGCCCCGATGAGCACCCTGAACACGGGCATGGACCCCGAAGTCTTCGAGCAGTTCCACGAACAGCTCAAGCGCTACGTCCGCGAACGCCTAATCCCCGCCGAAGCGCAGGTCATCGCCGAGGACAAGATCCCCGACGACATCCTGGCAGAGATGCGCGACATGGGCCTGTTCGGCCTGACCATGCCGGTCGAATACGGCGGTGCGGGCATGAACATCAGCCAGTACGTCGAAACGATCCACACATTGAGCTACGCGCTGCCCGCCTACCGCTCGATCACCTCGATCAACCTCGGCATGGTGTGCTCGGCGATCAAGCTGAACGGCACGGCGGAGCAGAAGTCCGAATGGCTCCCGCGCCTCGCCGCCGGTGAAATCGCCTCGTTCGGCCTCACCGAACCTGGCTCGGGTTCAGACTCCGCTGGCCTTCAGACCACGGCCGTCCGCTCGGGTAACGGCTATGTGCTCAACGGCACCAAGCGCTACATCACCAACGCGCCGTTCGCGAAGGTGGCGCTGATCATGGCCCGCACCAACAAGGAATCGCTGCCCAAGAACGCGCACGTTTCAGCCTTCATCGTCCCAATGGACACCCCCGGCATCACCGTGGGCAAGAGCGACAAGAAGATGGGCCAGGGCGGCAGCCACATCGCCGACATCATCATGGAGGACGTCTATGTCCCCGGTGAGGCGCTGCTCGGCGGCGAAGAGGGCAAGGGCTTTGCCGTCGCCATGCAGAGCCTCGACAACGGGCGCCTGTCGGTCGGCGCGGCGGCGACCGCCTATGCCAAGCGCGCGCTCGATACAGCCGTGCGCTATGCCAATGAACGCAAGGCGTTCGGCGAGCCGATCGCGAACTTCCAGCTGATCCAGGCGATGCTTGCCGACAGCCAGGCCGAGATCTACGCCGCGCAGTGCATGATGCGCGATGCCATCGCCAAGGCGGACGCGGGGCAGAAGGTCCTGATGGAAGCCGCTTCCTTCAAGATGTTCGCCTCGGAAATGTGTGGCCGCGTCACCGACCGCTGCGTGCAGATCCACGGCGGCGCGGGCTATCTGGCCGAATACGAGGCCGAGCGCTTCTTCCGCGACAGCCGCATCTACCGCATCTACGAAGGCACCACGCAGATCATGCAGCTGGTGATCGCCAAGCAGATGCTGCGCAACTTCGCCGCCGGCGTGGAAGGCTAAAGCCCTTGTACGATCTCCTGAACGGATTGTCGGTGGTCGAGGCGTCGTCGTTCGTCGCCTCGCCCACCGCCGGACTTTACTGCGCGCAGATGGGTGCAGAAGTGATCCGCGTCGACCAGATCGGCGGCGGGCCGGACTTCAAGCGCTGGCCATTGGGGCCTTCGGGAGATTCGCTCTACTGGGAGAACCTCAACCGCGCCAAGAAGTCGGTCGCGCTCGATCTCGGCAAGCCGGAAGGGCGCGAACTGCTGCAGGCGTTGGTGCGGGCGACCGGCCAGTTCATCACCAACTTCCCCGCCGAGGGCTTCCTGGCGCATGACCTGCTCGCCCGCGAACGTGCCGACCTGATCACCGTGCGCGTCATGGGCTGGGCCGATGGCAGCCCTGCGCTTGACTACACCGTCAACAACGCGGTCGGCTATCCCATGCTGACCGGGCCGGGCCCGGAGCCGGTCAACCACGTCCTGCCCGCGTGGGACCTGCTCACCGGCGCCTATGCCGCTTTCGCGCTGCTCGCCGCGCTGCGCCGCCGCGATGCCACCGGACAGGGCGGCGAAGTGCGCCTGCCGCTGTCCGACATCGCCATCGGCACCGTCGCCAATCTCGGCAGTCTGGCCGAAGTGCTCGTCGGCGGCCAGAACCGCCCGCGCATGGGCAACACCGTTTACGGCCTGTTCGGGCGCGATTTCGTCACCGCCGATGGCGTGCGCACGATGATCGTCGTCGTCACCCACCGCCAGTGGGCAAACCTGTTGAAAACCTTGGGGATGGAATCCGCCGTCGCCGCGATCGAAGCCCAGCGCGGCGTCTCGTTCGCCAAGGATGACGGGTTGCGCTTCGATCACCGCGACGCGCTGTTCCCGCTGTTTGAAGCCGCCATCGGCGCGCGCAGTCACGCCGACCTTTCCGCTGCGTTCGACGCAGCCGGAATCGTCCATTCGGCGTATCGCACGATGCTCGATGCCGCGCGCGATCCGGCTCTGGTCGATGACAACCCGATCTTCGGCCAGAGCGCCAACCCCAGCGGCTGCGCCTATCCCGCCGCCGGAGCCTTTGCCACGCTGCCGGGCCTGGAACGGGGCGAACCTCGCCCTGCCCCATTGAACGGCCAGCACAGCGAGGAAATCCTCAGCACCCGCCTCAAGCTGTCCTCGGGCGAGATCGCCCGCCTGATCGACACCGGCATTGTCGGCGTCGGACGAACCGGAGAATAAGTCCATGACCCTGCGCCGCGTCGCCATCGTCGCCCCCATCCGCACCGCCGTCGGCAAGTTCGGCGGCTCGCTTTCCAGCATGAACGCCGGACAGCTCGGCGCCGTGATCCTCAAGGCGCTGATGGAGCGCACCAAGATCGACCCCGCCCGTGTCGACGACGTGATCTTCGCCCAAGGCTACGGCAGCGGCGAAGCGCCCGCCATCGGCCACTGGGCCTGGCTCGCTGCCGGGCTGCCGCTCGAAGTGCCGGGCTATCTGGTCGACCGCCGCTGCGGCTCGGGCCTGCAAGCCGTGGTCAACGCCGCGATGATGATCCAGACCGGGGCTGCCGACGTGGTGGTCGCGGGCGGCGTGGAATCGATGTCCAACGTCGAACACTACACCACCGATCTGCGCAAGGGCGTGCGCATGGGCAATCTCACCATCCACGACCGCCTGACGCGTGGCCGCGTGATGTCGCAGCCGGTCGAACGCTTCGGCGTCATCACAGGCATGATCGAAACCGCTGAAAACCTTGCCAAGGATTACGACATCACGCGCGAGGATGCCGACGCCTACGCCGTGCGTTCGCACCAGCGCGCCACCGCCGCGTGGGAAAAGGGCCTGTTCGCCGACGAACTCGTCGCCGTGCCCGTCCCGCAGCGCAAGGGCGACCCCAAGCTGTTTGATCACGACGAAGGCTATCGCCCTGATGCAACGATGGAATCTCTCGGCGCGCTGAAGGCGCTCGAAGGCGGTGTCGTCACGGCGGGCAACGCCAGCCAGCAGAACGACGCCGCGGCAGCCTGCCTGCTCGTCGCCGAGGACAAGCTGGAGGAACTGGGCCTCGAACCGATCGCGTGGTTCCATTCGTGGGCAGCCGCAGGTTGCGAGCCGAGCCGCATGGGCATCGGCCCCGTGCCAGCGGTCGAGCGCCTGTTCGCGCGCACCCGATTGTCGTGGAAAGACATCGACTTGGTCGAACTTAATGAAGCGTTTGCACCGCAAGTCCTCGCCTGCCTCAAGGGTTGGGGCTGGTCGAAGGACGACAGCCGCCACGACATCCTCAACGTCAACGGTTCGGGCATTTCGCTCGGCCACCCGATCGGGGCGACCGGCGGGCGTATCCTGGCCAACCTGACCCGCGAGCTGGTTCGCAGGAATGGCCGCTATGGCATTGAAACCATGTGCATTGGTGGCGGTCAGGGCATCGCCGCGGTGTTCGAGAGGGCGTGATGTACACGAAGGAACTCGAAGCCGCCCGCGCCTATCGCGCCGCTGCACAGGCCGCGCTGGGCAAGCGGCTGGAAAGCCGCAAGATCGACGAGGAACAGCGCGCAGGCCACGGTTTCGCGTGGGTCGCCACGACTGTAGCGGCGCTGGAAGCCGTCGCCGGCTGGGCGGCGCGCAACGGCGGTTCCGACCCGGTCGATGCGCTCGTGGCGAAACTTGCATTTGCCGAGCTGGGGGCGCAGCTTCTTGGCGGTATACCCATGGGACAGAACGAGATTTTCCGTCCCGGCGACCTCGATCTGGCCGATGCCGCGCGTGACCTGAACGACACCTACAGGCACCTGAACGACACCGACCATGCCGCAACGCGCACCGAACTGGCGCAGAAGCTGGCCGAAGGGCACTGGCCGAGCGAGAGCTTCCACGACGCTGATCTCGATACGATCCGCGACCAGTATCGCCGCTTCACCGACAGCGAGATCCTGCCCCATGCGCACAAGTGGCACCTCGCCAATGACCTGATCCCCGACGCCACGGTGCAGGCGATGGCCGACCTCGGCACCTTCGGCGTGTGCATCCCCGAAGGCTACGGCGGCCTTGGCCTCAACAAGCTGGTGATGTGCCTTGTCACCGAGGAACTGTCGCGCGGCTGGATCGGCGCGGGATCGCTGGGCACCCGCTCGGAAATCGCGGGCGAACTGATTGCGGGCGGCGGGACCGAGGCGCAGAAGGCGTACTGGCTGCCGAAAATCGCCAGCGGCGAGATCCTGCCGACAGCCGTGTTCACCGAACCCGATGTCGGCTCGGACCTCGGCTCGCTCCAGACCCGCGCTCGGCGCGAAAACGGACAGTGGGTGATCGACGGGGCCAAGACCTGGATCACCCATGCCAGCCGCAGCGACCTGATGACGCTGCTGGCGCGCACCCTACCCGATGCCAGGGGCTATGCCGGCCTTTCGATGCTGCTGGTACCCAAGCCGCGCGGAACAGAGGCCGAACCGTTCCCAGCATCCGGCATGACTGGCAGCGAGATCGAGGTGCTGGGCTATCGCGGAATGCGCGAATATGCGCTGCAGTTCGATGGCATGACCGCACCCGAAGACGCCCTGCTGGGCGGCGAAGAAGGTCAGGGTTTCAAGCAGTTGATGCGCACCTTCGAAGGCGCGCGCATCCAGACCGCCGCGCGCGCGGTGGGCGTGGCGCGCCGCGCGCTGGAACTGGGCCTCGACTACGCGCTGAACCGCAAGCAGTTCGGCAAGGCGATCGTCCACTTCCCGCGCGTGGCGGACAAGCTGGCGATGAGCCTCGTCGATTTCGTCGTCGCGCGCGAGCTGACCTATGACGCGGCCCGCGCCAAGGACCTGGGCAAGCGCTGCGACATCGAAGCGGGCATGGCCAAGCTGCTGGCCGCACGCGTGGCTTGGTCGAATGCCGATGCCGCGCTGCAGATCCACGGCGGCAATGGCTATGCGCTGGAATACGAGATCAGCCGCGTGCTGTGCGATGCGCGCATTCTCAACATCTTCGAAGGCGCAGCGGAGATTCAGGCGCAAGTGATCGCGCGTGGACTGGTCGGAGGGCGGAATTGAACCATTGTCCCTCCACCATGCTTCGCATTGTCCTCCTCCGCTTTCACGGGAGGAACCGGTGAGCTTCGACGCGTGGATCGGGCGCGAGGAGCGGCGGTTTGACGCAGTTTCCGATGGGCTACTTACGCGCTGGTGCGCGACGCTGGATCGGCCTTTCGGCGAAGCCGTGCCGCAGGGTGTGCACTGGTGCCTGTGCCTGCCCGATGCGCCGACATCCGGGCTGGGCGAAGATGGCCATCCCCTGCGCGATGAAAGCCCGGACAGCTTCCTGCCGCCCGTGCCGCTGCCGCGCCGGATGTGGGCTTCGAGCAAGGTCGATTTCCTCAAGCCCCTGCCGCGTGATGCCGCGATCGAGCGCGTCAGCCGGGTGGTTTCGATCAAGGAAAAGACCGGCGGCAGCGGGTTGCTGGTCTTTGTTGACGTGGAACATGAGACGCGGGCGAACGGCATTGCAGCCGTGCGTGAGGTACAGTCGCTGGTCTATCGCGCAGCCGCGCCCGCCGATGCACCCCCTGCCCCGCCACCGCCGGGGGATGGGCATTTCGATGCGAGCGCCTGGGACGCGGTGCGCACGCTGACGCCATCGGCGCCGCTGCTGTTCCGCTTTTCGGCGCTGACCTTCAACAGCCACCGCATCCATTACGACCTGCCTTATGCCACCGGCGAGGAAGGCTATCGCGGGCTGGTGGTGCATGGGCCGCTGACGGCGACGCTGCTGCTCGATCTGGCCCGGCGGGAGCTCGGCGAAAACGCGCTGGCGCACTTCGCCTTTCGCGGGACGTCACCCGCGATCTGTGGCGAGACTCTGCATCTGGCGCTGCGGCATGACGGCGAGACGCTGGCGCTGGGGGCCTTCGCCCGCGACGGGCGGCAGGTGATGGACGCAAGCGCTCAGGTGGCCTGAGCGGCTCTGCGCACGCCAGCGTGGTGCGCGATCGTGGTGGGTCCCCGAGGCGATCCGGTTGCTTGCAGAGGTTACCCTGCCCCGATCGTCGGAATGGCATTCAGCACATTGGCGGCTTCGCCCACTTTCGGGCATAGCGCGGCCGAGGCAACGAACTGGTCGAGCAGCCATTGCGCGGCGGGGCCAGGTGGCTGATCGCGGCGCCAGATGCCCCAGAAGCCGTAGACCCCTTCGGTGCTATCAGGCATCGCCAGCCGCACGAGCGCGCCTGATTGCAGGTCCCCCTCTATCATTGGCCAGGGCATGTTGCCCCAACCGATGCCTTCCCTGAGCAGCGCGTGCTTGGCGGAAAGATCAGCCAGGCGCCAGGTCTTGGGGCTGACCACGGCGAAGTCTCGGCCCTCGGTGAAGCGCGAACGGTCCGACAGGACGAGCTGGGTGTAATCGCGGCCCGCGCCGGGCGGGATCGGGTCCATGCGCGCGAGCGGATGATCGGGCGCAGCGACGGGCACCATCAGCGTCGAGCCTGCGGCCACGCGCTCCACCCCATCGGTGATCGGGCCGGACACGCCCACGATCGCCTTGCCGTCGAGCACCATAGCCGTGACCGCACCCAATGCCTCGACATGCAGGCGCAATTGAACGGTCGGGAATTCTTGCGCGAAGGCGCGCAGCACCTTGCCCAGGCGATCTGGCGGTACCATCACGTCAACGGCAACGTCGATCTCTGCCTCCAGCCCGTCGAGCATGCCCTTCACCTTGGCGCGCAACCCATCCATCCCCTCGGCGATCGAGCGAGCCTCGGCGAGCAGCGCGCGGCCGGCGACGGTGAGCGTAGGCTTGCGCGTGCCTTCGCGATCGAACAGGCTGAGCCCCAGTTGCGCCTCAAGGTTCGCCACGCCGTAGCTGATGACCGATACGGCACGGTTGAGCTTCCGACCGGCCGCCGCGAAGCTGCCCGTATCGACGATGGCAAGGAAGATGCGGAGTTGATCGAAGGTCGGTGTGCCGGGACTGGCCATGGGGATGCGTTCCATTCATTCGAACGTTTCAGTGCAATTTATCCCTCTGAACAGAAAGGTGCGCAAGCCCTATCTGGCGTTCATCAGCAGCGGCGGAAGCAATCGCTCCGCGCTGCAACAGGAGATACAGCCATGACCGAACCCAGGATCGAACTGCGCCCCTTCGCCAGCCTTGGCGGTGAAAACCACGGCTGGCTCGACGCCAAGCACCACTTCTCGTTCGCAGGTTATCATGACCCGGCGCGCGTGCACTGGGGCAACCTGCGCGTGTGGAACGACGACACCATCGCCCCCCGCACCGGCTTTCCGCCGCACCCCCACCGCGACATGGAGATCATCACCTATGTGCGCGAAGGCGCGATCACGCATCAGGACAGCCTGGGTAACAAGGGCCGCACGCAAGCGGGCGACGTGCAGGTGATGAGCGCAGGCACCGGCATCCGCCATTCGGAATACAACATGGAAGACAGCGTCACGCGGATCTTCCAGATCTGGATCATCCCCACCCGCGAGGGAGAGGAACCGAGCTGGGGCTCGCGCCCGTTTCCCAAGGGCGAGCGCACCGGCCAGTTCGTGACCCTGGCTTCCGGTTACGAAGGCGATGGCGATGCCCTGCCGATCCGCACCGACGCCCGCGTCGTCGCGGCGACGCTCAAGGCTGGTGACACGGCGGAATATCCGCTGGGCGCGGCGCGCAAGGGCTACCTCGTCCCCGCTACCGGCAAGGTGCGGATCGAGGACGTGACCGCCAATGCCCGCGATGGCGTGGCGATCGAGGGCCTCGACGTGTTGCGCGTGACGGCTCTGGAGGAAAGCGAGATCGTGCTCGTGGACGCGGCCTGAGCCCGGTCACTGCCCTGCCAGGCCCCCCACCCCTTCCCGCTTGCGGGAGGGGAAAGGGCCGTCAGGCCGCGGGCAGGAGCGCGCCGTCGTCACCCAGCTTCAGCACGGGCGCGCGGCGGGCTTCGGCCAGGGCTTCTTCCAGCGACGCGATAATGCCGCGCGCGCCAAGATCGTGGTCGCAGGCGAAATCGATCGCCTTGCGCACCCAGCCTCGCACCGCTCCGTCTTCATCAAGTTCGACTTCGTGAAGGACGAAATGCTGTCCGTGGTCGACGATGCGATAGGTCCAGGCCATGGGTATTCTTTCCGGGTGAGGCATATGAGCGGCTGTGCCGCACAAACGATCCAGACCGTCCAACGTTCCGAAACGACGCGCTTTTTCCCCAAGTTACCGTATCTTAATGATATTCTGTTGTTTTCAGGTCCATTCCGGTGGATTATTGCAACAGCTGGCGGGACGCTCCCGCGCGAGGATCGGACATGTCGACGGCGATGGGTGACTCGGGGGATGGCTTGGCGCCTCAAGGCGGCGCAACCCGCGCCGTGCGCAGTGCGCGCATCATTCGTGCCATGCTGGCTCTGCCCGATGGCGAGCAGCGGGACGTGATCGTACGCAACCTTTCGACCTGCGGCCTTGGCGCAACCTGCCGCAGCCTCGCGCCGATGAAGGGCGAGCATGTCACCATCCACCTGCCCGGCGAGGTTGCCGCGCACGGCGTCGTCCGTTGGGTGAAGGGCCAGGCGTTCGGAGTCGCGCTGGATCAGGATCTCGACATCGCAGTGATCGAAGGCGCGTTGCAGCGCCGTATCACGACCCCTTCGACCGACTCCTCGTGGGAAGTCGAAGCGCGGCACAAGGTCTACACGCCGCGCGTCGATCCGACCACGCTGCGCCGGGTCTAGGCTCTAGCTTTCCAGCACGCTGTCGTCGCGGGCCAGCGTGAACAACGCAAGGCCGTGCGCGCGGGCGCGGTCCACCGCCAGCGTCGAGGCCGCCGAGAGCGTCACCAGCGCCGGGACGCCCGCCAGCACCGCCTTCTGCACCAGTTCATAGCTGCACCGGGCGGAAAGCAGCACGAAGCCGGTGGCGGGCGAGCGCCCTTCCCGCGCGAGCGCGCCGATCAGCTTGTCGAAGGCGTTGTGGCGGCCGACGTCCTCGCGCAGCGTCAGGATCTCCCCATCGGGCGAGCAGAAGGCGGCGGCGTGGACCGCGCGGGTCTCGCGCCCCAGCTTCTGGTGATCGGGCAGCGCCTGCACCGCGCGGAACAGGGCGGCGTCGGTCAGGTCGAGCCGGGCGGTGACCGGCGGAAGCGGACGCAGCACCTGTTCCAGGCTCTCGATCCCGCACAGGCCGCAACTGCCTTCGGACAGGCGCAGCCGGGCGCGTTCGAGCAGGGAGCTGGCGGTTTCGATGTCGATGCGCGCAATCCAGCCGCCGTTGTCGAGCGCGACGGGTTCGACCGAGCGGAACTGCGCGGGGCGTTGTACCAACTGTTCCGACAGGCAGAAACCAAGCGCGTAGTCATCAAGGTCGGTCGGCGTAGCCATCATTACCGCATAGGCGACGCCATTGATGTCGAGCGCAATGGGCGCTTCAATCGCGAGCGGACGCTCGCGCAGGCCCGGCGCGCGGCCATCGGCAAAGTGTTCGACGAAGCGATGCGGACGCGCGCCTTCACCCATGGGCGCGCAACTGATCCAGCGCGGCGGCGGCGACCGGGCCCAGGCGGGCCTTTGCGCCGGCGAGGTCGGCGATCATGACCGGAGTCCAGAATTTGGCGATGTGCTGCGCGGTCTCGCCTGCCGGGTCGGGCGCGGTGGCAAGGTTGGCGGCGATCTGCTCGGCCATGCGGACGAGATGGTCGGTGCCACTCACGGCGCCACCTGCCGCGCGCGGCTTGCCTGCAAGGCATAGTCGCGCTGCCATTCGCTGGGGCCGTTGGAGGGCGTGACCTGCACCGCCGTCACCTTGTATTCGGGGCAGTTGGTGGCCCAGTCCGAATTGTCGGTGGTGATGACGTTGGCTTGCGTGTACGGGTGGTGGAACGTGGTGTAGACCACGCCCGGCGCAACGCGGTCGGTCACCAGCGCGCGCAGCGTGGTTTCCCCGGCGCGGCTGGCGAGGCGCACCCAGTCGCCGGTCACGACGCCGCGGTTCTCGGCATCGGAAGGGTGGATCTCCAGCCGGTCTTCCTCATGCCAAACGACGTTCGCGGTGCGACGTGTCTGTGCGCCGACGTTGTACTGGCTGAGGATGCGGCCCGTGGTCAGCAGCAGCGGAAAGCGCGGGCCGGTGCGCTCATCGGTAGGCACGTATTCGGTAACGACGAACTTGCCGCGACCGCGCACGAATCCGTCGACGTGCATGATCGGGGTGCCGTGGGGGGCCGCTTCGTTGACCGGCCATTGCAGCGACCCTTCCACGTCGAGGCGGGCGTGGCTGACGCCAGCGAACGTGGGCGTGAGGCGCGCGATCTCGTCCATGACCTCGGCCGGATGGCTGTAGTTCCAGTCGAGCCCCATCGCGCGGGCGAGCTCCTGCGTCACTTCCCAGTCGGCATAGCCGTTCAGCGGCTCCATCACCTTGCGCACCAGTTGGATGCGCCGTTCGGCATTGGTGAAGGTGCCATCCTTTTCGAGGAAGGTGCTACCGGGCAGGAAAATATGCGCGTAATTCGCTGTTTCGTTTAGGAAAAGGTCGTGGACGATGACGCATTCCATCGCTGCGAGACCGGCGGCGACGTGGCGGGTGTTGGGATCGGACTGGAGGATGTCCTCGCCTTGGATATAGATCGCCTTGAACGTGCCATCGACGGCAGCATCCAGCATGTTGGGGATACGCAGGCCCGGCTCGGGATCGATGGGCGTGCCCCACTCAGCCTCGAACAGCGCGCGGGTGGCAGCGTCCGAGACGTGGCGATAGCCCGACAGTTCGTGCGGGAAGCTGCCCATGTCGCAGGCGCCCTGCACGTTGTTCTGCCCGCGCAAGGGATTCACCCCGACGCCGGCGCGGCCGATGTTGCCTGTCGCCATGGCAAGGTTGGCGATGGCCATGACCGTGGACGAGCCTTGGCTATGCTCCGTAACGCCAAGGCCATAGTAGATCGCGCCGTTGCCGCCGGTGGCGAACAGGCGCGCAGCAGCGCGCAGGTCTTGCGGATCGACGCCCGTGACGGGTGCGAGCGTTTCGGGGCTGTGGCGTTCGTCGGCAACGAAATCGGCCCAGTGTCGGTATTCGTCGAAGTCGCAGCGTTCGCGCACGAAACCTTCGTCGGCGAGGCCTTCGGTGACGATCACGTGCGCCATCGCGGTCAGCACCGCAACGTTGGTGCCAGGGCGCAGCGGCAGGTGGTGGGCGGCCTCGATGTGCGGGCTGCGCACGAGGTCGATGCGGCGAGGGTCGATGACGATCAGCCTGCCCCCTTCACGCAGGCGTTTCTTCATGCGACTTGCGAAGACCGGGTGCCCATCGGTTGGATTCGCACCGATAACCAGGATCACGTCGCTGTGTTCGACGCTGTCGAAATCCTGTGTACCCGCGCTGGTGCCGAAGGTCTGCTTCAGGCCGTAGCCGGTGGGCGAATGGCAGACGCGGGCGCAGGTATCGACGTTGTTGGTGCCAAAGCCGGTGCGCACCAGCTTCTGCACGAGGAACGTCTCCTCGTTGGTGCAGCGGCTGGAGGTGATGCCGCCCAGCGCATTGCGACCGTACTTCGCGCCGATGCGTTTCAGTTCGGAAGCGGCGTGGGCCAGCGCCTCTTCCCAGCTGGCCTCGCGCCATGGCTGGTCGATGCGTTCGCGGATCATCGGCGTGGTGATGCGGTCGGCGTGGTTGGCGTAGCCCCAGGCGAAGCGGCCTTTGACGCAGGAGTGGCCGCGATTGGCCTTGCCGTCCTTCCACGGCACCATGCGCACCAGCTGTTCACCGCGCATCTCGGCGCGGAAGGTGCAGCCGACGCCGCAATAGGCGCAAGTGGTGATCACGCTGCGTTCGGGCTTACCGATCTCCTTGACCGCCTTTTCCTGCAAGGTGGCGGTCGGGCAGGCCTGCACGCAGGCCCCGCAAGAGACGCATTCGGAGCCAAGAAAATCGTCCGAGGCGCTGCCTGCGCTAACCTTGCTGGCAAAGCCACGACCGTCGATGGTCAGCGCCAGCGTGCCCTGCACTTCGTCGCACGCGCGCACGCAGCGCGAACAGGCGATGCACTTCGACGGATCGAAGTCGAAATAGGGGTTGGAAGCATCGGCCGGGGCGGCAAGATGGTTCGCGCCTTCATAGCCGAAGCGCACGTCGCGCAGGCCCACCTGCGCGGCGGCATCCTGCAATTCGCAGTCGTTGTTGGCGCTGCACGTCAGGCAATCGAGCGGGTGGTCGGAGATGTACAGTTCCATCACCTCGCGCCGCAGCTTTTCGAGGCGCGGCGTCTGGGTGCGGACATGCATCCCCGGCGCGACCGGGGTGGTGCAGCTGGCAGGCGTGCCCCGCATCCCGTCGATCTCGACGAGGCACAAGCGGCACGAGCCGAACGCCTTGACGCTGTCGGTCGCGCACAGCCTGGGTATCGAGCCGCCGCTTTGCACCGCCGCGCGCATCACGCTGGTGCCGGCGGGAACGGTCACGCTGCGCCCGTCGATGGTCAGGCTGACCTGCTCGCTCGAACGGCTTTCGGGGGTGCCGAAATCGGCTTGGGGTTCATAGCCCATGGCGACGCTCGGCTGCGGCAAGGTCTTCGAGCGTATTGATATTGGCGGGCGGGCAAGAAAGCGTCACGGCACGCGCGCCAATGGCTTCGGCGAAGACGCGCATCGAACGGCGACCGTCGCCTTCCAGCAGCGCGTCGAGAATGGCCGTCGCACTTGCAGGCCACAAGCCGATGACCGGCTGGTCGGCACTATAGGCAGGCGCTGGCGAAAGGTCGGCCAGCAGCCCCTCACCCACTCCGACGCTGTCGACCGCGCATGTCAGCACGGCGTCGTAACCGGCATCGGTTGCGTGGTGGAGCGCGGCGGCGATCCCGCCCAACGGCCCCATGCCGGGACCCGGCCAGTCGGGCAGCGTGGGGGCAGGCGCTACGGAACGGCCCACCACAACGACCGCATCGCACAGCGGCGCCAACGCATCCACCGCCCGCGCCAGCAAGGTCTGTCCGCCAAGCTCGGCCAAGGCCTTGTCCCTGCCGAAACGGCGCGATTGGCCACCCGCCAGAATTGCGCCCAAGATCATTCCGCCGCCTCCATGACGCCGAAGTGTTCCGGCCAGTGCTTCAACGCCGACAGCACCGGATAGGGGGTGAAGCCGCCCAGCGCGCAGAGCGAGCCAAACTTCATCGTCTCGCACAGGTCTTCGAGCAGCGCGACGTCCTCCGCCACGGTCCGCGGTGCCTTGCGGGCGTTGCGCATCTGCGGCAGCGTTTCCACGGCGTCCGCTGCGCGGCCTGCCCCTGCGCGGATACGGTCGATCAATTCGACCCCGCGCGTAGAGCCGATGCGGCAGGGCGTACACTTGCCGCAGCTTTCCGCTGCGCAGAACGCCATGGCAAACCGCGCCTGCATGGCCATGTCGGCGCTGTCGTCGAACACGGTGATCCCGGCGTGGCCGATCAGACCATCGGCGGCGGCGAAGCTTTCGTAGTCGATCGGCACCGCGAAGTCCGAGGGCGGATGGTACGCGCCGAGCGGCCCGCCCACCTGCACCGCGCGCACAGGGCGGCCCGAAGCGGTGCCGCCGCCGATTTCGTTGACAAGCTCGCCCAGTGTGATGCCGAAGCCGGTTTCGAACAGGCCACCGTGGCGGATGTTGCCTGCCAGCTGGACCGGCATAGTGCCGCGCGAACGGCCAAAGCCGACATCGGCGTAGGCCTGCGGACCATTGGCGAGGATGAACGGCACGGCGGCCAGCGTCAGCACGTTGTTGACGACGGTGGGCTTGCCGAACAAGCCTTCGAGCGCGGGCAACGGCGGCTTGGCGCGCACTTCGCCGCGCTTTCCTTCCAGGCTGTTGAGCAGCGAGGTTTCCTCACCGCAGACATAGGCGCCCGCGCCGACGCGCACCTCGATCTCGAACGGGGCGATCAGGTCCGCGCTGGCGGCTATAGCCGCCTGCATCTTCGCGATGGCGTGCGGATATTCGCTGCGGATATAGACGTAGCCCCTGCCTGCACCGACCGCGAGGCCTGCGATCGCGAGGCCCTCGATCAGCATGAAGGGGTCGCCCTCCATCACCATGCGATCGGCGAAGGTGCCACTATCGCCTTCATCGGCATTGCAGACGATGTACTTGGGGTTCGATGCGGCGTCCGCGACCGTCTTCCACTTGATGCCAGTGGGAAATCCGGCCCCGCCACGCCCGCGTAGGCCCGACGCGGTCACCGCCTCGATGATCGCTTCAGGCGTCATCAGGTCGGCCGCGCGCAGCCCCGACCAGCCGCCTGATTGGGCATAGTCTTCAAGGCTTAGCGGGCGGGTCTTGCCAGCGCGACTGAAGGTGAAGCGCTGCTGGCGGGCGAGGAAGGGGTGTTCGGCAACCGGACCGATCGCCTTGTCGCTGGAGCCTGCTAGCACCGCCGCGACATCGGCTGCCGTCAGCGGGCCGAAGCCCTGCCCGTCGATCTCCGCCAGCGGCTCGAGCCAGTGCATTCCCCAGCTGGAAACGCGCTCGACCGCGCAACCGGCGGCGGCGAAGGCGGCCGCGACCGCGTCTGCCCCGCAGGCGATCGCGAGGCTATCGTCGCTGATGCGCACGACTGTCATGCCAGCCCGTCCACCAGCGCCGCCAGCCTTGCCGCATCGAGCCTTGCATGGGGCCGGCCATCGATCATGGCGTTGGGGCCGACGCTGCACAGGCCCAGGCAATAGACCGTTTCGATCCGCACCTTGTCCTGCGCCGGCAGTGTGGAGACCAGGGCTTCGGCACCGCGCGCCTGGCAGGCCTCGGCCCGGCACAGCTTGATCGCGGGGCGTGGATCAGGGGCGGGGGTGAAGTCGTGGTAGAAACTGACCACGCCGTGGACCTCGGCCCGGCTGAGGTTCAGGTCGTGCGCGATGATGCGGATCGCCGCTTCGGACACGTGGCCGAACGCGGCCTGCACATCGTGCAGGATCGGCAGCAGCGGCCCTTCCCGGCCCCGATGTGCCGCGACGATCCCGGCGATGCGCGCTGCGTCGTCCATGCCGCCTTCTACGCCTTCAGGCGGGCAGCGTGCCAGCCAATATGCTCGGCCATGAAGGTGGAGATGAAGTAGTAGGAATGGTCATAGCCCGGCTGCATCCGGATCGTCGCGGGCTGGCCCGCGCGTTCGCAGGCTTCGACCAGCAGGTGGGTCTTGAGCTGGCCTTCCAGAAAGCTGTCGGCCTCCCCCTGATCGACCAGCAGGTCGGGCAGGCGCGCGCCGTCGTCGATCAGCGCGCAGGCGTCATATTCGCGCCATGCCGCCTTGTCGGGGCCGAGATAGCCGGTCAGCGCCTTTTCGCCCCACGGACAGTTCAGCGGGCTGACGATGGGCGAAAACGCGCTGACCGAGCGGAAGCGCTGCGGGTTGCGCAAGCCGATGGTGAGCGCGCCATGGCCGCCCATCGAATGGCCGATGATGCCCTGGCGCGCCATGTCAGCGGGGAAATGCGCGGCGATCAGCGCCGGCAGTTCCTGCTCGATATAGTCGCGCATCCGGAAGTTCGCGGCCCACGGCGCCTGGCGAGCGTTGACGTAGAAGCCCGCCCCCTTGCCGAAATCGTAGCCTTCATCGTCGGGCACGTCATCGCCGCGCGGGCTTGTATCGGGCGCGACGAAGATCACGCCGTGTTCGGCGCAGGCAGCGCGGAATTCGCCCTTTTCGGTGACGTTGGCGTGGGTGCAGGTCAGCCCCGAGAGATACCACAGCACCGGCAGCTTCGTGCCCGGCGCGTGATCGGGCACGAAGACCGAGAAGGTCATCGCCGTGCCCGTCACCGCGCTCTGGTGGGTATGGACGCTCTGCGTGCCGCCATGGCTGCGGTTGGCGCTGACCTGTTCCATGCTTAAAAGACCACCACGCTGCGGATCGACTTGCCCGCATGCATCAGGTCGAACGCGGTGTTGATCTCTTCGAGACCCATGACGTGGGTGATCATGGGGTCGATCTCGATCTTGCCCTGCATGTACATGTCGACGATCTTGGGCACGTCGGTGCGGCCCTTGGCCCCGCCGAACGCGGTGCCGCGCCAGTTGCGGCCGGTGACGAGCTGGAACGGACGGGTCTCGATGGTCTTGCCCGCCTCGGCCACGCCAATGATGATCGAGGTGCCCCAGCCCCGGTGGCAGGCTTCAAGCGCGGTGCGCATGACTTCGGTGTTTCCGGTGGCGTCGAAGGTATAGTCCGCGCCGCCATCGGTCAGCTGGACGATCTTCGCCACGGTGTCCTCGCGGCTGAGGCCCTTCGAATTGAGGAAATCGGTCATGCCGAACCTGCGGCCCCATTCTTCGCGATCGGGGTTGATGTCGACGCCGATGATCTTGTTGGCACCCGCAAGCCGCGCGCCCTGGATCACGTTGAGGCCGATGCCGCCGAGGCCGAACACGACCACGTTGTCGCCCACCTGCACCTTGGCGGTGTTGATCACCGCGCCGACGCCCGTGGTCACGCCGCAACCGATATAGCAGCTCGACTGGAAGGGCGCGTCCTCACGGATCTTGGCGACCGCGATTTCGGGCAGGACGGTGAAGTTCGAGAACGTCGAGCAGCCCATGTAGTGGAAGATGGTCTGGCCCTTGTAGCTGAAGCGCGACGTGCCGTCGGGCATCAGGCCCTGCCCCTGCGTCGCGCGGATCGCGGTGCACAGGTTGGTCTTGCCCGAAAGGCAGCTTTTGCACTGGCGGCATTCGGGGGTGTAGAGCGGGATCACGTGATCGCCGGGCTTCACGCTGGTCACGCCGGCGCCGACTTCGCGCACCACGCCTGCGCCTTCGTGGCCCAGCACAGAGGGGAAGATGCCCTCGCTATCGAAACCATCGAGCGTGTAGGCGTCGGTGTGGCACACGCCCGTCGCCATGATCTCGACCAGAACCTCGCCCGCCTTCGGACCATCGAGATCAAGATCGACGATTTCGAGCGGCTGCTTGGGCGCAAAAGCGACGGCGGCGCGTGTCTTCATGGGAACCCTTTCCGTGGAATGGCGAAGCGCTTAACATTGCTGCCCTACCGCGATAAACCGCCAAATTCGATTTTCAATGTTGCAGGTTAGGGATAATAAGGTGTCGCGCTGGGACGGGATGGATGAAGTGGTCGCGATAGCGGACACGGGCAGCTTCGTCGCCGCCGCGCGCCGTCTGGGCGAGTCG
This sequence comes from Novosphingobium percolationis, assembly GCF_020179425.1. GTDB lineage: Bacteria > Pseudomonadota > Alphaproteobacteria > Sphingomonadales > Sphingomonadaceae > Novosphingobium > Novosphingobium percolationis. Next base: position 169,772 of record NZ_JAILYM010000001.1, on the reverse strand, counting down.
ACGTCGATGATAAGCCGGGCAGTAGCCCGGCTGGAAGAGCGCTTGGGCCTGCGCCTGTTCGAACGCACCACGCGCTCGGTCGCGCTGACCGACGCGGGGCGATCGATCGTCGAGCAGTTCCGCCGCATCATCGAGGAGCGTGACGAGACCCTGCGACTGGTACACGCGCAGGGCGAGATGCGCGGCGAGGTGCGGCTAACGTCGTCCGTGGCGATCGGCGAGCGGTTCGTGGCCCCGGTGGTCGAGGAGTTCCTGCGCGCTCATCCGGGGCTGTCCGTGCATCTGGAGACAACCAACCGCGTGATCGACCTTGTCAGCGAAGGGTTCGACATTGCGATCCGCACGGGGAACCAGCTCGACGCGCGCCTTGCCGCCCGTCAGGTGGCGGAGCGGTCGCTGCTGGTTTGTGCCGCCCCTGCCTACATCGCGCGCGCAGGGGCCCCGGCGCATCCCGCCGAACTCGTGGCGCACGAATGCCTGCTCGGCACCAGCACCAACTGGCACTTCCGCGAAGACGGCCAGCGCTCCAGCCTCGTTCCCACCGGGCGCTTGCGCTGCAATAGCGGAAATGCCGTGATGCACGCGGCGGAAAACGGCATGGGGCTGTGCCAGCTTCCGGCTTTCTACGTGCGCGAGGCGATAGCTGCCGGGCGGCTGGTACGCCTGCTGGAAGATTACGAGGATCTGCCCGAGCCGGTCTGGGCGGTCTATCCCCAACGCCGATTCACCGTGCCCAAGGTGCGCGCCCTGATCGACCTGCTCGAACGACGCTTGCCCGCGCTCATCGCCTGAGCGCGTCACAGGCCGGTCAACAGCCGATCCAGCTCGGGCCATAGCGAGCCCTTGCGGTCCTTCGGCACGGCGTCCCGACGGTAGTACCACCAGAAGTAGCCGCCGACGAACCGGCTGCCGACGCGCAGTCGCAGTTCGGGTTGCATTGCGTAGTAGGTACGCGCGATCCGCGTCTTTTCGGCGAGCGTCGGATTGGCGAGGAGCCCATCGGCCAAACCTTGCGCGCCGATTTCGCCGATACCGAGCCGCGCTTTGGGGAACACCCTGCCCAATCGGGTGAGCGTGCGCGCAAGATCCGCTGCCCCGGGGTGCTGCGCGGGGCTGCACGCGGTTTCGTAGACACTCAGCAGCAGGACGTTGGTCCCTGCGCGCAGTTCCTCGGGCATCCCCTGCGCGAAAGTCAGCGTCGGCTCCCATCCTTTTTCATAGCACTGGGGCCCGGCCCAGTAGTTCAGCGTCACCGCAGTGCGCAGGTGATATTCGCCTGCGATCACGCGGTGGGCAGCCAGCACCTTGGCATTGATCTCGTCGGGATTGCGCCCGGCCCAGGCCCCGTTCAGTTCGTTGCCGATCTCCCATAGATCCACCTGATCACCAAAGGCCCGCGCGAACGCCCGCGCCCGCGCGGTGATCTGCGCAGGCGTGATCCGGCGCAGAGCGGTTGAGTCGACAAGTTCACCCATGATATAAGCATGGGGGTACAAGGCTTTGATTACTGGGGCATAGTCTGCTGCCGTTGTCCCCGGATCGAACACTATCCGCACCGTGGGTCTTGCGCCATGCGCCGAAACCGCAGCCACCAGCGCGGGCAGATTGCCGACCGCATCGACCGTGACCCCGCGCAGCGGCGAAGGCAGCGCTCGCGCTGCGGCGAGGGCCGGGAGCAGCAGCGCGACGAGCAGGCACAGCAGACGGACCATGCCCGCCACGCTAGGCTCCTCGCCCGCCGGGTCCAGCACGTCTGTCGCCATTCTGGCGGCTCGTCCTTTAGGGCATTGCAATTGCTGCGTGTTGCAATGCAATAGACAGGCATGCGGATCGCCATTGTCGATGAAAGCGCCTCACGCGCCGCCGTCATCGGCGAAGGGCTGGCCGCGCTGGATGATTGCGAGCTGTTCGTCGTCACCGAGCGGCGCGCCCTAGTCGCCCGCATCGCCGAAATCGATCCCGACATCGTGCTGATGGACCTCGGCAATCCCTCGCGCGACGTGCTGGAGGAATACTTCGCGGTCAGCCGCGCGCTGGCCCGGCCCATCGCCATGTTCGTGGACGAGAGCGACGACGAGGCCATTGCCGCTTCGATCGACGCGGGCGTGTCGTCCTACGTGGTCGATGGCCTTGCCGCGCACCGCATCCGCCCGATCCTCGACCTCGCGGTCAAGCGCTTCAACGCCTTCGCCCGGCTTCAGGCCGACCTTGCCGAAGCCAAGGGCCAGCTGGCCGAGCGCGAGGCGATCGACAAGGCCAAGCGCATCCTGATGGACAGTCGCGGGTTCAGCGAGCCGCAGGCCTATGCCGAACTGCGCAGGACCGCGATGAATCAGGGACGGCGCATCGCCGAAATCGCCGAAGCGGTAGTCACCGCGCACCAGTTGATGGGAGGCAAGTGATGTCGAGCGAACTGACCGTCGGCTTCCTGCCGCTGGTCGATGCCTGCCTGCCGATCCTGGCCCGCGAACACGGTTTCGCCGAGGCCGAGGGGCTGTCGCTGCGGCTGGTCAAGGACATGAGCTGGGCCACCGTGCTCGACCGGCTGCTCTATGGCCACAGCGACGCCGCGCACATGGTCGCCCCGCTCGCCATCGCCACCACACTGGGGCGGGGACGCCCGGCACAGCCGCTGTCGGTGCCCTTCGTACTGGGGCTGAACGGCAATGCGGTGACGATGCGACCCGACCTTGCCCGGCGGCTGACCACGCCCGGCCACCTTGCCGATCCGGTGGCGGCGGGCGCGGCCTTGCGCGTGGTGGCGCAAGAGCGGCGCGAGGCCGGGAATCCCTTGCGCTTCGGCGTCGTGCATCGCCATTCCAGCCATAACTACATGTTGCGTTACTGGCTGGCAGGCTGTGGCATCCGTCCCGACCACGATGTCGAGATCACGACCGTCGCCCCGCCTTTCTGCGCCGACGCGCTGGAGGCGGGCGAAGTCGACGCGATCTGCGTGGGCGAGCCGTGGAACAGCGTTGCGGTGGAACGCGGCGCGGGCGAGATCGTGCTGATGACGGCGCAGATCTGGCGGCGCGGCGTGGAAAAGGTGCTGGCGATGAAGGAGCGCCTGCTCCTCGAGCGGCGCGAGGACGTCGAGGCGCTGGTGCGGGCGCTGGTACGGGCCGCGCGGCACTTCGTCGATCCGGAGCACTGGGACGAGAACGCCGCGATCCTCGCGCGGAGCGAATATCTCGACGGCGATCCGGTACTGATCCGCCGCGCCATTTCCGATCGCCTGCTGCTGGCGCGCGGCGGGGAGATCGTGCCTTTCCCCGATTTCATGTTCCAGTACCGCGAGGCGGCAAACTTCCCGTGGGTGAGCCAGGCCGAGTGGCTCTACACGCAGATGGTGCGCTGGGAACATGGGACGATCGACTCTGAGGAGGCCCGGAAGGCCGCGCGGGTGTTCCGCCCCGACGTCTACCGCAGCGCACTCATCGGCAGCACCGAACCGCTTCCGGGGGCCAGTTCGAAAGTCGAAGGCAGCCTTGCCGGGACCACGGTCGTAGGCACCCAGCAGGGTCGCATGACATTGGAAAGCAACCAGTTCTTTGATGGTGGGGTGTTCGATCCGGCGGACCTTGCAGGATACCTTGCCCGCCTTCCCTGACGCCGACCTGATGCTGCATCGCAAAAAGAACTTTACGCCGCCCCCGCGAATCGCTTAGCTTCCTTCTCGTGAGACGGCCGCGCCCCGACGATGGGGTGCGACCAAAGGTCGCCTCGCACAGCATCAACTACGCGTGGCAACGTCGCCGCCCGAACTGGCCCTTTCCGGTCAGATCGAGGCGGCTTTTTTGCGTTGCGCGTCTGGCAGGGACGATCCGGCGTGACGAGGAACGGGGCATCAGCGCAGCAAGAGCAAGGCGATCAACGCCAGCGCCAGCGCGGCGCTCGTGCCCTTCCAGAACAGCGCGGGGTCGCGCTCGATCAGCGGGCGGCGACGCGCGGCGGCAAGCCCCAGCGCCCCGCCGCTTTCGAGCGCGCGCAGCAGTTCCACGATATCGCCGAAACGATCTTCGCGGCGCGGCGCGATCGCTGCGAGGATCGCAGCGTCGAGCCAGCTCGGCAGGTCCGGGCGATGGCGCGAGGGCGGCGGCGCAACCCCGAAGCGCGGGCGCTGGAAAGCTTCCTGCTCGCCATAGGGCCAGTGGCCGGTGAACCAGCGGTAGAGCGTGACGCCCAGCGCGAACTGGTCGGTCAGCGCATCGCCGGCGTTGCCCTCGAATTGCTCGGGCGCCATGTAGCCGGGCGTTCCGGGGATCTCGTCGGGATGGAAATCCTCGACGCGCGGCAGGCGCGCGACGCCGAGGTCGATCAGCTTCAACCCGCCATCGACGGTGAGCATGACGTTGTCAGGCTTGATGTCGCGGTGGACCACTTCCAGCTTGTGGATGGCGGCGACCGCGCGCACCAGCTTGATCGCCGCCTGTCGCGCCTCTTCGAGCGGCGGCACACCGCGTTCGAGCCGTTCGGCCATGCTCTCCCCTTCCAGCAGCGGCAGGACCGAGTAGAGCGCGCTCTGCCGATCGGGACGGACGGTGCGGGCGGCCAGCACGAAGGGGCTGGAGACGCGGCGCGACAGCAGCAGTTCGCGCGCGAAAGCCAGCCGCAGCGTGTGGTCGGACAGCACTTCACGACGCGGGAATTTCAGCACGACGGGCTCGCCGTTCTCCTGGTCGGTGGCGACCAGCAGCACCGCGTGACGGCCCTCGCTCAGCACGCGGTCGATGCGAAATCCGTCGATCCCCTCGCCCACGCGCGGCGGTTCGGCGAAGGGCAGCGCGGATACGCCCGCGAGAATGCCTTCGTGATCGGGTGCGGGCAGACGGACCACATCAAGCACCAGCGCGGTGGCGTTGTCGCGCCCGCCCGCCGCCAGAGCGGCCTCGACCAGACGTTCGGCGGTCGCCTCGGCGCTGGCATTTTCGGCAAGGATTGCGGCGATGCGGGCCTGCGACAGCACGGCATGGACGCCATCGGTGGTCAGCAGCAGGCGATCGAGTTCAGCCAGCTCCAGTGTCAGGTGATCGAGCCGCAAGTCTGCTTCCAACCCCAGCGCGCGGATCAGCACGTGGTTGAGGTCCGGTTCCGGGCGGACGTGGTCGGTGGTCAAGCAGGTCAGCCTGCCTCCGGCAAAGCGCCAGGCGCGGCTGTCGCCGACGTGTGCGACGTGCGCCTGTCGGCCCCGCAGCGCGAGCGCGGTGAAGGTCGCGCCGCTGTTAGCCATGCTGTCGCCCCGGCCCTGCGCGTGGAGCCAGCGGTTGTAAGCGGTCATCGGCTGCTGGATCGCGCGCGCCGGACCCAACGTTTCGGGCATGGCGTAGAAACCCTCGACCAGCGCGCGCACGGCGAGTTCCGCCGCAGCGCGCCCCTCGCGCCCGCCACTGACGCCATCGGCCACCGCCGCGACGACGCCGTGACGCGCGCGCTCGGTCGCGGTGCCGAGATGGACGCCGCCGAAATCCTGATTGTCCGCACGCGGCCCGGTCGCGCTGAAAAAGCCCGCCGCAACAACCAGTTCACCCACGTTCTTCATTTCCGCTCGCACCCCATGCGCACGGGCACGTCGCCCGCCCGCGTGAGGATCGCTTCAACCCATCGCTCGTCAAGTGCAGGGAGGACCAACCATGGCCACGCTTGCCCCAGGATCGCAAATGGCATCTGACAGATCCACGTCCACCAGCTTCTGGAAGTCCGGGCACAGCCCGACGCTTCTGGCCGCATTCCTTTATTTCGACATGGCCTTCATGGTCTGGGTGCTGCTCGGGCCGCTGGCGCCGATCATCTCCAAGGAGCTGGGCCTCGACCCCGCGCAGAAGGGCATGATGGTCGCCATCCCGACGCTGGCCGGGGCCGTCATCCGCCTGATTAACGGGCTGCTGGTCGATCGCATCGGGCCGAAGCTGACCGGCACGATCAGCCAGGTGATCGTCATCGCCGGGCTGGCGGTGGCGTGGCACTTCGGCATTTCGAGCTACGAAGGCACGCTGGCGCTCGGCGTGATCCTCGGCTTTGCCGGAGCAAGCTTCGCAGTCTCGCTGCCGCTCGCCAGCCGCTGGTATCCGCCCGAACACCAGGGCAAAGCCATGGGCATTGCCGGCATGGGCAATTCGGGCACCGTGTTCGCATCGCTGTTCGCAGCCCTGCTGGCCAAGGCCTATGGCTGGACCAACGTGTTCGGCTTCGCGCTGATCCCCTTGATCGCAGTCTTCGTGTTCTACCTGGTCGCAGCCAAGGACAGCCCCGACCAGCCCGCGCCCAAGCCGCTGTCGGCCTATGCCTCGGTACTCAAGGAAGCCGATGCCTGGTGGTTCATGCTGTTCTACTTCGTGACCTTCGGCGGGTTCGTCGGCCTGTCCAGCTCGCTGCCGACCTTCTACGCCGACAGCTTCGGCGTGACGCCTGTGATCGCAGGCTATTGCACGGCCGCGGCGGTGTTCATGGGCTCGCTGTTGCGGCCGATGGGCGGCGCGCTGGCGGACCGCTTCGGCGGCATCCGCACGCTGACCGTGGTCTATGTCGTGGCGGCCGTGCTGCTGGCCGTGATCGCGATGGTCGCTACCAGCGGGATCGCCGTGGCCGTGACGCTGTTCGTGGCGGTGATTGGCACACTGGGCGTCGGCAACGGTGCGGTGTTCCAGCTGGTGCCGCAGCGCTTCCGCAAGGAGATCGGCGTGATGACCGGGCTCGTCGGCTTCGGCGGCGGCGTAGGCGGGTTCTACCTCGCCAGCTCGCTCGGCGCGATCAAGAAGGCCACAGGCAGCGCCTCGCTGGGCTTCATGATCTTCGCCGCACTGGCCATCGTCGCCCTCGCCGGGCTGACCGCGGTCAAGAGCCGCTGGCGGACCACCTGGGGCGCCGCCCTTTCGGGCGCCCGCATCTGATTTGTCCTGCCGGGTGACCGGGGCGGCACGATACCGCCCCGGCCCCAATCATGAGGGAAAATCCAACCATGAAGACCATGCTTCTCGGCGCGGCCGCGCTGGCGGCGCCGCTCGCCCTCGCTCAGCCCGCGCTCGCCGCACCCAAGACCTTCGGCGATCCGGTCAAGATCTCGGACACGCTGACCATCGACCCGATGCTCGACGCTCGCCTCCGCTGGGAGAACGTCGATACCCCTACCAAGGACGCCGACGCCGTCACCCTGCGCCTGCGCAGCGGCTTCGAGCTGAAGCACGCGCCCTCGCACCTCTCCGTGCTGGCCGAAGCGGAAGCGACGCTGGCGATCGACGAGAACTACAACGGCCTGTCGTTCGTGCCCACCAAGGCCCGCCCGGCCTTTGCTGGGGTTGCCGATCCCGCCAACGTCGAACTGAACCGCCTCCAGCTCCAGTATCGCACCAAGCAGTTGGGCCTGACCGTCGGGCGGCAGCGTATCAACCTCGATGACCAGCGCTGGGTCGGCGGGGTCGCCTGGCGCCAGAACGAGCAGACCTTCGATGCCGTTCGCGGAGAGGCCAGCATCGGCCCGGTCATGGCCGACGTCACCTATGCCGACAGCCAGCGCACGATCTTCGGCCACGATGCCGGACCGCGCACCTCCTACGACGGGCACTTCTGGTTCCTTCAGGCAGGCGTCAAGCAGGGCCCGGTGACGGTCAAGGGCTTCTCCTACCTGCTCGACTACGACACCAAGGAACAGATCGGGCCGCTGGCGGTAACGCTGGCCGATACGCAGACCTATGGCGTGCGCGCGACGGCCGCGCTGCCGCTGGGCAAGAAGGTCAAGCTGAACCTTGTCGGCAGCTACGCGCACCAGCAGGGGTGGAAGAACAACCCGGCGAAATACGGCGTCGACTACGTCAATGCCGAGGCGGGCCTGGCCGGATACGGCTTCACCGCGACCGGCGGATACGAAAAGCTGGGATCGGACAAGGGCATCGCGCTCCAGACCCCGATGGCGACGCTGCACAAGTTCAACGGCTGGGCGGACCTGTTCCTGACCACCCCGGCAGCGGGGCTGGAAGATGTTTACGTTGGCCTCGCCAAAGCCTTCCCCAAGGCCAAGGGCCTGACCGCCAACGTGGTCTGGCACGATTTCCACTCGGACGTCGGCCACGTGAAGTACGGCGAGGAATGGGACGCCAGCCTTGGCTTCAAGGTGCGCAAGGTGGCGATCCTGGCCAAGTATGCCGATTACAAGGCCAAGGGCTTTGGCGTCGATACCAAGAAGTTCTGGCTGGAGGCCGATTACGCCTTCTGAGCCAGTACGGGGGACGGCGCGTCCGGGTGGGCGGTCCGTGAGTCAAACAACGCCAACGCTGGCGCCGTCCCCACAAAATTCGTCGCCCATTTTGCTGCAGTGCAAAAACGGCTTGCGCTTACCGCCCCGAATCGGTTAGCCTTTCTCTCGAAGGCACAAGCGCCGCCCAACGATGGGCAATCCAGCGCCGCCTCATCCAGTTTCAACATCGCGTGGCAACGTCGCCGCCCAGACCTTCCCAACAGGGATGCGTTCGGGCGGCTTTTTCGTGTTCCGCGCGTTTCGCAAAGGGAAACCTTGAAGTGAACGCCCCGACGACAGTGACCGAACAGGACCGAGCGGAATCCGCGCAGGTCCGTGAGCGCCTGGTGGTGATCGGCAACGGCATGGCCGGGTGCCGCGCGGTAGAGGAAATCCTCGCCCGCGATCCCGCCCGCTTCGACGTGACGATCTTCGGCGCCGAGCCGCGCGTGAACTACAACCGCATCATGCTCTCGCCCGTGCTGGCAGGCGAAAAGGCGTTCGAGGACATCGTGATCAACGGTCCCGAATGGTACGCGGACAACGAAATCGCGCTGATCTCGGGCGATCCGGTCGCCGCCATCGATCGCGATACCCGCACCGTCACCACGCGGTCAGGCCATGTCGAGGCCTACGACCGCCTGCTGATCGCCACGGGGTCCGACCCGTTCATCATCCCCGTCCCCGGCCACAACCTCGACGGCGTCGTCACCTTCCGCGATCTCGACGATGTCGACAAGATGCTCGCGGCGGCCGAAAACGGCGGCTCGGCGGTGGTTATCGGCGGCGGTCTGCTCGGCCTTGAAGCGGCGCACGGCCTGACCCTGCGCGGCATGAAGGTCACCGTCGTCCACCTGATGCCCACGCTGATGGAGCGCCAGCTCGACGAAGCAGCAGGCTTCCTGCTCAAGAGCGAGCTGGAACGTCGCGGCCAGACCATCGTCACCGGCGGCGACACCGCCGAGATCACCGGCCGCGACGGCAAGGTCGCCGGCGTCAAGCTGAAGGACGGGCGCGAATTCGCCGCCGACATCGTGGTCATGGCGGTCGGTATCCGCCCTGCCACCGGGCTCGCCAAGGCGGCGGGCGTCGTGGTCGAACGCGGCATCGTCGTCGATGATCACATGGTAACGAGCGACCCGGCGATCATGGCCGTGGGCGAATGCGTCCAGCACCGGGGGGCCTGCTACGGCCTCGTCGCGCCGCTGTGGGATATGTGCCGCGCGCTTGCCGATGCAGCCTGCGCGGAACCGACCGGTTACACCGGCTCGGTCACCTCGACCAAGCTCAAGGTCTCCGGCATCGACCTGTTCAGCGCGGGCGACTTCTCGGGCGGTGACGGGGCCGAGGACATCGTCATGCGCGACGCCTCGCGCGGGATCTACAAGCGCGTCGTCGTCAAGGACAACAAGCTGGTCGGCGCGGTGCTCTATGGCGAAACCGCCGATGGATCGTGGTACTTCGACCTGCTGAAGAAGGGCGAGGACATCTCACCCATCCGCGAAGCGCTGATCTTCGGGCAGGCCTTCGCCAATGGAGGGCCCTCGCTGGACCCTAACGCAGCCGTTGCCGCCCTCTCGGACGATGCCGAGATCTGCGGTTGCAACGGCGTTTCCAAGGGCAAGGTCGTGGCCACCATCGAGGCCGGGGCGTGCAGCCTCGACGCGGTGCGCGGGGCGTGCAAGGCTTCGGCCAGCTGCGGCAGCTGCACCGGGCTGGTTGAAAGCCTGCTCGCCCTCACCCTTGGCGGCGAAGTCCAGTCGGGCCCCAAGACGCTGTGCAAGTGCACCAGCTTCGGCCACGACGACGTGCGCCGCCTGATCCTTGAAAAGAACCTCAAGGCGATCCCGCAGGTGATGCAGGAGCTGCACTGGAAGACGCCCGATGGCTGCGCCTCGTGCCGTCCGGCGCTCAACTACTACCTGCTCTGCGCCTGGCCAGGCGAGGTCGAGGACGACCAGAAGAGCCGCTTCGTCAACGAACGCATGCACGCCAACATCCAGAAGGACGGCACGTATTCGGTGGTCCCGCGCATGTGGGGCGGCCTCACCAACCCCAAGGAGCTGCGCGCCATCGCCGACGTGGTCGAAAAGTACAACGCCCCGATGGTCAAGGTGACCGGCGGCCAGCGGCTCGACATCTTCGGCATCAAGAAGGAAGACCTGCCCGCGGTCTGGGCCGATCTCAACGCCGCCGGGATGGTCTCGGGCCATGCCTATGGCAAGAGCTTGCGCACGGTGAAGACCTGCGTGGGATCCGAATGGTGCCGCTTCGGCACGCAGGATTCCACCGGCCTCGGCGTCAAGCTGGAGCGCATGACCTGGGGTTCGTGGATGCCCCACAAGTTCAAGATCGCGGTTTCGGGCTGCCCCCGCAACTGCGCCGAAGCGACGATCAAGGACTTCGGCGTGGTCTGCGTCGACAGCGGCTACGAGCTGCACGTGGGCGGCAACGGCGGGATCAAGGTCCGCGCCACCGACCTTCTGACCAAGGTTTCGACCGAAGCGGAAGCGATGGAGGTCTGTGCGGCCTTCATCCAGCTCTACCGCGAACAGGCGCACTACCTCGAACGGACCGCGCCGTGGATCGAGCGCGTCGGCCTCGATCACGTCAAGGCCGGGCTGTTCGATGATCCCGACAGCGTGACCCGCCTCGCCGCGCGGTTCCGTCACTCGCAACAGTTCTGCCAGGACGATCCCTGGGCCGAACGCGCCGCCGGCGCGCACGCCGACCTGCACCAGCACCTCGCCGAAGTGCGCCCCATGGAGTTTGCCTGACATGATCGGTGATTGGCTCGACATCGGTCCCGTGGACCAGATCGCCCCCGGCACCGCGCGCACCCTGCCGGTGCGCGGCGGTGAGGAAATCGCGGTGTTCCGCACCCAGAACGGCGAGTTCCACGCGCTCGTCAACAAGTGCCCGCACAAGCATGGGCCTTTGTCGCAAGGCATCGTCCACGGCGGCGTGGTCACCTGCCCGCTGCACAGCTGGAACATCTCGCTCAAGACCGGCGAGGCGCAGGGGGATGACAAGGGCTGCGTGCCGGTGATCCCGCTGAAGGTGGACGCCGGGCGCATCTACCTGCTGCGCGAAGCAGTGGTCGGACGGAAGGCCGCGTGATGATCGGGGGCGGGCCCAAATCGGTGCGCCCGCCCCTCCCTGTCCAGCCGGAGAAGCCTCGCATGACCGACGTTCGCACCACTTGCGCCTATTGCGGTGTCGGCTGCGGCATCCGCGCCACGGTGACCGGCCCGCGCGCCGTCACCATCAAGGGCGATGCCGAACACCCCGCCAACTTCGGCCGCCTCTGCTCCAAGGGCACGCACCTTGGCGAAACCGTCGGTCTCGAAGGCCGCCTGCTCCACCCGATGATCGGCAACGAACGCGCCGGATGGGACGAAGCGCTCGATCTCGTGGCCGACCGGATGCGCGCCTGCATCACCGAACATGGGCCGGACAGCGTCGCCTTCTACGTCTCGGGCCAGTTGCTGACCGAGGACTATTACGCCGCCAACAAGCTGCTCAAGGGTTTCGTCGGCACCGCCAACATCGACACCAACAGCCGCCTGTGCATGGCAAGCGCGGTCGCCGCGCACAACCGGGCCTTCGGCGAAGACCTCGTGCCCTGCTCCTACACCGATCTGGAAGAGGCCGACCTGATCCTGCTGGTCGGCTCGAACACCGCCTGGTGCCACCCGGTGATCTGGCAGCGCATCGAAGCGGCGCGCGAAGCGCGCGGCACCAAGATCGTGGTGATCGACCCGCGCCGCACCGAAACCGCCGAACAGGCCGACCTGCACGTCGCGCTCGCCCCCGATGGCGACACTGCGCTGTTCAACGCGCTGCTCCACGCCCTGCACGGGATGGGCCTTGCCGACCTCGTTCCTTGGGAGGGGCTGGCCTGCGACCCCGGTGTGCCCGCCGACGTCTTTGCCCAGCTGGTCGATCTCGTCGCCGCCAACCCGCGCATGGTCACGCTGTTCAGCATGGGCGCGAACCAGTCGGTCGGCGGCACCGACAAGGGCAACGCGATCCTCAACCTGCACCTCGCGACAGGCCGGATTGGCAAGCCCGGCGCGGGACCGTTCAGCATGACCGGCCAGCCCAACGCCATGGGCGGGCGCGAAGTGGGCGGCCTTTCCAACACGCTCGCCTGCCACCTGGGCTTTTCCGATGCCGAGCGCGCGGATGTCGCTACCTTCTGGGACACCGACCTCCTCTGCGCTGGTCCCGGCCTCAAGGCCGTGGACCTGTTCCGTGCGGTGGACGAAGGGCGGATCAAGTTCCTGTGGGTCATGGCCACCAACCCCGCCGTATCGATGCCCGATGCGGGATTCGTGCGTGAGGCACTGGCCAAGTGCGAAACGCTGGTCGTCTCCGACGTCATTGCCGAGACCGACACCGCGCGCCTTGCCCATATCCGCCTGCCCGCGCTGGGTTGGGGGGAAAAGGACGGCACCGTCACCAATTCCGAACGCCGCATCAGCCGCCAGCGCGCGCTGTTCGACGCGCCGGGTGAAGCGCGCGCCGACTGGCGGATCGTCGCCGAAGTTGGCCGCCGCCTTGGCCACGCCGACGCCTTCAGCTGGGAAAAGCCCGCCGACGTGTTCCGCGAATATGCCGCGATGACCGCGCTCGCCCCGCGCCACGGCAAGGTGCTGGACCTGTCGGCCCTCGCTGCGCTGTCAGACGAGGACTACGAAACGCTCAACCCCTTCCAGTGGGGCGGACGCCACGCCCTCCCCTCCGCGATGCAGCTGGTTCCGGTCCGCGCCGCCTCGATCCAGGTCGATCCCGATTTCCCGCTGCGGCTAAACACCGGGCGCTATCGCGACCAGTGGCACACCATGACGCGCACCGGCCTCAGCCCCAAGCTGTCGCAGCACCGTCGCGAGCCGCTGCTTGAAGTCCACCCGGACGACGCGGCGGCGGCAGCGATCGAAGATGGCGCGCTCGCCCGCGTGGTCACGCCGCAGGGCAGCGCAGTGTTCCGCGTCTCGGTCCACAGTGGCCAGCGCCCCGGCGAAGTATTTGTGCCGATGCACTGGACCGACGCGATGGCAGGCGAAGGCCGCGCCAACCGACTGGTCGCGCCGAACGTCGATCCGGTCTCGGGCCAGCCCGGCTTCAAGAACGGCGCTGCGCGGATCGAGCCGGTGCCGTCGGACTGGCGCGCCTTCCTCGTCCGCGCCGACGCGGTGCGGCCCGAGGGCCTGTTGTACTGGACGACCGCACGCCTGCTACAAGGCTGGCTGACCGAACTCGCCGGGATGGGCATGATCGACATCGACGCGCTGCTTCCGCAAGGCCAGCGGCTGGAAGTGGCCGATGCGTCACGCGGGATGCGACGCATCATCGTCCTGGCCGAGGACGGCACGGTCGCCGCCGCGCTCTACGTCACCCGCAGCGGCACGCTTCCGGCGCGCGACTGGATCGCGGCGCAGGTCGGCCTCGGCGAAGCGGCGCCCGCCGAATTGCTCGCCGCCCGTCCCGCCAGCCCGGCGCCCGATCTCGGCCCGATCGTCTGCGTGTGCCACGGCATCGGCGCGCGCACGATCGAAGCGGCGGCGCGCGGCGGGGCTTGCACCGTCGCTGCCGTCGGCGCGGCCACGGCAGCTGGCACGAACTGCGGCTCGTGCCGCCCGGCCATCGCCAAATTGCTCGAAGCGCTTGTGAAACCCATCGAGGAGAAAGCGGCATGAACGACTTCCCCCAAGGCAGCGTATGGCTCGTGGGCGCAGGCCCCGGCGATCCCGAACTTCTCACCCGCAAGGCCGAGCGCCTGATCGCCAGCGCCGAGACCATCTTCTACGATGCACTGGTGGGCGAAGGCGTGCTGGCCCTCGCCGGGCCGAACGTGCGCCTCGTCCATGTCGGCAAGCGGTCGGGGCGTCACTCGAAGGATCAGGGCACGATCGACCGCCTGATCGTCGACGCCGCGCTGAAGGGGGAACGCGTGGTGCGCCTCAAGGGCGGTGATCCCGCGATCTTCGGCCGCGCGACCGAGGAGCTCGACGCCTGCCGCGCTGCGGGCGTGTCCGTGTCGATCTGCCCCGGTGTCACCGCCGCCAGCGCCGCCGCCGCCTCGCTCGGCGCATCGCTGACGCTGCGCGGCCTTGCCCGCAAGCTTACCTTCGTCACCGCCCACGCCCGCGCCGGGGAAACGCTCGATCTCGACTGGGCGAGCCTTGCCGACCGCGACGCGACGCTGGCGATCTACATGGGCAAGGCCGCGGCGACCGAGGTCTCGCGCCAGCTCATCGCCGCAGGGCTTCCCGCCGACACGCCCGTCGCGCTGGTCGAAAGCGCCAGCCTGCCAACCGAGCGCCACTTCCGCACCCGGCTCGACCTGCTGCCCATCGCCGCGCGCAGCGCGCTGGGCGATGGCCCGGCGCTGCTGCTGATCGGGCAGGCGCTGGCCGAGCGTACCGTCATCACCGCAACCGCTGCCATGGAGACCTGCCCATGCTGAAGCTGCTCCGCCTGCTCGCCCGCTGGGCGCAGGCCGCCACCTGCCCGCTATGCGGGGCGACGATGGCCACGCCGGATTGCGGCCAGTGCCATCACCGCCCCCTGAACGACACCAGCCGCGCCGCGTAAGGCTCAAGGCTTGCGGCCGACAGGCTGGCGCCTGCCGCCGGGCTAGCTGCCGGGCTGGCCATGAACACCGCAGCCGCCGTGCGCGGCCCCGTGGGCCAGCCGGAAATCGTCGCCGTCTGCGCCACATCGCTCATGTTGAGCAGCACCATCACGCCATCGCCCTGCGCATCCACGCGCGCATAGGCCAGCACCGCCGGATTGCCGGATTCGAGCGGCCAATAAGCCCCGTCCCGCAGGGCGGGCACGGTCTTGCGCAGTTCCAGCAGCCGCGCATACCAATGGTACATCGACCCCGGATCGGCCAGCTGCGCCGCGACGTTCACCGTGCTGGCCGCCTTGGCCACCGGCAACCACGAAGCGCCGCTCGAAAAGCCTGCGCCCGTTTCGCCTGTCCACTGCATCGGCGAGCGTTCAGGATCGCGGTTGTCCGCCACCCTGCGCTTCGGCCCGAGCGGGAAGTCCTTCAGTTCCTGCGCCGGAAGATCGGCCACACCGATCTCCTCGCCATAGTACATCAGCGCGGTGCCGCGCAGGGTCAGCGTCATGGCAGAAGTGATGCGCGCGATGCGGTCATTGTTCACGCCATCGCCAAAGCTGGTCCACTGGCGCGAGTGGTCGTGGCTTGAAAAGAAGAACACCGGCGGCAACCCGTCGAGCTTGCCATGGGCATCGTCGATCTGCTGCTTGAACACCCTGGCGTCGAGCTTGGTCAGGTTGCCATAGAGGAAGTCCATCGGCAGGTTGATCTCGTCGGCGTTCTTTCCATAGACCTTGCGCAGATCCTCGATCGTCGCGGTCGAGGATTCCCCGAGCAGGATCGCCCCGCCCGGCGCCTTGTTCACGATCGCGCGCATGTCGCGCAGGATCGCGTTGCCCTTGGGCAAGCCCGAATTGTAGGGCTTGAGCCACACCGGCCGCCCCCCCTTCACGTCGGGATCGTTGGGCCAGTTCGGATCCTCGAACAGATAGGGCGTGGCATCCAGCCGGAACCCACTCGCCCCGTGCTTCAGCCAGAAGCGCATGACATCGTACATCGCGCGCTTCAGGCCGGGGCTGTTCCAGTTGAGATCGGGCTGCTGGGGCAGGAAGATGTGGTAGTAGTACTGCTTCGTCTTCTCGTCCCACGCCCAGGTGGAGCCGCCGAAGATCGACTGCCAGTTGGTGGGCGGGCCACCATCGGGCGCAGCATCGTGCCAGACGTACCAATCACGCTTGGGATTGTTGCGCGACGAGCGGGATTCCTTGAACCACGGGTGCTCATCCGAGGAGTGGTTCAGCACCAGATCGACCAGCACGCGGATGCCGCGCTTGCGGGCCTCGCGCGCCAGTTCGTCCCAGTCCGCCATCGTGCCGTATTCGGGCGCAACGCCAGTATAATCGGCCACGTCATAGCCGAAATCGGCATTGGGCGACGGGAAGAACGGGGTCAGCCAGATCGCATCGACGCCCAGCTTCTTGAGGTAGTCGAGCCGCTGCGTCACGCCCTTGAGGTCGCCGATACCGTCGCCGTTGGTGTCCTGAAAGCTGCGCGGATAGATCTCGTAGATCACCGCGTTCTTCCACCATGCGTCGGCCTTGGCGGCAGGCTTGGCGGCGGCGGGGAGCGCGCCAAGGGCCAGCGCGGCAGCCAGCGCCAGCCGGGCGATGCGGGATGTCTTCATGCGGGAATCTCCGATGGGGCCATGGCGCGTAGCACCTCGGCGTGGGGAGCGAAATTGAGCGCCGACCCTTCGAGCAGGCGGGCGATGTCACGGTCGCGGTGGAAATCGACGTCATCGCGCTGCTGCGCCGCGAGCGGCGGGAAGGCCCCGTACCCTGCTAGCAAGCAGTGCCACGAAGCGCTGGTGAAGTGGCTGAGATCGCCCGCCTGCGCCAGCTCGGCGGCAAGATCGCCGCGACGGAACCATGTATCAAGGATGTGCAGCAGCGGATCGGACAGCGCCTCGTTGGCGCGGTTGGCACGCCAGTAGTCGCTGTCATCGCGGGTGTTCAGCTTGTAATGCGCGACGATGTAATCGCGCACCCGCTCGACCCGCGCGGTGATCTGCGCATTGAAGGCATCGCGATGGCGGGGCGTGAAGTCACCCTGCTCGAAATGGCCCATGAACAGCTCGACCGTGTTGAGCACCAGATGCAGCGCGGTCGCTTCAAGCGGTTCGATGAAGCCCTGCGCCAGCCCCACGGCAAGGCAGTTGCGCTCCCAGTGGCGTTCGAGCTGGCCAACCTCGAAGCGCAGGTGGCGCGCCTCGACCGGGCTGTCGGTCATGCCCAGCGCGGCGCGCAACTCGCGCTCGGCGGCATCGGCGCTGATGAAGGCGGAAGAATGGACATAGCCGTTGCCGGTGCGGTGCGTCAGTGGGATCGACCACAGCCACCCGTTCGACAGCGCGGTGGAGCGCGTCTCGACCGGGATGTCTGCTTCGGTAGGCGTCGGCATGACCACGGCGGCATCGTTGAACAGGTTGTCGGCAAAGCTGCGGAACGGAACGGCCAGCGACTTGTCCATCAACAGCCGGGCAAAGCCGCTGCAATCGACGAACAGGTCGGCCTCGATCCGCTCGTCGCGGTCGGTCATGACCGCGGCAATGTCGCCACCATCATGGCGCAGGCAGCCGGTCACCTTGCGCGGCAGGTGCGTGACGCCCCGGTCCACCGCATGATCGCGCAGGAACGCGCCGAGCAGGCCGGCGTCGAAATGGTAGCCGTATTCGATGCGGAACGGGAAGTTGGCGGGCGCGACCGGGGCCTTGCCCTGCCGCGCCAGTTCCCCGTTCAGCAGGAAGCGCTCGGGCGCGGTCGGCACGTCATAACCCAGCCGCCGGTTGCGGCAGTTGAGCACGAAGGCGTCCTCGGTGTGCACGTCAACCTGGCTGAGGAAGGGATGCGCATAGTCCGCCATCCCCGAAGCCGGGCTCCAGCCGCAGAAACGGATGCTCGCCTTGTAGGTGGCGTGCGCGGCGGGCATCCACTCGGCCTCCGCGATGCCCAGCACCTCGAAGAAGCGCTTAAGCGACGGCGTGGAGCCCTCACCCACGCCGATCGTGGCGATGTCGGGCGCTTCGATCAGCGTGATCCTTACCCCGCGATCCGCCCATCGCTCGGCCAGCAGATTGGCCGTCATCCACCCCGCCGTTCCCCCGCCGACGATGACGATACGCAAGGGCGCGGGCGCACTCATGCCGCAACGCCGACCCGATCCCCGCCAACTTTGCGCAGAAGGTATTCGTCATGGCTCGACAATTGTGCCAGCGGGCGGCGCTTGAGTTCCGCCAGTTGCGCCAGTTGCGCGCGTAGTTCGTCGTCGCTCGGGCCATCGGCCAGCGGGTGATGGTCTTGCGGCAGCACACCCTGCCCCATCAGCACCTGCACCCACGAAGGCTCCATGAAGATGTCGTACTGGTCCTGCACCAGCGTACCGTTGGCCTGGAACAGCGCGATCTTGCGCGCCAGCCGCTCGGGCACGTCCATCAGCCGCAAGTCGCGCCAGAAGGCGGAATCGCGCCGATTGTTGGCGTGATAGTGCAGGATGATGAAGTCGCGGATCAGCTCCATCTCGATCTGCGACTGGCGGTTGTACTCGCCAATCAGTTCGGGCGTGATGCCTTCGTGCGGGAACAGGTGGATCAGCCGCACGATCGCCGACTGGATCAGGTAGATGCTGGTGGACTCCAGCGGTTCGAGGAACCCGCTTGAGAGCCCGACCGCCACCACGTTCCGGTTCCATTGCCTGCGCGCCCGGCCAGTGCGGAAATGGATGATCTTGGGATCAGCAAGCGCCGGAGAATCGAGGTTGCCCAGCAGGATACGCGCCGCCTCGTCATCGCTGGTATGGCGGCTTGAGTAGACGAGGCCATTACCGTTGCGATGCTGCAAGGGAATGCGCCACTGCCAGCCGGTGCCGTGTGCAATGGCCCGCGTAAACGGCAGCGTCGTCGCAAAGCGTTCGGAGGGAACCGCCATCGCGCGGTCGCAGGGCAGCCAGTGCCCCCAGTCCTCGTAGCCGGTGCCCAGATGCTGCTGGATCAGCACGCCCCGGCTGCCCGAGCAATCGACGAACAGGTCGCCTTCGATCACGCGCCCATCGCGCAGCACCAGCGCCATGATATCGCCGATCCCCGCCGCGCGCTGCACGTCGGCGACCATGCCTTCGGTGCGCGTTACGCCCAACCGTTCCGAATAGCGGCGCAGGAACTGGCCATAGAGGCCGGAATCGAAATGGTAGGCATAGGGCATATCCCAGATGGGATCGTTGCCCTGCGTCGGCGCGAACTTGCCTGCCTCGGCGCAGAGGTAGTTGAGATCGTGGTCCCAGTAACTACCCTCGATGCCGAGCTTGCGCGCGCGCGTCCAGAAGTGGTGGAACGAACAGAACGCCAGGTTGCGCCCCGCCGTGCCGAAGGTGTGGTAGTAGGAATCACCCTGCGCCCCCCAGTTCTCGAACCGGATGGCGAGCTTGATCGTCGCCTTGGTCTCGCGCAGGAAATCGGCTTCGTCGATACCCAGCACGGCATTGACCTGCTGGATCGGCGGGATCGTCGCCTCGCCCACGCCGATGATGCCGATATCGTCGGATTCGACGAGTTCGATCGCGACCTGCCGCCCCAGCACCTTGGCCATGAGCGCGGCGGTCATCCACCCGGCGGTGCCCCCGCCCAGGATCACGACCTTGCGGATCGGTCTGGTCACGTCGCCTTCCTCTCCCGAATGCAACCCCGAATGCGACACCATGAGTCTCCCCGTCGGTCGTCGCCGACGGGGAGACGTATCACGCCCGTTCGATCAGAAGAACGAGTAGGTCATGTTCAGCAGCACGTTGCGACCGAAGGTTTCCACACGCGTCACGAGGCCGCTGGCGGAGTCGGTGTAGACGTCCTTCTGGTTGGTCAGGTTCTGGCCCTGCACCGAGATGCGCAGGCCTTCGAGGTACTTGATACCGCTATCCTTGAAGTCATACCCGATCTGGGCATCGACCAGCGTCTGCCCGGCTCGGTTGACCGGCGAGATCGTGTTCGAACCGCCTCGGTCTTCCGACAGCCACGAAGACCGCTTGTTGAGCGAGCCGCGCAGCGAAAAGCCCGCCTTTTCGAAGTAGCCGGTCAGCTGATAGACCCGCTTCGACAGGCCCGGCACGGCCGTGCCGTTGTCGAGCTTGCCATCGGTGAAGGCCGCGCCGCCGACCACGCCGAAGCCCGTCAGCGCCGGAACGAGGCGACCGAACGGCACGCTCAGCTGCAGTTCCACGCCCTTGACCGAGCCCTTCAGACCGCCGGTGTAGGTGGTGTTGAGGCCGGTGAAGGTGGCCGGCGCGTGCTTCACGCCCTCATCATCGGTGCCGTAGTGGTAGCTGGGAATGTAGAACTGGGTGAAATCACGCAGAGTGGTCGTAGCGACGTTCCAGTTCACCAGCTTCTTGTAGAAGCCAGCGACCGAGATGAAGCCATCCGGTGCGAAGTAGTATTCGTAGCTCGCGTCGAACTGGTTGGCTTCATAAGGACGAAGGCGCGCGTTGCCCGACGTCGAAACCCATGGCCCAAGGCTGGGATCGGTGTTGAGGACGTTCGCAATGTTGTTGCGGAACTTCACCGATGAGCCGGGGTTCAGGTAATCGATGCGCGGGCGGCTGATCACCTTCGATGCCGCGAAGCGCAGCGTGTGCCCACCGCCGAGGTCGAAGTTCACGTTCAGGCTAGGCAGCGCGCGGCTGTAATTGGCGCCGTCGTTGATCGGCGTCGCGATGTCGAAGAAGTCCGCGCCGATCTGTGAGTTGAAGCCCGAGCCGCGCTGGCGCGTGATCACGCCCTGCACGCCCACGTTGCCGAACATACGGACGCCGCCGAACTCGTGCTCGAAATCGGCCTTGATGAACGGCTGCCACACCTTCTCGCGGATGGTGTAGGTGTCGCCCAGACGATCGGGTTCGAGGCTGCCTGCGTCATACTTCGTGTAGAAGTTGCTGTTGATCAGGCTCAGCGCATCATAGGCGACGACGTTGCCCATGCCGACCCAGCCCAGGTCCGCCGTGCCGCGACGCGCGCTTTCGGGGATCGCACCGTCGAGCGGATAAGTCTCGGCTGTCAGGAAGTAGCCCTGGTTGGTCTTGGCCTTCTTGTGATCGGAATAGCGCACACCGACGTTGACGTGGCGGATGAAGCCTTCATCGAAGTCCTTGACCACTTCGAAGCGCAGCGAGTTGAGCCGCTCGTCGAAGATGCCGGTGTTGACGAAGCCGTCCTGCGCCTGCGCAAAGCCGATCGGCTCGCCGTTGCGGCCCAGCACTTCCGACTGGCTCAGTTCCCCGATCGGGGCGAGGCTGCCACCCCACGACTGCGGCCCGGCCAGACGTACCACGTTGAAGTCGTCATAGGACTGCGTGCTGTTCGAGAAGCGCAGGCCATCGGGCGTGTAGTTGTAGGTGCGGATGTTGTTCGGACCCTGGGTGGTCAGGCCCGCACGGCCAAGACCCGAATAGCTCTCGCCACGCGTATCGCGCTTGTCGCTCTCGGCGTGCGAAACATCGAGCACCACGTGGAGGTCGTGCGCCGGTTCCCACTTGAGGTTGCCACCGAAGGTCTTGAGCTTGCCGCGCTTGTCGAGCGGGTCGGTGCGCAGCACCGAATTGAAGCCAGTGGTCGTGGCCGACGTAACGGCGGTGCTGTTCGAGCTGATCACCGTGCTGCCGTCCGATGCCACCGGCAGGGCCTCGATGAACCCGCGCGAGATGCCGCGGTCGGAGAAATCGATGTAAAGGCCATCGAGCGTGATCGAGAAGGTGTCCGAAGGCTTGAATTCCAGCACGCCCGCCAGCGTCTTGCGCTTGAGCACGCGCGAGCGCGACGAAATGTCGATGCCGGCCGGAACGTACTTGCCCGCATCCGGGCCAGAGCTGATCGCCCCCTTGTCATAGCCCCAGACGCTGAAGAAGCGGTCCTGCGTGGGCGAAGAGGTGGTGGCGGCGGTCAGCGCAATGCCGATGGTGTCGTCGGCGAACTTGTCGCTGTACGACAGCGCGACGCGATAGCCGGTATCCTTGAAGTCGGGGTTCATCGACTTCATGCCGTTCTTCTCGAACGTGCCGTTCACCACCAGCGTCCGCTTGTGCTCAAGCGGGCGGATCGTGCGAAGGTCGACCGTGCCGCCCACGCCCATCGCGCTCAGGTCGGCGCTGGGGGTCTTGTAGACCACGGCGCTGTCGATGATTTCCGACGGATAGAGATCGTATTCGACCCCGCGGTTGTCGCCGATGCCGATCAGTTCGCGACCGTTCATGGTGGTGCCGACGAAGTCTTCGCGGAAGCCACGCACCGAGATGCCGCTGACGCGCCCGGCGCGGCGTTCGCCCGCAAGACCGGCCAGGCGACCGAGCGAATCGGCGACCGAAGACTGCGGCAACTTGCCGATATCTTCGGCGGCCAGCACTTCGACCACGGTCGTGCTGTTCTGCTTGACCGCCTGCGAACGCTGGAGGCTGGCGCGGATGCCGGTGACAACGATGCCTTCATCGGCGGGCGGCGGCGCTGCATTCGGGTCGCTGGGCGCACCGGCCGTCTGGGCCAGCGCGGCGCTGCCGCTCAACAACGCGACGATCGCGGTCGAGCAGACGAGACTCTTGCGTGCATTCATGGACTTGTCCTCCCCCTGTTGGCACGGGGAACCGATTTCGGTTCCCATCTTGCTGCCGCGCTTTCGCGCCATTCAGCAAACCTTTGCCTGATTACGTCACGTTTGCCGTAAACGCAAGTTCGCGCAGATGCCGCAGCCCTGCTGCATTCGTAATCATACGCCTTTGGGCTCGCCACGGCACTTGGGAAAAAGCACGTTCTGCCTGCACGCGAAAAAGGGCGCACGCGCAACAGCGCACGCCCCTTCCCGATAGTCATCAGACAGGCGGGGACACAGCCCCGCGCCGCCTCAGAACGTCACGCCAACACGCGCGTAGTAGAACCCGCCGCTCAGCCCAAAGGGCGCAAAGCTGCCGTAAGCGCCCGACCCGTCCTGTGCGACCAGCCCGTTGCGTTCGGGGTAGCTGTCGAACAGGTTGTTCGCACCTACCGAGAAGTTGACGTGGTCCGACAGTTCGTAACCCAGTTCGAGATCCGCCACCCACTTCGCGCCGAACGTCCGGTCGCTCGCCTCGACCGAACTCGACTCCGTATACTGGCCATAGCGCGTTGCCCGCGCGAGGATGCGCGCCTTGCCCAGATCCCAGTTCGCCGAAAGGACGACCTTGCTCTTGGGCGTCGCCACCAGCAGGTCGCGCTGCACCTGCCGCCCGAACAGCACGACATTGATCGCCGAAAGCTGCGCCGGATTGTCGATCACGTGCAGGATCTTGGTGTCGAAATAGCTCCACGCCGCATTCAGTCGCACCGTACCAAGTCCACCCGTGCGCCACGTATATTCGCCCACCACGTCCACGCCGCGCGTGCGCGTGTCGATGGCGTTGGTGAAGAACTGCGCGCTGTCGACGTTGGCCACGCCGTTCGCCACCAGGATCGCCTTGATCGCCGCCCCGCCGTTGCTCGCCGTGCCGAGGAAGTCGGTCTTGACGATGCGGTCGTCGATGCGGATCTGGTAGCCGTCCACCGTCAGCCGGAACGGCCCGCGCTCGAACGTCAGCCCCGCCGTGAAGTTGAGCGACTTTTCCGGCTTCAACGACTGCGCCCCCAGCGCCTGCGCCGCCGCGCTGTTCACTGGCAGGAACTTCGACGTGGTCGTCACGCGCTCGTTGCCCACCACCGTCACCGTGTTCTGCGTCGTCGAAAACGCCGTCTGCGCAAGGCTCGGCGCGCGGAAGCCCGTGTTCACGCCGCCGCGCAACGCAACCCCCCGCGCCAGTTCGTATCGCGTCGAAAACTTGCCGCTGAACGTGTTGCCCGCGCTGTCGGTATAATGCTCGAACCGTCCAGCCAGGCCCACGAACCAGGCGGGCGTCAGCTTGGTCGACACGTCGAGATATGCCGCCACGTTCCCGCGCGAGATCGACGAGGCATCGGCGGGCGACGTGCCCGTGAACGAGACCAGCCCCGGCGAAGGCGACTTACCGCCATAGGCCTGCCCGAACCCAGTGCCATCCACTGGCACAACATAGCCGCCGTCGCGATAGCTGTCGGGCTCGCCCGCGATGTTCTGGAACTTCTCCCAGCGCTGCTCGACGCCCAGCGCGACCTCCAGCTTGTCAGCCAGCCCCACGTCGAACGCGCGTGACAGGTCGAGGTTGTTGACCCACAGCGTCTGCACCTGCTTGCCCATGAAGAAGCTGGTCGGGCTGGTCGGCCCAAGCGACGGATTGAGCGTATTTTCCGCCCCAAGCCTTACATGGTCACGCCCGAAACTGGTCGAAACGTCCGCATCCCAGCCGCCTAGTTGCGCCTTGAGCCCCCAGGTTGTCTGGTAGTCCCACTCCCAGATCCGGCGATAGGCCTGAAAGCCCGAAGGATAGATCTGCGGCAGGGCGCCGATCGAGGTGGAGGGCGCATAAGCCCCGCGCGCGTCCTTGATGTCGCGATAGCTCAGCGTCGAGAAAGTGTAGCCCTTCAGCGTGTCCGACAGCGGCAATTCGGCGTTGAAGCTCGAATTGATGATCTTGTCGCGGTTCGACCGACCATAGCCCCCGGCAATGACGTGATCGACGCTGCCTTCGCGCGGGTCAGGCTGGCCGTTCACCAGCGGGAACACGCGCGCAATCGGATCGGCCGAGCTGTCGGCCCTGTCGTGGAACTTGGCCTCCACCGAAACCCTTGCAAACCCGCCATCGCCCAGCCGCGTGCCATAGCCCAGCGATTGCTGGAGCAGCGCCCCGCCCTTTTCGTAAAGCTGACCCGCCGTCGCGCTGAACTCGCCGCCTTCGGGGCTGGAATCGAGGATCAGGTTGATCACCCCCGAAATCGCGTCCGACCCATATTGCGCCGCCGCGCCATCGCGCAGCACTTCGATCCTGCCCACCGCGTTGGTCGGGATCAGGTCGATATCGACCGGCGTGGAGCCGCCCGAAACGCGCGACAGGTTGTTGATCAGCGAGGTGGTGTGTCGACGTTTGCCGTTGACCAGCACCAGCAGGTAATCGCCCGACAGCCCGCGGATCGAGATCGGGCGCACGCTGGCAGACGTGCCGCCGCCGCCCAGCGCGGGCATCGTCAGCGACGGGATGATGTTACCCAGAATTTCCTTCAGGCCGGTTCGCCCCGTGGCCTTCAGCTCCGCAGGCGTGATCACGTCGATCGGCACCGGACTATCAGCGACCGTGCGCGGCGTCGCCCCGCGCACGCCGGTCACGATGATCGCATCGCCCCCGATGTCGCTGGCCGCGTCGGCAGCAGCTTCGGCGGCAGGCGCGGCGTCTGCCGCGCTGGCAGGGGTTGCAAGCAGCAAGCCCGAAGCCAGCACACTCGACGAAAGAAGCAGTTTCATTGGAACTCCCCGAAAGCCCTCATTGGTTTCGGGGAGACCGTGCCGCGATTATCTCTACCAATCCAATTGACTTATCAAACGTCGTTATTGCTTCCAGTCAAGCGAGCGGCACGAAGGCCTCTTTCAGCGCGCGCGAGGCCTTGAACTCGCCCGCCTCGCGGAAGGTATCGAGAATGACCTGCTGGCTCGCCACCAGCCCGGCATCGATCGGCGTACGCCGCCTGCTGTTGAGCTTCACCGTCGCCTCGGCAATCGGCAGTGGCAGCCCGGTTTCGCTCGCAAGGATGCGCGCATAATCGTCAACGTGATCGTTTGACCAATCCAGCGCCCGCGCCTCGCGTGCCAGGAAATCGGCAAGGATCGCCCGCTTGTCGCGGATCGCCCCGGCGCTCGCCACGTCGAAGCCCACCCCTTGCGAAAAGTCGCGGCCATCCACCGCGATGCGCGCGCCTTCGGCCAGCGCGGCGGCGGTATAGGGCACCCAGGTCGACCATGCGTCGATCGCCCCCGTCTGCAACGCCGCCTTGGAATCGCTGGGGGTGAGCCAGGTGATCTTTACCGCATCGGCTGGCAGTCGCGCCGCCGCCAGCGCGCGCAGCACCAGATAGTGCCCGATGCTGCCGCGCGTGGTCGCCACGCGCTTGCCCACCAGATCGCGGATCGAATGCGCGCGCGAATGGCCATTGACCACCACGGCCAGCGCGCCCGCACCCCGGCTGTCCGACTTCATCGCCGCGACCACCCGCGCCGGGCTGCCGCTCTGGAAGGCGAACTGGAATGGGGCATCGCCCACCAGCCCCACGTCCACCGCGTCGCTGGCCAGCGCTTCCAGCAGGTTCTGCGCGGCGGGAAAGTCCGACCACTCGATGGCATAAGGCACGCCTTCCAGCGCGCCCGAAGCCAGCATCAGCGCCTTGGTGCCGCCCTTTTGGCTGCCTACGCGCAACGTCTTGGCGCCTCCCCCGCCCCGGCCGCACGCGGCCAGGGCGAAGAAGGCGCCGGACGTCAGGATGGCTTGACGTCGGGACAGCATGGTCAGAGATCGCCCCACAGCGGTTCGTCCGCGATCAGGATGCGATGCAGCTCGCGCGGGAAATTGCCGTAGTTGCGCACCGCGTAGTGTACCGCCGCGCGGTTGTCCCAGAACGCCACCGAGTTCTTGCGCCAGCTGAAGCGCACCTGCAATTCGGGCCGCTTGTACTGGCGCAGGATCTCGTCGAGCAGCGCCTTGCTCTCCGCCAGCTCCAGTCCCAGGATCTGCGGCTGCTGCGAGAAGTTCACCCACAGGATCTTCTGCCCGGTTTCGCGGTGCGTGCGCACGATCGGGTGCGCCACGATCGGATATTCATGGCCCACAGCCTTCAGCGCGCCGATGAAGTTGTGCGTCACGTGCAGCCCTTCGAGCCGCGCCTTCAGGTCATCCGACAACGCCTCATAGGCAAGGTTGGCATCGACCCAGATCGTATCGCCACCCACCTCCGGCAGCGTGATGTCGCGCAGCACCGCACCCCAGGTCGGCACCAGGCGCCAGCTGGTGTCGGTGTGATAGGCATCGCCAGAATCCAGCACCGCCTTGAAGCGCTCGCCATATTCGCGATCGTCGGCGGCCGCGATCGAATGGACCGGCGACAGGTTGTCCTGCCGCTTGGTGGTCGGGTGGGTGTAGAGCGGGCCGAACTGCCCGGCGAAGGCCGCGTGCTGCTCGTTGGTCAGCGGCTGGTCGCGAAAGAAGATCACCTTGTACTTCAGCACCGCCGCGCGGATCGCGGCGCGCTGGGCGTCGTTGATCGGCTGCGAAATGTCGATGCCATGGACTTCAGCACCAATGGTCGGCTGGAGCGGGCGAATGTCGAGGCCGGTGATGGCGGTGTCGATTGCGGTGGTAGCCATGGGGGTAAGCTCCTCTCCTCAGGCCGCGTCGCGTTGCAGGCGAGCGGCGGTGTTGCGGTTCACGGGAACGTCGAGGCCAAGCGTCTCGCGGAAGGTCCCGCCGGGGTAGTCGGTCTTGTAGATCCCGCGCTGCTGCAGGATCGGCACGACGTGGTCGACGAACAGGTCGAGCTGGCCCGGCAGGCTCTCGAACAGGTTGAAGCCGTCCGACCCGCGTTCGTTCAGCCAGGTCTCGAAGCGGTCGGCGATCTGCTCGGGCGTGCCGACGAAGTTTCCGCGCGGCGTGGCATGGCGCAGCGCGATCTCGCGCAGGGTCAGGCCCTGATCGGCCAGCGCCAGCACGCGGTTGGACTGGCTCTGGTTCGACTTGTACCCTTCGGCGGCAACTTCGCGCGGGAACGAGCCATCGGGGTCATAGACGCTGAAGTTGTGATCGTTGAACCCGCGCCCCAGCGAACGCAGCGCGTTCTCCAGATTGCCGAGGTCGGCCAATTCACGGTACTTCGCCTCGGCTTCTTCCTCGGTCGATCCGATCACGGGCCGCGCGCCGGGCACGATGAGCAGCTGCTCTGGATCGCGCCCGAAGCCCTTCGCTCGCGCCTTCAAGTCGGCATAGAACGCTTGGCCCTCAGCCAGATCGTCGGAATGGGTGAAAATCGCCTCGGCGTGCTTTGCGGCGAAATTGCGCCCGTCCTCAGACGATCCAGCCTGGAAAATGACCGGCTGGCCCTGCGCGCTGCGCGAGATGTTCAGCGGTCCCTTCACCTTCAGGAACTCGCCCTTGTGGTTCAGCTCGTGCAGCTTGTCGGCATCGAGGAATTGTCCGGTCTCCTTGTTCCGGACCAGCGCGTCGTCCTCCCAGCTGTCCCATAGCCCCTTGACCACATCGAGGTATTCCTCGGCCAAGCGGTAGCGCACGTCATGGGCAAGGTGTTCGTCCTTACCATAGTTGGCCGCGCTGCCTTCCAGCCAGCTCGTCACCACGTTCCACCCCGCACGCCCGCCGCTGATGTGGTCGAGCGAGGCGAACTGGCGGGCAAGGTTGTACGGTTCGATGTACGAAACCGTCGCCGTTCCGACGAGGCCGATGCGCTCGGTCACCGCCGCCAGTGCCGACAGGATGGTCAGCGGTTCGAAGCGGTTGAGGTAGTGCGGGCTGGAGCGCGCGTTGATCGAAACGCTGTCAGCCACGAACAGGTAGTCGAACTTGCCGCGCTCGGCGGTCTGCGCCTGCCGCTTGTAGAACGCGAGGCTGGTGCTGGCATCGACTTGCGCATCGGGATGGCGCCAATCGTCCCAGCCGGGGCCGACGCCGTGAAGAATGAAGCCGAGCCGCAGCTGGCGCTTGCTGGTCATGGGTACCTCCTGATTTCCGATGCCGAAAAGGTGCACCCGGCCTGCCGTCCCAGCCATCGCGGAAGGCTGATAGCAGTTCGAGAAATCCTCAAGCCGCACCGTACGGGCGTACGAAAAAGGGGCCGGCGCCGCGCGGCGACCGGCCCAAGTTCAGGGATCAAAACCGCAGCTACGCAGCTCGTCCTACGGCTGCGGACGTTCGAGGACAGTGGCCATGACGTGCGCTCCCCTCAGCTCGCCAGCGCGACCGGGCGGGCATCGCGCTCTGCCACCCTGGCCTTGACCAGCGGCAGGAGGTGCTCGCCATAGGCGATGGCATCGGCCAGCGGATCGAAGCCACGGATTAGGAAGTGGTCGATGCCGATGTCGTAGTATTCGAGCATCCCTTCCGCGACCTGCTCGGGCGTGCCGACAAGCCCGGTGGAGTTGCCCTGCGCGCCGGTCAGCGCGGCAACGCCCGTCCACAGGCGACCGTCGCGGCGGTTGGTGCTGGCGGTTTCGAGCAGGCGCAGCGACCCGGCATTGGCGGGGCGGTGGCCGCTGACCGGAAGCCCGGCGGCCTCGCGCGCGGCGCGGACCTGATCCTCGATCTCGGCCGCCTTCTTCCACGCGGCTTCCTCGGTATCGGCGATCACCGGGCGCAGCGACAGCGAAAAGCCGGGCGAGCGACCATAGCGCGCCGCCGACTGGCGGACCTGCCGCAACGAATCTCCCACCTGCTCCAGCGTTTCGCCCCACAGCGCGTAGACGTCGGCATGGCGTCCGGCGACGTCGATCGCCTCGGGCGAGGAGCCGCCGAAGAACACCGGCAGATTGTCCGGCTTGATCGCGCTGAAGCCCTGGCGCACTTCGTAGAAGCGGCCCTTGTGGTCGAACGGGCGCGCCGCCGACCATTCCTGCTTCACGATGTCGAGGTATTCGTTGGTACGGGCGTAGCGCTGCGCCTTGTCCGGGCCGACATCGCCATCGCGCGCCATTTCCTCGTCAGCGCCGCCGGTGATGATATGCACGGCCACGCGCCCGCCCGACAGCTGGTCGAGCGTGGCGAGCTGGCGCGCGGCCAGCGTCGGCTGGGTAAAGCCAGGACGATGCGCGACGAGGAAGCCGAGCGTGTCGGTAATCGCGGCAGCGTGCGCGGCGACGATCTGGCTTTCGGGCGTGTTCGATCCGAACGGGATCAGCACGCGGTCGAACCCGCCCTTTTCCTGCGCGCGGGCGGCGGCATCGACATAATCACGATCGAGGATGCGGCTGCGCTGGCCGGCGTGGATTTCGGACGTGTTGTTGAAGCCGATATAACCGATGAACTTGACGGGCATGGGAAACCCTTTCTTGAAGCCGTTGAAATCAGATGACGAAAAAGCCGTGGGTGCCATCGCGGCGGAGCTGTTCGACAAGGCCGAATTCCCAGTCGAGATAGGCCTGCATCGCGGCGGCGGCATTGTCGGTACCCTCGTAGGGGCGCTTGTAGCGGCCCTCCGGTCCGCGTGGGCTCGGAGCGCCATCGCCGCCGGCTTCGAGCGCGACGCCTTGCTGCCATTCGACGACGAAGACCTCCCAACCCAATTGCGCGAGCCACGAGGCGGTCATGTCGGCACGCGGACCGAGGTCGTCGGCCAGTACGATCCGAGCGCCGCGAACGGGCGCGAAGTGGTCGGTTTCCTGCACCAGCTGGCCGCCCTGCGCGTTGCGGAAACCTGGCAAGTGGCCGCCCGCGAAGTCTTCGGGCAGGCGCACATCGTAGAGGTACAGCGTGCGCGCCTTGTCCTGCCGCAG
Source organism: Novosphingobium percolationis (assembly GCF_020179425.1). GTDB lineage: Bacteria > Pseudomonadota > Alphaproteobacteria > Sphingomonadales > Sphingomonadaceae > Novosphingobium > Novosphingobium percolationis. Next base: position 139,516 of record NZ_JAILYM010000001.1, on the reverse strand, counting down.
ATGGGCCAGTTCCGCCCAGTTGATGCGGCGCACGCCCGCTCGATAGGCCACCTCGCGCGCCTTCTCGCGCGCGTCGTCGGCGATCGTGCCGTCGGGCGACGGAGCCCGGCGCTGTTGGCCGGTTTCGAGCGACTGCCCGGCCAGCGTCCAGCCGATGGTGCCGTTGCGCAACGCGAAGACGCGGTTGGGAAGGCCTGCGTTGACCAGCGACTGCGCGCCGATGATCGAGCGGGTGCGCCCGGCGCAGTTGACGATGATCGTGGTGTCGGGATCGGGCGCGACGGCGCGGGCGCGCAGCACCAGTTCGGCGCCGGGCGTGCTGACCCCGCCGGGAATGCTCATGGTCGCGTATTCGTCGAAACGACGCGCGTCGAGGATCGCGATGTCCGCCTTCTCGTCGATCAGGGCCTGCACGTCGTGGGCAGGCAGCGAGGGCGTATGACGGCGGTGTTCGACCAGTTCTCCGAAGGCCTTGGAGTAGCTGTTGACGTCCTCGAACAGCTCATAGCCCGCTCCGCGCCAGCCCGAAAGTCCGCCTTCGAGCGCATCGGCATCGGTGAAGCCGAGCGCGCGCAACTGGTCCAGCGCAGGCGCCACGAGTCCTTCGCCGTTGTCGTAGACCACCACGCGGGTATCGGGGCGCGGGATGCGCCAACGCGCTTCGGCCTCGATCCGGCGCAGCGGGATCTGCGCGGCGAACAAGGGATGGCCGAGCGCGAAATCCGCTTCCTCGCGCAAGTCGATCAGCGCGATCTCCTCGCGCGCCAGCAGCGCCTTGCGGATGTCTTCAGGCAGAACCGTCATGACCGCACTGACCTGTCCCACAGGTTGGGCAAGGTGGTGTTGGCATAGCCCGAGACGAAGCGCTTGGCGGTGCCATCGAGCGCGTACGTCGCGCGCTCGATGGCGCCGATGTTGCCGCCATAGACGTGGATCGAGATCGACGGGTGCCGGTCCTCAGCGTTGGAAACGCGATGGATGTCGCCGATCCGCGGGCTCACCGCCTCGACTTCGCCTTCGTGAAGGACATCGGTCGCGATCTGGCGCAGGGTGCCGTCGGGATTACGCACGAAGCGTTCCGACCGCTCGCTGCCGCGCAGCACGCCGACAAGGCCCCAGGTGCGGTGATCGTGAATCGGCGTGCCCTGCCCCGGCCCCCAGACGAACGAGACCACGCTGAAGCGTTCGCGGGCGTCGCAGTGGAGCAGGTACTGGCGGTAGCGATCGGGATCGGGCTGCGCGTAGGCATCGGGCAGCCAGTCGTCCTGCGAGACGAGGCGCGACAGCAGCTTCGCGCCGGTCTCAAGCAGGCCCTTCTCGTCACGCGTGGCGTCGATCAGTTCGGCGAGGCTGGTGACGAAGCCGCGCAGGCGGGCAAGGCCCACGCCCGGCAGGACCGGCGATGGAGAAACGAGTGCGCTCACTGGGCACCTCCTGCGGGGAACGGGATCACCGCGTCGTTGCGGACCGAGCCTTCAAGGATCTGGAGGAACTTCTCCCGATAAGGTCGCGCCAGCTCCCCGCGTTCCCCGCGCGGGATGGCGATGCGATCCTGCGCGCAGATGCGCCCTTCGTCGAGAACAAGGATGCGATCGGCCAGCGCGACGGCCTCGTCCACGTCGTGCGTGACCATCAGGACCGCGGGCTTATGCGCGCGCCACAGGTCGAGCACGAGGCGGTGCATCCTGATCCGGGTCAACGCATCGAGCGCGGCGAAGGGTTCATCGAGCAACAGCAGCTTGGGTTCGCGCACCAGCGCGCGGGCCAAGGCAACGCGCTGCGCCTCGCCGCCCGAGAGGGTTAGCGGCCAGGCGTCGATGCGATGGTCGAGCCCGACTTCCTCGAGCGCGGCGACCGCGCGGGCCTTGACGTCCTTGCCTTTGAGGCCGAGCGCGACGTTCCGCCAGACCTTCTTCCACGGTAGCAGGCGGGCATCCTGGAACACGACCGCGCGCGAAGCGGGCACAGTCACGTCCTGCCCTTCGGTGCTGTCGAGACCCGCCAGTGTGCGCAGCAGCGTCGTCTTGCCCGAGCCAGAACGGCCCAGCAGCGCGACGAATTCTCCCGGCGCGATGTCGAGGTTGAGATCGGCAAGGATGGTGTTGTCACCGAAGCGGCGCGTGAAATGGCGCAGGCGCACCACCGGCGGCTCTGCCTCGGCAGCCGGCACCGACGGTTTGTTCAGGAGGTTAAGGCGGGCGTCCATCGTGGTTCTCCGCGTGAGAGGGATCAGGCTTTCACCAGGCTGGGGCGCCATACGAGGGCGCGATTTTCGATCGTGCGGACCAGCCAGTCGGCGGCAAGACCCAGCACGGCGTAGACGATCAGGCAGACGACGATGACATCGGTGCGCATGAAGTCGCGGGCGTTGTTGATGAGGTAGCCAAGACCCGCCGAGGCGTTGATCTGTTCGGCCACGACCAGCACCAGGATCGCGATCGACAGCGAATAGCGCAGGCCGACCAGCAGTGAGGGCAGCGCGCCGGGCAGGATGACGTGCCACACCTGCTCGGCACGGCTGAGGCCAAAACTGCGCGCGCCTTCGAGCAGGCGCAGGTCGACGCCGCGAATGCCGCTGTAGAGGTTGAGGTAGACCGGGAACATCGAGGCGAAGGCGATCAGCGCGATCTTGGGGGTTTCGCCGATGCCGAACCAGACAATGAACAGCGGCGTCAGCGCGAGTGTCGGGATCGTACGCTTGATCTGCATCAGCGGATCGACCGCCGCCTCGCCTTTGCGCGAGAGCCCTGCGATCAGCGCGAAGACCACGCCGAAGGTCACGCCGATGGCAAGGCCGGTCAGCACGCGACCGAAGGAGACCGCGAGGTTGCTTGGCAATTCGCCTGAGACCAGCATCCCGAACAATGTGCCCGCAACAGCCGAGGGGGCAGCCAGCGTGCGTTCGGGAATGAGCCCGAGGCGCGAACCGGCTTCCCATGCCGCCAGCAAGGCGAGCGGGCTGAACCAGCGGCTGTTAACGAGTTTGTTGATGAAAGACATGCACGGAACACTCGAGGGGATGGCTTTCAACAAACTCCGCTCAAAACTCTACCAAGACAATTGAGATTTAAGCCACGGCTATCAGAATCCCTCATAGTGAGCCAAATTTCAGCGTGTTAGGACGACGAGCCGTGCGGGCGGCGCGGCAAGCCGGCAATCAACCCTTGCTTTGTCGATCAGAACCTCTACTATTTTGATTGATAAAGTGACGCCGCCTAAATGCGGTGCATCGAGACCGCCCGGCGGACCACCGCAGCGGCCCCATCCCCGCTCCTCGAATTCCAAGGCCCCCCGCCATGCCGGTCAATCTGCCGACCAATCTCCTGCGCTCGTTCGTCGCGATCGTCGATACGGGCTCGATGCTCAACGCGTCGGAAAAGGTCTTCGTCACCCAGTCGGCACTGAGCCTCCAGATCAAGCGGCTGGAGGACCTGCTGCAACAGACGCTGTTCCACCGCGATGGCCGCCGCCTGACGCTGACGTCGGCAGGCGAGCTGATGCTGGACTACGCACGCAAGGTGCTGACACTGCACGACGAGGCCGTGGCCGCCGTCACCGCCGGGCAGTTCGCGGGCCCCGCACGGATCGGGATGGTGCAGGACTTTGCCGAGATGCTGTTGTCGGGCCTGCTGGCGCAGTTTGCCGAACTGCACCCCGACGCGCAGATCTATTCGCGCATCGCTGGCACGGCGGAACTGATCGGTCTGCTGGAGCGGCGCCAGCTCGACATCGTGCTGGGCTTTGCCGCGCCCAACGATCCGGCGGCGGTGACGCACGCGCCGATGGCCTGGTACGGCGATCCGGCGCTGGCCGCGCGCGAAACGATCCCGCTGGCCGTGCTGGAACAGCCCTGCCGCTTTCGCGAGGCGGCGATCCGCGCGCTGGAGGATTCCGGGCGTCGGTTTCGGATCACGGTCGAAACGCCCAACCTGACGACGCTGCGCGCGGGGGTGCAGGCGGGCCTTGGCATTACCTGCCGCACGCACCTGTTCCTGCGGGATGCGCCGATCCAGGATGCGGGTCTGCCCGACCTGCCTTCGATATCGTGCGTGCTGCAGACCGCAAATGCACTGGATTCGGCGACGCAGCGGCTGGCCGAACTGACCCGCGAGACCCTGGCGGGGCTGGCACAGGCGGCCTGAGGCGCGGCGGTTCTATCAGCAACACTCAAGCGCCTGCGCTCGCTTCTCGTTTTCCCCGCGCCGGACGCGGGCCTAGCTCCGTGAATCCCGACCAAGCGAAAGGATCACGACGATGAGCACGAGAAGCCTTGCAGCCCAGTTCGCCGAGCTTCAGGCCGAACGCGAACGGAGCTGGCCGAAGGAACAGCTGGAGAAAAACGCGGCGCAGCGGCGCGTGCTGGTCGAACGGTTTGATCCCGCGCGCAGGCCCGGCGCAGGCGATCAGCTGGCCCCGTTCACGCTGGTGGATGCCGACGGCCGGGCCGTGTCGAGCGAGACGCTGCTCGCGCATGGTCCGGCAGTGCTGGTGTTCTTCCGCTTCGGCGGGTGCCCGGCGTGCAACATCGCCCTGCCTTATTACAACGAGACGCTGGAACCGGTGCTGTCGGCGGCGGGCATTCCACTGCTGGCTGTCAGCGCCCAAGTTCCGGTCGACAAGGGCCCGACCGAGCGGCACGGCCTGCGCTTCCCCACGTTCTCCGATCCCGACTATGCGCTGGGCCGCACGCTGGGGCTGACCTTCCTGCCCGAAGACCAGCCGGCGGTGCAGCCGGGCCAGCCATGGATCGGCGCAACGCTGGGCACGCAAAGCTACGAAATCACCGAACCGGCGGTGGTAATCCTCGAAAGTGACCACACCATTCGCTACATCGACGCGAGCCCGGACTGGCTGGTGCGGACCGAGGCGGAGACCGTGCTGGCGCAGCTGCCGGAGGTGGCCGCAACCGTGTCCTGACCTCAGTCGAAGCAGTCGGCGGCTTCGATGCTCACGCTAGGCTGGGTCTGGCGCACGCGGCTGCACGCGGGCACGGACCGCGTCAGCCAGACGTTGCCGCCGATCACCGAGCCGCGCCCGATGGTGATGCGGCCGAGGATGGTCGCCCCGGCGTAGATCGTCACATCGTCCTCGATGATCGGGTGGCGGGGTTCGTTGACGAGGTGGCCTTCCGCGTCGGTGGTGAAGCTGCGCGCCCCGAGTGTGACCGCCTGGTAGATGCGCACGCGGTTGCCGATGATGGCGGTCTGGCCGATGACGACGCCGGTGCCGTGGTCGATAAAGAAGCTTTCGCCGATTTGCGCGCCGGGGTGGATGTCGATCCCGGTGCGCGAATGCGCGATCTCGGCGATCAGGCGCGCGACCAGCGGCGCGCCGAGCGTGTAGAGTTCGTGCGCGATGCGGTGGTGGATCACGGCGGTGACGAAGGGATAGCACAGCAGCACTTCATCGACGCTGCGCGCTGCGGGATCGCCCGCATAGGCCGCTTCGAGATCGGTATCGATCATGCGGCGGATTTCAGGCAGGCGGCGCGCCAGCTCCTCGACGATGGCCTTGACCGCGCGTTCGATCGCTTCGGACCCGCGTTCATGGCGGCTGTAGTGCAGTTCCATCCGCACTTGCGCGGCGAGCAGCGGGAGTGCGGTCTGCAGGCTGGCGCAGACGAACTCGTCCTCGCTTTCAAGGTGCAGGTCGGGGGGCCCGAGCCGCAGCGGGAACAGCGCGGCCGACATCACGTCGATGACGCGCGACATCGCCTGGCGTGAAGGAAAGCCCAGCGCCCCGAATTCGGCGTGGCGATCCTGCCCGCCGCGCCAGTCGTCGCGGACCTGCCGCAGACCGGCGATCACCGGCTCCAGATCAAAGGGTGGCGGACTTTCCGCCTCGCAAGCCTGACCCATACAATTCCCCATAACGAGGCGCGTGCCATGCACGGATTTGCGCAAATGTCGCTTGAGGAATTGCGATAGGTTGTCAAGTGAAACTTAATAAGCAGCCAGTGCTTATGCGTTGGGCTGTTCCGCCAATAGCGAGAGGCGCAGTTCGCGCTTGAGGATCTTGCCGCTGGCGTTGCGCGGCAGGGTTTCGACGAAGATCACGCGCTTGGGCACCTTGAAGCTCGACAGCAGCGCGGCGCAGTGGGCGAGGATGTCGGAGGCGTCGGGGGCGTGGCCTTCGCGTGCGACGACGATGGCGGTCACCGCTTCGATCCAGCGCGGATCGGGCAGGCCGATCACCGCGACTTCGCTGACGGCAGGGTGCTGGTAGAGCGCTTCTTCCACTTCGCGGCTGGCGACGTTTTCGCCGCCGGACTTGATCATGTCCTTCTTGCGGTCGATCACGGTGATGTACCCATCGGCGTCGATCGTGCCGAGGTCGCCGCTGTGGAACCAGCCGCCCGCGAAGGCATCGGCGGTGCGTTCGGGATCGTTCCAGTAGCCGGTCAGGAGCTGGGGCGAGCGGTGGACGATCTCGCCGATCTCGCCCGGCGCGACCGGGTTCATCGCATCATCGACGATGCGGGTTTCGACATGGAGAGTCGGGCGTCCTGCCGAGCCGAGGCGGGTAGCGTGTTCTTCGGGGAACAGAACGGTGGCGACCGGCGCGATCTCGGTCTGGCCGTAGAGGTTCCACAGACGCAGCTGCGGCAGGCGCGCGCGCAGTTCGCGCAGCACTTCGACCGGCATGATCGAGGCGCCGTAATAGCCCTTTTCCAGCGCGGAGAGGTCGGACGCGGCCATTTCGGGCGCGCGCAGCAGCGAAATCCACACCGTGGGCGGGGCAAAGAACGAGGTGATGCGGTGCTGGGTCAGCAGGCGCAAAATGTTGTCCGCCGACGGGGTGCCGGTGATGATATTGCGCGCGCCGACGTGGAGCGCGGGGCCGATGTGGCAATCGAGCTGCGCGCAGTGGAACAGCGGCATGGCGTGGAGCGCCACCGTATCGGGCGTCCATTCGCAGTCGATGATGCAGCTCTGGTATTCCCACAGGACCGCGTTGTGCGAGAGCATCGCGCCCTTGGGGCGGGATTCTGTGCCGCTGGTGTAGACGATCTGGAGCATGTCCTCGCCGCCACGCTCTTCCTGCGGCAGCGGTTCGTCGTGGATCAGCATCTGCCATGAAGGAACGCCGGCAGGCGGCGGGACGTTTTCACCGTCGATGCCGAAGAGGTGTTCGACGCTGGCCCCGCGCGCGGCGTGGGCAACCTCGATCGTGGTCGCATCGGCAAACAGGACGCGCGCGCCCGCGTGGTCGAGGATGAAGCGCACGTCCTCTGCATTGAGCATGAAGTTGATCGGCACCAGAACCGCGTCGGCACGCGCGATGGCAAAGCGCAGCGCGATGAAGGCGTGGCTGTTGCGCGCAAGGATGGCGACGCGGTCCCCTGCCACGATGCCGAGCGCGCGCAGGCCCGAGGCGAGCCGGTCGATCTCGGCCACGAATTCGGCGTAGGTCCACGAAACATCGCCGCAGATGATGGCGGTCCTGCTCGCGTGCCGTTCGGCCACCCGGCGCAGCATTCCCGAGAGCGATTGCGAACGGGCGCGGGCGATGGTCGTTTCGAGGGTCATCGGTAGCTTTCGGTGTTGCGGTCAGGCTTGCGATGAAAAGAGCGGAAGGACGCGTTCAGGGCAAGCCCCGACGCGTCCTTCCGCAAGGGTGGAACGGTTACTTCCAGCGCACCTTGAGCGAGACGCCATAGGTGGCGGGCTGGCCGGTGGCCTGGGTGATGATGTCGTTGTAGGAAATCACGTTCTGGACGTGGAAGGTGTTGAACACGTTCTTGCCCCATACCGACAGGCTCAGCTTGTCGCCGGGGAAATCGTAGCCCAGCCGCGCATCGACCAGCGCATAGCCGTCGATCTTGAACGGCACGCGGCGGGTCCAGCGGTTGACGCCGTTGTCGGGGATGGCCAGCGTGCTGCCGCCGACATAGGCATCGACGCTGGTGCGGTAATTGACGCCTGCGCCCATGAACACAGCACCGCCCGCTGCCGTGGGCACGCGGTAGTCGATATCGCCCACCAGCGTCCATTCGGGCGCGAACGGCAGGCGGCTTCCGGCAAAGTCCTTGTACGCGCCGAACACGGTGAAGCCTGCGTATTCATCGACCTTGGTCTTGAGGTAGCTGGCCGAGCCGGTGAGCGTGAGGCCATCGACCGGGCGGATGACAAGATCGGCCTCGACCCCGAAGATGTGCGACTTGGGCACGTTGTCGAGCCGCTGCAGCAGGCCGAACAGCAGCGTGGGCACTGTGCCCTGGATCTGCTTGTCGCGGTAATCCTGATAGAACACCGCGCCGCTGAGCGAAACCTTGCCATTGGCAAGCTTCGTCTTGAGGCCCGCTTCGTAGGACGTCACCGATTCCTGCTTCGCGGGCTTCAGCTGGTCCTGCACCGAGGCGGTGATGACCGGGAAGCTGCCTGCCTTGTACCCGCGCGAGACGTTGGCGTAGACCAGCGTGTCGGACGTGACCTTGTAGTCGATACCGGCCCGCCAGGAGACGTTGTCTTCATCGAGCGTGCTGTAGAACACGTCGCCCGGCAGGTTCTTCGCGTTAAGCGTGTAGCAATCACCCGGACCAAGCGGCACCAGCTTGCCACCCAGCAGCGTGCCCAGCAGTTCCAGCAGTTCCGACCCGTTGCGATCGGCCGCCGGGTCGTAGTTGCACATCGCGTTGCGGTTCTTGGACTTGGTGTAGCGCACCGCGCCCTTGAGCGTGAGCTGGTCGGTGAGGTCATATTCGGCGTTGGCGAAGGCTGCCCACGATTCCATGCGGCCCTTGTTGTCGACGGCGCTGATGTGGATGAAATTGGTGCCCGCGCTGCTCAGCGAGTTGTCGCCGTAGGTGATGTCCTGGTATTCATCGACCGTGCTGTGGTTGTAGTTGGCCCCCAGCGTCCAGCGGAATTGCCCACCCGACGAGGCGTTCGACAGGCGCAGTTCCTGGCTGAAATCGGAAATGCGGCCATCGTCGCGCGGGTTGTCGACGAGTTCGTACGGCGTGCCGTCGAGATCGAACGACATCTTCTGCGTCAGGCGGTTGTAGGTGCTGATCGAGGTGAGCGCGATGGTATCGGTCACGTCAAGGTCGGCGCGCAGGAAGGCCTGGAACAGCTTGCGATCCCCGCGCGGGGTGGCGGCATCGGTGGCCGATTGTTGCGCGTTGGCGGGGCGACCGTGGATCGACCAGCTCGCCGCGCGCAGATCGCGCGGGGTGAGCACGGCGTTCAGTTCCTCGAAGCTGGGCGCGGCGGGGTTGGATGGCAACGAGGCGACGATCTGGAGCGCCTGCGGCTGCGAATGGTCGATCGAGCCGTTGACGTTGAGTTCGAACTTCAGCCGGTCGGTCGGCTTCCACACCGTGACGAGGCGCGCGGCGATGTAGTTCTGCTCGCCATTGCGGCCCGTGCCGAGGAAATTGTACTGCCAGGCGTCGCGGTGCGTGCCATCGACGGCAAGGCGCATGCCCAGCGTGTCGCTGACCGGGCCGCTGATGTAGGCGGTGCCGTGGACTTCGTTGAAGCGGCCATAGTCGATGTTGAACCCGGCTTCTAGATCCTTGCCCGGCTTGGCCGCGATGTAGTTTATCGCGCCGCCGGTGGAGTTCTGGCCGAACAGCGTGCCCTGCGGACCTTTCAGCACTTCGACGCGTTCGAGGTCGAACATCGAATGACCGGCCAGCACCGGGAACGGCATCGGCGCCTGGTCGATCGAGACGCTGACCGCCGGATAGACCCCGAGCGCGTCGGCGTTGTAGCCGATGCCGCGCAGGGTGAAGACCGGGGTACCGTGGGTGGACGGGGCCAGCGCCATGCCGGGGATCGAAGCCGCAAGCTGTTCGGGCTTCACGATGTTGCGGTTTTCCAGCATCGTGTTGTCGAAGGCGGCGATGCTGGCGCCGACCTTGCTGATGCTTTCGTTGCGCTTGTTGGCGGTGACGATGATCTCGCCGGGGGTGGCGGCGGCGTCCTCATTGTCGGCGGCAAAGGCCGGGGCCGCATGGGCCGCAAGGACAAGCGCGGTGGACGCGGCCAGCGCGGCGCGCAGAACGGATTTCATGGTCCCTCTCCTATACTGTTCTATTGTCGTTGTTCTTTGATCGTCGGGAAGACACGCCCCCGAAAGACAGGGTGGATATGCGCCGCCACCTCGCAAAACGACATGACGCATTCCGCCAATTTATTGGCGTAAATGGCCACAATTACTGGATTCTTCAGAAGAGAACGACCATAGGCCGCCCGCAGGTCTGGCCTGCGGGCGGCGGCGGCACGCTGGTAAAGGGCGGGCGACTATCCGCGCATCAGGTCGGCCAGCAGGCCGCCTGCGCGGCGCATCTTGCGGTCGGCGGTGGGGAACGCCCCGCGCATCGTGGCAAGGCCGTGGATCAGGCCCTGCGCCTCGATGAAGTGGACCTCGGTGCCGGTGGCGGCGATAAGCCCCGCCAGCGCGCGGCCCTGATCGCGCAAGGGGTCGAGCCCGGCGGTGAGGATGATCGTCGGCGGCAGGTCGGCCGGCACCGGATGCAGCACGGGCGAGACCGCCGGCTCCCCTGCCCGCGCCGGATCGGGCAGGTAATCGCCGATGAAGCGGTCCATCAGCTTGCGATCGAGCACGTAGCCTTCGGCGAATTGCTTGTACGAGCCGTGGTCGGGCGCGGTGCAATCGCCGACCGGGTAGATCAGGAGTTGGGCCTTGACCGTGTCGCTGCCCATCTTGGTCGCGACATGGAGCGCGAGGTTGCCGCCCGCGCTGTCGCCAGCAACGGCGATGCCCGAAACCGGGGCTTCGAGTTCGGGCGGACTGCCGGCCACCCAGCGCGCGGCGGCAAGGCAATCGTCGTGCGCGGCGGGATAGGGGTGCTCTGGCGCGAGGCGGTAGTCGACCGCGACGACGCGCAAGCCGGTGACGGCGGCGAGCATCGTGCAGAGCGGGTGGTGCGTTTCGAGATCGCCGATCACCCAGCCGCCGCCGTGCATGTAGACGATAACGGGACCGGCTTGCGCCGCTACGGGGAAATACGCGCGCAAGGGCAAGCCGCCGCCCTGCACGTCGATGCTGCGTACGCCCGCTTCGGGCGGGGCATCGAACATCGTGCCCAGCGCGCCGTAGGTGGCCCGCATGTCGGCCGCGCTCATGTCGGCAAGGTGCGGGCCTTCCTGTGCGGCAAGGCCGGCCAGCACCGCCGCGGTTTCGGGCAGGACGAAAGGTTCGACCATCACTTGGTTCCTTCTTCGCGGGCAAGCAGACGCGCCCGGCTCGACACATAGGCGCGCAAGTCCTCCGCGTCAGCGCTGGTCAGCGTGGCGGCGAAGCTCATCATGCCGCGATCCTTGAGCACACCGCCGATCACCACCGAGTTCCATGCCTCGGCGCTGGGCAGCATCCCCGAGCGCCGGAGATCCGGCACCACGCCGCTGGAGATCGCGCCGGGGCCGTGGCAGGCCCAGCAATCGCGCTGGAACAGTTCCTCGCCGTGCGAGACCTGCGCCGGCGTGAACGCGTCGGAGGCCGGGTTGGCAGGCGGGTTGGCGAGCTTTTCGATGTGCGGCAACTCGCCCTTCGCGCCGAGCTTGAACACGTAGAGGCGGCCATTGGGGCGCGGCCCCGGATTGTCGTTGAACGACGAGGTCAGCGCATAGGCGCCGCCATAGCCGCCCGCGACCGCGACGTACTGGCTGCCATTGCGCTCGAACGTGATCGGGGCCGCCATGATGGCCATGCCAAGGTTCATGCTCCACAGCACCTTGCCGGTATCGGCGGCAAAGGCGCGGAAGTTACCCCTGGTGTCGCCCTGGAACACGAGGTTGCCCGCCGTCGTCAGCACGCCGCCGTTCCACGGTTCGGGATAGTCGAAGCCCCAGGCCTCGCGCTGGTTCACGGGGTCCCACGCGATCAGCCGACCGCTGAGCCCGGCGCGCGCGGCGCGGATCGCCTGCGGATCGTCAGGCGGCGAGGTGCCCTTGGTTTCAAGCCCGAGGTTCCAGCGACCAGGGCGCACCGCGAAGTTCGCAGGCTGGGCATAGCCGAACAGCGCGTGGTTGCCGGGGATATAGACCAGCCCGGCCTGCGGGTTGTAGGCCATCGGCTGCCAGTTGTGTGCCCCCAGCGCGCCGGGGATCACCACCTGCGGCTTGTCCGAATAGCGCGCCTCGGGCGTTTCGATCGGCCGGCCCGTGTTCATGTCGAAGCCGGTAGCCCAGTTTACATCGACGAAGTTCTTCGCCGACAGCAGCTTGCCGTTGGCGCGGTCGATGACGAAGAAGAAGCCGTTCTTGGGCGCCTGCATCAGCACCTTGCGGGGCTTGCCGTCGACCGGCAGCGTGGCGAGCGTGATCTGCTGGGTGTTGGTGTAGTCCCACGTTTCGCCGGGCGAGGCCTGATAGTGCCACAGGTAGGCCCCGGTATCGGGATTGAGCGCGACGATCGAGGACAGGAACAGGTTGTCGCCCTTGCCTTCGCTGCGCAGGCGGTGGTTCCATGGGGAGCCGTTGCCCACGCCGATGTAGAGCTGGTCGAGTTCCTCGTCATAGACGATGGAGTCCCACACCGTGCCGCCGCCGCCGGTCTTGTAGTAGTAATCGCCGAACCACGTGCCCTTGGCGAGCTTGGCAAGGATGGCGTCGGAAGCTGCGTTGTCCGGCCCCTTCGCCGGATCGCCCGGCACGGTGTAGAAACGCCAGACCTGCTTGCCGGTCTTCGCATCATAGGCGGTGACATATCCGCGCGCGCCGAGTTCTGCGCCGCCGTTGCCGATCAGCACCTTACCCTTCACCACGCGCGGCGCGCCGGTGATGGTGTAGGTCTTGCTCTGGTCCACGGTGACGACCGACCACACGGGCTTGCCGGTCTTGATGTCGAGCGCGATCAGACGCCCGTCGAACGTGCCGAAATAGAGCTTGCCGTCATAGATCGCGGCACCGCGGTTGCCGACGTCGCAGCAGCCCTTGGCGCCGAATTCGCCGGGCACCTGCGGATCGTACTGCCACAACAGCTTGCCGGTGACCGCATCGAGCGCGACGACCTTCGACCACGCGGTGGTGGCATAGATCACGCCGTCGAGTTCGAGCGGGGTGGTTTCCTGCGCGCGGTTGGTGTCGAATTCATAGGACCAGGCAAAGCCGAGCTGGCCCACGTTGCGGTCGGTGATCTGGGTCAGGCGACTGAAGCGCTGCTCCTCGAACGTGCCGCCATAGGTCGCCCAGTTGCTGGCCGACTTCGTGGCCGTCAGCAGCGCCTGCCAGGCCGATCCGACCGCCTCGCCCGCCGACGCGGCCGCGTCCGATTGCTGCGGGAAGCCATATGCAGCAAAAATCGATGCTGCGGCGGCCAGTGCCGCCATGCGCGCGCGTGAAATCACAGTCCCTCCCGATCCGTTTGATGCCGGTTATGGGCAGGTTGTGCGCCGCCGGACGCGCGTGCGCCATGACGCTGTCCGCCAACTTATTGACGGAAATTGCCAGCGGGCGTTATCCTCGTGGAATCACAAGCCGGACAACAGGCAATTGGGGAGGCTGGGCGTCATGGACTCCAACGCACTCTACGCGGCGCTGCCAGACCTCAGCGCGCGCATCATGCGCAATACTTTGGTCAACGAATTCAACGTCAATTGGGACGCATTCTGCCGTAACAGCCACATCAAGCCGGTGCGCCTCGACGACGGGGTGAGCGAGCTTCTGGCGCAGGACGAACTGCTGTTGCAGCAGAGCTTCGTCTATTGCACGGCGCAGATGCCGAACGTGTGGTTCGATGTCGGCTTGCGCTATCGCTCGATCAAGTACGGCTCGCTGGGCCTTGCCATGATGACCGCGCGCACGCTGGGCGATGCGCTGGAAATCGCCTGCCGCTATCAGGCGCTGACCTATTCGCTGATCAACTATCGCTTGGCAACCGCACCCAACGGCGCCTGCGCGCTGATCGGTGGCGGAGGCCCCCTGGCTGCCCATCTGCACGACTTCACGCAATATCGCGATCTGGGCGCCATCCGCACGCTGGTGGCCGACCTGATGGGGGGCGAATTACCGCTCGAACGCGTGACCGTGGCGGCACCGCCGCCGCCGGGCTGGGCTTCGCTGCGGCACAACTTCCCCTGCCCGGTGGAGTTCAACGCCGACCGGACGCAATGGATCTTCCTGCCCGGATCGGTGAACCGCGCGCTGCCGCTGGCCGATAGCGAGTTGCTGACGCTCTACAGTTCGCGCTGCGATGCGATGATCGGACGCGCGCAGGCCGATTGCCCGGTGCGGCAGCGGCTGGGCGCGCTCCTCAGCCGATCGGACGGCGAGTTCCTGAGCGCGGGCGAGGCGGCGCGGCAACTGGCGCTGTCCGAACGCACGCTGCACCGACGACTGGCCGAGGAAGGCACGCGGTTTTCGGCGATGGTGGACGAGGCGCGCTATGCCCGCTCGCGCGAACTGCTGGCCGACCGCCGCATGACGATCGAAGCCATCGCCTTCGCGGTGGGCTTTGCCGAACCTTCGAGCTTTTCGCGGGCGTTCAAGCGCTGGTCGGGCATGGGCGCGCTGGAATATCGGCGGCAGATGCTGGCCTGAGAGGCCGACACGGCCCGGGGGCGAAGGCGGGCACGGTGCGCGGTTCGCCCACCCAGCTGCGGCTAAATTCGCCTGCGGCGCATCAAGCCTCGCGCCCCTCCCGCAAGCGGGAGGGGTCGGGGGTGGGTTTCACCTCAACTGTAGGCGAACTCCGCGCCGTCGAGGTCGATCGCGGGAATGTCCTCGGCCTCGCGCCAATAGTCCTGCGTGTGGCGCCATTCGGGGCGGTCGCCCAGCCGCTTGGGCAGCTTGTCCATGTCGCGCACGAGGTAGCCGGGGTTGAAGTTGTCGTCCTCGATCCAAGGCAGCAGGGCTTCATCGCCGAGGCCCTCGGGCACGACGATGTTGATCTCCGACCGGCCCTTTTCGTCCATGTGCTGCAACAGCCTGCACACGAAGTCGCCCAGCAGGTCGACACGCAGCGTCCAGGCCGCGCGGAAGTAGCCGAATACCCAGACGAGGTTGGGCACGCCTGCGAACATCATGCCGCGATAGGTCGGGGTCTGCGACCAGTCGACCACCGTGCCATCGACCTCGAACGTGATACCGCCCATGACCAGCAGGTTGAAGCCGGTAGCCGCGACCACCACGTCGGCCTTCAGGTCCTGCCCCGAAGCGAGCTTGATGCCATCGGCGGTAAAGTGGTCGATGGTATCTGTGACGGCCGACACCTTGCCGTCGCGGATCTGTTCGAACATGTCACCATCGGGCACGAAGGCCAGCCGCTGCTGCCATGGGCGATAGCGCGGGGTGAAGTGCGGCGTGAAATCGAAGTCCGGCCCGGCATATTGCCGGATCAGCTCCTTCAGTTCCTCGAACACGACGTCCGGTTCCTCACGCGCGCGGCGGTCCATCGTCTTGAGGTTGTGCAGGTAATCGAGCCGCGCGCAGTGGTGGATCGTCTCTTCGTCCACGCCGATCTCGTTCAGGCGGTCGACCAGATCGCTGCGGTTGGGATAGGCGTAGAAGTAGGTGGGCGAGCGCTGCAACATGGTGACGTGCGCGGCCTTGTCGGCCATCGCCGGGATCACCGTGGCGGCGGTCGCGCCTGATCCGATCACCACCACCTGCTTGCCGGCATAGTCGATGCTCTCGTCCCACTTCTGCGCATGGACGAGCAGGCCCTTGTAATCTTCCATGCCCGGCCATGCGGGCATGTAGGGGTTGTGATGGTCGTAGTAGCCCTGGCACATCCACAGGAAGTTGGCGCGATAGGTGCGCCCCGGCTTGCCGTCGGCGGTGGTGGTCTCGACTGTCCAGCGCTTGTCCGCGCTCGACCACGCACAGCGCGTGATATGGGTGCCGAAGCGGATGGTCTTGTCGATGCCGTTTTCGCTGACGACGCTGCGCAGGTACTTGCGGATTTCATCGGCGGTGGCGATCGGCGGACCGACCCACGGCTTGAAGCGGTAGCCGAAAGTGTAGAGATCGCTGTCCGAGCGCACGCCGGGATAGCGGTGCGTGTGCCAGGTGCCGCCGATGTCGTCCTTGGCTTCCAGGATCGCGTAGCGCTTGCCGGGGCATTGCGTCTGGAGATGGTATGCGCTGCCGATGCCGGAAATCCCGGCCCCGACGATGAGCACGTCGAATTCCTCGACCGCGTGGCCGCGGGCGTCGGCCACAGCCTCCAATACGTCACTCACTTTCAGATCCTCCTGCGCAACCCCTTCGGGGCTTTTCGTGGAGGGATAGTCGCGAAGGACGACGCGTTGTGCAACGTCTGCGTGCGCCAAGTTTCTGGCGGGATCAGACAGGTGGTCGCAGCAGGATCAGGCGCGCGCCTCTCGCGAGTTGCGGCGGCGGAACCATCCATCGAGCCATATCCGCGCAGGCGTTTCGAAATAGCGCCAGGAAAGATAGCTGAGGATCGCGATGCCGACGTACGTCAGCACGGTGCACACCACGAGCACCGCCGTATTGCCGCGCATCAGCTTGTCCGCGATACCGTTCATCAAGACCATGATGACCAAGACATGCCAAAGGTACAACGAATAGGTCAGTTGTCCCAATGGTGCGACCTTGGCTGTCCACCCAGCCACCTTCCCTTGCGTATCGGCAGCAATTGCGAATGTGCCGGCAAGCACCATCGCCGCAAGCTGAAGCGGCGCGGCGCCTCCCGTCAACGCCAGCGCCACCGCGACCGCGAATGACAGCAGGCTCAAAGGTTGTGCCGCCGGAATCGCCTTGAGGAGGTCGCGGTTCGCGGCAAGCGCCGTGCCCAGCATGAAGGATGGCAAGGCACGCAGCGGATCGTACAAATCCGTCCAGTTCAGCACGCCAGTCGTCAGGCGAAACGCATACATTCCGATGGCAAGGAAGAGCAGCAGCGAAAATCCGAGATACATCCGCCGACCGGCACCGATCAGCCAAGCGAGCAGCGGGTAGAGTGCATACATCGCGATCTCGACGCTCAACGACCAATTCGGGAAATTGTAGTATATGCCGTTTCCACAGGGGAAAATTCCCTGGAGCAGCGCCGCTGTCAGCACGATGCACTTCGGATCAGTAGACGGCGCATGATCGACATGCACAAAACGCGTGACGATGGCCCAGAGCGCAATTGACAGAAGCAGCGTCAGCCAATGCAGCGGAAACAGCCGTGCAAATCGCTTCTGTCCAAATCGCAGGACACCGCCCGGCTGGTGGATACGATCACTGTAGACGTAAGGCGATCACAAAGCCGGAGATCAGAAAGAACAGATCGACAAATAGTGCAAGCCCCGCCGTGCGTTGCCCTGCCGCAGCACGAAAGGCAGGGGCAACGAAATATTCGTGCGAGTGGTGATACACGATCGCAACCGACGACAGGAACCGGAACAAGTCCAGCGTCAGCAGTTCATCGGACGATGCCGTCAATCCCTTCACAACCCACCTCGCTCGAAGACGGCGGCGTTGTCGTCAGTATAAGCACGTAGATCAAGGACATTCGGCGCAGGTCACATCAAAGGCAGCAGCGCTACTTCTGGCCGTAGCGGGAGAAGGCATCGACGATGCGGGTCATTTCGGCCTGGTCCAGCAGCTGCGGGCCGCCGATGGCGAGGGTGCCGCAGTAGACGGCGGCCTGTTCCTCGATCTCCTCGGCGATGGCCATCGCCTGCGAGAGCGTGCGGCCGAGCGCGATCAGCCCGTGGTTGGCCATGAGGCAGGCGTTGCGCCCTTCGAGTGTGTCCGCCACCGCATCGGCCAGCGCCTCGGTGCCGAAGGTGGCGTAAGGAGCCACGGGCACGGAGGAGCCGCCGCTGACCGCGACCATGTAGTGCAACGGCGGGATCGCGCGGTGCGCGCAGGCCAGGATCGTGGCGTGGCGGGCGTGGCAATGGACCACCGCGCCCACGTCGGGGCGGCGGCGCAGCAGGCCCATGTGCATCTGCCATTCGCTCGACGGGCGAGCCGAACCTTCGCGCACCTCGCCCATGGCGCTGACGGGAACCATCAGGTCGGGCGTGAGCCGGTCCGGAGTGAAGCCCGAGGGCGTGACCAGCATCCCGTTACCGAAACGGATCGAGACGTTGCCCGAGGTGCCGCGGTTGAGGCCCCGCGCATCGAGCGCGCGCATGGCATCGACCAGCGCGGCGCGTGCTTCGGCTTCGGTCATTGTGTCAACTCCAGCGTGCTTTCGTAGCTCTCCAGCTTGCCGAGCGTGCCCACGCCCAGCGCGACTTGCGCGGCGGTGGCGACGGCGAAACGCAGCGCGGCTTCATCGCCAGCCCCGCGCAGCCGGGCCGCGTGGAAACCGGCGCAGAGACTGTCGCCGCAGCTGGTGGTATCGACCGGGGTGATCGGCAGCGCCGGCATGTGGATCTGGGCGTCGGGTCGCACCAGCAACGCGCCTTGTGCGCCGAGCTTGATCAGGCAGCCGCGCGCGCCGCGCGCCATGAAAGCTTGTGCGCCCTCGACCGGATCGCGCGTGCCGAGCAGGGCGGCGACTTCGGCGAGGCTGGGCATGAACAGGTCGACGTGGGGCAGCAGCGCTTCGAGTTCGCGCAAGGCGTCGGGACCGGGGGCGATCAGGTCGCAGGTGGTATAGACGGCGCGCGCTTGCGCTGCTTGCAGCACCTGTGCGCCCTGCCCCGCCGTGCCGGGAAAGCCGACCGCGCCCCAGTGCAGTGCCGCCGTGCGATCGAGCGCGGCGATCAGGTCCGGCCCGGCGGGCGCGAACAGGCTGGCCCCGATCATGTGCCAGTTGGGCCGGTCGCCATTGGCCTTGATCGGCAGGACGGTGGTGGACGTGGGGTGCGCGGGGTCGGTGGCGAGCAACGTGGTATCGACGCCCGCCTTGTCGAACAGCGCGCGCACCAGCTGGCCTTGCGGATCATCCCCCACCGCCGAGGCGATGGCGCTGGCAAGGCCGAGCTGGCGGGCGACCAGCGCGGTGCCGCCAGCGGTTCCGGCAGGCGACAGCGCGATGGTATCGACCAGTTGCCCTTCCTCGCCATCGGGCAGCGCGGTGACGCGGTGCACCGCGATGTCGAGCGTGGTGAGGCCGAAGGCGATCAGATCGAGCGGGGTAGCCATGCTCAATCGTGGTGTTCGAGCATGGCTGCCATAGCCACCAGAACGGGATGCGGCTCCAGCGTGTCGATCCGCGCGCGCACGGCGGCGAAGGCCTCATCGGCGGCGGCGAGCGCCATGTCGATGTCACCTTCCGTCATCGCGGCGCAGAGGAACATGTTGTGCCAGGGGTGCATGTAGATGCCGCGCGCCAGCAGTTCTTCGACCCAGGCATAGCCGATGCGGAAATCGGGATCGTCGGCAAACAGGATCTGCGGCATCTGCACCGGGCCGCTCTGGCGCAAGGTGAAGCCGTGGCGCGTGGCGGCCTCGGCCAGACCGGCGCGCAGCGCATCGCCGAGGCGGACGCTGTGTTCCAGATAGTCGGTCTCGCGGATGATCCGCAGCGTTTCGATCGCGGCGGCCATCGGCACGGCGGAAAGCCAGAACGAACCCGTGGCATAGATCGAACCCGCGCCTTCGCGGCAGGACTCCGCGCCCGCGAGCATCGAGATCGGGTGGCCGTTGGCAAAGCATTTGCCCCAGGCGCTGAGGTCCGGCTGCACCCCCAGCGCATCCCAGCTGCTGCCGCGCGCGAGGCGGAAGCCCGCGCGCACTTCATCGACGATCAGCTTGGCCCCGGTGCGGTCGCACAGCGCTCGGGCGAGCTTGGCATAGGCCGGATCGGGCAGTTCCTGATCGGTGAAGGCATCGTGCCGGAAGGGCGCGGCGAAGATCGCGGCGAGATCGTCGCCCGCGGCAGCCACGGCCTGCTCCAGACTGGCGCAATCATTGTAGATGTAGGTGCGGATATGCGCGCGGTCCTCGGCCACGACGCCCGCCGGGATCGGCGTGCACCACGGCGCGGCGCCGTGATAGGCCCCTTGCGCCACCAGCACCACGCGCTTGCCGGTCTGCGCGCGCGCCGTGCTCATCGCCATGGTTGTGGCATCGGTGCCGTTCTTGCAGAACATCACCCAGTCGGCATGGTCGATCATGCCGACGAGCGTTTCGGCAAGCTCGACCATCACCGGCCCCGGCCCGGTCAGCGTATCGCCCTTTT
The DNA here is from genome assembly GCF_020179425.1 of Novosphingobium percolationis. Lineage (GTDB taxonomy): Bacteria > Pseudomonadota > Alphaproteobacteria > Sphingomonadales > Sphingomonadaceae > Novosphingobium > Novosphingobium percolationis. The sequence goes on along the minus strand of NZ_JAILYM010000001.1, from coordinate 119,452 downwards.
CCAGCTGCGCGCGCGCCGCCGCATCGACCTGCGGATGGCGATAGCCGAGCAGGCTGGGGCCATAGGCGCACATGAAATCGAGATAGCGGTTGCCGTCCGCATCCCAGATGTAGGCGCCCTCGCCCTTGCTGAAGAATTGCGGGAAGCTGGCGGGCAGCAGACGTACGGATTCGTGGCCGTACATGCCGTTGGGAATGACCTTCAGCGCACGTTCGCGCAAAGCCTGATCGATGGCCCGGTTCATGGGTATCCTCTCCCGAATGGTCAGAACTTGAAGACGACCTGCACGCCGTAGGTGGCGGGGTCGTTGTAGTTGATCTCGTCCTGCGTGATCACGGGCGAGACGTAGGTGATGAAGCGCGTGTTGGTGATGTTCTTGGCCCAGAGCGCGAATTCCAGCTTCTCGTCGCGCGAGAGCCACGACAGCCGGGCATTGGCGAGCGCATAAGGCGCGACGCGGTTGCCGGGCAGGTTGTCGGGCGCGAGGAAGGTTTCGGACTGGAAGCTGCCGTCCATGCGCAGACGCAGCGCGCTCTCGCCGGGTAGCGGCTGGGTCAGCGCGAAGCCTGCCGAAATCGCGACCGAGGGCGCGTTGACCAGCTGGTTGCCCGAATAGTCCGCCGCCGACAGCGCGGTAAAGGTCTTGTAGCGCGCGTGGAGCAGGCTGAGGTTGACGAAGGCGTTGAAGTTGCGGCTCGGCTGCGCCTGAAGCTCTGCCTCCACGCCATAGATCTCGGCATTGCCGGCATTGAGCTTGCGCTGCACCGGGATCACGCCCGAGGTATCGAACACGAAGACCTGCAGGTCCTGATAATTGTAGTAGAACGCGGCGGCGTTGAAGCGCAGCGTGCGGCCCAGAACCTCGCTCTTGAAGCCCGCCTCGTAGGCGTAGAGCTTTTCAGACCGGAACGGCTTGAGTTGCGCCGGATCGCTCGACGAGCCGCCCGCAAAGCCGCCGCTGTTGTAGCCCTTCGACGCGGTGGCATAGAGCAGCACGTCGTTGGTCGCCTGATAGGAAATGGCCCCGCGCCACGACAGGTCGCGGAAGGTCTTGGACCCGGCGAAATCGAGGACCGGCACGAAGATCACGTCATCGAAGGCCGAGTGGAAATCGAAGTCGATCTTGTCGACCGAGTAGCGCAGGCCGCCGGTCACGGTCAGCTTGTCTGTCAGCTTGACGTCGGCCTGCGCGAAGGCGGCCCAGCTTTCGGTCTTCTGCGTGTAGGGAAAGACGAAGTTGCCGATCGAGTTGGCCGGATCGAACGTGCCGAGCAGGTCGTTCGGATCGCGGAACACGCGCAGAATGTCGTAGGCGCTCTTGGTCACGAGATTGTCGTGGAAGTAGTAGCCGCCGACGATCCAGTTCACCTTGCCACCATCGCGCGATTGCAGCCGCAGTTCCTGGCTGAACTGTTCGGGCCGGTCGATGTAGGTGGCGGTGATGACGTTGTTGGGGCTGGCGTCGGTATCTTCCAGCGTGTGGCGGCGCACCTGTTCATAGGCGCTGATCGAGGTGAGCGTGACCTTGTCTAGCTGGACGCTGGCCGTCAGCGAGGCGCCGAACACGTCGACCTTTTCCTTGCCCTCGACGTCGTAGTCGCCCGCGTTGAGGTTGTGGTCGGTATCGGCATAGCCCAGCCCATCGAGCGGCACGCCGTTGGCGTAGTTGGGGTTTCCGGCGAAATCGATGCCCTGCCCGCGATGCTGGAACTGCCGCGCGCCGCCCCGGTTCTGCCCGCCGTGGACGATGGCGCGGATCAGCGTGTCGGCGTTGGGCGTGAAGTCCACGATCGCGCGGCCCGCCCACATATCGAGATCGTTGAGCTTGTGCCCGGTGACGCGGTTGAGCAGCCAGCCATCGCGCTTGAGATAGGTGCCCGAAACGCGCGCCTTCAACACATCGCCCGCGATCGGGCCGCCGACGCCGCCTTCGAGCTGGATCTCGTTGTAGCGGCCATAGGAGGCCGAGCCGTTGGCGGTGAAGGTGTCGGTCGGCTTGCGCGATGTGAAGCGGATCGCGCCCGCCGTGGTATTGCGGCCATAGAGCGTACCCTGCGGCCCCTTCAGCACCTCGATCCCGTCGCTGTCGAACACGTTGAACAGCTTGCCCGCGTTGGCGCCGAGGAACACGTCATCGACATAGACGCCGACCGCGCCGGTGGTGTTCGAGTTGAAATCGCCGATGCCCACCCCGCGCAGGAACAGCGACGTGGTGGTGGCTGCCGTGCCCGCCTGTGACGACAGCCCCGGCACCAGCAGCGACAGGTCGCGCGGATCGCGGATGCCGGCCTGCGCCAGCGCCTCGCCGCTGATCGCGGCAATGCTGATCGGCACGTCCTGCACGTTCTGGGCGCGGCGCTGCGCGGTGACGACGATCTCCCCCAATCCCACAGCCTTAGGCCCTTCGGCCTTGGGCGGCGGCGCCTCCTCCGCCCTTGCCGCGAGCGGCGCGAGAGCCAGCAACGAAACCGATACCAGGGTAGCAACGCGCATCATCGTCATCCCTCATCGCCGTTTTCGACATTTGTCGCAATAGGAGTGACCGAATTGCAAAATGTGTCAAGAATGATTCGTATATGGACTTTTTTTCGGACTCCCGATTGCTTTTGGATGCGAAGCGCGTGATCCTTACGGCCATGTCCGACACTCGCCTGACGCCCCATCCCAGCGGCCGCCCCGAAATTCGCCGCCCCGCGCAGAAGCGCAGCAAGGTCCGTTTCGAGGCGATCCTCGACGGGGCCGAGCGCCTGCTAGACAAGCTGCCCACCGCCGCGCTCAGCATTCACGCAATTGCTGCCGAAGTCGGTATTTCGCCGCCTTCGATCTATCACTTCTTTCCCGAGCCGCAGCTGGTGTTCAGCGCGCTGGCCGAACGCTACCTGCGCCGGTTCGAACAGACCGTGCTGACCGAAGTGCCCGAAAACGTCGAAAGCTGGCAGGATCTGCAGACCCGCCAGTTCCGCGCGGCGCAGCAGTGGTTCAACGCGCACCCCGCCGCGCGGCAGGTGCTGCTGGGTGGGCCGGCGTGGTCGCCCGACATCGGCATACAGGACCACGATAGCAACTACGTGACCGCACAGCGCAGCCTGGAGCTGATGGACGCGCTGTTCGTGATGCCGGAAGTGCCCGACCTGCGCGACCGGCTGGTCGAAGTGATCGTGATCAGCGATGCGATCTGGTCGCTGTCGATCCACCGCCACGGCTTCATCACCGACGCCATGGAGGAACAGGCGCGACGGGCGCGGATCGCCTATTCGCGCACGTTCCTGCCTGAATACCTGCCGCTGCGCGCCGCCGGGACCAAGCCCGCTTGACCGGGCGCGCGCCGCCGCTCGGAAGCATGGCGCTGGCACAGGCCATCGTCATCGGATCGTGCGGGCTGCTGATCCTGGGGGTGCATCCGGTATTTCTGGGCGCGCTGGTGCAGGAACAACGGCTGGGCGATGCGCAGCTCGGCAACCTCGTCACCATCGAGATGCTGGCCATCGTCATCGGGTCGATTGGCGGGATCGCGCTGCTCAAGCGGCTGGATGCGCGTTTCGTTGCCTGCCTTGCCAGCCTTGCGTTGGCCGCCATCGACGCGAGCCTGCGGGGGCGTGGCGGCATGGCCGTGCTGGGCACGGGCCGCGCGGCGGCGGGCCTGTGCGAAGGCGTGATGGTGGCCGTCGCGCTCGTCGCCATTTCGCGTGTGGCGCGTGTCGAGCGGGCGAGCGCGATCTTCCTTGCGGTGCAGACGCTGTTGCAGGCGGTGGTTGCCGCGGTGCTGCCGCAACTGGCGGGCATGGGATCGCGCACCGACCTTGCGCTGATGGCGCTGGCCGGTTTCGCGGTGGTCTCTGCCGGATCGGCGCTGTTGCTGCCTGCCGCGATCCGGCCCGCAGAGACGCACGAGCAGCGCAGCGGGTTGAGCGGGCGGGCGCTGGTCGCCCTGTCCGGCTCGGGGCTGTTCCTCGGCGCGATCGTCTCGGTGTGGGGCTATTTCGGGCTTTGGCTGATCCACCATGGCCACGCGCCCGCGTTCGAAGGCACGGCGGTTTCGACCTGCCTTGTCGCGCAAGTGGTGGGGGCGCTGGTCGCCGCGCGCATCGGCGAGCGCCTGCCCAGCCGCATGACGATTGCGACCTGCGCGCTCGCGGGCGCGGGTCTGGTAGGCCTGTTCCAGCTGGCGCGTGCCGATCAGGCGGCGATCCTTGGCGTGAGCGCGGCCTTCGGCTTCGTGTGGTTGTTCACGCTGCCCTTCTTCGCGGGCTGGCTGGTGGAGATCGACCCGGCGCGGCAGGCGGTGCTCTACCTGACCGCTTTCCAGCTGGGCGGCGCAGCGCTGCTGCCGTCGGTCGCGGGCGAGCTGGTCGGGCTCGGCTCGATCGACGTGATCCTGCTGTTCAGCGGCGCGGTGTTCGTGGTGCTGGCCGCGGTCGCGGCGCTTTCACGATCCCCGCGAGCCGCCGCCTAGACGCCAGCGCCGATCCTTTGCAGGTGGTAGTCGGCGCCCCCCAGCAGCGCATCCACGAACAAGATCCGCTTGAGGTAGTGCCCGACCGACAGTTCGTCGGTCATGCCGACGCCGCCGTGGATCTGCACCGCGCTTTCGCCCAGTTGCCGTCCGAGCCTGCCCACCTGCGCCTTGAGCAGCGACAGTTCGCGCGCTGAGGCGACCCCGGCCTCGGCCAGCGCGGCGGTGTGGAGCAGCAGCGAGCGCGCTTTGACATAGGCCAGCTTCATGTCGGCGAGGCGATGCGCGATCACCTGGAAGCTGGCGATGGGCACGCCGAACTGCTTGCGCGTCGAGGCATAGGTGGCGGTGGTTTCGAGCAGCGCGCCCATTGCGCCGACCGCTTCGGCACTGAAGCCGATCAGCGCGGTGGCCAGCACCTCGCGCAGCACGGCGGCGGGATCGCCCGCGACGGGCGTGACCGCGACGCTTGCGAAACGCAGGTGCGCGGCGCGGCGGCCGTCGATGGTGGTGAAGCTCTGGCGGGTCAGGCCTTCGGCGGCGCCATCGACCAGATAGAGCGCGGGCGCACCGTCCGCGCCCTTGGCCGAGACGATGAACACCGAGGCGGCGTCGCCCGCGATGACCAGCGCCTTTTCGCCGGTCAGGCGCCCCGCCGCGTCGATGCGCGTGGCGATCGTGGCAGGGTCTGCGGTGCCTGCGCCTTCCTCGTGCGCCAGCGCGGCCAGCGCCGAACCATCGAGCAGGGCTTCGGCGCGCGCGGGATCGGTCGCGGCGACGACGGCAGCGGCAACCGCAGCCGACGTCAACCACGGCTCGACCACGATATGGCGCCCCATCAGTTCCCCGATGGCAACGACATCGACGATCGACCCGCCGAGCCCGCCAAGGCTTTCGGGCAATGGCAGGGCCAGCAGGCCCATGTCGCGCAATTCGTTCCAGACGCGCGTCGAGCGGCCCTCGGGCGAAGCCACGATCTTGCGGCGCTGGTCGAAGGCATAGTGCTGGCCGAGCAGGCGCGAGAGCGAATCGGTCAGCATCTGCTGTTCGGGAGTGAAGGTGAAATCCATGGGGGCGTGCTCCTTCAGCCGACAGGCAGCGTGCGGGCGATCAGGTCGCGCTGGACCTCGTTGGTCCCGGCGTAGATCGTGGTGGCGCGCGAATTGAGGTAATAGGGCATGGCGACCAGATCGTGCATCGAGCCGAGCGGCGCGATGCCGCTATCGACCTCCAGCGCCCCCAGTTGCAGCGGCAGGCCGTTGAGGCCCGCCACGCGCGTCATCAGCACCGAGACGCGCTGCGCGAGTTCCGAACTCATCACCTTGTTCATCGACGGCATCGCGGGATCGCGCCCGATGGGGTGGCCGGTGAGCACCATCTTCTCGAACGCGGCGTAGGCGGCGATTTCGGCCTCCAGCTCGCCCAGATCGCGCTGGAATACGGGATCGGCGGCGAAGGTGCCGCCGTTGGGCGAGGCAGTGGCAGCCGCCGCGGCGCGCAACTGGTCGAGCTTGCGGTACATCGCCGGGCTTTGCGCCGAACCGCCGCGTTCGTGCTTGAGCAGCGCCTTGGCCACGGTCCAGCCATCGTTCTCGGCCCCGACGCGGCCCGACTGGGGCACGCGCACGTTGGTGAAGAACACCTCGCATTGTTCGGGCACGCCATCGAGCCCGACGATCGGGCGGATTTCCATGCCCGGATAGTCCACCCGGTCGAGCAGCAGGAAAGTGATGCCCTGCTGCTTCTTGCCCTCGCGGCTGGTGCGCACGAGCATGAACATGCGGTTGGCCTTGTGCGCCAGCGTCGTCCAGATCTTGCTGCCGTTGATGACGTAGTCGTCGCCATCGGCCACAGCGGAACAGCTGAGGCTGGCAAGGTCGGACCCGGCGCCGGGTTCGGAATAGCCTTGCGTCCAGTAGTCCTCGCCCGAGAGGATGCCCGGCAGGTACTTGGCCTTCTGCTCCTCGGTGCCCAGCTCCATCAGCAGCGGCCCAACCATACCAAGGCCGTTGGGCAGCAAGGGCGGCAGGTCGCGCGCCCAGTATTCCTCGGCGAAGATGTAGCGCTGTTCGACCGACCAGCCGGTGCCGCCGTATTCTTTCGGCCAGCCCGGCGCGGCCCAGCCCTTGGCATGGAGGATCTTCTGCCAGGCCATGACCTGTTCGAACGGGGCGAAGACGCTGGTGGTCTTGGCGCCTGCCTCGCGGATTTCCGGCGTGGGCGCAGTGTCGAGAAATGCGGCGACCTCGCGCCGGAAGGCCTCAAGCTCGGCGCTGAATGCGATGTCCATGTATTTTCCCGTTCACCCGCTCCTGCGTGCTGGCTTAGAGGCAGAGGCGATCGCCCGTCAATCAATCGAATAATTAATGACCCCGCCGACGATTGATCGAGGACAATGACCGCGACCCCGCGCTGGCCAAAGGCGGAGCCATCAGCGCTGCTCTCCAACCGACAGCGCGAGGGGACGATCGTCGGAGGCGAAGGCCATGGATTTCGAATTCAGCGCGAGGGTCAATGCGTTACGCCAGCAGGTGGAGGAGTTCCTCGACCGCTACATGCTGCCCTACAACGCGCAATGGCACCGCGAGACCATGGCCGGGCGCTTTCCCCTGGATATCATGGAACCGCTCAAGCAGATCGCGCGCTCCGAGGGCTTGTGGAACCTGTTCCTGCCTGCGTTGCGCGACGACGAGCCGGGCACGCGGCTGACCAACCTGGAATACGCCCCGCTGGCCGAGATCATGGGGCGGCTGCCGTGGGCGTCCGAGGCCTTCAACTGCAACGCGCCCGACAGCGGCAACATGGAACTGCTGCACCTGTTCGCCACGCCCGAGCAGCGCGCGCAATGGCTGGTGCCGCTGCTCGAAGGCGAAATCCGCTCGTGCTTCGCGATGAGCGAACCCGACGTCGCTTCGTCCGATGCCACCAACATCCGCACATCGATCCGCCGCGAAGGCGATGAATACGTGCTCAACGGGCGCAAGTGGTTCATCACCGGGCCGCTGCATCCGCTGTGCCGGTTCGCCATCGTGATGGGCGTGACCGGCGATGACGACGACACGTCCGTCCATGCGCGGCATTCGATGGTGATCGTGCCGATGGACACCCCCGGCATGACGATCGTGCGCAACATCCCGATCCTGCATCACCACGCGATCGAGGGCCAGTGCGAGATCGTGTTCCGCAACTGCCGGGTGCCCGTCGGCAACCTGCTGGGGGCAGAAGGTGAAGGCTTCGCGCTGGCGCAGGCCCGGCTCGGGCCGGGGCGCGTCCACCATTGCATGAGGACCATCGGCCAGTGCGAGCTGGCGCTCGACCTGATGTGCGAACGCGCGCTCGAACGGCGCACCTTCGGGCGGCAGGTTTCGGCCAATGCCAACGTGCAGGACTGGATCGCGCAGTCGCGCGTGGAGATCGACATGGCGCGGCTGCTGGTGCTGAAGGCCGCCGCGCGATTGGACAGCCACGGCAACAAGGCGGCCAAGGTCGACGTGTCCGCGATCAAGCTGGTGGCGGCGCAGTTGCAGACGCGCGTGCTCGACCGCGCGATCCAGGTGTTCGGGGCGATGGGGCTGACATCGGACACGCCGCTCGCCTACCTCTACACCTGGGGCCGCGCGCTGCACTTCCTTGACGGGCCGGACGAGGTTCACCTGCGGCTGATCGCCAGGGACGAGCTGGCCCGCGTGGGGGCGAACCTTGGCCGCAACACGCGCTACTATACCCTGCCCGAACAGCTCGACCGCGCCGTTCCCGCCCGCTGACAGAGGACCATTGCGGAACCGGGGCGCCCTCGCCTAGACAGCGCTGGCGCAACCGATGGAGCCCCGCATGTCCTTGAACAACCTTGTTGTTCCGACCTTCCGGCAGATGCTGGGCACGCTTTCGGGCTGGCTGGACAAGGCGCAGGGGCACCTGCCCGCAGCGCAAGCCGATGCGCTGCTCTCCGCCCGGCTCGCGCCCGACATGTTTCCACTCGCCACCCAGATCCGCTTTGCCTGCGTGCAGGTCCACGAAGGCGTGCACCGCCTCAAGGGCGAGGACTTCCCCGCCTCGTTGACCGTGCTGCTGAACGAAGGGCGCGACGCGGGCGAGGCCCCCGGCACGCTGGCCCAGGCAAAGGCCCGCATCGCCGAGGCGCTGGCGCTGCTCGATGGCCTTGGCGCCGATGCTCTGGACGCCGAGGCGGACGCGCCGATCGCGCACGCGCTGCCCAACGGCATGATCTTCGACCTGACAGCCGAGCAATACGTGCGCGACTGGCTGCTGCCGCAGTTCTACTTCCACCTGATGACCGCCTACGCGATCCTGCGCGGCGCGGGCGTGCCGCTGGGCAAGGCGGACTATGTGGCGCATATGTTCCCCTACCTGCGCCCCGGAACGCTGCCTTCGTCCTGAGCATGGTGGCATTGTCGCGCGCTGCCGCTATACGCAGGCCCTGACCCCCGCATTAGGCAGACCCATGGCGCGCAAGCATTCCAAGCACGGTTACCGCGACGACTGGCAGGACGAGAGCGAGGAAGAAGCGCCGCCGCCCGTCCCCTGCTGGCTGTGCGGGCGCCCCACCGGCTCGACCATCGTGTGGCATCACCCCGTCCCCAAGAGCCGGGGCGGGCGCGACGTGGTGCCGATGCATTCGATCTGCCAGCAGACGCTGATCGTCAACTTCACCAATTCGGAGCTTCAGCGCTTCGGGATGGACGTGGAGGGCCTGCTCGCCAACCCGGCGGTGCGCAAGTTCGTCGACTGGGTGGCGAACAAGGACCCCGATTTCACCGCGACCATCGCCAAGAAGCAGCGCTGACGCACCGGCGCATCAGGCGGCTGCCCGCCGCTTCGCCGCCGCGCTGTCGGAAGTGGCTGCTCCATGGCCTTTCGCCTCGCCGGGGGGGCGCAAGGACGAACGGCGTTCGAACTTGAACGTGCCGATGATCGACGCCATCGTCTGCGCTTCCTGCGACAGACTGCGCGCGGCGGCGTTGGACTGCTCCACCATCGCGGCATTGTGCTGCGAATTGAGATCGATCTTTTCGAGATCGCCGTTGAGGATCTGGATGCTCGAGGCCTGATCGCGCGCGAAGGTGGAGATTTCCGCCGCCTTGGTCGATGCGCCTTCGAGGCCCGAGATGATCGTGCCCAGCGACTGGCGCGTCTGCCCGACGAGATCGACGCCGACCTGCACGTCGCCGGTCGACGTCACGACCAGTTGCTTGATCATGCTGGCGGATTCGCTGGTGCGCTGCGCCAGCGCGCGCACTTCCGAGGCGACCACGGCGAAGCCCTTGCCCGCATCCCCGGCACGCGCGGCCTCCACCCCGGCGTTCAGCGCCAGCAGGTTGGTCTGGAAGGCGATCGCGTCGATCACCTCGATGATCTTGGCGATCTCCGCCGAGGAATCCTGAATCTTGTCCATCGCGGTGACGGCCTGGCTCATCACCTTGCCGCCATGTTCGGCGTGGCGCGAAAGATCGGCCATGCTGGCATCGACTTCCTGTGCCAGTGCCGCCGTGCGCCCGATGGAATGCGTGGCGTCGCGCATCACCTGCGCAATGCGCGTGGTCGTGGCGGCCTGGACTTCGGTGCGGCTGGCGAGGTCGTTGGCGGCCGAGCTGATCTCTTCCGCACCGATCCGCACGCTGGCGGCCGAATCCGTCATCTGGGTGACCAGTGAACTGATATTGTAGCGCATCGCATGGAAGTGCTTCGCCAGTTCCTGATAGCTGGGCGGCAACTCGTCGAGCTGCGCGCGCAGGTCGCCCTTGGAAACTTCGCCCAGCGCCCGGCTCATTTCCGAAATGACCCGTTCGCGCCCCCTCGTCTCGGCATCGAAATAGGCGCCCAGCGCGGTCGCCATGTCGTGCAGCGCGGCCTTGACGAAAGTGCCGATCATCTTGCCGGTGGCCCTGCCGTTGAGCGGCGTGACCACGGTGCGCGACAGCGCGCGGGTGATGATCTCCTCGATCACGAAGGCGTAGGAGCTGATGTAGTAGCCGGGGCTCAGCCCCACGTCGGCGTGGATCTGGCCGATGCGTTGCGAGCGGGCACGGTTTTCCGCGTCGAAGGGCCCGGAAAAGAGCGCCTGCCAATGCGCGTATTGCGCGGTGGACGCGCGCTGGCGCTGCTCGGCTTCGGGCAGGATCTTCGCGGTGGCCGCATTGCGCGCGATCGCATCGTAGAGCTTGTCCAGCGCGCCTTGCGCATAGCGGCCCACCATCGACTTGATCCGCCCGTAGTGGCGGTAATTGCCGTCATCGAGCGGATGGATGACATCGAGCGGGGCGGCGCTGTCGTTCCGGGCGTTTCTCACGGGCAGGATTCTCCAATCGGCCCACCACGTTTCGCACAGGAAATTTAACCATCTTTGGCTGCGCCATTGCCACAAACCACTATGGCGCGCGCATCGGTGCGGACCTTGCCTCAGCCCTGCTTTCGCATAGAAGCGCGCGGTGCGAGGGAGGATGACGATGGGCGCGCTGATGTTGCAGGGCACGGGGTCGGATGTCGGCAAGTCGGTGCTGGTCGCCGGGCTGTGCCGCGCCTTCGCCAATCGCGGCTTGCGCGTGCTGCCGTTCAAGCCGCAGAACATGTCGAACAATGCCGCCGTCACGGTCGATGGCGGAGAGATCGGGCGGGCGCAGGCCTTGCAGGCGCTGGCGTGCCGGGCAGAGCCGCACACCGACATGAACCCGGTGCTGCTCAAGCCGCAGGCCGACCACACCTCGCAACTGATCGTGCATGGGCGCGTGCGCGGAACGCTGGGCGGCGGCAACTTTCGCGCAAAGCGCGGCACGCTCCTGCCCGAAGTGCTGGAAAGCTGGGCACGGCTGCGCGCGCAGTGCGATATCGTCGTGGTCGAAGGCGCAGGTTCGCCCGCCGAGATCAACCTGCGCGCGGGCGACATCGCCAACATGGGCTTCGCCCGCGCCGCCAACGTGCCGGTCGTGCTGGTCGGCGATATCGACCGTGGCGGGGTGATCGCGGCGATCGTCGGCACCCGCGCGGTGCTCGATCCGACCGACGCCGTCATGATCCAGGGCTTCATCATCAACAAGTTTCGCGGCGATTCCGCGCTGTTCGAGGACGGCTATCGCCAGATCGAGGCGCTGGCCGGGTGGCGCGGCTTTGGCGTCGTGCCCTGGCTCGCCGCGAGCGCGCGCCTGCCGAGCGAGGATGCGGTGGTACTGGAACGCCATGCGCGGCACGCGGCAGGCACGATCCGCATCGCCTGCCCGATTCTGCCGCGCATCGCCAACTTCGACGATCTGGACCCGCTCAAGGCCGAAAGCGCGGTCCAGCTGGTGATGGTTCCGCCGGGGCAGCCGATCCCCGCCGATTGCGCGCTGGTCGTCCTGCCCGGATCGAAGGCCACGATCGCCGACATGGCGGCGATGCGGCAGCAGGGGTGGGATATCGACATTCTGGCGCACCATCGCCGGGGTGGCCGCATCCTGGGCATCTGCGGGGGCTACCAGATGCTGGGCCGCCGCATCCTGGACCCCCATGGCATCGAAGGGCCGGACCGGGCGATCGACGGGCTGGGCCTGCTCGACGTGGAAACCGTGCTGACGCAGGACAAGGCGCTGCGCCGCGTTCGCGGCCAGGCGCTGGGTCAACCGTTCGAAGGCTACGAGATGCACATGGGCGAAACCGCCGGTCCCGATTGCAGCCGCCCCTTCGCGATGATCGACGACGGGCGCACCGATGGCGCGTGCAGCGCGAATGGCCAGGTCATGGGCAGCTATGTCCACGGGGCGCTGGGCGGGACGGCGTTGCGCGGGGCGCTGCTGGCCGCGCTGGGCGTGGATTCCGATGGGGCGGACCATGCAGCCAGCGTCGACGCCGCGCTCGATGCCATTGCCGAAGGCCTCGAAACGCATCTCGACGTCGACGCGCTGCTGGCCTGCGCGCAGGGCGCCACGCGGATCTAGCGCGACGGCAGGCGCAGGAGGGCGTGCCGCAGCACGCCCTTCCCCTCAGTGACGGCCGAGTTCGGCGCGGCCGACGACCATGTGGTGGACTTCATCCGGGCCATCGGCAAAGCGCAGGTGGCGGATGTCGGCATAGAGCTCGGCCAGCGGCGTCCACTGCGAGATACCCGTCGCGCCATGGATCTGCATGGCATCGTCGATGATCTTGCAGGCACGTTCGGGCACCATGGCCTTGGCCATCGACACCCACACGCGCGCCTCGCGGTTGCCGAGCACGTCCATCGCCTTGGCCGCCTTTAGCACGATCAGGCGCATCGCCTCGATCTCGATCCTTGCGCGCGAGATCACTTCGATGTTCTTGCCCAGCATCGACAGCGGCTTGCCGAAAGCGGTGCGCGAATTGCCGCGCTTGACCATCAGGTCGAGCGCACGCTCGCACTTGCCGATGGTGCGCATGCAGTGGTGGATGCGGCCCGGCCCGAGGCGCAGCTGCGAGATCTCGAAGCCACGGCCCTCGCCCAGCAGCATGTTGTCCTTGGGCACGCGGACGTTGGTGAAGCGCAGGTGCATGTGACCCTGCGGCGCGTGATCCTTGCCGAATACGTGCATCGCGCCGAGGATTTCGACGCCGGGCGTGTCCTTGGGCACGAGGATCTGCGAATGCTGGGCCTTGCGCGGGCCGCCGGGATTGGTGTTGACCATCACGATCATGATCTTGCAACGCGGGTCGCCCGCGCCGCTGGCAAAGTACTTTTCGCCGTTGATCACCCATTCATCGCCATCAAGCACGCCGGTGGTGGCGATGTTGCTGGCATCCGACGAGGCAACGTCGGGTTCGGTCATGACGTAGGCCGAGCGGATGTCACCGTTGAGCAGCGGCTTGAGCCACTTTTCCTGCTGCTCGGGCGTGCCGACCATCTGCAGCACTTCCATGTTGCCCGTATCGGGCGCCGAGCAGTTCAGCGATTCCGAAGCGAGCGGCGACTTGCCGAGTTCCGCCGCGATGTAGGCATAGTCGAGGTTGCTCAGCGCTGTGCCGGTATCGCCATGCGGCAGGAAGAAGTTCCACAGGCCCGCGGCCTTGGCCTTGGCCTTGGCGCCATCGAGCAATTCGAGCTGACCGGGCGCCCAGCTCCAGCGGTCGGCACGGCCTTCGCCCAGACGGAAGAATTCCTCGGTGATCGGATCGACGTTTTCGGCAATGTGCTGCTTGACCGCATCGAACAGAGGGCGCGCCTTTTCCGACATGCGCAGGTCGTTCATTTCGGCTTCGAGATCGATTGAGGACATGTCCACTCTCCCATCTATGTGGTGAGGAGCGTACGCCTTCTGCTGCATTCGCAGAAATGAAGTCACTGCATATGCGGTATTCCCATGGAGAATATCACCCCCGCGCGATCTGCGCACGCAGCCAGACGTTGCCGGGATCGGTGCTGCTGTCGCGGTGCCAGTAGACCGTGACCGGATTGGCCGGGACCGTGATCGGCAGGTCGAACATCGCAAGCGGCCAGGCCTGCGCGATGCTTTCGGCATGGCGGCGCGGCAGCGTGCAGAACAGATCGGTGCCCGCCACGATCTGGCAGGCGGTAAAAGCGTGCTGGCAGCGCGCGACGATGCGGCGCTGCAGCCCCGCCTGCCCCAGCACGGTATCCTCCAGCCCCGCCCCGCGCGGACGTGGCGAGGCGACCACGTGGTCAGCGGCAAGGTAGGTTTCCAGCGACAGTCCGCCCCGGACAGCGGGATGATCGAAGCGCGCGACCACGGCCATCGGCTCGGAGGTCAGCCGCTCGCGGCACAGCCGATCGTCGTGCGGCAGGTCGATGTCGATGATCACGTCGCATTCGCCGCTCGCCAGCAGGCGGTACACGTCGCGCCGACGGAAGCTGATACTGGCCAGCCGCACATTGGGCGCCTTGTCCCGCACGCGCGTGAACAGCGACGAAAAGCGCGGCGTTTCGCCCGTGGCGCGAATGCCGATGCGAAATTCGCGCGTCGAATGCTCGGGTGCGAAGGTGGTGGTGCTGGCAAGCGCGGTCTCGATCCGGCGCAGCGCCTCGCGCACCGGCACGGCGATGGTGTTGGCAACGGGCGTGGGCACCAGCCGGTTGCCCTGCCGCACGAACAGCGGATCAGACAATTCGGCGCGCAACTTGGCCAGCGCATGGCTGACGGCGGGCTGCGACAGGTTGAGGTGGCGGGCGGCGGTCGACACGCCGTTCCATTCGAACACGGCATCGAACACGCGCAGCAGGTTGAGATCGAAGCGGGAGAGATTGACCATCGCGCGCACTGTGGCGCGGCGCACGCGATCGGGCAACCGCCCCCGGCTTACGCGGGCGCGCTCGCCAGGTGCTTGCGGGCTTCGACCAGCACCGCCTCGGCGGTCGGCTCCAGCACGCCGCCTTCGGTCAGCCCTGCCAGTGTCGCGGCGTCCAGCCCCAGCCAGTCGCCCAGCGCTTCCAGCGTCTGTTCGCCCGCCAGCGGCGCGGGCACAGCAGGCGGCGGCGGAATATCCGCGCCATGGGCAACGAAGCCCTCGCCCATCACCTTTTCGAGCATCCACGGATGATCCTCCACGCGGAAGAAGCCGCGTTCGCGATACCAGGGATGTTCGGGCAGTTCGGCAAGGCGCAGCATCGGCGCAGCGGGCACGCCGAGGGCCTGAAGCGCCTGCGCGGCCTCCACCGGAGTGCGGCTCGCCAGCCATGCGGTCAGCGCCGCACCGATAGCATCGCGCGCGGCGAAACGCTTGTCGGCGCTGTCGAGCGCGGCTGCGCCCGGAAAGCCGATCACGCCCGCCAGCGCCAGCCAGTCGGCGGTCGAGCGCACCGTCACCGCCACCCATTCGTCCTCGCCCTTGGCCGGGAACACGCCCCACGGCGCCTCCCGCGCGGGCGTGATCGCGCCCTGCTCCACATAGTCGGCGAAGTGCGAGAGCATGACCTCGGCCTGCGAAACGCACGACAGCCCACCCGCGCCCGTGCGCAGGCGGCGGATCAGCAGCGCGACCACGCCGATCGCGCAGATCCGCCCGGCGACGTGGTCGGGATAGACGGTGATCGCATCGCTGAAGCTTGTCGGATCGTTGTCATAACGCCAAGCCAGCGTCAGGCCGGTGGCCGCGCGCACCAGCGGGCCATAGCCCATGCGTCCGCTCCACGGCCCGCTGTCCCCAAAGGCCGAGCTTTCGGACAGCACGATGCGCGGGTTGGCGGCGCGCAGCACGTCGCGCCCCAAGCCCAGCTTTTCCAGCGTGCCCGGCTTGAAGTTGGAGCAGATCACATCCGCCTGCCGCACCAGATCGAGGAACAGCGCGCGGCCTGTCTCCGACCGCAGATCGAGTCCGATGCTGCGCTTGTTGCGATGACCCGCGCCGAAGCTGACCGACATGCCGTGCCGCAGGTAGGACTGGCGGCTGCCGTCGGGAAAGGCCTGGCTTTCGATCTTGAGCACGTCGGCGCCGTAATCGCCCAGCAAGCGGCTCTGCTCCGCGCCGACCACGATCACGCCGAAGTCCAGCACCTTCAGACCCGCGAAGGGCAGACCGTACGGCGTCGTCTCTCGCGCCGTTCCGAAATCGGCCTCCACCGGAGCGGCCAGCGGCCCCATGCGCGCGCCGTCCACGGTGGTCATGCCATTGGGCAGTACGCGCCCGTCGGCGAGCGTCGTCACGGCCCCGCGCGCCACGGCATGGTCGGAGGCGATGAATTCGGCCATGTCGCGCAAGCCCGCGATCGGCACGCCATGCACCTGCCCGTCGCGCTCGCATTCGGCGCGGGTGCGCGTGACAAAGAACGCGGCCATGTAGGGCACCAGATCGGGCGAGGCATAGCGGTGCGCGAGCTGGTCGAACTCGGGCGAGGCAAACTGTTCGGGCTCGCCCATCCAGGTGAACATGCCCCGCCACTGCCGCTTGGCCAGCAGGCAGATGCGCACGTAGCCATCGGCGCAGGGGAAGATCGGGTAGAGCGTGCCCTTGGGCGGACGCGCACGATCGAGCAGGCCCACCGGCTTGCCCAGCGTGGCGCTGCCATTGATGCCGAAGCCCGGATCGAGCGCCTGCACCGCGCCTTCGAGCGCCGAGAAATCGAAGTGCGCGCCCCGTCCGCTGCCGAGCGCGCGATAGAGCGCGCTGACGAGCGCGAACCCGGCCTGCGCCGCCGCGCAGAGCTGCGCCAGATCGCCCGGCGGCAGCAACGGCTGGTTGAGCCCGATGCCCGAGCGCGACAGCATCGCCGTCAGCGCATGGATCACCGGCCCGGTCGCGTGCCAGTCCGACAGGCAGGTGCCGGTGCCGAAGGGACTGACCGCCATGGTCACGAGATCGGGCCGGTGGCCACGCAGCGGGGCCAGCGCGGGCCAGAGCGCGGCATCGACCAAGACGATATGCGCGGCGCGCGCGGCGGCCATGCCTTCGTCCGACGTCACCGGCGCATCGTGCAGCACCTTGCCCGCCTGCCACGGCGACGCGGCTTCACTGCTGCCGAAGCGGTCGACCCGCGCGCCCAGATCGGCAAGGTGGCGGGTGATCGCGGCCAGCGGCCCACCTACCGCATCGACAATCCGAATCCCCGCCAGCGGACGGTCAACCGCAATCGTGCTCATGTGAATCAGCGCTTCCTAATCGTTCGATTAAATTACCCCTTCCCACGCTGCTTGCGCGGAATCCAGAGCAATTGCATCGTCACGGAAGGTAGCTGTCGAGAACCCCGTAATAGGTGGCGATCGAGGCTTCGAGACCCGAATAGACGCACGTATCCAGCGCGCCGGTGGAAAGCCCGGCGTGGCTGATCTCCGCCGCGCGGAAGTCCTCGTTGCCGAAGACGTTGAGGATCATCGCATAGGACTTGGCGTAAAGCTCCTCGGCCTTGGGATTGTCGGGCTTGGCGCGGGTCAGCATGTGGTATTCGACCGTGGTGTGGTCCGCCGCGCGCGGGTGCAGCAGCATTACCGAAACGTACCACGGGCTGGTGATGACCACGCAGTTGGGGAACATGTTGTAGACCGTGGTGACGGTCTTGTGGATGTTCTCGCCCTCGATATCGAGGTCAGCGGGGGCGAAGTTGGCCTTGCCCGAAATCTGGCGGATCGTGGGGCCGAGCAGGTCGACCACGTTGGGCACGTCGGCGAACATCGGGCCGACCGTCTGCGCGTGCAGGCGCTGGACGTGATAGCCTTCAAGGAAGGGTTCGAGCACCAGCTTCCAGTTCGCGGCGATCTCGAACCGCTTGCGCCCGTAGACATGGAGGCGCGGCAGATCGAGCGCTTCCAGATCCGAGGCGAGGTCAGGCACCAGCGGCGAGAAGTCGGGCTCTGCCGTGCGGTCGAGCATCACCCAGATGATCCCGCCATGTTCGCGCGCAGGCAGTTCGGCAAGGTTGCGGCTGGACTTGTCGAGATTGGCGAAAGTTTCGGGCCGCGCCACCGCGATCAGCTTGCCATCGAGGCCGAAGGTCCAGGCGTGGTACGGGCAGGTCATCCGCGCCGACTTCACCGGATCGCAGCTTTCCAGCAGCTTGGCGCCCTTGTGCTGGCAGGCGTTGAGGAAGACGTGGATTTCGCCCTGCTTGTCGCGCGAAATGATCAGCGGGATGCCCAGCGCATCGTGGCCCATCGCGGTGCCGGGTTCGGCCACCAGTGCGGACACCGCCAGCGGCACGGCGCGCGCGCGGAACAGGTGCTGCTGCTCAAGCGCAAAGCGTTCGGGACAAGTGAACATCGATGCGGGCGTCGTGAACTCGATCTGTGGCGCGGGCGCGGCATCGTGCGCGACGATGCGCTTCATCGCGGCGCGCTGGCTCTCGCTCAGCATGTCGAAGGTCTGGACCAGCGGCATCGCGGGACCGGCCTCAAGCGCAGCGGGAGCGTTCATCGGGATCATCCTCTTTCATTTCTGATTCGCCCATTGGGGTATCATCGCTTAAATCTATCGACAATAGATATATGCACGGGGCGCGCCGCAAAATCACTTGCCGGGTCACTTATCTTATGGTGTTAGATTAAGCATCGGCGCGCCTCGCGCGACCTTGGGGAGAGATGCATGACCACGATTTCCGCTGCGCAGGCGCGCGTTTCGCAGCCCGACCGCCTGTTCATCGGCGGGCGCTGGATCGACGTTGCCGGAACCGCGCGGCTGCGCCCGGTCAACCCGGCGACCGAACAGCCCTTGCAGGATGTCGCCGCCGCTGGCCCTGCCGAAGTGGACAAGGCCGTCGCCGCCGCGCGCGACGCCTTCGACCACGGCCCCTGGCCGCGCATGGCGCCTGCCGAGCGGGCCGCTGCCATGCGCCGCCTGTCCGCCGCGCTCGCCCGGCGTGGCGCGGCGGCGGATGCCTGCTGGCTGGGACAGGTGGGCGTGCCGGCGTGGATGGCCACTGGCGCGAGCGCGGGCGCGGCGGGGCTGCTCGACATGTATGCAGCCATGGCCGAAACCTATCCCTTCGAGCGCGTCGGCCCGGCGCAGGGCATGGTGTGCAAGACCGCCGTGGTGGTGAAGGAAGCGGCGGGCGTGGTCGCGGCGATCGCGCCGTGGAATGGCCCCCTCGCCTCGCTGCTGGTCAAGCTGGCCCCTGCCCTTGCGGCAGGCTGCACGGTGATCCTCAAGCCCTCGCCCGAAACGCCGCTCGAAGCCTTCCTGCTGGCCGAAGCGGCGGAGGAAGCCGACCTGCCCCCCGGCGTCGTCAACCTGCTGCCCGCCGACCGCGAGGCATCGGACCTGCTGGTGCGGCACCCCGGCGTGGACAAGGTGGCCTTCACCGGATCGACCGCCGTGGGTCTGCACATCGCGCAGGTCTGCGCTGGAAGGATGGCGCGCTATACCATGGAATTGGGCGGAAAATCGGCGGCGATCGTGCTCGACGATTTCGATCCCGCCGCGCTCGGCCCGGCGCTGGCGCCGTTGATCACGCTGCTGTGCGGGCAGGTCTGCATCAATTTCAGCCGCGTGCTGGTGCCGCGTTCCAAGCATGACGCCTATGTCGAGAGCCTAGCCGCCGCGATGAAGGCGGTCGTGGTGGGCGATCCCGAAGCGGCGGGGACGATGATGGGGCCGCTGGCCATGGCGCGACATCGGGACAAGGTCTTTTCCTATGTGGAACAAGGCCTTGCTGAAGGGGCGCGGCTGGCAACAGGCGGCGTGCGTCCCGCGGCGCTGGAGCGCGGCTATTTCATCGAGCCGACCGTTTTTGCCAATGCGACCAATGACATGGCCATCGCGCAGGAGGAAATCTTCGGTCCGGTCACGGCGGTGATCCCCTATGACAGCGAGGAGGAGGCGATCGCCTTCGCCAATGCCAGCGACTTCGGATTGTCGGGCGGGGTGTTCACGCCCGACACCGACCGCGCCTATGCCGTGGCGCGCCGTATCCGCACGGGCACGTTCACGCAGAACGGGCGCGAGTTCGACCTGACTAACCCCTTCGGAGGGTTCAAGAAATCGGGGATCGGTCGCGAAGGTGGGGTCGAGGGACTGGAGGCCTTCTGCGAGACCAAGACGGTGTTCCTGCCACAGGTTCCCCGCGTTTTGCAGGGGTGACCCGAACGACACCTAAACGCACCTGAACGACACCTAGAATGTTCCGGGGGGCACCAAGGCCCCCCGGAACGGCACTTCAAAGCACCTGACTGGCGAAGATCGCGGAACTGACGGTGGGCGCCCCCGGACCGCCCGCGAGCAGGCAGGTGCGAGCGCCCGAAACCGGGTTGGAACTCTCCCCGCGCAGTTGGCGGACCGCTTCGATGGGCAGGCCGATGCCGTGGATGAAACCCTGCGCCAGATTGCCGCCAGCGGTGTTCACGGGCAGCTTGCCGCCTTGCGCGATGAGGTTGTCGAAGCGGATCACCTCGGCGGCGTTCTCGACCGTGCAAAAGCCGTGGTCGATCAGCGACATCACGCCTTGCGCGTCGAAGTTCTCGTAGAGCTGGACGCAGTCGATGTCGGACGGCGTAAGGCCGGTCTGGGCGTAGAGATCGCGCGCGACGGGGCGGAAGCCGCCGGTGGCGTAGAGCGCGTCGGCGTCGTTCTCCATCAGGTCGCCCCAACCCGCCTCGGTGCCTTGCGCGCAGCCGAGCAGGTAGACCGGCGGTTTCGCCAGATCGCGGGTGCGTTCGGCGCTGACGAGGAGCAGCGCCCCTGCCCCGTCGTTTTCGCGACTGCAATCGTAGAGGCGGAAGGGTTCGGCGATCCAGCGGCTGGTGCGCAGCGTCTCGATGTCGAAGTCCTCGCCGTAGGCGACCGCCTCCGGGTTGGCGCGTCCGTGGTGGTAGGAGGCGCGGACGAGATCCTCGACGATGCGGGGATCTACGCCGTGGTGTTCGAACAGGCGCTGGGCGCGGATGGCGCACATCTGCGCGGGCGCGACGAGGCCTGCGGCGAGCAGGTGGTCGTTGAGGTGGTGCGCCATGACGGCGGCGGACATGCGCCCGCTTGCGCCTTCGGCCAGAGCGCGGAACACGATCACCGCGCTCGCCTGCCCCGAAAGGATCGCGCCCGCCGCGACGCCGAAAGCCCCGGCGATGCCGCCCCCGCCGCCGCCCCAGACCGCGGCGGAGTAGGACAGGCGGCGCGTGCCGAGATCACCCATCAGGCGGACGGGTTCGTTCTTGTCGTCGCCATAGGAGACGAAGCCGTCGACTTCGGCCGGGTCCAGCCCGGCTTCGGCGCAGGCATCAAGGATCGCTTCGACCAGCAGGCTGCGTTCGGGCAGCGGCGCGGTGCCGCGCTTGAACTGGCGCAGACCGACGCCCGCGATGGCGGTGGTGCCGTAGAGGGGATGCGTCATGCCGCGCGGCTCCAGATGATCGTGGGAATGCGGTCGTCGCCGACCACGGTTTCGCCGATGCGGCCGACGAGGGCTTCCCCGATGCGGGGGTTGTCGGGCCCAGCCCCGTTTCGCACATCGTCCATGCGGCCCATCAGGCGGACGCCGCAATCTTCGACTTCGGCCACCACGCTGACGTAGGGCAGATCGAGGCTTTCGGTGAAGCCGAAGCGGTGCCAGGTGCGCGTCCACGAATAGAGCGTGGCGCGCAGCGGCCGTTCTTCCCAGACCATGCCGATGCCGCCGCAACTGGCGCAGCGGTGCCCGGCGGGCCAGAGCCAGCACGCGCAATGCGCGCAGCGCGGCAGGAGCAGGCGGCCCTGTTCAAGGCCCTGCCAGTAGGGGGCGTCGGCCCCGTCGAGGCGATGGTTCATTTCACGTCCCAGACAATCGGCAGGGCTTCGAGGGCCATGACCGTGCCGGTGCGGAACGGGCGCGGATCGTCGGTGGCGAGGCGGAAGGATTTGACGCGCTTGAACCATTCCTCGGTCAGAACGCGGATTTCGGCGCGGCCGAGGACGTGGCCGATGCACAAGTGCGGGCCGGTCGAAAAGGTGATGTGCGTGGTCTTCTTGCGGTCGATATCGAGCACGTTCGGTTGGTCGAACTTGCGATCGTCGCGGCTGCCGCAGGGCAAGAGGTTCAGCACCATGTCGCCTTCGCGGAACGGCACGCCCAGCAGGTCGATGTCCTTGACCACGAGGCGCGGCGTGTTGACCACGCCGAACAGGCGCACGGCTTCATCGGCGAAGGCCGTAGACAGGCCCTCGGGATCGGCGGCGATGCGCGCCTGAAGATCGGGCATTTGCGCGAGTTGCTGGAAGGCGAAGCCGGTGACGTTGGTGACGGTGTCCATGCCGCCGAGGAACAGCACGAAGCTCATGGCGAGGATTTCCTCCTCGCTCATGCGGCGGCCGTCGCCCATGTCGGCTTCGATGAAGTGGCTCATCAGCTTGCCGTCGGGGTTGGCGCGCTTGTCGTCCACCAGCCCCTTGAGAATGCCGAGGATCTGGCCGCTGAGCGCTTCGATCTGCGCGGCATCGTTCTGGTTCTCGAAGAAGCGTTCGGCGATGTCGCGGAATTCGCCGAGGCGCGACAGGTCCATGCCCATCAGTTCCATGAACACGCTGACCGGGAAGACCTTGGCGACGTCGGCCATGAAATCGACGCTGTCCTTGGCCAGCGCGGCGTCGATGATCTTGCCCGCCCATTCGCGCAGGCCCGGCTCCATCGCCTTGACCGCGACCGGACCGAACAGCGGCGCCATGGCGCGGCGGTAGGGCAGGTTTTCCGGCGGATCGAGGCTGAGCGGGATGAAGAACGGCGGGTTGGGCACGCGCGGGATCTGCATTTCGCGCACCGAGAAGTGTTCGGGATCGGTGGCGACGGCGGCGATCGCATCCATGCGGCGGACCATCCAGTGTCCGCCATTGAGCGGGGTCCAGAAGATGTCGGGCGCATCGGCGATGGCGGCGACATAGGTGCCGTGGACGTCGCTGCCGATGCGTTCGTCGGCATAGATGTCGAAATCGAACACGAGGTGGGCGGGCACGTGCGGCGGGATCGCCCGCGCGATGGCAAGGGTTTCGGTCATGGGTTCACTCCCTGTCGGAGAAATGTCAGCGGACTTTGGGAAGGCGTTCGTGCGCGCCTGCGTAAGCTTCCCGCACGGCGGGCTTGGACAGCTTGCCGGTGGCGAGGCGCGGCAGCGGCTCGGCCGAGAAGGCGACGTAGCGCGGCACCTTGTAGTTCGAGAGATTGGCGTCGCAGTGGGCGATCAGCGCGGGCACATCGACTGCGGCAGGGCCGTGATAGACGACGAGCGGGGTTTCCCCGAACTTCGGATCGGGCGCGGCGATGGCCAGCGCCTCGGTCACGCCGGGAAATTCGCACACCACGCGCTCGACTTCGGCGGCGGAGATGTTGAGGCCGCCCGAGATGATCAGGTCCTTGAGGCGATCGACGAACGTCAGCAGCCCGTGTTCGTCGAGCACGCCGATGTCGCCGGACCAGAGCCAGCCGTCGCGGAGGACCTTCGCGGTTTCCTGCGGGTTGCGCCAGTAGCCGATCATCATGCCGGGCGAGCGCATCACGATCTCGCCCTGTTCGCCCGGATCGCAATCGGTGCCATCGGGGCGGACGACGCGGATGTCGATGAAGGCCCCGCCCCAGCCGCACTTTTCGGGGGCCGCGAGCGCGAGGTGTTCGGGCATGATCGTGGCGTTGCCGCCGACTTCGGTCTGGCCGTAGATCTGGCGGATGACGACGCCCTTGGCGCGGTAGGTCTCGAGCAATTGCCGGCTGACGCGCGCGCCGCCTGCGGTGGCGAGGCGCAGCGAGGAGAGGTCCGCGTCGGCAAATTCGGGCAGCGCGGCGATGAATTCGAAGAAGGCCGGGACCGCGCCGAAGCAGGTGATGCGTTCGTGCTGGATCAGGTGCAGCGCGCGCGCCGGGTCGAACTGCGGCTCCATGTAGAGCGTGCAGCCAAGCGTGGTGTAGTGGACCAGCTGGACGAAGCCCGCGGAGGTGTTGAGCGGGGCGAGCGTGATGACGCGCGCGCCCGCAGCGGCGGAGGTTTCCTCGACCGACCAGTTGGCGGCATAGGCGGTCATCGTGCGGTTGGTGTAGACGACGCCCTTGGGCTTGGCGGTCGAACCCGATGTGGCGATGATGACCACGGCGGCATCGGGTTCGGGATCGTGCGCGACGCCGGCGCGATCGCCGAGGCGCAGGGCCAGCACATCATCCATCGGGCGCGGATCGAGGCCTGCTTCGCGCACGGCGTGCGTCTGATCGGGCGCGGCGAAAACAAGCGTCGGCTCGGTGGTTTCGGCAAGCTCGGCGATCTCGCGCGGCTTGTAGCGGAAGTTGATCGGGCTGACGATGCCGCCTGCGCGTATCGTGCCGAAGATCAGCGCGACATACGCGAGGCTGTTGGTCGCGCAGATGGCGACGCGCTCGCCCGGTTGCAGCCCCGCGTCGATCAGCATGGCCGCGACGCGCTCGGACCAGTCGCGCAAATCGCGATAGGTCAGCGCGTCTCCGCCCAAAATCACGGCGGGCTGTTCGCCTCTCATGCGCGCCCACCAGGCAATCGCATTGGACACTGTCTGCGCCATTGTCTCCCCTTCCCGCGCCGATCGATGCCGGCCCCTGTCTGTGTTGGAGCGACGCTAACGCGGCCGATACCTAATAGCAATAGATTTTCTAACCGGACGCTTAAACCGGCTTGCGCAATGCATTCGGACCTGTCAATCTATGAGCATTAGATAGATCGTGCAACGGCGCGACGTGTGGGGATGAGATCGCGTGGAAGGGTTTGACTACATCATTGCAGGGGCTGGCGCAGCCGGGTGCGTGCTGGCCCATCGGCTGTCTGCCGACCCGGCGATTCGCGTGTGCCTGATCGAAGCCGGACCGCGCGATACCCACCCCTTCATCGCCATGCCCAAGGGGCTGGCCAAGGTGATGGCAGACCCCAAGCACCTGTGGGCCCACGCCAGCACACCTGAAGCTTCGACCGGCGGCGCTTCGGAAACGTGGGTGCGCGGGCGCGTGCTGGGCGGGTCCAGCTCGGTCAACGGCATGATGTACGTGCGCGGGCAACCGGCGGACTTTGACGCGATTGCCGAAGTGACGAGCGACGACTGGGCGTGGAAGCATATCGGCCCGGCCTATGCCGCGCTGGAAAGCCACGAACTGGGCGCGGACGAGACGCGCGGGGCGGCGGGCCCGCTCAAGGTGTCGATGCCGACACTGAAGGATGCACTGTCCGATGCACAGATCGCGGCGGGCGAAGCGATGGGCTGGCCGCGCAAGGCCGACGTCAACGCACCCGACAACGGCGAGGCGGTGGGCTATACCCCGCGCACGATCCACAAGGGCAAGCGCCAGAGCGCCGCAACCGCGTTCCTGCGGCCGGCGGAAGCCCGCTCCAACCTGACCGTGCTGACCGAGTGCACGGTCGATCGCGTGGTGTTTGCCGGCAAGCGTGCGACCGGCGTGGAAGTGCTGCGCCGGGGCGTGCGCGAGGTGATCGGCTGCCATGGCGAAGTGATCGTATGCGGCGGGGCCATGGCCAGCCCGGCGATCCTCGAGCGCTCAGGGATAGGCGATCCGGCACGACTGGAAGCGCTGGGGATCCCGGTGGTCCATGCCAGCGCCGAGGTCGGTGAAAACCTGATCGAGCATCGCGGGCTGATCGTGCAGTGGAAATTGAAGCGCGACATGTCACAGAACAAGGAGTTCAAGGGCTGGCGGCTGCTACGCTCGGTGCTCCGTTACTATCTCGCCAAGGACGGCCCGATGGCGGCGGCGGCCTACGAGCTGGGGGCCTGGTTCCGCACGCGGCCCGGCCTCAACCGCCCCGACGCACAGATGCTGATCGCGCCGTTCTCGTTCGATTTCGCCAAGAACCGGCAGGACGTGGAGCGGCATCCGGGCATGCACGTGGTGGTCTATCCGCTACGCCCGACTTCGCGCGGGTCCATCCACATCGCCACGCGCGATCCCGATGCGGCGGCGAGCTTCCAGCCCAACTATCGTGCCACGCCGGAAGACCGCGCGGCGATGGTCGGCGCGGTGCGCGTGGTGCGCGCATGGGCAGGCCAGCGCCCGTTGGCCGCGCTGATCGAGGCCGAGACGATGCCGGGGCCGGACTTTGCCAGCGACGCCGAAATCCTGGCCGCGTACGACCGCTTCGGCACCTGCGGATATCATGCGGTGGGATCGTGCCGGATGGGCAAGGACGCGGAATCTGTGGTCGATCCGCGGACGAGCGTGCGCGGGGTGGAGGGGCTGCGCGTGGTCGATACCTCGATCATGCCCGCGATCCCCGCCGGCAACACGCAAGGGCCGACGATGGCCATGGCGTGGCGCGCGGCGGACCTCATTCTCGCCGACCGGGAGACGCTCGCCCAAGCCGCCTGAAATTCCGCACGGCCTCTGCCGGTGCCGGGGTTCGTGCGTCCTGATTTTTATCCTACGTTCATTAGATTAAAAAGGGGAGGAATACCTATGACCCGTTCCAATATCATGCGCGCGCTGCCGCTGGGATCGGCGCTGGCCACATCGCTGGCGCTGCTTGGCGCGGCGCCTGCCTTTGCGGCAGAAGAAGCGCCCGCGACTGCACCTGCGGCGGCTGATGCCGCACAGGCCGGCAATGCCGAGGAAATCATCGTCAGCGCGCGCCGCCGCACCGAACGCCTGATCGACGCGCCCGTCGCGATCACCGCCGTGACCGGCCAGACGCTGAGCCAGTACCAGGCGACGCGCGTGTCGGACATCGCGACGATGGTGCCTTCGCTGATCGCGGGCAAGGCGGCGTCGGGTTCGTCGGCCTCGATCTTCCTGCGCGGCGTCGGCTCGACCGCGCTCAGCGCCGGCTTCGACCAGTCGGTCTCGTTCGTGATCGACGGCCTTGCCATGAGCCGTGGGCGCGAAATCGCGCTGCCGCAGTTCGACATCAAGGGCGTCGAAGTGCTGAAGGGCCCCCAGGCGCTGTTCTTCGGCAAGAACACCACCGGCGGGTTGATCTCGGTCACCAGCAATGGCCCGACCGATACCTTCGAAGCCGGGATCAAGGGCGGCTACGGCTTCAAGGCGCGCGAACGCTATGTCGAGGGCTTCGTTTCCGGCCCGGTCAGTGACACGATCCGCGCGCGCATCGCCGGGCGCTATTCCAAGAGCGACGGCGCGTTCACCAACACGGCGGCGGACAGCTACACCAACTACATTCCGGACCAGTTCCGTACGCGCAACGCGGACCGTCGCGGCGGGGGGGAAAGCTATGGCCTGCGCGGCACGATCGATGCGCAGGTGACCGACAGCTTCAAGCTGGAGTTGAAGGCGGGCCTGACCAGCGTGGTCGATGGCGGACCGACCGACACGCTGGAGCGCCTGTGCGGTGGCGGGCGCACCACGCCCCTGCCGGCCAACGGCATCCCGACCAGCCCCAATACCGACTGCAAGATCGACGGTCGCGCGGACAGCTCCGCCCTGCCCATCCAGGTCGCCACCACCGGCATGCGCTATGCCCGCGATGGCAAGCTCTATGCCGACTTCAAATCGCAATACGTGGTGCTGACCGGCACCATCGAGAGCGATCCGTTCGATGTCACCTCGATCACCGGCTACTACCACTTCAAGCAGACCGACCTGAACAACGTCAGTGGCGAATCCTACCCGGCCAGTTTCTCGCAATATGCGGACTTCAAGCAGGTGTCGGAGGAAATGCGCTTCCAGTCGAAGTTCGACGGACCGTTCAACATCCTGTTCGGCGCCTTCTATGCCCACGGCAAGTTCGTATTCAACACTGATGCCTACATCTTCCCGGTGCCGCTCGATCCGGTCAACAACACGTATGTCACCTTCAAGCGCGACGACGGGTTCACCACGGACTCGCTGTCGTTCTTCGCCGAAGGGACGCTGAACCTGACGCAGCAGCTCGAACTGTCGGGCGGCGCACGTTACAGCCGGGAATCGCGCGACAGCTACCAGCGCGCGCTGCCCGGCCACATCGCGTTCGCGGGCGCATTCCTGCCGAAGAAGGATCTCAACGACAAATACGACGAGGGCAATCTGTCGCCGCAGGTCACGCTGCGTTACAAGCCTTCGAGCGACCTCACGCTCTATGCCGCGTACAAGCAGGGGTTCAAGGCAGGCGGATTCAACATCTCGCAGGCGCTGACCGCGGCGGCCTCGGTTGCAGCCGGTCGCTACAAGTCGGAGACGGCGGAAGGCGGCGAAGTGGGCCTGCGCGCGCTGCTGCTGGACCGGCACCTCAGCTTCAACCTGACGGCCTATCGCTATGTCTATTCGGATCTTCAGGTGCAGTTCTTCGACCCGGTAACGGTATCGCTGACGGCGGGCAACGCGGGCAAGCTGCGCACGCAGGGCATCGAAGCGGACTTCAACCTTCGGGTGCCGGGACTGGACGGCTTCTCGCTGCGTGGTTCGGCCGCGCTGAACGACGCCGAGTACCAGAACTTCATCGGCCAGTGCTATCCGGGCCAGACCGTGGCCGAAGGGTGCAACCAGTTGCCCGCAGGCGGGGTGTTCAACGGACAGGACTATTCGGGCCGCACCCCGCCCAAGGCGCCGCACTTCGCGGGCCGCGCCGGGTTTACGTATGAGACTCCGGTGGGCGGTGACATGTCGCTGCGCCTGAACGGCGATGTCGGCTATACCTCGAAGTACAACTTCACCGACGCGCTGCGCCCCGATGCCGTGCAGAAGGGCTATGCCAAGGTCGACGCCTCGGCCAGCCTGACGGGCAAGGACGGCCTGTGGACGGTCTCGGTAATCGGCCGCAACCTGACCAACAAGCTGGTGGTGACGGCGGCGAACGACATCCCGTTCGCGGGCGGCACCGGCACGGGTACCGCGAGCGGCACGGTGGCCGACATGTCCGCCTTCGTCGATAACCCCCGCGAAATCTTCGTGGAGGTCGGCTTCAAGTTCTGACCCTTTCCTCTCCCAGGGAAAAACTGGGGGGCGGCGCCGCAAGGTGGCCGCCCCCTTTTTGTGCGCGAAACCCTCAGCCGTTCAGGACGGATGATAGCGCGCGCGCAACCCGTCGAGGATGACGCGCAGGGCTTCGACGAAGACTTCCTCCTCGTCCTTGGGCGCGGCGTCGAGTGCTGCGGCAAGGAAGGGGAACTGCTCGCGATCCGGTTCGGGCGTGGGCGGGGTGTGGTGGCTCGCAGCGGCGGCGGCGAAGAGGGTGAAGCCGAACGTGAAACGCTCGATCGCTTCGAGCACGACGACATGGTTTTCCGGCGGATAGGGACAGGTCGCCAAGGTGCGTTCGTAAGCGGGCAGCACCACCTGTCGCGGGAAAAAGCGCAGCGCCAGCGGTGCGGCGTTGGGGTGGCGCATGGTGACGCGATAGGTGGCAAGGGCGAGTTCGATGGTGCGCGTCTCCCAGTCGTCCGACCACGTGTCCTGTTCGACGTTGATCTTGTGCAGCAGCAGCCGCGCGACCTTGACGAGCAGCGCCTCCTTGTCGCGGAAATGGTGGTAGAGCGAGGGCGCGCGCACGCCCATCTGCTGCGCCACGGCCTGCAGGCTCAGGCCCTCGAGGCCACTGCGATCGATGATCGCGAGCGCCGCGTCGGCCGCCGCCTCCCGCGTGATCAGCGGCGAAGCCGGGCGCCCTGCCCGCGGCACGCGTTGCGTCGGGGCTGCTGCCCCCGCCGCCGCCTTGGGCTTGCGCGCGACAGTGGTCTTTCGGGCGACTTTTTCTTCCATGAAACGCCTGCTGCTGGTTGGATGCAGCCGGTCTACACAGCATAGATTTGATGTCCACCCGTCACCGGACGGCTGATGGTCGCAGGGGCGGCCTCAAGGCCGCTAACCCTGGTCGGCAACCGCTATCGGCGGAGTGGCGAACAGCCTTGCGACGCGATCAACCTGGTCGAACTGGAACGCCAGCGTCGCGGCGGATGGCTGTTGCGCGACGATCATCTCCAGCGCGGGATCGACCACGTCGCTGGTGGCCCCCATGATCGCTTCGACCACGGCCTGCCCACAGAAGGGCACATAGGCTTCGGAATAGCCACCTTCGTGGACGACCACGAGCTTGCCGCCGCACAGGCGGTCGGCGGCCTCGCCCACCATCCGCGCCATCGCGCGGAATGTGTCGCTGTGCAGCAACTGGCGCGCCAGCGGATCGAGCCCGTTGGCATCGAGGCCGCTCGCCACCACGATCAGGTCGGGGGCGAAGCGTTCCAGCGCGGGGATCACGATCGTCTCCATCGCGCGCAGGTAGGTGTCATGGCCGCTGCCGGGGGGCAGCGGGATGTTGATGTTGGCCCCTTCGCCCGCGCCTTCGCCTCGGTCCTCGGCACCCGAGTAGCCCGGCGGGAAGCAGTTTTCCTGGTGTAGCGAGATGGTCAGCACATCGCCCCGGTCGTAATAGACCGCCTGCGTGCCGTTGCCGTGGTGGACGTCCCAATCGACCACGGCGACCTTGCCGAGCCCATGCTGGGCCTTGGCAGCCTCGATCGCGATGGGGATGTTGCACAGCAGGCAGAAGCCCATCGAGCGGTCGGGCAGGCAGTGATGGCCCGCCGGGCGGCACAGCGCCCACGCCCGCTCGACCTTGCCCGTCACGACGTCGGCCACTGCCTGCTTGGCGAGGCCTGCCGAAAGCAGCGCGATCTCGAACGCGCCGGGGCCGAAGGGCGCGACATCGCCGATATCGCCGCCGCCCGCATCGCTGACGCGCTTGAACTCGTCGATATAGCGCGCGGTGTGGACGCGCCCGAGGTCTTCCGGCGTGGCCGGGACCGCCCTGGGCCGCTGCGCCAGATCGAGCACGCCCGATGCGGCCAGCAACGACAGGATGCGCCGCTTGCTTTCAGGGGTATCGGCCCCCACCCCGCCTGCGGGCGGCTGCACCCAGCCCCCCACCGGCAGGAACAACGCCTGCATCCCCGTGGCGTGCCAGAAGGTTCGTTCGTCGGAATAGATCGCGAGATTGCGCATGGCTTGGCGCCCCTTGGCAAAAGGTGGCGCGGCCCGTTGCTCAAGACAGGCCGCGCCGGGGGAAATCAGAACGAGAAGCGACCGCTGACGCCAAAGGTGCGCGGCACGCCGTTGGTGCGCACGAACACGCCGTTCCCGACGAAGGCCGAGGTGTAGTAGTAGCGGTCGCCGAGGTTGCGCACCCACAGCGAAAGCTGCCACTTGTCGTCCGCCTGTTTCACGCCGACGCGCGCATCGACCAGCGCATAGCCCGGCACCGCCGTCGCCGGATCGAGCGCCAGCACGCGGCCCGAAGTGCCTGTGCGGCCGTTCATCGCCAGCGTGACGAAGGCGTTGAGCCGTTCGTTGACCGGCTGCGTCCAGGTGACGGCGGCATTGCCTTGCCAGCGCGGCGAGTTGGCAAGGCGCACGCCCGCAAGATCGGTGGCAACGGCAAGGTTGGCGCCATTGTTGACACCCGCATTGGGCCAGCGGGTGATCTTAGCATCGAGGTACGTGATCGAGCCATCGAACGAGAGCTGTTCGATCGGCTTCCACTGCGCGTCCAGTTCGACACCGCGCACGCGCGAGCGGGGAACGTTGGTCAACTGCACCAGCGCGCCGACGAACGTGTTGATGTAATGGGCTTCCTGCTTGTCCTTGTAATCATACCAGAAGGCCGAGCCGTTGAGGCGCAGGCTGTTGTGCGCCAGCACCAGCTTGGCGCCCACTTCATAGGCGGTGACGGTTTCCGGCTTGTAGGGCAGCAGCTGCGACCACAGGTTGCTGTTCACGCCGCTGAAGCCGCCCGACTTGAAGCCGTTGGAAACGGTGGCGTAGAGCAGGTTGCGGCCGATCTTCTTGTCGATGCCCGCCTTCCACATCGCGCGGCGGGTGGTGATCGTGTCGGAGAACACTGCCGTCGTGCCGAAATCGGGCGTGCCCGCGATATCGTCGAACACGCCGCAGGCACCCGCCGGGATGCCGAGGAAACCGCCCAGCGATCCGTCGCCGCTGTCATAGGTGCAGCCGGTCCACTTGCGCTTTTCGTCGGTGTAGCGAAGGCCACCCAGCACGCGCCAGCCATCGCCCAGCTTCAGCTCGACATGGCCGAAACCGGCCAGCGAGCGCGTGGTCTGTTCATAGCGCGTATCGAGCGTGCGGATGCCGAGGACGAGCGCGTAGAAGCTGTCCTGCATGAAGTAGTTGTAGTTCTCGTGCATCGTGTCGCGCGAGTAGTAGCCGCCGACGATCCAGCTGAGCGGACCGTTGCCGTTGGACGACAGGCGCAGCTCCTCGCTGAACACGTTGATGCTGGTGACGTTGATGTTGCCGGAATCGTTGCCGGCCCAGCCGTCCCAGTCGTTGGCCTCGCGGCGGCGGAAGTGGTCGTAGCCCGTGACCGAGGTCAGCGAAGCGAGGCCGAGGTCGACGCTCGCCTTGGCGACGAAGCCCGCCAGTTCGTTGTCGCGGCGCGGGGTGAAGATGCCGTTCGACCAGTCGGCGGCGCGGTTGTCGCCGGTGCTGAACACGTCGACCGGCGATCCGTCCGGGCCGCTGGTATCGACCGGCAGGCGCAGCGTCGGCTGGCCGATCAGCGCGCCGTCATAGGCGGTGGGGGCAAGGTTGTCCGACTTGTCGCGGATCCAGTGCGCGGACAGGAACAGGTCCAGCCCCGGGGTGCCCTTGTATTCGACCGATCCGCGCAGCGCGAGGACGTTCTTGTCGCCCAGCGTATCGCCCTGACGGGTCAGGCTGCGCTGCCAGGCACCGCCCTGCGTGGACTTGCCCGCAAGCCGCGCGTTCAGGCCCTCGGCGAGAGGCCCGCTGACGTAGCCTTCCACGTCGGTTTCGCCGAAGTTGTTGACCTCTGCCGAAAGTCCGGCAGCGAAGTGGTCGGTCGGGCGGGCGCTGTTGACGTTGATCTGGCCAGCGGTGGTGTTGCGGCCATAGAGATCGCCCTGCGGGCCCTTGAGGACTTCGACCTGACCGACATCGAAGAACGCGCCGCGGCTCATCACCGCATAGGGCAGCGCCACTTCATCGGCGTAGAGCCCCACGGTGGACGAGGCGCTGGTCGAATAGTCGGAGAAGCCGATGCCGCGAATGGTGTAGATCGGCACGCCCGTGGCCGAGGTCTCCGACACGTTGAGACCCGGCGTCACCGCCGAAAGGCGATCGAGCGACTTGATACCGCCATCGGCCAGCGTGGTTCCGGCGAGCGCTGTGATCGCGATCGGCACGTCGTTGATGCCCTGGCTGCGCTTTTGCGCGGTGACGACGATCTCGCCCGCCGCTGCATCCGACGAAGCCCCGGTTTCCTGTGCCTGCGCGCCGAGCGGAAGCAGGACGGCGGTGGAGGCCAGCAGGCTGGCGAGCATCCGGGCCGAAGTGTGCGTGTTCATGCGTTTCCCCCTGACAGGCGGCCCTGGACAGGCCGCGTTCCCTATGCCGGGGATGCTAGATCAGGCGGCAGCCTCGTTCTTGCCCCTGCGTGCCACCGCGACTTGTCTCGTGGTGCCGCTCACCGCGCGGCCGGACAAGCGTGGCGACGGCGCATGTCGCGCGGGGCCGTGCCGAATTGCGCGCGATAAAGGCGCGAGAAGTGCGCCATGTCGTTGAAGCCGACGTCGAAGGCGATCTGCGTCAGCGAAACGCCGCTCCATTCTGTCGAGACGATGCGGGCATGCGCTTCGGCCAGCCGCATCCGCCACAGCCAACTCGATGGCGTGGTGCCCTGTTCGGCGAACAGGCGATAGAGCTGGCGCCGCGACAGTCCGATCGCATCAGCGATCGCGTCGGGCGACAGCGCCGGATCGGCCAGGTCGCGCAGCACGATCTGTTCGGCCATGGCGAGCAGGCCCCTGCCCCCGCTGGGCGCCTCTGCCGGAGCCTGGTCCAGTACGCGCGACAGCAGCACGCGCACCGCATCGAGCATCGCGCGGCGGTCCGCCTCACACGGCGTGTCGCCCAGGTTGAGCAGCGAAGACAGCGTCGTTGCGAGCACCTTGCCCACACCGGCCGATCCGTCGATGCGCTGCCCGCACGAGGCGAACAGGTTGCGGCGGCTTTCCACGAAATCAAAGTGGAACGGCACCAGCACCGTCTCGCTGGAACGGGCGTTGAGGTATTCATAGGCAGAGCAGGAATCGAGCAGCACCATGTCGTTGGCGCGCAGCATTCCGGTGCTGGCGTTGCTGGCCAAGCGCATCTGCCCAGAGACCTGCTGCATGATGAAGAAGTGCTCGTCCCATTCGCTGTTGAGGCCATTGGCCTGGCGATGGGTGACAAGGCACTGCGACACGATCCGCACCGGCCGCAGGAAATGGTTTTCGTTGCACGAGATATGATAGCGGCTGCGCGCGCCGGTCTCGCGGGAACTGAACTTGCCATAGACGACATCGAGGCCCGCCTCGAAATCCTTCGCCACGTTGTACGGCGTGCTGGTCATACCTTCTCCCTCCGCAGGGCGAGCAATGGACCACGCGGGGCGCAGATGCGCACCCGTCGCGGGACTGTTCCTCGTTCCAGGTGGATGCGTGTCTGTCCCGCACCTCGCCCGGTTCCTGCGGCCCCATGAATGATCCCCGCCGTCTCAGCGGGGCTTGTCATATTCGGCCATATTCGGGGCGAGGCCAGCGCTTTGTTGACTTGGCCCGCAGGCAGGCCGGACATCCGGCGGAAATCGGGGAGACTTTCATGAACCGCTTCGACCGTCCAACCTTCGCCGGATGCGCTACCGCGCTGGCCCTCGTGATTGCCGGCACCGCACACGCCCAGGATGCGCCGCGCGCCGACCGCCTGTTCCTCCATGGCAACGTCATCACGCCCGATGGCGTGGCGCAGGCCGTCGCGGTGCGGGGCAAGGCGATCGTTGCCGTGGGCAGCGATGCCGACGTGCTCGCCCTGCCCCACGACGGCGCGGAAGTGGTCGACCTTTCCGGCAGGACGCTGATGCCGGGGCTCTACGACATGCACGTGCACGTCTTCATGGCCGGGCAGGACAAGCTCTCCTGCAAGCTGCCGCAGGGCGCGGGCGTCAAGGCCATCGCTGCTGCCGTGCGCGCCTGCGCAGGCAAAGCCGAACAGGGCGAGTGGATCATCGGCGGCAGCTGGGTCGGCGCGGCCTTCCCTCCCGGCGAACAGACGCGCAAGGCGCTCGACGCCGCGGCGCCGAACAACCCGGTGCTGCTGAACGACGAAGCGCTGCACAGCGTCTGGGTCAATTCGCGCGCGCTGGCGCTGGCGGGCGTGACCCGCGCCACGCCCGATCCGCAAGGCGGGCGCATCGACCGCGACGCGCGCGGCGAGCCGACCGGCGTGCTGCGCGAACTGGCCACGCGGCTGGTGGAGGACAAGGCCCCCGCCCCCGGCGTCGAGGCGCAGGTCGCGGCAGTGAAGGCTGCCAGCGACGAGATGCTGTCCTACGGCATCGTCGGCTTCACCGACGCCGCCGTGCGCAAGGCCAATGTCGAGGGCCTATCACGCTATGCCAAGGCGGGCGGCCTCAAGCAGCACGCGCGCGGCTGCGTGGTGTGGGGACCGAACTCGGTCGGCAGCGAAGGGCTGGTGGCACAGCGGCAGGCCCTGTCGGGCGGGAACCTTCGGCTCGATTGCGTGAAGCTGTTCCTCGATGGCGTGCCCACCGAAAGCCGCACCGGCGCGATGATCGAGCCCTATGCCGCAGGCGCCGGTGCCCATGCGCATGGCGACGCCCACGATAACGAGCGCGGCATGTTGCTGATCGCGCAGGCAGAGCTGAACGCGCTCGTCACCGGCTTCGACCGGCAGGGCCTCGAAGTGAAGTTCCATGCCGCGGGCGATGGTGCGACCCGCGCCGCCGTGGATGCCATCGCCGCCGCGCGCGCTGCCAACGGCTTTGCCGGCCCGCGTCACGAAGTCGGCCACAACACCTTCATCGCGCCCGCCGACCTCGCCCGCGCCGCCGGGCTGGGCTTTGCGTGGGAGTTCTCTCCCTACATCTGGTGGCCCACGCCGATCACCTCGGTCGATATCGCCCGCGCCGTGGGGGCAGAGCGGATGAAGCGGCTCTGGCCGATCCGCGAAGGGCTCGACAGCCGCGCGCTGGTCGTCTCGGGGTCCGACTGGCCGGTGGTGCCCTCGGTCAATCCCTGGCTGGCGATCGAAACCATGGTCTCCCGCCAGGCCCCGGGCGCGACTGGCCCAACCGAAGGCGAGGCCGAGCGCATCACAAGGGCCGAGGCCATCACCATCTTCACCCGCAACGGCGCGGCGCTGATGGGCCGGCTCGACCGGGGCGGCACGATCGAAGTGGGCAAGGAAGCCGACCTGATCGTGCTCGACCGCGATCCGTTGACCGCCCCGCTCGGCCAGATCCACGATACGCGCGTGCTGGAAACCTACATCGGCGGCGAACGGGTCTACCGCCGGGAATAAGCGACATGGAAAGGCCCGCGCGGGCGAACCGTGCGGGCCCTATCCTTGCCAGCGGCTGAAGGGATCAGCCCACCAGATTGTCCCGCCACAGCGTCGTGCCCGCGCGCCACGACACGCCGACTTCGTGCCAGTATCCGGCGATCATCTCCTGCGGCGCGATGTCGAGCAGTTCCTCGACCGGGCTGTCGAAGTACGACAGGTCGAAGTCGCCCTTGAAGCACCGCCCGAAGTCGACGTCATAGCTCGACATCGTCACGACCTCGTTCAGGCTCTGCGTCCCGTCGGTCTCGATCGCGGGCATCCAGCGGTTGTGCGCCATCGGGTGGCCGTTGACAAAGCCGGGCTTGTCGCAAGGCTCGGTGATGGTGAAGCGTCCCTCCGCCAGACGGCGGTCGAACGCGGCCAGCGTCACGCCGAACGTGCCGCCCGCTTCCAGCTTCGGCCCAGCCTTGCCCACGTTGACCGGGCGGCTCATGTGGATCGAGCCCAGCTTCTTGGGATAGCCCTGATGCTGCCCGCGCAGCATGGCGAATTCCTTGTCCACCCAGATGTAGACGCAGCGCGAATAGGTCTTCCCCTGGAACTTGCAGCGGACGACGATGAACATCTCCTTGTACTGCACGCGGATGGG
This sequence comes from Novosphingobium percolationis, assembly GCF_020179425.1. Lineage (GTDB taxonomy): Bacteria > Pseudomonadota > Alphaproteobacteria > Sphingomonadales > Sphingomonadaceae > Novosphingobium > Novosphingobium percolationis. Next base: position 82,735 of record NZ_JAILYM010000001.1, on the reverse strand, counting down.
GTCGAGCAACTGCGCCGGGTCTTCCCCGGTCGATTGCCAGTCCGCCCAGATCGCGGCGACCGCGCCCGGATCCTCGTCGGCCAGGCTGAACCCTTCGGGCAGCAGCGCGGCAACCTTGGCCGGGTCGGTGCGATATTCCAGCGTGATCAGCTCACCCGAATAGTGCCACGGCACGGGCGGCACGATGCTCGCCTTGCCGGTCGGCGTGCGCGGATAGAACAGGCCCTTCAGTTCGCTCATGGTTCCCTCGAAGATTTCTCCGAGAGCGGTTGTGCGCCAAACCGAAGACGTCAGCTTGGCCGCAACGGCCAAAGCCCGAACGAGGCATCCGCGCTAGAACTATGGCCCAGAGATTCCACGAAGGGCCACACGATGACCACCGAATACCGCCGCATCCTGCTCGATGGCTACCCGATCCTCACCACCCGCCATGGCGACGAGCTTGTCACCCGCGATGGACGCGCGATCGGCGTGGACGATGCCGTGCACCTTGCCCCGTGCAACCCCAGCAAGATCATCTGCGTCCACCTCAACTATCACAGCCGCGTGCAGGAATTCATCACCAAGCTGCCGCCCGCGCCGACCTACTTCCAGAAGCCGCTGACCGCGCTCAACACCCACAAGGGCGCAATCGTGCGCCCCGAACGCTGCAAGTGGCTGAACTACGAAGGCGAGATCGCCATCGTCATCGGCAAGACCTGCCGCAACATCTCGCCCGCAGAGGCCGGCGACTACATTCTCGGTTACTCGGTCTCGAATGACTACGGCCTCCACGATTTCCGCGACACCGACGCGGGCTCGATGCTGCGCGTGAAGGGTTCGGACACGCTCTGCCCGATCGGCCCCGGCCTCGTCACCGGCTGGGACTTCCGCGACAAGATGATCCGCACCTACGTCAACGGCGTCTTGAAGCAGGAAGACAACACCAACAACATGGAATGGGACATGCACTACCTGGTGGCCGACATCGCGCGGACCATCACGCTCGAACCGGGCGACGTGCTGCTCTCGGGCACGCCCGCCAACAGCCGCCCGGTGCAGATCGGCGACGTGGTGGATGTCGAGGTCGAAGGGCTGGGTCGCCTGTCGAACACCATCGTCCACGGCCCCACGCCGATCCGCGACGATTGCGGCGCGCAGCCGACCGAGAGCGAGGAAGTGATCTCCACCGCGATGGGCGGCGACTGGGAATTCCGCGGCCTGCGCGCCGCGGGCGGACAGGGCGCGGCCTTCTACGAATCCGCGCTCGACGAGAAGAAGTAAGCGCCATGGCCGACGCGACCCGCTTCTACATCGATGGCCAGTGGGTCGCGCCTTCGGGTGACGCGCGCGCGGCGATCGTCAACCCGGCCGACCGCTCGGTGGTCGGCGAGGTGGCCCTTGGCACCCCCGCCGACGCCGAAGCGGCCATCGCCGCCGCCCGGGCCGCCTTCCCCGCGTGGTCTGCCTCCACGCGCGAGGAGCGGCTGACGATCCTTGAAAAGATCAACGCCGCGCTGATCGCCCGCGCGGACGAGATCGGCGATGCGATCATGGCCGAAATGGGCGCGCCGCTGAGCCTTGCGCGCGGGGCGCAGGCAGGATCGGGGCCGCAGCACTTCGGCGAAGTGATCCGCGTGCTGAAGGACTACCCCTTCGAAACGCCGCTCGGCTCCACCCTGCTCCAGCGCGAGGCGATCGGCGTCTGCGTGCTGATCACGCCCTGGAACTGGCCGATCAACCAGATCGCCACCAAGGTCGCGCCCGCGCTCGCCGCCGGGTGCACCATGGTGCTTAAGCCCAGCGAGGTCGCCCCGCTCGACGCCGCTATCCTCGCCGAGATCATCGAGGCGGCGGGCGTGCCCAAGGGCGTGTTCAACCTCGTCCACGGCTCCGGGCCGGAGATCGGCAATGCACTGACCGGCCACCCGGACGTGGACATGGTCAGCTTCACCGGCTCGACCCGCGCGGGCGTCGCCATCGCCACCAATGCCGCGCCCACGATCAAACGCGTCGCGCTGGAACTGGGCGGCAAGAGCGCCTGCATCGTCCTGCCCGACGCCGATTTTGCCGCCGCCATCCCCGCCACCGTACGCGGATGCATGCTCAACACCGGGCAAAGCTGCAACGCCCCCACCCGCCTGCTCGTGCCCCGCGCCCGACTGGACGAGGCCTGCGCGCTGGCCAAGCAAGCAGCGGAAGCCATCCGCGTCGGCCTGCCGACCGACGACCCGGACATGGGGCCGGTCGCCAACGCCGCGCAATACGCGCGAGTCATCGCCATGATCGAACAGGCCGTGGCCGAGGGCGCGACGCTGCTCACCGGTGGGGCGACGCCGCCCGCAGGGCTTGAAGGCGGGCTGTTCGTGCCCCCGACGATCTTCCGCGATGTCACCCCGGCCATGACCATCGCGCGCGAGGAAGTGTTCGGCCCGGTGCTGGCAGTGCTGGCCTACGACAGCGTGGACGAAGCGGTCGCGCTCGCCAACGACAGTCCATACGGCCTGTCGGGCTATGTCTGGGGCGCCAGCATGGCAGACGCCCGCGCCGTCGCGCGGCGGCTGCGCACCGGCATGGTCCACCTCAACGGGGCCTCGCTCGATAGCGCCGCGCCGTTCGGTGGCTACAGGATGTCGGGCAACGGCCGCGAATGGGGCCGCTTCGGGCTGGAGGAATTTCTCGAAGTGAAATCGATCTACGGTGGCGCTGAGGCTTGATTGCGGGAACCGGGCCGATAAGCTGGGGACCATGGGAGAGCCGACGATCTCGGCGCAGATCCTGCGCCACGTCGCCAATTGCGTCGAACTGACCGGTCATTCCGCCGCAGGACTGCTCGACCGCATCGCCGTGTCGCGCGATCTGCTGGAAGATCCCGAAGGGCTGATCCCCCTCGCCCACTTCCTGTCCTTCTTCGAAGATGCGGCGGCCCTGCTGCGCAATCCCCATTTCGGGCTGCACGCGGGCCGCCTTTCGGGCTCGGACAGCCTCGGCCCCTTGAGCTTCCTGTTCCTCAGCGCGCCGACGCTGCGCACCGCGTTTGCCAGCTTCACCCGCTACCTTTCGACGATGCAGCAGGCCGCGCGCAACCAGTTCGACGACGAAGGCGGCTGGGCGACGTTCTCCTACGGCGTGCTCGACCAGTCGCTGACGCGCAGGCGGCAGGACGCCGAATATTCGATCAGCGCGATGTTCAGCCTCGCCCGCCAGTTCACCGGGGGCGAGATCGAGCTGCGCGAGGTACGCTTCGAACACGAACGCGTGGGCGACTATGCCCGCTATCGCGACCATTTCGGCTGCGACGTGTTCTTCGAACAGGATTGCAACGCCTTCACCATGGAAGGCCGCTTCCTCGACCTGCGCGGGCGCGTGCTGAGTTCAAGCCTGCACCCCATCCTGGAGGACCACCTTCGCCGCAAGGCGGGAGAGGCGCTGGCCGGTTCCTACGCCCACCGGGTGAAGGCGCTGATCGCGGCGGCGCCGCTCGATGCACCGCCCTGCGTCGCCGATACCGCCGACCGGCTCGGCCTGTCGGTGCCGACGCTGCATCGCCGCCTCCGCGCCGAAGGCACCGGCTGGCGCGAGCTGTTGCAGGACCACCGCATGGTCGCCGCCTCGCGCCTGTTGCGTGAAAGCCGCCGCAGCATCAGCGCGATCGCACTGGCTGTCGGCTATTCCGAAAGCGCCAGCTTCATTCGCAGCTTTGCGCGCCACTTCGGCCAGCCTCCGCACCGCTTCCGCAATGGTGGAACGGGGACGGAAACAAAGAGCGCCGCCGGTTTGAGAACCGACGGCGCCCAGTCAGGGTAGATCCGCTCCGGCTCACCACTTGACGGTGGCGGAAACCCCATAAGTCGCGGGCTTGGCATAGACCGAAGTCGTGCCGAGCGGGCCGAGGTTGAGCGTGTAGGCGCGATAGGCCTTGTCGAACACGTTGCGGCCGAACACCTGCACCGAGAAGCGGTCGTTGTCCGACGTCCAGCTGAGCGAGGCGTTGGTGACGTTATAGGCAGGCTGGATCGAGGACTGGCCGTTGGTCACTTCCAGGTACTGCTTGTCGTACCACACGCCATCCAGCTGTGCCGCCACGTTGCCGCCCAGCGCGTCGAAATTGTAGCGCAGCACGTAGTTCAGGCTGAACTTGGGCTGGTTGGGGAACCGCCCGCCGGTGACGGTCTTGGCCGGGTAGTTGCAGAAGTACGTGCCATCATTCTGGTCGGTGCAGTACTTCGGCACCGAAGCGCCCGGCACCAGCACAGACAGGTACTGCGAGCCCGCCGCCTGCACCACGTCGACCTTCGACGTTTCCCAGGTCGCGCCCAGGTTGATGTTGATGTGCCTGTTGGGCTGGAAGAACGTTTCCAGTTCCGCCCCCGTTGCATGGGCGTTGCTGTTGCCCACCTGCGGCACGCCCCCGATCAGCGCGAAAGTCTGGTAGTCGTTGTAGATGTAGTGATAGACGGTGGCGTTGACCCGTACGCTGTGCGTCGGGTTCGACCACTTCACCCCGCCTTCGAACGAATTGAGCGTCTCCGGCTTGTGCTGGAAGGTATCGGCGGTGACGTAGCCGTTGAGCGTGAAGTTGCCACCCTTGATGCCCCGGTTCCACGATGCAAACAGCAGCGTGTCGCTGTTCGCCTTGTAGTTCAGCGTCACCCGCGCGGCGACGTCGCCATGCGAGATCCGCGAGGCGCCGGGCCGCGTGGCCGAAAAGCTCTCGTCCGAGGCGATCGGCGCGGATTGCCCGCCTTCGACCACGCTCGACAGGTAGTCGACCGTCTTGGTGTCCTTGGAATAGCGCAGGCCTCCGATCAGCGTCAGCTTGTCGGCAAGGTCGACCTCCGCCTGACCGAACACCGACCAGTTCTTCGAATGCAGGTCATAGTCCTCGTCGATCGTCGGATCGACGCCCGGCAACCCCGCCGCCAGCGCCGCGCCCACGGCAGGCGCGCCGATCGTGGCCATGTGGCCCTTGATCTTCATGTCGAGGTAGTACGCGCCCGCCTGCCAGCGGAAGCGGTCCATCTCGCCCGAAAGGCGCAGTTCCTCGCTGAACTGCTGATAGCGCGCCTGCGTCTGGAACACGATCACCGTCACCGGCAGCGCGTCGCCATCCTCCTGATAGGACTTCGACAGCTTGGTGTAGTTGGTGATCGAGGTCAGCTTCACCCCGCCGAGGTCGTACTGGAGCTTGCCCTGGAAGATGTCGGTCTTGCGGTTGAACAGGCCCGGCGTGTTGCTGAAGTTCTCGAACGGGCTGGCCTTTGCGCCCGTGATCCCGTTGATCACCCCGCCAGAGCCATTGCCAAGCCCCGCCGCATCGGTGGTGCAATAGCCGTTGTCCTGCAGGTTGCAGTTGTCGAACACATAGCCGCCGGTGGCGACGTGGTTGTCCTCGCTGTGCTTGACCCACAGGTCCAGCTTGCCGTTGGGGCCAAGGTCGGCCTGCACCGTGCCGCGCAAGGCCCAGCCGTTCTCGCCGCCCAGGTCCTGTCCATTGGCGTCGAACACGCCCGGCAGCGCGGCGGCAGACTTGATGTAGCCATCCGCCTTGGTCACGCGGCCCGCCACGCGGACGCGCAAGCCCTCGGCCAGCGCGCCGCCCACAGCACCTTCGATCGCGCGACGGTTGAAGCGTTCGTAGCTGGCATTGACGTAGCCGTTCAGTTCAGCCTTGCTGGCGTCGGTGCTGACGTACTGGATCAGGCCGCCCGTCGCGTTGCGCCCGAACAGCGTGCCCTGCGGCCCGCGCAGCACTTCCACGCGCTGGATGTCGAACAGCTGGCCCGAAAGCCCGTTCATCGACCCCATGTAGGCATCATCGACATAAACCGCGATAGGCGCTTCGAGATAGTCGGTGAAGTTGTTCTGCGAAATGCCGCGCAAGTTGAAGATCGTCACGTTGGGCGACCAGGCGTTGAGCTGGAGCCCCGGCACCTGCTGGGTGATCTGCGTGGCGTCGGTCACGCCCAGCGCTTTCAGCTGCTCACCCGAATAGGCGGTGATCGCGATCGGCACGCGCTGCGCGTTCTCGCTGCGCTTGTTCGCGGTGACGACGATATCGCCGAAGGCGGTGGCCGATTGGCCCGCATCGGCAGAACCGGCCTGAGCTGCGGCATCCTGCGCCCACGCGGGAGCAGCCATGGCCCCCAGCGCGATCAGCGAAACCGAAGCGAGCGACGTCTTGATGAACGACATGGAATTTCCCCCACCGTCCGCGCCTTCCGGCCCGGTCCCTCAGGGTCCGGAAAGCGCGAAGTGTATGTTTATTGAGCAGGCTCAACCTGCTGTGTGCGGCCCTCGTCCGCTTGCCAGATCCGGCCAATTCAAGCCGGTGCCAGCCGCTTGAGAACAAGGGTGAGCTTGTCGATCGCCTCGTCGAGCAGGGCATCGGGCATGGTCAGCGCGGGCAGGAAGCGCACCACGTTGCCGCGAAGGCCACACGACAGCAGCAGCAACCCCTCCTTCGCGCCTTCCTGAACGATTGCCTTGGTCAGTTCGGGGTTGGGCCGGTTGGCATCGCCATCGTGGACGAGCTCCAGCGCGATCATCGCGCCCGGCCCGCGCACGTCGCCGATCACCGCCATGCCGTCCTGCTGGAGCGCCCGCAGCGCGCCCTTGATCCGGTCGCCGATCACCACCGCGCGTTCGCACAGCTTGTCGCTGGCGATGATGTCGAGCACTTCCAGCCCCGCCACGCACCCCAGCGGCGAGCCGCCATAGGTGCCGCCCAGACCGCCCGCATCGGGCGCGTCCATGATCTCGGCCTTGCCCATCACGCCCGAGATCGGGAAGCCGCCCGCCATGGCCTTGGCGATGGTCATGATGTCGGGCGTCACGCCGGTGGCTTCCTTCACCCAGTCCATCGCGAACATCCGCCCGGTGCGGGCAAATCCTGCCTGCACCTCGTCCGCGATCAACAGGATGCCGTGGCGATCGCACACCTCGCGCAGGGCTTTGAAGAAGGCATAGCTGGCGTTGTAGAACCCGCCCTCACCCAGCACCGGCTCCAGCACGATCGCGGCAACGGCGGAGGGCTCGATCGACGACGCGAACAGCGCCTCCAGCCCGGCCATCGCCTGTTCGACCGAAAAGCCGTGGTAATCGATGGGAAAGCGCGTGTGGAACACATCGCCCGGCATCGGCCCGAACTTGGCCTTGTAGGGCAGCACCTTGCCGGTCATCGCCAGCGTCAGCAGCGTGCGACCGTGATAGCCGCCCTGGAACGTGATCACGCCCCGACGCCCGGTGTGGGCGCGCGCGATCTTCACCGCGTTTTCCAGCGCCTCGGCCCCGGTGGTGAAGAAGATCGACTTCACCGGTCCCTCGATCGGCGCGATCGCGTTCAGCCGCTCGGCCAACTCGATGTAGCTTTCATAGGGCGTCACCTGGAACGAACAGTGCGAAAACAGGTCGAGCTGGCGCTTCACCGCCGCGACGATGCGCGGGTCGCCGTGGCCTGTGTTGCAGACGGCGATGCCCGTGGCGAGGTCGATATAGCGGTTGCCCTCGGCGTCGAAGGCCTCGGCATTGTCGCCCCGCGCAAAGAAGCGCTGGTGCATCGAGCTGACGCCGCGCGGCACGGCGGCTTCACGGCGGGTCCACAGGTCGGAATTGCTGGTCATCGGTCGATGCCTCCCATCAGGCAGTATTTGAGTTCGAGATATTCATCGAGGCCATGGCGCGATCCTTCGCGGCCGAGGCCCGATTGCTTGATGCCGCCGAACGGCGCGACTTCGGTGGAGATGATGCCATCGTTGACGCCGACCATCCCGTATTCGAGCGCTTCCATCACCCGCCACACCCGACCCATGTCGCGGGCGTAGAAGTAGGCGGCGAGGCCGTAGGGCGTGTCGTTGGCGATGCCGATCGCCTCGGCCTCGTCGGCAAAGCGGATCACCGGAGCGACGGGGCCGAAGATCTCGGCCTGCGCGATGGCCATGTCGGGGCGCACCCCGGTGAGCACGGTGGGCTGGTAGAAGCGCGGGCCCGCGTCTGCCGCCGCGCCGCCCGTCACCAGCGCCGCACCATCGGCCAGCGCGGCCTCGACCAGCCCTGCCACCTTGCCCACCGCCGCGCGTTCGATCAGCGGGCCGATCGTCGTCCCAGCCGCCGCGCCGTGGCCCACGACCAGCCCGGCCACGCGCTCGCGCAGTTTCGCGACGAAGGCGTCGTGCACGCCGTCCTGCACCAGAATGCGGTTGGCGCAGACGCAGGTCTGGCCGGCGTTGCGATACTTCGACACCATCACGCCATCGACCGCCGCATCCAGATCGGCATCGTCGAACACGATGAAGGGGGCGTTGCCGCCCAGTTCCAGGCTCAGCCGCGTGACGTTGTGCGCGGCCTGCGCCATCAGGATCTTGCCCACGCGGGTCGATCCGGTGAAGCTCAGCTTGCGCACCAGCGGATCGGTGCAGAACAGCGCGCCCGTCGCCGCCGGATCGGCGCTTGGCGTCACGCGGAACACGTCGCGAGGCACGCCCGCGCGGTGGGCCAGCGTTTCGAGCGCCAGCGCCGACAGCGGCGTCGCCTCTGCCGGCTTGACGATCATCGCGCAGCCCGCCGCCAGCGCCGGGCCGACCTTGCGCGTGATCATCGCCACGGGGAAGTTCCACGGCGTGATCGCTGCGCAGGTGCCCACCGGCTGGCGCACGGTCAGCACGCGCTTGCCCGCCGCGAAGGTCGGGATGGTCTCGCCGTAGGCGCGTTTGGCTTCCTCGGCGAACCATTCGATGAACGACGCGCCATAGGCGACTTCGCCCCGCGCCTCGGCCAGCGGCTTGCCGCATTCGGCGGTGATCAGCGCGGCCAGATCCTCCTGATGGTCGAGGATCAGCGCGTGCCAGCGCCGCAGCACGGTGGCGCGTTCCTTGGCGGTCAGTGCCGCCCATGTCGGACGCGCGGCATCGGCGGCGGCGATCAGCGCGGCGATTTCGCCGGTATCGTAAGCCTTGACGGTGGCCACGGTGGCTTCGGTCGCAGGATTGACGACCTCCAGCCCCGCGCCCGGCGGAACAGTCTCGAACAGCATCGGGAAACCCTGATCAGGTGGTGGAAGGACGCAGCGCCGACAGCGCGCGGTGGCGGCGCATCGGCATCAGCAGCAGGACGAAACTCGCGACGAACAGCGCGATGCACAGCAGTTCGGCCGAGCGGTAGCCCGAGCCGTCGAGCAGGTGCGAGGCGATGATCGGCCCGCCGCCCAGCCCGATCATCTGCATGGCAATGGCGAACGACATCATCCGCCCGCTTTCGTCGAAATCGCAGACGCGGCCGAGGATGAACGGAAGCACGAAGTTCCACAGCACGTTGAAGCCGCAGACCCCGGCGGTGAACAGCGGCAGGCTCGGACGGCCCACCAGCAGCGCGATGCTCGCCGCACCCATCAGGATGCCGAAGGCGATCGCGCCGTTGCGGCTGACATGGCCCGCCAGAAACACCGAGGACAGCGCCCCGCCGACCGCGAGGATCTGTGAAAGGAACAGCGCATCGGCGACCGATTGCTCGCCCAGCCCCGCGCCGACTCCCACGAGGAACAGCACCGCCCAGGCGATGCCCTGCGCCAGGTTGTACGACAGCACGCCCGCCAACGCGACCAGCAGCAGCGCGCGCGACAGCTGCCGCGCCTCGGGATTGATCATTTCTTCGGCGTCATAGCCGTGCGGCACGAAGCGCGCCGTCGCCAGCGCCAGCAGCGTCAGCACGCCGAACGCGCCGAACATCCCCGCAAGCCCGAAGGCCGCCACGAACTGCGGCAGATACCACAGCCCGAAGGCGCCATAGGTCAGCAGCAGCGTCAGGTAGAGCGCGACGTTGCGTTCGGCCTTTATCGTCAGGCCGACGAAGGTGAAGCTGATCGAGGTGATCGTCCCCTCGCCCAGCCCGGTGACGAAGCGCGCCAGTTCGAAGGCCGGTCCCTGCGGCGCGACGATCGAGGCGAAGTTGCCCAGCGCCGCGATCACGAGGCCGCCGATTACGACATGCCGCCAGTTCAGGCGGTTGCCCCACGCCGCCATGAAGATCGTCGCCAGCGCCACGCCCAGCATCTCAATCCCGGCCAGCCCCACGGCCCCGGCCTCGTCCAGCTTCAGCTGCGTGACATAGGCCTGCACGATGCCGGGCTGGATGATGAACGACAGCACGCCGATCGTGCCCAGCACCACCGCGCTCAGCACGGCGGGCCAGCCGTTCACGTCGATATCGTGGCGCAAGACTTCGGGATCGGACATCGGCGGACCTTCACTGGGATCGCCTTGAAGCTGCACCATCTGCCGTCGCGCAGGCTTGGCAGGAGCGGACATTTCCGGCCTGCGTGGCACGCACGCCACCCTTTTCACGATGCTGCAACTTCAAGTCAGTTTCTGAAACATTCGATCAATCTAGGTCCCATCCGAATCAGTAGCCTTCCCACAGAACAAACAAAGGGGAGAAATCATGTCGGAAGCGACCGTGCGCGCTGCTGCGCTCGAAGGATGGGAAAACTTCGTCACCGCCACCCCGCCCGAGCCCCATGCCCCGGCGGCTTCCTCGCGCCCCTGCGAACGCGCGCCGGGCGCCATCTCGCTCGCCGAATTCGTGCGTTTTTCCGAAAGCGTGGTCGATCGCACCCGCGATGTCGCGATCCCCTGGCTGGTCGGCGTGCACTATGACCTCGGCTCGCTCGGCGTGGTCGGCGATGCGATCAACGCCGCAGGCAAGGTCGGCACCGCGCTGCGGCGGCTGGTCGACTATTTCTCACTGTTGCAGGATTGCACTGACATCCGGCTCGATCGCGAAGAGGACATGGCCTCGGTCAGCTACCGCATCCTCGATCCCGAAATCTGGCCACGCCACCACGATGCCATGTTCAGCCTCGGCATCGTCGGCCAGATCATCCGGCGCGGCACGCGCGGCGCCTGGGACAAGGTGGAGTTCTCGTTCGAGGCGGAACAGTACGAAATGCGTGGCGATATCGGCAAGGTGGTCTGCGCGCCGTGCAGCTTCGGCGCGGACAGCAACCAGATCCGCTTCCCCGCCGCGATGCTCGATCTCGCGCTCCCCGAAAATGCGCTGGGCACCGTGGACGTGCGCCAGATCGGGCGCACCATCGTCGAACAGCGCCGCCGCACCCCGCTGGTGGAACGGCTGGCGCAAGTGGTCTACCGCGATCTCAACAGCCACGGCATCGAGCAGGAACGGATCGCCCGCGAAATCGGCATGTCGAGCCGGACGATGCGGCGAAAGCTGGCCGAGGAAGGCTCCTCGTTCCAGCAGGTGCTCGACGAATGCCGGATGCGGCAGGCGCTGTTCGAGTTCCGCACCCGGCCCGATCTGTCGATCGCGCAGATCGCGCTGCGGCTCGGCTATGCCGAACACAGCAACTTCACCCGCGCGTTCCACCGCTGGACCGGCACCTCGCCCCACGCCTGGCGCGCCAGCCTCGCCCGCACCGCGCACTGATTGCAGAGCCTGAGAGATCCCATGACCCGACTGCTTCTTCTGGAAGGCAACACCGCCGACAAACGCGCCAAGGCGCAGCAACTTGGCGTGCGAAGCTCAAGTGAAATCTACGCGCAGGCGATCGCTGCGCACTTCCCGGAAATCGCGCTCGACGTCCTCAACGGCGCCGATCCGGGCGAACAGATCCCCGGAGGACGGACATGGGCCGACTATGCCGGCGTCGTCATCACCGGCTCCTCGCTCCACGCTTACGATCCCGATTTCGCCGTCACAAACCAGATCGCGCTGGTGGCAGAGGCTGCGGAAGCAGGGCTGCCGATCTTCGGATCGTGCTGGGGCCTGCAGATCGCGGCGGTGGCGGCGGGCGGCGAAGTGGCGTTCAATCCCAAGGGCCGCGAAGTGGGGTTCGCGCGCAAGATCGCGCTCAACGATCAGGGCTCCAAGCATCTGATGTTCCGCGATAAAGCACCCGTGTTCGATGCGCCCTGCATCCACTACGACGAAGTGGTGCGGTTGCCCGAGGGGGCGACCTTGCTGGCGTCCAATACGCACAGCCAGGTGCAGGCGGCGGTGATCCCGTTGGGGCGCAGCGAGGTGTGGGCGGTGCAGTACCATCCCGAGTTCGATCTGGCGCAGCTCGTCCAGCTCTACACGCTTTATGCCGACGACATGATTTCGCAGGGTTTTTTCGCCGATCAGGCAGACCTTGCCGCCTATCGCGACAAGATCGCCGCGCTGGCCGCCGACCCTTCGCAGGCGGGCCTCGCCTGGCAGCTGGGCGTGGACGAGGACGTGACCTGCGACCGCACCCGCCGCGCCGAGATCATCGCATGGATCGAAACGCGTGTCCTGAACGACACCTAACGACACCTAAAGCGACCCGAGCGATACCAAGGGGGGCCTGAAGCCCCCCCTTTTTCGTACCCGAAACAATCAGTTCCAGCCATCCTCCGGCTTGTCGAACCAGACGTGGACCTGGCTGGTCCCGGTGGCGTTCTCGTAGTCCGAAAACTGCCGCCCCTTCGCCTTCCAGTTCCGCCCGCCGCAAGCCGCCGCCATCATCAGGTAATGTCCGAAGCGCGCCTCGGGGGCGTGGCGCAGGTATTCGGGCATCGTGTCGATCACGGCGGCGTGGTTCCCTTCCGCGAACCAGCGCAGGCGTTCGTAATCGGCCTCGCGCGCTTCGGGGGTGGAGATGTGGATCGGGTCAGAGGATTCGTGCAGCGGGATCTGCTTGAAGGGCCAGAAACGGTGGCTCATCGATCCGCTGGCGATCAGCACCACGCGCTTGTCGGATTCGGCGATGGCTTTTCCAATACCTTCGCCCACTTTCAGGAAGTCGTCGGGTTCCGCCGAATAGGCGTGGCTGACCGAGACCCATTCCTCGCCACCGTTGAGGTAGGTCGACAGGTTCACCGTGGGATAGTGAACCGGAAGGTAGGGATCGTCGATCGCGGTGGTACGCACGCCGGCGGCGCTGGCGCCATCGGCCATGGCGTGGGCGAGCGCGGGACTTCCCTTCAGATCATAGGGAATCCTGCACATTCCACGCGGAAGTTCATCCGAAGTATAAAGACCGGAGCGGCGGTCCTGCGCGGCGATGCAGAATTCGACGATCGTGAACCAATGCGAATCGAACAGCACGATGGTGTCGGGCTTCAACACGTCGAGCACTTCGCGCTTGAGCCGCTGGAGGCCGGGAACGAGGCTGATCTCCTTGCCTTCGTTCAGTTCGTAACGGATTTCCTTCGGCAACATGATGGTCGGCGCATGTGCGACAAGGCCGGCTCCGATGATCTCGCCCATGGCAGGCTCTCCCTTAAAGCTACTGGATCGCCTGCCCTAGTAGGGACCTTGGCTGCCGACCTGAATAGCCCCCGCCCAGTCTGACCGCTTCTGCCAAGAGTCTGTCCGGTTCTGCCAAGTCCCGCGGCCACCTGCCGGACTAGCACAGCCTCAGGACAGGAGGCCTTCGAATGCAGTTTCCCTTTTCGCGCTCGACCGACGCACACGTCGATCTTTCCTCGCTCGACGCGTTCAACGAAGGCGCGCCGTTCGCCACCTTCGCGCGGATGCGCCGCGAAGATCCGATGGCCTGGAGCGAGATGCTGAACGGCGACAAGGGCTTCTGGTCGGTCACGCGCCATGCCGACCTGCTGGAACTGAACCGGCAGGCCGACCTGCTATCCTCGGCCAAGGGCATCCGAATGGAGGACCAGACTGAAGAGGAGTTCGAGGCGCGCAAGACCTTTCAGGAAACCGACGCCCCGCACCATCGCGGCTTCCGCGCGCTGGTGTCCAAGGCCTTTGCCAAGGGCACCGTTGCCACCTTCGAGGACCAGATCCGCAAGATCGTGACCGAGTTGCTCGACGTGGGCCTGGCCGAAGGCGAGTTCGACGCGGTGGACCGCATCGCCCGCCGCCTGCCGATGCAGATGCTGGCGCAGATCATGGGCGTGCCGCAGGAAGACGGGCCATGGCTGGTGGAAAAGGGCGACGCGCTGATTTCCAATTCCGACCCCGACTACACCGATTTCGTGGTCGATCAGGTCAACACCGATGCCTACAGGATGCTGCCGTTCCGTTCGCCCGCTGCGATGGAACTGTTCGATTACGCAAACGACCTGCTCGACCGCATGGACGCGGGCGAACAGATCGGCGTGCTGAACCTGGTGCGCGAGCCGACCAGCACCGGCCAACGGATGAGCCGCGACGAGTTCCGCAACTTCTTCTGCCTGCTGGTGGCGGCGGGCAATGACACCACCCGCTATTCGATCTCGGCCACGATCCACGCCATCGCCAACAACCCGCAGATCCTGCGCCAGTTGCAGAACGGCGAGTTCCACAGCTGGGAAGCGGCGGCGGACGAGATGATCCGCTATGCCTCGCCCACCACGCATTTCCGCCGCACCGCGACGCGCGCGTTCGAGTTCCACGGCAAGCAGGTGCAGGCCGGCGACAAGGTGCTGCTGTGGTTCCTTTCGGGCAACCGCGACGAGACCGCGATCGAGCGGCCCTATGACATCGACCTGAGCCGGGCGCGCAATCCGTTCCTGTCGTTCGGCCAGGGCGGCCCGCACATCTGCCTCGGCATGTGGCTGGCCAAGCTGGAAGTGGCGATCGTGATGCAGGAACTGGCCAAGCGCCTGACCGCGATCGAGCAGGTTTCCGACCACAGCTATCTGCGGTCCAATTTCATTCACGGAATCAAATATTTGCCGGTGCGCGTCCAAGCGCGCTGATGGGGAGACAAATGAACACCATGTCGACGATCCCGGCGCCGCTGGCGCAAGCGGCAACCACGCAGCGATGCCGCGTGCTGTTCGCCGACCAGCTCAACCTTGCGCGCGGCAAGTACGTGCCGATGTCCGAAGCGCGCAAGGGCCATGCGCGGATGTGCGTGGGCACCTTTGCCGTCACCTATGACAAGGCGCTGGTCGCCGCGCCCGGCGGCGGGATGCTCGACGGCCTGCCCGACATGGAAGTGCGCTTCGATCCGCAAGCCCTGCGCCCTTCGTGGGAGGCGAGCACGCAGATCGCGCTGGGCGAGCTGTGGTTCAAGGGCCAGCCCTTTGCGCTGTGCGGCCGCACCGCGCTGAAGAACGCGATCGCGGCGTGGCGCGCGCGCGGGCTGGATCCGATGGTGGGGATCGAGATGGAAGCCTATGTCTTCCAGCGCGATGCCGATGGGCAATGGGTGCCCTATGATACGCCGGGCGCCTTCGTGTACGGCACCGGGCCGTTCACCGACCCCGCCGGACTGATCGACGATATCTGGGACATGGCGCAGGCCTGCGGCATTCCGATCGAATCGATCAATGCCGAATACGATGCGCCGCAGTTCGAGCTGACGTTGCGCTATGCCGATGCGATGAAGGCGGCAGACGATGCCTTCCTGTTCCGCCAGATGGCGCGCGAGATCCTGTACAAGCGCGGCTACCTGCTGTCGTTCCTGCCCAAGCCCTTTGCCGACAAGAGCGGCAGCGGGCTGCACTTCAACCTGAGCTTCAACCAGTCCGACGGCAGCAATGTGTTTGCCGACGACGTGGCGACGGGCCAGCTTTCGGACGTGATGAAGGGCGCGATCGCGGGGCTGCTGCACCACCACGAGGCGCTGTCGGCGATCCTTGCCCCCACCACCAACTCCTATGCCCGGCTCCAGCCCGCGAGCCTTTCGGGATACTGGGCCAACTGGGGCGTGGACCATCGCAGCGTGACCGTGCGTGTCTCCGCCGAGACCGGCCCTGCGGCGCGGATCGAGCATCGGCTCGCCGATTGCGCGGCCAGCCCCTACTTCGCCATCGCCGCGATGTTGCAGGCGGCGCTGCTGGGCGTGGAAAACGGCTATGCCCTGCCGCCTGCTGAAACCAACGACGGGCTGGAGACGATCAACACCGATCGCCACACTCCGCACGATCTGGGCGCGGCGCTGGATGCGCTGGAGGCCGACAGCCTGCTGACGCAGGCCGTGGGGCCGGATCTGATCGCCAACTACGTGGCGATCAAGCGCGAGGAAGTGCGCATCCTGGGCGAAACCGCGCCCGAGGACCACGTCCCATACTACCTCCACTACGTTTGAGAAGCGATCCCATGACTACGCGCGAACGCATTGACATCGAAGGCATTTCCGTTTCCCCCGATCACTATATAGGCGGCAGGCGGGTGCGTTCGCCCTATACCTTCGAAACGCGTTGCCCGTTCTACTGGTCGCGCAAGCTGGCTGACGTTTCGCGCGGGAACGTGACCACGGCGGGGCTGGCCGCGCAGGCCGCGACCGACGCCTTCCCCGCGTGGGCAGCGCTGAGCGCGGCGGAGCGCGGGGCCTATCTGCACCGGCTCGCCGACCTGATCGAAGCCAATGTCGAAAAGCTGGCGCTGATCGAATGCCTCGACATGGGGATGCTGCTGGAAAGCCTGCGGCTGCGCGTGATCGCGCGCGGGGCGGCGAATTTCCGCAACTATGCCGACCTGGCGAGCGAGCACGAAGAGCGCGTGTGGTCCTCGCGCGGGACGCTGAACCGGGTGATCCGGATGCCCTCCGGCCCTGCCCTGATCATCACGCCGTGGAACGCGCCGTTCATGCTCTCGACGTGGAAGTGCGCGCCCGCGCTGGCGGCAGGCAACACGGTGATCCTCAAGCCCGCCGACTGGTCGCCGCTGTCGGCCTCGCTGCTGGCCGACCTGATCGATGAGGCGGGCTTCCCCGCAGGCGTGTTCAACATCGTGCAGGGTCTGGGATCGGAGCTGGGCAATGCCCTTGTCAGCGACCCGCGCATCAAGCGCATCAGCTTTACCGGCAGCGTGCCGACCGCGCGCGTGATCGGCAAGGCGGCGGCCGAGAACATCGTGCCCTTCACCGCCGAGCTTGGCGGCAAGTCGCCGCTGCTGGTCTTCGCCGACGCCGACATCGACGCCGCCGCGAAGAAGGCAGCGGGCCAGTTCGACGACAGCGGCCAGGTGTGCATGGCGGGCACGCGGATCATCGTGGAAGAGAGTGTGAAGGAGCAGTTCCTCGCCAAGTTCCATGCCTATGCCGACGGCCACGTGATGGGCGACAGCCGCGATCCGGCGACGACCATGTCGGCGCTGATCCACCCGGTGCATGTCGAGCGCGTGCTGGGGTTCATCGAGCGCGCGAGGGCGGAGGGCGACACCATAGTGCGCGGCGGCAAGCTGTGGAAGGAGAGCGCAAACTGGATCGAGCCGACGCTGATCGTGCCCAAAAGCAACGACAGCGAAGTGGTGCAGAGCGAGGTGTTCGGCCCGGTGCTGACCTTCCAGACCTTCAGGGACGAGGCCGAGGGCGTGGCGCTCGCCAATTCGACCGCCTATGGCCTGTCGGGCATCGTCTACACCGGCAGCGCGGAGCGCGCCGAGCGTGTGGGCCGCGCGGTGCGCGGCGGCACGGTGTGGGTCAACACCTTCCTGATCCGCGACCTGACCGCACCGTTCGGCGGGATCGGCATATCGGGGATCGGGCGCGAGGGCGGCGACTATGCGCTCGATTTCCATTCGGACCTGAAGACCTTGCAGATCCTGGAAGGCAGCGTGGCCTGAACCGGAACAGTGTCCCGACCTCTGCCGTCAGAGCCCCAGTGCCTGCCTGTCTGCCAGCACGGCTGCCAGTTCAACGCGGGCCGCAGCTTCGCGCAGGCGGGCATCGAGCGTGCGCAGGGCGGCATCGGCGGCGCTTTCTTCGCGCAGGTTGACGAGCAGGAAGTCGCTGGCGCCAAGATCGAAGCGGCGGCGTTCGGCTTCGGCCATGCGCCGGGCGAGCGCGGCTTCGTCGCCTGCCAGTTGCACCAGCTTGCCCGCGCCGCCGACCTGGGTCTGCAGGTTGGCGATATCGACGTCGATCTGTTCTTCCAGCAGCCGCCGCCGATGCGACAGGGCATCGCGTTCCGCCGCGACTTCGGCGATGCGCCCACGCGCGGCGCGCTGTTCCAGCGGCATCGAAAAGCGCAGGCCGACCATCGCCTCGGCCGGGGTGCGCGTCGGGCTGCCCGCACCGAAGTCCTTCGAGCCTTCGACGCGCACGTCGAGCCGGGGGCGCAGTTCGTTTTCGGCAAGGCGCGCGCGCAGATCGGCCTGCGCGATGCGCGCCACCAGCGTGCGCAGGTCTGGCCGTTCGGCGCGGTGCAGTTCGACCTCCTGCAAGCGCGGGCGCACGCCATCGGGCAAGTCGCGCGGCAGGCGGTCGGCGGCCGGGACCACCGGACGCCCCAGGCCATCGCGCAGGAACAGCGACAGCGCGTTGGCAAGTAGCGCCAGTTCCTGTTCGCTGCGCACCACCAGCGCGGTGCGCCGCACGATGTTCTGGCGGTTTTCGACCGCGAGGATCGCAGGCCGCGCGCCCAGCTGCACTTGCCTTTCGATCGAGGCCTGCCGGTTGCGGGCAAGATCGGCAAGTTCGCGATAGAGGGCCAGCCGCAGGCCCGCCGCGACCCACTGCTGATAGGCGTCGATGGCGCGGCGCTGGACGCCGATGGCCACGACTTCGCGTTCGAACGCGGCGATCTCGACATCGCCCTGCGCCAGGTCGCGTCGCCCCCGCCGCTCGTCGATCAGCCGGTCGCGCAACAGCGCGAAGACCGCGCCCGCGCGCACTTCGCCAAGCGCATTGGTGACCGACTTGCCTTCATAGAGCGGGAAGGCCCCGGTCGACAGGCGGTAGCCGCCATAGATGTTGCCGCCGTTGCCCTGCAGCGGGCGGGTTGCCTTGAGATCGGCACTGGCGCCATCGTAGTAGCCGAGCGGCCTGGCCTGCGCGTCGGCTTCGAACACCAGGTCGAACTGCCCTTGCGCAGTCAGGACACGCGCATCGGCCTGCCGCTCGCGCGACATGGCTTCCAGGATCAGCGGCTGGTGCCGCGCGGACGATGCGAGCACTTCGGCGAGGGTCAGCGGTGCTGCCTGCACGGGCACAGCGAAGAACAGCGCGAACAGGGCGAGCAGACGACGCATCACTTGGCCTCCTCGCCATCCTTGGCCGCATCGCCGTAGCCGTCCTTTCCGGCGCTCTTGCCGTCCTTGGCCTTGTCGGCCAGCCCCTTGCCCGCCCCCTTGCGCGGGCCGGTGTCGACCGGCGTCGGGAATTCGAGCGGGAAGTCGTTGAGCTGGCGCCACAGTTCGTAGCCGACGCTGACCGTCTCCATCTGGATCCAGCCGCGCACCTTGGATCCCAGCCGCACGAAGTTGTCGTCGGGCCAGCGCGGCTTGCCCGGCATCGGTTCGACCAGCACGCGGAACAGGCCGGTCCCTTGCGCCGACGGATCGATCGCGCGCACGCGGCCATCGAACATGCCCTGCGCCACCGAAGGCCAGCCGCTGAACTGGATGGCGGGCCAGCCTTCGAAGTGCAGCCGCACCGGCTGCCCGCGCCGCACCAGCGCCACGTCGCGGCCATCGACCATCAGCTCGACCACGCGGGGCGAGTTCTCGGGCGCCAGCGTCGCGAGCCAATCGCCCGCACTGACGAGCGTTGCGGCGGCGGCGGTGTTGAGCGACTGGATCCGCCCGTCGCGCGGGGCGCGCACCAGCTGCGCGGACTGCCGGCTGAGCGCGATGTCCACCCGGCTGAGCTTGGCGCGCGCCTCGGCGAGCTTGGCGGCGTGTTCGGCCACCTTGATCTGCGCGCCTTCGAGATCGCGCCGCGCGGCCAGGCCATCGGCGAACAGTGCGCCCGACCGGCCGACGTCGATGCGGGCGGTGGCCATCGCCTGCTCGGTGGCGGCGATTTGCGCCAGAACCTGCGCGCGTTCCGCGCCCAGCCGCGCCAGCAGGTCGGGATCGTTGTCGGCGATGCGGGCGATCGGGTCGCCCTGCTTCACCTGCTGGCCATCGACCACGTACCAGCGCTCGACGCGGCCCGGCACGAGCGCGGTGACCTGCTGCACCCGGTCCTGCGGATCGAGCGCGACGACCTGCCCGCGCCCCGGCGCGGTTTGGACCCAGGGCACGAAGACCAGCGCCAGCGCCACCAGCGGAATGGCGATGCCGATCATCCAGCCGATCGCGACGATCAGGCGCGGCGCGCGGATCGCCGCCAGCGTGTGGAAATGGTCGAAGGTATCGGAACGGCTCGCCATGGTTCAGCCCTCCTTTCCGGCGGCAGGGGCCGCCATGGCCTCGGGCGCGCTGGCCGCGCGGCGCTGCCGGGTTTCGCCCAGCCACAGCCAGGCATCACGCATCAGGCCCTCGGGCCGCGCGGTGAACTGGAGAACGGTGGTGCCATGGCGGCGGAATTCGGCCAGCACGCGGTCCAGCCGGTCGGGCGGCAGGAGATCGTAGAGCGGCGACAGCACCAGCACGCGCGGCCGCGCCAGGATCGCGCCGGCGAGCTTGAGCGCCATCGTCTCGCCCACCGACAACGGCCAGCCCGAGCCCGACAGCGATGTGTCCAGCCCGCCCGGCAATGCGCCGATGCGCCGCTCCAGCCCGACCAGCGACAGCGCTTCGAGCATCATGCCCGTGCGATCGGGCGAAGCGAGCGCCAGGAACTGGCGGCACGTCATCTCGACGATGGTCGGCCGGTCCAGGACGATCACGTCCGAACGCAGGCGGTACATGTCGAACGTGCCGAGGTCGGCGCCGCCCACGCTGACGAAGCCGCGTTCGGGCGCCTGCAACCGCTTGAGCAGCGTGGCGATGCCGCGCTCGACGCCCGGCGCGGCGATCACGCCGACCTGTTCGCCGCTGCCCACCGCGAAGTCATAGCGGTGCGCGCCCAGATGCACGCCGTGCAGGCGGATCGCGCCATCGCTCAGGCCCGGTGCGTCGGCTTCGGCCACAGCCTCCTGCGGCACGTCCCAGAACAGCGACAGTTCCTCCAGCCCGGCCGCCAGATCGTAGAACGTTTCGAGGTAGGCGCCCAATTGGGCGATGCCATAGAACACGCCCGACAGGATCAGTTCGGCCGCCACCAGCTGGCCGATCGACAGCTCGCCCTGCAGGATCAGCCAGCCGCCCATTGCCAGCAGCCCCGCACTCGCCAGCGCATAAAGCGCGAGCAGCGCCACGGTCTGGCCGAAAGTGTAGCGGAAATGGCGACGGTGCGCGGCAACGTAACTGGCCGTCACGTCTTCCGAGCGGTCGATGGCAAAGCGCATGTGGCGGCTCGACTTGTAGAAGCCGTTAGAGCCGCCAACGCTTTCCAGCCAGTGCGCCGCCGCATGCTTGGCATGGCTCTTGGCAACCGCGCTGGACAGCGATCCGTTCAGCCAGATGCGCCAGATCGCCAGCACCAGCAGCACCAGCAGAGCGTTGAAGGCGAGAAAGAAAGGATGGTAGAAGCTGGTGACGACCAGCCCGACAAGGCTCTGCAACACGATGGTGAAGCCGCCGATGACAAGGCTGGTCAGCGCCTTCTGCACCGTGCCGAGATCGAAGAAGCGGTTGAACAGGTCGCCCCGGCGCGCATCGACGAAGAACGGGTTCTGCGCATGGACCGCGCGCAGCGTGATTTCGGCAACAAGCCGCGCGAAGAAGCGCCGCTCGAACCGCGCCATCAGCAGCACGCGCAGCGCCATCAGCAGCCCCGCCAGCGCCAGCAACGCGAAGAGCAGCAGCGATAGCGTGAACAGCGGCGCGGGCAATGCGGTGTTGGCAACCGAATTGATCAGCAACTGCACCGAGATCGGGGTCGCCAGCGACAGCAGCGAGATCGCCGCGCCGTATAGCAGCGCCAGCCGGATGAACCCGCGATCGGGCGCAAGCACGCGCGCGCTCCATCGACCGAGGTCGCGCATGGTCGGGCCGGAAGCCTCTGGGTGATCGGGTGCCGGGCTGGCCATCGCGGTCGCTCTTCCTTCCTTCGCAGTTGCAGCAAAGGAAAGTGGCCGCGAGCGACCATAGGTTCAATGGGGAACCATCTATCAATTCAATAGGCTTTGCCTATCGCACGGCAATGCTCCGCAAAGTGTCGGCCAGCAGCATGAGATCGTCTGATGGCCCGGCACCGCTGCGCCAGACCAGACCGATGTCGCGATAGGGACGTCCGCCGGCAAACGGCCGGACGATGACGTCGCCATCGTCGCGGATTTCCTGTCGGCAGTAGAGTTCGGGCAGGAGGGCAAGGCCCATGCCCATGCCCGCCATCTGTCGCACCGCATCCAGGCTGGTGCCTTCGTAGTCGCGCAGCACCTGCGCCCCGGCGCGTTCGGCGAGCGCGGCGACCTGGGTGCTCATGCGGTATTCGGGCTGCATCGTCAGCAGGCCGCGCCCCGCCAGATGTTCCGGGCGGATCGTCGTCACCGCGCGCAGCGGGTCGTCCGCTGCCATGGCGAGAAACATCGGTTCACGAAACAGGCGCTCGACGTGAAAACGCGTATCATCGACCGGCAACTGGACCAGCAGGACATCGTGCCGCCCATCGCCCAGCTGGGTGACGAGCGTATCGGGCAGCCCCTCGCGCACGTGGACCTTGAGCGTGGGATGCGTGGCGTGCAGGCGCGCAACCAGCTGCGGCAGGATGTAAGGCCCGAGCGTGGGCGACACGCCGAGCCGGATCGTGCCACCCAGTTCGCCTGCCCGGTGCCGCAGCGACAGCGCGGCAAAGGCATCCGCTTCGGCCAGTACGCGCCGGGCCGCAGCCGCCGCCTCACGCCCCAGTGGCGTCAGGAAGGCGCGGCCGCCGCGTTCGACCACGCGCCCGCCGAGCAGGTCCTCCACCTGCCCGATCGCCTGACTGAACGAAGGCTGCGACACGCCGACTTGCGCCGCGCCGCGCGTGAAGCTGCCGCAATCGGCCAGCGCGACGAGGTACTGCAGCTGGCGCAGCGTGGGCAGGCTGGCCGGATCGCTCATGCCCCGCGCTCCAGCGCCGCGATGATGTGCTGAGCCAGGCGATGCGCGGTATCGGACAGGCCGGGCGCCTCGATCAGCGCGATTTCGGTATCGTAGAGCGGCGGCAGGCCGCTATCCTCGCCGAGCGCCGTCAGCCCCGGTGGCACCATTTCCAGCGGCAGCACGGTTATGCCAAGGCCCGCGCGCACCGCCGACAGGCTGCCGCCGAGACTGGTCGAGGTATAGGCCACCCGCCAGGCGCGGCCCATGGCGTCGAGCGATTCGCTGGCGCGCTTGCGGTAGACGCAGGGTTCGGGCGAGACGACCAGCGGCACGCGGCGCAAGTCGGCAACGGCGTGCCGGTCGCGCGCCACCCACACCAGCGGTTCGCGCCAAACGCGCACGCCGGGCTGGCGTTCCTGCTCGGGCTGGCGCTTGACCAGCACCAGGTCGAAAGCCCCGGCGTGGAAGCGCTCGAGCAGGTTGAGCGTGAGATCGCAGGTCACTTCCAGTTCGACCAGAGGATGCGCCTCGGCAAAGGCGGCGAGCACGCCGGGCAAGTGCGCGGTGGCGAAATCCTCGGGCACGCCGATGCGCACCTGCCCGGTGATGTCGGGCTCGAACATTTCGGCCACCGTGGCGTCGTTCAGCCGCAGGATCTGCCGCGCCGGGCCGATCAGCCGCTCGCCATCCGAGGTGATCGCGAGCGAGCGCGGGCTGCGATCGAACAGCGAACGGTTCAGCTGCTCCTCCAGCCGCTTCAACTGCAGCGAAACGGCCGACTGGGTGCGCCCCAGCCGCTGGCCGGCACGTGTGAGGCTGCCGGTGTCGGCGATCGTCACGAAGCAGCGCAACAGGTCGATATCGAGATTGCGAAACGCCATGGCCGACGCGTTATCATTTCACTTTGCAATTTTCAACATTTCAATAATTCGTTTCACTCATACATCCCAACCTGACATCAGCGCCTCTGCAAGGAGGTGTTCCATGGCTTCGACGTATTCCCCGAGCGGTTTTGCGACCGCACCCGCCCCATCCACCGCCACTTCGCTCGCACCGCGCGCCGCGCTGGCCGTGATGGCGATCGCCCTCGTCGCCGCAGGCGCGGATGGACTGGTGACGGCAACGCCTGCGGGACTTGCACTGGCGGGGCTTTCTATCCTGCTCACGCCGCTGGTGCTGGTCTTTGCCCGGCGCCACCTGCGCGCCGACCCGCGCCGTGCCGCGCATGGGCGCCTTGCCACAGCGCTGGCCGCGGCGACGGTGCTGCTGGCGCTGGCCGACAACGTACTGCTACTGGCCGCAGGCTGGATCGCGGCGGGACGGGTGATGACCGCGCTGGTCGGCCATGCGGCAGACTGGGCCGAGGCCCGTGCTGCCGCACGCCGCGTAACCCGCGCCGCGCTGATCGCCGACCTTGCGCTGGTTGGGGCGCTGGGCACGCTGGCCTTCGCGGCAAAGTCGGCGACCATCGGTGGCATCCTCGCCGCCGTGCCGGCCCTGCCCCCGGCGGCCGTGCTCGCGGCCGCCGGGCTGCTCGTGCTCGCCGCCGTGGCACGCTGCGCGGCGCCGCCGTTTTCGGGATGGCTGCTGTCCTCGGTCGCCGCACCGACGCCGGTTTCGGCGCTGATGCACGCGGGGTTCGTCAACGCCGGCGGCTTCCTGCTGATCCGCTTCGCGCCCGTGCTGGAAGCCGCGCCCGCCGCCCGCGCCCTGCTGCTGGCCATTGGTATCGGCGGCGCGCTGTGGGGATCGGCGCTGATGCTGGTGCGCAGCGACGTGAAGGGCGCACTGGCGGCCTCGACCGTGGCGCAGATGGGCTTCATGCTGCTGACCTGCGCGCTGGGCGCCTATGCCGCAGCGCTCTGGCACATGGTCGCGCACGGGCTGTTCAAGGCCTGGCTGTTCCTCGGCTCGGCGGGCACTATCGGCCGGCCCCGGCAGGCCAAAGCCCTGCCGCAGGCGGTCCCCGCGCTGATCGCGCTGGCGGTCCTGATCATCGCCGCGCTGGCGATGGAGGCCGGCATCGCCGAAACCGCGCTGCTGCCGCTCGGCCTCGCGCTCGCAGCGCTGCTCTCGGCGCTGCTCGTGGCGGCCAGCAGCCTGCGCCGCGACCATGTCCGCCTGGTTCTGATCGCCGTGCCCGCCTTGCTGATCGCGCTCAACGTCGGCGCACTGGCGCTGATCGGCGCGGTCCAGCCCGATACTACCGCGCCGCTGCTTTCGCCGCCATGGCAGATCGCGCTGCTCTCGCTGTTCCTGGCAGGCTGGGTCGTCCAGCAAGACCTGGCCGCCGGTCGCCGCGCCCTGCCGCCTGCCCTCCATGCCCGGCTGCTCCACGCCGGTGCGCCTGCCACATCTTCCCGGAAGGACTGACCCATGTCGACGATCACCGCCGCAGCCCCGTCCCCGTTCTCATCCATCGGCCTTGCGCGCGCCGGGCTGGAAGCGCAGCTTGCACTCGCCGCGCAGACCGTCGCGCCGCTCTGGCCGCTCGACAGCGCGATCGCGGTCAACCCCCTGTCGGGGTTCGAAGACCTGCCCTTCGAAAGCGCGCTGGAGCAGGCCGCCCGCTTGTTCGGCGCGCGCACCTCGCTGCCGCTGGCGCAGTGGCGCGCGCTTCTGGCCGAAGGGCGGATCGATGAGGTTGCCTTGCGCAAGACGGCTGTCGCAGCGCTCGGCGGGCTGGATCAGGCCTTCGCGCAGCTCGGGCCGGACCTCAACGCCTATGACCTGCTGCTGGCGCGCCTGACCACCCTGCCGGTGGCGACCGACGTAGCGCCCCGGCCCCCGCTGTCGCCCGCGATGGCGATCCTGGCGCGCTGGCTGGCGGTGTTCTTCGATCGCGCCGCGCCGCCGCTCGCGGGGCGTTCGTTCGGCCTGTGGCGCTGCCTGTCAGGCCTGCTGCGCAACGATACGGCTCTGCGCGCGCTGGCAACGGGGGACCGACTTGCCCTGCTCGACGCCGCGCCTGCCGATCCGTTCGACCTGCTGGCCGAAGTGCTGGATGCGCAAGCGGTGCCACCGGTCCGGCGGCTCGACCAGCTGCGCGCGCTGTTCACGCGCCTGCCAGGCTGGTCCGCGCACGTGCGCTGGCGGACCGACCATGCCGAGCCTGCGCAGACCGCGAAGGCTCCGGCGACAATGGCTGACCTTGCCGCCCTCGTCGCGCTTGCCAGCCATGTCGCGGGCGAAGACGTCGCCGTTGCCACACCGGCACCGGCCCATGATGGCGAAGCGGTGACGCAGGCGCTGCTCGCCCACTTCCAACTGTCCCCCGACGCGGCCGCGCAGTGGAGCGATGAGGCCCGCAGCCGCCTCGCGCTGGTGGCAGGACTGGACGAAGGTCGCCTCGGCCTGCTGTTCCAACAGGCTGCGGAAGCCAGCGTGATCGCGCAGACCGGCCCCGCGCTCGAACGTGCTTCGCGCGCTGCCGCCACCCCGGCATCGGCCCGCCCCGATGCGCAGCTGGTGTTCTGCATCGACGTGCGTTCCGAACCGATGCGGCGCGCGATTGAGGCGCAAGGTGCATTCGAGACCTTCGGCTATGCCGGCTTCTTCGGACTGCCGGTGGCGATCCAGCCGATCCTGTCGGCCGCACCGCGCAAGCAGCTGCCGGTGCTGCTGTCGCCCGCGCACCATGTCTGCGAAGCCCCGCTGCCGGGCCGCACGGCGCAAGCCGACAGCATTGTCGCGCGGCGGGCCTGTGCCCACGATGCGCAGAGCATGCTCGATGCCACCAAGTCCGGCGCCACCGGCTTTGCCACGGCCGAGGCGGTAGGGCCGCTGGCCGCCGTCGCGCTGCTGGCGCGCACGCTGGCGCCAAGGCTTTCCGACCGGCTGGCGCGCATGGTGCTGGGCGAGCCAGACGAGGTGCTTGCCCCGCACGCTTCGAACGATGATGAACCGTCGATCCCGCTGGCCGACAAGGTCCGCTACGCCCGGTCGATGTTCGCGCTGACCGGCCTGCCTGCGCGGGCGGCGCGGCTGGTCGTGCTGGTCGGCCACGGCGGCCACACCACCAACAATGCCTTTGCCGCGAGCCTCGATTGCGGGGCCTGTGGCGGGCACCCCGGTGGCCCGAACGCGCGGCTGATGGCCGGTATGCTCAATGATCCGGCGGTGCGCGAAGGTCTTGCGGAACAAGGGCTGGCCCTTTCGCCCGACACGGTGTTCCTGGCAGCGCAGCACGACACCACGCGCGATGCGGTGACGGTGTTCGACCGGCACATGGTCCCCGCCAGCCACCGCGAGGACCTTGCGCGGCTGGATGAGGCGCTGGCCATCGCCGGGCACAAGGCGCTTGCAGAGCGCGCGCAGCGCCATGACCGCGCGCCCGACGACCTGCTGACCGGCGCGGCGCATTGGGGCGAGGTTCGGCCGGAATGGGGCCTTTCGGGCAATGCCGCCTTCATCGTCGGGCCGCGCAGGCTGACCGCTGCGCTCGACCTTGAAGGCGGGGCCTTCCTCCACAGCTACGACTGGGAACAGGACAAGGACGGCAGCGCGCTGACCGCGATCCTGACCGCGCCGATGGTCGTCGCGCAGTGGATCAACTGCCAGTACCTGTTCTCGACCATCGACAATGCCGTGTTCGGGGCGGGCGACAAGATCACCCAGAACGTCGTGGGCGGCTTCGGCGTGGTCCAGGGCGCGGGCGGCGACTTGTGTACTGGCCTGCCGCGCCAGTCGCTGTTCCGCGACGATGGCACGCCCTACCACGTGCCGCGCCGCCTGACAGTCTTCGTGCAGAGCCCGCTGCGCCGGGTGGAAGAGATCGTCTTTGCCCATGACGGGCTGTCCCAGCTGGTCGAGAACGGGTGGATCAACCTGGTCGTGATCGACCCGTGGAAGCACCGCGCGCACCACTGGCAGCGTGCCCGGTGGGTGCCCCGCGTCTGCTGAGGCTGGGCAAGGTCCGTAGCGCTCGCCCTGCACGTCGCTCCCGCCGAGCCTTTGGGGTTCGGCGGGAGTCGGCAGCGGAGCGCGTCACCCCCTGCGCCAGGTGTGGTAGCGTTCGACGAGGGCCAACAGCCCCTGCGGCGCATGCGCGCGGCGCCATTCGCCGGCGGCGAACTTGTTGGCCTCGATCATCGTGGGATAGGCGTGGA
The DNA here is from genome assembly GCF_020179425.1 of Novosphingobium percolationis. GTDB lineage: Bacteria > Pseudomonadota > Alphaproteobacteria > Sphingomonadales > Sphingomonadaceae > Novosphingobium > Novosphingobium percolationis. The sequence goes on along the minus strand of NZ_JAILYM010000001.1, from coordinate 54,923 downwards.
TCGTGCCCATGACCTTCTTGAGCCCCAGCCCGTGCTTCATCGCCAGCACGTATTCACCCAACAGCTCGCCCGCGTGTTCGCCGACGATGGTGACGCCGAGGATGCGGTCCTTGCCCGGCACGCTCAACACCTTGACGAAGCCAGTGGTCGCCCCTTCCATGATCGCGCGCTCGAAGTGATCGAGGTGGTAGGTGGTCACCTCGTGGGGAATGCCCTGCGCCTGCGCCTCGCGCTCGTTGAGACCGACGCGCGCGACTTCCGGATCGATATAGGTGGTGCGCGGGATCACGCGGTAGTCGGCCTTGAACTTGCGGAACTGCCCGAACAGCGCATTCACCGCCGCATACCATGCCTGGTGCGAGGCGGTGTGGGTGAACTGGAACGGCCCCGCCACGTCGCCCGCAGCGAAGATGTTGGGAAATTCGGTGGCGAGGTATTCGTCGGTCAGGACGGTGCGGTCGGTCGTGATTCCGAGGTCTTCAAGCCCGTAACCCGTCAGGCGCGCCTTGCGCCCAACCGCGACGATCAAGGCGTCGAAGCCGATGGCGCGCTCGCCCTCCGGCCCTGCCACGACGATGCGCTTGTCCAGCCCGTCAGGCTCGATGCGCAGCGCGGTGTGGTCGGTCAGCACCTCGACGCCGCTGTGTTCGAGAGCGGCGCGGGCATGGGCGGAAACGTCGTCATCCTCGCTGGCAAGCACGCGGTCGGCCATTTCGACCTGCGTGACCTTGCCGCCGAGCCGCGCCAGCGCCTGTGCCAGTTCGCAGCCGATCGCCCCGCCCCCCAGCACGACCACGCGCCCAGGCACGCGGTCCAGCTGCGCAAAGGCATCCCACAGCGTATCGCTGGTCAGGTAGCCCGACTGCTCCAGCCCCGGCAGCGGCGGCACAATCGGCTCGGCCCCGGCGGCAATGACGATCGAGCGCGTCGTCAGGCGTTGCACGGTGCCATCGACGCGGGCGATTTCCACCGTCCAGGGATCCACAATCTTCGCATAGCCCGCCACCACGTCGACGCCGAGGCCGGTGTACCGCTCGACGCTGTCGTGCGGTTCGATCGCCGTGATGACACTGCGCACGCGCGCCATCACCGCGCGAAAATCGACGTGCGGTTCAGAGGCGGCAAGCCCGAACGCCCCGGCACGGCGGATCTGGTCGGCCACGCGCGCGCTCTTGATCAGCGCCTTGCTAGGCACGCAGCCGTAGTTGAGGCAATCGCCGCCCATCTTGTGCGCCTCGACCAGCGTCACCCTGGCCTTGACCGTGGCGCCGATGATCGAGGTGACGAGGCCCGCCGCGCCCGCGCCGATCACCACCATGTTGCGATCGTAGCGGCGCGGGCGCGTGAAGCGGGCATAGACGCGGCGGCGCTTGATCATGCCCATGATCGCCTTGCCCGCCCATGGCAGCAGGCCCAGCGCGGCGAAAGAGGCAAGCAGCGTGGGCGAGGCAACGTCCTTGAGGCTGGAAATCTCCGCCAGCCGCGTGCCCGCGTTCACGTAGACCGCCGTGCCCATCAGCATGCCGACCTGGCTGACCCAGAAGAAGGTCCAGGCGCGGATGGGGGTAAGGCCCATCGCCAGGTTGATCATGAAGAACGGGAAGATCGGCACCAGCCGCAGCGAGAAGAGGTAGAACGCGCCGTCGCGCTCGATCCCCGCATTGAGCGCCTTGAGCCGCTCGCCGAAGCGCCCCTGCACGCCATCGCGGAACAGATAGCGCGAGCTGAGGAACGACAGCGTCGCCCCGATGGTCGAGGCGAACGAGGCCAGCGCCAGCCCCACGCCGAGGCCGAAGATCGCGCCCGCCGCCAGCGTCAGGATCGCCGCGCCCGGAAAAGAGATGGCGGTCAGCGCGACGTAGAGCAGCACGAACAGGCCCGCCGCCTGTAGCGGCGCGGCATCGCGATAGGCCTCGATCGCGCCCTGCTGCGCCTTGAGGTTGGCGAGCGTGAGCATGTGGCCCACGTCGAAATGGAGGAACGCGGCCACGGCCAACGCCAGGCCTGCGAGGAGCACGATACGCTTCATTGGTCTGCCCCATGGCTGTTGGCGGCATCGTCGTCCGCGAGAGTGGCGTAGTTGCGGGCCGCGGTGCCCAGCATGTCGACATGATCGCCGAAGCGCGCGCAGGCGGGGCAGATCACCGCGTGGACCTTCAGCCGTAGCCGTTCGAGGCGCGTCAGCGCGCGCTCGCGCCGCTGCGAAAGCAGAAACGTGGCGTCGTGGCAGTTCATGAGGTCTGCACCTTTCGGGAAAACCAGCTCTTTTCCATGCATTCGCGCAAGGCGAGGCGCGCGCGGTGCAGGATGACGTAGACGTTGGCGGTGGACAGGCCGAGTTCGGCGCAGATGTCATCGACGCCCAGATCGACCACCTCGCGCATCAGGAACACGCGGCCCTGCTGCGGCGGCAGGCAGTTGAGGCAGGCGTCGAACACCTTGAGGAACTGGCGACTGTGGATATCGGCCTCGGGATCCTCCCACGCGGCGGGGCGCGCCGCGTTGCGCCAGACGCCGAAGCGGTTGAACAGGTCGGGCAGCGGTTCGTCCTCAGTGCCGGTGCCGAGCTGGCTGGCGGGGACCGGACCGCGCTGGCGATGGCGCAGGATGTCGGCCACCTTGTTCTTGAGGATCGCGATCATCCAGGTCTTCAGCGCCGCTTCGGCGCGGAACCCGCGGGCGTTGCGCAGCGCGCCCGCAATGGCTTCCTGAACGGCGTCCTCGGCTTCGTCGTCGTTGCCGAGCTGGAGACGGGCGAAGCGCAACAGATCGGGGCGCACCGCGCGCAGGAGCGCATCGTCGATCACGACCAGAGCCGCCTGCTGCGGCTCGCCCATGGCTGTCAGCGGGTCCACGCCGGAGCCTCCCCCCTGCGGCCAAGCCGGGCGTGGCGGGCCACGAACCGCCGGTCGATACTGTCCTTGATCCACTGCACCCAGCGGCCCGAGAGGACGAGCCGGCCCCACGACAGGATCGCCCTGCGATCGGCGGTCGAGATCAGGTAGAGGCTGTGGCAGCGCGGCCGGTAATGACGCAGGCGTGCGCCAGGGTCACGGGCTACCCGCCGCAGGTTGTCGGCAAGGACAGGACCTGCCCGCACCGCATGGACGCCCGAGCGCGACAGGTTGTGCGCCAGCACATTGTCCACGCGGCCCGCGATATCGCCCGCCGCGAAGATGCCCGCGTGCGACACGCTGCGCAGGTCCGGTCCGACCGCGACGAAACCGCGCACGTCAAGCTGGAGGCCGGACGTGCGCAGCCAGCGGGGCGGCCTAGGCCCCGTCGCAGTGATCACGCATCCGGCCGTCACGATCCTCCCATCGGCCAGATGAACGCCGTCCGGCACGCCGACGGCATGGCCTGTGATGAGTTCCACGCCCGCCGCCTTCAGCCGCGCGCGGGCCAGACGCCCTGCCCGCGCCGCATGGCCGGGCAGCAGTGCCGGATCGTCGGAGAGCAACATCACCGGCGCCGATGCGCCGCCTGCGAGCGATTGCCGGGCCGCGAGCGCGAGTTCGACCCCGGCTGCTCCGCCGCCCACCACCACGACGCGGTAGCCGGGGGTGACGCGGGCGGCGGCGCGAACGCCGGGCCAACGCTCCACGAAAGCGTGCATCGGACGCACCGGCAGCAGCCGGGGCCCGAGCGCCGCGAGGCTGGAGGTATCCACCTCGCCCCCCGTCGCCAGCGACAGCAGATCGAACGGAACGCGGGCACCGTCATCGAGCATGACCTCGCGCGCATCGGCATCCAGCCCGACGATCGAGGCCAGGATCAGCCGGACACCCGCACGCGTCGCCAGAGCGGCCAGATCGATGCGAAACGGGTCGCCATCGGTGGGGCGCGCGATCCAGCCGGGCACGAGCCCCGAATAGATGGCGTGGCGGTCGCTGGTGATCAGGCAGGTTTCGAGGCCCTGCGGTGCCTGGGCGATCCAGCTTGCCAGCACGCCCAGATGCGCATGCCCGCCGCCGACAAGCAGCAGCCGCACCCGCCGCGAAGGCGCGCCGCGTGTCCCGTGCTCCTGCATCCCCGGCTTCATCGCGATTGCCTCTTCCCCCGATCCCTCGCCTGCTTGGTCGCACCATCGGCGAGAACCTTACAGCGTTTTCGACTCCGCAAGTTTTGGTGGAGATTGCCGAGCCACGTGTAAGAATGCGCGACGCCCGCCGACCAAAGCGCAGCGAAGACTTTCGACGAGGGTCGCGCGGGTGCGGTGGATGCCGGTCGCGCCGACGTTCGCTGCCAAGCAGGAGGGGAAACGATGTCGACACATGCAAACGATCCGAAATGGACACGGCGTATCAGCACCAGCGCGCGCGCGATGGCCGTGGCCGGGCTGGCGATCGCCGCCGCGGGCGTCACGCTCGCCCGTTATGACGCCATACCCAAGCTGGCGGGCTTTGGCGGGCTGGCGTTCGGCGGGCTGCTGGCGTTGCTGGCGTTCGTCCTCGGCCTGATCGGGCTGGTGCTGAATCTCCGCCATCCCACGCCGACGCGCGGGCGCGCCGTGCTGGCGCTGGTTCTGTCGTTGCCCTTCGTGGCCTTCATGGTGACGCGCCCGGCCTTGTCGGGCACCGTGCCCGCGATCCACGACATCACCACCGACCTTGCCAATCCGCCGGCCTTCACCAAGCTGCCGCTGCGCGCGGACAACCTGACCGGTGTCGGCACGGTGGACAACTGGCGCAGTATCCACGCCGCCGCCTATGGCGACCTGAAGCCCGTGCGGATCGCCCGCGCGCCTGCGCAAGTGATCGCCGATGCCGCGCGGATCGCCAAGGCGCAGGGCTGGGAGATCGCGGTGGAAGATCCGGCGGCGGGCAGGCTGGAGGCGACGGCCTCGGTCTCGTTCATCCGCTTCCACGACGATATTGCGGTGCGGGTCACCCCGGCCGACAACGGCGCGGCCAGCGTGGTCGACGTGCGCTCGGTCAGCCGCGTCGGCGTGTCCGACATGGGCGTGAACGCCAAGCGCATCCGCGCGTTTCTGAAGGAGCTTCAGGGCGTCTGACGGAACGTTGCGCGGGCGACGAGGGTGCGCTGCACCACCGTCGCCCCGCACAGCGCGGCATAGGCGTAGGCGATCTGCGGGAAATGGGCCGGAAGCAGGCTCATGGCGACGAAGGCGGCGATGGTTTCGCCGCCTTCGGCAAGCCCGGTGTTGTAGAAGAAGCTCTTGCGTCCGTGCGCGCTGGTTTCAAGGCCGCGCTTGGCCGCGATGGTGGCAAAGGCGAGGAAGCTGGTGCCGGTCAGCGTGAAGCTGGCGATCAGCAGCACGCCCGGCAGCAGGTTGTCGGGCGATTGCAGGGCAAAGCCTACCGGCACCGCAACATAGAACACGAAATCGGCGACGATGTCGAAATAGCCGCCCCAGTCGGTCAGCCGCGTGGCGCGCGCGATCGCTCCGTCGAGGCCATCGAGCAGGCGGTTGGCGATGACCAGCGCCAGGCCGAGGCCGAAATGGCCGAATGCCATGGCCGCCCCCGCGCCCAGCCCCAGCACCATGCCCGCCAGCGTCACCATGTTGGCGGACACCCCCATCCCCGCCAGCGCCTGTCCCAAGCGGTTGAGCGGAGGATCGATCAGCGGGCGCAGCCGGGCATCGAACATGGCGTCAATCTTTCTTCATGCCGGGAACGTCACCAGCCCGATGATCGCCCCGCACATGCCCGAGGCGAGATTGCCCGCCACCCAGCTCTTCATGCCCAGTTGCGCCGCCTCACGCCGCCGCGCAGGCGCGAGCGTGCCGATCGTGGTGACGAGCAGGCCGACGCTGGCGAGATTGGCGACGCTGCACAGGGCATAGGTGACGATCAGCGCGCTGCGGGGTGAGAAGGTGCCCGGCGGAACTTGCGCGAATTGCAGGTAGGCGACGTATTCGTTGAGGATCGTCTTGGTGCCCATCAGCGCGCCCGCCGCACCCGCCTCTCCCCAGGGCACGCCGATCGCCCACATGAACGGCGCGAACAGCCAGCCGAACAGGCGGCGCAGCGTCACCGGCGCACCATCGACCAAGGGGGCGGCGGCAAGGATCTGGTCGGTCAGGTTGACCAGCGCGAAGATCACGATGATCGTGCCGATCACCGCCAGCACAAGCTGGACGCCTTCAGTCGTGCCGCGCAGGATCGCATCCATCGTATCGTCATAGTGGACTTCGGGTTCGACCGCGTCGCTGTCGGCTTCGCCCTCGCCCGCGGGCACCATCATCCGCGCGATCAGGATGGCGGCGGGCAAGGAAAGGAACGAGGCGACGATCATGTGGCCGACCGCATCGGGCAGGATCGGCGCCAGCGTGGTTGCGTAAAGCACCAGCAGCGCCCCCGATATGTTCGCCATCGACAGCACCATGACCGCAAACAGTTCCGACCGCGACATCGTGGCGCACCACGACCGCACGATCAGCGGTGCTTCGACCACGCCGAGGAAGATGTTGGCCCCCGCGTTCAACCCGACCACGCCGGTCACGCCCAATGTGCGGCGCAGCACCCAGGAGAGGCCGTTGACCAGCCAGCGCAGCACGCCCCAGTGCCAGAACAGCGCGGTCAGCGCCGAGAACACGATGATGAGCGGCAGGACCTGGAAGGCGATGACCATCGGCGGCGCCACGCCCGGCTTGAGCACGAAGGGCAGCTCCGCCCCGCCCAGATAGCCGAACATGTAGCTCGATCCGGCCAGCGTCGCCTGTTCGATGGCGCTGACGCCGCGATTGATCGCCTCCACCCCGCGCCAGACCAGCGGCACGCGCACGAAGGCAAGTGCAATCGCCAGTTGCATCACCAGCGCGCCCGCGATCCAGCGCCAGCCCGGCATAGCCCGGCGATTTTCCGAGAACGCCCAGGCGACAGCCAAGATCAGCGCGATGCCGATCAGCCCCTGTGCCTGTTGCAAGATCGCCATTTCGCCGCTTCCCCCCTTCAAGCCGCCGTCAGAACTTCGCCCTCAGAACTTCCAGGCCAGCCCGAACTGGAACTGGCGCGGCGGGCCGGCATTGCGTTGCACGAACGGCGCGCCCCCGCCGAACTGCACCTGGTTGGACGTGGTCGCTGCGTTGGCGAAACCGGACCGGTTGTTGGCGTTGAGCAGATTGAACACATCCGCGCTCAATTCAAGCCGCCCGTCGAAGGCCGGGATGGCATAGCGCAAGCCCACGTCCACCGTGGCTGACCATGGCAGTCGCGCGGAATTGCGCTTGCTGCCGGGGTAACGGTCCGAATTGCCGACGTAGTTTTCTCCGAACGAGGCGCCATCGCCGTTCAAGTCCTGCGTGCCGAAGATGCGCGCATCGGGCACCAGATTGACCGGCTGGCCCGACTGGAACAGGCCCGCGATACTAAGGCTCAACCCGTCCACCGGATAGAGATAGCCCACCGCAGAGATCACGTGGCGCCGATCATTGGCCGACGGTCCCCATTCGGTGCTGTAATCGTTGGCATTGGCGGCGCGGAAGTTGATATCGTCGGTGTCGTTGGTGAGCTTGGACAGCGTGTAGCTGATGCGGAAAGCGTAGAAATCGTCGCCCCGCGCCTTGTTCAGCTGCACGATCAGCGCCTTGTATTCGGATTGCCCCCTCGTCTCGGACACGGTGATCTGGCGCGCGCCGCCGGCCACCAGCGCGACCGGGCGGGTGGCATCGGCATCGGCCTGGCTGCGGACGAGGCCCAGCGAGCGCGCCAGCGCAAAGCGCGCGGCATTGTCCGGCTGCGCCTTGAGCAGCGCGATGTTGGCATCGGTCAGCGCGGCCAAGTTGGGCGTGAACAGTGACGGCGCGTTGAGGTCGCGCAGCCGCACGAGGTTGTGCGAGCGGCTGTAGATCACGTCCGCGCTGAAGGTCAGCGTGTTGGTGGCCTGGACCTGATAGCCTGCGCTCAATTGCAGGCTCCACGGGCTTTTGTAGCCATCGGGATTTAGAATGCGCGCTTCACCCAGCGTTGCGCTGTCGCGCAGCGCCTGCACCTGTTCGGGCGCCGGACAGGCCGCCGCCGTGGCACAGGGGGCGGACACGGCGAGATTGCCGTCGAACGTGATCTTTTGCAGATCGGTGCCCGCCGGAATGATCCCCTTGGCCTGAAGCGCGGTCAGTTGCGACAGGAAGCCCGGGGCGGTGGTGTTGCGTTGCAGGGCATCCGAAATCACCGAATAGGCCAGCTTGCCGGTAAAGACCCCTGCGCCGAACCGGACGGTGGAGCGGGCATCCGGGCGATAATTGAGCGACAGGCGAGGCGCGAAATTGTCGAGATCGGCTCCCTTGCCGCCCTTGCCCGTCAGGCTGTCGTAATCCCAGCGCAGGCCGAGCGTGGCGGTGAACCGGGGGCCGATCTGCCATTCGTCCTCGACATAGGCGGCAAGCTGCGTCTGCCCGGTGCCGAAGGCGCGCGGGCGCAGTTCCACCGCATAGTTGGCCACCACGGGATCGAGAGCGAGCACGTCCTGCGCGGTCAGCCCAAGGCCCTTGCCGCTGCCCGCCAGCGTGGCGAGCTGGGCGTCGGTCAGGTCCACCATATAGTTCCCGTCGGGATTGCCGCCGCCGAGCAGGGCGAAGTCCGAATGGATGAGGTCCGCCCCGACCGTCAGCTTGTGCGCGCCGATCTTGCGCTGCAGGCGGTGCGTGGTCTGCCAGGTCTCCTCCAGATCGTTGAACACGTAGCCGGGATGCCCGACCACACCCACGGTCAACCCGGATGGGTCGCGGATGGCGACTTGCGCCCCGGCAGCGCCCTTGGGCCGCGCATAGTCCCAGCGAAAGCGGCTGAACTGGACCGCCCCGTCATAGCTCCAGTCCTGCCCGGCATAGCTCGCCGTCGCGGCAACCAGCGTCGAAAACCGCTGCTGGTCCGAACCGGCCGACGGGAACGTGGCATTGCCGCCGCCAAGGCTGCCGCCGGGCCGGTCGATGGTGACGCGGCCCACATTGGCGCGCAGGCCCAGCGTCCAGTCCTCGGCCAGGCGATGATCGATCCTGATCGAGCCGAGGACGGCCTCGTTGTGACCGGTGACGTTACCGACCGCGCCCAGCGCCGGGGCATCGACCACCTGCACGTTGCGGTCGCGGGTATATTCCAGGTTGGCGTAAAAGAACGTGCGGTCGCGCGCGATCGGCCCGCCGATGCTGCCGCCTGCCTGATAGCGTTCGAAGCTTTCGCCCACCGCGTTGCCCGACAGGTCGCGGCGCGGATAGGGCGAGGACGCATCGAGCGGCCGGCCCGGCCGCACCAGCGCGTAGACTTCGCCGTGATAGTCGTTGGTGCCCGATGGCGAGGTATAGTTGACGACGCCGTTCGCCGTGCGACCGTAAGCCACCGAGTAGGAGTTGGCGAGGACGGTGACGTTGCGGGTGAATCCCAGCGGCACGGGAAACTTGATCCCGCCGAGGAAGTTCTCGTTGTTGTCCATCCCGTCGAACAGATAGTTGGCGTCCAGCCCATTGGCCCCGTTGATCGAAATGGACGGCGATTCCGCGAAGAAGCCGGTGGATGGCACCACGTTGGGCAGCCGCACCAGCGCACCGACGACGTCGCGCCCTTCGATCGGCAGGGAAACCAGTTCGGACCTGTCGAGCGAGGCGGAAACTTCCGCGTTGACGGCGTTGATGCCGGTGACCGCGCGATGGCCGGTAACCACGATCGCACTGCCGGTGGCATGGCCTTCGGGAAGGCGCAGGGTGACGCTGCTGGTGAAATTGGCGCGCAATGCCACATCGACGCCATCGGCCGGGACAGTGCCTGCCGCACGGACGCGGTAGCGCCCGGCGGTGGAAACGCCTTCCAGCCGTACCAGCCCGCGAACATCGCTGCGCAACGTGCGCGCAAAGCCGATGTCGGGGTTTTCCACCAGCACCTCGACCCCGGCGGCGGGCGCGCCGGTCCGGCCATCGACGAGCGCGATCTGCAGCCCCGCCTGCTGCGCGTTCGCGGGCGTGGCAGCCGCGATGGCCAGTGCGCCAACCGCACCGGCGCAAACGAACTTGGACTGGTAGCGCAAGATTCCCCCTGACTTTCCTGGCCTATCCGCATCGCCGTGCGGATCTTCGCCGGTTTTGTCGTTCCAGATGCCCAGATCTTACACAGGCCGACCTACGCAGGGATGCGTCAGCACAGCGCCCGGCAATCCCTATTGATCTTGCCGGAGTGTTTCCCCGCTAGCGACTATCCGTCAATTTCCTTCGCTGCCCCTGCGCCCATTATGCACGGCCAAACCACACGATGGCGAGACCCGCATACCATGCGCGACCTGACCGAAACGGCATTGGAAACCTACCTTGCCGCCAAGATGCCGGACTGGCGCGATATCCGCGTCACCGGGCTGCACCGCCTGCCGATGGGCGCCTCGCGCGAAACCTTCCGCTTCGATCTTGCCTATGCCAGCGATGCCGAAGGCGAACAGTCGCTGAAGGTCATCCTGCGGCGCGATCCGCCCGCCTCGAACGTCGACAGCGACCGTCGGCACGAATACGAAGCCTATCGCGCCATCTACGGCCACGGCATCCCCGTGCCGCGCATGATCCTGCTGGAAGAAGATGCCAGCCATTTCGACGGCGCGATCTCGCTCGCCGAAGACCTGCGCGGCTACCACAACAGCGAATACCAGTTTCAGGACCCGGCGTGGGCCGATCGGCTGCCGCACATCGCGCAGCAGATGTGGACCACGATGGGCAAGCTCGCCGCCGTACCGGTGGAGGACCTCGACCTGTCGTTCACCCGCCCCGCCACGCGCGAGAACACCGCGCAGCAGGAACTGGACTACTGGGTCGCCTCGCTCGATGCGCACGACATCGGCCCCGAACCGATCATCCGCGCCGCGATCCGCAAGCTGCGCCGCTGGTATCCGGTGGCAACCAAGCTCGCCCTCGTCCACGGCGATTTCCGCGCGGGCAACTTCCTCTATGACGATGCGGGCGACCTGAAGGCCGTGCTCGACTGGGAAATGGCGCACTGCGGCGATCCGCTCGAAGACCTCGCCTGGTCGATCACGCGCACCTTCTGCTTCGGCAAGAACGACCTGCGTTCCGGCCTCGCCACGCGCGAGCAAGCGATCCGCCTGTGGGAAGAAGGCAGCGGCATGAAGGCCGATCCGGAAGCCCTCGCTTGGTGGGAATTGTTCATCTGCGTGAAGACGCAAGCGATCTGGAACGCGGGCACCCACGTCTGGGCGACCGGACAAGGCCGCGAGATCATCCACGCCTATGCCGCCTGGTGGCTGCGCAACGCGCAGGACAAGGCCGCCCTCGAACTGATGGGGAAGCTGTGAAGCCCGACGTCTCTCTCGCGGTGGCCGAACTCGCCAACCGCCTGCGCACCGACCTGCTGGCCGAACTGACCGGCTTTCGCGCCAACGTCGCCGCCATGGGCGCGGCCATGCTCGACATGGTGGCCGACGAATGGGACGGCGCGGTTGCCCGCCTCGTCCGCGAAAACCGCGCCTTTCGCGCATTGCTCGATCAGGGCGCCGCGCTCTATGCCACGCCTGCCCCTGGCGGCGATGACGAGAACCTGCGCGTCTCCGCCCTCACCGCCGAGAACGACCGCCTGCGCGGGGCGATCACCGACCTGATGGCCCGCCTAGAAGACGACGCTAGCGCGCCCGCGCAAGCCCTGCTCGACGCGATCTGGGCCGAACTCGCCCGCACCGTCAACGAACGCCGGATCACCTCCGCCAACTTCTGAGTTTCTCGCCTCCCTCGAAGCGCCGGAGATCCGCAAGGATCTCCGGCGTTTTTAGTTGCGGGGCCGCCCGCTCCACCTTCAATAATCGCGGGTCGACCGAACGTTCACGGCGTCGATCGCACCGGTCGAGCTTTTCCAGTAAGCCGTGATCGCGTCCAGTAACTCGGCCTCTGCGTCAGGCCGGTAATCTCTACTTTCTGGATCGAGCGAGAGATTGGTCATGACGACCAAGGTCCGCTTCCATGCGCCATCGCGGCCACGGATCTCGAACTTGGTGCCTGCAATGTGCGCGTGCTGCAACATCGTGCTCTCCCACCTCGTACCCCCACCGGCTCCTGCCGGTATTCCCTGAACTAAGGCGACCGCGCGCCATGCTCAACTCATCGGGTTCGTTAGCGCAGACGGGACTGCCCCCATACATGCACGAAGGGCGCCGGTGGTTGCCCACCGACGCCCTTGCGAACCGACCGCCCCTATCGGTCAGAAGCGATAGGCGAACGAACCGCCGAACTGGCGCGGCGGCGCAGCGACGAGGTAGTCGTAACCGAACGCGCCACGCAGGTCCAAGCCGTCGGCGAAGGTCTTGCGGTTGAACAGGTTGTTCACCCACAGGCGCACCGTGTACTTGTCGGTATCGTAGCTGAGCTGAGCGTTGACCTTGGCATTCGGGCCTTGCTTCAGGCGGCCATTGCCATTCAGCTTGTTGTACGGAGTGAAGTACGACAGGCTGGAATAGACGACCGAAGGCGTGAAGTTGAACGCCCCGTCGCCATACTTGGCCAGTTCCCAGTCGATCTTGCCCGAAGCCTGGAAGCGCGGTGCATAGGGCACGCGCTGACCGGCGATGCTGCCGAACAGCAGCTGAGCCTTCTGGTACTTGGCATCGAGGAACGAACCGTTGGCGCTGATGCGGAAGGTGCTCGATGGCGCGAGCGAGGCTTCGAACTCGATACCCTTGATCTTAGACTTGTCGACGTTCGCCAGCAGCGTCTGCGCGCCATCGGTCTCATTGATCTGCTGGTTGCGGTACTTCATCAGGAAGGCCGAAACCGACAGGGTCAGCATGTTGTCGATGAAGCGGCCCTTGGCGCCCACTTCATAGGCGTCGACCTTTTCGGGCTTGGTCGTGTTAATCGGCGCGCTGAAGCACTGGCCGCAATAGGCCGCGCTGCGATAGCCTCGGCTGTAGCTGGCATAGAGCATCTGGCCATTGTCGAAGGTGTAGTTGAGCGCCAGACGCCCGGTCAGCGCGCTCGAGCGCAGCGGGATCGTCGGGCCGGACACCACCTTGCCACTGGCCGCATCGTAGCTGCCATGGATGTAGAAGCTGGTGTCGATCGGGAAGATGTCAGTGCTACGATCACCCGTGTAACCTGCCGACGGTGCGATGGACGATGCATAGTTCTGGTAGCTCGAACGGTCCCAAGTGTAACGCAGGCCCAGCGTCGCGCCGAAGTGGCTGTTGAACTTCTGGTCGGCCTGCGCGAACACCGCGCTGGACTTGCGGATCTGGTCGTAGAACTGGTGGATCATGGCTGCGCCATCAAACAGCCAGTAGTACGAATTCGATGCATCCTTGTCGTAACCGTAGTATCCGCCGGCCTGAATGTTCGTGTCACCCTGCGCGTAAGTCAGGCGGACTTCCTGGTTGAACATCTTGAAACGGTTGCCGTAGAGGGTGTCGAGCGGCTGGGTCAGCACAGCCGAGGTCAGGCCGGTGCCTTCCTGCGTGAACTCCTGCTGCGCATGGTCGTAAGATGTCAACGAAGTCAGCGACAGGGTGTCGCTCAGGTCGTACTTCACCGTCAACTCGACGCCCTCGGCGCGGACATAGCTGTGCCCCAGACGCTTACTGTCGGTTTCGAAGAAGGTCATGCCCTTCTCGTTGCGGCCGGTGTCGAGCACCGGGTTGCGGTCGTTCTCGCCCGTGCCGAGGTTGAACACGCCCGCCTGTGTGGGGTTAGACCGCCCGTAGGTGCCCTTCAGCGTCACCGTCAGATCGTCGGTAGGCTTCAGCAGCAGGATCGCGCGGGCTGAGAAGAAGTCGGTCGAGTTGGCGTCGGGTTCCCCCTGCGCGATGTTCTTGATGTAGCCATCGCCGTGGCCATAGTTGAACGAGACGCGCAGGCCCGCCTTGCCTTCGGCCAGCGTGGTGTCCAGCGCGCCCGAGGCGGTGAAGGTGTTGTAGTTCGCGTAACCGACCTGGAAGTTGCCGCCCATGCCCGAAAGCGAAGGTTTCTTCGACAGGAAGTTGATCGCGCCGCCCGTGGTGTTGCGACCGTAAAGCGTGCCCTGCGGCCCGCGCAGCACTTCGACGCGTTCAAGGTCGAACAGTTGCAGGCCATGCACCGCGCGCGCCGCGATATAGGCATCGTCGAAGTAGATGCCGACCGGCGAGGCCTGGTTCGGGTTGTGCTCGTTGGCCACGCCGATGCCGCGGATGGTGAAGTTCGGCTGGCTGTCGCCGTAGGGGCTGTTGACCTGGAGCGAGGGCACCATGCCCGTCATCTGCGCGGTGTTGGTGATGCCGCGCTTGGTCAGGTCGTCCTGCGACATCGCGGTCACGGCGACCGGCACCTTGAGGATCGATTCCGCGCGGCGCTGCGCAGTAACGATGATTTCGCCATTCGGCGCAGCGGCTGCAGCATCGGCCTGCGCGAAGGCGACGCCCGGCGCGGCGAGCGCGGTGGTCAACGCCAGCGACGCCAGCAGGCGGCGGGTAGTCTGGTTCGTTCTCATGATATTCCCCTCCCGGACTTTATATGGTCCCAGTGTGGTCTGATTATCGCGGCGCCCCGCGCGGTGGCAGTGACGCCTATCCGTCAATTCGAAAGGCCGGTCGGCTTGACGAGCGCCTTGATCGCGCCGGTCCCGCCGGTGAGCGCGGCAAAGGCGCTGTCGATGCCCGCCAGATCGACTCGCGTGGTCACCAGCGGCGCGAGCCGTTCGGGGTTGGCGCGGATCATGGCGAAGGCATCGGCGAATTCGGCGTCGGAGTAGGCGAAGACAAAACGCAGGCTCAGGCCCTTCTGGATCAGGAAGGCCGGTTCCAGCCCATCCAGCTCCATGCAGGTGCCCACCACCACGATCGTCGCGCCGACTGGCGCCTGCTGCGCCAGCGCCATCAGCATCCCAGGCTTGCCCACGCATTCGAACAGCACCGCACGACTGCGGCGGCGCATCGCCGGATCGACCGCCATCGCGGCGGACAGCCCTTGCGGCAGGCCCAGCGCGTTCCACCAGTCACCCGTACCGCCCTGCGTCGGATCGGCCACGGCATCGGCCCCCATCGCCTCGGCCATCTGCGCCCGCGCCGGGTTGGGCTCGACCGCCAGCACGGGGCCTAAGCCTAGTGCCTTGAGGCGTGAAATGACGAACAGCCCCACCGGCCCGCACCCGAACACCGCACAGGCCGTGTCGGCACCGGCCCCGGATTCAGCGACGGCGTGGACCGCCACGGCCAAAGGCTCGGTCAGCGCGGCGATCTCGGTCGGCACGTCATCGGGCACGGTCAGGCACGCGGCCTGCGACACCAGCATCCGTTCGGCAAATGCCCCCGGATAGGAATTGGAATAGCCGAGCAGCACGATGCCTTCCGGTCCGTTGAGGAACGGTGGCGAGACGATGCGATCGCCCGCCTTCAGGCCGCCACTGCTTTCCAGCACTTCGGCGCAGAATTCGTGCCCCATGATCACCGGCCGGGTCGGGTCCATGAAGCCCTTGAAGCCCGCACGGTGGAGCAGATCGCACAAGTGGTCGGCGTGGTCCTTGGCGTGCAGGTCGCTGCCGCAGATGCCGCAAGCCAGCGGCTTGACCACGATCTCACCGCTGCGCGGCTTTGGCTCCGCAACGTCCTCGATCGTCAACTTGCCTGCTTTAAGCACCGCCGCCTTCATCGTCCGCTCCCATCCTTGTTGTGGGAGCGAGCCTAGTCCGCAGCGCGGCGACGGATACGGACCAGTTTCCGCTAATGCCGATCAGTGCAGCTGGCGCGCGTACTTGGCGACAAGCGCCGCCCGGCTGTGGATACCGAGCTTGCGATACATCCGGCGCAAGTGGTTCTCGACCGTAAACTCGGAAATCGCGAGCTGGAAGGCGACCTGCTTGTTCTGCTTTCCTTCGCAGATCAGTGCGGCGATCTGGCTTTCGCGGCGCGACAGCGCCACGTCGGCGTCACCCACCGAACCCACGCAGGGCAGCGCCGCGCGCAGCGCGATCTGCCCAGCTGAATGAGCCATCAGGTCTTCCATGAGGTGGCCGACGACCATGTCGGACAAGCGACGCAGGCGCTCGTCCAGCAGCACCATCGGCACGTCGCCGGCATGGCGCGACTTGCGATAGCGGTGCGTGCCGACGATAAGTGACAACCGCGAGGTGACGCGACGCGACAGCGCCCCGACGACGCCGATGTCGTGCTGGGCCAGGAAAGCGCGATAATCGCCACATTCGTCTGCCAGCGCATCGATGCGCGGATCACCCCAGCGGATGAACTGGGTCTCTCCATTGGCGGAACAGGCGAAGGGATCGGCCACGAACACGCGCCTTTCGGCGTAAACGTGCTGCGCTTCACCGCTGACGCCGAAGTGGTGGACATAGGACACGCGCGGCGCCTCGCCGCTCTGGTCGACGAAGAACACCGAGGCTGTATCGAGGCCGCAATCGGCAACGAGTTGATCGGTGAAACCGGCGATGTCCCGGGTCGAATGCATTTTCCCTCTCCTTGCGCCCCCGTTTTGGCCGGGCGGTCGACAGGGGCATCTGATACGCGCGCAGCATCCATTTCGTCAAACAATTTCATCACACGATGA
Organism: Novosphingobium percolationis; assembly: GCF_020179425.1. Classification (GTDB taxonomy): domain Bacteria; phylum Pseudomonadota; class Alphaproteobacteria; order Sphingomonadales; family Sphingomonadaceae; genus Novosphingobium; species Novosphingobium percolationis. The sequence goes on along the minus strand of NZ_JAILYM010000001.1, from coordinate 38,452 downwards.
AGAGGTGTTCCAGCCGCCGCAAACCGGCCTTGAACGGATACCCGTCAATTGCGACGATCGCCCCGGCAGGCCAGATCCGAGGCAGGCCAATGGCACGAAACGATGCCGAAATGCCCGGCAAACAAGAGGCGCAGAGAGACGATGCAGGATACCGGCAAAAGCGGCAACCTAACCTATCGCCAGGTGCTTGAGGCCAACAACGCAATCCAGACGATCGGCGACGATACCTATTGGCTCTGCGTCACGCGCACGGTTCAGGAATCGAAGCTCTTCCCCGTCCCGGCGTACATGCTGCTGAGCTACCTCAACTGCTTCTATCGCTATCCAGCCTTGCTGCGGAAGATCGAGGCGTCGGTGCCTGCCGAAGAAATAGGCGACCGCGCCCGGTCGATGAGCGGCAAGTTCGGCAACCTGCCCGGCTGGGGCCTGCCCACGTTCTATCTGCTGGGCCGCGAGATGCTGATCAACTTCGGGATGCTGCGCCCCGAGGATGCGGCGGAAGACGTGGTCTACGTGCTCGACTTCTGGCGCCGCTTCAAGCTGGCGCAACAGCGCGAGGACGGCCATCTCAACGCCCGCGAATTCGGCCAACGCGTGCAGCTTCTGCCCGAACGCACGGTGCAGGTGTTCCACGCCGACGCGCATCGCTGCGTTGCCGGGGACAGGCTGCACAAGGCCGCGCACGGCTTCCTCGCCGCCGTGTCGCAATACGGCTTCATGATCAGCTGCGAAAGCCGCTGCACGCTCAACAATTCCGGTCCCTATCGCCTCGACGCGGACCGCGAACTGATCATCCGCGACTTCACTGATCTGGCGCAGGGCGATTACCCCTGGCTCGACGGCGTGGGCGACAAGATCCCGTACAACAATCTGACCGTCACCATGGAAGTGAAGGACTGCCACTTCTACCTCATGGACGACTGGGGCAGCTTCGAAAGCAAGCCCGAGTTCACCGCAGACAAGCTGGTAGGCGTGGGCCTCTACACCTCCGACGTTCTGTCCGACGGCCACATCCCGGTCGGCATGGGCAGCGCCGAGGAACTGGCGACCACCTTCGAGGATCTGACTGAGAAGGTGCGCGAGGCGATCGCGGCGCTGTGGAAGCGCGTGGCCGGGTGGAGCCGCGACGAGATGATGGATTCGGGCGCGCTCGTCTATTTCTCGCTGATCAAGGACTTCGCCCACGTCGCCGGGGTCTATGAGCACGACGACTGGATGACGATCGACGAGCGCGCGGATCGCTTCCGCCCGCTACTCAACGACGAGTTCGGGCGCGATTTCCTGGGCGAGATGGTCGGCCTCGTGGACCTGCCCAGCCAGCACCAGCCCTCTCATGTGATGATGCAGCACAACAACCAGAGCGCACGCTACATTACCCATATCCCCTTCACGGTGTGCGATGGCCACGGTGCCAGCATGGGCAACGATATTGCGCCGGGCGTCACCACACACGCCAGAAAGCTCGACAGCTACACCACTAGCGAAGGCGTGCTGACGCTGGCCGACTACAACGCGCGTGCCAAGGCATGCCGCCCGGCGCAGATGGCGCCCGAGTTGCGGGGCCTCAACGACACCTGGATCAAGTGGAACCCTGCCGATCCGCGCGTCGACCAGCTCTACCGGCTGGAACAGCGCCTTTCGCGCAATCTCAGGGGCAAGGGCTTGGGGCTGACGCCAGAGCAGATCGAGGGCTTGCGCGGCAAGGCCTGAGCGATGCGCCCCGAACGGAAGGATATAAGCATGACCAATCCGCAACAGGATGAGGATCTCGAAGCCCTCGTCCGCCAGTTTCAGGCTTCGGACCTGACCGAGATGCACTTGCGTACGGCCGACATCGAGCTGTTCCTGTCGCGCAATCCCGATGCCGATTTCGCCATGGGCCGCGTGTCCATGGCTGCGCCTCCAGTTGCAGCGGCTCCTGCTGCGCCTAAGGCCAGCACCTCGGCAGCGCCCCCCGCCCCAGCGACTGCGGCAACACCTGCACCCGCTGCATCGACGGCGGTGGCCGATGGCCACGTGGTGGTCACCGCACCCTACCTCGGCACGTTCTACCGCGCGCCCAAGCCGGGCGAGCCGAACTTCGTCGAGCTGGGCCAGACGGTCGAGGCGGGCACCGACCTGTGCCTTGTCGAAGTGATGAAGCTGTTCACCGCCGTCAGCGCGCCGAGTAAGGGCGTCATCCGGCAGATCCTCGCCAGGGACGGCGAGATGGTGGCCGAAGGCGCGCCTCTGTTCGCGCTCGAGCCGGTGGGCTGAGGCCATGGCGCTGACCCGTGTCTTTGTCGCCAACCGGGGCGAAATCGCGTTGCGGGTGATCCGCGCGGCGCAGAAGCTGGGCATCGAAACCGTGCTCGGTGTGTCCGAGGCCGACCGCGACAGCGCCGCAGCGCGCGCGGCAACCCGCGTGGTTGTGCTCGGCCCCGGCCCTGCCGCGAAGAGCTATCTCGACGCCGAGCTGGTGGTCCATGCCGCGCGCGAAACCGGCTGCGATGGCCTCCATCCGGGCTATGGTTTCCTGTCCGAACGCCCGATCCTGCCGCGCCTGTGCGCCGCGAACGGCATTGCCTTCGTCGGGCCGGACGCCGACACGATCGAGGCGTTGGGCGACAAGATCCAGGCGCGCGGCATGGCCCGCGCCGCCAACGTGCCCCTCGTGCCCGGCAGCGACCAGATCGCCAGCGCCGCCGATGCCGTGCGCGTGGCCGAGGAAATCGGTTATCCCGTGCTGCTCAAGGCCTCTGCCGGGGGCGGCGGGCGCGGCATGGTAATCGCGCACAACCGCGCCGATGTCGAAGCCGGGTTCGGGAAGGCCAGCGCCGAGGCGGAAAGCGCGTTCGGCGATGGCACGCTGTTCATGGAACGCTTCGTACCCCGCGCCCGCCACGTCGAAGTCCAGTTGATGGGCGACGGCACCGGCAAGGTGCTGCATTTCGGCGAGCGCGACTGTTCGGTCCAGCGCCGCTACCAGAAGCTGATCGAGGAAGCGCCGTCTGCCGCGATGCCTGAGCACCTGCGCCGCCAGCTCCACGCCAGCGCCGTCGCACTCGCCTCCAGCGTCAAGTACAAGGGCGCGGCCACCGCCGAGTTCCTGTTCGACGTCGAGCGCGAGGAAATCTACTTCATCGAGGTCAACGCGCGCATCCAGGTGGAACACCCGGTGAGCGAGATGGTCAGCGGGCACGACCTTGTCGGTTGGCAATTGCGCATCGCGGGCGGCGAGACGTTCGACATCGACCAGTCCGACATCGCCGTCACCGGCCACGCCATCGAATGCCGCATCAATGCCGAGAACTGGGAGCGCGGTTTCATCCCCTCGCCCGGCACGATCACGCGCTGGTCACCGCCTGCGGGCGACGACGTGCGGCTCGATACGCACATGAGCGAGGGCGCGACGATCCCGCCCTACTACGACAGCATGATCGGCAAGCTGATAGTTACCGGGGAAAACCGGGCTGACGCGATCGCGCGGCTCGAACGCGCGCTGGCCGACTTCGTGGTGGAGGGCGTGCCTACCACCATAGGCCTGCACCGGGCGATCGTTGCCCACCCCGATTTCCGCAGCAATTCCATTCACACCCGCTGGCTCGAGCAGGTCCTCCTGCCCAGCCTCGGCCAGTAAGCCGGAACACAAGCCATGGCGCATATCAGCTTCCTCGACGAAACCTGCCGCGACGGCCAGCAAAGCCTCTGGGGTATGCGGATGCAGGCGGGACAGGCCTATCCGGTGCTGCCGACCATCGACAAGACCGGCTATTCCACGATCAGCCTTGCCGGCTCCTCGCTGTTCGAAGTGCTGACCCGCCATTGCCATGAAGACCCTTGGGCGGGCTTCGACCTGATGATGAGCCAGATCAAGCACACCCCGGTGCGCGGCGGCATCCGCTCGAACGGCTCGGTGACGTTCGGTTTCACCCCGCAGGTGCTGATGGACCTGTGGATGGAGCGCCTGTGCGTCCACGGCGTGCGCTCGTGGTGGATCTACGACGTGCTGTTCAACGTCGACAAGATGGCGCGCCTCGCCAAGCTGTCGAAGAAGTACGACTGCAAGGTCGCCGCGACGATGCTGTTCACGCTCTCGCCCGTGCATGACGATGCGTTCTGGGCGGACAAGGCCGACAAGCTGTCCGCGCTGCCCGACGTCGACAGCCTGCTGCTCTACGATACCGGCGGCGTGCTCGATCGCGACCGGATCAAGACGCTGATCCCCGCGATCAAGGCAAAGGCGCGCGGCAAGCCGATCGAGCTGCATTCGAACAACATGCTGGGCCAGAGCGCCAAGGCCTATTGCGATGCGGTCGAATTCGGCGTGACCGTGCTGCACACCGCTGCGCGCTCGATGGCGAACGGCCCGTCGATCCCTTCGATCGACATCATGATCAAGAACATGGAGGCGCTGGGCCACACCCACGACATCGACACGTCGAAGTTGCAGGAAGTGTCGGACCACTTCCGCAAGGTGGCCAAGGCTGCGGGCTACCTGCACGACCAGTCCTACGAATACGACGTCACCTCGCTGACCAGCCAGATCCCCGGCGGCATGATGGGCACCCTGCGCAACCAGCTGGCGCAGCAGAACATGCTAGACCAGTTGCCCGTGGTGCTCGAGGAAGTGGGCGCGGTGCGGCGAGAGCTGGGCTATCCCGGCATGGCGACGCCGTTTGCCCAGCTGATCGGCACGCTGGCGGTGCTCAACATCGTCACCGGCAAGCGCTATGGCGCGATCCCCGACGAGGTGATCCAGTATGCGGCGGGCTACTATGGCGAGCCGCCCGCGCCGATCGATCCGAACGTGATGGACCGCATCGCCTCGGCCCCGCGTGCGAAGGAAATCTTCGACAACCCGCCGCCCGAACCGACCCTCGCCGACCTCAAGCGCCAGCACGGCACCGACGACGAGGACGAGCTGATCCTGCGCGCGCTGGTTCCGGCCTCCGACATTGCCCGGATGCGCAAGTCGGGCCCGCCCGCCAAGGACTTCCCCATGCTGTCCTCGCCCGAACTGGCACAGGTCGAAAAGCTGATGCGCGTGGCGACCGCGCCCGTAGTGCGGCTCAAGACCGAAGCGCTCGACCTGACGCTGCGCAACTGACGGGCGACACACGATGCGCATGATCGACTTCTTCGACCGGGGCGCGCGCAATGCGCCCGACCGGCCCTGCATGGTGACCGATACGGGCAGCCGCAGCTACCGCGAGGTGCGCGAGCGATCGAACCGCATCGCCCATGCCCTGATCGCGGACGGCTTTGCCCCCGGCGCGCACGGGGCGGTGCTTTCGGGCAACGATCCCACCGCGTTCGAGGCGATCCTGGGCATCCTGCGCGCCGATGGCGTGTGGACCATGGCCAACAACCGCGCCTCGGTGGATGAAAACGCCTACCTGCTCGACCTGCTCGACGTGGACACGCTGTTCTTCCATTCCGAAGTCGCCGACCGCATCACGGCGTTCCGCGCGCAGTGCCCCAACATCCGTCGCTATGTCAGCATCGACGTGCCTTTGGCTGAAGCCGACGCCTTCCTCGGCGACTGGATCGCGGCGGCGGGCGACGGCGAAGTGCCCGAACGCCGCAGCGGCGCGCCCGACGATCTCGCCTTCCTCGCGAACACCGGGGGCACCACGGGGCGTTCGCGCGGGGTGATGCTGACCAACCTCGTGTGGCAATCGCTGGTCTCCAGCCTCGTCGCTTCGATGCCGATGAAGCAGCCGCCGGTGAACCTTGTCGCCGCACCGATGACCCACGCCGCTGGGCCGCTGGCGCTCGCCAGCATGGCGCTGGGGGGAACGGTGGTGGTGCTGCCGAAATTCGAGCCGGCCGCCGTGCTCGACGCCATCGAGCGGCACCGCGTGACCTACATGTTCCTGCCGCCCACGGCGATCTACATGCTGCTGTCGCATCCCGGCGTGCGAACCCGCGATTTCTCCAGCCTCGAATACATCTCCTATGCCGGCGCGCCGATGTCGCTCGACCGGCTGAAAGAGGCCATCGAAGTGTTCGGCCCGGTGATGAACGCCAGCTTCGGTCAGACCGAAAGCCCGATGTGCGTCACCGCCATGCCGCCGCACCTGCATCTGGGCGCCGATGGTGAATTGGCGCATCCCGGTTCGTGCGGTCAGGCCAACCTGCTCAGCCGCGTCGAGATCATGGACGATGACGGCAACCTGCTTCCCCCCGGCCAGCACGGCGAAATCGTGGTGCGCGGACCGCTGGTGATGGCGGGCTACTACAAGAACCCCGAAGCCACGGCGGAGGCTTCACGCTTCGGCTGGCACCACACCGGCGACATCGGCTATCGCGATGACAACGGCTGGTTCTTCATCGTCGACCGCAAGAAGGACATGATCATTTCGGGCGGCTTCAACGTCTACCCGGCGGAAGTCGAACAGGCGCTCCACGCCCACCCCGCCGTGCAGAATTGCGCCGTCTTCGGCACTCCCGACGACAAGTGGGGCGAACAGGTGACCGCCGTGGTCGAATGCCGCGCCGGGGTCACCCCGCCGCCGGTCGAGGACCTGCTGGCGTTTGCGCGCGAACGCCTGGGCGCGGTCAAGACGCCCAAGCAGTTGACCTACATCGACAGCCTGCCGCGCAGCAACGCGGGCAAGGTCCTGCGCGCCGAATTGCGCAAGCCCTACTGGCAGAACCGCGAGAGGACGATCTGATGCGCGCCGTCGACATCATCGGCGTGGGCATGACGCCCTTCGGCCGTCACCGCGACTTGACCCACACAGACCTGATCCAGCAGGCCGCGCGCGAAGCGATGGCCGATGCCGGGATCGTGGCCTCCGATCTCGACACCACGGTCTACGCCAACGTGGTGCAGGCCTTCGTCACGGGCGAGATGTCGATACCCGGCGAATACGCCTTGCGTCCGCTCGGCATCACCGGCGTGCGCGCGTTTCGGGTGGAAGCGGCCTGCGCGAGCGGGACGATGGCACTGCACCTAGCCTACGATCTCGTCCGCACGGGCATTGCCGATGTGGTCCTCACGGTGGGTGCCGAAAAGCTCTACAACGATGACCGCGACAAGCGGCTCGCGGTCTTCCAGCAACCACTCGATGTCGTGGAAGCACAGCGCTATCTCACGACCACGACCGGTCGCCTTGCCCCGGTTCCGGCAGGCTTCGATGGCCCTAGCCCTAATGTGCTGATGGAGGCCTATGCCGCACAGGCCCGCCTGCATATGGCGACCTATGGCACCACGCAGCAGCACTTCGCCGCGATCAGTTCCAAGAACCACATGCATTCGCAGTGGAACCCGCTGTCGCAGTACCGCAACGCGATGAGCATCGAGGAGGTCATGGCCGCGCCCGCCGTAGCCTGGCCGCTGACCGTCCCGATGTGTGCGCCGATCAGCGACGGGGCCAGTGCGGCAGTGGTCTGTGCAGCAGAGCTTACGCCCCGCTTCGCCGCGCGCGGAGCCATCCGCATCCGCGCCTGCCGTTCGCTGACCGGCACTGACCGCGATCCGGCGGACTATGCAGCGCATGTCAGCGGACGGGTCTCGCGGCTTGCCTATGAGGATGCGAGCGTCGGCCCGCAGGACATCCAGCTTGCTGAAGTCCACGATGCCAGTTCCTCGGGAGAAGTCGTCCAGATCGAGGCGGTGGGCCTTGCCTCGCCCGGCGAGGCAGGTCCCGCGGCGCTGCGCGGGGAACTCTCGCTGGGCGGACGCTGCCCGATCAACGTATCGGGAGGGCTTGTCTCAAAAGGCCATCCCCTGGGGGCGACGGGCCTTGCCCAGATCCACGAGCTTGTCACGCAACTGCGTGGGCTTGCAGGTCAGCGTCAGGTCGAAGGCGCAAAGATTGCGCTCGCGGAGAACAGCGGCGGGTTCTACGGCGTGGAAGATGCCATGTCCTGCGTGACCATTCTGGAGCGGCTGTAGCCCCGCTCAGACATATGTCGCACTGAACGCTTCGTCGGGCAGTTCGTCGACGGTGGCGCGCGTCCCAATGAAGTGCTTGCGCACGGCCTTTTCCGCCTTACCTGGATCGCGCGCGACAACCGCCTCGGCAATGCGGCCATAGCCGACGGCATGGCGCTTTTGCTGCTCGCGCGTCTGGACCTTGTCGAATTGAGCGCGGAACAGATCGGTGCGCGTCAGCGGGATCACCCGGCCCAGTTCACCGTTGCCGCCCATCTCGATCAACAGATCGTAGAAATGGCGGCGGTTTTCGAGATAGGAGGCGATTTGTGCACCAGCGCCGCGCCGGGCGATTTCCTGCGCTATGAGCCGTAGCGTTTCCATCTGCTTGGGCGTGCCGCCGCGTTCCGCCGCAAGCCGCGCGGCCAGCGAGCAGAGCGGTTCGAGCACGTCGAGAAGGTCATGTACAGCCTTGCGGTCCATCGCCGAGATGAACGCGCCGCGAAAACGGGTGAGCGTGACGATGCCGTCGGCGGCGAGGTGCTTCAAGCCCTCGCGCAGCGAGCCGCGACTGACGTTGAAGCGCCGTGTAAGGTCGGCTTCGACCAGATGCTGGCCCGGCACCATTTGCCCGGCACGGATGCAATAGATGATGCCATCGGCAAGGCGCTGGATGGTGTCCTTGACCTCGCCGGTTTCGGCATCGGAAATCACCTCGGTCTTGTTCACGCCACCATCCCTAGATGCACGCTTCCGCGCCCGCAACCACGGCCGCCGTCAGGTCCGCATCGCCGAACATCCCGGCGATTTCCGCCGCGATGCGCGTGTGCGTCAGGTCGAGCTGCATCGGCGTAACCGAGATCGCGCCGTGGGCCACCGCGTGCAGATCGGTGCCTTCGACCAGTTCGGGCGCGTTAGGACTGATCTTGACCCAGAAATAGGGCACCGTGCGTTCGTCCACGCGGCGCACCGGCAGGAACCCACCGGGCAGGCGCTGACCCTGCCGCGTGACCTTCACCCCCGCGATCTGTGCGGCCGGCAGGTTGGGCACGTTGATGTTGACGAAGCTGCCCGGCAGCCAGTCCATCCCCAGCAGCTTGCCCATGATCCCCGGCAGGTGCGTCTCCGACGCTTCCCAAAGCGTCGGCACCCCATAGGACCGCATCTGGCTCAGCGAGAACGAGGGAATGCCCAGCAGCGCGCCTTCCTTCGCGGCGGCGCAAGTGCCCGAATAGTGGACATCCTCGGCCAGGTTCGGCCCGGCGTTGATACCCGAAAGCAGGATGTCGGGCTTGCGCCCTTCGAGGAACACGTTGATCCCCAGCAGCGCACAATCGGTGGGCGTGCCGCGCACCGCAAAGTGGCGCTCGTCGCGCTGGCTGTAGCGGATGGGATGCGAGATCGAGATCGCCTGGCTCGCGCCCGAACGCTCCTCGTCGGGTGCCACAACCCACACATCGTCCGAAAACTCGCGCGCGATGCTTTCCAGCAGCTTTATGCCGGGGCCGTCGATACCGTCGTCGTTGACGATCAGGATCCGCTTGCCTGCAATGCCTTCCATTCCACTCATAGCGCCAATCCTAACCTTCAATCGCTTGCCTTGTCACCATCTTTGTCAGACAAAAACGACAGATGATCGACTGACAGAAATTCGTCAGTCGTTCGGGCGTCGCTAATGTGGAATTGTCGCAGCATACGAAGGAGAGGTTTCCCCATGGCACGCCTGCCGATTGACCAGATGCGGCCCGTCCCGCCGCCCGCCAGCCCGATCGTGGAAGCGACGCTCGGCCTGCTCCACCAGAAGGTTCGCGCCGCTTTCGACGCCCATCTGGCCGCCGGCGGCACGGACTTTGGCGACTTCGCCTTTGCCGGGCTGGGCTGCAACGTCACGAAGGACGACGTTGCTGTCGTCGAACAGGCCCTGCTCGATGCCGGGCACCGCTTCGACTGGTCGGCGGCGATCTCGCTCGCCGAACGTCCTGAAGCTTACAAGGGCGGCGGCGACCAGAGCAGCGCGGTGGTGTTCGATCACCCCGAGGCGGTCACCGCCGAAGCAGACGAACAAGGCCGCGCGCTGGCGGGCCAGGGCGATAACGTTGTCCGGCACGAGGCCAACGTCACCGGCACCGCGCGCTACATCCGCACCAACGAGCGCGTATTGGCCTACCTGACCGAAGGCGTGCCGTCGGGCACCATCGCGATCATCGACGATTCGGGCGGCACACTCACGGCGCCGATCATCGAACAGTTCGCCGGCATCCTCTGCGCGGGCGGCACGGTACGATCGCACCTCGGCATCCTGTCGCGCGAATATGGCATCCCCTGCTTCATGAACGCCAAGCTGAGCGGCATTCGCGATGGCGATACGGTGGAGATGGAAGCCACCGCCCCCCCCCGCACAACCGAAGACTACCAGACCGCCACGGAGCGCACCGGTCGCGTTTGGATCGTGGGAGACGCCGCATGATGGACGATCGCAACCTCGCGCTCCACGGCCTTGCCATCAAGCGCCACGCCAAGGCTGAAGCCGTGGCAGACCTCACCGGCCTTTCGCCTGACGCGGCGCAGGCACAGCTCGCCACGGCCGTCGCCTCGGGACGCGCGATCGAGGCGCAGGGTGCCTACACTCTCACCCCGCTCGCCCGCGTCGCGCTGCAATCGCGGTACGAAGTCGATTTCGCCGCCCAGCGCGCCGATGCGGGTTTTGCCGCCGCGTACCATGGGTTCGAACGGATCAATCCCGAACTCAAGTCCGTCATCACCGACTGGCAGACGATGAACGTGCGCGGCGAACGCCGGGTCAACGACCACAGCGATCCCGACTACGACGACAAGGTAATCGACCGGCTCTGCACACTGCACGAACGCGCCGAGACGGTGCTGGCGGGCCTTGCACGCGGACTGCCGCGCATGGCGATCTATGGCCGCAAGCTCGAAGCCGCGCTCGACAGGGTCGAATCCGGCCAACCCGAGTGGGTCAGCGATATCCACCGCGACAGCTACCACACTGTCTGGTTCGAACTGCACGAGGACCTGCTGCGGATCATGGGCCAGACGCGCGTTGAATGATGGGAATGAAGTGATGTCGTGGACTCTGAAACTCGATGGGCAGGTCCTGCCCGACCGCGCGCTGATCGGCGGCAAGGCCTGGTCGATCGCCCGAATGCTCTCGCTGGGACTGACGGTGCCCCCGGCCTTCGTTGTCACCACCAAGGCCTGCACCGCCTATCAGGACGGCGGCTGGCCCGAAGGCCTCGATGCCGAAATTGCTGATGGCCTCGCCTGGCTGGAAGCGCAGACCGGGCGCACCTTCGACGGCAGCACCCCGCTGCTGCTGTCGGTGCGCTCCGGCGCGGCAATTTCGATGCCGGGCATGATGGACACCGTGCTCAACCTCGGCATCTCGGATCAGACCGAAGCCGCGCTGGCCGCCGAAAGCGGTGAGCCGGGCTTTGCCCGCGACACCCACCGCCGCTTCCTCGAACTCTTCGCCAGCATCGTCCTGAGAGCCCCTGCGCATCTGGAAGCAGGTGCCGATCCGGCCACATGGCGCGCCCAAATCGAAGCCGCATCCGGCCAGAACGTGCCGCTCGATCCGCGCGCACAACTGAAGGCCGCTGTGCGAGCCGTCTTCGACAGCTGGAACAGCCGCCGCGCGCGCAAGTATCGCCAGCACAACAGCATCCCCGACGATCTCGGCACCGCCGTCACCATCCAGGCGATGGTATTCGGCAACCTCGACGAGGACAGCGGCACCGGCGTGCTGTTCAGCCGCAATCCGCTCTCGGGTGAGCGCGTGCCTTTCGGCGAATACCTGCCCAAGGCACAGGGCGAGGATGTCGTTTCGGGCAAGTTCACCCCGCTGCGCCTTGAAGCCATGCACGAGCGCGTGCGCACGGCGCACGATCAGCTGCTCGCCGCCTCGGAAACGCTCGAGCAGGACTCGCGCGATATGCAAGACATCGAGTTCACCGTGCAGAAGGGCAAGCTCTACCTGCTGCAGGCGCGCTCGGCCAAGCGCGCGCCCGAAGCCGCAGTGCGCTGCGCGGTCGAAATGGCCGAAGAAGGTCTGATCGACTGCGCTGAAGCGCTGGCCCGCGTCTCGCGTGAGCAGACGCTCGAAATCCTGCGCCCGCGTCTGGCGGTGGACAGTGCCGATACGCTGACCGCGATCGCCAGCGGCGAAGGCGCCTGCCCCGGCGTCGCCAGCGGCGTGGTCGTCACCACTCCCGACGAGGCCGAAGCGCGCGCACGTGCAGGCGAAGCGGTGGTGCTCGCCCGCGAGACCACCAGCCCCGACGACATCCACGGCATGATCGCCGCCAAGGCGATCATCACCGCGCAAGGCGGCGCGACCAGCCATGCCGCGGTCGTCAGCCGCGCGCTGGGCCGCCCCTGCGTGGTCGGCTGCGGCGGCGGCGTAATGGCGCTGGCGGGACAGGTCGTGACCGTCGATGGAGGGGGCAGGGTCTATGCCGGCACCCTGCCGATGATCGCCCCCGAGGCCAACGACCATCCCTGGCTGTCGAAGCTGCTGGCCTGGGCCGAAGCAGCGGGCGACACGCGCTACATCGCCGTGCCCGAGGCACAAGATCTTGCCGTACTGGGGACCAATCATGGCTGAAGCCACGCCGCTGCACGAAGCCCGCGCGCTATTGCGCACTTTCGCTCATTCCAAGGCGCGCGCACTCGACGTGCGGACGGACCGGCTCTCGCTGTTCCTAAGCCGCGACGCAACGGTGCGCTACGCCGCCCAACCGGCGGCGGTGGCCCCTCCCGCCGCTGTTGGCCCGGCCAACGATCTGGCCGCGCCACACCTTGGCACGCTGGCCGATGTCGCTGCGGTGGGCAAGCGCGTATCGGCTGGCCAGGCTGTTGCAACGCTGCGCGTGCTTGACCGCGAAACGCTGATCATGGCCGAGAGCGACGGCGAAGTTGTGACGCATCACCATGCACTGGGCGCGCTGATCGAATTTGGCCAGCCCGTGGTGGCATTGGCCGCCGTCGCGGGTTGAGCCCACCATTGAGCATGTTCCTGTGGTCCACGCCGCTGTCTCCCTTCGTCGAGAAGGTGAAGATCGCGCTGCGCGAAAAGGGGCTGCCTTTCGACGCGGCAGTGCCCGACGGGATCGGGGTGGGCGTTTCGAACGCGCTGATCGCTGCCAACCCGCGCTCCGAAGCGCCTGCGCTCGTCGAAGGCGACGTGGTTCTGTTCGATTCCACGGTGATCCTTGAATACTTGGAGGACCGCTTTCCTGAAGTGCCGTTACGCCCGGCCAGCGCAGCCGCGCGGGCCCGGGTGCGGATGATCGAGGACGTTTGCGACACCCACTATGAGGCAGTGAACTGGGGCCTGTTCGAACTCAATTACTTCAAACGCGGCCAGGGCGAAGGTCTTGCCCAAACGCTGTTCGCGGCCGCACGCGCCGACCTTGCCGTGCTGCACGATTGGCTGGAGCTTCAACTGGGCGCCGACCCGTGGTTCGGCGGCCCTGCCTTCGGCCTTGGCGACGTGGTGGTCGCGCCGTTCATCGAAGGGTCGCGCTTCAACGGTGTGGCGCTTGATCCGTCGCGTCCACTCGGGCGCTGGTTCGCGCGCGTCTCGGCGCGCCCGACGGTGGCGGAAACGTTCGCGGAATCGCAGGCGGGCAGCGAATTGCTGCACACCGTGGCCGATGCGCTCGATGCAGGGCTGCTACGTCGCCACTACCGCGATCACCGGCTGGAATGGATGATGCGCGCGGGCGGTGCGGTGGTGGTGGCGAACGGCCTTGCCGCCGACACCATCCGCTTCACCGACCTTGCGCCTCTGGCGAGCCTGTCGCCGTTCAGGAAATGAGAACGCCCGCGCTGCGAGGTACGTGGACGACCACCTCGCCCGCCAGCGGATCGGAGCGCAGCACGGCCAGTGTGCGCGGATGGGCTTCCACGACTTCGCCTTCAAGGTCGATCGGGCTGTAAGCGCCCCACTGGAAGCGGATTGTGTCGCCCGGTTGCGGCCCTTCGCGCACGGTCGAGATCCGCCGCACGGTGGGCGTTGCAGCCCGCGCCACGGCCAGCGCCTCATTGCGCGAAATCTCTTGCCGCCGACCATGGCCGATTGCCTCGACACGGCCCATCCAGGCCGCAATCGCCGGGTATTCGTCGGGAATGCGCTCGTTGCCGTTGCGGCAGTGGCGCAGGAAGTCGATCGGGAACCAAAGCGAGATGTCGGCTATGTCCATAGCATCGCCCAGCATGAACGGGCGCCCGTCCGCCAGCTGCCGCTCGATCAGATCGAGATGCGCGCGCAGCACCGGAATGTTGGTCGCCAGCGCCGCCTGCATCGCCGCCACGTCATAGATGCCGGGCAGCATCAGCTTGCGGTCGGCATCGAAATCGGGGCGCTCGGTCGAGGCGAAGTCCGATCCGCAGACGATCTGGACGATCAGCCAGAACAGCGTATCCTCGGCCCAGTAGGCAAGGCCCCGGCCCAGCCCCGGCCCGCTCGCCTGCGTCAGCGAGGGTTCGGGAATGCGCGCTTCGAGCACGTCCATCACCAGTTCGCTGCCGCAGTAGATGTCGGCCCCCACCTGCGCCACCGGGATCTGGCGATAGCCCCCCGTCAGCGCCGCCAGTTCGGGCTTGGGCAGGATCGTGGAATGGTCGCAGGCGAACCATGCAGCGTCCTTGAAACCCAGCATCGCGCGCGTCTTGCGCGAAAAGGCGGGTTCGAGGTTGTACTGGTGGACGATCAGGTCGGTGGCGCTGACGCTCATGGAAGGCTCTCCCTGCACGGGGTTCTAGGGAAGCAGCAGCACGCGACCAAGCGGGCGCGTTTCCTCGACGAAGCGATGCGCCGCCGCCGCCTCGGCAAGCGGGAACGCCGCCGCGATCGGCATCGTCAGCTTGCCCGCCCCCGCGCTGGCGAAATGGCGCTCGAGCATCGCGTGGGCGCGCGGGGTATGCATTTCGGCGCCGAACAGCACGCCCAGCACCGCCATGTTTTTGGGCACGATCTCCCAGAACGGGATCGACGGCGCTTCCCCGCTCGACAGCCCCACCACAGACAGCCGCCCGCGATAGGCGACGGCCGAAATCAGCCTCGACACCATGGCGGCATCGCCGCCCACGAGATCGACCACCAGATCGACCCCGCGCCCCCCGGTCTCGGCGGCGATGACCTCGGCGAAATCTTCCTTGTCGTAAGCAATTGGCAGGTCACAGCCATAGGCGCGCATGGCCTCGGCATGATGGCTGCGCGCCGTCGCGAAGACGCGCGCGCCCGCCGCTTTGGCCAATTGGATCGCGGCGAGGCCGACGCCACCCGCACCGCCCTGGATCAGCACGGTTTCACCGGCCTTCAGATCGCCCGCTGCGAACAGCGCGTAGTCGGCGGTGCCAAAGGTGACTGGCATCGTCGCCGCGATGCGCATATCGAGCTCATCTGGCACGGCGAAGGCGTGGTGTTCCGGCACGCAGAACTTTTCGGCGTGGCTGCCGGAAAAGGCGAAGCAGACCGCGCGGTCGCCCACCTTGAAGCGCGTGACCTTGGCCCCCACCGCCGATACGCGCCCCGCAGCCTGATAGCCGATCACGTGCGGAAAGTGCGCCACCGGCAGGATCGACCGATTTAGCAGGTCCCCGCCCTCGAGGCTGATGACCTCGACGTCGATCACCACGTCACCCGGCCCCCGCACGGGATCAGGCGTGTCCTCATAGCGCAGGACGTCGGGGCCACCCTGTTCGTGAATGACGGCAGCCTTCATGCCTCGATCGCCTCGTTCTTGGTGTAGTCCCAGCCCTTGCCCTCGAAGAAGGCGGCGGTCGGGCCGAACCACGCCCGCGTCTCCATCGCGGCGGGCACCGCCACGGCTTCCACCGCCTCGCCTTCGGTCAGGCTCTTCTGCCACAGCGCGCGCAGGCATTCCTTGTGCCACTTCACCGAGACCGGCGCGCAGCGCTTGAAGCGCTCGGTCACCTTGACGACGTGGGCATCGAGCGCGGCGGCATCGGCGAAGGAGCGGGTGACAAGGCCCCAGTCCTCGGCGGCGCGCCCGTCGATTTCCTCGCCGAGCAGCAGGAATTCCTGCGCCTTGCGGAAGGGAACGAGACGGCCCGCCCATTGCGTGCCGCCCCATCCCGCGACCAGCCCGAGCGTCACCTCGGGAAAGCTGAAGCGCGCGCCATCGGTGGTATAGACGAGATCGGAGCGGCACAGCAGTTCCAGCCCACCGCCCAGCCCTCCGGTAGGCGCGATGCCGATCACCGGCACCTCGCACGCCGCGATCTGGCGGCCGACGCCGTGGCCCAGATCGATGATCTTGCGATAATCTGCAGGCGTCAGGTCGTTCCAGTCGTCGGCCAGTTCGCCCAGCATGACCGCGCCGTTGTGGAACCCGTCGCCCGCTGCGTCGATCACGACGCAGCGGATTTCGGGGCTTTGCCGCACCCGGTCGAACGCCGCCGAGAGCCCGGCGAGGACTGACAGGCTGACGCCCTGCCGGCTTTCGACGTTGGTCTTGGTCAGGCGGAGAATGCCGTCTTCAAGCGTTTGCCGGATGTGGTCGGTCATGTGAAGGCTCCCCCTGCCTTAGAAGTCGAAGCCGAGGGTGACGCCGTAGGTCGCCGGCTTCTGGACGTAGCGCACGACCTGGTCCTGCCCGGCCACCACGTTGGTCCAGTAGTAGGTCGAACCGAGGTTCTTGCCCCAGAGCATCGCGCGCCAGCCTTTGTCTGACTTGATGCCGAGCTGCGCATCGACCGTGGTGAACGACTTGATCTCGTAGCCGTCGGCCAGCCCGATACCGCCGCCGATCACCGCATAAGTCGAACTGCGATAGTTCATCTGCGCTCCGACGAAGGCCTTGATGCCATCGGCCACCGGGGTTTCGTAGCGACCGTTGAGCGCGACCTGCCACTTGGGCGTGAACGGCATCACCGAGCCGGAGAAGTCGGCCACGACGCCGCCGGCGTTGATGCCCGAATACTTGTCGATCTCCGACTTGATGTAGGTGGCCGCCGCGCCCAGCTCGAGGCCATCGACCGGGTAGACGTGCGCCTCGATCTCACCGCCTTCGAGGTGCGACTTGGGCACGTTGTTGAGCGCGTCGATGATACCGAAAATCGGGTTGATGTCCTTCGTGCGCAGCTGCTTGTTCTTATAGTCCATGTAGAACAGCGCGCCGTTGATAGCGACCCGACGGTTGGCCAGCGAGGCCTTGAAGCCGCCTTCGTAGGCGAGGATCGATTCCTGCACGACGGGGCGGAACTGGTAGTTGATCGCGGCATTGATGTTGCCGAAGCCGCCCGCCTTGTAGCCCTTAGAGACGTTGGCATAGAGCAGCACGTCCGGCGTCACCTTGAAGTCAACGCCCAGCCGCCACGAGACGTTGTCCTCGTTGATCGAGCTGCGGAACAGCCCCGGTTCATAGGGTCGCGCCGGGTTCGCCATCGGGTTGAGGGGGCTGGGATCGTTGAGGTTGAAGCACTGGCCGGGCTGGATGTCGGGGTAGTCGTTGCCCGGCGCCAAAAGGTCGGCCAGCAGGTTGAACAGCCGGTTCGCACCGCCCACCGGGAAGTTGCGGTTGGCAGGCCCCCCGTCGCGGGTGGTGGTGCCGTCGAGATTGCAGATGTCGGCGCGGCGTTCGGCCTTGGTGTAGCGGATGCCCGCCTTCAGCGTCACTTGCGGCACGACCTTGTATTCGACGTTCGCGAAGGCCGCGTAGTTCTTCATGTGCTGGTCAGAATAGTTTTCCGAGGATTCGATCTGGTAAGGTGCCGACTGGTTGTTGCCGCCCGAGCCATCGCCATAGACGATGTTCTCACGATAGAAGACGTGGTCCTTGCTGAAGTTTCCACCCACGATCCACTTCAGCGGGCCATTGTCGGTGTTGGCAAGGCGCAGTTCCTGCGAGAACGACTGGATGTTGCCGCGGAAGAAGCGCAGGTCGATGTCCTGGTAGTTGATGCCATCCTGATCGAGCGCGCCGCGTTCGGTGAAGCCGACATAGGACGTGATCGAGGTCAGCGCCACGCCGTCCACGAACTCCCAGTCGCCGCGCAGCGAGGCCTGCCCGAACTTCAGGTTGCGGAACATCCCGTTGTTGGCGCTCCAGTCCGCCGCGCGCGGATCGTCGGTCGGTGCGAAAGGATAGTTGCGCACGGCATCGGAGACGTTGGTGATCGCCTGCACGTTGAACTTGGAATAGGCGACCGCCTGCGGCTGGTTCTGGTCCTGCCAGCCGTTGAGGTTCAACTCGAACTTGAGCTTGCTCGACGCATCCCAGTCCACCAGCAGGCGCCCGGCGATGTTCTTATTGCGGCCATTCTTCTCGTTCGGGCGCGTATAGGAATACTGCCAGGGGCCGCCCTTCTCGCCCTTCACCGCGATGCGCGCGCGCACCGTGTCGGACAGCGGGCCGCTGATATAGGCGCTGCCGATGAAGTCGTCGAAGCGGCCATAGCTGGCCTCGGCGCCATACTTCAGCTCCTTGGTCGGCTTGGCGGCGATGTAGTTGATCGCGCCGCCGGTCGAGTTCTGGCCGAACAGCGTGCCCTGCGGCCCCTTCAGCACTTCGATGCGCTCGAGATCGAACGCAGTCAGGTTGGTCAGCACCGGGAACGGCAACGGCACCTGGTCCAGGTAGACGCTTGTGGTGGGATACGAGCCCAGCGAGGTGTCGTAGAAGCCGACGCCACGCAGGTTGTAGACCGGCGTGTTGTTGGCGCTGTTGATGAACGACAGGCCCGGCACGGCCGCGGCCACGTCCGCCAGCGACTGAATGGAGCGATCCTTGAGAGCATCCGGGCTGATCGCCGAGATGGTCAGACCGACGTCGGAGAGCTTCTGCTCGCGCTTCTGCGCGGTGACGATGATCTCTCCGTAGGACGGGCCATTCGCGGCCACGGGATCGTTGGCCCCGGTCTGGTCGTCGGCGGCGAAGGCAACCTGCGGCGCGGCCAGCACGAGGCCGAGCGCGGAACCGGTCGCTAGAAGTGCACGGTTGATCGTGATTGCGGACATTTCGTCCTCCCCCTTTTATGAATTTGTCGTCGCGGTCGTCTGGCTGATCACATCCTGTCTGCGCGCCTGAACAGGATCTCGAGGAGCTGCGACATCCCCCGACCCCAGGCGGCATAGCGCTCGTCCTTGGTCTGGCCGGATTCGTAGAGATGGATGCCCCAGGTGTTGATCGCGCAGATCTTGGCGAAGGCCAGCACCATGTACTTGTCGAGCCCCTCCGAAGACCGCCCGGTGCGCGCCTCCCAGCGTTCGGCCATCTGTTCAGGCTGAAGCCAGCCCGGCAGGTCCAGCCCCGCCGAAGCGAGCGGCTGATTATAGAGGCACAGCGCCCAACCGAGGTCGTGCAACGGCTCGCCTTGATGCGCCATTTCCCAATCGAGCATGGCGACGAGCGTGCCATCGGGCCGCCACATCATGTTGCCTATCTTGGGATCGCCATGAACCGGCGTAGGCGCACCGCTGGTCGCCAGCGGGTTTGCCACGAAGTCTTCCAGCAGGCGGATCAGTTGCGGATCGCCGTTGGGCACCTGCGTCATGCGCAGGCAGTTCTCGGCATAGTCGCGCGTCGACACTTGCCGCTCGGGCATCTCTTCCGCGGGGCGATCGTGCAGCGAGGCGATGGCATCGACCCAGCGCGTGCTCATCGCGGTGCGCTGCGCTTCGCTGGCATCGAGCAGCCACTGCGGCGGAGCATATTCATATTCCTCGCCGACGAGCGCTTCCATGATGAAGAACGGATCGCCCAGCACCGCAGGGTCTTCGCAGACCTCGAACACGGCCGGCACCGGCGGTCCGTCCTGCATCGCGCCAACCGCCGCGAGGATGCGGTGCTGCTTGGGCATGTCGTAGGGCGGTAACAGCCCGCCGGTCGACGGTGGCATCCGCAGCACGCGGTTCAGGCCCTCGATATAGAAGGTCTCGTTCGAATGGCCCGCCGACAGCACGCGCAGGCCCGTGACCTTGTCGCCATCGGGAAGCCACGCCTTGAGGCGGGCGGTCACGTGACCCAGGTCGCGCTTGATATGGCCGTTCTTCGACATCGCTGTCCTCTCTCCCGGCATCGGAAACCCTGTACGGATCTCCAGATACCACTCCCAACTGCCCGGCCTTTTCGACCGACGGTATTGTCAGACGTTTTTAGATCAGGACGACCGGTTGTCGGATCGGTCGAACCTGCCCGGAATACACCACGAAATGCGCGTCAAGATTTTGTTTTAATGCATTTTTATTGCTCTTTCCGACGTCTATGATGTGATCATGCCAAGCGGGTTCTGTGGTGAACATCGACGGATTTCCGTATGCCATCGGCTCGAAACATCCGCGAATATTTACATCGCAAGACAGCGATGGTAGGACAATCGCGCAAGGGCGAAACCGCCCGGACAGGCGCGGAAAGCGTCGTCCGTCAGGAAGAGGATCAAGGAGCGGACAGGGACGAACAACGTCCCGTCGCACCGGAGGCTGCCATGGAATTGAGCAACAATATCTGTGAATACGCCAACACGCTGGCGCGCGATTGCGACATCGACAGCACGTGCGTGTTCATCGCCGACAAGACGACGAAGCAGACGAAGATTTTTCATCTGGGCAATTTCGGCGTCGATCAGGAAGTGCTGGACCGCTATTACCGCACGCAGATCTGCGACGTCGATCCGTTCACGGACACCAACCTGTTCGAAACGATGGACGGTGCTCGCTTCCACGTCACCAACGATCCGGCGCTGGAACGCAGCCGCTCCCGCGCGGGCGACTATTTCCAGTTCGTTTCGCAGCACAGCATCGACGTGGTCGGTGCCTCGACGATGAAGCTCCAGCCGCGCCTCTACCTGATGATTGGCGCGCACCGGAACCCCTACCGCAAGCGCGGCAGCCTGCCGGTCGAGCGGCTGAACTTCGGCATGGACGTGTTGCAGGCCAAGATCGCCTCGAACCTGCTGTCCTCCCTGCTCGCGGGCGGCAAGGGTTATCGTACGCTGCTCAACGTGGTCAGTGCCGAGGCCGCACCGGTCGACGCCAGGCTCGCCTCGCTCTCCGCGCGGGAAACCGAAGTCGCGCGTCTGGTCTGTGAGGGCAAGCAGAACAAGGAAATCGCGTGGATAGCCAGTCTGTCGGAATGCACCGTGGAGAACCACCTGCGCCGCATCTACCAAAAGCTAGGCATCCACAACCGCGCCGCGCTGGTCGCCCGGATGAACGGCGTACTGAACTGAGCTGACGGCAACAGCAGGCACAGAAAAAGGGCGGCCCCGCAAGGCCGCCCTTTCCGTTTGCGCCTGCAACGCCGGTCACATGATCGACGCGGCCTCGGTCAGCCCCAGTTCCTCGTCCGCACCGTGGATGATCGTTTCCATGATGCCATGGCCGGTCATCGCGCCTTCGGTCACGCGGATCGGGCAGTCGCGCAGCTGGTGGATGCGGCGCAGCGTTTCGACATCGAGCGTATTGGCAACGTAGTCACCCTCGACCTCGAGCGGCCCCTTCCACATCCCGTGTTTGCGCCCTTCATAGCCGAGGTACAGCCCTGGCCCGAGGTGGACCCCGGAAGGCCCCAGCGCCTCGATCTCGAGCGTGCGGCTTTCGCCCTGCAACATGTCGAAGTGCAGCTTGCCCCCCAGCAGCCGCCGCGTCTTGTCGTCATAGCGCAGTTCGGGACGCACGCGGCTGATCTTCTCCTGCGTGCCATCGGGCAGGTTGCGATAGCCCGACGAGTAGAAGACCCTCCCCTTCTTCGCCATGTGATAGATGTGGTACGCCACCTGCTCGCCATCCGGGCCAGTCAGCAGGAACGGGCTCCACACCAGCAGGAACCTGTCCTTGCCGAAGCTCGCGCCGCCAAAGTCGGTGGTGGGCTTGATGTCCGGGTTGTGCGCGCCCACGTCGAGGCGGATGCCCCACGAATGGTCGCGCACCTGGCACCATTCCTCGGGCACGATCTCGATGCGCTCGCCCTCGATTTCGACCCAGCCGCTCGGCGCGCCAAATTGGTGGTAGCGGATCACGTCGGACCCCACGCGAAAGCCATCGGGTTCGCGCTGGCGGTGGCGGTCTTCAAAGAACGGCGGATAGAGTGAATTGAACTGGATGTCGTAGGCAATCGGCTGCTCATTGTTGGCGGCCAGCGTGAAGCGCAACTGCTCGAACGGCGTCTCGATCGCATAGGCCAGCGGCCCAACCTCAGTCAGCATCGGATCGTCGCGCAGTTCGCGGCTCGCGCGCACCGTCCACTGTTGCGTGCCCCGCGACACCGCCGCCCAGCCGTCCATCACGCCGCGGTTGTGGTAGCGGCCCAGCCCGAAATCGATGGCAAGGCTGCCGTCTTTCTTGACCAGCGCGGTCCAGATCTTCTCGGTCCAGCTGTGTTCCGAAGTGTGCACCGTCGCCATCGTATCGACGATCTGGTGGTTGAGGTGTTCGTCCAGCGCGATCAGCTGGCCGATGTCCTCCATCCCATGCCTTCCGATATTCCGCATTATCCGCTCCATCCTTGTTGTGGAGCCAGCCTAGCCACCCGCGCGGGGACGAGGACCGACGGAATCCCGTCCCTTTGCCCGCCCCGTTTACCGGCGCAGAAGCACACAACGGACAATCGAGTGCGGGAGCGATGACATGAAAGTGCTGGTGATGGGCGGCAACCGCTACATCGGGTTGCAGCTCGTCCACGAACTGGTGGAACAGGGCCACGAGGTCACCGTCCTCAACAGCCACGAAGCCCCCCTTCCCGCCAGCGTCCGCCGCCTCCACGGCCAACGGCACGATGCGGGTACGCTCGAAACGCTGCTCGGCCCCTTGCGCGACGACTTCGACGCGGTATTCGACAACACCGCCTATACCCCCGAACACCTCGAACCGATGATCGAGCTGTTCCGCGGCCGCGTGCAGCACTTCGTCTTCACCAGCTCGGTCGCGGTCTATGAAATGGCAGCCGCCCAACCCATCGACGAAAGCGGCGAAGTGGGTCGCGATGCCGCCACCGCGCTCTATGGCGCCTATGCTGCGGGCAAGGTCCAGTGCGAGGAACGGCTGGCCCGCGAACGCACCGAAAACGGCTTTCCCTACACCGTCCTGCGCGTCACCCATTCCTGCGGCCCGATGAGCCCCGCCGTCACGCGCGAGCCGGGCACGTTCCGCCGCCTCGAACTCGGTCGCCCGCTGCTGATCGCAGGCAAGGTCGAAGCGATGGTCCACTTCATCCACACCCGCGACGTCGCCCGCGCGCTGGTCGCCGTGCTGGGCAAGCCTCAGGCCTCCGGCCAGATCTACAACGTCGCGGGCAAGCAGTTCTCCAGCATCATCAACTATATGCGCCTGATGGCCGAGGCCGTCGGGGTTGAACCCGGGATCATCGTCATGCCCGACGACCTGCCCGCACACATGCGCTCGCCGATCGTCCACTGGCTCGAAGCGAGCCGGGGCAGCATGGTCTTCTCGATCGACAAGATCCGCCGCGACCTCGGCTGGGAACCGAAGTTCTCGCTGGCCGAAGGCCTCGCCGATTCCTTCGCCTGGTTCCGCGACGGCGGGCGCGACAAGTACGAGTACGACTTCAGCGCCGACGATGAAGTGCTCGCCGAGATCGAGCGACGCGGCGGGGTCGCAGCCAGCGATGGTCCGGCTCGCACCGTGTTCCGCGCGCAGCTCGACACGCTCAAGAACATGTAAGGAAACGGGCCGATGATCCTCTACGACCACCCGCTTTCGCCCTATGCGCAGAAGGTGCGCATCATGCTGCGCGAGAAGAGCCTGCCCTTTTCGATCGAGGTGCCCGACGGCCTCGGTTCGGGCGAGGACACGGGCTATTCCGCGCACAACCCGCGCATGGAAGTCCCCGCGCTGGTCGTGGGCGACACCACGCTGTTCGATTCCACGGTGATCCTCGAATATCTCGAAGACGCACATCCCACGCCCGCCCTGCGCCCTGCCGATCCGCTCGAACGCGCGCGCTGCCGCCTGATCGAGGAAATCTGCGACACGCATTACGAAGCGATCAACTGGGGCCTTGGCGAGATCCGCTTCTTCGGGCGCGGCGCCGCAAAGGCCGATGCGCTGAGCGCGGTGGCCGGCGAGGAAACCCGCGCGATGCAATCCTGGCTCGAAGCGCAGATAGGCGCAGGCGGCTGGCTCAGCGGCGACAGCTTCGGCTGGGCCGATCTCGCCGCCGTGCCCTATGTCACCATGTCGCAGATCTTCGGCTTCCCGCCCGCCGAGGGCTCGACGCTCAATGCCTGGCTCGAACGCGTAATCCAGCGCCCCGCCGTCGCCGAAACCATTGGCGAGGCCGCTGCCTCCGTCGCGGGCATGGCGCACTATTCCGGGCTGCTCGAAGCGGGCGACTTCAAGCGCCAGTTCCGCGACCATCGCCTCGAATGGCTGATCCGCGCCGGGGGGATCGATGTACTGACCGAAGGCCTCGAACGCCAGAACGTGCGCTTTACCGATTTGTCCCGCTTCGGGCGCTGAAGCTCTCTACAGCGTCCAGCCCTCCCTGTGGGCAAACTCGAGGCCGACCCTCCCCGCGGAGGGTCGGCCCTTCTTTTGCCAGAAGTTACGCTCGATCAAGCATCAGCAAGTCAAAGCGGGTCAAGGAACCCCTTCATGCCGTAGCGCGTGTGCGGGCCGACGATGTACTGCTCCAGTGCGCCCACGCCCACCTTGTCACCGCAGGTGGCGCGCACGACGTGCTGGACGTGCATGAACTGCGGCGCGTTGATGTCGATGTCGTTGATGTTCCAGCTTTCCAGCGTCCAGGCTTCCTTGCCCTTGTAGAAGCCGTGGCCCCATTCGGGGTGATTATAGCCGGTGCCGTACATGTGATAGCGCAGCAGCGGTTCGAGCACGAACGTCTCGGTGCGGCCGTCGGGATAGGTTGTGTCGATCTCGGCGCGGCTGATCATGCGCGATCCGGGCGCGAACTCGAGCCGGTGATTGCCGCAGATCGCAGCCGACACTTGTCCTTCATCCAGGGTATCGAAGTCGCTGCCCATGTCGAAAGTCTTGAAGACCTGCGCGAATTCCTTCCAGCGCTTGGAATCCTCGTATTCGTGCTGGCCCCAGTGGGTGCAGCGGTCTTCCCAGTGGATCGGCGCCCACAGCCAGAAGAACTGGCTGGGAATGTCGCGCGAAACGCCCTTCTCGGTCTCGCCGGTCCAGCGCCAGCCCCACGAACGGTCCTTGGTGCCATAGGTGGTCTTCGGGCTGATCTCGGTGCGCTTGCCGTTCACCTCGATCCAGCCTTCCCAGCGGCCGAATTGGCTGAACCGCTTCATCTGCGCCACCGTCCGCACGCCCTGCTTCATGTGGTCGGCGGGTTCCTCGTGCGCCACGGTGGTCGCGTGGAACGTCAGGTCGCACGCAAAGCCGGTGTCGTTCGGCTCCACGGTGACGCGCACCGTCTTCATCGGTTCCACGATCTCGTGCCGCATCGGCCCGGCGAACAGGTCGGTGCGATCGCCGGTCAGGTGGCGCGAGGCGCGGAAGCTGTCCTGCGTGCCGTCCTTGCGCACGATCGAGACCGCCCCGTCCATCACTTCGCGGTTGGGATAGGCGGCAAAGGCGATGCCGATGTAGAACTCACCGTCGAAATCGTACCCGTTGTACCAGTAGCGCGCGTACATGTTGCGCTCGCTGGAGAACATGTAGGACAGCGGTTCCGCCGTCTGGTGGACCGGATAATCGTCGTGTTTGATCAGCATCGTTCTCTCCCGAGGGAATCCCGTGTCGGGGGCGCACGCGGCCCCGCCATGATCGCTTTTCCGCGCGAATGGCCTCGTGGAAAAGCAACGGAATCCCGTCCATCGCCCATATTTCGCCGCCGCCTTAGCCATCGTCTCCAAGGACGGAACCGAAAGGGCAGGATCCATGGAAGGCAAGATCGCGCTGGTCACCGGCGCACTCTCGGGCATCGGTCGCGCGACGGCCGTGGGGCTGGCGCAGCGCGGTGCAACCGTGATCGTTTCGGGCCGCAAGGCCGATGTCGGTGCCGCGCTGGTAGCGCAGATCGAGGCCAATGGCGGCAAGGCCGTGTTCGCCCCTTGCGACGTCGGCAAGCCCGACCAGATCGCCGCGCTCGTCGCCTTCGCCATGGACCGCTTCGGCCGGCTCGACATCGCGATCAACAACGCCGGCACCGATGGCGCATCGCTGCCGCTGGTCGAGCATACCGCCGAGACCTACGCCGAATGCTTCGACGTCAACGTCCGAGGCCTGCTGCTGTGCATGAAGCATGAAATGCTGGCGATGCAGCGGGGCGGCGGCGGCGCCATCGTCAACATCTCTTCCACCATGGCCTTTCGCGGGCGCCCCAACCTCGGCCTCTACTGCGCCAGCAAGCACGCCGTCGAAGGGCTGACCAAAGTGGGCGCGATCGAGGGCGCAGCCATGGGCGTGCGCGTCAACGGCATCGCGCCCGGCCAGATCGAAAGCCCGATGCTCTATCGCGTCGCGCTCAAGGTCGGCGGCAAGGACCACATTGCCGCAGGCCCGCCAATGAAGCGGCTGGGCCAGCCCGAGGAAGCCGCCGACCTCATCTGCTACCTAGCCTCCGATCAGGCGAGCTACGTCACCGGCCAGACCGTCGCAGTCGAAGGCGGGAGGCTGGCGGCATGATCACGCCTTCGGGAATGCTCGCGGGCAAGATCGCCTTCGTCACCGGCGCTGGCAGCGGCATAGGCCGCGCCACCGCCAGGGCCTTCTCGCGCGAGGGCGCAAAGGTGCTCGCTGCCGACCTGAACGGCGCGGAAGAAACCGCCGCGATGATCGCGCAAGCAGGCGGCGAAGCCTATGCCGTCGCGGTCGACGTCACCGACCAGAGCGCAGTCGATGCCGCCATCGACGCTCTGGTGGCACGCTGGGGCCGCCTCGACGTCGCCTTCAACAACGCCGGGATCAACATCGAGAACAAGCGCGATCACTGGGACCGGCTCGACCTGTTCGACAAGACCATGGACGTGAACGTGCGCGGCGTGATGATCTGCATGATCGCCCAGCTGCGCCACATGGTGCCGCAGGGTGCGGGCAGCATCATCAACACCGCCTCGACGGCCGCCTTCTCCGGCATTGCCGGGCCCGGCTACGTCGCCAGTAAGCACGCGGTCATGGGCCTCACCCGCGCGGCGGCGCTGCGCTATGCCGAACAGGGCATCCGCGTGAACGCGCTGTGCCCCGGCGCAACCTTCGGCGGCATGATGAGCAAGCGCCACGATCCAGAATCGCTCAAGACCAAGGCGCGCGCCCACCCCATGAACCGCATCGCCGAGCCGGAAGAAATGGCCGAAGGCGTGGTTTTCCTCGCCTCCGACCGCGCCAGCTACATGACCGGCCATCCGCTCGTCATCGACGGCGGATTCCTGGCGGAATAGGCGATCGCCGAAATATCCATCCACAGATCGTTGTTGGCGGGAAGCGCTGGATCGCCCGCTCTGGCCTGCGGAAAATCCGGGGCAGGGTCACAGCCCATCTAAGTAGCCCGCTTGGTGACGAGACGATCGATCATGAGTTCGACCAGCGCGCGCAATCGCGGCAGGCGCTTCAGGTCTCTGTGATATCCCAACCATGTGTCGCGCGCAGGTGGAGCATCGCCGAGGTCAAGCAGTTCGATGCCGGGCGTGGCATTCCCCAGAGGTTTTGGCAGAACCGCCAGGCCGGTGCCCAAGCCGCAAAGCTCCGCCTGAATTTCCCGGCTGTTGCTGCGGGCGACGATCCTTGCTCCCGGAAGCGTCTGCAACAGCCAGCCCACATCGGGCATGGTGCCGAAGGCGGTGTCCATCACGACAACGGGATAGGCCTCGCCATCGCCCGGGCGCGGGCACCATCGGCCGATCTGTCCGTACACGGCATATGGCACGGTCATCAGCCTGCGCGCGATCACTTCCGGTTCGTCAAAGCCGGTGATCCGGAACACTAGGTCGGCTTCGCGCCGACCGAGACTGTAGACCCGTTGATCGGTGAGCGTCTCGACGATGACGCCGGGATGCAATCGGTGGAACTCGGCCAGCACCGGAGCGAGCACGATGCGGCCGAACCAGTCCGAACAAGTCAGCCGCAGCATGCCCTCGAGGCCGCCGCTGCTGCCCGCCAGTTCGCGCGACAGCGCCTGCGCCTCTGCTTCCATCCGTTCAGCATGGCGAAGCATAACTGCGCCCTCGTCGGTAAGAACGAAGCCGTCCGCTGTGCGCTGGAATAGCGTCAGCCCCATGGCGTCCTCCAGCGCGCGTAGCCTGCGTCCCATCGTCGGCTGCGATTGTCCCAGGCTGCGCGCCGCACGGCCAAGCGTTCCTTCTCTTGCAATCGCGAGAAAGACCGGAAGGTCGCTCCATTCAAGCGAGAGGGTTGCCATGAGCACAGTCCATACAAAATCGCATGACTGTTATGCAGTCATTTGGATTTCCGTTCAACTTTGAACGGACCATTCTCCTTGCATCCAGAGGAGAATTGCCATGACCACCACAAGTTCGATGCTCGCCGCTGTCGTCGAAACGCTCGACGGACCTTTCACCATCCGAGAAATCGCGCGTCCCGCGCCACGCGCCGGGGAAGTGCTGCTTCGAGTCGTGGCCGCCGGGACCAATCCGCTCGACACCAAGATCCGCGCGGGCCAGGCCCCTCACGCCCACCATGCTCTGCCCGCCGTGCTCGGGATGGATGTTGCAGGCGTGGTCGAAAGCGTGGGCGCGGATGTCAGCACGTTTGCGCCGGGAGACGAAGTCTACGGCTTTACCGGCGGCGTTGCCGGTCTGCCGGGCTCGCATGCGCAATACCTTGCTGCCGATGCGCGGCTGCTGGCCCACAAGCCCGCCAACCTTTCGATGCGCGAAGCCGCCGTCCTGCCGCTGGTCGTGATCACGGCATGGGAAGGCTTGATCGACCGGGCCCGAATCGCGCCGGGCCAGACCGTACTTGTCCAGGGCGGCGGCGGCGGCGTGGGCCATGCAGCCGTCCAGATCGCGCTGGCCCATGGCGCCAGGGTGTTCGCCACCGCGTTCGACCATGACCTCGCCTATGTCCACAGCCTTGGCGCGGTGCCGATTGACGCCAGGCGCGATGTGGAAAGCTATGTGGCCGAGCATACCGCGGGGCGGGGCTTCGACGTCGTCTACGACACGCTGGGCGGTAGCGTCCTTGACGCCTCGTTCAAGGCCGTGGCGCGGTTCGGCCACGTGGTAAGCTGCCTCGGCTGGGGCACGCACGCGCTGGCACCGCTTTCGTTCAAGCAAGCGAGCTACTCGGGCGTGTTCACTCTCCACGCCCTGCTGGCTGATGAGGGCCGCGAACATTTCGGCGAAATTCTGGCCACGATTACCGATCTTGCCGAGCGCGGGCGACTGCTGCCCCGGCTTGACCCGCGCGCCTTCTCGCTGGCGGAAACGGACGCAGCCTACGACGCAGTCCTCGGGCGAAATGGGGCCAAGCGCCAACAGGGCAAGATCGCGGTGTCGATCGGCTGACCGGCCACGCGCCTTTCCCATTGGGCGGCGACGCCCCGTTTTCCCTCCGTTTCGAAAGATTCCACGATGACCATGTCCTCTCCTGCCAGCAGAACTTGGCTGATCACCGGCTGCTCTTCCGGATTTGGCCGTATCCTTGCCGAACTGGCCCTGACCCAAGGCGACCGGGTCGTCGCCACGGCACGTCGGCCCGAACAACTGGAATATCTGCGCGCCCGCTTTCCCGGCGCGGTCCTTACGCTTGCGCTTGACGTGACCGATCCGGCGGCGCCCGCCGCAGCCATGGCGGAAGTGGCCGCGCGGTTCGGGCGGCTCGACGTTCTCGTCAACAACGCAGGGTTCGGGATTGTCGGCGCAGTCGAGGAACTGCAACCGTCAGAATACCGGCCAATGTTCGAGACCAACCTGTTCGGCGTCATCGAGATGACGCGCGCCGCGCTTCCCCTGATGCGGCGCACGGGAGGCGGCCGCATCGTCAACCTGTCCTCGGTCGGGGGCTTTACCGGGCGGGCGGGTTTCGGCCTGTACAATGCGAGCAAGTTCGCGGTCGAAGGGCTGTCAGAAGCCCTTGCCCAGGAAGTCGCGCCGTTCGGCATCAAGGTGATCATCGTCGAGCCCGGCGCCTTCCGCACCGAATTTCTGGGCCGCTCGATCGCCACCGGCGCCATGCGCCTGCCGGAATACGATAGCACCAGCGGCGCAACGCGAGACTTCAGCAATGCCAACGACGGCGCGCAGCCCGGGGATCCCGCAAGGGGCATAGCCGTGCTTATGCAGGCCATTCTGGCGCAGCAGCCGCCCCTGCGTCTGCCGCTCGGGCGTGATGCCCTCGCCCGGATCGATGGCAAGCTGGCTGCCGTTGCCGCAGACATAGCGACCTGGCGCGCTGCATCCGAAGCGACCGGCTTTGACCGGCCGGACGTGCGGTGAAGCGCGATGCCCTGGACTGCTCGCCAAACCCTCGCCACCTTCCTGAGCTTCGCTGTCCTGCTAACCTTGGCCAAACACCATCGGCAACCGATGTTCGATCCGCATCGCGGCGATCGTCCAGCCACGCGCAGTCCGGCGCAGGTGCGCGCGGTACTGGCCGGCCTCGATCGGCACGATGGCACCTTGCGCACCGAACGTGGCCGCCGGCCAGCCGTTCTCCGGTTCGGTCGCGGCGACGATACTGAACACCATGAACTGCGCATCGATCACGGCTTCATCGCCGCCCACATCGATGATCGGTGCGCTGATCACGTTCTGGCTCCAGGCCCGTTCGCCGTGCGGCGCCATCATCTGGCGTACGGCATCGCGAATGGCGGGGAGGCCTTCCAGCTTGCCGATCGGCGTCATCGTGCTGCCGCGGGCGTTGAAGATCTCGATCGTCGCATGGTCGGCAAAGAGCGCGGCCATGGCTTCGGAATCGCGGTAATCGTGGGCGCGAGCGTAGCGACCGAGGACGTTCAGGATGTCGGTTGCGTCGGTCATGGTCATGGTTCCGTTCTAGATGAAATACCCGCCGGACACTTCGATCCGCTGGGCATTGACCCAGGCCCAGTCGGTCCCGAGCAGCGATGCGACGACGCCGGCGACGTCGCCAACTTCACCGACCCGGCCAAGCGCCGTCTCGCGCTCGACCATGACTTCGAACTCCTCAGGAATCCCTCCGGCAAGGTTGGTCCGGATCGCACCGGGCGCGACGGTGTTGACTCGGATGCCGCGCGGGCCGAACTCCTTGGCCATGTATCGCGTCAACGTTTCGAGGCCGCCCTTGAATGCAGCGTAAGGGGCGACGCCAACGCTGGCGACGCGCGTGGTGGCGCTGCCGATATTGACGATCGAACTGCCCCGCGCGAACATGGGCAGCAGGGTCTGCGTCAGGAAGAATGGCCCTTTGAGGTGGACCCGATAAAGCGCGTCGAAGGCGTCTTCTCCGAACGTCTCGATCGGCTCGAACCCACCTTCGCCCGCGTTGTTGACCAATCCCGCGAGCGCGCTGGCGCTCCAGCGTCGCGACGCCACGGCTCGCACCTGCTCGCCGAAGGCGGCGAAGCTGTCCGTCTGTGCCACGTCGAGGTACAGTGCTTCGGCTTGCCCGCCGCTGGTCGCGATCTCTTCGACGAGCGCTGCGGCATCGGCCGCTCCGGTCCGATAGGTCGCGATCACTGCCATGCCCCTGGTGGCGCAAGCCTTGGCAATGGCGCGGCCGATGCCGCGGCTGGCGCCTGTGACGATGACTGTCTGCATGATGGTCTCTCCGGGCGTGTTCGATGGAGACCGCATAGCGGGACCTGGCTCACCAGGTCTTTAGCCAATCCTGCCAACAACTTGCACGATCCTGCTCGCTGGCCGCCCGCTTCAGGTGATGGGGCGGCACATGGATGAGCGACTCGCCGTGCTGCGCGCGCTCTGTTCGGATGGCCCGGACGGTCAGACCCGGACCGCGATACCCCGCCTAGCAGTGATGCGGTGGCAGCAGCCCGACCGGACGCCAGCGGCCGACCATGAGGCGACGATCACTCTGGTCCTGCAGGGCTACAGAACCTTGTCGATCGGCGACGACGTGCTGCGCTTTGGTCCCGGAAGCTGTCTGGTGACGAGCATGGACCGCCCTGCCGCAGGCTCGGTCTCGCCGGAGTCCGACGGTCGGGCTTATCTCGCGCTTTCGTTGACACTCGATCCGCAGATCGTCGAAGCGGTCATTTGCGAGGCCGAACCGGCGAAAAGTCGGCCTCAAACGCCCGGCACCGCGCCGGACGCGCCGGTCAACCTTGAAATGCTCGATGCCTGGGCGCGCCTGCTGCGGTTGCGTGGCTGCCCGGCAGACATTCCGATGCTGGCGCCGGGCTACGAGCGGGAGATCATCTATCGCGCGCTGCTCGGCCCGCAAGGCCCCCTCCTGTGCGCGATTGCCACGCCGGACCGTGCCTATGCCCGTATCCGTCGCTCCATCCAGCAGATCCGGACGCGCTTCGCGCAGCCCCTGGCCGTTGCCGAGCTGGCCCACGCGGCATCGCTCAGCCCTTCAGCGTTTCACCGGCAGTTCAAGGCTGTCACCACGCTTAGCCCGGTACAATTCCAGAAGCACCTGCGCCTGCTGCGCGCCCGCTCGGTGCTGGTTGCATCGGGCGCGGGTGTGGCGGCAGTGGGCCGTGAAGTGGGTTACGACAACGTCTCGCAGTTCACACGCGAGTATGCGCGGCTCTTCGGCCTGCCTCCGGCGACCGACCGCAATCGCATCAAGCGCGAACTCGGCACGCATCCGACCGGGGTGGCAACGTTCCGCGATACGCAATGATGCCGTGTCCGGAATGCGCGTTATCGGCGCGCGTCGCGGAGCGCATCAGCAGCGGGCGGGCCGGCCACGGACCCGGCATCATTCAGGAGCATCACGATGAAGCTGTATCACCATCCCCTGTCGGGCCATTCGCACCGCGCGCGCCTGTTCGTCGCCCTTCTCGGCCTCGACGCCGAACTGGTCGAGGTCGACCTGCTGGCGGGCGAACACAAGCACCCGACCTTCCTCGCCCTCAATCCGCTGGGACAAGTGCCCGTGCTGGTCGACGACGATGGTGCGGTGGTCGCCGATTCCAACGCCATCCTCGTCTATTTGGCGCGCAAGCATCATCGCACCGACTGGCTTCCCGAAGACGCTGCCGGGGCCGCCGCGGTGCAGCGTTGGCTGTCGGTTGCCGCAGGCGAA
Organism: Novosphingobium percolationis; assembly: GCF_020179425.1. Classification (GTDB taxonomy): domain Bacteria; phylum Pseudomonadota; class Alphaproteobacteria; order Sphingomonadales; family Sphingomonadaceae; genus Novosphingobium; species Novosphingobium percolationis. Next base: position 5,456 of record NZ_JAILYM010000001.1, on the reverse strand, counting down.
GTCGCCTATGGCCCGGCAGCGGCGCGGCTCGTCACCGTATTTGGATCGCGCCACAACCCGGAGGAAGTGATCGCACGCACGCACGCCCTTCTCGGCAACCTCGAACGCCATCTCGAACATCGCGACTGGCTGGCCGCAAGCGCGCCGACGATCGCCGACATCGCGCTCTACAGCTACCTGTCGAGCGCGCCCGAAGGCAATGTCCACCTCGATTCCTATCCCAAGGTGCGCGGACTTCTCGCCCGCATCGAAGGCCTGCCCGGCTTCGTGCCCTTCGTCCGAACCGCTGCCGGCCTGCGCGCCGCAGCCTGATCGCGCGCCGGTGGTTTGCCGCCTGCCTCCGCCGCAAACCACCGCCCCACCTCGAATGCACACCCGCAGGAGAACGCCATGGCCGACGACGCGGTCCCGCAGGCCCCCATCTGGCACGAAGGCGAACGCGCCATCCAGGCCCATGTCGGCGTGGTCGAGCGCATGCAGGAGGTGGGGTCCCGCGTGATCCGTTCGTTCATGCCCGACCAGCATCGCACGTTCTACCAACAGCTTGCCTTCGTCGTGCTGGGCAGCGTCGATCCCGATGGTGCGGCCTGGGCAACGCTGGTCGAAGGCCAGCCCGGCTTTCTGTCCTCGCCATCGCCCCATGAACTTGCGCTCGGCGCGCTGCCGCTTCGCAACGACCCGGCCCTCGGTGGCATCGCCGATGGCGCGGCACTCGGCCTGCTGGGGATCGAACTCCACACGCGCCGCCGCAACCGCGTGAACGGCACGGTGCGCATGGCGCCGGATCACGTGCCCACGCTGGTGGTGGGCCAGAGCTTCGGCAACTGTCCGCAATACATCCAGTTGCGCGACGCCACCTACAGCCGCGAGCCGGGCACCCCCTCGGCCGCCTGCGCGCAGCATGTGCCTTCGCTTGACGAGCGCGCGCGTGCGATGATCGCTGCGGCCGATACCTTCTTCGTCGCGTCCTATGCGGACAGCAGCGGGAACGACCGGCAAGTCGATGTGTCCCACCGGGGCGGCAAGCCCGGCTTCGTGCGGGTGGGGCCGGACGACATGCTCACCATCCCCGATTTCTCCGGTAATCTCTTCTTCTCGACGCTCGGCAACATCCTGCTCAACGGACGAGCCGGGCTGGTCTTCGTCGATTTCCAGAGCGGCGACCTGCTGCAATTGAGCGGTACGGCGCAGGTCCTGCTGGATTCGCCCGAGATCGCGGCCTTCGCCGATGCGGAGCGGCTCTGGACGTTTAAGGCCGACCAGATCGTCATGCGCCCCGGCGCGCTGGCATTGCGATGGTCCTTCCGTGAAGACGGCTGGTCTCCCGCTGCGCTTGCCACCGGTCAATGGCGGCAGCGCGGGTCATGGCACCGATTGCGGGTGGAGCGGATCGTGGAGGAGAGCGCCACTATCCGCTCGTTTCATCTGCAGCCGCTGGCGCCCCACCCCGGCTGGCAGCATCGCGCGGGCCAGCATCTGCCGATCCGGGTCTTCGTGCCGGGAACGGAACAGCCGCTGGTGCGAACCTACACGCTGTCCTCGGCACCTGCAGATCCCCTCTACCGGATCAGCGTGAAGCGGGACGGGCTGGTGTCGTCGCACCTTCACGATCACCTGCGTGAAGGTGATGTTATCGAGGCGCGCCCACCTGCGGGGGGCTTCCACATCGATCCGCAACACCCCCGGCTCGCGGTGCTGATCGGTGCTGGCGTCGGCATCACGCCGATGGTGTCGATGCTGCGGCACCTGATGAACGAAGGCCAGGATGGCGTGCCTGCCCGCCCGGTCGTACTGCTCCAGTCCGCCCGATCGGCCGCAGACCGCCCCTTCGCTGCCGAACTGGCCGATCTTGCCGACAAGGTGCGGAGCGTTCGCGTGCTGGGTGATCCAAGCGGTGCCGAGGCGGGCCGCGACTACGACGTTGCCGGGCGCATCGACCTCGCGCTTCTGTCCAGCGTCCTGCCCTTCGGCGATCACGATTTCTACCTCTGCGGCCCCGGTGGCTTCATGCAGGCGGTGTACGATGCCCTGCGCGGAGCGAATGTGCCCGATCATCGCATCCATGCCGAAGCCTTCGGCCCTTCCGGGTTGCAGCGCCGCCCAGATCCTGGCGAGGCCCGAACCCTATCTGCGATTCCTTCCGGCGTTGCCGTGCCGGTACTGTTCGACGCATCGATGAAGGAAGCGCGGTGGACGCCGGGCGATGGATCGCTGCTCGAACTGGCGGAGGCGCGCGGGCTGGACCTTGCGTTCGGTTGTCGTTCCGGATCGTGCGGATCGTGCAAGGTCAGGCTGGTCGGCGGCACCGTGGCCTACCCCAAGACACCCTCTGCCGCGATCGGCGAGGGCGAAGTCCTGTTGTGCTGCGCCGCACCGGCCGAAGGGTCCGACCCCGTCCGGATCGAGGCGTGAGACAAACCGCTTCATTGCCTGAGGCGCAACGATGTCGTGCGCGGTTCGAACGTTCCGCAGGCGGCCGTCAAGGTTCAGATACTGCAACGAGCAAAGCGCTCACCCCCCACTGGAGAATGCCCATGTCCCGACTTGCAATTCCCGCCACCATCGAGGACGCGCCCGAAGCGTCGCGCCCCCAGCTTGCCGCCATTCAGAAGCAGATGGGCCGCATCCCCAACATCTTTAGGGTGTTTGCTACCAGCCCGTCGGCATTCGACGGCTATCTCGGCCTCAGCGGCGCGCTCGCAAAGGGTGCGCTCGCCCCGCCCTTGCGCGAACGCATCGCCCTGGCCATGGCCGAAGTGAACGGCTGCGACTATTGCCTTGCCGCCCACAGCTTCATCGGTCGCAACGTTGCGAAGCTGGCGGAGGAAGAGATCCTCAAGGCGCGCAGCGGGCGCTCCGGCGATGCCAGGGCCGATGCCGCACTGCGCTTCGCTGTCGCGCTCGCCACCGCAGGCGGTGCGATCGATGCAACCACGGTCGCAGAGGCCCGCGCGGCCGGGCTGAACGATGCGGAACTGGTCGAGATCGTGGCGCACATCGCGCTCAATACGCTGACGAACTACGTCAATCTGGCGTTCGATACCCCGCTCGATTTCCCGCAAACGCTGCCGCTTGCCGCGTGATGTCCCTGCCGGCAGCGCGGTGACCGCGCTGCCCGGCCCTGCCCCTGATCCCGTCCTGAAAGGATCGTGCCATGTCCCGTCCCCCTCTCCCCCCTTTCGACGAAACCAGCGCCATCGAGAAGGTTCGCCTTGCCGAGGATGGCTGGAACAGCCGCGAGCCCGCCCGCGTGGCGCTGGCCTACAGCGCGGACACCCGCTGGCGTAACCGCGCCGAGTTCCTCACCGGGCGCGATCAGGTGGAAGTGTTCCTGCGCCGCAAGTGGGACCGCGAACTGGAGTACCGCCTGATCAAGGAACTCTGGGCCTTCACCGCCAATCGCATCGCGGTCCGCTATGCATACGAATACCACGACGACAGCGGCCAGTGGTTTCGTGCCTATGGCAACGAGAACTGGGAGTTTGCCGAAGATGGCCTGATGCAAGTCCGCCACTGCAGCATCAACGAGCACCCCATTCGCGAACAGGATCGCAAGTTCCACTGGCCGCTCGGTCGCCGCCCGGACGATAGTCCGGGCCTTAGCGACTTCGGTTTCTGATGCTTATCGCGGCGCGCCTTTGCCAAGCCATTGCCCAACGGCTAGGCTTCGCCCGACGCTGACGCGGGGCTGCGCCGCGGCCCGACTATCTCGGTGCATCGCTCGACCATCAGGGCCTTGCCTTGCCCGAAACGCTCGCCCGGGTGCTTTGACGCGCCTGTCTCCAAGGAGGTCACGGTGGATCGCTGGCAATCGATGCGCATCTTCGCCGAAGTCGCCCGGTACGCAAGCTTCGCCGAAGCAGCCCGACGCCTGCACATGAGCGCCCCGGCCGTCACCCGCGCCGTGGCAACGCTCGAAGAGCATATCGGCACCAGGCTGCTGCTGCGCTCGACCCGGTCAGTCAAGCTTACCGAGCCGGGCGAACGCTACTTTGCCGATTGCCAGAGGATCCTTGCCGACATCGACGAGGCCGAAGCCGTCGCCGCTGGTGCTTACGCCACGCCTTCGGGCACGCTGACCGTGACCGCGCCAGCCATGTTCGGGCGGATGTACCTGCTGCCGATCCTGACCGAATATCTCGACCGTTACCCCCAGGTGCTGGGTCGGACCCTTTTCGTCGACCGTCCCGTCAACCTGATCGAAGAAGGCGTCGATCTTGCCGTGAGGATAGGCCACCTCGCGGACTCCGCGATGGTGGCCACGCGGGTCGGCACCACGCGAATGGTGGTGGTCGGCGCTCCGGGCCACTTCCAGCACCACGGCATGCCTTCCGGTCCCGAAGACCTGAAGCGCTTCCGCATCGCCGCTTCCACTGCGGCCTGGGCCTCACCCGAATGGCAATTCGCAGGCGACCTGCGCATCCGCACCGAACCGGCACTGTTGTGCAACACGAACGATGCCGCCATCAATGCCGCCATCAGCGACTGGGGCCTGACCCGCGTGCTAGACTATCAGGTGGGTGCCGCCCTGGCAGATGGGAGATTGCAGGTCGTGCTCGAAAGCCATGAGCCACCTGCATTTCCGATCCACGTGCTTCATCCCGAAGGCCAGCATGCTCCTGCAAAGGTCAGGGCGTTCATCGATCTGGCAGTCGCGAAGCTTCGATCCAGTCGGCTGCAGCCCGGTGCAGCCGATCAGGCCATGGGGGCGAAATAAGAGGCTGCTTCATATGGTTCGGCAAAGTCGACCCGAGGGTTTCACGTGCCAAACCCGAAATGTTTCTCCGCGAGAAAGCCATGTACGATGGTGATGCAATACTGCACCAGGAGGTATTCATGGGCCCATCATAGCCCAATCTAGACGATGATGACCAACCAAAAACTATAATTATATATAAATATATTGATATATTATAATATATTCGACAATATTCAGTAACATATAAATTATAAATTTACTCCCGGTGATTCTAATTTTTATGTAAAAATCTCATATTATACGAATTTAAATATCGATTTTGATGTGAAATTATTAAAAAAATATATATATTTTCTCGAAAACTGCGCTTTCTTTATATCCGCCGGCGCGGTATTTCCGCCATGAGCATAGGCTAGGATCAGTTCGGAAGCCCGAGCGGGAAGCGGAAATACCGCAACGAATTGGCTGGCTTACGATGCTGGGAAAACCCAAATCGCTCCCCTCATCTGCCGCACTGCCGCAGATTCGATCCTTTTACACTGCCCTTTGGCACTATCATTGCAGCTAAAGGCAGGCCTCGTACTGCCTGCCGGTGTGCCCCTGCGCAATTCTCACCTGCTCCTTCTACGCCACCATTTCCTTGAGCGGCACGCCTGCATCGGCGAGCTTTTCGGGCGGGACTTGCGCGCGGGTTTCGACCAGCTTCTTGCCCTGCACATAGTCCTTGACCATGTTGACGCAGTCGAGCGCGATGACC
>NZ_JAILYM010000019.1 GCF_020179425.1 Novosphingobium percolationis | reverse complement strand
ACAGCACCATCAAGCCGCTATTGTGTAATCGAGACCGATATCGGCAGCCGGTGCGCTCTGCGTAATGCGGCCGACGGAGACGTAAGTAACTCCCGTTTCCGCGATCGCACGGATGGTATCGAGCCGCACGCCACCTGACGCTTCGATCGGCACGCGGCCCGCAACCAGCGCCACACCCTCGCGCAGCATTTCGACCGACATATTGTCGAAGAGCAGCCGATCGGCGCCTGCCTTCAGTGCCGGCTCGATCTGGTCGATTGTGTCGACTTCGACTTGGACCGGGAGTGCTGACTTGCCCGCCTTGGCCGCGCGCACGGCCGCCTCGATCGAGCCGCAGATCGCGACATGATTGTCCTTGATCAGGATGCCGTCGTCGAGCCGCATACGATGATTGTGCGCCCCGCCCATGCGGGCAGCATATTTCTCAATTGCGCGCAGGCCGGGTATGGTCTTGCGGGTGTCGAGCAGGATGCACGACGTGCCCGCGATCATGTTGGCATAGCTTCGAGTAAGGGTGGCAATACCGGTGAGGTGCTGCAGCGTGTTCAGCGCCGAGCGCTCCGCCGACAACATCGGGCGGGCGCGACCCTCCACGCGCATGATCGGGGCACCCGCCTGGAGCTCATCTCCATCCCTGGCAAGCCGCTCGACCCGGACATCGGGATCAAGGGCCTCGAAGAAGACCTGGGCGAGATCGATGCCCGCAACGGCAATCTGCTCGCGAGTCTGGATCGTCGCGATCAGCCGTGCGTCGGCGGGGATGGTGAGGTCGGTGGTGACATCACCACCTAGCCCCAGATCCTCCTTGAGTACGGACTGGACGAAATGACTGACGGCATCCGCGTCGAGCCCGGCAATGGGCGGCAGGGACATCATCAAGCGCGGACGTCCCCGAGAGCGTCGACATCTGTCGATACGGTCCGCATGATATCCGCCTCTTCGTCCGAGACATTGAGCAGCCGCCAGTCGGTGCCCTTAGGCACGATGCCTTCGAACGACATGAGCTTGGCGTTCGGAATGTGCGGCTCGGTCGTGCCGATCGCCGGCTCGCCCTTTTCCACCGCCTGCGCGGCGCGGTACATCTGTGTGCGGAACGTGAAGATCGCCTTGTCGCTCGACCCCAGGCGATCATCGCCACGATCGGCGAGCGTACCCATCGATTCCCACATCGCCATGTCCTGCGCCGGGATGCCGTAGATACCGGTGAAATCGCCGTCCTTCATGGCTACGCGATCCTGGAGATAGTTGTTTCCTGCGTTGCGCATCTTTTTGAAGGTGATCGGCTCGACATCCTTGCCGATCTCGGCACCGCAGAATTTGCGCCATGCGTCGGTCGAAATGCCTTTTTCGGGATGCCAGGCGACCCAGTAGAACATCGTGTTCTCATCATCGATCGGGACCAGCATCTGGCTCAGATGATATTGGTCATTCGATGGAATGTGGACGGTATAGGGCGCCACATAGAGTGTCATGCGGATATAATCAGTGGCATCGGCGTCGACGATCGGCTTGCGGATCGCGACATAGCGGAAGCCAAAGCTGGTCTTCTGGACCTCAAGGCGTGGCGCCTTGTCGGCCGACGGCCGTAGCCAGGCGGTGTCGGTCGCGGTCGATCCGCTGACCTCGGTTGCCGTCGGCATGTTGGACGAGTGCAGGCTCGAACTGTGCGCCGAGTCGATGGAGCCTTCGAGCACCTGTGCCCAGTTGCATGCGCCATGCATCTTCACGATGCTGATCTTGTCGTCCGGTACGGTCGCCCAGTTGGGCTTGTCGAACGGCGTCACCTGATCGGGATTGCCCATCCACACCCAGACGAACCCGCCGGCCTCCTGGACCGGATAGGCCTTGGTCTTCATCGTGCTGCGCAGCTTGGCGTCGACCGGCTCGGACGACATGTCGATGGCGTTGCCGTTCACGTCGAACTTCCAGCCATGATAGAGGCAACGCAGGCCGCATTCCTCGTTGCGGCCAAAGGCCAGCGACGCGCGGCGGTGCGGGCATTGCTCGTCAAGCGCGCCCAGACGACCCTTGCTGTCGCGGAACACCACCATATTCTCGCCGAGGAGGCGGACGCGCAGCGGCGTACAATCCGGTTCGGCCACCTCTTCGGACATGCACGCGGGCATCCAGTGCTGGCGCATCAGCCTGCCCATCGGCGCGCTGCCCTCGACTCGGGCGAGGATGTCATTTTGTTGGGGTGTCATCGCCTATCCTTATCGCAAAGTGGCTGTGCCAAGGCGCCGTGCCACGAAGGTGTTTCATCCACTTCTTGAAAACACTTCTACATAGAAGTATTGTGCGTTTCAAGCGGGCCGCATTTCAAGGACCGACCTGGCAGATCGAGGATAAACATGAAGGCACTTCGGATCGGCATTGTCGGCCTTGGCCGGGGGTTCATGCTGACGCTTCCGGCGTTGCGCGCGCACCCACGGGTCGAGATCGCCGCGGCGTTCGATCTGCGCGCGTCCCCACGTGCTCAATTCACGCGCGAGTTCGGAGCCAAGTCATATGAAAGCCTGGAGGGGTTGCTCGCCGCCGATATTGATGCCGTCTATATCGCGACGCCACACGAACTGCACGCGACGCAGGCAATCGCGGCCCTCGGTGCGGGCAAGCATGTTCTGGTCGAAAAGCCGATGGCGATCTCTGTCGCCGAGTGCGTCGCGATGGAAGCGGCGGCACGCCGGGCCGGCAAACTGCTCCTGGTCGGCCCCAGCCATGGCTTTGATGCCCCGGTCCGCCGAGCCGCCGAGTTGATCGCCAGCGGCGGCTTTGGTGCGGTGCGGCAACTCACGGCGATGAACTTCACCGATTTCATGTATCGGCCGCGTCGCCCCGAAGAGCTGGACAGCGCGCGTGGTGGGGGCGTTGTCTACAGTCAAGCCGCTCACCAAATTGACGTGGCGCGGCGGCTTGTCGGACGCGATGTGACATTCGTGCGCGCGGTTGCGGGCAATTGGGATTCCAGTCGCCCGAGCGAGGGCGCATATGCCGCGATGATGGGATTCGAGGGTGGGGCTGTCGCATCGCTGACGTACAGTGGCTACGCCCATTATGATTCCGACGAACTGGTTAATTGGATATCGGAACTCGGCCGCGAGAAGGATCCGGAGCAATACGGTGACACGCGGCGCGCGCTCAGGAACCTCGAACCAGCGACCGAAAGCGCTGCCAAGATACGCCGAGCGTATGGCGAGGACGGCGCATCGACCAGCGAACCGCCGGCGCCGTATCATGAGCATTTCGGCTTTGTGCTGGTCAGTTGCGAACGCGCCGATCTCAAGCTCTCGCCCCAAGGCATCACGCTCTATGGCGATGAACACCGTGAGTTTCTCGCGATCGATCCGCCAAGCCTGCCGCGGGTCGAGGTCATCGATGAATTCGTTGAAGGCGCACTCGGTCTGGTCCAGCCGATCCATGATGGCCGCTGGGGCGTGAAGACGGTGGCGTGCTGCGCAGCCCTACTCGAATCGAGCCGCACCGGCAGCGAAATCGCACCCACAGCCATGATTATCGACACTTTGGAGGCCGTTTCCGTATGACTAGATTGAACCTCTCGCTCGCCTGTTGGGGCTATGATCGCACCGAGGCGCTGCTGTCGCAGACGGTCCGCCCCGATGGGATCGATCTCAACTTTCAGGTGCTGG
>NZ_JAILYM010000018.1 GCF_020179425.1 Novosphingobium percolationis | reverse complement strand
GTCAAGGGAAGGGCTTCCCATGCGAAGGGGCGCGCACTGAGCAACCATCCCCTCCCCTGTTTGCCCAAATAGGTAGCGGTTTTCCGTTGTCCTCGGTCACGATAGGTACGTTTTTAGGGCGGTACAGCCTATAGAGCACCTCCGACGGGACCGTCGCTATGGGCCGGAGCGACGCTGCTGGCCGGGTGCCCTGAATATGGCTTGCGTCGCGTTTCCTTTCATATATTACTTAGGTCTCTAATCATTTTTGAAAAGCCGGCTTGCGAGCACGTCCACAGAAGGCGGCCGCCCGGAAGGAGAGGGATGAAAATATGAGACTAACTGCTCTCGCGCCGGTCACGCTTGCGACACTGCTGACCTTGTCCCAAGGCGCATACGCTCAATCACAGACCGCCCAACCAGCTCCGACGCCGCCTTCTGACGCCCCCGCGGCGCAAGACCCAAACGCTGAGGGCGACATCATCGTGACGGCGCAGAAGAAGTCGGAAAATCTTCGCGACGTCCCGATCGCGATCAGCGCGATCAAGGGACAGGATCTCACCGCCCGCGGCTTCACAACGTCGATGGATCTTCCAGATCTTGTTCCAGGTGTGCGCTCAACTACCCCGGGTGGCGGTGCTTATGTCACGACGATCATCCGTGGGGTCGGCCAGCAAGATATCGCGCTTCACCAGGAAGCACCGGTCGCCACCTATGTGGACGGAGCGTATGTCGGCCTCTCGACCGCGCTGACTCAGCCGGTTTTCGACGTCGACCGTGTCGAGGTTCTCAAGGGGCCGCAAGGAACACTGTTCGGGCGCAATGCGACGGGTGGCCTTGTCCAATATATTACCCGAGCACCCAGCCAAGAGTTCGAGGCTTATGTCACGACCGAATATGGGAGCTACGACAAGTTCATGACGGAAGGGGCCGTCGGCGGCAGCCTTGGCGGTGACTGGTCAGGCCGTATCGCATATCATGCCGAAAAGGGTGGCGCATACATCCGCAATCCGATCGGGCCAGACCATAACGGCACAGATGTTCAAGCTGTCCGTGCGCAACTCCAGTATAAGCCCAGTAGCGATTTCCGGGCCCTGCTCAGCGTATATGCAGACCGTTTTCCGGACCAACCCGGCCCTGTCGCGAGCACGACGCGCGCGTTTATCGGGGCGAACGGTAAGCCGGTCGGCGTCACGCCCGGCAATTTTGCCGCGTATCAGAATTTCTGCCGCACGACAGTTGGGACAGTTCCGACCACTTATTCTCCACTCGGTGACTGCGCGGCATCACTGAAGAGCCCTTACAATGCGCCAACCGCCAACTACCTAAAATTCAACGGAAAATATCTTAACGCCACCGCGACAATCGATTGGACGATTGGGTCCGGAATCAAGCTGACGTCGATCTCAAACTATCAGTACTCCGATCAACTCTACAACACCCAGCTTGCGAGCGGATTCCCGACAGCTATTTTTAATCAAAGCAATCCTGGGGGCCGCCAATATTCCGAAGAGATCAGACTCTCCGGAAAGGTAAGTAATGTTGACTGGGTCGCCGGTCTTTATGGGTTGTGGATCAACAACCATACCGGCGCAAATGTTAATCTAAACGATATACCGTTCTATGGAATCAATCTCAATGCGGCCCTGCATCTGAGAACCACGTCTTACGCTGGATTTGCGGAAGCCACCTACCACTTTAGCCCCAAGTTCAGTGTTATTGTCGGCGGCCGCGTAACCAGTGACCAGAAGCGTGGTGTCAATCAGTCCTCCTGCACGACCAATCCTACGATCCCGGTCAATATTTGCGCAGTGATCGCAGGGGCGTCGCCGGTTCCGCTCGTGCAGTTCGTCGGATTCGACAAGTCAATATCAACGACATCCTGGTCAGGACGCATCGTTGCTCAATATAAACTCGATGAAAATGTCAATGTCTACGCTGGCGTAAACAGGGGCACAAAGGCAGGTGGGTTCAATACCGGTGCAAACGAGCTTTATCCCGTTTCCGTAGCCGAGTTCAAACCTGAGACGCTTGTGAACTATGAGGCCGGTGTTAAATCGAGAATGCTCAACGGAGTGCTCGATTTCAACGGTTCGATTTTCTATTACGATTACAAGAATCTACAAACCTTCTCGACCCAAAACTCGGCGCTCTACGTCTTTAACGTCGACGCATGGGTAAGGGGTGCCGAGTTCGACATGGTTATCCGCCCGATGCGCGGACTTAATTTTTCCGCATCCGCCAGTTATCTCGATTCAAAGGCCAAAAATGTTCCGGTTGGTGCGGGGTTTGCCGACTTTGTGCTCCCGAACGCGCCGAAATTCAGCTCGAACGTCTCGGCCCGCTACGAGTTCGACCTCGGCCCGGGCAAGGCTTCGATTTTCGGAAGCTACGCGAGGGTTGGCCGGCGGAGTACCTCGGCGGTTGATTACGCGATCGAAAATGTACCTGCCTACAACAAAGTGGATTTCAGGCTCGGATACGAGCTTGATCGCGTCTCATTTGCTTTCAACATCCGAAATTTGACGAATGCACTTATCTATAATTCCGGTGTTCCTTTTGAGACTATAACTGGATCGGTGTTCAATTCAGTTCTTGCGCCAAGAACTTTTTCAGGATCCATATCTCTTAGATTGTGATCGATCTTCAATTGATCCCAATGGCGTCTGCGGATGATGGCGACTATGCTGCTAGAGGTTTGGTGTAGGCTCCTGGCGGTGCATTATTCACCTTGGTCTGGAAGGAGCCGATATAGGCGATATTGCCTACCCAAGCGTCACAATGACCGCGGCGGCACCCGCAATTTCGGCTGCGGGGCGCAAACCCGGGACCAAGCACGAGTTCAAGGCACCACTTTTTCTCAACCAAGGGGGTATGTCGAGTGCTTGCAGACTATCTAGTCGCCATGTTTCCGGCGGTGAGGTCGAACCGATGACCGAGCGCGCGGATGTAGTCATTGTGGGCGCCGGGCATGGTGGTGGACAGACGGCGATCGCCCTGCGGCAAGCGAAGTTTGCGGGGACGATTGCGCTGGTCGGCGACGAGCCAGAACTGCCCTATGAACGGCCGCCGTTGTCCAAGGACTATCTTGCCGGCGACAAAAGCTTCGAACGCATCATGATCCGGCCGGCCGCCTTCTGGTCGGAACGCGAGATAACAATGCTGACCGGCCGCCGCGTGGTCATGGTCGATCCGACGGATAAAACCGTGGCCTTCGCCGATGGTGGCTCGCTCGGTTATGGCACGCTGGTGTGGGCGACCGGAGGCAGCCCGCGTAAGCTAACCTGCGCAGGGAATGACCTTGCCGGTGTCCATTCCGTGCGGTCGCGTGCCGATGTCGACCGGATGATCGCCGAACTGCCGGACGTTCGCCGCGTCGTGGTCATCGGCGGCGGCTATATCGGGCTCGAAGCGGCGGCGGTGCTGAGCAAGTTCGGCAAGCACGTCACCGTGCTCGAAGCGTTGGACCGCGTGCTTGCCCGCGTCGCCGGTGAACCACTGTCACGTTTCTATGAAGCCGAACATCGCGCGCACGGTGTCGACTTGCGTACCGGCGTCGCGATCGACTGTATCCTGGGTGAGGGCGGCAGGGCGACGGGTGTCCGCCTTGCCGATGGATCGGTCCTCGCCGTCGAGATGGTGATCGTCGGCATCGGGATTATTCCAGCGGTCGAGCCGCTAATTGCGGCGGGTGCCGAGGGCGGCAATGGTGTGCTGGTAGACGCACAGGGGCGCACGAGTCTGCCCGATATTTTCGCGCTCGGCGATTGTGCGGCCCACGCTAACCGTTTTGCCGATGGCGCGACGATCCGGCTTGAATCGGTTCAGAACGCCAATGATCAGGCTAGTGTCGTTGCCCGGACGATCACTGGCGATGCCGCGCATTATGATTCGGTGCCCTGGTTCTGGTCGAACCAATATGATCTTCGCCTGCAGACCATCGGCCTGTCGATCGGTCACGACACCGCGCTGTTGCGAGGCAATCCCGCAACGCGCAGTTTTTCGCTGATCTACCTCAAGCAAGGCCGAGTGATTGCGCTCGACTGTGTCAATGCCGCCAAAGATTTTGTCCAGGGCCGGAAGCTTGTGATCGACGGGCTTTCACCCAAACCCGACAGGCTGACCGACCCCTCCATCCCGCTGAAGGAGCTGATCGCCTGATATCGAGTTCCAGTGGTACTGGGATAACGGATCCACGTGATTGCGGGGTTGCGGGGTTGCGGGGTTGCGGACGGGACCGGGAAAACCCCCGGAGATGCCGGAATCTTTGAGTCCTCGATGAGGGAGACTTCGGAGCGGAGCTTGCCGAGAAGGCTGCTGGCATGTTCGCCCGCATCGACGTGGCCAAGTTACTCGGCGCGACACTGGCGGCCGTCCACAAGCGGCGCCAGTGCGGCCGGACCCTACTTGTAAGGGCTCGCGATCGTTGCGGTCTCAGCTCGCAATTGGAGCAGTTTGTTGCTCGAAATAGCCGACAGTAGAGGCCGGCCCCTGCCCACCCTCGGATGAAGGAAGTAGATCGGCATTGATCACGTCAGCATGGTTGAGCGCCATGCCATGCGAATAGCCCCTGT
>NZ_JAILYM010000017.1 GCF_020179425.1 Novosphingobium percolationis | reverse complement strand
GGTTGAGTGGTTCTTTGACATTGTAGGAAAAGATGAAGGGACATGTGGGCGACGGCGCCTGCTCCTGGGGCTTCAGGGCTCGGGGTGGCAGTTAGATAGTCGTCACGTTTGCATGTCCTAACGTAACCATACGTTTAGATATGTGCAGGGTGATGATCCCTGAATTAATTTTACGTCAGATGGCGGACTTTGGTCCGTGCTGTTGTGAGATTGGACAAAACTTGAGAGTTTGATCCTGGCTCAGAACGAACGCTGGCGGCATGCCTAACACATGCAAGTCGAACGAACCCTTCGGGGTTAGTGGCGCACGGGTGCGTAACGCGTGGGAATCTGCCCTTGGCTTCGGAATAACAGTTAGAAATGACTGCTAATACCGGATGATGTCTTCGGACCAAAGATTTATCGGCCAGGGATGAGCCCGCGTAGGATTAGGTAGTTGGTGGGGTAAAGGCCTACCAAGCCGACGATCCTTAGCTGGTCTGAGAGGATGATCAGCCACACTGGGACTGAGACACGGCCCAGACTCCTACGGGAGGCAGCAGTGGGGAATATTGGACAATGGGCGCAAGCCTGATCCAGCAATGCCGCGTGAGTGATGAAGGCCTTAGGGTCGTAAAGCTCTTTTACCCGGGATGATAATGACAGTACCGGGAGAATAAGCCCCGGCTAACTCCGTGCCAGCAGCCGCGGTAATACGGAGGGGGCTAGCGTTGTTCGGAATTACTGGGCGTAAAGCGTACGTAGGCGGTTATTCAAGTCAGAGGTGAAAGCCCGGGGCTCAACCCCGGAACTGCCTTTGAAACTAGATAGCTAGAGTCTTGGAGAGGTCAGTGGAATTCCGAGTGTAGAGGTGAAATTCGTAGATATTCGGAAGAACACCAGTGGCGAAGGCGACTGACTGGACAAGTACTGACGCTGAGGTACGAAAGCGTGGGGAGCAAACAGGATTAGATACCCTGGTAGTCCACGCCGTAAACGATGATAACTAGCTGTCCGGGCACTTGGTGTTTGGGTGGCGCAGCTAACGCATTAAGTTATCCGCCTGGGGAGTACGGTCGCAAGATTAAAACTCAAAGGAATTGACGGGGGCCTGCACAAGCGGTGGAGCATGTGGTTTAATTCGAAGCAACGCGCAGAACCTTACCAGCGTTTGACATCCCGCGCTATCCAGAGAGATTTGGAGTTCCCTTCGGGGACGCGGTGACAGGTGCTGCATGGCTGTCGTCAGCTCGTGTCGTGAGATGTTGGGTTAAGTCCCGCAACGAGCGCAACCCTCGTCCTTAGTTGCCATCATTTAGTTGGGCACTCTAAGGAAACCGCCGGTGATAAGCCGGAGGAAGGTGGGGATGACGTCAAGTCCTCATGGCCCTTACACGCTGGGCTACACACGTGCTACAATGGCGGTGACAGTGGGCAGCAAGCACGCGAGTGTGAGCTAATCTCCAAAAGCCGTCTCAGTTCGGATTGTTCTCTGCAACTCGAGAGCATGAAGGCGGAATCGCTAGTAATCGCGGATCAGCATGCCGCGGTGAATACGTTCCCAGGCCTTGTACACACCGCCCGTCACACCATGGGAGTTGGTTTCACCCGAAGGCAGTGCGCTAACCGCAAGGAGGCAGCTGACCACGGTGGGATCAGCGACTGGGGTGAAGTCGTAACAAGGTAGCCGTAGGGGAACCTGCGGCTGGATCACCTCCTTTCTAAGGATCGATCGGAAAGCGCTGCTCCTAGCGAGCGGAAGGGCTTCCAATCTTTTCAAAGAACATGCCGTCGTCCTCATGTCCCTTCATCCTGGAGATCAGCAAGCACTTGGCTTGCTGTGAGCCTGAGCTGGCTTATGCCGCCCGCGGCGCCGATCGCATGATTGGGGCAAGCGCAGGTGCGGAAATGGGCCGGTAGCTCAGGTGGTTAGAGCGCACGCCTGATAAGCGTGAGGTCGCAAGTTCAACTCTTGCTCGGCCCACCATTCCCGCAAAGATTGGTGAGGGGCCTTAGCTCAGCTGGGAGAGCGGTTGCTTTGCAAGCATCAGGTCATCGGTTCGATCCCGATAGGCTCCACCATTTTTGCGCGAAGCGCGAAGATGGTCTTGTTTGCGCAAAGCAGACGCTGCGCCACCACGACAAACTCCAGAGATGAAGACACTTTATCCGGCTGTAATGGCCGGTATGCGGGATTTGCCCGCTTCTTTGACATTGTGAATGGGTTTTTTAATCGATGCCGTGGCGCGTCGTATCTCCAGACGATGGAGGTACAAAATGGCGCGGCACAACAGATGATTATATCTGGCTGAGATTATCGTCCACGCCTGCAAACGGCGACAGCGTTTATGCAAGGCTGTCGTTGATGGTGTGGATTCTCAAGCGTGAGGTAAGAGCATTTGGTGGATGCCTTGGCATGTACAGGCGATGAAGGACGTGGCACGCTGCGATAAGCGTCGGGGAGTTGTGAGCAAACTTTGATCCGGCGATTTCCGAATGGGGAAACCCACCTTCACCATTTCATTCGATGTCCGGGTGACCGGGGATTGAGTGAGGTGGATAAGGTATCACCGAGTTGAATAAAATAGACTTGGTGAAGCGAACCCGGGGAACTGAAACATCTCAGTACCTGGAGGAAAAGACATCAACCGAGATTCCGTTAGTAGTGGCGAGCGAACGCGGACCAGGCCAGTGCCTTCTCTTCAACTAGCAGAACACTTTGGAAAGAGTGGCCATAGCGGGTGACAGCCCCGTATGCGAAAGTGATGGAGAAGGACTCGAGTAGGGCGGGACACGTGAAATCCTGTCTGAACATGGGGGGACCACCCTCCAAGCCTAAATACTCGTACATGACCGATAGCGAACACAGTACCGTGAGGGAAAGGTGAAAAGCACCCCGATGAGGGGAGTGAAACAGTACCTGAAACCGAATGCTTACAAGCAGTAGGAGCGGCATAGGCCGTGACTGCGTACCTCTTGCATAATGGGTCAGTGACTTAGTTTATCATGCGAGCTTAAGCCGTTAGGTGTAGGCGCAGCGAAAGCGAGTCTGAATAGGGCGCCAGAGTATGATGAATTAGACCCGAAACCCGGTGATCTAGGCATGACCAGGTTGAAGGTGCGGTAACACGCACTGGAGGACCGAACCGTTGAATGTTGAAAAATTCTCGGATGAGTTGTGTTTAGGGGTGAAAGGCCAATCAAACCGGGAAATAGCTGGTTCTCCGCGAAATCTATTGAGGTAGAGCGTCGGACGTATACCGTTGGGGGTAGAGCACTGGATGGATGCGGGGGTCGCGAGATCTACCAACTCTAACCAAACTCCGAATACCAACGAGATTTATCCGGCAGACAGACGGCGGGTGCTAAGGTCCGTCGTCAAAAGGGAAACAGCCCTAACCTACAGCTAAGGTCCCCAAGTCATCACTAAGTGGGAAAGCATGTGGGAATCCCAAAACAACCAGGAGGTTGGCTTAGAAGCAGCCATCCTTTAAAGAAAGCGTAACAGCTCACTGGTCTAAATAAGGGTTCCTGCGGCGAAGATGTATCGGGGCTAAAGTGATGCACCGAAGCTTAGGGTTCGGCACCTAGTGCCGAGCGGTAGCGGAGCGTTCCGTAGGCTGATGAAGCGGGAGGGTAACCGACCGTGGAGGTATCGGAAGTGCGAATGCTGACATGAGTAGCGATAAAGAGGGTGAGATGCCCTCTCGCCGAAAGACCAAGGGTTCCTGCTTAAAGCTAATCTGAGCAGGGTGAGCCGGCCCCTAAGACGAGCCCGAAGGGGGTAGTCGATGGGAACCACGTTAATATTCGTGGGCCTGGTGGTGTGTGACGGATCATGTGTGTTGTCACTTCTTATCGGATTGAAGTGGCTTCGAAATGGTTCCAGGAAATAGCCCCACCGTATAGACCGTACCCGAAACCGACACAGGTGGTCTGGTAGAGTATACCAAGGCGCTTGAGAGAAGTATCCTGAAGGAACTCGGCAAATTGCCTCCGTACCTTCGGAAGAAGGAGGCCCAGCATATGCGCAAGCACTTGTTGGGGGCACAGGCCAGGGGGTAGCGACTGTTTAGCAAAAACACAGCACTCTGCTAAGTCGGCTTCAAGACGACGTATAGGGTGTGACGCCTGCCCGGTGCTCGAAGGTTAAGAGGAGGAGTGCAAGCTCCGAATTGAAGCCCGAGTAAACGGCGGCCGTAACTATAACGGTCCTAAGGTAGCGAAATTCCTTGTCGGGTAAGTTCCGACCTGCACGAATGGCGTAACGACTTCCCCACTGTCTCCAGGATATGCTCAGCGAAATTGAATTCTCCGTGAAGATGCGGAGTACCCGCGGTTAGACGGAAAGACCCCGTGCACCTTTACTGCAGCTTCAGAGTGGCATTAGGAAAGAATTGTGTAGCATAGGTGGGAGGCTTTGAAGCACCGGCGCCAGCTGGTGTGGAGCCATAGGTGAAATACCACCCTGTTGTTTTCTGATGTCTAACCCAGGACCGTTAGCCGGTTCGGGGACCCTCTGTGGCGGGTAGTTTGACTGGGGCGGTCGCCTCCTAAAGAGTAACGGAGGCGCGCGATGGTAGGCTCAGGCCGGTTGGAAACCGGCTGTTAGAGTGCAATGGCATAAGCCTGCCTGACTGCGAGATTGACGAATCGAGCAGAGACGAAAGTCGGTCATAGTGATCCGGTGGTCCCTCGTGGAAGGGCCATCGCTCAACGGATAAAAGGTACGCCGGGGATAACAGGCTGATGATTCCCAAGAGCTCATATCGACGGAATCGTTTGGCACCTCGATGTCGGCTCATCACATCCTGGGGCTGGAGCAGGTCCCAAGGGTTTGGCTGTTCGCCAATTAAAGTGGTACGTGAGCTGGGTTCAGAACGTCGCGAGACAGTTTGGTCCCTATCTGCCGTGGGCGTCGATACTTGAGAGGAGTTGCCCCTAGTACGAGAGGACCGGGGTGAACATGCCTCTGGTGTACCTGTCATTCCGCCAGGAGTGCAGCAGGGTAGCTATGCATGGACGGGATAACCGCTGAAAGCATCTAAGCGGGAAGCCTCCCTCAAGATAAGGTATCATCGAGTCGTGGTAGACCACCACGTTGATAGGCCGGGTGTGGAAGTGCGGTAACGCATGAAGCTAACCGGTCCTAATAACTCTGTTCATGCTTGAGAATCCCACCATCAATGACAGCCTTGCTGTTCAGGTGGACGAGCCTCAGCCAGAACAAAACCTCATCTGTATCATCGATTAAAATCTTTGCGCCGGCTCTATTGCTTGGTGACCATAGCGTCTGTGACCCACCCGATCCCATCTCGAACTCGGCCGTGAAACCAGTCTGCGCCAATGGTACTAACGCTCAAGCGTTGGAAGAGTAGGGCGTCGCCAGGCATTATAGCCGGCGCAAAGATAAACCCATTCACAATCTCAAGGGCCAAAAAGGCCCTCCAAAAGGGGCCATCATAGGCCCCTTTTTGCGTCTCATACGCAATCTTGGTGTCGCGGGGTGGAGCAGCCCGGTAGCTCGTCAGGCTCATAACCTGAAGGTCGCAGGTTCAAATCCTGCCCCCGCAACCA
>NZ_JAILYM010000016.1 GCF_020179425.1 Novosphingobium percolationis | reverse complement strand
GCTGCGCCAAGGCTTCCCTCTATCGGGAGTTGGAGTGGCCGTGAGGCCTTCCCGTTCAGCCATGGCGCACACGTCCCTCCCTGTTCATGGCCTGTTGCCCCTGATCCAGGGATGATGTGGAGGAGTCATCCTTCGTCAGCAGGCTTCGCAGGCAGCCTATCAAATTCGGCAGCGAGATTGGCTGATATGCGCTCGAGGACCGATCGACAGATTTCAACTTCGCGCGGCTCGATGCCAGCAACAGCGACCTTGTTGATGTCGATCGCGTATTGCATCAGCTCCTTTTCGAGCGCACGGCCATGATCTGTAAGAGTAATCCGCAATTTTCGACGATCATCCTTGTCCTTGGCGCGTTGCACCAGCCCTTGCCGAAGCATGGCGTTTATCATGGCGACCGTCGTATTTTCGGTGACGTTAGTCATGTCGCTCAGATATTTTTGGGTCACCCCGTCCCTGAGCCATAGGACACGAAGATAGTACCAGAAACCGGTTTTGAGTTCGTGCTTGGCCAAATAGGCACTCAAGAGCCGATCGAACCGTCGGTGGCAGCGCCGAACCTGATAGCCCAAACTCAGTTCCGGATCGAGTTTGGGGGCGTGCTTCGACATCTGTTCACTCCTGACGGGTTCAACCGATCCTCCACTCGCACAGACGCCGCACGAACGCATCGCAAAACCGTACCCGGCACCCGAAACCCATATTCCTATGATGGTCCTCGGGATATTAAACGTGTCCCGAGGACCATCATGTGAGCAGTAGACTGGCCTCGTGCAGGATGGTTTCTTAGATGCGGAACTCGGCGAAAGTCTCGGGCGCGAACATCTCTTCTATGGTGAGCTGGCGGGGCGACAGGCCCTGCTCGTGATGGTAACGCGTGAATGTCTCGATGACGTGGCGGTTCTTTTCGATGCCATAGGGCCACCATTCCCTGCCCATCGTAGCAATAGTGTCCTCCACTGCGGCGATCTGCCATGGCAACATCGTTTTCAGCGATGCCGACACCAACAATTGTTCATAGCTCAACCGCTGGGCTTCTACGAATGCCTTGTAAAGCGCCTGAGCAATCCATCGATTCTTCTCATACACGTCTCGCCGGATGGCCACGACATGCATGATCGGGAAGATTCCTGTCTTCGCGAAATAGGCTTTTTCAACGTCCACAAAATTGGGGAAGAGGCGCCGAACCTTGCCCGGCTCCGAATAGAAGGTCGACGGCGCCCGCGCAGTATGCAGCGCATCGATCTCTCCATCCGCCAGCATGCGCTTCAAGGTCTGGGTGGGTCCGATCGGCTCGACCTTGAACTTGTCGGGTAGATTGAGCTTCAGCTTCTCCTCGCGCCCCGGCTCCTCTTCACCACCCGTGACGTAGGTGACCGACGCAGGATCAATGCCATACTCGTCCTGCAGGATGCCGCGGATCCAGACCGGAGCCGTCATCTGATATTCAGGCACGCCGATCCGCTTGCCGACGAGATCCTCGGGCTTTTCGATGCCGCTTTTGGCGGAGACGAAAATGCAGGAGTGGCGGAAGAAGCGCGAAGGAAAGACGGGAATGGCGATGAAGCCAGGATTCTCGCGGCCCAGGGTCACGCAATAGGACGACATCGACAGTTCAGCGACATCGAATTCTCGATTGCGCAGCATGCGGAAGAAGGTTTCCTCGACATCCAGAACCTGAAAGTTGAGGTCGATGCCGTCGGGCCGGACCGCGCCCGTCTGGAGGGCTTCGGTGCGGTCATAGCCCCAACAGGCGAGGGAAAGGCTCAGTCTGGTCATTGTCACGGTTTCTCCGATAGAGTGTCGAGAAGTTGGTTGGGCGCTACGTCCGTATTGCGTCGGCTCGATTCGAGGAGCGCGACGCAACAGGCCATGGTATCAAGTCCCCAGCGCCCGTCATGGATCGGGCGGCGAATGCCTAGGCAACCGCCGACAAACTCGTCGATGACTTCCTTGCGCGGCAGGGCAGGGGGCTCGATCGGCTGGAAATCGCGTTCGGTGTCCCCATAAATTGAGAGCCCCTTGGGCGACAGTTTCAGGTCCGCGCGGTCGCAGCTGACGATGATGAAACCGAAATGCTCATGATGCGGCGCTGGCGTGTCGGCAGCGACAGCCGGGACGCCGTATGTGCGCTTCAGTTTGGCTTCGATTTCATCCTGCGATGATAGCGTCGCAAGCCTCTTACGCGCCTCGCCGTAGCGATCCGGGTCCTTGTCATAGCCAAGCTCCGCTATCCACCCCACCAGTTCGTCGCTGTCATAATGCGCATATCCGCTATAGGTCAGCGACGCTGCAGCACCGGCTTCAAATGTCACCAGCGCCGTATAGGCGCCTTCGCTCGGGCGGCTGCTATCCCAGTTGGCGGCGACGGCGCGAACAGATGAAACGGGCTGCCCGACAAGGCGGCGCACGACATCGATCTGGTGCGCCGCTTGGCTGTAGACGACGCCGCCGCCACGGGCGCTATCCAGTTCTTCCGGACGCCTGGGCCGGAACATGAAATCGGTGAAGTTGAGCGCCGTGACCATCCGCACGGCACCGAACCTGCCTGAGGCAACCAATTGCGCGGCAGCCTGTACGGGTGCATCGAAGCCGTGGCTGGGTCCGACCACGAGCACCTTGCCGGCATCGGCGGCGGCGCGCTCTATACGCGCGCAATCTGCAAGCGTTGTCGCCATCGGCTTTTCGACCAGCACATGCTTTCCAGCCCGCAGAGCGGCGATGGCCTGCTCGGCATGCAACTCATGCGGGGTGGCTATATAAACCGCATCGATAACCGGCGAATACAAGAGCGCGTCGAGCGTATCGAACGCCGGCGCGCCGAATTCGTCCGCGAAGCGTTCCCGAGCTTCGCGGCGCAGGTCGAAAGCCCCGGCAAGCGCTACGCGAGAATCGGCCTTCAGCGCGGGCAGAGTGAGCATGAAACCCCGGCCGAGCCCAATGATTCCTAGTCGCAACGCATTTGCCATTCTTTGCCTGCCGCTCCCTTCAACCCGAAAATCAGGCTTGAAAAAGCCATTACTACGATATAGAAGTAATTTCAAGGGCGCATCCTGAGGGTGATTCGTCTTCGTGCCAAGCCAAAATGAGGAGGGTAGCTAATGACTCCGGAACAAAATGATCTGCTTTGCCGTGTGGAGGGCGAGGCCCCAATGGGGAAGCTGATGCGGCAGCACTGGTTGCCCGCCTGCATGATCGAGGACGTCGCCGAGCCAGACGGCACGCCGTTGCGTGTTCGCTTGCTGGGTGAGAACATGGTCGTGTTCCGCAATACGGAGGGGCGCATCGGTGCGCTCGACGAGCTGTGCCCGCACCGGCGCGCTTCCCTTGCCTTCGGTCGCAACGAGGAATGCGGCCTGCGTTGCCTTTATCATGGCTGGAAATTCGATGTGGACGGCAATGCCGTCGACATGTCTTCCGAGCCGGTCGATGCAAAGCTACGCGGCACGATGAAGACCAAGGCATATCCGGTGGTAGAATCTGCTGGTTTCGTCTGGGTGTGGATGGGTGACCCGGAAAATGTCATCCCTTTCAGCCCGCCGAACTGGTCGGCCGCGCCGGCTGAGAAGATCAGCATCGTGAAAATGCATGGCGGCTGCAACTGGGCGCAGGTTCTCGAAGGGTCGATCGATTCGGCGCACAGTTCGAGCCTGCATTCATCGAACATGCCGACGGCCACCGAAGTAAGCGGCTCGACGGCTACGGACACCGCGTGGCTTCGCCCGTCGGCCGACAAGGCGCCCAAGATTGAAGTGCAGAAAACGCCGTTCGGCTTTCGTTATGCTGCTATCCGCAAGCCGATCATCGATGCGGACAAGCAGGACTATGTACGCATGACTCTGTTCCAGGCTCCGTTCACGGTGCACATCCCGTCCAACGACCAATATCATCTGTCACAGATGCTGGTTCCGATCGACGATGTGAACACCATGTTCTATTGGATCGCCTGGCATCCGACGAAGGGCATCAGTCAGGATGCCTGGCGCAAGTTCTGCGGGGCGGAGATTGGCAAGGACGTCGAGCCCGTTACCTTCAAAAAGCGGCGCAACGCCGAAAACAACTATCTGCAGGACCGGGCCCTGATGAAAGCCGGCGACTTTACCGGCATCTACGGCATTCCCTGTCAGGACATGGCGATGTGGGAATCGATGGGGCCGATCGCCGACCGCAGCGAGGATCTGCTCGGCTCGAGCGACAAGGCGATCTTCACCTTCCGCACCCAGATGTATCGCGCCGCCCAGGCTGTTCAGAAAGGCGAGCCGGCACTGGGTGCTGTAGAACCGCGCGTGCCACTGGCGAAGCTCATGTCGTTCGAGGGCATGGTCCCCAAGGGCGATGACTGGCGGCTGATCAACGTCTCCGAGGAGGAGAGGCGCTTGACCGGCGTCTTCGCCGACAAGGAAGAAGTTGAAGATCTGGCGGACGCGGTTTCCTGATGCGTGAGTCGGATTTGATCGCGGGCCTGGATCAGCAACAACTCGACAACTTCGTCGATTATGTTCTGAGTGAGGATCTGGGGAGCGGAGACGTCACGAGCCGTGTGTCAGTCCCCGCCAGCGCGCGCTTTTCCGCCGTTCTGGCTGCCCGGCAACCGATAGTGGTTGCCGGGCTCCAGCTGGCAGCCGCGTTTTTCGGTAAGCTCGACCCCGAGGTCGCTATCGAATTCCTGGTGCAGGATGGGGACAATGTTGCCGCTGGGCAGCCCCTCATGCGAATTGCGGGAAGCGCGCAGCTCATGCTCGCGGCCGAGAGGTCCGCTCTCAATACGCTCCAGCACCTGACCGGCATCGCGACGGTGACGCGATCTTATGCCGAAGCGATCGCCGGTACGGATTGCGTCCTTCTCGATACGCGCAAGACAATTCCCGGTCTTCGGGCGATCGAGAAATATGCCGCCAAGGTGGGCGGGGCGCGGAATCATCGCATGCGTCTGGATGACGGTATCCTGATCAAGGACAACCACATCGCCGCCGCTGGCAGCATTGTCGAAGCGGTCAAGGCTGCGAAAGCCGCCAATACCGGGCTGGAAGTCCAGGTCGAGGTTGACGGGATCGAACAAATCGAGCCTGCGCTGATGGCGGGGGCGGATCGTCTGCTTTGCGACAACATGTCTCCTGCCAAGCTCAAAGAGGCCGTCGCCCTTGTCGGCGGCCGCGTCCCCATCGAAGCGTCAGGCGGCGTGCGGCTCGATACGATTAGGGAAATCGCGTCGACTGGCGTCGATTTTGTATCAGTCGGGCGCATCACCCAAAGTGCTCCCGCGGCCGATATCGGATTGGACTACGCGCTTTCCCCATGAGCCTTGCGCGCCAAGGCGGCGTGGAGGTTTTTCAGTCGATAGCAGACTGCCAAAAAGCATATTTGGAAATTAGAGGACTAATGGAGATTACCGTTACAACGCGCACTGGCGAGCGCGTGACCGTCACACCGAATGGCGCAACCACGTTACTGGAAGCGATCCGCGACGCAGGCATCGACGAGTTGCTTGCATTGTGCGGAGGGTGTTGCTCCTGCGCAACCTGCCATATCCAGGTCGATGAAGCGTTTCTCGATCGCTTGCCACCCATGAGTACGGATGAGGACGATCTTCTGGACTCGTCCGAGCACCGTTGCTCAAGATCTCGGTTATCCTGTCAGTTGACTATCT
>NZ_JAILYM010000015.1 GCF_020179425.1 Novosphingobium percolationis | reverse complement strand
TGTTCTGTCCTGCTGGGGTGTGTATTATTTGAAGTAATAGATTGATTAAGCATTGAGATTCCTCGCTTGAGGTAAGAGGGCGCATCATTGGGCTGCGCGCAGCTCAGAGTGGGCTCCTCTCTCTGGCCGCATCAGCCCCGCTGGTGCGCAGCCGACCTCTCCCTCTGGCCGCCGGGAAGCGGCGGCCATTCGACGGTAACGGTCGCGGATTCAGGTCCGGATCAGGCTGGGTTTTCGGGCTCGCCGGGCCGCAGGCGCACCGGGCGCCGAGCATCCGCAAGCTGCTGGAGCAGTTGGGCGTTCTGCTTTTCAGCGCGGGCCAACCGGTTTTCCGCCTCGCGGGCGCGCCGAAGCAGACCGGCATTTTCGGTTGCCATTGACGCGAGCTGGCTTTCAAGGTCACGGATCTTGATGGCATCCCCGCGAACGGCATCGTCCCGTTTGTCGCGCACCGCAGTGCGTGCATCGGATACGGCACGGATGTCATCGAGTATGTCGGTATGGCCGACGTAGAGGACATTGCGCCCGACGCCGGCTTCGCGCGCGACGGCAGCGGCGGTAATAGGAACCGAAGGCGTGCGGACAGATAGCGCCTCGAGCGCAGCACGCAGCTTCGCCTTGGTCCGGGCATGGCGGCGCTGTTGGGGCGTCATGCCGTCATGCCTGTTCATCTGTTCCCTCCGTCCCGTCGAGCATGGCAAGGAGGCGTCGGCACTCGTCGGCGCGCGCCGTGGCCAGCGCCCGGCTTTCCGGGTCCAGGTCGCTTCTTTCGAGAAGAGCAAGATTCCGGCTCAACCGCCCGGCCCATATCGGCCGATGCTTTTCGGTGACGACGAAGTTGGCGCAGGTGACGCAAGTGCTCTGGGTGCGAAGCACGGGATTAGGCTCGCGGTCGGATCCGAGGCAGGCTGAGGTTTCGCGCCGGTAGAGGCAGTAGCCCCAGTCGCAGACGCCAAGACGCATGTCCGTTTCGGCGAGAAGTTGCGTGATATAGGCGTCGATGTCGCCACCTTGGGTCCGGCCGCGGAACGGCGAACGCTCGGCGAGCATCCTGCCAGCCTTTCCCGCAAGCCGCGGCGCCACCAGCAGGTCCTCCAGTGCCGCCCGAGTGTCGGCGATGGCCTGGTCGTCGACCAGCGCGACGAGTTCGAAGTCGGTCCCAACATAACCCCGGTCGGTCATTGCACGGGTGACATGGCCGAAGTGCTTGGCAAGCGCGGCAAGACCCGTGCGGTCCCGCCGGCCAACGAACTGCGCGAAGGTTCTTCGGCCCTGGTGGGTCGTAAGGTGCCACTGCTCGCCCCGATGGCCCGGAAGATCGATCATCGGCGCAAAGCCGGTGTTCAGCCGCTTGACGATGGCGGGGATGCTCATTGTGTGGATGGGCAGTGCCGATGCCCGCAGGGCGGTTCCGGGTTTTTCCTGCACCAGCCACAGCTGCCGTCCACCATGGATTGTTCGCCACGGGCCGGAGAGCCGTTCGAGAACGGCAATGGCACGGATCACGGGTTCGGGTACAACCCAGCGATGCGGCAGACCTTCCGGCCCCGGTGCCCCCTTGCGGATGGCACCGTGCAGATAGGCATAGCGCTGCCCATCCTCGCCATCGTGCCACTCGATGCAGCCGGTCTCGAGCGCGAGGATTTCGGAAGCCCTCGCGCCAACCAGATAGGCGATGACGATGAAGCAGGCGTCGTAGAGCCTGAGGATGCGGTCGTTCAGCCCGTCGATGGGCCGTTTGGTGAGCATCTCGGGCTGGCCAGGGCGCATTTCCATGGGCGGCTGCGATTGCAGATAAACGGTAGCCCGGTAGGTCTGCCCGCCATATTGGCATCCCTCCCGCTTGGCATCGTCGTAGATCGCCTGCGCGGCTTCGCGCATTTCCATGATCTGATCGGCAGGGTCGCCGATCAGATGCAGTGCCGCCGATATCAGCGGAACCGCGATCACATCCGGCGTGTGCGGTTTCTTCTTCCCGTCGGACCAGTTGCCCAAGCTCATCAACTTCGGCGGGGGTTCCAACGGGGCGTCTACGAGCTTGTAGCGCTGCTCGTAGAAGGCTTTGATGATCCAGTGGTAGTTGCGTGCAGTACCGCAGGCGAGGCCGCGCTCCCCGATGTCCGCGAACAGGTCTTTGATCGCCGCACGATCAAGCTGATCCCAGCCTTCAAGCCGGTTTTCCGCCATCCACGACACGATCACCCGCAGATAATTGGCATAAACTGTGAGGGTATGGAGAGCGACCGCCTGCCTGCCAGCTGGCGGATCGGCGTGAAGCGACCAGATGAGCTGTTTGGCTGGCCCGCTCAGTCGATGCCATCGATCGTCACTGAACCGGCTGCCATCGGGCATCCTGAACGACCAGTCGATTCTGAAGGCGCGGTCCCGAACGCCCGGCACGTCGCGCGCGAGTTGCCACTGGTCGTCCGCATAGGCCGATTCCGCCGATACGCGCATGGGCAAGCTCGGCGTTGCCACGATCTGCGGAAGCGTGCTCATTCGATATCCGGTAGCGCTGGAAGTCGGCATGCCAGCCCTTCGGCTTCATCCCGCAGGTTGGCCGGGAAGACGGGCAGCAGGTCTTGATCGAGCACTCGCAGGCTCGGTGCGTAAAACAGGTTCCATCTGTCGGCATCGATGCGATCCCGGGCGTCCAGCAAGTGACGTTGAGCCTGAAGAACCCGAGCGCAGTGTTCGGCATCGAGGGGAACGATTAGCCCGGGGCATGTCAGGCAACCACCCAGATGCCGACAGACACGCGTGCCGCCGGTGCCGTTCGCTTCGAGAGGCATCATGCAGCGATGACCGAACAGGGCGGTGACGGGGCCGGAGATTTTCGCTGGGGCGCTGGTCTCCTCCTGCTCCGGCGCCGTCACCCAGGCCACCATCATCCCCTGGAGCCGTGCGATCGTTTCGCGCTCGAGCCGGCGCGCCGCCGGCCCTTCCACATAAGCATCGGTTATCACCGGATCGCGGTGATTGAGGATAGCGGCGGTTGCCAGGAGATCGCCGCCGGAGGCCAGATAATGCTGCGTCGCAACGCTGCCCCTCAGCTGGCCGGGAGCGAAGCACGGCAAGGACCGCCGAGGGCGCTCGGGATGATCCCGATTCCATTCGGCGATGCGTTTGTTGGCATCCGTTATGAACAGATCGATCCGCCCGTTGAGCGTGCCGTAGGGTATCAAGCTGGCGGGCTTGTCGTGCTGGCGATGCCGCGAGGTCGTAAGATAGTGGACGAGGAAGAGCCGCTCCCGATCCTGATCCGGCACATGGGGTCTCAACGGCTCGGTCATCGCCAGCAGCATTTCGATGAAGCGCGGTGCCGAACGGGACTTTCGAACATCGAACGAGCGGCGCTGGATTTTCGGATTGGGCGCGGTCTTGTGCTTGAGCCATTCGACCAGCACCCGGTTGTCGTCGATCGGATGGGCAACAAGGCAGTCGCGCCGGATCAGACGGAGCGGGTCAGGGTTGGCCGCAAGCTGGATGGCAAGCGCAATGTAGAACGGCACGACCGTCCGCGTGGTCAGATGATAGTACTCAGCGATCCCGCTTCGCCAGCCCCAACGCAGCAGCCGGCTGTGCGCCACACCGGCCTCGCGAAGCTGCTGCCAGGTTGGTGCGATGCCGCCGGTAAGTCGGTGAAGGCGCCAGATGGCACTGTCCAGGCTCTCGCCACGTGCGGCGCGTGATGGCGGATCGGGCGTGGCGATGATCGCCTGGCCGCGTTGGAACGTCGCCCATGCCGCGTCGATTTCCTCGTAGCAAGCCATGAGGATGGCTTGCAGATCCTCTTTGGGCAGCCGCGGCTTGGAGTCGTGGATCCGGCTGCCAGGAACCGGATTGTAAGGGATCGCGAGCACCGACCCGAAGAGGTTCGGATCGGCCTGCTCGGCCCGCTCCAGCAACGGGCGGATCAAGCCGAGCTGCGTCGCTATCGTCGGGCGCTTGTACCGTTTCCCTTGCTCGTCGGGTCGGGCGAGGAAGGCAAGATAGCGCTGCATCGTGCCGGCATTCACCTGGCCTGCGCTGGTCACATCCTCGCTCGCGAGGAACCCGGCGAAGCGACGCAGGGCAAGCCACCGGGTATACCGGGTTCGAAGGGTTGCACCCGCATCGTTCAGCCGGAAGGCGGCCATAAGCGGGCCGACCATGTCAGGCGGCAGGCCCAGCGCGGCGGGATCAAAGCGCTGGACGCTGCCATCGCTCGCATCGCGGAAGATGACGGTTGTCGTCGCGGCAACCGGGTCGGCGGCGGCGGTCGGGCGCCGGATGCGCCGATCGATCCGCCGATCATTTGGCATCGGGGATGAGCTCGCCATAGAGCCATGCCAGGCTCTCCGAGAGATCGCGGTCATGGACCTCGACGCACCTGAGGTAGATCGCGGTCGTTGCGATCGACCGGTGCCCCATCAGCACTTGCAGAATTTTCAGCGGATTGAGATCGGGATTGTTGCGCGCCTGCTGCTGAAGGCGCGCCAGCATCACCATCGCGAAGGTATGGCGCAGCCAGTGGAAGCTGCCCTTGAGGCCGACCTCGGCAAAGCCCTTCGCGAACAGCGCCGTGAGCCGTTTGCGCGACAGTGCCGCCCCAAGTGTGGTGAGGAGAAGATTGGCCGGTGGCCGGTATCGCCTGTCACGCGCAAGCGCGCGCCGGATGATGCGGGCACGGTCTTCGCCGGCATACCAGTCGGTGCGGTCGATCAGGCGGATCGGCGGATAGACCGTGCGGGACCTGTTCCCCTTGGTGATGCGCAGCGGGATGCCAACGAGCGGCTGTTCTTCGGCGGACAGCCGGTGACTGTCGGGGACCATGTCGAGGGTCATCCCGCAGATTTCCATACGGCGCAGACCCGCCGTAAGTGCCCACTCGGCCGCGAGGCGCGGGGCGGGACCAAGGTGCGCGAACAGGCGATCGAGTTCGGCGGCACGGAGCGGTCGCGGCAGTTTCTCAGGCGCCGACAAGCCAAGCATGTTTGTCGCCGCCAGGCGAGGTCCGCCGCCATCCTCCTTGAACACCGGGACCATGCGCTCGCGGCGCCGGAAGGGAAGCTCGGCGACCATCCCCTCCTCCAGCGCCCATTCGTAGAACCGGCAGACGCTCATCACCCGCGCATTGATCGTCGTGCGCTCGTAGGGCCGAGCCGTGTGAGAACTCGGATTTTCGATCATGCGGTCACGATAGGCACCGATCACACCCTCATCGACCGACCGCCAGTCGAGTTCCGACTGTTCCAATGTGTCGAACCAGTCATAGATATGCTCGGCATAGGTTCGCACGGTATCCGGCGCGCAGTGGCGGCCGCGACTCGATGCGTGTTCCAGCAGCCACGCAAAGGCCGGCTCGATAATCGCCATATTGGCATCGAACAGGATCGGGAACCCGGCAGGTATCCCCGGCACGTCGGCAACAGCACGGATGATCGAGACCACTGCGCGCCTCCCCTCCGCTGGTGGAGTCCGAGAAGCGCCTTAACAGAAGAACGGCATCATCAGGCCGCGCATGCGATACGGGGATCGTTATTCGGGCTATTCTGCAAGCAGCGCCGAACATCATGATGCCATGAGCGGGCGATAGCCAAAGTCATGATCCATTTCCTCTTCCCAGGCGATCATCCGGAAGTCATCGAGGCTGACGCCGCACTGCTCCAGCATCCGGGCGGCCAGCTGCGGATACTCCGCCACTGCTGCGGCGAAGTCGCCCTGCTCTCCGCGATAATTTCCGAACCAGCCCCAGCGATCATCCTCTTGTATCGCAGGATCGCGCTCGATAACGAGCCGGGAAGCATCGAGTTTGAGCATGGCGGCGAGCAGCTTCTCGCAATGCCCGACGTCGAGCGTTTCCCTGGGACCGTGCTGACCGTGATAGCCCACCGACAGGTTGGTGCATTCGGGGATGAGCCCCGCATATTCGTTGGTGTCGGTAAAGATGCCGGTGTCGTCGGGAACGTACCGGAAGTCCGGGTTCAGGCCATTGAGGGTGGATGCCAGGCTGACAGCAAAGGCATCCGAGCAGGTCCGCCCGTAGCTCTGGTGCGTGATGACGTCGCCGTGGCCGGCACGATCAAAGGCGATGGCAGCATCAATGTCCTTCAACAGTTCAGGAGTATTGCGCTGGATCCAACAGGACCCAAGGCAGCCTTGTTCCTCACCGCGGTGGAACAGGTAGAGGCCGGGTCGGCCCGCAGCGATCATGTTGAGCATGATCCACACGCCCGCGCCATCATCGGCTCCGAGCGACATGCCCGCCTTGCCGTTGTGCAAGCCGGCGATCCCGCGCTTGTCGATGCCCACATCCTGCTGCCCGCCGCGGGCCGCGACGGTATCAACGTGGCAACTCCACATCACGCGGGGCCTGTCGCCGATGGTGAGCATCCGGTTGCCGAAGGCGTCTGCGGTCATGCCGGGAACCCGGTCGAGATATTCGCGGCAGAAGGCGCGTTCGATCATGCTGTCATGGGGACGTGCCCACGACAGGATTTCGAGCAGGCCAGCCCGGCCTGCAACATCATGGTAGGTCATGGGATCAGGCTCCTGCGTGGGAGGGGGCCGCAGCCGAAGGCGCTGCTGCCATCGCGATGAAGGGAAGGAAGTTGTCGAGAACGACGGGCCGCTGATGACGAACGTCCTCGGTGCCTGCACCATTGTGCGGCTCATCGGCATCGTGTTGGAGTGCTTCGAGACGAAGGCGCTCTGCTTCGCCTTGCTCGCGCCTCAGCCGCTCGTCCCGTGCACGCTCTCCGGCAGCCTGCCACTTGGCAACGTCGGCATGGATCGCGGCCATTTCGACGTGGAACTGGCGGTAAGCCAGCACATGGGCATTGGCGAAAGCATCGTCGTCATCGTCGATCGGCTCGGGCAGATGGTCATCGGACAGCCATTCGCCGTGATATTCGGTGAGATCTTCCGCGTGGAACCATTCGCCGGAGGCATCGCAACGATGGCAGCAACTGCTGGCCCACCATTCGCCGCGATCTTCAACATAGACGGCGCCGTAATCCCCGGCATCGTCCTCAAGCACCGTATCCGCGCCATGGTCGTGATGAACGGTGATGAAGGATTCGGCATCGCTATAGCGTTGCTCGTTGTGATCGCAGTAAATGGTGTGGTTGTCGTAGCAAGAGTAGCACCACTCTTCGGATGACCCGTCGGCGTAATAGACCTCGTCGTGTGGCCTGCCGTCATCGTCGCAGCGTGGGCAATACCACGGGTTATGCCCCAGACCGTTGGTGCTTTTGGACGAGATGCTTCCCTGGCCGATAACGAGGTATTGGCCATCGTCGGCAAGATCGTCGCCTCCATCGATGTAGGGAACGACGAAGCTGTCATCGTCCTCGATGCGCCGGATGCGCGCGCCGTTCAGGCTACCTTCGCTGTAGCCAGCGCCCTCGAGAAGCAGTCTGAGGCGGGACACGTCACCGTAGATGCTGGTGTAGATCTTGCGGCTCGGCCAGACGATGCTGCGTGCCCTCGCATCCTCGCGCGAACCGATATAGGCGAGCGCCGTGTCGGGGCCCGCATAGACCCGGGTCGGATGGCACAGACTGTCAAAGTCGCGGGCTGAATGAGCCATGCAGCTGCTCGGACCGCCGACATAGACTTCTTCGATTTCGTCGGCGTCCTGGGTGATCTTGAGGGCGTCTTCCTCCAACTGCACCGAGAGCCTGGCGCACCAGCCCTCGATCGCGTTGTTGTCCAGATGTTCGGAGAAGAAGCGATTGAGGTAGCGGCCGGGCGACATCACCAACTGGCGGTCGACCTGCCCCTTGGCGGCGTTCTCGGTGAACGCGATCTTGCCCGCCTGCTCGGTCGAGACATGACAGAAGTGCTCGTCGTGCCGGGCCTGGTACCAAGGTTCGTCATGCCAGGGTGTGGGTGAGTAGGTGCCGTCAGCAAAGCGCAGCTTCTCGCGGATTTGCCAATCGACATCGCCGATTTCGGTGCCAGCAAGCGCGATGCGGAAGCAAGTGTCGGGCGTGCGCTCGAGCAAGCGCTTCCGGGCCGCCTCGGCTTCTTCGAAGCTCGGCCAGAGATATTGCTGGTCGCCGGTCGGCGCCAAACAGAACTCGATCGTAATCGGTCGCCACTCGGTAGCCGAGTGCGGGTACAGGATTTGGAACTGTGCCATGGACGTGACTCCACGCAGCCACGCGCGATGGCGCGGGCTGGATTGTTGGGTTGGGATCGCGGGGGATCGCGGGGGTTCAGCGAGGAAGCGGCAGCACCACGTTGATTACGGTGCTGATGACCTGCGCTCGGTTCGCCTCAAGCGGCTAAGCGATGGGTTCCGGGCGTCGCTGCGCGACGCGAGGGACAGGCCGACCACCGCCAGCTTTTTGGGTTAGCGCGGCGGTCGGCCTGCCCCTCATCGCGAGCAAAGGATACAGTCTGGCCAGGCGGACCTAA
>NZ_JAILYM010000014.1 GCF_020179425.1 Novosphingobium percolationis | reverse complement strand
GCCGCCGCGAACCTAAGCCTCTGCAAGCTCAACCAAACCCAAAAATGTAGTGGTAACACTCGCGCCGGTGCGTGCATGTCATTGAACAAAAATGCCTTTTCCAAAAGCACTGTTCAAGTTGGGTTAGGCTTAACGGGCCGGTTTTGCCTGCTGAAAGGCCCTAACCCAGTCCAGACCCGGTGGCTGAGCCAAAGGGCGTTAGCCTTTGCCTTGCGAATCATGCGGTTGAAGGCCCGTTCGGCTGGTCCCGCGTGGAACATAAGGCCAGAGTGGCTTTCGCCTTACCCAGCCGCCCAAATGGATCGTCTCTGGGTCAAGCTTGGGTCTTCGGGGGATAAACCGGACAGTCTATCCCCCGAGGGTTCTCACGCGATGATCTGGAGGTCGCCATAGGCCAGCGTCGGATGCGTTGAAGCACCAAGCAGGGCCACGGCGACTGCGGCTGACCCACCAAGCCCATCGGCATCGTAGTACAGGACGCCGGTGGTGGTGTTGTACACCAGCCGGTCGGTTGCATCGTGCGCCTTCGTTGCCCCGGCTGCGGCATAGAAGTCATCCGCATGCAGCGCACCGGTGTAGGCAAAACCTTTGAACACGGCCTTGCTAAGCTGGATCGTGTCACCTTGGGCATGGCTGAAGTCGGTGATCGTGTCCCTGCTGGTGGGAGCGGTGTCGAAGACGAAGTAGTCTTTGCCCGTCCCACCGGTCAGGGTGTCTTTGCCGGCACCACCGATCAAAGTGTCGTTACCCGCTTTGCCACTCAGCAGGTCATTCCCCTCGTTACCTTCAAGTCGATTTGCCCCCCCATGACCCGCTATCACATCATCCCCGCTGAGACCTCGAGCCGCAATCTGCCATTTTGCACCATAATCGGAGAACATCGCGCCGAGATCGATTTTGTCACCCATAGTGGTACCGTTAGCGGCTGCAGTACCTAGTTTTGCATCAATGAAGTCGACCCTTGGTCCCACGATGATATTGACAAACCTGGATGGATCAAACGGACCGTCAGGCAGAAAATGAATCTCCTCAACGCCAATAGAATTATCAATGTTGAAATAATAACACGGCCCAACGCCTTTGACATCAACAGATCCGTCATTATTTCCTTTTATTACGAAAATTATATCACTTTTTGTTTCGCTGAAAAGTTCAATAAATATTTTATCAGCATCGGTGCCCTGCCCGACACGTTGCCTTATGTTCTGATCAGAACGAACTGTAAAATTATAGGCTGCTATGTCATTGCCTGATCCGCCGTCTAAAACGTCGGCGCCTTCGCCGCCGATAAGCCTGTCATTTCCAATTCCACCAGACAAAAAATCATCGCCATCTTGGCCAATTAAGGTGTCGTCGCCGCCTCGACCCTCGATTCTGTCGTTGCCAGTGCCGCCCTCTATGTAGTTATTACCGTCGTGACCGAGAACGATATCATTCCCGGCACCCGCCGTTGCATTAAATTGCCATGTTGAAGGCAGGCCAGAATTTATCTGGAGCAGATCAATCTTATCCGAAAGATCAGTTCCTTGGGTGTTCGTAATACAAGATTTATCGTCAATCCAATTAACAAAAGGTAGGGGATTCACTAGGAGAAATCGGTCAGAAGCAAAAGGACCATTGCCAATGAAGTGCAACTCTTCAATGTTTTTTACGATATCGATGCCGAACTTGGTCGCCGAGCCTAATCCTTTTACCAGGACACTTCCGTCGGATTGCGCTTGGATGGCAAAAATGCGCTCAATCGCCTTGACGCTGGTCGCCTCCACAAAAATCCAGCCTTCGTCTTGCCCTTGTCCGACCACCTGCCTGAGCGTGGCGCCTTGAGCAAGGGGCACTTGCCATACCGCCACGTCTTTGCTTCCGGCGCCCCCATCAAGCTTATCGCTGCCCTCTCCACCGGTGAGGCGGTCGTCTCCATCGCCACCCGTGATTGAATCTTTTCCGCCGCCCCCCGACAGCTCATTTGACAGTGAATTGCCCCTCAATGTGTTATCAAGTGCATTTCCAGTACCAGATGTGGCGGAGCCAGCAAGATTGAGGTTCTCAACATTGTCTCCGAGAATGTAGCTGCCCGCCGCAACAATAACTGTGTCTACGCCTTGCCCTACCTCTTCGATAACCATGTCATTGCTGTCGCAATGGTAGACGTCATTGCCCACCCCTCCCTTAAGTCTATCGGTTCCCTTGCCGCCGTCCAATACGTCATTTCCGGCGCCTCCCTCCAGAATGTCGTTTCCGCCGAGGCCGCTAAGGGTGTCGTCGCCATCACTCCCACCAAGTGTATTGGCGCGATTGTCCCCCTTAAGGGTGTCATTCGCCTGACCGCCGTAAACGGCCTCAAAACTTATGACTGTATCACGGCCAATGTCTGAGCCTGAGGCGGTTCTCTTGGAAAGGTCAACGTTAACCGCCCGCGTTGCATAAGACAGAACAAGTGCGTCTTGTCCGCTTCCGCCGTTGAATACGTCACTTTCTTCGGGAGTCTGGCTGGGCGCCGCCATAATCTTGGACGCGGCCTTTTTAATCGTTGGAATAACCGCAAGAACAAGATCGTCGCCTGATCCGGCGTTATAATTGGTCTGGCCGTTAATTTTTCCGAGAATATCCGCCCCGCTAGAGCCCAGGGGATGAGCAGTTCCATTCAGTGCAGCGTCCAGTGCGCCTTGGATTGCCGGTGCAATGTCCGCGAGAATATCTTGACAAAATTCAAGAATATCAGCGCCATATTCCAGGAATATAGCTTTTCCAAGCTTGTACGAAGTAAGACCGAAAGGTAAAAAGTCGGACAACCATTCCGCGAGAAATTCCGCATGCTTTGGAAGATTTTCCGTTCCATCAGAATTTTTGTAGGGGCTTTTCTCATTAAATAGAAGGGGAAATAGAAATGCTTGGTTGAAATACTCGCCGAGTTTTTGTCCTCTTTCGAAATTATCTTTCACATTTTCTATAACATTCACATGCAGCGCAATTTTTTTGAAAATCAATTTTGAGAATTGATTGGCGTATTTTGCTTCAAGGTACGCTTTTATAGGGCCTTTCGCCACAAGAGATTCAAATTTTTTGTCGGTCAAAAATTTATAAGAGTCTTTAATGAAAGCTTTTTGTGCATCACCCCAGATATCGCTTGTGAGCTCCTCAAATCCATCTAGCGTTCCTACCGGGTCAATTGCGGTCTGAGAAAATCGGTCCGAACGTACCTCCGCATTGCGAATGATTGCCCCAGTTTCCCCGTTCTCGTTATAGAGTTCAACCGAGAGTCTCGCCGGATCAGCGGCGCGCTCGATCCAGATGGATCTGAACGAACTTAGATCGGGCAACCAAGTTCTTATTTCCGTTTGGCCATCTTTCGTGATGATTTCAATGTTGTCGATTGAGCTCTGCGTCACGTAGACGATACCGGCATCTTCATTACCGAAATCGCTTATGCGATCGCCCGCGTCGACGACGAAGAAATCGCTGCCTTCGCCGCCGGTGAGGCGGTCGACCCACGCATCGCCTTCGCCATTTTTGTTGATGCTGATGAGGTAGTCGTCGCCGTCATCGCCGAACAACTTATCGATTCCTTCATCACCTTCCAGCGTATCGCTGCCCGCACCTCCGTGGATCGTGTCGTCGCCAAACCCGCCCAAGATTGTATCGTCCCCGTCCTGGCCATAAAGTTCATCTGCGCCGTAACCGCCATCGATCTGGTCATTGCCGGGACCGCCATCTACATAGTCGTCGCCATCTTTCCCCTCGATGGTATCTGATTCACCGAGTCCGTAAATACGATCGGCCAATTCGGTTCCGACCAGATGGTCTTTATCGTCGGTACCATAAATGCCGCCAGTGCTAGCAACTTCTAAAAACACCCCACGACCATCACCGTCGCCAGGATAGGCGTCGCCCAATGCCCAGACTAGTACTGGCAATCCTTTGTTATTTGTAGTTATTTCAAAGCTGGTCTCGATAAAATTAGGTCTATAAGAAAAATCCGGTGATATTACATAATATTTTTCGTATGGATAAGATTTGTTAGGGTCAAATTTTATTAAGGTTATTAATTTATCTGTTTTATTGGATTGTATTAAAAATAATTCTCCTTTGTCGGATTTTTTAAAATCAAATCCATTATCGCCAAAAAAATCGGCATTGAAGCTCTCGATTATGATATTTTTTGTATGATCAAGATGCGCGATATACAAAGTTTTGTATTTATTTGGGTCTGTTGGGTCTAGGGTGTGAAACGCAAGCGCGGGCTGGCTATCAACCCACTCAATATATTCAGTCCGACCTAAATCAATATTGAAGCCTTTTTTCTTAAAGGCGTCAATAAAATCTGCAAATGATGGGTCTGGAAACTTATCTGAACTATTTATGTGGCGCCCTATTGAATCAAATGTCTGTGCTATTTTTTTATTTTTATTTGAAAAAAATTGATCGTAACATACTTCTATAATTCCATCATTTCCATATTTTATAGATGATACATTTTCCACTGCGAAATTGGAATTTGTTATATTATTGACTTCACTTAATGCGATTCCGTCTTTTGTGAATATGCCCAGGAAAACGTCGTGCGCTTCTGAATTGTTGTTGTCCCATGCAACGGCAAAACTACCGTCCGGATTCCAATCGACGACAGGACTTGTGCCTTCGCCAAGTGTCAGCTCTGGTCCCAGGACGCCGCTAGCACTGACTACACGAGCCTTGATAGTGGCCCGATCGACGTTGTCATGGCTTTCCCAAACGAACACAAGGCTGCCATCGGCCGCGCTGGATACCTGAGGGTCACTTTGGTGGCCCTTCGTGGTGGTAGCTAGGGGCTGTATTGCGGAAACAGAATATATAGAGTCGGACATTGCGATTGGTCCCGGAAATGGTATGATTATGCGATGATCTGAAGGTCACCGTAGGCCAGCGTCGGATGCGTTGAAGCACCTAGCTGTGCCACTTGGACGGCGGCTGCACCTCCCAAGCCATCTGCATCGTAATACAGGATGCCGGTGGTCGTATTGTAGATCAGGCGATTAGAGGCATCGTGCGCTTTGGTTGCTCCCGCCGCAGCGTAGAAGTCATCCGCACGCAATGCACCGGTGTAGGCAAATCCAGTGAAGACCGTCTTGCTCAGCTGGATCTTGTCACCTTCAGCATGGCTGAAATCGGTTATGGTGTCCCGGCTGGTCGACGGGGTGCCAAATACGAAGCAGTCCTTGCCGGTTCCGCCAGTCAGGGTGTCCTTGCCTTCCCCGCCGTAGAGCTTGTCGTTGCCAGCGCCGCCGTTGAGGGTGTCATTTCCGGCCAAGCCTCGCAGCGCGTTCGCGCCGTTGTTCCCGATCAGCACGTTCGCCAGTGAATTTCCGGTCGCCGTGAGGTTGGCTGTGCCGCTCAAGGTCAGGTTCTCGACAAACCTCCCCAACGTAAAGCTGATCGAGCTTATCACGGTGTCCGTTCCACCGAGATCGGTCGCGTCGGATGCGGTGGTAGTGGCGGTCTCGTAAACCTTGTCGTCGGCGTGATCGATATAGTAAATGTCGTTGCCAGCGCCGCCGAGCATCTTGTCCGCTCCAGCGCCCCCGTCGAGCGTATCCCTGCCCGATCCACCTTCGAGGCGATCGGCCCCAGCTCCGCCGTTGAGATAATCGTTTCCCCCGTCGCCGCTCAGTCTGTCGTCACCCGCACCAGAAAACAGCGTGTCGCCTCCGTCCAAGCCGCTGAGCGTATCGGCGTCGTTATCCCCCATGATGCCGTTGTTCCCGGCATCGCCGGTTTGTGCGGATGGAGCATCGGTGCCCATGAACGCCACAAAGTGTTCGCCGTTCGCGTCGATATAGCGCGATGCGAGCAGGTCGGCCCGTCCATCGCCGTTGAAGTCGGCGGCTGTAAATTGATCGTACTGGCCATTGGCATCCCCGGACAAGCCGAGCATCTGTCGGTAAACGCCGCGGCCGTCGTTCAGGAAAATCGGACTCGAAGAATTGTTGCTAATCAACAAGTCTAAGAAGCCATCGTTGTTGATGTCGACAAATTGGTTGCGCTTGTTCCACTTCTCAGACACGCGGGAGGGTAGGCGCGATGCGGTGTCGTCTTTAAAATTCCCGGTTCCGTCGTTCGTGTAAAATCGAATATATCCGACCGAGAAGAAGTCAACGACGGTATTTATTACCAGATCGAGGTATCCGTCGCCATTGTAATCGATGGCCTTGGTGTCAATCACGTTTTCGATCGAGCCATTTTTCGGAACCGTGAACGTAGAAAGCGCCTTTGAAAAGTTGCCAGTGCCATCATTCTCCCAGATCGTCGCCTTCCGCAGGGCTGGATCCCAAGGGCCAGTAAAAAGGTCCGCATCACCATCATTGTCGGCGTCGAAAAGCATTGTGGTGGGAATGCCTGGATCGCCGCTATGCAGGCCAAGCGGTACACCCGCATCCTTTCTGGTGAAGTTGCCCTTACCGTCATTCACAAGAAAGTATGGGTATTCTGTTCCATCGCCTTGGTTTCCAACGAATAAGTCGATGTCGACATCTCCGTCGATGTCTCCCGCTGTTGCACTGTGAGAGTAGTCCGCCACATCGGGAAGACTGGTAGTTGCGTCGATCAGTTTCCCGGGAGCAGTCTTGCTCGAAAGGAACAACGCATTGCGCGCACCGGGGTATGGATCGGCATCGTATCCATGATCTGCGAAGAAGGCATCGTCGATCCCATCGCCATTGAAATCCGCAACGACGATCTGTCGACCGTGCGTCGTCGCGGGGATTGTCCCCGAGAACAACGTCGAAGTTGCGTCGGAAAAGCCCCCATGCCCGTCGCCTAGGAGAACCCTGATCGGTACTTTACGGTCTTCGAGGGGATACAAAAAATAGCATATCGCAACATCGAGCGAGCCGTCCCCGTTGAAATCTCCGACGGCAAATTCATGTGCATTTGCACTTTCGTAGCCACTTCGCAGAGGCAATAAAAAAGGCTCAGCGGTAAAGTTATTGCTAGCCATTATGCATGTCCGTAACTTTCAAAATTTCCCCCGCCTCCGAGTGCGCGGAGTTCCAGTCCTAGTGCTCAATTTGCTTTAAAAAGCGTGTGCAGGACAGTAATGAGTGTCAATAATCGATCTGGTTACGCTCAGGGCCCAATGATCGGCTGCATCCGAGCTGACCGATGAGCAGATGGTGTTGTTTGCGCCGTGTTTCCCGAAGAGCCATGGCAACGGGCGTCATCCCCACCGCGCGAGCAAAATCAGCCATCTTATATGAACAGGCTACGGTTGGAACAAATAGTGATCATTGTTTAGCTTTGGGCTTGCGGGCACATCTATATCGCGCCAAAAGGTTCCTGCCTTCCGTGAAAGCCGGAAGGTGGGGCGTGGAAACCCCTCTTGAGACAACTCGGTCACCAGATTCTGGAGGCCGGGTGGCATGCGCGCATGTCCAGCCGGTTCGCCGGTAAAGGCGTATGCGCTCGTTGTCTCAGCGGGTTTCCAACATCCGGCTTTGGCCGTCGCTCCCGAGAGGTACATAGGGGCGGCAAAGGGTCATAGCCAATCGTCGCCCCGCAAGAGGGGCGGCATTCCATGACAGCATCGAGATTTAACGTCAGCGCCTGTGCGTCTGGCGCGATGCTGTGCGTCTCCCCCACACAACGAAAGGCATTTGCCATGACATGTTTCCCCGTGCTGCGTCCGCGCAGCAAGGTTCGCCGCGTTGGCGTCCTGACGATGCTGACCGCTCTGTGCGTCGCCGTTCCAGCCGTCGCGCAGACACAGCTCCAGCAGACTATGCGACATGCCGACGACCTGAACGCGCTCTACGCAGCCGAAGCGCAGAAATCCGAACTGTGCAAAGGCTACATTGGCAAGGTCGTCACGCCCACGCCATTTTCCGCGCTGGTGCAGCGGCTTTCTCCTCCTCCGGCCAAGGGCGAGTTCGAAACGACCGCGCAGTACAAAGCCCGCATCGCCGCAAACGCCTTTTCTCCACCCACTGGCCCGGTCGTGGTAACAGTGCCGGTCGATCGGGATTTCATCAGCTACAATGCCGATACGAGCCTGATGTTTATCCAGGTCGGTGCCTTTGGAGCTGGCGAATTCAGCGACCTGGTGGATGTCCGGATCACCGGAGACGTTACCGTACCGGCTGGAACCCCTGAAGGCGTGCGGGTACCTCATGGGCGGAGCGAGCGCCTTCTTCGGACATACACAGCACGCAATGGCTTGGGCGTCGCGGTCAAGGTTTCGGAATTCGAGCGACAGAGCACAGGCTTCTATTTTGCCTCACCAACCCTGTTTTCGTTCGCCAAGCGCCCGGACGCTCCGGTCCTCTACGTTCAGGCGGCTCCCTTACAAGCCCCCCGTCTGAAGCAAACTCTGCGTGTGGCCGTCGCGTTCGTTCCCAAAGCCCCTTACCTTTTCAAAGGCGAGTTCGGCAGCCCGGTCCCGACAATGCGAAATCCGGTGTCCTACGAAAACAAGCTGACGATAATCTATGCCGATCCGAAATGTGCACTCGCCCTCGATCCCCAAGGGCGCGTGCTTGCTGCTGTGAATGCCGGGTCATGACCGGCAAACCGTCGATCGGTCTGGTGGTGGCCACCCATATCGCCGCTCTGGGGGCAGGGTACGTGCTTGCTCCCAAGCAGCCAGTCGATCAGGAAGCCGAATACAAGGGTCTGTTCGTCAAGGACACGACCCATATCCTGTCGGCTACCGTCGAAAGCCTGCGCGAGGAGAACCGGCTCCTTGTCTTCAGCTACAAGGGCTCGGCCAGTGTAGAGGCCGGACGCAGTGTCCTGTGGCTGTTCCAAGGTCACCAGAAACTGCAGGTGCCTGCGGTGGTGAACTACTATCTCGACCTGTCGCAGCTCACCTTGGCCAACGTCACCTATGACGATCGGGCCAAGCTGGTGCGCGTCCGTCTGCCGAAACTCACGATCGGCGACATCGCGTTCCAGCCGGAATATGCCACCACCATCAATGGCGGCGTCCTGACGTTCAGCGACGATCAGGTCGAGGCTTTGCGAAAGGCGAACTATGCCTCTGCCCGCAAGGCGATGGTGGCACAGTCCCAACAGGCGGGGCTGATCAATGCCGCCAAACGGCAGGCCATAGCCAACATCCAGAGCTACTTTGAAATACCGCTGCGAATTGCCGGGCTTCCGGACGTAAAGGTCGTCGCAGCGTTCGAATGACCGGCGGCTAGTCCGCCACAACTACCAACAAGCAACCGACGCCTCGGAGGGAACTCCGGGGCTTTTTTTGTGCCCGAAAGGATCAACCTATGATCGATCTGCCTGACCTGGACAGCCAGCTTTCTGCCTTGAACCAGCCGCTCGAACCGAACCTGCACAAGCTGCTTCAAGGCCGCATTCAGGATGCCCTTGCCTTGGAGCTTGGCGACCTGACGCATTTCGTCGTCATCGAACCCGGTGACGGGGAAGGCGACATAATCGACGCCATCGGCTTCTCGCCTTTGGTGTCACGCATCGACGGTATCCACCTGGAACCCGATTGGGATTGGATCGAACGGCACGAAGGCTGGTGGGAACTGGTCTATACCGTGTCGAACGATGGGTTCGCCTACATTCTGTTTGTCCAGGATGCCCCCGGCGTCTGGCCCGACCTGCTTGACCTGTGCCGGGGCGGCTGGCCTGCCGATGCCTGACCTCGGGGCCGGAAGGGGGCAACCTTTGCCCACCGTGGGCCGCTCTGGCCCGAAACCGGCCGGGGCCACCCTGTCCCCCTCGGCTACCCCGGCGGGCCTCTCCGGCCGCCGATAACGCGACTTCGGCTTAGCGGCTGAAGGCGAACTGCCAAAGCCACACAAACCATCATCCACCCGACCGCCAAGGCCTCTGCCTTCGGCGGTTTTTTGATTCTTGGAGCATGTATGCTGACCATCACGAATTCCGCCGAAATGGCGCGTGTCCTGTCCACCCTGACCGACACCACCCTGAAGCGGATCCTGACCGATCGCGTCGAACAGCTAGCCGAGTATGACGGTTACGACCTTGGCGAGCTGGCGCACTGGCTGATCGTCCAGCCGGGCGACACCCTGGACACGATCGAAACCGCCCTTGGCTTTTCGCCGGTCACCAGCCTTGCCGAAGTGCTCAGCGATCATGGCGGCTGGTTCGAAGCCGTGCTCATCCTCAGCGATGACGGGTTCGGCTGGTGCATGCTGGTGCCTGATGATCCAGCCGTACCGCTCGACCTACTGGAGCTATTCCGGGGGGCGAGTGAAGTTCGGGAAAGCTCATGATGTCCCACGCGCTAGCCCGAAGATTGCGGCTGATCCGCAGCATCGATTGGGGCATTCATTGGTGCAGCCCTTACCGAGCATGCGGACAAAAGAATGGTGAGGAGCTCTGCAACCCCTCACCGGAATTTGACTCAGTGGACGCAATAGGTGCCGGAAGCGGTTTTGTGCCACAGATGCCGGTCAGGATCCTTGCCGTCGTACTTGTCGACAAGCTCCATGATCATCTCGAACACATCTACGCCCAGAATGTCCGATATGGCGTCGGCGATCTCTTCGGGCTTGTCGTCAGTCAGTCCAAATTTCGCATAGATCAAGAGTAGGAACTGGTTCCTGCCACCCAGAATAATTTCGTTTCTTATCCGGGATGTCTCACCCCAGATGACGTATGCATCGTTCAAGCATTGGTCGTAGTTAAGCTTTGCCCTCAGTGCATCGGAAATTTCGACGGAATCATCGCTGCGTTCGTTTTCCATAAATTTATCTGCCATTTGTTCACTCGGGAACAACGGCCAGTGCCGGGATGAGTGAAAGGTCTCGGCACCAGCCGCCAAGCATCTCCGGTCTGATGAGATGCGCGAGAAACATCCTGCCCATAGCTTCACCTGCATGGCGGCGGTGACGCGGCTACGGAAAGTTCCAACGGTGCGTTGAGCAAGAAACGGGAGGACTGAACCTCAACCCGGCCACTTGGATGCGATCGCTCGCCTCGGGTATCGCGCAAATGGATGCTCGGCCTGATCCTGTCAAGCGGCGGCCGACTTCTGATCACGGCGATGCCGGTAAACATCATCACCTTGCCCGTGCCCGGACCAGACTTGATTTCGGGCAGGTGGCCGACTAGTTCTGGCGATGGCGGCTTATCAGCCATCGTGCACGGCCATGTGGCCCAGGGACCAAGTCCCTCCAGCAAGACTCCCCGCAAGAGCGGACCCGCCAAATCCCCCGCTCTTTGACATCGTGGAGTAGAACACATGACCTCAGAATATGGGGGCGGTTTGCCTATGGCCGCTGCTCCCCAATCTGGCCGTGCGCCCCCACCAGCACCAGAATTTATCGGTCGCTGGAAAGCGCATGTGCCGCTCGATCCCCGG
This sequence comes from Novosphingobium percolationis, assembly GCF_020179425.1. Lineage (GTDB taxonomy): Bacteria > Pseudomonadota > Alphaproteobacteria > Sphingomonadales > Sphingomonadaceae > Novosphingobium > Novosphingobium percolationis. The sequence continues at coordinate 4,589 of NZ_JAILYM010000014.1, read as the reverse complement.
AACTTCCCTCATCAGGAACGGCGATCGGGCACACTTCCCTGCACAATCCTCAATGTCGAATTCCTGCTCGTGAACAACGACATCGACGTTCATTACGATGTCATCAGGAAGAAGACGGTGATCAATCTGCCCGGGTGGGAGGGTTCCCCGGACAACATGGACAACGTTGCCATGGCGATCATCGTCAGCCTTGCCGAAGCAAACAACATGCAACGCAGCGGCATTGAGGAGCAGGTTCTGGCCATAGGCGACCGGAATATGTTCAACCCGGCCGCCGACTGGATCGGCAGCAAACCTTGGGACGGAGAGGACCGCCTTCCAGCGTTTTACCAGACGCTGACCACGGAGGAGGAATTCCCGACCGATCTCAAGGAAGTGCTGATCCGTAAATGGCTGCTCAGCATCGTTGCCGCTGCCTTCATGCCCCGCAACTTCAAGGCGCGTGGTGTGCTCACCCTTCAGGGCGAGCAAGGACTCGGCAAGAGCACCTGGGTAGCCAGCCTCGTGTCCGATCCCGTGGTGCGCGAGATGATCGTCAAACTCGATCACCATCTCGATCCCCACGACAAGGACTCGGTCCTGAGTGCCATCAGCCACCTGATCGTCGAAGTGGGCGAGCTCGACAGCTCGTTCCGTAAGGACATTGCCCGGCTGAAGGGTTTCATCACTCGGGACAGTGACAAGGTGCGTCGTCCATACGCCCGAACGGCTTCGGAATATCCGCGCCGCACGGTGTTCGTGGCGACCGTCAATGACCGGAATTTCCTCGTGGATGATACGGGGAACAGCCGGTTCTGGACCTTGCCGCTGGTTGGCGTCGATTACCGCCATACGGTCGATATGCAGCAGCTCTTTGCCCAGTTGCATGCCGACTTCGTGGCGGGTGCCCAATGGTGGCTGACCCGGGAAGAGGAAACTCGACTGGCAAGCAGCAACCGCGACCATCAGGCCATCAGCCCGATCCGGGAAGCTCTCATCGAACTTATCGACGAGAAGCAATCCGGTCCGGTCAGCATGGAGGTGATGGGCACGAACGATGTCCTGGCCAAGCTGGGCATCGAATACCCCCGTAATGGCCAGAACAAGGAAGTCGCTGCCGTGCTGCGGGAACTGCTCGGCCAGCCAAGGCGGATCAACGGTAATATGAAGTGGCGCATTCCGTTCCGGCGGGCTGCTCCAGGATCGTCCGTTGTGAACCTCTGGTAGCCGTCCAGCCCCCTGCCTCCCCCTCGGCCCCCCGTCGAAGCGCCAGCTTTTCCGGGACTTTGGATCCTTGGGGGAGGGAGGTGGAGGGAGTTTTGTTCTGAAATTATACTACATTATGATTTCAGGGCTGCGCCCTCCCACCTCCACCCCCTCGGGTGGCAGGTCCGGCTGCAATCTCATCTGATCCAATCAACTGTGCATTCGATCTGGCCGTGTCCTTGGGCATCGGTCCTCGTCGCGTGCGCGCAACTTTCAGGAACAATTACAGTGGCTAAAGTCAAACTCACCTCGGCGTTCTGCCGTGATGCTGTCTGTCCGCCCGGTCAACGCAAGGTCGTGTATCGAGACACCGAGCAGATCGGTCTTGGGCTAGAGGTCCGTCAAAACAGCGCGACCTTCTATTACTACCTCACGAAGCCGAACGGCAAAGCGGGGCAGGTCAAGATCGGGGGGCGTGGCGACATCTCCTTCGAGGATGCCAAGCGAAAGGCCAAAGAGCTTCGATCGCGTGATGTTCTCGGCCATGATGTAGCAGCGGTGAAGGCCCGGGACAGGTCCATCATCGAATATGCCGAATTGTCCCGCCTCCACATTGAACATGCGGAGGGCACCTTGCGATCGCATGCCTGCGTGGAACTTGCGCATCGTCGCTATCTGAAGCCCCGCTTCGGCAAGCAACGGCTGAACGAGATCACCCCGCAGGAGATCGAGAAGTACTTTGCCGAACTGCGTCAAAGGCTTGCGGCTGCGTCAGTCGATCGGTTGCGACTCGTCATGAACCGTAGCTATCGTCTCGCTCAGCTCTGGAACCTTCCCGGTGCTGAACGCAATCCGGTCGCCGCTGTTGCGCGGCCCCGGTATGACAACAAGCGCACTTGCCTGCTCACGGCCGTCGAGGTCGAGAGATTGCTTCAGGCCTGTGCCAAATCACCGAACCCTTTGCTGAAACCTATTGTGCAGTTGCTACTCGCCACAGCTGCGAGGCGTGGAGAACTTTTGAATGCCCGGATCGAGCACATCGATTTCGAGCGTTCGGAATGGCTCATCCCCATGACCAAGAATGGCAGATCGCGGCGTGTCCCGTTGAGCAAGGCTGCAATGGCCGTGATCAACAGCTTGCCGCGTTACGATGATTGCCCGTGGCTCTTGCCCTCGCCGAAAACCCGCCAGCCGCTCGATAACTTCAAGCGTGCTTGGGCAACGGCCTGCAAGGCTGCTGGCCTTCCCGGCTTGCACGTCCATGACCTTCGTCACGCCAGCATTGGCGCGATGATCAACAACGGTGTGGACCTTTACGTTGCCGGAAAGGTCGCTGGGCATCTGCGTCCCGAGAGCACGGCCAGATACGCGTTCGTTAGCGACCGCACGCTGGCTGCTGCTGTCGAAGCCGGTGCCGCCACCATGGCTCTCTGAACCTTACCCCCTCTCGGTCCCTGCGCGGATTGAGAGGGGGCTTATCTCTCACATTCACCCTTATTTTTTGGAGTTTTTATGAAGATTATAATTCCTGAATTGGACTGGTCCCCTGTCATCCATTGGCAGACCGCAAGGCTTATCATTCCAGGTGCCGGGCTTTTCCGCTTCCTGTTGGATGGCAGCGTCGTGTTCATTGGTTACGTGGCCTCCCCTTGGCCCGGTTTCGCCAATCGCATCTACGCCTATCGGCGCGGTGATGATCCGGACCACTATGCCGCCCAGCAGATTTCCCGTCTGAAGGATCAGTTGGAACTTCAAATCGCCTTCCTGGACCACTCACCACGCGAGATCAGGGATATCGGCCGTGAACTCATCAGGAGGGAACGTCCGACCCTGAATCCAAAGAACCCTCATGGCGGGAGGTACTGACCTACCCATCAAATGTGTGCTCCGGGGAATGACCTGCCACAGGCTGACCCCGGGGCTCCAGCCGCATCGCTCCGGTCGTCGCGAAAGCGGACCCGGGTCTAGCTTGGGACGGTTTTCGGAATCCCGTTTCGGAAGGTGGCTTTACCTTGCACCTGTGGTAACCGGGGTTCAGGACAACTTGGGTCTGGCCTAGGTTGTGCACGAATTTGGGGTGATGGCATCACCCATTTCGTTAGAAAATATCGAAAATACAAATGTCTATACTTGCTTTCGTAATGATGGGGTCAGGTGTTCGAGTCACCTAAGCGGCACCACCTTCTTCAAGGTGCAACCCACGGAATATCATCAGGCCGCTTGGATCAGCTGTCAGGCTGCACGCTAGGAATGATCGCCCGCGCGTCGTGGTGCCGCTCCTGGCGGCGTGCGCTCTAGGCATCTGGCTGGCGCAATGGGGCGTCCGGTGCGAGCACGTTCCTTGCGGGGTGCACGCTCTACGGTAAGCCTGCGCATACCGGCCGGTTTCCGCAATGTCGTGGCAGCATTCAAACGCCGTCTTTACATGCCAATGCGCTCTAGCGTCGGGACTGATGCTTCGTGACGCGGACGAGTGCCCAGTCATAGCCGAGTTCCTCGACCCGGCGCCGGAGCATGGCCTTGGTGCTGTCGGAAGGATCGGCCTCGCGCGCGAGCACCCAAAGGTAGCGCCCGGAAGGTTCGCCGACGATGGACCACTGGTAATTGTCGTCATGGTCGAGCACCCAGTAGTCGCCATAGAACGGCCCGAAGAACGATACCTTCAGCTTCGCCCCGGACGTGGCGTCGACGATCTTTGCCCTTCCGGTGGCGGTCTTGACCGGCCCGTCCGTCGAACCCTTGTGGCAGCTGTTGAAAACGCGGATCGACCCGTCGGCATTGCGGGAATAATCGGCAGAGACAGCCTCGCAGTTTTTCTGGAACGGCGCATCGTAACGATAGAGTTCGTACCAGCGACCGAGATAGCGATCCATTTCGACCGTCTTGGCAGGCTGCGGCACGTTGCGGTTGCCCACCTGCATGGAGGATAGCGCCGCGCACGCACTCAGTGCTGCAGCCATCCCGGCAAGCAGCGCATTTCGAAGCCGTTGCAATGTCATCGAACATCCTTCGTTGGCTCGGACATGAAGTGGACCCGCAGGCATGTCAGTCCGATTGGTCTGCGCCTGCGCTGTTGGGTGGAACGTGAACGCGTGCCAGGCCGGATTGGCCCCTGATTTTGCAGCTGGTATACCATAGCCCAGGTTGCCCCTGCTGCCGGAATCGGCACGGCATCGCGGCGTCGCGAAGGCAAGCGGGTATCGCTTTCGCTGACGCCGATCCTCGCAAATCGTCCAACCGCCTGAAGGTGGGGCTGGGAAAGGCCCGCGAATGACAGTTTTGGGATGCCTGCCATTTTTCTGCAATTTGAGTGTTGACCGAATCGAGGGTGGTATCTAGAGGCGTGTTCACCGGCAGGGACGCCGCCTTTGAGGCGCTGAATTGCTGGTCGCCACATAGGACGG
>NZ_JAILYM010000013.1 GCF_020179425.1 Novosphingobium percolationis | reverse complement strand
CCACTCTGAGCTGCGCGCAGCCCAATGATGCGCCCTCTTACCTCAAGCGAGGAATCTCAATGCTTAATCAATCTATTACTTCAAATAATACACACCCCAGCAGGACAGAACAGCGCTTCTTCGCGCAGCTGCTTCTGTCGATGAAGCTCCCTAGCCTGCTGCCCGCGATCGATACGGCGATTGCCGATGGTCAGGCTGTTGTCGTCCAGCTGGTGTCGACGGCAGAAGCCATGCTCGACCGGCGACTTGCCGACCTGTCTGACGAGGAACGCGAAGCTCTCGAGATCGACCTCTCCCCGCGGGAATACGTGATCGACTATCTCACCAAGAGCTTTCCCGTTCGCCTGATGGCCGTGTTTACCGACGAAAATGGCAATCCTCGCTCCGAGCCGATGAGCGACGAGTTCGGCGCGCCCGTGCTGTGCCGATCAGCACTCGCCGCGCGCGACCGGATGATCGAGCAGCTCTGCGCCTTGCCGCAGATCGCCACTGCGCTTGATGCCATCATCGAACGCTTCGGCGTCGAACAGGTTGCGGAAGTGACCGGCCGGACGCGCCGGCTCATCGTCGGCCGCGATGGTCGCCAGAAACTCCAATCCCGCTCGCCGCGCGCCAATGTCGCTGAAACCCAGGCATTCATGGACGGTGCCAAGCATATCCTGGTGTTCTCCGATGCCGGGGGAACCGGGCGCAGCTACCATGCCGATCTCGCCGCGAAGAACCAGGCCCGCCGCGTCCACTTCCTGCTCGAGCCGGGCTGGCGGGCTGACGCCGCAATCCAGGGGCTTGGCCGGACCAATCGCACCAATCAGGCATCGGCCCCGCTGTTCAGGCCCGTGACCACCGATGTGCGCGGCGAGCGCCGCTTCATCTCGACGATTGCGCGACGCTTGGACAGCCTCGGCGCTCTGACGCGCGGACAGCGCCAGACCGGTGGCCAGAACCTCTTCGATCCTGCCGACAATCTCGAAAGTATCTACGCCAAGGAGGCGCTCCATCGCTGGTTCGGCCTGTTGTTCACCGGCAAGCTCGAAGCCGTCAGTCTCGGGCGCTTTCAGGAGCTGACAGGTCTCCGGATCGAAGCGTCTGATGGTTCGATGGTCGATGACCTGCCGTCGATCCAGCGGTGGCTCAACCGCATTCTTGCGCTTCCCATCGCCCTGCAGAACGCGATCTTCGACGAGTTCATGGGGCTGGTCGAAGCGCGCATCGATGCCGCCCGGCAGGCCGGCACGCTCGATCTCGGCCTCGAGACGATTGCAGTCGAGGACTTCACGGTCCTGTCCGACACGCTGCTGCGCACCGATCCGGCATCGGGCGCGACGACCCATCTGCTGGAACTGGAAATCGCCAGAGCCCTGAAGCCGCTGACGCTGAAGCGGCTCGAGGAGCTTCACGGCCTCACCGGGCAGCAGCAACGGCCGGTTCGAAATGCCCGCTCAGGCCGGGTTGCCTTGCTCGTGCCTGCCCGCAGCATCCTTGCTGATGACGGCACCCGCGTTTCCCGCTTCGAACTGCTGCGCCCGTTGAAGCGCACTCACATCACCGAGGATCAGCTCGCTGAGAGCAGCTGGGAGGCAATTCCCGTCGACGCTTTCCACGAGGCCTGGGCAGCCGAGGTTGAGGAAGCGCGGACCAGCCACAAGCGCGAGCGCTTGTATCTTGCGACGGGCCTCCTGCTTCCGGTCTGGGACAAGCTCCCTTCGGATTTCGTGAGGGTGAGCCGCATCTCGGCAGCGGATGGCCGTTCGCTCCTCGGCCGGGAGGTTCCCGTCCACTGCGTGCCCGAACTGTGCCGAGCGCTGGGTCTGGAACGCGAGCTGACGCTGTCCTCCGATGAAATCGTGCAGACCGTTCTTGCTACTGGCCGGGCTGTGGAATTTGCGGGACGCGAGCAGTTCATGGTCAAGCGCAGCCTGGTCAACGGCTCACAGCGAATCGAGCTTACGGGATGGAGTGCTGCTCGGCTCGACTGGTACAAGGCCCAAGGCTGCTTTACCGAGATCATCCGCTATCAGACCCGGCTCTTCGTGCCGATCGAGGGCGCGGCGAGCGTGATTGCCAGACTGGCATCATCGGTATAGTTACTTGCCAAATGGCATTATATTGAATAAGTGCTGCCATATGGAGAACTGCCATGTTGGCTCTGCAACCCGTTGATACTGCCGTTACCGCCTTCCGTCCCGATCCGATTACGCAGGACGAGGCAGCTGCCATGTTCCGGGCAGTCCTCAATCTGTTCGGCAAATGGGAGTTGACCGACGAGCAGGCTGCAACGCTGCTCGACATGCCAGTGCGCTCCTATCGCCGATGGAAGGCAGAAGGCCCGGGGCGCATCTCGCGTGATGGGCGCGCGCGTCTTTCCAACCTCATGGGGATCCACAAGGCGCTTCGCATCATCTTCTCGGAGGCGACCCGCGGGTACACTTGGATCAAGGCAGCGAATGAAGCGTTTGGCGGAGCCAGTGCGCTTGACGTGATGCTGGGAGGCGAGCTTACCGACATCATGCGGGTGCGTCGCTACCTCGACGCCGAGCGCGGTGGCTGGTGAGCGAAACAGCAGAAATCCCCGTTTCTAGAGTTGAGTGGAAGGGCGCTGTCAGGATCATCCGCAGCGCCTTTCCGCCGATCGACCTGTTCGAGGACGTCGCCGATCCCGCGGACTGGCCGCTGCTGATCTCGGCCGAGCAGAAGACCAATCCACGCATTGTGGCGACGATTGGCAATCTCGACCTGGTACCGATCAACCGACGCGTCGGCGGAAACGGAGCCTCCTACCTCATGGCGCCGTTCACCCATGTCAGCATTGACCGGCCAAGCCGATTTACCGACGGAAGTTATGGCGTGCTCTATGTCGGCGACCGGTTTGAGACCGCGTTGTTCGAGACGATCCACCACCATGCGCGGTTCATGGCACGAACTAGGCAAGCGCCTGGCTGGACCTCGCAGTTCCGAGAAATCATCATGGCGGTCGATGCAGAATTGCATGATCTCCGAGCTCTGGCGGGGGCGCCGTTTCCGGCGCTGGATTCTTACAGCTACGCCACATCCCAAGCGCTCGCGCGGCACCTCAGGGGCGCGGGATCGGACGGCATTGCCTACCCGAGCATCCGGCACCCCGGTGGGGAATGCGTCGCGCTCTTCTACCCTGACTGCGCGTCAAACCCCTCACAGGGACGGCACCTCGACTATCATTGGGATGGCCAGCGCGTTGACCTTGTCCGTGATGCCGGATCAGGGGCTGTTTTCCGCATCGTCGATTTGCCCCCCGATCCTGACTGATCGCATGAGTTGGGCTATAGGATGTCCGAGAAAAGCTCCGGCCAGCGGACTCAAGTCTGCGCACGAGCCTTCACGATCTCATGCAGGGCTTTGTCCGGCGAAACTGGGCCCTTGTACAGCGGGCTACACGGTGTCTCCGCTAGCTTGGCGGAAATCGCCAAAAGGTCGTCGTCATCACCCTTTTCATAGGCATAAGCGGCCAGCCAGAATTCGGCCTGTTTGACGAACTCATTGAGGATGCCCAGAACGCTCCGGTTTGCAGTCTTTGCGTACTGGACCTTGTCCATCCGCCAGACCTCCTGGGCAATGAATTCGCTTGGGGCGCGGTGCTCCTTCAGAACCAGAGCCAATTGTGCGGGGAATCTTCGAGCAAGCGTGGCCGCCGGGGCCAGCGGCATAAGCACGGGAAGCAGCGTGCGCTCAGAAACCAGCAACGCCACCTGCGGCTTCCAGAACAGGACGGTGGCATACCAATTGCCCAGTGCGGTGTCGCTCTGTCTGGGCTCAGCGATCTCGGGTTTGATCCGATCAAGCAGCTTCTTGGTGCAGTGGAGGTGGAGCATCGCGTCAAATGGATAATGTTATGTGTTCAGCACGTCCATTAACGCGACATGCATTGATCAACGGTCGGGATTGAGCGACCCCCGCTGGGACTTTGCAGCGGTTTGGAATCCAAGCATCAAACAACAGCTTTCGCCACCAACGGCCACCCCAGATATAAAGCCCTTGCTTCGGAAAAAAGTGTTCTTCGATAGCGTTCGCTGAATGCCAACGTGGGGCTCTAAATCGCACGCATAGAATAGCGCTGAAAGGCAGTTATCTCAAACATCGGAAGACGCACCGGCGACCGGAAGATCTCCGATTGTAGGAAATCTACCTCGGCGTCGACCAGATCGGAGGGAACCTCCTTCCACCACGCCCTCGGGCCAAGCGCTCGGTCTGCATTCCATTTGTAACCGCGATGCTTCAAAACGTCCTTCATCTCGAATGGCGCGGCATCCGCGAATATTCGCCAAGTTGGCTGGCGCGCAGTCCTCAAGACGCTGCTGAGCACCCGCTCGCCACTCTTTGGAAGCGTCATCGTCAAAAGCGCAATACCGGCCTCGCAATCATCGACCGCGCGGTGCGCGTCGAAAAAATACTTAAAGCCCGACAAGAGCTCCGACAATCGTCGCCCTTCGACGCCCTCTTCCTTCCAGGGAACATCGCACATCGTGCAGGCCCACGGTTTGGCGGAAAATATGGGGGAGATCCGTTCGACGAGCGGTCGGTCGAACGCGGCATTGTGGGCGATTATGATGTTCGCTTGCTCCACAAATGCTTCGATTGCGGGGATATCCAGCCGGTGACCAGCTACAAGCTCGTCTGTCAGGCCAGTGATTGCGGTTATCTCGGCGGGAATCGGGTCCGCTGGCTCATTGAACTGGTGCAACGGCTGTCCAACCGAAACGATTCGCTCGTCAAGGCCGTATTCGAACGGCGTGACGGAGATTTCGATTATCTCGCTGACGCGAACATCTAGGCCGGTACTCTCAACATCTAGAAACATGCCCGTTCGAGTCTGGACACCGTCGCTCGGCTCGATGCGTTCACTGAGCTTCAGTCGTCGGAGGACCCGAAAATCTCCCGACGCCTCAAGTCGGCGTGCCAGGTCTTCAAGGCAGCGGTCAGAGTCGGTGTTAGTCATCTGTCGCTCCACGTCAGCCGATGCCCCGCGGTGGTTCGTCCTGCATCGAGCGAGGGACGCCAAGCAATGGCTTGTCGCTTTTCAGCGGGTCTTCCCCTTCGACCGGAGCCACACTGTTCGTTCCCGGCAGCCATCGATCATCGACGTACAGCCAATCGACGAGAGCCGGCAATGGTGTCATTGGCGGCATTTCATAGCGTTCGGATCTGAAGGAATCGGTCCGTTTACGGAGCCAGGCAGGATCGTCCGCAAACTCCTCAAGCACGCGAAGCGCCGCTAGCGTTTCGGCGATGGCGGCCTGATATTCCGGTGACGGTTCCTCATCGCGGGAAGCGACATTCAGTTTCGCCCGCCAGACGGATTCGAGTTCTAGCGCCTTGGCGAGCTTGCTGCGTGCCTCCGCAAAGGTGAATGCTTTCCCATCGATCGTCCGTGACCGGGGCTGACGCTGCTTGTTTGGATATGCGCCGACGCCGGCATGCCCCCCCTTTTCCGTCGCGAAAAAGATTGGAAGATGCGCGACAAGCCGCAAAGACCGATGCTGATAATGCGGTCGGGGGCGCTGATCCGTGGTTCTTAGCAAGTCTAGGTCGGCAATGACCATAGCCGCTTCGGTGTCGCCTAAGGGGCCGCTGTGTGAATCGCCAAGCTGGAAGATGCCCGGAGCCTTGGATCCGTAGGGCGTCTTGATCCCTTCGGTCCGCTTCCACCCGTCGAGGCCAATGAAGCCGCTCTGACCGCAACTCGCATGCGGTACGACGGCATTGCAAAATGCAGTGACCAGTCCAGCAGCCAGATACTGGTTTTGCCCGAAGATATGATAATCGGCCGATCGGGTCGTCATGGCGGGAAGGACAATCAGCGTCCGCTGGAGCGCTTCGCCTCTAAGAAGCGCGCGGCTAGTGTCACCGGCGACCTTGGCTGCGTTGCGAAACGCCGTCCATCGAGCGAACTCGTAAATGTCATTGCTGACATGGTTGAACATTGTCTCGCCGCCCTTGCCTAGGCCGTATCGGTCAGCGAGTTCGTTGTTTTCCTCAATGATGCCGACGAAGTTCGCGCTGCTGGCATGCGGAAACATCTCCGAGCAGACGAGTTCCAATGAGAACGTCCCCAGCTTGAACGGATCCCTTTCGTCGACCAGCAACGGGTGCCATGGCTGGTCGAATGGCGGCCTGATCAATTCGCCGGCCGCAGCGGATGGGTAGCGCTTCTGCCGCGCATAATGCTCCACTTTCACGATCGCGCGGTCATCGACCTTCGCCTGCAGACAGGTCAAAACGGCTGTATGCGCCTCCCAACGGTTGATCCCCGGTGGTAACGGTCCGTCGATGGACGACCTATAGGGGGCCGTCGCGTTATCACTGAAATCCAGGTCGAGTTGTGTCGCATTGGGAACTCTGAAGGTGCCGCACCAAACGGTAATTTGCCGTGGTTGCGTCTTAAGCTGACGCGCAAGCCAGTTGATCGTTTCCGGTCGGAGACTGTATTCCGGGAATACGAGGCCATCGACCTTGAACTCCGCGCAGGCCTTCAGAACTTCCCGGATCAGCGCGCGGCGACGGTGTTCAGACGTCGAAAGAAATACGCCGCCATTCTTAACGGTTGCAGGGTCAGCTGGCTTGTCACCGGAGGGAGAGACCAAACCTTCGTAAACCCCACCCTTGTGTCCCGGGCTGTAATAGCTGTCGGCAACATCCCATTGGACCAGCGCAACTCGATGCGTGCCGAAATTCTTGGCAACGGAACGATCGCTCCAGGATCGGACGCGCTTTCTGTCGATAAGCGCCAATGCCTCATCCAGCGTAATCAGATCGGACTGCGCGGATGGAACTATGGTATTTTCTAGCGAGGTCGCGGGGTCCTGGCCGGTAGAGGGATCCTCTAAAGTGCCTTCAACGATTACCGGAACAGGCATGACTTCCGGCACCGACCGGCGCTCCGCAGGAGATGACTCAGTCTGGAGTGATCCTCCGAATGCGGCCTCGCCAAGCTTGCGCGAAACGAGATGCAGGCCAAGGATTTGATCGCCGCGGCGCGAGATCGAATACGGGAAGCGCATCCGGCTGCCGACCGGATAGGCCTCCATCGAAGCGCCACGTTCGCCTCGCACATAAGACACATCAATCTGCCACTCGGCAAGGCTGACGGAACTGCCGTCGGCCAGGCGCATGATCGGACGGTCGGCTTGGCTGTCGCCAGTTCGGGGATTCGACCAAGATATTTCATCGCTAACGCTGATTGCCGTCGAGTCGGTGACTTGCCGCAGAAGCGATGGCAGATCGGAGGGACGTTGCAGAAGAAGTTGCTCGAACACGTCCCACGGCCAATTGGGGGCGTTCGCGGTCGCTTCCGAGCTGCTAGCAAAATACCGCAGGAGGCCTTGGAGCGCAGCTTCAGCACCGGCAGGTCCAGAATGTATCTGCCATAGGGTCGGGCGGGTAAAATTGCCTAGCTGGCGTACGGGCACGACTTGGATGAGTATAGCGACCAGCACGACCCAGCCGGACGGCGTGATCTGGTCGCGTACGAAATTGAGCCCCCCGCGTTGGCCTAGAACCACTTGGCAGAACGCGCGCACGACCCTGGTAACCTGAATGGCGAGACTGGGGTCGGTGGTTGCCGACCCCTCATTGATCATGATTAGATCAAGGCCCACGATGTCCGATACCCAAGCAAGATCAAACTCGGCATCGGCGAGAAGGTTAAGCGAGTCCTCGGGCAAGCCGGCCGCGATTTCAAATGCTAGCGCCCGCAGATCCGCGATTGCAGCGAGTGTTTCGGCACCTGCTTCCAGCGCATTTAGCGAGTCCGCGGCGTCGCCAGGGATGTTTGTGCCCGCATTCCCGATTGCCACTGACAGTGTCTGCCAAGCCGCGGCGCTTCGTCGGTGCGGCAGCGAGTGCGGGGTAGTAATGTCCCAGTGCTTAGCAGCTTCAGGAAGCGCGCGGCTCACCCTTCTGGTCGCTCGAGCAAGAAGCTCGGCTGCATTACCGTTCGAAGTAAGGTCGTCGAGCGCATTTATGCGCTCGCTCATGAACATTCCTTCAGAGACGGCTGCGACCAAGCAGGACGCCGCTTCGGCAGCGGTGCCGGCACGATCGAAACTCTCGAGCAACGCCAGGGCGCGGCGGATGCGCGTAGGGATCGGATTATCTGGCGCACCCTCGCCCGGCCCCCACCGATCGGCCCCAGAAAGCCGGGGAAGCACGCGCGCGACGATAGCTTCTCGCCGATGGAAATCCTCATCCAGCGCAGTTGCGGCCTGGGCATCCATCCCGGCGTCATCGTCATGGGATGGCTCGGCGCGGTTACAGGCGTCCCGCACGGCCCAGCCATAGCGCCACAAGTCCGCTCCATCCGAGTAAACGCCGCGCGCCTCCAGCGAGGGCCCGACACGGACGAACGCGTGGCCGTCGACGCTTGACCGAGGCGCCGGCCATGAAATTAGCTGCACGCTCGAAAAGTCGATAACGTCATCAGCGATGTTAGCGAAGAATGAGAACGCTGTCGGGACTGGCACACGTTCGGCATCGAGATTGAGTTGTTGCGCGAACAGGGTGAACCCCGCGCGGTAGAGATTTGCGATTTCTGCCGGCGACCATCTCCGGTCATTCTCGACTAACAGTCTGCAGCCTGCGGGGAGTGTCGCTTCTCGCAAGGCGACGCCAGGCACAGTCTGCTCATTCAAATCCGTCCAAGTCACGCCAACCGGCGGGGCTTCTGCTGCGTCGGGCGACGCGAGCAGTAAGCGACCATTAGGACACCACAACAGAATTCCGGAGGACTTAAGGCCCGGTGGCGAGGGCAATGGCATCGCGCCCGGCGCGCCAGCAATCAACCGTGTCAACCGTGGTCGACGCGATGCGATAACGCCAAACACGGCGTACGTGACGTTGACCAACGTCGCTGCTGCATCAAGTTCGATTTCGGTCGGAGGCTCTGTACCTCCATCGATATCATTCCCCGGAGCCCAGATGCTTAGGATCGATTGTGTAGCGTTGACGACTTCGTTGGGGTCACGCAGCTCGGATCGCGTAAATGTGCCTGGACCTTCATCCTCACCATGGGCTGCTGCGCGCTGGAGTTCGACCAGTGTCTGATTAAGACGGGAGAAGGCTGCATCCGATGATTGCCCGCTGGCGACGACGAGGGTCGGCAACTGGCGTTCGAACGCGGCGTCGTGCTTAAGAAGTGAATGTAGCAAGCCCTCCGGTAGGGCCTGACCGCCACCTATATTCGGCAGAAGAAACTTGTGCAGGTGCGTGAACTGGAACGTGCGTTCGCGCGGTCCCAGCTGCTCGGCGGCGAGACAGGCGATAATTCCGATCTGGCAGCGCGTGTCGAAACGTGAAAGCAGCCGGCCATCGTTGCTGCCAAGCAGCAGTGCTTCGAGCGGTGTAAACGGATCGTCAAGTACCGAGGCAGATAAGGTCTGCAGGTTGCGCGCAATGCGTTCACACAGTTCTTCACCGAATGTGCCCGGAGGAACCGCGAAACGCAACGCCCTGTCTAGGCCCTCCATTGCCGCCAAAGCGATGTCGAGCCGGTCAGTTTCGGTTGCAAGTAGCAATGCGCGGGGTTCGGCCCTGGCGAGTAGCTCTGCAAAGGACGCAGCCAGACTTTCGCCCGAGGTGTCAGTCAGTCTGTCAGACGCGAAGCACCATAGGCGTCGATATGCATTGGCGCGGTCGTTAAACCGGATGTCTGCCGCAGTAAGTGCGATGCTGATCTTGGCGACCCCAATCTCGGCATTTCCCGGATTGTCGAGATCCGGATCAAACAGAAGACCGAGCGCCGTGCGCCGATCGATTTCGCCTGCGTCGGCAAGCGGGTCCATAGCCTCGGTCGTCGGCAAATCGGCAAGCGGTCCGGAAAAACCGAAACCTGCACGATTGTCGGTGATCCAGCCGCGCGCCTGCGCCCGCGTCATCGGTGGGGGCGTCACATTCTTGCGATTGAGCGACAAACCCTTGAGCGCAATCAGAGATTCAACTTTGCGACGAAGTTGAGCGGCAGTCTCGAAATCCCGGCAGATTATGACAACGTCATCGACGTAGCGGGCGTAGGCGGCCGAGCATCGGTCTTGGTCCTCTGTCTCGCCTTGTTCGGTGTCAGCCTCATTAAGCCTGGCAATCTCGGCGCCCATCATGTCGTCGAGGTCGAAAAGAGCGATATTTGCGAGGTAGGCGGAAAGGTCAGGCCCCTGCGGAATGCCCCGCTTTGCCTCCTGTATAGCTTCCTCGCCGGAAACTGGGTTGAAATAGCGAAGTCCGAAGCTGTGCTGGAGCAAGAACCGGGTGAAAACTTCGGATCGCCCCACCGCATCCGCACGTTCGGAAGGAGCGAGCAAGGGCGCGAACGAACCAATATCGCCATCTGCAAAATTCAGGCAGTGGAGTGCGCGTTCGAGCGGTTGTGCGAGAGCATCGCTGAATATGTCGGATCGAATGTGATCGTAAAAGCCAGTAATGTCGAGGCGCAGGATTTGCATCTCGTCATGACGAAAACGCCTGATACGACCATCGAGAAAATCGATGAACGAGCGCCAACATTCGAAATAGGGTCGAAAGATACCCTCACGCCTTGGCGGCGTAAGTCCGTTTACGATCGCCATGTCGATCTGGTAGGCAAAGCTCAACGCGGGTTGTCGGCGCCCATTGCCGGTCTTGTAGATGCCCCCATCGAGTACACAATCGCGCGCATATCGTATGGCCGGGATGCTGTCCGCAAACCTTGGACAATCGTCGCGGTCCCGCAGCAATTCGATTAGCGCATATTGCTGAAGAATTGCGTCGTGCGCAACGGGTCCGGCCTTGAGCCTGTATTTACCGTCTCCTTTGGGCAAATGCCGCGTCAGGAGCGGGCTCGAAGGCCCGTCCGCCGCTGCCAGCCTCGCCCGATGGATGTGAAAAAGAGGGGACGCAGCGATCGCAAGTCGTTCCCAAGCTTCGTCATCAAGGGGATACTCTCGGCGCGAAGTCGACGAGCGTCCGAGTGTCAGTGCGGTGAGAAGGTCTGAGCGATCGTCTGCAGGATCGCGAAACTGCTCAAGAAGCTGCGGCGCCTGCGACGACGCAGCCTGCCGGCCCCCATAGCTGCTTACCAACGCCGCGAACTGAGCCAGGCCAGAATGTTGATCTGCGATTGGTAATGTGGCGATGATCCGCGCCCAGTCCAGGTCGCGCAGCGAATATGCGACGCTTCGGGCAATCGATGCGAGCCGGAGGCGGTTGACCGACGACCAATCTAGCTTGGAGGGCTCTGTCCCCAATCGATAAGCTGCAAGAAATTCAAGTGGCCCAGCGCCCGCTGCCGCTAGCAGATCCCGCGCCGTTTCAGAGGATTTACCGCGCAAGTAAGTGTCGGGATCAACCTTAGCCACGGTTCCCGCCGGTGTGGAGATGACTGTCAGATCGAATGGATGACCATGTTCCAATAACTTGAGGAGATGCAGCACGGCATCGTACGCACCGCGCTTGCCGGCATCATCCCAATCGAAAAAGATGTAAAAGCGGAGCTCGCCATCAAATTCGGCAACTAATTCCTGAATTCGGATGATGCGTTCGATCTGGCCCGGCGTTATCTGCGCGCCGAGAACGCCTAACGCATGAAGACCCATCTGTTCGAGACGGAGGACATCAAAAATTCCCTCCACAAGATATATACTAATGACTTCACGCCGGCCAGTAAGACGCATGTCCTGAAGTGCCTTGAGCAGGCGTCCTTCGCCATAAAGCGATTTCCTGCGAGGAAAGTCGTATGAATAGAGATATTTTGGTTTTTGATCGTCAAGCGCGCGCGCAGCGAAACCGACAATCTCGCCCTGCGGCCCGTCGATCGGAAACACGATGCGACTGCCGCTAAAGAAGCCGCGCAACTTTGGTCCGTAGAGATCGGCGACCTGGTCACCGGCATCGTCGCGTCGAAGCACGCCTGCCTCGACGAGCTGCTCCTCGATCGTGCGGTCGACTCTCGCGCGTTTTATCAGATCGTCGAGACTTGATTTTGCCGCGCCTCTTCTGCGAAGAAAGTCCACATCGAACCCTCGCTCCTCGCAAAAGGCGATGAACTTTGGGTCCGTCGCCGGCATATCATCGAGGCTTCGCGCGAGAAGGGCCGCTCCAGTCGTACGATTGACGACCGGTTGGCGCACAGAACTTATCTCGACACCCTCAATCGAAGCGAGGCGCTGAACCGCCTCCCAAAACGAGACCTTCTCATAATTCTGAATGAGGGAGACGACGTCGCCATGAGCGCCGCAGACGAAACAATGATAATGGTCGCGCTCAGCTCGCCCTACGCCACCGCGATAGAGGTTTAACGACGGATCCTTGTCATCATGGAACGGGCAAATGGCACGGCGCGGTTGCCGGGACCTGCTGTCCACCTGCAGTCCAAGCCGCACGGCGACACTTGCAATATCGGCTTGCTCAATAATCCGAGCAATGTCCGAAGATCCGATTTTAGGTCCGCGAGCCAAAGGATCCCCCCATGAATTCCAGCTTTTTCAATTGAACCCCAGTTATGCTGCTATCATGCGATCCTCAGATTAGTAAGTCACTGAGAAGGCTTTAGACGAATTCAGCGGATGCAACCGGAAGCCATGCATCACTGTAAACTCAGCACGAGGAATGCGAGACCCTAGCCTAAAAGGAGCCCAACCGGATCGCCCGCAACCATAGCCATTCGTCATTGCCCGTGGCTATCGGAAGATTTGCTGCGAAAGCACAAGAGTGGAGCGGGCTTTGCCCTGATTGAGCCATTTGGGCGTCGATGGTCGATGCACCGGGCTCACAATCAGGAGTGTGTCCCATGATCAAGTCGATCCCGCTGAACAAGCTCGTCCAGTCTCCCCGCAATGTCCGCCGTCACGGCGATCCAGCTGCCGAAACCGAGCTCAAGGCCAGCATCGCAGCCTGCGGCCTGCTGCAGAACCTCATCGTCAGGCCCGCCGCCAAGGGCAAGTTCGAGGTCGAAGCTGGGGAGCGTCGCCGCCGCGCGATGCTCGCGCTCGCCGACGAAAAGATCCTTTCCCGCGATCACGAAGTCACCTGCCTCGTGCTCGAAGACAGCGCTGAGGCCGCGATCGAAACCAGCCTCGCAGAGAACTTCCACCGTCTGGCCATGAACCCAGCCGATGAGGCCCAGGCCTTTGCCGCGGTGGTGGTAGGAGGTGCGACGGTTGAAGATGTTGCCCGCCGCTTCGGTCTGACGGTCCGCTTTGTCGAGGGCCGTCTGCGCCTTGCAACGCTTGCGCCGGTCGTGTTCGAGGCCCTTGCCTCAGGCCAGATCACTCTCGACATCGCCAAAGCCTTTGGCGCGACCTCGGACCAGGAGATCCAGACCCGCGTCTTCGAGCAGGTCTCCTCGGCCTACTATGCGCCCAATCCCGACAGCGTTAGGCGCATGGTCCTCTCCGGGACTGTCCGAGGCAGCGATCCACGAGCACGGCTTATCGGCCGCGATGCCTACGTCGCTGCCGGCGGCCGGATCGAGCGCGAACTGTTCGATGACGACGACAGCGAATCTTGGGTCGATGTTGCGCTGCTCGAGAGCCTCGCGACGGCAAAGATGGAAGAGCAGGCCAAAGCCCTCGCCGCCGAGCAGGGTCTTGCCTGGGTCAAGCCGACGCTCGATCCCTATGCCAGCCACGATCTGGTCGAAGGGCTGGTCAGGCTTCCCGCCGAACCGGCGCCGCTGACCGAAGCCGAATTGACGCGGCTCGACGATCTCGATGCCTCCTATGACGAACATGCGGCGATCCTCGAGGATGAGGACAGTGCCGAAGAGGCCGTGGCAGCGGCCGAGGCGGCCATCGAGGCCATCGAACGCGAATGCCAGGAAATCCGGGCACGGCCGCCTGTCATCGCGGCTGACCTCAAGGCCGAGGCGGGGATGATCCTGGTGCTCTCCCGCGATGGTACGCCGGTTCTCCAGCCGGTGTTCTACGGCGAGCGTCAGTCTGAACCCGTCGAAGCCGACGACGGGATCGAAGTCGTTGCAGGCGAAGAAGGTTCGGACAGGCGCCGGACCACCTTGTCGAAACGTCTGGTCGACGAACTCGCGATGCAGCGCCGCGATGTTCTGGCACTGCACGTTGCGTCCGACCCCGGGCTGGCGCTCGACCTCATGGTCTTCACGCTCGCCGATGCCGATACCCACGACTGGCGGGCGCGGGCTGCGAGCACGCTGCGCGCGCCTGTTCCGGCAGGCCCGATCATCGGCTTCGAAGCCAAGGATGCTCCGGCGAGCAGCGCGCTTGCCGAGCTCAGGTCCAGTCTCGACGAGAGCTGGCGCGCTGCAGAGGATGCAACGTCCCGCTTCGATCTGTTTCGGGCGCTGCCGGATGAAAGCCGAGCAGCATGGCTTGGCTTTGTCGTTGCCCGGTCGCTCGAGGCGAGCCTCAACATGGCCGGTGAGCGTCAGCTGCCATTCCAGGATCATATCGGCAGCCTGATCGGCATCGACATAGCGCAATGGTGGCGCCCGACAGCGGCTAACTACTTCGACCGAGTATCGAAGCAGGTGATCCTCGACGCGCTGACCGATGTCGGCGGTCTCGAGCTCTCCTCGCGCTTTGCCTCGGTCAAGAAGGGTGATCTCGCGATGAGCGCCGAGCGCGTCTTCGCCGGCACCTACATCACCGAGGTCGAGGTCCGTGAAAAAGCTCTGGCCTGGGTGCCTGAGGTCATGCGGTTCGCCTCGACTACCCTGGAGGCCGGCGAAGCCGAGCTCGACGCAGCTGACGCTGAGTCTGGTGTCGACGGCGAAATTCATACCCCCAGCGAGCTGGCCGCCTGACCTCCTCCTGACAGGCAAGGCCACTCGTACCTCGAGAAGCGGTCCTTCGGCTTACGCCGGAGGGCCGCTTCCTTTTTGGAAGGAGAGCAGAGGGGGCCTGAGACCCTGTGGCACTGACCGGCGAACCCGTCGCCGATCGTCCAGATGCCTCAATCAGGAGAACCATAATGGCCTATCGCAAGGGGCAGAGCGGCGGCTTGTCGCCCGCCACCCTGATCACCCAGGAAATCATCGCCCGTCTGGAAGCTGGCACGAAGCCATGGATCAAGCCGTGGCGCGGCGTCCCGGTCTCCCGGCCCTTGCGGGCCTGTGGGATTCCGTACCGGGGCATGAACGTGTTCTGGCTTTGGATGGTCGCCGACATGTGCGGCTACGCCTCGCCATTCTGGATGACCTACAATCAGGCAAAATCGCTCGGAGCTCAGGTCCGCAAGGGCGAGAAGTCGACCATCGCGATCTTCTACAAGAGCTACACAAAGGAGGTCGAAGCTCCCGACACTGGCGAAAAGACCGACGAAGCCCGCCGGGTACTGAAGGCCTATCCGGTCTTCAATGCCGATCAGGTCGAAGGTCTGCCCGAGCGCTTCCATCCGGCTGCAACGCTCGAACTGGTTGAGCCCGCAGGGCGCGAAGCCGACCTCGACGCCTTCTTTGCTGCCATCCCGGTCAATTTGCGTCATCAGGGCTGCGAGGCCTACTATGAACCGACCGCGGATCGCGTCACGATGCCGCCGGCCAGCTTGTTCAATGGGTTCGATCACTACTACGCCACACTTGCCCACGAACTGTCGCACTGGACCGGCCATGCGAGCCGCTTGGGTCGCGATCTCAAGAACCGTTTCGGTACGGCTGCCTATGCCGCCGAGGAACTGGCCGAACTCGCAAGCGCCATGCTGGGCGCCGAGCTGGGGCTGCCGGTCACGCACCTCGATAACCACGCAAGCTATATCGAGCATTGGCTCAAGCTTCTGAAGGATGACGACCGCGCCATCCTGACCGCTGCAGCCAAGGCCGAAGAAGCCGCGAGCCTGCTGCTAAAGCTCGGCGGCAGGGTCACCCTCGCGCAGTTCGACGACGCGTCAGACAACGCTGCGCTCGCGGCCTGAGGGAGGATATCATGGGCCGATCGGTCAGCTATCCCAGCGGCGCAATCGTCGCCTT
Organism: Novosphingobium percolationis; assembly: GCF_020179425.1. GTDB lineage: Bacteria > Pseudomonadota > Alphaproteobacteria > Sphingomonadales > Sphingomonadaceae > Novosphingobium > Novosphingobium percolationis. The sequence goes on along the minus strand of NZ_JAILYM010000013.1, from coordinate 340 downwards.
CACAGTGCTTGAGGTCGAAGCCGAAGACGATTGGGAATTCGAGTACGAATGGCTGCGTGACGATCTGCGCGAGCGGGCCGCCAAAGCCTTCCCGTCGCTGATCCCGCACGACGGCTGGCGCGGACGCGAGGACCGGATCCTCATGCGCAATGCCTATGCGGATTTTGGCGTATCGGTCTACGGCGGGCTTGTGGCCGTCTGGATCGTCGAACGGGCTCTGTTGCAAAAATCGTGAAGCTTGAGCATGCTTGGCGGAGATTGGACGGACGGAACGATGACGGATTTCAAGTGGCGCCATTTCCAGGGTGATGTGATCCTGTGGGCGGTGCGCTGGTATTGT
>NZ_JAILYM010000012.1 GCF_020179425.1 Novosphingobium percolationis | reverse complement strand
ACTGCCGCCGCGAACCTAAGCCTCTGCAAGCTCAACCAAACCCAAAAATGTAGTGGTAACACTCGCGCCGGTGCGTGCATGTCATTGAACAAAAATGCCTTTTCCAAAAGCACTGTTCAAGTTGGGTCTTGATCAGGCGCCGGTCGATGTCGGCGGGGCTGTCTTCATAGCGGCGGCCTGCCGTCACCAGCGGGCCATATTCGGTGAAGGTGCCGGGATCGCACAAGTCGGCGATGTTCTCGCGCGCGGTGCGCTTGCCTTTGGCGTGGCGCTTGGCGACGATATCGGCCCGGCCTGCGTCCGAGACCAGCGCGTGCATCGCGCACACACGCTCGATATCGGCGCGCGGCGTATCGGGATCGAACGCCTGCACCTCGTCGGCATCGTCGGCAAGCCCGTCGTCCGGGGCCAGCGTGGCGAGCAGCGCGTCTTCCTGCACCACGTCGCCCGCACCATGCAGCACGGCGCCGATCGTGCCCGCAACCGGCGCGATGATCGCGTGCTCCATCTTGAGCGCCTCGATCACCGCGAGCGTCTGCCCCTTGCGCACCGTGTCGCCCGCCTGAACCGGAACGGCAACGAGCGTGCCGACCATCGGCGCGCGCACGGCGGCAAAGCCGTCGGGCACGTGGGCCTCGGGTGCGGCGGAAACAGGGCCGCCGGGGCGAGCGGATAGCACGGCGAGCGGATCGATCGAACCGGCCGAAGCGACGGCGTGCGCGTTCTCGAACGCGCGGCTCGCACCGACCAGCGCGGCAGCGTGGCGTTCGACGAAGCGGGTATCGAAATCGCCATGGGCCACTTCCGGCCGGTCCAGCAATGCCTTCAGCAGCGCGACGTTGGTGCCGATGCCTTCGATGCGGCATTCGTCGAGCGCGCGCCGTGCCTTGCCCATGGCCGCGCCGATGTCTGGGGCACTGACGATCAGCTTGGCGAGCAACGAGTCGTACCGGGGACTGGGCGCGTAGCCCGTCTGTCCGTGCCCATCCACCCGCACACCGCGCCCCGATGGCATTTCATAGCGCGCGATCATGCCGCCCGTTGGCCGCGCCTGCCCGCCCTCGTCGAGCGTTTCCATGTTGATGCGCATCTGTACCGCGGCGGCCATCGGCGGACGCGTTGCTGCGTCGTGAAGGCCGAGGTCCTCGAGCGCCGCCCCCATAGCCAAGGCGAGTTGCACGCGCACGAGGTCGATCCCGGTCACTTCCTCGGTCACGGTGTGTTCGACTTGGATACGCGGGTTCGCTTCGATGAACACGAAAGGATGGGGCGCGTCCGGGCGGAGGTCGGCGAGGAATTCGAACGTGCCGATGCCGCGATAGTTGGCCGCGCGGGCCAGCGTCAGGGCGGCTTCCAGAATGGCGGCACGTACTGCAGGATTCAGGCCGATGGCCGGGGCGATCTCCACCAGCTTCTGGCGCTGGCGTTGCAGGCTGCATTCGCGGTCCCACAAGTGCAGCACCGCGCCCGCACCATCGCCGACCACCTGCACTTCGACGTGGCGGGCGAGCGGGAGGAAGGCTTCGACATAGAGGTCGCCGTTGCCGAAGGCCGTGCGCGCTTCGGAACTGGCGCGTTCGAAGGCATCGGTGAGATCGGCAGCGTTTTCCACCGCGCGCATTCCGCGCCCACCGCCTCCGGCAAGCGCCTTGAGCATGACCGCGCCACCCGAGCCGAGCCCGGCGAGGAACGCAGCGGCCTCGTCGCGCGTGACCGCGCGGCTGAGGCCGGGCAGCACCGGCACGCCGCAGCGTTCGGCGAGGGCCCGCGCTGCCGCCTTGTCGCCGAACAGGTCGAGCGTTTCGGGCGCGGGGCCGACGAAGGTTACACCCGCCGCCGCACAGGCGCGCGCGAAGGTGGCGCTTTCGCTGAGGAAGCCATAGCCGGGGTGGACCAGATCGCAGCCTTCCGCCTGCGCAACGGCGAGCAGCGCCGCCTCGTCTAGATAGGCTGCCGCGCCCTGACCCGGCAGTTCGCAAGACGCATTACCGGCGCGCACGTGCCCTGCGTGGCGATCGTCTACGGGATGGACCATGACCGTGGCGATGCCCATTTCCGCAGCGGTGCGCGCCACCCGGATGGCGATTTCGCCGCGATTGGCGATCAATACCTTACTGGCCACTTGTCCCTCTTCCGCTCTTGTCCGGGCGTCTGCGCGCCTGTCGAGCGACAGTCTTACCCCGCGGCCCCGCAGTGCAAAGCGCGTTTTGGGATTTTCAACCTGGGGAAAGAGGTGGTCAACCCGCGGTAGGCCAGACCAGCGCCACGCGCAGGCCCATGACCAGCGCGTTGTGCAGGCCCGGGTCCCAACCGGGATGGACGATATACTGGAGATCGGGCTGGACGCTGATCCAGCCGGCAAGATTGTGGGCCATTGTCAGTTCGATGGCGGTTTCGGCATGGCGGGTGCGTTCTAGCGGAAACAGCGTGCGCCGCAGCGGGCCTCCTGCGCGCACCTGCGCAATGGCGAGGCCGAAACGCACATCCTTGACATCGAGCGCCAGCCCGCCGCTGAGCGAGGCCGCCACGGGATTGGCGCGTGCATCGGCCAGTCCCACGCGCGCCCAGCCCGAGAGCGCGCCGCGCAACGGCCCTTCGACCAGCGCATAGGCGCCTTGCGAACGCACGCGCGGCTTGCCCGGAACAATCGCATCGAAGCGCGTCGTATAGGTCCATGCGCCGAGCTGGAACTGGCCAGAGCCCACCGGCACTTCCACTTCGCCGACAAGCAGCGCGCCGGTCGTTCCCGGCAGACGTACGGCGGGAAGGCGCGGATCGTGGTGTGCGCCCGCCACTGCATCGAACACGCCGAAGCGCGCCTGCACACCCTTTTCGCGCCCGATCAGCGCGACCACCGCGCTGGCCGTCATCGGAAATATCGACGGGCCGTTGAGCCCGCTCTGCGAGAAGTCGGGGCCGATGCCGTGGGCGCTGTTGAGGAACAGGCTGCCGATTTCCTGCACGTCGAATTCGCTGTTGAGGTCGATCTGCCCTGCCTTGAAGGCAAAGGCGGGTGAGGCGCGCCATTGCGCCCAAGCTTCGTAGACATGGGGGCGGGTTTCGGCCTGGACGTTACTGACGGTCTGGAAATCGCCGACCGCCTTGCCCGAAAAGTCGGGTCCGTGGGTTGCCATGACATCGACATGGATGGTCAGGCTCGGGACATCGAGCGCGGCGCCGTCGACGTCTGCCCACAGGTCCGCGCGGGCCATCAGCGCGGCGTCGCGATCTACCCCGCCATCGACCACGCCTAGCGCGTCGGCGGTGTAGCTGGCGCCCCATTCCACGGGGCGCGCGGTCGCGCTGGCCGGAGCCAGAAACGCGGCGGCGATGAGCCATGGCAGGGCGCGACGAATCATGCGGCGGTTATCTACGCGCGGAGCAAACGTCGCGCCACAGCGCGCCTCCGTGCGAATGCGGAGCGGCCAGCCATGGTGGTGGCAAGTTCTGCGGCAGGCGCTTATGCCCGATCGCAGGAGGCGCGCTGTGTGACGGGGATCGAGGAACAGATGCTGCCGGGGCTTGCCGCCGCGACGTTCGCGGGGCTGGTCGTCGGTGTGGAGCGGGGGTGGAGCCAGCGCGACCGCGCGCCAGGAACGCGCGTGGCGGGGGTCCGCACCTTCGGTTTGCTCGGGCTGGTTGGCGGGCTTGCCGGACTGTTGCCCGACAGCGTCGCTGCGGCGCTGGTGCTGGGAGCCGGACTATTGCTGGTCGTTGGCTACCGCAGCGAAGCCCATGCACCCGCCCGTTCGGCGACGACGGCGGTGGCCGGAATCGTCACGCTCGCGCTGGGCATGGCGGCGGTGCGCGCCGGGCCTGGCCTTGCGCTGGGCGGCGCGGCCGTGGCCTTCGCGTTGCTGGCGTCGCGGCCTGCGCTGCATCGCGCGCTGGTGGGGCTGAGCGGCACCGAGATCGAGGCTGCCTCCCGCTTTCTGCTGATCGCGCTGCTTGTGCTGCCTCTGCTGCCGGACCGGGACTACGGCCCGTTCGATGCGTGGAATCCGCACAAGATCTGGATGGTCGTGGTGATCGTCGCAGGTCTGTCCTTTGCCGGATATGCTGCGGCGCGGCGCTGGGGCAGCAAACGCGGGTTGTTGCTCGTTGCGGCCACGGGCGCGATCGTTTCGTCGACTGCCGTTACCGCCGATTTCGCGCGCCGACTGCGCACCCAGCCCGAATCGCGCGGGGCGCTGGTCGCGGGGATTGCGCTCGCTTCGATCATCATGTTCGTGCGCGTGCAGGTGTTGACGCTCGTGTTGGTGCCGCGCGTTCTTCCGGGCCTTTCGCTGGCGCTGGCACCCGCAACGCTGGTCGCCGCAGGCTTTGCGGTCGCGGCCTGGCGCGGGCAGGCAAGCGGGCCGGGCGCACAAGTGCAGCTTGGCAATCCGCTCGATTTCCGACCCGCATTGGTCCTGGCCGCGATGGTCGCGGTGTTCTCGCTGGTCGCGCGCTGGTCGCTGGCGCGATATGGCGATGCGGGCATCGCGGCGGTGCTGGCGCTGACTGGCATGATGGACGTCGATGCGGCGGTGCTGACGCTCGCCGGGCTCGCCCCCGGGACCCTGCACGACTATGACGCGGGGCTGCTGCTGGCCGGGCCGGTGCTGGCCAACACGCTGGCGAAGGCGGTCATGGCGATGGCGATAGCTCCTGGTCGCGATGGTTTACGCGCGGCTGCGCCGCTGCTCGCTTCGCTCGTCGCATCCGGTGCGGGCGTGGCGTTTCTTGTGCTGCATCGGTGAACGAAAGCGTGATTCGGGAAGGGATTTTACGCAATAAATCCTCAGAATGTCACATTTGTAACCATTGTTCGCTTCGCTGAGTGATAAATTTCCAGTCTTGTGAGGCGGTTGACATGGCGGTGTTGCGCCAACGCACCAACGCTCCCGAAACGCAGCACACCTGTCTTTTTTGCTGGTCAATACGCACAAGGGCGATATTGTTTGCGCACCGTCAAAGACGTTCGCCCGGCGCGGTCTTGGGAGAGGATGCGAAAAAATCGCACCGCGCCGGGTGTTACGTCTCTTCCTTTTCCGTCGTCGGTTGCGCGCGCCTTGCAATAGGGCAAATGCTGCGCATTCCTGATCCGGATCGCCGGGGGGAGGAAGCATGAGCCTGGGCATGGCGGCGCTCTATGCGCTGTCGCTGATTGTCGTGCTGTTCGTCATCGCCGCCACGGTGGAAGCCGCGGCGCTGCGGATGCGCGCCCGCGCCCGGCTTCGCCATGCTGCCTACACCCTTGGCCTCGGCGTCTATTGTTCCAGTTGGACGTTCTACGGCGCGGTCGGCAGCGCGGTGCGCGAAGGGTGGAACTACCTGCCGATCTATCTTGCCCCGTGCCTAGTCATGCTGGCCGCGCCTGCGTTCCTGCGGCGGCTGGCCGATGCCGTGCACGACGAGCGCGCGACCACGATCTCGGATTTCATCGCAGCGCGCTATGGCCACGATCCCGGCATGGCGCGGCTGGTGACGATCACCGCGCTCTGCGGCATCGTGCCTTATGGCGCGCTGCAACTGCGCTCGATCGGCAGTGCCATAGCGGTGGTGTCGGATAGCGACGTGGCGGTGCCGGTGATGATCGCGGCCTCGGTCGTGCTGGCGCTGTTCGCGATCCTGTTCGGCGCGCGGCGCTATGAAGTGGCGGGGCGCAACGAAGGCCTGCTCTTCTCGATCGCGTTCGAATCCGCGATCAAGCTGGTGGCGCTGGTGCTGGTTGGCCTTGCCGCGTTCGCGGTGCTTCATGCAGCGCCCCCTGAACGGTTGAACCTGGCCATGGGCGATCTTGCTGCCCGCTTCGCGCCGGCGCATCTTTCGCTCGAATTCGCGGTGATCGCGGCCATTTCCGCGATGGCGATCCTCGTGCTGCCCCGCCAGTTCTTCATGGCGCTGGCCGAAGCGCAGGACAGCAGCGACCTGCCACGCGCCCGGTTCGGCATTGCCGCCTACCTCGCCGTCATGGCCGCGCTGATCGTGCCGATCGCGCTCGCCGGATTGGTCGCGCTGCCGCCATCTGCCTCGCCCGACCTGTTCGTGCTGGCGCTGCCCGCCGCCATCGACGCGCGTGGTATCGTCACCGCGGCGCTGCTGGGCGGCATCAGTTCGGCGGCGGCGATGATCATCGTCGATGCGGCTGCGCTGGCCACGATGGTCTCGAACGACCTGATCTTTCCGGCCGTGCTGCGCAGCGAAGGCGAGGGCGAGGACGCCGCGCGCGCGGGCGCGCTGGGGGCACGGATGCTGGCGGTGCGCCGCGTGGCGATCGTCGGCATCGTCGGGCTGGCGCTGGCCTGGGCGCTGCTGCTGCCGCCACGCAGTTCGCTCTCCTCGATCGGTCTCGTCGCCTTTGCCGCCATGGCCCAGTTCACCCCGCACCTCGTGCTGGGCGTGCTGCGCAACGGGCGCGATCCGTTGGCTGGGCGCGCCAGCCTCGCCACCGGCTTCATGCTGTGGCTGTGGACGCTGGCGCTCCCCCCCATCCTGCCGCCGGCCTGGCTGGAGGCGTTGCGCGGTACTCTGCTCGATCCGCTGCGGCTGTTCGGCATCGGCCATGCGCCGCCGCTGGTCCATGGCGTGTTGTGGAGCCTTTCGGCCAATCTCGTCATCCTGTTCGCGGCTTCGGCGGGGGGCGAGCGGCGGCGCGCCCTGCCGCGCCTTGGCCGTGCCCAGCGCCCGGTCCGCAACGTCGGCGAACTCGCCGTGCTCGCGGCGCGCTTCATCGGCGAGGAGCGCGCCGCTGAGGCCTTCCCGGACGAGACCCATGCCGCGCCCGTCGATCGCGCCTCCGCCCGTCGTGCCCAAGGCCTGATCGCGGCGGTGGTCGGTGCCTCATCGGCGCGCGCGCTGGTGGCCTCGGCTCTGGTCGGCGCACAACTGGGGCTCGACGACGTGACCCGGCTGCTCGATCAGGGCGGTCAATCGCTGCGCTTCTCGCGGCCCTTGCTGGCGGCGAGCTTCGAGAACCTGCCCTCGGGCATCAGCGTGATCGACGCCGAACTGAACCTCGTCGCCTGGAACGAGCGCTATGTGGCGATGTTCGACTACCCGCCGGGGCTCGTCCGCATCGGTGTGCCAGTCGCTGATTTGATCCGCCACAACGTGCTGCGCGGCGGCTTTCCCGGCCCGGTCGAAGCACAGGTCGAGCGGAGGCTTGCCCGGCTGCGCGCCCGCCAGCCCTATGTGTCTGAGCGCATCCGCCAGGATGGCCGTGTGATCAAGTCGGTCGGCGGTCCGATGCCGGGCGGCGGCTATCTCACCTCGTTCACCGACGTGACCGAGGAAGCGACGACGCGCGATGAACTGCGTCACACGCTCGACCAGCTCGAGACCCGCGTCTCCGACCGTACGCGCGAGTTGTGGGAGGCGAACCGGCGCCTCGCCGAATCCACGCGCGAGAAGACCCGCTTCCTCGCGGCCGCCAGCCACGATCTGCTCCAGCCGCTCCACGCCGCGCGGCTGTTCGCCAGTGCGCTGGACCGGCAGGTGCAGGGGACGCAGAAGCAACTGGTGTCCCGCGTCGAACGCTCGATCGTTGCCGCCGAAAACCTGCTGCGCGCATTGCTGGACATCTCCAAGCTCGATGCGGGCGGCATCCAGCCGAGCCCCGAGCCGGTCGCGCTGGGGCCGCTGCTGCGCGATATTGCGGAGGGTATCCGCCCGCTCGCCGAGGAGAAGGGCCTGCGCCTGCGCATCGGGCCGACGCCGCCCACCGCATGGGTCGTAACCGACCCCGGCCTGCTGCGCTCGGTTTTGCAGAATCTGCTGTCGAACGCGGTGCGTTATACCGAAGCGGGGGGCATTCTCGTCGGCCTGCGCCGCCGCGGCGGATCGTGGCGGATCGACGTGGTAGACAGTGGCGTTGGCATTCCCGAGGATCAACGCGGCGCGATCTTCTCCGAATTCACCCGGCTCGGCACCGTCGAGGCCGAAGGACTGGGGCTCGGCCTCGCCATCGTCGAGCGCATCGCGCGCCTGCTCGGCCTGTCGGTCGACCTCGCCTCGCGCCCCGGCCACGGCAGCCGCTTCAGCGTGGGCCTGCCGATGGCCGGCGCGCCGCGCGCCGGGAAGGCCGCGGAAACCGGCGTGACACTGCCGCCGCTGGCATCGCGCGCGCTCGACGTGCTGGTGGTGGACAACGATCCCGCGATCATCGAGGCGACCCGCGCCCTGCTGGAAGCAGGAGGTCACCGCGTCCACGGCGCGACGACGATCGCGGGCGCGGTGGCGCTGGCCGATCGCGTGGATGCCGCATTGGTCGACTACAATCTGGACAACGGGGAGGACGGCTTGACCCTCGTTACGCGGTTACGCCGCGAGCGCGCCGGGCTGCCCATCGCGATGATCACGGCAGACAGCGATCCCGAGCTTATCCGCAAGGCCCGCCGCCGCAAGATCGCCTTCTTCGCCAAGCCGGTCGATCCGGCCAGGATCGATGCGTTTCTGGCCGGATCGAGCGGAACGACGACCGAACTGGGCCGATCGCAGGGATCGGCCCGGGTGGACTGAACGGCTTACCAGCCGAAGGTGAATCCCACGCGCCCTGCGGTCTTGCCGCCACGGTTGAAGCCCGTCGCCACGCCACCGTTCACGGCAACGTGCTTGCTCAGCAGCGCGCCGAACTGGAGCGAGCCCGCGTGCGCGCCATCGTAGGTGGCAATGTTGCCCGAGAGGTTGAACTTCATGCCCGGCAGGAAGGTCGCCCCGCCCATTGCGACCGCCACGGCGGTCGAACTGGCGATCTTGGCGTCGAGCTTGTCGACGCGGCTCTGCAAGCCATCCAGCCGCGTCTTGAGCGCGAGGTCGCCGGCAATGCGCGCCGAAGCTTCGTTCTGAAGCTGGCCCAGGTTCACCGCATCGCCCGCTTCCTCACCGGCGGCGAGGCCCGTGATGCGGCTGCCGTTCATCTCGATGCCGTCGGTCACGGTGACGGTCGGCGTGACGAGGCCGTTTTCGTCCAGCTGGGTCAGTACTTCGGTCTGCACGTCCATCGACAGGGCGAACGGGCTGACGAACTGGTGCTCGGAATTTTCCAGCGCCAGCGTCGTCGCGCCCGGCTCTGCCACCAACGTGGCATTTCCGGTGATGCGACCGAAGACGATCTTGCCGTCGGTCGTACTGAACGTGCCCGCCAGCGCGGTCGCGTTGTTCTCGATGTCGGTGGGATCGATCGCGGAAAGGCGCAGCCTGCCGGTGGTGCCGTCACCGAAGTCGAAGTTGTCGTCGTCGATGGAAACACCGATGGACTTGGTCGTCAGCGACTTTACGTCGAAGCTCATGCCCGGCTTCGCAAGGAACTCGCCACTGTTGGTGTTCAGCGTCAGATCGATGTGGTTGTCGACCTGTGCGGCGACTTCGACGTCGATCTGATCGTTGAGCGGCGCCAGAATCAGGCTGGGATAGACGCCTCCGGTGGTGACGGAGAGGGCATCCACCTGAAGGCGGCCATCGAACGTCTGCGACGTGGTGCCGGTAAAGCGGATGTTTCCGGTTTCGGGGTCAACGGTGGATGCGATCGGATCGAGGACCTCGTTCGAAATCGTACCGATCACGGGGGTTTGACAAAAGCTTCCGGCCTGCGGCTGGCAGGTCAGGTTGAGCGGGATCTGGGACGGCACCGACTGCCCGTGCGCAGCGACCGAAAGCGCAGACGAAAGTATCGCACTGGAAATCAAACCAGCGCGTGAAACTGAATTGTAAAAAATCATAAGCCCCCCAATTGCACGCCAAAAGTATTGGCAAACGCCGCATGCATTATTTGTGGTGGAGGGAGCAAATGGTCTGCTGAAAAATTAAGCCAATATGGATATTTTCAGAGAGTTTTGTAATATTATTGGCTTACTGCGCCAGATCAAGCCCCAGAGACCGTGCCACTAGTGCCGCCTGCGTACGATTTCGGACGTCGAGCTTGCGCATGATTGCGGTCATGTGCGCCTTTACCGTCGCTTCGCTCATGCCCAGTTCGTGTGCGATCTGCTTGTTAAGCTTGCCGTCGAGCACGGCCAGCAGAACCTTGAGCTGCGTAGGGGTGAGGCCGGCTACTTCGTTGCGCACCTTGTCTACCGGATCGGCCTGCTTCGGCGCCAACGGCGTACCGCCCAGCGCAGCGGAGATCGTCTGTTCGATTCGGGCAAGATCGGCGTCCTTGCGCAGGAAGCCGATTGCGCCGAATGCGCGCGCCTCCTCCGCGGCATTCGCGCCTTCTGCGCTCGACACCACCAGGATGGGCACTTCGGGCCTTTCGGCATGCAGCAGCGCGATGCCGGAATAGCCGATCGCGCCCGGCATCTTGAGATCGAGCGTGATCAGGCGCAGGTCCGGCGCTTCGGACGCGGCCTTGGCGGCGGCAGCGAGCGTGCCCGCCTCGACCACCCGCGCGCCGGGCGCGGCGGCGTTCACCGCCAGGGCCAGCGCCTGACGAAACAGCGGATGATCGTCCGCAACCAGGATGGTTCCGCTCAAAGGTCCTCGATCCCGCAACCGTCCGACGCATGAAAGCGGTCGCTGCGCCGCCTTATCGCCATGCGAAGATGCGGAAAAGCGAAAACGCCCTGCCGACCGGATGCGCCGGTCAGCCTTGCCGTTGTCGCCACGCCTCGACGGCAGAAGGAATGTCGGCGAGGCTCCGGAAGCCGGAGATCCGCGTTCCGCGTCCATCGCGCACGCCGACATTGTTGCCCCCGGCCCAGATGTCGGTGCGCGACGGAAGGCTTGCGTCCAGCGCGGCGAGCACGGCCAGGGTGCGCGCCGGATGGTGCGCCAGCGAGAACGAGATGGCGACGATATCGGCATCGATGTCCTGCGCGGCGCGCACGACCTCGCTTTCGGGCAGGCCGGCGCCAAGATGGATCGCCCGGCAATCCTGCAACAGCAGCATGACTTCGACCATGGCGAGGCCGAGGACATGGGTTTCGCCCCGCGGCGTGCACAGAAGCACGCGCGGGCGCGCCTGTAGCGCATGGCCGAACGGCTGGAACAGCGTGCTGACGCACGCGCGCAATGTGCGTACCAGCAGGTCTGAAAAGACATGCTCCTGCGCGATCGTTACCCGCCCCTGCTCCCATGCGAGGCCTACCGCCGTGCACAGCGGTGCGCCCACGGTGACCACGAAATCTTCCAGCCCGTGCTCCACGACGTGGCTTTGCATGGCTGCTTCCACTTCGGCGAAAGCATTTGAGCCCAGCATCACGACATATTCGGCCACGGTCGTTGCAGCCGGGGTTGCGACGATCCCGGCAGGCGCGCGGGTGCGGTATTCCAGCAGCGCCGCCAGTTCGTCCTCCTCCAGTTCGAATAGGCGGGCCGGCGGTTCGCCCAGCGCGATCAGGCGGCGGATCGAACGCAGGCGGCGCACCTGCCAGTCGGGAAAGTAGGAGTGGCCCTCGTCGCTGTGTTCCATGGCGGGAAAACCGCTCTGGACTTGCCACAGCCGTAGCAGTTCGGGCGATAGCCCGGTTTCCCCGGCCAGATCGAACAGGTCCCCGGGCACATTCTGCAATTTCATCGGCCCGCTCCCTGCGACGCGACTTATTGCGCGCGGATAGTATTGCCGAAGCGGGACAAAGAAATCGCAGTTCTCTCCAATTTGGAGAAATGGTCCGGAGCCGCCATCGCAGTCATCGTTTGCGACGGCGGCGCCGGACAGGACGGGATCAGGCCGTCGCTGGTTGCGGACGATTGGCCAGCAGGTTGTCGACCACCGAAGGGTCGGCCAGCGTTGAGGTATCCCCCAGATTGGAAACGTCGTTTTCGCCGATCTTGCGCAGGATGCGGCGCATGATCTTGCCCGAACGGGTCTTGGGCAGGCCCGGCGCGAACTGGATCACGTCGGGCGTGGCGATCGGGCCGATTTCGTGGCGAACCCACGCGATCAGTTCCTTGCGCAAGGCTTCGTCGGGCTCGATCTCGGCATTGCAGGTGACAAAGGCGTAGATGCCCTGACCCTTGATGTCGTGCGGCATGCCCACCACGGCGGCCTCGGCTACCTTGGGGTGCGCCACCAGCGCGCTTTCGATTTCGGCGGTGCCCATGCGGTGGCCCGACACGTTGATCACGTCGTCGATGCGCCCGGTGATCCAGTAATAGCCGTCCTCGTCGCGGCGGCAACCGTCGCCGGTGAAGTACATGCCCTTGAACGTGCTGAAATAGGTCTGGAAGAAGCGTTCGTGATCGCCCCAGACGGTGCGCATCTGCCCCGGCCAGCTGTCTGTGATGACCAGGCAACCATCGGTCGCGCCTTCGAGGAAATGGCCGTCGTTGTCGACGAGAGCAGGCTTCACGCCGAAGAACGGGCGGCTGGCCGAGCCGGGCTTGAGCGGCGTCGCGCCGGGCAGGGGCGTGATCATCGCGCCGCCGGTCTCGGTCTGCCACCAGGTATCCACGATCGGGCAGCGGGCATCGCCCACCACCTTGTGGTACCATTCCCAAGCCTCGGGATTGATCGGTTCGCCGACACTGCCCAGCAGGCGCAGGGTCTTGCGGCTGGTCTTCTTCACCCAGTCGTCGCCTTCGCGCATCAGTGCGCGCAGCGCGGTGGGAGCACCATAGAAGATCTCGACGCCGAACTTGTCGACCACCTGCCAGAAGCGGCTGGGATCGGGGAAGTTGGGCACGCCTTCGAACATCACCGTGGTCGCGCCGTTCATCAGCGGGCCGTAAACGACGTAGGAATGGCCGGTGACCCAGCCGATGTCGGCCGCACACCAGTAGATCTGGCCCGGGCGGTAATCGAACACGTATTGGTGTGTCATCGATGCCCACACCGAATAGCCGCCGGTGGTGTGCAGCACGCCCTTGGGCTTGCCGGTCGAGCCAGAGGTATAGAGGATGAACAGCGGGTCTTCGGCGTTCATTTCCTCAGGCGCGCAGTCGGGCGACTGCTGCGCCACGGCGCTGGCCCAATCGACATCGCGGCCCTCGACGAAAGCCACGTCCGCGCCGGTGCGGCGCAGGAGCACCACGGTATCGACCGCAGGGCACTGCTTGAGCGCTTCATCGACATTGGCCTTCAGCGGAACCTTCTTGCCGCCGCGCAGGCCTTCGTCGGCGGTCAGCACGATGCGGCTGTCGCAATCGGTGATGCGGCCCGCGAGCGCATCGGGGCTGAAGCCTGCGAACACGATCGAATGGATCGCGCCGATGCGCGCACAGGCGAGCATGGCGACGGCGGCTTCGGGCACCATCGGCAGGTAGATGGTGACGCGTTCGCCCTTCTGGACGCCGCGCGCCTTGAGCAGGTTGGCGAAGCGGCAGACGTCTTCGTGGAGCTGGCGATAGGTGATGCGGCGCTCCGCGTCGGTCGGGCTGTCGGGCTCCCACAGGATCGCTATGTCGTCGCCACGTTCGCTTAGGTGTCGATCAAGGCAGTTTGCAGCGAGGTTGAGCGATCCATCCTCGAACCAGCGAATCCCGAAATCGGCCTCGTTGAACGAGGTGTTCTTCACCTTGGCGAAGGGCTTGATCCAGTCGATGCGCTTGCCATGCTCGGCCCAGAATTCGTCAGGATTTTCAATCGACTGGCGGTACATCTCGAAGTACCGGGCCTCGTCGACCAGCGCGTTTTCGGCCCAGCTCTCGGGCACGGGATAGACTGCTTCGCCCATTTGCACAGGACTCCTCTCGTTTATTCGTTTGGCTCAGCGATACCGCAGGCACGCGCCGATGCGCGGCTAGACCTTGGTCGTAGATATAAGACCAATCGCGCTCTGGTTGCCAAGGCCCGGACCGGGAAAAGAGGGATCATCTACCGGCAATGTGTCCCGCAAGATGGACACTTGAGGAGAGGGGTCCATGAAGGTTTCCACGCTATCCTTGCGCGCGCTGTTGATGGCGGGCGCACTTGGCTTCCCGGCGCTGGCCGAGGCGAAGACTGCCCGCGAGGCTGCGCTTGAAGCACGGCTGGAGCGGCTCGAGAACGAGATGCTGGCGCTCAAGGCCGATCTGCAGGCCGCGCGCCAGCAGCAGGCGGATGCCGCCCAGACCGCCAGCGCCGTGCAGGCGCAGGCGATTGCCGCCACTGCGGCCAAGGCCGAAGCGGTCGAGCAGCGCGTCGCCACGCTGGAGACGAAGCCCGCCGCGCCCGCCGAAGGCTTTCGCGACGGCAACACCACGATCAGGCTGGGCGGCTATCTCAAGCTCGTTGCCACCAACAGTCGGTTCAGCGGCGGCGAACTTGCCAACAACACGCAGGGGCGCGATTTCTGGCTGCCGCAGGCGATCCCGGTGGGCACCGGCCCCGCCGCGCGCGATCAGGACTTCAGCGCGCGCCAGACCCGGCTGTGGCTGAACTTCGCTTCCGAAGTCGCCGGGCATTCGGTGAAGGGCTATGTCGAGACCGACTTCGAGACAACGGCCAGCACATCGGCCAACGTCGCAGGCGGCGGCAACCAGCGCACCACCAACGGCTATACGCTGGCACTGCGCCGCGCGTGGATGCAGGTGGACAAGTGGACCTTCGGCCAGGACTGGACGACCTTCCAGTACACCGGCGCGCTGCCCGAAAGCACCGACTATGTCGGCACCACCGAAGGCACCGTCTTCGTCCGCCAGCCGCTGGTGCGCTATTCGCAACCGCTGTCGAAGGAGCTGACGCTCCACGTCGCGGCGGAGAATCCCGAGACCGCGTCGGCCACGCTTGGCGCGCCTGCACTGACCGAGAACGGCGACGATCGCCTGCCCGACGCCACCGCGCGCCTCGCCTATGCGGGCAAGATCGGTGAACTTTCGCTGGGCGGGCTGGCGCGCGAACTGCGCGTGCAGAACGGCGCGTTGAAGGATACCCGCTTCGGCTGGGGCGTCAGCGCGGCGGGCAAGCTGTTCCTGAGCGACGACAAGGTCAGCGACCTGCGCTTCATGGCGACGTACGGCAATGGTGCGAGCCGCTACATCGGCGTCAACTTCGCGCCCGACGCGGTGCTCGATCCCGCGACCGGCCAGTTGCACGGCGTGTCCACCTTCGCCGCGATGGCCGCGCTGCGGGTCGGCATCAGACCGGGCCTGCGCGCCAACCTGATGGGCAGCTACCAGCACGTCAGCTACGCCGGTGACATCGCCGAAGCCAGCATTGCCGCCTACAACCGCGATGCGTGGAGCGTGGCGGGCAACCTGTTCTGGTCGCCGGTCAAGAACATCGACCTCGGCGTCGAGCTGCGCCACGGCCAGCGCAGCCTCGTGAACGGGCAGAGCGGCAAGCTCGACAGGATCGAATTCGCCGCCAAGTACGGCTTCTGATAAAAATAAAAATGGAGAGGACCATGTCACACCTAGCGGACGATTTTACCGCCCTGCCACGACACCACCAGGCGACGCACAGCGAAAAGCTGATCATCACCGCCTCGTCGTTGGGCACGGTGTTCGAATGGTACGATTTCTATCTCTATGGCCTGCTGACCTCGATCATCGCGGCCAAGTTCCTGACCGGGCTGAACCCCACCACCTCGTTCATCATGGCGCTGCTGGTGTTTGCGGCAGGCTTCATCGTGCGCCCGTTCGGCGCGCTGGTGTTCGGCAAGATCGGCGACACGTTCGGGCGACGCTATACCTTCATCATCACCCTGCTGGTGATGGGGCTTTCCACCTTCCTTGTCGGTTGCTTGCCGACCTACGAGACAGTCGGCGTCGCCGCGCCGATCATGCTGGTGGTGCTGCGCATGTTCCAGGGCCTTGCGCTGGGCGGGGAATATGGCGGTGCCGCCACTTACGTTGCCGAGCACGCGCCCGACAACAAGCGCGGGCTCTACACCAGCTGGATCCAGATCACCGCGACCGCGGGCCTTGCCATGGCGCTGCTGATCGTCATCACCGTGCGCTCGCCGGTGACGGGCGTGGGCGAAGAGGCGTTCAAGGCCTGGGGCTGGCGCGTGCCCTACCTGCTGTCGGGACTGTTTCTGTGCGTGGGCCTGTGGCTGCGCCTGAAGTTGCACGAAAGCCCGGTGTTCCAGAAGATGAAGACCGAAGGCACCAACTCGAAGGCGCCGTTGACCGAAGCGTTCGGAGAATGGAAGAACCTGAAGATCGTGCTGATCGCCTTCTTCGGCGCGATCATGGGGCAGGCAGTGGTGTGGTACACCGGCCAGCTCTATGCGATGTATTTCCTGGAAAAGATGCTCAAGGTCGATGGCATCCAGGCCAATACGCTGACGATCATCGCGCTCGTCATGGCAACGCCGTTCTTCCTGTTCTTCGGCTG
Source organism: Novosphingobium percolationis (assembly GCF_020179425.1). Classification (GTDB taxonomy): domain Bacteria; phylum Pseudomonadota; class Alphaproteobacteria; order Sphingomonadales; family Sphingomonadaceae; genus Novosphingobium; species Novosphingobium percolationis. The sequence goes on along the minus strand of NZ_JAILYM010000012.1, from coordinate 10,333 downwards.
GCTGTCGGACAACGTCGGGCGCAAGCCGATCATCCTCGGCGGTGCGGCGCTCGCGGCGGCAACGATGTTCCCGGTGTTCCACGCGCTGACCGAAGCGGCCAACCCCGCGCTCGCCCATGCGCAGGCCAATGCCCCGGTCAAGGTCACCGCCTATGCGGGCGAATGCTCCTCGCAATTCGATCCCGTCGGCGCCAACAAGTTCGACGCCACCACCTGCGACATCGTCAAGAACGCCCTCGCCAAGGCGGCGGTGAACTACGAAAACGTCGCCGCACCTGCCGGTACCATCGCATCGGTCACCATCGGCGGAACAACCATCGTCGCCCCCGATCCGGCCACGGTTTCGGGCGAAGACCGCAAGAAGGCCATCGCTGCGTTCACCGCCAAGGTCGTGGGCGCGCCGGAAGTGAAGGCGGCGCCCGCGACGGCCGACAAGCCTGCGGTCGAAGCCAAGCCCGCCGTCATCGGCGAACTGGCCAAGGTCGGCTACCCGGCCAAGGCGGACCCGGCGCAGATGAACAAGCCGCTGGTCGTCGCGCTGCTGTTCTACCTCGTGCTGCTGGTGACCATGGTCTACGGCCCGATCGCGGCGATGCTGGTAGAACTGTTCCCCAGCCGCATCCGCTACTCGTCGATGTCGCTGCCCTATCACATCGGCAATGGCTGGCTGGGCGGCCTGCTGCCCGCCATCGGCTTTGCCATGGTGGCGGCCAACGGGGACATTTACCACGGCTTCTGGTACCCCGTGGTGGTTGCGGCAGCGACCGTGGTGATCGGCCTGATCGCGCTGCCCGAAACCTACAAACGCACCATCGACGGATGAGGAGCGACGACTAAAGTCTGACTACCAATCGCGCCCCGCGCTTGCGAGGAGCGTAATCGACGAAGCAATCCGGAGTCGGAACAAAACCGCCCCGGATTGCCGCGCTCCCTTCGGTCGCTCGCAATGACGAAGGAGAGCGCGAAGGACGAGGGACAGGACATGAGCGAAGCCTACGCCAAGGCATGGCGCGACAGCATCAACCAGCCAGAGCACTTCTGGTCGCAGGCGGCGCAGGCGGTGGACTGGATGTCCCCGCCTGCCCGTTCCTTCGATGAAGCCGAAGGCTGGTATCCTGGGGGCACGCTCAATACCTGTCACAATTGCGTCGACCGCCACGTCGCGGCGGGGCGCGGCGGCGTTACCGCGCTCGCCTACGATAGCCCGGTCACCGGCGTCGTGCATCGCTACAGCTATGCCGAACTGCTCGATGAAGTGGGCCGCGTCGCGGCCATGCTCGCCGCGCTGGGCGTGGCCAAGGGCGACCGGGTCGTCCTCTACATGCCGATGATCCCGCAGACGGTGTTTGCCATGCTCGCCTGCGCCCGATTGGGCGCGGTGCATTCAGTGGTGTTCGGCGGCTTTGCCCCGCTGGAACTGGCCAAGCGTATCGACGATGCCAGCCCAACGCTGCTGCTCACCGCTTCTTGCGGCATCGAGGGCGCGCGTACCATTCCCTACAAGCCGCTGGTGGACGAGGCGCTGCGCCTCGCGCACCATCAGGTCGAACGCGTCGTGCTCTTCCAGCGCGACACCGGGCCGGTCGCGGATATTTCCTCCCCCCGCGATCTCGACTGGGACACCCTGCGCGCCGCCACGCACAGCGATCCCGCGCCCGCCCCGGTCGAGGTCGCATCCTCCGATCCGCTCTACATCCTCTACACCTCGGGCACGACCGGCACCCCCAAGGGCGTTGTGCGCGATAATGGCGGCCACGCGGTCGCGCTCGCGTGGTCGATGGCCAATATCTATGACATCGGCGCTGGTGACGTGTTCTGGGCGGCGAGCGACGTGGGCTGGGTCGTGGGACATAGCTACATCGTCTATGCCCCGCTGCTGGTCGGCGCGACCACGGTGCTGTTCGAGGGCAAGCCCATCGGCACCCCCGATCCCGGCACCTTCTGGCGCACCATCGACCGCCATGGGGTGAAGACCTTCTTCACCGCCCCCACCGCGATCCGCGCGGTGCGCAAGGAAGACCCGGACGCGACCTTTCTCAAGGAAATCGGCACGGGCCAATGCCGGACGATCTTCCTGGCCGGCGAACGCGCCGATCCCGATACCATCGGCTGGCTGGAGGACAAGTCGGGACTGCCGGTGATCGACCACTGGTGGCAGACCGAACTTGGCTGGCCCGCGCTGGCGAGCTGCGTCGCGCTGGGCGACTTGCGCCGCAAGCGCGGCAGCGCGGGCTTTCCCGTGCCGGGCTACGAATTTGCCGTGGTGGATGAAGGCGGCCATCCGGTCGAAACCGGCCAGAGCGGCGCTGTCGTGATCCGCGCGCCGCTGGCACCGGGCGTGTTCCGCACGCTGTGGAACAACCACGCGGGCTACCAGAAGAACTTCGCGACCTTCCCCGGCTGGTATGAAACCGGCGATGCCGGCTTCATCGACGATGAAGGCTTTGTCCACATCATGGGCCGCACCGACGACATCATCAACGTCGCCGGGCATCGCCTGTCGACCGGGCAGATGGAGCAGATCGTCGCCAGCGTCGATGGCGTTGCCGAAGGCGCGGTGATCGGCGCGGACGATGCGATCAAGGGCATGATCCCGGTCGCCTTCGTCGTGGCGCGCGCAGGCGTGGAAAGCGAACAGGCGCTGCACGATGCGGTGATCAAGGCGGTGCGCAGCGAACTGGGCGCGGTCGCCGCGCTCAAGACCTGTTACGTCGTGCCTGCGCTGCCCAAGACGCGCTCCGGCAAGATCCTGCGCAACCTGCTGCGCAAGATCGTCAATGGCGAAGCGGTAGCAATCCCACCGACCATCGACGATCCCGCCGTGCCCGACATGCTGCTGGCGCGGGTGAGGGCGCACGCGGAAGTCTGAGGCGCAGAACCTACGCGGCGGCGAGCGGCAGGTCCAGCCGGACGGCAAAGCCTTGCGGCGAAGGCTCGATCGTGCAGGCGCCGCCGATCTCGGCCAGCCGTTGTGCAAGGTTGCCAAGGCCGTTGCCGCCGCTGACCTCACGCCGCGTTTCGGCGACCAGGCCGCGTCCGTCGTCGCGCACCAGCAGGCTCAGCCGATCGCCTTCGATCGTCGCCGAGACGGTGACGCGGCTGGCGCCTGAATGGCGAATGGCGTTGGTAACCACCTCGCGCAGGGCGGAAACCAGCGCCTTGTGCCGGGCATATTCGACGATGCGGTCCTCCGCATCCTCCGCAAGGTCGGGCGGCCAGTCGAGCGTGATGCCTGCCGCTGCCAGTCGTCCGCTCGCTTCGTAGCGGCAGTCGGCCAACACCAGCCCCAGCGGCTGCGCGTGGCCGGCAAGGCTCGAGACCATCGCCCGGATCTCGCCTAGCGCCTGCTGCACGTCGCCGCGCACGTGCGCCAGGTCTTCGCGGTGGAGGCCTGTCAGCAGCAGGCCGGACACGTCATCGTGCAGGTCGCGGGCAATGCGCCGCCGCTCCTCGGTGGCGCCGCGCGCATAGGCGGCGCGCGCTTCCTCCGCGCCTTCGAGCAGCGCCACCAGTTCACGCGATGTGGCAAGGTCCGCCGGCGTGAACAGCTTTGCCCCGTTTCCGGCATGGCGGAGCAGGAGCGCCGATTCTCCGGCGGCGGCGGGAAGCGCCAGTGCTTCGCCGCCGTCGAGCAGCTGTGGCACAGGCACTGGCATGGGGGCCGAGCCGATCTCGAGTGGTTGGTAGAGCCGATCGAGCAGCGTCCGCCACGCCGCGCGGCGCTGCGCCGTGTCTGGGGCGAAGGCTACTTCGCCTGCCATGCGGAACAGTTCGGGCCCGGTCAGCGCCTGGCTGCGGTTGATCCGGCTCCACAAGGCGCCGCGCAGCGGGACGTAGAGGTAGCCGACCGCGAGCAGCGCCAGCGCCAGCGCGACGGGCTTTGCCAGCGCCAGCAGGTTGACCAGCAGCGCATCGGCCACCAGCAGCGCCAGCGTCGCGCCTGCGCCCAGCGCCAAGCGGTAGCTCCAGGCATCGAGCACGAACAGCCGTCGTCCGGCGATGCCGAATGCGATGCCGCCATAGGCCATCAACAGCGGCACGATGGTCGATCCGTCCGACCCGAGCGAGGGCACGCCCAGCAATACCGGCGCGGCCATGCCGATGGTGACGAAAGCGCCCCCGGCAAAGGTGGTGGCCCCGATCCACCGCAGCGTGGCGCGGCTGCCTGCATCGCCCGCCGCCCGACGGTATTGCACCAGCAGCAGCAGCGGCAGCCCCAGCGTGGGCAGCACCAGCAGCGCGTAGAAGCTCTCCAGCGGGAGCACCGCAAGGCCTTGCAGCACGCCTGCCACCGCGCCCGCCGCCACCAGAACGGGGCCGATCCAACGCGGTGCAAGCGTGCGGGGCGTGTAGAGAAACAGCGCCAACAGCGCGACCGCGCTGACGTTCGAGCCGAGGACGTTGAGCGTCATCATGGCGCGCAGCATGTCGCCCGGGGCGGTCAGGTCTCGCGTATCGAACACCGCGCCGGAAAGCCCGGCCATCGCCACGCCCGCGCAGCTCAGGCCGAACATCCGCGCGCGCAGATCTCCGGGCACGGCCGAAGTGCGGACCCATGCGCCGAGCAGGCCGATCACGACCGCCTGCAGGCTGAGCAACCAGAAGTTGTGCGGCAGGTCCATGAGCCGCCGATGGGCGGGGGCCAGCGGCGCGGCGGCGCCCGCCACGGTGACGGTTGCCCCCGGCGCGGAGGCCAGCGCGACGATAGCGTCGCGCTCTGCATAGAAGCGCGCCACCGCTGCTCTGTCGCCATCGGGCACGAAGTCGGACTGGAACGTGCGCGCCGGCGCCTCGATGCTCCACGCTCCCGCCGCGATCCGCACCGGCGTTTCGGGCGGAACCTGCGTCGCGTGCCCTTGCTGCAGCGTCACGAGGATAGCTGCGCCTTCTCGGCTGGCAGAAATGCCATAGACCGGGATCGACAGCGCCGCGAGCAGAGCGACGAGGAACAGCGCGAAAAGCAGGTGGCTTTCGATCAGCAGGCGCAAGCCCGGACGGCGCGGCCTTTCGCGCTGCGCCGTCGCGCTTTGGCCCACCGTGCCGTGCATCGCGCCTCAGCCGATCTCCACCACCACGCGACCGCGCACCTTGCCGGCAAGGATCTGCGGGCCGAGGTCGATCACCTGTTCCAGACCGACGGTCGTGATCATCGCTTCAAGCTTGTCGAGGTCAAGTTCCTTCGCCAGCCGCTGCCACGCTTCGAACCGGCGCGGACGCGGGCAGTGCACGGATTCGATGCCGAGCAGCCTGATCCCGCGCAGGATGAACGGCGCGACTGAACCGGGCAGGTCCATGCCCTGCGCGAGGCCGCAAGCTGTGACCGCGCCATCGTACTTCGTCTGCGCCAGCACGTTGGCAAGCGTGTTCGAGCCGACCGAGTCGACCGCGGCTGCCCAGCGTTCGGCTCCGATGGCGACGGGCTTGCCCGAAAGTTCGTCACGGTGGATCACTTCGGCCGCGCCCAGACCCTTGAGATAGTCGGCCTCGTCGGTGCGGCCCGTCGAGGCGATGACGTGCCAGCCCGCCTTGGCCAGCAGCGCTATCGCCACCGAGCCGACGCCGCCCGCCGCGCCCGTGACCAGCACCGGGCCATCGGCGGGGCGCACGCCCGCAGCATCGATCGCCATGACCGAGAGCATCGCGGTATAGCCTGCCGTGCCGATCGCCATTGCCTGACGTGCGGTCAGCCCTTCGGGCAGGGGAACCAGCATTCGGGCGGGCACGCGGCTCTTTTCGGCATAGCCGCCCAGATGCGTCTCGCTGGTGCCCCAGCCATTCAGAAGCACCTTGTCGCCTGGCTTGTAGTCGGGGCTGCTTGAGCTTTCGACCACGCCTGCGAAGTCGATGCCGGGGATCATCGGATAGCGCCGCACGATCGGTGCTGCCCCGGTCATGGCAAGGCCATCCTTGTAGTTGATGGTCGAATGGCTGATGCGCACGGTCACTTCGCCGTCCATCAGCTCGCTTTCGGGGAAGTCCTTGAGCGCGACGGTCTGTCCGTTTTCGCCCTTTTCGATCACGATGGCCTTCATCGTTTCAAACTCCTCTCACAATTTCGACTTGCGATCTTGCAGCACCATTTCGGCGCCCTTGTCCGCGATCATGATCGTCGGTGTATTGGTGTTGCCCGACGTTATGGTGGGCATGACCGAGGCGTCGATGACGCGCAAGCCTTCGATGCCGATCACGCGCAGCCGGGCATCGACCACCGCCGCCGGATCATCGGGGCGGCCCATTCTGGCGGTGCCGACGGAGTGGAAGATGGTTGTGCCGATGTCGCCTGCCGCTTTCGCCAATGCCGCTTCGTCATCGCCGACAGAGGGGCCAGGCAGCCATTCGGCAGGGGCGTAGCGGGCGAGCGCCGGTTGTCCCATCAGCTTTCGCGTGACCCGGATCGCGTCGGCGGCGACCTGGCGGTCTTCTTCGGTGGAAAGGTAGCCGGGCGCGATCACCGGCTTGTCGGCGGGATCGGCCGAACGCAGCCGGACTTCCCCACGCGAAGTCGGGCGCAGGTTGCAGGCCGAAACGGTGATCGCGGGGAAGCGGTGCAGTGGGTCGCCGAACCGGTCGAGCGAGAGCGGCTGGACGTGGAACTGGATGTTGGCGCGCTCGTGATCGGGCGAGGAGCGCGTGAAAAGACCGAGCTGCGAGGGCGCCATCGTCAATGGGCCGGTGCGCCAAAGCGCATATTCGACGCCCATCCACGCGCGCCGGGCGAGGTTCCAGTAGGTCTCGTTGAGTGTGCGCACGCCCGAAACGGTGTAGATCGCGCGCTGTTGCAGGTGATCCTGCAAGTTGCGGCCCACGCCCTGCCGGTCGAGCGCGGGCGCGATGCCGTGGCGGGCCAGCTCCTCGGCGGGTCCGATGCCCGAATGCTTCAGGATCTGCGGGCTGGCGACGGCGCCCGCACACACGATCACCTCGCCCCGGCAGTGTGCTTCGAAGGCGTGGCTACCGCGCCGAAACTGCACGCTGCGCGCGCGGCCCTGTTCCAGCCCCACGCGTTCGACCAGCACGCCCGTTTCCAGCCGTAGATTCTGCCGCTTCAGCACGGGCTTGAGGAACGCGGTTGCCGATGACCAGCGCCGTCCCCGCTTCTGGTTGACGTGGAAGTAGCCGGCGCCTTCGTTGTCGCCGGTGTTGAAATCCGTCACCGAGGCCACGCCCATCTGGTTGGCTGCGTGAGCCACGGCGTCGAGCACGTCCCAGCGCACGCGCGGCGGCTCCACCCGCCATTCGCCCGTCGTGGCATGATGCTCGCTTGTCCCCAGGAAATGGTCGTCCAGCCGGCGAAACACCGGGGCGACCTCCCGCCAGCCCCAGCCATCCAGGCCCAACTGTCGCCAGTGATCGTAGTCCGCCGCCTGCCCCCGCATCGAGATCATGGCGTTGATCGCCGAGCAGCCACCGATGACCTTGCCGCGCGGGTACTTGAGCGAGCGGCCATTGAGGCCCGGTTCGGCCTCGGTCTCGAACATCCAGTCGGCGCGCGGATTGCCGATCGCGAAGAGGTAGCCGACCGGGATGTGAAACCAGATCCAGCCGTCGCGCCCGCCCGCCTCGAGCAACAATACGCGCGCCGAAGGATCGGCGGACAGGCGGTTGGCGACAACACAGCCAGCGGACCCGGCGCCGACGACGATATAATCCCATTCGCCTTCCAGCGGCTGCCGCTCTGCGCGCAAGTCTCTCTCCGTGCGGGCCGATGTCGCATCGACGGTTGATTAATCGTCCGGTTAAGAACACTGATGGTGCCACGAATCAACCGGCATCCATGCGCAGTGGCGTAGGACCGGAAACGGAGAGGCGCCAGAACGTGACTGTCAGCGATACCACCCCCGTCATTGTCGGCGTAGGCCAATTCGTCGAACGGATCGACGCGCCCGATTACGCAGGTCTTTCGTTTGCCGACTTGTCCGAGCGCGCTGCCGCCGCCGCCATCGCGGATGCGGGCGCGGACATTGCCGGACGGATCAAGGCGGTGGGATCGGTGCGCACCTTTGAAGAATCGGGGGCGATGCAGGTGCCGTTCGGCCGCGCCGAGAAGATGCCGCTGGCGGTCGCACGCCGCCTCGGGCTCAAGCCCGATGTTGCCATCCTGCACAAGGTGGGCGGGCAATCGCCGTTGGCGCTGATCGCGGATCTGGGTGAAAAGATCGCGTGCGGCGAGGTGGAAGGCGCACTGGCCTTCGGCAGCGAGGCGATCTCGACCGTGCGCCACCTTCTGGCCAAGGGTGAGAACCGCGACTGGGCCGAGCATGACGACGGCGAGATGATCGACATGGGGATGGGCTTCGAAGGCACGCTGTCGCCTGTCAGCATGGCCCATGGCATCCGCGCGCCCGTCGTCGCCTATGCCCTGTGTGAGAATGCGCGCCGGGCCCGGCTGGGTCTGTCGCGACAGGATTATGCGCTTGAGATGGGCAAGTTGTTCGCGCCGTTCACCGACGTTGCGGCGCGCAACCCTTACAGCTCGGCCGCGGTCAAGCCGATGAGCGCGGAGGAGATTGCGACGGTCAGCGAGCGCAACCGCATGATAGCCGATCCCTATCCGCTCAAGATGGTGTCGCGCGATCAGGTGAATCAGGCCGCGGCCGTGGTGCTGATGTCGGTCAAGGCCGCGCGCGAGGCGGGCGTGCCGGAAGACAAGTGGGTCTATCTCCACGGCGCGGCGCTCGCCACCGAGCGCGAGATCCTCGACCGGCCTGCGGTGGATGCCTACCCTGCGGCGAAGGGTGCGATTGATTCCGCTTTCGCCACGGCCGGCAAGAGCGCCGACGACATGGCCGCATTCGATTTCTATTCGTGCTTCCCGATCCCGGTGTTCAATGCGGCGGTCGAATATCTCGCACTGTCACCGGAAGATCCGCGTGGGCTGACCGTGACCGGCGGGCTTCCTTACTTCGGCGGGGCGGGCAACAACTATTCGATGCACGCCTTTGCCAGCATGACCGAGCGACTTCGGCAAAAGCCGGGCAGCTTCGGCTTTGTGGGCCTGAACGGCGGTTTTCAGTCGAAGTACGGTGCGGCGATCCTGTCGACCAGCCCCCGCGAATGGCCCGGCTGCGAGACGAAATCGGTGCAGGACAAGCTCGACGCCGTGCCCAAGCCTGTGCTGGCAGAAAAGCCAGCGGGCGCGGGGACGGTCGGCACTTATACCGTGGTCTATGCCAAGGCCGATCCGGTGCAGGCGATCGTGATCGGCGATCTGGAAAGCGGCGGACGGTTCATTGCCGAAAGCCGTGATCCGGCAACCATCGCCGCGATGATCGAGAGCGATCCGCTCGGCCGGGCGGTGACAGTGACGCCGGACGAAAAGCGCAACGGTTTCGTGCTGGCCTGAGGAGAGACAAGACCGATGACGAGCCGCCCCGATACCACGATCATCGCCATCCACGGCAAGACCCCGCGCATTCACGACAGCGCGTTCATCGCGCCGGGCTGCCGCATCATCGGCGATGTCGAGATCGGGCCTGACGTGTCCATCTGGTACAACTGCGTGATCCGCGCCGACGTCAACCGCGTGGTGATCGGCGCGCGCAGCAATATCCAGGACGGCACCGTCATCCACTGCGACAGCCCGGAGCCGAAGTTTCCCAACGGCTTCCCGACGATCATCGGCGAGGACGTGCTGGTGGGCCACATCGCCATGATCCACGGCTGCACGATCGAGGATCGCGGCTTTGTCGGCCTATCTACCACGGTGATGAACGGCTGCGTGATCGAAAGCGACGGCATGCTGGCGGCAGGCGCGCTGCTGACGCCCAACAAGCGGATCGGTACGCGCCAGCTTTGGGGCGGGCGCCCGGCTGCCTACATGCGCGACCTGACCGATGAGGCCATCGCGGGCATGCGCGCGGGCGTGGCGCACTACGTCGAGAACGGCCGCGCGCACAAAGCCGCGGTGGAGGCCGCTGGCCTGCGTTAAGATGAAGGATTGGTCGGGGAGATAGGATTCGAACCTACGACCCTCTGCTCCCAAAGCAGATGCGCTACCAGGCTGCGCTACTCCCCGACGGCTCGCCGCATGACACTGGCGGGCGATCGAGTCAAATCGTGTCTCGCGCGAGGCTGCTCGTGTGCGGCGCCCCACACGATCGCGCGCGTGCAGAGTCGGGTGCGGCTAGGTATTCTTATGGGCGCGATTGTTTCTTGAACTGATCGAGAATCTGTTCGGCGGTCCTCGGCGACAAGCGGACCGATTTAGACCCAAGTTGAACAGTGCCGGCGGAACACGCAGGGAACGCGAGCTGGTAAGTATTTGATTTTGCTAGGCGTGGGTTTGGGGGCAAAACCGGATGTGCTAACAACATTTTGCCTGTAACTGGCCGTT
>NZ_JAILYM010000011.1 GCF_020179425.1 Novosphingobium percolationis | reverse complement strand
AAAGGGGCCATCATAGGCCCCTTTTTGCGTCTCATACGCAATCTTGGTGTCGCGGGGTGGAGCAGCCCGGTAGCTCGTCAGGCTCATAACCTGAAGGTCGCAGGTTCAAATCCTGCCCCCGCAACCAATACCATCCAATCCTTTCAAAGACTTGGCGAAAGCTCCCTCCGGGGAGTTTTTTGCGTTTGTGGCGCGCTGTAAGCACTGTGGAAGCAAGAGGGGTCTTGACGTGACCCCCTGATTTTCGTCCAAGCTTGATTAGAGTCCGCCCATTGGAAGGACGGACAGATGAAGCGAACGAGGTTCACGGAAGAGCAGATCATTGGCGTGCTGAAGGAGGCAGAAGCGGGTGCGAAGACCGCTGATCTGGCTCGGCGGCACGGCGTGTCGGAAGCGACGATTTACAACTGGAAGGCCAAGTATGGCGGCCTGGAAGTGTCGGACGCGAAGCGGCTGAGGGCGCTCGAAGACGAGAACGCCAAGCTGAAGCGGCTGCTGGCCGAGGCTATGCTCGACAACGCCGGTCTGAAGGATCTTCTCGCAAAAAATTGGTGACGCCCGCTGCCAAGCGAGAGGCGGTCGCGCGTCTCCAGGCGTTCCTGGGGATGAGCGAGCGGCGGGCGTGTCGTGTGATAGGCGCTGACCGGAAGAGCATGCGCTACCGGTCCCAGCGGGATGACGATGCCGAGGTTCGGTCGAAGCTGCGCGAGCTAGCCCAGCAGCGGCGTCGGTTCGGCTATCGCCGGCTGCATATCCTGCTGCGGCGTGAGGGCATCGTGATCAACCGCAAGAAGACCCAGCGGCTGTACCGCGAGGAGAAGCTGGCGGTCAGACGGCGACGCAATCGGCGCCGTGCTATCGGTGCACGGGCACCCGCACCGGTTCTGGCGTTGCCCAACCAGCGCTGGAGCTTGGATTTCGTGCATGATCAGCTCGCGTCAGGCCGTCGGTTCAGGGTGCTGAACATCGTCGATGACGTGACCCGGGAGTGCCTGCGGGCAGTGCCGGATACCTCGATCTCGGGCCGCAGGCTGGTGCGGGAACTGGCCGATCTCATCGCGGAACGTGGCAAGCCGCGCATGATCGTCAGCGACAATGGCACGGAGCTCACGTCCAATGCCGTGCTCGCTTGGTGCGGTGAGGCCGGAGTGGAGTGGCACTATATCGCGCCAGGCAAGCCAATGCAGAACGGCTACGTCGAGAGCTTCAACGGCCGCATGCGCGATGAACTGCTAAACGAGACGCTGTTCCTCAGCATGGACCATGCCCGCGTTCAGGTCGCTGCATGGGTCGAGGACTACAACCACGAGCGGCCACACTCAGCCCTTGGCTACGAGACCCCGGCGGCATTCGCCGCCGAACTGCATAAGCAATGGCCTGCTCCGCTACGCCCTACGGGCTCCGCTGCACAGGCCATTGCTTACCCTGCGCTCATGCGCAACAAAACGGCCCGGCTCTAATCTCAGCTGGTGGAAAGCTGGGGGTCACGTCAAACCCCTTGAACATGGTGCTCATCGGGGAGCCATCGTTTTCGAACTGCTCGGCGCAATAGGCGATCTGGATCCCGGATCGGCGGCAGATGTACTCGTAGTAGGCGCTCTCGTCCGCATCCTGGAAGCGGCCCCAGCGGCTCACATCATAAACCAGGATCATCTCGAAATCGGCGGCCCCAGCCTCAACATCGGCGATCAGGCGCTGAAGCGAGGCACGTCCATCGATCGACAGGCCGCTCTTGCCATCGTCGGCATATGTGCGGACAATTTCGATGTCCCGAGAGGATGCGTATTTGCGGATCGCATCGGCCTGATTTTCAGTCGAGTATTTTTGGTGGTCGGTCGACATGCGGACATATTCAGCAGCCCGCACAGCGCGGGTTGTCGTGCCTTGTCGGTTCCGATCCTCGTCGTTCTGCAAATCCTTCAAGCGTCGCCCTTTCCGGTTCAGCCGCCGCAGCAGTCCAGGGCGTCCACCAACTGCAGCCCGAAGTGCACCTCTGCCTACCGTTCCGCTCGCACGTGATTTTAACGGCGAAAGGAGCGGAGGATGTTGCCGAAAAAGGGCAAGATGTTGCACCCGTGGAACGGGTTGGCGAAGTCGGCGAAGGACTATGCGGAACTGATCGCGGAGGCCTTACGCCTCGAGCACGATGACACCCACCGATCGGTGAAAACCATCATGCGGTGGACTGGTGCCAGTGAGCGCAGTGTGAAGAACTGGCTTAGCGGGGAAATGGGGCCAAGCGGTTATTTCCTAATGAGACTTTGCGCCCAATCTCTGGCTGCACGTGAGTTGGTTCTGGAGCATTTGACCGAGCTCGAGGTGGGCTTTCCTCCCAACATCGGGGCGGAATTTGGATCAGAGATCCCCGACACAATCCTGGCGCCAAGCGCACCTATACCTTTGCAGCCAACCGGTCGGGCCCATGCTAATGGTGACACGAATGGTGACATTATTGGTGACATGCATGTCACCAATAATGTGCCGTTGAACGAGCGTCAGGCATGGCTACTGGGTCGAGTCGCGAGCGGTGATCGGTGTACCTTCGATGACATTGTAGCCCGTTGGCTGGTCAGTGATCGTACCGCGAAACGTGACATTGCTGAGCTGAAGGGCCGTGGTCTTATTCGCTACAGCGGGTCTCATCGCCGGGGCTTCTATGTTGCAGTGGACGACGCTTTGCCCTGATATGAACTTGGATTGCGCGGCTATGCGATGCGCGGTGTCCATCGCCAGCAAGGCAAAGGCAACACGGTTGCAGCCGTGTTCGCCACCTGGCTGGTGAGCGGTCGTTTGGCTGTCATGCAGCCGGGACAGTTCGTCAACGCCTTCACGGCGGAGGCGATCCCCTACTGAAGGCAGGGAACGAGCAAGAGGCGTGCCGTCACCCGGTACGCCTCTTGCTCCTCTCAGATTGAGATGGCGTACAAAAGGCCATTGAGATTTGATCGGGTTGCAGCCTCCGGATCACCGTGCAGGTAAACCTCGAACGTCATCGTGACGGTTCTCGTCCCAGAGCTAGTGCCTATCGGGGTCTGGACATCGAACCCTTCACCTTTGCCATGCGTCACCTGGAAAGTGTGCTCGCCGCGCGGCCAGTCCCCGTGCTGCGTGTAATATCGCCGGATGTACCAATCCGCCGCCTGTCGGTGCAGCGCGAGATTAAAATAATGCACCATCCCTCCAGCACCGTTCCACCCACCTGGGAACCGGGCAGTTATGTGCGGGCCAGACGGCACTGCTGAACAGTATGGGTAGCTCACCTCAGCGCGCCCCAATTTTCTCGAGCAACTGCGCCGAGCGATCCAATCGTTCCCAGCGGTAGGTCTCGGGTGATTTCCAGCGCCCAAAGTGCCCCAAGACTGCCGTGCCGGTGTAGATCGGACGAACGAGATCGAGATCTTTAATGATTCCCGCAGGTGTCAGATCCCAAATGCTTTGGACCGCATTGGAGATTTCGGTGTCTGGAGCAACTCCGGTGCCGTAGGTTTCAACACTGACTGATACCGGGTCTGCGACGCCGATTGCGTAGGCCAATTGCACTGTGCAGCGCTTTGCCAAACCAGCCCCTACGATGTTCTTCGCAACATGGCGTGCCGCATAGGCCGCAGATCGGTCGACCTTGGTGGGGTCTTTGCCAGAAAAAGCTCCCCCGCCATGAGCGCAAGCGCCGCCATAGGTGTCGACGATGATCTTTCTTCCGGTAAGGCCTGTATCGCCCTTGGGACCACCTACTGTGAAAGTTCCGGCCGGATTGAGAAACGCCTTGAAGCTGTTGGTTCGCAGACTGTGTGGGATCACACGATCGAGCACCTCGGCGGCGAGGAAGTCTCGGACCTCACTAATCATGATCTCCGGCTGATGCTGCCATGAGAGCACGGCCGTATCGATTCCGACCGGAGCACCGTCAATGTAGCGGACAGTCACCTGGGCCTTGCCGTCGGGCTTTAGGACACCGCCTCCAGGAACGATCAGGGTGCTTGCCCTCTGGATCAAATCAGTTGCCAAGGACCAAGCCAGAGGTGTCAACGCCTCGGTCTCGTCGACGGCATGACCGAACATCAGTCCCTGGTCGCCGGCACCAGTAGTTTCGCCTCCATCGACACCAGCCTGGATCTCTGGGCTTTGGTGATTGAAGCGGATCTCGACCTCACACGTTGCCGGATCGATATCGTATTGATCTGAGCCGTAGCCGATTTGCTGCAGCGCATTGCGGACGATCGCTGGGGCGGCTGCTCGCACGGCTTTGAAATCATCTACCCGTTCGGTCCGAAACTCGCCGGCAACGATGATTTTGTCGTTGGCAGCGAAGGTCTCGCAGGCGACGCGGGCGTTGCGGTCCCGCTCAAGGAAAGCGTCGAGAATAGCGTCGGAAATCCGATCGCAGAGTTTGTCGGGGTGGCCAGCAGAAACGGATTCTGAGGTGAACAGGCCATTGAGAACAGACATGGAAGTCTCCGGTTTTAGCCATTTCGACGATGTCGGGGGTGGCAATCAGGAACAAATCCCCCCAGCCCGCGGGTGGGCCAGCCCGATTTCAGAAAATCAGCGCAGCACGATCAGCTCAGGCGTTCCGCTGGCACCGAACCATACGATTGCGTTTTGCTGGTACTTGCGCCCCAGTTCGCACGCCTGCTCGCGGCTGATGCCAATCGCGGCATAGCTAGCCTCAGCGGGCCAACTGGGATCATCGCCCTGGCCCGCACCGTTCATAACAGTAGCACCGAGCTGGGTGAGATTGGCTCGCAGGTTGTCTTGGCGGACTGCATTGTCTGCAGCGGTAAGTGGCTGGCTGAAGGGATTTTCCGCAGTGATAAAGGCACCGCCGGCTGCACTGGCAGCTTGGACCAGTTGAGCTGCCGCCTTTGAAGGCTCGCCAATGTGGAGTACGACTTCGCCATAATCGGTGAATGCGCGATATTGTGTGCGCTTGTAGGCTTCAACCAGTTCAGCTGGAACTTCCGAGCCCGACATAAAAAAACCCTCCATACGGAGGGTCGACACGGCTTCCGCTTCGTTGCTCCTAAGAGCCACATCTGCTTTCGCAAAACCACCTTGCCCGGTTTGGCAGGTTGGCGTGGGTGTCGACCCAGCTCTTGATGACAGGCCGGCTGATATCAAAGTCCTCGGACGCACGCAAGGCGCAGAGCGATCCGTGGTTTTAGAACCGCTGCCTCAGCCTTCGACGACGACGCCTATCCCGATGCAGTGAGCGCTTGGACATCTAAGCAATCCTGATTAGGCTGCCAGTGCCCGGTCCAAAACATCGGTAATCGAATCCGCCGCAATCATGGCTGGCTGGGCTGCGAGGTGTGCATACCGCGCGGTGGTCTGCACCTGGGTATGGCCCAGCAACTTGCCAATGATGGGCAGAGAGTGCCCTGCCGCAATCGCGGTCGACGCGAATGTATGGCGCAGGTCATGGATCCGGACTTCGGAGAGGCCAGCACGGGCACGCACCCGCTGCCAGAAGGGTTGCAGGTCGGTTAAGCGCTGACCAGGTATTATCCCTGTGATGACCCAAGGGTTGCCGTGCAGGCGAGGGGCATTCTCCAGCAGTTCGCAGGCGGGGCGCCCGAGGAACACCTTCTTTGCTCCCGATTTGGAGTCAGGCAGGTTGAGGGTGCGTGCTTCGAGATCCACATAGTCCCACTGCAAGGTCATGATCTCGCTCAGGCGGCATCCGGTGTAGATGAGCAGTCTGATGGCGAGGATTGCAGTCGGCATTTCTCGGCCTTCTTGCTCTACCTCGCGCAGCACATCTCCGAGATGCTTGATCTCGTCCAGGCTCAGGTAGCGCTCGCGTTTCACCTCGGGGTATTTCTGGATCAGACGGCGCGGGTTGCTCCCATCGGGGCGCAGGCCCCACAGCTCGGCCAGATTGAACATCTTGGAGATGATCTCTAGGCAGCGGTTTGCCTCATAGGGAATGTGCCGCAGGTCATGATGGAATTTGGTGACGTCGGCACGGTTGATTTCCGTGACCAGCATTTTCCCCAGTTTCGGCAGGATGAATTTGGCGAGGGACCGCCTGTAACCCTTGGCGGTGCTTTCCTTGACCCGCAGAGAGATGTGCTGCTGGTCAAACCGCTCGGCGAGGTCCTCGACCAATAGCGCCGTACGCTTGGCCTCCCTGTCGGCAGCCGGGTCTTTGCCACTTCGAGCATCAGCGAGCAGGGCGAGAGCCCGGCTGCGTGCCTGTTCGGTGGTGAGGACGGTGCTCGGGCCGAGTGAGATCCGGCGAGATCGCCGCCCAGCGCGATACTGGACGATGTATTGCCGGCGCCCTGATGGCAGAACCCGCAGGCCAAGACCCGGGATGTCTTCATCCCAGATGTAATATTCCTTGTCCTTTGGGGCGGCTGCCTCGACCGCGCGTTTGGTTATTTTGGTCATGTCCGTGTCACTTCTGTCGATCGGATTCGTGACCGCGGCTGACTGGTTGCACTCTGGTGGTTGGCGGCCCACCTCGATGCGACCGGTCTTCCCTCGGCCGACGCAACGGGTGCTGATCAGTGCCCTTGAAGTCAACGAACATATTGAAAAGAAGTAATAAAAGGAAAATAGGCGTGATCGAGCGTATGGGGCGAGAGAGCCCAGTGAGTGCCATGCGGGCTTTCCGCTCGTATCACAGACTGAATTCCGGCAACCTTTGCCGAACGGGCCGTAAGCACAGTGGAAGCAAGAGGGGGCAAAGCGGGGCCAATGCCGTCGCAATTCAGCGGGGGAGGGGGCTCGCTAGACAATCGCCCATCTGTCGGTAATGTCGCACTATTGTTGGCTGTGTCGTACTATATCTAAGCCATTGAAAATGCAGCTCATAACCTGAAGGTCGCAGGTTCAAATCCTGCCCCCGCAACCAGTTTTCATGACAGTCCAGGACGGAACGCCTCAGGCCACGATCTGCAGGTCCCCGTAGGCGAGCGCAGGATGCGTACCCGTGCCCAGCAGCGCGACGGCTATTGCGGCCGTTCCTCCCAACCCATCGGCATCGTAGTAGAGCAGGCCGGTCGTCGTGTTGTAGACGATCCGGTCGCTGGCATCGTGCGCCTTCGTCGCGCCGGCGGCAGCGTAGAAGTCTTCGGCGTGGAGGGCGCCGGTATAGCCGAAAGCGGAAAAAGCAGACTGGCTCAACTGGATCCTGTCACCCTGCTTGTGGCTAAAATCGGCAATCGTGTCGCGCACGGTGGCGGCGTCGTCGAACACGAACACGTCCTTGCCCGCCCCCCCGGTCAGAACATCCTTGCCCTTGCCACCGATCAACTTGTCGGCGCCTTTGCCGCCTTCGAGCACATCGTTGCCGACGAGACCTCGCAGTACGTTGGCACCGCCGTTGCCGATGAGCGTGTTCGCCAGATCGTTGCCGGTGCCCGAGATGTTCGCGGTTCCACCGAGTGTCAGGTTCTCGACGAAACGAGCACCATTGGTCGCGCCAAGGTTGTAGCTGACGGTGCTGACCACCGTGTCGGTGCCGCCCGCGTCCCGGGTGTCGGTGCTCGACGTGCCTATCGTTTCGTAGATCCGGTCGCCGGTCGCATCGACCACGAAGGTATCGTTGCCTGCGCCGCCGAACATCCGGTCGGCCCCGTCCTCGCCATCCAGCACGTCCGCGCCCGCGCCGCCCGTCAACTGGTCGTTGCCGGCCCCTCCCGACAGGTAATCGTCGCCGTCAAGGCCTGTCAGCTTGTTCACTAGCGCGTTGCCCACCAACAGGTCGTCCACCGCCGATCCGCTGGCGTTCTCGTATTCGCCGTAAAGCCAGCGCAGGCTGGCGGGGTTGCCCTTGTCGAGCACGGTCACTTCGGCGTCGTGCAGGCTCATCACCACGCCGACGAGGTGGTCGGCACCGACGATCGGCACGCCGAGGTTGATGTAGATGCCCTGGTCATAGAGCGAGCCGTCGATCGTGTCGGTGCCGCCAAGGTCGAAATAGGTGCGATAGCCAACCGTCCCGGCGACGATCCTGTCGTTAACTGCGCCGCTGGTGCCGCCGCCTTCGCCATAGGCCTGCTGCAAGGCGATCACGTCGAGGATCATCGGGGTGAAGGCGTTGTTGAATTCCAGCGGGCTCTGGTCGTCGTACGACATGATCGAGAAGAATTCTTTGTAGAGGTCCGCCGCGGTTTCGATGTTGAAGCCGAGGGCTTGGAACCCTGCATCCACCAGCGCGCTGAAATCCTCCGACAGAATGGGCTCGCCGGTGGTCTGGTCGAAGTCGGCGTGCGGGTGCGACAGGCCGAGCGAATGCCCCAGTTCGTGCAGCAGTGTCTGGCGGCTGTTCGAGAACTCCGAGAAGGAAAGGTCCTGGTTAAAGGTCGAGCCGAAGTAGTTGATCAGGACATCACCCGCCGATCCGGCGTAGCCAAGCAAGTCGTCGAGCCCGCCGCCCGATATGCCGAGGAAGTTGGAATCGGTGTCGTCGAAGAACAGCGTGATGTTGAAGTCGGAGACATCCGCCGCGCCGACATCGATTTGCGATGCGATATCGCTTGTGCCCGCCGTGTCGTAATCGGTGACTTCGGTGAACGAGATGGCCGCGAACTGCGCCATCAGCGTGAACGCGCCGTAGATGTTCGCCAGCGTGGCCGCGTCCCAGTCGATTTCCTGCGTTGCGCCGGTATCGGGATCGACGAAATCCGAAACGCTCACGCGAATCGTGCCATCGACCTTGAAATCGCTCAACCCGAACGCGTCGAAGTTGAACATCGCCTTCGAAATCAACGTGTTCGGGCTATAGGAGATGATGTTCGACATGGCCGGGCCCTGCGCTGTGACGGTCAGCGCAAGACTACATCATCTTTCCTCGACTGTACCGTGACGCGTGTCACGCCGGCAGCATCAGCCCACCAGCGTGAGGGCCGGTTCCGCATCGGTCGGCCGGCGGGCGAGGTGTCCATCGATACGTGAGCCGTGTTCGATCGTCAGCGCATCGTAGCGCAGGTCGCCTTCGATCCGTGCGGTCTTGAGGATCACCAGTTCGGTGGCCTCGATATTGCCGTGGACCGTCCCTGAAAGCCGGACGCTCTTTGCCGCGATATTGCCCCGGATGGTACTGGCCTCGCCCTGGACCAGCGCGGCGCAGGCAATGTCGCCTTCGATTGTGCCGTCAATGTGCAGGTCCGATTGCGCCGCGATGTCGCCGCGGATCACGATGTCTGTGCCGAGGATCGAGAACGCCCCGGTGTGGCGGTCAGCCACGGTGGGTGTGGTCTTGCTGGAAAACATCGCGGTTCGCCTCGAGAAAGGGGCGCGGGTTGACCGGGCGGTCGTTGATCCGCACTTCGAAATGCAGGTGGGGCCCGGTCGAACGCCCGGTGCTGCCGATCTGGCCGATCACCGCACCCGCATCGACCTTTTGTCCCAGCTTCGCGCCGATGCGCGACATATGGGCATAGCGGGTCATCAGCCCGTTGCCATGGCTGATCTCCACACAGTTGCCATAGCCCTGGCGGACGCCGGTGAAGCTGACGGAACCGGCCGCTGCGGCGAAGATCGGCGCACCGACGGGGCCGCGGAAATCGAGGCCCGCATGAAACGCCGCGCTGCCGTCGAACGGGTCAGCGCGATAGCCGAAACCGCTGGAGATATATTCCAAGCTGGCGGGCAGGGTATTGGGAATGCGCGCAAGGCCGTTCTGCATGGCTGTCATGCGCTCGAGGCTGCGTCCGAAGGCGGCGAAGCGTGGATCGGAAGGGGCGGTGCCCGCGCGGATCAGCGGGCCGCCCATCGCCTTGCGGTCCGCAGCGGCGATCATCGCGGGGTTGAGGCCGACGCGGCGGATGGCGGTTTCCGCGCGCGCGGTGCGGGCGTCGGCATACTTCGTCAGCGTGTCGATCAGTGCCAGCTGGCGTGCCTCGATCCGGGCGAAGCGGGCGGCGTCCGGCCCGGCGGCGGAATTGCTCAGAGACACCTTTTCGGGCGTCGCGCTCGCTGCCGCGGGCAATTCGCCGACATGGCTCTCGATCATCTTGTCGAGGTAGTCCTGCCGCCGTTCCAGTTCCTGCGCTACGCCGCCGATGCCGTTGCGGTATCTGGCGACCTTCGCTTCGGCTTGCGCCACGGCGGCCTCGCGCTGGGCCAGCTGCGCGCGTTGGGAGCCGGCGACCAGTTGCGCGACCAGGGCCCAGCCGAGCACGCCGATCCACACCAGCAGCAGCAGCGCCGCGACCGATCCGGCCGCGACGATCTGCGTGCGGGTGGACACGCGCACGAAGCGCACCCGGCCATCGGAGCGCATGAAGAATTCGCGGGTGGGGAACCAGCGGCGCAGGCGCGCGAGCACCTTCTGGCTGGTGACGATGGACAAGATGGGCGACCCCCGGTTGTTTTCATTCTTGCGCCCGGCACACGGTTGCCGGGGACGCGGCGGCTTACTGGCCGGGGCAGCGGCGGTCGAATCGCCTCCGGTTGAATCGTGCGCCGCCAGCGGTGAAGCGAGCGTTCAGGGCTCAATTCGTCGCATTTTCCGGGAACCGAACCCGCTGTGGGCGATTTTTTACGCTTGCGCCGTTCCGGATCGATTCGCGCCAAGGCCGGTGGTGAAGCGCGTGTGCTGACAACCCGCGCATGCGGTGGTAGGGGGCAGCCATGTCTACGTCTGCCCAGCCCGCCGCCGCTTCGGTTCAGGATCTCGTTGCTTCGCTTGCCCGCGCCGGTCGCGCGGCAGGCCGTGTGTTGGCGCGTACCCCGTCAGCGGACAAGGAGCGCGCGCTCAAGCTGGCGGCCGCTGCGCTGCGCCGGGCCGCGCCGGACGTGCTTGCCGCCAATGCCCGCGATATTTCCGCTGCAGAGACCAACGGCCTGTCGGGCGCGATGATCGATCGACTGCGCCTCGATGAAAAGCGGGTTGAAGGAATCGCCGCCGCGATCGAGGACGTCGCGGTCCTTGCCGATCCCGTGGGCGCGGTGATCGACGAGCAGGCGCGCCCCAATGGCATGGTGCTCCAGCGCCTGCGCATTCCCATCGGGCTGATCGGCATCATCTACGAAAGCCGCCCCAACGTGACGGCGGACGCCGCAGCGCTCTGTGTGCGCTCGGGCAACGCCGTGCTGTTGCGCGGCGGGTCGGAGGCGGTCCATTCGAACCGTGCGATCCACAAGGCCATGGTCGAAGGCCTGGTCGAAGGCGGCCTTCCCGCCGATGCGGTGCAGCTTCTGCCTACGCAGGACCGCGCCGCCGTGGGCGCCATGCTCCAGGCCGCCGGGCTGATCGACATGATCGTGCCGCGCGGTGGCAAGAGCCTCGTCGCCCGCGTTCAGGCCGAGGCGCGCGTGCCCGTGCTGGCCCACCTCGACGGCATCAACCATACCTATGTCCACCATGACGCCGATCCGGCCATGGCGCAGGCCATCGTGCGCAATGCCAAGCTGCGCCGCACCGGCATCTGCGGCGCAATGGAAACGCTGCTGATCGATGCGACCTATCCCGATCCCCACGGTCTGGTAGAGCCGCTGCTGGCCGAGGCTTGCGAGTTGCGCGGCGATGCCCGCGCCCGCGCCATCGATCCGCGTATCGGCGCCGCCAGCGACGAAGACTGGGACACCGAATACCTCGACGCGATCCTCTCGGTCGCGGTGGTGGACGGGCTGGAGGATGCGCTGGCGCACATCGCCCGCCATTCTTCGGGTCACACCGACGCGATCGTCGCTGCCGACCAGGCCGTGGCCGACCGTTTCCTGGCCGAGGTCGACAGCGCGATCGTCATGCACAACGCCTCCAGCCAGTTTGCCGATGGCGGCGAATTCGGCCTCGGCGCGGAAATCGGCATTGCCACCGGGCGGCTTCACGCGCGCGGGCCGGTGGCGCTCGAAGGGCTCACCACCTACAAGTGGCTGGTGCGCGGCTCGGGTCAGGTCCGGCCCTGAGACGCCAGCATCCCGTCGCTACCGGCCTGCTCGGCGGCAGCTTCAATCCCGCGCACGGTGCGCATCGCCGGGTCACCATGTTCGTGGCCAGAGCGCTGTTGCTCGACGAAGTGTGGTGGCTGGTCTCGCCCGGCAACGTGCTCAAGCCTGTCGAGGGCATGGCGCCGCTGCCCGCGCGCCTCGCCTCGGCGCAGCGCATGGCGCGCCGTGCCCCGATCCGCGCTACTGCGATCGAGCGCGATCTGGGCACGCGCTACACCATAGACAGCCTGCGCGCATTGAAGCGCCGCTATCCCAAACGCCGCTTCGTGTGGATCATGGGGGCCGACAATCTCGCGCAGTTTCACCGCTGGCGCGACTGGCGCGGCATTGCACGGGAGATGCCGATTGCGGTTGTCGCCCGTCCGGGCTATGATGCGGCTGCCGTGGCGAGCCCCGCCATGGCCTGGCTGCGCCGCTGGCGTCGGCGAAGCGGACAGAAACTCGATGGCGCAATCAGGAGCGCACCGGCGCTGACGATCCTGCGTTTCGATCCCGATCCGCGTTCGGCCACGGAAATCCGCGCCGCCGACCCGGACTGGCATCGCCGCCAGCGCACCCGTTCCTTGCGTGATCCGATCACGCACCGCGCCATCAGGCCGGGCTCTTTCACAGGAGCCAAGCCGTGAGCGCACTTCCCGCCTCTCTCGCAAAGGCAGGTTCACCGGCTTCCGGATTCGTCCGGGGGCCTCTGCGTTCTGTCTGGGCGCGTCGTGTCATTGAATTGCCAGCTACGGAGACCATTTTTACTCCATGACAACCCTCGAACCCCAGCCGGCCACTGCCGGCGTTGCTCCCCGGGCCGCCCCGGCCAACTTGCATGAACTTATCCTGCAATCGCTCGACGACGATCAGGCGCAGGATGTCGTGTCTATCCCGCTAGAAGGCAAAAGCTCGATCGCCGATTACATGGTGATCGCGTCGGGGCGTTCGACCCGCCAGGTCGCCACGATGGCACAGAAGCTGGCCGAGCGGATCAAGCACGGCGGCTACGGCTCGTCGCGGATCGAAGGTCTGCCCGCCGCCGACTGGGTTCTGGTCGACGCTGGCGATGTCGTCGTCCACCTGTTCCGCCCGGAAGTCCGCACGTTCTACAACCTGGAACGCATGTGGGCCTTCGGAGACCAAGGCGCGGCGTAAGCCGCCCTTGCGCTGCGCCTTCATCCCCCCTCCAGCTTGCGCCAGGGGCCGGGGATGGGCGGCGCCACGGCGCAACGGCAACGACTCATGCTGCTCCACATCATCGCCCGCGGCAGGATCGGCCGCTCGCCCGAAGGCGACCTGGTCGATCGCTACGCCAAGCGGCTGGGGCGTGACTTCAAGATGACCGAACTGCCCGACAAGGGCGGCGCCATCCCCCCCGCAACGCTCAATCCGGTGCGCACCGTCGCGCTTGACGAGCGTGGGCGGCAGCTCACCTCGGTTGAATTCGCGAAAATCCTCGAGCGCTGGCGCGACGACGGCGTGCGCGAGGCGCGCTTCCTGATCGGCGCGGCGGATGGTCACGACGAAGCCCTGCGCGGGCAAGCCGACCTGCTCATCGCCTTCGGCGCCTGTACCTGGCCGCACATGATGGCGCGCGCCATGCTGGCCGAGCAGTTGTTCCGCGCCACCAGCATTATCGCTGGCCATCCCTACCACCGCGAAGGATAAGCGTGGGGCACAGCCCATGACTTCGCGCGCCGCTCTCCTTCTGCTGACCGCCTTCGTGCTGCCGCTGGTTGGCTGGCAGGCGCTGGGGCAGGGTGCGCCCTATGCCTCCAGCGCTGAGGCGGGCAATGCATTGCGCGATGCCGCGCGCGCGCTGGCCGAGGCCCGGACCCGCGCCGAGCGGCTGGAGCAGCAAGCCCATCGCGCCACCGCCGACGCCGATCGCACTGCCGCGCAGGCCGCCGCCACCGCCGCGCGTATCCAGCAGTCCGAAGCCGAGATTCGGGTCGCGCAGGAACAGGCCGCAGTCGTCGCGCGCCAGCGCGATGCACTGCGCCTGCGCATGGCCGAACGGCAGGAGCCGGTCGTGCGCCTAACCGCTGCGCTCGAACTCATGGCGCGCCGTCCGCTCGCCTTCAGCCTGATGCGCACGCAATCGGTGTCCGAGACCGTTCACTTGCGCGCCGTGCTCGAAACCATGCTGCCCGAAGTTCATCGCCGCACCACCGCGCTGCGGGAAGAGATCCAGCGGGGCCGCGCGCTTCAGGACGCTGCGCGCGCTGCCGCTGATCGCCTGCGTGCGGGCGAGGCGGCACTTGGCCGTCGCCGCAGTGAGCTCGCCGCGCTCGAAAGTCGCCAGCGCATCGCCTCGCGCGCGGCGCAGGGCATCGCCGCGCGCGAGGCCGACCGCGCGCTCGCGCTGGCCGAGCAGACGCGCGACCTGTCGGCGCTCGTCGGCCAGCTTGAAGCCGATGGCGCGCTGCGCGAAAAGCTGGCGGCGCTGCCCGGTCCGGTGCAGCGTCCGGCGCGTCCCGGCGACGTGCTGGTGGCTGATGCCATCGCGCCGACGCCGTCGCCTGAAGCGCGCTTCGCATGGGTTCCGCCGGTGGGTGGCCGCGTCGTCACCGGCTTTGGCGAGGCGCGACCGGGGGGAGCCTCGCGCGGGTTGACCTTCGCGCCGCCGCCCGGTGCGCAAGTCGTGGCGCCCGCTGCGGGCCGCGTGGCGTTCGCCGGTCCCTATCGCGGCTTCGGACGTATCGTCATTCTAGAACACGAAGGCGGCTGGTCTAGCCTTGTCACCGATCTCGGGCAGCTCGACGTGGCCGTGGGGGATCGCGTGTTGCAGGGCTCGCCGCTCGGCAGCGCCGGGGCAGGGCGCGCGACCATCACCGTGGAACTGCGCAAGGATGGCCAACCGGTCAATCCGCTCACCCTGCCGCGCGGCTGATCGCACCATCTATCGCTCGCGCAGCACCTTTCGCCATCTGGCGTTCAGGACCAAGGCGCTATAAAAGCAGGTGGAATGCCAGACATCGACCATAAGGCCGCACGGCCCAGGACCTTCGCCCTGCTGCGGACCACCGCGCTCGTCTGCGCCGTGGCGCTGCTGCCTGCCGCCACCGCGGGCCTTGCCGCCGTTGATGCGAAGAGCGGCCCTCAGTTCGGCAAGTTGCTGGCGGTCTACGAACGCATCAAGTCCAACTATGTCGAGCCGGTCGACGACGACAAGCTGATCAAGGGCGCGATCGACGGGATGCTGGCGACGCTCGATCCGCACAGCTCCTATCTCGATGCGCGCGATTTCGAGAACCTGCGCACCCAGACCGATGGCTCCTACGGCGGCCTCGGCCTGTCGGTCACGATGGACGATGGCGCGGTCAAGGTCATCGCCCCCACCAAGGGCAGCCCCGCCGACCAGGCAGGCGTCAAGGCGGGCGACTACATCACCCATCTCGACGGCAAGCTGATCTACGGCGGCACGCTCGATGAAGCGGTCGACCAGATGCGCGGCGCGCCCAATACGCAGATCCGCCTGACGATCTTCCGTCCAGGCCGGGACGAACCGTTCGACGTTACCATCACCCGCCAGATCATCGATCTCAAGCCGGTCGACTGGAAGGTCGATGGCAATGTCGGCGTCATCTCTGTCACGCAGTTCAGCGCCAATGTCGGTGCCGAAGTCGCGGCTGCATGGGGCCAGATCAGGGCGAAGACAGGTGGCCGGCCGGCAGGGCTGGTGCTTGACTTGCGCGGCAATCCGGGGGGGCTGCTCGACGAAGCCGTCGCGCTGTCCGACCAGTTCCTCGAAAAGGGCGCGATCGTCTCGCAGCGCGGTCGCTATGCGCGCGACAACGAGGTCTACAACGCGCAGCCCGGCGACATCGCCAAGGGCATGCCGGTGATCGTGCTGATCGACGAAGGCTCGGCCTCGGCTTCCGAGATCGTCGCGGGCGCGCTTCAGGACCAGCACCGCGCCGTGGTCATGGGCCAGCGCAGTTTCGGCAAGGGCAGCGTGCAGACGCTGATCCCGCTCACCCGCGACACCGCATTGAAGCTCACCACCGCGCGCTACTACACGCCTTCGGGCCGTTCGGTGCAGGAAGGCGGCATCGATCCCGACATCGCCGTGCCGCAGATTTCCGACCCCGACTTGCGCAAGCGCGCGCTGCGCTCCTATCGCGAAAGCGACCTGCGCGGCCACCTGATCAACGAGATCAAGGACGACAAGGATCTCGAAAAGGACAAGCTCGACGATCCGCGCTTCAAGATGACGCCCGAGGAACTCAAGGCCAAGGGCATCGAGGACTTCCAGCTGTGGTACGCCGAACAGACTATCGGCCGCACCACCCCCCAGGCGCTCGCTTCCCGCAAGCGTTGACGGACGGACCATCATGACCCCGCAGCAATCGCGCAACGCCGCCTACATGCTCGCCCTGCTGATCCCTGCCGCGCTGATGGGCGGGGCGCTGATCTCGCAATACGTGTTCGGGCTCTACCCGTGCGAAATGTGCTGGTGGCAGCGCTATCCGCACATCGCCGCCATCGTGCTGGCGCTGCTGGCGCTGCTGGCGCTGACCATGCGCGGCAGCCGTGCGGGCGACCTGCTGGTGCGCCTTGCCGCGCTCGCCGTCGGGATCAGCGGGTTGATCGGTGCGTTTCATGCGGGCGTCGAATATCACTGGTGGGAAGGCATCACCACATGCTCGCGCACGGGTGAAGTTGGGGGCGATCCGCTCGCCGCGATCATGGACGCGCCGGTGATCCGTTGCGACGTGGCGCAGTGGACGCTGTTCGGGGTGAGCCTGGCCGGGTTCAATTTCCTGATCTCCGCGACAGGCGCCCTGGCCGTGTTCGCACTGCTGGGCCGCAGCAACCGGAGGACCGCATGACCGTCCAGAACCGCAAGAGTGCCACCATGCTCCGCGTCGATCAGGCGGGAGAATATGGTGCAACCCGCATCTATGCCGGGCAGATGGCGGTGATGGGCGACCGCGCGCCGCATTCGCAGGACGTGGCCGAGATGGCGCGGCAGGAGGAAGACCACCGCCGTCGCTTCGATGCGCTGATCGCGCAGCGTGGCGTGCGCCCGACCGCGCTCCAGCCGCTGTGGTCGGTGGCGGGCTTCGCCCTCGGCGCGGCGACCGCGCTGATCGGGCCCGAAGCCGCGATGGCCTGCACCGCCGCGATCGAGACCGAGATCGACCAGCACTATACTGAGCAGCTCGAGGAACTGGGCGAGGACGATCCCGAACTCGCCGCGATGATCCGCGAATTCCGCGATGACGAGCGCGAACACCGCGACGCTGCCTTCGCCGCCGGGGCCGAGCGTGCGCCCGCCTATCCGCTGCTGTTCGGCGCCGTCCGTCTGGGCTGCCGTGCCGCCATTGCGCTGTCCAAGCGCATTTGAATTGATCCGGGCCAAGGATGGGGCTTCATTGTCCGTTCAAGGCATTGTTGCCTAATATCGGGCCGATCCCAGACGGAGTGCTTGTCCCATGAAGCCGTATCTCGCCGCCGCAGCAGCCCTTGGCATGATCGCCTTCGCGCCGCTTCCCGCCCAGGCGCAGGCCGAGCCGGGGGAGAAGGTCAACCAGCTCATCGTCTACGGCGACGATCCGTGCCCTGCTTCCACTGATGGTTCGATCACGGTCTGCGCGCGCAAGGAGGAATCCGAGCGCTTCCGCATTCCCGCCCCGTTGCGCGACAATCCCAACGCCTCGGTCAACCAGGGCTGGACCGAGCGGGTGAAGGCCTACGAGACCGTCGGCGCCGCCGGTGCCTATTCCTGCTCGCCGGTCGGTTCGGGGGGAGCTTCGGGCTGCATGGCCAAGCTCATCAATCAGGCCTACGCTGAAAAGAAGCAATCGACCGACGTGCAGATGGGCAAGCTGATCGAGGAAGAGCGCGCCAAGCGCCTCCAGACGATCGACGCCGATGCCGCCGCCGAGCAGGCCCGCGTCGAACAGATCGAAAAGGAATACGACGCGCGCATCGCCCGCGAACGCGCCGCCGAAGGCGCGCCTGTGACCCCTGTGCCGGTGCCCGCAACGCCTCCGCAGAACTGACGACGGCCTTGTCCGGTCAGCGCCCCCGCCTCAGCGACGTCGCGCGTGAGGCCGGCGTGTCGCTGGGCAGCGCGTCCAAGGCGATCAACGCTCCCGCCGCCGTGCGCGAAAAGACGCGCGTGGCGGTGGAAGCGGCGGTGCGCAAGCTCGGCTACATCCCCGATGCCAGCGGGCGCGCGCTCGCCAGCCGCCAGTCGCGCACCGTGGGCATTATCCTCCCCACCATCAGCAATGTCGTCTACAGCGCCTTCGTCCATGCGCTGCACAAGGTGCTGGCGGGCCATGGCTATCCGCTGTTCGTGCTGGCCCACGAATACGACGCCGATCTCGAAGCGGCCTATGTGCGCGAACTGATCGGGCGCGGCGTCGATGGGCTGGTGTTGATCGGCACGGACCACCGCGCACAGGTCCATGACCTGCTTGCCGCCTCGGCCACCCCGCACATCTTCGCCTGGTCGATCGACGAGGCTCCGGCCTTCAACGCGCTGGGCATCTCCAACCACCGCGCGATGGAGGCGCTCGCGGACTACCTGATCTCCCTCGGACATCGACGCCTGTCGATGATCACCGGGGCTGTCATCGGCAACGAACGCGCCCGCGCGCGCGTGAAGGGGCTGGAGGACGCCGTCGCCCGCCATGGCGCCAGCCTTGCCACCGTGCTGGAAATGCCGCTCACCATCGAAGGCGGGCGCGTGGGCTTTGCCGAATGGCTGGCGCGCAAGGACGGCGCGACCGCGCTCGTCTGCGCCACCGACCTGCAAGCCGCGGGCGCGCTCGATCAGGCGCGGCTGGCGGGCGTGCGCGTGCCGCAGGACTTGTCCGTCACCGGCTTCGACGACATCGAGTTTGCCGCGCTGCTCAGCCCGCCGCTGACCACGATCCGGATGCCGATCGACCAGCTCGGCCACGATGTAGGCGCCGCGCTGGTGGCGCTGATGCAGGGCGGCGCGCCTTTCGCCAGCCGCGAACTGCACACCGGCCTTGTCGTGCGCGCCAGCACCGCAGGCCCGGTCAGCTCTCCGAAATAAACTTCACGTTGAGGTAGGCTTCCAGCCCTTCAGCGCCGCCTTCCTGTCCGTGGCCGCTTTCCTTCACCCCACCGAACGGGGTTTCGGGCGTCGAGACGGCAAAGCCGTTGATCCCGACTATGCCCGCCTCGATTCCCTTCATCAGCGCCGCGATTTCCGCGCGGTCCTGGCTGAAGGCATAGGCGGCAAGCCCTGCCTCCACGCTGTTACCCCGCGCGATCACGTCGGAAAGATCAGTGAACGAGGTCATCGGCGCGATCGGTCCGAACGTCTCGCAGGTCAGCAGCGTCGCATCCGCAGGCACGCCCGAGATCACCGTCGGGGCAAAGAAATGCCCCCGGTTGCCGATCCGCTGCCCGCCGCATTCCAATTTCGCCCCGCGCGCCACGGCATCGGCCACGGCCTCCTCCATCGCCGTCACCCGGCGCGCGCTGGCGAGCGGCCCCATTGTCACGCCCTCTGACAGCCCATCGCCCACGCGCACGTCTTGCGCTGCCGCCGTCATGCCCGCCACGAAGCGCGGATAGAGGCTTTCGTGCACGAAGAAGCGCGACGGCGAAATGCACACCTGCCCGGCATTGCGGAACTTCGACGCAGCGCTCGCCGCCACGGCTGCATCAAGGTCGGCGCTCGCGGTAACGATCACCGGGGCGTTGCCGCCCAGCTCCATCGTTGTGCGCTTCACCCCGTCGGCGCAGAGGCGCAGCAGGTGCTTGCCCACCGGCGTCGATCCGGTGAAGCTGACCTTGCGCACGGCGGTCTGCGCTATCAGGTGCGCCGAAATCGCCGCCGGATCGCCGAACACGAGGTTCACCGTGCCCGCCGGCGCGCCTGCCTCCACCAGCGCGCGGGCAAAGGCCACCGCCGTGCCGGGCGTTTCCTCCGCCGCCTTCAGGATCGTGGTGCAGCCCGCCGCCAGTGCCGCCGCCAGCTTGCGCGCAGGCGTGAGGGCAGGGAAGTTCCACGGGGTGAACAGCGCGGCGACGCCCACCGCTTCGTGCACCACCATCTGCCGCACTCCCGGCACGCGCCCCGGCACGATCCGCCCATAGACACGGCGTGCCTCCTCGGCGGCCCAGTCGAAGATGTCGGCGGACACCAGAACTTCGCCTCTGGCCTCGGCCAGCGGCTTGCCCTGTTCCAGCGTCAATGTCGTCGCGATCGCATCGGCGCGCTCGCGGATGATCTGTGCGGCGCGGCGCAGCACCTGCCCGCGCTCGAAGGCGCTGGTATCGCGCCATGCCGGAAACGCGCGCGATGCCGCCGCCACCGCGCGGTCCAGATCCTCGGTCGTCGCCACCGGCAGCCGCGCCAGTTCCGTACCCGTCGCCGGGTTCTCCACCGCGATGGTTGCGCGCCCTTCGGCAATGAACTGGCCGTCGATCAGCAGGGCAAGGCTCTCGTACATGGATGCTTCCTTCAGACGCGGGAGAGGATGAGGTCGGCCGCCTTTTCGGCGATGGCGATGATCGCGGCGTTGGTGTTGCCCGAAACGACCGCAGGCATGACGCTGCCGTCGACCACGCGCAAGCCGTCCATGCCATGCACGCGCAAGGCCGCGTCGACCGCCCCCAGCGCGGGCGTGCCCATCCGCGCCGAACAGGTGGGGTGATAGATCGACGCGGCATTGGCGCGAATATAGGCCAGCAGCACCTCGTCGCTCAGCGCCTGTGTCGGATCGGGCCGCACCCGAGCGCTATAGTGGGCGGCCATCGCGGGCTGCTCCATCACGCGCAGCAATTCGCGCATTCCGGCCAGCGCCGTTGCCTTGTCGCCCTCGGTGCCAAGGTAGTTGCACAGGATTTCGGGCGCGGTGCGACTATCGCCGTCCAGCGCGCGCACATGCCCGCGCGCCTCGGGCCGCAGCGGGCAGATGCTGGCGGTGAAGCCTGAAAACGGATCGAGCTTTTCGCCCATCTTGTTGGTGCTGAAATTGATGAACAGCGCCTGGATGTCCGCGCGATCCGGGCTCAATGGCGTGCGCAGGAACGCGCCCGCGTAGCCGGCGCTCACCGTCAGCGATCCCTTGCGCAGCAGGGCATAGCGCAAGCCCATGCGCGCCATGCGCCACCAACTCGCCATCTCGTCGTTCAGCGTCAGCGGCGCGTTGGCGTGCCACACCGTGCGCACCTGCAAGTGGTCCTGCAAATGCCGCCCGACGTTGGCGGCATCGCACACCACATCCACGCCGATCTCGCGCAGCCATTCGCCCGGCCCGATGCCGGACACCTGCAACAGATGCGGACTTCCGATCGTGCCCGCGCACAGCAGCACTTCGCCGCTGGCCTCGACGGAAAAGGCCGCTCCGTTCGCTTCCCACGCCACCCCGGTCGCGCGGCGGCCTTGGCTGAGGATGCGCGTCACGTGCGCGCCCGTCACCACCGTCACGTTCCGGCGATGCCGCACGGGCTTGAGATATCCTTGGGCGGTCGAAACGCGCCGGCCCTTGCGCGAGGTCAGTTGGTAATAGCCGAACCCATCCTGCGACGCCCCGTTGAAGTCGTCGTTGCGCGCATATCCGGCCTGCCCGCCCGCCGCGATGAAGGCATCGCACAGCGGATGCGGCTCGCTCTGGTCGGACACCGCCTGCGGCCCGCCCGCGCCGTGCCAGTCGTCGGCCCCGCGCTGCTGGTCCTCGCTGCGACGAAAATAGGGCAGCAAGTCGTCGAAACCCCATCCGGTCGCGCCGAACTGCGCCCACTGGTCGAAGTCCTCGGGCTGCCCGCGCATGTAGACAAGGCCGTTGATCGAACTCGATCCGCCCAGCACCTTGCCGCGCGGCTGGCCGATGCGCCGTCCGTCCAGTTCTGGCTCGGGCGCGGTGGTGAACAGCCAGTTGTGGCGCTTGTCGGCAAACAGCTTGCCATAGCCCAGCGGCACATGGATCCACGGATTGCGGTCGGGCGGTCCCGCTTCCAGCAGCAGCACGCGGTTGCTGGGGTTTGCGGACAGCCGGTTGGCCAGCACGCACCCGGCCGAGCCCGCGCCGACGATCACGTAGTCGAACGAGCCGATCGCGCTCATGCCGCGCCCTCCACAAGGCTGCGCACATGCTCGGCAATCGCCAACGAGGCGGTCAGGCCGGGGCTTTCGATCCCGAACAGGTTGAACACGCCCGCAACTCCGTGCTCGTCGGGCGCGGAAAAGCGGAAGTCCGCCGCCGGATCGTCCGGCCCGCCGATCTTGGGCCGCACCCCGGCATAGGCTGGTTGCAGCTTTTCAGGGTCGACCCCCGGCCAGAAGCTGCGCACAGCGGCGAGGAACTTGGCATGGCGGGAGGGGGGCACCTCGTAATCGAGCGTGTCGATCCATTCGACATCCGGCCCGAACCGCGCTCCGCCCGCAAGGTCGAGCGTCAGGTGCGTGCCGAGGCCACCCGGCTCGGGCACCGGGTAGATCAGGTGCCGGAACCGCGTCCTGCCGGCGTAGCTGAAATAGCAGCCCTTGGCGTAGCGCGTCTCGGGCACGAAGGCTGCGTCCAGCCCCTCGATCAGCCGCGCCGTCTCGCTTGCCCACAGCCCCGCGCAGTTGATCACACGCCGCGCCACCAGCGCCGGAGCCTCCTCGCCGCCGACATGGATCGCCCAGTTCGCACCCGAACGCCGGATCCCGGTCACGTCGGTATGGCAGGCCAGCACTGCGCCATGCGCCTCGGCCTCGCCCAGCAGCGCCATCATGTAGCCGTGCGAATCGATGAGCCCCGTAGAGGGCGACAGGATCGCGCGCTCGCACAGGATGTCGGGTTCCAGCGCGCGCACGGCCGCGCCATCGACCCATTCCAGATCGTCCACGCCGCTCGCGCGCGCATTGCCCAGGATCTTTTCCAGCCCCGGCACCTGCGTGTCCTTCGTCGCTACGATGAACTTGCCGCAGCGCCGGTGCGCGACCCCGCGCTGCCCGCAGAAGGCGTAGAGCCGTTCGCGCCCCTCTATGCACATCCGCGCCTTCAGGCTGCCCGGCGGATAGTAGATCCCGGCATGGATCACCTCGGAATTGCGGCTCGACGTTTCCATGCCGAACTGCTGCGCGCGTTCGGCGATCACCACGTCCATGCCCGCCAGCGCCAGCGCGCGCCCCACGGCAAGGCCTATCGCCCCGGCTCCGATCACCAGCGCATCGACTTGCGCGTCTGCCACGTTCAATGACCCTTCTGCCAACTTGAAACGCTTCAAGTTTCGTCTAGATACGCCTTCAGATGGCCGGCACAAGCGGTTTCGGCCCCGGCGAAAGGGATAGGCAATGGCGCGCTCGGACTATGGCTACTTTACCCCGATCGTCACTCGCTGGGCCGATTGCGACGCCTATGGCCACGTCAACAATGCCCAGTATTATAGCTACTTTGATAGTGCACTGACGACGATGCTGATCGACCGTGGGGTGCTGCGCTCGACTGACTGGGATTCGATCGGCCTGTGCATCGAAAGCCAGTGCCAGTTCCACGCCAGCCTCGAATTCCCGGCCACGCTCGACGTCGCCGTGCGCATCGGCAAGCTGGGCGGCAAGTCGATCCGCTATGAACTGGCGATTTTCGAGCAGGGCGCCGAACAGCCTTCGGCCACCGGCTATTTCGTCCACGTCTTCGTCGATCCCGCCACGCGCCGCCCGGTGGAACTGACGCCGGGCCAGCGCGAAGCGGTGGCCGATCTCGTCACAGGCTAATCAAGCTGTGAAATGAGCCCCGATGAGGCATCGCAGCAGGCCCCCAAACATGCTGGGCTGGGGGCCTTTTCGGCACTCGTCTGTGCACGACGAAGGACGGGAACGCCCCGATATTCCGGGGCTTTCGCCCCGTCATGGTCTGTCTTGGAAAAAGAAATGGTGCCAGAAGAACACCCGCGTTCTGTGGCTGATCATTCTTATCCGACGATCCTGATGAGCCTGCGCTATGGTGGGGCTTCGTCATTCGAGGAGGCTCCGGAGATCGTGATGGAGGGCGGGGAACGCTGCGGCGACAACGACCATGAGGATGATCACGATTGCCCGCTGTGCCGGGGCGAGATGTCCGATGAGTTCGTCTAGATGATCAAGTCAGCGGCTTCTGGACCGGAGGGGCCGGGGATGACCTTCGAGGAGTTCAGCGAATGGCTGGACGACTTCGTTGCGAGCTTGCGCCCGGCAGATTGAGATCAGGCTGCCATTCGGGTTTTGAGCCGGTGAACGGTGCCGACGCCGACGTGGAGCTTCTTTGCCGTGGCATTGATCGAGAGGCCTGACTTCAACGCCGCTTCGATCCTCGCCACCTTGTCAGGATCGAGAGCTGGGCGTCCGGGCTTTTTCTGACTTCGAGCAAGGCCAGCCATGATGCGACTGCGGATCATCTCTCGCTCGAAGTCGGCAAAGACCGACAGCATACCGAACATCGCACGTCCGCTCGGGGTTGAAGTATCAAGGGCCTGCTGATGCAGGTAGAGATCGACACCCTTCGCGTTGATCTCATTGAGGAACCCGATAAGATTTTGGAGTGAGCGTCCGAGCCGATCAACGGCCCACGTCGCGACCAGATCGATCTCACGCCGTGCCACTGCCCTTGACCTGCCCCCGGCTGGTCCCGCGGTCATAACGAGAGTCTGCCGGTTTGATATTCGTGCTGCTCCACCGGCACAAGCGCGTCGGGTGTGACGCTTCCATCATGCAGGAACGCCCGACGCGCTTGTGCCGGTGTTCGGTTCCCCAGGGATGAGTGCGGCCGGACGTTGTTGTAGTCGTAGCGCCAGACGGCCAGCTTGCGCCGGGCGTCAGCCAAGCTGTCGAACAGTTCCTCGTTCAGGAACTCGTCGCGCAGCGACCCATTGAACGATTCAATGAACGCATTCTGCTGCGGCTTGCCGGGATCGATGTAGTGCCACTCGACCCGGTTTTCGCTGGCCCACTTCAGGATCGCCCGGCTGGTGAACTCGGTCCCGTTATCGCTGACGATGCAAGCCGGTTTGCCATAGAGCCGCACCAGCGTGTCGAGTTCGCGTGCCACCCTGACGCCCGAGATGCTCGTGTCGCCCACCAGGCAAAGGTTCTCGCGGCAAGCGTCATCGTTGATCGCCAGGATGCGCAGCCGACGGGAAGCGCCGAACGTGTCGGCCACGAAGTCCATAGACCAGCGGTCGTTCGGCCGCAGCGGCACCGGCATCGGCGTCCGGCTGCCACGAGCACGCTTGCGCCCGCGCCGACGGCGCGCACCGACAGACCTTCCTCCCGATACAGCCGGTAGAGCTTCTTGTGGTTCATGATGTGCCCCTTGCGTTCCAGCATGACGCCGACACGGCGATAGCCGAACCGCCGACGCACGCCGGCGATCTCGCGCATCGCCTCGCGGATCACAGCATGGTCAGGCGGACGTTCTCGCCGGACCGTCTTCGGATCGACGCCGATCAGCACGCAGGCCCGGCGTTGCGAGATCTCATAATCCCGCATCACACCGAGCGCCGCATCCCGTCGCTGGCTTGGCGTCGTCAGACTTTTCCCAACAGGTCCTTCAGGATCGCGTTGTCCAGCACACTCTCGGCCAGAAGCCGCTTGAGCTTGCCATTCTCATCCTCGAGCTGGCGCAGCCGCCGGGCATCGGACACCTCCAGGCCAGCGTACTTCGCCTTGAGCTTATAGAATGTCGCCGGGCTGAGCCCGTGCTTGCGGCACACCTCTACCGTCGGCAGGCCTGCCTCCTGCTCCTTGATCATCCCGATGATCTGTTCCTCGGAAAAACGGCTCTTCCTCATTCGTCTGCTCCTTCCTTGGGGCAGACTCTACATCAGATCGAGGGAACCAGCGGGGGGCAGGTCAGCGGTACTTCCACTTCCACAGCTTGCTTCCGCGTACGTTGACCAGAAGGTAGAGGCCATTGCCGTCGGCGAGCTTGTAATTTTTCTCGCGCGGCTTGGCGGTGCGACACTGTGTGTCGGTAAGTTTGGACATTTGGGGGCCTCCGGAAACGGAACAACGAAAGGCCCCGCCAGAGGCCCCCACTAGCCCAGTTCTACGTATGGAAAGCTGTGGACGCGCTCGGACGGAACGCGTATTTTTTAGCAGATTTCTGCGGGTTTCTGAAGCTTCCGGGGGCAATCCCGGAAGAACAAATGGTGCCAGAAGAGGACCCGCATCGAATAATTTTTTCTGTGTTATAACAGCAACATAGACGATGTGGTTTTTGCGAAGGCCCGCACAAAAGCCCGCATTTCGGTGTGGTTTAGAGGTTCGAGTCTTTTGCTAGGACTCGAATCTTCAAAAAATGGCGGATTTCCGCCATTTTTGCACCGTGAACAAAAGCAGAAAATCTAGCCTTGTAGGGACCGAAAGGCCCGCAGAAAACCGTTCATGAAGCGTTCCAACTTGGCCCGCGTACTCTCAGGCGATCTCGTCCAACACGCGATTGGAATGGATAGTCTGGCGGCTGTGATCGGCAGGCCTGGCCCAATTACCTACGCCGGGGTGAGAGCCCCAGAAAACGATGCGGGGTCCAGGCCTGCCCCTCCGTCAGGAGGAACTTGTCATGTGCGAGCCGGGTCAAAGGAGGATCCAGACTTCCACATGTGAAGCATGACGACCGCCAGCTTTCGAGCCACAGCAACCCTGGCTTTCGACAAGCCTACTTTCTTCCTCAGTGTCAGCCCCCATGCCTGCAGTGCGCTTTCCGTCTTTGTCGAGCACAGCAAGACGGTGGCAGCCGAAACCAGGTGAGTCCGCGTGAGCTTGCTACCGAACCTGCTGATCCGGCCGACCCGGGCGAGAACGCCCGACTGATGGATTGTTGGGGTCAATCCGAAATAGGGGCCAACATCGCGGGTTCGCTGAAAGCGCGACGGATCGCCGATGGCGCTGTAAAAGGACAAGGCGGTGATTGGACCGACGCCAGGGACGGTCATGAGGTTTGAACAAACCGGATGAGCAAGAGCTGCCGCACGGAGCCGCTTGTCCATTCCTGCAATATGCGAACGAAGGTTTTCCGCAATCGAAATGAGCGGCCGGACGTCGGCATCGACATCGAGCCCGTCCGCCCGCAGAATTTCCAGCTGATCTTCGATGCCGCTCGCGAGCCTGCCAACCCCGCTGCTCGTCTTCAGCTTTCCTCCGTGCAAACGGACGATGGACTGAACCAGGGCGTCGATCTTCATGCGCTGCTGAATGAGGTTCTTGCGGACATTGAGGAGGCTGCGCAAGTTCTGACAGTCGAGTGGCTTTACGAAGACCTCTGCCCCGATGGTGCGTCCGACGCGGCCGAGCTCCGCAAGCCCTCTCGCATCGTTGGAGTCAGTCTTCTGCCGCCGGATAGCGAGGAACTTGGAGGCACGACGAACCTCAGCGACATAGACGGGAAAGCCCTGAGCCTGGAGTTCACGCACCATGTGAGTGCCTACGCCCGCTTCGATGGTGATGCGCTGCACCGCTTCGACACCAAATGGGCGCAGGATATCCTTTATCTGGCCAGCATGCGTTTCTCGTTTTCCTTCGAACAGGATTTCACCGAATTCGTCGATGAGGCACACTGCTGTTTCCGCAACTCCGGTATCCAAACCAACCCAGTACCTCCGACCTGCCAACACTATCCTCCATGAAAACATAGCATTTTGGCGCGGCGTCATTTAATCTCGCGGCAGGAGCCCTGCAAACTTCCGACGTCCGCAAACCAATGTGAGGGTAGCAATCGGAAATGGATTCGCCGAATGGGATTGCTCCTTCGAATTACGAAACATGTTCTAGGAAATCGTAGGAATGGCCAAGCTCGATCCTCGCCGCGCGCTCGACGAGCTAATCAAGGAACGGGGCGAATCTTATTCGTCAGTCTCGCGCCTGCTGAGCCGGAATGCGGCCTACATCCAACAGTTCATCAAGCGGGGTAGCCCGGCGCATCTCGACGACAGCGACATCGCGCAGCTGTCGGTTCATTTTGGCGTCCCCGCCGCTGTCTTTGGCGGAGACGAGGTTCCGGAAAGCGCGGGGCTATCGACGATTGCGATCCCGGTTCTTGGCGCCACCGATGCTGACGATAGCCTTGGGCGTGTCCGTCTGGTCGACGAGGCATGGCTGCGCAGTCTCAGTCACAAGCCGACGGGAGTTTCGATCGTCAGAATCGAAGGCGACGCGATGTATCCGACATTGCGGGATGGCGATGAGGTGCTGATTCAGCGCTATCTCGCCAACGAAAATCCTCGCGACGGACTCTACGTCATCCGAGCCGATACCGGATTGCTGGTACGAAGGATCGCGCTCGAACCGGCGCGAAACCGCATCGCCGTACTGACTGACAATCCAAACTATCCCAACTGGGATGGACTAATCAGAAACGCGATACAGATCGTAGGGCGCGTCATCTGGATCGGCATGCAGCTAGCGTGAATCCGCCGGCTCGAGCGTTGCCCCGTCAGAGCGAGGCGCACGACCGCTCAATCCTCGGCGCCGGTTGACCACTTGAGGCGGATCTTCAGGCCATTCAAATGGGTCCAAGGCAAGATGCCGCTGTGTTGAAGCATGCCGACGACAATGCCTGGCGCGATACCCTGGCTGTCAGCAAAGTCGAGAACCGCCCGTTCGCTGCGCGGTTCGGTTGCGACGAACTGTCTCCACGCGGAAGTCGGAACGAGAGTGTTGCAGGCCCATGCATCGGCCTCCTTTTCCTCGTCGGTGCCATCGCGCGACTTGTCATCGACGAAAACGTTCTTCTTGCTGTGGAGCAGAATGTGCGCGGCTTCGTGAAAGAAGCTGAACCACAAATGGTCGTCTGATTTATGGCGTGCACTGAGCTGGATCACGGGCTTACGAGGCGAAATCCACCATGCGGCGCCACTAAGCGCGGTCTTTGCAAGCGGCGGCACTAAAGCGACTGCGACACCGGCCTCGTTGCAGAGCGCGCGCACAAGGGGAACGGCTCGCTCGACGGGTTCACGCGTGAGGGCACGGATCTGCTTCAACGCCAGCTTGAACTGCGTTTCGCTATAATCTGCACACTCCTGCTGCTCCGCATCGAGTTCGCCGAGACGCAGCCAGGTCGCGAGCGCAACTTCATTGCTTTTGAACGACGGTGAGTGCCGATAGGCAACCTTCGCCAAGCCGTACTGGCTATTCCAAGCGTCGAGCGATCCTACGCCGAAGAACGCAAGCAGCTTCGAGACCGCGTCGACGGGATTGACGGGCTTTGGGAAGCAGCGGCGCTTTACCAAGTCATTGATGGGGAATGTCTTCGACCAGGCGATAGCGTCCTTTGCCCGTGCTGCGTCAGCCTCACGGGCTCGATGGAGCTGGTAACCGGACTCGATCGAGAGCCACAGATCGGCGTCAACTCCGAGAACCTTCTCGAACTGGATTGCAGTTTCCGGTTCAAGTGGTGCCTTGCCGGCAATAATCTCGCTGATGAGCTTGGCCGAGCGCCCGCATCGCCGAGCGAACTCAGCTTGTGACATGCCATGGACTTCCAGGCGTTCTTCGAGGATCCAGCCGGGTGGAACGGCATAGTCCGGTCGGAACTGATTGGCTGCGGTCGCCATCGTTGCATTCTCCATCAGTGATAATCGACCACTTCGATGATCGTTATCGCTGTCACCTTGGTTAGATCGATTCCCCCGTCTTCGTTGCGAGGGATTGGATCATGGTTCACTTCAAAAATCAGTCGCTTGGGATGAACCAAGTCGACTGCAAACTGCTCGTCCCGGTGCTCGGTCAGCTGATGCCTTCGTTCGGGAGGCGTAACCGGCACCAGACTCAGGTCGCGCGAAGCACGAAGCACCGTCATGCGCTTCATGATCGCCTTGGCCATGGGTGTCCCATAGGCTTTGAGCAATTCTGCCTGCGCATTGAAGGTCTTCTCGAGCTTGCGCTTTCGAAAATCGATATCCAAGAGAATGGCTCATTTTCGTTACCTAATAGGTAACGCCTTAACGGAGGCTTGCTGATTGCGCAAGGGAGGGTGCGGTCGAGCTATTGCTGACTTGGCGTCGACCCGAGACAGGCGACCTTGCCTCCATGATTACGTCTGTTCGCTTTTCCATCTTAAGGCGTGAATAGGCCTGCCGGCTCCGCATAGCTTTTGATCGTCCGTTCGGGCCGCTCATGCCAGCCGATGTTGAACGCCCAATAGGTCGGAAAGAAATACAGCGTCGAATAAGGCAGATTCTCGTGAATCCATCGCGCCAGGATCCGCCAATCACCTGGCTCCTGATTGTTCGCCCAGAAACTGGGAACGACTACGCAGGCCATCGCCCCCAAGCAGCCTCCGGCGTCAAGGCGATCCCAAATGTGTCCGGCGTAGTTGCTCTCGTTGGACGCGCAGGTGTAGCCAGCCTTCTTCTTGCGCTGCATTTCGTTGCAGAAGCCGTTCACCTCGCACGAGCGGTAAGCCGAGCGGATCGCGATCCGCCCCCACTGATCCTGCAGTGGCTCGAGCAGGTCCTCGCACAGCCGCTTGCCCGCCTTAATGGCTAGGTCCGGGTCATCGGGCGCGTTGTTGAGCCCGTGGACCATGGCCACTTCCGAATAGAGCATGTCACGCATGAAGAAGGATTTCGACAGCTGTACCCGGCCCAATTCCGTGAGCGCAGGAACGGTTCGTGCCGTCCCGAGCCGCTTGATCGCCCCTCCGTTTGGCTCCGCTACCCATCCGATCCGCAGCGCAACGCCGTCGCAGACCTTTGCCGGAGTGATTGCGCCGACTGGCGCATCTGGAAAACCCATGGCCTCGGCAAAGGCCCGGTAGTCGTCAAACCAAGAGCGTTTCGGGCAAAAGCTCTGAACGATCATCGCTGCATCGCGCGCGCAATAGCGTTGGGCTTCGATGACTGCGGAGGCCGTGCGGTGAATGAGTTGGTATCGAATTTTCCCGACCGTCGCCGGATCGAGATCGAGATTTCGGCATAGCCGCTCCAGGCGTGCCGGGCGTGCGGTCGCATCCCCTTTTGCTTCTGAAAGCCACTCCTGGACTGTCGGGCCGAAAGTCTCGTCCACTTTCGCCTCGACGGCCAGAACACCAAGGTGCCTATTAAGACGAAGGATCGCCATGAGGTCGGTCTGACTCGGTCGCTGACCATCACCAAGGTCGACCGGGCGCTCAAAAAACGCATCGACCAATGTAGCTCCCTTGAACGCGGGGTCATGATTGAGAGCCGATTTCACTGAAGGCGGAAGCCCGTTCACAGAAAACCAGAGATCAGCCACCGATTTGGCAGAACGACCTGGCTGCCAATGCGTTGGAGATCCGAGGTGATGGATCACGTCTTCGGGTCGCAATACCGGGACATGCAGGCGGCGGATGGTCGATTCACTTTGCATGGCGCCGAGCTCCTTTTCTTCCAGCATCATGTCAACAGCAGGCAATAGGCTCACGGCCATACGACGAGCTCGCCTTGAGATGTTAAGAGATCCAAAAGGCCAGCGTGCCACATAGAAAGTCGCACGATGTCGGAAGTGAAGATATCCTCGGCGCGCAGGACCGCGAGCGTAAAATAGGGCAATGACACGATCTCACCACACGGACCTAGCGGAACGCTATTTTCTTGAGGACCTCCCCGGCGCCACTCAACTGGGCGCCCGGTTAAACGGGATTCTCTTGAGGATCGATGCAGGCGAGCAGGTGGCCACGCTACAGCGGCAGTTTCTCGCCACGACCGGCCTGCATGCACTCGTCACCTTGACGGACGGTAAGGCAACCCTGGGAGAGTTTCAGGCCGCGGCCGAGCAGGAGCAAGCCGCGCGCATTGAAGAGGCTTCGGTCAAGGCCGTGAAGGATGCGGCAGAATTGGCGGAACGCGCTGATGCCAGAGCCGCTGCGGTCAAGGCAACCTTCGCCGCCATGGCTAATGACCCCGCCCTCCGTCGAAATCGAGAGGCCAAGGAACTGCGGCAACGCTTCGGCGTGGGATATATCGAAAGCGAAGATTATCGGCGCGTGATGGCGCTACTCAGGCAGGTCGCCACCGGGCAACGCCTCACTGTCGAGGACCTCGCATGGCTCAAGACCGAGGCCGATTACTGCTGGACCGACGAACTGCAGAGAGCCTGGCATGCGTTGGAAGCCGAAGCCCTGACCAAAGCATGGGAAAGCAGCGGTGATCCCTGGAATGCCGTGAATGCGAGCGGGCATTGGCGTAAGGCTGGTGAACCGGAGCGAGCTTTGCGTCTGACCGACGCGGCCTTGGCAAAGGTCGGATCAAATCCCAAACTTAGGTCGGCCTTGGCGACAACGCGTGGCGGAGCAATGCGTGACCTGCGCCGCCTCGACGAGGCGAAGGCACTGGCAAGCGAAGCGCATCAACTGACCTCAAGCGACTATAGACCATGCACTTTGTTGGGCGCTGTCCACATCGAGCTTGGGGACCTCCCTGCGGGGCACGAATGGTATGCAAAGGCCGAGACCCTAGCACTACTTTGGCAGAAGTTTGGTTGACCTTGCGTTCAAGAGGCATCCGCAGCGAGGACATTGGGGCGGTGGAGAGCGTGACAGGTGGTCAAGAATGGCTTGGCGCACTGCTGGCAGTGTGGGTTGCGGCGGCGGGCCAAGGACTCTTTTTTTTCCGTCCCGCCTGAGCGATCCGGCGGCTTTGGAGGTAGGCATAGGCCATCATGGTCATTAAAGCGTGGCGGTGGAGTCCGGTCCAGGACCGGCCCTCGAAGTGATCCAGGCCGAGCTCTTCCTTGAGTTGCTGATGAGCTTGCTCGCATATCCAGCGCGCTTTGATTGCGCCGGCC
This sequence comes from Novosphingobium percolationis, assembly GCF_020179425.1. Classification (GTDB taxonomy): domain Bacteria; phylum Pseudomonadota; class Alphaproteobacteria; order Sphingomonadales; family Sphingomonadaceae; genus Novosphingobium; species Novosphingobium percolationis. The sequence goes on along the minus strand of NZ_JAILYM010000011.1, from coordinate 47,513 downwards.
AGGTCCTTGACCGGGGTGCCGGCGGGCAGGTTCGAGAGATAGCATTTGCGTTCGCCGTTCGAGCGATGCTCGCCCACCAGCCAGGCTTCCTCCCCCGGCATGTGCTGGGCTCCGGCGGAGCCGATCCGCTGGGGAGCTCCGTCGGCGATGCGCACACGCACGGCGGCAAAGCGTGCGGCTAGGCGTCCCTTCGTTCCCTTGCGCCAACTAACCTGACGCCACTTCGCGGCTTCGAGCATGGTGTGTGCGGCCCGGGATTTGACGTCCGGCACGTGCCGCACCCGGGGCCGCCCGCGACCAGCGACCGGAAAGATCAGTTGCACGTCGGCCGGGTAGATCTTCTGGTGCCGGGGGGATGCCGACGGCCCAGCACAGGCCGCGCTCGCTCAGTGCCTGCCGGAACGGAGCGGACAACCCATAACCGGCATCGGCCAGCACGCAGCCGAAGCGCACCCCGGCCGCGATAACGCGATCGATCTCCTCGATCGCGATCTCTGGCTTCGTGCGATATTCCTGCAAGGAAGCAGGCACGCCGGCCTTGTCCATCCGCCCAACATCGCTCGTCCAGCTTTCCGGTAGGAACAAACGCAAGCTCAGCATGAGTGGAACTTCGCCGGAGGCCAACGTCACTGACACCAGCGTCTGGCAGTTCGCGTTCTTGCCCAGCGCCGTGGCGTATTGGGGTGCGACACCCACTGACGCCTTGCCCTTCTTCGGCAGGGCGGTGTCGTCGATGATCAGCCAAGCGTCGTCACCGCCAACCAGTTCGTCCGCCTGGCTCCACAAGGTCGCTTCCAGCGGGGCGCTGTCCCACAGGCCGGCACCGATGAAATGATGCAGCCGGTCATAAGCGACCGCGTCCGACCGGGCCGCCATGGGCTGAATGCTCTTGCGATCACCCGGCCCAATCAGGCCGGCGATATAGGCCGGACACATCCGACGTCCTGTCTTGTTCCCCAGCCCCTCCAAATACGGGCCAAGCCACCGCTCCAAGTCTGCCTGCCAGTTCTCGCCCATCGCCAGCCTCCGTCAAAGCTGGCTCTCCATGAATCACGCATTCGACGTCAGGGGAATCCCCAAAATCACATTTCTGCCAAAGTAGTGCTAGGCAGATCGGCGATATTCCGCTGGTGTAATGCCTAACACCTTTCTGAATGTTCTGTTCATATGGCTTTGATCGGAGAAACCGCAATCAGCCGCAATCGCTTTCAAAGGCAGATCCCGTTTGAGAAGCAATGCCTTTGCTTTCTTAATTTTTCGTTGAATTACGAATGCATGTGGTGTCACGCCGAATTCGAGCTTGAACCTTCGGGAAAAATGAAACGGGCTTAATCCCGCGATCGATGCCAAATCCTCGAGATGAATTCGATCGCCTAGCGATTCCTCGATGTACTCTGAAACCACCTTCCGCAAATTTGATCCTAAAGTACCAATATGAGTTTCCTTTATTGCAATATCAGCATAGTTTCTGATCAGGTGGACTGCAAGTTGCGTTCGTAATGCATCAATGAAGAGGCACTCGCCTACTCCAAAACCACTGTATTCCTGTTCAAGCATATTTAGACAGAATTGGATCATATTATCCGTCGTACAAACACGGTCTGCAATATCGATGCTCGCGAGGTCCCGGTCAAATATTTGGGCAGCGGTTTCGCTGATCGCACTATGGCCAAGATAGATATGCCTGACGTTGATCGCATCGTCCCATTGCCACGTCGATTGTTCACCCCGTGTGAGCAGGGAAATGGAGCCCGGCCGAAGTTTCTCGGTTTGCCAAGGGCCATTGCAACGACGGCGCATGCTGGTATCGGCGTCTTGATAGACCACGATCATATAATCCCGCATCGGCGGAATCTCGACTTCGAGGCCAGCGTAACGATAACCCATTAATGTTAATCCGCGCCAGCCTTGTGCAGTGCTGTCGATCGTTTTGCGTCCAGGAATCCATTTCGTGATATCTTCTGGCGGAATTAGATCATTCATGGCTCACCCCCCAACCCAGAGCGCATGGTGATTGGAAAAATCTCAGTCGAGATCGGCCATTTCAAACCTGGCCAGTTTCGTTCTCTCCTGCACCAAACACTATGGCTTGCTCTTCCATCTGTGCAATTTGAGCTTCGCTGTACCCAGATTCAAGCAGAATGCACCGGCTGTCCTGCCCGAAGCTTGGCGGTGCACTGCGGATAGACCCGGGCGTCCGGCCGAACAGTGCCGGAATTCCCGTGCCGCTGTAATTGCCCATCTTCACCACCATGTTTCGGTGAATGGTATGGGGATGCGCCAGCGCCTCGCTCACGTTGCGCACAACGCCTGTCGGCACGCCGGCATTCAGCAGCATATGTTCGAGAGTTTCGGCCTCAAGCTCGGCAAGGCATTGCGTCAGCAACTCGCCAAGTTCCCTGCGATGCGCGATTCTTGCGGCATTATCGACGAAGCGGGCGTCCACGGCAATATCCGGGCGTTTCAAAACTGCACAAAGTTTGGCGAACTGGCCATTGTTGCCAACGGCAAGATAGATCTTTCCGGTGCGCGTCTCAAACATGTCATAAGGCACGATGTTCGGATGTCCGTTGCCCGTTGCTACCGGAATTTTGCCTGACATCAGGGCGTTGGCGGCCTGAGGATGCAGCATGCTGATCGCACAGTCGTAGAGCGGAACCTCGATTTTCTGGCCAAGCCCCGATCTGCCGCGCTCGATCAATGCGGCAAGGATTGCATTGCAGGCAATAAGGCCGGTCCCGATATCAACCACCGGAGTGCCCATACGGACCGGCCCGTTTCCGGGGTCGCCGTTGATGCTCATCAATCCGGTCATTGCTTGGACCACCGCGTCATAACCCGGATGTCCGCCCAGGGGACCGTCAGCGCCGAAGCCCGTCACATGACAAAGGACAAGCTTCGGGAACAGCGCTTGAAGCACTTGATCGTAGCCCAGCCCCCATTTTTCCAAAGTCCCGCTCTTGAAGTTGTGGACCAGCACATCCGCGCTCTCCAGCAGCTTGAGCACGACCGTGCGTCCTTCGGGCTTGCCAACGTCGATGCCGATCGATCGCTTGTTGCGATTTGCGCCCGAAAAATAGGCGCTGAGACCATCCTTGAATGGAGGGCCCCATCCTCGCGTCTCGTCTCCTTGAGGTGGTTCGATCTTGATGATGTCGGCGCCGTAGTCGGCGAGAACTTGCGTGCAGTATGGTCCGCCGAGAACACGGCTGAGGTCAACGACACGGATTCCTGTGAGGGGACCCGAGGTCATAGCACGTTTTCGTATAGTGACACGACATCATCATAAGACATGTCGCAAGGATTGTTGGCTATCAGGCGAGTAAGTCCCGTGGTGACTTCGCGCGCCATCGCCGGAACGGCATCGGCAGAAATGCCCAGCTGCGATAGCCGCGTTTCCAGACCGCTCGCTGCGAACATTTCCTCCATTGCCGAAATGAGACTATTGGCAGCCTCCGCGTTGCTTGCAAAGGTCCGATTCGGCAAGAATACCTTGGCAAGATGCGCGTATTCAGCTTCTGCGACTACCAGATTGAAGCGCATCACTGGTGCAGCAACCAGAGCATTGCCATGTCCATGCGGCACGTGAAAATGGCTTCCCAGCGGGTACGATAGTGCATGGATCGAACCCACGCTGGCGTTGATGAATGCCATGCCTGCAAGGGTTGCGCCCAGCAACATTGCTTCGCGTGCGGCTAGATCCGATGGGGTGTCGAGGACGCGCGGCAAGTTTTGCCCCAGGAGCGAAAGGGCCTTGTCTGCCAGACCGTCGGAAATCAAATTCTTGCGAGTCCTGCTCGTCGAAGCCTCGATGGCGTGGACCATGGCATCGAGTGCGGTCGCTGCCGTGATCTTGCGAGGCATGCCGAGTGTAAGCGCTGCGTCCAGCAGCGCAATGTCTGGAAGCAGTTGCGGCGCGTAAACAGCCAGCTTTTCCTGTTTGGCACTGGTCAAGACGGAAACCGACGTCACTTCCGAGCCAGTGCCGGCGGTTGTGGGAATCTGGATGAGTGGAAGCCTTTGGCCGATTGCTTTGCCGACACCAATCATGCCGTCGATAGTCTGGCCGCTCGCCGCTGCCAGCGCGACCACCTTGGCCGTATCGAGGGAGCTTCCTCCACCTAGGCCGATAATTGCGTCGGCTCCGAACGATTTGGCGAATCCAACAGCTTCCGAGACGATTGCCATGGGCGGATCTGCTGCTACGCGGTCAAAAATCTCGACCGCGATGCCTGCCGCACCGAGGCTGGACATGGCCTGTTCGGAAAATCCACAAGCCACAATGCCAGGATCGGTGACGAGCAGGACTCGGCTGCCTCCCAGCTCGCAGACGAGGTCACCGACTTGGGACAGCGATCCCGCTTTGCAAATAATGCGCGGACAAGACAGGAAGTTGAGGTCCATAAGTTTCTCCGGTGAGGAAGTTGCTCCGATCAGAAGGCGGCTTCCTTGATCATGTTTCGGGCGATTATCAGTTGTTGAATTTGGGTGGTGCCTTCGTAGATACGGAACAGGCGCACATCGCGGTAGAACCGCTCCACCGGGTATTCAGACATATAGCCCGCGCCGCCATGAATCTGGACTGCGCGATCCGCGACCCGGCCGACCATCTCGCTGGCGAACATCTTGCAGCACGCCGCGTCGGTTGACACGTCCTGGCCCGCGTCGCGCCGACGAGCGGTTTCCTCGATCATGCATCGTGCGGCAAAAGCCTCGGCCTTGCTGTCAGCCAGCATGGCCTGAATAAGCTGCTTTTCGGCTAGGGGTTCACCGAACTGCTTACGCTCCAGGGCGTAAGCGAGGCTTTCCTTGATCAGCCGCTCGGCGGCCCCGACGCATATAGCTGATATGTGTAAGCGGCCGCGATCAAGGACCTTCATCGCTGTCCGAAACCCTTTGTTTTCGAATTCAGGCCCGCCGATGATCGACGATTCATGCACACGCACATCCTGGAAGATCACATCGCAGGTCTGCGATCCCTTCTGTCCCATCTTGCGATCGCGTGCACCGAACGAGATACCAGGGGTAGTCCCGTCCACGAGGAAGGCGGTGACCCCGGAGGAACCTTTGGTTCCCGGCTTGGTACGGGCGAACACCGTAAATAACCCTGCCAGCGGAGCGTTGGTAATATAGCGCTTGGTGCCATTTATCACAAAGTGCTCGCTGTCCCGCTTCGCGGATGTGGAAAGTGAGCCAGCGTCGGAGCCAGCATCGGGCTCTGTCAGGGCAAAGGATGAAATCAATTCGCCCGTGGCTAGGCGAGGCAGGTAGTGCTCCCTTTGCTCAGGCGTGCCGTCAATGATGATACCCTGCGATCCAATGCCGTTGTTCGTGCCGAACAGAGATCGGAATGCGGGAGATGCTTGACCAAGAATAAATGCCGCCTTTACCTCTTCGGACATGGTCAGGCCGAGGCCACCAAACGCCTCGGGTATCGACATGCCGAAAAGACCCATGTTCCGGATTTCCTCGGCAAGAGCCTGGGGAATTGCATCATTCTCGGCCACCTCGGTTTCGCACGGAATGAGCCGCTCGCGAACAAAGCGATCCAGCGTGTCCAGGAACTGTGAAAGAGTTTCGTTGTCCATTGACATGAAATGGGCTTCCTAAAGGCTCAGGGCGAAATGGCGCTGACGTTGCGGACAAGTTCAATCAGCCGGGCAGCAATGTCGGTTTCGATCCAGTCGCGAGTCAGATGAGATGCCGCCCCGCCGCAATTGAAGGCCAGAACGGGCGCACCGTTTGCAGGGATGAAGGGCACGGCAACGGAGTTCACATCCGCCTTCCATTCGCCGATCGAGAGGCAGTATCCGTGTTTGGCGTAGGTCTCGAGAGCATCATTTATCCCTCTCTCGATTGCCGGCCATGCCTGACCCTCGTGGTGGCGGATGTCCTCGATAATTTCAGATCTGCGCTCTTCGGATATCCCCGCCAGAAAGGCGCGGCCCACGGCCGTGGTCGCCAGTTTGATATGGGCTCCCACGTCGATCGCGAGCGTGATCGGGTTCGAGCCGCGGCAACGCTCCAAGTATATCATCGTCAGGCGATCCCTGCCTGCCAGCGCAACAGGCATGCCCGAATAGTCTGCAAGTTCCTGCATGTACGGCTTGGCCAGATCTATGACCGGCAATCCGGCAAGGCATGAGAATCCCAGCGAAAGTACCGGCGGGGCGAGGCGGTATCGGGCTGTTTCCGGGTCGAAGCTGAGGTAGCCAAGGCGGTGCAGCGTATAAGTCAATCTCGATATGGTCGATTTGCTCAAGCCGGTCCGAGCGGCAAAATCGCCGTTGCCCAGCGCCTCACCCTCCCTGCGGAAAGCGCGCAAGACCTCGAGTCCACGCGCCAGGGCAACCACGAAATCGCGGTCCGTACCTTCCTGTTTTGAAAGCTCCTTGCGCGGTCGCACCGCAATACTCCTCTCACCCCGGCCGTTGCCGACTTGAAATGTCTCTACACTGGTAGTAAGAGGTTTGTCAATATTGCGGAATATATTTCCGCAGAGCGGAATAAAATCGGGTTTGTCCAGTTCCGCGTGGTTGCCAAAACTCGACGGTGAAGAGGATTGTTATGACTCAACATGACTATGCAGACATCGCACTGTTCATCGCAGGCACGTGGATCGGCCCGGAAGAGCGCGAAACCCAGCCCGTCATCAACCCGGCGACCGCCCAGCAGATCGGGCTTATCGCGAAAGCGACGCCCGATGATCTCGAGGCTTCGGTGAGATCGGCCCGCGTGGCATTCGAAGGGTGGCGGCAGCTTTCGCCGCTTGATCGCAGCGCCATACTGCGCAGGTTTGCCAATCTGCTTCGTGAGAACGAACAGGCAATTGCAGCCGCCATTACCCTCGACGAGGGAAAGCCATTGGCCGAAGCGATTGTTGAAGTGCGTTCTTCGGCCGATCATATCGATTGGCACGCCGAAGAAGGGCGTCGCATCTACGGTCGCATAATCCCATCGCGATCCCCTGCTGTACAGCAGCAGGTTCTGCGGGAACCGGTGGGCGTCTGCCTGGCAATCACGCCATGGAACTTCCCTTTGAGCCAGGCAGTGCGAAAGGTTGCCGCAGCATTGGCCTGCGGTTGCACAATGATCCTGAAAGGCCCTGCGGAAGCCCCGTCTGCGTGTATGGCCATCGCCCGCTATCTGCAGGAAGCGGGATTGCCTGATGGATGCCTCAATCTCGTCTGGGGCAATGCCGCAATGATTTCAGAAACATTGGTGGCCCATCCCGATGTTCGCAAGATCACCTTCACCGGATCGGTCGAAGTCGGCAAGAGCCTTGCCGAACTCGCTGGTCGTCACATGAAGCGCGCCACGATGGAACTTGGCGGTCATGCGCCTGTCCTGATTTTCGATGATGCAGACGCCGAGGCGACCGCAAGGGTGCTGGCCGGCAACAAGCTGCGCAACGCAGGACAGGTCTGCATATCGCCGACCAGGTTCTTTGTGCAGGCGAGCGTTCACAAACGCTTTGTCGCAGCTCTGGTTGATGCCTTTGCGACGGTCAAAGTGGGTGACGGCCTTGAGCCCGATATCCAGATGGGGCCAGTGTGTCACGCCCGGCGGATTGCCGAAATGGAACGCCTGGTCGACGACGCGCGCGCCGGTGGAGCCGCCATCCTTGCCGGCGGCACACGACAGGGGAATGCGGGCTATTTCTTCGCACCGACTATCGTCGATACTGCGGACGATCGTATCGCGCTGATGCGGGATGAACCTTTTGGCCCCATCGCCGTGGTTTCGCGCTTTGACGACATGAGCGATGCCATCGATCGGGCAAACGCATTGCCGTTCGGCCTGGCGTCCTATGTCTTCACCAACTCGCTTGAACGCGCGGACCGCGCTGCGGCATGCCTGCAGGCCGGCATGGTCAGCATCAATCATTTTGGACTGGCCTTGCCCGAAACCCCGTTCGGAGGGGTCCGTGACAGTGGATATGGCACCGAAGGCGGCAGCGAGACTTTCGATGGCTACCTCAACACGAAATTCGTTTCGCGTTTCGCAGGAGTTTGTGCGTGAGCGATGGGCAACTGGTGCGGATCGAGTGGCGAAATCGTGTTGCGCTTCTGACCATCGACAATCCTCCGCTCAACCTCCTGAAGGCTGCGGTACGTGCCGCCCTGCTTGCGGCGATACGCACGGCCGCCGCCAGCGATCCCGAGCGAATTGTCATAACCGGGGCAGGCAAGGCGTTCGTGGCCGGGGCCGATGCCCGGGAATTTGGCGATGCTCCGATAGAGCCGCATTTGAACGACGTGCTGCGGGAGATCGCGCAACTCTCCGTGCCGACCATCGCTGCGATCAATGGGAGCGCGCTTGGCGGAGGCCTCGAGATTGCGCTGGCCTGCCGGTGCAGGGTTGCCGCACCTTCGGCCCGGCTGGGCCTGCCCGAAGTGACGCTCGGGGTAGTGCCGGGCGCTGGTGGAACGCAGCGTCTGCCCCGTATTGTGGGCATCCCCCACGCGCTCGACATGATTGTGCACGGAAGGCTGCTGTCGGCACGGGAGGCGCATGATATCGGACTTGTCGATAGTGTTGCATCCGATCCCGTCGCCGCCGCTCTCGGCATGGACCGGAATCAACTCGATACCATGCTGGTCGCCGACCGGCGTCCCGCGCCAGCGGCACATCCAGATGCGGTGTCGGCCATTGCCAGGGATGCTGCCCGCCGCGCCCGAGGGCAGAAGGCCCCCGAGCGCGCGCTGGAACTGGTGGCCGGGAGTACCGACTGGGACCTTGATGTCGGGATGAATCGCGAGCGGGAGGCCTTCCTCGAACTTCGCGGATCCGATCAGGCCAAGGCATTGCGCCACATCTTCTTCGCCGAGCGCGCCGCTTCAACCCGGTCATGTTACCCAAGACCAGACCGTCCGATCGAACGGGCGATTGTCGTAGGCGGGGGGAATATGGGCGCGAGCATAGCCTACGCCCTTGCCCGAGCCTCAATCACGGTGACCTTGGTCGAGATGGATGCCCAGCGGGCAGCAGATGCCCGGCGGCGATTCTCGGGGCTGGTCGAACAAGGCACAAAGAAGGGGGTCCTGACCGAGAAAGAGGCTAACAGTATCAGCAGTTTGACGAACGTGGTGGTGGGGCTCGAAAATCTCGGGGCGGCTGACATCGCCATCGAAGCCGTGTTCGAGAATTTCGCTGTCAAAAAGGCTATCTTTGCAGCCCTTGGTGACAATCTGCCGCCTTCGACAATTCTCGCAACGAATACCTCGTACCTGGATGTCGATCTTCTGGCGGAAAGTGTTCCCGAGCCCGCGCGCTTCCTGGGATTGCACTTCTTCAGTCCTGCGCACGTGATGAAACTGCTCGAGATCGTGCGTGGTGGCAGAACGGCTCCGGAAACTCTTGGCGTGGGCATCGCGCTCGCCAGGATGCTAGGCAAAGTGCCGGTCGTGGCCGGTGTGTGCGATGGCTTCATCGGAAACCGGATACTGACCCGATATCGCCAAACGGCGGACATCCTTCTTGCCGAGGGCGCAACACCGTCGAGCATCGATGCGGCAATGCGGGGATTCGGCATGGCCATGGGCCCCTATGAAGCCCAGGACATGTCGGGTCTCGATATTGCATATGCCAATCGCCAGCGACAACGCCTGGACGGCCGCGCCGACGCAAGAATGCTTCCCATACTCGAGTGCCTGGTCGAAGAGCATGGTAGACTTGGCCGTAAATCGATGGCTGGCTGGTATGATTACGATGACGCGGGTCGGCTCCGGCCGTCCGCCTTGGTCGAAGACCTCATCGTGGCGATCTCGGCGAAAGAAGGCTTTGCCCGTCGGACTTTGAGTGAGGCGCAGATTGTCGATCGAATTATCACGTCCATGATCGTCGAAGCCTGCCTTATTCTTGAAGAAGGAATCGCCGCCTCGACACAGGACATCGATCTGGTCTTGGTTCATGGCTACGGATTCCCTCGCTGGCGAGGGGGACTGATGTATCACGCGGACACATTGACTCCGGCTTGCGTGGTTGCAAGGATCACCGAGTTTTCGTCCGCCGACCCTCTGGGCTGGAGAGTCCCTTCACTGATCACGAACCTGGTTCGCGACGCCAGGTCGTTCGCGGATGCCTGAACTTGAAGATAGGTCTGAAGACATGGCTGATGTGTTCATCTGCGATTTCATCCGCACGCCGATCGGCCGCCACGGCGGGGCCCTTGCCAGGGTACGCGCCGACGATCTGGCCGCTGTTCCGATCAGATCCCTGATCGAGCGAAATCGGTCGATCGACCTGGTCGAGATCGATGAGGTCCTGCTTGGCTGCGCAAATCAGGCAGGCGAGGACAACCGAAACGTGGCCCGCATGGCTGCCCTGCTCGCGGGCCTACCCGAGGAAGTTCCCGGCCTGACCCTGAATCGCCTTTGCGCCTCAGGTCTTGAGGCGGTTATCACTGGTGCCCGGTCGATACGGTGCGGTGAACTCCAGCTTGTGATCGCTGGCGGCGTGGAGAGCATGAGTCGAGCCCCGTTTGTTCAGCTAAAAGCCGAAACCGCGTTCTCACGCGCTGTCGCCATGGAGGATACGACCATTGGATGGCGATTCGTCAATCCGGCGATGCAGACGAGCTATGGCGTCGACTCGATGCCCGAGACCGCCGAAAACGTCGCGATGGAGTATTCGATCGGGCGGACCGATCAGGATGCCTTTGCCCTGCGGTCGCAGGCCAAGGCTGCCAGAGCAGGCAGCAACGGACGATTGGCGCGGGAAATCGTGGCGGTCAGCGCCCCAGTGAAGCGGGGGCAAGCCGCGATAATTGACGCTGACGAGCATCCGAAACCGAACACGACCATAGATGACCTCGCTCGACTACGACCAATCGTGCGTACCGACGGGACCGTCACGGCAGGAAACGCATCCGGGGTGAACGATGGTGCCGCAGCATTGCTGCTGGCGTCGAAGGAAGCTGTTCGTCGATATGGGCTGACACCCCTTGCCCGAGTGGTGACCGCTGCGGCAGCTGGGGTTCCTCCCCGGATCATGGGTATCGGTCCGGTTCCGGCGATCAGAAAGATACTCGCTCGGCAATCGCTGACGATGGGCGACATCGGCGTGATCGAACTGAACGAAGCCTTTGCCAGCCAGGCGCTGGCCTGCACGCGGTCGTTGGGTCTGGATGATGAAGATCATCGCGTAAATCCCAACGGCGGAGCGATCGCGCTCGGTCATCCGCTGGGCATGTCCGGGGCACGGATTACGGGCAGCGCAGCGATTGAACTTGCTCAAGGGACCGGGCGCTACGCCATTGTGTCTATGTGCGTGGGCGTCGGACAAGGAAGCGCGCTGCTGCTGGAGCGGGTCTAGGAGACCTGCCTCTGGGTGGCCGCAAAAAACGACAACGGAACGCGCAGTAAAATTCAAGACCTGAAGCCAAGCACGACATAGCTTCTCCACTGGATCAGCTCTCGGCCGCCCGAAGTTTCGGACAACGATCGATTGGGGCGTTCAAAAAAAGATGGATGGAGAGGCCAAATGGCGGACAATCGGGAAGCAGATTTCCTGCGCGAATTGTACGAGGATTGGAGCAGCCGGATGGCCGCCAATCCCGCAATGTCGATTGCCGATTTGCGCAGTATGTTCGACGAGTGGGGCAAACCAGCACGTGAACCCGAGGGCGTAAGCTACAAATCAGATGAAGTCGGCGGAGTCCCGGGAATATGGGCATTTCCGCAAGACGCCGATTCCGCGCGCGTCATTCTCTACACCCACGGCGGAGGTTTCGCCGTGGGATCGGCAGATAGTCATCGCAAGCTCGCAGGGCATCTTGCCAGCGCTCTGGGCGTAACTGCGTTCATTCCCGATTACCGGCGGTCCCCCGAATTTCCGTTCCCTGCCCAGATCGAAGACGGGATCGCCGCATATCTCGGTTTGATCGAAAGAGGTTTCCACCCTGGATTCATAACGACTGCGGGGGACAGTGCGGGCGGCAATCTCGCCATTGCCATTGCGTTTCGGCTCCGTGAGCTGGGCCGGCAACTTCCGGGCAGCATCATAGCTTTTTCTCCCTGGCTGGACATGGCGCTGCGTGGCGCGACACTCGAAGCCAACGCGGCGACGGACGCTCTTGTCGGGCGCCAGATACTCGAGGGCATGATCTCGATGTTTCTTGGCGGCACTGCGGACCCGCTGGATCCGCTGGCCAATCCACTCGAGAATGACTTTCAGGGCTTCCCGCCGCTTTATATCAATGCCGGTGGAGCCGAGGCATTGCTGAGCGATGCCGAGTCGTTGAGCGAAAAAGCTCGCAACGCAGGCGTTTCCGTCACCCTCTCGGTCGTCCCCGGAATGCAGCATGTCTTTCCGGCCCTTGCCGGGCGCGCGCATGAGGCGGACGACGAATTGCTCAGGATCTCAGCGTGGTATCGCGCACTTTGACCGCCGGAAAAACGCATCTTGCAACAATGGTTTGCGCGGAAATCCCGCGCTGGAGGTAAATATGATCAGAAATGTGACCGCGACAAAGACCCCTGGCGCGGACTTTGACGCAATTGTGATCGGCGGAGGCTTCGGAGGGCTCTATGCGGTCCACAAGCTGCGTAATGACCAGGGTCTCCACGTAAAGGCCTATGACAATGCGAGCGATGTCGGAGGGACCTGGTACTGGAATCGTTACCCGGGAGCGCTCTCGGATACCGAGAGCTTCTGCTATCGCTTCTCATTCGACAAGGAACTCCTTGATCAAGGCAGCTGGCAGACCCGCTATCTCACTCAGCCCGAGATTTTGGAATATCTCAACAATGTCGCTGACCGCTTCGACTTGCGCAGCAGCTATCAGTTCAACACCAAGATAGTATCGACCCGTTTCGACGAAGCGACTGGGCTATGGCATGTAGTAACGGACAAGGGTGAGACGGCATCGGCCAAGTATCTCATTACCGGCCTGGGACTTCTTTCGGCGATCAACAAGCCGACGTTCTGTGGCATCGACGACTATGCCGGTGACATTTACCATACAGGCGCGTGGCCTGAAGGGGTCGATCTCAGCGGAAAGCGTGTCGGCATAATCGGGACGGGCTCAACCGGAATTCAGGTGATCATTGCCCTGGCGCCCCAGGTAAAGCACCTGACCGTATTCCAACGATCTGCCCAATACGTCGTTCCGATCGGAAACTGGCCCGAAGACACTGAGACGATCGATACCTACAAGGCCAACTATGACGAAATCTGGAAGCAGATAAAGAGTTCGAATGTCGCCTTCGGTTTTGTCGAGAGCACCGTTGCGGGAATCGACGTCCCCGAGGCCGAGCGGGAGTGCGTATTCGAGGAAGCGTGGCAGCGCGGTGGTGGATTCCGCTTCATGTTCGAGACCTTCAACGATGTCGCGATCAGCGATGAGGTTAACACCTCGGCGGCAAACTTCATCAAGCGGAAAATTGCCAAGATCGTGAAGGATCCAGAAATCGCCCGGAAACTGACGCCCGGCGATATCTATGCCAAGCGCCCGCTGTGCGCGACGGATTATTACGGTGTTTACAACCGGAAAAACGTATCGCTGGCAGACGTCAAGGACGATCCGATCGCAGAATTCACGACAAGAGGCATCCGCTTGGCCAGTGGGATCGAACACGAACTTGACGCGGTGATTTTCGCTACAGGTTTCGATGCGGTCGATGGAAACTATACGAAGATCGATATTCGGGGACGCGGTGGCGTCACCATCCGGGACAAGTGGGCCGATGGCCCTCTGGGTTACCTCGGGATGATGGAAGCCGACTTTCCGAACATGTTCATGATCCTGGGCCCCAACGGTCCATTCACAAACCTTCCTCCCAGTCTCGAAAGCCAGGTGGAATGGATTTCCGACACGATTGCAACCATGGAAGCTGACGGCCGCTCCACTATCGAGCCGACGCAGGAAGCCGAAGATGCCTGGGTGGAAACCTGCCGGACAATTGCCAACATGACACTGTTCCCTAAGGCGGAATCGTGGATTTTCGGGGCGAACATTCCTGGCAAGAAAAACGCAGTGATGTTTTATCTCGGTGGTCTCGGCAATTACCGTTCAGAACTTCAATCGGTACGGAATTCGGGCTACGAATCGATGATATTCGATCGTCAGACTGCAACCACCGCGCTTTGATGACCATCGAAATTCGTTCGCGTCTGAACGACCGGACTGTTGCATTCCCCATCCCCCGCAAGGCCGTGACAGGTTCGGTCGTGCGGGGGACACGCTGCTTGTGGCCCGTCGATCGAGGGGTTGTCAGCAATCAAGGCTCGATTTCGCGGCATCGCCTCTAGCCCGGCTTATTCATGAGCCCGCTGCACTGGGGTGTTTAGGGTTTGGTGGGTCGGTTGCCGCGTGATCTGGGCGAGCGCCGGCGCCGGCGTTTTTCCCCGCAGCAGGAGCGATGGGCTTTTCGAGGTTGATGGACGAGGGCTCGGGCTTTCATCGGCACTGCCGCACTGGCTATGTCGGTGCTGGCCGGAGAATGGTGGCGATGGCTTTGAACACGCCGGCGTCCGGGCAGGCTGACGCGAAGGCGAGATGGATACGCGAGGAGGTTTCGATGACGCGGGCAGCGACCTTGAGCAGCCGCAGGCGTAGCGTTGCGAACTCGGCTGTGGCGAGCGCGGCTGTCTTGGGGATTTCCTGTTGGATGCGCCACATCAGCCAGTAGACAGCGGTGTGGAGGATGAGGCGCATCTGGTTGGCGTTGGCGGATCGGCACGAGGTGCGATCGCTAGCGAGTTGAGCCTTGTGGCGCTTGATCAGCCTTTCGGTCTGGCCGCGCGCGCAGTAGAGCGTGTCATAGATATGCTCGGCTGAGCCTTCGGTCAGTGAGGTGACGACATAGCGGATGTCCATGCCCAGCGTGCTGGCCTCGATCCGGGCGACGACGCGGCGCTGGCACTTCCAACTCTTCGCGCCGTAGTGCGTTTCGGCATAGTTGCGCAGGACCGGATACTGGGCCGTGGCCCGCTTGACCGCGCAGGCATCGACGATGGCAACGATGACCGTATCAGCACGCAGCGCGGCATTGGTCGGCAAGCCGAACACGTAATCGACGCGGTGGGCCTCGCAGAAGGCCTTGACTTCGGGGCGGCCATAATGCCCGTCGCCGCAGAAGGTGATGTGCGTTTCCGGCCAGTACCGGCGGATATGACGCACCAGGCGCCGGATGTGGCCGGCAACTTCGGCGCCCGACGGCGTCTTGCCGGTGCGCAGCAGAATCGCGACCGGACGACCGGTCGCGGTGTCGTACACATGGATCGGCAGGAAGCAGCGCTCACCGTGATGCCCGTTCCAGAAGGACAACTGCTGATAGCCGTGCACGACATCGCAGGTATCATCGAGGTCCAGCGTCACCGCCGCCGGTGGAGCCGGATAGCTGGCGCAGTAGACGCCGATCATCTCAGCCATCATCCTGGCCAGCTCACGTGTGGTCGGAGCATTCTCCCAGCGGCTCATCGTCGGTTGGCTGGCAAGCCCCGCGCCCGATCCCGGCAACTTGCCCAGCGCCAGGCGGAAGCCCGGATCGTCGCGCAGGGCGTCGAGATCATCGGCATCTTCATAGCCGCACGCGATCGCGAACACCCGGGCACGTAGGATGTCATCGAGGCGATGGATCACCCGCGTCGGGTCACGCGGGTCGGCGATGCAACTCGCAAGCCGCCGGCAGAGCCCCATCGCGCGCTCGGCCTGCGCAAGCAGCAGAACGCCGCCGTCCGAGGTTAGTCGGCCACCATCAAACGCGGCTGTGATCTTCTTCCCGCCGACCGCTGGGAATCGGAATGAGGTTGAGATAACGTCTTTCATGGCGGGTGTGGCCTGTGGCATTTTCTGCCCTGCAGCAGGGTCGGCGTAGACACCCAGTTCCTAATTCAGATCAGAGGCTTATGCCACTCCCGCCAACCCTTCAGGCCCCCGCCGGTGAATAAGACGGGCTAGCCACCCATCGGGCGCAACCGGAAGGGTGTCCCCCCATTGGGCTTGTTCCCCGTCGGATCGTGGCCCCTTCCGGCTCGACAAGAAGCGTGCCTTCTGCGCCGGCAGCCTTGATGCTTCTTGAGCGGAATGCAGGGTGATTGGGGCAAGCCTTCTTGGTGCACCCTCGCAGGATTGTTCAATCCTTGTTCGCAAGGATCTCCAAGACTCATGCGCCTCTTCGGCTTTACCCCCAACGGGAAACCAAGTCTGCATCTGGACACCTATGCGCAACTGTAACGGCGCGCACAGCCGAGCTTGGTAAGCAAGGGAGAGGGCAAAATGAATTTGAAAACAATATCGCGTCTCATGTGTGGCTGTACGTGGGCCTTGGCGCTGATCCCTGGGAATGTGAGCGCACAGGCTGTTGCGAGCAGTAATGATGCCCAGGCTGAACAGACTTCATCCGGAAGCGAAGTCGAGGAAATCATTGTTACCGCACGGCAGCAGAACGAATCCTTGAAGAATGTCCCGGCGTCGGTGGCCGTGCTGTCCGCAGACACGATCGAAAACACCAAGGCACGCGTCGCGGTCGATTTCGTGAACCTGACATCGGGTGTCACCATTCAAACCGCGACGACCGATCCATCCGACGTGTCGATCAACATCAGAGGCCTGAACAGCCCCCGCGATGCGGAGAACAACATTGCCTTGGTGGTCGATGGCGTGCTCAAGACGAGTATCGCCTCGACCAACGAGCCCCAGGGTGCGCTTGCACAGGTGGAAATCCTCAAGGGTCCGCAAGGCGCGATCTACGGGCGCAATGCGTCGGCCGGTGCAATCGTGATCACCACCAAAAAGCCTACGCCGGAATTGTCCGGGCAGATCAAGGGGCGTGTCGCGAACGACAATACGTACCTCATGTCCGGACTGTTGAGCGGCCCCATCACCGACAGTGTCGGGTTCGTACTTAACGGTGAGTGGACCAAGTCGGACGGCTATTATCGCAACACGTTTGTCGGATCGGATTTGCATCAGAGCGTCTATGGTTATCGCGGCAATCCGGCATCGGTAGACAGCTACAACAAGCTGAACCTCTTCGGGCGAATCCTGCTGGCACCTTCGGACGATACCGAAATCGACCTGAAGGCCAACTATGGCAGGAGCCACGGCGGCGCACTGAGCTTCAATGCGGTTTTCCAGATTCCTACGCTCGCCCAGGCGTTCAACGATCCGATATTCAACGCAAAGGTCAGCGATCACAAGTTCATCTTTACCGATGACACCGAGGCCAAGCACTGGCAGCGGACTTATGGCGCATCGATGAGGCTGCGACAGAATTTCGACTTCGGTTCGCTGATCGGTGTTGTCGCATATAACAACAACAAGAACGAATACATTGCCGGTGGGACCAGCGGCGCGTTCGGCTTCTTCAACAATGAACCGACCTGCCTCCGCAGCCGTGCGGCCACCGCAGGGGTTGTCAACCAGGCACCGTTCACGAAATACAATGCGGCATTCGGCTTTGCGATGCCCTATTCGCCTTCCACTTGCGACGGCATCCAGGGCAATCGCCGTACGCAGACAGACGTAATTTCCGAAATCCGGCTCATGGGTGGGGAAGGCTCTTCCTTCAACTGGCAGCTGGGTGGAAGCTACATCTTCATCGACAGGCGGGTTTGTGTGAACCTGACGCTTGACACGGGACTTGGCGGGACGCGTCAGTGCTTTACGATGGACCCCCGCTTCCCGACCGAAAACCTGACAGATGACAACTATCGGACCAATGTTTATGCCGCATTTGCGGCCGGAGACTGGGACGCTACCGACAAGCTGCGCCTCGGTGTCGCGCTACGCTATGATATCGAAGCGCGTGACCGTATCAACAATGTTCCGGTAAATGCTCGCACGCGCTGGGTTGGCAATCCGCGTACCGGGTATCCGATTGGAACCGCGACGACTCCCTCGAACTATTTCCTCAACCCCGGCCTTGATCCGGCATACAACCCATCTGGGGTGATCGCGCCGATTTCTTCAACCTTCAAGCAACTCCAGCCGAAGATAACGATCACCTACAAGCCGAACAATGATCTCACGATCTTCGGGAACTGGGGCATCGGCTTCAAGGCTGGCGGCTTCAATCCGGCAGGCACCGAGGCGATCATCAACGGCTACTTCAATCCACCACCGCCCGTGGGCATCAGCGCGGGAATCTCGGTTCCGGACCTGATCAAGAAGGAAACCAACAGCGCGTTTGAGATTGGGGTGAAGGGACGTCCGTTCAACGGCCTCAACTTCGAGGTGGCAAGCTTCCTGACCAACGTCAAGAATATGCAGTTCTTTGAATTCTTCGTGGGTGATTTCGGCTTGCTGCGCAGCACCTCGAACATCGACAAGGTGAAAATCTACGGAATAGAAGGATCGATTGACTACAGGATCTCCCCAATTTTCAAGATGTTTGTCAACGGGAATTATACAAAGAGCGAAATCAAGAAGAATTCCGGCCGCCCTTATACGGTAGGAAACAAATCTCCTGCGACGCCTGACTTTTCGATCAACGGGGGCGTTCAGATGAACGCCCCCGTCACGGATCTTGTCAATCTTGTCGGCCGTGTCGACTTCAGGGTTGTCGGTCCGACGCCATTTCACACGGTTCAGCGAAATACCACACCCACGATCTTCGGCTTACCGGCTACTTACGACAATTCCACACGCGATACTTTCGCGACGGTCAACGCAAGGCTGGGCGTCGATGTCGGCAGTTTTTCGATTTCGGCATTTTCTACCAACCTTTTCAACAAGCACTACGTTGAAGACGTTGTGATCGCGCCGGAATTCGGGGGCGACTTTATCGCAGGCGGCGCGCTGCGCCGGTTCGGCGTGGATCTCTCCTATAAGTTCTGAGGCGTGGTTCAGGCATTTTTTCGTAAGTAAAGTTCCACCCTTACCGAGGTAGCTACGGCGTCTTCATCAACCTACGGCTTCTTTGAACTGCGATTTTCTGAACCAGATAATTGCCAGTATCATTTGCCAACAATGTCGATGCCGATAGCTCCTCGGTCTTTTTATTACTATTGAGGAAATTCATCGGCGAACTTGGGTTCCGCTGTCTCCCATTCCTTTGAACGAACCCATCCGTGGTCGATAGACATCCTTGCCGTCGGAGATGTTTGCCCATGCAAGCCCTGGTCTGCGTGAAGCGCGTGATCGACTACAACGTGAAGCCTCGGGTGAAGGCGGATGGCACGGGGGTTGATCTTGCGAACGTGAAGATGAGCATGAACCCGTTTGACGAGATCGCGGTCGAGGAAGCGATACGCCTGAAGGAGAAGGGCGTGGTGACCGAGATCGTGGCGGTGTCGGTGGGCGTTGCGAAATCGCAGGAGACGCTGCGCACGGCGCTGGCGATGGGCGCGGACCGGGCGATCCTGGTGCAGGTCGATGACGGCGTCGAGGTCGAGCCGCTGGCGGTGGCCAAGATCATCAAGGGGATTGCCGACGAGGAAGCCCCCGGCCTGATCATCACGGGCAAGCAGGCGATCGACGATGACAGCAACCAGGTCGGCCAGATGGTCGCCGCGCTGCTCGGCCGCCCGCAGGGGACCTTCGCCAACGAGGTCTCGGTCGAGGGCGATGCCGTGGTGGTCAAGCGCGAGATCGACGGCGGTCTGCAGACGGTGAAGCTGGCTCTGCCCGCCGTGGTCACCACCGACCTGCGTTTGAACGAGCCGCGCTATGCCTCGCTGCCCAACATCATGAAGGCCAAGTCCAAGCCGCTCGCGAACAAGACGCCTGCCGACTACGGCGTCGACATCGCACCGCGCCTCAGGACGCTCAAGGTCACCGAACCGCCGGTGCGCAGCGCCGGGATCAAGGTGCCCGACGTCGATGCGCTGGTTGCCAAGCTCAAGGAATTGGGCGTAGCCTGAACACTCACCACCTCCTTTCGGCTCGAGCGAAGTCGAGCCACGCTCGCAGTGTCTCGACTTCGCTCGACACGAACGGGGTTGGGTTGAAAGGAATGATACGATGACCAAGGTTCTCGTTCTGGTCGAACACGACAACGCCAGCGTCAAGGACGCCACGCTCGCCGCCGTCACCGCTGCGGGCCAGCTTGGCGAAGTGACCGCGCTGGTCGCCGGCGCCAACTGCGATGGTGCCGCACAGGCCGCCGCGCAGATCGCGGGCGTGGCCAAGGTGCTCAAGGCCGACGACGCCAGCCTCGACAATGCGCTGGCGGAGAACGTCGCCCCGCTCGTCGCAGGCCTGATGGCGGATTACGACGCCTTCGTTGCGCCTGCCACCACCACGGGCAAGAACGTCGCGCCGCGCGTCGCAGCATTGCTCGATGTCATGCAGATCTCGGACATCCTCTCGGTCGAGGGGCCCAGGACCTTCACCCGCCCGATCTACGCCGGCAACGCCATCGCCACGGTCGAGTCCAGCGACGCCAAGCTCGTCATCACCGTGCGCGGCACCGCCTTTGCCAAGGCCGCCACCAGCGGGGGCAATGCCAGCGTCGAGACCGTCAGCGCCACCGCCGACAGCGGCCTCAGCAGCTTCGTCAGCGCCGAGATCGCCAAGAGCGAGCGCCCCGAACTGACCAGCGCCAAGATCATCGTCTCGGGCGGCCGCGCGCTGAAGGATGCGGCCACCTTCGAACAGATCATCACCCCGCTCGCCGACAAGCTCGGCGCTGGCATCGGCGCGAGCCGCGCGGCGGTCGATGCAGGCTACGTGCCCAACGACTACCAGGTCGGCCAGACCGGCAAGATCGTGGCCCCCGAAGTCTACATCGCCGTCGGCATCTCGGGCGCGATCCAGCACTTGGCCGGCATGAAGGACTCCAAGACCATCATCGCCATCAACAAGGACGAGGACGCCCCGATCTTCCAAGTCGCCGACATCGGCCTCGTGGGCGACCTGTTCACCCTGGTCCCGGAACTGACGGGCAAGCTTTGACGCTCCTGCAGAACCGGAAAAGCTGTGAGCAACCTGTCGAGGCAGTCGGTGGCGTCAGCGAACTGGTCGAAGCGACCGATCGGTTCCGGACCGGATTGAGGCAGGCACAGACTCATTCTTAGTAATTGCCAGCGATTACCGCGCGTTCACCGCCGGCTGACCTGCACCCGGAATCTTGGACCGTTCGGAGCTGGAAAATTCCAGTTATGAACGGAGGTCCAGGATACGGAGTGTGTGATGAAGAGATCAAATTTTTCGGAGGCGCAAATATGGGTTCTCGTAGCCATTGTGCAAAAAGTGCCACTAAGCAAGTTGCGGAAATATAAGATTTAACATCGATAGAAATCAGTAAGCCATTGATATTTATTGGCCGCCAGATTTTACGACCTTTTGCCTGCGGTGTGTAGGCTCATCCTAAGGAGGATCGAGTCGTGGGCGCACCACTTCGACAATATCTTGGTGGGGACCGGTTTCCAGACGACTTGACCGATTCTGAAATTGCGCATTTCTTCTCGTTCGCCGAGGATGAGCGGCGAACTGTCAACCGCCGACGTCGTCCATTGTACAGGTTGGGCGTGGCGCTGCAGATCGGTTTCCTGCGGCTCGCCGGAACGCCGCTCAATTCCGTTGAGATGATTCCAACGCGTGTGCTGGCTCATTTGGGCGCTGAACTCGAAATTGCGCCGCCGCACCTGGCTTCGATCCGTGCGCTGTATCGTCGACGGCGCACCCTTTTTGAGCACCAGGAGGTGGCCAAGCGGGCTCTGGGTTTGCGCGACCTCACCGAACATGGCGAACGCGCGCTAAACGGCCATCTGCGACGCGAGGCCGGCGACAAATTCCTGGCGGACGACTTAGAACGAGCTGCGCGTGCATGGATCGCTGACCATCGCTATATCCAACTTCCCTCGCGGCGACTGAGGAGTTCGGCAATAGCCGCCCGGCGCCACCATGATGCGGGGCTGTTGGCCGGCGTCATGACCGCAGTCGGAGCGGAGCAGACGAAGGCCTGGCTGCCGGGACTGTCGGAGACGATAACAACCGGCAAAACGCGGCTCGAATGGCTTCGAGACGGCCCATCCTCTCGTAAGACCAAAGGCCTCGCCGACCATATCGCGAAGATCGATTTCTTGAAAAGCTTGGTGCCGACAAGCTGGACCTCGGCTTGTCGACCGGAATGCTGAAAGCTCAGGCGCGATCGATGTTGTACCGCAAGCCCGCGACGCTCAGGCGGATGCGCGGTGAGCGCAAAATTCTCGAACTGGCGTGCTTCCTGCGACTGCAACTTTTGCGTCTCACCGACGATGGTTTGGGGATGATTGATTACCGGATCGCCGATCTTTGGCGACAAGCCCGGAGGCTCCAGGGTCGGTGTCAGACCGCCTCCTTGCCGGTGAGGCGCTGGACATTCTCGGCGAGGTGGCCGGGAAGAAAGATGCCATCCGGCCGGACGCATTCATCCAAAAGTTCCTCGACTTGATGGACCGTGCGCTGGCTGGGTCGCCTATCGCACGCACCGGCGTTGAATTATCTCCATATCGTCTGCGTGTCAGTTTTGCCGATGCTTC
The DNA here is from genome assembly GCF_020179425.1 of Novosphingobium percolationis. Taxonomy (GTDB): domain Bacteria; phylum Pseudomonadota; class Alphaproteobacteria; order Sphingomonadales; family Sphingomonadaceae; genus Novosphingobium; species Novosphingobium percolationis. The sequence goes on along the minus strand of NZ_JAILYM010000011.1, from coordinate 25,103 downwards.
ACGACGCGGGGATATCGACTTTTCGTTCAACAGCAAGTCGACCTGGACGGCCGCGCAGGAAGTTGGCGGTCCGGGCCGCACCAAAGGGCTTTACGAGGATGTGCAGAGGCTGATGTCAGCGGATGCAGCGACCAACCCATGACATCCGACACAATCTTTAAACTGCGAAAGCAGGGGCGTTCATCCGAGGCATTGGATGTGGCCAGACAAAATTACGAAGCGAATGCTCGCGATGTCTGGTTTCTGCGCGCATACGCCTGGGTGCTCTATGACCAGATGAAGGATGTGGTGGGGCGCTACGAGACAGGTCATTTGTCCGCCACTGAATTGAACAACCAATTCACGCCATCCATGCGGGAATTTGTCAAGTTCGCAGACCTTCTGCGACGCGATACCGCCTTTTCCCAGATGCTGCGTCTGGCGGGCAAGGTTTCGAAGGACTGGCGCGAGTTTCTCGGATTTGCGCGTTGGGCCGGGACAGATGATTTTTCCGATGATGATCGGCAGCCGTTCGTCAATGACAAAGGCAAAACAATCGACAGCCTGGAACAGCGCTTCCGACGTGCGATCTGCAGAGAAGCTGCAGCACGTCTTGCCGATGGTCAATCGTCTTCCGAGTTGATTGACTGGGGATTGGGCATTCTCGACAAATCATTAGTCGAAAATCCCAGCGATCAGTGGCTAAATTACTACCAGAGCAAAGCTCACCTGGCTCGCGGAGAAGATGAACTTGCGATCAAGCGCTTGGCACCGGTCTTACGGCGCCAGTCCCGCGCCGCTTAGACCTGGGCCTTGCTCGGCGAGATACTCGAGAAGTCACGGCCCGACGATGCGTTGATCTGTTTTGTGTACGCCACTCAACTCGCAAGAGAAGAGCAAGAGGTGGCGAAAATTCGCATCCATCTCGCCCATCGACTTGCGTTGGCAAAGCGCTACGCCGAAGCTGCCCGCCAAACATCGCTTGCGCTTAAATACCGCGAACAGTCAGGGTACAAGATCCCCCAGGAACTGCAGCAGTCAGCAAGCAGCGAGTGGTTTTCGCGCATCAATGGCGATGGCAGCATGCAAGATTTGCCCGATGCGAGTTCGGCGGCAACGGCACTTCTTCGCAGTTTGGATCGCAAGAGCCTTACCTATGTCCAAGGGGTCGTTGATCACGTTAACAAGGACAAGGCGCTCAGCTATATTGCCACGGGCGTAAATTCGGGAATTGCGCTGAAACACGCCAGGTTCCCCCAGATTGCCGACCTCGTAGCAGGGACAACTTTGGAAGTGGGGCGCGCAGAACCCGACGGTCCACCGTTGGACTGGCGGTCCTCACAAGCTGTCGAATTGCCGGGCTTGTGCGAAACAATGTCGGGGCGATTGGAGCGTCACGAAGGCAAGTCCTTCGCCTTCATCCGCACTCCCCGGGATGACATTTTCGTACCGCCTGATTTGGCAGTGATTTTCGCTACAGGGCAAAAATACGACGTTTCTTGCCTTGCGGTTAGACGCGCGGAAAAGACCGGCAAGACCGGCAAGACCGGCAAGACCGGCAAGATCGGTTGGCGTGCCGTGCGGGTCTCATCCGGCCCGAATGAAGCGTCAGTATTATAACGTTTTTTGTGAGCGATCGCACTGATGGCATGCTCAGGCATTGGTGAAAGCGCGAACTCGAGCCTGCAGGTCAACCTTGGCCTGCGAAATCGTGGCGGTGTTGGTCTTGGCTGAGCAGCGCTCTGCTGCTTTGTCGCCCAAGAAGTAGGCAATTCTCTCGGCATTGGCCCCGCTGGGATGCGGCGACCGACCAAGATGCGCCGTTCGTCGAGTAGGCCTTGAGCCGCCAAGGCCTGCATCGCCGTAGCAACTTTTGGACCAAGGGGCACGAGGATAGCGTCAGGCAAGGCGCGCAGTTCCTGACCAGTGTAAGCTTCCAACCAATGACGCAGAGTTGGTGTCTTCACCATATCGGGCGTGCCAGACCAATTCTGTCCGTCGACGAAAACCGGATAGCGAAGAGCCGAGGTAAAGTGGACCAGGTCATTCCGTTCGGACCATAGCGCGGCCGCGGAGGGCAGTCCCAGCCATTTCGCAAGGCCGATGGCGTCGAGCATGCGGATGAGGTTGGTCCGCATGGGTTCGCCCGAGAAGCTGGCAAAAGTCTTGGCGGCAGCCGCCGCCTCTTCGATTGGTCGACCTTGCACCAATGCAGTTCGCGCAGCGCGCAGTGCATTGGTGGCCTGAAACCGGCCCGGTATCATACCAATGATAACGACGCGGGCCGACGGGTTGATGTGATCGAAAGGAGCGTAAATCATCTCTACATGGCGCGCGCCGATGCGTTCGCCAGCCATCTGCAATTTTGGATCAGATTGCGGATGGTTGATTTCGGCATCGCTGAGCTGGGCGAGCACCGGAGCGAATTCCTTGAATATCGTCAGTGACATGGGGGCCTTCAGAATCAGATTTCGCGTTTATTGCAGATCCAATCGTCGATGTCCTCTTGCGCCCACGCGACGGCATATCCACCCAGCTGAACCGGTTTCGGGAACTTCCCTTCAGCCATCCACCGGTAGATCGTGGATCGGCCGAGACCGACGCGATGTTGGACCTCCTTTAGCCGGATGAGACGGGTGATTCGGCGTTGCTCAGTTGAAGCCAATGGTTCTGTTTCAGCCATGACGCCCTCCGAAGCCCGTACCGCCTTCACCCAGCAGTGCATCCTTGCGTTCGAGCTCGTCGATGTGGTCGGAAAGAAGCCTCGCCACCCGGTGGGCTGTTCCCTTGGCCCAACGGGGCTTCACGTCATGGACCTGGTTGCCAAGGACGCGCTCGAGCGCGGAGGGAAGTTCGCCGACCAGTTCCTCGAAGAATTGGGCGATGTCGGTCTGAAGCCACCGGGTTGCCTGGTCGCCGCCGGCCCCCAAGAACAGCAGCAGGTGAGCGTGCGGCGCCATGCCGGATGAGGCGAGGATGCGCAGCGCTTCGCCAAGGCTCGGGCTTCGTTCGCCGCACAGCGTCCGGCGTAGCGCGTCTTTATGAAGGTCTGCCTCACGCGCGATTTCGCAGCGGTTGCGACCGCTCCGTTCGACCGCCGTGTGCAGAAGGTGCGCGAGGTCGCGCCGGGTCTGGCTTTCACCAAGTACGCCCATGTCGATCATTGCTGTTTCTCCTCTGGCTTGAATGATCGACTCACCGGCTATCGGAAGAGGAAGGCTGTAGGAAAACGAAAAGAACATAAAAGGAACATTGAGGAAGGCGCGAATCAGTCGCGCTCAGCGATTCGCGCAGAGACCGACCGCTTCGGCGCAGACTCCGGCCCGGTTCGCGCGATCTTCGGCCAGATCGGCGCTCAAAGAGATCAAGGCAGCGCGATTCCCGGCTCACACACCGGTGGATGTCGCTTTTTGCTTAGTCGGCAGGCCTCGAACGACGGTCGCGATTTCCTACAGGCCCATCGAGGGATCACGAAGAACAGACAGCGAACGGTTCGCCGCTTGCTGTTCCTTCAATCCTCGAAAGGCCCTGCCTCATGAATACCCCTCTCCAGCTTCCCCGGCGTACCCAGCTCAAGGACTACATCCTGCCCGCGCTGGTGGCGCTCGCCGGTGCCGGCGCGGCTTATGCCGGCGCCGACACCACCTTCGATCCCGCTCTCGTGAAGTTCACCGATTTTCTCGAGGGCTCGGGCGGCAAGATCATCACCGTGCTCAGCCTCGCGGGTGGCCTCATCGGCCTCGCTTCGGGTCGCTTCACGCTCGGCCAGATCGCCGTCCCGGTGGGCGTCGGCATCGGCGTCGGCACCGGCGTGCCGATCGTCACCTCGGTCGTGACCGCGGTCATCTGATCAGCGGATCCGGTCACGGCGGGAGGGCGGCATCATGGCCGACAAGTACCTCGTTCCCCAACGGCTCGACGATCCGGAGCTCATCGGCTTCTGGACCATCGACGAGTTCGCGGGGCTGTTGATCCCCTTTGCCTGGGGGATCCTGGCGCAGCACATCTTCATCGGGATCGCTCTCGCCTTTGCGGCCTGGTTCGTCTTGCGGAAGGCGAAATCCGGAAACGCGGGCTCGGCGCTGGTGCATGCTGCCTACTGGTACATGCCCGGGGGTTTCCTCGGGCTGAAGGCCACGCCGCCCTCCCATTGCCGCCTCCTGGCCGGCTGAGGGAGACAAGCGATGCGCGCAGAATTCGCATACGAAGAGGCCCAGAAATACCTGCGCCAGCGCAATTGGCTGGCTCTGGTCGCCGGCGGTCTGGCTGTCACCACGCTGCTTAGCGTGGGGGCAGCGGCAACCCGGGACCGGGAGGTTGTGCTGGTCCCGGTGACCAGCGAACGGCTCTCGCTCTCCAGCGCCGGACCGGACGCGCACTACCTCGAGCTCGTCACCCGCGACACTGCGCTGATGCTGCTCAATCGGAGCCCGCAAGGCCTCGACTACTGGATGGCCGAGATCCTGAAGCTCGCCGATCCGGCCGCTCACGGCCGCCTCAAGGCCGAGCTCGTCAAGATCGTCGACGAGCAGCGCGGCTCGGACATCAGCCAGGTCTTCGTCATCCGCAAGATGGAGGTCGACCCGGCCGCCCTCACTTCGACCGTCACCGGCACGCTCAAGACCTTCGTCGGCGCGCAGGTGATCGCCAGCAACGATCGCAGCTTCCGGTTCCGCTGGAGCCGGCACGGCCTCGCCCTTGGGCTCACCGGCTTCGAGCAGCTGCAAGACCAAAGCCAGAAGGACTGAAGACGGCCATGAGCTATCTTACCCCCACGACCGCGCTTGGCGCCGCCCTGTGCGCCCTCGCGTTCAGCGTGTCCCCGGCCTTTGCCGACCAATTCGTCGAAGCGGCCGACAACGCCAAGATCGACTGCGTGCTCTCGCGCGGCGAGCTGACCCGCATTGCGCTCATCGACGATGGCTTTGCCAACGTCTCGAAGATCGCCAGCGCATATCCCTACAACGATTTCACTGTGACCCATGAGCCGGTCCGCGGCGACATTTACATTTCGGTCCCGCCGCAGTTTGCCGCCGACCGGGTGGGCTTCTTTGCCACGAGCAAGGCGGGCTACGTCTACAAGTTCGCGTGCCGGACGGCTGCCCAAGAGGCGAGCCAGATCTTCGTCACCAACCCTGCGCTGAAGACCCACGAGGCCGAAGACTGGGAGCAGGCGGCAGGTCCCGACGAGGCGGCGATCCGCCTGATCGAGGCCATGGCAGGGGATGCGGTCCTTCCCGGCTTTTCGGCTCGCGCCGAACTGGGGCTCCCCCGCAAGACCGGTGGGATCGAAGTCCAGCTGGTCGCGGAATACTCCGGTGCCGAGCTCGTCGGGCAGCGCCTGGTCTTACGCAACCTCGGCAAGGAGCCGCTTGACCTTGCGGCCGACCGGGAGGGTCCGGCCGGAACCATCGCCTTTGCCTATGGCCGCGATGCGCTGCGCCCTGGCGAGACGACCAGCGCCTTCCTTGTCTTCCGCAAGGGAGGGCTCGAGTAATGGCACAAGAAACCGAACGGTCAGGCGGTGAAACCGCAGCCGACAACGGCCAGGTGGCCGCCACCCCTGAGAGCCGGCGCGAAGTCGGACGCCGTAACCTCAATCGCCAGATTGCCCAGCGGCAGAAGGCTTTGCTCATTGGTGTCGGCGCCATCGCCCTCGTTGGCGGCGCGACGTTCCTGTTCAGCGGCGACAACGACAAAGGCTCGGGTGATTCCGGCGAAGCGGTGACGATCGACACCGGCGGGCTCGTCAACCGCAACCTGTCCGAACGCGAGTTTGTCGCGACCTACGGCAACCGGGCCGATGCCCAGGACCGCGAGATCAAGGCGCTCAAGGAAGGCCAGGTTTCGCGCCCCGAGCTCGAGCAGCAGCTCGCCGCGCTCAAGGCCGAAAATGCGCAGATGCGCACCGACGGTCAGCACGCGATCGATGCGATCTCGGCAGAGAACGCGGCCTTGAAGGTACAGCTCGACCAGACCTCGCGCGCATCGGCTGCACCGGTCATGCCGCCCCCAGCCTATGGCCCTGGTGTCACTCCGGGTGCTGGCAACCCGGCGCCCGGTGCAAATCGGCAGGCCGCCGATGGCCCGTCAGCGGATGCCAAGGTCAGCCTGATGAGCTTCGAGACCGGCGGTGCCGGACCCAAGAAGCCGGCCGGCGACACCGCCGCCCCGCAGCTCCTGCTGCAGGACAGCCCCGATTACCTGCCGCCCAACAGCTATGCGCCGGCGCGGGTCATTGTCGGGGTCGACGCCTCGACCGGTGTCGCCAGCCAGACCGATCCGCTCCCAGTGGTGCTGCGGATTACCGGCCCGGCACGCTCGGTCATGCGCGGCGGCAAGGTGCTGACGACCGACATCACCGGCTGCCTCGTCAACGGCGCGGCCCGCGGCGATCTCAGCAGCGAGAAAGTCTATGTGAAGCTGGCGCGCATGACCTGCGCGCAGCCGGGCGGCCGCTATGCGGTGAGCGAGGTCAAAGGCTTCATCAGCTTTGCCGGCAAGTCGGGCGTGCGTGGCCGTGTCGTCAGCCGCGAAGGCAGTCTGGTTGGCCAAGCCCTCCTTGCCGGCATCGTCGGCGGCTTTGGCCGGGGCTTCTCTGCCAATGCCAACGGCATCTTCACCGGTCAGATCGGGGCCGATGGCAAGCGGCAGGCACTTTCGCCGACCGACATTGTCACGGGCGGCATCGGCCAGGGCGCCGGCGAGGCCGCCGATACGGTGAGCAAGTACCTCATCGAACGCGCCGAACAATACCAACCCGTCGTCGAGATGCCGACCGGCATCGAGGTCGAGATCGTCTTTCTCGACGGCGTTCACGTCAGGAGCAACACGAAATGAATTACACGGATTTCCGGCCGGGTTTCAAAGCCCGCGCCGCAACGGCAGCGCTTGCCCTCACGACGGCCTTCGCCGTCGTCAGCCTCGGTCTCGCGGCGGTGACGTCTGCGCCGGCCCAGGCGAGCGACACCTCGAGCGCCGTGCGCGCTGCACTCAAGGCACGCCTTCCCAAGACGCCGATCGACGCACTCACTTGCGAGGGCTTCGGCGGGCTGTGCGAGGTCGTGTCGGGGAGCACGCTGTTCTACGTCGATGCGTCTGCCCGCTACCTCCTGGTGGGGCGGCTCTACGATATGGAGACGCGCCGAGATGTGACGGCAGCGCGCCTGCTCGAGCTCAACCCTGACCTCATCGCCGCCGGCGCAGCGCGCGCGGGCGCCGAGAGCAAGGCGCAGGACGAAGAGCCGGCGAACGCGGTCCCGACCAAGGTCGATCTCGCCAAGTTGCCCGCCGATGGCGCTGTGCGCTGGGGCAATCCGGCAGGTCCCAAGGTGGTGGTCTTTTCGGACTTCCACTGCGGCTACTGCCAGCGGCTGACCGGCGAACTCACGAAGGCGAACGTCCAGGTCGAGGAACGGCCGATCTCGATCTTCGGCGCCAAGAGCCGGGCGCTGTCTGAGGCCGTCCTCTGCGCGTCCGATCCGGCCGCCGCGCTCCATGCCGCCTATGCCGGTGAGGCGCCGAAGGCGCGACCGGGCTGCAAGCCCAAGGGCCTCGATGCAAACGAGGCTTTCGCCAAAACGAATGGCTTCAACGGCACCCCGGTGCTGGTGCGGGCGAGCGATGGCGCGGTTCTGCAGGGCTATCGCCCGGCGAGCGAGATCCGCCGCTTCCTTGGCCTCACCCCGAACAAGGGAGGCCAGTGATGCACCGCTCCGACAGACATTCACTCGCACCGCTGCGTCTTGCGGCGCTCGCTGCCCTCGTTGTCATCACCAGCGGCTGCACGGTGCTCGGCGGCAACGTCAAAGGGAGCTTCTCGTGCCGGGCACCGGAGGGCAATTGCGCGCCGACTTCGGTGATCGATGAAGCGGCCACCCAGGCTTCCGGCAAAACGCCCGAAGCGATGAGGCAGCCATCGGCCCGCATCCAGCCGGAGATATCCAAAGGACGGCTGCGCGTCGTGCTCGCGGCCTATCGCGACGCAGATGGGCGGACGCATGAAGCGCGGGTCGTCGAGGTGCCGCTGCCGACGAGCGCGGCCAGCCAGTTTCAGGATCCGGCGAGCCGCCGCGAAGTCGCTCGGGCACTCGCCCGTGCAGTGAGCGCCGCTCGTCATCCCGAGAGCGCGGCGGAGCCGCCGCGCCCGGTCGGTCCCCCGGCCGATCTTCCTGCCGATCCTACCACCACCGCCGTGCCGGACGTGCTGACTGCCCCCTTGCAGCACGCGCCGGCCGGGGGACCCGGGACTGCCTCCCTCCCGGCCCGGGTCCCCCACCCTGATGCACACCATGAGGAGCCCGCTTCTCAGGAAGGTCAAAAACCATGACTCTCTCGCTTGCCAGCGCGCGCGATGCGCTGATGGGCTCGCTGTTTGCGGACACGGCCTCGGCGGAAAAGCCGCGCATGAGCTTCGGCCTCGACATGTTCTCGGACTGGCTCCCGTACCGGGTCTTCGACGAGAGCGCCGGGCTTTACCGTAATGCCCGCTCCAAGGGCTTCATTCTCGAGGTGACGCCGCTCATCGGCGCTGATGAGCGCACTGGCGAGATCCTAGGTCAGTTCTTCTCTGAAGGGCTGCCCCAGGGCGCCTGCCTCCAGGTGCTCAATTTCGCGAGCCCCCGCATTGGGCAGGTCGTCTCGCCGTGGTTCGCACCCCGCTACGAGCAGGGCGGGATTTACGAAGCGATCGCGCGGGAGCGGATCGCCCGGTTCTACGATCTCGTCTGGGAGAGCGGGTCGGCGCACGCGCCCTTCCATGTCCGCAGCAGCCGTCTGATCGTCTCTTTGGGCGTGCCAGAAAGCGCGCATGTCGCCGATGCCGAACTCGCCGAATGCCGCGAGGGGCTCCTGGGTCTCATTCATTCGCTCGGCCTTGAAGCCCATGCGCTGCGGCCCTCGGCGCTGATCGGGCTGATCGACGAACTGACCTCGCCGACCACGGCCCGCGAACCCGAGCGCGAAAGCTGGAATCCGCTCGAGCAGATCGACGCCCAGGCGATCCGCAGCGACATCGAGATCGAGGTTGAAGACGACCGCATGGTGCTGCGAACCGAGCGGTTCCGCGAGATCGGCCGCGACCGCGCGGGCCATCCCGAAGTCGGCGAATGCCTGCCCGATAGCTTCGATCTGCGCCATTTTGCCGTGCGCGCGTTCCCCGAACGCTGGGCGCCTTGGGAATGTGCGCGCCTCATCGGCGACATGTTCACCGACAAGCTGCGTTTTCCTTGCCCCACCGCGACCATGCTGTGTCTGGTCTATCCCGACCAGGAAGCCGCCTCGGCGCGCGCCGGCTACAAGTTCATGCGCACCACGAGCCTGAGCCAGACCAAGAGTGCGCGTTTCCTGCCCAAGCTTGCCGACCAGTCTGCCGAGTGGCGGCACGTCCAAAACGAACTGCAGGCCGGCAAGAAGCTGGTGAAGCTGTTCTACGGGCTCACCAGCTATTCGCCGCTCGGCCAGGGCGACGCGCATGAACGCGTCATCAAGGCGATCTTCAAGGCGGCAGGCTGGGATCTCGCCGACGAGCGCTTTCTCCAGCTCCAGGGCCTGGTTGCAGCCTTCCCCTTAAGCCTCGCCGATGGGCTGGCCGACGACATGCTGCGCCTGAAGCGCATGCGCACCATGCTTTCGACCACGGCGGCCAATATCGCGCCGATGCAGGGCGAATATCTCGGTCGCGCCGTGCCCCATCTCCTGCTGGTCGGTCGCCGCGGCCAGCCCTTCTGGTGGTCGCCGTTCGAGAATGGGGCCGGCAACCATAACATCGCCATCTGCGGCAAGTCGGGGTCGGGCAAGTCGGTCCTGCTCCAGGAGCTTTGCGCGGCCCTTCGCGGCGCGGGCGCCAAGGTCGTCGTGATCGACGATGGCCGTTCGTTCGAGCATTCGGTGAAGCTTCAGGGCGGCCGGTTCGTCGAGTTCACGCTGGCGGCGGGCTTCTCGCTCAATCCCTTCTCGATGGTCGACGATGCCCGGGCGGCGGGCGATGAAGACTACCGGCTCGATTGCTTCGCGATGATCAAGGCGATCATCGGCCAGATGGCGCGGCACGATGACAAGCCGAGCGATACCGAGCGCGGCCTCATCGACCGAGCGGTGACGACGGTCTGGGACACGCTCGGCAGCGGCGGCGGCATCGACGATATCGCGGCGGCCCTCGAACAGGGCGGCGGCGAGCTCGGCGTCAATCTTGCGACCGCGATCGCGCCCTACTGCCGGGGCGGCAGCTATGGCGGGTTCTTTTCAGGGCAGGCCAGCTTCGCGCTCGACGATGATTTCACCGTCTTCGAGATGAGCGACCTTGCGAGCCGCGAGGAACTCAGGAGCGTGGTCCTCTCGGCGATCATGTTCATGACCGGCCAGGCCATGACGCGCACGTCGCGAGCAACGCGTAAGCTGCTGCTGATCGACGAGGCCTGGTCAATGCTGCGGGGCGGCTCGATGGGCGAATTCGTCGAGACTTATGCTCGCACCGCGCGCAAATATGGCGGCGCGCTTGCGACCGCCACCCAGTCCCTGAACGACTACTACAAGTCTGACGGCGCGCGCGCGGCACTCGAAAACAGCGACTGGATGCTGATCCTCCAGCAGAAGGCCGAGACGATTGCCGATTTCCGGCAGAGCGCCCGGCTCGACATGGACGATCGCACCGAGACCCTGATCCGGTCGCTGAAGCGCTCGGGCGCGGAGTATTCCGAGATCTTCATCAAGGGGCCTGAGACCGAGGCCATCGGCCGTCTGGTTCTGGATTCGCTCTCGGCGACGATCTTTTCGTCCGACCCCGACACTTACGCCGCGATCCAGGCGCTCGAGGCCCGCGGCATGCCGCTCGCCGATGCGATCCGAAAGGTTGCGGGCCTGCCGTTGGGAGAGCGCTGATGGCCTTCCACCAGACACCCTTCGACCACATCGGCGTGTGGTCGCCGCCTCAGCGCCTACTGCCGTTTCTGCAGGGGACATGCTTTCTCCTCATCGAGGCCTCGCGTTTTGCGGTCTCGAGCCTGCTGATTGTGCTCGGACTGCCGCTCTTTGCGTTCCTATTCCTCGCGGGCTGGGACCTGGGACTTCTCTTCTCGCAGCTTGCCAATCTTGCCGACCATTACCGCGAGGCGGACGCAATCCGGCGGATTGCCTTCTCGCAGGACCTTCAGGGCGTGTTCCTCGCGACCTCGCTTGGCGTGCTCGTGGCACGCGCACCGCGGTTCCTGAAGCGCCTCGAAATAGCGCTCGCTCCGGCATCCAAGGAGACCACCAATGGCTGATGCTCGACCATTTCAGTCCTTCAATCGTTCCCTTGTGCTCCGGCTTGGCGGCGTACTCCTCGCGGTCTGCCTCCTTCTCTGGGGCGCCTGGGTCAGCCGCGAAGTGGCGCGTCCCCGTGAGCAAATCGTCACCGTGCGCCTGTCTGAAACGATCGCGCGCTTCGTCGATGCCGAAGCGCGCAGCGGCAAGGCGCCCGAGGATGGGCAGGCTCGGACGCTGGCTTACCTTCAGGCCGCCGAGGCCGCTGTGCGCGAAATGGGCAGCAATGGTCGGGTTGTGCTGGTCGCCGAAGCGGTGCTCAGCGGTGACGTCCCCGATGCCACGGGCGAACTCGAGCAGCGGGTTGCCGCCAAGCTTGGCCGGGAGAAGCGGCCATGACGGATCTTGTCGCCCGCACGCTGCGCCGGGTCCGGCGTCCGTTGCTCCTCACCGGGATTGTCGCCCTGCCGTTTGCCTGGGCGCCGATCGCCGCTTTCGGTGAGGACCATGCATTTCTCATAAATGCGAGCCCGAGCCTGCCCAACTGGGCCTTCTGGCTCGACAAGTCGGCGCCGATTTCGCGCGGCAGCCTGATCTTCTTCGAGCCGCCAGCCTCGCCGATGCTCGAGAGGCATTTCGGGAAAGGTCCGCACCTTTTCGGCAAGCGCGTGCTCGGCCTGCCGGGCGACGTGGTGAGCCACGAGGGCGCCGAGGTCTTGGTCAACGGGCGCAAGGTCGGCGCGCGTCTGACGAAAACCCGGCTCGGGCTCAAGCTCAGCCCCGGACCCGAAGGCGTCATCCCGCGGAACTGCTTCTATGTCGGGAGCGACCATCCGCGCGGCTTCGACAGCCGCTACGCCGAAGTGGGCTTTGCCTGCCGTGGCCACATTCTTGGCAGTGGGAGGTCGATCCTGTGAGGCGCGCGCTTTTCCTTCCGCTCTGCCTCGCCTGCGTCCCTGCGGCCGAGGCTCGTGACTATGGTCAGCAAGGCGCGGTCTTCCCGGTGATCGAGCGCGATCTCCTTGAGCAGATCCATACGCGGCTGACCGCCATGGAAAAGTCGGGCGAGACCAAGCGGCTCAATCAGGAACTGCAGCAGCGCACGGCGACCCGGGTCAACCGGCCCGAACCGGTCGACGGGCTCGTCCGCGCGAGCGCCGCCCGCCGCTGGAGCTTTGATCCGACGATCACGCTCGAGACCGATATTCGAGGCGCCAAGGGCGAGCTCATTCATGCCCGCGGCACGCGCGTGAACCCGCTCGACAGCGTGCCACTGCGCGCCGAGCTCCTGTTCTTCGACGGCGACGATCCCGAGCAGCTCGCCTGGGCGCTGAGCCAGTCTAGGGCTGCGAAGCTCATCCTCACCAAAGGCGCTCCGCTCGAGCTGATGAAGGCACGGCAGCGGCGCTTCTACTTCGATCAGGGCGGCAAACTCATCCGCCACTTTGGGATCGGCGCGGTACCCGCGCGGGTGCGCCAGCAAGGCCGCGCACTCGAAGTCAGCGAGATCGTCCTTCCACCCCGTCAAGGAGTCCGCCCATGACACATCTTCGTCGTCTGGTAGCGGCTGCGCTCGGAGCGCTGGGCCTGATGCTGGCCAGTCCAGCCAGTGCAGATGCGGGCCCCGGCCGCTGCACCGGCAGCTTCGTCAACCCGATCACTGACATCTGCTGGTCCTGCCTGTTTCCGATCTCGGTCGGGGGCCTCAAGATCTGGCCGTCGAGCCGTCCAGATCCTTCCAACCCGACCCTGCCGCTGTGCCTTTGCGGTTTGCGGCCGGGCATCGCCATGGGCTTCTGGGAGCCGGTCCGACTTGCCGACGTCAGCATGAAGCCATGGTGCTTCGTCAACCTGGGCGGGATGAAGCTCGATCCTGGGTTCGATATCGGTTTTCGCTCGATCAAGGGGCCATCGGCGATCGGTGGGGCAAGCCAGAATTACTCGAGCTGGCACGTCCACTGGTATGCCTATCCACTGATCTACTGGATGGAGATCGTCACCGATTTCCTGTGCCTGGAATCGGGCTCGATCGACATTCTCTACATCTCCGAGATCGATCCGCTCTGGCAGGACAGCGAACTCACCGCGATCATCAATCCCGAGGCGGTCCTGTTCGCCAACCCGCTCGCGCTCGCCGCCTGCGCTGCCGATTGCGTGTCCTCGACAGTCCACCTGCCGGTTGACGAGATGTTCTGGTGCGCTGGCTGCCAGGGCTCGATGTACCCGATGAACGGCAACGTCTCGGCCTCGATCGGGCATGTCCAGGCTTCGCGGCTCGTGCTCTCGCGCTTTGCCTACAAGCTCCACCGCGAGCTCGTCGCCTGGGGCACGATGGGCAGCAAGGGACTCTGCGGCAAATACCTGATGCCGGTGATGCGCAAGCAGCAATACCGCTTCCAGGCCACCAATCCGAACCCGGCGACCAAGGGGCGCTATGCCTGCCCCCCGATCGGTGCCGCCACCACCTTTCAATCGGCCGGACAGGTCATCCCCGCGATCGGCGAGGACATGGGCTACCTCGTCTGGCGCAAGCGGAACTGCTGCGCACTATGAACCGGAAACTCCTTCTCATCCCGCTGGGACTGGCCGTACCCCTCGCGGGCCTCGCGCTCGCTCAGAGTGCCCCCGACGGCATCGACCTCGACGCCATTCGTGCCCGCTCGGCAGAGCATGCCGAGGACGCAGCCGCCCTGGCGGCGACAGTCCGCGGGCGGGCCGAAGCGCTGCACCATGACGCGCTCCAAACCCAGGACCGGGCCCAATCCGCTGGCGCACGCTATGCCGACAGCCTGCCACCTATGTCGAAAAGCACGGACGTCCTCGATTTCGATGCGATGGTTCGCGAGCGGGCTGAGGCGGAAAAGGCGCCGCTTGGCGAGAGCCCGCGCTTCATCGCCTTTGCCAGCCTGTCGATGCCGCCCGAGGCCTTGAAGGCCGTGGTGCGCGACATGGGCCGCGCCGGCGGCGTGACGGTGCTGCGGGGCTTTCCATCCGGCGATTCCGCCCGGTTCAAGGCGCTCCTGACCGAGATCTGGCAAGGCGAGGATGCCCCGCAGGCGCTCGGCATCGACCCGCGTCTGTTCCGCGCCTTTCACATCGAGGCCGCACCGAGCTTTGTCATGGTGGGGAGCGACTTCGCTCCTTGCGATGGCTTTGATTGCCAGGACGTTCCGCCGCCTCACGACCGGCTGACCGGCAATGTGACGGTCGGGCAGGTCCTCGAAACCTTCAAGGACGGTGCCGGCCCCGGGGCCGCGCTGGCGCGCCTCCATCTTGCCCGCCTCGAAAAGGGAGAGGATCGATGAGACAGATCCTGATGCTGCTTTGCGCCGGGCTGCTATCGGCTGGCGCGGTTCAGTCGGCCACGGCCCAATCGAATTCAGGGCAGACGACCGCGGACGCGAAGGCCGATGGCAAGGCATTCGGCAACGCGGTGATCGACCAGGTGAAGAATGCAGCGACGACTGCACCCGATGCCTCGCGCGTTCCCGGTTTCAACCCCGCCGGGACGCAGAGTCTGGAAGATCTGGCCGCCCATCCGGACCGGATCGAGGGCGCGGCGCGCAGTACAGCCACCGGCAACACGGCCATCCGCACGATCGAGGACTCGATGAACAATCGGGCGCGCTTCTCACCCCAGGAAATCAAGAGCATCCTCGCGCGATCGGGCAAGATCAGCGAGACCCCGCTCGACTACACCAGCGGCATGTCGGTTTCCGGCTCGAAGGGCAATTGCGTGCCGCTGCCGCCGGGTACCGGCTCTGTCGGGACTTACATGGCGACCTGCAACACCGGTTATACGGCCGAGCAGAAGTCCGCATCCTGTCCGATCACGCTGGAGGCCAGCGCGGCCCCACGACAAATCTATGGCTATTACTGCGTCGGCGGCAGCGGGGTCGATCCCGCCAGCATCTACGCTTGCAGCCATTATCCGGCACCGCAGTGCACGGTCACTCAGTCCTGGCCGATCAACCTCTGCGATCCTTATTTCGGGATCTACTGGGGCTGCAATTACGGCGACTTACGTGTCGACTTGGTGAGCTGCACCGCCCCGGTCGAGGGCGCCACGCCTTACACCACGACCACCGAAACCGTGGTGACGACCCAGCGCAATGAGAGCCAGTGCTCGGGTTTTGCGGGCGATGCCAATTGCTCGCAGGACAGCGAGGTCTGCACCGACAGCGATCCCGTCACCCGGATCGTCGATGGCGTGCCAGTGACCCAGCCATGTTGGGCCTGGCAGCGCAATTACACCTGCTCAGCCAGGATCGCCGGCAATGATTGCAGCGAGCTCGAGGCGAACGGCAGCTGCCATTTCGTGCGCGAGGATTGCCTGACGGGTGACAGTCCCTGCGCGACCGCCGAGCGCGTCTACGAGTGCCCGGTGCCACCGAGTGAGAGTTCTGGCCAGCAATATGTCTGCGATGGCGACGTCTACTGCATCGACGGCTCGTGCGAGACAATCCAGCGTGAAGCCAACGACGAATTCAAGGACGCGGTCGTCGCCTTGAGCGCGATGGACCAGGCGCGGCGCGAATTCGATCCTGAGACCATGACCCTGTTCAAGGGCGAGCGCGAGACCTGCTCGTCCAAGGTTTTCGGCGTGCTCAACTGCTGCAAGGGCAAGGGCTTCCCGCTCATCCCGGGCATCCAGCTGCTGGTTGCGCTCGGCTGCGGTCGCGAGGAAATTCTTCTCCATCAACGCGATGCGCAGGGCCTGTGCGCTTATGTCGGAACCTACTGCTCTTCGAGCTTCCTTGGCGTCTGTCTGACCAAGAAGAAGGTCTACTGCTGCTTTGAATCCAAGCTGACCCGCATCTTGCAGGAGCAGGGCCGCGCGCAGCTGCCCAAGCCCTGGGCCAAGCCTAAGTCCGAGCAGTGCCTGGGCTTCACGCTCGACGAGTTCGCCCGGCTTGACCTCTCCCGCATGGATTTCTCGGAAGTCTACGCCGAGTTCACCGACGCTGCGCGCCTCCCCGACGAGCTGCAGACCTCCGAACTGATCCAGCAGAAGATCCGCGACTATTATGAAAGGAGCAGCCAGTGAGCGCGCTTCGTACCTTTGTGACCGCCGCCCTCACGGCTGCGCTGGTCGTCCCGCCAATGCCGCTCGTCGCCCAGGACCATGGCTCGGATCAAGCCGTGACCGCCGGCGAGGCCGATGCCTTCTACTGCGGTGAGCGGCGTCTCGGGTACTGGTTCTACTGCGTGCGGCCCAAGCGGGCCGAACCGCGCGAGCAGGGATCGACGCCTCAGACGCAGTCGGCAACGGCCCAGCTGGAAGCCGTCACGGCCGAGCTACGCGAATTGAAGGCCCGTGCGATCATCGAGCCGACGCCTCAGAACGTGACCGCCTACATCCGTTTCCAGCGTGAGCAGCTTGATCGGGCCTCACTGTTTTCCGACGTCTGGCAGCGCGCGATCTGGCAGCAGCCCGAGCTTGACTACACGCTCGAGCGCCCGGTCGGCACGCTGGCCAAGCGACAATGGCAGGACGCCCGCGCCGCCGAGCGTGACACGATCATGGCGCACCTCGGTGACCGCTACGGTCTGTTCTATTTCTTCGCTCAAACCTGCGGTGCCTGCGAAGTCATGAGCCCGATCGTCAAGGCGGTCGCCGATCGCTGGCACCTGACGGTCCGGGCTATTTCGACCGACGGCGGTCCTTCGCGTCATTTCCCGCAATACACCGTCGAGAACGGGCAGCGCCCGCGCATGGGGCTGGAGCCCAAGATCACCCCGGCGCTGGTCCTGTGGGACAGCGAAGCGGGGCGCGCGATCCCGATCGGCTACGGCGTCCTGTCGGCCGACGAACTGCAGGACCGCATCTTTCTCCTGACTTCAAAGGAAGCCGGCCATGATTTCTAAGCTGCGTACAGCGGCGCTTACACTTGCCGCCACGAGCCTCGTTGCAACGCCTCTCCACGCCAATGTCGGCGACAGCATGGACCGCTTCATGAACGAGATGGGCGGAGCCGCTAATGTTACAGGGCCGAGCGCCTTCCAGGGCCAGTCGGCGGGCTATTACAGCCTCGGCAACGTCTGGACGCGCTTCCCGCAAAAGACAACCAACATCGCCAATCTCCAGCTGCCCAAAGCGCGGGCCGGCTGCGGCGGGATTGATATCTTCGCCGGCAGCTTCAGCTTTATCAACGCGAGCGAGATGGTCGCGCTCCTCAAGGCGGTTGCGAACAATGCCGTGGGCTTTGCCTTCAGCCTGGCGATCGACACGGTCTGCCCTGAATGTTCGAAGATCATGCAGGAGTTTGCGCAGAAGGCGCAGCTCATGAACAACCTGTCGATCAACTCCTGCGAGATGGCGCAAGGGCTGGTCGGCGGGATCTGGCCCAAGGGCGATCTGGCCGACAAGGCGATCTGCGAGGCGATCGGCAACAGCGAGGGCATTTTCACCGACTATGCGGCGGCCAAGCACGGCTGCGGCACGCGCGGGCAGCGAAGCTCGACCAACTCCGGGGCAGGTGCAAGCTATGCCGACGTGAACCCGGCCGTGGCGCGCAACTACACCTGGCACGTCCTCAAGAAGTCAGCCTTCTTCACGTCCAACGGGACATTCGACCGCGAGCTCGCCGAATATGCGATGACACTGATCGGCACGGTCATCTACGTCCCGCCCAAGGACGATGAGCCGGGCAAGTTCGTGCCGTTTGCGGGCGATGCATCCTCGACCCTGGTGACCGCGCTGCTCGATGGGACGCAAGGCCAGACCGTCCGGGTCTTTTCCTGCGACGAGCCGGACCAGTGCCTCAATCCGACGTTCCGGGACATGAGCCTCAGCTCCGCCAAGGCAATCCGGCCGCGGGTGGCTGCGCTGATCGGCAGCATGGTGACCGCGATCCGCTCGGACACCGCGATTGGCGATGCCGAGAAGGAGCTGCTCCAGGTCGCTTCGGTTCCGCTTTACAAGATCCTGACGGTCCAGGCCGCCTATGGCCGGGGCATGGCGACCGATGATCGCGACACGCTCGCCGAGATCACCAGCATCGACCTGCTCTACGCGGTGCTCGACCGGATCGTGTCCGAGGCTGGCCGCTCGATGGCGAGCTTTATCGCAGCCGACGAAGCCAAGCTCGCCATCTGGCGTTCGCAAGTCGCGGACGTCCGCTCGAGCCTCGCGCAGCGCCAGGCGACAGGGCAAGCCAAGGTCTCTGCCATCATGCAGATCATCGAGAAGACGGCGATGATCGAGAACATGCTGGCCGCCTCGATGTCGCCCTCGATGGCGGCATCGCTCGACTGGTCGCGCGCGCTCCAGTCCCGTTCCATCGTCCCCTAAGGCGAGACAAGTCATGATCGAGATCTTCACGGTCGGCGGCGGCGAGTACATCGTCAATGTCCTCAATGCCGTCGCCAACTGGACGGGCGCGGGTGGCTACAAGAGCCTGATCCAGGTGACCATGGTCATGGGGCTGGCACTGGCGGTCATCGTGCTTGCCTTCAACCAGGACTGGCGGGCCTGGCTCAACTGGTTCCTCGGCGCGACGCTCATTTACATGTGCCTGATGGTGCCGCGCATGGACGTCCATGTGACCGACCGGGTCAACCCGAGCCTTGCGCCTGCAAACGTCGCCAACGTGCCGCTCGGCCTCGCGCTCATGGCGAGTTTTACGAGCCAGGTCGGCGATTATCTCACCCGCTCGGCCGAGCTCGTCTTTGGCCTGCCCGATGATCTCAACTACTCGAAGAACGGAATGATCTATGGCGCTCGGCTGATGGAAGCGACGCGCTCCCTGCGCATTTCGGACCCGGAATTTGCCGCCAATCTCGACGAGCATGTCCGGCAATGCGTGTTCTATGACCTGCTGCTTGGCCGCTACTCGATGAAGCAGCTCGCCGAGAGCGATGACATCTGGACCACGATCGCGCCCGGAAGTGCGGCGCGGGCCCAGAAATTCCTGACGCGGCAAGCCGATGACAGCGTGACCGCGTCGATCGTCACCTGCCGCGATGCCTACACCGCGCTATCGAACCAGTGGGCGGGGCTGATCGATTCCATGGCGCTCAGCGCCGGACGGCAGCTTTATCCGCGTCAGACCGCGGCGCTCGCCAAGACCAAGCTGCTCGCGGACCTACCGGTCGCCTACCAGTATCTCTCAGGCGTCTCGAAGAACGCGAGCGACATCTTCCGCCAGGTCCTGACGATCAACGCCATGAACCAGGCGATGCACGGCTTCGCGGGCGCGAGCGGGACGTCGAGCGTCGATGTCTTCGCCCAGACCCGTGCCGACATTCAGACCGAGCGGACCTATGCCTCGATCGCCGAGAACGCGATGAAATGGGTCCCCATCCTCAACGTCGTGCTGACGGTCGTGTTCTACGCGATGTTCCCGGTGATCTTTCCGCTGTTCCTGATGCCCAAGACCGGGCCGATTGCGCTGCGCGGCTATGTGACCGGGTTCTTCTACCTCGCGGCATGGGGCCCGCTCTTCGTGATCCTGCACATGATCCTGATGTTCAAGGGCGCGAGCGATGTCGCGGCCGCCGGAGCCGGTACCGGCCTGTCGCTCGCAACCTTCGCAGGCATGACCGACGTCAACCGCGATATCGGGCTTCTGGCTGGCTATCTCGTGGCCTCGGTTCCGTTCCTGGCTGGCGGCGTCGCCAAGGGCGCGCTCGCGATTTCTGGGCAGGCAACTTCCTACCTCAACCCCTCACAGAATGCGGCCGAGGAAGCGGCGCGCGAGGCGAGCACCGGGAATGTCTCGCTCGGTAACAGCAATCTGGACAATTCGACGGTCTTCTCACGCCAGTTTGCCCAAGGGGCGCTCAATCCGAGCATCTCCTACGGCGCCCCGCAGACGCGCGGATTCAGCGATGTGGGCACCCAGACGACGAGCTTTGGCGAGGCCGAGTTCGCGACCGTGCCGAATTCGCAGTACCCGTTCACGCCAACGCTCGGGCAGGATTTCACGAGCAGGCTCTCGACCATGGCGAGCCAGAGCCGGGGGCAGAGCGAGACCTATTCGAACCTTGCCCAGCAATCGACCAGTTCGGCCGTCACCCGGTTCAACGAGATCCGCAACGCCTACAGCCAAGGCCACTCCTCGGAAACAGTCAGCGGCACTGGCAGCAACGACAGCATCGGTGCAGCCTTCAGCGAGGTCGACAATGCCTCCACCACCCTGCAGCGGCAGTTTGGCCTGTCGCGCCGAGCCGCCGACGACATCACCGTGTCGTGGTTCCTCAATGGTGAAGCATCTCTCGGCTTGAAAGGTGAAGCGGGCGTCGGAAGTGCATCTATTGGTGGTAAGGGAGGCCGGAATCAAAGCTGGACCGACAGCGACGTCGGCATTGCGTCTGAGGATCGCAACCGGATTTCCGGGACGCTGCAGCAGCTTTCTGACACGCGGAACTGGTCGAGCACGCGCGAAGGGTTCCTGCGCCAAACGAGCTCAAGTTCGAGTTCGCAGGTCTCGACCAGTGCCGCGGGTCTCAGCCGCTCGTTGACCGAAGCACAGACCTATTCGGTCGAAGCACGCCGCGCCGAAGAACTGGCGAGCCGACTTGAGAATCAGGCCTCCTGGTACGAAGGCGCGAACGCTGCCGGCTCGCTCAATCTCAGCCAAGCGTATCGGGAATGGGGCATGGCGGAGCTTGAAGCGAACCGCGACTATTATGGCCCAGTCCGCTTCGACGACATCAATTTCCAGATGAGCGCACAGGGCCAGCAGCTTCAGGCGCGGTTCGTGGAGAGCTACGCCGACCGGCTGCACGATGATATTGAAGGTCAATTGACGCTGCCCGAGTTCGCGCCGGTCAGCCGTCCTGCCGTTACGAGCCAGGGTGGCGTCCGCGCCCGTGGACCCAGCGGTGGTGGTGGATCAGGCAGTCTTGGCGCAGCTCCTGACACCTCGGGTATCAGCGAAGAAGTCCGCGCGGCACAGGCGCGCGGCCGCGGACGGATTGATCAATCGAGAGGCGGTCTAAACGCGATTACCCGCGGAGCCAAAGGGGCAAGCGAGGAGGCGGCCGACGAGGTGAAGGAATGGTAGAATCAGAGGATCAAATCGTTGATGACAACGAACGTGGCAAAAGCGGCTAGGCCGACGAAGATTGTGATCAACTTGATACGCCCCCAAGGATCAGCCCACGTTTTCTTCCACGTGTACGCAGTCAGGCGATTTTCCGCGATGGCCCGGTCGATCTCTTTGAGACCCTTCCAGTCCTCAGTCGCAACCGGGTCGTCGGATGACTTCAACATAGGGCACCTATTCAGCAGGCAGGCTGCTCCAAAATCGCTGCATTATCCCAGAAATCCGAGCTTAATGCAGCGATTCTGACACACAAAATCATGGGTGCCAAGCGATGTTCGGCGGCAGTTTCATGAACTGAGTTCAAGATACCGACAGAAGGCATTCGCAAGTTGCATCTGACGAGGCGTGCGGCATTCGGCCTCGAAAACTTGCGGAGAGCCGACAAGGATCGTGACGCATTTCGCGCGTGAAGTCGCAACGTTCAATCGGTTCAGGCTGTAAAGAAACTCCATCCCCCGCGGCGCATCGGCATGCGAGGAGCTGGCGAGCGAATAGATCGAAATCGGCGCCTCTTGGCCTTGGAATTTGTCCACCGTCCCGACCCGCGCCTGGGGGAGCCGGCGTTGGATCTCGAACACCTGCGCATTGTACGGGGCGATGATCAGTATGTCCGCGATCCCGAGCGGCTTTTCGTTCCCCTCGCGATCGATCCAGGTCGCACCCTGCGCCAGTATGTCGGAGACCAGTTCGGCGATAACGTCAGCCTCTTCGGTTGAGCAATTCTGATTGCCGGAATGCTCGACGGGCAGAAACCTCAGACCCGTGCCATCGGCGATCCCCTTGGCGTTCACCCGCTGCCCGGCCGCTTCTGCTTTCGCTCCGAGCTTGCCTTCGTAAAACAGCTCGGATGTGAACGCACAGATATCCGGATGCAGCCGCCACGTGACGTCGAGAAATAGGCCTTCGTCGGGTGCGATGGTTTGCTTGCCCGAAAGCAGGTGGTCGAGCGCAGAGCAGCCGGTGCCGTCCGGATGGCTGCCTTGCATGGGCTGGTCAAGCTGCTGCGGATCTCCGAGCAGAACCAGGGCTTTGGCCGCCTGCGAAACGGCGAGCACATTCGCCAGCGACATTTGCGCCGCCTCGTCGACAAAGAGAACGTCGAGACTTTCAAACGCATCCTCGGTCGACCACAGCCATGCCGTGCCGCCTGCAACGCTACAATCGGCTTTGAGCGCGGCGAAGATCTCGGCATTGTTCTTCTTTGCGAACCGGAGCCGGTCGGTTCCTTCTTCCTTGGACCCGCCTTTCGGCTTTTGGATGCAGACCAGCGGGGTATTGGTCTCCACGGCGATCTCGATGACCTTGTTCAAGAGGTTGCGGATCACTTCGTGACCATTGGCCACGATCCCCACCTTCTTGCCCTGGCGGACGAGCTCGCAAATCATGTGTCCACCCGTGTGGGTCTTGCCGGTGCCTGGAGGCCCCTGGATCGGCAACACGCCTGCTGAGATGAGCAGGGCGATGCGCACGCCCGCATCAAGGGGCTTTTCACCGTCGCGCCGCACGGCGCTGCCGTCTGCAATGCGCGGCGCGACGCGCATCAGCATGTCGCGCGCTGCTTGGTAGGTTTCTCCCTCGTCCATTCCATGCTCGCAGACATGGGTTGCCAGTCGGACCAGCGATTCCTGCATTGGTTTCGACGGCACATGCTCATGCACGAAGACCGCAGCCGGATGTTCGTCCGCCATCGCCGAGGCCTTCTTGATGTCGATGGTTCGCTGTTCCCTCGAGATATCCTCAACGGTGCCCAGCGTCTGACCGCCCTGCGTCCGCAGCCCTTTGCCGGCGCGGATATCGGCTTCCTGCACCGGGAAGGCGTAGCGGTCGATCGGGCACTTGGCTGTGCCACCAACCGTTTCCAGGAAGGTGAGACCAGCGAGGCCGGCGCGTTCGTCGATAAGCTCGTCTGCGGAGAGGTCACTCAGGCGGAAGTATTCCCACCAGGTCGCCTTTTCCTCGCGGCGATGCCACTCGAGAAGGTTGGCCAGGAGCCAGCGCGCATGCTGCTCGGCGGTGCGCTCTTCCGGATCGACAGGCACGTCGGCAGTCAGCTGCTCAATCAGCGGCGTGATCCGCTCGAGCCATTCGGAAAGGCCTTCGCTGGGTCCGCTCTCACCTGGTTCCGGTCTGGTTACCTCGATGCCTCGAGCAAAGAGCTTGGTGCGTTCGGCTTCCA
This sequence comes from Novosphingobium percolationis, assembly GCF_020179425.1. Taxonomy (GTDB): domain Bacteria; phylum Pseudomonadota; class Alphaproteobacteria; order Sphingomonadales; family Sphingomonadaceae; genus Novosphingobium; species Novosphingobium percolationis. Next base: position 1,655 of record NZ_JAILYM010000011.1, on the reverse strand, counting down.
GCCAATCGCGCAGAGCCTCGGTCGAGAAACAGTCGTCGCGGTTGTAGGCTTCGACGGTTTGCTTATCCTCCGGCAGAATTCCCGCCGCGTCGTTCAGTTCAAGGCTCACCTGCAGCCGGTTGAGCGCCAGGTTGGCATCGGGAAGACTGGCGTCACGAATATAGCCATAAAGCGGTTCGAGCTTCTTGATGGAATAGCTCTCGACGCCCGCCCGCAGCGAATGGCGGACGACACTCAGCAGATCAACGAACACGAGGCCACGCAGCAGCGAATCCAGTTCGTCTTCGCGCGTGCCATATCGCCCCATCAGCCGTTTCAGCGCGCCAGGCTCGTACCCGCCGTAGTGGTAGACGTGGAGCTGCGGGAAGACCTTCCTCCGCTCGAGCACGAAATCGATGAATGTCTCGAAGGCTGCCTTCTCGCCAGCCCGGTCAAGGGCCCAAAGCCCGCGGTACTGCGGATCACCCTTCTCGCGGAAGTGGAAGCCCAGAAGATATTCCAGCCCATGCTGGCCAACAAAGGAATCTCCCTCGAAGTCGAGAAAGACATCGCCTTCGCAAGGCTCGGGCAGGCAATTGAGACCGAAACCTGCCACCGGTGCCAGAAGTTCATAGCGCAGTTCGCCACTGGCTCTGGATTCGAGCTGGATCCTGGCCTGCTCGCGGACGCGGGTCAGAGATTCTTTCGAGCCACGCTCCGGCTTCCATTGCAGGGGCAGCGGCAGTTCCGCCAGCGCCGTCGCCGTCGTGACGCCGTGATCCTTGAGCTCTGCGATCTGCATCGAGGAGATACCCGCCACGAGGCAAAGATGATCGTCATCCCTGCGTTGCTTGTCGCAGCGCGTGCTCCAATTGCAGACATCGCAGTTTGACGTCGGCTCCGGGTAGGTCTGTCCGGGCTTGTCGGTTCCGATCGCTCCAAGCAATCCCTGCTTCACCTGACGGTGATAGGCGGCGAAATCGGCGAGCCGATACCGCTCCGGTTCAAAGTCGGTCCAGGGCGGGATGACGCTGGCGAAGACCGGCATTGTGCCTTGCACTCCGCCAATGAGCTCGGAGTAGAGGCACAGCTGGAGGACGGTGCCGCCTTTCGTTTCCCGGGCGAGCTTGGTGTCGGCAGCCTCATAGGACCAGTTGCCGAGGTCGCTTGGCGTATCAACGCGCTGCAGAATGTCGGCGCGGCCAACCCAGGATCCGCCTCTCAGCGCACCCTGGACGATCACATCAACGCCCGCCCGCATGGCGGCAATGGTTTGGGCGACGGCCTCGTCGCTGACGTCCACGCCTTCAATCACGACGCATGAAAGGCCTTGGGCGCGCAGATGGTCCACATAGGCCAGTTCGTGCTGCTTGCCGCGCTCCCAGAGCGCCTCGAGGGCTGGATCGAAGAATTTCGGGCGCGAAAGCTCACCGCGCGCTGCCGCATGCTCCAATTGCGTCAAATGCCGACAATTCAAATAACCTACCAGGTCAGTTGCGCTGAGGCTCAAAGCGCTCTGATAGATCTGCATGCAGTCGACTCTCCTTAGGGCTCTGTTGCAAAGATTGGCGGCAGTCAGAGGTAGGCTGTCGCTCTGCGCCGATCAGGCGGCTGCTGCGAAATGGTGGTTGAGCATGCCCATGGCCTCCGTCAGCGCCGAGGGCCCAATGCCAAAA
>NZ_JAILYM010000010.1 GCF_020179425.1 Novosphingobium percolationis | reverse complement strand
GATGGGTTCCGGGCGTCGCTGCGCGACGCGAGGGACAGGCCGACCACCGCCAGCTTTTTGGGTTAGCGCGGCGGTCGGCCTGCCCCTCATCGCGAGCAAAGGATACAGTCTGGCCAGGCGGACCTAAGCGCTGCTTCGCGCTTTCGAAGCGCGACAGCGCCGAACCCTTGGCCTGGGCGTTGAGCGCACGGCCATTCATGCCATCGACGATGTTGGTCGCTTCGAGAACCTCGTCGAGATTCTGGTGGATCAGCGCCCATGCGTCGGCATAGGCGTCATAAACCGCAATCTGGTCATCCGTGAGCTTGTGCTCGAGCGGATCATATTCGACGCCGCGGAAAGTCAGCGCGCGCGCAGTATAGAGTCCGAGCGCCTTCAGGTCGCGGGCGACGATTTCCATGGCCGCAATCCCGCCGCTGCCGATCGCCGCCATGAAGGTTTCGCGGGTCTCGAAGGCGGCCCCCTGGCCCCATAGGCCGAGGCGGCTGGCGTAGCAGAGATTGGCGGGATCGGTGGCGCCGGTGGCGCTGTTGTAGAGGATGCAGGCCCGCGGCAGGAGGTTCTGGAGCCGCACGCCCGCCAGCCCCTGCTCGGAGCCCTTCTGCGTGCCGTACTGGGTTTCGGTGCCAGCGGCGTTGGCGAGTTCGTGGGCCTCGTCGAAGGCGATGACACCGTCGAAGTCCTCGCCAAGCCAGGACAGGATCTGCTGCAGCCGCGATTGCGCGTCGTCCCGCTGGGATCGAAGCGTCGCGAATGTCAGGAACAGGATACCGCTTTCCATCGTGATCGGCGCGCCAAATGCGAACGCGTCGAGCGGCTGGATATCGATCGCCATGCCGCCCAGCGCGGTCCAGTCGCGACGCGCATCCTCCAGGAGCGCGCTGCTCTTGGATATCCAGACAGCACGACGCTGACCACGACACCAGCGGTCGAGGATGCAGGCGGCGATCTGCTGGCCCTTGCCGACACCCGTTCCATCGCCGACCATATAGCCGAGACGATAGACGTGGCCATTGGCATCGGGTTCGAGCAGCGTGCCGGCCTGATTGGGCCGATAATAGCCCGGCAGGTCACGCGCGAAGGACTGTCCGGCATAGATGACCGTCTCGAGCTGCGCGTCGGACAGCGCCTCTACCGCGCGCGGCGGCAACATCGGCCGATAGGTTGGCAGCGGCGGAAGGATCGACGACATTGCCACCGACTCCACCAACTGGTCCGGGTGCGGACTGACATCGGTGAAGGCCATGCGAGCAAGCCGCCAGGGGGCGTAGATGCCGATCTGTTCGCTAATTGCCGAGGGTACATCCAGCACCTCATAGCTGAGCAATTCAGGCTCTCCGGCGACGGTTGGCGCAGGGAGCGGCGCGATTGGGCGGAGCGGCTCAACGCGCGAGAACAATCCACCAGCGCGTCCCGGCGGCGCCAGAATTGGTCTGGCCGGCAAGAACTGCGCGAGCGGCGCGGGCGGCAGTGGCGGTTCGCCGGCGTCCAGGCGCGGCGGCAGGTCGAGGACGATCGACAGCGCGTCACGCAGATCGGCGACGACGTGGCATTCAGGCTCGCCGGTCCAGCCCTTGTCGAAAATCACCAGCCTGATCGAGATTGCGGTGCCATGCTTGGCATAGGGCTGGCCGTTGATCGTGATTTCGAACCGAGCCGGAACAAGCGACGTGACGGCGTCATAGCCCTTCGATCCGGTGCCATCGCGGGCAAAGGCGGGCGACATGATCGCGGCGCAGCGACCACCGTCGGCTAGGCGGAGCAAGGCAGAACGAAGATGCCGTGCGCCGGCATGGCGATCCCGGCCTCGGCCCTCGCTGCGTGAGAAGGGAGGATTGATCAACACGACGCTGGGGCGATCGGCAGGATCGAGCATGTCATGGATGAATTCGGCGTCGTGCCGGCTCACGGGCTGGTCGAGGGTCAGTGCCAGAAGGTCGGCGCGCAGCGGGTCGCGCTCGTTGAGAATCAGGCGCGCACCGACCTGTCGCGCATGAACGGCGAGCATACCGGTGCCGGCCGAGGGCTCGAGCACCGTATCGGCATCGGTGATCCGGGCAGCGTGCGCGGCGAGCCAGGCCAGTTGCAGCGGCGTGGAGAATTGTTGCAGGTCGACCTGACGTTCGCTGCGATAACTTTGGGTCGGCAGCAATCGTGAAAGGCGGTCGCGTGCGGCAGTCGCGGTGATAGGGTTGTCATAGTCGATGAGACCGCTGGCCGGATTGAGGGCCAGCAAGACCTGGGCCGCTTCGAGCGCCTCATAGGCGGCGCGCATCGACCAATCGCCCCATGCGTCCGAGCCGCCGAAGTGGCGGCGCATCAGGGATTTGAGCGTCTGGCGGGAGACGCTCGTACCGTCGGCAAGGCGATCGACGAGGATCCTGGCGACCTCGAGGAGCGAGGTTGCCTTGGCAGAGGGTTCGGTGGCTGCGGCGGGCGCGGCGAAGAGCGGACAGGTCATGGGCGGTTCTCCAGCGAATGGTCGAGAGCCCCCGGGCCCTCACCTCGCCGTCCCCCCTTCCCTCCTCATTTCTCGGACGCCGCGCGGTAGATGTCGGCCGCGCATTCTCGATTCATGCATCGGTGATTTCGTGATGATCGATGTCCCCGCTTTCAATCAGGTGACGGTTCTGCGCTTGAGGGGCCGCAGCGCGAGCCACGGCCCCAATCTTGCTTTTCGATCAAGCGGCCTTGGGCAGGGTGATCGGCTCTTCGTCGTGGGCCGGCTCCGGCTCGACCGGAGCCGGATCGTTCGCCGCGACCGGCGCGTCCCCGAACAGGGTCGCGTCGATTTCTGCATCTTCCACGGCGAACCGCATCGGCCCGGGAAGCCAGGCAAGCGCCCGTTCCTTGACCTCCGCGTCGGCGATGACCTGGCCGGCGAACAGCTTCTCCGACGATGCCGCGAGATCGAACTTGCGCGACGCCGCGTAGCGGTTCTTCAACTCTATGCCGCCAATGGCCTCGAACAGCTTCAGGATCGCAGGCTTGGTGATGCGATCGAAGAAGTTGCGCGCGGTCGGACGCCACCAGGCTGCGACGTCGATGCCGAGCTTGGCTCCGAGATGATTGAGGAAGCTGCTGCCGGTCATCCCCTCGGGAACGGCGTGCAAAGTCCGGGCGACCGCCCAACCGAGCCAGGCCGCGCGGGCACTATCTTCGAGCGCGCAGAAGGCGTCGTACCGCTCATGGATCTCAGTGTGATTGATCCAGCTGCGGTCAAGAGCGTCATCGAGCTTTGCCCAGGCCTGCGCGGCCGGAGTGTCGCTCGTGAAGCCGGAAACACGCGGGCTCGGCGCCCTCGCCCGAAGTTCGCTCGGCATCCCATAATAGCCCAGGCGGCAGGCATCATCGACCATGATGAAGGTGCCGAGATCGAGTGCGAAGTGCGGGTCGTTGGCGATGTGGAGCGCGAGCAGTTCCGTCTTCATCATCGCCAGCTCGTCCTTGAGCTTCTGGCTGTAATGCTCGGCCGCCGGTGCTTCGGTTTCGTCCTCGCCGGTCTCGATCGTCTCGTCGTCGCCATCCACGTCTTCGTCCTCGTCGACCTCGTCCGGGTCCTCCGAAACCGCGACAAACAGTTCCTCGTAGACGCAAGGCTGGCCGTCCTTGCCGATCATGACATAGGCGATCGCCGAAGCTTTCTGCTCGTCCGTGATGACCTCCGCCGTGTCGATGATCGCGCCGATCTCTTCCTCGAGCACCTCGATCCGTTCCGACTGCTCCTCGGTATACCCATCGGCTTCCTCGGCGTGTCCTTCGATCTCGGCGAGTTCCGCCTCGATCTCCGCTTTGCGGGCCTCGACCTCCGGCGCGAGCGGTGCAGGTTCGCCAACGAGCCGGGTCAGCTGGAAGGTCTCGGAATAGGGGATGGTCGTCGCCGGGATCGTGCGCACTTCGGCGAAGCCTTCGCGATCGCGGATCGCTGCGGCCGCCTGCGCGAGCGCTTCCTCGGCCAGCTTGTCGACCAGATTCCCGTCACGCCACAGTTCGGTGAACTGGTTGGTGTACAGATCGGCATCGATGCTCCCGCCGGCGGCGAGATAGGCGTCACGGCCAACGAGGATCGCCTTGGGATCGCCACCCTTGTAGGAGCCGCTGGCAACCGCCCTGCGGATCTCGTTCGGATTATGACGATAATAGCCCTGATCCATCTGGGCGAACACCTTGGCCTGGCGGTCGGTGTCGGACGTATGGGCATAGGCGGTGGCGACCTCGAGCGTGATCTCGCCCATCCGCAGGGCACTGAACACCGGTTCCGCCAGATCGGCGAGGCGCAGGCGGCCGAGAACGAACCGCTCGGTCTTACCAAAGCGCTTGGCGAGATCGGCCGGCACCTTCTTCTCGCGTTCGATGATCGATTTGAAAGCGCGGCATTCGTCAGCGGGATTCATGGGCAACTGGAAGTAATTCTCCGCCAGGCTCATCTCGATAGCGTCCCGGGCGTTCTTCGCGACAAGGACGGGAACCATGAAATCCTCGTCGAGCTTGCCCTTTGCGATGTTGGCGTGCGTTCCGTCGAGGCGCCGGCCGCCGCCATAAATCTCGAACTTGCCCTTCTTGCGGGCAACGGCCACGCCGATCAGGTTTTCCAGGATGATGCCGGTCTCGCCAATATTGGCCTCAAGCTCGGCATCGGCGTCCGCATCGCTCTGGGTGCGGACATTGTGCGGCGACTTGTGGCAATCCAAGGCGCGCGCATAGACGATGGTCGGATAGGTCATCATATTTCTCCAATGCGGGGCGACCTGACCATCAGGCCTCCAACCGCATCGGATCCCCTCCCCCTTCACTCCTTCGTGGCTTGGCGGTGCCGTGATCACCGCCAGCATTGTCGCACGGCGGCACCGGTCAGCAGGGCAATCAGGAGGTCAGCCCATCGGTCCCATGTCGAGGAAGAGCGTGGGCTGTGCGGGCGCTGACGGGAGCTGGTCAACGAACTGGATGTCGAAGCAACGCAGCCGTTCAGCAAGTTCGCGGGCAATGGCCGACACAGCCAGATTACGCCGGTGCCGATCCCCATTGTCCAGATCGTCTAGCAGGCTGCGCGGCGAGCTTGCGAGCGCTACCTCGATATGGAGGGACAGGGCATCTTCATCGATTCGCATCATGGCGACATTGAGAACAAATAAGGAACATAGAGTCAAGCTGCGACCCGTACCCTGGCGCCCTTGTTCGTCAGTCCCAGCTCTTCCATTAGGACGTCGTTCCAGTCGTTCAGCCCATGCCATGGCCAGATGGTTACGATGGAGCGCCCGGGACGGGCATAGGCGGCTTGCGCCTGTTGTTCCGCCAAGCGTCCTCCCGAGTCATTGTCCGGCAGAAGGATGAGGCGATCGATTCGTTCTGGAATGGCGATGCGCGCAAGCCGCTCATTTCCAAGCGTCGCCCAGACGGGAATGTTCAGCAACAGGGCGGCGGACTGGGCGGTCTCGATGCCTTCGGCGAGCCCCAGGCAACGAGCAGGCCGATATAGCCGCACCGCGCCGGCGAGTGGCCGACCCAATGTGAGCTTGGCCTTTGGGAGGTCGGACGCGAGCCAGGGTCCGGCCCGGTCGAAAAATCCGCGCTGTACCGCTGTGACGCCCGTATCGTCGCAAACGGCCGCAATCATGGCGGGCCTGAACGAGACGGAGGCACCTCTACCCAACGGGGTCCGCGGGTGGAAGCGCACGGCCGAGGACAGATGGGTGATCCCTCGTGCCGAAAGATAGGAGGCAACCGGTGTCCCCGCCGCCGGTCGAGCCTCGGTCCAGATCGCCCTGGCACGTTCGGCCATGGCCAGATCCAGTCGCGCTGGCGCCCGGGCGACCGCCCTATTGTCCACGGGCACGTCAAGCTTCAGCCGGCGGATGGCACCCAAGACCTCGAGACCGGTGCAGCCGGCAAAGCATTTGAAGAGCAGGCTTCGGTCGCCAACCCGGACTGACAGGCTGGGCGTGCGGTCTTCATGAGCCGGGCACAAGCACATGCCACCGTTGGGGCGCCAGACGCCGCCGAGCTTGCGGACAAGCTCGGCCGCGGCGGTCTCGAGCGCTAGATTATGGGCTGAATTGGTCATGGACATGGAACCATTGGTCAAGAGAGCCTCATCTCAGGCCCCAACCCCGATCCCCTCTCCCGCTTCGATCATCGTGGCGTGGCGGTCGCCCATCTCCTGAATCCGGCCGGTTGAAAACCGACGCAGTGACTTGATCCGGAATGGACAGTGTGTCGGTAAACGGCGATTTCAGCGCAAAATGTTACAAGAAGCCTGACGCCAAACGGAGATGCTCGGCCGCTCAACTTCCGGAGCGAGCAAATGGTTGATCAGTTCGATTTCAAAGGCATGATTAGTGGCTTTCTCAGTGCGCAAATGGAGGAACAATTGTACCTCCATTTGGAGGCCTGCGCCTTTAATCTTGGCTTCCGGCAATTCGCCATGGGCCATCATGTCGATCTTGCGGGCCCACCGCAGGATGCGATCCGCATCACAAACTATCACCCCGCGTGGATCGAAAGGTCGCTCGGCGAAGGCTATTTCCTCTACGATCCCGTACACCAGGCGAGCACGCGAACTGCCACGGGGTTTCTCTGGACCGACGTACCGATGATGATCCGGCTGACGAAGCGGCAGAAAGCCGTTCTCGAGGCGGCCCGTCCTTATGGTCTCTCCGAAGGCTATACGATTCCCGTCCATGTCCCCGGGGAATATCGCGGCACCTGCTCATTCGGGGCGGATTCATTCGAGCGGCTGCGCCCGAACGCGCTGCCCATCGCCAATTTGATCGGCACCTATGCGTTCGAGGCGGCACGCCGCATCATGCGCTCGCGGGGAGCATTGCCCGCGGGACTGGACGAACTCCCTCAACTGACCGAGCGGCAGCGGGACTCGCTGGTTCTGGTCGCCCGCGGAAAGGGTGATCCCGAGATCGGTGCGTTGCTCGGAATTTCGGCAGCGACAGCACATGAGCATGTCGAGAATGTCCGCCGTGCCTATGGCAACGCGCAGCGCCCGCTCCTGATCGCGAGGGCTCTGTTCGATGGCCAGATCTCCTTTTCGGAGGTGTTTGGACGGTGACAACCCCCTGATCAGCGGGTGGCGACCGAGGCGTCTTTGGTTGAGCTGTTCTTCCGCTAACCAGCGGGAGAAGCTCCATGATTCAATATTTCGCGGGCCATGTCGGCCCGGGCGCATCGGCGACACTCGACAATATGCACCGCGACCGCAAGCGCGTGTTCGTCGACATGCGCCAATGGGAAGTTCCGGTCATCGACGGGCAGTTCGAGATCGATCAGTTCGATGGCGAGCACGCTGTCTATCTGATCAGCGCGGCGGAGGACGGCGAGCATTTCGGATCGATCCGTCTGCTGCCGACCGATCGGCCGCATCTGTTGGGCTCGGTCTTCCCTCACCTGTGCGACGGGCCGCCCCCGTCCGGGGCCGATATCTGGGAAATCACCCGCGGCTGCCTTTCGCCGCGCCTGCGCGCTAGCGAACGGCTGCGCGTTCGCAATCGCCTGACGACGGCCGCGGTGCAATATGCGCTTCTGCACGGCATCACGCGCTTCGTCTGCGTCGCCGATTCAGGATGGCTGACCCAGATACTGACGCTGGGATGGAACTGCGAGCCGCTGGGCGAGCCGAGGACGATTGCCGGCGCCACCACAGGCGCATTGCAGATCCATATCTCGGGGCGGACGATCGAACAGCTCCGCGAAGCCGGGACCTATGCTTCGGTTCGCCTCCAACTCGGTGGCGTCGCAACACCGCTTGCGGCGTAGGGAGGCGACCATGCTCATGGAACCTATCCCCGATGCGAGGGACGCTGCCGTCGCGAACTGGGTGGGAGCCCTGTCCGCTGAGGGCTATTGCATCATTCCCGACGCGATCTCGCCTGTCGTGGTCGACGCTCTCGCCACCGATCTTGCGGATGATTTCGCGAGGACGCCATATGCGTCGGGACCATTTTACGGCGAATGGACCAAGCGCTTTCATGGCTTGCTGCGGCGATCATCCCACATGGATGCTTTCGTTCGTCACGCGCTCGTGCTGGAGATCGTCGAGAGCATCCTGGGGGCCGGCTGCGACAGCATCCAGCTCAACCTGACCCAGGCGATCGAAATCCTTCCCGGCGGCCGGGTCCAGCCCCCGCATCGGGACCAGGATATGTGGCCGGTGCGGACGCCCGGTGTCGAATATCTGGTCAACGTGATGTGGCCGTTCACGCCGTACACCGAAGCCAATGGCGCCACGCGCATTTGGCCGGGAAGCCATCGTCGACAGGATGAGATCCTCATCGATCCCGCAGAAGCGATCCCCGCCGAGCTCGACCCCGGAGCTGCCCTCCTGTTCCTGGGCTCAACGCTGCATGGCGGCGGCGCGAACCGAACGGCGATTTCGCGACGCGGCATGATCGTCAGCTACAGCCTGGGCTGGCTCAAACCCTATGAATTGCCGTGGCTGGCCTATCCCCCCGAGGTCGCGCGTGCTTTTCCCGCAGGCCTCGCCGCGCTTGCGGGCTATCGCGCACATCGGCCCAATCTCGGCACGTTCGAGGGTCGCTGCCCCTCGATGCTGCTCGACCCGGAGGGAACTGGGGAATTCGGCGCAGTCGACGCGCTGAGGCCGGAACAGGAGGCGCTGATCGCGCAATTTTACGCTGGAACATTGCCGGCCGGGCTGCGGCTGGCGGATCGGACGTGACCCGTGAGCGGCGCTCTGCCCAGCGTCATGGCAACGCTCGACCGGTGCGTGATGATCAGCCTTGCCGTTCGCGCTCACTGCCTTCTTGGCAACCGATTTGGCAGCGACCTGTTTTCAATGCCAGCTCTCAACATGCTGTTCGACCTGTATGCGCGCGAGGATCGTCGGCCCAGATCCTTGACCAGCCTTTGCGGCGCATCGAAGGCGCCGGCCCGGACCGCGCTCCGGATGATCCACCGAATGATCGAGCGCAATCTACTCGTCCGGACGCCCGACCCCCGTGATCAGCGTCGGATCAATGTTGAGCTATCGCCCGAGGGAACTGAGCTGCTCGACGCCTATTTCGATGGCCTTCTCGACATAGTTGCGAAGCCCGAACTGAGAAAATGTCCGCCATGAATCAAGGTGGCGACGCCCCGGTCCCTTTCAGGGGCAGTTTCGTGACGTCGTCCCTTGCATCCGAAATGGCGTTAATGCACATCTAGGACGCAGTGCGGAAATAGGCTGGAAGCCGTCTGCAGGATAAACCTACCAGGCATAAAATGCGCCGATCCATGACGGTTGGGCGCGCGCATTGGACTTAAGTAGGCCGGCCTGCCTGGACGGATCCGTCGTGACCAGATTCCCTGACATGCTCGGCGGCGCGCTTGGTTCCGCGCCCTCACGGACCTGTGCTTGACGCGATGCTGGAGCCTGACGGTGGCGATGGCCACAGCACGGAGCCCGAGGGCATCGATCGCAAGCAGCTCGAAGCGGTCTATCGCACCGAGGCGCCGCGCCTCAGACGGCTGCTCAAGCGCAAGATCTGGATCGAGGACGACCGTAACGATATCGTCCAGGAGGCCTTCACCCGCCTCGCCGAGTCCAAATCGGGCGCAGCATCACGGAACCCCGGGGCGTATCTGCAAGGAATTGTGCGGCACCTCCTCGCCGACCGGGTACGACGATGGGCCAGGGCCCGATCGCATGCCATGTTGGATGTGGCGATCGGTCCAGAGTCGCTTGGTCCGGACGCGGCAGCCGAGATAAACCAGATGCGCGAGCGTTACCGCGCTGCTGTCGATACCCTCCCGCCGAAAACGCGTGAGGTCTATATGCTACACCGAGCCGACGAACTGGAATATAAGCAGATCGCCGAACGGCTCGGCATTAGTATCCGTACTGTGGAATGGCACGTGGCTCAGGCAATCATCCGGATCAGCAAGAGCATCAGCGCCGATGGGTGAGAATGAGATGCCGGGCAACGCGCCCCGGCAGGATCAGTTGCTAGAAGAGGCCTCTTTCTGGTTCGCGCGCATGCGCGGCCCGGATGCGGAACAGTATCGCGCAGATTTCGACGCCTGGCTGGCCCTCGGGGCCTCGCATCTTGGCGCGTATAATCGCGCCGGCGAGATTTTCGCCCTTGGAAAATTCCTGGCCGAGTCGCCGAATGCGGCGGCCGACGGCGATGACAATGATGGTTATCCGACACCTTCGCGCTGGCGCGGATTGGCGCTGCTCGCCAGCTTCCTGATGATCGTCGGGTTCGGCGCCTGGGTCGGACGGGACTCCCTCTCGAACCTATTTGGCAGAACCGCCGAGATCGCTTCGGTGCGCCCGGCAGCAGGGCCGGACGGACAACTGCTCTCAACGGTCGGAGGCGCTCGCCATAGCTTCCGGCTGGACGACGGCTCCACGGTCACGCTGGACGCCGAAAGCGTCCTTTCGACCGCATTCGACAGCCAGCGGCGCGAACTGCGCCTCAAGCAAGGACGCGCGCGTTTCGACGTCGCCCATGAAACCCGACCGTTCGTGGTGCTTGCCGGCGGCGGGAGCGTAACCGCACGCGGAACGATCTTCGACGTCATCCTCGACCGGGACGATGGCGTGACGGTGCGGCTGTTGCGCGGCGCAGTGGATGTCGAGCGCCCCAGCAAGACCGGCGCGGTGGACAGGGACAAGCAGGCCATCACGCGCCTGGCAGCTGGCGAAGAGCTGAGCTTCGGAATCAGCGGGCTCCCCGATCTGGCCTCAGCGACGAGGGGTCACGATGCCGTCGCTGTCGTTTCGGCGCCGGACATCCCCGCGGCCAGGGAGTTCGACATGGCGCCATTGTCCGAGGTGATCGCCGAAGCCAACCGGGGATCAGGGATCCCGATCCGTGTCTCCGATCCGGCAGTTGGAGCGATCAAGGTCTCGGGCCGGTTCCGCATCGACAATCCCGAACGGGTTGCCGATCGGCTCGCAACCCTGTTCGATCTGGAGGTCGACCGCACCCGCCAGAACGAGATTCTCCTTCGGCCCCGATGAACAATGTGAAGAAAATATTGCAATAGTGACCCCGTAGTTCGCGGCCTTGCTGCGATGCACCCAGAAAGCCTCGCCATAATGGCGAGATCAGCATGGGGGAAATCATGGGGTTAGTGCGGAATGGGGTTCGGATTCGACTGCTTGCAGCGGTGGCGATCAGTGCATTGGCGATCGCCTCACTGGCCAGCGCGCAGGATGGCCAACGACAGGATTATAATGTCGAGGCTGGGGATCTCGGCGCCGCACTAAGAACCGTCAGTCGCCTTTCGGGTCGCGAAATCATCTTCGGTGCGGAGGCGGTCAAGGGCAAACATGCTCCCCGCCTCCGCGGAACCTACAGTGCGGACGAGGCGGTCCGGGCGTTGCTGGAGGGCAGCGACCTCACCGCCGAGTTCCGAAAGGATGTCATCCTCATCCGGGGGCGATCGGAGGCGTCGGGCGAGATAGCAGACCGCCCGGCGGAAGAGGGTGACATCATCGTCACGGGATCACACATCAGGGGAGGTCATGCTACTTCCCCTGTCATAGAGGCAACCCGCACCGCGATCGAAAACCAGGGCCTGAATGATCTCGCCAGCTTCGCTCGCAGTATCCCCCAGAACTTTTCGGGCGGTCAAAATCCGGGGGTGATCGGCAGCGAGGGAGGCAGCGAGAACGTCAACTCGTCTTCCACCTTGAATCTGAGAGGACTTGGTGCGGACGCAACGCTCACTTTGGTGAACGGTCATCGCGTCGCCTATGATGCCGCCGCCCAAGGTGTCGACATCTCTTCAATTCCACTGGTCGCGGTCGAGCGGGTCGAAATTGTCGCAGACGGTTCATCGGCTCTCTATGGTTCGGATGCCGTCGGTGGCGTAGCCAACATCATCCTTCGCCGTGATTTCGATGGTCTAGAGGCATCGGCGCATTTCGGCGCGGCAACTGATGGGGGCTATGTTCAGCAGCAGTATAGCGTCGTATCTGGCGATCGATGGGCTTCAGGCGGGTTCGTCGCAGCGCTCGATTTCAATCGCTCGACGGACATCACATCCAACCAGCGATCCTATACAACCTCGTTGGACGATTCTGCCACGCTGTTCCCGGCATTGAAGCAATACAGCGCAGTCCTGGCAGGGCATCAAAATCTCACAGGGGACATCGAGTTTGAGTTCGATGGCCAGTTTAGTGATCGCGCTTCGAGTGTATCAAGTCCGTTTTTCGTGACTTCTGACGTCCGGACGAATGGCACCCGCACCGACCAAAAGGTTACGCAGTTTTCCCTCACTCCTCGATTACGTTTCAAATTGCCTCGCCGCTGGGAACTGACCCTGACGGCAACGCACGGCAATAGCGATACAGATGTTGGGGTGAGCAGCTATTTTCAGGGAAATGCGGTAGCCCAATCGAAGGTTACCTATGAAAACCGTCTGGATGCCATCGAACTTGGCGCAGAGGGACCATTGTTCCCAACGCCAGGCGGCGAGGCGCGGCTCGCCATCGGCGGCGGGTTTCGGTCCATTCATCTTTACGGAAACATTAGAACTACTTTTGGTGGCGTTACTGGCTCCACAAGCCAGGATTTCACCGCGAAGCGCGACGCATATTTCGCATATGGTGAACTCTCTCTGCCGATTGTCGGTCCGAAAAACGAGCGCCCGCTCCTCCATCGGCTGATCTTGACGGGCGCAACGCGGTACGAGGCATATGGAGGCGTGGCGGGCGTGGCCACGCCGAAACTCGGTATCGTTTACGATCCAACGTCCGATATTTCCATCAAAGCGACCTGGGGAAAGTCCTTCAAGGCGCCTACGCTCTATCAGGAATTTAGTGCCAGGCAGGCCTTCCTCGTTCCCGGCGATATCTTTCAGGCAGTAGCGCCGGGATTCGGCACGGTGCTCGTTCTCGGAGGAAGCGGTGCCGATCTGAAGCCTGAAAGGGCTACTACCTGGACAACGACCGTTGTTGTTCGCCCCCGGTTCCTGGAGGGCCTGCGCCTCGAAGCGAGCTATTTTGACCTGAAATACAAGCAACGCATTGTCGCCCCAATCAATGATCTGCTCAGAGCCTTCAGTTCTGAAGCCTACAGTGACCTGCGAACGCTCAATCCGACAGCCCAACAGGTCCTGAGCGCTATCGCCGGTGTCCCAGCCGGTCTGACAAACCAGACCGGTGAACTGTTCGATCCTGCCGGCGTCGGTGCAATCCTCGACAACCGCTTCCAGAACGCTGCCCGCCAATCCCTTCGGGGCGTCGATCTCGCTGCGAGTTACGGCATCGATCTGGATGCTTCTGACCGCCTGGAACTGACGGGGGTGGCGAGCTATCTCGAAAGCGATCAGCAGCTCAGCCCAGGCCAACCGACCCTGCAGCGCGCCGGAACCCTGCGTGATTCACCGCACTGGCGCGGCAGGGGTGCAGCTACCTGGAGTCGAGACAATTTCAGCCTTACAGGCGTGGCCAGCTACATCGGCGGCACTTTGGACGATCGCTTCGAGCCGTTCGTGCGCGTGGGGTCCTTCACGTCAATCGATGCTGTCGCGCGCGTCAAAACAAGGTCCGCAAGCGGGCCTTTGTCTGGTATTGAAGCGACTATCTCGGTCCTCAATCTGTTCAATGAAAAGCCGGCGATCGTTCGCACGACCAACCCTGCGACACCTCCATACGATTCAGCGAACTATTCCAGTATCGGACGCGTGATCAGCTTCACGTTAACGAAGGCATGGTGATGAAATGGACCGACTTGGTCCACGGATGTGCCGCTGCCGCGATCATCGGCTGGACTGCCTCCTCCTCCCCGCTCAAGGCCGAAACACCGGAATGTGCGAACCTGACACCCAGTGCGGAAGGTGAGTCAAAAGTAGGGGTTCGCGTCGAACCCGAGGATCTGATCAGGCTGCGGGATATCGGCTCGATCCGTGACTTTCCCGAGTCACCTGCTTTCTCGATTTCGCCTGACGGCAAGATGCTCGCGTTCCAGATTCGCCGCGCCGATCCTGTTACGAACAGCTTTTGCCTGGGAATGTTCGTAGTCTCAATAAGTCCCGGCGCTAAGCCACGTCAGATCGATAGCGGCGGCGCCTTTATCCGGTGGACCTCCGACATTCTTGGAAAGGCTGACTTCCCGTCGGGGATTCCCAAGGTCATTACGCCCCGTTGGTCGCCGGATGGAAAATGGATCGCATTCTTGAAGCGCGTGCAGGGCCTCACGCAAGTGTGGATCGCGAGCGTTGACGGAACTGGAAGCAGGGCAATCACGCATAGTGATGTCGACGTTGGGGATTTTCGAATCTCACCCGACGGACGAAGTGTTGTTTATTCCTCGCGCCCGGCCTTGCGTGATGAAATTGAAGATATCGATAAAGAAGGTGTGGCTGGCTTCCTCTACGATGACCGTTTCTCGCCAGTGGCGCAGAAGCGCCCGATCCCACGACCAGTGCCAACGCTTGTAACGGCGCTCGATATCGCAACGAGAGTCGCCCGTCCGGCCACAGAGGTCGAGATCTCGCTGCTGCAACCCAACCAGCCTCCCACCGCGCCGCAGCCGATCTCGACCGCACAGGCACCGTCTGGGCGTAAGGCTTGGATAAGCCCGAACGAGGTGATCCCTCCGACGACGCGACTGATCGCGGAAATGCGCAGCGGCGGATCGATAGTGTGCCACCATCCGGAATGTGCTGATGCCGGAAATTTGGTCTGGTGGACTGCCGATTCACGACGGGTGCGCTACCTGCGCAGCGAGGGCTGGGGCCAGAGCGTCACTTCGATCTACGAATGGACGCCTGGGCCGATCCGACCGGTACGGCTGTATGCGACCGACGACCTGCTGACGGGATGCAAGCCGCTTCAAGATAATCTCGTCTGCCTACGTGAGTCGTCGCTCAGGCCCCGCCACATTGTCTTGATTGATCCTGCCAAGGGGCGCTCAACTATTCTGTTCGATCCAAACCGGGACTTCGGTCGGCTGATGATGGGTCGAGCCGAGCGCATGGTTTGGAAGAATGCAATTGGTATCGAGACATTCGGCGATCTCGTCTACCCCATCGCCTACAAGCCAGGACGCACATACCCGCTGATCGTGGTTCAGTATCAATCCCGAGGTTTTTTGCGCGGCGGTACCGGCGACGAATATCCCATCCAGGCATTCGCGGGCCGAGGATATGCCGTACTCAGCATTCAGCGGCCGCAGGCTTTTGGATATTTGGCTCATCCAAAGAGCTGGGATGAGGTCGAAAGGCTGAACGTCGACGATTTTTCAGATCGTCGCAGTGTGCTTTCGTCGATCGAAGCCGGCGTAAACCTGCTGATCGATCGAGGCATCGTAGATGGCCAGCGTGTCGGCATCACGGGCCTCAGCGACGGGGCATCGACCGTTCAGTTTGCGGCTCTGAACAGTTCGATGTTCAAGGCCGGCGTGATGAGCAGCTGTTGCTGGGAGAGGTCTCAGGCCGCTGTTCTCGGACCGACAATTGGCCGGATGTACCGAGATGCTGGGTGGCCGTCCATCACCGACAAAGGCACCGATTTTTGGCCAAAAATATCATTTGCCCAGAATCCCGGACGTGTCGCGTTCCCTATCCTCATGCAGGTCTCGGACGACGAATATCTTGCAGCGCTTGAGGGTTACACCGCACTGAGAGAGGCCGGTCGTCCAGTAGACCTTTTCGTCTTTCCGGATGAGCATCATATAAAATGGCAGCCCTCGCATCGCCTGGCTGTGTACCGGCGTGCTATAGCTTGGTTTGATTTCTGGCTGAAAGACATCGGACCAGATTCCTCGATACTGCCGGAGGATACGAAACGGTGGCAAGACCAGAAGCATCGTGGGCTGGCGCTGTCGCGGCGCTGAGGTCGAGCGGATGCGAGAGCATCGCGGGTCAGGTCGGCTCCAAGCTCGAGTCCGCCAAGCGAACCGCAGTGAGGTGACGGGTGTTCCAATGGTCAATCCATGCTTCGGTGTCCAACAACGAAAGAACACGAAGGTAGGCAGCATCCCCGTGAAATCTCCCCTGATGAAGTGTCATTTCGAGATGCTTCAAATCAAGAATCCCTCGTCGCGCGAGATTCCCACCCAGTAACCGATCGCGGACCTCACCAAGATTTTGGTCAATGACCTGCAGTGCGAAGCTGTCTGGACCACCCTTGGTCCTTCGCGCGATCAAGGCTGGCGGCAAGACATCGGAAAATGCCGCGCGAGCAACCGCGCGGTTCATTCCGCCGATGCACATCTCCCAGGTCGGGATGCTCAGGCAGAGTTCAACGAGTGGCTGTGAAGCCAACGGGTTCAGGACTGGCAATCCCCAATGTCTGTCGTAACCCTCAAGGTGATGCTGCATACGCAAGATCATGCCGACATGAGCGGCCTTGCCGGGTAGCGCGTTCTTTGGCGCCTCCAGCCATGGGTGCGATAGCTTCTCCGCCGTTTGCGCATCCACGATATCGCGATGAAGAAATAGAGTGTCTGCTTTCCAAATATAGGCTCGGCCGGATTGGCGTAGGACTCTCAGTGCCTCTCGAATCGCTTGAACCGCACTACATCCGGTTAAGGTGCAAATATCTTGAATGGTCTTGAATAGACCAGCACCGAGGCCCTCGACTAAGAATCGATCGGCAATAGGCCTCGCTGATTGGGTATTGTAGAGAACATTGTCGCCGCCATTACCGGTCACAAAGGCACCGGCGTGGGCCTCCCGTGCCGCTTTTAGAACCGATGCGTGAAACGAGAGTTCATGACTTCTACCGCAGGGCCGTGGTCGATGGGAGACCACGGACCGGCCAATATCGACATCACGCAGAGTATAGAATTCTTCACGGAGGTCGGCACTGATCGCGTGCGCTATCGTCCTCGCATATTCTCGCTCATCGCCATCTGGACCATCGGTCACCAAAGTAATGCACGAGAGATCGCTGGATGAGTCGAGGCTCGCGGCGACAATCGACGAATCGAGGCCCCCTGAAACGCCCAAGAGCAAGCGATCATAGGATGAGGCCCACGCGCGAGCGCAATGCTGCGCCACCCGTTTGAACTGCTCCTCGACGGGATCTCCGCTCCGTCGGGAATCCTCTCGAACGAAATCCCAGGGCGACCAACATTGACGGGTCCTGCTGACCCCATCCTGGACGTCCACCAAATTGCCAGGCAGCAGTTCCGTCAGCCCCTCCAGTGATGTTGTCTCGGAAGGCAGATCTCGAGCGTAGAGGTACCGCACGACACCGCTCCAGTCGATCTTCGGGGTGAAGAGGCCTGCCTCACTCAGCAGGTCAGGATCGGACGCAAAGACTGTCACGCCGTCGGCCTGAATATAATAGCATGGGAGATTGCCCAACGGAGCACGAAGGACTCGCAATGCCGACGGCGTTTCGATCACGGCAATGTATTCACCCCAGTAGCGGTCGATTAGCTCCTGTCCTCCGCTGGTATGGATTGCTCCTCCCGCAACACCATCGAGCTTGTCTACCGCGGCTGCGGAGCCGTACCGACGAAAGATCTGGCCAATCACGGCTCCGCCATGATTGGGCAGCTCAAGAACAGATTCTCCCGCCGGCAGCATTATAACGAACAATGAGCCTCGAAAGACCGGTTGGAGAGCGACGTGCTGCGAGAGTTTGGCCTCCAGTTCCACCCGACGCTCGCGATCGGCGGAGGCGACCAGGAGGAACCGAAGAGCCATCAGATGACCAGAATCGGCGTGAACGGGCGAACCCGTTCAACTGTGTCGTTGAGGACGCAGTCGTCGCGTTGCACCCAGCAGTGAGCTGAAAATGGGGATGCGGTCACGCCAAGGACCAACGATACATGTTGGCGGAGATCTATACATACCGAGACGAACGCCAACGATCGGACGAGGCACCGGTCCTTCGATGAAAAGATCAATCGGGACCATTCGAAAGCTTCGGCTATCTCCCCTACGCAATTCTCGGTCGTACCAGATCGATCGATTGGAATGAGGCTCCTTCTCGTCTCGATCGATTGTTTCACCTCGCAGAGTTGACGTCTCCTTAGCATCCTGGCGGATAACAGCTCGGCAGCGACAGCTCGCGCGCAAATCGTTATCGTTGCCCTCCGCCGCTGCAGGGTCAAATCCCGGCACACTCGCGGGAGGACGGCGTTTTTCGGAATCAGACCGGCCGCCTCTTGGTCCGGTACGATGATGTGGCGGCTTAACAGTATCCGGAGCTGATCCTCGTCGCCCGCGACCAAAGGATTGCCATTCACCAGTTTCTGGAACGTAGCATTGGCCTTGGCCGGCAAACCAAAATATCGGTCATCACCCATATCGAGGAAGACCGGATTGCCCCCAGCTATGCAGTAGAGGAGATTGTTGCGTAGGCGATATGTCATGAGTCCCGCCCCGGGATCAAAGCGCGCGCCCGGCGGACCGAGCGCGCGCAGAGCCAGTCAGTCGTCGGTGAGGCCGGCGCCGACCTGGGGAAGACCGATGCTGTCCGACAGGCGCTGGCCGGTGCCCTTGGTTTCGGCCATCACGGTGCCGAATTCGACCAGTTCGGTTTCCCGATCGTCATTGTTGCGCTGCATGGCACGCTCCTTCTTGATCTGCCGCGAGAATCCACGGCAGTCCAAAGTTAGCTCGCTGGGATTGTCGGCGGACCCAAATATATCCAGACAAAATGGCGCGGTATCCGATCAGCGCATTTCGAAGTTGGCTCTGGTGTTCTATCCGGCCTGCGCCAAGTCTGGTAAGTGACTATATTGCAGAAGAAATTCTTCTCTCCTCTGCTTTTTGGATAATTTTTTGTTGATGGACGATTCTCCGCTCGTGGTAAGATTCAATGCGCCGATGGACGCTCTTGTGGACATCGACCACAGCGGAGTTCGTCATTGTACGGAGTTCCCTAGCAGCCTCCTTGACCTTGGCTGCTCCAGAGACTCGCGGGTAGAATAGACGCTCGTTGATCTGCGCGATGGTAGCGATGGCCTCCAGATTGCCTGTGGCTTCGGCAAACGCCAGGAAGATCGATCCCGTAAGTGTCGCGATCTCAACGGGGGTGCTGCCAAACCCGGCATGCGAGAATCGGTCCAGCGTCCGGCTGAGAACCGATTTCTTCAGCCTCTGGGCTAAGCCCAGCAGCAGATGCGTATTCCAAGCATAGAGGTGGATCAATGCTGGCGGGGTCGCGAGCGTGACCCGAAATCCGCCGGCGCTATCCGGCTCGACCAAGCCTTCTCCCATCAGTCGACAGGCTGCTTCCCGGACGGGTGTTTTACTCGCCCCATGGCGGTCTGCGATATCCTGGATTTCGAGCTTCTCGCCGGCGCGGAAGATCCCCGCCAGATAATCTGCTTTCAAGGCCCGATAGACGCGCTCTTGCGTGATCGGATCGGCGGCGGACATCATGAACTCGCTCCCGCCACGAGCGGCGAGGACTGCCAGCGAGGCGTCAAGGCATTGGTGAGTTGGCTGAGGTTCCGCTCCGCGACAACTTCAACGCACAGCCGCTCGAGATCGCAAAGATCGCCAGCCGCGAGCTGCCTAGGGAAGCACATGCGTTGGCCCGCGAACAGCAAGGGAATAAGAATATGGCCGGTCGACAGGCCAAGGCGATAGGTACAGCGCAGATGATCGTCGAGCTTCGACTTTGGATTTCCCGACTCGATCTCACGCAACCAGCGGACTCCCATGCCGAGATTCCTTGCCAGCTCGCGCTGCGTGATACCTATCTTCTTCCGTGCTTCCTCGATCTGCCGTCCCGACTGTTCTTTCACATACGAGAGCGGTGCATCAGCAACGGAAGCCGCGCAATCAAGCGACATTTCCGCGTCTCCTTACGGGAGATACCGCCCGCCAAGGCCATTCCGGGCCCTATTGCTAGGTGTGCATACCACCACTGTCAAACGGAACCGCCGCCAATTTGGCCAAGCATTGGCTGCCAGCTTTCTGAAATCATTGAGCAATCTCGCCATCGACGATGGGCGGTCTCTTCACGGGCGGCCGTGCGCGCTCGAAGGCAGCCAGGAGCTGTGCGCCATCCGCCCGCGCAAGATGCTGGAGCGCGAGAATGTAGATGCTTCCAAGGGAGGGCGCTTCACGATCCGGCGTGGCACGTCGAACGCGCTCGGCAATCTGAGAAGCAATATCCCAAAGGCGATGCGGCGCACCGACGTGATGCTCTTCCGATCCGCTCAATTTTGCCGCTCGGAGGGCATTCAAAGAATCGACGATTGCACTCGCAGGGACCGTATCGAGATAGTTCACAGCCACATGCAGCGTAGTGCCCCATGCAAGCAGACAGCGTGTCGTGCGAATCAGATGGCAGTGCGAGTCGATGAGCACATCCATCCCGGCCGGCGAGAGCCGGAGTTTGAAGGTTCGTGTTGCTCGGCCCATTCGCTTGCTACCCCCTTCCCGATGGCGATTTGCTGCTGTTTCGGGGCGAAAGTCGGCCTTCACCCTACTCCAACCATGACCAAAGCGGCACTTCAGTGCCGCTCGGGTACATTTAGCGTCCAATTGAGCGCGTGATGGTCTCCAATATTCAAGTTGCGGACTTATAAGCTTTCTTTCGCCGGTTCGGCACTTCAGTGCCCTCCCTATTGCAGGCATTTCAAGACATCGGCATTGCTCGTGGCACACCGGATCGGTGGTCATGGGCGGCTCTAGCTAACGTCCGCAGTCCCTCGATCCGCACCTTCCAAACCCTGAACCGAAGCGCGGATTCGCGCCACGAGGAGACGTGTCTCATGACCTTTCCACGCCTATCGACCGGACTTGTTGCGATCTTGGCGACCAGCCTACTCGCGCCCCAAGCTCAGGCTCAAAATTATCGGCCTGACGCCGAGGGTTATCCCTGTGCTGCTCGCGGCCGCCTGGCGATCGTTCAGGACGATCAGGGCTACTCGATCCGCCACCAGCCGCTCACGCAGGTCGACAGGGTGGCGGCGGCGTCCGTCATCCCGATCGGCGCATCACTCACGGTAGACGCGAAGATCTTCGCGCTCGCCACCAGCACCGCGAAGGAGGCTTCGCATGCGCCGCGCCGCTGAACTGTTGGCAGCGTCGCTGCTGATCGCCGGGACATCCGCTTTTGCGCAGGATGCACCGATTGCATCGGCGACCGATCCCCTGCCCGCGGCGGCCGCGGACGCCCAGCGTCAATTGCGCCAGACCTTCACCAACCTCAGCTTCGAGGATTTCGGGCCAGCGCCCGTCAAGGGACCAATCTATCAGGCGACCGCAGGCGGGCGCATCATCTATTTCGCGCCGGAGAGCGGGCACCTGCTGTTCGCAGCGGTTTACGACAAGAACGGCCTCAACGTCACGGCGATGGCGCAGGATGCGAGCGCGCGGAAGCGCCTCGGGGCCATCGACCCGAACGAGGCACTGGTCATCGGTCCGGCCGGCGCGCCAAAGATCATCGAGTTCACCGATCCCGACTGTCCTTATTGTCAGGCGCTCGAGCGGTTCTGGGCGGTGAAGGCTGCCGAGGGCGAGGTCGTGCAGCGCCTGATCTATTTCGTCAGCGGCATCCATCCGGACGCCGCGGCGAAAGCCGAGCACATTCTCTGTTCGCCCGACAAGGTCGCGGCTTTCAAAGCAGTCTATGCCGGTGCGCGCCCCGCCGAACTGCTCAAATGCGCCGCGGGGGCGGATAAGGTCACCAAGGACGCGTTGACCGTCAAGAAGATGGGTGTCTCGGGGACACCGACATTGTTCGTCGACGGCAAGCTGATCTCCGGCTTTCAACAGGCCGAACTCGAGGCGTTCCTCGAGCAAAAGCAGGGGCACGCAGATGCGCGTCCCTGACACCAGGTTCGCGGCCGTAGGCGACCGCGTTGACCTCGATCTGGCGGGCCTCATCCCCGTCCCGCGCGACCGCTCCACCGAGCGCGCGCCGGGTGGTGCGAGGGCCGGGATGCCGACGGCCGCGCTCCTCCGGAGCCGTCCAGTGTCGCCGTCGGCCGACAACGATTTCAATCGGTGCCGGCAGGCATGTGTTCGGACGGCTCCGCTTCCAAGGAGACCATCAATGCTCAAACTGCTTGCGCGCAGGACCTTCCGCACGATCGACGCGGCCGTCCTGGTCCTTCTGGCCGCGCTGGTCGGCACCACCGTTGCCCATGCGTTCACGGCACCCGCCGCGGGCGACCTTGGCTACGACATCTACGACATCGTCGTGAACCAGGGGGTCAAGGGTCCGCTCGGTTTCGTAGCGGGCGTCGCCGCCTTCCTGTTCGGCGTCAGTCGCCTGTTCAGCAACATCATGATCGGCATTCCGACGATCGTGGCTGCCGTCTGCCTGATCAAGGCGGACAGCATCCTCCAGACCTTCGGCATGGTGATCTGAGCATCGGCGTGCCGGGCCGGCGCTGCCGGCGCGGTCGCGCCTTCCGAGACGGGGGGTGGTGGTCATCCCTCGGAGGTCACGCTGACGCGTGATGAAGCAAGGGAGAAGGGCGTTGGACGAACGTCTTCCACAATTCCTGCACCGGCCGGTCCAGATTCTCTGGTTCGACTCCCAGGAATTCATCGTGGTCATGTCGACCATCTTCGTCGCCGTGATTGTCGGCGGCATGATCGGCTGGGCGCTCCTCGGCGTCCTTCTCCTCTTCATTCCCTGGAAACGGAGCAAGCCGCGCGGTTTCATCCCGCACCTCGCCTGGCGCTGGGGTCTGCTCAAATTCCGCAACTATCCGGGTCCGACACAGACCCGCTTCTTCGAGTAGAGCGCATGGGGCATCCCTTCAGACGCAAGGTCGCTGCCGACATGATCGGTGACACGCGGCCAAGCTGGCACCTTCACCGCTATCTGCAGGGTTCGGCGAACCTGTTCGAAGAGAATCGCCTGTTGAAGTTCGCGATCGCCGGCCTGTTCGGGATCACCGCGGTACTCGGCACGGTCCTCTACACGTCGAACCAGAACCAGCGGACCGTGATCGTACCCTTCGGTGCGGGGGGTGACCTTTATGTGACCGGCAACAAGCCGTCGGCGACCTATCTGCGCACCATCACCCGCAACATCGTCAGCATGGCGGGAACCTATTCATCCTATTCGGCCGACCGGCAATTCCAGGAGCTGCTGAGCCTCGTCCATCCGAGCGCCTTCAATGGCCTGCGCGACAGCCTGAACCGGCTGCTCGACGAGCTGAGCAGCAATCCGACGCTCTCGATCGCCACCTACATCCGGGCCGATCAACCGGTGACCTACACCGATACCGAGATCGTCGTGCCCGTGGAAAAGGTCCGTGTCATCGGCGGCGTGATCCGCAAGTTCCGCGGAAATCTGCGCATTCGCTACGCGATCGACAACGGCCGCTTCTGGCTGACCGCCCTTCAGGAGGAGAATTTCAGTGCCGAGATTCGGTAGAAGCCTGAGGCTTGTCTGCGCCCTGGCGGCATTCACCGCCACAGCGCCGGCGCTCGCCCAATCGGTCGCGGCCCTGCCCGACCAGACCAGCCGCATCCGGCTGTCCAACCGTGACGTCAATCATATCGTGTGTGTCGGTGGCGACATCGACGACGTCAAATTCTCCGCGGAGAAGGGCCTGGCCGTCGAGCGCGGCGGCTCCGACGCCTGGGTCAAGTTCCTGGTGCTCGAGACCGATGACCCGAATATCGAAGGGGGCGGCGCGAAAACCCGGACCTATGTGACGACGCCGTCCGAATTCTTCGTCTCGTGCAACGGCGCGATCTATCCGCTTTATGCCGAGCCGGCGGACATGCCGGCCCAGACGGTGACATTGGTGCCAGGCGCCGCCCAGCGGGCACGGGCCAATGACGCGCTGCTGGGCCCGCTGGTCGAGGAAGAGCGCGCGGTTGGCATCGTGCTGGCGCTTCTGCAGGACCGCGTTCCCGCCTCTTTCTCCGAAGTCGCTCCGAGCCGCGAACGGCTGACGCTTCCCGACCTGCCGAGCATCACGATCAGCGAGCGCCGCCGTCTCGATATCGAGGGTGCTGGACTGTCGGCCAGCGAGTATCTGGTGAGCACGAGCAATCAGGTGGCGCTCGAAGAGCGCAATTTTCTCGACAGCGCGCTCGGCCCGGACATTTTCGCCGTGACGCTCGACCGGCTCGCGCTTGGCCAGGGCGATAGCGCGCGTCTGATCGTCGTGCGCCGGAGCGTCGGCCAATGACCGCGTCAATGGACCCCGGCGCGACCAATGCCGCGCCCCAGCCCGAACCGCTCGGCGGCGTGTCCACAGATGCACCCCTCGAGGCTGATACCGACCGCCCGGCCCTGCTCGACCTGCGCGCGCAATGGTCGCGCCTCACCTCCGACCAGAAGCTGCGTGCAAAGCAGATCAGTGTCGCGGCGACGATCGCCCTGGTCGGCTATGGCCTCTACTCGGCGAGTTCCAGCGGCACCAAGGATCTGGCGCCAGTGCCCGAGGCCTCCAAGTTGGACATGGGCGCCGGCCTCCGCGGCGACAGCCTCGAAGTGAAAATGCGGGGGGACCTGCAGAAGATCCTCGACGGCCAGTCGCTGCTCGGCGACCGAGTCACCGCGATCGAGGAAGGCAAGGTCGTTCCGGGCGGAGGCGCTGCGGGCCACGCACTGCCAGATGGCACCGACGCGGGATTGCCGCCGGCCTTGCCTGGGGAGGCGCCTACCTATCCACCCGCACCGCCCGAGGCGAATTCGGATGGCGCGTCGCTGCCACCCCCGCCCGCGGCCCCTGCGGCGCCCCCGGCTCCACCAGCGCCGCCAACCGAGCGCCAGGTCGGTGCAATCGGCGCCGCGATCACGGCTGCTGGCGAGGGAGGCGCGGCCGGCGGGGCACGATCAAAAAAAGCCAATCGGACGATCTATTTGCCACCTGGTTTCATGAAGGCGCGGCTGCTGACCGGGGTCGACGCGCTCGCGAGCCGCGATGCGACGAGCAATCCCGAACCGATCATCGCGCGTGTCCAGGCCCCCGCCGTGCTGCCGAATGACGTGAAGGCCAATCTGTCCGGGTGCTTCGTCATCGGCAATGCGACCGGCAGTCTCGCCAAGGAGCGGGTCGAGATCCAGCTCGTCTCGATCTCGTGCGTCGATTTCGACGAGCATGCCGTGGTCGACCAGCCCATCAAGGGATTCTTCGTCGATGCCGACGGCAAGAAGGGCCTGTCCGGCAAGGTCGTAACCCGCGCCGGAGCGACGCTCGCGCGCTCGTTCATCGCCGGCACGATCGCGGGGATCGCGCAATCGGTCGAGGGCACGTTCGGCGATGTCTCGACATCGGCGCTCGGCAGCGTGCGGACCCTCGACGCCGGCGATGCAGCCAAGACCGGCATCGCCGGCGGACTCTCGCGATCCTCGGACAAGCTCACGGACTTCTATCTCGATCTTGCCCGCCAGGCGGGGCCGGTTGTCGAGGTGGGCGCCGCCAAGGACGTCGTGGTCGTCATCCAGGAGGGCCTGGCCCTCGAGATCAAGCCTTCGGTCGGAGCCAAGTTCTGATGCGCCGATCGACCATCTTCCAGGGAGCACCGTCCATGCCCAAACATACCATGCGCGGCGGAGCGCTTGCGCTTGCCGCCGGAGCCAGTCTGCTCCTTTCAGGCTGCGCGACCATGGGTTCGCTCATGTCGCCCTATAGCGAGAAATTCTCGTGCAAGAATGACGATCACGGTCAATGCATCCATCCGAGCCGAGCCTATGAGGATGCGGTTGCAGGCGTCGCATCGAAGTCGGATCCCGCGGTCACCAACGACCGCAAGATGCTGCGCGAAAAGCCCGTCACATCGGGCGCGCCACGCAGCGGACGGGCTCCGGCACCAAGCGCATATGGCAGCTATCGCGACAGCGTCTATCAGGAACTCAAGGGCCTGATCGAGGCGCCGGTGACGCCGATGCTCAAGCCCGCGCGCACGGTCCGGACCCTGATCCTGCCCTATGCCGACCGCCAGCGGCCCGACCGGCTGTATATGCCGCGCTATGTCTATTCGATCGTCGACAAGCCGGTCTGGGTGGTCGGGGGCACGTTGGTCTCTCCGCCGAGCCATGCGTCAAAGGCGCCGATCCTCGGCCAGGTCCAGGAACCGGCGGCGGCCAGTGACCCGCCCGAAGCACCGATCGCCTCCGCGACGGAGCCGCGGCAATGACCGCGCTCGGATCCAAGAGCGGTGGCGGACTCACTTACGCGCGGATGCGCAATGCCGTGCGCCGCGACGCCTATTCGGACTATCTGCCGCTCGTCGCCTGGGACGCGGAGACCGAGGCGTTCCTGTGCATTGACGACTGCTGGGGCCATGCCTGGGAGATCGTGCCGACCGCGTACCTGTTCGCTCATGTCCAGGGTGCGCTTCAGGGCCTGCTCAACATCCATTTCCCCGATGGCACGGTCCTCCAGCTCCACACCTTCGCCGATCCGCTGATCGATGACGCGCTCGACGCCTTTCTCGACCTCAAGACCCGCGACGATCCGCTGATCCAGGCGTCCGCGCGGCGGACCCGCGAATATCTGAGCCGGGGTCGCCATGGCCTGAAGGCGCTGCACGGCATTCCCGTCCGCAACTTCCGGACCTTGCTGTCGGTCAAGACCCGGCGACCGCTTGGCGAGGACCTGCGCCGCCAGGTTGAAGAACAGCTCGCCAAGCTCGGCATTCGCCGGCTCGAGCCCGGGGAGATGATCGCCTTCTACCGGCGCATCTTCAACGGCGTCGCACAGCCCGCGCCCGGCGTGTTCGCCGATGGAGAGACGATAGGCGCACCGCCGCTCGCCAAGCAGATCATCGATGCTGGTCCCGACCTGGTGTTCGAAGGCCAGGAGGTCTTCCTTGGCAACCAGGTTGCGCGCTGCCTGACGCCCAAGGCGCCGGCACGGCGCATCACCGCCGAGCGCGCAAACCGCTTGCTGGGCGGTATGCGCGGTTCGGCCGAGGATAGCGACCAGATCGGCGGGCCGTTCCTCTACACACTCAACATCCTGTTCGATCATTCGCAGTTCGAGATCCACAAGCGTGCGCAGATCCTCTCGGCCCAGAAGGCGGCGGGCTCGTTCGCGGTGGAGGTCGGCAAGCAGATCGAGGAGATAGGCTGGATCCTCGACGAGGCGGGCAATTCCAAGTTCGTCCGCGTCATCCCGACAGTCTGGGTCTTCGGCCGCGACCGTGCCCATGCCCGCGATCTTGCCGCACGCGCCAAGCGCTTGTGGGAAAGCGAGCCGCTTCCCTTCTCGATGCAGGAGGAGAGCTATCTCAATCCAACGCTGCTGGCGATGAGCCTGCCCTTCGGGCTCTACCCGGACCGGACGACGCTGCGCATGCTCGAGCGCGACTTCCGGATGCCGGTCAAGGCGGCGGTCCTGATGGCGCCGATCCAGACCGACTTCCGGGGCGGCGGCCGGCCGGCGCTGCTCTATACGGGGCGCAAGGGCCAGCTCATCACGCTCGATCTCTTCGACCCGCGCATCAACAATTACAATTTCATCGTCTCGGCCGAATCCGGCGCAGGCAAGAGCTTCCTGCTCAACAATCTGTGCCAGCAATATTTCGCGTGCGGCGCGCTCATCCGCATCATCGACATCGGCGGGAGCTACCGCAAGCTCTGCACGCTGTGTTCGGGCCGCTATATCGATATCGGCGAGGAACAACTGGTCCTCAACCCGTTCGATATGGGTCTCGCGCTCGACGGGGACGACAAGCAGTCCGCCATCACCATGGCGGTGGCGATCGTCGCAGAAATGGCCAACGCCTCGACCCGCAAGGGCGTCTCGACCTCCGAATGGAACCTGCTGAAATCGGCGGTTCAGTGGACGATCGACACGGGCCGTGCCGACCATGGGATCGACTCCGTCCGCGAGTGGCTCGGCACTTACCCCGCACATGCCGGCAGCGATCTCGACCGGGTCGAGCATCTCGTGCCCGTCGCCCGGGAGCTGGCCTTCAATCTTCGCGATTTCGGCTCCGATGGCGCCTATGGCCATTACTTCAACGGCCCCTCCACCCTCGACATCCGCTCGGACGAGTTCGTCGTGCTCGAACTCGAGCGCCTCAAGTCGATGCCAGACCTGTTCAACGTCATCGTCATGGTGGTGGTGAACGCCGTCACCCAGGAACTCTACCTCTCGGCCCGCGATCGTCCGCGCTTTGTCCTGTGCGACGAGGCCGCGCAGTTCATGACGCGAACCGAAGGGCAGGATCTCAGCCGCCTCGCCGAGGCGTTCGGCCAGGGCTATCGGCGCGCGCGCAAATATCGCGGTTCGTTCGGCATCGTGCTGCAGTCGATGAACGACCTGATGCTGTTCGGCGGCACGGGCCAGGTGATCCTCGAAAATGCCGCGACCAGGTTCCTGCTGCAGGGGTCGACCTATGACCGCGCCGTCGAGAACAAGATCCTCGACTATTCGGGGTTTGTCCTCGACCTGCTAAAATCGGTCCGCAATTCCAAGCCCAACTATAGCGAGGTGTTCATCGACTCCCCGCTGGGGCTCGGCATTGCGCGGCTGGTCGTGGATCCCTTCTCCTATTGGATCAACACTTCCGCGCCCGATGAGGTGGCAGCGTTCGAAGGCCTGCTGCGGCAGGGCTTCTCTCCCCTCGATGCGGTCTGCCGCCTGGCCGGAGTCGACCCCGCCGAGATCCTCGGCACGCCGGACACGGTCCGGCAGGCAGCGGAATGATGGCGATGGGCCGTACCCACTTGTCCCACCCGGACCAGTTGCCGCTCGATCTCACAGCCGAGGACGAGTTTGAACGGGTGATCGAAGCACGGGTTGCCGCCCGATGTGAGGCGGAGTCGGTCATCTGGAAATTCCGGCTGGTCGCGATCGAGACCGTGATGATGGGCGCGCTTGTCGCCGCCGCGGGGATCGCCCTCGACCAGCCCGGCATGATGGTCGCCCGCGCCGCCGTGCTGGTCGCGGCGTCATGCTTCGCAAGCGGCCTGTTGCTGCTCGGCCTCTCGGCCTGGAGCGCGCGCCTGCTGACCCGGTTCAAGCGGTGGAGGGCGTCATGAGCGGTCTCTTGTCTGGAAAGCCGTCGCCGAGCTCGGTGCGCCTCGCCGTTGGCGGCTTCGTGCTGATGTTCGTGCAGACCTATCTGCTGATGCTCGCGCCCGGCATCGCGACGCACCTGCGGATGATCGTCTGGCTCGTGACCTTCGTCTCCGGGGCATCGTTGATCGGCGCGCTCGTCGGCCTTCCGGATCCTCCCCCCACCGACTGGAGACGCCGCAATGGCCGCTGATCTCCCCTTCCCGCCCCGCGCGCGTCTTGTCGCGCTGGGCCAGGCGACAACCGTCGCAGCGCTCATCCTCGCGGCAGGCGCACTCGCCATTGCCGCGGACGCGCAGACGGCGCCGACCGGACGAAGCACGATTGGCCGGACCTGGCCGATCGCTGAGCCCGACGCGCTCTCCGAGATCGAGGCCAAGGTCGCCACCTTGCCGCGCGACATGTCCAAGGCATTTGGCCCACGGGAGAAGTGGAGCGCCCTCAAATCCGCGGCGCTGGCGCCGGCTACCGCCGATCGGGTGCGGACCGTGGTCCCTTTCTATACCCTCGACTTCGACATCCAGTTGCCGGACGGCAAGACGCTCTACCCCAAGGGCTTCACCTTCAATCCGCTCACCTTTGTCAAGCTGCCGCAGCGGCTGGTGGTGGTGCATCCGCGCGACCTTGGCTGGGCGCTGCGGACCGCACGGCCGAGCGACTTCATCCTGCTGACGGCGCTGGGCGGCGAGAGCGGTGATCCGATCACGCTCACCGAGAAGACCGGCCGCGCGATCTACATCCTGGAGGAGCGCGTGAAGGAACGGCTGGGGCTGACCGTCGCGCCAGTCGTGGTCGCGCAAGCAGGCCAGAAGCTGGTGCTGACCGAGTTCGGGCCGCGCAGCCGGAGGCTGCCCCTCGGCGGCGCGGGAGGCGCGCAATGATCCGGCGCTGGCAGATCTTCCTCATCGGCCTCGCCATTGGCCTCGCGGGCACGCTCGCCTGGCCGAGCCAGGCCCATGCCTCGAAATGCGAGACCGGCACGGTCTTCAATCCGATCACCAAGGTGCGCTGGACCTGCATCTTCCCGATCACGGTCGGCGGCGTTCGCATCGGCAGCTTCGACAAGCTCGACAAGGCGCTGGATGCGCAGTCTGCATCGAAGCCGCTTTGCGCCTGCCGCAAGGGCGTCCAGTTCTGGTTTGGCGTCAAGGTCTCCTACTGGTCGCCCAACCGCATGGTCGATGTGGTGACCGAGCCGGGCTGCATGATGGCGCTCGGCGCCGATCTCATGCCCACCGGCGGCAAGCTCCAGGGCAGTCAATCCTCGATCTCGGATGGAACGAATACGCGCAAGATGTTCGCGCAGATGCATTATTACATCTCGCCGGTCTGGGCGATGCTCGACATGTTCACCGATCTCCCATGCCTGGAAGATGACGGGTTCGACGTGGCCCTGATCACGGAAATCCTGCCGACCTGGCAGTCGGGCACATTGGGCGCGATTATCCAGCCCGAGGGCATATTGTTCGGCAACCCCGCAGCCGGCCTCGCCTGCATGGGCGACAGCGCGGCAGCGGCCGCTGGCAAGGTGATCGATCCGCTCTTCTGGTGCATGGGGTCGTGGGGCGCGACCTATCCGATCGCCGGCGACATTCATTTCGACGATAGCGTCGAAGCCTGGGCCGGGCTCGCCGCGCGCGGCACGTTCATGATGGGCCGTCTGGGCGCGCTTACGATCAGCTCGTCCGATGGTTGCTCGTTCAAGCCCAGCCCGATCTGGACCAAGTCGCGCTACAAGCTCCAGCTGATGGAACCCGTCAAAGGCGGGAAGTGCGTCAATATCGGCCGGCCCGGCGCGCTCTGGACGAGCGGCAAGCATGCGCCCGGCAAGGACAACGCCCAGTTCATGCTTTTCGAAAAAATGATCTGCTGCGCCGGAATCCCGGTGCCATGACCGACAAGCTTCCCTCCAAATCCCATCTCGAACGTCTCGCGCACGCCGCCGGCAATAACCGGGGGTCTGTCCGCCAAGGCCTCTACGGCCGCTGGCGCGCACGCGAGGCGGGAGCGGCGCCGATGTCCCCCCGCGGCGTCGCTCCACCTACGGCCAGCGCGGCCGTCACGCTCCCCTGGCGGTCCGGGCTGCTCCCCCTGGTCTGGACCGTGAAGGCGACCGCGCTGGCCACCCTTTTCTCCACCGCGCCCGTGCTCGCCCAGACGATGGAGGAACGGGCGCGTACCGCGGCTGAAGCCGCGCGCGCCAAGTCCGGGGACAGCGAGGCGATTCAGCGTAATTATGTGACGCCCGGTCTGTCGGGCCAGCCAATCACGACGGTCGATTCCAGCAAGGCATTCACACCCAATCTCGCCTGCCAGAAGACGGCGACGCTGATGGAAGTGCTGGTGCAGCCGGCATCCTCCGGCGATCTCGGCACGGTCCAGATCGCGCGCGATACCGATCTCGATGGCACGGTCGACAGTCGCATCAACCTGCCTGTGCCGGTTTCCGGGATTTGCGCGAATGGGGTGATCTCGTGCCAGCCGGGCACATGGAACCAGTGCAACTATTTCCGATGGGACGTCGATAGTGCCCGCACCCTGAAGCTCACACAGGTTGACATGCCCGAGCTCGCTGGCTGCTACTGCATCAACAATAGCTGCGGCGCCAATCTCGCCTGGTCCAACATGCCCTCGGTGCTCGGGGATTTGGGCGGCGGCATGATCGGCGCCCTCACCACGGCCGACCCGCGAATTGGCGTCGCGCAAGCGGTAATCGACGGACCGGCGATCCGCTATGTTGGCGCCCAGTCGACCGCTTGCGCAAGCGATCCCTCGCTTGCCCAGACCGGCTATCGCGCCAACCCTTCCGCGCTGGCCGGCGATGCCTTTGTCGTGTCGAGCAGCAACACTGTCTTTCAGGCACTCGCGGGGTCGCCTGTCGGGATGGGTACCGCGCAGCAGATGCGCCACTGCACGATCGAGCGCCAGGTGACCGTCCTCAAGACCGGCGCCGACGACGTCATCAGCCGCACGAACGGTGGCTATGCGACGATCAAGGACGGCACATCGCTCGATTTCTATCTCGGCTCCCCCAACGACAACAGCCTCGCGGGCGGAAGCTGCCGGCTGTTCGACTTCAGGATGACGTTGCGCGTCGGGGATCCCGATCGGATCGTCGAAGCACGGCTTGCGCAATTTTATGCGGACGACTGGGCGCAGGTCCGGATCGACGGGACGCTTGTCGCGTCCGGTCCAAGCCCATGGACATCGACCGGCTTCCCGCCCAGCGGATGCGAGAAGAAGAAGACCTTCTACGCCTATCCCAATCTCGACCTGAAACCCTGGCTCACGGCCGGTGACCACGAAATCTGGCTGCGCGTCGCCGTCGCCGATGGCGGCGAGGGCCTGGGCCAAGTGCATGTCGTTGTCGACGATAGCTGCAAGACCGTCGAGCAACTGGTCGATCGCTGCGGCGCGATCGCCGCCGATCCCAAATGCAGGGTCGACAGCGAGCTAGTCGACGGCGTCCAGACCTTTCGCAACGGCATCAGCACGGGACTACGCCCGCTGCCCCAGACACGGCTGCTCGGCACGGAAACCTGCCCGGTATCGCTCACGCGGGACTTCTTCCAGAAGGATCGGACCTATCGCTGCGAGATCGACAGCACAACGCTCCCGAAGCCGGATACGAGCCGCGGCACCTACATCATCGACCATTCGACCGAGACGATGCTGGCCGACCGCGCGCGCCAGGGCGATGGCAGTTTCGCGGAATCGACACGGCCGTTCAGCCTGCCCGATCGCGGCAGCGTGCCGGCATGCGAGTCCATCTGCAAAACCCGCGCGCCGCGCGTGAATACCGCCGCGGCCCCTGCGGGTGTCGTCGGCAGCCTGCAGAACGATCCCACCGCCTACGACACTTTCTATCATGCTTGCGGAACCGACAATGTCTGTCCAACCGGCCCCGGCGAGGAGATCGTCTCGGCCTGCGGCTGCCTCGACGATTTTCCCGAGGCTGTCGTCATGATGCAGACCGTGCGCCTCGGCGGCGCTGACCTGGTCTGCACGGGAACGGTGCGATGATCGCGCGCTGGCTCCTCTCGCCGCGTGGCGCGGCGCATGCCATGCTCTTCGCCTGCGCCCTCGTCGCATCCTGCCAGGCGCGTCCGGCCTACGCACAGCAGATGTGCGCTGCCGATCTCAATGGGAACGGCGACGCGGCCGACGCCGGCGAGATGGCCTATTGCAGCATCACGACAAGCGGTCAGTACCAGTGCCCACTCGAGGAGACCGCCTGCCTGGCTGCGCCTAGCGGGGACTTTAGCTGCCCGCTCGGACCACAATTTTCCTGCTTGCCCAAAAATGGCGGCGCGACCTGTTCACCGCACGCCTGCGCCGATGTCGCGAGCAACCCGATCGTAGAGGAGCCCCCGATCGAGGATCCCGGGACGGCGCCCGACGGTCCGGTCGATGCAGATGGCAATTGCTTGGGCACGGTCGAGATCTTCGGCGGCCGCGCGATGCGTTGCCGGCCCCCCGGGATCAGCACCACCCTTTCAAATTGCTGCAAGGACAAGGGCAAGATCGTCAAGGACGGAATGGGGTCGTCAGTCGGTTCGATCGGTACCAAGATCGCGGTCGCCAAGGGCGTCTTCACCGGCATGAGCGCGGCTTATGCCGCCTTCCGGGCCGGGGCGACGGCCGGCCAGGCGGCGAACGCCGGCGCCAATGCGCTGATCATCGGCCTCGATCCGACCTCGATCGCGATCAGCCTCGCGGTCAACTTCATGATCGAGGTGCTGCTCCAGGGCTGCGACCAACAGGATATGGAGGTCGGCATGCTGCGCGGCTCGGGCATGTGCCACGAGGTCGGCAGCTATTGCACCTCGAGCTTTCTCGGCATCTGCCTGCAAAAGGCGCGCGGCCATTGCTGCTTCAACACCAAGCTCGGCCGGATCATCCAGGAGCAGGGCCGCCCCCAGCTCAAGGCGTTCAACGGCAATCTGTGGGGGACGCCCAAGAAGCCGATGTGCCGAGGTTTCACGCCCGAAGAGTTCCAGGCGCTGGATTTCAGCAAGATGGATCTCTCCGAATATTATGCGGACATCGAGGCTCGCGCCCAGTCCGACATCCAGATCGATATGAAGGAGCGCGTCGATGCGTATCTCAAGGCGGTCGGCGAATAGCGCCCTCGTCCTGGCCGGACTCGCCATCGCGACCGTGGCGCTCGCCCAGGATTCCGCGCGCGAGCGTATCCAGGATCAGGGCGATGCCGCGATGGAGCGCGTGAAAGGCGCTGTCACGCGCGCCAAAGAGGGGCATGCTGACGTGCCGGATCCCAAGCTGCCACCAACCCCAGGTGAGGCGGAACGTCGACGCGCGTTCGAGGGGCTCCGCAGCCGGACTCCGTTACCGGAAATCGACGCGCGCGCCCGCGCCGCACTGGCTGCCGGCGAGGCGCGGATGGCAGAGGAGCGCGAGGGGCAAGCCAAGAGATTGCGCCAGGCACTCGGACTTGAACCCGGTGAGATGGAAGCCGTGGCCAAGGCAGGCCCCTCCCCCACGGTCAAGGCGTGGGTGCCGGTGCTGTTTGTCTCATCGTCGATCCCGGTCTCGATCCTGCGAACCTATGCGGCGCAGCTCGAGCGCGTGCATGGCGTGCTTGCCTTTCGCGGGATGCCGGGGGGGCTCCATAAGGTGGGGCCGATGGCGAAATTGTCGGCTGAGATCCTGCGGATCGATCCCGGCTGCGAGGGGCCATCCTGCGCGATGCGGGGCGTCCAGCTCATCGTCGATCCGATCGTGTTCCGCCAGCATGGCGTCAGCAGGGTGCCGGCACTGGCGATGATTCCGGGCGACCCGACCCAGGCCTATTGCGAGCGGGAGGATGAGAGCCCCAGAGCACGCCACGTCGTCTATGGCGACAGCGCGCTCTCGGGCCTGTTCGAGGAATATGCCCGGTTGGGCGGCGACAAGGAGGTGCGCGATGCTCAGGCTCTTCTGGGCGCTCGTTAGCGCCATTCTCAACCTCTGGCCGCGGCTCCGGCGATTGCCGGGCAAGGCTGCGGTTGCGCTCGGCGCGCCCGGCCACGGCGAGCCGGCGCGACCGACCCGGCTGTGGCGAGCGCTCGCCTTCGTGCTGCCGGTGGCCCTCCTCGCGGCAATCACCCTTCCCAAGGTCAGCCTGGTGATGAGCCCCTCGATCGAAGCCTTTGCGGTACGCAAGGCGCCCGGGACAATCGCCAAGGGCGACTATGTGATGTTCACGCTCCGCCACCCGATCGCCGGACCCAAGCCCGTCAATGTGACCAAATATGCCCTGTGCATGCCAGGTGAGCGCCTGACCATGATCGAGACACCGTCGATCGGCGCGCCCAAGGCATGGGACGGTCATTATTTCTGCAACGGCCAACTACTTGGCGTCAGCCTTCCCTATGGCATTCACGGCGTGAAGCTTGAGCATATGCAGTGGAGCGGGGTGATCCCGCCCGGCATGATCTATGTCGGCTCGCACCATCCCCGCGGCTTCGACAGCCGCTATTTCGGCCTGGTGCCGGCAGCCAAGCTGACGCGGATGGAGCGGCTGCTGTGAACGCGCGCCACACTCGCATCATCGTGGCGACTGCCATGGGTCTGTTCTCAGCCACGGCCGCGCTTGCGCAAAGCTCTACCGCCACGCCCGCGCCGCGTCCGGCACTCAAGCAGGGCTATTGGTGGTACGAAGCGCCCAAGCCGGTCTCGCCGCCATCGGATGACCCAGACGCGCTGCGGAAACCGGCCATTCCGCCAATGGCGGAGCTCGCGACCTGGACCCCGCCCAAGATCCGCAAATTGATCGAGCAGCAGCGCGATTATGCGGCAACCGTGCTGACGGTCGATGCGGTCGCCGACTTCTGGCGGCTGCAGGACTTTGCGCGGCGCAAGGCTCGGGCGTTCGCCGGTGTCACACAACTGGCGATGCTCCAACATCCCGAGCTCAATTCGAAGTCAGCCAACCCCATGGTCGGCGATGCCCGCGCCGAGCTCACCGCTGAAAAGGACGCGATCCGCCGTGCGTATCTTCGGGTGCATGCGGGCGAGTTCGCTCTGGTCATGTTTTCACGGTCGACCTGCGGCTATTGTCGCGTCCAATGGCCCATCGTCCAGCGTTTCCAGGAAGAGATGGGCTGGCAGGTCACGTTGATGGACGTCGACAAGCGGCCCGAGGTCGGGCAGCGGTTTGGCGTCGAGATCACGCCGACCACGATGGTCATCCGCCGCGGCAGCCCGCAGCGCATGGTGATTGCGAGCGGCGTCGAGGCATATCCCAATCTAGCGCAAATGGCCTATCAGGCGGTGCGGCTGCTGCGCGGCGACATCCGCCCCGAACAGTTCCTGACCGGTCCTGGCGAGGATGACGGATTTTTCGACGCGCTCGGCAATGGACCGGTCTCGGCGACCGATCCGCGGGCGCTGGGTGGCGATCTCATCGAGGCCAGTGTGGGGCCGGATCGATGATCAAGCTCCTCGTCCTGATCGGCATTCCCGAGATCGTGCTCGCCACCGGGTCGGCTGCGGCTGCCCAGACTGTTGCGCGCGAGCAGGCCATGCGAGCCGCGATCCATCCGGTCGCAGACGTCCAGACCATGCAGGCCTGGTTGTCGCGGGTTCCGGTGACGCGTGATTTCCCGGACGATTTCAACGCCACGCTGCGTGGCCAGGGACCGGCGTTCGTCATCGAGATGACCACCAGCCCCGGTTGCGTGCCCTGTGGCGATCTCTGGACCAAGCTCGCCACGCTCGGACGGCGCTATGGCTGGCAGGTTCGAACGATCGGCGCCCAGGAAGCGATGATCCGCTCGGGACGGCTCGGCCTTCCCTGGGTGGGAAACCCCGTCGCCTGGGCGCGGCCGATCGCCGATGCAGGCCGCGTCGTGCCGATCGCGGTCGGAACCGACCACGGACCCAATCTCGCGCGCAATCTCTATCTGGCGGCGAAGATGCTGACGGGCGTCCGGCCCGCAGTGGGCGTGCGCGCCATGTCGAAGTTCACCGGCATCGTCGGGATGCCGGCACGGTCACTGGGAAGGCGCTGAGCAATGGCGGGCTCGGCACCTTCCCTCCCCTTTGATCTCTATGGGAGTCCGCCATGTTTCTAGCGTTTGCCCGCGTCCGCATCCCTTTCACGGCTCTGATCCTCGCGATCGGCGCGAGTGCCGCACCGGCGAGCGCGCAGAGCTGGGCCGAGAGCTGGTTCGACAATGTCACTTATACGAACCCCGGCAGCTTCGAGGATCAGACCCGCGGCTATGTGACGGCCGGCGGGATGTCGGGCCGGGTCGATGTCCACAACGACTATCTGATGTCGGTGACGTTGCCCAAGGTGAAGGCCGGCTGCGGTGGCATCGACATGTTCCTGGGTGGCATGTCGTTCCTCGATCCCGATTATCTGGTCCAGAAGCTGGAAAGCATCCTCCAGGCCGCGCCAGCGGTGGCGTTCCAGTATCTGCTTGAGACGCTCGACGAGAAGATGGGCAATATCATCTCGAAGATGGAGGCAGCCACCAACTTCCTCAATTCGATCCAGGTCAACGACTGCCGGCTCGCCAACCGCATGGTCCAGATCGCCAAGGGCGACGACAATATGTCCGGCATCATCGAGGAGATGACCGGCTATCGCTCGGTCAAGCAAGGCTTCTCGAAGAGCTATCAGCAGAGCCGCGAGCGGATCGAGGCGAACAACAACAATCCGACCGAGGATCTGCGCGATTCCCTGACCAACTGCCCGGCCGAAGTGACCGAGATTTTCCGCACCGGTTCGCTCCTCGGCCATGCCGCCACCCGCGTCGGCGCGGGCGACTGGGCGAGCGTGATGCGCGCCAGGGTCGGCGACGTCTATATGCGCTGGGATCCCGCGGACAAGGTTCCGCTGTTCACAGCCATTCCCCAATGCCCTGCACAAGACACCGAAAGTGCGCAGGATTTCCTGACCGGACGCGTACAGAAGCGAACATTGAACGTGCCGCCGACCGGCGCCGATTGCTCGCAGGATGGCCCCGGCCGCGGCGCGCTGGTCCTTGCGCGCGAACGGATGCAGTCGATCGCCACCAAGATCCGCACGCGCGCGGCGCTCACGTCCGAGGAGCGGCAGTTCGTCGCCAATGTCCGGACGCTGCCGGTTTATCGCATGCTGGAATGGGGCGTTCGGCAGGGCGTGGTGGACTCGGTCATTGGCGACACCGATGAGCTGGTGGCACTGACCCTCGCCTACCAGATGCTCAACGATCTCACGCGATCCATCGACTTCGCCGTGAGCAATGCCGAGCGCGGCGCCAGCGCGGCCGGCGCTGCGGACGGCAACAGCGCCAATATTTGCCAGACCCGGATTCTCGTCAAGGGGATCGAGCAGCTGCGCGACCTGCGCGATGAGGTGCTGCGTCAGCGCGCGCAGATGCGCCAAAGCTATATGGCGGCGCTCGACCAGGCGAACCTCTCCGCCAACTATGCTGGCCTGATCCGCCAGCGCGACCGCGATGCGCGCGACGCCGCCGGCGCCGCCGCTGCACGCAACCAATAGCCGAGGAGATCGCCGTGCGCCGCCTCACCAAGGCTCTCGCCTCCCTGCCCGCGCTGCTTGCCGCGACCCCGGCCCTGGCGGTCGATACCAGCTTCCACACCTATGACGGGTTCGCCGAGACCGTCGATGCGTTCCGCCTGGTCTCGATGATCTTCGCCGACCCGCGTTACGAGACGCTGGTGCTGATCGTCGCGACTGTCGGCATCGGCCTGGGCGCGCTGCTCGCCAGCGTCCGCGGTTCCGGTATGGGACTGGTCGCGTTCGGGTTCCAGATCCTCATCGGCGTCGGGCTGTTCGTCGGGCTCGTCGCCACCACCGGGACGGTCCATGTCTATGACCGCGTCCGCAATGCTTACCAGCCGGTCGGCGACGTGCCGGTCTTGCTGGTGCTGGTGGCGGGCGCGACCAACATGATCGAGCGCGCGCTGGTCGAGACGATCGACGACAATACGCTCGATCCGGATGCCAAGATCGAGTTCGGCGCCGGCGGCCATTCGTTCGACCTTTTCCTCAACGCCGTCAGCCCACGCGGTCCCATGACCGACACCTTCCTCGATGCGACGATCAAGGACTATATCCGTCAATGCTATCCGGTCGCGCGCGTCTCGGCTGCCTATGGCGTCGATGATGACAAGCTGTTCCGCACCACCACCGACCTTCCGGCTGCCTTTGCGGCGATGGCAGGACCGGCGACCTTCTCGACGGTCTACACGGAGTCCGACAAGGGCGGCACGACGGTGAGTTGCACCGACGCCTGGGCGCATATCTCGGATCGACTGTCCGACCCGACCCTGTTCGAGGGCTATAGCCGCCAGGTCTGCGCGCGGA
The DNA here is from genome assembly GCF_020179425.1 of Novosphingobium percolationis. Classification (GTDB taxonomy): domain Bacteria; phylum Pseudomonadota; class Alphaproteobacteria; order Sphingomonadales; family Sphingomonadaceae; genus Novosphingobium; species Novosphingobium percolationis. Next base: position 58,134 of record NZ_JAILYM010000010.1, on the reverse strand, counting down.
CCGGGTTCGATACCGGCAACGCCCAACAGCTCGCGCGATGCCGCGAGCAATTGGGCGAGATGGGACAGATGATGCTCGGTCGCCCACTCACCACGCAGGCGCTGATGACCCACATCCTGCTCGGCAACACCGTGGGCGACGTGCTGTTCGAGGATTCACCGGCAACGGCGGCGCGCGTGATGGCGAACCGCGCAGTGGTATCGAACGGGCTGGCGACCATGTCAGTCGCGAACGAGTGGATGCCGACAATCCGCGCGACCGTGTTTGGGATCATGCTGTTCATGATCCCCGTCGCGTTGCTGTTCATCCTGACGCCGATCAACCTGCGGGTCGCAAGCTTCGCACTCGGCCTGTTCGTGTTCGTCGCGCTTTGGGGCGTGATCGATGCCGGGATTTATCAGCTGACCCTCGGCCGCGCCGCCGATGTACTCGAGGAGATGCGCTCGAACGCGCTCGGCGCCAATGCCTGGCTGCTCGCGCCGTCCGCGGCCATGAAGGCGCTGGCGATCTTCGGGAGCTTCCGCACGGCAGCAGCGGGCCTCGCCGGCGCGTTCGTGTTCACCGTGTTCCGGTTCTCCGGCAACGTTTTCACGTCCTTCACGAGCGGTGCGCTTGGCGTCGCCGGCCAGGGCACCGCCGCAGCGGCTCCCATGGCCACCACCGAGGGCTATGCGTCGGCCCTTGAGAGCCAGGCGTCGGCCTCCGGCACCCGCGCCCGGGCGGGCGCGGCTGCGAGCTTCGGGGATTTCGGCGAGCGTTCCACCTTCGGCGCCAACCGCGCCTTCGGCGAAGCCAACCGAATCCTCGGGGAGCGGCCCGGCACGGCCGGAGGCACGGCGTTCGCGCTCGGCGGCATCGAGGGGGCTCGGCAGATGGGCAGCCTGGCGCCCGCGTTGAACGGCCGCGACCTGGGCGACCCGCAGGTAGCGCGGGCGGTCCAGGCCAATGCCGCAACCAGCGCGATCCACCAGTTCGCGGAGAAGGACGCGCTCCGGCGTCTTGGCACCAATTATTTCGGCGGGGGCGAGGCGGGCGAGAAGGCGTTCGGCGCATTCGCGCAGAATCTGGTCCAATGGCGCGCGTTCGGCGACCAGCGCGCTTACGGGATGATGATGCAGGCGGCGACGCGGCATTTCGAGCGGGGCGGTTATTCGGCGAAGGATGCTGAGTTGAAGGCGTCGGGCGTGATCGGCGAGGCGCAGTCCGATCCGACCTTCGCTAAACTGATCGCCAATACCTATGACCAGGAACAGATGCTCGCCAACGATCTGACGTCGGCCCAGGTCCATGTCGGCGCTATGGAAGGTCGGAGGGACTTCGCCGGAGACAATGTCGCGGGCCTCGAGCGCGGCAATGTCGCGACCGAGCAGGCGCTGCGCACCGGCACCAACCAGGGTCAACGCGACGCCGCGCAGATGCTCGGCCTCTCCCCGCAGGAGACCGCGCGCCGCATCGGCTTCGTCAACGCGCTTTCGGGCGAGGCCCGCAGCTCCGCCATCTCCCAACTCTCCCGCGCAACTGGCCGCAACGAGGCGCAGGTGCTTCACGCCCTCGAGACGTACAATGCCGCGACCCAGGTCGGCACAGCGGACGGCGCGACCGCCGAGGCAGGCCGCGAGGGCACCAGCGTCTATGGCCGGACCCGCGAGGCCGCTGGCTATGACTTTGCGGAGCGCTCAGGCAAACTCGATGCCCAGCGCGAGGTGGGAACCGGTGGCACGCGTGCTGCGGCACGGATCGGAGAGCAGCGCCGGCAGGCCGATAATTTCGGATTTGCCGAAGGTGCCGCCGCGGCCGGCGTCTCGACGCGCGAGGCTGCGCGGCTCGACAGCTTCATCCAGGCACTAAGCCGGACTGCCGGCAACCAGGTCGATATGGCGGAGGGCGGTGCTGCGGGCATCGCCGATCGCGCCGGCAACGAACGCATGTCGCGCATCGTCGAGAACGAGCGGCTCAGCCGCATGCAGGGGCTGCTACGCAGCCACGGCATCACCATGTCCAAGCGCGAGCTAGCGATGGCGCAAAATGGCGATCTCGCGATGAACCTGACCGCCGATCAGGCAGGTCAGTTGCTCCGTGCCGGGCTCATCAACGACAGTCAGTTTGGCGCGCTTGCGCAAGGAGGTCATGCCCGCTTCAGCTTTGCCGAGAATGACCTGCTTGTCTCCAGCAGCGCTGGGTTTCAACAATCCGCGCGCAACGACACCAGCACGCGGTTCGAGGCAGGCAAGCAGGCCGGCCCTGATACGATCGAACATTTCATGGGCGGCGGCGAGGAAGGCCACGCAGCCATGGCGAATTGGCTTCGCGGCGGGTTCGAGATGGACCGAAAGGGCGACTGGCGGCTGAAGCCGCAGGTTGCCGATACGCTTCAGCGCGACGTTCAGGCCGTGATCGCCCAGACCGGCTGGCAACGGTCCGTCACGCGAAGCGCTCAGGACCAAACGATCATGGGAACGACGGTTGGTGCTCAGATTGGTGGGAGTGTCGACACGACACAAACATCGGGTGGTCGCGGTGGCCAGGGAAAAACAGCAAAATCAACATCAGGGAAGATCGGAGGCGAATTAGGGTTCAGCAGCACCGATACGGGGGCCACGAGTGAAACGGCTCAGGCCAATCTCGATATCATAAACTATGATGTTCGGAATGCGATTGCTGAGGCTGAGCGCGCCGCAGCGCGCAGCCCAAATCCGGAGCAGACTTTCACCGACACGTTGTCCGGCCGGATTTTGGGACCAGAGGGACTTCGGAATCGCTATCTTGGGGAAGCTGATTCAGGCCGCGGAACGGCTGACCTGACTGGACCGCTAACGTCGATTGAGCAATCGTCGGTGCTTGGTAGCGGCCGCTTTTCCAACGACCTGGCTCATGGGCCGTTCGATGGCGATTCCGAATTCAAGAAGCGTTAGTGGCGCGGGTACTGCCTCAAAATATTCGATGGGTTGCCGATCCAAAGCGCACCAGAGCGGGGATCCAGTGGATCGAAACCCGGAGGTGGCGCTCCAACTCGACGCCTTGGTCCGAAGTCATGATCGCTTGGCTCGCTGGGAACGGATGCCTCTGCCAAGCGATTGAGGACGACGCGCGCATATCCAACGCCCAACACAATCAACGCGGTCATCGGGAAGAACAAGACGTTGAGATATCCGGCGAGCGCGCTTGCGTAGAAGTCCTGCAGCGACGGAACCTTCAAGGACGTTGCCATCCCGGCCCAGTAGATCGGGATCGCAGCCCACCAAAGCTTCGCGTACCATGGCCGCCACAGATAGTCCGAGGCGCGCGGCCGAACCCACTCCTCGGCCGGGACGATCGGTTCATCCGTATTCGTGGCAGAATCTGGCGACATTTGATCCGCGTTCCTGTGCGTGACGGCTGTAGCAAAATCCCCACGCTTTTGGAATCGCCGATCTGGAATCGATGGGAAAAATTCGTGCCGCATAGCTAACCTCCCCAAGCCACGACCGCTCCCTCCCCTCCGGATATCTGGTCGATGCATGCGATGGCGCGGCCAGCCACGGCTGAGCCAATGCACTTGTCCCATCTGTCATCTATTGCTATATGGGAGACAGGAAGGACAGATATGGCCACTACCGCTCCCATACCGGCACGTCGCCCAGTCTCCCGATCGCGCCTTACGGCGTCAGTTGGGGCGAATGATACGCTCCGTCGCCGGGCGCTTGAGGTGCTGACCAAGGCTATCGCAAAGGCCGTCGAGTCTGCCAGCGAGGATACGTTGGCCGATATTGTCGGTAGCGACGCCGACCCGCGGCACGCGCTCAGCGTGGCACGCAGGGATATTGCGCCGGACTCACCTTCCGATCTGGATGCCATCAAGGCTGCGCGCGACAAGACCGCCAGGTTCCGCGAGGAAATGGCGGATCGAGCGGGTGGGATGCTCGATCGCGCGCATGTTGCCACGATGCTTGGCGTGAGCGCGGCTGCCATCGACAAGCAACGCCAGCGCCGCCAGATCCTGGGCGTGCCCTATGGGACCGAGACTCGTTATCCAGCCGCCCAGTTCGTGGACGGCGAGACGGTCAGCAATCTCAAGCTCGTACTGGAAGCACTCGGCGATATGAACCCATGGGAGCAGCTCATGCTGCTGACGACACCGCTCGACGGCTATGGCGAGCGATCCGAGACGGTACTGCAATTGCTGGCCAAGCGACCGGATGCCGGGGCTCTGCGCCAGCTTGTCGCGTTGGCCTCAAGCTGGTTGGCCTAGCCGCCCGTGGCGGGAGTTCGACTGCGGCGGATCGACGCCGGGGTGCGCCTGCATCGCATCCACCGCATCGCCCATGATTCGATTTTCTTCGGTCCCACAGGGGTTCTCCCCGAGTTCCGATATGATTCTCCGGACGGCAGCTACAAAGTGCTTTACGCGGCGCGTTCGCTCGAGACGGCCTTTGGCGAGACCCTCGTCCGCTCGCCCGGGGTTCCCTATGTGCTGTCGAGCGCGGTCGAAGCGCGTGTCCGCAGTGAACTCGAAACGACGAGGGCGCTCAAACTCTATCCCTTGGTGGATGCCGGCGTGTCGACGCATGGCCTGTCCTTCACGGACCTGCATGGCGACGCATACAAGAAGACCTGGGCGGTAAGTGCAGAGGTTTACGCCACGAGCATCGCCGATGGCATCCTCTACACGTCGCGCTTCGACAATCAGCGCTGTGTCGCTCTGTTCGACCGGGCATCGGACGCCATCGCCGAAACCGCGATCCGTAACATACCCATAGCACCAGCGCAGGCGACACAACTCGCCGAGCATTTCGGCAAACAATATATCGAACCATGATGCGACACCGGAGGAATGCGGCATAGTCGCGAAGAGCTAGAATCAGGATCACCATGCGAACAGAACTCGATCATCTCCCACTGGCGAAGCGACGCGAACTCGATCGCGTGGTTCAGATTCTGTTCGAAGAATTCGAAGACGCGCACGGCAAGCCGGATGGGCAGCGCAAGCTCGGCCGCATCCTGAAAATCATCCTCTATGGTTCATACGCACGGGGCGGCTGGGTCGATGAACCGCACACGGCGAAAGGATATCAGTCGGATTTCGACCTGTTGATTATCGTCAATCAGAAGGAACTGACCGATCGGTTTGATTACTGGGAGAAGGCAGACGAACGCCTGGACCGTGAACGAACAATCACCCAGAATTTGAAGACGCCAGTAAACTTCATCATCCACACCTTGCAGGAGGTGAATGATGGCCTCGCTCACGGTCGATCCTTCTTCATCGACGTCAGGCGCGACGGAATTGTGCTCTATGAGGTCGACGATACGGAGCTTCTCCTGCCAAAACCCAAGACGCCGGAACAAGCCTACGAATTGGCCCAGGAATATTTCGATGACTGGTTTTCCGCGGCGACTGATGCGCAGAAGGGATATCACTTCTTCCTTTCACAGAAGGCCTATCGAGATGCCGCCTTCACTCTCAATCAGGCGTGCGAGCGGCTCTACCATTGCGTGCTGTTGGTCATGAATTTCTATACCCCGCACGTCCACAATCTGAAGTTCCTGCGAACGCAGGCAGAGCGTACCTCGGCACGCCTTATCCACGCATGGCCGAGAGAAACACGGCAGCAAAAGGCTCAATTCATCAAGCTGAGGGATGCATATGTGAAGGCGCGCTTCTCAAAACATTACCGTATTACCGAGGAGGAATTGTCCTGGCTTGCCGAACGTGTCGAAGAGCTAGGCGCGCTCGTCCATGAGATCTGCACCGCACGCATCGCTGAACTACGCACAGCATTGTGATCAGTCGTGACCGTGGTGACTGCAGTCCTGACGCGACAGTACCCACCTGGCAGATCCCTAAAGGCCCGCGTCCGGGCTGGCCCGTTACGGCAGGAGCCGCCTGTGGTGATCGACCGCTTTGCTTTCCTACCGTCCAGCTCGACATCGGTCACGTTCGAAGCCGCCTTCGTTCATCACGATCGATCGTCCGAACGAGAGTTGTGCGAACGACCGGCTCTGGGAATTCTCGACTGTCTGCAGGGCAACTGTAGGTGAAAAAGCAGACGCTGCAGGCCCGACCATAATCCCCGAGCATAATCATCGTCCGCTGCACGAGCCCGAGTTCATGGCTGCCGGGCATTCTAAAAGATGCTAGAGCCGAGACGAGCAGAAAAGGGATGGTTTGGGGGCGAATGACATATTGGAATGACAAGGTTGCCGACGCGGCACAGCTGCGGCTGTTCGTCCCCGGCGATGGCTGGCGTGCGTTTAAGGACAAGATGAACGCGGAAGGCGACCGCGTCGAGGAGCCGGGCACGCAGCGCGCGATTGAAAGCAGTCTCCTGAACGTGCTCAATGCCACGAACGTCGTCGTTCTGACCGGAACGGGATCATCGTTCGCCGCATCCAACCCGGCTGACAAGCTCACGCCGGCCGGCATGTGGGATGTGTGGAAAGCCGTGGAAGCGAAAGTCGGCGCTGAAGCCTTCAAGGCTGTGTGCGACACGTTCGCCAGCGCCAAGATCGACGATAATATCGAGCGGCTGCTGACGCTCTGCAAACTCTATCTCGAACTCCACGAGACGGCCGTGGAGGATGCAACCTATCAGAGAATCGACGGTTTCGTGAAGGCGGCCGAGAAGGCGATCCTCGCCCGTGTCGACTTCGTCGACCGGGCCACCAATCTCGACGCGCACGCCGGTCTCATCCAGAAAATCGGCCGTCGCGGCGTCCGTAAGGCGCGCTCGAAGCTGTTCACCACCAACTATGATCTCTGCTTCGAGGAAGCAGCCCGCCGGCATCGTTTCACCATCATCGACGGTTTCTCGCACGGCCTCGATCAAGTCTACGACCGCAGCCACTTTGAGTTCGACATTGTCCGCCGTTCGGGCCAGCGCGACGCGCCCGACTATATCGAGAATGTCTTCCATCTCTATAAACTGCACGGCTCGCTCGACTGGCGCAGGCAGGTATCCGACATTTTCCGCTCACGCGGTCCCGAGGGCAATCCGGTCCTCATCTATCCCCGCTCGAGCAAATATCAAGAAAGCTTCGAAGCGCCCTATCTCGACATGATTGGCGCATTTCAGGCGGCGCTGCGCGAGCCCGACACGGCAGTGCTGATATCGGGGTTCGGGTTCAACGACGATCATATCAGCCGTCCAATCCTGTCGGCGGTGGAAGCCAATATGTCGCTTCGGCTAGTGATCTGCGATCCCGCCTTCATCCCCTCAGCCGATCTGGACGGAGGAGATCAGTCGCTGACGGCGGTGGCGGAGCCCAAGAACCAATTCCTTGCGGCGTTCAAACGCATGGTGGCTGGGGGCGACGCGCGGATCCATCTGATCAACGGTCGCTTCCAGGACCTGGTATCGGCCTTGCCCGACCTCATCGGGGAGACTGATCGCGAACGGCATATGCAGCGTGTCCGGACGCTTAGGGACGGCATGGACGTCAAGGCGTGACGCGCGTCAATCCGATCAATCCCGATCGCTACATCGGCACGATCACGCAGGTGACGGCCTCGTATGTGCATGTGAATTTGCCCAACGCCGCAGCGGTCCCGGAACGGCGCGGGCTTTCGCTGGGCGCGGTCGGCGATTTCGTGTTCGTCGACTGCGAGCGGTTTCAGATACTGGGCAGGATCGTCGAGACGAAAATACCCGATGCCGAGCGGCTCACGGTTGAGCCGTCGCTCGGGAAGACGGCGGTGACCAACCCGATCGGCCGTGTGCAGCTCCTCGCCGCGGTCGAGCAGCGCTCAAACAAGCTGCGGCGCGGCTTGCCGGATTTTCCGAGGATCGGCGACGGTGTGTATCTGGCTGAACCGAGCCAGCTGGCTACGCTCATCCGCAATGCAGTCGCGAATGAAGAAGAGCTGACGTTGAGCATTGGCCGGATCGATGCCGCCGACGGCGTCGATGTCTGCCTGCCACCGGAGAAGATCTTCGGCCGGCACTGCGGTGTGTTCGGTGCCACCGGCGGCGGTAAAAGCTGGACGGTCGCGACATTGGTGCAACAGCTCAAGAAAGCCGGTGGCCGCGCGATCGTCCTCGATCCCACCGGCGAGTTCGCCGACATGGGCAATGTCGACGATGTCTTCGTCTTCGATGCACCCGTCGGCGCCGCGAAGTTGGTCCACTTCCCCTATCGCCAAGTCACCGAGGATGATCTGTTCTCGCTGTTCCGGCCATCGGGTCAGAGTCAGGGTCCGCGGCTACGGGAGGCGATCAAGAGTCTCAAGCTCGTCGCGGCGGTCGGTGCGGCTGTGCCTCAGGGCTTGATCATCAATAACGGACTGATCGAGAAGGCAGGGCGGCAACGGGCACCTTATTTCAACGCACTCCACGCGCATGCCGCCCAGCTGCATGAACCGGCGTGCGCATTCGACATCGCGAACCTTGCCGAACAGGTGAAGAATGAGTGCGTCTGGGGCAGCGCGCAGAATAATGCCGGCGCGTTCGGCAATACCGATCAGAATTCACTCGGCTATTGTGAATCCCTGATTGCGCGGATCAACACCCTTCTCGCATCGCGCGAACTTGAGTGCATTTTCGGGACACGCGGTACGTCGCTCGTTGCAGAACTCCGTGCATTCCTGGCGGATGACAGCCGGGATATCGCGGTCATCTCGTTTAAGGATGTGCGGTTTGAGCACAATACGCGCGAGATCCTGCTCAACGTGATCGGTCGCTTCCTACTGGCGGAGGCGCGTAGCGGCGCGTTCAGGACATCGCCGCTCGTCGTTTTCCTAGACGAGGCGCATCAGTTTCTCGGCCGCTCGGTCGGCGACGATTATAGCGCGGTGAAATTAGATTCCTTTGGTTTGATCGCAAAGGAAGGTCGCAAATATGGCCTGACATGCGTTCTCGCCACCCAGCGTCCACGCGACATCCCGCAGGATGTCATGAGTCAGCTCGGGACGTTGTTTGTCCATCGCCTGACCAACGATCAGGATCGTGAGACGGTCGAGCGGGCCTGCGGTGACCTCGATCGCGGCGCAGCGCAGTTTGTTCCGATGCTGGCGCCGGGTGAAGCTGTCGTGATTGGCCCTGACATTCCTGCCCCTGTTCCGCTGTTCATCCACCCGCCGGAATATCCTCCTGACTCAAAGGGGCCAGAATTCCAGAGCTTCTGGAAAGCGCGGCGCGCTCGGGCTGCTCTGGCGTCAGCCCAGCCCCCTGCCAATGCGAGTGGCGCGCTAATTGCGGCGGAGCCTACGAATGTGCTTGCCGCTGCCGCTGCTATCGCTGCTCCGGCGGCCGCTCCGGCGAATCCGCAGTTTGATGGCGATATTGACGATGAGATACCGTTCTAGCCGGAGCTACGCTGGCCCGCGCGCCGGATTTTGATTGTTCATTCGCGCATGACCAGACGACTGAAGCACGAGTGGCGAGATATGCTTCGAGACATATTATAAAGGTGCATGATCTTGTAGGTATACGGCGACGGGGTAGATTAAGGGATGTCGATCAAAGATGACCTATTAAGGAAGGGCTACCTTCCTGAGAATCTTCCTCCGACATTTACGACGGAAGCGCTTGGTATTTATCTAGCACAAAAGCGCACTTGGTATTCCCAGTCTCGCGATGCTGTTCGCGCGGCTACCTACAATGCGTCCAAGCGCGGAATGACACGGCGAGTTTTTTCACTCGTGCATCCCGAAACAGGCCACGATTTAGCAGAGTTCATTTCAAATCGGGAAATTGAACTCACTCGATTCTTTCAACAAAGTCAGTTTAGCCTATCTGTACCCCGCGTGACGCCCGATGGTGAGCGCGCCGTAGAAATTGCAACGCATTCGGAATTGGAGTCAGCCCGGCTAGCGAGGCTCGCGCCTTACCGTTTCGTCGCAAAGACGGACATCTCACGATTTTATCATTCGATCTACACCCACTCTATCCCATGGGCCTTTCACGGTAAGGCGGCTTCTAAAGCAGATCGGCGCGCGAACTCCGCCAACCTCTTTATGAACCGTCTAGATCTTATCCTTCGCGCTGGGCAAGATGGACAGACAATCGGAATTCCAGTTGGGCCGGACGCCTCCCGCTACATTGCCGAAGTGATCTGCACCGCTATTGATCAGGAATTTGTCGCACGGGGCGGCGCCGCCGGGTGCGCGGTCTTACGCCACGTGGATGATGTATGGATCGGCGCCAACTCGCACGCCGAAGCTGAGGCTGCGCTTTACAAGTATCGCGAGGCGATCCGAGCGTTCGAGCTCGACATCAACGAGACGAAGACGCACATTTACTCTGAAAGCTTTCGCTTCTCCGATAGCTGGCCAAGCGACGTCGCTTCCCGAATTGAGTTCGCGCTTGCTTCTCCTCCAAGGCGAGTATCAGAGCGTCTGCGCGCCGCACTTGAGCATGCGTTCGCGCTTACAGTAGCGGGCGGCGACGACGGCATTCTGAAGTACACTCTGCGCTATTTGGACAAATCCAATCTGCCCGCAGCGCAGTGGGAGGTGGTCGAGCCATTCCTAAAGCGTGCCGCAGTCCACTATGGGCACACCATCGATTTCGTGGCACGCATTATTGTATGGCGACACCTCGCCAAACGTGACCTCGACATCCAAGCATGGGGCAGTATCCTTGCTGCACTGCTTGACCGACATGGCCGCCTCGGGAACGATGGCGAGGTCTGCTGGGCTCTCTATGCTGCCCTGCGCCTGGGCATTCCGATCCCGCTCTCCGTCGCTTCAGAGATCTCGAAAAACTGCGGTGCTATCTCAATCGTGGCATTGCTATCCGCCGCGCAAATAGGCCTTGTCGATCAGGCAATTTTTGGTGAGACGGAAAATCTCATTATCGCCGAAGATGCCTCTGGCCCTTACTGGCCGCTATTTCTCGAGTGGCGGGTAAGGGGGTGGCCCGAGGGAATCTTTCTGGTTCCGCGCAATACGTTAATCGAGGAACTCATCGGTCAAAACATCTCCATCTTCGATGCCACTCAACTGCCATCCGTTTTCCGCGACCTCGACGAAGATGAATTCGGCGACGTTGAGCACGCAATCGAAGAGCGTAGCAGCTACGACGACGAAGGCGATGAGGATGACAATGAGGAAGAGGACGAAATCGAAGTCGATTTCTGAGTGAAGCGCTCGAACACGAGATTTCCTCCCCTCATTCTATTTCGACGGGCTTGCCATTCCCGTCTGAGTGCTGTTGCGAGCTGGTCCGCGATCAGGATGCGGTCGCCTTGGGTTTCCGGCCGCGCCGCTTGGGCGCTGGCGTTACTGGCGCAGGCGTGGGGAGCGGCCCCGTCCCCCGCCCTTTCCGGCCCAAACCGATCTTCTTGGCAAGGCTCCTGCGCTGCTCAGCATAGTTCGGCGCCACCATCGGATAATCCGCAGGAAGCTTCCACTTTGCGCGATAGGCATCGGGCGTCAGCTGGTAATGGGTCATAAGGTGCCGCTTCAGCATCTTCAGCTTCTTTCCATCCTCAAGGCAGACGATGAAGTCCGGCTTGATCGATGTGCGGACGGAAACCGCCGGCTTCTGCTGTTCCTCCGCTACGGGCGCCGGCACGCTGCCGAGGCTGGCGAGAGAGCCGTGGACATTGGCAATTAGTACCGGAAGATCACTAACCGCGACGCTGTTGTTAGCGACGTGCGCGGAAACAATGTCAGCCGTGAGCGCGAGAAGATCGAGCGTGCTGTCGGTCGTGTCGTTCATGAGCTTCCTTTGTGATGGAAAAGCGTCGCGGCCGAGGCAGCCGATCTTGGTGACCGATGCTATTTCGAACGGGTGCGTCTTGGCAATGATCGATCGCCCCATGCCGCTCGTCGCCACTGAAGTGGCGTTGTACCAACTCGCCGGACAAAGGTGTTGGTGAAGTGGCTTTGATCGGCAAAGCCGCATTCGAGCGCGATCTCTGCCAGCGGGTAATGCGATTCTGCCAGGAGGTCCTTGGCGAGAATAATCCTCTGTCCGATAAACCAGGTGTACGGCGCGATCCCGACCGTGTTGGTGAAAGCCCGGACGAAATAGCTCATCGATAACCGGCAAGAGCGCGCGAGGTCAGAGATCGCAATCGTTTCCCCGAGGTTCGCGCTCATGGTTTCCTTCGCCAGCCGCTCTTGCCACGACGCCAGGCGAGGCCCCGCGGGCGAGTAGGCCGTCCGGCGCTCGCGCCTTCCCGTCTGTGGCAAAAGAGACGGCGCGCAATCGCCCCGCCGCGAAACGCGCGCGTTGGGATACTCGCCGGCCTTCAACCGCGCCTTGCCGCCATCGCGACCCCCGGAGGGACAATGGGCAGGCTACGGACGCGGAACGCGGTCTGATCGCCGATCCCAATAGTCGCCACGCGTGGGACATTGACGCCTGGAAAGGGCGTCCGTGTCAGGACACGGCGTGAGGACCCTATTACTCCCTGTCGTCCCTGACACTTGGCGAGACGAAAAGGCGGCCCTCCGGCTGCAAATATTTCTTGGAGACGGAGGTGTTTGCAGAGCCGGTGGTCGCGCGGGCTCGAATCCTGCACATCGTCCGCGCATCGCGGTCAGCGGTCAGAGTGCTCCGGCACTACCGTGATGTGGTGGTAGCGGATGCAGAGGCGCGGGAAGCCTCGCCGCAAAGAGCCATCCGCAAATACCGTTCAGCGCGTGCCAATTCCTTCTGGACGGTACGCTTGTGGAGCCCGAATTTGGCGGCAATCTCGGCCTGCGTCTTCTCGTCTCGCCAGGCCGCCAGAAAGATGTCGCGACGCTGCGCTGGCAGGGTCTCGAGCGCGTCAAGCACTCGCGCCAGGGCAAGCCTTGCGGTCGCCGCGCGCTCAGGATCCGGCGCGTCGTCGGTGAGATCGACGACTGCGGCGGCGTCGGCAGGCGTGAACAGCATTTCATGGCGCCGCCGGTTTTTCGCGAGATTGATTGCCATTCGATAGAGATAGGAGAGTGGATTTCTGATCTCTCCGACAACTGCGCCTCTCTCGAGCTTGAGATAGGCGTCGTGGAGCGCCTCCGCCGCGGCATCTGGCGATCGCAAGGCGCCGCTGAGCCTGACGAGCAGCAAATCATATTCTGCCTCTAACAGGGCGAGCAGGCGCTCGAGGGCCACGTCCGCAATTGGCTCGGAACGAGATGAGCCGCCGGAAACCGCAAGGCTCCGCCGTTCAGAAGCACCGCGCTGCCCGCGAAAAGGTAAAGCGCCACTGTCCTTCACGGGCTCCCTCGGCATAGCCGCCTCGTTGGCCGTTCGGGATGGAACTCGCTCCTGCGATGGGCGCCCCAAAGCCCGTCGATCGCGAGATCTCGACCAGTGCAACAGAGCCGCGATGTTGTGTGCTGATTGGGCAAGGAAGCGTCCATCCTCCGGGGTAGCGCGGCCGGCGACGTCAGCGCGTGGTCGATCTCCCAATCTGGCATGCGCTCCAACTTGCGAGTCAATCTCAACAACATAGCCGCTGCTATTCCTCGATACAACGTGACAAGCGTTCACGCTGACTGCATCGACCGAGAGCATCTGCCTCCCAGAACGTACATGTATTGCATGGTAATTCGAGGTTTGAGCGCAGCAGGCAAGCAGTCCTCAAAACTACGGGCCAAGTTGGTCCGGCTACATGCGGCGTCGGCATCTTGAACCCGCACGCCCGCGGAATGGCGTGCGAGCGTGATGATTTGCCGGCGGACCGCCCTAGCCGATAATCTCCTCGATGAGCAGCAAGCCCAGGAAGCCGACAAAGAACATGGCGCTGATCAGCGGGCTGTCGGGCCGCTCATGGGCCTCCACCAACAGTTCCTCGGTGACCAGATACAGCAGGGCCATGAGTCCGAAACTCAGGAAGCCCGCAATCACGATCGGCGGAAAGGCCGCAACCGGGGTCGCGACCAGCGCCCCGACGGGAAGCAGCAGTGCCAGTGCGGCGGTTATGGCGATCACCTTGCGCCTTGAGCGCACAGTCTCCCCGAGCTCGGCTGTCACCGTCAGTCCGAGGAACAGCACCTCGAGCGTGAGCGCGATCGTCAGCAAGAGGCCCGCCTTGGCGCCCGCAACAAACGCCAGCCCGAGCACCAGTCCATCGATGAGGATGTCGATACCAATGGCACCCAGCATCGCCACCGGCCCCTTGGTCCGCCCCTCCAGTCCCTTGAGCGACAGCATGACGGAGACGCCGAGCGCGCCGCCGATGAAGGTCGCCACGGGGGACGCTTCGTGCATGACCTGCGGCAATATTTCCGCAGCGGCGGCCGCGAACACCACGCCGGCGGCAAGATGCTGCATGGCGCTCACGAACCCTGCGCTCGGCTGACGCCAACTCGCCCATATCGAGCCCAGGATCACGGCCAGCACCGGGATGAGCGTGTACTGCAGCGCCAGCATATTTCGTTCTCCTGCGAGCCCTAGATCCGACGACAGGCTTGGGCAGCATACCCCTGACGGTTGATCGTCATCTGCCCGCCGGTTGCGTCGGCCGTGATCCGATCGCCGATATAGCGCAGCCCTTGCCCCGGAGCCGTCAGCCGCGCCGGTTTTCCGCCCGTCGAACTGCGCATCTCGATGGTCAGGCCGTCGACAAGGAAGTCGACGGTGATTTTCGCGCCGTCATCGCATGCATAGATATGTCGTCCGATGATCTGCGGGTTCGTGCCCGCGAAATGATCTTCGTCTTGCGGATTGGACGAGGGCGCCTGACTGGAGCAGCCTGCCGCGCTCAATACAATAAGGGCTGCGACCACGAGAGGAACCCCTGAAGGTCGCAAGCGTCGTAGCACCTGCTTCACCGCCGGCCCAATTTCCGTGGGCGCGACGAGCACCTAGCGAGCCTTGCGCTTGGCAACGCGGCGATCGCCGCGCGAAAGCGGTCGCGCAGCCTTGGAGCCGGGTCTGAGGTAGCGCTCGAGAGCCCCGTCCGATTCCTCCATACTGGCCAGGATGCGGCCTTTCATCTTGCGCGCAGCCAGAATCGAGACGAGGCCCCAGCAGCGCGTAGTGTGCCGCACCTGTGCTCCGGACGATGTCGCGTCGATCTGATAGGCTTCCTCGAGCATCATCAGGCCCCGCAGCCCTGTCATCCAACTGATTTCCGTCGGTTTGCGCAAGCGCGTGATCGTCGCAGGCGCCGTCAGTGGCTTGCGCAGCCAGGTGGTGTAGTACGTGTACCCGATCGCGCTACCTTCCGAGGCGACACCCGACAGCCGGATGAACGGGTGCCACCGCGCAAAGCCGCCAAGGTCGGACACCGCCGTCCACACACGCAGCGGTGACGTCGACAGGCACGTCACATGCTCCACCTCAAACATGGTCCCGATCCTTGAAGGCAAGCAGCCGCAGGGCGTTGAACACGACGACCAACGTCGAGCCCTCATGTGCCAGCACTGCCGGACCGATGCCGAGGCCCAGGATCGTCGCCGGCAGGAGCACCGCGACGACGCCAAGGCTCATATAGAGGTTCTGGCGAATGATCCGGCTCGTCTGTCGGCTAAGGCCAACCGCGAACGGCAAATGCGCAAGATCGTCGGCCATCAGGGCAACATCTGCCGTCTCGAGGGCGACATCCGATCCGGCCGCTCCCATCGCAATGCCAACGGTCGCATTGGCCATGGCCGGCGCATCGTTGACGCCGTCGCCGACCATCGCCACCTTGTCCTGCGCCTTCAGCTTCTTGATGGCTTCGACCTTGTCCTCGGGCATGAGATCGCCCCATGCCTCGTCGAGTCCGACCTCCTTGGCGATGGCGTCGGCGACACGCTGATTGTCCCCTGAGATCATGATCATGCGCGTGATCCCAAGTTTGTGCAGTCGCGCGAGCGTCGTGACCGCGGCGCCACGCGGCGCGTCCATCAGCCCGATTACGCCGAGATAGTGATCGCCTATGCGAACGATCATTGTCGTCCGGCCTGTCTCCTCAAGTTTCACACCGGCATCGCGCAGGCCTTCCGGCAACGGAGCGCCGTCGACCTCTCCGAACAATTTGGGACTGCCGATATGGACAGCCTCTCCATCGACCATGGCCTGGACGCCGCGACCCGTGATGCTGCGCAGGTCGGTCGCGATGGGGATTGGCGCCTCCCCGAGCCGCTCGCGACCACCAGCAGCAACGGCGGCAGCGAGTGGATGATCGCTCAGGCTTTCAACGGCGATGGCAATACGCAGCAAATCCGCTTCGGTGGCGCCGTCGGCAGGAATAACGTCCGTGATCTGGGGCCGGCCTTCTGTCAGCGTGCCAGTCTTGTCGAAGGCGATGGCGCGTAGAGTGCCGAGATTCTCGAGTGGCCCTCCCCCCTTGACCAGCACGCCACCGCGCGCGGCGCGAGCAATCCCCGACAGCACCGCGCTCGGCGTCGCGATCGCGAGCGCACAGGGGCTGGCAGCCACCAGCACCGCCATGGCGCGATAGAAGCTGTCACGAAATGGCTCGTCGATCACGACCCAGGCGAACAGCAGCAGCACGACGAGCACCAGGACGGAGGGCACGAAGATCCGCTCGAAACGATCGGTGAAGCGCTGGGTCGGCGACTTCTGCGCCTCGGCTTCGCCTACCATCTGCACGACCTTGGCAAGCGTGGTATCCTTCGACAAGCGCGTTACCTGTACCTCGATCGCGCCTGCGCCATTGATCGTCCCTGCAAAGATCCGATGCGCCGCGGCAACCTTGTCTGGCTGCGCCGCCGACGCCGCCGGATCATCGACCGGTCGCTTGTCCACCGGCATGCTCTCGCCGGTGACCGGCGCCTGGTTCACGCTCGAGATGCCGACGATCACGAACCCGTCGGCCGGCATGCGTTCGTTGGGCTTGACGATCGCGATGTCGCCGATCGCGAGCTCCTCGACAGGGATTTCCCGGGTTTGCCCGTCCCGCCGCACAAGCGCGGTCTGAGGCGCGAGCTCAGCGAGCGCCTCGATGGCGCGCTTGGCCCGGCCCATCGCATAATGTTCGAGCGAATGACCCATGCTGAACAGGAACAACAGCAGCGCGCCTTCCGCCCAGGCACCCAGCGCGGCCGCGCCGGCAGCGGCCACGAGCATGAGCGTGTCGATCTCGAACCGCTTCATGCGCAGATTGTCGATCGCCTCACGCAGCGTGAAATAGCCGCCCGAGCCATAGGCCAGAATGTAGGAGGCCATCGGTATCCAGGCGGGCGCGTTGGAAAGCTTCTCCACGCCGAATCCGACAGCCGCGAATGCGCCGCACATGATGGCGAAAATGATTTCGGTATTCGCACCGAATATCATCCCGCCATGCGCGTGATCATGCCCCTCGCCTTCTTTGCCGGCGCCATGATCGTGCCGCTCATGACCCTTTTCATCGCCATGATCATGGCCAGCGTGGGCGTCGGCAACGTCCGCCGCCGCGGGCGGCGGCGGCGTCCTCCCCGGCTCAGCACGGACGCCGAGACCCATCTCCCCGAGCAGCTGACGAATATCGCTCTCTGAGATTGTCTCACGGTCGAAGTCCAACCGCACCACGCCTGACGCCGATGCATCGGCCTCGACGATACCAGGAGCGAGTAGCAGTCGTTCCGCGACAGTACGCGCGCGGCGCTGGTTGGAGAGTCCTTCGACATCCCAGCGCAGATGCCCAAATCGCTCGGTGATCTTCGCGCCTTCGCTTTGCGCGAGTTCGCGAATGCGCGGCAAGGACAGGAAATCCGGGTCATAATGGACGCAAAGCTTCGCCGGCGCATCGCCTTGCGCCGCGACGATATGGGCGTCGAGGACACCCTCCCGCGCGCTTAGACTGGCCACGAGGCGCGCCACACAGCCATCGGCCGTGTCATCGACTTCCGGCAGGAGAAGCGGCAATTGCAGGCGCAGCTTTTCCGTCATTGCTCATCGCCCGGCATGTCGCTCGGGGCGAAGCTTGCGGCTTCACCCCCCACAATCTCGACAACTTCCAGGGTCATGAGGCCGATGCCGGTCACATCGGCGAGCGAAGCGACAAAGGCACGAAGCCGCGCATCCTCATCCACGATCTCGATGACCAGCGACTGATCGTCCTCGAGAATATGATGGCGGTGGACATGCGCTGATCGGCCGAAGCCGACCAATGCCTGGAGCACCGTCACCCCGGCCACCTTCGCATCACGCGCACGCGTAGCGACGACCTCGAACACCTTGCGGTCGCCAAAATATGAGGCTTCGTCGGTGTAGATGCGCAGCAATTTTGCTTGTTCATTCATCTTCATTTCCTCTCAGAGCGCAGCCGGCGCGGCATCGGGTGCCGCGTCGTCATGCTGTTTGGGATTCCGGCGCGAGATCCGCTCGCCCAGGCCCAGCACCACCTTGGAGATGGCAGGGAGCACGAGCAGGGTGAGGATCGTCGCCGCGATCAGGCCGCCGATCACGACGGTCGCGAGCGGCTTCTGCACTTCGGCGCCGGTGCCATGAGCGAGCGCCATCGGCACGAAGCCGATCGCGGGCACGAACCCGGTCATGATGACTGCACGCATCTTTTCCCTGCAACCATCAACGATCGCCTGACTCAGTTCGAGTCCGCCTTCGAGGCGCTCTCGAATGGCCGACATCACGACGAGACCGTTGAGAACTGCGACGCCAGCAAGACAGATAAAGCCGACCGCCGCCGAAACGGAGAAGGCTATGCCTGTCAGCCACAACGTATAGACGCCGCCTGCAAGGCCCAGCGGGACGGCCAGGAACACGGCCGCTGCGCGAGCAATCCCGCCCAGCGCCATGTAAAGCAGCCCGAAGATTGCCACGAAGCACAAGGGCACGACGATCGACAGTCTGTCGGACGCCGCCTGGAGATTCTGGAACTGACCGCCCCACTCCAGATAGGAGCCGGCTGGCACCGCCACCTTGTCCACCTTGGCCTGCGCCTCGAGCACAAATGATCCGATATCGCGACCACGCACATTGGTCTGGATCACCACGCGCCGCTTGCCATTCTCGCGGCTGATCTGGTTCAGTCCTTCGCTGAACCGGAACTGCGCCACCTGCGACAGCGGGACGGAACCCCGAACCACGTCCCCATCCTGTGGAAGCAGAACCGGAAGGGCGGCAAGTGCGTCGAGACTGAGCCGGGTCGTGTCGGGAACGCGGACCGTCACTTCGAAGCGTCGATCTCCTTCGAAGAGCAACCCCGCTTCACGCCCGCCCATCGCAGCGGCCACCGTATCGGCGACCTCCTCAATCGTCAGGCCGTAGCGCGCGATCGCGGCACGATCGAACTTCACATCCAGCGTTGGCGAACCGCTGGTCTGCTCGGCCTTCACGTCGGCGGCGCCAGGGATGCTCTGGAGCACGCGGACGATCTGCTGGGCTGCCACCCCCATCTTGTCGAGATCGTCGCCATAGAGCTTGATCGCGACATCACCGCGCACGCCCGCGATCAGCTCGTTGAAGCGGAGCTGGATCGGTTGGCTCACCTCGAAGGCATTGCCGATCTTCGTGCCCGACTTCTCCTCAATGCGTTTGAGCACATCGGCCTTCGACGTGACGCCCGCAGGCCACTCCTCTTGTGGTTTGAGGATAACAAAACCATCGGAAATGTTCGGCGGCATCGGGTCGGTGGCCACCTCTGCGGTGCCGGTCTTGGAGAACATGAGTTCCACCTCCGGCAGGCTGGTGACAGCGCGCTCCACCTCTCTTTGCATCTGCAACGACTTTTCGAGAGACACCGAAGGTACGCGGGTCGAGGCAAGCGCCACATTCTTCTCGTCGAGCTGGGGGATGAACTCCTGCCCAAGGAGACCGAACACCAGCATCGACGCCGCGAAGAAGGCGAAGCCGGCACCGATGAACGGCCAAGGCCGCGCTACCGCCTTGTCGAGCAAGGGCAAGTAGCGTTCCTTGGCCTTGGCGATGATCCACACTTCCTTCTCCGAGACCTTGCCCCGGATCAGGAGTGCCACCATTGCAGGCACGAATGTGAGGGCCAGGATGAACGCCGCCACCAGCGCGAGCATGATCGTGATCGCCATCGGAGAGAAAGTCTTGCCCTCGACGCCCGTGAACATGAGCAATGGCGCGAAGGCGAGCAGAATGATTCCTTGTCCGAACACCGTTGGCTTGATCATCTCCTGGGACGCCCGCATGGTCTCTTCGAGACGTTCGCGCAGGTTGAGCAGCCGCCCTTCATGCTCCTGCCGGTGCGCGAGCCGCGCCAGGCAGTTTTCGATGATGATCACCGCGCCGTCGACGATCAGGCCGAAGTCGAGTGCGCCCAGGCTCATGAGATTGCCCGGCACGCGGAAGGCGTTCATGCCGATTGCCATCATCAGGAACGAGAAGGGAATGATGAGTACGGCGATGATCGCGGCGCGGACATTGCCGAGCAACAGAAAGAGAGCGGCGGCGACGAGGATCGCGCCTTCGATCAGGTTCCGCTGCACCGTTGCGACGGTCGCGTTGACCAGCTTCGAGCGGTCGAGGACCGTCGTCACCTTGATGCCAGGCGGCAACGACTTTCCGATGCCATCCAGCCGCTCACCGACATTGCGCGCAACAACGCGGCTATTCTCGCCGATCAGCATCAGCGCGGTGCCGATCACGGCCTCATGACCGTTCTGGCTGGCCGCGCCGGTGCGCAGTTCGCCGCCGATCTTCACATTGGCGACGTCTTTTACGAAAATGGGTAAACCACCACGCGTTGCGACAATGGCATCCTCGATCTCGTCCATGTCGCGGATGCGCGCGTCTGCACGGAGCAGGAACGCCTCGCCACCCCGGTTGAAGTAGTTGGCGCCCACAGCAAGATTGGATGCTTCCAGTGCCTTGGCGAGTTCCGAATAGGAGATGCCATAGGAGGACAGCTTCACCGGATCGGGCTCGACGATATATTGCTTGGCGTAGCCGCCGATCGAGTCGATCCCAGCGACGCCCTGGACGGTGCGGAGCTGGGGACGGATAATCCAATCCTGCACGGTTCGCAGATAGGCGGCCCGGCCCACTTCGTCCGTCAGCCGAGCACCCTCTGGCGTGAGGAAGCTGCCATCCGATTGCCAGCCGGGCTGGCCGTTGCGGATGGTCGCGCCCTTCCCGCCGGGATTGGCGAAGTCGACCGAATACATCAGCACTTCGCCCAGACCCGTCGTAACCGGGCCAATCTGCGGCTGCACGCCATCGGGTAGGGTGTCACGGGCCTGGGTCAACCGTTCGCTCACCTGCTGGCGCGCGAAATAGAGGTCGGTCTTGTCGGTGAAGATCGCCGAGACCTGGCTGAACCCGTTGCGCGAGAGCGAACGCGTGGTTTCAAGGCCGGGAATGCCGGCCAGGGCGGTCTCGATCGGGAAGGTAACGCGCTTTTCGATCTCGATCGGCGAGAGCCCGCGCTCGACCGTGTTGATCTGGACCTGGTTGTTGGTGATGTCGGGAACAGCGTCGATCGGCAGCTTGGTGAGCTGCCACGCGCCGAAGCCGGCAACGACGAGAAAGAGGAGAACGACCGCCCAGCGTGCGCGGACGGATAGCGCCATAAGGTTCGCGATCATGGGTTCATTCCTGGGATCGTGTCCGCTGCGTCAGCGGTTGGGGCGTAGGACACGGTGATGTGGGAGACAGCGGCAGCATCCGCGATCGGCAAGCGCACGGCATATGAACCGGTGCGTGAGCCTCTGGGGGCGATCCTGCTCCAGCGTGTATCGGCGATCACGTCGGGACGACCATCCGAAAAACGGGCAACGACATGCAGATGCCCGTAAAGCATGCCAAGGGCCAATGCGGGGCGCCGGACCAGGCCGTGGACCAGAACGGTGTCACCGGCGTCCTCGGCATGGACGCTCCAGATTTTCAGCGATTTGCCGGATCTCATATCGGGCGTGATAGCGAGCGCTGGATTGTGGGCGCAGGCCGACGTCAAAACGCCGACCGCGCCTCCTGCAACGATTTGCAGGGCTGTGGCGCGCCTCATTCCTCTTCCCCCGCGCCCTTGCCGAGCTCGGCTTTGAGCAGGAAGGCGTTGCGGGTGGCGATGGCCTGGCCAGCAGGGAAACCCGACGCAATCTCGATCCGGCCGGCACTGCGTTGCCCCGTCGTCACGGGCGTCGCTTTGAAGCCATTGGCGGTACGAACGAACACGACGTCGCGACCATTGACCGACTGCACCGCTTCTTCGGGAACGACGATCGCGCTGGTCGTCGCGCCCCGGCTCGGAATCATCCGCACGCGGACCGCAAGGCCGGGTTGAAGAAGGCCGCTGGTCACGTCCAGGACGGCGGTGGCGGCGCGCGTCTCGCCGCTGAGCGTGGGGGTCACCGCCCGCACCCGTGCATCCACGGTACGGCCATCAGGCAGTTCGACGATCGCCTTGTCGCCCGCTTCGAGGCGAGCCGCATCGGCCGCGCCGACCGCCGCCTCGATCTGGATCTGACGCGGATCAGCGACCCGGAACAATTCGGTCTCCGGTTGCACATAGGCACCTAGACTGACCTTCATTGCGGTCACGCGACCCGAGATCGGACTTGCGAGGACAACGCCGCGACCGTCGGACGTGATGTTGGCGGCACCCGCTGCAACCGCCGCGCGCCGGGCTTCCGCGGCGGCCGATGCAGCTTCCGCCTGCGCGGTCTCCAGATCGACCCGTGCGGAGACCTTCTGGTCATACAGATAGCGTTCGCGGGCCAACGCCTTCTGCGCCAGCGTTGCCTTGGCACCAGCGGCGGTACGGTCCGCCGCGATCTGCGCGGCATCGCGGCTTTCGACCACCGCCAGCGCCTCGCCGGCGCGAACCGGATCGCCGAGCCGCTTCAGGACGCGCGTTACGGCACCACCCGCCCTAGCGGTCACGATAGCCTCGCCGGTCGGTGAAGGAGTGATGATCGCCTGGGATACAATCTCCGCGCCCAGCCCGCCCGCGCTGATCGTCTCGGTGACGACGCCTGCATCCTTGATCGCGGCCGCCGTCATCGTGATCGTATCGGCGGGCGCATCGCCCTCTGCCTCCTCGCTCTTCGCGGCATTCTCGGTTGTGGCGGGAGGTGTGTCGCTCGTGCAGCGCGCGACGGAAAAACCGCCCACAGCGGCGAGCAACACGGCGCCCGCCACGCCGCTCAAAAGGCGCTTGTCTTGGATCATAGGATATCTCCGGAATGAGGCTGGCCAAGGCGCGACGGCCCGGCGATCGACGGCGCGCAGGTCGCCGTCATGATGGGAAAGTGCGTGATGAACTGCACCGCTGGGAAGGAAGGCTGCATCGCTCAGCGTTCCCCCACTTCCGGCGCGGGAGCGGTCAGTCGCTCAAGGCGAGCCTCGGCATCGTGATAGGCCGCCAGCGCATCGGTGAAAGCAGCGCGCGTTTCGGCAAGCGTTCTTTCCGCCTCCAGCAGGTCGAGCTGGCTGAACTTGCCCTGGGCATAACCGACACGGGCAATCCGCGCCGCCTCCATTGCCGCGGCAAGGCCGGGGCCGCCCGTCGATCGGGCCGTCGCCGCCGCATTGGCGAGTTGGGCCTGTGCGCCTGCGATGGCCTGCTCGGCCTCGATGATCGCAATCCTGCGATTGGCGTCGGCGCGATCCTGTTCGGCCCGCGCCTGGCTGACGGCTGCGGACCCGTTGTTGAAGACGGGAAAGGGAATGGCGATCCCCACCACCGCCGCCATGTCGTTGGTCGCCGCGAGGCGCCGGGCACCGGCGCTGACCGTGATGTCGGGCACCCGCTGGGATCGTGCGAGCCGTACCTGGGCGTTGGCGGTACTCACGTCCGCCTGCGCGGCGGCAAGTGCCAGTGTTCCTTCGGGCGTAATCGGCATTGTCGGCCCGTAGCCGCCAACCCGGTCGAACCATGCCAGATCAAGTGCACCGTCGATCGGTTGACCGATCAGGCGCGCAAGATTGCCGCGCGCCACTTCGGCCTCGCGGATCGCCTTTTCCAGTCCAAGCTCGGCGTTGACGCGCAGCACATCGGCGCGCTGCTGGTCGATCGGCGCCCCTGCCCCGGCAGTCACGCGGACGCGCGCCGCCCGGAAGGCATTGCCCGCGATCTCGGCTTGCTGGCGTGCGACCTCCACGTGCCGCTCGGCGGCGGCGGCTTCGATATAGGTCTGGGATATGCGCAGATTGAGGTCTGCAAGCGCGATGGCCGCGTCGATGCGAGCGCGATTGCTGCGGGAGTCGGCGACTGCGATCCGGGCCGACCGCTTTCCGCCCAATTCGATCGGCAAGGCAAGGCTTGCCGTCGTCTCGGCGCTGCGAAGACCGCGATAGTCGCCGGACCCCGCGACATTCTCCGTCTGCACCTGGATTTCGGGATTGGGTCGGAGCCCAGCGATAGTGCGCGCGGCACCAGCGGCGCGCAGGTCCGCGCTCGCAGCATCGATACTGGGGGAGCTACCCCCGGCGATGGTGCGGGCACGATCCAGTGTGAAGACAGGTTGATTGGCAGATGGTGGCGATGTGGCCGTCTGCGCCTGCGCGATCGACGCGCAGGACGTTACGGCCAGTAAGGCCGCGATGACACGATGCATGGATGAAGAACTCCTGACGAACCTCGAGAGCCCACCGGTCGATGCCGGAGGGAGCTAGGGAATCGTCAGGCTTGTGGAGGACGTAACGCCGGGTCGGCCGGCGCGGCCGTCAGGGCTGTTTCCTGTGTCGGCAGCATGATGGATGCGTTCTTATCCTGACCAACGGTGTCGGCTTTCGCCAGTGGCGCGGCGACATGATGGCCATGGCAGCTGCCATGATGGTGGGGATAGCCCTTGTCGCTATCGGCGGGCACCTGGTCGCCGTCGCCGTCGGTATGACCGATTTCGGCAGCACTGTTGGCATCGATGCAGACGATCGGTTCCATTGCATGCGTGATCGATCCCACCCCAAGGGTCAGGAACACGGCCAGGCAAGCAAAAAGGATCGTCAATCGATGCATCTACGCTCCTTCTAGCAATTATAGGCTCGTAGAGGCCAGCGAATGTTGTGCCGGACCTTCATTCGATGCTTTCCGACGTAGTTCTGCGCGCGCCTGGCCGAGGATTTGCAGGCCGCCCCAGATACCCAGCGCCGCCATGATCAGGGCGACCGCGAGATCCGGCCAGGCCGCACCCGTGCCGACCACGCCCGCGGCCGCGAGCAGGACGGCGAGATTGCCGATCGCGTCGTTTCGCGAGCAGATCCAGACCGAGCGCATGTTCGCGTCGCCGGCACGGTAGCGATAGAGCATGAGCGCGACGCTTCCGTTGGCGATGAGCGCGATCACCCCGACGATGCCCATCGTCTCGGCCTGCGGTACGCCCCGGCCCAATGCGGCAAGGACCGTCGTGACGAGCACATAAAGACCGAAGGCGAGGATCGTGCCCCCCTTGAGCAGCGCGGCGCGCGACCGCCAGCCCAGCGCCATGCCCGCGACGCAAAGGCTGATCGCATAATTGGCGGAATCGCCCAGAAAATCCAGCGCGTCCGCTTGCAGGGAGCGCGATCCGGAGGCGATACCCGCGACGATCTCGCCGACGAACATCGCCAGATTGATCGCGAGCGCGATCCAGAGCATGCGGCGCCAGCGCGGATCGTTGGATGGGTCCGGCTTCGCGGACGCGCAACTGTTGCAGGCCATTTCATCACCTCGAACGACTCGATGTCATGGGCTATATGCAGCCTGTAGCAACTATAGGGTCAAGCGGGATTTCTGATGCAGATTGGTGAACTGGCACGAACGACCTCTACCAAGGTCGAGACAATTCGTTTCTACGAGAAGATCGGATTGCTTCCCGAACCCGGGCGCACCGCAGGCAACTACCGCGACTATGGAGCCGCCCATCTTGCGCGGCTCTCCTTTATCCGCCGGGCGCGCGACCTCGGCTTCACGCTCGATCAGGTGCGCGAGCTTCTTGCGCTTTCCGATGATCGGAGCCGTTCATGCACCGCCGTCGACAGCGTCGCGCGGGCACATCTCGCGCAGATCGACCAGAAGATCGCCGACCTTCGCGCACTGCGCCGCGAGCTCGACGAACTGATCGGCCAGTGCAGCCAGGGTGCGATCTCCGACTGCCGGATCATCGAAGCATTGGGACCGCCAAGCAACGCAAGGCATTGACCCTCTAGCCGCTACAGGGTGCAGAACATACTCGCGACTCGCTGCGGAGGTGACGATGAGCGACTGCGGATGTGGGGCGGACACCAAGCGGGCGGGCACCGATCTGGCCTATCGGCGTGCGCTGTGGATCGTGATCATCCTCAACGTCGGGTTCGGGCTGCTGGAACTCGTCGGTGGTTTCGTCGCTGGTTCGCAGGCGCTGAAGGCGGATTCGCTGGATTTCATCGGGGATGGGTCGATCACGCTCGTCGGGCTGGTCGCGCTCGGCTGGGCCGCGGTCGCGCGCAGCCGCGTCGCGCTCGTGCAGGGCATTTTTCTCGCGAGCCTCGGGCTAGGCGTCATCGGGTTCGCAGCGTGGCGCGCATTCCATGCGATCCCGCCCGAAGCCGAACTGATGGGTGGGATCGGTATCGTGGCGCTCATCGTCAATGTATCGGCCGCCTTGATCCTCGCCCGATTCCGCGACCAGGGCGATGCGACATCGCGCGCCATCTGGCTGTTCTCGCGCAACGACGCGCTCGCCAATATCGCCGTTATCGCCGCTGCCGCACTGGTCGGCTGGACGGGCCAGGCCTGGCCCGATCTCGTCGTCGCCGGCGTGATCGCGCTGCTGTTCCTCCATTCCGCCTATGACATCATCCGCGACGCGCGACGCGAGTTGGCAGACCATGCGACGAGGGCACGGGCATGAGCGACCGCGCCTACACGCCGCCACTCGGGACCGGCGATACCGCAGATTACGATCGCGCAATCCGGCGCTGGACCCGCGAGATACGTTGGCGCAGGGCAATGATCGAGCTGCTCGCGCCGCGCCCCGGCGAGACCATCATCGACGTCGGGTGCGGCACCGGCAGCTTCGCGGTCATGGTCAAGACAGGCGCGCCTGGCGCGCGCGTCATCGGCATCGATCCCGACGAAGAAGCACTGGTGATCGCTCGCGCCAAGGGCGACGCCGCGGGCGCCGACATCCATTGGGAGCGCGGCTTTGCGCGGGATATCGGTTCCCGTTCGGCCGACGCCATGGTGTCGAGCCTGATGTTCCACCAGGTGCCGATGGCGGAAAAGCGGGCGGGCCTTGCGGCGATGCACGCGGCGCTTCGCCCCGGCGGCAGGCTCGTGATCGCCGATTATGGGCGGCAACGAGGATTGATGCGGCTGCTGTTCCGCCTGATCATCCAACGGCTGGACGGCGTGGCCGACACCCAGCCCAATGCCGACGGCGTTCTTCCAGAGCTCCTCCACGCGGCGGGGTTCGTCAAAATACGCGAAGCAGCGCGCATCCACACGGTGACGGGCACGATCGCGCTGATCGCGGCGGATCGGCCGGGCTGACGGAGTGCGGCCATGATGGACCTGAAAGCGAAGCAGAAGGAGATCAGGAAGCAATCCTTGCTGGCCTTTCTGCTGTGTGCCGCGATCTCGGTCGCATGCGTCCTTTTCCTGCCCAAGCTGATCACCTTCCCGTCGGAGACCAGCGCGCGGCTTGCCTTCGCGATCCAGACGAGCTTCGTCCATTTCGCCATCGTCCTGCTCGCCGTCCGCCTGGTCTCGAGCGGGCGCTACCGGTCCGCCGCCGACATCGACGGCGCGGCCAAGGCGCCGCCGAGCCCCGCGCTCGCTGTCAAGGCCGCGTTCCTGCAGAACACGCTGGAGCAGGCTTTTCTCGGCGTTGGCGCGCATCTGCTGCTCGCCTCGGTCACCGGTGGCCGCCGGCTGGGGCTGCTGGTCGCATCGCCCATATTGTTCGCGGTCGGCCGACGGAGTTTCTACCGTTGCTATCCAGGCGGTGCCGGGGCGCGGGCCTTCGGGATGGCGACGACCGCGCTCGCGTCGCTGGCCTGCTACCTGGTCGCCTTCGCGATGCTCCTCGGTCGCCTATTCGGCGGGTGATCCCGACGAGTGGGCCGTGGCCGCACTACGCCCGCTGTACCAGAAGCCGGCCACGAGCACGAGGATCGCCGCAGCCTGCGCAAGCACGGTCTCGGTCGTTGGAAACAGCCCCAGAAGCTCGATGCGCGGTACATTGGCCAGCGGCACTACGCCGAGGATGCCAGCCTCCTGCAACCCGGCAATGCCCTTGCCGGCGAGGACGACCGCAAGAATCGCGATCAGGATCGAACTCCACGAGAAGAATTGGGTGATCGGCAGCCGGGCGCTGAACCGGAGCATGATCCACGCGACCAACGCGAGCAGCCCGGTCGCCGCGCCGGCTCCGGCCAGCATCGCCACGCCATTTCCTTCCGCCCACAGCGCCGCATAGAAGAGGATCGTCTCGAACACCTCGCGGTAGACGACCACGAACGACAGCAGGAACAGGAACCAGCCCGACTGGCGCGACAGCGCGTCGGTCACCTTCGCCTTCACATAGCGTTGCCAGGCTTCCGCGTTGCTCTTGCCGTGCATCCAGATGCCGACGGTGAGCAGGATGATCGCTGCGAACAGTGAGCCAAAACCCTCGGTGAGTTCACGCGATGCGCCGCTCACGCTGATGAAGTAGGTGGCGGCAAACCAGGTGGCGACACCGGCCGCCAGCGCGGCGATCCAGCCGCCATGGACGAAACCCAGCACTTCGGGGCGCTCGGTCTTCTTGAGGAACGCGATCATCGCGACGACGATCAGCAGCGCCTCGAGTCCTTCGCGCAGCAGCACGCCGAACGCGCCAAGAAAGCTCGACGCACTGCTCGCCCGCTCAGGCGCCAGGGCGGCTTCAGCCTCGGTGAACAGGCTGGCCAGCGCGCGGTTCGCCGCTTCGACTTCGCTCGCCGGACGCCTCTGTCCGATCGCCGCGCGAAGCTTCGCCATCGCTCCCTCAATCCGCGCCATCAGGGCCGCATCGCGCGCGGCAAGCACCGGCTCGACCGGCTCGAAGCCATCAAGATAGGCGGAAAGCGCGAGATCTGCTGCGGCCTTGCGGTCGCCGGCGCGATAGGCTGCCATGCTTTGGTCCAGCCGTTCGCGCGTCAATGCGAGCGAGCCATCGACGCGCATGGTCACGGCGTCGGGGTGGCGGCGCAGATAGGCGGTAAGCGCGGCCGCTTTGTCCGGGCCGATATCGGCCGCCAGTGCGGCCGGGGTGACGCCGACCAGCGCCGCCAAATTGGGATATTTGGCGCGGAGCGCGGCATCGCCGCGCCACAACCGCTCGCCGTCGCGCGCGGCGGCCTCGGGATAGGCGAATTGGCCGACATGGAAGGCCAGTGCCCAGCGATCGGCGTCGGGCAGTGCTTCGAAGCTCTGCATCGCGGTGCCGTCCAGACCTTGGCTGATGACTTGATAGAGGCCGAAAAGGCTGCGCTGATCGGCGCGGGCCTTGTCGGTGAACGCGATCGGCGGAGGATCGAGCTTGGCGGCGTTAGGCCCGTGGCCGTTACCGCTGACGCCATGGCAGGCGGCACAATTCTGCGCGTAGAGTGCAGCGGCGCGCGTCAAATTCGGTGGCGAACTCGGCGCGAGCGGTACTGGATATGCCGCAAGCAGCGCAGCGGCGAGCGCTCGTGATTGCTCCGCCACCGTCGCCGGCGGCGCCTTGGCGGCGATCGCATTGCGCAACGTCCCCGACCGGCGAAGCAGATCCGCCTTGGCCGAAGTTGGAGCCAGTGCCCGGATCCTGGCTTCAACCTGCCCGGCAAATTCGGTCATCTCGGCATATTCGGCAGTGCTGGTCACCCTGCCGTCTGAAACCGCCCCTGAATAGTCGACCGCGACATAGTCGAGCAGGCGCCAGGTCGTTTGCACTTCGGCATCGCTGGCCGACGCGCTTGCGGGCAGCGACAGCGTGAGCGCCGCGAGGATCAGGATGAGCCATCGCATCGAGAACGGCCGATGAACGGCAACAGCAGTGGAGGCAGCAAGGTGGCCGGAGCGCATCGACGAGTCTCTTGTTAAGAATCGTTCGCGGTTTGCACCCTCTAGCAGCTAGAGGGTCAAGCCGAATTTCCGACAACCGGCGATCAGAGGCCGCCGACCGCAGGATGAGCACAGAGGATCTGTGCCGACTGCGGCCGATGGATGTTTCGCGACAGCGGAAAATGACTCGTGGGCTATTGCTTGCTGACGGCCGTCACCTCGCCGGTATTCCCCGTCAGCGTCAGATCGAAATCGATCTTGTCTCCGACCTTGACCTTATCCGTGATCGCAGGCGCGGCCTTGAATGCCATCGTCATAGCCGGCCATTTGGCTTGCGGGATCGGGCCATGGTCGAGCGTGATCGTGCCTGCGGCCTTGTCGATCGCGGTGACCGTACCACGGCCCTTGGCCATGATCGGCGCAACCGCCGTCGGCGCCATCGCCATGTTGCCCATGTCGCCGTTCATGGCTTCGGTGGCAGGCGCTGCCTGGTTGGTTTCGGCTGCAACGGGCGTCTCCGCTTTCTTGCCGCACGCGGCGGTCAAGGCGGCGATGCCGAGGGCGATGGTCAGTCGTGTATAGTTCATGGTTTTCTCCTTCATGAAATAAGAGGTTGAGGTGTGGGCTTGCTCTTCGGCCGCCGTAGCAAAAGATAGGCGGCGGGAAGGACGAACATCGACAACAGCGGCGCGGTCAGCATGCCGCCGATCATCGGCGCGGCGATCCGGCTCATGACCTCGGACCCGGCGCCCGATCCGAGCAAGATCGGCAGGAGGCCGGCGAGGATCACGGCGACCGTCATCGCCTTGGGCCGCACGCGGAGCAGCGCGCCCTCGCGCACCGCCGTTTCGACCTGCCCGGCATCAGGATCAGTGCCCCGCTCCTCCAGCGCGTTCTTGAGATAGATCAGCATCACGACGCCGAACTCGGCGGAGACACCGGCCAGCGCGATGAACCCGACCCCAGTCGCGACCGACTGGTTGAAGCCGAGCAAATAGAGGATCCAGATGCCACCGGTGAGCGCGAACGGCAGTGTGCCCATGATCAGCGCCGCTTCGTCGAAGCGCCGGAAGATCATGTAGAGCAGGACGAAGATGATCAGCAGCGTCGCGGGTACGACCAGCTTGAGTTTCTCGACCGCGCGCTGGAGATATTCGAACTGGCCGGAATAGGCGATGCTGACGCCCGGCGAGAGCTTTACCTGTTTCGCCACCGCGCGTTGCAGGTCGCCCACGACCGAGGCGAGGTCGCGTCCGCGCACATCGACATAGACCCAGGTCGAGGGCCGCGCATTCTCGGTCTTGAGCATGGGCGGCCCCTCGGCGATCGATATGTTCGCGACCGTGCCGAGCGTGATCTGCTGCCCCGATGGCGTCAGGACCGGCAGCGTGCGAAGACCCTCCAGGCTGTCGCGCACCTCGCGCGGATAGCGCACGCTGATCGGATAACGGGCGAGCCCTTCGACCGTTTCGCCGATCGTCTCGCCGCCGATCGCACCCGAGACGATCGCCTGCACATCGGTGATGTTGAGCCCGAACCGAGCGGCGGCAGCGCGATCGATGTCGACATCGACATAGCGTCCACCGGTCAGCCGCTCGGCGAGCGCGGAAGAGACGCCGGGCACGGTCTTGGCCACCGTCTCGACATCATGCGCGATGCGGTCGAGCTGGGCGAGATCGGACCCCGACACCTTGACCCCGATCGGGCTCTTGATGCCGGTCGCCAGCATATCGATGCGGTTGCGGATCGGCGGCACCCAGACATTGGCGAGGCCGGGGAGCTTCACCGTGCGGTCCAGTTCTTCAACGAGCTTGTCGGGCGTCATCCCCGGCCGCCATTGATCGCGGGGTTTGAACTGAATGGTGGTCTCGAACATCTCCAGCGGTGCCGGATCGGTGGCGGTCTCTGCACGGCCGGCCTTGCCGAACACGCTTTCGACCTCGGGCACGGTCTTGATCAGCCGGTCGGTTTGCTGGAGCAACTGCGAGGCTTTCGCCGCCGACAACCCGGGCAGTGCCGAGGGCATGTAGAGCAGGTCGCCTTCGTCCATATTCGGCATGAACTCACCACCGAGGCGTGTGAGCGGCCAGGCCGTGGTCGCGAACACCAGAGCCGCGATAAGCAGTACCGTCTTGGGTCGCTGCATCGTCCAGTCGATCGCTGGCCGGTAGAGGTTGGTGAGCCAGCGGTTGACCGGGTTGGACTGCTCGGGCGGGATCTTCCCGCGGATCAGCAAACCCATCAGCACCGGCACCAGGGTCACCGACAGGATCGCGGCCGACGCCATCGCATAGGTCTTGGTGAAGGCGAGCGGCGCGAACAGCCGCCCTTCCTGTCCTTCGAGCGTGAACACCGGAATGAAGGAGAGCGTGATGATCAGCAGGCTGAAGAACAGGGCGGGGCCGACCTCGGCGGCGGCTTCGGTGATGACAATCCAGCGCATCTCGCCCTCGAGATGCTTGTCCGGGTGATCCTGCTCCCAGCGCTCGATCTTCTTGTGGGCATTCTCGATCATCACGACCGCCGCATCGACCATCGCGCCGATCGCGATGGCGATCCCGCCGAGCGACATGATGTTGGCGTTCACCCCCTGGAACCGCATCACGACGAACGCCGCCAGCACACCGAGCGGCAAGGTCAGGATCGCGACCAGCGCCGAGCGGAAATGCCAGAGGAACAGGCCGCAGACCAATGCTACGACGATGAACTCCTCGACGAGCTTGTGGGTGAGATTCTCGACTGCGCGATCAATGAGCTGCGAACGATCATAGACCGTCACCACCTCGACGCCAGGTGGCAGGCTCTTCTTGAGATCGGTGAGCTTGTCCTTGACCGCGGCGATCGTTTCTCGCGCATTCTTGCCCGAACGCAGGATCACCACGCCACCGGCGACCTCGCCTTCGCCGTTCAGCTCGGCGATGCCGCGCCGCATCTCGGGGCCGATCTGGATCGTGGCGACATCGCCGAGCCGGACCGGCACGCCACCGGCCGCGGTCCTGAGCGGGATCGCCCGGAAGTCGTCGAGCGTCTTCAGATAGCCCGAGGCGCGAACCATATACTCAGCCTCGGCCATCTCCAGTACCGAGCCGCCCGCTTCCTGATTGGCTTGGCTGATCGCCTGGACCGCTTGCTGATGGGTGATCCCGTATGCGGCCAGCTTCACCGGATCGAGCAGCACCTGATATTGCTTGACCATGCCGCCGATGCTGGCGACCTCGGCGACGCCGGTCACCGTCTTCAGCTCGTAGCGCAGGAACCAGTCCTGAAAGCCGCGGAGCTGCGAGAGGTCGTGCCGGCCGGTCTTGTCGACCAGCACATATTCATAGACCCAGCCGACCCCGGTGGCGTCTGGTCCGAGCGCGCTGCGGGCGCTTGCGGGCAGCCGCCCCTGCACCTGGTTGAGATATTCGAGCACGCGGCTGCGCGCCCAGTAGAGATCGGTGCCGTCCTCGAAGATCACATAGACGAAGCTGTCGCCGAAGAAGGAATAGCCGCGCACTGTCTTGGCGCCCGGCACCGACAACATGGTGGTGGTGAGCGGATAGGTGACCTGGTTCTCGACGATCTGCGGCGCTTGGCCGGGGTAGCTGGTGCGGATGATGACCTGCGTATCGGAGAGATCGGGGAGCGCGTCGATCGCGGTCGATCGCACCGCCCAGACGCCCACGCCAATGAGCGCCAGTACGCCGATCAGGACGAAGAAGCGGTTCCTGACCGACCAGCGGATGAGATGGGCGATCACTGGCCAGCCACCTTGGCCATGCGGCGCACCGTCGGTCCGGCCGGAGGTTGATCGAACCCGAAACGGACCCGATCTCCAGTCTTGAGGCCGCGCGCGATCTTCGAATCGGGAAGCTGGAAGGTCATTGTCATCGCCGGCCAGCCGATCGCCGGCACCGGCTCGTGACTCAGTGTTATCGTATTGGCGGTTATCTGCTCGATCTTGCCGACCGTCTCGTAGAGCGCCGCGGTAGCCGCGGGTCTGGTTATCGTTGCCGAACTCGTCCCGCCGATCGGGCGTGCCTGCAGGCCCGACAGGCTCGCCTCGGAATCGATCAGGAATTGGCCCGAAGCGACGATCTTCTCGCCTTCGCTGAGGCCTGCGAGGATCTCGGTATCTTCACCGGATTCGCGGCCGGTTTGCACCTCGGCCGGCCGGTAACGCCCCTTGTCGAGCGCGAGCATCACCAATGTCCGCTTACCGGTACGGATCAGCGCTTCGGACGGCACCAGCAGCGCCGGTTGCGTGGCTCCGCCGAACGACACGGTCGCGAACATGCCGGGACGCAGGCGCCCGCCACGATTGGGCAGTTCGATCCGGACAGTGAGCGTTCGACTGTCAGCCTGGGTCTCGGGCAGGATCGCCGCAACACGGCCTGACAGGGTTTCGCCGGGGAACGCCGCGAGCGTAGCCTGCACGGTCTGTCCGGGTTTGAGCGGACCGGCGATCGCCTCGGGCACCGCGGCATTGAGCCAGACCGTGCCGAGGCCGTTGACCTCGGCGAGTGTCTGCCCTGCCGCCATTGTCATGCCGGCCCGCACATCCAGTGTCTTGATCACCCCCCCGGTCGGCGTGGAGATCGTGATGACATTGTGCGGCCGCCCCGTCCGCTCGACCGAAGCGATCGTGCCTGCCGGCATGCCGAGCAGCATGAGCCGTTGCCGTGCCGCCTGGGTCAGCGCCGCGTTGCCGGCGCGGCGGACCGCGAGAAACTCGGCCTGTGCACCGCCCCATTCCGGCACCAGCAGGTCGGCAAGCGGGGCACCGGCGCCGATGATGTCGCCAGGCGCGCGGGCATAGACCCGTTGGACAAATCCGCCTGCGCGTGTCTGGACGATGGCGACATCGCGCTGGTTGAAATCGATCGTGCCGGTGGCGGTGAGACTGCTCGCCAGCTCGCCGCGCCGCACGACAACTGTGCGGAGCCCCAGCGTCTGCGCCGTCGCCGGATCGATCCGCACGCCGGGTGCCTCGCTTCCGCCCTCGCCGGCATATTTGGGGACGAGCTGCATATCCATGAACGGCGATTTGCCTGGCTTGTCGAAGTGCTGCGACGGCACCATCGGGTCATACCAGTAGAGCGGTTTGCGGCCGGCATCGGCTGTTTGTCCGGGTGCGCCTTCATGTCCGCCGAGATGGGCGATGCCATAGCCTGCGCCACCGGCGACAAGGGCGAGCGCTGCGGCGGCAAGACCCAGTCGGGCGCGCGGTGATATCATGAGGCTCATCGCTCTTCGCTCCGGTAGGTGAGAGTCAGCCGGGCGCCATCGGCGGCAACCAAAGCTTCGCGGTCGAGGGTGGTCAGGGTCGCGTCCACCAACGCGGCGTAGGCGTCTGCGATATCCACGAGGCTGGCGCGCCCTGCCGCGTAACTGGCGGTTTCCAGTTTGACGCGCTGCTCGGCGAGCGGTTGCAACGTGCCCTGTGCCCGCATCCATTGCTCGTGATGCATGACATGGTCGGCAAGATCGGCTTCGAGGTCGGCACCGAGCGCCCGCCGGGCCGCCTCGCGCTGGGCCAGTATTCGCCCAGCATTAGCCTGGGCCTCGGCGATCTGGGCGTTCTGACGATTGCGGGTGAAGAAGGGCAGACTGACCGTCACGCCCGCCGAGACATAATCGCCGAAGCGGGGATCGCGGCGCTGGTAAGCCAGGTTGACACCGAAGTCGGAGCGCCGGCCGGCATCGGCCATTCGAACATCAGCATCCGCCTGGCCGGATTGGGCATCGATCATCCGGATGGTTGGTTGCCGATCCAGCCCCGCTCGAAGCGCAACTGCATCGACCGCAAAATCGGGGATCGGCCCCGCAATCTCAGGCGCCGGATCGCCCGTCCAGCGGGTCAATGTCGCACGCGCACGCGCGACGTTCGAGACCAGTTCGCTCCGGCGATCCTGTAGCGCCGCGACCGCCTGCTGTCCGGCAAGTGTCTGCGCCGGCCGGGCGTTGCCTGATGCGACCGCGCTGGTCGTGGTCCCTACCACGCGCTGGAGCCGTGACAGTAGGTCGTCGAGCGCGGCCAACCTGCGCTCGGCATAGGCCAGGTTGATCCAGGCGAGCGCGGTGCCGACCTCGACCGTGCGAGCCTCAACCGCCGTATCGGCCTCGGCCGCCTTGATGTCGCTATCGGCGCGCGCCTGTTGCGCATGGCGCTTGGCGAGATTGGGAATATCCTGGGATACCCCGACCCGCGCCATGGTGAAATCGTCCTGACTGGGCTCGAACGCGAGCGGTCCCGAGATCGGGAAGCTCTCGATGCCCACGCCGAGTGT
The DNA here is from genome assembly GCF_020179425.1 of Novosphingobium percolationis. Classification (GTDB taxonomy): domain Bacteria; phylum Pseudomonadota; class Alphaproteobacteria; order Sphingomonadales; family Sphingomonadaceae; genus Novosphingobium; species Novosphingobium percolationis. Next base: position 22,129 of record NZ_JAILYM010000010.1, on the reverse strand, counting down.
CGGATCGGGCAGCGCGCCGGCCGCGCCGCGCGCGGAACGCGCGGCATCGGCGCCGAGCGCCTTGGCCTTGATCGACGGCGCTTCTTGTCGGGCGCGCTGGAGAGCGGCTTCGAAGGTGAGCGGACCGGCGAACGCAGCGGCGGGGATTGCCGCGAGCAGCGGCGCGCAAAGAAACAATCGCATGAAAAACTCCTGATCGGAGGGTCGGGCCAGCATCGCGCAATATGACAGGCATGTCAGTGGCGGCGGAATGGGGGGCATCCCGCCGCCACTGCTGGCCTAGCCGTCTATGCGACCTGAAGCGGCCAGAACCTGCGCTTAGCCGACCGAAGGGGCCGACGAAGGCGATGCCATGCTATGCATCTCCTTCATGCAGTCTGCGGCACTCATCTTCATCATGTCGCAGTCGCAGCTTGCCATCTTCGCGGTATCAGGCACCCAGACGCGCCGCTGAGCCGGTCCCGTGGCGCGCGGGCCATATTGCGGAACCGACTTCCACTCATAATGACCGGATTGTTGGCTGTGGTCGGGCTGGCCGGCGAATGCGGCGGCAGGCGCGGCAAGGGCTACGCCCAGCAGGGCATAGAAAACACAGTTTTTCATGACTGTAATCCTTTGGCAAATCATCGTGGCAGCCGCAGATCGACAGAATGTTTCGATGCGCGATCAGCGCAATGATCCTGTCAACCTGACGGCCGAATTCGATCAGCCAAGGAGAGTGGGCGGTTCCGGTTCGGGAGTAAGTTCACTGCCGTGCAGGACGGTGGTGGTCGTCCAGAAGGCCAAGGTCGCATTTACTGCGGGCGCCAAAAGCGCCGGTGTGTCATTGCGAACGGCCATGGGAACAGTGCAGCCCATCGCGGCGATGCAGGCCAGGGTCATGCCCTTGCAGGGTTTCTGCGCGGGCTGCTGTTGCTGCGCCATCATCTTCATGCAGTCTTCGCTCATCCCGGAAGCAACCTTCCCGGACATCGTCATCTGCGCAGGCACCGCGGGCGGAATGGACGCATAAGCGAACCCCTGGCCCAGCAGACCCATCACGGCTCCTAGAAGGAGAAAGAGGCGAAGCGCATGTTTCACTGCTGTTTCAATTTAGTCGCTTTTCATGACCAGGACAATTGTCAATTCACCCGCCGTGATGCGCAAAGACACGCTGGCCGGTGGATCCAAAGGCGATGACGTCGAACGCCTGTCCCCGTTGCCCCGGAACTTCCATGCCGGGCGAGCCCATCGGCATTCCCGCGACCGCAAGTCCGCGCACGCCGCGCGGCTTCTGGGCAAGGACGCGCTTCATATCGGCTATCGGGACATGACCCTCAAAAACTATCCCGTCCACAATCGCTGTATGACAGGATGACACATTCCCAGGAACGCCCTGGGTCCGCTGGAAGCTGGAGCGCTGGCGATCGTCAATGATAGTCACCTCGCGCCCGAATTGCTTACGCACCTGCGCCGCCCACTGCGCACAGCAGCCGCAGCCGGGATCGCGATGGACAACGATAGGCCCCGCCGCCGCGCTGGCGGCCGACGCCGACGCGAGGATCAACGACAATGCAAGTTTCAGTTTCATATCGTCCTTCGCTGCGACCTCGCCTCGTCACGGCCCGTATTGATATTACGCACGAGCGCGGACTACCCCTCATGAATATCAGCCGATAGCGGCATTGGCTTATTTCCGAGCCAGGATTGCCTTCATTTCATCGATCTCCCGGCGTTGGGATTCCTTGATCTGATCGCAAAGACGGACGATCTCCGGGTCGTTCAGCGACGCTTCGCGACACATGAGGATGGCGCCTGAATGGTGCGGAATCATGGATCGCAGAAAGGCCGCATCGCCGATCGTTGTCTGCGTCCGAATAAGGGCGAACGAACCGGCGAAAATGACGAGGGAACCGACCAGTAGTGCGACGTTGGCTGCCTTTGATGGAAACATATGCCACATTGCAACAATCATCAGCACCACCATCGGCGCGACCATCATCAGCGTCATGTAGAGCATGTTCAGATTGTTATAGAAGCTCCCCAGGCTGTCGATCATGACGAACATCACCAAGTACATGATGATGCCACTGATGATGGTTTGCACGGCAAGGCTGGCATAAGAATTTTTCATCATTGATCTTCTCCTTGAGGCCCCGCCTGTGTCGCATTATGTCGTTGTCCGTTGGCGTCGCTTTCTTCTGATCGGCCAACGCATATAGAGAAGCAACGCTCCGCCGATCCAAAGCGCCAGGCCCCCCAGCGCGAAACCGATCAACCAAGGCGTGTTGAAGTTTTCGTGTTGGGTCCAATCCATGATGTGGAGGCCCCAGAAGAAATCATAGAGCCGCCAGGTGCCGGTCCGTACTGCCGCGATGCGTCCCGTATCGGCGGCAATGAAGACCCTGGTAGCGTCAGGGTCTGCGAAGGCCACGCGCCACGCTGGCAGGGCGCCACGATATTCAGGCCCTTCCCTTTCGATCCATTCGACTTTCGCGCTCGGCGCACCGGTGCCGCGCCAGGCTTTGCGAGCAATGGCCTCGGCGCGAAGCGCATCGATCGGAGGAATCGCACCGCCGCTCGCGGCGTCGAATAGACGGGTGCCCGTTGCCGTCAGGACTTCCGCGACCGGCTTTCCTTCGAGCATTTTGAGTGTGACGGACTGTGGAGGCGTTCCGAGCGCCGTCAAATAGGCCGATGGATGGATGAGCCGTGCATTGGCAGGAAGCGCAAGAACAGTCTTGCGATCAACCAGATGATCGCCATGAACGCGATCTATTGGCAGCAAGCTCATGACTGCGCCGCTAGCGAACCATAGCAGCAATTGCACGCCGATGATGATCGCCAGCCATTTGTGGAGACGGCTGGCGAACAAGTGAATTCGCATACGCCGGCTCACTGCGGCACGCTCCCGGCCGCCGATGGACGATGCGTCGCAAATTTGCCTTTACTCAAAATCTGCGGCGCGAACCGATCTTGCCTGCTCAAACTCGTCCCCTGTTGCTTTCCATCCTACCCGTTGGCCGAAATGTTGACATTCGTCCGGGCCGGTCAGTTCAGTCATCGATCCCGAATTCGGATCAGAACCATATGCGCACGCCTGCAACGAGGCTCGTCGTGGTTGGATCTTGGCCATCGGCGCGCGTATAGTCCGCTGTCCGCCCCGTCTTGGCTTCGTAGGAAACCCCGACATACGGCGCGAACTGCCTTGTGATCTCATATCGCAGGCGTAGCCCCAATTCTGCATCGACGAGGCCGGAACCTATCCGGTTTTCAGGGACGTCCTGCGCGGCAAGATTGAATTCGACACGAGGTTGGAGAACGAGCCGTTGGGTCAGTCGCTGGTCGTAATAGCCCTCGAGGCGGCCGAGGACATCGCCCTTGTTCGACAGGAAAGCGGCACCCTCCACCTCAAACCAGTAAGGGGCGAGCCCCTCGAAGCCGATGGTGGCATAGGTCCGTGTCGGCGATGGCTGAAAATCATGGCGAATACCCGCCTGCAAATTGAAATAGGGACCGATCGCTCGACTGTAGAGCGCCTGGACCTCGGCGCTTTCAATGCCCTGCCTGAAGACGCCCTCCCCTTCGGATTTGATTGTCAGGCGGTTGATGTCCCCTCCGAACCAGGCCTCTCCATCCCAGCGATAGGCGTCGCGGCCCTGCCGCACTTGCACTTCAGCAAGATTGAACATCACTTGATAGAAAGCTTGCCCGCCCTGCTCGTGCATCATCTTCATCCGAGACCGTTCCATCTCGGCGGGCGGGAACTGCCTGTCAGCATAGTGCTCGATTGGCGGCTTTGGCGCCGGGGCATTTCCGGCCGGAAGGGCGGTTCCGGTCATTTCCATGTCCTGCATCTTGCCCATGTCGTGGCCGGCATGGTCTGACGGCATGTCCATACCCGGCATGGAGCTGTGATCCATTGCCGGCATGCCCTTGTCCTCCACCGGAGCGGCTTGGGGCATCGCCATGCCAGGCATGGTCGAATGATCCATGCCCTCCATATTGTGGCTGGCCGCCGGCTTTGCGGGGGCCACTCTCCTCGGCGCTGCCTTCTTAGGGACCGGCTTCTTTGACGTCGGCTTTTTGGCGGGCTTGGCGGGCGCGGTTTTTTTCACAGGCATCGCCATGCCGGGCATGTTGGAATGGTCCATGCCCTGCATCGACTGAGCTTGGCCGATCGCCGGCATGGCGAGGAGCATCGCCGAGCCGGCAAATAGTGCCGTCAAAGTGCGTTTCATGCCGCATCTCCTTTCGGACGGACACTCACGACGCGCATCATCCCGGCGTGCATATGGTAGAGAAGGTGACAGTGGAACGCCCAGTCGCCGACCGCATCCGCGGTAAAATCCCAAGTGACCTTGCCACCGGGTTGGACGATGACCGTGTGCTTTCGCGGGGCATGATCCCCATGACCAGTAACCAATTCAAAAAAGTGGCCATGAATGTGGATCGGGTGGCCCATCATGCTGTCATTGATCAGATTGATCCGAACCCTCTCGCCTTCGATGAACGGGATGGGCTCGTGGACCTCCGACATCTTCTCGCCGTCGAACGACCACATGAAGCGCTCCATGTTGCCGGTGAGATGAATATCCAGGCTGCGGTCTGGTGCTCGCACGTCCGGGTTGCGATCCAGTGCCATGAGATCCTTGTAGACGAGGACCTTATGGCCGACATCCTCGAGGCCCTGGCCGGGTTCCCCGGTACGATCCATCGGCATGGGCGAGATCGTCTGTACGCCAGGCGACCTCTTGACCTGCGGCGCTTTGGAGAAGTCGCGCATATTCATCGGACCCATCTCCATGGAGCCCATATCCATGCCCGGCTGCCCGCTCGTCGCGCCATGGTCCATGCCGCTCATCGCGCTGCCGCCGGCGGCCATGCCTGCCATGTTGGAATGGTCCATCCCGGCCATGGCGCCATGATCCATACCGCTCATTGCATCAGGCGCCGAACCCTTGGCCATCGCGCTGGCCCCCATGGTTGCCAGCCTCGCAGACGGATTCTTTTCCGCCGTCGGATCGACATCCCGCCTCGGAGACATCCCGCCCCCCGACATATCCATGCCTTCCATGCCTGGCATCGAGGACATGTCCATGCCCATGTCCTTCATCGTGGCGAGCGGTCGCTCGCGCAGCGGCGGCACTTCGGCAGTCATTCCAGCACGCGGTGCAAGCGTGGCGCGCGCCATGCCCGAGCGGTCAATGGCTTCGCCGACCAGCGTATAGGCTCGATCCTCGGGCGGGGTGACAATCACGTCGTAGGTTTCCGCCACGCCGATCTGGAATTCGTCGACCTTGACCGGTCGGACATTCTGGCCGTCAGCCTGCACCACCGTAAGCGGAAGTCCCGGTATCCGTACATTGAAGGTCGTCATGGCCGAGGCATTGATAAAGCGCAGCCGGATGTGCTCGCCCGGCGTGAACAACGCCGTCCAGTTGTCGCGCGGCCCATAGCCGTTGATGATGTAGGTGTAAGCCGGCCCGGTGGCGTCGGAGATATCGGTCGGGTCCATCCGCATCTTGCCCCAGTCGAGGCGATCCTTCAGCGTCTGGTCGCGCTTGGCAAGCAGGCCGGCGAGCGTCTGGCGCTGGAAGTTGAAATGGCCGGGGTCCACTTTCATCCGCCGGAAGATCGCTTCTGGGGAAATCTCGCTGTGGTCGGCCAGCACGATGACATGCTCGCGGTCATATTGGACCGGATCGACACCGGCAGGGTCGATCACGATCGGGCCATAGTGGCCAAGCTGCTCCTGAAGACCCGAATGGCTGTGATACCAATAGGTGCCGTTCTGAATGACGGGGAACTCATATACGAACGTCGATTTGGGCCGAATGCCCGGGAAGGAGACACCCGGCACGCCATCAAATTGCGGCGGGACAAGCACGCCGTGCCAATGGATTGAGCTGTCCTCGTCAAGATCGTTGGTTACATGAAGACGAACGCTCTGCCCCTCGCGTAACCGGATGAGGGGCGCCGGGACGGTTCCGTTGATGCCAATGGCCCGCATTTTCCGGCCATCGATCACCATCGCCTGCTCGGCGATTTTCAGAGCTATGTCGTTGCCCGAAACCGTGGGGAGCGGTTTGACGATGCCTGCGGAGACTGGCTGAGCCCAGGCCGGCATCCAGGCAGAAATGGCCAGGCCGCCTCCGGCGAGCGTGGCGCCGCGGATCAAATCGCGGCGAGTCAATACCGGACTCATGGAATCTCCCTTGTTTCAATCGGCGGACCGGACTCGGGGCCTCCTTATCCGCGGCACTCTCTCAAGCCTTACGCACGACGAAGGCCGATCCCTCATCGTTCTGCCAAAATTTCCGCAAGTCGCGTCCGCGCCCGGTACAATCGAGTTTCGACAGCCTTGCCGCTGATCGAGAGAACCGTCGCGGTTTCCGCCTGTGTCATTCCCTCGACAGTCCGCAGCAAAAGCACTTCTCGTAGCGGTGCCGAGAGGCCGGCAAGCGCCAAGTTCAAGCGCTTCAGTTCCAGCTTCCCTGCCGCGTCATCATGCGCGGAAGGGCTATCGTCCGGAATGTTTTCCCAGTTCTGTTCGGGTGTCGCGCTGGCAAGGGTGAAAAACTGCCGCACTTTTTGCCGCCGTCGCCAATCGCGACATTTGTTTATCGCAATCCGCGAAAGCCAGGCGCGCAGCGGGCGATCCCCGTCATATTTCCGCAAATGACCAAAGGCCGACACGAAACAGTCCTGGGTAAGATCGAGCGCTTCTTCGGCATTGCCAACCAGCCCACGCACCAGCCGAAAAATCGGGGCTTGATGGCGGAGCATTATTTCGGCGAATGCCGCTTGCCGCCCGCCCAGGGTCAGCGCCGCCAGTTCACCGTCCGAACACGCCTTGAAATCGAGGCTCACCGCACATCGTCGGTGAGCGCATGGACCACCGCTTGGTCGAAGGTCCTGGCCTGATCCGGGCGAAGGACCTGCCGCATGGCGAAGATATGGCCGAGCGTTTCCTTTTGCAGTTCACCCATCGCCTGATGCGACTTATCGACGGCCGCGGTAACCTGCGGACCGTTACCATGCTCGGCTTCGATTGCGTCGGCGAGACGCGCATTATCGGCCTTCAGCTCAAGCTCTAGTGCCCGGCGGCGCACGGCAAAACGCTGTTCGAGGAGATCGATCTGACGCTTCTGATGATCATCCAGATCGAGCTTGCTGTGCAATACGTCATGCAGCTCGACACCGGCAGCCGCTGGCTGCGGGAAGAAATGGCGTCCCAGAAACACGCCGGCGATCGCCGCAAAGAAGGCGACAAGTGCGATCAACAGAAGCAGCCTGGGTTTCATCGCGGCCCTGCCAGCAACGTTGACGGCGCAAGGGGATTGGAGGGGCCAAAGGGCGATAGCGTAATGGAAGCTTCCGCGGGGGTGGTAAGGCTGTTGCTGGCAACACCGAGCAACACCGCGCCAAACGCCGCGACCATGCCCAGTCTCAACTGTTGGCCGGTAGAAACTTGCGGGCGTGCCGCGATGCGCCGCAATACAGCGCCCTCAAGGCCAGCAAGCCCGGGATGAACGGCGTCGGTGCGTAGACGGCTCAAGAGCTCATCAAGGTCTGTATTCATCACATATTTCCAATCGTTCCGTCTCGTCCTTCGAAGCTCGGCAATCATACCCTATCATTCGCCGCGCAGCGGCACCCTGCGAATTGGTGCCCCCCTGGGCCTTCGCGAGCTGATGAGCATGTGCGCCGTGGTCTTGCGCCCTGATCTAGTGCGTCTTCTTCGCCATGCCGGGCATGTCTTTCATCATTGCATCATGGTCCTCGGGCGCACTCGCGATAGCGGCTTGATATTGCGCGGCCGACATATTCGGCAATTGCCGGATAAAGGCCACCATATCCCAGATCAGTTCATCGCTATGCGTCTTGCCCCATGCCGGCATGGCCGTGAGCTTGACGCCGTGCTTGATGATCCAAAACTGTTGCTGCGCCGGCCTTTGCGGCTCGCGAAAGAGTTCCGGCGCCCTCGGATACAGACCCTGGCTTATCTCGCTCTTATCCAAACCCGGTGCGAGATGGCAGCCGCTGCACATCTCCGTGTAGAGCCCTGCTCCGCTTTGGAGACGCTTCACATCCATGAGGTTCGCAGGAACGACGATGTTACGTGACCGGACAGCAATCGAGCGGTCCCGAAATTGCGAGATCATCCAATAAACAGGTTGGCTATGCGGCGCGTCGGCACCAATGTCATAGGCTCCGACATACACCACCGCGCCACCGATCGCCGCGACTGCGAGCGCCGCCAAGGCAATGAATGGGCCACTCGGCAAATGCCGTCGGAACCCTGTTGCCCTTGAATCAGTCATCGCGTCCTCCCCCAGCAAAAGCCCATGGGTGATCGGTGATTTTCGCACCCATCCACTTCATCATACGCGCGCGGTGCCTCGACCCCTCAAGAGACGCGAAAATCATAGATGCGGGGCGGGCTGCCGTGCAGTCATTGGAGCCCGCGCCGAAGAAATATGGCCGCATTGATGAGGGGTCGCGCGCCGCCGTGCGTAATTGGCTGTGTCGGCAGCACGCCGACCATGGAGAAATCGATGTTTCGTAAGACAGTTTTTGCGGCCGCCTTGGCTGCCTCGACCTTCGTGACGGTTGCCGCGCAGGCGCACCCGAGGTTGGCGACCGCCCTGCCCGCTGCCGATGCGGTGGTAGCGGTCCCCACGAAGATCCAGCTCGTCTTTACCGAAGCGCTCGTCGCACAATTTTCCGGTATCGACCTGACGATGACGGAGATGCCCGGCATGAAGATGGGACCGATGAAGATCAATGGCGTCAAGGCCACGCTCGCGCCTGACGGCAAGACGCTCGTCGCGACGTTTGCGAAGCCACTGTCGGCCGGCACATACAAGGTGGACTATCATGTCGTGTCCACTGACACGCATCGAATCGAGGGCGCCTACACGTTCAAGGTGAAGTAAGATCGTGCCGGACTTGGTGGCGATTGCCGTCAGGCTGGGCCTTTATCTTGACCTCATGCTGCTCTTTGGGCTGCCGATGTTCGGGCTCTATACGTTGCGCGGGGCCGAGCGTAAATCCGGCTCGGTCCTGCGCTTCCGCCCCGCCCTTGCTACCATCGCCTTGGTCGGCATCGGATTGTCGATATTGGGCATGATGGTGCTGGCGGCATCCATGGGGGGCGTCCCGATCGGTGAAATCGACCGGGCTACGGTCAACATGGTCATCGCGGAAACGACCACCGGCACCGTCTGGCAGGTGCGTATCGCCGCGCTCTTGCTGGTGCTCTATTTTTCGATCGTGGGATGGCGACGTCCGAGCTTCGCTTTGGCCGCGCTGTCGACCACAGCGGCGACAGCCCTTGCGACACTGGCATGGACAGGTCACGGGGCGGCGGACGAAGGCGCGCTTGGCTTGTTTCACCTGGGCGCTGACATCATCCATCTTCTCGCCGCCGGGATATGGATCGGGGCGCTGTGTGCCCTGTGCCTTCTCATTTTTCGACCCGCGGCGCGCATGGCCAGGGAACATATCCATCTTTCGCACCGGGCATTGGACGGCTTTGCAAGGGTAGGCTCCATCGTGGTCGGCCTGCTGATCCTCTCGGGCCTGATAAACAGTTGGATTTTGATCGGTCCTTCAAAGCTGGGCGCGCTTTTCACGAGCCTCTATGGCGTGCTGCTTCTGGCAAAATTGCTGCTTTTCGGCGTGATGCTGCTGCTGGCGGCCGCCAACCGCTTCTTCCTGACCCCGGCGCTCGCAACGGCGTTGGAAGAGGGTGACGGCCGCTCTGCTGTCCGGTCGCTGCGGCGGAGTCTTCTGGTCGAAAGCGGCTGTGTAATCGTGATCCTCGTACTGGTCGCCTGGCTCGGGCTGCTGGCGCCACCGGCTTCGGGAATGTGAGAGAGCGATGTTCGCCCTGGCAAACGATGCACGTCGTTCACAAAATTATCGATCCGCCCTTGACCCTGACATGATGTCAGACCCCAGATAGGCAACGTCAACAAGGAGACGTGCTGTGCCCGAGTCCAAAGCAACGAGCCATGCTCACGCCCATAGCTGCTGCGCGGGCGGCAAGGACAAGGGCGCTGCAACGGTAATCGATCCGGTTTGCGGGATGACGGTAGATCCAGGGGCTACACCCCATCACGCCACCCATGCCGGCCATGACTATCATTTCTGCAGCGCGGGTTGCCGGTCCAAATTTGTTGCCGATCCGGACCGCTATCTGAACGATCGCTCGACCGGGCAGGAAGCAGTGGCCGAGGGCGCCATCTGGACCTGTCCCATGCACCCGGAAGTCCGACAGGACCATCCTGGCGCCTGCCCCATATGCGGCATGGCGCTTGAACCCGAAATGGTCACTGCAGATACAGCGCCGAGTGCCGAACTCGTCGATATGACCCGTCGTTTCTGGATCGGCCTTGTGCTGACCCTTCCCGTGTTCGCGCTCGAAATGGGCGGCCACCTCTTCCCCGCGCTCCACCATCTGCTGTCGCCAGCAGCCTCGGCTTGGGTCCAGTTGGCGCTGGCGACCCCGGTTGTGCTGTGGGCAGGGTTTCCCTTCTTCGAGCGCGGGTGGATTTCGGTTCGCACGCGCAAGCTCAATATGTTCACGCTGATCGCCATGGGCACCGGTGTAGCCTGGGCCTATAGCGTCGTTGCAACCGTTGCTCCCGGCATTTTCCCCGCCGCGTTCCGAGCGGCCGATGGCTCTGTCGCGGTCTATTTCGAGGCCGCCGCCGTCATCACTGTCCTGGTCCTGCTGGGACAAGTCCTCGAGTTGCGTGCCCGCGAGCGAACCTCGGGCGCCATCAAGGCGCTGCTCAACCTTGCGCCCAAGACCGCGCGCCGCATTGGCGCCAACGGGAGTGACGAGGAGGTGTCGCTCGACCAGGTCGCCGTTGGCGATCGGCTCCGTGTTCGACCGGGCGAAAAAGTGCCGGTCGATGGCGAGGTCGAGGAGGGCCGATCCTCGCTCGATGAGTCGATGGTGACGGGCGAGTCGATGCCGGTCACGAAGGCGCTCGGCGACGCTGTCATCGGCGGAACGATCAACCAGAGCGGCGCGCTCGTCATCCGCGCCGAGAAGGTGGGCCGCGACACGATGCTGGCGCGCATCGTCCAGATGGTGGCGGACGCGCAGCGCTCGCGGGCGCCGATCCAGCGCCTGGCTGACCAGGTCGCGGGATGGTTCGTGCCCGCCGTCCTGCTCGTCGCGGTCATCGCCTTTGGCGTGTGGGGTCTCTGGGGGCCGGAGCCGCGCCTGGCCCATGGCCTGATCGCCGCCGTCGCCGTCCTCATCATCGCCTGCCCCTGCGCCTTGGGGCTGGCGACGCCGATGTCGATCATGGTCGGCATCGGTCGGGGCGCGGGGCTCGGCGTCCTCATCAAGAATGCCGAAGCATTGGAGCGGATGGAGAAGGTCGACACGCTCGTCGTCGACAAGACCGGGACGTTGACCGAAGGGCGCCCCTCGGTCACCCGCATCGTCTCCGCCCCTGGCCATGAGGAGAGCGACCTGCTGCGGCTCGCAGCAGGCGTCGAGCGAGCGTCCGAACATCCGCTCGCTCTCGCCGTGGTCGCCGCCGCCAAGGACAGGGGAATCGCACTTCCCGAAGTCACTGACTTCGATTCGCCAACCGGCAAGGGCGCGTTCGGCACGGTCGATGGCAAGCGCATCACCCTGGGCAATGCTCGCTTCCTGTCTGAAAGCGGGATCGATGTCAGCGCTCTTGAGCTACAGGCCGACGAACTGCGTCAGGATGGCGCGACCGCCATTTTCATCGGCATCGACAAGCAGGCGGCCGGGATTCTGGCCATTGCCGATGCGATCAAGGCGACGACGGCCGAGGCCATCGCGGCGCTTCGCAAGGAGGGTATAAGGGTCGTGATGCTGACCGGCGACAATCGCACCACGGCCGAAGCGGTCGGACGCAAGCTCGGGATCGACGAGGTCGAAGCCGAAGTGCTGCCGGATCAGAAGAGCGCGGTGGTCGTCCGATTGAAGGGCGAGGGCCGCATCGTCGCCATGGCAGGCGACGGGGTCAACGATGCGCCGGCGCTCGCCGCCGCCGATGTCGGCATCGCAATGGGCTCCGGCACCGATGTCGCGATCGAAAGCGCTGGCGTGACGCTGCTGAAGGGTGATCTAGGCGGTATCGTGCGTGCGCGCCGGCTGAGCGAGGCGACCATGTCCAATATCCGCCAGAACCTGTTCTTCGCCTTCATCTACAACGCTGCCGGGGTCCCGATCGCGGCGGGCCTGCTCTACCCGATCTTCGGCATCCTGCTCTCGCCGATCATCGCGGCGGCGGCGATGGCGCTGTCGTCGGTCAGCGTGGTCACCAACGCGCTGCGCCTCAATCGGGTGACACTGTGAACATCGGCGGTGCGTCGGCCGCGAGCGGGGTCTCGCAACGGATGATCCGCCACTATGAGAAGATCGGCCTGATCCCGTCGGCGGCGCGGCGAGACAGTGGCTATCGCGATTATAGCGACGCGGACGTCCATCGCCTTCGCTTCATAGCCAATGCCCGCGATCTCGGCTTTCCGATCGAGGAAATCCGAAAGCTGCTTGATCTGTGGTCCGATCGTGATCGCGCCAGTTCGGAGGTCAGGGCGCTGGCAGAATCTCGCGCGGCGGATCTTGGCCGAAAGGCGGATGCGCTCAATGCGATGCGTGAAGCGCTGCTGGATTTGGCGAAGAGCTGTCACGGAAATGAGCGGCCTGAATGTCCGATACTGACGCGTCTGGCGTCCTGAGCCTATCTGGCGGGTCGGTAGATCGTCAGGGGCGCGTGCAAGCCGCCGCGCCGCTGATTTCACTTGTGCAGTTTGCGGCCTGCCAGCTTCGCAAGCCGGCGCGGAAGGTCGGCAGCGATCTTGCGTTGTTGTTGCGGCTGCGCCTTCTTCCATGTCCTGCATTCGGGTTTGGACCTGCCGCACCCCCGGCACCAGCCGGTCGAACCGTCAAACGCGCACAAGTCGATGCACGGAGACTTCATGCGTGCGCGCTTTCAATGGCACTCGACCGTCAGATGCTTCAGTTCATGGACGGGGACGAGACGGTCACGGATGATAGTCGCATCGATTCCCGCGCCGCCGACAACGCCGACGATCGCGGCATGGGCCTCGGGGCCGACACGCCAGACATGGAGATCGGAAATGCGCGCATCTCCGGGGCCTTCGACGAGATCCTGTATTTCCTCGGCCACATGATTGTCGGTCGTATCGAGGAGGACTGCGGCGGTATCGCGCATCAAGCTCCAGGACCAGCGGGCGATCACCACTGCCCCGACGATTCCCATGACAGGGTCCATCCATACCCAGCCCAGATAGCGCCCTGCCAGAAGAGCCGTGATCGCCAACACCGAGGTGAGAGCGTCGGCGAGGACGTGCATATAGGCTGAGCGGAGGTTATTGTCGCCGCCATGGGCATCATGGTCATGGGCGTGATCGTCATGACCATGATGATGGTGGCTACCCGACAGCAGAAATGCGCTGACGATGTTCACGCCGAGCCCAATGACCGCAATCACCGTTGCTTCGCCAAACGCGACCTTGATGGGTTCGAACAGCCGCAGGATCGATTCGACCCCGATTCCCAAGGCAATAAGGCCTAGAACGAGCGCCGAAGCGAAGCCTGCCAGGTCGCCGACCTTTCCGGTTCCGAAGCTGAACCGCCCATTGGATGCATGCCGCTTGGCATAGGCATAGGCAATCGCTGCGACACTCAGCGCCCCGGCGTGGGTCGCCATATGAAAACCGTCGGCTAGGAGCGCCATCGAGCCTGTGACATAGCCGGCGAAGATCTCGCCGATCATCATCACAGCCGTCAGCACCACAACCCACAACGTCCGGCGGGCGTTCTCGTCGTGAGAGGCCCCCAGATACACATGGTCGTGCGTAAAGGCGTCAATGTCGCGGGACGTCGTCAATATCTCAGCCTCATTTTGCGTAGCGGCGTATGACCGCGATCAGTTCTTCCGCCCCTGCGGCGCGCTCCTCGGCCGGAAGATCGGGATGCGCCACATGCGCCCGGACATGCTCCTCGATAATCACGTCCATGAGGCCATTGATGGCACCGCGGGTCGCTGCGACCAGATGCAGCGTCGTCGTGCAGTCCGTCCCTGCCGCCAGCGCTTTCTCAATTGCGGTGACCTGACCCGCGATGCGGCGCACCCGCTTCACGAGTTCATCATTGCCTTCGGTCAAATGTCCCATAGCATACCCCCCTATCCTATAGATAGGTGCGCCGCCATAGTGATCGAGTGGAAATCGGATTCACATGGGGCTGGCGCTCTCACCATATATCTATTATAGCGGATATATGGAATCTATATCTGCAATCTTGGCGCTGGGAGCGCTTGCCCAGACAACGAGGCTGGATGCCTTTCGTCTTCTTGTACGACATGAGCCCGACGGGCTCGCCGCAGGTGAGATCGCGCGACAGCTAGACGTTCCCCAGAACACCATGTCGGTCCATCTGGCGACGCTCGCGCGTGCCGGACTGATCCACGCGGAACGACGCAGCCGGATCATCAACTACCGCGCCGACCTCGATCAACTGAAGGTGCTCACCCTGTTTCTCGTCAAGGATTGCTGCGGCGGCAAGGCGGAGTTGTGCGAGCCGCTGATCGCCGAACTCATCCCCTGCTGCTGATGGAGGCCATCATGTCCGATCGCATCTTCAATGTCCTGTTTCTATGCACCGGCAACTCGGCCCGCTCGATCCTGGCCGAGAGCGCGCTCAACAAACTGGGCGACGGGCGCTTCCGCGCCTTTTCGGCCGGCAGCTATCCCAAGGGCGCGATAAATCCCGACGCCATCGCACTGCTGGAGCGGATCGACTATCCGACCGAAGGCCTGCGCTCGAAGAGTTGGGAGGAGTTTTCCGGAGCCGACGCGCCGGTGATGGATTTTGTATTCACGGTCTGCGACGACGCGGCCGGCGAGACCTGCCCCATCTGGCCGGGCCATCCAATGACGGCGCATTGGGGCATCGAGGATCCCAGTCACGTCCAGGGCACGCCTGTCGAACGCGAGCGGGCATTCGTCACGGCGCTCCGCTATCTCGAGAACCGCATCAAGCTGTTCATAGCCTTGCCGTTCGATCGGCTCGACGCCATGGCGCTGCGCGCGCATGTCCGCGAGATCGGACATGGCGAAGGTGCGAGCAGCCGCCGCGGGGATGCGGCCTGATGCCCGTCGATATCGTGATCTACCACAATGCCGAGTGCGGCACTTCGCGCAACACGCTGGCGATGATCCGTAACGCCGGCATCGAGCCGCATGTCGTCGAATATCTGAAGACCCCGCCGTCGCGAGCGATGCTGGTGTCGCTCCTCGATCGGATGGGCATTCCGTCGCGTGCCCTGCTGCGCGAGAAGGGCACACCCTTCGTCGAGCTGGGACTGGGCGATGCGACGCTTAGCGACGATCACCTCATCGATGCGATGATGGAGCATCCGATCCTGATCAACCGGCCGATCGTAGTCTCGCCACTCGGCGTGAAGCTGTGCCGGCCGTCCGAAGAGGTACTCGACCTGCTGCCAAGCGATCAGCGCGGTGCATTCACGAAGGAGGACGGGGAGCGCGTTGTCGATGATAGCGGCCAGCGGGTCGCGTCATGAACGCCACCACTGTTGAAGCATTGGCGCCGGTCAGGCCGGCGATCAGCCTGTTCGAGCGCTATCTCAGCGTCTGGGTGGCGCTGTGCATCGTGGTTGGCATCGCGCTCGGCTATGCGCTGCCAGGCCTGTTCGCGGTCATTGCATCCGCTGAGGTCGCCAGGGTCAACCTCGTGGTCGCCGTGCTGATTTGGTTGATGATCATCCCCATGCTGCTCAAGATCGATCTTGGCGCGCTGGGCTCGGTCAAGCAGCACTGGAAGGGTGTCGGGGTGACGCTGTTCATCAACTGGGCGGTGAAGCCCTTTTCGATGGCGCTGCTCGGCACGCTGTTCCTCGGCTGGCTGTTTCGCCCGCTGTTGCCGGCCGCCGACGTCAATTCCTATATCGCCGGGCTGATCCTGCTGGCGGCCGCACCCTGCACCGCGATGGTGTTCGTCTGGTCAAACCTTTGTGACGGCGAGCCCACCTATACGCTGAGCCAGGTTGCGCTGAACGACGTCATCATGGTGTTCGCCTTCGCACCGCTGGTCGCCCTGCTGCTTGGCGTCGCATCGATCACCGTGCCGTGGGACACGCTGCTGATCTCGGTGCTGCTCTACATTGTGGTGCCAGTGGTCGTCGCCCAGCTGATCCGCCGCGCGGTTCTGTCATCGGGCGGGCGGCCAGCACTCGACCGACTGCTGGCGCGACTAGGTCCGATGTCGCTGGTCGCGTTGCTGACGACACTGGTCCTGCTGTTCGGCTTCCAGGGTCAGGCAATCATTGCCCATCCGCTCGTCATTGCGCTGATCGCGGTGCCGATCCTCATCCAGGTCTATTTCAACGCGGGATTGGCCTATTGGCTCAGCCGCCGGTTCGGTGTCGCCTGGTGTGTGGCCGCGCCCGCCGCGCTGATCGGCGCATCCAACTTCTTCGAACTGGCGGTTGCTGCCGCGATCAGCCTGTTCGGGCTCAACTCGGGCGCAGCGCTGGCGACCGTGGTCGGCGTGCTGGTTGAGGTTCCGGTCATGCTGTCGGTGGTGAAGATCGTGAAGGCGACCCGGCCCTGGTACGAGGAGCGCGTGCCGGCATGATCGTGCCTGGCTATGTCACGGCCAGCCGTGCCGATGCGCCCGACGCCGTAACCGGATCGGCCGAGTTTCGGTCGCTCTGCCCGGCGAGCGCCGCCTTTCTTTCCAAGCGGATTGCCTGATGTCACGTCTTCGTATCCTTGCCGACCCCGATTTCATGCCGGCGCTCGATCGCGACGTGATTCGCCCCGATTTCGCGACGGGGCTCGGCTCGCTCGAGCACCCACCCCGGATCCTGCTTCTTTATGGCTCACTCCGGGAGCGGTCGTTCAGCCGGCTTGCTGTCGAAGAAGCGGCGCGGTTGCTGATCCTGTTCGGAGCCGAAGTCCGGATATTCGATCCAAGCGATTTGCCATTGCCCGATCAGGTGAAGGCCGATGACCACCCCGCCGTCCACGAGTTGCGCGAGCATGCCCTGTGGTCGGAAGGCCAGGTGTGGTGCAGCCCCGAACGCCACGGCCAGATCACCGGCATCATGAAGGCCCAGATCGACCATCTTCCACTGGAGTTCGGCGGCATGAGGCCCACACAAGGGCGGACGCTCGCGGTGATGCAGGTGTCGGGCGGATCGCAATCGTTCAACGCGGTCAACACGCTGCGTCTGCTTGGTCGATGGATGCGGATGTTCACGATTCCCAACCAGTCGAGCGTCGCCATGGCCTTCAAGGAGTTCGACGAAGCCGGGCGCATGAAGCCCTCGAGCTATTATGACCGGATCGCCGATGTGATGGAGGAACTGGTCCGGTTCACCGTATTGACGCGTGGCCATGCTGACCAGCTCGTAGATCGTTATTCCGAACGCAAGGCAGCGACCGCCAAGCGGGACGCTGAAAAGGATCTTGCATCACAGTCGGTTGCTTGAACTGCTGGGGTCAGTGGTTGAGCAGCGCAGCACGCATGCGATTCTCACCTTACGAACAAGCCATGTGACACCGGAACGCAGAACCTGGTGCTGCTGCTGTAAAAGCTCGGATAGCTGGGCAGCACCTTCAAGTTCACGATCCTGACATGGATCGACGAGGTGCAGAAAGGGCAGATTTGTGCCCTTTTGTCCGCGTTGACGCGTAAACGGCACTTCAATGCCCTACCCATTGCGGCGATCAAAATCCTGGGTCATCACCACTTCAGATCGAACCGAGAGAGAGCTGAGCCACACGCTTTTGCGAGCGATGAACCGCTGGATCTCGTGCCACGATCTGAATTAAATGCTGATTTATTGCCTCCACACGCAAGACAACAGCTACTCCAAAAGGGGAAATGGCAAGTTATCCTGCGCCATGTGGGACGGTTAAGGCCGTATTGGTCGTCTTATATAGCTCAAGCCGCGTTCTTGAACGCGGCACGGTAACGCGTGACCAGTTTTCTAGCTTCCATCGTTGGAATCCTAAAAAAGTTCGCAATGTGGATTATAGGGGGAGCCATTTTCCACCTCTAAGGTGTTGAAAATGGGTATTTGCGGGAAGACGCCTTCAGCGCCCCCACACCAGCCCACCATTTTTGCTTTCGGCGACTGCCTGTCCGTGCCTCAATCAGGACCGCCCGCGCAGCGCGGGCGGCATGGCACCCAGCGCGGTCCGTCAGCCGTCATCCATCCGAACCATGTTGCGCAGGTCGGCCCGGCGATAGCGGCCCAGATTCGCGATCTCGGAACCCTCGGCGACATTGCAGCCGCATCGCCCTGTCCGCCGTTCCCGGCGCTCTGTTGGCCGTCCGCATCGCAAGCTGCACACCAGAATCCAGCGTGCGGCTGGGGGCGGCGTCAACCGCCCCCAGCCGTGGTCCATCGTCAGATGATCAGGTCGCTCGCGCTCCCCGGCAAAGGAAACGCGGATGCGAAATCCAGCAGGATGTCGCTCGCCGCCAACACGGTGTTGGGCACGAATTGCGCCAGCAGCACCTTCTGCCCTGCACCATTGGCGTCGTAATCGACATAGAGCTTGCCGCTCGCCTTGTCGTAGATCGCGATATCGTTGTTGTCGCGAGCGCTGGTCCCGATGACGAAGCCATCCGCCGTCAGTGCTCCCGACGCGTAATCGTTCAGGACGACGATCTGGTCGGTCCCGGACACGAAGTCCGTGATCTGGTCGATTCCTTCGCCTGCACCCTTCGATATGACGAAAAGATCGGCGCCGGTGCCTCCGGTCAGGGTATCGTTGCCGTCCCCGCCGTAGATCAGGTCGTCGCCACCATCGCCGCGCAGGGTGTCGCTGCCACCAAGGCCGAACAGGACATCACGCCCGTCGCCGCCTGACAAGGTGTTGCCGGCGCTGTTGCCCGCGAGCGTGTTGTCGAGCGTGTTGCCGGTCAAGGCCACGACCGCCGTCCCTGCCGCGACGCCGACCTCGACGTTCGTCGGCAACGTCAGCGACAGCGACAGCGACAGCGTGGTCTGGACAACGTCGTTCGCGCCCTCGCCAGCCTTTTCGACGATGGTGTCCTGGCCCTCGCCCGAGCGGATCCGGTAGATGTCGTCGCCAAGACCGCCGACAAGCGTATCGTCCCCTGCGCCACCGTCGATCACGTTGTTGGCGGCATTGCCCTCGATGCGGTTGGCGAGCGCGTTACCCGTCGCACTGATCGCGCTGCTCATGAGCCGCAGGTTCTCCACGTTGGCGCTCAGCGTCCAGTCCAGGCTGGCGGCCACCGTGTCCTGCCCCTCGCCCGGGTTCTCCTTGATGACGTCGCCGGCATCGTCGACCTGGTAGCTGTCGTCGCCCGCGCCGCCGCTCAGCGTGTCAGCCCCGGTCCCGCCGTCGAGGCTGTCATTGCCCGCGCCGCCATCCACCGTGTCGGCCCCGTCCCGCCCGAGCAGGACGTCGGCGCCATCACCGCCGGTCAAGGTATCGTTGCCCGCGCCGCCATCGAGCCGGTCGTTGCCGGCCCCGCCGATGACCTGCGTCATGTATCCGGCGCGGATCACGTCATCACCCGTGCCGCCGTCAATGAGCCCGGTGTAGACCCCACCGCCGGTCAGGATATCATTGCCCGCATCGCCGTAGATCTGGCGGGTCGATGTGCCTCCGCTCAACGTGTCATTGCCGCCCAATCCATGCACCACCACGGCACCGTCGCCACCATCGTAGATGTCGTCGCCATCGGTCCGTTGAAATTCGTCATCGTGTCCCCAGTCTCCCGCCCCGTCTGCAGGCCTCACCTCTTTTGCTAGCAGCCCACCCTGTGCAGGGAACCCGTTTTTCTCGCCCATACTGAAATTATTGCCCCGGATACTTACCGATGCGGATGCAATATTGGTGTCTCGGCCGCTAGGATTCGGCAAGCGACCTTGATGTCTTCGAACAACCGCGCCCGAGCATCACGCAGTCGGCCGCCACCGGAGTCGTATCCCACCGCTGGCGAGGCATACAACGAGCCGCCGGCTCGCTGCGGGCCGGGCAGGAGTGCGCAGACATCGATCTTTGACGGAAATTTGACAGCCACCTGTACCCGCGCCAATGGCTGCGGACGAATCGTCGGAGCCGATCGGGGGCGCTCCGCGCGCCGTTTGCGACTGTTGCCTCCCCGGAGAAGCTTCATCCAACAGATCGCTGCCTTGCCCTATCGCACCGACGGGACCGGCACCGACCTCAGCGTGCGGGTGCTGCTGGTCACCTCGCGCGGGAGCGGGCGGTGGGTCGTGCCCAAAGGCAACGGGATCGCCGGGCTGACCAGCCACGCGGCCGCCGCGATCGAAGCCGAGGAAGAAGCGGGTGTGCATGGCCTTGTCTGCCCGGTTCCGCTTGGCACATACCGCTATCGCAAACGCAAGGGCAGCGGCGCGTCGCTGATGGTCGATGTCGAGGTGTTTCCTCTCGCCGTCACCGACGAGCTGGCCACCTGGAAGGAAGCCGGGCAGCGCGAACGTTGCTGGTTCAGCCTTGCCGAAGCGGCCGAGAGGGTCGACGAAGCGGACTTGCGCGAACTGATGCGCAGTTTCGCCCCCAACGAATTTCAGGCGGCCACCCGCCGCACCGGGATGCTGGCGCAGGTCGCCCACAAATCGAGGATTTTCCAGATGTCCGCATGGTTCCAGCGTCTTCTGCCGAAAACCGGCAATTTCTTCGAACTGTTCGAGGCGCACGCCCAGACCATCGTTTCGGGCGCGGACGCGCTGGCGAGGCTGCTGCAAGGTACGGGCAACCCCGCCGACCACATCCGCGAGGTGATCGAGCGCGAGAACGACGGCGACCAGATCATCCGCGAAACGCTGCGCACCGTGCGCGAGACGTTCCTGACCCCTTTCGACCGCAGCGCGATTACCAGCCTGATCGGTTCGATGGACGACGCCATCGACGAAATGCAAGCCGCCGTGCAGGCTGTGGACCTGTACGAAGTGCGCGAGTTCGAGCAGGAGATGAAGGACATGGCGGCGATCATCATCGATGCCGCGCGGCTCGTCGCTGAAGCCATGCCGCTGCTGCGCGACGTAGGCCGCAACGGCACGCGCCTGCACGAGCTTACCGAGCGCCTTGTCCGCATGGAGAACCACGCCGATGACATCCACCGCCAGGGCCTGAAGCGCGCGTTCAAGGAACATGGCGAGAAGGCGACGATCAAGTTCATCGTCGCGCGCGAAGTCTACAAACACCTCGAACAGATCGTTGACGCCTTCGAGGATGTGGCCAACGAGATTGACGGCATCGTGATCGACCACGCCTGATGCACGAGATCGCCTTTCCCCTGCTCGCCGGGCTGGTGCTGGTGGCGCTCGCGTTCGATTTCCTCAACGGGTTGCACGACGCGGCCAATTCGATCGCCACGGTGGTTTCGACCAAGCTGCTGAAGCCGGTGCCGGCGGTGCTGTTCGCCGCCGGGTTCAACTTTGCCGCCTATTTCCTGACTATCCTGTTCCCGAGCCTGCACAAGGTGGCCGAAACGATCGGCAAGGGCCTGATTGACAAGGATCTGGTGACACCGGCGGTTGTGTTCGGCGCACTGGCCGGCGCGATGTTCTGGAACGTGGTGACCTGGCTCAAGGGCATTCCCTCGTCCTCCAGCCATGCCCTGGTGGGCGGGATCGTCGGGGCGGGTGTGGCCCATGCAGGCTTCACCGGCATCCAGTGGACCGGCCTCAACAAGACGCTGGTCGCGATCGTGCTCTCGCCGGTGCTGGGCATGGCTCTTTCAATGCTGATCATGCTGATGTCGAGTTGGCTCTTCGCCCGCGCGCGCAACAAGACCGCCGAACGCAGCTTCCGCTCACTGCACCTGATGTCCTCGGCCGCCTATTCGATCAGCCATGGGTTGAACGATGCGCAGAAGACGATGGGCGTGATCACCGTGCTGCTGTTTTCGACCGGATACCTGAAGGGCGAATTCGCGGTGCCACACTGGGTGGCGATTAGAGCGTTTTTCGATCATTCCGGGTCATATCCGCATGAGGTGAAGTAGTTGGCGCATTCGCCGGGCTGGAAGATATCGACGAGCCTGCCGATCAGGTCCCACAGCCCATTGACGGTTCGCTCACCG